>NZ_WTVH02000010.1 GCF_012910785.2 Aromatoleum buckelii | reverse complement strand
CACGGTGGGAAGTGCCAGTTCGGTTTGGCTAGCGGCAGTGGGAGTGGGAGTGGGGAGCGGCGCGCGGTCGAGCCCGCTCTTGAGGATCGAGGCGACGTTGCGGTAACGCATCGCCCCGAGGGTGACGGCCCGGGTAGCCGCGGCTTCGAGGCGTTCGTTGCCGTATTGACGACCGAGGCGCATCAGCCCGAGGCACGCCCGGTAGCCCTGCTCGGGGTGCGGCATGCGTTCGAGTTGGTGGCTGACCACCTGCTCGGTATGAGGTCCGACCGTGGCGCCCCAGGCGATGAGTTTGCCCGGGGACCACTGGCGATGCGCCTGATGAGAAGCGGGCATGTGTTCGGTGAGCGTGGTGAACGCCCCGTGCCGGTGGCTTCTCGCATGCACCGCGACGCGGCGGCCCGCGGCAAAGCATTCGATGCTGCTCGCGGTGATGCGCAACTCCACCGGTTGACCCGCGAGCGCATACGGCACGCTGTAGTAATGCCCGTCGAACTCGACGTGGTAGTCGATATTGGGCTTGGCTCCTTTCCACCGGGCGAACTGGAAGGGCGTGACCGGCAAGGGGCGCAGCGCCGGCCGGTCGAGCGTCTCGAACGCTTCGCGGCGGCAGCCCGGCAGGCGCCGGAAGGGGCGCGTGTTCAGCGGCTCGAGTAACGCAGCGATCGCACCGTTGAGCTCCACTAGCGAGAAGAAACGCCGGTGCCGCAGCCGCGCCAGAATCCAGCGCTGCACGATCTGCACGCCGACTTCGACCTTGGCCTTGTCCTGCGGCTTGTAGGGGCGCGCGGGCAGGATCGCCACGCCGTAATGTGCGGCGAATTCGGCGGTGGTGCGTTGCAATCGCGGCTCGTAGCGGTCGGCCTGACCGACGAGCGAGCGCGTATTGTCCGGCACGATCAACTCGGGCAGGCCGCCGATAAAGGCCAGCGCCTTCGCGAGCGATCCCAGCCAGTCGGCCTGCGACTGCGTCGCCGTGGCGCAGGCAAACGTATAGCTCGAGGCGCCGAGCACCGCGACGAAGATCTGCGCGCGCGAAATCTCGCCGGTGTCGGCGTCGACGATCGGCACCGTGTCGCCGGCGTAATCGATGAAGAGCTTCTCGCCGGCGCGATGCACCTGGCGCATCGAGCGCTTCAGGCGCCGGGCGAACGCGCGGTACAGGTCGCAAAAGCGCGAGTACTGATAGCTCGGCCCGCCGGCCGTCTGCACGTACTCTTCCCACAGCAACGCCAGCGTGACGTTCTTTCGCTTGAGCCCCTGATGCACCGCCGCCAGATCCGGCGCCGCATAGCCGACGCTCGCGCCGCGTCCACGCCTGGCCACCCCCAGCACCCGGCGCAGCTCTGCCTCGTCGGCCGCCGACAACTCGGCCCACGTCAGCTCGCTCGCCTTGGCCGCCTTCACATACTTGGCGACCACTCCTTTGGAAATCGACAGCGCGCGGGCAATGCGCTCATGCGACAGCGCGCAGTCGTATTTGAGCCGTAACAGCTCCCTGATCTTGTGCATGGCAATCCGCTCCGCCGGCATTCCCGTCTCCGCGCAAAGCACGCGAGGGTAGCCGGCCTGACAAACGACGTTGCCACGCTTGGCCTCACAAACCCGTTCCGATTTGATCGTGACCGACGATTCCGACATCGTGACCGCCCATTCCGACAACTCGCCGAAATCGGTCACGATCAAATCGGAATCCGCGGTCACTACCCACGGAATCACCGGTCACACTATTTCGGTATCAGCGGTCACGTTGGGTCGGAATCCGCAATCCAGGTCCTGCTCGGGCACAAGAAGCTGGAAACCACCGCCCTGTATGCCCAAGTCGCCACCGACATCCTGCGCGAGGTCGTCAGCCCGTTGGAGAAGCTGAACTCGCCGTAGCGCGGCCATGGTGCGGCCTGCCCTGGAGGTCGCCGACATCTTCCGCACCCATGGCCCCGCGTGGCGAACAAAGCAGTCAGGCCACCTGAGCCTCGGTCAGCTCAAGGTCATGTCGGCCATCGAACAGTGCCGTACCGCGGCGCTGGGCGGACACGCATTGCGTTGCAATGCCTGCGGCCATGAGGAGATCAGCTACAACTCCTGCCGCAATCGACATTGCCCGAAGTGCCAGGCGCGTGCCGCGCAGCGCTGGCTCGAGGCCCGACAGGCCGATCTGCTGCCCGTCGAGTACTACCACGTCGTCTTCACGCTGCCCGAACCGATCAGCGCCATCGCCTACACCAACAAGGCGGTGATCTACCGGCTGTTGTTCGACATGGCAGCGGAAACGCTGACGACGATCGCCGCCGATCCGAAACACCTCGGCGCCCAGATCGGCGCCACCCTGGTCCTGCACACCTGGGGTTCGGCATTGACGCATCATCCCCACGTGCATGGCATCGTCCCCGGCGGTGGAATTTCTCCAGACGGCAAACGCTGGGTAACCTGCCGGCGCGGGTTCTTCCTGCCGGTGCGCGTGCTGTCGCGCTTGTTCCGTCGGCGCTTCATCGAGGAACTCGAGAAGCTCTATCGCGCCGGCCAGCTGCAATTCTTCGGCGAGCACGAGCCCCTGGCCGATGCCGGCGCGTTCGGCCGGTGGTTGGTGCCGCTGCGCAGGTGCGAGTGGGTGGTGTATGCCAAGCGTCCGTTCGCCGGTCCCGAGGCCGTATTGGCCTATCTCTCCCGCTACACCCACCGGGTGGCCATCTCGAACCGGCGATTGGTGGCGATGGATGAGCACGGCGTGTCCTTCCGCTGGAAGGACTACCGCGCCAAGGGGGGTACCCGCCACAAGACGATGACGCTTGCCGCCGACGAGTTCATGCGGCGCTTCCTGCTGCATGTGTTGCCAACGGGTTTCCACCGCATCCGTCACTACGGACTGCTGGCCAATGCCGGGCGACAGCAGAATCTGGCGAGGGCGCGTACCTTGCTCGATGTGCCTCGACCCGAACCGGTCGACAACGAAAGCGCCGTCACGCCGTCACCGACCTTCGTCTGTCGCTGCTGCGGCAGCGCCATGCTGGTCGTCGAGATCATCATGCGTCGACAGCCAATTCGTGCTCCGCCATGATGCACCGCTTGCAGCTCTCTCGTCACACGACAGCCTCGGCGCCCGAGTTCCCGGCGCCGGCAGCGGCCGGCTGTTGTTCGATGCCTTCTCGCCAGCATTCGCCGCTTCCGGCACGCGCGATCGTGGCGCCAATGACCGCCCTCGGTGCCGAGCTGTGCGTTGCCGACGGTTCGAGGCGCCAATCATCGGTCATCCCGGGAACACCGGCTGGCGTCAAATTCCCATAGGCCGCGTCCCGCCCAAACCGCGCGGCAGCATCCCGCGGTTTCGTCCCTGGAGGTTTATTCAACGTCTGCCCGCAGGCGCTCTCGCGTCATCCAGCCTCGTCACGTGGAGGGCAGACGTCAAACAAACCTAAACCTGACCGGCCGTTGGGGTATGTCGCCGCCAAAGGCAGCAACGCGTCAGTCAGCGGTCGTAGCTCCGAAAGTTGGCCTCTACGTCCGCTCCGAAGTTCATCCTACAGCCGGACCCGACCCCGAGCGGAGACCAAGCTATGAAGCTCCAGCCGATCTCACTGAATCAATTCCCGCTCCGCGCTGGGGGTTGGGCGATTCCCTTGTGTTTGAAGGCTATCTAGAGCTTCGCCAACTATTTCCTGTGGGGTGCGCTCGACGATCAAGAGTGATTCAGGGCTGCCCACTTGAACGTGCAGAAGTGCATCAGTGAGACGGTTAAGGCTATTCCTACCTTTGCTGCCGAGGACCCGACAGATCTGTTCCTCGACCGACGTAAACCAGTCCGGGTTACCGCGGTTACTAACTTTCCCGAAAGTAATGCCATATAGGCGATAATATGCGGCATGAAATGCAAGCGAACTTCCGACGGTCGCGCCCACGATCATCACACCTTGCAGGTGATGCGGCAGCAGGCCATCAAAGCGGTGCGTGAGGGGCAGACCGTGCAGAGCGTCGCCGCCTCGTTCGGCGTGAATCCTCGCAGCGTCTTCCGCTGGCTGGCCGACTTCGCCAACGGCGGCCAGAACGCCCTGCTCGCCAAGCCGATCCCGGGACGTCCGCCCAGGCTCAGCGCCGAGGAGATGGCCTGGCTCGCCCGCGCGGTCCGCGACCACACCCCGCAGCAGTTCAAGTTCGAGTTCGGGCTGTGGACGCTGACGCTGATCCGTCACCTGATCAATCGTCAGCTCAAGAAGGAACTGTCGGTTTCCTCGGTCCACCGGCTCATGAAGATCCTGGGCTTCAGCGCCCAGAAACCGCTCTATCAGGCCTGGCAGCAGGATCCCGTGCTGGTGCGGACCTGGGAGACCGAGACCTATCCCGCCATTCGCGCCGAAGCGCGTGCGACGGGCGCGACGATCTACTTCGCCGACGAGTCGGGAATCCGTTCCGACTACCACACCGGCACCACCTGGGCGCCGCAGGGCCAGACGCCGGTGGTGACGGCCACCGGCCGGCGCTTTTCGCTGAACATGATCTCGGCGGTGAGCGCGCAGGGCGAGTTTCGGTTCATGCTGCATGAAGGCTCGGTCGGTGCGAAGGTCTTTCTGGAGTTCCTCAAGCGCTTGATGATCGGCGCTCAGAAGCCGGTGTTCGTCATCGTCGATGGTCATCCGATCCACAAGGCAAAGTTGATCAAGACCTATGTCGACAGCCTCGGCGGCCGGCTGAAGCTGTTCTACCTGCCGCCGTATTCGCCGCACCTGAACCCGGACGAAACGGTCTGGGCGCATGTGAAGCGCAAGGTTTCGCGCCAGGTGGTCGAGAGCAAGGAGGACATGAAGCGCCTCGCACTCGGGGCCCTGCGCAGCATTCAGAAACTCCCCGAGCTCGTGAAGTCATTCTTCCGGCAACCAGAGTGTCAATACACTCTATAGTGACACTACTTATTGAAAAGTTAGTAATCTCCATGTTCGCGTGCAATTGGATGTCGTCCCTTTGCGAGGGCGAGATCGTTGCGTTGGCAACAAGTGGCAGCAAGACCTCCGAGACGTGAGCCATTCGAAGCATCCCGGCCAGGAAAGATCGCCAATCAATTCCATGCGGACTCCGCCGTAGTGCAAGCGGGAGGAACTCGGCTATTCGAAGGGCTAGCCTGGCGACAAACACGGCCTCGACGCGTGCATCGATAGGAAGCAACGTACCAAGAACGGCTCGTGCTCCCAGCAATAGCATTCCGGCCGAACTAGAGCCGTGAGACCCGTCAAGGGGAAACGTATCGCAGGCGCTAAACAGCGCGATGGGGGGAACTCTTACCTCGGTACGGTATTGCCACAAGTGTAAAGGCGCTCCACCGATCACAATCGTGCCCGAATGATCGTCGTGATCTCGGGCTCCGTGGCAATCAAAAATCACTACAGAGGAATCGAAAGAGTTAAGAGCAGCTACGAATTCCTCAGGCGTATTTACATCCACTATCCTGAACGATACTGAGACGCCCCTTTCTTGCTGCAGACGGCGGATTGCGCGCTCAAGCAAGAGGCGGCATGGATCCCCTTCGCAGAACGAACGCACTACGAGAATCTCGGCGAAGGTGCTTCTTGGGAGGATCGCCATATCCGACCGGAGAAGGCTCCAAAGGGACAAGCTGCCGGGTGTTACGGGGATTCGGCTACAGTCGTATCGCAGGCTGAGTGGTAGGGATCCGATGGTAAGGAACTCAATGGGCAGATCAGTTACAAGTTTGATCCCCCCAGTGCGATGGGAAGATTCTGCGAGTTCCGACAGCACCCGGATGTCGATAAGGTCACGCATCTCATGGCAGAGCGCTGTAAACAACTTCTGCATCTTGAAAGGACGGTGCGGTCCTGATCCGCGCGCGCATCCTCCAAGTTGGATTAGCCTCGGACGTATTTCATTGATCTTCGGCTCGAGGCGAAGCACAGGAGTCAGATCCTGCGCACTGAGAGCAGTTAAGCCAGCTACGTATGCCATCATCTCTGCACTTCGATGCTGCATCATCAGCTGGATGAGCGGATTGCTCACGTCCACCCCGAGAGGAAGTGGCAAATGAGTAACGAATTCTCGTTGTCGTCTCGTGTGTGTCCAGAGGACTCGGAGGAGCCGCCGTTCATTGGCATCCTCAACGCGATGAAAGTCGGGCGGTGATCGGTCAAAGACCCATGCTGGCGACATTGCCGTCAGGATGTAGCGATTTAAGACCTTGCTCTTGAGATCATCGCGAAGGAGTTCTGATCTTGCTTCCGCTACTGCGCGTGCCGATTCCAGCATAGCCTCGATCAGGATGTCACGCGCCTGCCCGTCAAGGCGTGTCTCGGTGCCCGACGCGTGACTGAACGCCGCCAGAGCCACTTCATTCGCCGCAGTGAGGCCGTGACTGTAGGCAGCACACCGAGCTGGTAGGACCGATCGATTAATGTCCTCCGCTAGTACCTCCCCAGCTGCTTGGCGGAAGCCGTCTTCGGACTCACGATTGTTCAGGACTGATCTGGCAAAGTCACGTAGCAACTCGACTGAGACATCGCCGATTGCAACGATGCCTTGGCTAGGTTCATCCGAAATATGAAGGATAGGACGGTCAATGCGACTCAAGATCGCTGCAACATGGTCGCGGGTAGCAGAAGTAGTGATCACGACCACGAATGGACCAATCTGGAGATCGCCCAAATGCTCCAGTGCCGCAAACTCGATCGGCAAGATCCGCTGGTCAATGAGGCGCAATGCTCGGAACATCAGCTTGTGTCTCGGATCAGCGGCAAACTCGCGAATATCGCCTGGCCATTGACAGACTGCCATGACCAAATGCGCTGTGTCGAGCACTCCCGGCGTGTAGAGCTGAAAAGCTGAGGCATCGTCGAGATCCTGATCGGGGTGAGGGATCAGGTAGCAGATACGAAAGCGAGGATCTCTAAGCATAAGATCAGCCAATGCCCGTCGTGCTCGCGAACGCTCGCGCGCGATCAACGTATCCGTCCGGTAACCCCCGTTCTTCCGTTCCTGCCCGCGTTGTTGGATCGTTGTCGCTCCTTGAATAGCGGAGCAGGCGACGATGGAAGGACAGTTGGGTTCGGATGGCGACAGCGGTATGGGTGCGGCGGGCGGTCGGATCGACTGGCGCACGGGCAAGCGGATGATGGCCCGCGGCGACGCGTTCTGGCAGCAGCATGAAGCGCTGCGTCGCGAGCAGGGGCTGAGCATCCCGCAGTACTGCGAGGCGAACGGGTTGGCGCTGTCGACGTTTCGGCGTCGGGTCGGGCGTCTGGTGCGCGCCGAGACCGACGTCGAGCCCGCGTCGCGGGCAAAGTCGAAGTCGGCCGATGCGCGGGGCCAGTTCATCGCACTCCCTCATGGTGCGGATGCGTCCTCCCGCAGCGCGGAAATCGAAGTGCGCCTGCCCGGCACGATGACGCTGCGTCTGCAAGGGGCGGCCGCGCAGCAGGTGCTCGATCGCATCCTGGCGCAGTTGCTGTGATCCTGTCCTCGGCGGTCAGGGCCTATGTGTATAGCGAGGCGGTCGACATGAGGAAATCGATCGACGCGCTGGCGCAGCTGGTCGCCTCCTGCATGGGCATGGATCCGCTGTCGGGGCAGGTGTTCGTGTTCATCGGCCGGCGCCGCGACAAGGTGAAGCTCCTGGTGTGGGACCGCCACGGCTTCTGGGTGCTGTACAAGCGCCTGGAACGGGGCCGCTTCGCCGATCCGGCACGCCTTGCGGCCGGCGCTCTGGCGATGAGCGAACTGGTGGCGTGGCTCGAGGGTATCGATCTGGCCCGCGTGCGGCGCCTCCCGGCGGTGGCCGCGTCCCGCGTGAGCTGAGTGCGAGGCCGCGCTCTGCCATGCAATTGGGGTTTGACCGACTGCCCCGAGGCGGCGCCCGCTGGCAAGATGGGCGCCATGAATCGCCCTGCCGTCATCGATCGCGCGACCCTGCCCACCGCCGTGGAGCCGCTCCAGGATATGGTGCTGGAGATGGCCGCGCAGCTCGACGGGTTGCGGACGCAGTTCGACGCACAGATGGAGAGCCTGCGCCACCAACTGGCCGAACTGCGCCGGCGGCTGTTCGGTCCGCGCAGCGAAGCGATCCACGCGGGGCAAGGCGAATTGTGGAGCGAGACGGTCGAAGTACCGGTGCCGCCGGAAGCGTTTCGCGAGGTCGAGGCGCACCGCCGGCGCCAACCGGGGCGTGCCGCGATCGGTGAACACTTGCCGCGGCGACGCGTCGAGCACGATCTGTCCGCGGACGAGAAAGCCGCCTTCGCCGTGGTCGAGCGCATCGGCGAGGAAGTCTCCGAGATGCTCGAGTACATCCCGGCGCGCCTCGAAGTCATCCAGAACGTGCGTCTGAAGTACCGCTGCGAGCGCGCCGACGGCAGCAGCACGATCCGCACCGCCACCGCCCAGGGTTCGCCGCTCGCCAAGAGCAACGCCGGGCCGGGGCTGCTCGCGCACGTGATGGTGTCGAAATACCTCGATCATTGCCCGCTCGCCCGTCAGCAGCGCATCCTCGCCCGCGACGGCGTCGTGATCGCGCGCCAGACGCTGTGCGACTGGGTACTCGACGGGGCCGAGCTCTTGAGCGTGCTGATGCCGGCGCTGCATCGGCACGTGCTCGCGAGCCCGGTGATCTTCACCGACGACACGACGCTCGCGCTGCAGGCGCCGGGCAAGACCGTCACGGCGCGGATGTGGGCATATCTGGCCGGAGGCCATCACAAGGACGAGCACGGCCGCTGGCAGGCGGTGGCGCCGGCGGCACTGTACGACTTCACGCTGGATCGCAGCGGCACGCACCCACGCCGTATCCTCGGGGACTGGCGCGGCTATCTGCAAGCCGACGACTACAGTGGTTACCACGCAAGCTTCCGTGAAGGGGTGACTCACGTTGCGTGCTGGGCCCATGCAAGGAGGAAGTACTTCGACGTGGTCAAGGCCATGCCCAAGGGGGCCCGGCCGGGACTTGCGCATCATGCGCTGCGCTTCATCGGGCTGATCTACCGCATCGAAAGCCAAATTGCCCAGGCCGATCCCGACGTCCGACGGCAACAGCGACAACGACGCACGACACGCGTGCTCGCCTGGTTCCATCGCTGGCTCACCGCACACGCCCCGACCCTGCTGCCGAAGTCGCCGCTGGCGAAAGCCTTCGCCTATACGCTGTCGAACTGGACGGCGCTCACCGTGTTCGTCAATGACGGCAGTCTCGCCGCGGACAACAATCTGAGCGAACGCGCCATGCGCCCGGTGGCCCTGTCGCGCAAGAATTGGCTCTTCGCCGGCAGCCCACGCGGCGGGCGGGCCGCTGCGGTACTCTTCAGCCTGATCGAGACGGCGCGCCTGAACGGTGTCGAGCCCTATGCCTATCTGAAGGACGTGCTCGCACGGATCAACACCCACCGCGTCGATCGCCTCGAAGAACTGCTGCCGATGAACTGGACGCCCGCCGCCGCATGAACGCTGCCCTGATCGAAGCCCTCAACCGCGCCACCAGCCTCGAACTCTTCCACCTCTCGACGATTCTCGAACGCCTGATGTCGGACCCGGCCCGGATCATCGAAATCCGTCGCCATCTGCATCTTGGGCAGTCGGTGCGTTTCCTCGACGGGCAACAGGCCGGCGCCCAGGTGTCGCTGCGCACGGGGCGGATCGTCGCGATGAAGGACACGCAACTCACCGTGCAGGACGAGCGCACCCGGCGCGAATGGAAATTGCCGTATGCGGCGATCGAAATCCCGGACGCCGCTTCGATCCCGGCGCCATCGGTGCCCGAGCCGCCGTCTCCGACCCGCGCAGACTTCCGAGTCGGCGACCAAGTGAGCTTCGAAGACCGTCACCTGCAGACCCGCATCGGAACCATCGTGCGCATCAATCAGCGCACCGCCACCCTCGACTGCGACGGTCAAAGCTGGCGCGTCTCCTTCCCGCTGTTGCGGCACCTCGTCGATCTCTGATCCGTGCCCCTGACGGGGATTGCCGGACAGATACCGATCAACTCCCCGGCGCCCGGTTGCTTAACGCTCGCCCCGTGGCATTTTTTGTACTTCCGCCCACTTCCGCAGGGACAGGGATCGTTACGACCAGTTTTGGTTCGCATAGGCCTCATCCAGGCAGCGCCGATAAATACTTCATCATATACCGCTGGAGAATCAGTTCTTTTGAGTTCGCCTATCGGCACCGTGGTCTGAACGGCCGCGTTTGGCCGATCCTACCCTTCCGGCTGCGCGCTCGTAAGCAGCCGCTCGCCGCGAATGCTCTCGGAGAGCGGCCGTGCTACGGTCAGATCTCGATCTGCTCTGAGATCTCCAAGGCATCATCGACCTCGATGCCGAGGTAACGGACCGTCGACTCCAACTTGGAGTGGCCAAGTAGGAGTTGGACGGCCCTCAGGTTCTTCGTCCGTTTGTAGATCAGGGTCACCTTCGTCCGCCGCATCGAATGCGTGCCATAGGCGGATGGATCTAGCCCCGCTGCGGTCACCCATTGCTCGACGATCCTCGCATACTGCCGGGTGGATACATGCGGCGAGTCGTGCAGCCGGCTTGGAAAGAGGAAGTCCTCCGGCCTTAGCTTCGCCTTGTCGATCCATGTCGCCACCGTCGTTCGGGTTGGTTCGGTCAGTTCGAACTGAACCGGCCGCTGCGTCTTTTTCTGAACGACCGCTGTGCGGGACAACACTTGACAGCCGTGGGTCACGTCACGGACGCGCAGGGCGACGAGGTCGCATCCACGCAGTTTGCTGTCGATGGCCAAATTGAACAGCGCCAGATCCCGAACTCGGTGGCCGTTCTGAAGGTGGATACGGATGGCCCAAATATCCTTGGGCTTCAACGGCGCCTTCTGACCCACCAGCCTTCCCTTGTTCCACGGTTCCCGATGCTCATTGGATTCCATGTCAGACTCCTTGGCTGTTGATCGGAATCTGATTGAAGACCGGCGAGCGTCCGACCGCTTACAGGGAGGACTTCAACTCGTGCTGACGGCCACAAGGCGACGGTCGTCGTCCTCACATTACCACGCGTACGTGATATGCCATCTGGGGCAGTAGCACGTGTAATATTTCATTTCAAAGAGCCCATACGAAAACGGTGCAATCGAGGCGGAGCCGTCTGGGCCCAACCACCGCCCCAGGGGGAAGCTTGGCTACGTACTTCACCAAGAGCGAAGCGCGCACTGCTGCACGCACGGCCACAATCGCAAAGTCTCAGTTCGTCAAGGCATCCGCGCAGATCCTGAAGGAGGACCGCCAAGCGAGTAGGGACAGCGAGTCCTTTGACGTCTTCCTGTCCCACTCGAGCACTGACGCCGATCTGGTGCTGGGCGTCAAGCGTTTGCTTGAAGCGCGCGGCTTAAAGGTCTACGTGGACTGGGACACTGATACACAGCTCGATCGCAGCACTGTTAGTTCCGAGACGGCGGAATTACTACGACGCCGGATGAGGCAGTCGGCCTCGTTGATCTACTTGGCAACCGAGGCGGCGTCTACTTCCAAGTGGATGCCGTGGGAACTCGGCTACTTCGACGGACTGCGTAGTGGCCAGGTAGCGGTCATGCCTTTGATGAATAACGAGAACGACAAGTTCTCGGGTCAGGAGTACCTAGGGCTCTATCCCAAGATCACTAAAGACACGTACCAAAACACGAGGCAGAAGGATGTGTTCGTTGAGGGGCAAGGCCGCTGGACAACGCTGCGTGAATTCAACGACCGCAAACCGAACTGGAGATCCTACGCTACGTCCTCCAAGTGAGAAGTGGGTTGCCAGCATGGGGAGGATGGGCGCTTTAGCGCTCGCGTGGCAAAGGCACCGGCGTCCGCGCAGACCACAGAGCGCTGCATGATCCGATCACCCCGAATGGCAATCGCCATAACCTAACCACAGAGCCAAGCACCGATGACCCCAAAACATGAGATTGACGCGTTCATCAAGGATTTCGTGAAGGACCTGGAGCAGGGCACCGCGGCGGTATTTGCCGGCGCCGGGATGTCGAAGGGCTCCGGGTTTGTCGACTGGCCTGAACTGATGCGGGATATCGCTGCGGAGCTCGGGCTAAAAGTCGAACTCGAGCACGACCTCATCTCGGTAGCCCAATTTCACTTCAACCGTCGCAAGACAAGCGACGGCTTGGCCAAGAAGATCCTCGAGGAGTTCTCCGGCCACGCGGAGCCGTCGCCCGTCCACGAGGTCTTGGCGCGCTTGCCCATCCATACCTACTGGACAACCAACTACGACACCCTGATTGAGGATGCGCTGCGCAAGGCCTATCGCGTGCCCGACGTCAAGTTCGACGTAGAGCACCTCACGACCACCAAGCCCAAGAGGGACGCCGTGGTCTACAAGATGCACGGTGACGTTTCTTTCCCGAATTCCGCGGTCCTGTACAAGGAGCAGTACGAGAAGTACCACAACACACACGCGCCCTTCATCACGGCACTCGGCGGTGATCTGGTCTCTAAGACGTTCCTCTTCATTGGCTTTAGCTTCTCCGACCCCAACCTGGACTACATGCTCAGCAGGCTTCATGTCTTCGGAGGCAAGAAGCGCACGCACTACTGTTTCATGAGAGAGGTCCAGAAGGAGGCAGGAGACGACGACGAGCTCTTCACGTACAAGCGAAGGAAGCAGGACCTCCGCATCGACGATCTGAAGCGGTTCGGCATCCAGACGCTACTGGTTGATGACTACTGCGATATTCCGGAGATCCTGCAGCGCATAGAAAGCCGGTTTCGCAAGAAGACCATCTTCGTGTCGGGAAGCGCCGAAGAGTATGGCGACTGGGACCGCCAGGAAGCTCTGAACTTTGTGCACGCGCTGGCCGCAGAGAGTGTCAAAGCCAACCTGCGCGTGGTCAACGGGTTCGGGTGGGGGATAGGCAGCGCGGTCATTAACGGCGCGCTGGAGGCGATTTACGGCAACCCGCAAAAATACTCTGAGGATCAACTCGTGGTCAGGCCGTTCCCGCAGCATGGCGATAACCTTCAGATGCTCTGGGAGCAGTACCGGCAACGCATGGTCTCACTTGCCGGCATTGCGGTTTTCGTTTTTGGTAACAAGCGCGTCAACGGCGACGTGGTGGACGCGTCAGGTGTGCGTCGAGAGTTCGAGATCGCCATCGAGCATGGCCTGGTGCCGATCCCAGTTGCTGCTAGCGGCTACATGGCGAAGGCGCTTTGGGATGAAGTGCTTGCAGACCCTGCCAAATACTATCCCGGCATGGATTGGATCGTACCCCTCATTAAAGCCCTGGATACACGCCAGCCGAACGACACTGATTTGGTTTCGCGCATCATCAAGATCATAAAGGATCTGAACAAATGAACGGCATAAAACGCAAAGTCTTCTACAGCTTCCATTTCGACAACGATGTGTTCCGCGTACAACAGGTGCGCAATATGGGTGTTATCGAGGGTAACGAGCCAACCACTCCGAACAACTGGGAGCAGATCAGGCGCACGGCCGGTGGGGTAGAGCGATGGATTAACGACAATATGCAAGGAAAGACCTGCGCCATAGTGCTCATCGGCATGGAGACTGCGCAAAGACCGTGGGTGCAGTATGAGATCAAAAAGGCTTGGAAGGATGGCAAGGGGCTCTTCGGCATCAATGTGCATAACTTGAAATGCCCGAAAATGGGGATTTGCCGGAAGGGCCCCAATCCGTTTGACGGCACCAAGTTCACCAAGGCAAATGGGCAGATCTACGTTCCTAAAACGTACGACCCCTCCGCATCCGACGCGTACGGTGATATCAACAGGAACTTGTCCACGTGGATTGAACGAGCAATTGCGGACGCCATGTGAGCAATCCCGCTCTGACCTCTCGCGAGCGTTCCTTCAACCGGGCCTAAGCCGCCGGAACTAGCCCGTTGAGCTTGGCCGTTGCCACGAGGATGTACATCGCGCACCCAGAGGACACGCCGCTATGGGTCGTTGTTCGCGTTCAACGGTTAGCGAAGCCGCCGTTCGAGCATTCTCAAGGTTGAACGGCTGGTAACCCATGCAATGCAGCCCGATTGAGGGCGACAGGCCAACGGCGGCATTGGTTTAGGTTTGTTTGACGTCTGCCCTCCACGTGACGAGGCTGGATGACGCGAGAGCGCCTGCGGGCAGACGTTGAATAAACCTCCAGGGACGAAACCGCGGGATGCTGCCGCGCGGTTTGGGCGGGACGCGGCCTATGGGAATTTGACGCCAGCCGGTGTTCCCGGGATGACCGATGATTGGCGCCTCGAACCGTCGGCAACGCACAGCTCGGCACCGAGGGCGGTCATTGGCGCCACGATCGCGCGTGCCGGAAGCGGCGAATGCTGGCGAGAAGGCATCGAACAACAGCCGGCCGCTGCCGGCGCCGGGAACTCGGGCGCCGAGGCTGTCGTGTGACGAGAGAGCTGCAAGCGGTGCATCATGGCGGAGCACGAATTGGCTGTCGACGCATGATGATCTCGACGACCAGCATGGCGCTGCCGCAGCAGCGACAGACGAAGGTCGGTGACGGCGTGACGGCGCTTTCGTTGTCGACCGGTTCGGGTCGAGGCACATCGAGCAAGGTACGCGCCCTCGCCAGATTCTGCTGTCGCCCGGCATTGGCCAGCAGTCCGTAGTGACGGATGCGGTGGAAACCCGTTGGCAACACATGCAGCAGGAAGCGCCGCATGAACTCGTCGGCGGCAAGCGTCATCGTCTTGTGGCGGGTACCCCCCTTGGCGCGGTAGTCCTTCCAGCGGAAGGACACGCCGTGCTCATCCATCGCCACCAATCGCCGGTTCGAGATGGCCACCCGGTGGGTGTAGCGGGAGAGATAGGCCAATACGGCCTCGGGACCGGCGAACGGACGCTTGGCATACACCACCCACTCGCACCTGCGCAGCGGCACCAACCACCGGCCGAACGCGCCGGCATCGGCCAGGGGCTCGTGCTCGCCGAAGAATTGCAGCTGGCCGGCGCGATAGAGCTTCTCGAGTTCCTCGATGAAGCGCCGACGGAACAAGCGCGACAGCACGCGCACCGGCAGGAAGAACCCGCGCCGGCAGGTTACCCAGCGTTTGCCGTCTGGAGAAATTCCACCGCCGGGGACGATGCCATGCACGTGGGGATGATGCGTCAATGCCGAACCCCAGGTGTGCAGGACCAGGGTGGCGCCGATCTGGGCGCCGAGGTGTTTCGGATCGGCGGCGATCGTCGTCAGCGTTTCCGCTGCCATGTCGAACAACAGCCGGTAGATCACCGCCTTGTTGGTGTAGGCGATGGCGCTGATCGGTTCGGGCAGCGTGAAGACGACGTGGTAGTACTCGACGGGCAGCAGATCGGCCTGTCGGGCCTCGAGCCAGCGCTGCGCGGCACGCGCCTGGCACTTCGGGCAATGTCGATTGCGGCAGGAGTTGTAGCTGATCTCCTCATGGCCGCAGGCATTGCAACGCAATGCGTGTCCGCCCAGCGCCGCGGTACGGCACTGTTCGATGGCCGACATGACCTTGAGCTGACCGAGGCTCAGGTGGCCTGACTGCTTTGTTCGCCACGCGGGGCCATGGGTGCGGAAGATGTCGGCGACCTCCAGGGCAGGCCGCACCATGGCCGCGCTACGGCGAGTTCAGCTTCTCCAACGGGCTGACGACCTCGCGCAGGATGTCGGTGGCGACTTGGGCATACAGGGCGGTGGTTTCCAGCTTCTTGTGCCCGAGCAGGACCTGGATCAGGCGGATGTCGACCTTCTGCTCCAGCAGGTGGGTGGCAAAGGCATGGCGCAGCGAGTGCATCGATACCCGCTTGTCGATGCCCGCTTCGTCGGCGGCTGCGTGGATGGCACGGTCGAGTTGCCGGGCGCTGAGGTGTCGGACCGGATCCTGACCAGGGAACAGCCAGCCGCCATCGAGCATCTTGCCCTGCGCATGGGCCACTCGCCACCACACGCGCAGCCGTTGCAGCAGCAACGGCGAAAGCATCGCATAGCGATCCTTCTGGCCCTTGCCTTGTTCAACCCGCAGCGTCATGCGCTGGCTGTCGATGTCGGCGACCTTCAAGGACACGACTTCGCTGATGCGCAAGCCCGTCGCATAGGCCAGTGCCAAGGCGGTTTGGTGTTTCAGGTTGCCGGCCGCAGCGATCAGGCGCTTCACCTCGTCCGGGCTCAGGATCACCGGCAGCTTGCGCGGCAGATGCACCGGCTGCATCTTGGCCATCAGCTCGGGACGGTCGAGCGTGACGGTGAAGAAGAACTTCAAGCCGCAGATTGCCGCGTTGAGCGACGTGGGCGACGTCCCGTGATCCACCAGGTACAGCTGGTAGTTCCGCAGATCCTCGACGGTCGCGGTATCCGGCGAGCGCCCAAGATACTTCGCGAAGTAGCGCACGGCGCGCACGTACCCTTCCTGGGTTCGATCGCCCAGCTTGCGCATCCGCATGTCCTCGATCATGCGCTGGCGCAACGGACTGATGCTCGGCTTCTGGGTTTCCATGGCTTGCTCCTGTCGAAAACGAGGCGGATCGCCTCATTTCCAACATGGCAGAGCACTGCCAATGCACACCCGCGACGTCCTGACCGTCCGAAGCGGTTCAGCACGCCCTACCGCGCGAGCGGTTTAGTCCTCCGGCCGAGGAGTTCCCGGTCATCCTCTGCTCCGGACGCCTGCTCCGCTCAGGAACCTGCCACTCGTTACGGCTAAGCAGTCCCAGTAGAACGGTCCGTGAGGCCCGGCGCTGCCGGGACGCGGGAACTCCCCGATAGCCCGAAGCGGGCTTAGAACTTATCCGTAAATTATGTTGATGCCGAGCGGCACGTTGCGAAAGGCGATGATGGCAGCGGCAAGGTGGTTGAGGGCGAGGAAGCTTCGTTCCAGCTTCTCATATCGCACAAGCAACTTGCGGAAGCGATTGAACCAGCTGTGGGCGACCTCAACGACCCATCGTTTTGCCTTCTTGCTGGGGTCGCGTCCCTTGATGTCTGCTTCCTGGCGGTGGCTAACGACGTGAGGGATATAGCGGTGCGTCTCGATCGTGCGAAGATTCTCGGCGCTGCGGTAGCCTGCGTCGGCGCAAAGGTGCTTGCTGCGTCGAACCGGCGGGCATCTGCGCTTGACGACGATGGCATTGAGCACCTCATTGAGCCGCTTGCCGTCATTGACGTTCGCCCCGGTCACGATGAGCGACAACGGGACGCCACGGCCGTCCACCAGCAAATGGCGTTTGCTGCCCTTTTTTTCCCCGATCCGTCGGGTTGGGGCCGACGGCTTCCTGCGCCAAGGGGGCCTTCATCATGGCTCCATCGACGCTTTGCCAGCGCCAGGCGATGCCCTCCATCTCGTCGTATTCGGCCAGCCCCGCTTTCCACACTGCCTCGAAGAAGCCCGCTTCTTCCCATTCAAGGAAGCGCTTGTGGATGGCGCTGGCGCTGCCAAAGCGCTCCTTGGGCAAGGCCTTCCATTGGCAACCCGTGCGAAGCACGTACACGATGGCCTCGAACACCTGTCGCGCCGGCTTCGGGGGACGGCCGGCGCCGGGCTTGCGCAGGTACTGCTTGTCTGGCGACGGCACGCGCTGCGGTACCAGCGGTTCCACCCGCTGCCAGAACGCATCCGTTACCACCCACGATTCGACTCGCATCGCCATCCTCTCACTCCGACGCCGTGCTCATTGCGGCTCAGGAGGAAAGTATATCTATTTACGGATAAGTTCTTAGCCAGCCACGGGCTCTGCCGGCGGTTCCTGCACTACCGGCTGCGCTTCCGTCGCCTTCTTCATGCGCGGCCTTGCCATCTTTTGCGCTGCGGTCTCCAGCGCGCTCATTGCACCTCCCTGCGCCAACCAAGCTTCGATCCACTGCGGCCGGCGCCCGCGTCCGGACCAAGCGAGATCGCGGTTGCTTGGGTGTTGATATTTAATTGGCAGCGGCTCTTTGCGCGCAACTTTCTCCTTGGAGGCAACCTTCGGGGCTTTCGCCAGAGCCGGAGTGGCGTTTCCGAGCACGTCGTCAAGCGAGAGGCCATTTTCCTTCGCGAGCTTCGTCAGCTTCTTCAGAAGATCTGATTTGGTCGCGGACTGGCGCTTGGCGATTTCCTTCTCGATTCGGGCGGTGAGTTGCTTGAGCTGGGGGAGGGTGTAGTTGGAGAGGTTGGTCATGGTTGCCGGCTGAGTTCCGTTTATTTGCAGTCGATCGCATTGTATAGCGACCAGAGGGCATGCCCGGCCAGTTCGAGACCGACTTGGAGCGGACGGCTGCGTCGATGACCGCGCATGTCATCTCCTCCGGCATAGCGAGGCCGCATCGGAATGACCGGCACGCAGCGCCAGCTTGTCGGTCGACCTGTCCATTCAGACCCGCTTCTGCACTACGATCGCGTGCCGTCGGTGCGCGAGGAAAGCGTCGTGAAACAGGGCCGGCGGCAGGCTCTTACCAACCAGGTAGCCCTGGACCACGTCGCAGCCCATGACGCGCAGGAGCTCGTGTTGATCTGCCGTCTCGACGCCTTCCACAATGACGGTCAGATCCAGCTCATGCGCGAGCGAAATGATGTTTCGCACGATGGTCGCATCGGCGGCGTCGGCGAGATCGACGACGAAACTTCGGTCGATCTTCAGGATGCGGACCGGCATGCGTTTGAGGTAGCTCAGCGACGAGTAGCCGGTGCCGAAGTCGTCGATTGCCAGCCGTACACCCAGCTGAGCGAGGTGGGCGAGACTCTCCCGCGCGCGGTCATGGGCGTGCATGCAGATGCTCTCGGTGATCTCGACGACCAGGTCATCTGGCCGGAGGTCGAATCGTTCGAGCGTGTAGGCGACGGTGTCGGTGATGTCGCGCCGGCGCAACTGCTCGACCGAGAAGTTAACCGCGACTCGCAGATCATGGCCGGCGGCGCGCCACGCGTGAAGTTGCGCACACGCGGTTTCGAGCACCCATTGCCCGATCCGGCCGATCAGGCCCACGTGTTCCGCGACGGGGATGAAGGTATTGGGGCCGATCATGCCACGCTGCGGGTGCAGCCAGCGGATCAGTGCCTCGGCCGCCACCATGCGGCCGGTGCCTGTGTCGATCTCGGGCTGGTAGTGAAGGACGAACTCCTGATGCTCGAGGGCGCGTCTGAGGTCTCGCCCGATGTGAAGGTGCGAGCGAGTCGTAGCGTCGGTGGCCTGATGGACCCTACGCCTGGGCCGGGCACTGCGTCGTCGATTCCACCGATGCGGGGATTCCGGGGGATTGTGTGTCGTGTGCATGGTTTCTCTCCGTGTCTCGGTTGCCGGTGGCCGAGAGTGTCTCGGCCGTGGTTTTTGGCTTTTCGACGTGTCATAGCCGGGCGCGGGGCGCGGCGGCAGGGGACACCGATCGCGAAAGCGGAGCGAGGCCAGGCGCGCAAGGCCTGGACAGTGCGCCGGCATGCGCCGGCTGCAAGAGATCTGACGAGACGAGGCAACCCGCATGGGTGGGTCGCTCAGACAACAGCG
Organism: Aromatoleum buckelii; assembly: GCF_012910785.2. GTDB lineage: Bacteria > Pseudomonadota > Gammaproteobacteria > Burkholderiales > Rhodocyclaceae > Aromatoleum > Aromatoleum buckelii. Next base: position 1,843,022 of record NZ_WTVH02000010.1, on the reverse strand, counting down.
AAGGGAAGGCAAGGCGCGAAGCTGCTTCGAACGGTGATCGAAGGGGCGTCGCTGAGCGAGGGGATCGAGCGCAGAAATTGTCGAGGGGACCGATTTACGATAGTGCGTCGGTCGACTATTCGCAAGGCATTGTCACGGCGTGTCGGCCGCGTGGGTAGTGTCGAGCGTTCCGGGCTCACTCACCCGGAACGCTGCTTTCCAGTCAGAACGGTAGCGCTTCATCGGCGATAGCGCCGGTGGTGCGCAGCAAGAGATGCTCGCGGAACCAGCTCTGGTAGTTGGCGAGCTCGTTTGCAAGGTAAGCGGAGCCGGGAAAGACGAGCAGCAGCTCCTGATAATGTGCGATGCGTTCGCGAAAACGGTCCTCCCGTTGGGCGAATGGAAGGCAGGCTTGGGGATCCTGTCCCGGCCTGTCCACGGGTTCGTCGTGCCACATTTGGCGATCTCGTCGAGGGGTAAGTGCTGGACGGGAGAACGCACGATCCGCGAACCAGGACGTGGGTCATCCCGAAGGGGGAAATTGAATGCAACCTGGACGAAAACCCCGGGCTGACGCCGTACCTGTTTCAGGGGCTGACAGGTCGCGCGGCTGCGAGGAGCCGCCGCTTGAGAATGTTTTTGTATTCTGGTTCATGCCAAGTTGGCATTCAAGGAACAAGCAAGGTCTTTGGGAGAGGGCGGTCGTCCGTCGAAGCCGTGTCGTTCATGCGCTCCTGCACGGCGCGGAACATGCTGGCCTTGCGCGCCTCCACGGCCGCCTGCTGCCCTCGCTCATCGGTCGCGCGCTGCGCCTCACGCGCCGCTGCCCGGGTTTCCCGTTCGGCGAGGTGGGCGCGGAGCCACTGGAGGTTTTGCAACGCGGTCTCGCGGCCATCCTTTGGAACGTGGGCGAGCAGTTTCGCGTCGTCGCCGCCGATGAGCGCCGCGACCACCGCATCGCTCTCCGCCGGGGCGGGCAGCAGGGGCTGGACGGCTGCATGCGTGAGCCGGCCCGCCTCGACCGCCGCCGCGAGGGCCTCCGCGCGCCGGCCCGGGTCATGGCCAAGCGACGCACACCAATGGCACGGCACCTTCACCTCGCGCGCCTGACGCACCAGACGTTCATAGGCTTGGCAGAAAGCCATGCGTGCGGCCACTTTGTCCCGGGCATCGAGGAGCGGTTTGGCCACCGCCAGTGCCTGGACGATCTCGTCGGTCCACACCACGGTCGCCGCTTCGTCGTCCGCGGAAAGCGCGGTCGCCCACGCCTCCTCCGCGCCAAGGCGGCCATCGAGCTCCGCGACCCGCTCGAGTACGGCCGATAGCGTCAGGCGGCCCTTCAGCTCCTTGCGGCAACGGTCCAGGGCGTGCAGCACGTCGGCCTCCGGGTAGGCGGACAGGTCCGCATCCATGGCCTTCAGCGCCACCGTCGAAAGCTCGATACCGGTCAGTTCGGCCGTCACGGCGATGGCCTTCAGTATGTTTGCGCTCACAGCGACTCTCCTCGCTCGGCCAGCACCTCGGCGAGTGCGGCCATGGTCGTGCCGGTTCTGTCGGACTGGCGGGCCTTGCCGGCGGTCATGACCCTTCCCGTCACCCACTCGGTGTGCAGCTTCTCGGCGTCGCTCAGCAAGCAGCCCAAGTCGTGCATGCGCCCGACGTAGTAGCTCCCCGGGTGCTGCACGAACCACGCGGCAACCAGGGGCGATTCCTCGTAGCCGATGCGCTGCACGAACTGCTTCACCTGGGAGCTGACCTTCTGGTTACGCACCGGGGCGGCACCGTAGCGGTCTGCATAGGCTTGCCGGTAGGCTGCCCAGGTCGCCCGGCAGGCGGCCTGCAGCGCCGTCTCGCCCGGCGGGGCCTGGGCCTGCTGGGGGGCTGGCGCCTTGGCGACAGCAAAGGGGAGTTCTGGCTCTGCAGGTGCCGCCGTCCCCCTGACGGTTAACTGGTGGTTCATTGGTGGTTCACTGGTGGTTTGGCTCCCACCGGTGGGAGGCGTCTCGGGACACCCATGGGAGCCCTCTCCTCCCATGGGTGGGAGCCGTCCCCTCCCATGGGTGGGAGGGGTGACATCGAAGGGAGGGGTGACACGCATGGGAGGGGTGACGCTGGCGGGAGGGGTGACATCGACGGGAGCCGTCTTTTGGGCTGCCGCCTCGTCCGCCAGCGCCTTGAGCTTCACGACGTTGAGCTGGTACTGCTTGGTGGTGCCGGGCGCGCCACCATTGGCATTCCCGACCACCTTGAGGTATCCCGTTTCTTCAAAGGCGTGGATGATCCGACGGGCCTGCTTTTCCGAAACACGGATCTTTTCCGCAACAGCTTTCATCGACGGGTGGAGACTTCCGCCCTCGTCGTTGCACCAGTCGGCGAGAGCGAGCATTGCCAGCATCTCGCTTCCGGATGCAGGGAACCCTTCCCACACGAGCGACATGACCTTGATGCTCATGACGACGCTACCTCACTCGCATAGGTTGCAGATCGAGGAACACGGCGACACCTCTTGATCGACGCGCAACAGGTCGCACTGACACTCCCCATGGGAGCTACGCCAGAATGCCCACCCTCATTTTCCGCGCCACGTCGAGGCTCGTGCGACATCCTCGATGCTGATGTGGCAGGGGCATCGTGCTGTCGCGCGAGTCCTGTCCGGCGCCGATCAGGCCGCCGATTCGGCGCCTGGGACATGCTTCCTGTGATTCCTTCATGTGCTTCCTCGCTGTTGTTCGTGGTCCGGATGGTCGATGCGTGCCATGGCGCGGCCGATGGCGGTTGCATCCGCGGCGGGCGGGGAGTCGGGACGAGTCGAGGTCAGAGCGGCGAGAAGCGCCGGTCTACGAGCAAGGGAGTGAGCGAGTGTCGCGCGAAGCGAGAGAGCGAGGGCGTTCCCCGCCGGGTCTCGAGAGACGGCATGGCGCCGTGGAGACGACACAAAAATACCGGCCAGATCGCGGTTTGGCAAGTCCAGGGGAATTTCAGGCGATTTCCCTGGACGGATCGACGCCACGGCTGCAGTGGCGCTTTCGACGTAGTACCTCTGCGGTACGGGATGAAGGCGGCCCCACAGAGGGGCCGCAGGATTGGCAGGACTACAGGAGCCCGCGCTGGGCAAAAGATACGTCCGCAGCGCCGGCGATGACGAAGTGGTCGAGCACCTTCACGTCGACCATGGCGAGTGCTTCCTTCAATTGCCGAGTCAGGAACTCGTCGGCGATCGAAGGCTCACATGCGCCCGACGGGTGCTGGTGCGAGAAGATCACTGCGGCCGCACGAAGCTCGAGCGCTCGGCGCACGATTTCGCGCGGATAGACGCTGGTCTGCGTCAAGGTGCCACGGAAGGCTTCCTCCGCATGGAGGAGGCGGTTGCGGGCGTCCAGGTACAACACGACGAAGATCTCATAGGGGCGACCCATGAAGAAGGTGCGGAGAAACGCGCGCACGGTCTCGGGGGCATCGAGCGCATCGCGCTCCGCCAAGTCTTCGCTCAAGCCACGCTGCAGGATCTCCAGTGCATTCGCGAGGGCATGCCAGGGCTCCGTGCGCGGATCCCGCGCGATCTCGAGAACCTTGGCCCAGGAGCCGCAGCGCTCCCACACGTCTTCGGCCTCCTGGCCGAAGAAGCGCTCGAGCAGGGCTGCGTCAGACAATGTTGTCGAATGGAAGTGGAACATCGGCATCTCCTTGGAAAGACATGGAGAGCCGTCTCCGCGTGGGGGAAGGACTCCCCACGGGAAAAAATGAAACTGAACAGAACCCCGGGCTCGAAAGCCGTTCCGGTGTCAGGGGCTAACCGGATTCAATAGGGCCGCGAACGGCTCGTCAGCTGCACTTATCCTAGGCGCAGTTGGTCATGCTCGCAATCGCCCGATTCGATGCTCGCCGACGCCGACCCCGTTTCAAACATACCCCCGTCCGTTACACCCAGTGCAAAGCTGGAACTCGGATGCGGATTCCATGCCGCGGCCGCCGCAGGTGTGGCAAGGTTCGTCGTCGTACGAGCGGCGCTCACGACCGCTGCCGCCGCAGCTGCGGCACGGGCGTTCAACCTGGGCGCGGACTTCGCGGGCGCCTCGGCAGTGTGGGCAGGGACGTTCGTCGTCGAGCATTGTTGATCCCCGTGGCTAGAAAGTGTTGTTGAGGCTTTTGAGCACCTGGTCCGGCAAATCGCGCCAGCCGGTCGGATCGTCGGTGGTCACACAGTACTGGCCGGTGACACGGGTGCCGGAGCCGTCGCGGCCGAGGTCGAGCCGCAGCTTGTACTGGCGCCGGCCGTTGGCCACGTCGGGCGAATGCACCACCTGTTCGAGGCGGTAGAGGGCGCCAGGGTTGGTCTCATGAAGATAACCCGCGATGTAAAGCCCCGCCTCGCCGGTTCCTGATTGAACCTTGGCTTGGTTCGGGGTAACAAAGCTGTACCGGCTCATTACCCGCGCATAAGTCGAATCGACGTCGCGCACGGTGCGTGCAGAATATGGATGGCATTCCAAGTTCTTGCGCCAGTTCCGATAGATCTTCTTGCCGAGCGTATCGTCGGGCGAGTCAAGATCCGTCAGGGGCCGGTGGCTCGGGTCCGGCTGCTGGCGTATCCGCTCCCGCGTATCCTCGGCATCGCGTTTGGCTTGCTCCTCGCAGGCCTTGCGATCGGCCGCGCCCATGCACTTGGCCCCGAAGATCAGGCCGTCGAGCACGTCCGCGCGGGCGGGCTGCAGGGATGCCGCCAGAAGGAGGGCGGCCAGGTATGGCGTCCGTTTCATCATCGCCTCCACGGGAGTCATCAGACTTACATCATGATGAGCAGCACAATCCATGTCAGAACGATAGCCCGACCGATATCGAGCGCAAGGTCCCGTCTTGTATCAAATCCCTCCGATAGACCGCGCCACTTGGCGACGACGAGCCATGCGAGCCAGGTAACGAGGGTCATTGCGGCAATTCCGACCAGTAGTTGACGGACCTGCTCCATGTGATACCCAGTGGCGCCGAAGAAACCTTGGGCGGCTGAGGTGTAGCCGAAGCTGCTGCCCTTGAGTAGGGTGGCGGAGCCTGTCCCGGCTGACGGCCTTAAGGGGGCAGGACTAGGGACATAGCCGCCGGGTGAACCGCCCGAAGGGGCGCCCGCGAGCACCTCGGCGTAGCTCGGGGGCGCGAAGACCAGCGTATAGCCGGCAAACTGCCCCAGGTATGAGACGAGTCTGGTGCCGTTGCCGTCGGCCGGATCCGTCGTGCCGCCCGACTTCAACCATTCCCCGACGGTGCCGGCGCCTACGAGGTGTGCCGCGGCGACGAGACCCGACGCGGTGATCGGGATGCCGTTGATCGTCGTCCCCAGGTATCTTTCGGCACCATAGGCCTTCGTGAGGGTGTTCCACGCCTGCTGGTGGTAAGCGGACACCGCCTGGATCTGAGCGTCGGGATTCGCGAGGAGGTCAGCCAGTGAATTGACGCCGTACTTGCCGCTGAAGGTGCCTGCCCAGTCGTTGCTCTTCGGTGTGCCGTCGCCCGCGTATAGGCCTACGTCCTGCAGAGCGGCCTCGCCGAACTGGAAGAGGCCGACGTAACCGACCTGGTTGATGACCTCCGGGTTCATGCTGCTCTCGCGTTGCCCCAGGGCTTTGAGGAAATCGGTGTATGTCACGCCGGCCCAGACCAGGCCGGCCAGCAGAAACAGGACGAGAGCGAGCCGAATGTGGACGTTCATTCCACGCCTCCTATTGGCCCGGGCACGCGGTCCCGTCGGGCTTGACGGAGCGAACGTACCGGTACTTATTGTCCGCGGCGAAGCGCCATACGCCGTGGCACGATCCCCGGCCGCCTATGGCCAGGTCTCGCCATCCTTGGGTCGTTGTTGGGAGCACGCGGTAGGCGACCCCCGTGACGTCGAGGCGCTGGCTCCAGCGCCCGTCGAGGCGTTTGGCGAACAGCCAGATGCTGCTGCCCGTCATCCCCGACGTGCAGGAATTGCCGGCGACGACGAAGACCTCTGAGACGCCGTCGCCGTTCAGGTCTTCGACTGTCACCTCGGGGTGCATCGCCGTTTCGCAGCCGAGGAGGCTGCTCACGACGATGCCGTCGCGCAGGGCGAGGGGCGTGAGGGCGGCGATCTCGCGCCGGTCCGCTTGGGACAATGCCGCAGGCGGCACCGTGGCGAAGAGCGCGGCAGCGAGGGGTCCGAGTTCGCCGTGCGACGGATCCGTGGCGGGCGATGCGCCCGAGTAGGCGAGGGCAAGTGCGATCGCAAGCCGATGGGCGCGGATGCTTCTCTGGCTCATCACGTGCCTCTTACTGGGAAATCGTCCCATCGGCGCCGATGAGGACGGGCCAAACGTGGATCCCGGCCGCTTCGAGGAGCGCATCGGGCGACATGGGCGTCATGTGCAGGTCGACCAAGCCCCGCAGGCGCAGAAAATCCTCCGGGGTGCGCACCGACGCAACGATTCCCCGGGCGCCCATCCGCTGCAATGCGTCCGCGTTGCGTTGCAGCCAGTCGACGGAGGCCGCGTCGTCGCCGACGATGAAGATGGGTTGTCCCGGCCCGCCCGGCAACTTGCTTGGCATCGGGTTCTGCAGCAGCCGGCCGGGCCCCCCGCGGGCTGAGGCGACCGGGAAGAGCTGCGGAGGCGGTGGTTGCGCCGGCGGCTGGCGGACGGGCTCGCGGGCCCCCTTGTCGGCGTCGTCAGCGAACGGCTCGAAGTAAGGTGCGAGCGGTACGCCACCGGCGTCGTGGATGACAGTGGGCGGCCGGCTGGTAAGGGGGGGCGCCGACCAGGATGTCGCGGCGATGAAGACGGCCAGCAGGGGCACGAAACGGACAGGACTCATCGCATTCACCACAAGCCGAACTGGATGCTGCCGAGGAAGATCTGGCCACGCACCCGGCAGCAGGCGTATGGACGCCAGAGTGTGTAGGCATAGCTGCCGGAATGGGTGGTCATGGCGTCGCCGTAGGAGACCGGGCTCGCGGTGTCATTGAGTCCGAAGATATGGCAGGGAGTGGGGACTGCCACGTTCATCTGCCACAGGCCGCCCATGGGATCGTTTTCGCGCGCCGGCGGCGGATCCCACACGAGCTGACCTCGCCGCCGTCGAGTGCCGCCCGAGGCGACGTAGGCGTAGACGTGCGGCTGCGCCGGCCGGGTAATGAAATCGGCGACGCGCTGTGACAGGACCGCGGCGGCCTTGACCTCGTGTTGCTGGACGACCTCACCGGTACGCGGATAGACGTTGCCCCAGGTATTGAGTGGTGGGGTGCCGACCTCGCGCATTCCCGGCACCCAAGAGGCCGGAAGGAGTAGCTCTGCCGGTAGGTAGGAACGCCACACGGCCGCGTCGAGTTTCGACTGGTAGTAGGGCACGAAGGGAATGACGGCGGAGGGGCAGGTAACGAGATCCGGTAGCCCGGCCCCGGGGTGACCGATGGCGTCGGCATCGCGGAAGCGCCGTTGCTTGTCGGTGCGATCGGCCTGAGAGTGTGTGCCGGCGCTGTCGGACAGTTCGACGCCGAGCAGTGCCCCGAGGAGTCCGCGGCTCGCCGCTGCGATCGGAATTCCGATCTCAGGCCAGGGGTGGGTGGCCGTATCGTGATAGGTGCTCACCACCAGATCGGGGGCGAAATGGCTGAAGCGGGTGGATGTGCGGATGGAGCAGCCGGCGGGCGTGCACCGCAGCCAGAAACAGATCCCCGAAACATGCCACGCGCTGCAGGCAGGGTAGCTCGCGACAGCCTGGGTAAGGAGGGCTGCGGTGGTAGTGGACTCCACCGCGCCGGCCAGGGGCGTGCAGATGGCGACGCAGGCTGCCACGAGCGCGCGTTGACGCGGCGCCTTGGCTGACCGGGTGATGGAACATGCACGCATGCGGCTTCCCCTACCGGCCGACCCGTGCTCGCCACGTCCGGTAGATGGCGAGGGCCTGATCCACATTCTCCACGCCATAAACGACCGCCACCCCATCGAATACGATCGCCGGGACCTTGGTGAGCCGGTACTGCATGGCCGCGGTCAGGCCCTGTGCGCTGGCCCCGATCGCCTGGCGGTCGGCTGCGGTAAGAGCCTCGAAGCGGCGCTTGGCGACTGCTTCGGCCTGGGCAGGATCGGAGGGCAGTCCGGCGGACAAGGTGGCGTTGATCCGCTCTATGCCATCTACGTGATACACCGTTGCTGCCCCAGTTCCACGAACCTGTTGCGTGCCGAGCTGGAAGACTTCGACCCGCTCCTGGGCCTGGACAGACGGAAGGACGGTCGCGCAGGTCAGAGAGGCGATCAACCGACGCACTGCCGCGTTCACTTTTGTGCTCCCTTTGCAGCGCGCGTCAGGGCTTCTTCGAGTTCGGGGCCGGAGATCGCGCCGACTACCCGGCGCCCGTCGGCCAGTACGAGGGTAGGCGTGTTGCGGATTCCATGGCGACGTCCGAACTCGACGATCTGCCGGACACGGTCCATTGCGGGCTCGCAGTGAGGCTCGATCTGCCGTGGCGCAGGCGCACCTTCCATGTAGGCCTGCCATTGCTCGGCCTGGTGATCGCTGACGCACCAAGTGCCCACGGCCGCGGGAATTGAGTCGGAGGAGACGACTGGGTAGGTGAAGGTGTAGATCGTCACGTCGTCGAGCGCGGTGAGCGTGGGCTGTAGGGACCGGCACGCGGGGCAAGCTGGATCCTCGAACACGGCGAGCCGCCTCGAGCCGTTCCCTCGGACAGTCTTGATCGCCATTTCGAGCGGCAGATCGGCGAATGGGATCGCCGTGAGAGCCTCGAGCCTCGCCTGAGTGAGATCGCGACGCTCAACCATGTCCACCAGGCGACCGTCCACGAAGGCATAGCGACCAGTCGCGTCCACATAGAACACGTCCATCCCGTTGACGACCTCGTAGATGCCGGAAACCGGCGTGGGGGCGACCGAGACGGGCCGAACCTGCCCGGAGGCGTTTCGAATGATGGCGGCCTTGATGTCATCGGTTGCCTTGGACGTATCTGCTATGGCGAGGCCGACGGAGAACGGCAGGACGAACATGCTTGCCATCACGTGACTTACAGCGCGGTACACCTTCGAGGTGTACGTACCGGGTCGGGCGGCGTATATGTCAATATGGGTTATTGTCATTTGTACATTCCTCACAGGCGTAGGAGGCACGTATGAAGCCGATTGCGAACCTGATTCGCGTGACCTTCGTTGGCGCGTTTGCCCTCTTGGCGGGGACGGCGAAACTGTTGGCTTTCTTCATGACGGCTGCACGGGATGACGATGTGGAGAACCATGAACGTGGCGCTGACGCGTTCGGACGTAACGCCATCGCACCGTTCGATTACGGACCTCTTGGGGGCTTGGACATCGCCGAGGGGGGGTACACGGGTTATACGGTGCATGGGCGCGAACCGATTTCTGTCGGTCGGAACGGGGAGAGAGTCGGCGCGTTCTCCGGCGATCCGATCGTCCATTTCTGAGCCAGGTACGCTCATCTTCGACCCCGTCGGGGTGTGTTCCCGACGCCACCGACGAAGCGGGTGGCGATGTTCGTTCCGGATTGCCCTGCGGCCATGCCTGCTGTGATTGCGCTGTGTTTCATGGCGTCGATGCCGTGGACCACGTGCAGGCTCGCCCACCCCATCATCCCGCTCCAGATCAGGGGCAGGCCGAGGTAAAGGCCGATGAGGAGCGTATTCAAGCTGCTGCGTTTGAGTGCCGTGTCGAACTCCAGGTGCAGGACGTTGAACAGCAGATGTCCGCTGTCGGGGTACATCGCAACCCACAGGTGTTCGTCGATCCACATCGCGATGTACCAGAGGACTGCCCACAGCTTGACTGTGAAGATGGCGAGCGCACCCAGGAACATGATCTGAACGCTGTAGCGCCCGAAAACGAGGATCAGGGGCAGGAACATGTAGATGCCCATGAGGATCAGGGGCTGGGCCAGGGTTGCGAACTGAATGATGGGGAAGCGGGATGCCTGGGCGTGAAGCGCCTTGTTAACCATTCCGGCCATCCCGGCGACGTCAGGGCCAGCGCCGAGGAGGGCCTGGTACCAGCGGCGGTTGTCGTCGGGCAGCATCGTTTCGGGTGCAATCGCAGGGTTCGACCGTCCCATGGCGAGCCTTGCCAAGCCATCCTCGCGCTTCTCGGCGGCCACTGAGCTGAAGACCAGCGCCACCTTCTCGGTCAGCGACGTGGTTGCCGACGCAAGGCTGCCGATGCCTTTGACCAGCTTGGCGCGCACCCCGAGCGTGGGATCCGTCCACCATTCATGACAGGTGGGGCGCCCATAGTCCGGGACGGCGGCGTTGGCGTCCATGTCAGCATCCTGAAGGGCAACGTCCAGGGCGAAGCCCGGCACGCCGGCTCGCGCATGCAGGGCCGGGTAGAGTTTCGGGTCGGACTGAAAGGCGTGGCTTCCCATCCAGTCGGGATCACCGTCGCCGTAGGCCTCTAGGGCGGCTGCCGCGGCAGGGGATGGCGGATCTTCTAGGTAGCGGGACCGTGCCGGCAAGTAGCATTCGTTGTAGAAGCGCTGTACCTCCGCGCGCAGGGTCGGGTCTTCCACCGCGGCAGAGCGGGCGAATTCCTCCACCTCCCGGAGGCCGCTCAAGCCACCCGAAATGCCTCCCCGCACCGCATCGTTGAACCCGCCAGACACGCTCATGACGGCAAACCACCAGGGGGGCAGCGCGAGGTGCTGCGGCACCGAACTGAAGGCATCGTCGTAGGTGCTGTCCGAGTTCGTTCCGGTTGCAGTGGCAGGGGCCTGATCGAGTGCGGTCGCGGCGGGCGTGTGGCGCAGGTTGACGTTCTCTAGGCTGGTGCCGACCGGCGTGAAGCAGAAGGCCATGACGAAGATGGCGGTCCAGAACTCGACCTCCATCTTCCGGACCATCCAGGCCGCATCGGCGCCCTCGACCGCGTTGATTTCATGAGCGCGCAACCAGGTGCCGATGATGATGAAGAGGAAGGGGAGGAAGATGATGCCGGTGTCCACCAGGATGTCGCGAAAGACGCCCGCGAACGCCCAGCCGTACATGGTGGTGAAGAGCTCCAGGTAACTGTCGACGCTCACGATGGGTTCCTCCTACATGCGGCCGAACGGAATGCCGAGCACCACGAGGAGTTCGATCGCGAGCAGGGCGATGCAAATCCGATGGCGCGCGCCCAGAAACGCCGCACGAGCCTCTTCTGGCCATCGAGCCGGCAGCCGGTGGGCAAGCCGCGGCCAGGCGAGCCACAGGGCTGCGATGGCGAGGAGGTGCACGCCGACCAGATACGGCTTGATCCGCCCAACGGCTCGGTGCAGGACGACCAGATCGTCGCGGAATCCGAACGAGACCACCGCTACCACGACAAAAGCGGCGACACCGATGACCGCTAGAAGGGCGACAACGGCGGAGCGCGCGAGCGGACGGGTGACGAGGCGCCGGCGTCCCGACGGCAACGGATGAACAGTCATTTCTTTACCCGCCCACCGATCATCGGTTGCTGGTCGACCGGCTGCTGCACGGCGTTTGCGGCCGAAGCGGCGCGCGTCGCGTGATAACTGTCCAACAGGACCGTCGCCGTCTCGGAGATGACGCGCTTACGGACGTTGGCCTCGTAGAGCACGTCGTCTATGTGGCGGTTCAGCTCCGCGAGCTTGGACTCGATCTGTGTATTGGCGGTCTTGTATACCTCGGGGATCATTCGTCCCGTCAGGAGCAGGTTCCGGATGATCAGTGCCTTGTCGACGGTCCTCGCTAGCGCCACGTCCTGGACCAGTCGCTGCCGCGCAATGCCTTGCTCGATGGCAGGGAGCTCGCGGATGGCGTCGACGAGCTCGCGCGTCACGACGACGCCAGGGGCGGAGGCCACCGCCAGATCCGTCCCGCGTGGCACGACGTTGGCAAATACGGCGTCGATTTGCCCTTGCACAACCGGGATTTCAAGCTCGAACTTCTGTATCAGGCCAAGGCCGGTTTTCGACTGCGGGACGGGGCAGCCATTCTCCTTGCAGGTAGTGACCTCCACATCGCCAAGTACGTCCGTTCCGAACGTGGCGGCACTTCCCGGAGAGGGGAAGGTGCCGGTCAATTTGACAGCGGGATAGGTGGCGGACGGCGTCTTGGGCGCTTGCCCCATTGTGACGTTGAAACCTCCGAATACCGTGTCGTATACGATCCGGACCGGTTCCTGGTCGACGCCCCCAGCCTTTCCTCCTCCCACCCAGGTGATGCCGTCATTCCCCGCACTGAGGCCCACACTGTCTTTCGCCGCTACCACATCCCTGGTGAGGGTCGCCTGCTGCTTCCAGGCCTCGCCCCGCGCCATGCGAATGAAATCCTCGTAGGGATCCTCGCCGGCCTTGATCTGGGCCTCCATCTCCTCGCAGCTTTTGGTGGCGATCTGGATCGCCACCTCGGCCTTTTTAGCGTAGGTCTGAAACAGCTCATACAAGCCGGGCGAGGCGCGCTGGAACAGGTACAGCGGAAGCGCCGTGATGCCTGCCTTGACGCCGTTGGTGACCTGGGTCCCAAGCGCTGCGAACTGGTTCATCAAGGTCTGAAAGGACAACCCGAAGTCGTAGGCTCCGCATGAGTAGTGAAGGCGTGCCACCCCCGACAAGGCGAGCTTGTAGGGGACGCCGCGGGGGTTTGCGGCACGCGAGGCGGGATCGCCGCCTCCCAGCCGGTAATAGAGGCTGGAGCCGGTGCTTGGGATGTCGGCCGCCTGGACGACCGTCGCAGTGAGGCCAAGGAGGACGGCTGCAGCAAAGTTTCGCATTGTCTTCATGGGTTTTCCCGCGAGGACTTGATGGCGCGGTCCGCGAGCTGGGCGGCCGTGCCCGAGAATCGGCCGTTGAGGATCTGGTCGACGGCGACGGGGTGGCGTCCCAGACGGCGTACGAACGGCGTCGCGTCCACGGTACTGGCGACCATGAGCGGCAGGGCGGTGGCGGCCCAGTCCAGCCAATCGAACGGGCGCCCGCCCAGATGCTTGCGGGCATTGTCGAGGCCGGCCACGAGGACCAGAGCGCGCCCGAAGAGCACGGTGTTGAGGTCGTCGTCCAGGCCGTCGCCGTCCACCTCGAGGCCGGTGATGACCCCGGAAACGACCCCTCGGCCGCTCGGCAGCAGGTGGATGTAGGCCACATCGTCCGGCTCCGCGATAGCCTTGGCGCGGGCCCACAGGGCAAACGTGTCGTCGGGTAGGTGCTCCAGGAAGAGTAGCCGGTGATTCCCGCGGGCTTCGGCTGCAACGCGGTCGAGCTGCACGCTCAGGGCGAGGTCGCCGGTAAGGGGTACGCGAGGATCCGGGGCGTCCATCACGTGGCCCTCTTCGCCGCGATCTCGCGGGAGATCGCATAGGCCGCCTCGAGCTCCGTGCAGCCGGTGGCTTTCATGATGTCCAGGCGCCAGGCCTTCTCGTGTTTCTCTGTCATCGCGAGCGCGATGGCGAGCGGCGGGGGCACGTTCCTGAAGAGGGCCTGCATCTGCGGATTGAGGATCACCCCCTCGGTGTACTTCGGCGGCTCCTTGCGGGCGGACTCCATCAGCGCGCGCTGCTCGTGGGTCAAGGTGCGGAAGCGGGCGACCTGTTCGATCTCGTCGCGATCCATCGTGAGCAGCACCCAGTGCTCGCACATGTTCAGGATGCGGGAGGCCGAGGCCGGGAAGTCCTGCATGTTCTGGGTGCCGAGCCAGTACCATGCCCCGAGCTTCCGCCACATCTTGGTGATCTTGACCGAGTAGACGTTCAGCAGATCGTTGGCGGTGATGATGTGCCCTTCATCGGTCAGGTTGATGATGGGGCGATGGTCATACTGGGTCGCCTCGGCGAGCGCCTGGACGTGGGTGATCAGGGACGTATAGGCGACTGCAAGGGCATCCTCATAGCCCTCCTGCGCCAGCGTGCCCATCTCCACAATTGTGACGTCCGCATCCGGCCAGGTCGCGCCGTACCGGTTGAAGAGCCGTCCGCGCAGTCCCTCGCAGAAGACCATCATGGCCTGGCCCATCTCCTCGGCCCGGTCGCGCCGCGAGGGGCCCAGCTTTTCGTCGCTACGCATGGCCATCAGGGCGTGGGCTAGGTCCTGCACCCGCGGATGCGACTGGCCGCGATCGCGGCTTTGGCGCGCGGCGGCCAGGATTCCGCGAGCGATCAGGTAGCGGTCGGCGCGGCTCATCTTGCGCATTTCGCGTTCTTCTCCGCCGGTAATCATCAGCTTGGCTGCAATCACCATCTCGCCCAGGATGTCGCGCTTGCCGGGGTCCGCAGCTTCGTCATCCTCCTCGAGTACCGCGGAAACTTCGGCAGCGTCCGAATCCGGGAGCTCGTCTTCATCCGGCGTCCCGAACGTCTCGTCGAAGGCCTTGATTCCGTCCTGATCGAAGAGTCGGGGGGCCATGGCGAAGGGCGGGAGGCTGACCTCCGTGTCGGGGGTGAGCTCGACCTGGTTGACGGTGAGCCCATGGCGGCGCATGTGCTCGCCCAGTAGGCCGAAGGATTTCCCTGCGTCGATGATGAAAAAGCGCGGACGGTAGATGGCCATCATCTGCATCGCGAGATAGCACAGCGTCGCGGACTTGCCGGCGCCGGTCGGACCCAAGGTGAGGAGGTGGGCGTTCTTGTTGCGATCGCGGGGATTCAAGGGATCGAACAGGAGGGGTTCGCCGCCGCGGTTCCACAGCCAGAAGCCGGGGTTGCCTGTGCCGCGGGCGCGCCCATAGAGGGGAAGCAGGGCGGCGATCTGGGAGGCGAAGGCGAGGCGCGAGCGGCGCAGGTGGCGGGCGTCGAACCGGGGATCGAAGCACATCGGCAGTGCGCGCAGGAAGACGTCGCAGCCCTGCAGCTCGTCCACCGGCTGAATGAACCTGAGCCCCGATATATGCAGGGCGGCCGTGAGGTCCGCCACCGTGCGCCCCAGCTGGGTGGTGTCCTCGCCCCGCACGAAAAGCGTCAGATACATCGGGTAGAGCTTGTCGGTGCGCATGTTGTCGAGGACGGCCACCGCCTCGTCATAGGTGTGGGCGGCTTCGAGGGTGTTTGCGCGCGAGGCGCTCTTGATGGCTTCCACGCGACCGGTCATCGTGTCCTGGGGGCAGATCACGAGGGTGGCCGACAGCATCGCGCCTTCGGGAAAACGGTCGAAACGCGCGAAGAGCTTGCCGGCTTGGTCACGTTCGGCGGTGAAGTGGCCGATCTCGGGGAGCTTGCGCATCGACTGCAGTGCCAGCGCGCGCACGGGACGGCCGTCGAAAAACCACAAACCCGCTTCGGGATCCGACTTGGGTGCAGCGAGGAAGAGCAGTTCGCCAAGATCGAGGTCGTCAGGCGCCTCGTCAGGTCCAGGGTACGGACACAGCCGGAGGAGCTCGCCCACGGTTCCGGCGAAGTCGGGCTTTGGGTTGAAGAACGGCAGGAGCCACGCATGGAAGTCTGCGGCGTTCATCGGCCGGGCATGGATGCCGGTCTGCGCCAGACCGGCGACGAGCCCGCGTGCTGTCTGCCGCAGCGTCTCGACGGGATCGAGGAGCTCCCGGGAGAAATCGAAGTTTGGTGGGAAGCGGCGATAGATGGCGCAACGCACGCGGCGGATCTGACCGCGCCACCGGTTGCCCGAAACGCCTTCGTCAAGGAAGAGGCCCTCGGGCCGGGCTACGAGCGACAGATGCTCAGCCATCTCGGCGAGGAAGTGGCGCGTGAAGTCGCTCGCGAGAATCTGCCGCGCCCGCTCGGGGGCCTTGGCATGTACCGAGACAATGTATTCGCGTATGCGCTCGATCTGCCACGAGAGGTCTGTGTCGTCGTTGCAGAAGAACTGGACGACCCAAGGCGCCTCGTCGTACTCGGGCAGGGCCTGAAGGGCTGCCTGGATCTCGGCGCAGCGTGCCTTGAGGTATTGGTCGGCGCAGGCCTCGCTCGGCAGCGGGTCGAGTTCGTAGAGCAGTGCGCGCGAGACGCCGTCCTCAAGGAGGAAGGTACCGGTCTCCTCGTCGAAGTCCCGCCAGGGCAGAAGGTCGGTGATGCTGGGAGGACGGGAGGCAAGCCGCCGGCGCTCCCGGACCGGGAGCGGTTTCCTCGACATGGCGGGCTCGCGGTGGGAGCCCTTGTCGTCATCCGGGGCGGACCCTGCCTTTAGTGTGAGCCCCAGCATGCGAATCAGTCCGAGCATGGCAATCGCTCCCTCAGGGACGGGCAACCCGGGTGGTGGCGGGGTCGCGGGCCGGCGGGACGCTCGGGGCGGGAGTGGACGCGGAAGTCGGCGTGCGCGCCGGCCGCATCGCGTCCGCCTCGCCGGGGAGCAAGTACTCGATCCGCTCGTACATTGGAAAGGCCGTCACGTAGCCCGGCGCCGGATACTTCCCTCGGGACAGGTGGGGAAACACGACCATGATGAGATCCGGGTTGGGGAGCCGGGCGAAGCGGCGTTCGAGCTGGAGCATCGCCGGCTCCAGGACCGGGCCGGGCAAGACTTCGGTGGCGGGCCGCAGCGGGAGGGCTTCGCGGGCGCGGATGCGCTGGTACTCGGAGGTGCGTTCGCGGTAGATCTCCTCGACGGTGGGCCCGTCGTCGGGCAAGGGCGATTTGCGGGGTCCGGCGACGCTGCAGGCGCCGAGGGCGAGGACTACCATCGCCACGGCCGCGAGGAGACGCGCGATTCGCGAAGAATCAGTCCAGTCCATAGTAGCTACCTCGCAGATGGGAAGTCCCGGTTGCTGACGCGTCCAGACGCCCGTAGTCGATGCGCCTCGCGTCGGGCGCCTTGTCGATCTGGATCTCGGCGTCGATGTGCACGTCCACCTCGCCGCCAGCGCGTACGACGACCGCATCGAAACTGTCGGCGAGTCGGCGCATCAGCCAGTTCGTCACCTCGTCGGTGCCGGCGCTCGCCATCTGCCCGAGGATGTAGGTGCCCTTGCTTCCCGTGACCCGGCTGCTGGTGGTCCCGAAGACGTTCTCCGTCGTGGTCGTTTGGGCCGCGGCCGCTGCCTGGCCCGCGATCGACAGGCTCCGCAGGCCGATGGTGTCGGTGAGGACGGTCGGAGCGTTGGTGACGAACTGCCCGGGGATGCAAGGGTTGCCGTGGCGGTCGGAGATCCAGCCGAGCTTCGGCGCCGCGGCGAGCGAAGGTTTGCCGACGGCCGTCCCGCCGGTCGCGCCGTACAACGGGGTCGTGCCGTCGCGGCGACGGCTGACCGTCTGAATGCTCCCGTCGTTGAAGACGAAGGTCATAGACTGGATGAGACCCTCGGCGCAGGAGAGCGTCATGTCCCCGATGGCGATTCCCGATACCACGACGCCGGCGAGGTTACGGGGAAGGTAATGACCGTTGGCGGCCAGGTTCTCGGGCCCCAGCAGAAGCTTGAACTGCATCGGATCGGTCACCTTGCCGTCCACCGGTACCCGGCCGATGATCGCGGTCATGTTGGCGACACCCGTCAGGGTCGCGTTCTCCGGGATCGTGTAGAACGGCGTGGGGGCAGGGGTGGCCGTTCGAGCCTGGGCACCCTTCGTCCGGTTGGCGGGCGGCGCCCCTTCGCCGAGGGTGACCTTGCGCACAGCACCTTGCCGTCCATCGGCGCCCTTGCCCATCTCGTAGCCCAGTGGCAGGACGCGAGTCGGCGCGCCGGTCCCGGCGAATGTTGCCGCATCCGGTTTCGCCTTGTCGAAGCCGAAGCCGGCAGGAAGGTTTGCCGCGCCGACCGCTGATCCGAGTAGACCGCCCGACGGCTGAGAGTCGGGCGCGGCGGGCTGCTGGCGCTTGAGGGCGTCCATTTCGGTTGTCATCTCGGTGCGCAGCTCGCGGCGAAGCTGTTCGCGGATGCGGTCCTCGCTGCGCTGGTGGCGATCGTTCTGCTCCTGCAGGCGGCGGTTTTCGGCGATCAAAGACTGCACCCGGTCGTTCAGCTCGGTGTAGCCCGCGACCACGGTCTTGAGGGTTTCCTGCGGCGTATCGGCGTCGGCCCCCTTGGCGGTGGGTGGCAAGGGGGCCTCCGGCACTTTGGTCAGGGGCGGGCCAGGCTCGACGCCCGGCGACTCGCTCTGCTTGTAGAGGATGTATCCGGTCCCGATGAGGGCAATCACGGCGAGGACGGGGACGAGCCTGTTCTGGGCGATCTGCATGACGGCCTCCTAGCGCCACAGCGGCACGGCCGGGAACGGCCGATCGGAGACGAGGTAGACGGCGGTGGTGTCGGCCTCGGAACCATGGGGTGAGAGATGCCAGTGCTGGGGCGTGGCGGCGATCCACTGCCCCCGTAGCCACCGCATGTCCAGCTCGAGGTCGATGGCGCGCCCGGTGCGGTTCGTGAAGCGCACCGCCGTCACGTGCAGTGACCCACTCGACCAGGCCCCGAGAGGCGCGGTTTCGATCTCTCCACCCCGGTAGAGGCCGACCATGGGCGACTGATCGACCGCCTCCTGGCGCACACCCGGCAGCGCGGGAAGCAGGCGGGCTGGCGCATACAGCATCTGCGCGGCGTAGCGCGTGAGCTGGATCATGTCGACCGCCGGGTCGTCGTTCGACCGGCTTTCGGCGCGCTCATCACGCTCTCCTGCGACATCACCGGGTAGATGGACGCGGAGCATCGGCGGGACCTGGACTCCTTCGAGCGACTCGACATCGAGCGGAACCGTCGCGTTGCCGTCGATCGCCTGGGCATACAGGCGTGTGCGCGGGAAGGGGGCGTTTGCAGTCAGATACGCGGTGTCTTCGATAATCTGGACCTCGAGCAGACTCTGTAGGCCGGCGGGCACATCGATTGCCGCGACGAACGGGAATTGCACCAGGCGCTCCCGCTCCGGGCTCAGGAGCAACTGGACGGGGAGGCGCTCGAAGAGCATATGCTGGGTACGGCCGCCATCGGGCTGGCGATCGACGGGGCGAGCGGGTGGGCGGGCTGCCGCCTGCGTTTCGAGGGGTGATGGAGAATGTGCGGGTTTCCCAGCCGTAGAGCGGTCGGAATCCGGAGTGGGTGCCGGAGCGGGCGAGGGAGCCGGTTGCGGGGGAAGGGCACCGAGATCCATGGTCGTCGTGCCTGCGGGATGCCAGGTTGGCACCGCCTCTGGCCCGACAGGACGCGGTGACAGGTTTGCCGGGAACGTGGCCGTGGCTTCGGGCTGCTGTGCAGAGGCGGAGGCAAGAACACCGAGGCAAACAAGCGCTGGGGCGGCGCGACTGGCGATCATGGCGACTTCTCCTGGGGTTCCGGGATCCGTAGCGGCACGGCCTCCGGCAGGTCCGAACCTGGATCGGCAGCCGAGGGTGCTGCGGCCGGAGGCAGTGGTGCCGCGGGCGCCGGCTGGGTGGCGATCGGCGCCTCGAGCGCCTGCGGGTCGATCCGTTCGGGATAACGGCCGGCAAAGCAGTTCAGGGCGAGACCCCAGGGGTTGCGCTCACGGTCCACGTCGTAGCGCACGACGTGCAGGGGATAGCGGATGAAGGTGTCCTTGACGGGCATTCCCCTGGAGGTCTCGAGAATCTGGGCGTCGAGGAGCACGGTCCATCCTCCGTTGCCGTGCGCCGTCACCCGGTTCGCGGTATAGCCGTACCCGGGAATCTCCAGGAGGGCGCGGGTGCGCTGGATCAGCTCCGCATCCCCGGCCTTGGTGCTGACATCCCTGAGGAGCTGCTCCCGGCAGGAGGGCGTCAGGTAGTTCTGGAGCGCGTAGATCTGCGCGACGTAGTCCTTGGAGCCATCCTTGGCCCAGCGGTTGACCTGCTGCCAGATCAGATACCCGAAGGCATAGACGTTCGGAGGCGGAACCGCCGGTGTACGTCCCCCCCGAACGGTGGCTCCGCGGGAGAGGTCTGGCGGAATGTGCACGGTGAAGTCCGTCTGCCTCATGAACCGGTCGGCCACCGCGATCAGCACGATGACCAGCGCAACGAGGATGGCCCAGGACTGGAGGCGAATCGTCGCGCGGGCGTTTGCGAGGTTGTCGGTGTAGGCGGGCATGGCAATGCTCCGGGTCTCAGCACAACGGGTTCCGGCGTTTCGCCACCCGAGGGGGCTCGAGTGTGCGGCCGAGGTCCCAGGCGCCCGCGTGCGTGACGAAATGGGAGCGGATGAGGCCGAGGCGCGCCGCGCGACGCTTGAGCAACTGAACGTAGTAGTGATCGGGGCGATTGCGCTTCATCGTGGCGAGGTACCCTGCCGTGAGCCAGACCGTGGCAATGGGACCGGTGGCGATGATGAGCACGGCCACCGGGAAGTGCCGCAGGGCGAGGCCCACCACGCTGCCCACCGGGAACCACAGCAGGAAGGCCATCCCGATGGTCCACTTGGACTCGGTGTACGAGAGTCCTTTGATGATCGCGGGCTCCGCGTTCACCCGATCCGGCAGCGGTGCTGGGCCCGGCCCGACGGAGATCTCCGGCAGCGACGCCAGGGGGCTGGAGGAGTCCATGGCGGCGTCTAGTCGATGATGACGGCGGCCTCGTTGAGGAGGTAGACCATGAGCACCAGCACCACGGCACCGACGACGGCCAGCACGCCCAGATCCCCGAGCTCCGCGCGACCCATGCGGTATTCGTTGAACTTCGCGATGCCGCCCGCGGCGACCGCGATGAAGCCCAGCGTGGCGATGATGAGTCCGAGAACAATCAGACCGTTCTTGAAGTACTGCTTGCCGATCGCGATGTAGTCCCCGGAAGCGGCGCCGTCTGCGGCGACGGCCGTCGGCAGTTCGGCCAAGGCCGGTTCGACGAGGAAAGCCGAGGCGAGGACGGCGAGGCCCAGCAACAGGGCGCGGGCGGCGCGGTTCGCCTGGTGCCACAGACAAGGCGCCGGCGCTTGTGCCATGTGACGATCCGTGGTGCTCGCTGCGCCCGAAGGTGGGATGAGGAGCTTCATGGTTTCCTCCGTGAAAAGGTGAGGCGCCGCACCGTGGAAGGCTTGCAGGCTTGCGGCTCAGCCTGCGAGGGTGGCCGCGATCTAGGTGAGCAGATCGATCAGCAACAGGACGATGATCAGCACGCGCAGCTTGTAGAACAGGAGCATAGGTAGACGGCGCGGGTCGTCGATGCCTTCGATCCCGAGTCTGCGCACCATGTCGGCGGCCCAGAGGACGATCACGGCGCCCACGAGCAGGGCAAAGAACAGCGCGATGTAGCCGGGCTGGTAGCCGGCGGCGGCAGCGAAGGCGGCGGACTGTTGGGGCGACATGGCGGTGCTTCCGGGCTCAACGCCGGTAATCGCCCTTCAGCGGTTCGATCGGGCGAGGATGGCGCGGCGCGTCGAGGTGATCGGCGATACCGGCGCGGATGAGATCGATGTCGCGGGCGAGGTCGTCGTACTGAAAATGGATGCGAGCAATGGAGGGGGCATCGGCCTTCGCCGCGCGAATCTCGGAGGCGAGAAGCGCGAGCTCGTGCTCGAGGCGCGCGAGGTTCTCGCGCTCGCGGTCGGCGTCGGCCGCCACCGGCAAGGCGGCAGCGGCGACAAGGGCGGCGATGGTGGAGCGGAGCGGCAATGACATGACGGACTCCTCGGTTGCTACAAGTACTTCTTGAACGTGCTGGCGGTGGTCGAGACGGCGGCGGCCACCAGGGTTGCGAAGATCAGGACGAGGTATGCCGGATTGAATCCGTCGAAGGGCCACGCGAGATAGGCGGTGAAGCCGGCAGTGAGGAACCACCAGGCAAAGCGCTTCGAGTGGTGGTAGACGTAGGAGGACTCCCGGCCACCGGTCCACTTGCGCAGGTCGCGGCGGACCAGGCCATCGATCAGGCCGATGAGGATCGCCATCGCGAAGGCCGGCAGCGCAAAGAAGGCGATCGCCAGGCGGATGGCGGTGTCCTGGGCGACGTAGATAGCGGTCTCGACGACGCGCCCGGCTTCCTTGACGATGCGGCGAGCGGCGCGCGCATGGGGATTCGCCACCACGTCGGGCTCGATGGCAGCCGT
The DNA here is from genome assembly GCF_012910785.2 of Aromatoleum buckelii. Lineage (GTDB taxonomy): Bacteria > Pseudomonadota > Gammaproteobacteria > Burkholderiales > Rhodocyclaceae > Aromatoleum > Aromatoleum buckelii. The sequence continues at coordinate 1,821,175 of NZ_WTVH02000010.1, read as the reverse complement.
ACGGACGATGAAGGCGGGAGCGCCCAGCCACCGGAACGGACGTGCGACGAGTTCGGCGAAGTCGCGCGCAAGGGCGACCGTGTCGTCGACCATGAGCGATCGGGGATAGCCTTGGAGGTAACCGAAGTCCTCCTCCACTGCGGCCATCGCGCGCTCGACGCCGCGGCCCTTCCAGAACGTGTGATCGCCCAGGACGGTGAGGGCCGTCCCGAAGATCCATGAGCTGAGGGTGGAAAAGGCGAGGCCGACTACAACGCTCACCAGGGCGGCAATGGGGCCGCGGGACCGGCCCGCCGCTGCGGTCGATGCCTGGGGTGCCGGGTGGTGGGCGGGGGGCGAGGTCGAAGCGGTCGTACTCATGATGCCTCCCCGGTGTCACCGCCCGACGTGTCGAAGCCCAGTGGCGCGACGAGCCCGATCGGCATGTCCTTCAGCCAATCGGTCTGCGCGGCCCAGTCCTCGGCCGTTCGATACTTGGCCCGCATCTGGATCGCCACGTCGCGGAGCGACGCCGGAATGAAGCGATCGTTCGTGGCATCGGGCAGCGGAAAGCGCAGCTTGAAGAGGCGGTTGCCCTCCAGTAGCGCGAAGGCCTGGCCTTGGGGCAGGGCCATGATGTCGGCGGGGGAGATCATCGGCATCCGTTGTGTGGTGAGGCGGTCCTCGTTGCGCGAGGTGAAATCCGTCTCGGTCGACCCGTCCGTGTCGCTCACGCCGGTCACCACCATCAGATGCTGGACGTCGACCTCGGGCAACTGGTTGCAGAAGAACTCCGCGGTGCCCGGGTCCTTCACGCGCAGCATGATGAGGTTGTTGAAGTTGCCCAGCACTTGGCGAGCCTTGGCGGCATCGCCGAGCTTCGCCTCGATGTCGGGAATGGTCTGGGTGTAGGCGGTGATGCTGAAACCCGAGCCGCCGAGCTTGTTCACCATCGGCACGAACTCGGGGCCCGCGATCTCGTTGACCTCGTCGAAGTGGCAGGCCACGTCGGGCAGGATGATCTTGCCCTCGGGGTGGTGAGGATCGAGGCCGGTCTTGTAGAGCTTGCCGCCGACGCTCACGAGATCGGCGAGCATCGAGTTGCCGACAGCCGCCGCGACCGTGGCATCGGAGAGCGCGTCGAGGCCCACATAGACGATGCCGTCCTGGCGGATGATCTGCATCCAGTCGAAGATGGGACGATCGTCGGCCGGATCGAAGTAATCGGGCGAGATCAGCTTGCCGACGGGGCCGGTGGTGAGCTTCTCCAGGAAGGGGCCGAGCGAGGCCACGATCTTCTCAAAGAAGCTCCGTTCGTAGCGCACTGCGGTGGCAAGCCCCTGCAGTACCGCATTGGGCAGTTGCAGATCTTTCAGTACGTGCACGAGGGCGATCAGGCGGTCGCTGCGATCCTGTAGCGCGCGCGGAACGGTGATCTGGCGCTTTTCGATGCGGGTCTGTACGTCCTCTACCAGGGTCTCCCAGTTCTCGGGTCCCTCCGTGCGCAACACGTGGGTCGCGTAGCGCAGGAAGAGGGGCTCGATGTCGGTGATGTTGCGAAGCAGCAGGCCGTAGGTGGGGACCTGCCCGAGGGCGACCTGGGCCTGGGCGACGAGATTCGTGAAGCGCCACGCGAATTCCTTGAACGCCGCCGAGTTGCCGCTGGAGGGCAGCGGATTCGTCGTGCGGTTCGCGACCTCGGTGATGCGGGCGAAGTTGCCGATGCCGTTGTAACGGGCGGAGATGTCGGGGTAGCCCAGGTGGAAGAGGTAGAGCTGGTCCAGGCGCCCGGCGCGAGCGGCCTCGGCATGGACGCGCAGCATGAGGTCTGCGTCGCCCTTCGGGTCGATGACGATGACGACCTTCCCATCGCGGATGTCCTGAGTGACGAAGAGTTCCATCGCACGAGTCTTGCCGACGCGGGTCGTGCCGAGGACGGCGAGGTGACCGGGACGATGCTTCTGCCCGAGCGCGACGTGGACCTCGTCCGGCTCGACCCCATGCAGTACCGGCGTCCCGCCGAGATCGGGAGGTTCGGAGAGCGGGTTCCACCAACGCGGGAGGAGGAGCGCCGCGGACAGCGGCTTGAGCGGGGTCGGACCCATCGCGCGGAGTAGCGCGCGCATCGCGCGAAAGCTTGCGCCCTCGACCAGATAGGGGTGGGCCTGTGGCCGCGTGGCGTCGATGCGGCGCTGGGTGTGTTGTTGCCCCCACGCGAAGCCTTCGCCCAGGTACAGCTTTCCCGGAACGCGCGGCAGTTTGTGCGGCGCGATGGTCGTCACCTTGTACCGGGTGAGCCCGTACTGATAACGGCCTACGCGCCATGCCTGGCGGGCGCGCAGGCCGGAGAAGCCGAAGGCGAGGCCGGCGGTGCCAAGGCCAAGGTCAGGCGGCATCATCAGTGCCCACGGGGCGACGAGTGCGACGAGCCCGCAACTCGCCGCGGTCAGGGCACTCCAGATTTCGATTGGGGGGCGCAGCCACGCCTCGATGGTGCCCTGGCTCATGTGCGATTCCGCAAGAAGAGCGCACAACCATGATCCATAGCCCGAGAGGAGGCCATTGAAGCGGACCATGGTTGTGCTAAAACCGCCGTTGCAGCGGTGGAGGAGTCGAAAAAACCGCGGCGGTAAGGAGAAAGATCGAAGCGAATGGGATAGGGCGCCCGAGTCGTCCCGGCGCGATCATCTCCGACAAGAGCAGTGGAAAACGCAGCGGAGAGCCGCGCGCAATCGGCTCCGATGGGGGATGCAGCGAGAGCTGTCCAATGCAGCAGCTCAGGCATGATCGGGAATCCTCTCCAATCGGGCGAAGACGGAATGCGCGTAACGGTTGCCTCGCGCGAGGTCGGCGGGGTTGTGATAGGCGCCGGTGGCGTCGAACCAATTGGATGCGGAGCGACGGCGGTCGAGAAGGATCGCGCCGGCCACCCGCAGGTTGTGCCAGGGGTCGAGCGCGAGCTCGGGGGTACGCAATTTGTCGGCGTGGTAGTGCCAGTTCACCTGCATCGGGCCGCAATCCACATTGCGTACGCCCTGCGCGAGCACGCGCTTGAGCTCGCTGACGGCTTCCGGATAACGTTGGTAGCGACGGGGGCTACGGCGGACGTTGAGCGTCCATGGCCAGGGCAACGCCAGCGCCCCCCACTGCATGACGGATTCCTGGATCGCGATCGCAAAAAGGAGTTTGGGCGGAAGCGTGAGCGACCGGGCCACGCTGAGGTAGGCGGGCGGGACCGGCGGATAGACCGTCTGTCGGCGCTCGCTGCCGAAGGCGAGCGCCGGCGCTGCCACGAGCAGCCCGCCCTGACAGAGGCGGGCGAGGAAGGCGCGACGTGCGCCGGACACGCTCATGGCGCCGCCCCTCCCGGCGCGAAGTACCAGTTGGGGAGGGAGGGAGTGTTCGGGGCGCGTCCAAAGTCGATCGCCTTGTCGTGCGGGAAGAGACGTCGCATCGCCGCATCACCGGCTCGCTGCCACGCGAGGACACGCTGAGCATCGTCGTGCAACAGCTTGGTGAAGAGCTCCGCATACCGATCCCGCTCCGCGTCGGAGCGGGCGTGGATGCCAAGCACTTCGACCGGGCTGATGTTGGATACGCTGAAGGCGCCACGTGGGCCGTGCATCAGGTGTCGCGCGCGTTGCAGCTCCTCGACGGTGATGGCCCAGTAGCCAGCCTCGACGCGATCGACGGCGGCAACTTCGGTGGCCTCGGCGGCGGAGGGGTTGGTGGCGGTGGTACCGGGTTGGACGCCGCGCAGCCGCGTGTGGCCGGTTTCAACTGCCGCGGCCGGGTGCAGCGCGGCGACGAGGAGGAAGAGGACGGTCTTGCGCATGCGCAGCCCCTCAGTGCTGTACACCGATGGCGGTCAGGGTGCCATCGGACGATCGGAGGTGGACCCGACGGGCCTGTGGGTCGATGCGCTCGATGCGTGCAACGCCCACGACATCGCCCTCGCGATAGAACGTCATCTCGCCGTGCAGGCCGCGAATCGCGACAGAGGGCTCACTGCCCCAGGTGTCGATCGACAGGACCGTGGGCATTTGCGGCTTGGGTGGCTTGGTGGCCACGGTCCGACGCGCCGGGACCGGCGCCGGCCGGGGCGGATTGGCGAGCGCTTCCAGCTGCGCACGGAGGTCGTCGTTGTGCTCGTCAGACGCGACAAGGCGGGTTTCGATGGTGGAAAACCGGGCCTCGAGAGCGTCGAAGGAGCGGGAGAGTTCGACGATGCGCTCGTCAAGCCGGTCAATACGCGGCGACTCAGGAGGTGCCGGCGGGGGCTCGGGCGCCGCGATCGGCGGGAGTGGCTGCCGCTCCGGCTCGGTACGCTCCGGTTCCGGAACCGGTTCCGACGATCGTGAGCCGAGGAGAAGGAAGACTGTGCCAGCGACGAGCAGGGCAGTGATCAGGTACAGCACGAGCGTGCGGTGGCCCGGCGAGCGCAGCGAAAATCGCGGAGTGGGGCGGGAGGATGCACCGACGGGCGGGGTTTGCGGCGCGTTCATTGGATCGCCTCCAGTGGCGTGGCGGGGGCGACGGGACGGATGACGACCTCTTCAACCGTCGCCACCGCGCCGGGGGGCGCGGAGCCAGGATCACGCAAGGCGATCGCCAGAGTGCGATCGACGGGCGACGCCTTCACGTCGTAGGCGTTTCCGAGGAGAACCTGAAGAATGGCGCGGGCAGGGTAGGGCCCCAGGACGCGATGCGATTCGGGCAAGGGCAAGGCCAGGAGGGTTGTGGCAGCGGGGTCGGCGGATGCCACGCGGTAGCCGGTCCGCAGGAGGAGATAGTCGACCGCATCGCCTACGGTTCGCACCTGCTCGCGAGGGAAGTGGACGGTCGCGACGACGGTGAGAGGATCGACGACGGCTGCAGCAGGGACAGGCTCGGCGTCGGTGTAACGGGCAAGGCGGACGTGGTCGGGCGGGGGCGGGGTAGCCGACGCACCGGTGACAACCAGCAGTAGCGCAAGCGCAAGAAGGCGAGACATGGCGGTCTGCTCCGTGATGGAAGGCGTCCCCACCGGGAGGCGGTGAGGACGCCGGGCTGCTGGGGTCAGCGGCCAGTCACGGGGCGCAGTGTGGCGAGCGCGTCGCCGGCTTGCAGCCCGAAATTCAAAAAAGATTTTTTGAGTTTCGCCTTGCAACGAGATGAAGAAAATGGCGGGCGAAAGGATTGAAGGGTGGGCGGCCCGCGGCGGTCCGCCTTCTACCGGGCTACGGGCCCAACCCGAAAGGGCGCCCAGCGCAAATTCCGCTGGGCGAAGGATTTACTGGTACGGGGTGCCTTGCGGCAAAGGCCGACGGGAGACGGGGCCTTCAGGCCGCCTGGAGCAGCCTGAAGGCAAATGCGCCAAAGGGGCCGGCACTGCCGCTGCGGCATGTCAAGCGGAAAGTCGAAAAACCTGGCGCGAATTTGGTGCTGACGGAAAGGGCGAAATGCGGCACGCTCTCGTCGCGATCCGGCAATCGTGGGTGCCATCGACTCCTCACCAAGTCCTCTGTCCTATGCCGAAAGTAAGACGGGCCATGCGCGGCCGCGGGCGGCCGTCCAAGGCTCGGGCCACGATGTGAAGAAGAACAACTCGCACCTTTCCGGACGTGTCTTCGTGATGAACGACCTACCCCCGCCGATTTCCCCCCTCCAGCAGGAGGCCCGTACCCAGGCCGTTGTGACCATCGGTCATTTCCTCGAGGGCCTCGGCGAGCCGGGATGGCGCAGCGTGCTGCTGGGCTGGCTCGGGCGATACGACGGCCTGGAGGTGTACCTCTACCCGGAGGACGATCCGGTGCTGACGGTCCGGGGTCTGCTGGCGCGCTACGTGGAGGCGCTGCGACCGGCCGATCCGGTCCGGCTGGCCACGGATCTGGCCGCGTTGCCGTTCTGTCGGTACCGCGCCCAACGTGGCGATGAGAAGTGGAGGCCTCTGGCGGAGACCTTCTCCTCGTTCTGTAGAGGTACGACCGTCGAAGTGTGGGAGTCCGAGCGGCCGGCGCCACCACCGCAAGTCCTGGAGAACTGGCTGCTGGCGCAGTTCTGTGCAGCCCAGATCTACAATCGCCGGAGCTGATCCACATGATCGAGCTGGCTGGCGCATGTTTCCTGGCTGCGGCAGCGCTGGGCGGCTGGCTCGGCTGGTCTATCCGCCGCGAACGGGTCGTGCAGCAACGTCGGGCCGATATCGACGCAAAGCCGGCGAACGCGGGGACTCCGGCCACCGGTGCCGCCCCTGGACTGGCGGCAAACCGAACGGGCTGGCTCAGGGTCCTCGACGCGCCGGTGCTGGTCCATGTGTGCAAGCTTTCGAACGCGCTGCAACAAATCCATCGTGAATCGAAACTGAGCCAAGCCATGTGGGATCGCGACGTCGGGCCCGCGATCCTCGGCTACCTGCAGTTCGTCCAGCTTCTGCCGGCGAGCGAGGCGCACCACCACGCGCACGTTGGCGGCCTGGCCGCCCACACGATCGAAGTCATCCGTGCGGCGGTCGCCTTGCGCAATGGATACCTGCTGCCGAAAGGCGGCGCTGCCGAGGCGATCGACGCCCAGCGCGATCACTGGACTTACGCAGTCATCCTCGCCGCGCTGCTCCACGACATCGGCAAGACGATGACCGACTTGCGGGTAAGCATCGCCGAACGGCCAGATGGTCCGGGACGCCCCTGGCTGCCGGTATGCGGCGACATGCCGACCGCCGACGCGGTCGAATATGAGGTGCGATTCGCGCCGAAAGCCGAACGCAACTACGGTGCGCACCGTCGCCTGCCGCTGGTGCTGGCACCAAGGATCGTCCCTGCAACAGCCCTGGCCTTTGTGGCGCGCGAACCGTCAGTCATGCGCGAGCTCGAGGCGGCTTGGTCGGGGGATGATGCGACCGGGGTGCTGGCCGAGATCGTGCGCCAAGCGGATCGCCACTCGGCCGCGAGCAACTTGCAGCTGGGGCCACGCAACCAGTTCGCGACTGCGACAGCCATCCCGCTGGTCGATCAGCTGATGAATGCCATGCGCCGGCTGCTGCGCCAAGGTGCATTGCCGCTCAACCGGGATGGTGCGGCAGGCTGGATCGGTGCTGGCGCAGCCTGGTTCGTGGCGAAGCGGCTCGCGGACACCGTACGGGAAGAGATCGCGCGCGCCGATCCAACCGACGGCGCGAGCATCCCGGGGCCGGCGAAGAACGACCGGCTATTCGACAGCTGGCAGGACTACGGCCTACTTGAGCGCAACCCCGATACCGGACAGGCGATCTGGTACGTGGAGGTCCGCGGCGAGGGGTATACGCACGAGTTCGCGATGCTGAAGTTCCCCTTGGCGAAGCTTTTTGACTCGGTGGACGATTACCCCTCCGACTTCGACGGCGAGCTCTTCGTCATACCACCCCGCAAGACACGGGGCACGCGACCCGACGAGCCGCCGGGCGATCGCTTGGGCGGCGCACCAAAGACGTGTGATGCCCACCCCGAGCGGCAACGCGCCTCGGGTCTCCTGACCCCGCCATCCCCCGTTCCTCCCCGAAACCCGCCCATGCAGCCGTCAAGCGATCCTCGAGTGATGAGCAGCCGACGAGCGGGGCGAAGAACAGTGAGGCCGAGGAATATGAGGTGCCAGGCGCGACCGCAGGGCTCGGCCGAAACCACGAATTCCTCTCGAATGACGATTCGGCGACGGCTGCCAGTGCCGCGTCCGGAACACGCGGCCGCCTGCCTCCGGCTACCCGGCCCGTCACCCCGTTCGTGTCCGTGCCTAAGACGGACGCCGACGGCGGCAAGTCGGATCATGAGGCGCCCGGCGAGGCAGCCTGCCGCTTCATGGCGTGGCTGCAACAGGGCATCGCAGATGGTTCCATCCCCTACAACGAAGCGGGCGCGCCGGTCCATTTCGTACCCGAGGGGATGGCGCTGGTCTCCCCGCGGACTTTCCGCGAGTTTGCAGCGCTCTACGGCGACGACGGCAATGGGTTGGACCCTGGCACAAGCCCATCCGACAAGCAGGGTATCGGCATCCAGCGCCAGGTCATCAAGGCGCACTGGCACCTGGTCGGCCCCGGAAACTCGAACGTTCATCACTTCGGCGTAATCGGCCGCGGCGGCAAACGCGTAGGAAAGCTCGCCGCGGTCGTGATCCAGCACCCCGAGCGCTGGTTCAATCCTGTTCCGCCGTCGAATCCGAGCGTGGTGCCGTTCGTCGATCCCAAGTCGTCCGAGCCGCCTGGAGCGTGCTCGTGATCCACCCGCCCGCGGTCGCGAGACCGACTCAACCGGGCATCCAGTCCCCATGCAGGTGGCGTGTTTCAGTATGTTTCCGCGTTGACAAGCTGCGAATGATGTTCGATTCTGGATACGAACAAGCTCCATTCTATCAGGGACGCCCTCGTCGCTTCATGCGCCTGTGTCGCAGCCTCACCTCGCCGACACTCAAGCTTTCCCCTCGCTTTCGTCCCCCGCTCGCCGTTAATTCACCGGAGGAGATCGGATGATCGTCTACAGCACCGTATCGACCAAAGGAGGTGTCGGGAAGTCCACCCTGACCGCTAACCTCGGCGCGCTGCTCGCCGACATCGGCATGCGTGTCCTGCTCATCGATGCCGATGTGCAGCCGAGCCTCAGTCGCTATTACCCCATTGCCAAGCGGGCGCGGCATGGATTGACGCAAATGATCAAGCAGGGTGCGCTCACCGACGACTGCATTTCAACCATCGACTTCGCGCTCGCGCCCGTGCCATTGCGTCGACAGCCGCAGCTCAACCCGAACGGCTGCCTGGACATCGTCATTTCCGATGCGCCGCAGGGGACGCTCCAGGACTGGCTGGCGCCGCGCATGGACAGCGCGTTGCGCATCAAACTAGCCTTGCGCAGTCCGCTGCTGCATGAGCACTACGATGTCGTGCTCATCGATACCCAGGGTGCGGTGGGCCACCTTCAGGATGCCGCAGTTCTGGCAGCCGATGTGCTCCTTTCGCCGATCTCGCCCGATATCCTCTCGGCGCGCGAGTTCCTGTCGGGCACACAGGAACTGCTGAACCGTGTGGAAACGGCTGTTGCATTCGGCATCTCCGTGCCGCAAATGCTGGCGATCATCTACCGCCACGAAAACACCCGCGACGCACGCGAGATCGGCCTGGCGATTCGCGAGAGCTATCAGCAACTCAAGTGCAAGGTCCTGCTCCTGAAAACGGTCATACCGCACGCCGTTGCGTACCGCAATGCCGCCACCGCTCAGGTCCCGGTGCACTGGATCGACCCGGTCAAGGCGAGTCCTGCAATGCACGCGCTCCTGTGGGAGCTCATTCCGAGCCTCGATGGCACCCACGCTGGTGTGCCGCCGGAAGCTTTCAGCGAGGTCGTCGATGGCCATGATGTCCAGAACGCGATTGCCTGACTCCCTCTCCATTAAGGAACTGGCACAGCACATGGAAAAGCGAGGAAAGCTCCAGGCGTCCCCGGCCAATGCCACAACCGGCGAGCGTCGTGCGCGGCTCGTTCAACACAGCTTGGCCGTCAAGGAAGCGGCTAACGCCGCGGCTGACCTCCAGCCCGGCGAGGACGTCGATGGCTGGATGCTCGTGCGGTGCATGGACATCGATTGCTACGACCGTAACCCCCGCGTGCGAACCAACAAGCGGTATGCCGATATCCGCGCCTCCATCGAAGCTCGGGGTGGTCTGAAGGATGCGCTGAGCGTGACTCGCAGGCCGGGCGCCAACCGCTACATGTGCTATTTCGGCGGCAATACGCGCCTGCAAATCGTCCAGGAGCTATGGCTCGAGACGCACGACGCCCGTTATGAGTGGATTCGCGTCGTCGTGCATCGGTGGCTGAGCGAGGCCGATGTCATCGCGGCCCACTTGGCCGAGAATGAGAATCGCGCGGAGACCCTCTTCTGGGAGAAGGCCCGCGGCACCGCACTGCTCAAGAGCGAGCTCGAATCCGAGCTCCAGCGACCACTGAGCCTACGCGAATTGTCCGAGCACGCCCAACGCTGCGGCCTGAAGCTCCACAGCGTTACCGCCTCCAACTACCTCTTCGCCATCGATTACTTGGCCCCGATCGGGTTGCACCTCACACACGAGAGCACGGCCGCCATTCGCTCCCGCTTCGGGTGCCTCGACAAGCTCGCAAACGCACTCAATTTGGATCCCCTGGTGCGTCAGACCGCATTCGAGGAACTCGTGGCCGACCTCGCCACGGAGATCAACGCGGTCCGAGAGATAGACGATCCGCCACGACTCGGCAAGGACGAGGTGGAGATGATCCTCTCCCGCATGACCTCGCAGTTCGCGACCCTCGCAAAATGCACGCCGTCGGCCGCGGAGCGCGCCGCACAAGCGGTCGCCGGTGCCGACCGGCAGTTGCCTGATTCGGAGATCCGCCGTCTCCTGTGCGAGCCGCAGCCATGGGACGCGGCGTCGGATGCGACAGACGCGGTGGGGCATAGGGCGGCAGCGGCCCCGCTGCCGACGCGAAAGGGCTGGCACGCGCGGACAGGGGCACGGTTTTCGAAGCGGATCGCGGACTTCGTCCGTGTGTTCCGGTTGTCCGACTGCGTCCGCCTGGACCCCGGTCGACCACAAGGATTCAGTGTTGAGCCTTTGCCGGCGGCGCCCGGCGACCCGGAAGAGACGGGGCAGCTCGGGCGCGCGGCCGCTCACCGGCTCCTGGCGCAGCTGTCGATCCGCGCCGGTGGGCGCGAGACGGAGGCCGACCCCATCATGGCCTTGCTGCGTGACCCATCCTCCTGGGCGGCAACACGATCGCTCCTCGACGCGTACCACGGCGCATGTGCGGCGAAGCCGCCCAGCGTCGAGAAGGAGTAGGAGGCGCGAGATGATCCCCATAAGAAGCGAGCAACTGCGGTACGCCCTGCTGTCGCATCTCATTCATCTGCTCGACACCGGCGAGCTGCAGACGCTGCTCGAGGCCGGGCTCACCCCCGACATCCTCGACACCTTGCGTGCCGCGTCCGCCCGCGACCTCGCATCCATCGCCGGCATGCCTCAGCTCGATGTCCGCATTCATTTCGATCCCGCAACCCTCGAGGCCGCCTATCGACGGCATTGCGCGATCGCCGAAATGCGGCAGCTGATGGAATATCACGTCATGCACGGCGCCCAGCCCCCGCTGCTGGTTCACCTCTTCAAGATGACCTTGGCGGAGATTCAGCAGCAACGCGCACTACTTTGCCCCGATCCGCCGCCGCGTGGCCGGCCGGCTCTTCCCGATCCGAGTGTTCGCGAGGCGGTCCATAACGCCTGGTCCACCATTCGATGCATGTGCCCGCCGCAGCGTCAGTTCGTGGAACTGCATCGCGCATTCCCTGACCATTCGATCGCCACGCTGTGGCACGTCGTGCACGAGTTCGATGCGGACGCCGAGGGCATCGAGCATCTGGATTCTTCCAACCCAACGTCCACGCCGTAAACGCTGGATTCATTCAACCCAGCGCACACGCAATAGCCGCTGGATTCAATCGACCCAGTGCAATGCGCTTCTGGCGGGGACTTCCTCAACCAGCCGTGCTTCCCTATGTCCGTACACAGCCCTTCCGAACCGCAGATCACCATTGAGGTGCTCGTTCGCCTGAACGGTGATTACGCTGCGACTGCGGTGCTCCTCGCCCTGCTGTGGCGGGGCGCAGACCGTGCCCCGGTCCGCGTATCCAGCCGCGCGTTGGCCGGCTACATGCTGCTGGGCCATCAGGTTGTCCAGCGCGCCTTGCTGCGCTTGGAAGAGCGCCGCCTGATCCGTAGTCGCAAGGTCAGCCGCGCGACCGGCGCTTATACCGTCGACATGACGGCGCTGCGGCAGCTCTTGAGGAGCCCGCTTCCCGAATGCGACTTCCTGCCCGGCTTCACGCCCATCCCGGCGCTGGTCCAATTGCAGCCGGTCGAGCCGCCCGCCGAAGACCTCTCCCACGCCACCTAGAGGAAGAACCGATGTCATCCCACCCGATCGCCCCACCGCTTCCTCGATCCTCTCCGGCTCCTGCCGACGATCAGCCCGGGCTCCTCGATCCCGTCTTTTCGGGTGGTACCCCGGTCGCCTTCGAGACTGACGATCGCTCCCCGTTTCCCGATCGCTACAGCATTGCCAGGGAGCGTGAGAAGCTTGCCGATCTCATCGAGGCTGACGACCCCGATCCCCACGATCCGCGCTGGGCGCGCTACGAGCTCTACCTCCAGCGCAGCGACGCGCTGAAGCAGATGGAGGCGGAATACCGCGTCACCGCGGGCGCCGACGCCACGGTCGAACCTGCGGTCGCGACTCAGCTGCGCGATCTTGGCTCGCTGGTCGACGAGGGTGCGGACACCATGACGCTGCATACCAAAGAGGGCTTTCGGATGTTCATGGGCCGCCGACGCGACCCGGCCGGGCACTACAACGCGATTCCCGGCGGCAAGCGGGTTGCGTCGAGTCTGAAAGCGCTGTGGGCGCTCACGCGTAACAACAACCCGTACGCCGACTGGGCGCTTCTTCGCGCCGATCACCGCATCCCGGAGCTCAGGCGCGCGCTCGACCGCCAGGCACAGCTGTTCAGTGCTGAGCTCAAGAAGCGCGCCGACAAGGGACTCGGTTTCGGCATCCTCAAGTCGCGCGACCCGAAGGTTCTGGAGCTCGGCTTCCGCAGCCCCTACGGCTATGTCATCGCTGAGCTGATCGTGGAATTCGACTACTACGTCCGGGTAGTCAAGACGCTCGGCCGCAAGGCCTTGTTCTCCGACAAGGAGGCGCATGACGCCATCCGCCAATTCACTCGGCCAATGCGTGCCGCATTCGAGGAGTTCATCCGTTTCGAGACCTGGCTCACCAAGCCGGACCTGCTGGCGCTCAGCCGCGCCGACTTCCTGCCCGGCGCGGACGCCAATGCGCAAAAACGTGTCGCAGCCGTTTCCGGGATCTTCGGTGCTGTGCCAGCCGGCATCTATGCAGGCCACCCGATCTCGCGCCACTCCCAGCGCCGCATCGCGATTTCGGACACCGAGAAGGCCATGCTCGAGCGCGTGGCCGCCGACATCGCGGCCATCGATTCGGAGCGTGGCGCAGCTCGGGATGAGGCAACGGACGATGGGCTGGTCGACTGAGGTGCGCTGGTGAGCGAGCTGGCGCAACCCGAACCGCCGGGTGCTGCCGACGTCGTCGACCCGCGCTGCGGCAGTAGGCCTTGTCAACAGGATGCTGACACAAAGGCCTTTACGGGTAGGGGAGGGGCTCCGGCTGATGTGCGACAGGCGCAGGTCCGTGTTGCAAGCATTCACCGCCAACAGGAGGAGCTGTCGCGGCTGACTCGGCGGGTGCGGGGGCGGACCTTCTATCTTGCGGTGCATCGGCGCAAGGACACAGGCCAGGTCCACCTGCGCTGGCGGGCGGCAGGCGCCGGGGTCCGCGCCGGCCACATCCCATGGGGCGCGATCCACGCCCAGTTCGCCCAGCTCCCCGGGGCGCTGCGAGAGTGGTACGAGCGGATCCATCGGCACGCGATCGAGCTTAACCGGCGCGAGATCGAGGCGCGGCTCGCGCAGCGGCACGCCTGCGAGCGCAATCCATAGAGTTTCACGCGGTCGCGGCACCGGCGTCGGCCGCCGCCGTGTTCGTCCCCGACGCCATGGAGAGCATCATGCCGAACGTATTTCGCGGGAAAGGCAATCTTGGCGATACACCGATCCTCAAGCACGTGCCCGTCAACGGCGCAGACGAGGTGGTCGCCGAGATGCGCGTGTTTTTCGACGACTACGCCTACGACCAGGCCAATGACGAGTACCAGCAGGTCGGCGGATTCTGGATGAGCGTGTCGCTGTGGGGCCAGCGCGGCGAGGACGCGGCGCGCGTGTTGCGGCGGGGCGCGCGGGTCCAGGTCGAAGGTGTCCTCAAGCAGTTCCTGTACTCGCCCGACGGCGCCTCCGATAAGGTGCCGGGCTTCCAAGTCACTGCCGACGACGTTACGCTTTGCCTGGGCCGGGTTGCGGGTGTCGAGTACAAGCCCAAGCGGGAGCTTGCGGGATCCTCGAGCGAGGCGGTTGCCGACGCCACCTAGACTATTCCCGCTGTCTCCCCTTTGCGCTGAGGTCGGCCAGTCACAGCCAACAGCACGCAAGCTCAGTCGTGCCCCATTGTTGGTACCGATGGCATATGCGTTCCGTGAGCACCCCTTTGTATGTGTAGCGCCAAGGAAGGGAATTGGACCTTTCTTCCCTTGAACCGTCGCCCCGCTACCCACCAACTCCCCGACTGCGAATCTTGTTCGACGTCATGCTACTCATGGTGACGCAGCGAGGGATCCACCGCGAGGCTTGCCTTTCTTCGTCTGATGCATCTCCGGATCGCGCTTCTTGTCCTCGTTCTTCGTCGAGGGCGGGGCGTGGATAATGGTCGCATCGACTCGATCTCGTAGAGCGCGGCTTCCGTCGCCGGATCCGACAGCGCGTACCACTACTGCATGAAGTAGATCCGCAGCATCGTCGCCAGCGGCATCGGCGGGCGGCCACGGCGCCCCGTCGTCGGGTAGTGCGGCTCTATCACCGCCAGCAGCGCTGCCCAAGGCACCACCGTCTCCATCTCTGCGAGGAAACGCTCCCGGCGAGTCTGTTTCTTCTTCCTGTCGAAGGCCAGCGAGGCGAAGGTTGTTTGCTTCATGGCGGCAGTGCGATTTATGACTTGAGGATTTTACCGGTTCTGAATAGATCAGAGCTTCCTTAAGGAGACGGTGATGCGTGCCAGCGATGTGGTCCCCATCGGCGAGGCTCGTGCTCGGCTGACAGAGCTTGCCGAAGAGGTGGTTGGCGGCGGGGCGGAAAAGGTCTTGGCAGCGTGGTGGCCATCGATGGCAAGACGTTGGAAGACGAAATTCGTGGGGCAGCTCACAGGACGCCGTCCACTGAGGTTGCGGTGGTCAGCCCGCTCCACGCTGCGCGGACACCCCGCACACGATGCCGTCCGGATCGTTCGCGCGCAGTGCGAGTTGGTTTTTCGCCTCGGCCACTTCCATGTCGCGCGGCAAGGCCACCCCGTTCTTTACGGCCAGGATTTCGGCCATGATGCTCACCGCGATCTCCGGGAGCGTCTTGCTGCCAATGTAAACGCCTATGGGGCCGCGTAAGCGCTCCAGGTCGGCCGGCTTCAGGTCAAAGTACTCGCGCATGCGTTGGTGACGAGCCTCGTTGTTGCGGCGGCTGCCGATGGCGCCGACGTAAAAGGCCTTCGTGTTCACCGCCTCCAGCAGCGCCAAGTCGTCTAGTTTGGGATCATGCGTGAGGGCCACCACACAGCTGCGCCCGTCGGGCTTGAAGACCAGTACCACATCGTCGGGCATATCGCTCACCACCGTGGCCCCGGCTACGCTCCAAGCGCCGCGATACTCCTCGCGCGGGTCACACACCGTCACGGAAAAACCACTGAACAGCGCCATGGTCGCGAGGCATTCCGCGAGTTGGCCCGCGCCAATTAGCAGCATGCGGTATTCGGGTCCGAAGGTGTTAACCAGTTCGGTGGCATCGACCGTCAATGCCTCGGGTGCTTCCGCCTCGGCCTGCGTGACCGCGCCATCGCTCAAGCGCACTGAGCGCCGCATCAGCCGCCCGGTCTCGAGTGCTTCTACCAGCTGCGCCAAACTGCCAGCGTCGGGGTCGTACTCCAACAGAAGTTCCAGCGTGCCGCCGCAGGGCAGGCCAAAACGATGCGCCTCATCGGCTGTCATGCCGTATTTTACGAAGCCGGGCGGACCAATGGGAATCTCATGCCCCGGCTGCTTGCCGGAATAGGCCCGGGTGAAGCGGTAAATCAGGTCGTCCTCAATGCAGCCGCTCGACACCGAGCCGACCACAGCACCGTCCTCGCACAACGTCATGATCGAGCCGGCGGGCCGCGGCGACGAGCCCCAAGTACGTACCACCGTCGCGAGCAGCGCACGCTTGCCCGCCGTGCGCCAGTTGCGCAGCGCACGCAGCACCAGAATATCGAGGTTCTCCATCGCAGACTCCTTCCGTTCCGTAGCTGTCGCTGACCAGGCTGGGGGACTTCAGCACCTCGGTGTCGTTGCGCATAGTCCAAGCCCGCTGCCGGCACACCGACCTGGCGATCCGGGCGCTGTTGCCTTGCATGGAGCTTCGCAATAGTCTCTTATTAGGGAAGCGCTGATTTATTCCGTTCGCCCTGAGCTTGTCGAAGGGCATTCCCTGCAACAACAAGGGCTTCGACAGGCTCAGCCCGAACGGTTTTGATTTAATCAGCGCTTCCTTAGAGCGCTTTCTCGCGAGCCGTTTCGATCGTGAGGATATCTTTATTCTCCACAATCAAGCCATTGAGAAGTACCGATCTCAATGCTTTAGTGAGGGTCTTTCCCGTTAGTTCGTTCGGTCTCCGATACCATTCAATGAGCACTCCGTCGTGGGCCGCCATCACGATTGACGCCAGTTCATCGCTACCGGAATCGGACCGAAATACCCCTTCGGTTTGGCCTTGTGCGATCAACTGTTCGACGTGCCCATACATCCGACGGTAGATCGCCTTAGCCATTTTCTCAATGTCATCTCCGGCGCCGGAAAAATCGATGGACACAAGAATAAGCAATAGGACATGCTGCGGCTTAGTCACCCCAAGGAGTGCTTGCGTGTTGATGAATTTCACCAGCTTGGCGTCGGCGCGCGGACCCGCGTTCGCCATGTACTCCTCGATCGGATCGACAATATATTTTTCTGCTTCCTCAAGGAGCGTCAGTATGATTGCCTCTTTGGTCTTGAAATAGAAATAGATCGCGCCCTTGGTCAATCCTGCTCTTGCCGCGATCATATCAATCGTGGTCGCACGGTAACCATTTTTGACGAAAAGATCGAGTGCGCAGGCCAGTATATTCTCGGTACTGGCCTTCCTCTGCTCTTCCTTCTTGTTCAGCTTTCTCATGATGTCTGGAGATGTTCCAATGGAGTTGCCCCTCGTCACTGCGGAGACGGTTGGCAATCTTAAGTGAGAACGCCGCATTCTGAAAATTTTCGACGGGAGCATTTTAAGGGAGCAATACGAATTCACATCGTCGTGATGGGTGGGCTATGTCGTTATACCTAACTCAGGCTGCTTCACGGTGGAGAGCCTGCAAGGTCGCGGCGGCCTCCATTTGTGCCGGCTCGGTCGGCTATCGGCGCGCCGTGATGCAGATGGCCGACACGATGCGCCAGCAGGTGTGCGTCCAACGGGTCAGTCTCCCACGGGCGCGAAGGCTCGTCCCTCTTCTTGTCTCCACGTTGCGGGCATCGGCGCAGGCTTGCGCTCCAGTCGATCCGGCCAACCTCCGACCCTGCAGCAACCTCTGATGCAGGGCTTTTCAATATCACTAGAATGCCAAGTGCGTAGACGTCGGTAGCAGGCAATGCCCGTACCGTAGCCAAGTCCGGCCCGGCTGCAATCGAAAACGAGTCGAAGTCGCGCGGCGATCGCTGCGGCAACAGCCTTCCCGCCATGCGAGCAACGGGTCAGAAATGCACTGCCATCGACGAGCGCGGCCGCTGCGCCGGCGCAGCCTAGGAAGCCGCATTGCCCGAAGTTCGAGCCGGGCATCATCGCCTCCATCGCGGCGACGACCACACTGACATCGATGCGGAAAGAAGGGTGCGCGAAGCCAAGTACCGCATCGAGCGCGGCTCGACGCTCGAGTTTCCACGCCAAGCGGCGTACGAGTGCGAGGCCGATCACGCTGGCGGCCGGCGTTGCAACACTTACACCGTCCGCGGCCTCCGCTGTGCAACCGGCCCAGAGCATTGTCTCGAGCAGCAGCGCATAAGCGCTGAGCGCCGTTTTCACGACTGCGTCCCGCGCCGTCCGACGACGATCCGCTCGCCGGAGTGGAGCCGCGCTGCGTCGGGCCCCAGGACAATGGGAAAGCGCTGGGTTTGGAGCCGGCTCGTGATGGCACCGATGCCGCCGCCCGACAGCGTCGTCACCGCCACAGCGCGACGCGGCGAAGTAAGTGACGATTCCTGGCGCGGGCTCCGGGTCGAGCCGCGCAGTCGCCCCTTCGGTGGCGACTGCGCGTGCCGTGCGCTCAAGCAGAAGGGACTTACGGTGGCCGACGCGGCCTTGCCGACGTTTGCATGATGTCGAAGGTCCTGATTGCGATGACTAACCAACTCATTTTCCTTGTCGGCAGTGCGGCCCAATACACATACTAGCTGACTAGTAATCACTGGTCAACAGCGAGCCGATGCAGGCAATGCACCCGCAAGAAACGGTTGACAACAGCAAGATCATGCTGTCTGATACTAGTCAGCCAGTATGTTAAACGGAGTTGAAGAGTCGCGGGAACATGCGGCTCTCGACGCTCTGACGGTATCAGAGCGGAAGTGAGCGCGAATAGCTGTCGCAGCGCGTTTCCATTAAACAAGTGAGGAGGAGAACGTCAAATGACTTTAGCGACCCAGACGACCGGCGAAGGAAAAGTCCTTGTCGGACGAGGAGTGTACGACGGTGCGCGTTTGTTCCGAGAATGGTTCGACAGTTTGACCGAGGTTGCCAAGCGAGGAGAGGGAGCTGCCTACTGCTTTATCGCGGGCAATGTGATCGAAATTCTTCGGACATTCGATATTCCCGCGACTTTTCCGGAAATCAATTCGTTGCAGACCGCGTTTCGGAATGTTTCCCGCGACTATATCGATGACGCGGAAGATTACGGCTATTCGCCTGATATCTGCGGCTACGTGAAAATCGGTGTTGCACTTCAGCGCAGAAATGGCGAGCATCCGATGGGAAAAATCCCGAAACCAAAACTCGGGATGATCAATAATTACTGCAATACATTTATAAAATGGGGTGAGATCTGGGAGCGGACCTATGACTGCCCGACGATTAACCTCGATTATCCAATGACGCGCTCAGCCGGAGAAAAACCGAAACGCGGAACGCAGAAATTCGAGTACGAAAAAGCCTATCTTAAGGGGCAGATCGAGGAAGCTATTAGCGTTTGCGAGAGGATTACAGGTAAGAAATTCGACATCGACAAGTTTAGGCAAATTCTTGCGTTCTCGAATGATGTAAACGCTGGATTGAAGCGGGTTCTCGAACTCAACAGAAATAAACCTGCGGTATTCAATGCGTTGACGGATGGGAATATTTACATGGGTGTTGCCAACGCTTTGCGTGGAACCGAGGTTGCCAGTAAGTACTTCAAGGATCTTGTCGAAGAACTCGAATATCGCGTCGCGCATGGTATTGGCGCGCTGGATAAGGGCACCGAAGGTACCGTGCCTATGAAGCAGACCTTCCGTCTCGCTCTCGTCGGCACACCTTGTTATCCAATCTATCGGCAATTCAATGAGATGTTCTCCAGGTGGGGAGGCATATTCGTATATTCGTCGTACCTCGATTTTGCCTCGACAGGTGCCTTGACCGGTTATCAGTACGACCTCAACGACCCGATCGACAGCTACGCGGAAGGGCAACTGATCATGCATGCATCCGGTTCCGATAGCGTGTTTCACGAGTCCGATAACCTAAAGAAACTGGCTCCGGAGCTCGGGCTTGACGGCGTTGTCTTTCATCCGGTCAAGAGTTGTCGCACCGTCTCCACCGGGCAGGCCGACATGCGCCGCGTTGTTGCGAACGAAATGGGACTGCCGACGCTATTTATCGAGTCGGATCTGGTTGATCCCGATGTCGTGGCGGAAGCGCCGATGAGAAATCGCGTTGATGCCTTTTTCGAAGGTCTCATTTCCCGTCGCCAGCAACAGGCAGCGTCCGCCTAACCAGAGAAATGGAGTAGTCAATGGCCAAGAAATACTTCACCGGTTGGGAGGGTAAGCCTCTCAAAGAAATCTTCGACCTCTGCCGTGAGTTGCTCGAGGATCCCGCATATCCCACGGTCAAAGCTTGGCGTGCAGACGGCGGCCGTGTCATCGGTCACTTTCAAGTGTATTTCCCGGAAGAGATCGCGCACGCTGCTGGATTATTACCCGTACGTATCCGCGGTGCGCAGACAGACGGTAATGAATCCGAGTCTCATTTTGGTTCATATCTCTGCTCTATCATCAAGACTTCCCTCGATATTGCCCTTACAAAGGACATCGAGCTCGATCTGTTTGTTACCCACCCGATCTGCGATGCGGCACGCAACCTCGCACCGATTTGGGGGCGAAATTTCGACTACAAATGCCAGATTTTGTACTTGCCGCAGAACCCGAACTCAAAGCATTCAAAGAGCTATCTCGCGAATGAATACCGACGGTTGCTTGGAGATATCGAGTCGGTCGCTGGGCGCAAGGTTACGGAACAGGAACTGCGCACATCGATCAATCTCTATAACCATTCGCGCCGTCTCATGCGCGACCTCTACGTCATTCGCAAGAATCAACCCTGGCTCTTGGGGGCGGATGAGTCGATGGCGCTGGTCGGCCTGGCAGGTGTTCTGCCGCGGTCTGAATTTGTCGAATTTTTGGAAGTGGTTATTCCGATGATTCAAGATCGGCCGGCGAGTCGGCAGGACAAAATGCGGGTCGTGCTTGAGGGGGGATTTTGCGAAACCCCGCCGTTCGATCTGCTTCAAACAATCACGCGCTCATGCTATGTCGTGGACGACGACGTCTTTATCGGGCTTCGTTTCATTGTCGAAGATGTGGTCGACTCTGGCGATGCTCTTGCCGACTTGGCCGATGCATATATCGATCGCTCGTCCTATAGTCCGGTACAGCACGACCAGCGCAAGCCGAAGGAGCACATGCTTCTAGAACGCGTGCGCAACGCTGATGCTGAAACGGTGATCCTTGCTTCGGCCAAGATGTGCGAGCCGGGTCTAGAGGAGCAGGTCGCCTATTCGAAGGCGTTGGAGGAGGCCAAGATCCCTTATTTTATTTCAGAATTCGAGGAGAATCAGAATACCTTCGACCAGTTGGCGATCCAACTAGAGACCTTCGTTGAAAACATCATGTTCGATTGATCGCAGACGGGAGAAACAAGCATGAAATACACAGGTGGCGTGGACGTCGGTTCCACCCAGACCAAGGCGGTTATCCTAAACGAGAATCAGGAAATTGTTGGCCGGGCCCTGATCTTTACAGGTGCCGATGTCATCCAGGCTGCACATAACGCCTTTGATCAGGCGCTTGCCAGTGCGAAGCTCAAGCGGTCGCACGTGGGGTATGTGATCGGGACCGGGTATGGCCGCTACAAGGTAACCTTCGGTGATCGCCAGGTGACCGAAATCTCGTGCCACGGACGCGGTGCGTCCCACATGTTCCCGGGTACGCAGACGGTGATTGACATGGGGGGGCAGGACACCAAGGCGATCCGGGTGGCCCCCAATGGCGAGATTACTGATTTCTGCATGAACGACAAATGTGCGGCTGGTACCGGGCGATTTCTGGGTGCCGCGGCCGATGCGTTGCGCATTCCGCTTGGAGAACTGGGGGAGGTTTCGCTCAAGTCCGAGAAGCCTGTCCGCATCTCCACCACGTGTACCGTTTTTGCCGAAGCCGAGGTCTTGTCATGGCTCGGAAAAGGCAAGAAGGTGGAAGACATTCTGTGGGGTGTGCATCAGTCAATCGCCGCACGTGCCATCGGCTTGCTGCGCCGCGTAGGCATTGCCTCCGAGATCACCTTCACTGGTGGGGTGGCCAAGAACGTCGGCATGATCAAAGCGCTGGAGGAAAAGCTCGACATGAAACTTAATGTCAGCGACGACAGCCATTTCATGGGGGCACTGGGGGCCGCGCTCTTTGCCCTCGGCAGTTTGCAGGCCGGCGAGATGTCGGCGACACAGGAGGCTTGAACTATGGTCTATACAATTGGTGTGGATATCGGATCCACGTATATAAAAGGGCTCGTGCTGGACAAAGACTCTAATGTTGTAGCCCATCATATGCGGCCGACAGGCGCCGATCTGCAGGGAACTGCGGAACTGGTGGTCAACGAGACGGCCGAGCAAGCAAAGATCAATAAGCGCGATCTGGCCTATTGCATTACCACTGGTTATGGTCGCTACCAGTACTCCGGTCGGGACTTACAGGTTACAGATTTGACCGCCACGGCCCGGGGCGCGGTTTTTCTGTTTCCTGAGACGCGTACAGTGCTTGACATTGGTGGCCAGACCATGAAGGCGAGTCGCCTTGACGGTTTTCACAAGGTTAGAACCTTTCGCCTTAACGACAAGTGCGCGTCGGGTACCGGCATGTTTCTTGAAAAGACCGTGCGTTACATGGGCTATGACACGGCCGGCATCGACGGACTATTGAACAGCGCCAAGGAAGCTGCCTCCATTTCCGGGGTTTGTACCGTGTTTGCCGAGTCGGAGGTTATCAATCACTTGAGCAACAGCGTGCCGCCCGAAGACATCATGTACGGCGCAGGCATGTCGCTGACCAAGCGGAGTGTGCAGTTGCTCAAGCGTATCAATGTTGAGCCTCAAATTACCTTGGTCGGTGGAATTATGCGCTGGGGCGTGATGGCCAAGGCGATTCGCGATGAACTCAATTTGGATGCGAACGTCGCGACAGGTGACATGCCGCAGTTCACCGCCGCACTGGGTTGCGCCATCCTTGGTCACATTCGTGTGAAGAAGCTGAGAGGTTCCGGTGGCGATCGCAGAGCGGCGTAAAAACGTGCTGGTTGTCCGTCACGCGGACGACGGGAGCCGGCTTGCTGGGTGCCGCGCACCCACAGGCAATGTTCTCGGCTGTCGCTTGCCTGTAGACGTTGGGCTCAAGGAGCAGGGCTGGGAATGGCGTTGTAACGCTAATGGACCCAAGCTGCGTCAGATCACCGAAACTTACCTGGAACTGGGTTTCGAGGTTCGAACGGAACCGCTCGATCTTCGCTCATTAAGCGAAAACTGTGCGGGATGCAAAGAAGTGCTCGGAGATTCTGTTGCTGTGTTCGTTAAGCAGTCGAGGTGACGCGCAGCTTCGTTGTCCCTGGGTTCGTTCATGGCGGTCTGAAGTCGACGAATCCGACCTTAGTCGGCCGCCGTAGCGGGCTCGAGCCCGCTACGGCGAGCAGTTCCGACGGGTAACGACACGAGGTTGAGCGCAGGGTTATGTGTTGCAATAGAAGCGGTACCGTACGTTGACAAAACAAACCGACTGTATAGTATACAAAAAAGACATTTGCGGCGTGCGCGTTATCACTGTGCATGCGCGGGATGAGATTGGCCTGCCGCTGCCGCTGGCAGATAAGCACGTCCACTAGGTGCCTGAGGGTGGGGACCGGAGTACGAGTGAAGTCAAGAGTTCATGGAGTGTGCGTGCGTGCGTTCGTCGTCCTCGAGGCGAACTGATGCATGAAGACAGTGACCCGCCGAGCGGACGGGCGTGTCCTCCGATAACGAAATTGTTGGTGGTTACCAAGGGAGGAAACATGGCAATCGATTTTCACTGCAATCTGTTCACGCCGGAAGCCATCGACAAGTGGTGGTATGGACAGCCGGAAATGCTACGGCTTATTAAGTGGTGGAAGATGGAAGAGCGCATCCAGGGCGAGTCCGTCGGTGAGTTCATTGCCATGATGGATGAGGCAGGTCTCGACAAGGCGTTCATACCCGCGATCCGCATGATGTCTTATCAGAAAAAGACCATGGTCTGGGACATCACTGAGGAGGAAGTGCATGCCGTCGTCAGTCAATATCCGGATCGCCTGGTAGGCCTGTGTGGGTTCAATCCTCTGCAGAAAATGGAAAGCGTACGCAGGGTAGAGCAGGCCGTGAAGGAGTTCGGGTTCAAGGGCGTTTACATTCATACGTACGGCTTTGGCATTCCTCTAAACGATCGCCTCTACTACCCCTTGTACGCCAAATGCGTTGAGCTGGGTATTCCGGTGTCTATGCAGGTAGGCCATTCGGCGGAGCATATGCCTAATGAACTGGGTCGTCCGATCCACTTGGACGTCGTCGCGCTTGACTTTCCCGAGCTGAAGCTGATCGGCGCCCATACGGGATGGCCCTGGACGGAGGAGATGATTTCGCTCGCTTGGAAGCACGAGAACGTCTATCTGGGCATCGATGCACACCATCCCAAATATCTCGAGCCCACCCTGATCCAGTTCATGAAGACCCGCGGCCAGAACAAGGTCATCTACGGGACGAATTACCCGGCCGTCCTGCATGGCGAGTCCATTGCATGCATCAAGAACGAACTCGGCCTGAGCGAAAAGGTGGCGCAGAAGATCCTGCACGGGAACGCTGCGGCCGTGTATGGGCTGTAGCGGGAAACCAGAAATGACGACCAGCGAAAACGATATTGTTGCAATCAGCGCCGCTCGCACGCCGCTTGGCAGTTTTGGCGGCAGCTTGCGCGAAGTTCCTGTATGGGAGCTGGGTGCGATCGCTATTAGGGCGGCTCTCGAGCGTGCCGCACTGCCCGGCGATCAGATCGACCAGATGATCTTTGCCAACTGTCGGCAGGCGGGAAATGGTCCCAACCCTGCGCGCACTGCGGCGGTGAAGGGTGGCATCCGGGTTGAAGCGCCTTCCTTCACAGTTAATATGGCCTGCCCCTCGGGCATGAAATCCGTGATGCTCGCCGCCCAGGAGCTTGCCGGCGGTAATGCTCGATTCATTGTTGCCGGGGGCATGGAGTCGATGAGTACCATGCCGTACCTGCTGAAGAACGTGCGCTGGGAAGGGTTCAAGCTCGGTGACAAGACCCTGCTTGACGGCTGGGCGGATACGTTCGATCCATTGTGCGGCTTTGGCATGGGCATGACGGCGGAGAATCTTGTGGCCAAGTACGGCATCACCCGCGAGGAAATGGACGAGTTTGCGCTCGCCTCGCACGATGGAGCGGCCAAGGCGCAGCGCGGCGGGTTCACCGCGAGCGAGATCGTTCCTGTGACGTTGCCGGCGACACGAACCCAGGACGAAGTGACCCTTTCGCTTGACGAGGCGATTCGGCCAGACACCCGCTTGGAGAGCTTGGCGAAGCTCAAACCGGTCTTCAAGAAGGATGGCAGCGTGACGGCAGGCAACGCCTGCAGCATGGGCGATGGCGCTTGCGCAATCGTGCTGACCACGCGCGCTATCGCCAAATCCCTGGGACGCCCGCCCATGTTTTCCCTGGTGGCGTCGGCGCAGACTGCAGTAGAGCCTGCCTACATGGGCGAAGGGCCCGGTCGTGCGATTCCCATGGCATTGAAGAAGGCAGGCGTGACGCTGAGCGACATTGACTTCATTGAAGTCAACGAGGCATTCGCTGCACAGGTGCTGGCGAACGAGCGCGCGCTCCGCTGGGACCGAGCCAAGGTCAACGTGTACGGGGGGGCGATTGCACTCAGCCACCCGACTGGTATGTCCGGTGCACGGTTGTTAATGACGCTCGGCAACATATTGCAGCGCGAGAACGGCGAACTGGGCATAGCGTCGATCTGCGGTGGCGGCGGGGTCACCACCGCCATCGTGATCCGCCGCGAATCTTGATGGGACGGCCATGGCAAACGAAATCGTGCTGGAAAAGCGGAGCGACGGAATCGCGATCCTGACGCTCAATCGCCCTGAGGCCATGAACGCCATCAATCGCGCGATGGTGCGCAAGCTGCGCGTTGCGATTCGGGACGTGGAGAGCGACGAGGCAGTCGATGTGGTCATCGTCGCTGGCTCGGGCGGCAAGGCTTTTTGTGTCGGCATCGACCTCAAGGAGCGCCAGACCCTGAGCGACGAGGATGCCGCCGTCTTGCGCCTTGAAGAGATGTTTCCGATGTACAGCGAGCTTGAGGCCAGGCGCAAACCGTCCATCGCCGCAGTCGACGGCCATTGCTTGGCCGGGGGCTTCGAAATCGCACTGGCCTGCGACCTAATATTCGCCACGCCGCGCTCGACCTTCGGCCTGCCTGAGGTGAAATGGGGTTTGATCCCGGCGGCGGGGGGGTGCCGCAAGCTGCCCAAGTTAATCGGCGCTGCACGAGCCAAGGAATTTATTCTGGGTGCATCCACCTTCGACGCGGTCGCGGCGGAGCGAATGGGGGTGATTAACCGTATCGTCTCCGGCGAGGAACTGATGCCGCAGGCGCTGGAAATGGCGCAACGCATCCGGGGTAACGTCCAAGTGGCCGTCCGGGGTGCCAAGCGCTGCATGGATCATGCGCTCGATATGGAGCATTCCGAATCGTTCGATATCGACATATCCAATGGTTGCTACGCAGCGAAGGAACGCAAGGAAGGCGTCTCCCAATTTGCCGGGCGTAAGCCGGCGCACTCTTGAGAGAATATGGTCATGGAAAAGATCGCGGTCATCGGGGCAGGGGCCATGGGGCGGCAGATCGCGCTCCAGTGCGCACTCAACGGCCTGAAAACGGTACTCAACGACAGCCGCAAGGAAGGTCTGGAGCAGGCGGCGGACTTCGTTCGAGAGCATTTGGACAAGCGCGTCGCCAAGGGGCGCATCAGCAGCGAGCAGAGGGCTACGGCGCTCGGCAATATCGAGTTGGCGCCGGACTTGGCCGCTGCCGCCGATGCTGATCTGATCATTGAAGCCATCGTCGAAAAATTCGAACCGAAGGCTGAACTGTTCCGCACACTCGATCGACTTTGTCCGCCGCAGACGATTTTCGGCACCAACAGCTCGAATATCCGGGGCTCACGCTTGGCCGAAGTCACTGCGCGACCGCAGCGAGTGCTAAACATACATTTCTTCAACCCGGCACTCGTGATGGAACTGGTGGAGGTCGTAGTGCATCCCGCCGTGCCGGCAGAGATCATTGAAGAGGTGCAAGCGTTTTGCCGCAGCATCGGCAAAACCCCGGTGGTGCTGCGCAAGGAAATCCCGGGATTCATCGTCAACCGCATCTTCCGGGCGCTGACACGTGAGGCGGTTAGCCTCTACGAGGAGGGTTACGCCTCGGCCGAGGACATCGATCTTGCCGTGACCAAGGGGCTTGGGCACCCGATGGGGCCCCTGCGCCTGCTCGATACGACTGGAATCGACGTGTCGTATCTTGCACGTGTGGATGAATATGAAGAGACCAGCGTCGAATCGGCCAAACCTAACCGCCTTCTGAAGGACATGTACGAGCGTGGCGAGTGGGGGAAGAAGTCCGGGAAGGGTTTCTACATCTACGGGGACGACAAAGCCAAGTAATCGCGGCGTGCCCGGCAGGGGAAGCGGGCTGTGTTTTTTTGGGCAGTTAACATCCTATACAACTAGTATCTCTGGAGGTCTTTCATGTCGATTCAAGCATATCGCTGGGTGATGAAGGCGGTCGGCCAGCCTATGGAAAGGGAAATGTTCGATCCGGGCGCTCCAGGACCGGGCGAGGTCGTTGTCGAAGTGGCGGGCTGCGGCGTCTGTCACACCGATCTCGGTTTCTACTACGACGGGGTACGCACAAATCATCCGCTGCCGTTGACTCTTGGCCATGAAATCAGCGGCCATGTGGTGGCGGCCGGCAAGGGCGCCGGCGAGTGGATGCGTCGCGCGGTCATCGTGCCGGCGATGTTTCAATGCGGCGAGTGCGATCCTTGCAAACGTGGCAAGGGCACTCTCTGTAGCAACGAAAGGATGCCTGGCAACGATATCGATGGAGGCTTCGCCACGCATATCCGGGTGCCAGCTCGAGGTCTCGTGGCGGTCGACGAGTCGCGATTGCGCGATGTCGGGCTGTCGCTGGCATCGGTGGCCGTGGTCGCGGATGCCGTGACTACGCCGTACCAGGCAGTGCTGCAATCTGGCCTGGGGCCGGGCGACATTGCGATCGTCAACGGCGTCGGTGGGGTAGGGGGTTATTGTGTGCAGATTGCCCGCGCGATGGGTGCGACAGTCGTCGCGATCGATGTCGATCCGGCCAAGCTGAAAATGATTGCCGATTACGGTGCCGCCCTAACCCTGAACGCGCGGGAAGTGGACAGCCGCGAACAGAAGAAGCGCATCGCGGCGTTTGCGCGGGAGCGCGGATTGCGCCCCATCGAATGGACCATCTTCGAGTGCTCGGGCACCCGCGTCGGCCAGGAAAGCGCCTTCAGCCTGCTGGTGCGCGGCGGCACCCTCTGCGTGGTTGGCTTCACCTTGGACAAGGTCGAAGTGCGGCTTTCCAATTTCATGGCACTGCACGCCCGCGCGCTCGGCAACTGGGGATGCCTGCTCAAGAACTACGTGCCTGCCCTCGACCTTGTGCTGGAGGGTAAGGTGAAGATCGCGCCGTTCGTGGAAGAGTTGCCCCTGGACCAGATCAACGAGGTCTTCCAGGCGGCACACGACCGCCGCTTGGTGCGCCGGGCAGTGCTGGTTCCCTAGATGAATGCTATTCGAGAATCGACCATGAGAAGCGTTACTGACCAGATTGCGCGCCACACGGCACCCAGGCAGTTGACCGATCACGGCGTGGCTCCCGACGTCGTAGTGCCGGGCGTCGTCTATGAAAAGCGCCCCGCGAGAACGCCGCGCGGCGACCTGGCCCCCGGTATCTACCACGCCTGGATCACCATCGACAATCAGGCGCAGTTCAACTCCTACAGCGTCGACATGCTCAAGGGCATCCAGTGGGCGCTGAAGACAGCTAGCAACGCTCGGGATGTCGTCAGCGTCGTCCTGACAGGCGCCGGCAGCAAAGCGTTCTGCACCGGCGGCAACGCGACGGATTTTGCCCGCTACTACGCCCGCAACCCGCAGGAATTCCGCCAATTCATGCGCCTGTTCAATGATACGGTGTCGGCGGTCATGGTGTGCGAGAAACCTGTGATTTGCCGGGTGAACGGCATGCGCACCGGCGGCGCTCAGGAACTGGGATTGGCCTGCGACTTCACCATCGCCCAGGACTTGGCCTTGTTCGGGCTCGCCGGTCCGAAGCACGGGGGAGCGATGATCGGCGGGGCGACGGACTTCCTGCCGGTGATGATCGGTGCGGAAGCCGCACTCGCGGTAGGCACGCTATGCGAGTCCCTCTCGGCCCACAAGGCGCGCCGCCTCGGCATGATCACTGCCGTGGTGCCGGCCCTCAAGGTGGACGGCAAGTTCGTACCCAATCCGTTGGTGGTCACCGACCGTTGCGTCGACGAGTTCGGCGAACTGGTTCTGGGCGAGCCCAAGACTGGCGAAACGCTCCTGCAGGGAAAGGCGCTTCTCGCTCGCGGCGAGGTCGACCTGAGCCTGCTCGATGCCAAGGTCGAAGAACTGTGCGCCAAGTTCGTAACCATGTTCCCGGATAGCCTGACCAAGAGCCTCGAAGCCCTGCGCAAACCCAAGATCGAGGCCTGGAACCGCAACAAGGAAGACAACCGCGCCTGGCTTGCTTTGAACATGATGACCGAAGCCTGCGCCGGTTTTCGCGCTTTTGCCGAAGGTAGCAAGGAAGCGGGGCGCGAAATCGATTTCGTGGCTCTGCGGCAGGCCCTTGCCAAGGGCGCCCCGTGGACGCCTGATCTGATCGACAACTTGATGCCCCACGCTAGAAACTGAGGAGACCCCAGAGATGACCGACACACCGCTTGAAGTCCGGCTCGACCGCGGCGCGAAGCTGCTGCGGCTTCGGCTCAACCGTCCTAAAGCCAATATTGTCGATGCTCAAATGATCGCAGCGCTCAGTCAGGGGCTCGACGCGCATGCCGAGGACCGCAATCTGTCGGCGGTGCTGCTCGAGCATGCTGGACCGCACTTCAGCTTCGGCGCGAGCATCGAGGAGCATTTCCCCGATCAAATGACAGGAATGCTGGCGGTACTTCACGGCCTAATCAAGCGAATGCTCGATTTCCCGCGCCCGATACTGGTCGCGGTGCGCGGCCAGTGTCTGGGTGGGGGAATGGAGGTCGCCCTTGCGGGCAGTCTGATCTTCGCGGCAGAGGATGCAAGATTCGGTCAGCCCGAAATCAAGTTGGGTTTCTTTGCACCTGCCGCCAGTTGTCTTCTCCCCGAGCGCATCGGCCAGGGTGCTGCCGACGACTTGCTGTTCTCCGGGCGCAGCGTTTCAGCGCCAGAGGCGATGCGGCTCGGCCTTGTCAACAGCGTGGCAGAAGACCCAGTGGCCGCCGCGCTCGCCTATTTCGATGAACACCTGGCCACGCACAGCACCAACGCACTTCGTTTCGCCGTCAAGGCGGCGCGCGGGGCTATGACCCGGCGTGTGATGGAACGCCTCGACGAACTTGAAAAGGTATGTGGGCAAGACCTCATCAATAGCGATGATGCGCTCGAAGGTTTGCTCGCCTTTCAGGAAAAGCGGCCTCCGCGCTGGAAGAACCGCTAACACCTGTTACACGAAAACGACGACCCGCGCAGCGCGGAAATTGGGCTCGACTTTATCACGGAAATATGACGGGTGGCAGTACCAGATCTGAGTATCTATTTCGTGTACGACAAAAGTCGAATTACTCATTCACCCATTAATGCAATCGGCTTTAAGGGATGCTAGGCGGAAGAAGTCGATCTAAACCGCTACGCCCCCGAGTCGGTTGTTTTTTGCAAGAAGCCGCAACACGCGGCACCTTTTTGAGAGAGGGACACATGGCCTTGTTGATTACGGAAGAGTGCACTAGTTGCGGTGCCTGCCAGACGGAATGCCCAAACGAGGCGATTACTCAAGGAAATGATATCTATGTGATCGCCCCAAATTTGTGCACCGAATGTGTAGGTCATTTTGACGAGTCGCAATGCGTCCAGGTCTGTCCGGTAGAGTCGATTGTTGCGGACCCCGATCACGTCGAAACGCAGGCTGAACTGCGTGCGAAAGCGGCTCGATTGTAAGCAATGGGATCGACGCTCCCATCGACAACGGCATCAAGTGCCGGAGTGGCAGTGTCGTCCACCACTCGAATCGGAAGGAGTGTCCCCCATGACCATCAGGTCGAAGTGTCGCAACTCCCGCCTTACCGAAGTTCTCCGATGACGCACCGGTCGCGCCCGCCGCGGCGGCCTGCAGGGCCGCCACGGCGAACCATCATCCCCTTAAGTTCTTACACCGCTTCCCGTGGCACGCCCTGACCGTGCCTCGGCGTTTCCCTCAATGCGACGATTTCTGCGCAACTCACCGCAGCGCTACTTGAACACCTAGGCGCTGGCTCGGCAAGTCGCGCATTACAGCCATATGCAACGCGTACGCACGCGCAGGCGGCGATTCGCGAAAACGTCGCAATCTTCGACGACCCCCAACGGCATCACTCGCGCCGTCGCTACCTGGTGCCGGCCGTGTTTGCTCAACATCAGCAGACTGTCCACCCCGCCTGGGTTGAGTTCCATTACTGGTCGAATCGCTAGGCTTGGCGGTCAGGCTGCCTCAACCGGCAGGTAATGCTGACTTCCTCTTTTCACCCGCCGCATTCCCACTCAGGGCTGTCGCAGCTACACACATGGCATGAATTGCTGTTCTGCCGCCTACCCAAGGCAATACCGGTTTGCACAAAACTTGCGCAGCCTGCGGCAGCTTTTCAGCGGGGAAACGGCTTCCATAGCCCGCGTCACTGACAATCGTGGAATACGGAATGGGTAGCTGCGGTAGCCCTGCATTCCCACTCGGCGAGTTTACCAAGGGGGCGCGCTTTCGTCAGGCTACCCCGAGAGGGTCAACTGCAGCTTCACAGAGCAAATGCATCACTTCCGGCTGCACCGCGGGCGAGTGAATCAAATGATCTAGTTTTCATGCTTCGGACGTTACTTGCTCCAGTGGATATAGAAGACGGTGTGGATGTATTTTGTTTCAATCATTCAATGGCTTGCATGCGTTATTGCTTGTTTTGCGTGCTTTCGAAAGTCTCTGGCACGCCTCTCGCTATTCCCCTTGTTGTCGTGCCCGGTAATTGCGCCGGGAAGATCGGTGAAACCACAAGGCAAGGCCGCCCGTACTGAGCGGCGAGAGGAGAGACACATGACAAGTCGAAAACCCCTGGTGTGCTGGTTTCAGGAGTGCAACAAGGATTCGGTCGAAGAGGTGGGTGGCAAGTGCTCGTCGCTGGGCGAGTTGATTAATGCCGGTCTGCGGGTGCCGCCAGGCTTCGCAATTACGACTTCGGGCTACCGACAGTTCATGCAGGAAGGGGGGATTACCCGCTCCGTGCATTCGTTGCTGGAAGGCTTGGACGAGAGGGACTTGGAAGCCCTGGAGACTGCGAGCAAGCGCATTCGCGAGCTGATCGAGAACACGCCGTTTTCAGTCCAATTGGAAGACGCCATTGCCGAGTACTACAGGCGCCTGTCAGTGCAGTGCTGTGTACCCGCGGTGCCGGTGGCGGTGCGCTCCAGTGCTACTGCCGAGGACCTGCCCGGGGCGAGCTTCGCGGGGCAGCAGGACACGTATCTCTGGATCCGTGGCGTGGATAGTTTGCTTACCCATGTGCGCAAGTGCATCTCCAGCCTCTTTACGGCCAGGGCCATCGCCTATCGCGTGAAGATGGGGTTTGATCACGACAAGGTGGCCATCAGCATGGGCGTGCAGAAGATGGCGAACGCTTTCACGGCGGGAGTCATGTTCACCCTGAATCCTACAAACGGCGACCGCTCTGTGATCATGATCGATGCGAGCTTCGGCTTCGGTGAGTCGGTCGTTTCGGGCGAGGTGACCCCGGATCAGTTCCTGGTCAACAAGGTCGCCCTGGAGATCCTGAAGCGGACCATCTCCACCAAGGAGATCTGCTACACGGTCGACCCTATTACCCAGACCTCCCAACGTTACGAAGTCCCGCCAGAACGTCAGAACGTTCAATGCGTGACAGACAAGGAAGTGGCTGACCTCTCGCAGATGGGCAAGCTCATCGAGAAGCATTATGGCCGGCCGATGGACATCGAATGGGCAATCGACAAGGACATGCCTCCGGGTGGCAACGTCTTCATTCTCCAGGCGCGGCCTGAGACGGTGTGGAGCAGTAAGAAGGTCCAGGCGATCACTGAGGCATCCCCGAACAAGTCGGCAATGGATTTCATTCTGGCTAGCATGATGGAAGGCAGGACAATGTCATGAAAGCCGCGATCGCATACCACCAGGAGGAACGGCAATGAAAGTGCGCAACTGGATGCAGGAAAACCCGGTGGTGGTCACCGGGGACACGTTGCTCTCCGAAGCCAAGCGCCTGCTTGCCGACCACAACGCGCAAGCGCTCCCCGTTGTGGACGACGGTCGCCTGCGGGGTCTCATTACCCGTTCGGCTTGCCTGCGGGCGTCCCACTTCGTCTCGCGGACCGATAATCCGAGCGAATTCGCATTCTTCGCTAACCGCCTCAAGGTGAAGGATCTCATGGTGCGCAACCCAGCCACCGTGGATGCAGCCGATACCATGGAACACTGCCTGGAAAAGGGGCGCGAGCTCAAGGTCGGGCAATTTCCGGTGATGGAGAACGGGCAGGTCATCGGAATCGTCTCCGCCAACGAGGTCCTCTCACTCGCGGCCCACTTCCTTGCCGCATGGGAGCGCCGCAGCGGCGTCACCCTTGCCCCCATCAAGCTGAATCCCGGGGTGATCGGCAAGATCGCCGAACTCGTGGAAGCCGCCGGTGCGGAAGTTCGGGCGATTTATCCCATCGGCCGCGCGGAGCCGCCGGAATACAAAGAAGGCCCGGAAAAGAAGGTAATCGTGCGTTTCCACGCGCAGGACGCGTCGGCCGTGGTTGCTGCACTGGAAGGGGGCGGATTCCGCGTTCTGGAATCCGTCGAAGGGCATGCGCAAGCACCGACTCAACACTGACGACCAAAATCACTACCGCGAGGAGCATCGGGATGGACCTCAGATATTTCATCAATTCCTGCGCCGAAGCTAACGAGTTGAAGCGCATCACGACCGAAGTCGACTGGAATCTGGAGATCTCGCATGTCTCCAAGTTGGCCGAGGAGAAAAAGGGCCCGGCACTGCTGTTCGAGAGCGTCAAGGGCTACGACACGCCGGTATTCACCGGCGCCTTCGCGACGACCAAGCGTCTCGCGATCATGCTGGGCCTGCCGCACGACCTGACGCTGTGCCAGTCGGCGCAGCAGTGGATGAAGAAGACGATCACTTCCGAAGGCCTGATCAAGGCGAAGGAAGTGAAGGACGGCCCCGTGCTGGAAAACGTGCTGACCGGCAACAAGGTCGATCTGAACATGTTCCCGGTGCCGAAGTTCTTCCCGCTCGACGGCGGGCGCTACATCGGCACGATGGTGTCGGTGGTACTGCGTGACCCCGAGACCGGCGAAGTTAACCTCGGCACCTACCGCATGCAGATGCTCGACGACAAGCGCTGCGGCGTGCAGATCCTGCCCGGAAAGCGCGGTGAACGGATCATGAAGAAGTACGCCAAGATGGGCAAGAAGATGCCTGCGGCGGCGATCATCGGCTGCGATCCGCTGATCTTCATGGCCGGCACGCTGATGCACAAGGGCGCGTCCGACTATGACATCACCGGCACGGTGCGCGGTCAGCAGTCCGAGTTCTTGATGGCGCCGCTGACCGGCCTGCCGGTGCCGGCGGGCGCCGAGATCGTCCTCGAAGGCGAGATCGACCCGAACGCCTTCCTGCCGGAAGGCCCGTTCGCCGAATACACCGGGTACTACTCCGACGAGTTGCACAAGCAGATCCCGAAGCCGGTGCTGGAAGTGCAGCAGATCCTGCATCGCAACAATCCGATTCTGTGGGCAACCGGCCAGGGCCGCCCGGTGACCGACGTGCATATGCTGCTCGCCTTCACTCGCACCGCAACGCTGTGGTCCGAGCTTGAGCAGATGCGCATCCCCGGCATCCAGTCGGTATGCGTGCCGCCGGAATCGGCGGGCCGCTTCTGGGCCGTGGTGTCGGTCAAGCAAGCCTATGCGGGGCACTCGCGCCAGATCGCCGACGCAGTGATCGCGAGCAATACCGGCTCCTACGGTATCAAGGGCGTCATCACGGTGGACGAGGACATCATGGCCGACGACCTGCAGCGCGTGTTCTGGGCACTGTCGTGCCGCTACGACCCGATGCGTGGCACTGAACTAATCAAACGGGGCCGTTCGACGGTGCTCGACCCGGCGCTCGATCCCCGGTCCGACAAGCTCACCACCTCGCGCATCCTGATGGATGCCTGTATTCCCTACGAGTGGAAAGAAAAGCCGGTCGAGGCGCGCTTCGATGAAGCAATGCTCGCCAAGGTCAAGTCTCGCTGGGGCGAGTACGGCATTGATTGAAGGTTTACTGATGCTGGAGCTCGTGGCGGTAAAAGGAGCGCCAGCTTTTTCGACAGCTGTCTGAACGCAACTACGATGGGGAGACCGAACATGGCTTCGATTCCGAAGGACAACCGCGAATACATCGCGGCGTTGGAAAAATCTGGCGATTGCGTCCGCATTAAGCAGGAAGTGGACTGGGACAACGAGGCGGGCGCGATCGTGCGGCGCGTTTGCGAACTGGGCGCACCGGCGCCGTTCATGGAAAAGATCAAGGACTATCCGGGTTTTTCATTCTTCGGCGCGCCGCTGGCGACCTATCGGCGAATGGCCATCTCGCTTGGCATGGACCCGAACTCGACTTTGCCGGAGATAGGCAAGGAATATCTCGCGCGTACCAACGGAGAAGTCGTCCAACCGATCACTGTGGATCGGCGAGACGCGCCGTGCAAGGAGAACATCTTGCTCGGCAGCGATGTGGATCTGTGCAAGCTGCCCGTGCCGCTCGTGCACGACGGCGACGGGGGCCGTTACGTCGGGACCTGGCACGCGGTCGTCACGAAGCACCCGGTGCGCGGCGACGTGAACTGGGGCATGTACCGGCAGATGATGTATGACTCGCGGACCATGGCGGGAGCGGTATTCCCCTTCTCCGACCTGGGCAAGACGCTGACCGAGTACTACCTGCCGCGAGGTGAGGCTTGCCCGTTCGCCACTGCCATCGGTCTGTCGCCGCTTGCCGCGATGGCCGCTTGTGCGCCCTCGCCGATCCCCGAGCCCGAGCTCACGGGCATGCTGATGAAATCGCCCGTGCGCCTCGTGAAGTGCGAGACCAACGATCTGGAAGTGCCCGCGGACGCTGAGATCATCATCGAAGGCGTAATCCTGCCCGACTACAAGGTCGAGGAAGGCCCGTTCGGCGAATACACCGGTTACCGGACCTCCGGCCGCGATTTCCGCGTGACCTTCCGCGTCGATGCGATCACGTACCGCAACAACGCGACCATGACCATCTCCAACATGGGCGTACCCACGGACGAGGGGCAGCTGCTGCGCTCGTTCTCTCTGGGTCTCGAGCTGGAGAAGCTGCTGCGCAGTCAGGGCATTCCCGTGACTGGCGTGTACATGCATCCGGGCTCCACCCACCACATGATGATCGTGGGAGTGAAACCGACGTACTCCGGCGTGGCAATGCAGATCGCGCAGCTCGCGTTCGGCTCCAAGCTCGGCCCCTGGTTCCACATGGTGATGGTCGTCGACGACCAAACCGACATCTACAACTGGAACGAGGTCTATCACGCATTCTGCACCCGCTGCAATCCGGAGCGCGGTATCCATGTGTTCAAGAACACAACCGGCACGGCGCTGTACCCGCACGCCACCCCGCACGACCGCAAGTACTCGATCGGCTCGCAGGTGCTGTTCGACTGCCTGTGGCCGGTCGATTGGGACAAGACGAACGACGTGCCGACGCTCGTCAGCTTCAAGAACGTCTATCCCAAGGACGTCCAGGAGAAGGTCGTCAACAACTGGGCCGATTACGGCTTTCCTTCGGGGAAAGCAACTGATTAGGACAGGCCTTCAGACCTGTCGCATCAGCAAATTTGGAAGGGTTTGCATCCCTCCCCAATTGCTACGGCTGAAACCTCATGGGATGTTCAACGTCCGCACCGCACCGAGGTGCGGGGTTTGAAAGCGGAGTCATTTTTGCGAATAGAGAGGAACGGAAAATGAACCAATGGGAAGTTTTCGTCAACGACTTGGGCGAGCTGAGTGAAGGCAAGGACTTGGAGCTGACGGTGCGCACGCTCAACCCCGGCATGCACATGTACACATACAAACGCGTGAAGTGCAAGGTGTCCTCCGAGCTGGAGCAGTTTGAAGACCGGCTGCAGGTGCGCTTGGGGCGAGGGCAGCTCTCGGATAAGAAGTTCTCGATCCGGGTGGTGGAGGAAATTCAGCGGATGCCGCAGAAGTACCTGTGACATAAATCAGGAGGGTAAGGGGTTCCTCTGGGAACTCCTCACCAAGGGTACATGCATACAGCGATTGGCTGAGCTTCCTGGCCGAACTGAAGGGCTCTACTCACGGCACCCGCTTCCGGTTCGACGAGATTTGGCCGCCATCGGCGGCGGAAGCAAATGCCCGCGCGGTGTCGATGGAGTTGCTTGGATGAGCGCAGAGATTCTGGAACTGAAAGGTCTGGTTTGCTCAGGACTCGATAAGGCAGCCGGCTTTACGCAGATGGAGTGGGTGATGCGAGAGTTTCGCGACAAGCTTGGTTTCGCTCCCTATCCGGGCACCCTCAATCTGCAGATGCAAGGCGCCAGTTGGGAGCGGGCGCGTCGGCGCCTGCTCGCCGGGAAGGGCATCGTCATCACGCCTGAATCGGGGGCCTGCGGAGCCAAATGTTTTCTGCTCTCGCTCGGGGACGAAGTGCGGGGGGCTGCAGTATTTCCCGAGATCGACACTTACCCAGTCGACAAACTCGAGGTGGTCGCGCCTGCGCACTTGCGCAGTGCGCTTCGAATATATGACGGCGACCAGATCAGCGTACGGATTGATGTTAGCGATTATTAGGGAAACTGAACCATGACGCCGATATTTTTCCCCGAGGAGATACCGGTAAATGGCTCCGCTGTGGATTATTGGTTTTACAACGTCATCCAGGAGTTTACGGCGGTATAGCGCCGAGGTGCAGCGATATCTGTCGGTGCGCACTGCTTGGCCCCGCAGATCCGTCCGAGGTGCGCGTCAAAGTCGAGTAGGGGTTTTTCAGAACTTTTGGGAGGAGTGAGTCAATGGCGTACTTTAATCAAGAATTGGAAACCATGCCGCGCGAAAAGCTCGAGGCGCTGCAGCTGCAAAAATTGCAGGCCATGATGGGTGAGCTTTGGGGCAAGAATGCGTTTTACACGAAAAAGTGGAAAGCGGCTGGCGTGCACCCTGGAGATATCAAGTCCCTAGCCGATTTGGCCCGCTTGCCGATGACCAAGAAAAGCGAACTCATGGAGGATCAGGCCCGAAACCGCCCCTTCGGCACCAACTGTACCTATCCCCTCGAAGCCTACGTGCGAGTACACCAGACTTCCGGGACGACCGGGCTGCCGCTCAAGGTGCTCGACACCAATGAGAGCTGGGACTGGATGGGTACCTGTTGGGGCTATGTGTTGTCCGGTGCGGGAGTGACCGCCGCAGATCGGCTGTTCGTAGCGTTTACTTTCGGTCCCTTCATCGGTTTTTGGGGGGCAGTGGAAGGGGCTCGCAAGATCGGCGCGACGCTTATCCCTGGCGGTGGGCGGGACTCGCAGCAGCGGCTGGAACTGATGCGCGACATGGGTGCGACCGTGCTTGCCTGCACCCCGACTTACGCATTGCGTCTTGCCGAAGTGGGCCGTGAGATCAACTTCGATCCGCGCTCCATTCCCTTGCGCACGACCGTTCACGCGGGCGAGCCGGGCGCCAGCATTCCGTCCACCAAGATGCGCATCGAGGAAGCTTGGAACGCCAAGTGTTTCGACCACGCAGGAGCTTCGGAAGTGGGCCCGCACTCTTTTGAATGCGAGTGCCAGCCCGGGGGCACGCACCTGATCGAAAGCGAGTACATCGCTGAAGTGCTCGACCCGAAGACGGGTCAATCCGTGCCTCCGGGCAACCGCGGTGAACTAGTCATTACCAACCTAGGCCGCTGGGGGTTCCCGATCGTTCGCTATCGTACCGGCGACGTGGTGCAGGTAAACCTTGATCAATGCGAATGCGGTCGGACTTTTCTGCGCTTCGAGGGCGGCATCGTCGGGCGCGCTGACGACATGATTACGGTTCGGGGCGTCAACGTCTTTCCGGCCGGGGTGGAGAACATCATCCGAAAGTTCACAGAGGTGGACGAGTTTCGCATCGTGGTGCGCACGGTGAAGTTCATGGATGAGATGGAAGTGGAGGTGGAGCTCGCGAACGGTGCTGATGCCAGCTTGGCTCAAGCCATCGCCGAGAAATTGGACACGCTGCTTTCATTCCGACCCCGGGTGCGCGTCGTGCCGCGCGACACGCTGCCGCGTTTCGAGATGAAGTCCAAGCGCTTCTTTGTCGAGCGGGATGCCTTGACCGCGTGATAGGGCGAGGGAGCGAAAACGCCGCTGGGAAGATGAGGAGGGGATATGCTGGTTCGTAACTGGATGCAGAAGAACCCCATTACCGTCACCAGCGGTACGCTCGTGTCGGAGGCGAAGCGCATTCTTGCGGAGAAGAA
This sequence comes from Aromatoleum buckelii, assembly GCF_012910785.2. Classification (GTDB taxonomy): domain Bacteria; phylum Pseudomonadota; class Gammaproteobacteria; order Burkholderiales; family Rhodocyclaceae; genus Aromatoleum; species Aromatoleum buckelii. The sequence goes on along the minus strand of NZ_WTVH02000010.1, from coordinate 1,781,968 downwards.
CTTGCATGCGTTGCCGGTCGTGGACAACGGTCGGCTGCGGGGGCTTGTTACCCGTGCGAGCTGTTTGCGGGCGTCGGATCACGTCGCACGTACCCAGGATCCGAATGAGTTCGACTATTTTGTTAACCGGCTGCGCGTGCGTGACGTGATGGTGCGAAACCCCGTGACGGTGTCGCCTGACGACACCATCGAGCACTGCTTACTCATCGGACAAGAGCTGGGCCATGCCCAGCTACCTGTGGTCGATGAGGAAGAGGTGGTCGGGCGCGTGGTCGGCGTAATCAGCGCGAATGAGGTTTTTAAACTCTCGGCTCAGTTCCTCGGAGCATTCGAGCGCTGGGCGGGAGTTACCTTGGCGCCGATCGAAATCGGGCACGGAACGCTTGGAAGGATTACAGCGGTCGCCGAACAGGCCGGAGCGGTGGTCTATGCCGTCTATCCTATCGCCGACATTTGCCTGACACAGGGGAATTCCGACCGTGAAAAGCGTGTGGTTCTTCGATTCCAGCACGACGACATGGTTCAGGTGGTTCTTGCTCTCCGGTCCGCCGGATATCGCGTCTCCGAAGAGAGCCAAGAGGTCCAGTCGAAGAAAAGGAAGAAATGAATTGGAGAACTCCTGGAGACCGCTGAACAAATTTGTTTCAGTGCGCGCTGGCTCGATCTTCCGAACGGGTGTTTCGAGGAGCGCGCGGCTCTTGGCGCTGCGCTGGTTCAACTGGGACCCGATTCTCCGTACGCAACGGTCGCTGCGCGACAGAGGCGCCGGCGTCGCCGGCGCGGCGTTTTTCGCTTCGCTTGGTCAAGATCAAGACAGGTGTACTTCAAACAGTTGATAGGCAATCACAGTGGCCGACGGGACGCCGCGAGTGCGCGGTGACACAGGCCGTCGGTTTGCCCGAGGAGGAATGTATGTCCGAGCTGGAGCTAGTATTCGTAAGAGAACGGGAAAATAAGGCGGTGCGCGGCGACGCCATGTCGGGGACGGAACGACTGCGCGAGCGTGTCGTCGAGGCGCTCGACAGCGTCGTGATCCGTTTCGTCGGCGACTCCGGCGACGGCATGCAGCTCACCGGTTCAGAATTCTCGAAAGCCGTCGCGAAGGCCGGGCACGGTTTCGCGACTCACCCCGACTACCCCTCTGAAATTCGCGCGCCGACCGGCACGCTGTTCGGCGTGTCCGGCTACCAGATCCAGTACGGGTCGCGTCAGGTATTCACGTCCGGCGACGCGCCCGACGCGCTCGTCGCGATGAACCCGGCGGCGCTGAAGACGAACCTCGCCGACGTCAAGCACGGCGGCATCATCATCGCGAACACCGGCGCGTTCGCCGACACGAACCTGGCGAAAGCCGGCTACACGAGCAATCCGCTCGAGGACGGCAGCCTCGACGGCTACCGGCTCTTCAAGATCGACATCTCGGCGCTGACCGCGGCGGCGCTGCGCGAGTCCGGCCTGTCGAAGAAGGAAGTCGGCCGCTGCAAGAACTACTTCGCGCTCGGCCTGATGCTGTGCCTGTACGGCCGGCCGATCGAGGACGAGATCGCCGACATTTACGAGAAATTCTCGAAGAAGCCTGAATTCGCCGACGCCAACGTCAATGCGCTGCGCGCCGGCTTCGCGTATGCCGACGCCGCCGAGATCTTCGCCGCGACCTACCAGGTGCGCGAAGCGGCGGCGAAACCCGGCGTCTATCGCAGCATCACCGGCAACCATGCCGCGGCGCTCGGCTTCGTCGCCGCGTCCGAGTCGTCCGGCGTCGGGCTTTTCCTCGGTTCGTACCCGATCACGCCGGCGACCGACATCCTGCACGAGCTGTCCGCGCTGAAGCATTTCGACGTCACGACCTATCAGGCCGAGGACGAGATCGCCGGCATCTGCTCGACGATCGGCGCGGCCTACGGCGGCGCGCTCGGGCTGACGACGACGTCCGGCCCCGGCATGGCGCTGAAGACCGAAGCGATGGGCCTCGCGGTGATGCTGGAGCTGCCGCTGGTGATCGTGAACGTGCAGCGCGGCGGCCCGTCGACCGGCCTGCCGACGAAGATCGAGCAGTCCGACCTGCTGCAGGCGATCTACGGGCGCAACGGCGAATGCCCGATCCCGGTCATCGCCGCGCGCTCGCCCTCCGACTGCTTCGACTGCGCGATCGAGGCGTTTCGCATCGCGGTCAAGTACATGACGCCGGTGATCCTCCTGACCGACGGGGGCATCGCGAACGCTGCCGAGCCGTGGCGGATTCCCGACGTCGCGAGCCTGCCGAAAGTCGAGGTGAGCTACCGCACCGATCCTGAAGGCTTCCAGCCGTATGCGCGCGACGAAAACCTCGCGCGCCCTTGGGTGCGCCCCGGCACGCCGGGCATGGAGCACCGCGTCGGCGGCCTGGAAAAGGACTTCCTCAGCGGCAACATCTCGCACGATCCGCTGAACCACCAGCGCATGGTCGAAGTGCGCGCCGCGAAAGTGGCTGGCACCGCGCAGGACATCCCGCCGACGACGATCGAGGGGCCGGCGTCCGGCGACCTGCTCGTCATCGGCTGGGGCAGCACCTACGGCACGATCGCGCAGGCGCGCGAAAAGGCGGAGGCTGACGGTCGCTCGGTCGCGCACGTGCATCTGCGTCACCTGAATCCGCTGCCGCCGGACCTCGGCGAGCTGCTCGGGCGCTACAAGACCGTGCTGGTGCCGGAACTCAACATGGGGCAACTCTCGAAGCTGCTGTGCGAACGCTACCTGCGCGAGGTCGTGCCGATGAACAAGGTGCAGGGCAAGCCCTTCAAGGTCAGCGAAGTCCATGACCGCATCCTCGAACTGAGCTGACGCGCGCGCTGCACCGCGTCCACGAGCCCCACCGTTACAGGAAGATCATCATGAACGACATGTCCGCACCCGTCGCGCTGACGAAAAAAGACTTCGAATCGAACCAGGACGTGCGCTGGTGTCCCGGTTGCGGCGACTACGCCGTCCTCGCGCAGATCCAGAAGCTCCTGCCCACGCTCGGCATCCCGCGCGAGAACTTCGCCTTCATCTCCGGCATCGGCTGTTCGAGCCGATTCCCGTACTACATGGACACGTACGGGATGCACAGCATCCACGGGCGGGCGCCGGCGATCGCGAGCGGGCTGAAGCTCGCTCGGCCCGAGCTGTCGGTGTGGGTCGTCACCGGGGACGGCGATGCGCTGGCGATCGGCGGCAACCACTTCATCCACGCGATGCGCCGCAACGTCGACCTGAAGGTGATCCTGCTCAACAACCGCATCTACGGCCTGACGAAAGGCCAGTATTCGCCGACTTCAGAAATGGGCAAGAAGACCAAGAGCACGCCGCTCGGCAGCATCGACCGGCCGTTCTCGCCGGTCGCGCTCGCGCTCGGCGCCGGTGCGACTTTCGTCGCCCGCTCGGTCGACACCGACCTGCCGCATCTCGCGTCCGTGCTCGCACGCGCGGCAGCGCACAAGGGCACGGCGTTCGTCGAGATCCTGCAGAACTGCATCGTGTTCAACGACGGTGCGCACAACGCGCTGACCGAGAAGGCCACGCGCGACGACGCGCGGCTCATGCTTGAGCACGGCAAGCCGCTCGTGTTCGGGAAAAACCCCGACCAGGGTATCCGGCTCGCCGGCATGGAGCCGGAGGTCGTTACGCTCGGCGACGGCGTGGCGAGCGAAGCGGAGCTCGTCGTGCATGACGAGCATGCGATGCACAGCGGGCTCGCGTTCTTCCTGTCGCAGTTCGAGTCTCCGGAGCTCCCAGTGCCGCTCGGCGTGTTCCGCGCGGTGCGCCAACCGACCTGCGACGAGCTGAACGCGCAGCTGCATGAAAATACGCGCGAAGCGAAGGGGCGCGGGCGGCTCGCGGATCTGCTGCACGGCGGCGACATATGGACGATCGGCTGATCGAGTTCCAGCAAGTAGGGGTAGCCGTGATGAAGCGTAGGTCGGATTGAGAGCAGCGATGCTCGACGTCCGCCGCTTCGATGCCTAGCGGTGCGGGTTGCTCGCCTGCATCTGCGCCAAACCGTGGGGCCGACGCGCGTCCGATCGATGTCAATCGCATCGACCGCTTCGCGCTGGCGGCCCCGGGTAGGGAGGATGAAAGAGAGCGCGGCAAAGAATGCTGAGCAGATCCCCCCCGCGGCCCACACGTCCCCTGCGCGCACGTATGGGGCAAGCCGGAATGCTGGGCGTCCGCGCTCTGATGTCGGTGGCGGGAGGTGGCCCCGGTTTTCGACAAAAGAACCGGCTGCTTAGGGGCTGTTCAGGGCTGTTCACATTCACTGATTTGTGCTTACATCCTGATCTCTGGGCGGAGATCAGGATGCGTCGGATGGTGCTGACGGATGAACGACGGAAGAAGATCGAGCAACTGTTGCCAGGCAAGGCAAGCGATCCTGGTCGCACCGCCAAGGACAACCGCTTATTCGTCGAGGCGGTCCTTTGAATCGCACGGACCGGTAGTCCGTGGCGCGATCTGCCGCGCGAGTTCTGCGACTGGCATTCCACGTACGTCCGATTTGCGCGCTGGCGCGATGCCGGCGTATGGGATCGAGTGTCACAAGCGCTGGTTGGCGATTTCGAGCTGGAGCGGGTCTTCATCGACGCCACCATCGTTCGCGCACCCGCACGCCGCAGGCGCCCAAAAAAAGTAGATCCGCAAGCATTCGGACGTTCGCGAGGCGGACTGAGCACCAAACTGCATTTCGCCGTCGACGCGCTTGGCAACCCGCTGCGCCTGATGCTTACCGCAGGGCAGATCGCCGACATCGATTGCGCTCAGGATCTGGTCGCCAATTCGCGCTGCGGTGCTCTGATTGCCGACAAGGGCTACGATGCAAATGCACTGGTCGAAGCGATCGAAGCAAGCGCGCAGACGGCCATCCCGCTGCGCTCCAACCGCATTACGCCTTGTCGATGGAATGGTTTCGGAACCGCTTCGAGGCCAAGGTCGTGATTGAGGAATGGCGCCGACATTACAATGACCTTCGACCGCACTCGAACCTCGGCCGGAGAACTCCCACAGAGTTCAAGCGCTTGTGTATTCCAACCACCAACCCGGAAGCCGTTCTCCAGGAATGAGTGGTCCGAAGAAATCAGGCAGCTCAAGGGCGTGTTCCGGGAAGCGGTGTAAGAACTTGAGGGGGGATGTGTTCGCCGTGGCGGCCCTGCGGGCCGCCACGGCGCGCGCGACCGGTGCGTGATCGGAGAACGTCGGTAAGGTGAGAGTTGCGACACTTCGACCTGACCATGAGGAAGTGCCGATGACCGCGCCGTCGCGTGCATTTCAGGCGCAACCGCCTCGTGCATGCCCCGGCCGGCCAACGGCGCGTCGTCGCCGACCAGCGGCACGCCTACACCGCTGGTGCCGGGGCCGGAGCCTGACCCGGTAACGGAGCCCGGCCCGTACCGGAGCCGAGCAAGGACCAGGATCCGGAAACGGACGGCGATACCGCGCAAGTGAGCCGCGGATTCAGAAGGGCGTCACGAGCTTGAACCAGGCCTTGTCGCCGCGGAAGCGGTTCTCGGCTTCGGTTTCGTGCTGCCACTGCGCGACCAGCAGCGTGCCGCCTTTCGTCGTGTAGCTGACGCTCGGGCCGATCGCGAACACCTCGCCGCGGCGCCCCGCGGACCACGGGCCGATCGCCGCCGGGATCTTGCGGCCGTCGAGCTCGTCGTCGGTCGTCTGCTTCACGTAGTAGCCCGACAGGCCCGCCCCCCAGGGCCCGAAGCGCTTGCCGACGAGGTAGTCGATGTGGAGTTCGTCGCCGGACTCGTAGTCCATCTTCGGCGCGCCCGGCGCGGGGCGGAAATCCTTGTTCTTCGCCTTGATGTTGTACATGAACTTGGCCGACACTTCCCAGCCGCTCTCCGACAGCCAGGTCGCCGCGAACACCGGTTCTACGCTCCAGTAGTGCGCGCCGATGCTCTTTCGCGGCTCGCCCGACTTGTACTTGCCGGTCGGCGCGTAGAAGTCGAGCGCAGCGACCCAGTGCCAGTTGCCGGAATGCCACGCGACGACGAACGGTGAAAACACGAGGTCGCCGAGCCCGCTGACCGTCTTGCCGCCGGCGCCAAGCTCCAGTTCCTGGTGCACGACCGGCAGGATCGCGTGCATCGCCCAGTTGCCGCCGAGGATCTGCTGGTTCGTGACCTTGACCCAGCGCAGCGCGTCGAACCACGCGGTGACGGAAGCGCCAGGCACCTTGTCGCCGTCGCCGTCGCGCAGGTCGCCGTCGTAATAGCCGAAGTAGTTCAGAAAATAATCGCCCGGCGGCGGCAGTGCGCCAGCGAGCCAGTTCTCGCTGCCGTTCGGATATTGGTCGCCGCCTTCCTTCGCGACTGCTCCGCTTATCGTCAACCCCGACAGCGCTACCGCCAGGCAGATCCGATTGAGTTTCATGTCTCCTCCTTGATGTTTTCTGTAGTGGTGATGCGTTGCTTTGCTGCTTGAAAATCGGGGCTGACGTCACCCCGCGGTGATGCAGGCCCGTCCGGAACAGGCGCAGTGAATCGATCTTCTCGGTTTCAGTGGCTTCTTCGAAAAATGACGGAACCGTATTCAAGATGGCTGTATAGAACAATATCAGGGCCGGCGTGGCGCTTTGCCGATCACTCAGGGGGTGACGGATGAGGGCTGCAGCGCCTAAGCTGGTGGGCCTGCGATGAGAGCGTTTTTGACTATCTCCCAGTCATCGTTCTGGTACTGGGACGGCGCCCCCACTGCCACGGGGTCGTTACGTCGCGGATGACGGCGAAGAACCAGTGGTCGAGCGGCTCGCCACCCGTGGGCGGGCGCTGCATTGGCAACTGGCCCGGCGCGACCAAACACAGTTCGCCGGCGTCGTCGCCAGGAGCCGGCTCGCCGCCGGTCGAGTGGGCGCGGTAGGCGAGGATCATCGCCCGCACGCCGGCCTGCGAATACACCCCGAGCAGCCCATCGACCGCGACTTCGAGCGCGGTTTCCTCGCGCGCCTCGCGCACCACCGCGTCCTCGAGCGACTCGCCGAGTTCGACGTAGCCGCCCGGCGGCGCCCAGTAGCCGGCGAGGGGGGCCAGCTTGCGGCGGATCAGAACCAGGCGCTCGGCATGTTCGATGATCGCGAGCACAACCGGCGCCGGCTTGTGGAACGCGACATAGTCACAGGCGGGACAGCTTTCACGGTCCCGGCCATGCACCGGGGCGATGACGAGCGGCGTGCTGCATTGCGGACAGAACTGCAGGGTCATGACCGTTCTCCTCGTGTGAGCCACGCGATTTCACGCTGCGGCGCTGTGCGGGCGTCCAGGCCGGCGCCGATTCGCAGCGCGGCGCCCTGCGGGCCGATATCGATCTGCAACGCGACGCTGTCGCCGTTCGCGACGGCGAGTACCCGGCGCACCGGCACCGGCGCGACGATCTCGAACTTGTCGGCCGGATAGTCGTGCACATACGGCAGCACGAGTGCCCCGGTGATCCGCCCGGCGACCCGCACCGGGAAGCATTTCGCGGCGCAGAAGCCCGCCGCCGGCGTGATCGCGATGCCGGTCGCCGCAGCCAACTTCTTGCGCGCGGCGTGCCAGCGTTCTCCGCCGACGTCCAGGTTGAACGTCCCCGGGTGCGGCACGAAGCCGAGCTTGCGGCGGAATTCGTCGGCGACCCAGTCGAGCGACGTGAAGAAACTGCCTTCGCCTAGGCCGGAGGCGACGACGCCTCCAAGTTCGATTCTCGTGTCGGTTCGGTGCATCGTCGTCGTCCTGTCGTGAAGCGCGCTGATCCGGATCAGGCGGCCGGCTCGCGTGGCGGTGGCGATGATCATGGCCGTCACCGCGACTTCGCGAGTTCGCGTTCTTCGTTGCCGGTCCAGCGACTGAACAGATCGGCGTCGATGTCGAACTGGTCGAGCACTTTCGTCACCGACTGGTTGATGATCTCGTCGATCGTCTTCGGGCGGTGATAGAAGGCCGGTAGCGGCGGCACCAGCACTGCGCCGGTCTCGGTGACTTGTGTCATCAGCCGCAGGTGGCCGAGGTGCAGCGGCGTCTCGCGCAGCATCAGCACGAGGCGGCGGCGCTCCTTCAGCGTCACGTCGGCGGCGCGGATCAAGAGGTTCGTGTTGAACGAGTTAGCGACCGCCGACAGCGTCTTGATCGAGCACGGCGCGATGATCATGCCGGCATGCTTGAACGACCCGCTCGCGATCGACGCGCCGACGTCGTTGTTGTCGTGGACGCAGGCGGCGAGGCGCTTGACGTCGTTGATCGAGTAATCGGTCTCGTAGACGATCGTGCGCTTGGCCGAATCCGACATCACGAGATCGGCTTCGATGCCGATCTTCTTCAGCACCGCGAGGATGCGGATGCCGTAGATCGCGCCGCTGGCGCCGGAAATGCCGACGACAATTCTCATTTTGCGTTTCTCCGTTAGCGCAGGATTTCTGCGATAAGCTGTCGCGCGCGGGCCTGCGCCGCCGCCGGCAGCGTGACCTTGTCGAATTGCGGCCCCGGCCCGCGGGTCGCGACGAAGCCCGCCTTGGAGCCGGCGCTGCTGCCGGCCGAGCTCGGGTCGATGACGTAACCTTCGGCGCCACCGATGATCACGGTGTCGCGCTCGGGTAGGTAGCGTGTCGCTATCGCCCAAGCGACTTCGCGCGGGTCGCGGATATCGATGTCGTCGTCGACAACGGTGACAGTCTTCAGCCGCCGGTCGAGGTTCAGCGCGAGCATCACGAGCCGCCGCACTTCGTGGCGCGGGCAGGCTTTTACCGCGACCACCGCCGAGAACCCCGCCGTGCCGCCGGTCATCTCCAGATCGACGACGCCGGCGACCATGTCCTGCAGCTGGCCGAGGAGTTCCGTGCCGGCTGCAAGCGACAGCAGCATGTCGACGTCGGCCGACCACGGGCACAGGCCGGGGTAGATGAAGTTGTCGCGGTGCGTGACGGCCGTGACTTCGATGACCGGGCTGAGGTTCGAGAAGTAGTAGCCGGTGTTCTCGCCGAACGGACCTTCGGTTTCGCGCACGCCCGGCAGCACGCGGCCCTCGATGACGATCTCGGCGCGGGCCGGGACTTCGACATCCACCGTTAGCGCGCGCGCGAGCTCGACTGGGGCGCCCCGTAGCCCGCCTGCGACGGCCATCTTGTCCGGGCCCTGGGGGCCGCTGCGCACCACCGACGCCAACAGTGTTGCCGGCTCCAGCCCGAGCGCGATCGCGACGTCGAGCGGCCGCCCGGCGGCTTCCGAATTCGCGTGGAACTGCGACAGCGGCGGGTTCGCGAGCAGGATTCCGAGCCGCCCGCCGCCCTTGACCATCATGCGGTGGATGCCCATGCCGCGCCGCCCGGTCGCGGGGTCGGTGCACAGCACCATGCCGATCGTGATGAACGGCGCAGCATCCTTCTCGTGATGGGTCAGGATCGGCAGCAGCGACAGCAGATCGTCGGGTGCGCGATGCACGACTTCCTGCGCCGGGGCGGCCCCTTGCGCGGCGACCGGGGCGATCACGTGCGCCTTGTTGTCGAGATACGTCTGCGCGAGCCGTTCTTCGCTCGTGCCGAAGGCTTTTGCCATGCGGCGGCGGCTCGCGATCAGGTTGCCGGCGACGCGTGCGCCGGGGTAGCCGGTGACCTTGTCGAACATCACCGCCGGCGCTTCCGCCGGCAACCCGCGCAGTACTGCGGCCATCTCGAAGCGCGGGTCGAACGTCTCGCCCACGTGCTTGAGGTCGTCGCCGAGGTCGGCGAGAAAGCCGCGCAAATCGGAATACGCCATCGTCTTGGAAGTCCCAGTGTGGTTTGACTGCCGGCCGCGAGGAGTCTCGACAGCCCCGCCCGAAAGAAACGGGTAATCCTTAATCTACTTGTATTCCATGAACGGCCCTGGCTTCGCCGCGCTCGCAGATGCGCGCATACTCGCGGTGGCCTCGTGGTTCCAGTTCACTTCGTGCTCCATCACGCACCTTGTCCAGTCAGTCCTTTTTGCACTTCTGAAACAGGTACACCAGGGTTTTAGACTTGTCGTGTGTTTCTCGTCTCGCCGCTCAGTTCAGTCGGCCTTGCCTTGTGGTTTCTCCGATCCTCCCGGCGCAATTACCGGGCACGACAACAAGGGGAATAGCGAGAGGCGTGCCAGAGACTTTCGAAAGCACGAAAAACAAGCAATAAAGCATGCAAGCCATTGAGTCCTTGGACAACCCGCCCGTATATGCTTCTTCTTTGTCTGCCGAGGCGCGTAAATTCGGAAGCATGAAACTAGATCATTTGATTCACCCGACCGCCCTTCAGGCGGGCGGTGAAGCATTTGCTCTGTGACCTGAAGTTGGGTACTCGTCCAACCGTTCCCCCTTGGCGAGGTTGGATGAGCGAGCTTGGTGCCCAGATATGAGCACGCACACATTGACATGGACAAACCGACTGCCTAGTATTTGTGCGGGAGCATGCGAAGGAGGCCGCGTTCGTCCGCAACGGGATGGTCCGATTCGACATGAAACGAACTTATAGCTGGGAGGGAAGAACGTTGAAGACCATCTTGTCCCTGACTTTAAACCGCCGTGTCCGGGATGATCTCGTTCCGGACAACATGTTGCTAGTGGACTATCTACGCGAGGTCGCGGGTCTGACAGGCACGAAGAAAGGTTGCGACGGAGGCGAATGCGGTGCCTGTACCGTACTCGTGGACAACCGACCCCGCCTGGCTTGCGTAACGCTTGCGCACCAGGTTGCTGGCCGCCACGTCGAAACCATAGAGGGACTTGCCAATAACGGCGGGATGAGTCGCCTACAAAAGGCCTTTCATGAAAAGCTGGGCACGCAGTGCGGCTTTTGCACTCCTGGCATGATCATGGCTGCAGAAGCGCTGCTGCGCAGCAATCCGGATCCCTCTCGCGAGGAGATCAAGGCCGCCTTGGCGGGAAATCTCTGCCGCTGCACTGGCTACGTGAAAATCATCGAGTCGGTTGAGGATGCTTCGCGGGAGTTGGCGCAATGACAGCGCATGTGCCCAAGAACGGGAAGATTGGCATCCCGACGCCACTGATCGATGGTATCGAAAAGGTGACGGGAAAGGCCAAATACGTTGCCGATTTGCCGGCTGCCGGCGCGTTAGTCGGAAGAATCTTGCGAAGCCCGGTAGCGCACGGCCGAATTATATCAATTGATGTTGCTGCGGCGGCTGCCCTGGACGGCGTTATCGCCATTGCGACGGGCGAGGACTGTCCAGTCCCCTCTGGCGTTTTGCCGATCTGCGAGGATGAATATCCTCTTGCCCGGGAAAAGGTCCGCTATCGCGGCGAACCCGTGGCGGCAGTGGCGGCGATCGACGAGGAGACGGCCGAGCGGGCCTTGAGGCTGATTCACATCGAGTACGAAATACTGCCGGCATACTTTGATGCGCGCAAAGCGATGATGCCTGGCGCCGTGGCGATTCATGACTACAAGCCGAACAATGTGCTCCGCGAGTGTCACAGCGAATTCGGCGATACGGCCGCAGGGTTCTCGAGGGCAGACCTGGTCCGCGAGAAGACATTTCGGTTCGCCGAGATCCATCACGCTCAAATCGAGCCGAATGTGACGCTTGCAGAGTACGACGCGGTGCGAGATGCACTCACGCTCTACGCTGCAACACAAACGCCTTATTACCTGCATCTCGCAGTCGCGCAATGCTTGCAGATCGATACCTCGCGCGTGCGTGTAGTAAAGCCGTTCTTGGGCGGTGGCTTCGGGGCGCGCACGGAAGCTTTGCCCCACGATCTCATTGCCGCCCTATTGGCGCGCAAAGCGAAACACAGCGTGCGGCTTTGCCAAACGCGCGAGGAAACATTTATCTCGCACCGCGGACGCCCGGAAACCGAAATTACGTTGAAGCTTGGCATGACTCGCGAGGGAAAACTGACGGCCTGCCACGCCGAGGTGATTATGCGGGGCGGCGCCTACGCCAGCTACGGCATCATTACCATTCTCTACACGGGCGCGTTATTGCACGGTATCTATCATATTCCGGCTATCAAGCACGATGGTTGGCGCGTATTCACCAATACTGCCCCGTCCGGTCCCCAGCGGGGACACGGCACGGTAGATCCTCGCGCCGCATTTGAAGCCCTGATGAATGAGATGGCGGCGGAACTGAGACTGGACGAATTCGAAGTCCGACGGGCGAATCTGCTCTCGGCCCCGTGCACTACGATGTACGCCCAGAAAGTTCTGAGTTACGGCTTGCCCGAGTGCCTGGATAAGGTGATGAAGGCTTCGGGATGGGCAGAACGGCGTGGCCGCATGCCCAAGGGACGGGGACTGGGTTTAGGCTGCTCGCATTTCGTCTCAGGCACCTCCACCCCCAAGCATTGGACCGGTGAACCGCATGCCACAGTCAATCTCAAGCTCGATTTCGATGGCGGGATCACTATCCTTACCGGCGCTGCCGACTGCGGCCAAGGTTCCAATACGATGGTGGCCCAGGTGGTGGGCGAGGTGCTGGGAATCGAGGAGAAGCGGATGCGCGTTGTTTCCGCCGACAGCGCATTGACGCCGAAGGATAACGGCAGCTACTCCTCGCGGGTTACATTCATGGTCGGCAATGCCGCTTTGCAGGCGGCTCAACTGTTGAAGAAAATGCTGGTGGAGGCGGCTGCGAAGAAACTGGAGGCGCCTGTCGAGGAATTCGAACTGAGCCATGAATGCTTGTGGCTGCCGGACGGGCGCAGTATGCCGTTCAACGAAGCGGTACAGCTGGCCCTGGTGGATACCGGAACGATCACCGTTCGGGGCACTTTTACTTGCCCGCCCGAATTCAGGGGGGACAAGAATATCAGGGGGAGCGCCATCGGCGCCAGCATGGGTTTCTCGTATGCGGCGCAGGTGGTGGAGGCCTCTGTGGACGAGATCACCGGGAAGGTCACCCCGCACAAGGTGTGGGTAGCGGTCGACGTCGGGCGGGCTTTGAATCCGCTTGCCGTCGAGGGGCAGATTCAAGGCGGGGTCTGGATGGGGATGGGGCAGGCGATGACCGAGGAGACTGCGTACGACGAAGGTCGGATGCTGCACGCAAACCTTCTCGAGTATCGCGTGCCGACAATGCTCGACAGCCCCGATATAGAGGTATTCATCGTGGAGAGCATCGATCCGAACGGTCCGTTCGGCGCCAAGGAGGCGAGCGAATGCATGCTCGCAGGATTCCTTCCAGCGCTGATGAGCGCTGTCCACGAAGCGGTTGGCGTCCGTCCCGATGAACTTCCTCTTACCCCCGACCGCCTGGTGCAGTTGCTTGCCGCTCGAACTGGAGCCTGAAACATGGAATTGATGCCTTCGTTTCGCTTCCATCGGCCCACCTCGCTCGCCGAGGCCGTTGGCGCACTGACCCTCGACCCACACGCACGTCTAATGGCCGGGGGCACCGATTTGCTTCCCAATCTCAGGCGTTTTCTGGCTCGTCCAGGCCTCCTAGTCGATCTGACCGCTGTGGAGGGATTCGGCTCGATTCAGAAGATGGCGGATGGTGGTATGCGTATAGGCGCAGGACTTACCTTGGATGCGTTGATTGAGAACGATTATGTGGCCGCCGATTGGCCGGTGCTGCGGGAGGCTGCTCTGACCGTCGCCGGCCCGACGCATCGGGTTGCGGCCACGGTTGGAGGAAACCTGTGCCAGGACACGCGGTGCATGTTTTTCAATCAAAGCGAATGGTGGCGTGCGAGCAATGGCTACTGCCTCAAACATGATGGCGATCGTTGCCACGTGGTGGTAAAAAGCGATCGCTGTTTCGCAACATACCGCGGCGACCTCGCGCCTGCGCTGATGGTGCTCGACGCCGAGGCCGAGGTTATCGGGCCAGAAGGTGTGCGCAGATTGAAGGTCGCGGAGTTGTTCTGCGACAGCGGTGCAAATCATCTCAATCTGCATGCCGGGGAAATACTGGTCGCGGTAATCGTGCCCGCAGCCGAAGGCTGGTGCGCGGGCTACGACAAGGTTCGTGTACGCGCCGCCATAGATTTTCCCATTGCTGGCGTGGCGGCGGCTATTTGCCGCCGCGGATCAAGATTGTGTGCACTTCGCGTCGCCATAACCGGATGCAATTCGGCTCCGGTTCAGATTTCCACCGCCGAGTTCGATAAAACCGACTGGGATACTGCAACGGCGGAGGCTGTGGCGACAGCGGTGCGCAAATCGGCGGAATTCCGCCGAACGTCGAATGTTAGCGCAAAGTATCGTCGCCACGTCCTTCACGCTATTACGGTACGGCTAGTTGAGCGTTTATGGATGCAGGGGAGCTCGTTGACTGTACGCTAGCGGATTGTGCAAACTTGAGCCGCTGCTCAGTCGGGCGAGTGGCTGGTTTATTTTTCATCGCGACTCGCTCCCGGGAATTGGACTATCTGTGCATTTCAGGTTGCTAAAGAGGGGGCGGATTCAGTGTTCGCGCAGGTGGGAGAGGAAATCTTCAACGTTGCCGCCCTTTTCGGTCACGAGCGCGTTGGAATGAATGCGCCGCGTGCCCGGGCGAGCGTCGATTGCGCGGTACCGTCGCCCGATCCGCGCCGACGCGGCAACGATCCCTTCCAGCACAGGACGGAAGGCGCCCGTGAAGGTTCGCAGATCGACAATGCGGAATACCAAGTTAAAGGTATGCTGCGCCGAGATGCCGCCTTCGAGCTTCAGAAGACGTTGAGCCAGGCCGTCTCCTTGTGCTCTGCCATAAATGTCGTTTTTCCGAAGCGTTTCATGGCACATTACACCTCCGGCCGTGATCCCCAGGACCTGCTGAAGTTCATGGCGAGGTGCGTAGCCCGCTCTGGGAGGGTCTTCGTTTTTGAGTAAGACAACTGTCAAACTCATCGGCGAACGCGGCTCCATCCTCGTTGTCAAATTTAAAATATAAAGGCGTTTTGGGCGAAGACCACGGGGGCGCTGCAAATACTTTAGCGAGCTTTGCGTCGAGTGAATACTAGGACAGTCTAGATAATTAAATGTGGGCAGTCCGCGGCCTCTGCCCGCCGTGAGAACGGTGCCTGTATGCTATTTTCTCGGGCTCCAAATAAGGCTATAGGTACGTCGAGTCTACAGAGCAAGACAACTCAGGGATCCAGTGACGAAAGAAGATCCCGCGCTATTTGGGCGCTTTAGTCTGTTGAAGGACGGAGGCGCACGAGGAGGAGGGCATTTGAAAGCAACCTCGTTAATCCCAATGAGGGACGATCTGCGTTCTAGGTTTAGGTTTTGTGAAGAGACGGGCGAGATCTGGCTTGATGAGCACCGAATGCTGTTGGTGCATGCCGCGGTTCAGGGGGCTCTGCGCAAAGATTTGATCGATACGCTCGGTGTGGGACGTGCACGCGGGCTCCTGACCCGTATGGGGTACGCGGCGGGGGCACGGGATGCGGAGTCGGTCAAGACAAAGCGGAAGCACCTCGGCGACGTCGACGCTTTCATGACGGGGCCGAAGCTCCACACGCTCGAGGGCATCGGTGTGGTTCGTCCAATCGCGCTGGAAATCGACGTCGCCAAGGGCAAGTTCGCCGGCGAATTCGTCTGGGAAAATTCATGGGAAGGGCAGACTCACCGTCACGAGTTCGGCATCCAAGATTCGCCTGCGTGCTGGACGCAGTTAGGGTATGCCTGCGGCTATACGAGCACCTATATGGGACGCTTCATACTCTACAAAGAGGTCGAATGCGTCGCCTGCGGCGCCCCCCACTGTAGAGTGGTCGGCAAGCCAGTCGAAGAGTGGGATAATTCGGAAGAGGACCTGCGCTACTTCCAGCCTGATTCGGTGGTCCACGAGTTGCTTGACCTGCGATCCCAGGTGGAGGACCTGAGATCGCAGATCAGCAAGGACCGAATCCCTAATGACATGGTCGGCAGGTCGAGTGGCTTCTTGGCCGCTTACGATCTGGTCCGAACAGCAGCAAAGTGCAATATTGCGGTTCTGCTGTTAGGTGAAACAGGTGTCGGTAAAGAGATGTTCGCGCGGTGCTTGCATAAATTGAGTTCGCGCTCCGATGGACCTTTTGTCGCTGTCAACTGTGCGGCTATACCCCATGATCTGATCGAATCGGAGCTGTTTGGGGTGGAGAAAGGAGCCTACACCGGGGCAAACCAATCACGGCCCGGACGGTTCGAACGGGCAAATGGGGGAGTCCTTTTTCTCGACGAGTTGGGTGACTTGTGTGCCTCGGCTCAGGCAAAACTTCTGCGAGTATTGCAGGAGGGGGAGGTTGAACGGCTGGGTGACGATCGGCCCCGCAAGGTGGATGTCCGGCTAGTGGCTGCAACGAATGTTAATCTGAAATTAGCGGTGAAAGAAGGTCGTTTTCGCGTAGACCTGTATTACCGTCTTAGCGCATTCCCTGTTCTCATACCGCCGTTGCGAGAGCGCCAAACCGACATCCCGATACTTGTGGAGCGTTTTATAGAGAAAACGTCCCTAATTCTCGGAAAACGGGTAAAAGGCGTTACGGACAAGGCGATGGCTGCGCTTCAGAATTACGCTTGGCCGGGGAATATTCGCGAGATGGAAAACATGATCGAGCGGGGCATTCTGTTGGCGCCAGTAGACGGGTACATCGAAGTCGAGCACCTGTTCGCCCTGATCGACGAGGATGAGTTGTCCTCCATCAGTTCGCGCGGAGAACCTTGCTTCCCCGCGGTATCGGAGAGAGACGCCGATGATATCTACATGTCGGTGTTGGCAAGTGGAATCGGCTTGGATGAGCTTGAGGAACGACTGATTGATATTGCACTGAGAGAGGCCGGCGGGATTGTTGCACAGGCTGCGCGCATTCTGAAGCTCACGCGGCCTCAATTGGTATATCGGCTAAAGCGGCGAAATGCTGAGGCAGGATTGGAAGATGCGATTGAATAGGCTGCACGTATTGTCTGCTCGCGGCCTCAATTGGAGTCGCATAGCTCACGCCATGAGTTGTGGTAGACCGGGCTTCTCAACTTCGTGAAGGCACGCCGAGTGGCGCAGAGCATGAGCCGGAGCGGCGACGGTCAGGACAGCGCGGTGGTCGAGAGCGTCTTTCAGCTGCTCAAGCGCGAGGGGATCAAGCGAAAGGCTCCTTCGGTCCGGGCGCGGCGCGACCGGATGCGTTCGATCGATTACAGCGATCTTTTCTAAGCCCCCCGGCGACGTTACGGTTTCAGCAATCAGCCGTGGCAAAGGCGGTTCGACCGGCAGAATCGCTTGAAGGGCGGCGCGATCTAGAAGGCGCGGGTCGATTTAGGCCCGCCGCCGACACCGACCGCATCGTGCGAAAACCCCGCTCTACGTCAATATGACGGTCTCGGCCCGTAATTCGGCATCTAATGCCGACACCTTCTTTTCATCTGCTTGCCACAGACTCGCGGCTCGCGGCTCGCCGCACGCCTGAACGACCGCCTGCCTGAACTGCGCGCTGTGCTGCCGCTTCTGGCGTTGCGGTTTTGCAAATCTCCATGATGGTGTCAACGATCGTTGATGGTGGACACCATCCTCCTCACTCAATCGCGGTGTTCCATCACAGACGACTTCGCCGGGTGCTTACTGACGATCATCCATCGTGACACCCCAAAGTGGATCAAATGGTTGATTCACCGGTGGCACGCCAACCAAGTAAACCAAATCATCCATTATCTCGCCGCTATTTTCTTGACTGAGTGGCGAATAAGTTGGGATGCCGCTATTGTCAGGTCCGGTCAAACAATAAAAAACCGGGGTTGTCGTAACCTTTCGCTGCTTTTTTGCTGAATGTTCTTTCTGGCACGCCGCTCGCTAGTAGTTCGTTACGTTGAGTCCTCCCATGTGAGAACGGCCAACAGGCGAAGGAGGCGAGACGCTGGGTAGGCATGTCTCCACCAGCGAATTGCCTCCCCCGAACAGCATTAGGGAAAACTTAACTAGTGCCAGTGGCAATTGCATAACCGTGCTTGGGGGTGAGCAAGTGGATCAGGTCATGACGGAGCGGGCTCTGGAGCGCGAAAATGTGCGCTTCCTCGGAACTGGGGGCATCAGTGCGGAGAATCGTTGCAGGGGTTTTCGCCCGGCATTCCGGGATGCGCAGACCAACATCGTTTACCCCTCCTGTTTTGCGGACGGGCGGCGGGCTCCCTGTCACCTCCTGGACGGTCTGCCCGACGAAGTCGTCGTGGCGCGAGATGCCGCGGGGCGGGTGGCCGCTGTGAAGGCCAGTGTCACGTCGGGTTTCGTGTGCGACGGACGCTTCTATACCCGCGAAGAGGCAGCGCAGCAACTCAGGCAGGAATCTGCATGAGCCGGATGCGTGTGATACCGGTGGAACATCCGACCGTCGATCGTGCGCGATGCACTACCGCAGCTCTTCGAAGCAGAGCCCGAGATGGAGGTGGTGGGAGAGGCGCCGAAGACGTGCAGCACTGCGCACGTGGATGGATCGGCCAGATCTGGGGGAAGGCTTATGGCGGCGCGTTCGCCGCGCGCGCGAATTGTACGTCGTGATGGACGAGATGATTTCCGCTGCTGGGCGATGTGGTCGCGGCCAGATGCAAGAACGCGGGCGGCAAATTCGGTCGCTCGTCAGACTCGATCTTGCGTAAGGGCGGCTGCCTCGTGCGACAGTCCTCGCTCCAATATCAATTGGACCGGGTCGGTCGGAAATTGCGGCGTGTAATGACGCCCTCTTCTCTTCATCTGCTTGGCGCTTCTTCCGATTGACGACAGTCGTCCGTCGTGACGCTCCGCGGTGGACCAAATGGTTGATTCACCAGTAGCACGCTACTCAAGTGAACCAAATCATCCATTATCTCGCCCTTAATTTTTTACGACCGACTGCCGCCGAATTTCGGTACTTGTTAATGTCAGGACCAGTTAAACAGGAAACCCACGGTGTTATTGAGACATGTCGCCCCCTTCTTCCTGTTTTTATCTTCTGGCACGCATCTCGCTAATAGTGCTTCACGTTAAGTCCTCCTCTGTGGTTTTCAGGCGCGGGGACGAGGCGAACTTGCAGGCGAGCATCAAGGAGAAGGGGGCGAAACAATGGGCAGCAAAGTGTCCGCTCAAGAGAGGGGCTCCCCGGAGTCGGCCTCCGTTGAAACGAAGTTGTTCAGCAGTGCATTAGTGCAAGTACGAGCATCATAAGAAGACGTTGTAAGACTATCCAGAAAAGGAGGAATGATGGCGATACCAGCTAAGTTTCAGAGTCCTCACGCGGTCGGGACGATTCCGGGGACTGAAGGATGGGAACGGATGTATCCCGACTACTATCAATTTACGACCGATGATCCGACTCGCCGCGACTACGAGGATGGGATGTTCTGGTTCTACGACGGGCTGCATTATCCAGAACCCGTGTACCCGTTTGATCTGATTACTGACGAGGGGTGGTATCTAGCTTTATCTCAGTACAATACCCGTATCTTCTCATTGCCTCCTGTTTACGGTGTCGATCACAGAATCATCAATGGTTACGTTTACATCTCACCAGTGTCGGTGAAAAACCTAGAAGAAGTTCAGGAACGCGCGAAACACTTTATGGAGCGGGCCGGTTATTACTATGACAATTGGTCCGAGCTGCAACCGCAGTGGGTGGCCAAAATGGAGAACCTCATCGCCAGACTCGAGGCGGTGAAGGTCCCGAAGCTTCCGGCGCTGGAGGATATCTCGATAGTGAAGTCTGCGATCGGTGAATCAACGGGTTACCGACTGCTCCAAGCCTATGACGAAATAATCGATCTCTGCATTCGTTCGTGGCAGTACCATTTCGAGTTTTTGAATTTGGGATACGCAGCATATGTGACCTTTCTCGACTTCTGCCAAAAGCTATTCCCCACTATTCCAATGCAGAGCGTGTCGCAGATGGTCTCTGGGCTTGATTCCATCATGTATCGACCCGACGAAGAATTAAAAAAACTCGCGCGGAAAGCGATCGATCTCGAGGTACACAGTTCGCTTCGGGCGAGCATTGATTTCGATACTGTAAAATCGGATCTAGAGAAATCTAGCAACGGCAGAAAATGGCTCGAAGAGCTGGAGACGGCTCGTCATCCGTGGTTCAATATCACGACTGGCAATGGTTTGCGCCACCAGGATCGATCCTGGAATGACAACTTGAACGTACCTCTTGCAGGGATCGTCACCTACGTCAATAAACTTTTGCAGGGCGAGTCGATTGAGCGGCCGCACGAGGCTATCCGTGCGGAACGCGACCGAGTGACCGAGGAATATCGCAGTCTAATCGAGACTGACACGGACCGCGAAACGTTTGATCGCCTGCTCGATACGGCAAAAATGGTTTTCCCATATGTGGAAGATCATCAGTTCTACGTCGAAAACTGGTTCCACTCGGTATTCTGGAACAAGATTCGGGACGTGGCAGCTGTATTGCAAGAACATGGCATGATCTATGTGGGAGAAGATATTTGGTATCTGAAGCGGGGTGAGGTCAAGGATGCGATCTGGGACCTCGTTACCGCTTGGGCAACAGGCACGCGGCCTCGCGGTTGCTTCACGCTGCCCAAGGAAATCGAGTGGCGCAAGAGCGTCCGGAACAAATTTCTGGAATGGAGTCCACCGGCGGCCGTTGGCAAGGCACCCGAAGTGATCCAGGAGCCATTCACGATCATGCTTTGGGGCGTGACCAGTGAGTCGCTCTCAGACTGGTCGAAGATCCAGGGCACCGAGGATCTGGACAGTATTACGGAAATCAAAGGATTCGCAGGCAGCCCGGGAATTGTGGAGGGGCGCGTCAGAGTATGCCGCAATGTAGAAGAGGTCAATGAGTTGCAGGACGGGGAGATCCTCGTCGCGCCAACTACCTCGCCCTCCTGGGCACCTGTTTTTACCAAAATCAAGGCATGCGTGACGGACGTCGGGGGCGTGATGTGCCATGCCGCAATTGTGTGTCGTGAATATGGTATGCCCGCCGTGGTTGGAACGGGTCTAGGTACCAAAATTCTAAAAAACGGCATGCATATCAAGGTAAACGGCAGCACTGGTGAAATCAGTATCGTCCGATAGCTTGCCCGGATATATCGGTAAACAAAGGAGATTATAAAATGGAAGCGGCCAACAATGTAAGGCTGGTAATTTTGGACATCGATGGAGTAATGACCGATGGACGGGTTATTCATCACGATGATGGCAGCGAATCTCGTAACTTTGACATAAAGGACGGCTTGGGGGTGGTAGCTTTGCAGATGACTGGAATTGAAGTTGGAGTCATTACGAAGGGGAAATCCGCCGCCGTCCGGAATCGCGCGGAGGAGCTGAAAATCAAGCACTATTACGAGGGAGCCAAGAAGAAAACAGACGTTTACGACACGCTGCTCGAGAAGCTGAATATCGACGACTCACAAGTGGCTTACGTGGGCGACGACCTCGTGGACCTTGGTATGATGAAACGAGTGGGCTTTTCCTGTGCAGTGGCCGATGCGGTTGAGGAGGTCAAACAGGTTGCAGGTTATGTCACCAAAGCGCGCGGCGGATACGGCGCCGTGCGCGAAGTGGCGGAACTGATCCTAAAGGCGCAGGGCAAGTGGGATCTTCTCTTGGAGAAGATCGGGTAACGAGCAGGACTCTCCGCTTAACCGGCATCAGAGGCTATAGCGCGTACTGTGTCAAACAGCGCTTCGAACGTATCCGTTACCCGCCCGACGTCCTTGCATTTTTTTACCTGATTGCATGAAAATTGGAGCGTAGCGCAATATCGGAGAAGCGCTGTTTCCAAAATGACCTGGAAATAGAAATGGCGGTTTTCGTTCACCTTTTCTCTGTATTAGAAAGAGTTCGCGGCTCTGCTTTTTGATTTCATGTTAGCCTGTGTCCCATCCAATACGGTTGTGTATGCCATTGGCGACATTCATGGTCGTCTTGACCTACTGATTCTCCTTCAGGAGAGAATTGTCGCTGACGCATGCTTGCGCGCGGCGAAACGCCGCGTTCTTGTTTATCTCGGCGATTATCTCTGTCGCGGCGAGCACTCATGCGGCGTGATCGAGCGCGTACGCACCTGGCGCCCTGAGGGTTTCGAGATCGTTGCCCTGCGGGGCAACCACGAGGACCTCATGCTCGCCTACCTCGCCGGAGCGCTTGACTGCGGCGCCTACTGGTTCGACTACGACGGCATGGATGCGCTCGCCAGTTATGGCGTAATCATTCCAGATCGCGACGCGCGCGACGCCGCGTCGCTGGAGGCTCTACGTCGGGATTTTGCTGCACGCTTGCCGGACGACCAGCTCGCCTTCATCCGCAGCCTGAAACCTTATCACGACGAGGGCGGCTATCGCTTCGTCCATGCTGGCGTCCGACCGGGCGTGCCACTCGCCGCTCAAACCGACCACGATCATCTCTGGATTCGTCAGACCTTTCTCGATTCCTGCGCGGAGCATGGCGCTGTCATCGTTCACGGGCATTCAATTTCCCCGGAGCCTGTGGTCCAACCCAACCGTATAGGCATTGACACTGGTGCATATCGCAGCGGCGTCCTTACCGCGGTGGCCCTTGAAAACGAAGATGTCGTGGTGATTCAGGCGCACGGAGCTCGCAGGGCTTAAGGACGGCCAACAGGGCCAAAAGCTACGACCGCAGTACCAAGTACGGACGCTTTTCTTGACGCATACCGGCTGGCTAGTATACAGTGAATATTGCCGTTGCAGAGAAAGGAAACCGTGAGCGATAACACGATGCGTTGCACTGCGCGGAAATTTTTGAAGGACTTTATGCTGACTGCTTCTACCCAGCACACACGAAAGCGTTCAGGGAGACAGTGATGAGGAACATAGAACTTATCGAGACAGAAAATCGTCCGGAATTGCAGTTCCCGCCCGCCCTCAACGTGGCAACCGCGCTGGGCGACCGTCACCTTGACGAAGACCGAGGCAACAAGGCTGCAATCCTGACAGTTGATGAGATTGTCGATTACAAAACCATCGTGGCGAAGGTCAGCCGCTATGGGAATGCATTCACGATGCGTGGCCTGAAGCGAGGGAGACCCTCGCCCCCGAAAAGTATCCCCGCTAGGTCCGTTTCGTGGAAACGCTGCCAAAAACCGCCACGGGTTAGATTCAGTGCTTAAAGCTCAGGAGCGCAGTGCCTGGCAATTACCTAAACGACGCAGGAGACGCCCGATGCAGTTTAGCTTTGACCCAATGGCCTGCCGCCGGACGCTGAATTTCTGCGCCAGTCGGTACGCGAGTTTTTCGATGAGGCGCTATTCGATTTCAGTACGGAGCGGCGCTTGGTCACGTGGGACGGCTTCGATGCGGATCTCAGCCGCCGTGTCGGTGCTCGCGGATTGATCGGTATGACATCGCCTAAATTTTGTTGCGGCGGGAGCGGAGCGCCCTGGAACGACGTCGGGGTCGGTGAAATGTTTGCTGCCGGTGCCCCAGCTGAGGCGGACCGGTTCTCCGACCGGCAAGACGGACCGCTTGCGGCCCTTGGACAATATGTATTTCGGCGAGCGGTGACTTCGCTTTGTATCCGGGGCGAACCGACGGCCACAGCAGTGGAGGTGTTGAAATGATTCTCAACGAGGAGCAATCGTTCATCCGTGAAACAGCTCGAAAAGTTGCGCGCGAACGCCTGGCGCCCACTGCGGCTATGCGCGACCGTGATTGCCGTTTCCCTGCTGAGGAACTCGCCGAGCTAGGTACATTGGGCTTCATGGGCATGGTGGTGCCACGGGAATGGGACGGTGCGGAAACCGATTATGTCTCTTATGTGGCGGCAATCATGGAAATTGCTGCCGGCGACGGTCCGATTTCGACCATCATGGGCGAACACACATCGGTGTGCTGCCTGCCGGTGCTCACCTATGGTACGGAGGAGCAGAAGAACCGCTTCCTTCGTCCTATGGCGCGTGGGGAGATGATTGGCTGTTTCTGCCTGACGGAGCCGGAAGCAGGATCCGACCCGGCCTCCATAAAGACGATAGCGCGCAAGGATGGCCGTTCGGGGTATGTCATCTCGGGTACTAAGCAATTCATCACGTCGGGGCGGAATGGGAGCGTGGGCATTGTCTTCGCCGTTACCGATCCAAACGCCGGCAAGAAGGGAATTTCAGCCTTCGTTGTGCCCACCAATACCCCGGGGTGGACCGTGACCCGCGTTGAGGAAAAGATGGGCCAGCGCTCGTCCGATACCTGCGCCCTTTCATTCGATGACATGTGGGTCCCCGCCGATAGCCTCTTGGGCAGAGAAGGCGAGGGGCTGCGAGTTGCGCTCTCCCACCTTGACGGCGGGCGCCTTGGCATCGCGGCCCAGTCGGTGGGTATGGGACGCGCCGCCTTTGAGCACGCATTGGGTTACGCCAAGGAACGTCGGCAGTTCGGCAAACTCCTCATCGAGCATCAGGCAGTCGCATTCCGCCTCGCCGATATGGCCACGCGGCTTGAAGCGGCCGAGCAGTTGGTGCTACACGTCGCGGCCATGCGTGATGCCGGATTACCCTGCTTCAAAGAAGCATCCATGGCGAAGGTGCTCGCGAGCGAAACGGCGGAGCGGGTCTGCTCGGATGCGATCCAGACTCTGGGAGGATACGGCTACCTGGCTGATTTTCCACTGGAGCGGATCTACCGGGATGTACGGGTCTGTCAGATATACGAGGGCACTGGAGACATGCAGCGATTGGTCATCGCACGTGCACTAACGGGATAAAGAGCGAGGATGCAACTGTGGTCCGTCTCCCGGGATAAAGCAATTTGCGTTTCTCATGCCCGGCATCGGTTATCGAATTGGTGGAGGTTGTCTTTCATTCGACAGTTTCTGATGCCGTTGAACGCGTAGTGGAGTTCTGCAATGCGATCGGGAAAGCACCGGTGATCCTGCGCAAGGAAATATTAGGTTTCATTGTGAATCGCATCTTTCGTGCTCCGATCCGCGAGTCCGTGACTCTCTATGAGGATGCGTACGCATCGGCCGAGGATGTCGATCTCGACGTGGTCAAGAGACTAGGTTGTCCGATATGCGCGCAGGATACAACAGAAATTGACGTTTTCTACCTGGCGCGAACGGATGAATACAACGAAACCGGTCTGGCTTCGGCCAAGCCCAACCGCATCGGCAAGGAGATGTACGCGGGGCAGCTGGGGCAAGAAGGCTGGTAAAGGATTCTGTACGTAAGAGGGAGGCAAGAAGTAATGATTACTCCGCGCGGCAAGAGACTCCAACTGTCGCATCTCCGAGACCTACGTTCGGCTTTGCCCGATGCGCCATGCATAGTACTCCACTCCGCGTGTGCCGAGCCTCCGCGCTTGGCTCAGCAACTGAGTGAAGCAGCCGAGGTGTTCCGCGGGGCGACCGTGTATGGGCTCATGCCGATGGGCGAAGCGCCCTATGCTGGCGTAGAGGCAACCGAGCATCTTTCGGTCCAGGCGCTGTTTCCGGGAAAGGGATTGCGTGAGCCGATCAATTCAGGCCGCGCTTCTTTTCGACGCTGCACGCTGTCGGAAATTCCGGCCCTTTTCGTAAGCGGTGAGATCAGGGCCGATCTCCTGCTACTACAGGTCTCTGCGCCAGACGAAAATGGGAGGATGTCTCTCGGGGTATCGGTCGACTATATGCGGGCGGTCCTCGCTCAGGATCCAATCGTCGTTGCGGAAGTGAACCCGCAGATGCCTTTTACCTGCGGAGACACGGCCTTGCTGCCCGAGGAGGTCGACTTCGTCATTAATGCGAATCGCGGCCCGCAGGTCGTGTGCCCAGCCGACACTGACGACATTGACCTGACAATCGCAGGACATATAGCAGGTCTCATCTCTTCTGGAGCTGTGTTGCAGACTGGCATCGGAGCCTTGCCGGACCTGGTGTTCACGGAACTGGGCCACCTATACGATTTGGGGATCCATAGCGGTGTCATCAGCGATGGCGTTCGGCCGCTGATCGAGCGCGGTGTTGTGACTAACGCAACGAAAAAGGTGTTGCCGGGTAAGACGGTTACAACGATGGCTGCAGGTACCCGATCCTTCTATGACTTCCTTGACCGTAACCCGTTGGTCGAATTTCATCCCTGCTCGTTTACACACGCACTTGATGTCCTCGCGGCCATCGATGGGCTCGTTGCGATCAACAGCGTTCTGCAGGTCGACATAAATGGCAGTGCCAATGCCGAGCAGGTCGGCGATCGCGTGATCTCAACGCCCGGAGGATTGCCGGACTTTGCAAGGGGCGCATCAGCAGCGAAGGGCGGTATGAGCGTCATCGCACTCCGCGCCGCAACCAAAGGGGACGCGTTCAGCAACATTGTCACTGCGTTCGGCCGGGGAGTGCCTAGGACAGTAGGTGCGCAAGACATCGATTACGTGGTGACCGAGTATGGGGTTGCTCGACTGCGAAATAAATCGCCAGCACAGCGGGCACTGGAACTCAGTGCCGTGGCACATCCGGATTTCCGAGCCGCGCTGCGGCGCGGCGAGACATTCAATAGAACGATGGAGCATTCATGATCGAGTCGCTTGAGCTTACATCCATCCCCGCCGAGGACGAGGCTCTGCGAGCCTCTGTGCGTGCATTTCTTGACGAAGCGCTGGACGGGGTGCCGGCCGATGTCCGTGCCCGGTCCTGGATGGGCTACGACGCCGACTTTAGTCGCCGGCTTGCCGCGAAAGGGTGGCTCGGTTTGACCCTGCCGAAGGAATACGGCGGCGGCGGGCGAAGTTCGTTCGCGCGCTTTGTCGTCGTGGAGGAACTGCTCTCTGCCGGGGCTCCCGTCACCGCTCACTGGATTGCCGACCGCCAGAGCGGGCCCTTGATCCACAAATATGGGTCCGAAGTGCAGAAGAAATTCTATCTGCCCCGGATCTGCCGAGGGGAAGCTTTTTTTTGCATCGGCATGAGTGAGCCTAACTCAGGTTCGGATCTCGCCAGCGTGACAACTCGGGCGGTCAGGACGGATAGCGGCTGGAAGCTGAACGGACGCAAGATCTGGACGACGAACGCCTACCGTTCCCACTACATGATTGCACTTGTGCGCACATCAGGGGAGCCCGCGGATCGGTACAAGGGCTTGTCCCAGATGATCGTAGATCTCTCCTTTCAGGGCGTGACTGTGCGGCCGATCCATGACATCACGGGGGACGCTCATTTCTGTGAAGTCTTTTTCGACGACGTGATGCTCGGTGACGATGCGCTGATCGGCGCAGAGGGGTCCGGTTGGGAACAAGTGACGGCGGAACTTGCGTTCGAACGCAGTGGGCCGGAGCGCATATATTCCACGCTGGTTCTCCTTGACGAGTGGCTTGTTTTCCTCGGTCGTGATATGCCTGTCGATGATGGGCGCGTCGCGTTACTCGGGCGCATGGCCAGCCAGCTATGCGTGCTGCGTGCGATGGCCATTTCGGTCACGGAAAAGCTGGCGCGGGGTGAGAGTCCAGTGGTTGAGGCCGCGCTGGTCAAGGACTTGGGGACGGAATTCGAGCAGCAGATGCCGCTCCTGATTGCTGACAGTCTGGGGGACGATCCGGATCGTCCGGCGCCATCCGTCCTGTTGAAAACCCTGGCATACGTGACACAAATTTCTCCTTCATTTTCTCTGCGAGGCGGCACGCGGGAAATCCTGCGCGGGATGATCGCCCGTGGGCTCGGACTTCGGTAGAGGACAGCGGTCATGCGAGAGATCATATTCGACGCGATGGAGCAACTGCTCGGTGATTGCTGTTCGCCGAATCATGTGCGCCGTATCGAGAGGGGGGAGGGAGGCCCGAAGGAACGTGCCGTACTTTGGCGGGCATTACAGGAGTCCGGCTTTACCGACGCCCTGGTGGCTGAAGCGAGAGGGGGGTCAGGATTGAGTCTGTCCGATGCATATCCGATCGCGTTTGTTGCTGGTCGCCATGCCTTGCCGCTACCGTTGATGCAGACCATATTGGTTCGAGGAATCATGTCCGAGACCAATGCCGAACTTCCAGAAGGGTCGATAACGATTGCTGGAGACGTCTCGGTGACTCCGGACGGAACAGTCGTATCGAATTACGTACCGTTTGGTGAAGTGGCTGACTGGGTCTTGGTGGATTTCGGCGATCGGGCGCAGCTATTGCCTGCGACCGGTGCCCAAAGGCACATTGCCGGGGGGTACGGGAGCGTCAATGCCCGAATGCGATGGACCAACCCGTCGATTTCTGGCAACGAACTTCCCGGATCTCACTGGCGCGCCTATGGAGCGTGTCTGATTTCGGCAATGCTCGCCGGAGCCATGGAGCGGACGTTGAATATGACATTGGGCTATGCCAATGATCGAGTGCAATTCGGGAGGCCGATTGCAAAACTGCAAATCATCCAGCAGCAGGTCAGTGTCATGGCAGAGCAGGTTTTCGCGGCCAGAATGGCGGCCCAGGTCGGTTTTAGTACCGCGGGGACACGTCCCAAATTGATGGCTGCCGCTGTGGCAAAGCAACGCACCAGCGAGGCGGTCGGTACGGTGTCGTCAATTGCGCATTCCGTTCACGGCGCAATGGGGTTTACCGAGGAATATGATTTGCAACTTTTCACACGCCGGATGCACGAGTGGCGCCTCGCGTATGGAACCGAAGTCTATTGGTCAAAGATCATCGGGCGCGAACTGCTTGCCGCCGGTGAGTCACGAACTCTGGATTTCGTACGTCAGAGTCTTGCCGGTTGAGCTGTCCCATCCAACTTGATATTGAGAGACGAATAATGGGTAGTTTCCTGCTGTTCGAAAAGAGCGGGCCTGTGGTCACGCTGACCATGAATCAGCCCGAACTCCGGAATGTGCTGACAGGCAATTTGGCTGTCGAAGACTTCGTCGATGCATGTTCCCGTATCGCCCGTGATCCGACCGTTCGTGCCGTCATCCTCACTGCTGCGGGAACGGTGTTTTGCGCGGGCGGAAATTTGAAGGATATGCGGCGCTATTCGGAGGAGAAAGTGGATCCGATTACGATCAGCGACGAATATCGACGGGGAATTCAGCGGCTCACGCTGGCACTCTACAATCTTGAGGTGCCCGTGATCGCGGCAGTAAATGGGGGGGCGATCGGCGCAGGATGCGACCTGGCGTGCATGTGCGATATCCGGATCGCCGCTTCGTCGGCATATTTCGCGGAGTCCTTTGTAAAGG
The DNA here is from genome assembly GCF_012910785.2 of Aromatoleum buckelii. Taxonomy (GTDB): domain Bacteria; phylum Pseudomonadota; class Gammaproteobacteria; order Burkholderiales; family Rhodocyclaceae; genus Aromatoleum; species Aromatoleum buckelii. Next base: position 1,752,973 of record NZ_WTVH02000010.1, on the reverse strand, counting down.
TCGGGATTGTTCCGGGCGATGGGGGGGCTTGGTTACTGCCGCGTGTGGTAGGTCAATCGCGGGCGGCGGAAATGTCCTTCACGGGCGATCCAATTTCCGCGCAAGAGGCTCTCGACTGCGGTCTGGTGTCCCGTGTAGTGCCTGGCGAGGAGTTGCTGGAGGTGGCTAACAAGTTGGCACAGCGCATTGTTTCCAACCCTGGCCCTGCACTGCGTATGACGAAACGACTTCTTCGGGAGGGGCAATACTTGCGCTTGGAGTCCCTGTTGGAGCTTTCTGCAACCTACCAGGCGCTAGCGCACAAGACTTCCGAGCATGAGGAGGCTGTCGCGGCATTCCTGGAAAAACGCTCGCCGCGTTTCGAGTAGGGAACCCTTCGATAAAGAAGCGGCGGCGCAGCTCAATGAAGCGCGCAAGCCCAAAACGGACCACGAGCGCTTGAAGCTGGAGTTCGATTTGTTTCTACCGGACAGCGGAGCTAACGCTATGAAGATCCTGGTACCCGTGAAACGTGTCGTCGATTTTAACGTCAAGGTGCGCGTCAAGAGTGATGGCACGGGCGTGGATATCGCGAACTTGAAGATGTCGATGAACCCGTTCGACGAGATCGCTATCGAGGAGGCCGTGCGCCTAAAGGAAGCCGACGGGGCGAGCGAGGTGGTGGCGGTTAGCTGCGGGAGCGCGGCATGTCAGGAGACGCTGCGCGCGGCGCTGGCAATCGGGGCGGACCGCGGCATCCTCATCGAGACTGACGGCGAGCTGCAGCCGCTGGCGGTGGCGAAGCTCCTCAAGGCCTTGTGTGTCAAGGAAACCCCGCAGCTCGTGATCTGCGGCAAGCAGGCGGTCGACGACGACGCGAACCAGACCGGCCAGATGCTGGCGGCGCTGATGGGCTGGTCGCAGGCGACGTTCGCATCGAAGCTCGTCGTCGGCGACGGCCGGGCGACGGTCACGCGCGAAATCGACGGCGGCCTCGAGACCCTCGACATCAATCTGCCCGGGGTCGTGACGACCGACCTGCGTCTGAACGAGCCGCGGTACGCGACGCTCCCGAACATCATGAAGGCGAAGAAGAAGCCGCTCGAGATCGTGAAACCCTCTGACCTCGGGGTGGACGTAGCACCGCGTCTAACGACGCTGAAGGTCGCCGAGCCAATCAAGAGAAGCGCCGGCGTGCGTGTTGCCGACGTCGCGCAGCTCGTCGACAAGCTCAAAAACGAAGCGAAGGTGATCTGACATGGCGATTCTGGTTATTGCTGAACACAACAATCAGTCGATCAAGGCTGCCACGCTGAACGCCGTGACGGCGGCTACGAAGCTCGGCGGCGACGTACATGTGCTGGTCGCGGGCGCAGGCTGCGACTCGGCAGCCGAAGCTGCCGCGAAAGTCGCCGGCGTGGCGAAAGTGTGCGTGGCGGATGCAGCGCACTACGACGCGCAGACCGCCGAGAACGTCGCCGCGCTTGTCATGCAGGTCGCCACCGACTACTCGCACATCGTCGCGTCGGGCACCACGTTTGGCACGAACGTGCTGCCGCGCCTCGCCGCGCTGCTCGACGTCGCGCAGATCTCGGACGTCGTCGCGGTCGAGTCGGCCGATACCTTCGTGCGCCCGATCTACGCGGGCAATGCGATCGCGACCGTCAAGAGCGCCGACAAGGTGAAAGTGCTGACGATCCGCATGACGGCGTTCGAAGCGGCGGGGCAGGGCGGTAATGCGGCTGTCGAAGCGCTCGCCCCCGGCCCCGACCTGGGCCTCACCGCGTTGGTCGGCCGCGAACTTACAAAGAGCGCGCGCCCCGAACTCGGCGCGGCGAAGATCATCGTGTCGGGCGGTCGGGGGCTGGGTAGCCGCGAGAATTACCGTGGTCTTCTCGAGCCCCTCGCCGACAAGCTTGGGGCGGCGCTCGGCGCCTCGCGCGCCGCGGTCGATGCGGGCTTCGCGCCGAATGACTACCAAGTCGGCCAGACTGGCAAGATCGTCGCGCCGCAGCTCTACATTGCGGTCGGAGTATCGGGCGCAATTCAGCATCTTGCTGGCATGAAGGACTCGAAGGTCATCGTCGCGATCAACAAGGACCCTGAGGCGCCGATTTTCCAGATCGCCGACTACGGGCTTGTCGGCGATCTCATCGACGCGGTTCCGGATCTCACCGGCGTGCTCGCCGTCTGACGGCGCGCGTTCCTGTCGACTGGCTTCAGCGGCGCCAACTCCCTCTCTCCCTCCGTGCCATCGGAGTTGGTCCGGCTCGCCACCCACAATCGCGAGCCGGACTTTTTTCCTCGTTTCCGCCGAGCACCGCAACGACGGGTAGCCCAAGTTCCGCAGTACACGAGCGAGTATTCTGCGCAGTGCCGGCAAACTCGTGTTGCCGAGATGTGCATAGGATGTGTTCTCGTCTTTCGACAACAGCTGCCATTTTCTCTAACGCATCCCGTCGCCGCGACAGTGACGGCGGAGTAAATCAGTGGTTCATTAAGTGGGGCAGAAGGTTGCTCTTGAAGTTGTAGGCCTGATTGTTGACACGAAAGAAACCGGACGTATAGTATGTAAAAAGAGTGCTACGGCGTAAGATTTGCCGCCGTACCTCAAACAAACCCTAAGCGACCAACTTCGATGATGAATACAGCTAGGTATGCCCGCGGATGTTGCTCTGGCGGTGGACGTCTGAGCACTACGGACATCGCTATCCACTGCCCGCAAGACGACGCTACGCTGATCGAAGGTATCGCGCACGTAGTCGCTCTAGAACGGGGCGTCGCTTGGCTGGAGCCCGAACAGACCGACAGTTGTGGCGGCTGCGCAGGGACTGCGAAATGTGGCACTAAGGGGATCGGGACGCTGGCAAGCCGCCTCGAGGCGCGCCGTTTCCCTCTGGCGGACGGTGGTGAACTTCGCATCGGCGAACGCGTGGTCGTCGGTGTGCGTGAGGATGCACTCGTAAAGGCGAGTATGACCGCCTATGCGATGCCATTGGTAACGACATTCGCCGCTGGGGCTGCTGCCCAAGCGAGTGCGCAAAACGACGGCATCACCGTCGCTGCCTGTGCGCTCGGCCTTGCGATTGGTCTTGGCATTGCCCGCCTCATCGCCCAGCGCCTCAATGCTCACGGGGAAATCGCCCCGCGCCTGCTGCGCCGTGCCGGCCCCCCGCCGGACTTTCGTCCCGAGTGAGGTAGAAACCATGCAGGAATACGCTCTTCTGTTTGTCAGCGCAGCACTTGTTAATAACGTCATTCTCGCCCGATTCCTCGGTTTGTGCTCGTTCATGGGCGTCACGACCCGCGTCGATACGGCGGTCGGCATGGGAATGGCAACGACTTTCGTCATCACTGTGTCGTCGATGATCGACTGGGCGGTGGAGGTCTGGCTGCTGCAGCCCTACGGCCTCGGCTACTTGCGCACCGTGACCTTTATCCTTGTCATTGCGGCTGCGGTGCAATTCACCGAGATGACGGTGCGCAAGGTGTCGCCCCCGCTGTTCCAGATGCTGGGCATCTACCTGCCGCTGATCACGACGAACTGCGCGGTCCTCGGCGTCGCGTTGCTACTGGTCGAAGGGCGCATGAATTTCCTGTCCAGTGCCCTATTCGCCTTTGCGTCGTCACTTGGCTACAGCCTTGTCATGGTCATCTTCGCGGGGCTACGCGAACGTCTTGCGCTGGCGGAGGTGCCGCGCCTGTTCGCAGGCCCGCCGGTAGGCTTCATCGCCGCGAGCCTGCTGGCGCTGGCCTTCATGGGCTTCTCTGGCATGAGCACGAACTAAGGAATGGAGAACGACCATGTTGATCGACGTCGGCAGTCTCACGATTATGGGAGTCGCCCTCGGCGGCCTGCTTGGAACGGCTGCGCGTTTTCTCGCTGTCGAAGAAGACCCGCTCGAAGAGGAGCTCAAAGCCATGCTTCCCGGCTCACAGTGCGGCCAATGCGGACACGTCGGCTGTGCCCAAGCAGCTGCGGCACTGGCCCGCGGCGAAGCGCCAGTAACCCTGTGCCCGCCGGGCGGCAAGGCAGTCGCCGAGGCGCTGGCGAAAAAGCTCGGCATCAGTGCCGACCTTTCGGAGCATACGGAAAAAGCAGCCGAGTTTGCCTACATTGACGAAGACTTGTGCATCGGCTGCACACGTTGCTTGAAGGAATGCTCGGTAGACGCAATCCTCGGCGCCAACAAGCTGATGCATACCGTGATCGCTGAGGCCTGCCATGGCTGCGGCAAATGTGCGCTGGTCTGCCCCACAGAAGGCATCGTGATGCGCCCGCTGCCGCAAACGATCGCCCTCTGGCACTGGCCGAAACCCGACATCTCCCACTAGCCGGAGCCCTCAGCCATGAAATTCTACTCAATCCGCGGCGGCGTCCACCCAAATTACCGCAAGGACCTCACGAGCGAGCGTCCGATCGTCGCCATGCCCTTGCCGGAGCGGCTCTTCATTCCACTCCAACAGCACATCGGTGCCCCGGCCGAAGCGCTCGTTGAGGCCGGCGACCGGGTCAGGAAAGGCCAATTGATCGCCCGCAGCCAAGGCGTAGTCTCGGCGCCAAAGCACGCCCCGACTTCAGGCGTCATCGAAGCGGTGAGTCCGCTCACGGCGCCGCATCCATCAGGCCTCGCCCAAGCGACGATTATCCTCGTCCCCGACGGCAAGGACGAATGGGCGAGCCTGCCCGATCCGATCGCCGAGCCCTTCGACGCCCTACCGGCGGCAATCTGCGAGCGCGTCGCGCAAGCCGGAATCGTCGGTTTGGGCGGCGCAGCCTTTCCCTCAGCGGTCAAGCTCGGCCTCGGTCGCCAGCACCGGCTCGAGATCCTGCTGATCAACGGCGCTGAATGCGAGCCCTACCTGACTTGCGACGACCGGCTGATGCGCGAGCGTGCCAAAGAGATCATCGACGGCGCACGCCTGATGGCTCATGCGCTTGGCGTGCCGCGAGTCATCGTCGCCGTCGAGGCCAACAAGCCGCAAGCCATAGAAAGCATGACCCGCGCCGCCGAGCACTTTGCTGAAGTTTCTGTCATCGCCGTTCCGGTGCAATACCCGACAGGCTCAGCGCATCACTTGGTGCTGGCGCTCACCGGCCGCGAGACACCTGCGGCGAAGCGCACCGCCGACGTAGGCGTCGTTGTCCATAACGTCGCTACCGCCCGCGCCGTGCAGCAGGCGATCCGCCATGGCCGACCACTCACCCATCGGGTGGTGACGGTGAGTGGTGGTGCTATGCGTGCGCCGAATAATATCGAGGCACCGATCGGCGCCCCGGTTGGCTCGCTAGTCGACTTTTGCGGCGGTTTTTCCACCCCGCCGCGGCGCCTGGTCAATGGCGGACCGATGATGGGCGAACCGCTGGCGAGCCTCGACGTGCCAGTCGTAAAGGGCACCACCGGAATCCTCGCACTCACTGCCGAGGAGGTCGGCGAACAGCCGGCAAGTCCCTGCATCCGCTGCGGCAGCTGCATCAGCGTTTGCCCCTGCGGGCTTTCACCGGTCGAGTTAGCCGCCCTTATACGGAGGGACCGGATCGATGTCGCTGGCAAGCTCGGCGTCATGGACTGCATGGCTTGCGGCAGCTGCGCTTGGGCCTGCCCATCGCACCTGCCACTGGTCCAGTATTTCAACTACGCCAAAGGCCGACTCAATGCCGAAGCGCTCGCCCAGCGCAAGATCGAGCGTACGCGTACTCTGGTCGAGGCGCACAACCTCCGCCAGGAAAAGGCCGTAGCAGCCAGTCAGGCAGTAGCAGCTGCACGCAAGACATCGCAGCCCCGACTTCAGGCCACGGAGGTCGTCGAATGAATCCGCCGCTCCCTGACAAAAGTGGGCCGTTCACCCACGCGCCGAACAGCGTCCAGCAGACGATGCTGACAGTGTTGCTGGCGCTCTCGCCGGCCACACTGTTCAATGCGTATCTCTTCGGTTGGCCGGCGATCCTGCTGTTCGTCGTCACCGTCGCCAGCTGCATTACCATCGAGGCGGTCTGCCTCGTGCTCGCCGGGCGCAAGGTTCAGGCTGGACTCGCCGACGGCTCGGGAGTGCTTACCGGATGGTTACTGGCAATGAGCCTGCCACCCTGGGCGCCATGGTGGATCGGCGTACTCGGCGCGGTCTTCGCAATCGCGCTGGCCAAGCACGCCTTTGGCGGCCTCGGCCAGAACGTGTTCAACCCGGCAATGGTTGCTCGCGTCGCGCTGCTGGTATCCTTCCCTGTTGTGATGACGGCATGGGTCAGCCCACAGCCGCTGTTCTCCGCCGGCGCGCCGGGCTTGGCCGAGGCAGCGGCGATTACTTTCGGCGAATACAGCGTAGACGCAGTTAGCGCTGCCACGGCGTTGGGCCACGTCAAGACCGAATTGTCGCGGGGCATCTCGGTGACGCAGTCGATGCCCCAAGTGCCGGGCCTCATTGACATGGCCTTGGGCCTGCGCGCCGGCAGCTTCGGCGAAACCTCGGCCGTCCTGATTCTGCTGGGTGGCATGTATCTGATGGCGCGACGCGTCATCTCCTGGCATATCCCGGCCACCGTGCTCGGCAGCTTGTTCCTGCTGGGAACGCTATTCCACGCCGTGAACCCGGCGCGCTTCGCCGACGGCAGTTTCCACATGTTCTCGGGCGCGAGCTTTCTCGGCGCCTTCTTCATCGCCACCGATTACGTCACCTCCCCCGTCTCTAAGACCGGCCAGCTCATCTTCGGCATTGGTTGCGGCGTCCTCGCCTGGGTCATTCGGACCTTCGCCGGCTATCCCGAAGGTATGGCTTTCGCCGTATTGCTAATGAATGCACTGGCCCCGATCATCGACCAGTACACCCGGCCGCGCCTGTTCGGCCGCGGCCGCGATGGCCAGCCGCTACCGCTGAAGGAGGATGCATGAAACCGCGCACCTACGTTCATGCGCTGATCCTCGGCACATTCTGCCTCGGCTTCGGGTTTGTCCTCGCGGTCACCGACCGCGTCACCACCGAACCGATTGCCGATCGCGCCCTGGAAGACAAACTGAATTCGCTCGCGCAGGTGCTGCCCGAAGGCCTCCATGACAATAATCCGATCGAGGACGCAGTAACCCTGCCGGGCCCGCACGACAAGGAGATCACCGTCTATCGCGCACTCCGGGACGGCCAGGTGACTGGCGTCGCCTACGAGATTCGCGGCTCGGGCTACGCGGGTGAAATCCGCCTGATGCTGGGCGTCGACGCGAACGGCCAGATCCTTGGCGTGCGCGCCATCGCTCACAAGGAAACGCCAGGCCTCGGAGACAAGATCGAGGTCAAGAAGGGCGACTGGATCCTGCATTTCGCCGGCCGTGCGCTGGGTAACCCCGCAGCGGACGGGTGGAAGGTGAAGAAGGATGGCGGCAGCTTCGACCAGTTTGCCGGCGCAACCATCACCCCGCGCGGCGTTGTCGCTGCGGTGCGGGGGGGACTGGAGTTCTTTGCCACCCACAAGACGCGGCTCATGGAGGTGAACTGATGGCCCACTCGTACCGACAAATCGCCCGCGACGGCCTGTGGGACAACAACGGCGTGCTGTGCATGCTGCTCGGCATGTGCCCCGCCATGGCCATGACAACCAGCGCCACCAATGGCCTCGGCATGGGCCTAGCGACAGCGGCGGTGATGGCGGCGTCCAACCTGCTCGTCGCACTCTTTCGCGAGCGTATCACCCAGGAGGTGCGCATCCCGGTTTACATCCTGATCGTCGCCGCCATGGTGACCATCGTTGATCTCACAATGAACGCTTGGCTGCACGAGCTCTACAAGGTGCTCGGCCTGTTCATCCCCTTGATCGTCTCCAACTGCCTGCCGCTTGCCCGGCTCGAAGCCTTCGCCGCCAAAGAGCCAATTCTCCCCTCGCTACTTGACGGCATCTTTATGGGTTTAGGCTTCACCCTCGCGCTTACCGCCATCGGCGCCGTGCGCGAGATCATCGGCTCGGGCACGCTGTTTGCTGACGCATCGCTGCTGCTCGGACCGGCCTTTCACTTCATGGAACTGCGACTGCTGCCCGCCAACACCGGCGTCCTGATGATGATCCTGCCCCCGGGGGGATTTCTTACTGCCGGATTGATGGTGGTCGTCAAACGCATGCTCGACGTTCGCGCCGGCAAGGGCATTCAGATGACCGGCGCACACAGCGTTGCTTGAGGAGACTACCAATGAAAATCGGTATCGCCTACGCCATCCCCGTTCGCCAAGTCTGGCTGACGCTCGACCTGCCCGAAGGCATCACCGTCGGCGAGGCAATCCTGAGCTCTGGAATCACCGGCCAGTTCCCCGAAATCGACCTCGCGCGGCAGAAAGTTGGAATCTTCGGCAAGCTCGTTGCCCTCGACAGGGTGCTAGAAGACGGTGACCGCGTCGAAATCTACCGCCCAGTCACCCGCGACCCGAAAACAGTGCGCAAGCGCGCCAAACCCGCGGTTCTCACGAGCTGAGCCGTTAGCATTTAAGGTGAAGCTGTCGGCGCGCATCCGAGAATCTCCACTCGACAGCGCGGCGGGTCAGTCGGACGCCCTCGGCCATTTCCCGCGGGCGATCGGTCATCCAGCCGTTGAATTTCCGCCAGCAGTGGGACCACGCTGCCATCGCGTAGGCCGACGCGAATTCGGGATCGCACTCGATGGCCCTGTGAAAGAGCGGCAGCGCCAGGTCGATTGTTGCACTCAAACTGCGCAAATGGGACACAGCCGAGCACCTCAATACCGAGGAGGAAATGGCGCTCTACCTCGAGGCTTGCCTGGAAGAGGCCGGAGACGATGCGGCTTTCATCGCCAATGCGCTGGGCGATATTGCTCGTTCCAAAGGCATGACCCAGCTGGCCAAGGACACCGGCCTGGGGCGGGAGAGCTTGTACAAGGCCCTTTCCGGCGAGGGCAATCCGAGTTTTGCCACCATCCTCAAGGTGACACGCGCGTTGGGCCTGCAAGTGCACGTGGCACGGCGGCACGCGCCGGTGTGATCGCCCGGCGCGCGATGCCGCGAACTGCTCGCAACGTTTCGCGCGGCGCTGGAGTGCCTGTTGGGGCCGGTTGGACTAGGCCCCTGGCATCGGTCGGGTTACGCCCAATGAACTTTCAAAAGTCCGGCGTAGTCCCGCGCCGTTAGTGGGTTTGGCGAGACTGCTCGGTGACGCACCGCATTTGCCTGGCGGGCACCGCAAGTCACGGTGCGCGGGTAACTTTTTAGTGCCGAGGAAACACTAACCCCAAAGCCTCGACTAGATCGGACAGGCCTGCATCCTCGAGGTTGTCGAGTGACATCAACATGTATGGATGCAGCCGTCCGCTGCGCGCCAACTGGGGAGCCCGTGCAAGCCCGGCTGCGACAAGTTCGTGCAGCGCTTCGAGTTCGACGACGAGCAATATCGCAAGGTCTGGATCGAACGTTCCAGAATAGGCGCGCAGCGAAACGCTTGTACCGTCGTCGGCGCCGCGCCAAACGAGCAAGATGCCGTCACGTGCAGCGAAATCCTCCTTCGTCAGCACGCCGACCGATGCGTTGGCCGTGCGCAGCCTCTCGCGGTCGAGCATCTCCTTTCATGCAGTGCAGTCGAGAATGCGATCGTTCATCGGCCTGCCATCCTCCTCTGCTTCACACTGCGAAGTCACGCGGGCAGAACCGCAGTAACTTCGATCTCGACCTTCGCGCCTTTTTCCACGAACCCGGCGACCTGCACTGCGGTCATCGCGGGGAAGTGTCGCCCGATCAGCTCACGATAGACCGCACCAATCTCGGTTTGCCGTGCGTTGTACTCCGCGCCGTCGGCGAGGTACCAGTTTATCCGAACGATGTTGGTCGGGTGCGCCTCGGCCTCGGCTAGAACCGCTACAACGTTGGTGAGCGCCTGGCGCACTTGGCCGACGAGGTCATCGGTTCGGAACTGTTCCTGTTCATCCCACCCGACTTGCCCCGCCACGAAAATTATCCGGCCGTTGGCGACGATCCCGTTCGAATAGCCCTTGGGGCGTCGCCAGCCGGGCGGCTGCAGAAATTGCATGACTCTCTCCTTAGCTTGTGCCGTGGCCATCTGCCGTCAAGGGCAAGAACGAGTGCGGTGCGGGACTTCTGGCCACCGAGCGCGACCCCAGTCCTAGAAGTCTGGAACAAGGATGACGCGCCTTCTAAGGTCTCCGCGATGCGCCTGCTCGAAGACTTGAGCGATTTCGCTCATCGGTCGTTCTTCGACGAAGGGTTCTAGCGAAACCCGTCCGTCGATGCACATTTCGAGTACTTCCGGGTACTTTTCCGGAGGGCAGCCCCACGTGCCGATGATTTCGGCATCGAACGCCATCAGGCGGGACAGCATGTAGGTCGTCTTGTCCGTGCCGTAGCCGAGCACCACCAGCGTGCCCGTATAGGAAAGCAGCGATAGGGCCAGATCCTGTCCGTCCTTCGTGCCAGTGGCTTCGAAGATCTTCCACCCGTGCGTCGAGCTCAGTCCGTTGTCGTTGCAGAATTGTCTGAGCTGGTCTTTGACATCCTTGGGGCTCAAACCACTGAGATTGATCGTGAAATCCGCACCGTACTTTCGGATCTTCGCCAACTTCTCTTCGTTGCGGCCGATGGCGATTACCGCACGACACCCCATCGCTTTGGCGACCTGTGTCATGAAAGATCCGATTCCGCCCGTTGCACCGATGACGATGGCCAGGTCGCCTGGCGCCAATCCGGCGCGCAGGGCTGCCTGATACGGGGTGGTCACGGCATCCGCCACGGCGCAAAGGTGTGACAGGGGGATATCTCCCCGGTTATCGGCAGGGCACAGGAACTTTGCCGGGACTACGATGTGACTCGAGAATCCGCCGTAGATCCCCATCGAGTAGCCGGGCATCTGCTGCGACAGGCAACGGTTGCTGCGGCCGCTCGAACAAAGCTCGCATTCACCACAAGGAATCACGGCTGGAACGATCACTTCCTTGCCGATCATGGATGGTTCGCCACCAATCACGATACCGCTGACCTCATGGCCCAACGAGAGGGGCGGCTCCTGGATGGTCGGCACACCCAGGTAGAAGTAGGACAGATCAGTGTGGCAGACTCCGCAGCCGCTGATCTTGACCACGGCGTCGCCCGATCGAAGCTCGGGCATCGGAATTTGAGTGCGAAGCAGTTCCCCGGGGCGGGTCATCTGCCATGTATCGATGTGCGTCGGGATCATTCGGCGGGTCCTGTCGATGAAAGCTTTCAAGCTTTAGGGGGCCTCAACACCTGTGCTGCAAAGGCGTCGTCGAACACTGCGCCCTGAGCGATGAGCTGGCGGTACTTGATGAAGTCGATGGTGTCGGTGCCGGTGATCTTCTTGGAGTCCATGGCGCTGAACCCTAACCAGGCGTCGCTGTTCATGTTCGCCGCCAGCCAGTGGCGGTTGACTGATTTCATCTGGTCCCAGAAAAATTTCTTCTTGCCGCGGATGCCATCGATCGACTTCATCAGGCAATGCGGAAACAGATTGGTGAACTTCCAGAGCAATTCATCGACCGCGGCGTCGAGCCTGGAGAAGTCGGTCGTGCATTGGGCGAGCAGTTCCTTTGCTGACTTCAATTCATCAGGTGGCACCGATTCACCGTACACAATTTCGCCGTTGTCGATGTAGGTGTCGGTGCGAATCAAGGGATTCCTCACCCATTGCCCGTCGTTCCTGAGCACCGGTACGACCTTGGTGACCAGGTTCTTCGCCTTCATTTTGTAGGCGCTCCATGTCTCACACGAAACGCAGTTGTAGGTGGCGTCTTCGATCGACAGGAACCATGGCAAGAAATCGGTCGTTCCGCCCAGCGGGGCGGATCCGTGGCGCGGGCTCGCCTGTCCGAAGACGGCAAGATCGGACGTGACGGTGAGATCGCAGGCGAGACCGACCTCCTGGCCACCGGCCACACGGGCCCCATTCACGCGGCAAATCACCGGCTTCTGGCAATTGAGCACGTTGTCGACCATGGCGTTGAAGAGGTCCATGTAGGCGCCGAACTCCTGCGGGCGGCGAGAGTAGTAGGCGGCGAAATCCCCGACATTGCCGCCGGTGAAGAAGGCCTTTTCGCCAACTCCCGTGAACACGACTGCCACCACCGAGCGGTCTGCGGAGGCCTGCTGAAAGCCAGCAATCACCCCCTTGAGCATGTCCGTCGTGCAGGCGTTGAAGCGCTCGGGATTGTTGATGGATACCCACGCCGAGTACAGTCCATCGACCGGTCTGCCGGCCGCGTCCTTGATCGGCTTTTTCTCGTAAAGCACGGAAGGGGCGGAGCTGCCGAAATATCGGTCATCCGACAGACGGTGGTCCTTGAGTTCGTTGTCCCTGCGAAGGTATTGGAGGGGCATGTTCTATGACCCCATGGGTTCGCCTGCGCGGCTTCGGGTGCTCATGTGTTCTCCTGCGCCAGCTTCCGCCTGGCGTTAAATGCGGCCAAGGCACGCACAAATTCGGCCTGCGCCTCGGCAGGCACCGGCGCGCCGCACTCGTAGCAAGTGCCCTTGACGCGGTCGACCCAGCGGCAGCCGCAGTGGTCGCACGCGAGTTCGGGGGCGCCTCTCGGATTGGTGAAGATCATCGACAGGCCCCCATGAACGCAAACCCGAGGGCTTCGAGCAATTCGTCGTAACCTCGGGCTTCGAGGTCGCAGCGCCGGCGCAGGATGTAACAGACAACGGCGCCGGACCGGATCCCGGCCCGCAACACTTCGAACAGCGGGCCCTCAGTAGCTTCGACGATCTCAGGCATCGCCTCGTCGTTGGCCGTCAGCAGGATGTCGACGCCCGAGTTGCCATAGCCGGGAAACGGCGCGAGCTGCACGTCGGTACCGCTTGCGCCGGCTTCCCACACCAGCATCTGAGCCGGTGCCGAGCGCGCAATGAGGCCGATGCGGGAACCGGGGTCGAGCGCCTGGAAGAGCTCGACCCGATTCGCCGCAGCCGCCCGCCACGCCAGCTGATCGGGAAGCGCGGCGCCGTTCATATCCGCACGCCCAGCCGGAACCCTTCCTGGATCGCCTGTTCCAGTCCCCGCGGGATCACCGCGTCACCGACGCCGTGCAATTCGTCGATCATCCACTCGAACTCGTGGAACAGCTCATGGGCGGGCTTGCGCGGCGCCGCCAGCAGCACCGTGTCGGCCGGTACGAACGTCTCCTCGCCCTTGTCGTTGACCACCGTCACGCCCTCGGCAGTAATACGCTTGGGTCGGCTGCTCGTCAGGCAGCGGATGCCGAGTTCTTCCACCCAGGACGCGTGGCGCCACTTGAACGACGGCTTGATGTCGCCGGCGATGCGCTTTTCCCGCTCGACGACCGTGACCTCGGCGCCGTTCTTGCGGAGGAACTCGCCCACGGTCAGTCCGACCTTGCCGCCACCGATCACCACGACTTGTTTCCCGGTCGCCACGCGACCATGGGCGACGTCGAGCGCATCGACCATCAGTTCGTGCCCTTCGATTGCGCGGAAGGCGTCCCGATCCATCTTCGCCCCGGCAGCGACGACACAGGCGTCGTACTGGTGCAAGACGCTGCGCATGAACTTGGCGTGCACTTCGGTGTTGAGGCGGATTTCGATGCCGAGCCGCTTCGCCACCGCCCCATAGTGGCCGATGATCGAGTGCAGGTCGTCCGGTCGCGCGAGATCGTTATTGGCGTAGGCGTAGAGATTGCCACCGATGCGATCGGACTTCTCGAACACCGTGACCTCGTGCCCTCGCTTGGCCGCGGTGATCGCGCACTCCATGCCGGCCGGCCCGGACCCGATCACCATGATCTTCTTCTTCACCGTGGCCGGCGTAACGTGGTACTCCGGCTCGACTTCGTGCCCCAGCGCCGGGTTCATGGTGCAGGTGTAGGGCAGGTCGCGGAAAAGGCGCGACAGGCAGTTGAGCGAGCCGACACAGCGGCGCACCTCGTCCAGCCGGTCTTCCGCAGCCTTGTGGATCATCTCCGGGTCGGCAAGGAGCGGGCGGCAGACTTCCCAGAAGTCGAAAATGCCGTCGCGGATGCAGTCGTTGGCCATGCGCGGGTCGGGCAGGCGGTTGCCGAACGTGATCAGCGTGTCCGGGAATAACTTTTTCGCCCGCTCCGAGAGGTAGTTCCAGTACCCCGGAGGAATATCACGACCGATGGAGGATTCTGGCGCTTCCTGCCAGCCGACAGTGACGCTGATCATGTCGACGCCGCAGTCGACCGCCTGCTGCATCAGTTCGAAGCATTCGTCCTCGGTGTTGCCGCCCCACTTGTCCATGAGCTCGGCGCCGTTGAGGCGCACGATCAGCGGATTGTCGGGAGTCGCCTGCTTGATCCCGTCGATTAGCTCGCGCATGAAACGGCCGCGGTTCTCGATCGAGCCGCCGTATTCGTCGGTGCGCTGGTTCGTGAAGCGCGAGTTGAAGTTCGCCAGCAGGTATCCCATGAAACTGGTGATCTCGGTGCCGTCGAAGCCCGCGCGGATGCAGCGTTTTGCTGCGTCGGCATGCTGGCGCACGCAGTCGCGGATCTCCTCTTTGGTCATGATCTTGGGCGGCCGGAAGTGCGGCAGCGTCTGCGGCACATCCGACGGTTGGACGCAGTAACCCAGGTCGATGCCGCCGTAGCGCCCAGCATGCAGAATCTGCTGGATCGCCATCGCGCCCTGCTCCTTGATGTAGCCGGCGATCTTCTCGAACTGCGGCAGGAACTTATCGTCGTAAATCGCGACCTGCCGGAAGTACGCCTTGCCCTCGCCGAGGGGATCGGGATAGGCGCCCTGGTTGGTGATGATGCCGCAGCCGGTGTTCGCGATCACTTTGACGCGAGCCAACTCCCGCTCCGTGATGAAGCCGTCGCGCGTGTTGTAGTTCGATACGCAGCACGCGCCGTACTTGATGCGATTCTTGATCTTGAATCGACCGAACTGGCCGGGCTGGAAAAGGTACGGAAGTTTTTGTTCGCCGGGTTTCATATCTCTTCTCCTAAAAATCGGGTGTCAGAATGACGCGCTTGCTGAGTTCGCCGTGATGCGCCTGTTCGAATACATGGGCGATTTCACTCATCGGCCGCTCTTCGACGAAGGGGGCGAGCGAAATGCGTCCATCGAGACACATCTTGAGCACGTCGGGATATCTCTCCGGCGGACAGCCCCAAGTGCCGATGATCTCGGCGTCGAAAGCCATGAGGCGGGAGAGCATGTACGTCGTCTGATCGGTGCCGTAGCCGACCACGACCAGCGTGCCGGTGAAGGAGAGGAGTGCTAACGCTAGTTCCTGGCCTGCCTTGGTCCCCGTTACTTCGAAGATCTTCCAGCCATGTGCTGACGGTAGGCCCTGCTTCTTGCAATAGTCGTGGAGCAATCCCTTTACGTCTTTGGGGCTGAGGCCTCTTGGATTGATGGTGAAGTCCGCACCGTAGCCCTTCATCATCTCCAGCTTTTCGTCATTGATGTCGATCCCTACGACAGCCGCGCAGCCCATGCCCTTGGCGACCTGCGTCATAAAGGACCCGACTCCTCCGGCCGCGCCGATCACGATTACCCGGTCGCCCGGCTGCAATCGGGCGCGCAGCGCCGCTTGATAGGGTGTGGTGACGGCATCCGCAACGACCGCCAAGTGCTCCAGGGGAATATCGCCGCGGTTATCGACTGCGCAGAGGTACCGGGCGGGGATCACGATGTGGCTCGAGAACCCGCCGTAAATCCCCATCGAGTAGCCCGGCATGCGTTGCGACAGACAGCGATTTCCTCTGCCACTTCGGCAAAGTTCGCATTCGCCGCAGGGAATCACCGCCGGGACAACCACTTCCCGGCCGATCATGGATGGCTCCCCGGCAATGACGACCCCGCTGATCTCGTGCCCGAGCGACAGGGGCGGTTCCTGGATGGTAGGCACGCCCATGTAGAAGTACGACAGGTCCGTATGGCAGACCCCGCAGCCCGCAATCTTTACGACCGCATCACCGGGATTGAGCTCGGGGATGGGAACTTGTGTGCGTTTGAGATGGCCGGGCGTGGTCATCTGCCAGGTGTCAATGTGCGTCGGGAACAACGGTAGTCTCCTTATCAAAATGCGTGAGTACTGTAGGCGCCAGACGCCTTGGTACTTGATGCGCTCAACGGCTTTCTGTCCCTTTGTGTACGATTAGTTATTGTTTTTTAAAACTTATTTTTTGTTTACGGTGGACCTGTACGTTTCTGTGACGCATCATTGCATTGCCAGCAAAATTACAAAATATAGAGCTGTTAATAAGCCATATTACTGGAGGCAATAATGCGAGGAATCGAACTGAAAGATCTCGATCTCAATCTGCTTGTAGTCTTTCTGCAGCTGTTGCGAGATCGACGCGTCACCACAGCCGCTGAAGCTCTGGACCTTTCGCAGCCTGGTGTCAGCAGTGCGCTCAATCGCTTGCGGAAACTCTTGGGGGATGATCTGTTCTACCGCACTGGCGGGGGAATGAAGCCCACGCCTTATGCTGAGGAACTGGCCGAGCCGATAGGGGAAGCGCTGGCGCTGATCCAGCAGACTGTGAACCAGCGTTCCAGTTTCGATCCCCTCGCCAGTTCCCGACGATTTGTCATCGCCATGACTGATGTGGGCGAGATCTACTTCCTCCCGTCCCTCATGCGGATCCTTCGCAGGGTGGCACCTGGAGTGACAATCAGTACTGTGCGAAACAACAGGGTGACGCTCAAGGAAGACATGGAGGAGGGGAAGGTGGATCTTGCGATCGGTTTGCTGCCTGACCTCAAAACCGACTTCTATCAACGTCGCCTTTTTCGCCAGGGACATTGCTGTCTGTTTCGTATCGGGCACCCGCTTGACGATGCTCCATTCGGCGTCGAGGAATTTGCCGCGGCTGAGCACGTAGTGGTGGTTTCCGCCGGCACAGGACATGGCAAGACGGACGACCTGATCGAGCGTTCCGCTATCCGGCACAACGTGCGATTGCGGGTACCGCACTTCGTGGCACTTCCGTACATCCTGGAGGAGACTGATCTCGTGGCTACCGTCGCGGAACGGATCGGGACGCGGCTGGCTTCGTCATTTCCGCTGCGCTCAGTGCCTCATCCGCTCAACCTGCCCGAGATCCAGATCAATCTCTTCTGGCACGCCAAGTTCCATCGGGAGGCGGGAAATCAGTGGCTGCGCACGCTGATGTGCGAGACATTCAGCGAATAATTCTCCATGAATCCTCACGAGATATTCACCGCAGTAATACGAGGAATAGGCCTGACGCGTTGAGTCACACCGGAGAGCGCCTTACGGTACGAGCCGGAGGAAACCAACCGGTTCCTCCGTACCGAGAGGAGACAAACAACTATGCTTTCCGGTTATACGCCGTGGCCTGAGGATGTCGCGCAAAAATATCGCGCCAAGGGCTACTGGGAAAACATCGGGATTGCCGACATGGTCAAGCGCACCATGGGGCAGCACCCAGAGAAGCTGGCGTTGGTGGCAGGTACCCAGCGCATCACGTATCGGCAGTTGGTAGAAACGGTCGAGCGTCTGGCCTGTCGCCTGATCGAGGCAGGGTTAAGGCAGCACGATCGGGTAGTTCTCCAATTGCCCAATATCCCGGAGTTCGTTTACACCTATCTTGCACTCACCCGCATCGGCGCAGTTCCCGTGATGGCCTTGCGTGCGCACCGCGAGACCGAAGTGCATCACTTTGTCGACGCGTCCGGCGCGGTGGCTTACGTGATTCAGGATGTGGTCAATCGATTTGACTATCGGCCGATGGCAGAGACCCTTCGCGCCGAATGTTCCAGCCTGAAGTCGGTGCTGGTCGTTGGAGAACCCGCGGAAGGACAGCACTCGCTCAGTCATATGATCGAGGAGGACCTCGATCCGGAGCGAATTTCTGCCACCCTTCAAGAGATTCGGATTAACCCGGCCGACGTGGCGACCATGCTCCTTTCCGGAGGAACTACGTCTCTCTCAAAACTGATTCCGCGATCTCACGATGACTACATCCTGAATGCACGTCTGTGTGGACGGGCTGCTGGGTTCGATGAGAAGACCGTTTTCATGGCGATATTGCCTCTCGGCCACAACTACAACCTCGCCTCCCCGGGCATCCTCGGCGTCTTCTACCATGGAGGCACGGTAGTGCTTGCATCTTCAGGCGATGCAGACGAGGTGTTCGGGTTGGTTGAACGAGAGCGCGTAAGTGTGATTGCGTCCGTTGTGCCTCTGATTACCAACTGGCTGAATTCAGATGCTCCGGAGAAATACGACCTGTCGTCGCTCAAGGTGGTGCAGAACGGCGGCGCTCGCTTGGCACCCGAACTGCGCAAGCGGATCTTGCAGCGACTGAAATGCTTTCCGCAGGAAATCTATGGGACGGCCGAGGGTCTCATCAACATGACGCGTATGGATGATCCGGAACGCGCAGCACTGGAAAGTTCGGGAGCGCCTGTATGCGAGGACGACGAAATCAAGGTGCTCGATGAATTCGGGGAAGAGGTGCCTGATGGGGTGCCTGGTGAACTCGCGACACGCGGGCCCTACACCATCCGAAGCTACTTCAACGCGCCGGAAGTCGACCGTACCGCATTTACGGCGGATGGCTTCTATCTCATGGGCGATATCGTACGGAAGGAGGGGCGATATGTCTTTGCGGAAGGGCGCAAGAAGGATTTCATTAACCGCGGTGGCGAAAAGATCAGCTGTGAGGAGGTTGAAAATATGATCCTGCAGCACCCCAAGGTGTTTCAGGTGTCGCTGGTGGCTATGCCGGACGAGACCTTTGGAGAGAAGGCCTGCGCCTTTGTGCGTACCAAGTCCAGAGTTCCTCTAACCTTCGACGAACTGATTGATTTTCTGCGTGCCAAGAAAATCGCAAGCTTCAAGTTACCCGAGCGACTTGAAGTTATTGCCGCATTTCCGGTAAGCCCGGTCGGGAAGATATTGAAGCGCGAACTCCGCGAGACGATAGCGGCAAAGCTTGCTGCGGAAAGCGCGAGTTTGGTCGACTGACACCCAACGGGATCGGCGGAGTGCAGCGGAAATTGTCTGGCTCGCATGCCGAGACCGCCGGAAGCGTTCTATCGATTTCGTGCGTTTTACCTATCCAGCATGAGTTAACTAGAGGGCTTAACCCGCGGGCGGGTTGCATTGGCTCGCCCCACTCTAGCCCTGCAGCACATCCATTGATGGAGGAGACATAAATGCGTCAGCTCAACGCTCACGTAATAGCCGACCAGGCCAAGTTCAATCGCTTTCACGGCCTGATACTTTTTTGGTGTGCACTTATTATCGTGTTCGACGGCTACGACCTGGCGGTGGCCGGTGTCACGATGCCCTCGATCATGAAGGACTTGGGCGTCAATCCGACGCAGGCCGGCTTCATGGCAAGCTCTGCATTGTTCGGCATGATGTTTGGTGCAATCTTGCTGGGGACGCTTGCTGACCGAATCGGTCGCCGGTGGGCGATTTCGATCAGCATTGTCTTGTTCAGCGTCTTCACGGCGGCAGCCGGCCTGGCTTCTGATCCGATGACGTTCAGTGTCATGCGCTTTATTGCTGGGCTCGGGATCGGGGGCGTGATGCCCAACGTGGTTGCCCAAATGACCGAATACGCGCCACGCCGCATACGTTCCACGCTGGTTACGCTGATGTTCAGCGGCTATGCGGTTGGCGGGATGCTCGCCGCGCTGCTAGGCAAGAGCATCATGGAGAGCTGGGGCTGGCAGTCGGTTTACTTTGTGGCCGCAGCGCCGTTATTGCTCATCCCCTTTATTTTCCGGTCGCTCCCGGAGTCGATGCCTTTCCTCTTGAAGCAGGGCAGGTATGAGGAACTGAAGTCCATCGTAGCGCGATTGGATCCGGGCTATCTTCCGACGAGTACCGACCGCTTTACGCTGCCCGATGTGGATAAATCGGACAATGCCCCGATTCATCATCTATTCTCCGAAGGACGCGGCCGCAGCACGGTTATGTTTTGGGTGGCCATGTTCATGTCCCTATTCATGGTCTACGCGCTGAGCACCTGGCTGACCAAACTAATGGCGAATGCAGGCTATAGCCTCGGCTCTGCCTTGACCTTCGTTTTGGTACTAAACTTTGGCGCGATGATCGGGGCAGTGGGCGGCGGCTGGCTTGCCGACCGCTTCAATATCAAGCACGTCTTGATCGCCATGTACCTGCTTGCAGCTGTCTCGATTGTCCTGCTCGGGCAGAGGTTGCCGACGGAGGTTCTATTCTTGACCGTCGGTTTGGCTGGCGCCTCGACGATCGGTACCCAGATTGTAACCAATGCGTACGCAGGCCAATTCTATCCGATGGCGGTTCGCTCCACCGGCCTCGGTTGGGCGCTCGCAGTTGGTCGTGGTGGCGCGATTCTGGCGCCGATTCTTATCGGAGTCCTGGTAAGTATGGCGCTGCCGCTGGAGATGAACTTCACTGCAATTGCCATTCCTGCCGTCATTGCAGCGGTTGCTATCTCAATGATCAATCACGAGCGTTCTGCGTCTGAGCATCCCCATGTTGTGATACCGGAAGAGGCAATTGGGCCGCAAATCAAGGAGTTCCCTGTACGGGCGTGAGCCGTCGTCTGCTGCAAATAGCATCTGACGATCCAGCAGAAAGCCGGCTTGCCGCCGGCTTTCATTTCTCCGTTGCACGCGTGGCGAAGGCGAGGAATCTTTGGGGATTACCTTCTTACTAACTTTTCAATAAGTAGTGTCACTATAGAGTGTATTGACACTCTGGTTGCCGGAAGAATGACTTCACGAGCTCGGGGAGTTTCTGAATGCTGCGCAGGGCCCCGAGTGCGAGGCGCTTCATGTCCTCCTTGCTCTCGACCACCTGGCGCGAAACCTTGCGCTTCACATGCGCCCAGACCGTTTCGTCCGGGTTCAGGTGCGGCGAATACGGCGGCAGGTAGAACAGCTTCAGCCGGCCGCCGAGGCTGTCGACATAGGTCTTGATCAACTTTGCCTTGTGGATCGGATGACCATCGACGATGACGAACACCGGCTTCTGAGCGCCGATCATCAAGCGCTTGAGGAACTCCAGAAAGACCTTCGCACCGACCGAGCCTTCATGCAGCATGAACCGAAACTCGCCCTGCGCGCTCACCGCCGAGATCATGTTCAGCGAAAAGCGCCGGCCGGTGGCCGTCACCACCGGCGTCTGGCCCTGCGGCGCCCAGGTGGTGCCGGTGTGGTAGTCGGAACGGATTCCCGACTCGTCGGCGAAGTAGATCGTCGCGCCCGTCGCACGCGCTTCGGCGCGAATGGCGGGATAGGTCTCGGTCTCCCAGGTCCGCACCAGCACGGGATCCTGCTGCCAGGCCTGATAGAGCGGTTTCTGGGCGCTGAAGCCCAGGATCTTCATGAGCCGGTGGACCGAGGAAACCGACAGTTCCTTCTTGAGCTGACGATTGATCAGGTGACGGATCAGCGTCAGCGTCCACAGCCCGAACTCGAACTTGAACTGCTGCGGGGTGTGGTCGCGGACCGCGCGGGCGAGCCAGGCCATCTCCTCGGCGCTGAGCCTGGGCGGACGTCCCGGGATCGGCTTGGCGAGCAGGGCGTTCTGGCCGCCGTTGGCGAAGTCGGCCAGCCAGCGGAAGACGCTGCGAGGATTCACGCCGAACGAGGCGGCGACGCTCTGCACGGTCTGCCCCTCACGCACCGCTTTGATGGCCTGCTGCCGCATCACCTGCAAGGTGTGATGATCGTGGGCGCGACCGTCGGAAGTTCGCTTGCATTTCATGCCGCATATTATCGCCTATATGGCATTACTTTCGGGAAAGTTAGTAGCCACCAAGCCATCCATAGAGAAAGGCGTGGCATGATCGCATACGACATTAATGCCGCGACGACCGCAGTAATCAGAGCCGTCCTTGCAAGAAATGGCCATGTCGCGAGGAGTGGTGAAATGAATCCAAGGCAAATAGCTACGGTCGGGAAAATTCCCAGCCAGCTGACCGTGGTCATTT
Organism: Aromatoleum buckelii; assembly: GCF_012910785.2. Taxonomy (GTDB): domain Bacteria; phylum Pseudomonadota; class Gammaproteobacteria; order Burkholderiales; family Rhodocyclaceae; genus Aromatoleum; species Aromatoleum buckelii. The sequence goes on along the minus strand of NZ_WTVH02000010.1, from coordinate 1,731,089 downwards.
TCCAGCGGGGTGGAGCAGTCGTTGCAGGGGGCAATTGCGACGAGAACCAGACCTTCAGACCGGGAACTAGAAGATAGGCTGGGGGGCTCTCTGCTACGTGCCGTATGCGCTCGTGCCACGTTGCGCGTTCCTGGGACTCGTCCCAGCGCGTAAGATCTTTCTGCGTCGCGAAGCGCTGGACGATCTGGTACTCGCCTTGATCTGCAGGGGCGTGCGGCGGGATAACCGTCGTAGACAGATAGCCCGGAAAGTGGCTCGACGCTTCCACCATGCTCCTGAGGAAGGCCTCGTAATCCTTCTCGTACCCAAGCTTTGCCTTTTGACGGACCATTCGCGATACAGGCCCATTTTTTTCCGTCACGCTGACCCCCGAAATACTTGTTGATTGATTGTAAGCGTGATGGCAATCAATCGTAAGATGGCAAAATTGCTTATCACTAGTGCACTGGTGCAACAATGTATGCCCACGATCTGAACGATTTGTTCTACTTCGTCGCGGTGGTTCGCAATCGCGGCTTTTCTGCAGCGTCACGTGAGACGGGTATCGAGAAGACACGACTGAGCCGGCGCGTTGCAGGCCTGGAGAAGAGGCTTGGGGTCAGGCTGTTGCAGCGATCAACTCGAAGCATCGGTCTAACTGAAGCTGGTGAGCGGTTCTACGAGCGGTGCCAAGCAACAGTCGAGGAAGCAGAGGCTGCCTATGAGAGCGTTGCCAACCTGCGCGGAGAGCCGGTCGGTAACGTCAGGATGAGCTGTCCCCTGATTCTGGCGCAGACCTACCTTGCGCCGATCTTGCCGGGATACCTCGCGTCCCACCCCAAGGTGAATCTTGTCATTGAGCCGACGGACCGCGAGGTAGATCTGATCGAGGAGCGATTCGACCTTGCGCTTCTCGCCCGTCCTGACGCAAGTGGAATGTCGGGAGTAGTGCTGAAGAACCTTGGCAGCGCCCAGAGAATACTTGTCGCCAGTCCGTATTTTCTCGATCACGCTGGAAGGCCTGCCAGCCTTGAGGAACTACCTCGGTTCGCTACCTTGGGACGGTCGGCCGACGTTCGGGATGGCCGGGTGCGATGGGATTTGACCGGCCCAAGCGGTGAGGCGTGCGTATTGAATCACCTCCCGAGGTTGCAGACGAACGACCTCCGGTTGCAGTTCGAAACGGCCATCAGCGGACTAGGCATCGCCTTGTTGCCAGAACCCATTGTGGCTGCGAGCATAGCGTCCGGTTCGCTTGAGCATGTCCTGCCCGGATGGTCCGCTACGCCCAATGCGCTTTGTCTTGCCTATCCGAGCCCACGCGGGGTCTTGCCCTCGGTCAGGAGTGTTCTGGACTATTTTTCAGAGCACCTACCGGCGGTTATTCGTGATCGCAGCGTCGTCGCTGACGCGCTACGAAGTGCATGATCAATCATGCTTCAGCCCCCGTGCCAATATGACCTGCGTCACCTACCCCTGATAATTTAGTGAGTAACGAGGTAGGCATGACGATCAACCATCAATCCTAGGCATCGATACACGTCCTGAATACGCCTGCCGATCCGGACGTCTTGCAACGAGCCCGTAGGGCGACTGAAGAGACGCCCGGACCAGCGGCGCGGACTACGCGGCCAAGAGCCGAAACGGAGGTCGTGGCGCGTGCCCGGTGGCGGAAATTTTCCAACGCCGACAAACGCCGCATGGCAGACGTATTCCTGAGCGCTGTGTAAACTCATCACTTTTCGCTACTTTGTGATGTGTCTGCTCCTCGCAGCGGCAATTTGATGCGGTACAAAGGATTGCCGATCGCCGTGCGTCCAGCGAATGCCTTGACCGCCTTTAACCATTCCTCGTCCGAAATTGTGGGCGGGGCCAGATGTGACAGGACCAGGAGTTTCACTCCGGCCTCATGGGCTATTGGGCCGACTTCTGAGATCGGGGTGTGCGACTTGATAAGGTGATCGAGTTTTGCCTCCTGCGCAGCCGTCCGTGGCGTCGGGAACAGGTTCTCCGCCCAGTGTGTGCTGATTACCTCATGCACTAGCACGTCGGCCCCCTTAGCTAGTTCGATGAGATTCTCGCTTCTGTTCGTGTCCCCCGAGAAAACGACCGAGCCGTCAGATGTGTCGAACCTGAAGGCAAAGCTCGGATACATTGGCGGATGGCTGACTAGCGTCGCGGTCACCTTCACGTTTTCGTCCTGATACACGTTGATGGGTGCCATGCGAGGGGACGTGTTTGTCTTGCTGGCACCGATAGCCGGCGGTATCTGAATGTCGTGGACCTTGATGTACGCGTTCGGATTAGGCATGCCACTGTCGTGAATGTTATCATTCAGGTCGGTAGCGAATGCCCGATACAGGTACTCGGTCAGTTCGGCGGTACCAGGTGTCGGATTCTCTGGGTTAATCGTATCTACGGATTCGGTCAGCTTTCCCGACGTAGGCGGTAAGCCGCCCCTGTTGCCGGGGCCAAAGATCTGGATTGGCGCCTTTCTTTTTCGCAGCCCCTCGGTAGCACCGAAGAGCAACAGTCGTGGATAGTCGATCACGTGGTCCGCGTGGAGGTGTGTAATGAAGCCCGCTCGCAGATTCTCCAATCCACCGAAACCGGTCGGCGCGGCCGGTGTGCCTAGCCCCGCCTCGTAGTAGCGCTCATGCCAGCCGCGGCCGAAGTCGACGATATAACGATCTTTTCCGACGGCAATGGCCGCGGACATCCCGCCGGCACTGTATCCTCCCCAGGAGGTCCTACCGGCAGCCGAGCCCAATATAACGAGTTCGGTGCCGCTTCCGGGTGAGGTGGGGGCTCTTTGAGCTTCAGCAGTAGCTGCGGCATTTGCGGAGACTGCTAAGCAGATGGCGCCCGTGGCAAGGACGGCTGAGTATATTTTTTTTAGGGTCACTGTTGCTCTCCTTCATAGGTCGTTGAAGCGCCCGTAGTGTTGTATTGGTGGATTACGCTAGTAGTCCATGCGCCGTTTCGAGTCGGGGGTGAGTCCTTCACCGGAAAACACCTTTTCCAGACGCAGTTCAAGCGTCAGGCTGCAATGACGGTGCCGCATCGTGGAAGGCATCCAGCTCGCCACAGGCGCGGTCGATCGCGACGATGTGGGGATAGGGCGTCAGATCCACGTTGAAGCGGCGTGCGCTCTCGACCTGCGGGATCAGGTACACGTCGGCGAGCGTCGGCGCATTGCCGAAGCAGAACGGCCCGCGCGACTTGTCGGCCGCGAGCAGCGCTTCCAGCGCGTCGAAACCAGTCTCGATCCAGGTGCAGCACCACACAAGCACCGCCGCTTCGTCACAGCCCAGCGTCTTCCGCAGGTATCCGTCCGGTAACCCCCGTTCTTCCGTTCCTGCCCGCGTTGTTGGATCGTTGTCGCTCCTTGAATAGCGGAGCAGGCGACGATGGAAGGACAGTTGGGTTCGGATGGCGACAGCGGTATGGGTGCGGCGGGCGGTCGGATCGACTGGCGCACGGGCAAGCGGATGATGGCCCGCGGCGACGCGTTCTGGCAGCAGCATGAAGCGCTGCGTCGCGAGCAGGGGCTGAGCATCCCGCAGTACTGCGAGGCGAACGGGTTGGCGCTGTCGACGTTTCGGCGTCGGGTCGGGCGTCTGGTGCGCGCCGAGACCGACGTCGAGCCCGCGTCGCGGGCAAAGTCGAAGTCGGCCGATGCGCGGGGCCAGTTCATCGCACTCCCTCATGGTGCGGATGCGTCCTCCCGCAGCGCGGAAATCGAAGTGCGCCTGCCCGGCACGATGACGCTGCGTCTGCAAGGGGCGGCCGCGCAGCAGGTGCTCGATCGCATCCTGGCGCAGTTGCTGTGATCCTGTCCTCGGCGGTCAGGGCCTATGTGTATAGCGAGGCGGTCGACATGAGGAAATCGATCGACGCGCTGGCGCAGCTGGTCGCCTCCTGCATGGGCATGGATCCGCTGTCGGGGCAGGTGTTCGTGTTCATCGGCCGGCGCCGCGACAAGGTGAAGCTCCTGGTGTGGGACCGCCACGGCTTCTGGGTGCTGTACAAGCGCCTGGAACGGGGCCGCTTCGCCGATCCGGCACGCCTTGCGGCCGGCGCTCTGGCGATGAGCGAACTGGTGGCGTGGCTCGAGGGTATCGATCTGGCCCGCGTGCGGCGCCTCCCGGCGGTGGCCGCGTCCCGCGTGAGCTGAGTGCGAGGCCGCGCTCTGCCATGCAATTGGGGTTTGACCGACTGCCCCGAGGCGGCGCCCGCTGGCAAGATGGGCGCCATGAATCGCCCTGCCGTCATCGATCGCGCGACCCTGCCCACCGCCGTGGAGCCGCTCCAGGATATGGTGCTGGAGATGGCCGCGCAGCTCGACGGGTTGCGGACGCAGTTCGACGCACAGATGGAGAGCCTGCGCCACCAACTGGCCGAACTGCGCCGGCGGCTGTTCGGTCCGCGCAGCGAAGCGATCCACGCGGGGCAAGGCGAATTGTGGAGCGAGACGGTCGAAGTACCGGTGCCGCCGGAAGCGTTTCGCGAGGTCGAGGCGCACCGCCGGCGCCAACCGGGGCGTGCCGCGATCGGTGAACACTTGCCGCGGCGACGCGTCGAGCACGATCTGTCCGCGGACGAGAAAGCCGCCTTCGCCGTGGTCGAGCGCATCGGCGAGGAAGTCTCCGAGATGCTCGAGTACATCCCGGCGCGCCTCGAAGTCATCCAGAACGTGCGTCTGAAGTACCGCTGCGAGCGCGCCGACGGCAGCAGCACGATCCGCACCGCCACCGCCCAGGGTTCGCCGCTCGCCAAGAGCAACGCCGGGCCGGGGCTGCTCGCGCACGTGATGGTGTCGAAATACCTCGATCATTGCCCGCTCGCCCGTCAGCAGCGCATCCTCGCCCGCGACGGCGTCGTGATCGCGCGCCAGACGCTGTGCGACTGGGTACTCGACGGGGCCGAGCTCTTGAGCGTGCTGATGCCGGCGCTGCATCGGCACGTGCTCGCGAGCCCGGTGATCTTCACCGACGACACGACGCTCGCGCTGCAGGCGCCGGGCAAGACCGTCACGGCGCGGATGTGGGCATATCTGGCCGGAGGCCATCACAAGGACGAGCACGGCCGCTGGCAGGCGGTGGCGCCGGCGGCACTGTACGACTTCACGCTGGATCGCAGCGGCACGCACCCACGCCGTATCCTCGGGGACTGGCGCGGCTATCTGCAAGCCGACGACTACAGTGGTTACCACGCAAGCTTCCGTGAAGGGGTGACTCACGTTGCGTGCTGGGCCCATGCAAGGAGGAAGTACTTCGACGTGGTCAAGGCCATGCCCAAGGGGGCCCGGCCGGGACTTGCGCATCATGCGCTGCGCTTCATCGGGCTGATCTACCGCATCGAAAGCCAAATTGCCCAGGCCGATCCCGACGTCCGACGGCAACAGCGACAACGACGCACGACACGCGTGCTCGCCTGGTTCCATCGCTGGCTCACCGCACACGCCCCGACCCTGCTGCCGAAGTCGCCGCTGGCGAAAGCCTTCGCCTATACGCTGTCGAACTGGACGGCGCTCACCGTGTTCGTCAATGACGGCAGTCTCGCCGCGGACAACAATCTGAGCGAACGCGCCATGCGCCCGGTGGCCCTGTCGCGCAAGAATTGGCTCTTCGCCGGCAGCCCACGCGGCGGGCGGGCCGCTGCGGTACTCTTCAGCCTGATCGAGACGGCGCGCCTGAACGGTGTCGAGCCCTATGCCTGGCTGAAGGACGTGCTCGCACGGATCAACACCCACCGCGTCGATCGCCTCGAAGAACTGCTGCCGATGAACTGGACGCCCGCCGCCGCATGAACGCTGCCCTGATCGAAGCCCTCAACCGCGCCACCAGCCTCGAACTCTTCCACCTCTCGACGATTCTCGAACGCCTGATGTCGGAGCCGGCCCGGATCATCGAAATCCGTCGCCATCTGCATCTTGGGCAGTCGGTGCGTTTCCTCGACGGGCAACAGGCCGGCGCCCAGATGTCGCTGCGCACGGGACAGATCATCGCGATGAAGGACACGCAACTCACCGTGCAGGACGAGCGCTCCCGGCGCGAATGGAAGTTGCCCTATGCGGCCATCGAAATCCCGGACACCGGCTCGATCCCGGCACAATCGGCGCCCGAGCCGCCGTCTCCGACCCGCGCAGACTTCCGAGTCGGCGACCAAGTGAGCTTCGAAGACCGTCACCTGCAGACCCGCATCGGAACCATCATGCGCATCAATCAGCGCACCGCCACCCTCGACTGCGACGGTCAAAGCTGGCGCGTCTCCTTCCCGCTGTTGCGGCACCTCGTCGATCTCTGATCCGTGCCCCTGACGGGGATTGCCGGACAGATACTTCCGCAGGTATTCGAGGATGCGGCCGTTGTTGATCGGGTGGATGTCGCAGCCAACGATCGCCGCCAGTGCGCGCACGCGGGCGCGGTCTTCGGCGTTCGCGGGCAGCAGCGCCGGGGTCGGGTAGCGGTCTTCGAGCCACTCGATGATCGCCGGTGACTGGATCAGCGTCAGGTCGCCTTCGGTCAACGCCGGCACCAGCGCCTGCGGATTGACCGCCTTGAAGGCGGCACCGAGGTGCTCCTCGGTGCGCAGGTCGACGGGCACGTATTCGTACTCGATGCCCTTCAGGTTCAGCGCGATGCGCAGGCGATGCGATGTGCCGCTGCGAAAAAAGTTGTAGAGCTTCAAGGTATGGGCTCCGGGTTGAATACGATGGCCAGCGCCCGACTGGGTCGGGCGCTGGCTGCGACGTGACGGACTATTCCGCTGCGCCGATGGTCAGCGCGACTTCGCCGACGCGATCGATGTGGCCGGAGATCCTGTCGCCGGACTTCACCGCACCGACGCCTTCGGGCGTGCCTGTGTAGATGAGGTCGCCGGGTTCAAGGTGATAGAACTGGGACAGGTCAGCGATGATTTCCCTGATGTTCCAGATGAGTAGTTGCAGGTCGGAACTCTGCTTGATCTGACCATTGACTTCGAGCTGGATAGCACCGGCGTCGAGCACGCCCAACGCGTCTGCGGGCACGATCTCCGAGCAAACCGCTGACTTCTCAAAGTTCTTGCCCAGGTCCCACGGGCGGCCCTGCTCGCGTGCGACGAGTTGAAGGTCGCGACGGGTCATGTCGAGGCCTGCGGCATAGCCGTAGATCAGGGTGTGCGCTTCATCGGCCGGCACACGGAAACCGGGAATGCCGATTGCCACCACCAGCTCCATCTCATAGTGATAGTTCGTGGTGCCGGTGGGGTAGGGCACGGAGGCTCCTGACTCCACCAGGGTGGAGGGATCCTTCAGGAAGTAGAAGGGGCGCATCGTCGCCTTGTCGACGGGGCGATCCATCTCGATCGCGTGGGCGTGGTAGTTGCGGCCGACGCAGAAGATGCGCTTGACGGGAAGGCGGGCGTCGCTGCCGCGCACCGGAAGCGAGTACACCGGTGCCGGGTTCCACAGATATTCTTTCTGGCTCATGTTCAGTCTCTCAGGAAGGGGAGGTCGATGGCGGTTCCGACTCAGGCGCGGGTTTCGTAGACGCCAAGCTTCTTGTGTAGCGGTGTCTCATCCGCAATGAAGAGGAAGGCGGGCGTGCTGGCGGAGCGGTTCGTCAGCGTCACCGGGGTGTAACCAGGTGCGCAGCACGTGTCGGCCTGTGTGAGGGCGAAGGGGGTTTCGCCAACAACGATCTCCGCGCCGCCCTCAATCAGATGGAACACCATCGCGGGCGAGCGTGCAGGCAAGCGCAGCGTTTCGCCCGGACGCAGCATCAGGGCTGAGTAGCCCAGAATGTTCTGGCAGTCGGCGCCTGTCTCGGGATTGACGTAGGCGACCTGCACGGCCTCGATCTGCGGTTCGGCAGCGGCTAGACTCAGCAAGGCCGCATGGGTATCCGACCAGGCATAGCGCAGCATCGGATTGCGTCGAGCGGCGTCGCGGGCGAACACCGGCGAGGGTACGACGCCGCCGCGCGCGTACCGACGTTCGCGCTCGGTGGCAGTAACGTGCTGCTCCTTGCCTTCGATTGCGTAGGAGGTCTCGGTGTAATAGACGAGCGGCAGATCGAGCACGTCGAGCCAGATCACCGGGGCCGTGCCGTCGTGCCCGTGCTCGTGCCACAGGCCGGTCGGGGTGAGGATCAGGTCGCCGCGGCTCATCGGGCATTTCTCGCCCTCGACCGTGGTATACGCCCCTTCGCCCTCGACGATCATGCGTACGGCGTTGGGGGTGTGGCGGTGCGCCGGGGCCCACTCGCCGGGCAGCAGAAGCTGCATGCCGAGATAGATGCTCGAGCTCGCTTGCATCTTTTCCAACCCGTGGCCAGGATTGGCCAGCACCAGTACGCGGCGCTCCGCCTTTTCGACCGGGGTGAGTTCACCGGCCTGCAGCAGCAGGGGGCGCAGTGAGGAGTAGGGCCAGTGTGTCGGTCGTGTGCGCAATGCTGGCTTGCCCGGCGGTAGCACCGAACGCAGACTGGGCCACAAGGGGACGAGGTTTTGTGCGCTGAGGGCTTCGCGATAGCTGAGGGGGAGGTCCTCAAGAGTTCCGAGTGCGTGCATGTCATTCATTCCTGTTCGGGAGTGTCTCGACTGGGTGTAGGGATGTTCGCGGCGGTGGTCAGGACGCCTGTCGTGTGCCCAGCCCCATCGGTGCGGGGGTTCGTTCGACGATCTGTCGGAAGAGCGCCAGGAATTGCGCGCCCTCCTGCTGCCCGGTCAGGGGGTCGCAGTTCTCTTGGAAGGCGTGGGCGATCTCCTCCCAATCCGCTGCAGTCAGGCAGGCTTCGCCGATCGGCAGGATCTCTCGCTCTTCGGTCGCCATGTGGTGCCAAGTGAACTCCGCATAGCGCTGCATGGCCGCTTCCAGACTTTCGAGCGCACCAGCGACACCGGCCTCGCAGTTCCCTAGCGCCTTTCGCAGGTGGTGCAACTCGGCTTCGCACGCTGCGTGCTGACTGGACAACTCTTCAATCAGGCCATCCGCCGCCTGGGTCCGTTGCCGGATGCGTGCGAACAGCCAGTCGTCCTCTTTCGGATGGTGAAGTTGGTCGGGAAATGCATCGATGTAGTGGATCATCGACCAGAACAGCCGATAGTCCGCAGTGAGTCGGCCGGCGCGAATCTCCGCCACCAGGGACTTCATGCTGTTGATGACGGCTGCCAGCGCCCGGTGCTCGGCGCGGATGATTCCCGTCGCAATGGATTTCGGGTCGTTCATGGATTCACCTCGTGGATGTCTCATCTTCGTGGTCGGTAGGTGGGGTCACACGCCGAGGTACTCGTGCACAACTCTCGGCTCGGAGCGCAATGCCGACGAATCTCCGGACCAAACGACCTGACCCTTCTCGATGACGAAGTGGCGATCGGCCAGATCGAGGAGTGGACCAAGGTTCTTGTCGATGACGATGAGGGACAGCCCCTCCGCCTTGAGTTCGCCTAGCGCGTGCCAGATTTCGGCGCGGATGAGCGGGGCGAGGCCTTCGGTGGCCTCGTCGAGCACCATGAGTCGCGGGTTGGTGAGGAGCGCCCGGCCGATCGCGAGCATCTGTTGTTCTCCGCCCGAGAGTTGCGAGCCGAGATTGCTCCGGCGTTCGCGCAGGCGGGGAAAGAAGCCGTAGACCCGGTCGAGCGTCCATGGCTGCAAGTCGTGATTGGTCCGTGCCCGGGCGGTCGCGACAAGGTTTTCCTCCACCGTCAGGTTGGGGAAGATCTGCCGACCTTCTGGAACCAGGCCGAGCCCGCGTTTTGCGATCTGATAGGACGGCAGGCCTCCGATCTGTTCGCCCGCAAACTCGATCGACCCGTCTGACGCGGTCAGCAGGCCGAATAGACACTTGATGGCCGTCGAGCGCCCCATTCCGTTCCGGCCGAGGAGTGTAACGACCTCGCCTTCAGCGACCGAAAAGTCGACCCCGAAAAGGACCTGGGCTGTCCATAGCCGGCACGAAGGCCGGCGACCTTGAGCAGTGAGTTCATGAATGGCCCACCTCTTCTTCGCCAAGATAGATCGCCCGAACTTCGGCGTTATTGCGGATTTCGTCGGGGGTGCCTGACACCAGGAGCTTTCCGTACACGAGCACGCTGATTCGGTCGGCGAGGGCGAACACAGCGTTCATGTCGTGCTCCACCAGCAGAATCGTGTACTTGCGCTTGAGTGACTGAAGGAGCGCCACGACCGCAGCCGATTCCTGCACGCTCATGCCAGCCATCGGCTCATCGAGAAGGAGGAAGCGCGGACGGGCAGCCAGAGCCATTGCCAGCTCCAGTTGGCGTCGCTCGCCATATCCGAGATCCGACGCATGGACGTCCGCGAGCGCGGCAAGGCCGGCGGCCGCGATGCCCTCGTCGGCGGCTTCGAGCGCCTTCTGGTCGTTGAGCAGGCTCGTCCAGAACGAAAAGGCGTGCCGTTGCGTCCCGAGGGCTGCGAGCGTTGCGTTCTCGCGAACGGTAAATTCGTCGAACACCGATGTGATCTGGTACGAACGCAGCAGACCTTGGCGCGCGCGTCTGTCGATACCCGCGGCGGTGACGTTCTTGCCAGCAAAGCGCACGGCGCCGCCATTCGGAGCCAACTCCCCGGAGAGCTGATTGATCAGGGTTGTCTTGCCCGCCCCGTTGGGGCCGATGATCGCGTGGAGCTCACCCTCTTCAACAGTCAGGGATACGTCGTCCGTTACCACCAGCGCGCCGTAACGCTTGGTAAGGTTTTCCGTTTGCAGCAGGGCGCTCATGGCTGTACTCCCGATTCTGCGAGCAGCGGACCCTTGGCACCCTTGCGCGCGGGGCTGTTGGAGCGGCCGGAGCGGGCGAGGAGACCAGCGATGCCCGCCTTGCCCAGCAGGGCGACGGCGAGGATCAGGATTCCGAATACGGCCATCCAGTGTTCCGTGACGGCCTTCAACATTTCTTCGATACCAAGGAAGGCGACTGTTCCAAGGAAGGGGCCGAACACCGAGCCCATGCCGCCGAGGACCACCATCACGATGAGTTCGCCCGAGACCATCCAGGACATGCTGCTCGGTGAAGCGTACGCATTGAGGTTTGCCAGCAGCATCCCTGCGAGCCCGCACAGGATTGCAGACAGAACGTATGCGGTGAGCTGATAGCGCGAGAGTGAGAGGCCTACCGATGCGACCCGGCGGGCGTTCTGGCGTCCAGCCCGCAGCGTCATCCCGAACGGCGCCGAGCGCAATCGAGCGATCCATACCGTGAGTGCCACGAGGAGACAGAACGCTACCCCATATACGGAATCGGGCGAGCCGAGGCTGAAACCGAAGAACTCGCTCGCGACCGGGATCGCCATCCCGTCGTCACCCCCGAACTGCTTCAGGCTCACGATGAGGAAATATCCCATCTGTGCAAACGCGAGCGTGATCATGATGAAGGCGATACCGGAGGTTCGCAGGCTCACATAGCCGGTCAGGATCCCAACCACCCCGCACGAGGCGACGCATGCGGCGACATGGATCCAGCCGTTCGCGATACCGAAGTGCGCAGGCAGGGCCACGCTGTACATGCCAAGTCCAAGGAACAGTGCGTGACCGAGGCTCACCAATCCGCCAAGACCGAGTGCCACATTGAGCGCGGTAGCCGCGATCGCGTAGATCAGCACGCGGGCGAAAAATGCGGTGAAGAAGGGCTCATCGGCGGCGGCTGCGGCAAAGGGCAGCAGCGCGAGACCGGCGAGCAGGGCCACCGGCAGTGCGTTGCCGGTACTTAAGGACATTCTCATGATTTACCCCTTGTGCGCGGGAAAGAGTCCCTGCGGGCGAACGGCAAGAACCACCGCCATGAGCAGATACACCAGCATCGAGGCGAGCGCCGGGCCGGCCGCATTAGCAACGTCGCGGCTCGCGAACTCACGCATCAGAAGTGGCAGGTAGGTTCGTCCTAGCGTGTCGGTCAGACCGACGATGAGTGCTGCATAGAACGCGCCGCTTACCGAACCGATGCCGCCGATGACGATGACAACCAGGGTTGTGATCAGCACCGGCTCACCCATGCCGCTCTGCACCGACAGGATGGGGGCTGCCATCGCGCCGGCGAGTGCCGCCAAGGCGGCGCCGAGGGCGAACAGCATCGCGTTGAGGAGCCGGATGTTCACCCCGAGGGCACCCACCATCTGCGGATTAACGGAACCTGCGCGTACCAGCATGCCGACCCGGGCCTTGTGGATCAGCCAGCTGCTACCAATGGCGACCGCCAGGCCCACGGCGATGATAAGGAAGCGGTATGCGGGATAGCTGAACCCGAAGATATCGATCGTCCCCGACAGGGATTCAGGCAATGCCACGAAGAGTGGTTGCGGCCCCCAGATCATGCGTGTCATCTCGTTGAAGAACAGCACCAAGCCGAAGGTCGCGAGCACGTGGTCGAGGTGGTCACGTCGATACAGGCGCGAGACGGCCGCCGATTCGAGCAGCATGCCCACTACAGTTCCGGTTGCGAGCGCGGCGAAAACGCCCAGCGCGAAGGAGTCAGTTGCGCCGGTCACCACCGCTGCTGCGTACGCCCCCAGCATGTAGAGCGAACCATGAGCGAGGTTTACGAAGCTCATGATGCCGAACACCAGGGTGAGTCCCGCCGCAAGCAGGAACAGCAGCACACCGTATTGCAGTCCATTGAGAAGCTGCGCGAGCAAGAGCGAGAACGTCATGACGATTACCTCTGCTTGCACTCTACGGCGTAGGTGTCCTGATGTTCAGGGAGTGGTGTCCCCACCATCTTCGCGGTGACGCGGCCGCCCTCGCTCACGGTTTGGAAAGCGTAGTAGTTTTGAATGGGCAGATTGTTGTGATTGAAACGGAACGGCCCTCGCAATGATTTCAGTTCCGCACCGGCCGATTTGACCGCTGCCGTGAACGCGGCCTTGTCGCTTGTGTTCCCGCCCACCTTGCGGACGGCGATGTCCAGCAGGTTCGCCGCGTCGTAGCCGACTGCTGCATAGGCACTCGGCGTGCGCCCGTACTTCTTCGTGAAGCTGTCGATGAACTCACGGTTTCCTTGAGTGCTGAGCGCGACGTCCCACACGGCCCCCGACACGGTGCCGACGGCGGCGTCGCGCAAGGAAGGAAGCGTCGTGCCGTCGACAGTAAAGGCGGACAGGAGCGGCAGTTTCTTCGTCAGCCCGGCCTGGCTGAACTGTTTGACGAAATTCACCCCCATCCCGCCGGGGTAGAACACGAACACTGCATCCGGCGCCGCGGCCTGCAACTGGGCGATCTCCGCCGAATAATCCGGCTGGTTGACCTGGGTGTACACCTCGTCGACGATCTCGCCCTTGTAGAAGCGCTTGAAGCCGCCGATGAAATCCTTGCCTGCCTGGTAGTTGGGCGCCATCAAGTAGACGCGCTTGTAGCCCTTGTCCTGAGCGTACTTGCCCATCGCCTCGGCCGAGCCGTCGTTCTGCCAGGCGACCGAGAAGACGTTGGGGACGCAGCCCTTGCCTGCGAGCACTGACGGCCCGGCGTTGGTGGCGATCGCGACCGTGCCGGATTCGACGATGCGCGGCAGGCTGGCCATCAGGACGTTGGAGAAGCCCAGACCGACGATGGCGTCCACCTTGTCGCGGTCGACAAACTTGCGCGCGATCTGGTTGCCCAGCTCCGGCTTCAACTGGTCATCCTCGCGCAGCACATTCACCGTCTGCCCGCCCAGCTTGCCGCCGCGCGCCTCCAGTGCCAGCATGAAACCGTCGTACTGGTCTTGGCCCACTGCGGCAACGGGGCCGGAGAGGGGGGCGGAAAAGCCGATCTTGATGTCCGCGTGCGCCATGCCGGTCACAGCAACCAGGGCCAGCGCCGACAAGGTTCCTTTGTTGCGCGTGTTCATGTCTCTCTCACTCTCTAATGCTTGGGGATGGGGGTGGCCGGGGACCATTTATTAGTCGAGCGCGACGTAGATGCGCCCGTTTTCGATCTTCACCGGATGGGTTGGTATGTCTTCAGTCAGGGGAGCGCAGAGGGCCTTGCCGGTGCACACGTCGAACTTCCCCTGGTGCAGCGGGCATTCGATCTCGCGACCGTCCAGGAAGCCGTCGCTCATCCTCGCGCGGCCGTGGGTGCAGATGTTCGAGGTGGCGAAGATTTGGCCCTCCACCTCATAGAGGGCGATGTCCTTGCCGGCCACCGCGACGCCGATTACGTCGCCGGCGGGCACCGCATCGCGTGCGGCCGCATCAATCCAGTTCAGCTGCATTTCGGGGTTCCTCAGATGGGGTAGATGATCGAGTTCGGGATCATCTCCGTGTCATAGATACAGAGGCGCGACTTGAGGCGGAGCCCATCGGGCGTGCGCACGATGACGTCACGGTAGTGGCCGCTGTTGAAAACGGTGGATTCGCCGTCGTATTTCGTGCGCACCACGAGGTAGTTGGCCTCGCTGTGGATCGTGTCCGCATCGCGACCGCCTTCGACCGAGATCACCCGGGGCGTGCCCACGATGTGACGCTGGTAGTAGGGGTCGTGGTACATCGTCTCCTTCACCCCATAGACGCGGTCCTTGATCATGGCGCGGCTCTCCAGCGCCAGCAGGCACAGCGGCAGGCCCTGCTCGAAGTTCTCACGCGGCTGCAGGCGATAGGTGCCGTCCTCGACGAAGAAGTCGGGCCACTTCTCCCATTCGGCGGAATCCACTGCCATGGCGTAATCGCTATATAGGTTCAGCAGTTCGAAGTAGGTCTGAAAGTCGATTGTCATTTTCATTGCCCCATCACTTTGCGCCAGTAGGCGTACATGCCCCGGATCAGGGTTTCGGTCACCATGTGCTCGGAGTCGGCGATGTCGTAACCACCCATCTCAACAACGGTGCGGTGAGCCGGGTTCTGCTCGAACCCCTCTTGCGACCACTCGATGACTTCACCGTCGTCAGCGGAGACGAAACCGGCAGGCCCAAAGAGGTTGGCCTGGATAAGGCGCCGTTGCGTCATCTCCTCGGAGTCGTCCTCGAAGCCGAAATGCGTCCACACGAAGTCGAAGGAGCCGTGTCCGTTGGGCTGGATATGCCGTGTCGAGACACTGTTCACCTGCTGCTGAATGATCACGCTGGGAAACACGGTGGTCATGACGGCCGTCGGCCCGTTCCACCAGGGTTCCGGAACGATGTCGAGCAGGCGCGGATCGTTAACCTTCATCTGATCCTTGAAGCTGTCGACGCCGCTCACGACCTCGTCGTTTTTTCCACCTTGACCGCGGGTCGAGATCATTGCGGCGTGGCGGAAGTGCTCGTCCATCCGCAACTGGGACTTGTTATCGGCGCGCCACAGGCCGAAGGTGGAGAACCAGGTGTGGAGCAGTCCCGGGTGATACGGATCCTTGATGTTCTCCTGCATCAGCTTCCAGTTGCCCGGGATGCGCTGCCTGCGATAGCCGAGCACCTTGAGCTTGCGGCCGTTGAACACTCGGTCGAAGTACTGCAGGATGGTCGGGCCAAGGAATTCCTCCAGGGGCTCGACGTCGTGGTCGAAGGATGCAAAGACAACGCCGCCACGCGTGGCCACCTTCAGCTTTGTCAGGCCGTGCTCTTCCAGTTTGAATTCGGGCGGCATGCCGCCATTGATCTTGCCGTCCTGCTTGACCCCCCGCCGGAACGGCACGCCCTGCAGATTGCCCTCAAGGCTGTAGTTCCACTGGTGGTACGGGCAGAAGAAGTCCTTGCGGTTGCCGTGGCGCTCGCGGCAGAAGCGCATGCCGCGATGGGCACAGACGTTTTCCACGACGTTGATCGCGCCGTTCGTGTCGCGAACCATGATCACCGAGCGCTCGCCGATGACGGTACGACGGAAGTCACCGGGATTGGGGATCTCGGCCTCGAGGCCGACGTAGCACCAGTGGCCCGAGTAGAAGAAGCGCTCGAGTTCCTGCTTGTACAGATCGTCGCGGGTATAGGCCCAGAATGGGATTCGGCTCGAGCCTTCGCCTGGCCAGACGGGGTCTTTGGGAAATACCGTGGGATTGCCGCTCATGTTGGTGTCTCCGTGGTGTTATGGGTTGGGTGAAGCGTCCCCGGCGCAGTCCGGTCGGGGCAGGGGAAGCTGTCAGGTTCCGCTGGGATAGAAGGCGTCGGCATGCACGTGGGCCGGATTCATGCCGAGGCGCGCGACCAGCAGACTGAGCGCCTCGACCATCGCCGGTGCGCCGCACAGGTAGGCGCGCCAGCCGGCGAGGTTTGGCAGATCGCTCTCGATCGCATCGGTCACGAGGCCAGCGCGCTGCCCAGGGACTGGATGGCCGGTGGCGATCACGACATGTACGATCAGGTTCGGGTGGCGCTCGGCGAGCGCCTGGAGGCGTTCGGCGTCGTAGAGATCCTGCGGGCTGCGCACGCCGAAATAGAGATGGATGGGGTTCGACATGCCCGCCGCGAGCGCGCCCCGAACAATCGACAGCACTGGTGCGAGTCCGGTCCCTCCACCCACGCACAGCATCGGTCCGGTGTGGGCCTGGCGCAGATAGGCTGTGCCAAGGGGACCGCTCAACTTGATGCTTGCCCCTTCGCGGACGTGCTCGAAGACATACTCCGTGACGCGTCCACCCGGCACCTTGCGTATGTGGAACTCCATCTCGTCGTCTTGTGGCAGCCCTGCCATCGAATAGGGACGTACGTGCTCGGGGCTGAACTGCAGTGTCGCGTACTGTCCGGGCGAGAACTCGAGGGGCTTAGCGAGGCGGACGCGGAGGCGACGGATGTCGTGAGTGGGCGACTCGACGGCGACCACCGTTCCCTTGATGATGCGCGCCGGGTGAGTGACGATTTCGTCGGCTTCCAGAATTTCGATCGCGCAATTGCCGGAGAGCACCGACTGGCAGGCGAGCACATGACGCTCGCCGATGAGGTTCGGGCGTCCGGCTTCTGGCCCTGAATCAACGACGTCACCGTCGATGACCCGGCAGCGACAGGTTCCGCAACGCCCGGACATGCAGCTGTATGAAACGGGAACGCCGTTCTCGCGAAGTACCTCGAGAAGGTTGGCGCCGCTGTTGAAGGACAGGCGGCGATTGGTCGGTTGTACAAGGAGTTCCATGGTCTGCGTCCGATGCAAGATGATGCGTTGAGCGGATCATGGAGAAGGTGGTCTTATAAGTCGATAAAGCAGTTATGATTGTCGCCATCACTGATGTGAATATTGCGAGGAGCCATGCAGCTGCGTGACATCGATCTGAACCTCCTGGTCGTCTTCAATCAGCTACTCATAGACGGACGGGTTTCGACCGTTGCGGAAACCTTGGGCATCACGCAGCCGGCCGTGAGCAATGCATTGAAGCGTCTGCGCACGCTCCTGAAGGACGAACTCTTTCTGCGTACGGCGCGTGGCATGGAGCCCACGCCCTTCGCGCTGCAACTTGCGGAGCCGGTCGCATACGCGCTGGGGACACTTCACAGCGCCTTGAACCAGAACGTGATCTACGATCCCGCTACCAGCGCAAGAACCTTCACGCTGGCGATTACCGATATTGGTGAGATCTACTTTCTGCCCGAGCTGATGGAAGTCGTCACACGGCTTGCCCCTAAGGTCCGGATCAGTACTGTCCGCAATACCGCGGCCAGTCTCAAGGAGGACATGGAGGCAGGGAAGGTGGATCTGGCGATCGGATTAATCCCACAACTACAGGCAGGATTCTTTCAGCGGCGACTGTTCAAGCAGCGCTACGTGTGCATGTTCCGCCGCGGTCATCCCGCAGCCGATCGACCGATGAGGCTGGAGCTATTTCAGTCGCTAGAGCACGTCCTGGTCGTGTCGGCCGGTACAGGGCACGGTGAGGTCGACACCATGCTTGATCGTGCAGGAGTGCGTCGCAACGTCCGCTTGGTAGTGCCGCACTTTGTCGCGGTCGGACACATCCTGCACTCGACCAACCTTATTGCAACTGTCCCCGAGCGCTTGGCCATGCGTTGCGTGGAGCCGTTTGATCTCGTCGCCGTCCCGCATCCGGCCAACCTACCCGAGATTGCCATCAAACTCTTCTGGCACGCGCGGTATCACCGCGATCCGGCAAACAGATGGCTTCGACAGTTAATTTTTGATCACTTTAGCGAAGTAGTCTCCGACCCGGCGCTACGCGATCAAGGTTAGATTGCGGCGGTACTGACGGGCGCCTCGAAAAACCTCGACTCGCCCGCCCTTGGTAAAATTACAGCGCCCTCAATCTCGCCATAGCCGACATCGATGAAACCGCGTAGCGCCCTCAAGACCGACCTGTTCGCTGACGAACGGCACCGCAAGAAAATCGACTCGCTGGGCGATCCGCTGGCCGAGATCGAGTCGCACATCGACTTTGCGGCGCTGGCGGCCGAGG
Organism: Aromatoleum buckelii; assembly: GCF_012910785.2. Lineage (GTDB taxonomy): Bacteria > Pseudomonadota > Gammaproteobacteria > Burkholderiales > Rhodocyclaceae > Aromatoleum > Aromatoleum buckelii. Next base: position 1,712,820 of record NZ_WTVH02000010.1, on the reverse strand, counting down.
TCGATCGGGTCGCGCCGCGACCGGTCAGCGCGCAGGGCGGGCGTCCGCCGTACCCGACCGAGACGATGGTTCGGATTCTGGTGTTGAAGCGCCTGTACAACCTCTCGGATGAGCAGATGGAATACCCGTTGCTCGACCGCATGAGCTATAAACGCTTCTGCAGCCTGGCGAACGCGACGAACGTCCCCGACCGCACCACGGTGTGGACCTTCGAGAACCGCATCGGCGCAGCGGGCGCGCAGGCGCTGTTCGACGGCGTCTCTGCACAACTGCTCAAGAAAGGCTTCATCGCCCGCGGCGGCCAGATCATCGACGCCACCCTGGTACCGGCGCCCAAGCAGCACAACAACCGAGGCGAGAAAGAGCTGATCGAGCAAGGTGCGATGCCCGCCTCGTGGCGCCCGGCGAAGCGGCGCCAGAAGGATCTGGATGCGACCTGGACCAAGAAGCACGGCAAGAGCCACTTCGGCTACAAGCTGTCGATCAACGTCGACAAGAAGTACAAGATCATCCGCCGGATCGAGACCGATACTGCCAGCACGCACGACAGCCAGCACTTCGACAACGTCTTCGACACGAGCAACACGAGCCGCGACGTCTATGCCGATCGGGGCTACCCGTCCGAGGGGCGTGAAGCCAGGCTGAAGGAGAACGGCTTTCGCAACCAGATCCAGCGGAAGGGCAAGCGCAACAAGCCGCTGTCCGAGTGCCAGCAGCGACGCAACAAACGCATCGCCAAGACACGCGCGCGGGTCGAGCATCCGTTTGCCGCCATCGCGCAGATGGGCGGCAAGCTGATCCGCACGATCGGCCAGGCGCGGGCGAGCTTTGCGATGACGACGATGGCCGCCTGCTACAACCTGAAGCGGTTGGTCTATTTCCAGGAAGCCGGAATCGAGGCCTTCTGACGCCCGAAATGGGCCGAATCGCCGGTTCCCGAGGCGATTCGAGGCAAAAACGGGGCGACATCGCGGGAAGAAGCGATGATTTGCCGAAGGAACTGAACCGAACTCGGTCGCGATCATGGTTGCGCGGCGGGATTTACAGAAAACCTCGGGTTATTCGAGGTGCCCTATTGATATTAAAGATTTGTAAGCCGGATCGTGGCTCCAGGTGTCACCGGTTCGATCCCGGACGCGCTGTGTGATGGGTACCTGAACGGCGAGATGGCGGTCCAGATCGCTTGGCAGTTCGGCAGCCGGCAGAAGAATTGCACCGGGGAGAACGTGGGGGCGCCTGACCACAGTCCTCGATGTATGGTCCAGAGAAGCGCCCTGGCCGCCTAACATTGGCGCTTGAAGGGGGCGGCGACGGTATTGCCAGTGCGCGGGAGCGCGGCTGGCGACGAGGCGGCACCGGAGCGGCCGCGACAGGCGCGGCGGGGGCTCAACGAAGAGCAAGGGAGTGAGCGCAGGACAAGGCGGTCGGGGATGCGGCCCGAGGCCGGCTGGTGAACTCGAATCGGTTCGGTAGGGGATCAGGGCGACACCAGCGATCTTTCGTTCCACGCATGTACATCCATGTATTTACAAAAATGGCTCGCTTGTTCTAGTGTACACACACCGTACATCCACTGCAGGAGCTCGCCATGCACACCACGCGTGCATTCAAAAACGGCAATTCACAAGCCGTGCGCATTCCATCGGACCTGGCTTTCGAACGCACCGACATCGAGCTGGAAATCGAACGCGTTGGCGACGAGTTACGCATTCGTCCCGCTCGTCGGTCTCTCGCGGGTGTAATGGCCAAGTTCGCGAGGTTCTCCCCGGACTTCATGGCTGAAGGTCGCGGCGATCAGGAGCAAGCCGAAAGGGATTCACTGTGATGGCGCGCTACATGCTCGACACCAACATGTGCATCTACCTGATGAAGAACCATCCGGAGGAGGTCGCTCGACGATTTGCTCAGTGCTATGTGGGTGATGTCGTGATGTCCGCTATCACCTTTGCCGAACTTCAATACGGCGTAGCGGTATCGGCCGATCCGGGGTGCGAGCGGGCGAATCTTGACGACCTCATTCAGGATATTCCGGTCATGCCGTTCGATGCCGAAGCGGCAATCGCGTATGGTCCGATCCGACTGGCCTCGCGCGAGAGCAGGAAGGATCATCTGGACAAGTTGATTGCAGCCCATGCGGCGGCGCTCGGCGTTACGGTCGTCACCAACAACACGAAGGACTTCGCAAGATACCCTGACGTCATGACAGAGAACTGGCTGACTACAATTGAGCCGGAGCATTGACTGCCGCCAGTAGAGGTTCAACGAAGGAGGCTCCCCGTGCGCGGTGCGGTCAGGATGAGCGGCTGCGACTTGACGGTAAACGTGACGGTAAACTCGATGGATGGACTGGAAGAGCCGATGTTTTACGCGGGCTGCAGGCCGTAGGAAATAATCGAGTGGGAATGATTCGCTCCGGGTTTGAGGGGAGCTCCCGCTCCTGAAAGGGGGAGTTCCTCACCCGTGTTTTCCCGCAAGCCGGCTTTGCGGTCGGATGCGACGCAACGACTCGGCCGGCACCGAGGCCGGATTCCACTACGACAGCAGCAGCGGCGCAGCTGCGACCAGCACCAGCGCGCCCCACGCGAGCACGCCGAGGCTGATGACCTGGACCGCGACGTCGCTCGCATTCACTTCCTCCTCGACGCCGAGCAGCCGTTCGACGCCGTGGTGGATCAGGACACCTGACGCGAGAAGCGCTGCGAATGCAAGCAGCACGACAACCCAGATTTGACCGGCGAGCAGCGCGAGCGATGAAAGCCACAGCGGCACCGGTGCGATCCCCGCGACCGCATATGCACCGGCCAGATCCCCGCTTGCCCCCTTGGCGACGCACCCCCTGCGGATCACTCCGGCCATCAGCGGAACGCTGATCTGCTCGGCGATGAAGAACAGCAGCGCACCCAGCATCCAGGCGCCGTACGGCGCGCCTGGAAAGACCTGAGCGCCCACGCCTGACGCCGCCTGCAAAATCATCACCGGCGGAAGGATCGACAACGGCAACACGAGCATCAGGAACAGCTTCCTCTGGCTCGGGTGCCTGCGCTGCACGTCGTCCCAGCCGCCGTGAGTCGAAAAAAGCATCATCGGATATTGCATCAGGTTCATGGTTCTCCACTCCTTATGCCGTTCGGATCATCCAGCGCGCGGCTCTCCCAGTGATGCGTATTCCAGCAGGTGCAATTGGAATACTACTCGGCGCTTGCGGAATCGCAAGGAACGCACGCGGGACAAACGCGGAGTCGAATTTTTCCACCGCATGCGGAACATGCGGCCCGGCGTTTGCTTAAGTGGCGCCACAGGTCTGCAGCATCGTTCTCCCCGAATGGGCCAGCTCCGGGCGGCGATCGTGCCCGAAACGGTGCGGGCTCGGCCCTCGTGATGCCAGCAGGAGAAGAATCGACAACGCATCGGAAAAAGGGATGAATCCATGACGAATTTCGGCAAGGTTCGCAAGATCGCCGTGCTTCGTGCCAACGGCATCGGCGACTACATCTTCTGTCTTCCGGCTCTCGACGCGCTTCGCGCGACCTTTCCTGGCGCTGAAATCGTGCTGCTGGGAAAAGCCTGGCACCGGACTTATCTGACCGGGCGACCAGGGGCCATCGACCGGGTCGTCGAGTTGCCCGCAGCCCGGGGAGTTGGTGCCCCGGAAGACACTCGGGAAGATACGGCGGCGCTCGATTCGTTCTTCCACGCCATGCGCGCAGAACGCTTCGACCTGGCGTTCCAGTTGCACGGCGGGGGGCGATGGTCCAACCCGTTCATCAAGCAGCTGGGAGCACGACACACTTTCGGTTTGTGCGCCGCCGACGCGGAGCCCCTGGAATTTTCAGTCCCCTATATCTATTACCAGCCCGAAGTTTTCCGCTATCTCGAGGTCGTGGCGTTGGCCGGTGCGCGTCCTGCCGGCTGGGAGCCGCGGATGAGCGTCACGGATGAGGATCTCGCCGCCGCCCGTGCCGTCCTGCCGGCTGGCAAGACTATTGCCGTGCTTCACCTCGGAGCTTCCGATCCGCGGCGTCGCTGGCCAGCCGCCAGTTTCGCGGCGGTCGGCGATGCGCTCGGGGACGCTGGTGCGATGATCGTTGTGAACGCCACGGGCGACGAACGGCCGCAACTGGACGAGTTGGCTGAAAACATGCGTCACCCGTTCATCGACCTGGGCCCCGACTCAACGCTCTCCCTCCTCACCGGGGTTCTCGCCCAGGCTGCACTCATCGTCGCGAACGACTCGGGCCCCCTGCACCTTGCCCGTGCCGTCGGGACTGCATCGGTCGGCATCTACTGGTGCGGCAATCTCATAAACGCCGGCCCCACCAGCCGCACCCAACACCGCCCCTTGCTCTCCTGGCGCCTCGCATGCCCGGAGTGCGGCGCCAACACGATCGAGCAGCGCTGCGAACATACGGCGTCCTTCGTCGCGGACATCCCTCCCGAAGACGCGATCGGGCAGGCGCTCGATCTGCTTGCCGCTGAGACGCAGCCGGCTGCGGCCAGCCTGCCTCGCGTCACGACGCAACAACCGCTCCATCCTGCGCTCACTGCCTTGCCTATTCCGTTCGTGCGAGCGGATTATTAGGCCGACCAGTCGAACTTCACTGTCGCATCCGGGATTCATTGTGCTTGCCGATTTCAGAGAGCCTTGCGTCCACAAACCGGGAGTTCTGCGGTGGAAGACCATCAAAACCTGAGCGCCGAACTCGAGCAAGCCCTCAAGGCTGCCACCGGCATCAACTTTTCCGGCGCCGAAGTGCAGACAACAGGCAGCGGCTCCATCAGTCGTGCGTTCGAGGTCCGTGCCGGCGGGCAGCGTTATTTTCTCAAGCTGAACGACGCGTCCGCGCTGCCGATGTTCGAGGCAGAAGTCGACGGTCTGGCCGCACTGGCTGCCTGCGGGGCTTTCCGGGTCCCGCGCGTCCTGGCGAGCGGCGCGACCACCGGCGAAGCTTTCCTGCTACTGGAATGGCTGCAGTTGCGCCCGCTCGCGAGCGCCGAAGACGGCCAGCGCTTCGCCGAAGCCCTGGCGAAGCTGCACCACGATACCGGCGAGCGCTTTGGCTGGACAAGCGACAACTTCATCGGCACCAATCCCCAGATCAATATGCAACACGACGGATGGGCGCGATTTTTCGTGCGATGTCGACTGACCCCGCAACTGCAGCTGGCGCGCTCGAGGGGTCATGGGGACGTTCTTGGGCGCGAAGCCGAACAGCTGCTCGAGCGCGTGCCGGCGTTGTTCCTCGATTACCGCCCGCGGCCAAGCCTGCTTCATGGCGACCTTTGGAGCGGCAATGCAGCAATCGATGACGACGGCAGGCCGGTGATTTTCGATCCCGCGGTATATCGCGGAGACCGCGAGGCGGACCTCGCGATGAGCGAGCTATTCGGCGGGTTTCCGACGGCCTTTTACGCTGCCTACCGCACTGTGTGGCCGCTGAACGAAGGCTACGAGCAAAGAAAGACCCTCTACAACCTGTATCACGTCCTGAACCACCTCAACCTCTTCGGCCGCTCCTACCTCGGCCAAGCCGAACGCATGATTCGCGCGCTGGTGTTCGAATTGCGCCGCTGACGGTGCCCGCTGACCGCTGCTGCGCCACTTTTCGCTTTGGCGCCCGCGGCTCGCACGGTTGCAGCCGCAGGAAGGGCTCCTGCGGTATCCTCCGCGCGACGCGGAGAAAACTGATGAATGAAATCCTCTCACTTGCCGGCATCGTCGGCGTCCTGATCGTTGGAACCGTAAGTCCCGGGCCGAGCTTCGTCATGGTCGCGCGGACGGCAGTTTCTTCCGGTCGAGGCAATGGGCTGGCCGCTGCGGTGGGCATGGGCATCGGCGGCGTCCTTTTCACGGTTGCGGCCCTCGTCGGGCTGCAGGCTTTGCTGCTCTCCGTGCCCGCTCTGTACCTTGCTTTCAAGCTTGCCGGCGGAATCTACCTCGCGTACCTCGGCATCATGATCTGGCGCGCATCTCGACAGCCGTTGCCGGGGCAAGCCGTGGCACCGGGGGCGAACAGTGACAGCGTGGCCCGATCGCTCCTTTTCGGCCTCGGTACCCAGCTCAGCAACCCCAAAGCGGCCATTGTGTACGCGAGTATCTTTGCTGCGTTCCTGCCGAACGGCGCAGGGCTCGCCGTCGGCAGCGTGATCGCGGGACTGGTGTTCATCATCGAGACCGCCTGGTACGCCTTGGTTGCGGTGACCCTTTCGGCCGAAAAGCCTCGCCGCACGTACCTGCGCTTCAAGTCGTCGATCGATCGGGTGGCGGGAGCGGTAATGGTGGCCCTGGGCCTGAAGCTTGCGTCCTCGGCACCTTCTCTGTGACGCATCCGCACCGTCGTCCCGCTTGCGCGCAGCGGACCGTCTTTTCGGCCCTCGTTTCCACGATTTCCTTCCGGGCGGGCTAATACAGCCACTGGAAAGAGGGCCGGCCGCAACGGAAGGCAGAAACCCCTTCACGGCAGCAACTGAATGCCGAACGGACGGAGCACCACCGCGAACAAGCCAAAGCACAGCACCGTGATGCCGACACTGGCGAGCATGGTCAGCCAGAACCCGAGGCGGGGTAACAGCAAGGGGAACGCGAGGAACATCGGCAACGTAGGCAGCACGTACCAGAACGTGTACCACGCATGGTTGGAAATCCTGGCCTGAGGCTGCTTCTCGACGTAGAGCCAGATGAGCGCGAGGAATGTGACCAAGGGAAGGGCGGCGATGAACCCTCCGAGCTTGTCACTGCGCTTCGCCGCCTCGGAAACGATGACCACGACAGTTGCGGTGAGCAGGTACTTGGTGATGAGCCAGGCCATGGGGATCTCCCGAACGGGCACAACGACGGAGGCGAGCGGCAGGCGAGCAGCGCAGCTCGCTGCTTGACGGCTGAACCGGATCGTCAAGCGCATGTTTCATCTAGCATTCGTTCCCACAGACCCGGACTGCCGTTCCCAAGGCTCGATCTGCCCCTGACGAACGACAAAGATAGGGTGACATTCCGGCTTATCGCAACTGCGCCACTGTTCGTGGAGTGCGGGACTGCGGCTGGACAGCTTCTGCAGCAGGTGCCGCCACTCGTACGAGATCTGCCCATCCGTGACGGGCAGCTGCGCGCATGTTTGCACGCTGTCGATCTTCCCGCTATCGAACGAGTAGCCGCGAGCGACAGCCTCACCATACACCCCGACGAGATACGTGTTGATCGCAGAGACGGGAGCCGCATGACTGCGGAAGCGATCGAGCTGGGGGTGATTGCGGTAGCCCTTCGTCTCGCCCCGCAGCACGGCACGAGCGAGAAGCGCTTCCCGCCACAGCGCGACCAGACCTTGCGGGTCGAGATACCTTGGATGCAATGACCAGAGTCGCATTCTTGCTTTCAGATTCCATCAAGCCGGCATCTATTCTGACTCAGCGCGACACCGTGAAGGGCGTGTTGTGATGTTCGCCGTCCATCGGCATGCTATGCCACCAGATCCGGCAGCAGCTGCAGTGCGCGCCGTCGAACTCCGCCTGCAGGACGCCGTCGAGGACCATGCGCGGCAGCGGATCGCCCGGGCGTCGCGCGACAAGATTGGTGCCGGTCGACTTCGCCCAGATCTCGAACAACTCCTCGGACGCCACCTGATACGTGACGTGCCAATGCGCGAAACCGCCGCGCGCGGTCGAGGCGAGCACCTCGTAGGCGACCTGCACATCCTGCTGAAGCTTCACACGGCGCCAGTATTCGGCGAGCTGCGCGTGGCCCCGCTGCACCGCGAAAGGCGTGTTGTGGTATTCGCCGTCGGGAGCGAAGAGCGCGCAGAACTTCGCTTCGTCACGCTGCTCCCACGCGGTCTTGTAGCCCTGCATGAATCGGTTGATGTCCATCCGTCCGTCCCTACTCGTCGATGACAGCCGAAAATCTCAGGAAAGCTCGGTGGCGTCAAGTCGGCAGCTGATCGGTTTCCGCTCGGTGGTGCTCACGCGGGGAGCAGCGCCCGCGGGGTGGTCAGTCCGCTCGATCCGGCGGGATGAAGGGCAGGCGAATAAGCGCGAATACCGGGCAGGTTCTGCGATCAGGCCTTCACCGCCTCCAGCAATTCCTTCACCCCCTGCACGCGCTGCTTCAAATTCGGCAGGCTCGCCTTGCGGATCAGGCGGTCGGGGCCGGACATCTTCGTGTTGCGGTCCTTCTGAATCAGGAAGATGACTTTTGCCGGGTCGATCGGCGCGTCGGAGTCGAACTGGACGCTGATCTGCGCCTCAGACGCGTCGAGCTTCGCAACGCCGAACGGTTTGACGAGCAGGCGCAGGCGGTGGGTTTCGATCAGTGCCTGGGTCTGCAGCGGCAGCTCGCCGAAGCGGTCGATGAGTTCTTCCTGAAGATTGCGCAGGTCGTCGTCTGATTCGCAGTTCGCGAGGCGCTTGTAGAGCGTCAGGCGTTCCTGCACGTCGGGGCAGTAGTCGTTCGGCAACAGCGCCGGGGTGTGCAGGTTGATCTCGGAGACGACGTCGAGCGGCTGCGTCAGGTCCGGCTCCTTGCCGGCCTGCAGGTCGCGCACCGCGCGCTTGAGCATTTCGGTGTACAGGCTGAAGCCGACCTGCTGAATTTCGCCGGACTGGTTCTCGCCGAGCACTTCGCCGGCGCCGCGGATTTCGAGATCGTGCATCGCGAGATAGAAGCCGGAGCCGAGATCTTCCATCATCGTGATCGCTTCGAGGCGCTTCTGCGCGAGCGCGCTCGGTTTCGCGTGCGCGTCGGTCAGCAGATACGCGTAGGCCTGGTGGTGGCTGCGGCCGACACGCCCGCGCAGCTGGTGCAGCTGGGCGAGGCCGAAGCGGTCGGCGCGGTTGATGATGATCGTGTTGGCGGTCGGGATGTCGATGCCGGTCTCGATGATCGTCGTGCACAGCAGCAGGTTCGCGCGCTGTTGCGTGAAGGTGCGCATCACGCGTTCGAGCTCGCGTTCCGGCAGCTGGCCGTGGCCGATGACGATGCGCGCTTCGGGCAGCAGCTCGGCGAGCTCGTTGCGCACGTTGTCGATCGTGTCGACCTCGTTGTGCAGGAAATACACCTGCCCGCCGCGCTTGAATTCGCGCAGCACCGCTTCACGGATGATTCCCTTGCTGTGACGGTGGACGAAAGTCTTGATCGCGAGGCGCCTCGAAGGCGCGGTCGCGATCACCGAGAACTCCCGCAGGCCTTCGAGCGCGAGGCCGAGCGTGCGTGGGATCGGCGTCGCAGTCAGCGTCAGGATGTCGATTTCGCTGCGCAATGTTTTCAGCATTTCTTTCTGACGCACGCCGAAGCGGTGTTCCTCGTCGATGATGACGAGCCCGAGGCGCTTGAACTTGACGTCCTTCTGCAGCAGGCGATGCGTGCCGATGATGATGTCGACCTTGCCTTCGGCGAGCTGTTTCAGTGCCTCGGCCTGTTCCTTGGCGCTCTTGAAGCGCGACAGTTCGGCGATGCGGATCGCAAAGTCGGCGAAGCGGTCGGCGAAAGTCTGGTAGTGCTGTTCGGCGAGCAGTGTCGTCGGCGTCAGCACGACGACCTGCTTGCCGTCGGCGACCGCGACAAACGCGGCGCGCAGCGCGACTTCGGTCTTGCCGAAGCCGACGTCGCCGCACACCAGCCGGTCCATCGGCTGGCCGGATTTCATGTCGGCGACGACGGCGTCGATCGCCGCCTGCTGGTCGGGCGTCGTCTCGAAACCAAAGCCTTCGGCGAACGCGTCGAGGTCGTGCTGCTTGAAGTCGAAGCGGTGGCCGGGGCGGGCGGCGCGCTGCGCGTACAGCGCGAGGAGTTCGGCCGCGGTGTCGCGCACCTGCAGCGCGGCTTTCTTCTTCGCCTTTTCCCATTGGCCGGAGCCGAGGCGGTGCAGGTCGACGGCTTCGGGGTCGGCGCCGGCGTAGCGGGTGATGACGTGCAGCTGCGACACCGGCACGTAGAGCTTGTCGCCGTTGGCGTATTCGAGATGCAGGAACTCCGTTTCGCCTTCGCCCAGATCCATGTGGATCAGCCCGAGGTAGCGGCCGATGCCGTGCGACACGTGCACCACCGGGTCGCCCGGCTTCAGTTCGGACAGGTCGCGCAGCCACCCTTCCATCGTCGCGGCCTTGCGCGCATCGCGTCGCACGCGGGTGCGGGCGGTAGTCGCATAAAGCTCGGACTCGGTGACAATCGCGATCTTCGCGCCCGGCAGCAGGAAGCCGTTCGCAAGCGGCCCGACGCCGAGCGCGAGCGGTTCGCCGGAGACGAGGAAGCCGGCGAAATCCGCGCTGGCTGCCGGCCTGAGGCCGTATTCGCCGAAAAACTCGGAAATCGTCTCGCGCCGTCCCGGGGCGTCGGCGAGCACGAGGACGCGGCCGCCGTTGCGCGCCCAGTCGCCCGCAAGGAGCTCCTTCAGGCGATGCAGCGGGTCAGTCGCCTTGCGTTCGACGGAAACGTCGGGGAGGGGAATGGCGGGCGGCGGCACTTCGCCGACGGCGTCGCCGGCTGAAACCTGGATTCGCGGGCGATCCTTCAGTGCGGCGAAGAAGCTTTCCTGGCCGAGGAACAACGCTTCGGGCGGCAGCACCGGGCGGGTGCGGTCGCCTTTGAGGAAATCGTGGCGCGAGCGGGTGTCACGCCAGAATTCGTCGATTGCAGTCGGCACGTCGCGGTGCAGCACGACTGCCGCGTCGGCCGGCAGGTAGTCGAACAGCGTCGCCGTCTGGTCGAAGAACAGCGGCAGGTAGTACTCGATGCCGGCCGGCGCGATGCCGTTCGACACGTCCTTGTACAGCGACACGCGCGACGGATCGCCTTCGAACGCTTCGCGAAAGCGGCTGCGAAAGCGCGTGCGCCCGGCGTCGTCCATCGGGAACTCCCGCGCCGGGAGCATGCGGATCTCCGGCACCGGGTAGACGGTGCGCTGCGTGTCCGGGTCGAAGGTCTTGATGCTCTCGACTTCGTCGTCGAAGAGGTCGATGCGAAACGGCAGCGGCGCGCCCATCGGGAACAGGTCGATCAGGCCGCCGCGCACCGAGAACTCGCCCGGGCTGACGACCTGCGTCACGTGCGTGTACCCGGCGACCGCCATCTGGTTGCGCAGGCCGTCGACGTCGAGCTTCGCGCCCTGCTTCAGGAAGAACGTGTAGGCGGCGAGAAAGGCCGGCGGGGCCATGCGGTACAGCGCGGTCGAAGCGGGCACGAGCACGACGTCGGCCTCGCCGCCGCTCACCGCGTAGAGCGTCGACAGTCGTTCCGAGATCAGGTCCTGGTGCGGCGAGAAGCTGTCGTAAGGCAGCGTTTCCCAGTCGGGCAACAGGTGCGTGCGCAGGGCGGGGGCGAACCACGCGATCTCGTCCTGCAGGCGCTGCGCGTCGAGCGGGTTCGCGGTCACCAGCAGCAGGCACGGGCCGCGCGCCGCGAGCTGGGCGATCGCCAGCGCGTCGGACGAACCGGCGAGCGCGGGCAGGTCGAGCCGCATGCCGGGCTTCGGAAGGGAAAGCGCCGTGAGCTGGGGCAGCAGGGGGTCGAGCGGTCGGGACATCGGACGGGCGCGGCGAGACCGCGGAAGAGAGGGGTGAGGACAGAATTATAGGGGATGGGACGAAGGGGGCTTGTCAGACTGGCCGGATCGCTCGACCCCGTCGGCAACGGGCAGCGGCAACTGCGCGCGCAGCCACTCCGCCGCGAGCAGCGCGAAGCGGTCGAGCGCCCCGGGTTCGACAAAATCTTCGCCGGCCCCGTCGACGAGTTTCCAGTCGCGCGGGGCGCGCAGGTGCTCCCAGGCGCGCAGGATCATGGCGAGGTGGGGGTCTTCGCTGCCGATAATCATGCGCACAGGCACCGTCAGCGTGCCGAGCGGCGTCGCGCCGGCGAGGTCCGGACGGCCGGCGCGACACACGATCGCCGCGAAGCGTCCGGGTGTTTTCCATGCCGCCCGGATCGCCGCGCCGCTGCCCGTGCCGGAGGCGACCAGCCCGATCGCGAGGCCGGTGAGCGGCGGCTGGTGGCTGATCCAGTCGGCCACGGCGAGGATGCGGTTTGCGAGCTTCGGGACATTGAAGCGCGTATCGGCGTCCCGCGTTTCTTCGTAGCGCGTCAGCAGGTTGATGATCAGCGTCGCGAAACCGGCGTCCTGCAGCGCAGCGGCGACTTTCGTTTCGCACGACTGGGTCGGCATGCTCCCCGACGGACGAAGAATCACCGCCAGACTCCGCACGGTCGGCGCATGCGACAGCTCGCCGTCGAGCCAGACACGCTCGGCGGGAATGCTGATGGTGGTGTGGCGCAGCTTCACTTCGGGCCTGGGAAATACCGTCAATAAGACTGTCAATACGGCTGTCGATACGTCGGAGCGCAGGCGACGAGCATGGCACGGTGCGGGTATCGCGGCAACATCGGCTATCAGGCCACGCGGTGGATCGGGACCGGAATCCGGCGCGAGCCGAACGGTTGCTCGAACCGGGCGAAGCGGCCGGCCAGCGGCGTCCCACAGGCCAGGCAGGCGCCGCTGTCGTCGAGCGCATAGCCGAGAATTTCGTACCAGTCGCGTTCGATGACCGCTTTGCCGCATCCGGTGCAGCGTGTCGTGCCGCCCTCGGTGTCATGCACGTTCCCGGTATAGACGTGCCGCAGGCCCTCACTGAGCGCAATGCGGCGCGCGCGCGTCAGCGTCGCGGGCGGGGTCGGCGGCGTGTCGGTGAGCTTGAAATCCGGGTGGAAGGCGGTGAAATGCAGTGGCACTTCGGTCCCGAGTTCCTTCGCCACCCAGCTCGAGAGCGCCTGCAATTCGGCGTCCGAATCGTTCTCGCCGGGGATCAGCAGCGTCGTGATCTCGACCCACACGTCGGTTTCATGGACGAGCCATTTCAACGTGTCGAGCACCGGCTGCAAGTGTGCGCCGCACAGCTTGACGTAGAACTCGTCAGTGAAACCCTTGAGGTCGACGTTGGCCGCGTCCATGTGCGAGAAAAGGTCGCCACGCGCGACTTCGGTGACGTAACCGGCCGTGACGGCGACGGTCTTGAGGCCGAGCGCGTGCGCCGCATTGGCGACGTCCACCGCGTACTCGGCGAAGATCACCGGGTCGTTGTACGTGAAGGCGATGCTGCGGCAGCCCCACTCGGCTGCAGTCCGTGCGATCTCGTCGGGGGAGGCCTGGTCCATCAGCCGGTCCATGTCGCGCGACTTCGAGATGTCCCAGTTCTGGCAGAACTTGCACGCGAGATTGCAGCCCGCGGTGCCGAACGAAAACACGCTGGTGCCGGGATAGAAGTGATTGAGCGGCTTCTTCTCGATCGGGTCGATGCAGAAGCCGGAGCTGCGGCCGTAAGTGGTCAATACGATCGCGTCGGACTCGCGCATGCGCACGAAGCACGCGCCGCGCTGGCCTTCATGGAGCTTGCAGTAGCGCGGGCATACGTCGCACTGGATGCGGTCGTCATCGAGCTTGTGCCAATGGCGTCCTGGGTGGTTCATCGCTGTCCTCACCGCCGCGACCGGCCAAGGCCGCCGAGCGCGACATCAAGGGGTGAAAGTTTGCCGCCGAGCCTCGAGTTGCGGCCGGACCGAACGGCTCACTCACGCCACTTGCATACAGTGTAGGTCGCGGCCAGAAGGGTGCCGATGGGGTGATCCGGCGTCAATCCCGCCTTGCGTTTGAGCGCCGCGACGAACTCGCGCGGTTCCGGCAGCTGTTCCCAGACCTGCGGCAGGAAAGTCGCGCTGCGGCAGCTACCGGAAAGAATCAGGCCGTCGATGCCCGGGCGCAACTGGCGCAGCAGATCGACTTCGTCGGCGAACTCGAGGAACTGCGGTTCCGATAGCAGAGACACTTCGATCCGGATCGCGTTCAATTCGTCCGCGGCAACCGGCAGGAAGCGCGTGTCTCGCGTCGCGGCGGCAACTGCGTTGAGGGCGACATCTTCGCCGAGGGCGCGTTGCGGACGCAGGCTGCCGATGCAGCCGCGCAACTCGTCGTAGAGCTTGAGAGTAACGAACGTGGCGGCGCGTTGCGCGAGGCGCTCGTCATCCGCGAAGGGCTCGTCGGTGAGCCGGAGGTGGCGTTCGAGCGCGCGGCGCGCGTGGGCGAGCAGCGTCAGGCCAAGCTCAGTGTCGGGCAGTGTGGGCATGGGTGCGAGACTCCGAGAATGCAATGCTGGCGTAGCCGACGACGCGGGAACGGTCGCCTGCGGTATCGCCCGAGTTGCGCAGGTCGAGCAGGTGCGGCTCCAGACCGTGGTGTACCGCGGCGCGCAGCAATCCGTTGACGGGCGTCGCGCCGCACGCCTCATCGTGGTCGATGCCGCTGCGAAGCCTCAGGATCCGACCCACCGTCGCGCGGTCGCAGCTCTGTGCCTGGCCGTACGGCTGGTAATGCGACAGGTCGGAGCTGATCACGATCAGCGTCTCCGGGCCGCCCCACAGCGTTTCGAGGATGTCCGCGACCGCTTCGGCGTCGGCGTTCCCGACGAGCAGTGGAACCAGTTCGAAAGTATCGAGCACCGTCTGCAGGAAAGGCAGCTGGACTTCGAGACTGTGTTCGGCCGCATGCGGGCGATCGTCGACGACGACGTCGGGCCGGGCCTGAAGCGTTTCCCAGTCGCTGCGACTCACGGGAATGTGTCCGAGCGGCGTCGAGAAGAATTGCGCGGCCGGCAGCGCGAACGCCCGGACCGCCATGCGATGCGCCGGGCCGAGGAGCACGACGCGCCGCACTACGTCGCGCAACCCGGCCAGATTCGCGTATGCGGACGCCGCGACAGGGCCGGAATAGACGTAGCCCGCGTGCGGCACGATGAGGGCTTTCGGTGCGGACACCGTTTCGAGCGGTACTGCAGCCGCCAGCATTTCTCCGATCTGCGCGCGCAGCGCGTGCGGATCCTCGGGATAAAAGTAGCCGGCAACCGCGGCCGGCCGAATCGAAGCAGTGGCCATGGAATTCCTCGTTGGAGTGCGAGCAGGAGCCTGTTCCAATTATAGGCCGGTGCCGGATAGCGCGAGCCAGGCGGTGCCGGCGGCGAGGCCGAAGCCGATTGCACTCATGCCGCGGAAAATCCTCTTGCCGAGCTCCCGTCCGCCGAGGACGACGGCGAGTACCGTCTTGAAGCCCAGATTGGCGATCATCGCCACGCCGATCGCGATCACTGCCGCGTCGGCGGCGAGTCTCTCGAGGGAAAACAGGCGCATGCTCGACAACGCGATCGCGTCCATGTCGGCGAGGCCCGACACGGCGGCAAGCGCATACAAGCCGTGGGTGCCGACGATGTCGGACAGCCACGCCGAAACGAACAGGATGACCGCGTACAGCACGCCGAACCCGAGCGCCGCGCGCAACTCGGTGGGGTTGCGCGTCTGCGGGAGCACTGCCTCGCTGCCGGCCGGAATCCGCCAATACCAGATCAGCGTTCCCAGGCCGAGCACCAGCGCCGGCAGGACCACGATCGCGAGCTTGGCAAGGAGCCCGGGCGCGACGACGGCGGCGATCACCGCGATCCGGATCATCATGACGACGTTCGCGAGGATGATCACCAGCGCCGCCACCGGAGTCGAGGCCGGCGTGACGCGGCTGTCGCGGGCATGGATCAGCGTTGTCGCGGTGCTCGACGCGAGGCCGCCGGCGATGCCGACCAGCGCTGCGCCATAGCGCGCGCCGACAAGCCGCAGGACCGCGTAGCCGGCGAAGCTGAGTCCCGATATCAGCACGACCATCCACCACACCTGCGAGGGCTGACCGCGCCCTGGGGATCGATCGGGCGGTCCGGGAGGATCGGCAGGATCACGAGCGAGAGCACGCTGAACTGGATGATCGAGATCCAGTCCTTCGATTCGAGCCGGGTCGCGATGCCGCGCAGCTCGGTCTTGAAATACAGCAGGATGGTCGTCGCCACCGCGAGCATCACCGCGATCGTCGCGTGGCCGAGCCACACCGCCGTGCCGAGGCAGTAGCACAGCAGCAGGGCCGCGACCGACGTGGTGCCCGGATCGGTCGCGTCCGGATGGCGAAGATAGGCGGCAATGATCATGACGCCGAGGATCGCGAGGCCGAACACGAAAGGCGCGACGCTGTCGAAATGCTCGCCGAGCAGGCCGATCAGTGCGCCGAGCAGGCCGACCAGCCCGAACGTGCGCAGGCCGGCGCGAGCCGACGCGACACGCTCGCGCTCCAGGCCGATCAGCAACCCGATCCCGATCGCGATCAGGAAAGCCTGAATCTGTCCCGCGTCGAAAGGCTTCGAGAAAGGCATGCCGTCACTCCCGGTTCTTCGTGCAGGTCTTCGTCGTATTGCATGCCGACTGGTTCGTTACTCTATTCGATTCGTGCGCACGGTGAAACGGCGCGCCGTGCGGCACCGTCGGCGGCGTGTCGTGGCCGAATCGTTCCGTGTATTCTCGCGGTTTGCGCACCGGCCTCGTCGGTTCGCCGTAATTCAGCAGACATAATGGAGCAGCGGTGGATTCATTTTCTTGGCAGGCGAGAGACGCCAGATGAGCAGTTCGCTGCGGATCGCCATCAACGGTTATGGCCGCATCGGCCGTTGCTTCCTGCGCGCGCTGTACGAGTCGCCGCTGAAGGACACGCTGCAGATCGTGTCGATCAACGAGCCGGCCGACCTCGCGACCATTGCCTACCTGTCGCGCTTCGATTCCACCCACGGCGTTTTCCCCGGAAAAATCGGGACCGGCGCCGAATGCCTGATCGTCGATGGGCGCGAAATCGGCGTCACGCATGCGTGCGTGCCCGAGGAGGTCGACTGGAAGGGGCTCGGCGTCGATCTGCTGATCGAATGCTCCGGGTGCTACACGCAACGCCATGATTTCGATCGCTTCCTCGAAGCGGGGTGCGAACGGCTCCTGATCTCGCAGCCCGGACGCAGCGCCCAGGACGTCGATCTCACCGTCGTCTATGGCATCAACCACGGCGAGCTCGGCAGAGATCAGCGCATCGTGTCGAACGCCTCGTGCACGACGAACGCGGTCGTACCCGTCCTCGACCAGCTGCACCGCGCGTTCGGCATCGGCCATGTTTTCCTGACGACGCTGCATTCGGTGATGAACGACCAGCCGCTCATCGACGGTTATCACCATTCGGATCTGCGGCGCACGCGTTCGGCGATGCAGTCGATGATCCCGGTCGGGACGGGACTCGCGCAAGGCGTCGAGCGCTTCCTGCCGCAACTGGCAGGACGCGTGCAGGCCAAGGCGATCCGCGTGCCGATCCTCAACGTTTCGGCGATCGACGTCGTCGTCGAACTCGGCTGCGACGCGTCAGCGCGGGAAATCAACCTGCTTCTTTTGGAAGCCGCAGCGGCGCAGCCAGGCCTTATCGCGTATTCCGTCGACCCGCACGCCTCGATCGACTTCAGCCACAACCCGCACTCGGTCATCGTCGACGGCAGCCAGACGCGCATCAACGGTCCGCGCCTCGCGAACCTGCTGCTGTGGTTCGACAACGAATGGGGCTACGCGAACCGGATGCTGGACGTCGCGAACTACTGGAGCAAGCGGTTCAGCTGACGAGCGTTGCGTAATGCTCCGCACGAAGTTGCGCAAAAGCCGAGAAAAACGAAATTTCCTGCTTGGCAAGCACGCGTATTCTGGCGTCTCCAACCCGATATGGATGACTGCCATGAACCTGTCCCAGGCCCTGCTCACCGCGCTGCGCGATCATGGCGCACGCGAGATATTCGGCATTCCCGGCGATTTCGCGCTGCCGTTCTTCAAGGTAATCGAAGAGTCGGGCATCCTGCCGCTGCATACGCTCAGTCATGAGCCGGGCGTGGGATTCGCCGCGGATGCGACGGCGCGTTATCGTTGTTGCCTCGGCGTCGCGGCGGTGACCTACGGCGCGGGTGCGCTGAACATGGTGAACCCGGTCGCCGGTGCGTACGCGGAAAAGTCCCCGGTCGTCGTCATCTCCGGCGCGCCCGGCGCGGGCGAGTCGCGTTCCGGGCTGCTGCTTCATCATCAGGCGAAGACGCTGGATTCGCAGTTCGAGATCTATCGCGAGATCACCTGCGACCAGGCGCGACTCACCGATGCGCGCAGCGCTCCGCGCGAAATCGCACGCGTGCTGGCGAGCTGCCTGCGCGAATCGCGGCCGGTCTATATCGAGCTGCCCCGCGACATGGTCGGCGTGCCGTGCGAACCGGTGGTCCCGCTCGTGCCTCCCGCGCCCGACCGTGAAGTGCTGTCGGCATGCGTGGACGAGATTCTCGTGCGCCTGCGCAGCGCCGCGTCGCCGGTGCTGATGGTGGGGGTCGAAGTGCGTCGCTTCGGCCTCGAAGCGAAGGCGGCGGAGCTCGCCCGACGACTCGGAGTGCCGGTCGTGACCAGCATCCTCGGCCGCGGGCTGCTCGCCGGCACGGATGCGCCGCTCGTCGGCACCTACCTCGGCGTTGCCGGACAGCAGCAAGTGACCGATCTCGTCGAGCAGTCGGACGCGCTGCTGCTGCTCGGCGTCATCATCTCGGACACGAACTTCGGCGTGTCGTCGAAGCAGATCGACCTGCGCAAGACGATCCAGGCGCTCGATCGTCGAGTCACGCTCGGATACCACACCTATCCGGAGGTGCCGCTCGCGGCGCTCGTCGACGCGCTGCTCGAGCGCCTCGACGAGAAGATTGCCCCCGCGATGCGTTTCGATCCGCCGCACTACCCGCGCGGGCTGCAGGCCGACGACGCGTCGATCACGCCGAACGACATCGCGCTGGCGATCAACGACCTGATGGACACCCACGGCCGGATGCCGATTGCAGCGGACGTCGGAGACTGCCTGTTCACGGCGATGGACATCGAGCCGACCGCGCTCGTCGCGCCGGGCTATTACGCGACGATGGGATTCGGTGTGCCCGCCGGCCTCGGGCTGCAGACGGCCTCCGGTGAGCGGCCGCTGATCCTCGTCGGCGACGGCGCGTTCCAGATGACCGGCTGGGAGCTCGGCAACTGCCGCCGCTACGGCTGGGATCCGATCGTGATCGTGTTCAACAATTCGTCCTGGGAAATGCTGCGCACTTTCCAGCCGGAATCGGCGTTCAACAATCTCGACGACTGGGGCTTCGCTGCGATGGCCGAGGGGCTCGGCGGCGACGGGGTGCGAGTCGGCACGCGCGCCGAACTGAAGGCGGCGCTCGACCATGCGCTGGCGACGCGCGGACGTTTCCAGTTGATCGAGGCGATCATCCCGCGCGGCGTGCTTTCGGATACGTTGTCGCGCTTTGTCGCTGGCGTGAAGCGGCTGTCGCAGAAATGAAGACGGCGGTGTCGGGCGAGCGGTTGCCTTGGCGGGAGTCGGTGTCGCGCGGGTAGAATCCGCGCCATGCAGACTTTTCAGCCTCGTCATTTCGCAATCGTCCCGGCGGCCGGCAGCGGCAGCCGCATGGCCGCGTCCCGACCGAAGCAGTATCTTCCGCTGCTCGGTAAGCCGTTGATCTTCCATTCGCTCGCCGTGCTGTGCGCGGCGCCCGAAGTCGACAAGGTGTTCGTCGTGCTTTCGGTCGACGACGCCGAGTGGCGTCGTCACGACTGGTCCTTGCTCGGCCCGAAGCTGGTGCCGCTTTTTTGCGGCGGCGCGACGCGGGCCGACAGCGTGCTCGCAGGGCTGCGCGCGGTCGCCAACGAGGTCGAACCTGCGGATTGGGTGCTGGTGCACGACGCCGCGCGCCCGTGCCTTGCCCCGTGGCACATTGAGAAGCTGATCCGGGAGCTCGCGCGCGATGAAGTCGGCGGCCTGCTCGCCGTGCCGGTTGCCGATACGCTGAAGCGCGCCGGCGAGCAGCGGCAGGTGCTCGCCACCGTGCCGCGCGAAAACCTGTGGCAGGCGCAGACGCCGCAGATGTTCCGCCATGTGATGCTGCGCCGCGCGCTGGAAGCCGCGGCGCACGTCACCGACGAGGCCAGCGCGATCGAGGCGGCAGGCTTGCATCCGCGACTCGTCGAAGGCGACGCGACGAACCTCAAAGTCACTTATCCGCTCGACCTGCACCTCGCCGAGTGGATCCTCACGAACCGGGAAAACTGAAGTGAACGCTCCATTCCGTATCGGCCAGGGGTTCGACGTGCATGCGCTGGTGCCGGGGCGGGCGTTGATCGTCGGCGGCGTGCACATCCCGTTCGAGCGCGGCCTGCTCGGGCATTCGGACGCCGACGTCCTGCTGCACGCGCTGACCGACGCGCTGCTTGGCGCCGCCGGCCTCGGCGACATCGGGCGACTCTTTCCCGACACCGACGCAGCCCACGCGGGCGCCGACAGCCGCGTACTGCTGCGCGAAGCATTTGCGGCCGTGCGGGCGGCGGGCTTCGGCGTCGTGAACATCGATGCGACGGTGATCTGCCGGGCGCCCCGGATCCTCCCGCATGCGCCGGCGATGGTCGCGAACATCGCTGCCGACTTGGGCATCGACCCGGCGGCGGTCAATATCAAGGGTAAGACGACCGAAAAGCTCGGTTTCACTGGCCGTGGCGAGGGCATCGCGGCCCAGGTCGTCGCGCTGCTGATGCGACATGGCAATGAAACCTGATCCCGCGGCGCCGGGCAAACCTTCGCGCGTGTTCTTCGCGCTGTGGCCGGACGCCCGCGTCGCGAAGCGCCTGGATGAACTCGGCGCCGAAGCGCACGCGGAATGCGCCGGACGGCCGACGCGACGCGAGACGCTGCACCTGACGCTCGCGTTCATCGGCGACGTGTCGCCGCAGCGGCTCGCCGAGCTGATCGCGGTCGGGAACGAGGTCGGGAACGACGTCGAGGCGACCTCGTTCACGCTGCGCCTGGACCTCCTCGGGAGCTGGCGCCACAACCGCATCGTCTGGGCGGGCGCGCAGAGTTGTCCCGCGCCGCTGGCCGGACTCGTCGAGCGACTCAACGGCGCGCTCGAAGCCGCCGGTTTTGCCGTCGAGCGGCGCCCGTTCGCACCGCACGTGACGCTGTTGCGCAAGGCGCAGATGCAGGTTTCGACACGCTGCGTGGACCCGATCGACTGGCCTGTCGACGGCTTCGCGCTCGTCGAGTCCGTGCAGAGCAGCGCCGGGGCGCATTATCGGACGCTCAGGGAATGGCGAGCAGGGAAGGGCGGCGAAGGCGCAGACCGCCGGTACGCCGGGAAAAGCGGCTGACGCCGCTCCCGCGACCGCTTCAGGTCCAGTGGGCCGGCCAAGTGCGAGCGAAGTAGGGCAGCGCTTCGATCCGCTTCATCCACGCTGCCAGGCGGGGGCCGATGCGTGCGCCAATTTCCACGTCGTGCTTCCTCTTCTCGATGCGCAGCGCCAGTGCAATCAACGGGTAGAGCGTGAAGTCGGCCGCGGAGAGTTCGCCTGCCAGCGTGTCGCCCGCGATCAACGTTTCCCACAGGCCGAGTTCGCGCGTGAAGGCGTCGCGCGAGCGCGCGATCGTTTCCTGCTGCCATTCCGTTTTCGGCGTGTAGAGCACGTTTGCGACGAGTTCTTCCAGCGGGCTCGCCAGATACTGGTCGGCCTCGCGGACCATGCGGCGGATCAGCGCGCGTTGCCGGATGTCGCCCGGGAACAACAGCGGCGTTTCGTCGTAGCGTTCGTCGAGGTATTCGAGGATCGCCGCCGATTCATAGAGAGCGAGCCCGTCATCGACGATTGCCGGCACTTTCTGGCGCGGGTTGATCGCCGTGTACTCCGGTTTTTTCAGGTCTCCCGCATCGAATGACAGCGCCTTGAGTTCGTACCGCAGGTGCTTGTGTTCGAGTGCCAGCCAGACGCGCCAGGCATAAGGCGAACCGGCGCCGTAGTAGAAACAAAGAGCCATTTCCGAACCTCCCACGCGTTGAAAACCTGCAAACGTCCTGAATCCCGACTCTGCCGCGGGCGACGCCGCCGGGCCACTGCACGGGGCGGCTTGGCTGGAGTGCAGGATGCCGTGTTGCGTCCTAAAATGAAATGTCGGAATGAAAGGTCGAGGGGCGGGTGGACCGGCTGCCCGGATCCCGATCGAGGAGGACCATCATGGCAATCGCATCAAAACTCCAGGAGTACATGAGCGAACACGGCTTGCGGTACGACGTCCTGACGCATCCGCATTCCCACAACAGCATGGAGACCGCGCAGCTGGCGCGGGTGCCCGGCAATTGTCTGGCCAAATCGGTCGTGCTTGAAGACGATGACGGCTTCCTGATGGCGGTGTTGCCCTCCACCCAGCACGTCCAACTCGGCTGGCTCAGCAAGGCGATGCAGCGCAACTTGCGCCTCGCGTCCGAGGACGAGCTGTCCGCCCTGTTTGCCGATTGCGAGCCCGGCGCAGTCCCGCCTGTCGGCAGCGCGTACGGCATGCGGATGGTCGTCGACGACACCCTGGCCGAGCAGCCGGAGATCTACTTCGAGGGCGGCGACCACGAGAAGCTGATACAGATGAGCAGCGAGGATTTCATGACGATGATGGAAGAGGCGAAGCACATCCGGTTCGGCGAGCATTACTGGCGGCATTGAGCGTTCTGCCGTCGATCCGAATGAATGCGGGGCGCCTGGCGCCCCGCGGCCCTTCGAGGTCATGCGTGCTGCGACCTCATCGTCTCCTGGACAGAGACGTTCGAAAAATCAGGTTTTCGAGAAGTCACGAATTCAAAGGAACAGGCATGAGCCTAGTCGCTCGCGCAGCACGGGCTCGGGTTCCTTCGTGTAATCCTTTTCGAAACGATCGGTGATCAGTTGCGCTGTCGGCGTATCCAGCACCGCGTTGAGCATGCCCATGAATGCAGGTGGGGCGAATACGATTGCGCGGCTGAATTCGTTCTTGGCCCGTCCAAGATAGAGTTCCTGCGCGATCTGTTGCGCGAACACCTTTGCTTCGTGGGTTTTGGGGAGAGTCTGAGGCTGCGCTGAACCTTGCCCGTTGCCTACCGACGCCATGGTGCCGGGCCGGTCGGTTACAAGTTCGGAATTTTTCCGTCTGCTTTCCGGATGGATCAGTTCCTTCACCAGTGTGAGTCCCTTGTTCGGACCGAGGTTTGCATAGAGCTTCGCCAGGCTGGCATTGGCAACCAGTATCCAGGTTATAACCATGAATCGTCCTCCGAGAGATAGATCGGGTGGTCTGCCGGTTGTGGCTCTTGCAGCTTAGACGGACGCCCCATACGTGGCAAACTCATTTTGCCGTGAACGTCAACCGATCCCTCCCGGCCCCCCAATGAACTCCGCTCCGGACGAGCATTATTCCATGCGAGTTATTTATTCAGCATCCTGCGTGTTTCCGGAACCCGGTAGGTCGGAATGTTCCCGTCGCCCCGCCGGCCGCCCGACCGGGGGACGATAGACGACGAGCATGGGCTTGCCGGCTTTCACGATCCGAAGGGGCGTGGTGGGACGCCGCAACGGCGCTGCCGTTCATCGCGGATGCGGCGTTCGCCGGCCGCGAGGTCCAGCCCGTAGAAGCACGACAGCTGCTCGTACACTTGGGGAAGTTCCTGTTCGAGCAGGCAGGGCGTCTCGAAGAACGCTTCGGAAGCGACCGCGAAAAACTCGCCCGGACTCTCGGCGCCGTACGGGTCGAGCAGCGTTTCCTCGCCCGCGTCGACCTGCTCGCAAAAACGCCGGTAGGCGTCGGTGAACACCTTCGCCCAGGCCGCTCTGCTCATGCCCTGCGGCAGCCGCGGCAAGCCATCGACGTCGCCGTTCTGCATGTCCAGTTTGTGTGCGAACTCGTGGATGACGACATTTACGCCTTCCGGCCCTTCGCCCTCGCGATGCCACGACACCAGCACCGGGCCACCTTCCCACGCTTCTCCGAGGACTTCGTCGTCGTATTCGTGCACGACGCCGGTGTCGTCCGTTTCGTGTCGCGGAACCACGAAGTCTCCGGGGTAGACGACGACACCGACCCAGCCGCGATAGGCGTCCAGCCCGACGCGCAGGATCGGCAAGCAGGCCTGGAGGGCGATCGCGAGCATCACCTGGTCGGTGAGGGCCATGCCGTGCGCGCCGTGGAACTCTTTTTCGGCGAGAAACTCGCGCGCGAATTCCCGCAGGCGCTCGCGGTCGGGCGGTTCGAGATAGTCGAGAAACGGCAGCTTCTGCTCGACGCTGGTCCACAGCGCGTCCGGCACCCGTATCGCGGCCAGCCGGCGTGCCTTTCGCCATTTGCGCAGGAAATTCAGCATCGCGTTCAGCCGG
The DNA here is from genome assembly GCF_012910785.2 of Aromatoleum buckelii. Classification (GTDB taxonomy): domain Bacteria; phylum Pseudomonadota; class Gammaproteobacteria; order Burkholderiales; family Rhodocyclaceae; genus Aromatoleum; species Aromatoleum buckelii. The sequence goes on along the minus strand of NZ_WTVH02000010.1, from coordinate 1,688,729 downwards.
CAGGTTTGCGCGTCGTCAGGAAAATGCCGGCGAAAACCAGCGCGATTCCGGCGAAGTGGAACGGCTGCGGGCGTTCGCCGAGAAAGATCGCCGCGAGCAGCGCGGTGAACACCGGCATCAGGTGGATGAACAGGGACGCGCGGCTCGGCCCGACCGCCGCAACGCCGGCGTTGAAGAACACGTAGCCGAGAAAGCCGGGGAAGATGCCGATGTAGAGGATGCCCGCGAACGTCGCCGGTGACGGATCGATGAGCCTCTCACTGGCGATCTCCCACGCGTACAGCGGCGCGAGCCCGACGACACCGACGGCGGTGAAGGCAGCGAGCAACAGCATCGGGTCGATGCCGGCCGGTCGCCATTGCAGGCCGACCGTGTAGATGCCCCAAGTCAGCACCGCGAGCAGCATCCACAGGTCGCCGGTGTTGAGGCTGAAGCCGAGCAGTGTCGCCAGGCTGCCGCGCGCGACGATGATCATCACGCCGACGAGCGACACGACGACGCCGGCCGTTTCGAGACTCGTCAGCCGCTTGCCGAGCAGCAGGAACGCGAGCGCGATCGTCGCCACCGGCGTGAAGGAATTGAGCAGCGTCGCGCTGGTTGCGGTCGTGTATTGCAGCGCGATGTACGCGAAGGTGTTGTAGCAGCCAACGCCGATGAAACCGAGCACGACGACCGCGCGCCAGTGTGCCCTGATGCGGGGCCACTGCACGCGCAGATGGGGCAGCGCGAACGGCAGCGTCAGCGCGAATGCGATGGCCCACCGCCAGAATGCGAGCGTCATCGGCGGCACGGCTTCGCGCAGCCCGCGACCGATCACCATGTTGCCTGCCCAGAACAGCGAGGTCAGCGTCAACAGCACGTAGGGATTGGCGAAGCGCTTTTTCATTGGTCTTGTTTTGGTGGCAGGCCGGTGATGATGGCACAGCGCGGAATCGTCTGCAGCGCGGGGAGATGACAGCCCGGGTATGGGATAATCCGCCCATGGTCTCCGTCACGCATGCCATTTCACAGAACGACGCCGTTCCGCCGGTCGAGCTGCTCGCCGACGGACTGGGCGTCGACGATCGCGCACTGATCGAAAAAGCCCTCGAACTGGCCCGGGGCGCCTACGAAAATCACCTCCTCGGCACTGGGGAGTCGGTGTGGACCCACGCGATGGGAACGGCGCTGATCGCCGCGTCGCTGCGGCTCGACGCCGAAACGCGCGTGGCTGCATTGCTGTTCGCGGTCGGCGACTACATCGAGGACCCGATCGAGACGGTGACGGCGCGCTTCGGCGACGGGGTCGCGCGCTTGGTCGAGGGCCTGCGCAGGCTCAACGGCCTGCGCCTGCTCACGCGCATGACGGCGACCGCGACGGCGCCGGAAATCCGCGCCCAGACCGAAGTGCTGCGCAAGATGCTGCTGGCGATGGTCGAGGACATCCGCGTCGTGTTGCTGCGGCTCGCATCGCGCACGCAGACGCTGCGTTATTTCACCGAACAGAAAGGCGAAATCCGCACCGACGTCGCGCGCGAGAGCCTCGACATCTATGCTCCGCTGGCGAACCGGCTCGGCGTGTGGCAGTTGAAGTGGGAACTCGAAGACCTGTCGTTCCGTTTCCTCGAGCCGGAGACTTACAAACGCATCGCGAAGATGCTCGACGAGCGCCGCGTCGAGCGCGAGAGCTTCATCGAGGAGGCGATCGAACGGCTCAAGCGCGAGATTGCCGCGGTCGGCATCAAGGCCGAAGTGTATGGCCGGCCCAAGCACATCTACAGCATCTACAACAAGATGCGCGCGAAGCGGCTCGACTTCTCGCAGGTGTATGACATCCGCGCGCTGCGCGTGCTCGTCGACAGCGTGCGCGATTGCTACACGGTGCTGGGGATCGTGAACCAGATCTGGCAGCCGATCGGCCAGGAGTTCGACGACTACATCACGAAGCCGAAGGGCAACAACTACCAGTCGCTGCACACTGCGGTGCTCGCCGGCGATGGCCGCGCGGTCGAAGTGCAGATCCGCACGCACGACATGCACAAGCACGCCGAACTCGGGGTTGCGGCGCACTGGCGCTACAAGGAAGGCAAGGGGCACGGCGGCGATTACGACGAGAAGATCGCGCTGCTGCGCAGCCTGCTGTCGTGGCGCGACGAGATCGCCGATTCGGCCGACTGGGTCGAGAAGTTCAAGCGCGCGTCGCTCGACGACGCGATCTACGTGCTGACGCCGCAGGGCAAAGTGGTCGATCTGCCGCGCGGGGCGACGCCGATCGATTTCGCGTACCGCCTGCACACCGACCTCGGCCATCACTGTCGCGGCGCGAAGATCGACGGGCACCTGGTGCCGCTCAACACGCAGCTGCAGAACGGCCAGACGGTCGAGATCACCGCGGCGAAGGAGGGCGGGCCGTCGCGCGACTGGCTCAACTCCGCGCAGGGCTATGTCGCGACGGGCCGGGCGCGCACCAAGATCAAGCAGTACTTCAATCAGCTCGAAGAGAACGAACTGCTCGCGCGCGGGCGCGCCGTCATCACGAAGGAGATGCAGCGCGAAGGGCAATCCCAGGCCAACATCGACGAGATCGCCGGCAAGCTCGGCTTCAAGAACGCCGAGTCGATGTTCGTCGCGGCCGGCCGGGGCGAAGTCGGGCCGCGCGCGGTCCATGTCGCGCTGCGCGACACCGGGGAACCTGCGCCGGAGGCGGCCGATTCCGGAATGGTGATCGGTCAGAGCCGCGCCGGCGATTCGAGCGACAAGATCCTGATCGTCGGTGTCGGCAAACTCCTGACGTCGCTCGGACGCTGCTGCAAGCCGGCGCCGCCGGACGCGATCGAAGGGTTCGTCACGCGCGGCCGTGGCATTTCGATCCATCGCGTCGATTGCCGCGATTTCCAGCGCCTCGCGAAGAGCCACCCGGAGCGGGTGATCAAGGCGGACTGGGGCGAGCAGGCGTACAACAACCGCCAGTCGGTGTTTCCGGTCGACATCGCCGTGCAGGCGGCGGACCGCCAGGGCTTGCTGCGCGACATCTCCGAAGTGCTGTCGCGCGAAAAGCTCAACGTCATCGCGGTCAATACGCTGACGAAGAAGGGGACCGCGTACATGCGCTTCACGATGGAGGTCGGGGGCGTCGCGCAGGTACAGCGCGCGATCACACTGATCCGCGAAGTGCCCGACGTCATCGACGCGCAGCGCAAGTAGGCCCGGGGGCTTCGGGGCAGCCCGCCGAAGGCAGGCAGGACTTTCGAGCGCCGCCGGGCTGCCGCCAGCCTTTCAGCGGCTCGCCGACAGTTCCGTGAGCAGGACCATCTGCGCGGCCCGGCGCACGCCGCGCGGCGTCTTGCGGCGATAACGCCCGTCTTCGAGCATCTCCCAGGCCTGGCAGTTGTCGCCGAGGTAGGCGCGCAGGCCTTCCTTGATCACGCGCCGTTTCAGGCGCTGGTCGAGCACCGGAAACGCGATCTCGATGCGGCCGAAGAAATTGCGGTCCATCCAGTCGGCGCTCGACAGGTAAACCTGGTCGTCGCCGTCGGCGCGGAAATAGAAGATCCGATGGTGTTCGAGGAAGCGGCCGATGACCGAGCGCACGCGGATGTTGTCCGACAGCCCGGCGACACCCGGGCGCAGCGCGCACGGCCCGCGCACGATCAGGTCGATATCGACGCCGGCCTGCGAGGCGGCATAGAGCGCTTCGATCGTTTCCGGTTCGAGCAGCGCGTTCATCTTCGCGATGATATGGGCGCGCCGACCGGCACGCGCGAACTCTGCCTCGGCGTTGATCGCCGCGACGACGTTCGACTGCAGCGCGAACGGCGCCTGCCACAGATGCTTCAGCGTGCTCGCCTTGCCCAGCCCGGTGAGCTGCTTGAAGACTTCCGCGACGTCCTGGCCGATTTCCTCGTTGCACGTGAGCAGGCCGAAGTCGGTGTAGAAGCGTGTCGTGCGCGGATGGTAATTGCCGGTGCCCATGTGCACGTAGCGGCGCAGCCCGTCTTCTTCCCGGCGCACCAGCATCAGCAGTTTCGCGTGGGTCTTGTAGCCGAAAACCCCATAGACGACATGTGCGCCGACTTCCTCGAGACGGTTTGCCCAGTTGATGTTCGCCTCTTCGTCGAAGCGTGCCATCAGTTCGAGCACGACGGTCACTTCCTTGCCTTTCTGCGCGGCGCGCACGAGATGTTCCATCAGCACCGAATCGGTCCCGGTGCGATACACCGTCATCTTGATCGCCAGCACCTGTGGATCATCGGCCGCTGCCCGCAGCAGGTCGATGACCGGCGTGAAGCTCTGGAACGGGTGGTGCAGCAGTACGTCCTGCTTGCGGATCGCGTCGAAGATCTCGCGGCCTTTTTCGAGCGTTTTCGGCAGGCCCGGGAGGAAAGGCGGGTAATTCAGGTCGGGACGGTTCACCCAGTCCGTCACCTGCATCAGGCGCACCAGGTTGACGATGCCCGGCATGCTGTAGAGATCCTTGGGGCCGAGCCGGAAGTGCTGCAGCAGGAACGCCGCCATTTTTTCCGAGCAGTTGTCGGCAACCTCGAGTCGCACCGCGTCGCCGAAGTGACGTTGCTGCAGTTCGCCTTTCAGCGATACGCGCAAATCCTTGACTTCTTCTTCGTCGACGAAGAGGTCCGAGTTGCGCGTCACGCGGAACTGGTAACAGCCCAGCACACGCATCCCGGAGAACAGCTCGCCAACGTGTGCGTGCAGCACCGACGACAGAAAGACGAAGCTGTATTCGTGCTCGCAGATTTCGCGCGGCAGCCGGATCACGCGTGGCAACGCGCGTGGCGCCTGGACGATCGCCGCGCCCGAATCGCGGCCGAAGGCGTCGAGCCCTTCGAGCTCGACGGCGAAATTCAGGCTCTTGTTGAGCACGCGCGGAAACGGATGCGCCGGATCGAGGCCGATCGGAGTGAGGACCGGGATCACTTCGCGCAGGAAATAATCGCGCACCCATGCACGCTGGGCGTCGGTCCACAGGGGCCGGCGCGGAAACACGATGCTTTCGGCTGCGAGCGCCGGCAGGATGTCATCGTTGAGCAGTTCGTACTGCTGGGCGATGATGCTGTGGACTTCGAGGCTGACGCGGTCGAGCAACTCGGTCGGCAGCAGGCCGTCATAGCCTGCGGTACGGCTGCCGAGACGGATCTGTTCCTTGATGCCCGACACCCGGATTTCGAAGAATTCGTCGAGATTGCTCGAGACGATGCACAGGAAGCGCAAGCGCTCGAGCAGCGGAACGGTGCGGTCGGCCGCCTGGGCCAGCACCCGGCGCTGGAACTGGAGAAGAGACAGCTCCCGATTGATGAAATGCTCGGTGGGGAAAACCTGGCTTAGCGGGGGCCTGTGCATGGGTCTCATTATGGCTGCGGGTGTGCCTGCGGGGATTATGTGACAAATGTGTTGCAAATGCATGAACGTGCGCCGACAGCGATGACAAGCGTGAATCCGGGGCGGAACCCGTCCGCATCCGGCGCAGCTTGTGTCGTAGGGCCGGGTGGTAGAATGTCGGCCACTTCGACCTGCGCGATTGCGTGCCTACACGATGATGCAAGAACTGATCGCAGCGATCGACCTCGGTTCCAACAGTTTCCGGCTCCAGGTGGGGCGGATCGTCAATGATCAGATCTATCCGCTCGACGGACTCAAGGAAGCGGTCCGCCTTGCCGCCGGCCTGTCGGCCGACAAGCTGCTCGATGTCGCGGCGCAGCAGCGCGCGCTGATCGCGCTGCAACGCTTCAACGAACGCTTGCGCGGCTTTCCGCCCGATTCAGTACGGGCGGTGGCCACGAACACGCTGCGAGTGGCGAAGAACTCCCCCCAGTTCCTCGCTCGTGCCGAAGCGGCGCTTGGCGTGCCGATCGAGGTGATCGCGGGGCGGGAGGAAGCACGCCTGATCTATGTCGGCGTCGCGCATACGCTGCCCGATCCGCACCGCCAGCAGCTCGTCGTCGATATCGGCGGCGGGTCGACCGAATTCATCATCGGCAAGAGCTTCGAGCCGATCCAGCTCGAGTCCCTCTACATGGGCTGCGTGAGCTTCAGCCTGCAGTATTTTCCGGGGGGGAGGATCGACAAGCGCGGCTTGCGCGAAGCCGAACTGGCGGCGCGGCGCGAGCTCCAGGCGATCGCCCATTCGTACCGCGAAACCGGCTGGGAAGTGGCGGTCGGGTCGAGCGGATCAGCCAAGGCGCTCGTCGAGATTCTCGTGCAGAACGGGTTCTCGGAAAGCGGCATCACGCGCGACGGGCTGGAACGCCTGAAAGCGGCGATGCTGCGAGCCGGCAGCATCGATCGCGCCGATCTCGCGGGCCTCAAGGGCGACCGCCTGCCGGTGCTGCTCGGCGGGCTGTCGATCATGTCGGCAGTGTTCAAGGAGTTCGACCTCGAGCACATGGTGTTTTCGGAAGGGGCGTTGCGACTGGGCGTGCTCTACGATCTGCTCGGCCGCTACCACCACCATGACTTGCGCGATGCAACCGTCAACGCGTTCATCGCGCGTTATGCAACGGATCGCAAGCAGGGCGCCAGCGTTGCCGACACCGCTTCCCACCTGCTGGCGCGCCTGGTTCCCGAAGCTGCCGAAAGCGACCACCCGGACCGCCGCTTCCTGCGCTGGGCGGCGATGCTCCACGAAGTCGGCGTTTCGGTCGCACACTCGAGCTACCACAAGCACAGCGCCTACATCCTCGCCAATGCCGACATGCCGGGCTTCTCGCGCATGGACCAGGGGCGCCTGGCGCGCATCGTGCTGGCGCATCGCGGAAAGCTGGAACGGGTCGCGGCGATCGATCCGGAAAGCCGCGACTGGCTGCTGATCGTGTGCCTGCGCCTCGCCGTGATCGTCCATCGCGCCCGCGACGGACGCGGCATCCCGCCGATCGACATCGAACGCGACGGGCGCGGCTTCGTCGTCACCGCCCTCGACGGCTGGCTGCAGAAGCTGCCGCTGACTGCGGCTGCGATCGAGGAAGAGCAGCGACAGTGGCTGTCGGTCGGACGCAGCCTCGTGCTGCGCACGCCGCCCGGCCGGGCGCTGGTCGCCTGACGCCGGATCGTGGGCGCGCCCACCGCAAGCTGCGGGCCGTCGGCCGGAAAGGGTGCGAGGCCCGAATGCCGGCTCGAAGGTGACTGGACGCTGCGTGCGCTCGCGCCGCGCGCCGACGAATACCGGCGCCTGCTTGCGCGTGCCGGGCATGACGCGAGCTGGAAACTCGACGGCATAACGCGGCTCGACAGTTTCGGTGCGACGCTGTTGTGGCACGCGTGGCGCGAACAGTGGCCGCAGGACCTGAGTGCGGACGACGAACTGCGGACGGTGATCGGCCGCATCGAGGCGACGGCCGCCGAACCGTTGCCCGAACGCGGGTCTTTCACGCTGGCTGACGCCGTCGTCGTGCTCGGCGCGGGGCTCCTCGGCTTCGCCAATCATCTCGCCGGTTTCGTGCGGCTGGCAGGACAGCTGTGCCTGGACATCGCATATCTGCTGCACCACCCGCGCGACTGGCCGCTGCGCGAGATTTCCGCCAATCTCTACAAGGTCGGCGCCAAGGCCACTCCGGTCGCGGCCCTCGTCGGCTTCCTGATCGGCGTGGTCTTGTCCTATCTTTCGGCGCTGCAACTGCAGGCTTTCGGCGCGGACATTTACATCGTCAATATTCTCGGCCTCGGAATCGTTCGGGAGCTCGGACCGGTCCTCGTTTCGGTGCTGGTGGCCGGGCGATCGGGTTCGGCGATGACTGCCCAGCTCGGTGTGATGCGCGTGACCGAGGAACTCGATGCACTGTCGGCGATGGGCATTTCGCGCACGCTGCGCCTGGTCCTGCCGAAAGTGGTCGCCCTGACGGTCGCAATGCCTTTGCTCGTGCTGTGGACTTCGGCCGTCGCGCTGTTCGGCGGCATGGTGTCCGCATGGGTGCAACTCGATCTCGGATTCGGTTTTTTCCTCGACACGCTGCCGCGCGTCGTGCCGGTTGCGAACCTCTACATCGGAATCGCGAAGGGCGCGGTGTTCGGCTTGTCCATCGCGCTCGTCGCCTGTCATTTCGGCCTGCGCGTGCGACCGAATACCGAGAGCCTGTCGGCCAACACGACTGCGTCGGTGGTCTCGGCGATCACCGTCGTGATCCTCATCGACGCGGTGTTCGCGATTGCGACGCGTTCGATCGGAGTGCCCGGATGAGCGACGCATCGATCATCGAGCTGCGTGGCATCGTCACCCGCTTCGGCAGCAATCTCGTGCACGACGGAATCGACCTGTCAGTGGCCCGCGGTGAAGTCGTGGCTCTCGTCGGCGGGTCCGGCAGCGGCAAGACGACGCTCTTGCGGCACATGATCGGGCTGACGCGCCCGGCGCACGGCGAGGTTTCGCTGTTCGGCGAGCAGCTGTTCTCGGGCAGCCTTCGCGAGCAGCGGGCACGGCGGCGGCGCTTCGGCGTGCTGTTCCAGCATGGGGCGCTGTTCTCGGCGTTGAACGTCGCCGAGAACATCGGGTTTCCGCTGCGCGAACTCCGTGTCGTGACGCCCAAGGAGATCCGCGATCTGGTTGCGTTGAAGCTGGCGATGGTCGAGCTCGAGCCATCGACCGCGCTATTGATGCCCGCCGAGCTGTCGGGCGGCATGGTGAAGCGCGTCGCGCTCGCACGGGCGCTGGCGCTGGAACCCGAATTGCTGTTGCTTGACGAGCCGACGGCCGGGCTCGATCCCGACCGCAGCGCAGCGTTCGTCGAACTCGTGCGCTCGCTGCAGGCCCAACTCGGGCTGACGGTGGTGCTGGTGACGCACGACATCGACACTCTGGCGGCACTGTCGTCGAAAGTGGCGATCCTCGCGGAACGGCGGATTATCAGCTACGCCCCACTGGAGGAAACAATGAAACTCGATCATCCTTTCGTCACGAGCTTTTTCCGCGGCGAGCTCGGCAGGCGGGCAATCGCACGGAGCAGGGAGAAAAGCTGATGGAAAACCGCGCTCACGCGCTCGCCGCCGGATTGTTCGCGCTGCTGCTCGGTGCTGCACTGGTCCTCGCGCTGTGGTGGTTCTCGGATGAACGGCAGCCGACGCGGGATTACGTCCTCGAATCGCACGGCAGCGTCACCGGCCTGAACGTCGAAGGGCAGGTGCGCTATCGCGGCATGTCGGCAGGCAAGGTGACCGATATCCGGCTCGATCCTCAGGACCCGTCAAAGATCCTCGTCGACATCCGCATCCGCGAAGACCTGCCGATCACGCGCAGCACGCGTGCGCGCCTGGGCTACCAGGGTGTCACCGGGATCGCATACGTGCAGCTCGACGACAGCGAGGAGAACCCTGTGCCGTTGACCGGCGATCCACCCCGGCTGGTGCTCGAGCCGGGTCTGATGGAACAGCTGACCGACAGCACGCTCGATGCGATGAAGCGGGTGACGATGATCGCGGACCAACTCGCACAATTTCTCAGCGACGACAACCTCGAGAGGCTGCGCAACACCTTGCAGCATCTGGATGCGGCTGCGGCCGGGATCGACCGCACTTTTGCCGACGCGCCCGCGACGCTCGAGGCGATCCGGTCCGCGCTGAACCAGGACAATCTGAAGAAATTCGCCACGACGCTCGCGAACCTCGAGCAGGCAAGCGGCGACGTCGTGCCGGCGGTCGCCGAAATGCGCGCGCTGATGGCGCGCCTGCAGTCGACGGCGGAGAATCTCGACGCGGCGACGGCCGCGACCGGCGAAGGGCTGCTCGACAACACGCTCCCCCAGCTCAATGCATTGCTGAAAGAGCTGACCGGAACCTCGCGCCGGCTCGGAAGCCTGATCGAAGAGGTTCAGGCGTCGCCGCAGATGCTGTTGAGCGGCCGCTCGCGCCGCCCTCCGGGCCCGGGCGAGGACGGGTTCGAAGCGGACCGGAAATGATCGGACAGGAAACTGCGCAATGTTGATGTCGGTGAAGGCAGGGCGAGCGGGACTCCTCGTGCTGGCGCTCGCGGCGGCCGTGGGAGGATGCGGCAACCTCGGGGTGCCAGCCGAACGCTTCACTTTTTTCGACCTGGGGCTCGTGGAGCCGGTCGAGCCGGCGCTGGAATTCCCGCCGGAGCGCGTTGAAGTGCGGGCGCCGTCATGGTTGTCGACCGGCGCGATGCAGTACCGGCTCGATTATCGACAGCCGGCGCAGCGGGAAGCGTATTCCGAGACGCGCTGGGTTGCGGAGCCAGGTGAAATGCTGCGCGTGGCGCTCGACCGCGCGCTGACAGGGAACCGGACTGCCGACGGAGAATGCCGCCTGCGTGTCGAGCTGGACGAATTCGTGCAGGTGTTCGACAGTCGACAAAGCAGCCATGCGAAGATCGTCGCCCGCGCTGCGCTCCTCGCCCCGCGCAGCGACGCCGAACTGTCGCATCGCACGCTCGTCGTCAGCGAGCCGGCGCCGACCCCGGACGCGGCCGGCGGCGTGATCGCTTTCCGGCGGGCCGTGCAGCGGCTAGCGCATGATGTTTCGCTGTGGCTGGCGAGCCTTGACCCGGCAGCGGTCGAGGGATTGAATACTTCGGGACGCTGCGAACGTTAGCGCCCAGCGTCCTCCTCACTGCAATAATCATGACAGCGGAGCAGAAATGACCGAACGCGAATCGTCACCCTACGAGATTGGCCTGGAGAAGAATGCCGCCAATTACGTCCCGCTCACGCCGCTGACGTTCATCGAGCGCAGTGCCTACGTTTATCCGGACCGGATCGCCGTCATTCACGGGACACGCCGGTACACGTGGCTGGAAAGCTATATGCGCAGCCGTCGTCTGGCATCGGCGCTGAAGCAGTTGGGCGTCGGGAAGAACGATACTGTCGCGGTCGTCCTCAACAACACGCCGGAAATGTTCGAGTGCCATTTCGGTGTCCCGGCGACGGGTGCGGTGCTCAACACGATCAACACGCGCCTCGAGCCCGAAACCGTTGCGTTCATGCTCAACCATGCCGAAGCGAAGGTGCTGATCACGGACCGCGAGTTCGCGCGGGTCGTGGCCAAGGCGATCGAACTCGCGAACCGCCCGGACCTGATCGTCATCGATGTCGATGACCCGGAATACAGCGGGCCAGGGGACCGCGTCGGCACGCTCGAATACGAGGCGCTGCTCGAGACGGGCAGCCCGGACTTCGCCTTCGAACAGCCCGCCGACGAATGGGATGCGATTTCGCTGAACTATACGTCCGGCACGACCGGCAATCCGAAAGGCGTCGTCTATCATCACCGCGGTGCGTACCTCAACGCGATGAGCAACATCGTCAGCTGGGGCATGCCGCCGCATTCGGTGTATCTGTGGACGTTGCCGATGTTCCACTGCAACGGCTGGTGCTTCGCGTGGACGATGGCGGCCAACGCCGGCACCAACGTCTGCCTGCGCCGCGTCGATCCGCGCCTGATCTTCGAGGCGATCCGCGAGCATGGCGTCACGCACTATTGCGGCGCGCCGATCGTCCATTCGCTGCTCGCGAACGCGCCCGAATCCTGGCGAGAAGGCATCGACCACGAGGTGTACGGCCTCGTCGCGGCCGCGCCGCCGCCTGCTGCGGTCATCGAAGGGATGGCGAAGATCGGCATCGACCTGACTCACGTGTACGGCCTCACCGAAACCTACGGTCCCGCAGCCGTCTGCGCGAAGCACAACGAGTGGAAGGATCTCCCGCTTGCCGAGCAGGTCGCGCTGAACGGGCGCCAGGGCGTGCGCTACCACGCGCAGGAGGGCATCACGGTGCTCGACCCGCAGACGATGGAGCCGGTGCCCTGGGACAACCAGACAATGGGCGAGATCATGTTCCGCGGCAATCTCGTGATGAAGGGGTACCTGAAGAACCCCGACGCGACCGAAGAGTCGTTCCGTGGCGGGTGGTACCACACCGGTGACCTGGCGGTGATGCAGGCCGACGGCTACGTCAAAATCAAGGACCGCTCGAAGGACGTGATCATCTCCGGTGGCGAGAACATCTCGTCGATCGAAGTCGAGGACGCGCTGTACAAGCACCCGGCCGTGATGGCGGCGGCAGTCGTCGCGCTGCCCGATCCGAAGTGGGGCGAAGTGCCGGCAGCTTTCGTCGAACTGCGCGACGGGGCGACGGTGACCGAAGCGGAGCTGATCGCGCACTGCCGAGAGCATCTCGCCGGCTTCAAGTCGCCGAAGAAAATCATCTTCGGGCCGTTGCCGAAAACGTCGACCGGCAAGATCCAGAAGTTCGTGCTGCGCGAGCAGGTGAAATCGACCCAATCCTTCGAATAACCCCGGGAGGAACAGAAATGAGCGCAGTCCCGCAATCCGATGCCGAAACCCTGCTGCTGCGCCGCGACGAAGGCGGCGTGGCGTACCTTGCACTGAACCGGCCCGGCCAGTTCAATTCACTGTCGCAGGCGATGCTCGAAGCGCTGATCGCCGAGATCGACGCCATTGCAGCAGACGCCAGCGTGCGCGTGGTCGTGCTGTCCGGCGAAGGTAAGGCGTTTTGCGCCGGCCATGACCTCAAGGAGATGCGCGGCAACCCTGCGCTCGAGTTCCAGCAGGCGCTGTTTCGCCTGTGTGGCCGGTTCATGGTGAAGCTGACCGAGATGCCGCAGCCGGTGATCGCGCGGGTGCACGGCATCGCGACCGCAGCCGGCTGCCAGCTGGTGTCGATGTGCGACCTCGCGGTCGCGGCCGACGTCGCCCGGTTCGCCGTGTCGGGCATCAACGTCGGCCTGTTCTGCGCGACCCCCAGCGTGGGTTTGTCGCGCAACATGGGGCGCAAGGAGGCGTTCGAGATGCTCGTCACCGGCGACTTCATCGATGCGCATGAAGCGCAGCGCCGCGGGCTGGTCAATCGCGTCGTGCCGCTCGAGCAACTCGATGACGAGGTCGCGAAACTCACCGCGTCGATCTGCGCGAAGTCACCGATCGCCGTGCAGATGGGCAAGCAGATGTTCTACCGCCAGCTCGAGATGGGAATGGAGGCGGCTTACCAGATGGCCGCCGAGACAATGGCTTGCAACATGATGACCGAGGACGCCGCGGAGGGCATCGACGCCTTCGTCGCCAAGCGCAAGCCGCAGTGGCGAGGCCGCTGAGCCCCCCTTGACGGGGGCTGTGCGCGTGTCTGTCGACACCCCAATGCTTGTCGACACCCATATTCACCTCGACGCGGACGAGTTCGAGCACGACCGCGAAGCCGTGCTCGCGTCGGCCCGCTCGGCCGGCATAGCGCGTTTCGTCGTCCCGGGCGTCGAAGTTGCAAACTTCGATCGCGTCGCGGCGCTCGCCGCGGCGCATTCCGACATCCGCCACGCCTACGGCATTCATCCGCTATACGTGGACGCTGCGGGGCCTGACGATCTGGCGATTCTCGAGGATCACCTGAGCAACGGCGACGCCATCGCCGTGGGTGAGATCGGTCTCGATTTCTTCGTTGATGGCGGGCGCAACAGGGACCGGCAGGAGCAGTTCTACGTCGCGCAGCTGAAGCTCGCGCGCCGCTTCGATCTGCCGGTGATCCTGCATGTGCGACGCGCGGTCGACGCGATCCTCAAGCATTTGCGACGCGTGCGGGTGCGCGGCGGCATCGCCCATGCGTTCAACGGCAGCCGGCAGCAGGCCGACGTGTTCATCGCGATGGGCTTCAAGCTCGGTTTCGGCGGGGCGATGAGTTTTGACGGATCGCGTCGCATCCGTGCACTCGCCGCGACCCTGCCGCTGGATGCGGTCGTTCTCGAGACGGACGCGCCGGACATGCCTCCCGCGTGGGCGCAGGGGAGGCGCAACGAGCCGTGCAACTTGTCGCACTATGCCCGGATTCTCGCGGACCTGAGGGGGATTTCGGTCGATGAGGCGAGCGCGGCGACGGGCCGCAACGCGATTTCCGTATTCGCCGGAAAGCTTTAGGCCGACTGCCTTTTCTTCATGTTCGCGGACTGGGCGATGAGATCGGCGATGTCGCGCTTGACGCGTCCCACGTCGCTGTCGAACTTGTCATAGATCATCAGCGAAATCCCGAATACGTATGCATAGAGCAGCATGCAGCGGCTCGATGCTTCTTCCATCGGCACGCCGCACGCGAGAAACAGGTCGCGTGCGCAGCGCAAGCGGATGTCGTCGACTTCGGCGACGATCGCCGCAGCTTCCGGGTCGCGTCGCGCCCAGTCCCGCACCGCCAGTTCGATCATCGCCCCGCGGCGGCTGCGGCTCGTGCTGTAGATGTCGATGACGTGGTAGATCTGCTCCAGCTCGTGCCCCGGGTTCGCCCGGGTCTGCTTGACGATGTCGCGGATCCGGCCGTCGCGCCAGGTTTGCAACACGGCCATCAGCAGGTCGCGCCGATCCTGGAAATGCCAGTAGAAGCTTCCTTTCGTGACTTTCAGTCGCTTGGCCAGCACCTCGACGCGCAGGCCGGCGAGACCTTCGTCGGCGAGCACGTCGGTAGCGGCGACGATCCATGCATCGCGGTCAAGTTGAACCCGGGGTTTGTTCACGACGTTTTCCATACGGGATAGTATTGACGAATCCTGGACCATACGCTACCGTACGCATCCATACCGATGCGTATGGAACGATTTTTTTGGGCGGCGGTCAAGGTGTCATTCGATTTCGGGCAGTGACATAATGCCCGGACCCATAAAAACACTGACCAGACTGATTAAGGAGCGCGGCATTGAAGATCCTGGTACCCGTTAAGCGCGTGGTCGATTACAACGTCAAGGTGCGTGTCAAGAGCGACGGCACCGGCGTGGATATCGCCAACGTGAAGATGTCGATGAATCCGTTCGACGAGATTGCAATCGAAGAAGCGGTGCGGCTGAAGGAAGCCGGCATTGCGACCGAAGTGGTGGCGGTGAGCTGCGGCCTCGCTGCGTGCCAGGAGACGCTGCGTGCGGCGATGGCGATCGGCGCGGACCGCGGCATTCTCGTCGAAACCGACGTCGAACTGCAGCCGCTCGCCGTCGCGAAGCTCCTGAAGGCGCTGTGCGGCAAGGAAGCTCCGCAAGTGGTGATCTGCGGCAAGCAGGCGATCGACGACGACTCGAACCAGACCGGCCAGATGCTGGCCGCGTTGATGGGCTGGCCGCAAGCCACTTTCGCGTCGAAGCTCGTCATTGCCGACGGTGCTGCGACCGTCACGCGCGAGATCGACGGCGGCCTCGAAACCCTCGAAATCAAGCTGCCGGCAGTCGTCACGACCGACCTGCGCCTGAACGAGCCGCGCTACGCGACGCTGCCGAACATCATGAAAGCGAAGAAGAAGCCGCTCGAGACGGTCAAGCCCGCCGACCTCGGCGTCGATGTCGCACCGCGCCTGGCGACGCTGAAAGTCGTCGAACCGGCGAAGCGCAGCGCCGGCGTGCGCGTTGCCGACGTCGCGCAGCTCGTCGACAAGCTCAAGAACGAAGCGAAGGTGATCTGACCATGGCGATTCTGGTTATTGCTGAACACGACAACGCGAGCCTGAAGGCCGCGACCCTGAACGCCGTGGCTGCAGCCGCCGAGCTCGGCAAGGCGGGCGGAGGCGAAGTGCATATCCTCGTCGCGGGCGCGAACTGCGCCGCGGCCGCGGCAGAAGCCGCGAAGCTCGCTGGCGTGGCCAAGGTGCGCGTCGCCGATGCCGCGCACTACGAGGCGCAGACCGCCGAGAACGTCGCGGCGCTCGTCGTCGCCGCGGCCGGCGACTACTCGCACGTCGTCGCACCGGGCACTTCGTACGGCAAGAACGTGACCCCGCGCGTGGCGGCACTCCTCGATGTGGCACAAATCTCCGACGTCGTCGCGATCGAATCGGCCGACACTTTCCAGCGTCCGATTTACGCCGGCAACGCGCTCGCGACTGTCAAGAGCGCCGATCGCGTGAAGGTGCTGACGGTGCGCACGACCGCGTTCGAAGCGGCCGCAGTGGCCAATGAAGGCGGGGCCGCCGTCGAAGCGCTCGCCGCGGGGCCCGACCTCGGCGTGGCGAAGCTCGTCGGGCGCGAACTCACGAAGAGCGCGCGCCCCGAACTCGGCGCGGCGAAGATCATCGTCTCTGGGGGCCGCGGGCTCGGCAGCGGCGAGAACTACCACAAGCTGCTCGAGCCGCTCGCCGACAAGCTCGGTGCCGCGCTCGGCGCTTCGCGCGCCGCGGTCGACGCCGGTTTCGCCCCGAACGACTACCAGGTCGGCCAGACCGGCAAGATCGTCGCGCCGCAGCTCTACATCGCGGTCGGCGTCTCGGGCGCGATCCAGCACTTGGCGGGCATGAAGGACTCGAAGGTCATCGTCGCGATCAACAAGGATCCGGAAGCGCCGATCTTCCAGGTCGCGGACTACGGGCTCGTCGGCGATCTGTTCGAGCTCGTCCCCGAGCTGACGAACGCGGTAGGCTGACGCCGCGCGAGCGAAACCGGAACCCGGACCGGCACGGGGAGCAGCGAGATTGGACCTCCCTGTCTCGCTGTTCCCCGCCTCCTGGCACTGGATTTCGCTCATCCTTTCGCTGTTCGTGTTCCATCACCTCGCAATGACAATCCGATGGAAGCACGTTGCAGCGCCGGCGCAGCTGAACCTGCTGCTCGGCTTCGTCGTAAGCCTGATCCTGTTGTGGAGCCTGAGGGCCGGCGTCAAGCCCGGCCTGAACCTCCATTTGCTCGGCGCGATGGTCGCCACCCTCGCGCTGGGTCCCCGGCTGGCGATCGTCGCGCTGGGGTTGGCGCTCGCCGGGATCACGCTGAACGGGGCGCTCGAGTGGCAGGCCTGGCCGCTCAATTTCCTGCTGATGGGTGTCCTTCCGGTGCTCGCTGCGCAACTGTGGCTGCGCACGGTGGAACGTCGCCTGCCGGCGCATTTGTTCGTGTTCATCTTCGTCGTGGCATTCATCGGCTCCGCAGTCACGGCGATGCTGCAGGGTGCTCTTGCCGCCGCGGCGATGGTGGCGGGCAGTGCCTACTCGTTTGCGTTTCTGGCCAGCGATTATCTTCCTTACCTCCTGTTGCTCGGTTTTGCCGAGGCATGGATGAGCGGGGCGGCGATCACGCTGATGGTGGTGTACCGGCCCGACTGGGTGGTGGCGTTCGATGATCGCCGCTACCTGATCAACAAGTAACCCGATGCGGCAGCAAGAGCCGCAAATTACAACAAAGTACTACTGGAGAGGTTAGAAAATGAGCCAATACACTGCACCCGTTCGCGACATGCAGTTCGTCATGCACGAACTGGCCGGCCTGGAGGAAGTTGCAAAGCTTCCCGGCTGCGAAGAGGTGTCGAGCGACCTGGTCGATGCGATCCTCGACGAAGCGAACAAGTTCGCCAGCGGCGTTCTGGCGCCCCTGAACCGGGTCGGGGACGAGGAGGGTGCGAAGTGGGAGCATGGCAAGGTGACGACGGCCCCCGGCTGGAAGGAGGCCTATCGCCAGTTCTCCGAGGCCGGATGGACTGCGGTGGCAGGCGATCCGGAATACGGCGGACAGGGGTTGCCGAAGCTGCTCTCGACGGCGGTCATGGAAATGTGGAAGGCGGCGAACATGGCCTTCTCGCTGTGCCCGATGCTGACGAACGGTGCGATCGAGGCGATCGCGCTGCGCGGCAGCGACGAGCAGAAGGCCGCTTACCTGCCGAAGATGATCAGCGGCGAGTGGACCGGTACGATGAACCTCACCGAGCCGCAGGCGGGTTCCGACCTGGCGGCGGTGCGCACGCGCGCCGAACCCCAGGGCGACGGCACGTACCGCGTCTTCGGACAGAAGATCTTCATCACCTATGGTGAGCACGACTTGACCGACAACATCGTTCACCTGGTGCTTGCACGCCTTCCGGATGCTCCGGAAGGCGTGAAGGGGATTTCGCTTTTCGTCGTGCCGAAGTTCCTGCTCAATGCCGACGGCACGCCCGGCGCGCGCAACGACGTGCAGTGCGTCTCGATCGAGCACAAGCTCGGCATCCACGCGAGCCCGACCTGCGTGCTCGCGTTCGGCGACAACGGCGGTGCCATCGGCACGCTGGTCGGCGAAGCGAACCGCGGTCTCGAATACATGTTCATCATGATGAACGAGGCGCGCTTTGCAGTCGGCCTGGAAGGCCTGGCGTTGTCCGAGCGCGCCTACCAGCATGCCCTGGGCTATGCGAAGGATCGTGTCCAGGGCACCGAAGCCGGGGTGCGCGGCGGACCGAAAGTATCGATCATCCATCACCCCGACGTGCGCCGCATGCTGATGTCGATGAAGTCGCAGACCGAGGCGATGCGGGCGCTGGCGTATGTTGTCGGTGCGGCGACCGACCAGGCACATCGGCACCCGGACGCCGAAGTGCGGGCGCGCCAGCAGGCTTTCGTCGACCTGATGATTCCGGTCGTCAAGGGATGGTGCACCGAGAATTCGATCGACATCGCCTCGACAGGTGTGCAGGTGCATGGCGGCATGGGCTTCATCGAAGAAGCCGGAGCGGCGCAGCATCTGCGCGACGCTCGGATCACGACGATCTACGAAGGCACGACGGCGATCCAGGCGAACGACCTGATCGGGCGGAAGATCGCACGTGAGGACGGCGTCACGGTCAGAGCGCTGATCGGCGAGATGCGCGTCGTCCAGGCGCAACTTGCCGAGCAGCAGGGTGACGCGTTTGCGGCGATCCGCAAATCGCTCGATGCCGGCATCGCGGCGGTCGAAGCGGCGGTGGACTACATCGTCGCGACGTACAACAACGACATCAAGGCGGCCTCGGTCGGCTCGGTGCCGTTCCTGAAGCTGCTCGGCATCGTCGGCGGCGGATGGCAAATGGCGCGCGCGGCGCTGGCCTCGCAGGCTCGCATCACGGCGGGGTCCGACGACGTGTTCTACCCGACGAAGATCGTGACGGCGCGTTTCTACGCCGATCACGTCCTGTCGCTCGCTCCGGCGCTGGCCTACGCGGTGGTGAACGGAGCGGCCGGTGCGCTGGCGCTCGACGAGGCGCAATTCTGAATGTGACTTGATGGCGGCGCCGGCGGTGCCGCGCCCGCCTTGAAACGAAAGGGCCGGCCTGCCTGCGCAGAAACCGGCCCTTGTCGCGCTGGATCGCAGTTACTCGACTTTCGCCTTGGCCCTCAGGTCGGCGACGTGCTTCTCGATTTTCTTCTGCTGCAGCCGCTGTTCGAGTTGCGGCTTGACCTCTTCGAAAGCAGGCGCTTTCAGGTCGCGGACGTCGTCGAGCTGGATCACGTGGTAGCCGAAATCGCTCTTGACCGGCGTCGCGCTGTATTGACCCTTCTCGAGTTTGACCATCGCTTCCGAGAACGGCTTGACGAACATCCCGGGGTTGCTCCAGCCCAGTTCGCCGCCCTTGTCCTTCGAGCCCGGGTCCTTGGACGCGGTGGCAAGCGCCTCGAACTTCTCGCCGGCACGCAGCTTGCCGATGATCGCTTTTGCTTCCTCTTCGGTTTCGACGAGGATGTGGCGCGGCTTGTATTCTTTCGAACCCATCTGGCCCTTGATGCTTTCGTATTCTTTCCGCAGATCGGCATCGGTGGCGGGATTGGTCTTGATGAAGTCCTGCATGTACGCGCGGATCAGCACGCCTTGGCGGGCGAGGTCCATCTGGGCCTGGATTTCCGGCTTCTTGTCGAGGCCTTTCTTTGCTGCTTCCTGTGCCAGCACTTCGAGGCGCACGAGTTGCTCGCGAGCGGCCTCGCGCAGTTCGGCGCCATCGGGGGCACCTTGCGCACGCTGCTCATTGACCATGACGTCCATGCGGGACGAAGGAATCGGGGCGCCGTTTACGGTCGCGACCGGGGTAGCCGCGCCCGCTGCGTGGACCAGCAGGGCGGCCGTGAGACCGAGGGC
The DNA here is from genome assembly GCF_012910785.2 of Aromatoleum buckelii. Lineage (GTDB taxonomy): Bacteria > Pseudomonadota > Gammaproteobacteria > Burkholderiales > Rhodocyclaceae > Aromatoleum > Aromatoleum buckelii. The sequence continues at coordinate 1,668,977 of NZ_WTVH02000010.1, read as the reverse complement.
GAGGCGGCTGGGAAAACGTTTCATCAAGGTTCCTTCCGGGTGGGTTGAATTCATGCTTCATCGGCCGTCAGGGCGCGGACGGCGAGCGCGTGCACGCGCGTGCGCATCAGATCGCCGAGCGCGTCATAGACAAGGCGGTGACGGGCGACAGTGTTCTTGCCCTTGAAACAGTCGGCGACGATGGTCAGACGATAATGGCCGCCGCCACTTCTCGCTCCCGCGTGGCCGGCGTGCAATGCACTGTCATCGTCGATCTCGATCGATACGGGATCGAGCACGGCGAGGCGTTCGCGGATTTCGTCGATCGTCGTCAAGGCAGCACCTTCTTGAAGGGTTTCACGGTGATGCGCGCGAACACGCCCTGTTTAACATAGGGATCTTCGGCCAGCCAGCGCTCGGCGTCCCCTTGGGACGCGAACTCGGCAACGACGAGGCTGCCGAAGAAAGCCGCCGGGCCGGGGTCCGGAGAGTCTATTGCCGGCATCGGGCCTGCCATCAGCAGGCGTCCTTCATCGCGCAATCCCTCCAGTCGGGAGAGATGGGCTGGACGCGCGCTGATGCGCGCCTCAAGCGAACCCGGCGCATCTTCGCCGAGCAGTACGTAAAGCATCAGGTGGTTTCCTCCTGCATGTGTCGGGACAGATAGAAGCCCTGGCCAAGTACGAACAGCAACATCAGGCCCATGCCGCCGAAAAGTTTGAAATTGACCCAGGTCTCTTCAGAAAAGTTGTATGCAACGTACAGGTTCAGAAAACCCATGAGGATGAAAAACCCGGCCCAGGCGAAGTTGAGGCGTCCCCAGATGGGGTCCGGCAACCGCACCTGAGCTTCGAGCATCTTCCGGATGAGATTGCGGCGGAATATCACGGCCGATACCGTCAAGGTCGCGCCGAACAGCCAGTACAGCGCGGTCGGCTTCCACTTGATGAACGTCGGATTGTGAAAAAACAGGGTCGCGCCCCCGAACACCACGATGATGCCTAGGCTGATCCAAAGCATCGTGTCGACCTTGCGATGCCGCATCCATACCCAGGCGATCTGGGCTACCGTGGCCAGGATCGCCACCGCGGTCGCCAGCAGGATCGGGGCCTGCGTGACGGCAATGCCCTCGCCGAGCCAGCGCGACGCGAGCTCGTGTGCGAAAGCCTGGTTTCCGCCGGCGATCTTGTAGGCGACGAAGAAGAGGATGACCGGCAGCAGATCGAAGAGAATTTTCATGCGACAGAATTATAGCGACTTGTCCGTTGTACCCGGCTGAGCTTTGAGGTGACGGAATCTGGCCGAATCAGCGCTGATCGCCGGACAGGACGATGGTGCCGTGGCGACAGCCGGTATCGTGGGCGCCTGCCGGACGCGGGACCAGCTTCAAGCGGGGGGGTCATCCTGCTCCGGCCCGCGCATTCTCGTGCCGAGACGGCGCTTTTCCAGCGGCAGACGCACCACCGCGAGCAGTCCGCCTCCCATGCGGCGCCCCAGGTCCAGTCGCCCGTTGTGCGAACGGATGATGCGTTCGACGATCGCGAGGCCGAGGCCGGCGCCCTTGGTGTTCGAGCGCGCGTTCTCGAGCCGCGTGAAGGGATGGCGCATCCTCTCGATTTCGCTTTCCGGAATGCCCGGCCCGCGGTCCGCGACTTCGATCGTCGCCTCTTCTTCGGTGCTGTTCACTTTGATATCTATGGGATGGTTCTCGCCCGCATAGCGGATGGCGTTGTCGATGAGGTTGGCAAGCGCCCGCCGCAGGGACAGGCTGCGGGCGGGCAGCACCAGCTTCTCGGGCAGGTCTGCGCGTATATCGATGCCGCGTAGCCGGTAAGGTTCCACGAGATCGCGCACGAGGCCCGGCAAGTTGAGCGCCTCCATCGGCTCCTGCGGTTCTCCGCGCCCGAAATCGAGGAACTGGCCGATGATCCGGTCCATCTCCTCGACGTCGCTTACCATCGCGGCGACCTCGGTTTCCGGTGCCCCCGACATTTCCACGCCAAGGCGCAAGCGCGCCAGCGGCGTACGCAGATCGTGGGAGACGCCGGCGAGAATCAGCGCGCGATCCGCGTCGGTGCGGGCCAGATCTCCTGCCATCTGGTTGAAGGCTTTCGCCACCGCTGCAATTTCCTGCGGGCCGGTTTCGGGCAGGTGCGGCGGGGTGCGACCGCTGCCGACGACCCGCGCGGAGCGGGCGAGGTTGCGCAGCGGCACGCTGATCCGGGACACGATCAGATAGGCGCCGAGCAGCGCGACGAGGAGCGCGCCGCCTCCCCACGTCAGCCACTCGATCGCCTCGGTCTGTTGCAGCCGCTCGGACGGCAGCATGACCCAGAAATCTTCCTTGTCTTCCGGGTGGAGCCTGAAGCTGATCCAGAAACCGTCGAGCGTTTTCCAGCGCGAGGCAAACCGCGTGTGAGCGCCGAGCTGACGGCGAATCTCTTCGGTCAGCAGACGCATGGCGCGACTGTCCGGCAGCGGAAGAAGTTCGTCGGAAGGTTCGGCCGGATAGATCCGGATCCCCTCGAGCGCTGCCAAGTCGATGAGCAATTCGGTTCGGCGCTCGACGTCCGCGTTGATCAGCGCGGTGCGCGTCAGGTTCACGACGCTCGTCGCCATCTGCGCCAGATCGCGTGCGCGCACCGGGTCCTCGAAATGGCGAAAAATCTGCGACCAGGCCACCAGCGCGAGCGTCAGCAGGAGGGCAATGAGCAGAAAGGTCTGCCACAGCAGCGTGCGCGGCGGAAGATCGTTCACTGCCTGGCTGATGGTCTCACGAATGCCGGTCCACCCGGCGGGACGCGGAGGATGGTCAGCTCTCGCTTGCAGCTTTTGTATCATCGGGAACGAATACATAGCCGAAACCCCAGACCGTCTGGATGTAACGAGGTTTCGCCGGATCGTCCTCGACGAGCTTGCGCAGCCGGCTCACCTGGACGTCGATCGCCCGATCGAAAACACCGTATTCCCGCCCACGCGCGAGTTCCATCAGCTTGTCGCGCGACAGGGGTTGCCGCGGATGCTGGAGGAGTACCTTCAGCAGCGAGAATTCGCCCGTCGTGAGTGCGATCTCGTCATCGTCGCGCGTCAACGAGCGCACGCCGAGATTGACGCGCACGCGCCCGAAGCTGACGATTTCATCCTCGCTCGTCGGCGCCCCGGGCAGGCTCGGAGGCTGACGGCGCATGACGGCGTGGATCCGGGCCACCAACTCGCGCGGATTGAAAGGCTTGGCGAGGTAGTCGTCGGCGCCCATTTCGAGCCCGATGATGCGATCGACATCGTCTCCCTTTGCCGTGAGCATGATGATCGGCATCGCGTTTTCGTCGGCTCGCAGGCGCCGGCAGATCGCCAGGCCATCCTCGCCGGGAAGCATCAGGTCGAGCACCATCAGGTCGAAATGCTCGCGATGCAGTGCCCGATCCATCGACGGCGCGTCGACCACCGCCTTGACCGTAAAACCCTGCTCCTGCAGGTATCTCGACAACAAGTCGCGCAGCCGCGCGTCGTCGTCGACGAGTAACACTCTATATCGGATTTTAGCGTTCATAAGTCGCATCCTATCCTTTGAACATTTGGCATGCTAGCGCTTCAGCAGCCCATGCCGGGTACCCGAGTAACGCTTCGTAAGGTGGTGTGGAATAGGCAACACCCCGTTACAGCATGGTCCGAAACGCGCACGGACATCTCCCACGGCACGGGTAATTCCTAGTATTTTTCGGGTATGCGAAATTCGCCCCCGTGAAGAGGCTGGAGATCATCATCATGACACATTCGAGATTGACATCAGATCCCCCGACGTCCGCTTGTCGAACTGGTGCTCCGGTTCACGTGCACGCGTGGGGGCGTGGACAAGGACTGCTGGTCCTGGCCCTGGTCGTGGCGTTCGCCACGTGGAGTCCCGTATTTGCGCAGGCGGTGCCCGGGGTTCTCGCGGAGGAGCCGTTGACTACGCTGCAAAGCCCCCAGGATCTGCGTCGCGCCGAACTCAGGCGTGCGTTGATCAGCGGGGCCGATCTCCCGGTCGCAGCGAACGAACGGTCGTCCTTGTCCCGGAATGAGCGCGAGGCGTTGAACCGCGAATTGCGCGAGGCGATGCGCGGTGTCTATGAGAGCCGGAGGGCTGCTGCCCGCTAGACACGGAGGTCCGCTGCCCGCCACAGACTTTCCGGCGCCGTTTTTCCGCGGACGCGTGCCGCGGGCTGATCGGAGCGCCGTTTCCGTTCCACGCGCATTTCACTTGTCGGGCGCCGCTGCCGGTAAAATGGCGGCCTATGAAAATCCTCGCCATCGAGACCTCGTGTGAACACGCGAGCGTCGCCTTGCTGGTCGACGACGTCGTCGTCGACCGTCGCCTTGAAGGGCATGCCAATCATTCCGAGCACCTGCTGGCGACGCTTCGGACACTGCTCCGGGACGCCGAGTTGTCGATCGCCACACTCGATGCGATCGCGTTCGGCGCGGGACCCGGTGCGTTCACGGGGCTGAGGCTGGCGTGCGGGGTCGCTCAGGGTCTCGGGATGGGCGCCGGGATCGGGGTGGTGCCGATATGCAGCCTCGCCGCGCTGGCGTTGCAGGGCGAAGGGAGCACGGTTTTCGCCGCTACCGATGCCCGCATGGGCGAAGTGTATTCGGCGGCATATCGCGTAGAGGGCGAACGGGCGATCCAAGTGCAGGTTCCCGCCTGCTCGCCGCCGCAGCATCTGGCTTTGCCTGCCGGCGAACGGTGGTTCGGCGTCGGCTCGGCGTTCCGCGTTCATGAAGCCGGGATCCCGGCGTCTGTCGTCGCGCGCTTGTCGGGCCGCAATTCGACGGCCGTTCCCCGCGCTGCCGATGTTGCCCGGCTGGCGGCTGGCGAGGTCCGCGAAGGGCGGATGCTGGCGCCCGAATACGCCGTCCCCCTGTATGTGCGCGACAAGGTCGCGCTGACGACGGCGGAACGTCTCGCCCGGGGAGGGCGCGCTTGAACGCCGCAGCACCCGATTTCTCCCCGATGAGCGATGGCGACCTCGACTGGGTCGTCCACCAAGAAGGGGTACTTCATGCTTTCCCGTGGTCCCGGGGAAACTTCGCAGACTCGCTGGCGGCCGGCCACAGCGCATGGGTGATGCGTGTCGGCGGATCCCTTGTTGCATATGCCGTCATGTTGATGGTGCTGGACGAAGCGCATCTGCTCAACATCAGCGTGGCGCGCGAGTCCCAGCGCGCGAAGCTCGGCACGGCTCTCCTGCGCCATCTTTTGGCCGAAGCGCGGCGATGCGGTGCGTCGCAGTTCTTTCTCGAAGTCCGTCCCTCGAATTCCGCGGCTCTGGCGCTGTATCGCTCGCACGGCCTCCAGCCGATCGGACGGCGCAAGGGCTACTACGCGCTGCGCGAAGGCGGTCGCGAGGACGCGATCGTGATGCGGGTCGAATTATGAACCAGCGTCGGGATGCGGTTCTGCGCGAAATGGGCCTCGCCCCGCTGTGGCGGTTGCGTGGAACACCGCAGGCGCTGCAGGCGGACGCGCCGGAGGCAGTGCCGGAAGAACCGGCTGCCGTGGCCCCGTCCGCGAGGGAAGCCGGCATCGTCTCTGCCCAAGAACGGCAAGCCTCCCACCGGTCGCAGTCCGTCCCTGCGCCACAGCCGGGGCCCGTTGCACTCGCCCCTGCGGCCGACTACCCTGACGAGCGCGCGGGGCGGATCGAAACCCTCGACTGGGACGCACTCGACGCCGATATTCGTGCCTGCACAGCATGCCGCCTGTGCGAGCGGCGTCGCCAGGCAGTGCCGGGGGTCGGCGATCGGCAGGCGCGCTGGATGTTCGTCGGCGAGGGGCCCGGAGCGGAAGAAGACCAGCGCGGCGAACCGTTCGTCGGCGTCGCCGGCAAGCTCCTCGACGCGATGCTGGCAGCGATCGGGTTGAAGCGGGACGAAGGGGTATATATCGCGAATGCGGTCAAGTGCCGACCGCCGCACAACCGCACGCCGGAAAACGACGAGATCGAGGCCTGCCAACCCTATCTCGCCCGGCAGATCGCGCTGGTGCAGCCGCGCCTGCTGGTTGCGCTCGGCCGTCCGGCAGCGCGCGCGCTGCTCGGCGTCGATGTGGCGATCGGCGCTGCGCGCGGACAGGTGTTCAGGTATCGCGGAACGCCGGTCATCGTGACCTACCATCCGGCCTACCTGCTGCGTAATCAGCGGGACAAGGCGAAAGTCTGGGAAGACCTGTGTTTTGCCCGGCAACTCATGGAAAAATCGACCCCGGGATGACGCAAGACAGGCGCGGCGGCCTCGCTGAGGACCTGCTCAGTGCTTGTGTTCATCGAGCAGCGCGACTGAATCGAATTCGCGCTGGTTCCGTTCGTGGTGGCACTTGACCATCAGCATCATTCCCGCGACGAACAGCCCGAACATCACGATGACGATGTGGATCGACAGGCCCGACATGATCAGCAGCGCGTAAAGGCCGGTCATCACCAGGATCGACAGGTTCTCGTTGAAGTTCTGCACCGCGATCGAGTGCCCGGCGCCCATCAGGATATGGCCGCGGTGCTGCAGCAGCGCATTCATCGGCACGACGAAAAATCCGGCGAGAGCGCCGACGAGCACCATCAGCAGCATCGCGAGCGTCGCGTGGGTGACGGTGACCATCGCCGTCACCACGAGTCCCATCGCGATTCCGAGCGGAATCACGTGGACGGAACGACGCAGGCTGATCATCTTCGCCGCCATCACCGCCCCCAGCGCCACGCCGATCGCGACCACACCCTGCAGCATCGACGCCTGCGAGAGATTGAATCCCAGATTGTGTTCGGCCCACTTGATGACAATGAATTGAAGCGTCGCCCCGGCGCCCCAGAACAGCGTCGTGACGGCGAGCGAGATCTGGCCGAGCTTGTCGCGCCACAGGAGCTTCAGGCAATGGTTGAAATCATGGATCAGGTAGACCGGGTTGTTCTTGAGCGGCTTGTGATCGACGCCGGTGTCGGGAATGTAGAAATTGAAGATTCCGCCGATCACGTAAAACAGGCCGATCACCGCGATCGTGGCGCTGAAGGTGCCGTCGACCAGCGGCAGCCCCAAGCTCGTGAGCCAGGCCGATGCATCGGGGCGAATGAGGAGACCGCCGAGCACGGTGCCGAGGATGATCGCGCCGACGGTCAGGCCTTCGATCCAGCCGTTGGCAACGACCAGCAGCCGGTGCGGGAGATATTCGGTAAGAATGCCGTATTTCGCCGGCGAGTAGGCGGCTGCGCCGAGACCGATCACCGCGTACGCGAGCAGCGGATGCGCGCCCAGGAACAGCATCAGGCACCCGCCGATCTTGATCGTGTTGCTGATCAGCATCACACGCCACTTCGGCATCGAATCCGCAAAGGCGCCGACGAACGCGGCGAGGGCGACGTAGGAAACCGTGAAGAACAGTTTCAGCAGCGGCTCGAATTGTTCCGGGGCCGCCATTTCACGGAGAAGCGCGATTGCAACGATCAGCAAGGCATTGTCGGCCAGCGCGGAAAAAAACTGCGCTGCCATGATGATGTAGAAGCCGAGCGGCATCGGAGGGAAGCGCCGTCACGTGAGTAAAGGGCGGTTTATATCACGCCAGGGCTGAAATGTTTTGATTCGAAACAAGGCTCCGCCTGTTCCGGGATCGGACCGTACCAATCAGGTGGCGACCGCAGCGACGGCATGTGGTTTAATACAGCGTATAAACACGATTTATGGAGAGGTGGGGATGGCAGATCGCAGGCTGCAGGTATTCAGCGCGGTGGCCAAGCACGGTTCCTTTACCCGCGCCGCCGAACATCTTTTCATGACCCAGCCGGCGGTCACGTTCCAGATCAAGCAGCTCGAGGAACACTTCAACACGCGACTGCTCGAGCGCGGGCACGGCAAGGTCACCCTTACGACGGCCGGCGAAGTCGTGCTCGCCTATGCCGACCGGATCCTGGACCTCTCGGAGGAGCTCGAGTCGCGCGTGTCGGAACTGACCGACGAGCTGGGCGGAACGCTGAGCATCGGCACCAGCACGACGATCGCCGCGTACTGGCTGCCGAAACTGCTCGAGCGCTTCAAGCATAAATATCCGCGGGTGATTCCACGAGTCGTGGTGGGCAATTCGCAGCTCACCGAGGACCGGGTCGCGGCGCGGGAGCTCGATCTAGGGCTGATCGAGATCGTGTCCGAACAGCCGGCGATCGAACGCTTCACCGCCGCGCGCGACGAATTGTTCGTGATCTGCCGCCCGGGCCACCCGCTCGCGTCGAAGACGCGGCTCACCGCGCACGATCTGCTCGAACACGCTTTCATTACGCGCGATCCGGGCAACGCGATCCGCGAACTGGCCGAGCAGTTCTTTGCCGCGGCCGGAATCGGCATCGACGAAGTGAACGTCTGCGCCGAGCTCGGCAGCCTCGCGACCGTCAAATATCTGGCTGGCGAAGGCATCGGCTTTGCGATCGCGTCGTCCGCCGCGATCCAGCGCGACATCCGGGAGGGACGCCTGGTTTCGGTGCCGCTTGAACCGAAGCAGTACACGCCGCTCGAAGTGATCATCCCGAAGGACAAGTTCCGCTCGGCCCTCATCACGACGTTTGCGGAACACGCCGTCGCGGAGCTCTCCGCGATGGCCGCAGCCTTGCCCGGACGCGAGTGATGGCGAAAGCGAAGACGGTCTTCAGCTGCACTGAATGCGGCGCGCAGGCGCCGCGTTGGCAGGGGCAGTGCCCGCAGTGCAAGGCGTGGAACACGCTCGTCGAAGCCGTGGCCGAAGCTGGCGGCGGCAGCCGGTTCGCGGCGCTGGCAGGCAGCACTGCGCAACTGCAGACGCTGGCCGAACTCGAGCCGCGCGAAGAGCCCCGCACCCCGACCGGGATCGACGAGTTCGACCGGGTGCTGGGCGGCGGGCTGGTGGCGGGCGGCGTCGTGCTGATCGGCGGCGACCCTGGCATCGGCAAATCGACGCTGCTGCTGCAGGCACTGTCGGTGCTGGCTGCGCGGCACAAGGCGATCTACGTCAGCGGCGAGGAGTCGGGCGAACAGGTGGCGCTGCGGGCGCAGCGCCTGCAGCTCGATCCCGCCGGCCTGCAACTGCTCGCGGAGATCAACCTGGAGCGGATCCTCGCGATGCTCCGCGACGAACGCCCGCGCATCGTCGTGATCGACTCGATCCAGACGGTGTATTCTGAAGTGCTGCAGTCGGCGCCCGGCTCGGTCGCGCAAGTGCGCGAATGCGCCGCGCAGCTGACACGCCACGCGAAGCAGAGCGGCACCTGCATGATCATGGTCGGCCACGTGACGAAGGACGGCACGCTGGCCGGCCCGCGCGTGCTCGAGCACATGGTCGACACCGTCCTGTACTTCGAAGGCGACACCCATTCGAGCTTCCGCCTGGTGCGTGCGTTCAAGAACCGCTTCGGCGCGGTCAATGAACTGGGCGTGTTCGCGATGACCGAGCGCGGTCTGCGCGGCGTCAGCAATCCGTCGGCGCTTTTCCTGTCGCAGCACAGCCAGCAGGTGTCGGGCAGCTGCGTGCTGGTCACGCAGGAAGGCACGCGTCCGCTGCTCGTCGAGATCCAGGCGCTCGTCGACGGTGCGCACAGCCCGAATCCGCGACGGCTGTCGGTGGGACTCGAACAGAACCGACTGGCGATGCTCCTGGCCGTGCTGCACCGGCACGCCGGAGTCGTGTGCTTCGACCAGGACGTGTTCGTCAATGCCGTCGGGGGGGTGAAAATCGCCGAGCCCGCCGCCGACCTCGCAGTGTTGCTGGCGATCGTGTCGTCGCTGCGCAACCGCCCGCTGCCACGTGAGCTGGTGGTGTTTGGTGAAGTCGGGCTGGCGGGCGAAATCCGCCCGGCGCCGCGCGGCCAGGAGCGGCTTCGGGAAGCGGCGAAGCTCGGCTTTACCACTGCGATCATCCCCAAGGCGAACGCTCCCCGACAGGCGGTCGGCGAGATGCGGGTGATCGCGGTCGATCGCATCGAGGAGGCGATCGACCGCGCTCGCGAGCTCGAAGGCTGAGGGGCGCGCGCGCATCGGCTCGTTCGCCGGGCGCGATTTGTTACGGTCCGGCGTCCCGTTTCTAGCGGTTATTGAATAAGCTGTGCACCGTAGCCGCGGTTCGCTTTCGAGCAGGGGATCCCCGCGCGGCCGGCGTGCCACCTTCCGGAGCGAGCGATGCCCGACCAGGTCGATTACAGATGGATCGCGGATGACCCCGATGCGTTGATGATGCTCGATCACGCGGGCAAGGTGCTGGAGTGGAACGACGGCGCCGAGCGGATGTTCGGCTACTCGCGCACGGAGGCCGTCGGCACGAGGATCCACGAGCTCGTGACGGTGCCGGGCAGCGAAGCGGAGCAGGACCATTTCATCGCCGAAACGATCGAACTCGGGCGCGGCACTTTCGAGGCCTTGCGCCGGCGCAGCGACGGCACGCTGATTTACGTCGTCATTTCAGGCAAGGTCGGGCAGGGCGGGCCGGGGGAGCTGTTTCTGCTGTTTTCGGAAAAGGACGTCACGCAGCTGAAAGTGCAGCGCGACAGCAAGTCGCTCGAATCGAAGTTCCGGGAACTGCTCGATTCGATGCCGGACGGCATCGTCATCGTCAATCCCACGGGTCACATCCTGATCGCGAACAGGCAGGCCGAGTGGCTGTTCGGCTACGAGCGCGACGAACTGCGCGCCCGCCCGATCGAGGACCTGCTGCCGCAGCGTTTCCGCGGCGCGCACAAGGGGCATCGGTCGCATTACTTCTCGGCTCCCCGTACTCGGGCGATGGGTGCCGGGCTCGAACTGTACGGCTTGCGCAAGGACGGAACGGAGTTTCCCGTCGAGATCAGCCTGAGTCCGTTGAAGACCGAGGAAACGCCGGTCGTCATGAGCGCGATCCGGGACGTCAGCGAGCGCCGGGGTTTCGAGCAGACGTTGCAGGAAAAGAATCTCGAACTGCTCGCCGCCAACCGCGCGAAAGACCACTTCCTTGCCAGCATGAGCCATGAGCTGCGCACGCCGCTCAACGCAGTCATCGGCTTCACCGGCACGCTGCTGATGAAGCTGCCGGGCGAGCTCAATCCCGAGCAGACCCGCCAGCTGGAGATCGTCCGCAACAACGCGCGCCATCTGCTCGCGCTGATCAACGACCTGTTGAATCTCGCCAAGATCGAGGCCGGCAAGATCGAACTCAATTTCGAGCTGATCGACTGCGGCGCGCTGGTCGGTGAAATCGCTGCCTCGCTGCGTCCGCAGGCGCTGTCGAAGGGGCTCGAACTGATCGTGGCTATGCGCTCGGACCCGATCGTCGTCGAAACCGATCGGCGCGCCCTGAGTCAGATCATCATCAACCTCGTCGGCAACGCCATAAAGTTCACCGTGCACGGCAGCGTCCGGATCGACCTGGCACTCGACAAGGCGGGCAAAAAGCGCGAACTCGTGCTGTCGGTCAGCGACACCGGACCGGGAATCGGGGAACAGGAGCTTTCCTCGTTGTTCGAAGCTTTCGTCCAGGGACAGGCGTCGCGGACGAAGGGAGTGGAAGGCACCGGTCTCGGGCTGCATCTGAGCCGCAAGCTCGCCGTGTTGCTAGGAGGCGAGCTGAGTTGTACGAGCACGCTGGGTACAGGCAGCGTCTTCACCCTGACTTTGCCGGAGCCCTGAAAAGTGGCCGCACGAATACTCATCGCGGAAGATCATCCTGCCAGCCTCGAACTGCTGCGCTACCTTCTCTCGGCAAACGGTTACGACATTCTTTCGGCCGAAGACGGGGAGGCAGCGCTCGAGCTGGCGCGCCGCCACCCGCCGGATCTGATTATCTGCGACCTACAGATGCCCAAGAAGAACGGCTACGAAGTGGTGGGGGAGCTCAAGAGCGACCCCGCCCTGGCGCAGATCCCGGTTGTCGCAGTCACCGCGTTTTCGATGATCGGAGACCGGGAGCAGGTGCTCGCCGCAGGGTTCGACGGTTATCTGTCGAAACCGATCGAACCGGAAGAGTTTGTCTCACTGATCGAACAGTATCTGCCGCTGTCGCTGCGCCAGCAGCACGGCGGCCGGTGATTGGGGGACGGTACCCGAGCATGGCTACTATCGCCGTCGTCGATGACATGCCTGACAACCGCGAGTTGCTGGCGACGATTCTCAAGGCCTTGAATCATCGCGTCATCGAGGCGGCCGATGGTGCCGAGGCGCTTCGGCTGGTGCGCGAGGAAAAGCCGGCGCTGGTGATTTGCGACATCCTGATGCCGCAGGTCGATGGCTACGAATTCGTGCGGCAGCTGCGTGCCGATGCGGCGATCAGCGAGACGCCGGTGATCTTCTACACCGCCTACTATCTAGAGGACGACGCGCAACGGCTCGCCAACGCATGCGGAGTTGTCGATATTCTGATCAAGCCGTCCGATCCCGAAGAGATCATCCGGGTGGTGACGAAGGCGCTCGAGCAATCGGCGAGCGCGCCGGTCGCGACCCTCCCGGAGCCCGAGTTCGACCGCCGGCACCTGCAACTGATGACCGGCAAGCTCGCCGAGAAAGTCGCGGAACTGCAGGCGGCAAGCGACAAGCTCGAGGCGCTGATCGAGCTCAATCTGCAACTTGCGTCGCAGCGTGATCTGGCCCAACTGCTCGACCACGTCTGCAAGCGGGCGCGGCAGCTCATCGGCGCGGACTATGGCAGCCTCGTCGCACGCTGTACGGACAGCGAGGCGCTGGCATACACCGTCCATTGCGGCATTCCACCGGAAGTTGTCGCGACGATGGGAGCGGTGCAACTTGAGGAGGGCCTGCTCGGCAGGGTCTATCGCGAGCAACAGGCGGAGCGTTACGAGTTTCCCGGCGAGCGCGGCGTCGAAACCGGCTTGCCGGCAGGGTATCCGCCACTGCGTTCCATCGTCGCCGCACCGCTCACGTCCCTGACCAAGGTTTATGGCTGGCTGTGCCTCGGCAACAAGCAGGGGGAGGGCGGTTTTACCGCGGACGACGAGAAATTGCTGCGCATCCTCGCGGCGCAGGTCGGACGGATCTACGAGAACGGCAGCCTGTACCGGCAGGTAAGCGGGCACGCCCTCGAACTCGAAGTCGAGATCGTCGCCCGCGAACGGGCACAGCGGCATTTGAGCTCGCAATACGAGGTGGCGCGCATCCTCGGGGAAGCAGTGAGCTTTGACGAAGTCGCGCTGAAGGTATTGCAGGCGATCTGCGCAAAGCTCGATTTCGCGGCGGGGGCGTTGTGGAAGGTGGATGAGCCCGGAGGGGTGCTGCGCTGCCTCGGAGCGTGGTGCCAGCCGACGGAACTGTGCGGCGAATGGGTGGCGAAGACATGCCGGATGGTGCTCGAACCCGACCGAGGGGCTCCCGGCAACGTCTGGTCGTCGCGCCGGCCGCTGTGGCGTTCGCGAATCGAACCGAATCCGGGTTGCTCCTGGACCCTAGAGGCACTCGACGCAGGGCTGCACTCTGGAGGCGCGTTTCCAATCGTCGTGCGCGGGGAGGTCGCGGGCGTGCTCGAGGTCTTCAGTCGCGAATATCAGGATGAAGATTCGCGACTGACCGATACCCTGGCTTCGCTGGGCGGCCAGATCGGGCAGTTTCTCGAACGCAGCGAGCAGCAACAGCGCATTCGCCGCCTCACGCGCGTGTATGCCGTTCTGAGCGGCATCAACTCCGCGATCGTGCGCATTCACAGTCGTGACGCGCTGTTCGACGAGGCTTGCCGCATCGCGGTCGAGGAGGGGGAGTTCGGCATCGCGTGGATCGGCGAACTCGATCCGGCGACGATGCAGGTTGCGGCGGTGGCGTGGGCCGGAACCGACGATGCGGTTGCGGCCCGGGAACTCGCCGCTTCCACCGCGGGAGAAACCGGCGATCCGGTCGGAGAGGCGGTGCGCAGCGGAGTTCCGGTGTTCATCAACGACATACCGGCATCAGGGGCGAGCATGGCAGGATTGTCCGAAGCGCAGCGCTACGGATACCGCTCGAAAATCGCGCTGCCGCTTTTCTCCGAAGGGAAGGTCGCGGCGGTACTGGTGCTCTATGCCGCGGAGCCCGGTTTTTTTGCCGGCGACGAACTGCAACTTCTTGGTGAACTGGCCGGCGACGTGTCGTTCGCGCTCGAATTCATCGCCAAGAAGGACCGCCTCGCGTTCGTCGCGTACCACGATCTCCTCACCGGCATGCCGAATCGCGCCCATCTGCTCGAACACTTGGCCCAAGCGCTGCAAAGCGTTCGGCAGCATCCGGGCGAGCGTCTGGCGGTCGTGGTATGGAATATCCACCGCTTCCGCAACATCAATGAAACCTTCGGCCGCCAGGTCGGCGACGCGGTGCTGCGCGAGGTCGGGCAGCGGCTGAGCGCAGCGTGGCCCAATCCGCTCGATGTCGCCCGCATCGCCGTCGACCACTTCGCCGGCATCGTCAGCGACAACCGGCAAGTCACCGAAATCGCACACCTGATCGAGCAGTTCGCTGTCGACGTCTTCGGCAGATCGATCCTGGTCGGCGACAACGAACTGCGCGTGGCCGCGTCGGCGGGGATCGCGGTCTCGACTGGCGAAGACCAGGACGCCGACACCGTGCTCAGGAATGCCGAGGCGGCGTTGCGCAAGGCCAAGGGCTCGGGGGTGAACTACCTGTTCTACGGGCCGGAAATGAATGCCCGCGTCGCCGAGTCGCTGATGCTCGAGAATCGCCTGCGCCAAGCCCTCGAGCGCGACGAATTCGTGCTCTATTACCAGCCGAAAGTGTCCGGGGCGACCGGCCTCGTCACCGGACTCGAAGCCCTGATGCGATGGAACGACCCGACGGTCGGCCTGGTGCAGCCGGACAAGTTCATTCCGATCCTGGAAGAGACCGGGATGATCCTGCAGGTGGGATTATGGGCGATCCGACGGGCGCTCGCCGACGCCCATGATTGGCGGGAAACGGGGATCGATCCGCCGCGCATTGCCGTCAACGTGTCCGCGATCCAGCTGCAGCAGAAGAACTTCGTCGAATCCGTGCGCTGCGCGGTCGAGGACGCCAATGGCGATGCGCGGCATGTGGATCTCGAGATCACCGAGAGCATGGTGATGACGGAGATGCAGGAAAACATCGCGAAGCTGACCGAGATCCGGCTCATGGGCGGAGACATCGCGATCGACGATTTCGGCACCGGGTACTCGTCGCTGGGCTACCTCGCGAAGCTGCCGGTGGGCGCGCTGAAGATCGACAAGTCGTTCATCGAGACCATGGCGACGACGCCCGAGAGCATGACGATCGTCGCGACGATCATCTCGCTCGCCCATTCGCTGGATCTGAAGGTGATCGCCGAGGGCGTCGAGGAGGAAGAGCAGGCGAAATTCCTGCGCCTGTTCAAGTGCAACGAGCTGCAGGGCTACCTGATCAGCCGGCCGCTGCCTCCCGACCAGGTTGTGGACTTCCTGCGCAGCCGGAAAAGGCTCGATCACAAGAGCCATTGAATCCGTTGCGTTTTCCGCTCGTTGCCGTCTCGCCTGCTTCGGCCCCGTTTTCGACCCGTCCGTTGTCGCGGCTAGGATGCCCGGCGCGCATCGTGCCGGGCACCGGGCAAAAAACGTGGGACGGGTGTGTTTTACGCCGCTGCGCTACTGCCGCATGACTACTACTTCGAGATATTCACCTGGAATCACCAGCGAATCCGGCCCCGCCGTATTGCGGGATTCGAGCAGTTGCAGCAGGTCGGCGTGAAGCCGCGCCTGCCCGTCGCCGTCCAGCGCTACGAAGGCCTTGTGCGTCGGGCCGTAGTAGGTGCGGAAGACCTCGATCCAGTGCGCGGGGGAGCGGAAGCGGAAGTTGAACGACCGGCGCGCGCAGCGGATGTCGGCGGCGTGGGAACCGAACAACTCGACGAGATACGGTTCATCGCCCCACCGCAACGGCGAGCGGACGCCGGCCGGAGGCGGAACGTGGGTGCCGATGACGCGGAACAGTTCGCCGATGAATCCGGCCGGAGTCCAGGCAGCAAGGCCGATGCGCCCGCCGGGGCGAACCATGCGCAGCAATTCGCCGGCACTGCGGTCGTGGTCGGGGGTAAACATCACGCCGAACGTTGACAGCGCGACGTCGAAGCTGCTGTCGGCAAAGGGCAGCGCTTCGGCGTCGGCGACGCGGAAGTCCACCGCCAGGCCATCGGCGCGTGCACGCCCGGCGGCCTGGTCGAGGAGGTGCGGCACGTAATCGATCGCGGTCACTTCGGCGAAGCGCCGTGCCGCGGCCAGCGTTGCATTGCCGTTGCCGGCGGCCACATCGATCACGCGTTCGCCCGCCCGCAGGTCGACGGCTTCGGCCAGCAATTCGCCGACGATCTGCAGGCGCGTGCCGATGAATCCGTAATCTCCGCTTGCCCAGGTCGCTTGCTGACGCAGCTTGATCGCTTCGAGGTCGGGTGGCGGTGGAACCGCAATGGACTGGCTGGAGGGGCACAGGGCGGTGGGTGCGTTCATGATGATCTCCTGTCGAGGGGGAAAACCGGTCCTCTCCGGGCCCGGGTCGGCGCGGCGAGCATCACCTTCCGACGCAGTCATTCTTTCGCCGCGCTGCGTTTGATGCTTCACTGAAAGTCGGGCAAATTTGCTCGTGCGTCCGCAGTTGACTGCCGGTCGATCCGAAGGCACTGCGCAGCCCGGGCATTGCCGACCGGAACAACACCATGAGCCGAGATCCGCTGTCCGATCTGTTGCGTGCCGTTCGCCTGCGGGGCGCGGTCTTCTACTACGTCAGCTGCTGGGAGGACTGGGCCGCCGAAGCGCCTCCCGCGCGTGAAATTGCGGCGGCAGTGCTGCCCGGCGCGGAGCAGGTCATGGAGTTCCACATGGTCGCGAAGGGCGCCGGCTGGGCCGCTGTCAGCGGGTTGACGCCGGTGTGGCTCGGGGTCGGCGACATTGTCATGTTTCCCCACGGCGACGCCCACGTCATGTCCAGCGCTCCGGACGTGGAACCTGTACGGCTGGACGCCGACTGGGTTTTCGCCATGCGGCACGAACCCCGGCCGATGCCCGTCGCCTATCATCGGGGCGTCAGGGAACCCGGCTCGGCGGCACCGGTCGCCGACGCCGACACGATCCTGGTGTGCGGATTCCTCGGCTGCGACCTGCGGCCGTTCAATCCGCTGTTAGCTGCCTTGCCACGCCTGCTGCACCTGCCGGCGGCGCGCGCCGGAGGGGCCATCGCAGGCGTCATCGACCAGGCGGCGCAGGAGTCGACGCAGCGCCGTCCCGGCGCTGACGCGGTGCTCGAACGCCTGGCCGAGATGATGTTCGTCGACACCGCGCGGCGCTATCTCGACGGCCTGCCGGAAGACGCGACCGGCTGGCTGGCCGGTTTGCGCGACTGCTACGTCGGCCACGCCCTTGCTCTCCTGCATGAATACCCCCAGCGTCCGTGGACGATCGATGAACTCGGCCAGCAGGTCGGGCTGTCCCGCTCCGCGCTGCATGAGCGGTTCGTGCAGTTCCTCGGCGAACCGCTGATGCACTATCTGGCGAACTGGCGCATCCAGGTCGGTTCGCGCCTGCTGCGCGAAACCGGCCGCAACGTCGCCTCGATCGCGCTCGATGTCGGCTACGAATCGGAAGCTGCGTTCTCGCGCGCCTTCAAGCGTCTGGTCGGCCTGCCGCCCGCGACCTGGCGTCGCCGCGCCCGTTGAAGACTTTTCAGGGCGCTGCGGCCCGCTCCGGTTACCGGTAGAGTTCGCTCCGGCTCTCCGTTAGAATCTTTCGCACGTCAGGGGGATCACATGCTGCAGATCGGTGAGATGGCGCCAGCGTTTTCATTGCCGGATGCGGAGATGGAGGTTTTCGACCTCGCCGCGGAACGCGGCAGGCATCATGTGGTCCTCTACTTTTATCCGCGCGACAACACCCCGGGATGCACGCGCCAGGCGGCCGACTTCAGCGATCACGAAGACGACTTTGCCCGTCATGACTGCATCGTGGTCGGTGTGAGTCCCGACGATTGCCTGACCCACGCCGAGTTTCGCGACCAGCACGGGTTGTCGGTACGTCTGCTCTCTGACGTCGAGAGGGAGGTCTGCCGGCTCTACCACGTGTGGCAGCCGAGGGAAGTCGACGGTGTGAAGAAGATGGGGGTGGTGCGGACGACTTTCGTCATCGACAAGGAAGGCGTCATCCGCCACAAGCTCCAGGACGTTTCCGCCCGCGGCCACGTGGCGGGGGTTTTCGAACTGGTCAGGAAACTAACAGAGAATGCACATGGAAATCGTCAAGAACAGCGTGGTAACGCTTAACTACACCGTCGTCGATCCGGACGGCAACATGATCGACGACGGTCAGCAACCGCTGGTCTACCTCCACGGCGGCTACGACGGCATCTTCCCGGCGCTGGAAGAAGCGCTGCACGGCAAGAAGGTCGGCGACCAGGTCAAGATCAAGCTGCAGCCCGAAGACGCTTTTGGCGACTACGACGAAGAGCTGGTGCTGGTCGAGGAAGTCGGCCAGTTCCCCGACAACATCGAAGTCGGCATGTCGTTCGAACGCGTCAGTGACGACGGCGAAGAGGAGATGATTTACCGCATCACCGACATTGCCGAAGGCAAGGTCGTCGTCGACGGCAATCACCCGCTCGCCGGCACGGCCCTCGTGTTCGATGTCACCGTCGCAGAGGTGCGTCCGGCAACTGCCGAAGAACTCTCGCACGGTCACGTTCACGGGGCCGGCGGACACCACCACTGATGATTCGCTGATCCCGCACGAAGGGGGCCGCGCAAGCGGCCCTTTTCCTGTCTGCTCCGTTATCCTGTGACGATGACCGCAACGATCGAGAAAACCGGAAGCCCTGCTGCCGAACCCCCGCGCGAGCTGCACGGGCCGTTGCTGGAGGTGAGCGAGCTGCGTGTGCTGATCGGGCCGGATGAAAGTCCGGTGCGTCCGGTCGACGGCGTGGGGTTCTCGATCGCGGGCGGCGAGACCTTCGCGCTGCTGGGCGAATCGGGCTGCGGTAAATCGATGACGGCGCTGGCGCTGCTGCGCCTGCTGCCCGACGGCGGCCGCATCGCGAGCGGCGAGGTGCGCTTCGCCGGGCGGGACCTGCTGCGCCTGACCGAGGCACGCATGCGCCAAGTGCGCGGCGGGCAGATCGCGATGATCTTCCAGGAGCCTTCGACGAGCCTCAACCCCGTGATGACGGTGATGAGCCAGATCGGCGAAGTGCTCGTGCGCCATCGCGGCCTCGAAGGTGCTGCAGCCCGTGCCGAAGCGCGTCGACTGCTCGAATCGGTCGGGATTCCGGACGCCGGGCGGCGCCTCGACGACTACCCTTTCCAGTTTTCCGGCGGCATGAAGCAGCGGGTCATGATCGCGATCGCGCTCGCCGGCGAGCCGGAGCTCCTCGTCGCCGACGAGCCGACGACTGCGCTCGACGTCACGATCCAGGCGCAAGTGCTCGATCTCCTCGCCCGCCTGCAGGCCGAGCGCGGCATGGGAATGCTGTTGATCACGCACGATCTCGGCGTGGTGGCACGGATGGCGCAGCGAGTCGGCGTGATGTATGCGGGTGAACTGGTCGAAACGGGAAATCGCACCGATTTTTTCCGCCGCCCGCTGCACCCGTATTCGCGCAAGCTGTTCGCGGCGCTGCCGACCGACGTGCAGCGCCAGCGTCCGCTCGCGGCGCTTGGCGGCAACGTCCCGGCGCTCGACCGCGACTTCGTCGGCTGCCGTTTTGCCGACCGCTGTCCCGAAGCCTTCGACGTGTGCCGCCGCGAAGCGCCCGTCTGGGAGCAGCGGGACGGGCAGGCGGTGCGCTGTCATCTTTATTCGGCTGGCCGGAGCGCGGCCGCGATAGCGGCAGCGACAGCGACACCAGCAGCAGCCGCATTCACCCACACTGCGCGTCGCCAGACGCCCGCGCCGCTGCTCGACGTGCGCGACCTGAAAGTGCATTTTCCGGTGCGAAAAGGCCTTTTGCGACGCGAGGTCGGAAGCGTCAAGGCGGTCGACGGGGTTAGCCTGACGCTGGCCCCGGGCCGGACGCTGGCGCTGGTCGGCGAGTCCGGCTGCGGCAAGACGACGGCCGGCAAGGCGATCCTGCAGCTCGTCGCGCCGAGCGCCGGCGAGGTTTTTCTCGACGGCGTGCCGATCACCGGACTGTCGCGCGCGGCGCTGCGGCCATTGCGCCGCTCGTTCCAGATGGTGTTCCAGGATCCGTTCGCGTCGCTGAACCCGCGCATGCGCGTCGGCCAGATCATCGAAGAAGGCATGCTCGCGCTCGACGTCGAGCCTGACCGACAGGCGCGTACGCGGCGCATCGACGACCTGCTGCAGCGGGTCGGACTCACCCCGGCGATGAAGTTGCGCTACCCGCACGAGTTTTCCGGCGGCCAGCGCCAGCGCATCGCCATCGCCCGTGCGCTCGCGGTATCACCGCGGCTGCTCGTCTGCGACGAGCCGACGAGCGCGCTGGATGTGTCGGTGCAGGCCCAGATCCTCAACCTGATGCACGAGCTGCAGGGCGAGTTCGGCCTCGCGTACCTGTTCATCACGCATAACCTCGGCGTCGTGAGCTGGCTCGCGCACGACGTCGCGGTGATGTATCTCGGCCGCATCGTCGAGCGCGGCCCGGTCGAACGCGTGCTCGCCGCGCCCGCGCATCCCTATACCCGCGCGTTGCTTGCGGCGGTGCTGCGCATCGACGACGAAGCCTCAGACGTCCGGTCAGCGCCTCCGGGCGACGACCTGCCGTCGCCGCTCGATCCGCCCGCCGGCTGTCACTTCCATCCCCGCTGCCCTCATGCGACGGACATTTGCCGCGCGCAGTATCCGGGCGAAACGGCTCGTGGCGCAGGCCAGGTCGTCCGCTGCCACTGGCCACGCTGAGCGCGACAGCAGTCGAAGTTTCGGGCTTCCGGCTGTTCCGCCACTTACCTTTGCCGCCGCAATGCATTGCGAGCGAACGATCGGCCCACGCTCTGTCCTCAGCGCTGGTTTTTTTGCGGCTGCTTCTTGCCCGACGTCGATTTCTCCGGTCCGCCGCTCATTTTTTTCGCTGCTGGCGCGGTTGGAGTTTTCCTCGTCGCAGTCCCCGCGTTTTTGCCAGCCGCGCGCTTGGCGCCGTTCTTCGCCGCGGGTTTCGTGCCTTTCGTCGCGGTCGACTTGTCCGTGCCCTTCGCATCCATCCTGACGGTCTTGCCGCCAGTCAACCGCGGGACGATCGAGTGCGCGGGGGAGCCGGCCTCTTCGAGCACATCGCCGGGCTGATTGCCTGGATCGACGCCGTCAGGGACGAGCAGCGAGTAGCCGGCGCTTACACGGCTGCGCGCATCGAGCCGGTTGATCTGGTAGAGCTGGTTCAGCGACAGGCCGAAAGCCCGCGCCACGGAGGCGAGCGTCTCGCCGCGCTGCAATTCATAGGTGCGCCACTGCGTCCCGTTGCGCTGATGTTCGGCGAGCCGCAGCTGGAACTGTTCGGCGCGATCGACGGGCACGACAAGCGCGCTGCCTTCGGTGACGGCCGGACGGTTGTGGCTGGGGTTCAGGGCGAGGAACTCGTCGAGCGGCATTCCGGCAAGGCGGGCCGCGGTCGCGAGTTCGATCGTCGCGGGAGCGTCGACGGTGACGAAGTGGGGGCTGTTCGGCACGTAGGGAAGTTCAAATCGGTACAGCTCGGGCTGTGCGACGATGTTCTTCAGCGCCTGCAGCTTGGGTACATAGTTGCGTGTTTCCCCGGGCATGCGCAGGTGGCTGTATTCGGCCGGAAGCCCCTCGTCGAGGTTGCGCTGAATCGCGCGGCCGACCGCACCTTCGCCCCAGTTGTACGAGGCGAGTGCCAGATGCCAGTCGCCGTGCATGTCGTAGATCGTCTGCAGGTAGTCGAGCGCCGCGGCGGTGGAGGCGATCACGTCGCGCCGCTCGTCGACCCATGTGTCCTGTGTGAGGTTGTAGTTCCGCCCTGTCGAGGGGATGAACTGCCACAGCCCGGACGCGTGCGAGCGCGAGTAGGCCATCGGGTTGTAGCTGCTTTCGACCATCGGCAGCAGCGCGAGCTCGGTCGGCATGCCGCGGCGTTCGAGCTCGTCGACGATGTGGTAGAGATAGCGCCCGCCACGCTCGAAAACCTTTTTCAGGAAACCCGGGCGGTTGATGTAGAAAAGCTGTTGTTCGGCAACCACCTCGCTGTCGAGGTCCGGCATGCCGAAACCGCGGCGAATGCGGTCCCAGATATCGTTGGCGTCACGCGTGAGGTCGAGCGTGAGCACGCGCAGCGGAGGGTCCGTCAGTTCGAGGACCGGCCCGCGAGGCATCTTAAGGCCATCCGGAGCGGCCTCATCACTGACGACGAAGCTGGTCGCGTCCGGCTCCGGCGAGAGACCCGGCGCCGTCGAATCGGCAGACGCCACGACAGCCCCCGAAGCGATGCCCAGGAACACGAGAAACAGGAGGCTTGCGAAACGAATCGCCATTGAGCCGGCGCCCCGGGAGAGGAAAAAAGAGGGTGGACTCTAGGGCAGGGGCGGGGGGGCGTCAAACCGGTGTCGACGCCGCCGCGCGGACCTCGGTTTTTCGCGTCAGAAAACGTCCTTCCAGGCCCTCAGCGCGGTGAAGCATTCGAGCGAGTCGCGCGGGCGCCAGCCGGTGCGGTCGGCGATCACGCCCATCACTGCCGGTTCGCCCGTGCGCAGGAAGGGGTTCACGCGCCGCTCGCGTTCGATGGTGGTCGGCAGCGTCGGCTGCCCGGCATCGCGCCGCGCCTCGCATTCGACGAGCCATTCGTCCCGCTCGGGATTCCCGGGGTCGGCGACACGCGCAAACGCGAGGTTGGCGAGCGTATACTCATGGGTGCAATACACGGCGGTGTCGCCGGGCAGCTCTGCAAGGCGGCGCAGCGAAGCATGAAGTTGCGCAGCGGTTCCGCCGAGCAGCCGTCCGCAGCCGGCGCTGAAGAGCGTGTCACCGGGAAACAGGAGGCCCGGCGCGAGATAGGCGATGTGGCTCGCGGTATGGCCGGGCACTTCGAGCACGCGAAAGCGGATGCCGAGCCGATCGAGATTGACTTCGTCGCCTTCGGCAACCGGATTGTTCACGCCTTCGATGTCTGCCGTAGCCGGGCCGAATACCGGGATGTCGCGGCTTGCGATCAGCTCGGCGACGCCACCGACGTGATCCGCGTGGTGATGGGTCAGCAGGATCGCGCAAAGGTCGAGTCCCTGCGCCGCGAGACCGTCTTCGACGACTGCCGCGTCACCCGGGTCGACGACTGCTGCAAGCTGGCCGCGACGCAGCAGCCACAGGTAGTTATCCCGGAACGCCGGGAGAGGGATAATTTCGATGCTGCCGATTTTTGAGTGCTGATCGTTCATGTCCATCCTCAGTCTGTCGGACTGGCTTGAAACCCCGCAGGGACAATACCTGCTGCAGTGGGAGTCGGCCAAGTTCGACGTCATGGTGGCCGATATTTTCGGCTACAACGCAGTTCAGATCGGGCTGCCCGAGCACGAGTTCCTGCGCGGCAACCGCATGCCGTTTCGCTTCCGTTGCGCGCGGCTGGGCGAGGCCGAAGTGATGTCCAACGCTGAAGCGCTGCCGTTCGCCACCGCCACTCTCGATCTGGTGCTGCTGCCGCACGTGCTCGAGTTTTCGCCGAACCCTCATCAGGTGCTGCGGGAGGTCGAACGCGTGCTGGTGCCCGAAGGCAACGTCATCATCAGCGGTTTCAACCCGCTCAGCCTGTGGGGCGTGCGCCGCCTGCTGGCACGCGGCAACGGGGCATTCCCGTGGCGCGGACAGTATCTGTCGGTGCGCCGCACGAAGGATTGGCTCGCGCTGCTGGGATTCGAAACCCAGTCGGGCAGTTTCGGCTGCTACGCGCCCGCGGTCACGAGCGGAAAATGGCTCGAACGCTGGCGATTCATCGACAAGGCCGGGGATCGCTGGTGGCCGATATTCGGCGGCGCCTACATCCTTCAGGGAATCAAGCGGGTGCAGGGAATGCGCCTGATCACCCCCAACTGGCGCGATCGTCGCGCCACAGCCAAACGGCTCTCGCCGGTGGCCCAGCGGGGGCGCCAGGTGACGGGCGGAGTACAAAAGACTAAATGACCGATCAAATCGAAATATTCACCGACGGCGCCTGCAGCGGCAATCCGGGACCAGGCGGCTGGGGCGCAATCCTGCGCTCGGGGGAGCACGAGAAGGAAATCTGGGGTGGTGAACCGCACACGACGAACAACCGCATGGAACTGCTCGCGGTGATCCGGGCGCTCGAACTGCTCAAGCGTCCAGTCGTCGCGCGCGTGCATACCGACAGCCAGTACGTGCAGAAAGGCATCTCCGAGTGGATCCATGGCTGGAAGGCGCGTGGCTGGAAGACCGCGGCAAAGACGCCGGTGAAAAACGAGGATCTGTGGCGCGCGCTCGACGAAGCCGCGAGCCGTCATCAGGTGCAGTGGGTGTGGGTCCGGGGGCATGCCGGCCATGTCGAGAACGAGCGCGCGGACGAACTCGCCCGTCGCGGCGTCGACGCGGTGCGCACGCAGGGCACGACTGTCGCAGGCTGAAGCTTCGGCGGCGCCTGGAACAATATTGGGGAAAACGCATGAGACAGATCGTCCTCGACACGGAAACCACCGGCCTCGACTGGCGCAACGGCGACCGCGTCATTGAAATCGGCTGCGTCGAGCTGCTGAACCGCAACCTGACGGGACGGCATTACCACGTCTATATCAACCCGGAGCGCGGCATCGATGCCGAGGCGATCGCGGTGCACGGCATCACCGAGGATTTCCTCGCCGACAAGCCGACGTTCAGCGCCATCGCGGCCGAGTTCGAGGATTTCATCCGCGACGCCGAACTGATCATCCATAACGCGAACTTCGACGTCGGCTTCCTGAACCACGAGCTGTCGCGGCTCGGGCGCGGAAAGCTCGACAGCCTTTGCGCGGGCGTCATCGATACGCTGAAGATGGCGAAGGAGCAGAACCCGGGCAAGAAGGCGTCGCTCGACGCGTTGTGCGACCGACACCAGATCGACAACGCGTCGCGGACGCTGCACGGCGCATTGCTCGACGCGGAGTTGCTCGCCGAAGTCTACCTGGCGATGACGCGCGGCCAGGAGAGCCTGATGATGGTGCTCGAAGAGCCCGTGCCGGGCAGCGCCGAAGCCGGCGGCGTGCTCGTCGATCGGCCTCCGCTGAAAGTGCTCTGCGCAAGCGGCGAGGAACTGGCCGAACACGAGCGGGTGCTGCAGGACATCGTGAAAGGGACGAAAGGCACCTGCCTGTGGATCCCGCCGGCGCATGAAGCGGCAGCCGCCTGACAGGGCGGGCAGAGCGAGGGCCTGAAGCGACCGCAGGCGCAGCTACAGGATCAGCCGGCCGCCCGGCAGACTGCCAGCCTGTTCGAGCCGGGCGACGGTCGGGCCGAGGTCGAGGCCGGTGCGGTCTTTCAATGCCCGGGCACGTTCGCGCAACTCCGTCACCGGCACTGCGATCTCTTCACCTTGCGCGCCGAATGCGACGACGTTGCCGCTGTCGCACGAGGGAAACGCGATCGCGCGGTTCTCGAACGCGTCGATGATCCGCTCGACGCTGGCGCGAAACCCGCGCGACCGGCCGAAGAGGTTCGTCGACATCAGTCCCGCGTCCGACAGGCGCGCACGCGCCGCGGCGTAGAACGGCGCAGTGTCGAGCGCGCCGGCGCGTGCGTGGCGGTCGAAGCCATCGACGAGAATCAGGTCGAAGCGGCGGTCGGTTTCGATCACGTAACGGGCGCCGTCGCCGATGTGGATCGAAAAGCGTGCGTCCTCGTCCGGCAGGCGGAAGAACTGGCGTGCAGCCGCGACGACCTGCCGTTCGATTTCGACGACCTGGATACGCGTCTGCGGGCAGTGGCGATGCACAAAGCGCACCAGCGAGGCAGCGCCGAGGCCGATCACCAGCGCGGTGCGCGGCCACGCCTCGGCATCACGCAGCAGCAGGCCCGCCATCATCTCGCGCGTGTAGGCGAGTTCGAGTGCATGCGGCCGGCGGATGCGCATCGCACCCTGGATCCATTCCGAGCCGAAATGAAGATAGCGGACGCCGCGGTCTTCGCTGATGTCGATCGGCGTGCTCACTGGAGCACCCTCGCGCTACGCGCGGTCCCGCCAGGCGGGACTGAGCGCTTCTTGGGGCGGGCCGGCGAAGTGCTCACGCAGTCATCCTTTTCAGCGCATACAGACGCTCGAGCGCCTCTCGCGGGCTCAGGGCGTCGGGGTCCAGTTCGGCGAGCGCGGTAAGCGCCGGGTGCGACGGCGTCGCGGGTTCACGATCCGGCAGCGCGGCAAAAAGGTCCGCCTGCGGCCCATTGCCGATTTCGCGGTTCTCGAGTGCACGCAGGCGCCGTTTCGCGTCGCGCACGACCGACCCCGGAATGCCGGCGAGCGCCGCGACTTCGATGCCGTAGCTTTGGCTCGCCGGCCCGTCCTCGACCGCATGCAGGAACACGATGCGGTGCGCGTGCTCGACGGCGTCGAGGTGCACGTTCGCGCATTCCGGGTAGTCGCCGTTGAGGCGGGTTAGCTCGAAGTAATGCGTCGCGAACAGCGTCAGGCAGCGGTTTTTCTTGAGCAGGTGGCGGGCGATCGCGAATGCCAGCGCGAGCCCGTCGAAAGTCGAGGTGCCGCGGCCAATCTCGTCCATCAGCACGAGGCTCTGTTCGGTTGCGCCGTGGAGGATTGCCGATGCCTCAGTCATCTCGACCATGAACGTCGAGCGGCCTGAGGCGAGATCGTCGGATGCGCCGATGCGCGTGAAGAGCGCGTCGAGCGGGCCGAGGCGCGCACTTTGCGCCGGCACGAACGCGCCGACGTGAGCAAGCAGCGCGATCAGCGCGACTTGGCGCATGAACGTCGATTTGCCGCCCATGTTCGGCCCGGTGATCAGCAGCATGCGGCGGGTCGGGGCGAGGCGGCAATCGTTGGAAATGAAATCTTCGACCTGTCGCTCGACGACCGGATGGCGCCCGCCGGTGATGTCGACGCCCGGCTGCTCCGAAAACTGCGGGCAGACGTAGCCGTGGCGCACCGCAGTTTCCGCGAACGCGCCGAGGCCATCGAGACATGCAAGCGCGCGGGCAATGCGCTGCAGCGCCGGGATATGTGCGGCGAGCGTTTCGAGCAGTGCTTCATAGAGCAGCTTCTCGCGGGCGAGTGCGCGCTCCTGCGCCGACAGAGCCTTGTCCTCGAACGCCTTCAGTTCCGGCGTGATGTAGCGCTCGGCGTTCTTCAGCGTCTGGCGGCGGCGGTAGTCGTCCGGCACTTTGCCGGTGTTCGCGTGGCTCACTTCGATGTAGAAGCCATGCACCTTGTTGAATTCGACCTTGAGGTTCACGATGCCGCTGCGTTCGCGTTCGCGCGCTTCGAGCGCCAGCAGGAATTCGCCGCAGTTCGACTGGATGCCACGCAGTTCGTCGAGCTCCGCGTCGAAGCCGGGAGCGATCACGCCGCCGTCGCGCACTGCAGCGGCCGGCTCGGCGGCGACGGCGCGCACGAGGAGATCGAGCGCGTCGTGCGGCACCGCGATCGCGGCGAGCAGGTCGCAAAGCAGCGGGGCCTGCGCGCGGCCGAGCGCGGCGTGCAGTTCCGGCAGGCGCGCAAGGCTGTCGCGCAGCGCGGCGAGATCGCGCGGCCTCGCACTGCGCAACGCGATTCGCGCGGTGATGCGATCGACGTCGGCCACGCCGCGCAGCGCAGAACGGACGTCGCCGAGCATTCGGGCGTCACCGGTGTCCGCGGGGGCGCCGGCGTCCGCTCCGGCGAGTTCCCCGACGGCACCGTGGCGCTGTGCAGCGACTCCACGATCGCGCAGCGGATGATGCAGCGCATGTCGTAGCCAGCGCGAGCCCATGCTGGTGATGCATGAGTCGAGCAGCGAAAACAGCGTCGGCGACGCCTCTCCGCGCAAGTTTTCGGTCAGTTCCAGGTTGCGCCGCGTCGCCGCATCGAGGCGCAGGTATTCGGCTTCGCGCTCGACGCGCATTCCGGTAACGTGCTCGAGGCTCTGGCGCTGCGTGCTGCGCGCGTACTCGAACAGCGCCGCCGCGGCCGCGAGGGCAACCGGCAGGCCTTCGGCGTCGAAGCCGGCCAGGTCCCGAGTGCCGAAATGAGCGCTCAGCAGGCGTTCCCCGTTGGCCGCGTCGAACTGCCAGTCGGCGAGCCGGCGCAGCACCGGCGACAGCGATTCGACCAGCGGCAGCGCCAGCCCGTCCGGCACCAGCACTTCAGCCGGGCGCAGCCGTTCGAACTGCGCCTGCAACTGCTCGGCCGGGCATTCCATCACTCGCAGGTCGCCATTGGCGAGATTGAGCCACGCGAGCCCGAGCACTCCGCGATGCAGCGTCGCCGCGAGCAGCAGCGAGTCGGCGCGATCGTCGAGCAGCGCCGCGTCGGTCAAGGTGCCGGGCGTCACGATGCGGCTCACCGCGCGCTCCATCGGCCCTTTGGTCGCTCCCGGCTCGCCGACCTGCTCGGCAATCACGACCGATTCGCCGAGCTTCACGAGCCGCGCGAGGTATTGTTCGACCGCGTGGAAAGGCACCCCGGCCATGCGGATCGGCGTGCCGGCCGACTGCCCGCGCGTCGTCAGCGTGATGTCGAGCAGGCGCGCGGCTTTCTCCGCGTCATCGAAGAACAGCTCGTAGAAGTCTCCCATGCGGTAGAACAGCAACGTGTCCGGATGCTGCGCCTTGATGCGGAGATACTGCTGCATCATTGCAGTGTGGGTAGGCGCAGCACCCTTCTGATGATTGAGCGGTTGTTCCATCGAGTCGAGATAGTGCCGAAAGGGTTGGTGTATGCGCAGCGTAACGTGTGAAAGGTAGCGTGTCCGGGCAACGCCCGTCGACGCTATCGGCGTCGGTGTAGCTTGATTGGCGCTCGGGCCGGAGCGAACCCGAACATCAAACCGATCGGTTTCCGGTCTCGCTGTCGGTTCGCTTCGAGACCGTCCGGCAGGGGCAGCATGGTACCAGCCCGACTGAACGAGGTCTCTGCCGTCACGTAGGCGAGCAAGTGAGGTGTCCTATCGACTTTTCACGCGCCCTCACTCTTGTTTGCAGGGCCTCGTCGCGCCGGCCGCGGGAAGCCGGGAAGGGCGATTGCAGGGGGACGTGCGGAGCGGGACTCTTCCGCACCCTCGTTATCCGGGCCCTGCGGGTCCATTCGCCGCGGCGCGGGTTTCCCGCCGCCGCATTCGTTGAGATTTCGTCAGGAGAGAGACATGGCGCGATGTGATGTATGCGGCAACGAGTACGACAAGGCGTTTCAGGTCACGATGGAAGGCCAGACCAAGACGTTCGACAGCTTCGAATGCGCGATCCATGCGTGCGCGCCGGCGTGCGCGCATTGCGGTTGCAAGATCGTCGGCCATGGCGTCGAAGGCGGGGGTAAGTACTTCTGCTGCGCCAACTGCGCGAAGAGCGCCGGAGTCGAGCAGCTTCGCGACCGCGCCTGAGCCCGGCCCGGATCCTCGTCGCGGTGCCGGTCGGCGTGCCGCAAGCCTGTACCGAACTCGCGGGTGAGGCCGCGCAACGATTGACGTCGATCGGGAGGAATGTTCCGATAAGCCATGGCCCAACGTGAACCTCCCGCCGACGTGCCGGACCGCCAGCCTGAACGCGTGGAAATCGACTTCCGCGAGATCCCTTTCCAGGGAATCGTCGAGCAGTCCTTGGCGGGCGTGTATCTGGTCTTCGGCGAGCGTTTCCAGTACGCGAACTCGACCTTTGCCGAGATGTTCGGCTACACGCAGGAGGAGTTCGTCGGTACGTCGATTCGGGACCTCGTTCTCCCGGAGTTCGTCGGGGAAGCGATGGAGTACTACCGCCTTCGCGTTTACGAGGGCGTGCCGTCGATTCGCTATTTCACGCGGTGTCGGCATCGGGATGGTCACACTGTTCATATCGAGGTGCACGGATCTCGGGTGGACTACCAGGGCGAGCCCGCGCTGGCGGGGGTCGTGATCGACGTCAGCGGACGTGTTCGCCGGGATCAGGATCTTCAGCGCTCGCGGCGGCGGTTGCGGGAACTCGCCTCATATCTGAACAGCTCGCGCGAGGAGTTGCGCAGCCAATTGGCCCGTGAGGTGCATGATGTGCTGGGCGGGATGCTCAGCTCGATCAAGCTCGACGTCTTCCGGATCCAGCGGCGGGCCTCCGATCCCGCCTTGGCCGAGATTCGCGGGATCACGGAAGAACTCCTCCCACTGATCCAGGACACGATCGATACCGCCCGGCAGATTTCGGACGAGCTGCGACCGCGGATGCTCGATACGCTCGGGCTTGTTGCCGCGATTCGCAGCGAGCTTGAGGCCTTCGGCCGGCGCAACGAAATTGTCGTCGGATGCACGGTAGAGGGGGCCGAACCCGAGCTGTCCGCGCAAGTGGCGACCCAGTGCTTCCGGGTGTTCCAGGAGGCATTGACGAATATCGGACGGCACGCGCAAGCGGAAACTGTGGAAGTGCGCGTGCGCAACCGGGATGGTCGCTTCGAGATGCAAGTGCGCGACGACGGGAAGGGAATCGATCGACCATCGATGAGGGAAGGGTCGATCGGGATGTTGAGCATGACCGAACGTGCGCGCAGCATCGGCGGGTCACTGTATGTTCATGCCCGCGCCGGCGGCGGAACGGCCGTGCTCCTCGCAGTACCGGGCTATATGGGGCGGCGAAGCAATGATCGACCTGCTGATCGTTGACGACCATACGATCTTCCGCTCCGGTTTGAGACGCATGCTCTCGGACGAAGCGGACATGCACGTCGCGGACGAAGCGAGCGACGGGGCGAGTGCGCTGGCGAAGATACGCGCGGGCAAGTTCGACGTCGTGATCATGGACATCAACATGGCCGGACGCAGCGGCCTCGACACCCTCGAGTCGATCCGTGCCGAGCGCCCGGATCTGCCGGTCATCATGTTGTCGATGTACCCGGAGGAGCAGTACGCGGTGCTCGCGCTGCGCGCCCGCGCGAATGCCTACCTTTCGAAGGATGTGGAGCCGCAGGAACTGCTGGCAGCGATCCGCCACGTCGTCGGCGGCGGACGCTACGTCTCTCCGCGCAGCGCGGCGAATCTCCTAATGCAGATGGACCGCGCGCGTGGAGGCGCGCCGCACGAGAAGCTCACGGTGCGCGAAATGCAGGTGATGATGAAGATCGTGCGTGGCATGTCGCTCACGGATGTGGGCGTGCAGATGTGCCTGTCGGTCAAGACGGTCAGCACCTACCGCGTGCGGATCCTCGAGAAGCTTGGTCTCTCGAGCAATGCCGAGCTCGTGCAATACGCGATGCGCAACGGCCTGCTGGACTGAATCGGGACCCGTCGGGAACCGTCTTCTTCGCTTTCTGCGCTCTCCGCGCAGGGCGAAGTGGAATACCCACGGATGTGATCCAAAAAACAGTGTGGCACGCCGAGCGGTGTGTGTCGCAAGCGCCAGCGGTTCGCTCTCGCTTGGTTGCGGCATAAGGCTTTCGCGGCCTACCAATTTCCCGCATTCCGCAATCGGAAAATTCCTACAAGAGGTCGAGAACACGCCGACATTCTGCCCCGGGGCACTCCCCTAAGATTCGTTCCAACGCGCGATTGTCATGAGTCAGCACGGACAATCGAATCGCGAGGATAAGTATCACGTCAGACGACAAATGCACGAACCCGGACAGAGGAGGAAGGCCATGTACGCCCAGATGGTGGACACAGGGGTGAAGCGGGTGCAGGGGCTCGACGAGATGTCGGCCGAAGAGCGCGCGTTTCAGGAGCGGATCGACGCCGGCATCAAGATCGAGGCGAAGGACTGGATGCCCGAGGGCTACCGTCGCACGCTGATCCGCCAGATCTCGCAGCATGCGCACTCCGAGATCGTCGGCCAGCTGCCCGAAGGCAACTGGGTCACTCGCGCGCCGTCGCTCAAGCGTAAGGCGATCCTGCTGGCCAAGATCCAGGACGAGGCCGGCCACGGGCTGTACCTCTACAGCGCGGCCGAGACGCTCGGCGTGACGCGCGACCAGGTCTACGCGGACCTGCTGTCGGGCAAGGTGAAATATTCCAGCATCTTCAACTACCCGACCACGAACTGGGCCGATATCGGCACGGTCGGCTGGCTGGTCGACGGCGCGGCGATCATGAACCAGATTCCGCTGTGCCGCTGCTCCTACGGCCCGTATTCGCGGGCGATGGTGCGCGTGTGCAAGGAAGAGTCCTTCCACCAGCGCCAGGGCTACGACCTCGTGATGACGATGGCGCGCGGCACGCCCGAACAGAAGCAGATGGCGCAGGACGCGCTGAACCGCTGGTGGTGGCCGGCGCTGATGATGTTCGGGCCGCCAGACAGCGACTCCGTGCATAGCGCGCAGTCGATGCAGTGGAAGATCAAGATCCTGTCGAACGACGAGCTGCGCCAGAAGTTCGTCGACCAGACCGTGCCGCAGGCCGAATACCTGGGCCTCACAGTGCCCGATCCCGAACTGAAATGGAACGAGGACACCGGACACTACGACTTCGGCGAAATCGACTGGGAGGAGTTCCGCCAGGTCGTCGCCGGCAACGGCCCGTGCAACCGCGACCGCCTGCGCACCCGCGTGAAGGCCTGGGACGACGGTGCGTGGTTCCGCGACGCGCTGCTCGCGCACGCCGAAAAGAAATCCGAAAGACAAGTCGCGGCAGCCAAGGCCGCCTGATAACGAGATCGAGAGGAGAAGACAAATGAAGGAATGGCCCCTTTGGGAAGTGTTCATCCGCAGCCAGCATGGCCTCGCGCACAAGCACGTCGGCAGCCTGCACGCGCCGGATGCCGAGATGGCGATCAACAACGCTCGCGACGTCTACACGCGCCGCAACGAAGGTCTGTCGATCTGGGTCGTGCCCGCATCCGAAGTGAGCGCGAGCAGCCCGGCCGACAAGGAAGCGCTGTTCGAGCCCGCGAACAACAAGATCTATCGTCACCCGACCTTCTTCCCGGTGCCGGAAGAAGTGAAGCACATGTGATGACGGGATTTGGAGACAGACATGCTGCTCGATGACAAATCCGTTTATCTGATGCGCCTCGGCGACAACGCGCTGGTGCTGTCGCAGCGCCTTTCCGAATGGTGCGGCAAGGGCCCGGCCTTCGAAGAGGACATGGCGCTGACCAACATCGCGCTCGACCTGATCGGCCAGGCGCGGATGTGGCTGTCCTACGCCGGCGAGGTCGAAGGACGCGGCCGCGACGAGGACGCGTTGGCCTTCCGCCGCGACTCGCACGAGTTCACCAACCTGCTGCTGGTCGAGCAGCCGAACGGCGATTACGCCCAGACGCTGGTGCGCCAGTTCTTCTTCGACGCGTGGCATCAGCTCGTGCTGGAGGCGCTGAGGCGCTCGTCCGACGACCGCATCGCCGACATCGCCGCGAAGGCGATCAAGGAAGTGGCCTACCACCTGCGCCGCAGCAGCGACTTGGTCGTGCGCCTGGGTGACGGCAGCGCGGAGAGTCGCCGCCGCATGCAGGACGCGGTGGACGAACTGTGGATGTTCACCGGCGAGATGTTCAACGCCGACGAGACCGAGGAACTGCTCGGCGCGCAGGGGCTGGCGTGCGATCCCTCGACGCTGATGGACGCGTGGCTGGCGATGGTGAGCGAAGTCTTCGCCGAGGCGACGCTCGAGCTTCCCGCGGGCGAATGGATGCAGAAGGGCGGCAAGCAGGGTCGGCACGGGGAACACCTCGGCCTGCTGCTCGCGGAGATGCAGTTCCTGCAGCGCGCCTATCCCGGCGCGACCTGGTGACAGCGTGGTAAGTGAGGCAGCGATGGGCGACTTGCGCGAACGCAACGAGAGAGTTTGGGGCTGGCTTGCCGATGTGCCCGATCCCGAAATTCCGGTCATTTCGATCGTCGATCTGGGGATCGTGAGGGAGGTGAACTGGCACGACGAGCCGGCCGGGGCGGTGTGCGAGGTGGTGATCACGCCGACCTATTCGGGATGTCCGGCGACGGAAGTCATCGGCCGCTCCATCGAGGAGGCGCTGCGCGAGCGGGGCGTGGAACGCGTGCGGCTGCAAAGCCGTATCGCGCCGGCCTGGACGACGGACTGGCTGACCAGCGAGGGGCGCCGGAAGCTGCAGGAATACGGCATCGCGCCGCCTGCCCGTCGTGCCGACGGCCGCCAGGTGATCGACATCAGCGGGCTGCGCCGGCATACGGCCGACGACGCGCCCGCTGCGTGCCCGCACTGCGGTTCGGCGAACACCGAGCCGATCAGCCGTCATGGTTCGACCCCGTGCAAGGCGCTCCATCGCTGCCTCGACTGCCTCGAGCCGTTCGACTACTTCAAGTGCCACTGAGAAAGGCACGCCAAGAGGAGCAAGAGAGATGAGCAAGTTCCACGATATGCGGGTCGCCAGCGTGCGCCCCGAGACCCGCGACGCGATCGTCGTCACCTTCGACGTGCCGCCGTCGCTCGCGGAGGCGTTCCACTACGCTCCCGGCCAGCACCTGACGCTGCGCACGGAGATCGGCGGCGAGGACGTGCGCCGGTCCTACTCGATCTGTTCGGGCGCCGACGAGCGCGCACTGCGCATTGCGATCAAGCGCGTGCATGGCGGCCTGTTCTCGAACTGGGCGAACGATTTCCTGAAGCCGGGCGTGAGCGTCGAAGTGATGCCGCCCTCGGGTCACTTCGGCATCGCGCCGGACGCGCACCAGCATCGCAGCTATGTCGCTTTTGCGGCGGGCAGCGGCATCACGCCGATCCTGTCGCTGATCACGACGATCCTCGCCGCCGAGCCGGGCAGCCGCTTCACGCTGGTGTACGGCAACCGCTCGTCGTCGAGCGTGATGTTCCGCGAAGAGCTGGCGGACCTGAAGGACCAGTACGGCGAGCGCCTGAACCTCGTGCATGTGCTGTCGCGTGAGCAGCAGGACATCGACCTCTTCAACGGCCGCATCGACCGCGAGCGCTGCGACGCGCTGCTCACGCGCTGGATCGATCCGAAGCGCATCGACGTGGCTTTCATCTGCGGCCCGATGGACATGATGGAAGCGGTATCGGCGTCGCTGCAGGCGCATGGCGTGGCGAAGTCGGCGATCAAGATGGAGCTCTTCGCGACCAGCCTGCCGAAAGGGCTGCGCCCGGTGCATTCGCATCCGGTCAAGGGGACCGAGGACTGCGAGGTCACGGTGATCCAGGACGGTCGCGTGCGCCAATTCACGATGCCGAAGAACCGTGACTCGGTGCTCGACGCGGGCCTCGCCCAGGGCATCGAGATGCCGTATTCGTGCAAGGGCGGCGTCTGTTCGACCTGCCGCTGCAAAGTCATCGACGGCGAGGTTGATCACGACACCAACTTCGCGCTCGAGGACTACGAAATCGCGCGCGGCTTCCGCCTGTCGTGTCAGAGCTATCCAGTCACTGACAAGCTGGTCCTAGATTTCGATCAGGAAACCTGACGAGCAGGACTGCAGCAATTCAGACAGCGGCCCGCGAGAGGCCGCGCCTGCCCGACCCCAATACCCTACAGAGAGAATCGAGATGACCCATCCCATGTTTGCTCGCCATCAGGCGATGCTGGACCGTGCAGTCCAGGCGGTCATCGACCGCGGCTACTGGAGCCCCTTCTCGGAGAACCCGAGCCCGAAAGTCTATGGCGAAACCGCGATGGCCGACGGCCGCGCCGCGTTCGACGCCTATTGCGGTACCGAATTCCAGCTCGACCAGCCCGGCTGCACCGGAACCGCGGGAAGCGAGCGTTCGCCGTACGGTGTGCCGATTAATATCCGCTATCCGCGTTGCAGCGGCGAAGCGCTGATCGAGGCGTCGCAAGCCGCCCGCGGCTCTTTGCAGGCGCTGGGCCCGCAGGGCCGCGTCGGTGCGCTGCTCGAAGCGCTCGTGCGTCTGAACCAGCGCAGCTTCGAGATCGCTCACGCGGTGATGTTCACGACGGGCCAGGGCTGGATGATGGCCTTCCAGGCGGGCGCTGCGCATGCGCAGGACCGCGCGCTCGAAGCCGTCGCTTACGCCTGGCGCGAAATGTCGGCGATTCCCGCCGAGGCGCACTGGGAAAAGCCGCAAGGCAAGAACCCGGCGCTGGTGCTGAAGAAGCGCTACGAGATTGTCGGCCGCGGCACTGCGCTGGTAATCGGCTGCGGCACCTTCCCGACCTGGAACACCTATCCGGGCCTCTTCGCGGCGCTCGCGACCGGCAACCCCGTTATCGTGAAGCCGCACCGCAACGCGATCCTCCCTGCGGCGATCACCGTGCGCGTGCTGCGCGAAGTGCTCGCGGAAGCGGGCGCGGACCCCAACGCCGTGCTGCTCGCGGTCGATGACTCGCGCGAACTCACGCGCTTCCTCGCGACGCACAAGGCGGTCAAATCGATCGACTTCACCGGCAGCAACACTTTCGGCAACTGGCTCGTCGAGAACTGCCGCCAGGCTCAGGTGTATGCCGAGCTCGCCGGGGTGAACAACGTCGTCATCGAATCGACCGACGACTACAAGGGCATGCTGCGCAACCTCGCCTTCACGCTGTCCCTGTATTCAGGGCAGATGTGCACGACGACCCAGGCGATCCTCGTTCCCGCCACTGGCATCGATACCGACCAGGGCCACAAGAGCTACGACGAGGTCGCAGCCGATCTGGGCCGTTCGATCGACAAGCTGCTTGCGGACCCCGCCGTCGCCAGCGCGGTGCTCGGCTGCATCCAGTCCTCCGACACGCTCGGACGCCTCGACGAAGCCTCACGCTGGGGTGACGTCGTGCTGGCATCGCAGCCCGTCGCGCACCCCGAGTATCCGGAAGCGACTGTGCGCACGCCGGTGCTGCTCAAGTGCGACGCCGCCGACGAGGCCGCCTACATGGAAGAGCGCTTCGGCCCGATCGCCTTCGTCGTGCGCACGCCCGACGCTGCCGCAGCCATTGCGCTGTCCGAACGCATCACGACCGAACACGGTGCATTGACGGTGGGCGCCTATACGGCAAAGCCCGAGTTCGCGCAGCAGGTCATCGCCGCGACGCAGCGCGCAGGCGTGGCGCTGTCGCTGAACCTGACCGCCGGCGTCTATGTGAACCAGTCGGCGGCATATTCGGATTACCACGGCACGGGTGCGAATCCGTCGGCCAACGCGAGCTATGCGGACAGTGCCTTCGTCGCGAACCGCTTCCGCGTGATCCAGCACCGCTTCGCCGTGTAAGCGGCCAGAAAAACCAAGAACGACATACCCAGCAGACAGGGCGGCGAAGCGGATCCGGACAGGAAGATCCGCCGCCGCTCCAACCCCACATAGAGAGGAGCAGGACAATGAACGCACGCATGGAAAATTCCATCGGGTTCGACCCGATCGAGAGCGCGAGCCGCGACGAACTGCGCGCACTGCAGCTCGAGCGCCTGAAGAAGACCGTCCAGCACGCCTACGACAACGTCCCGCACTATCGCCGCAGCTTCGAAGCGGCCGGCGTGCATCCGTCGGACCTGAAGACGCTGGAAGACTTGTCGAAATTCCCCTTCACGGTGAAGAAGGACTTCCGCGTCAACTACCCGTTCGGCCTCTTCGCCGTGCCGCGTGAGGAAGTCGTCCGCGTGCATGCTTCCAGCGGCACGACCGGCAAGCCGACGGTCGTCGGCTACACGCAGAACGACATCGACAACTGGGCGAACCTCGTCGCGCGCTCCATCTACGCCGCGGGCGTGCGCAAGGGCGATGTCGTGCATATCTCCTACGGCTACGGCCTTTTCACCGGCGGCATGGGCGCGCATTACGGCGCCGAGCGGCTGGGCTGCACCGTCGTGCCGATGTCGGGCGGCCAGACCGAGCGCCAGGTCCAGCTGATCCAGGACTTCAGACCGAAGGCCATCATGGTGACGCCGTCCTACATGCTCAACATCCTCGAGCAGTTCGTGCGCCAGGGCCTGGACCCGGCCGAGTCGTCGCTGAAGATCGGCATTTTCGGCGCCGAGCCCTGGACCGAGGCGATGCGCCACGAGATCGAGGCGCGTGCCGGCATCGATGCGGTCGACATCTACGGCCTGTCCGAAGTGATGGGGCCGGGCGTCGCCAGCGAGTGCATCGAAAGCAAGGACGGCCCGGTGATCTGGGAAGACCACTTCTACCCCGAAGTCATCGATCCGGAGACCGGCGAAGTGCTGCCCGACGGCGAGGAAGGTGAGCTGGTGTTCACGTCGCTGTCGAAGGAAGCGCTGCCGGTGATCCGCTACCGCACCCGGGACCTCACGCGGCTCCTGCCGCCGACTTCGCGCTCGATGCGCCGCATCGGCAAGATCACCGGCCGCTCGGACGACATGCTGATCATCCGCGGCGTGAACGTCTTCCCGAGCCAGATCGAGGAGCTGATCCTGAAGCAGAAGGAGCTCTCGCCGCACTACCAGATCGAGCTCACCCGCGACGGCCACATGGACAAGATGGAAGTCGTCGTCGAGCTCTCGACCGAAGCGGCCGACCTCGGCCCGCTGCGCCAGCAGGAAATCGGCAAGCTGCTGCAGCACAACATCAAGTCGTATATCGGCATCAGCACGAAGACGACGATGGCGCAGCCCGGTTCGCTGTTCCGCTCCGTCGGCAAGGCCAAGCGCCTGATCGACAAGCGCAACGTGACGGCCTGAGGAGGGAGGGACGATGAATAACGCATATATTTGCGACGCCATCCGCACGCCCTTCGGCCGCTACGGCGGCGCGCTCTCCGCGGTTCGTGCTGACGATCTCGCAGCGCTGCCGATCCGCGCGCTGATCGAGCGCAACCCCGGCGTCGACTGGGCGGTGGTGGATGACGTCATTTACGGCTGCGCGAACCAGGCCGGCGAAGACAACCGCAACATCGCGCGCATGGCCGCGCTGCTCGCGGGGCTGCCGCAGGACGTGCCTGGCACGACGGTCAACCGCCTGTGCGGCTCCAGCCTCGATGCGGTGGGTATGGCCGCGCGGGCGATCAAGTCCGGCGAAGCCGACCTGCTGATCGCGGGCGGCGTGGAGAGCATGAGCCGCGCCCCGTTCGTGATGGGCAAGGCCGACACGGCGTTCTCGCGCAGCGCGAAGATCGAGGACACGACGATCGGCTGGCGCTTCGTGAACCCGCTGATGAAGGCGAAGTACGGCATCGACTCGATGCCCGAAACCGCCGAGAACGTCGCGACCGACTTCAACATCAGCCGCGCCGACCAGGATGCGCTCGCGCTGCGCTCCCAGCAGCGCTGGGCGGCCGCGAACGAGGCCGGCCTCTTCGCGAACGAGATCGTGCCGGTGCCGATCCTGCAGAAGAAGGGCGATCCGAAGCTCTTCATGACCGACGAGCACCCGCGTCCGGAAACGACGCTCGAAACGCTCGCGAAGCTGAAGGGCGTTGTCCGCCCGGACGGCACGGTCACGGCGGGCAACGCGTCCGGCGTCAATGACGGCGCGTGCGCCGTGCTCCTCGCGTCCGAAGCGGCAGTCGAACGCTATCGCCTGAAACCGCGTGCCCGTGTCGTAGCGATGGCTGCTGCCGGGCTCGCGCCGCGAATCATGGGCTTCGGCCCGTCGCCGGCTTCGAAGAAGGTACTCGCGAAGGCCGGGCTGACGCTCGCCGACATGGACGTCATCGAGCTCAACGAGGCGTTCGCGACCCAGGCGCTCGCGGTGACGCGCGACCTCGGCCTTCCGGATGATGCCGCCCACGTAAATCCGAACGGTGGTGCGATCGCGATGGGGCATCCGCTCGGCGCTTCGGGCGCCCGACTGGTGACGGCTGCGCTCAACCAGCTCGAACGCACCGGCGGCCGCTACGCGCTGTGCACGATGTGCATCGGCGTGGGGCAGGGCATCGCACTCATCATCGAACGGGTCTGACACGGCTCCGCCGCGGCACGCACCGCATAAGAAAGATATCGAAGGAGACTCCCCAATGGAAAAGCGCACTTTCATCAAGTTCACCCTCGCCGCGGCCGCCTGCGCCGCGATTGGCACGGCTACGGCTGCGGACCCGATCCGCATCGGCGCGGTGCTTTCTGTCACCGGCCCGGCGGCCTACCTCGGCGACCCCGAGCTGAAGACGCTGCAGATGTACGTCGAAACGCTGAACAAGAGCGGCGGCGTGCTGGGCCGTCCGCTCGAGCTCGTGCATTACGACGACGGCAGCGAGGCGGGCAAGGCGAACGGCTTCGCGAAGCGGCTGATCGAGAACGACAAGGTCGATTTCATCATCGGCGGCACGACGAGCGGGGCGACGATGGCGATCGCGCCGCTGGTCGAACGCGCGCAGGTCCCGTTCATCTCGCTCGCCGGCGCGGTCGTCATCGTCGAGCCGGCGAAGAAGTGGGTGTTCAAGACGCCGCACACCGACCGCATGGCCGCCGAGCGCGTCTTCGACGACATGAAGAAGGCGGGCCTGACGAAGGTTGCGTTGCTGTCCGAGAACAGCGGCTTCGGGCAGTCCGGGCGCAAGGAAGCGCAGGCCGTGGCCGCCAAGTACGGCATCACGCTCGTCGCGGACGAGACCTACGGTCCCAAGGACACGGACATGACGGCCCAGCTCACCAAGATCAAGGGTGTGCCGGGGGTGCAGGCCGTCTTCGTGTTCGGTCTCGGCCAGGGGCCCGCGGTCGTGACGAAGAACTTCGCGCAGCTGGGCATCAAGCTGCCGCTGTATCAATCGCACGGGGTGGCCTCGGACGAGTACATCCGGCTCGCCGGTGCGGCGGCCGAAGGTGTGCGCCTGCCGTCGCCCGCATTGCCGGTCGCTGCGAAGCTGCCCGCGACCGATCCGCAGAAAAAGGTGGTCAGCGATTACGCCAAGCTATTTGCCGAGCGCTGGAAGGCGGAACCCTCGACCTTCGGCGGCTATGCCTACGACGGCCTGATGCTTGCGACCGACGCGATGCGCCGTGCGGGCTCGACCGACAAGGGGAAGGTGCGTGACGCGCTCGAAGCGACGACGAATTTCGTCGCGACGAGCGGGGCTTTCAACATGTCGGCCTCGGACCACATGGGACTGAGCCTCTCGGCTTTCCGCATGCTGGAAATACGCAACGGTGACTGGACGCTGCTGAACTAAGCCCCGCCCTCCTGTGCTCGACACGCTGCCCGGGTTCCCCCGGGCAGCGTAGCTCCGTTCGTCCCGAAATCCGAAGGAGGCATTCCGTGCTGTCCGAACTTCTGCAGTTCCTCTTCTCCGGCCTCACCGTCGGCGCGATGTATGCGCTGGCGGCGGTCGGTTTCTCACTCATCTACAGCGCGTCCGGCGTGATCAACTTCGCGCAGGGCGAGTTCATCATGCTGGGCGGCATGTCCGCGGCGCTGCTCGTGCAGGCGGGCGTCCCGCTGCCGCTCGCGATCGCGCTCGCGGTGCTGGTCGCCGCGGCAGCCGGGCTGATCGTCGAGAAGCTCGCGATCGAGCCGGCCGGCAATTCCGAAGTCGTCACGCTGGTCATCATCACGATCGGCGCCTCGCTCACGCTGCGCGGCCTTGCGGAAGTGTTCCTCGGCAAGGGCAACCACGCGCTGCCGGCTTTCTCCGGCGAGGACCCGCTCGTCATCTTCGGGGCGACCCTGATGCCGCAGAGCCTATGGGTCATGGGCGTGACGCTCGTCGTCGTGCTCGCGCTCGGGCTGTTCTTCGGCCGCACGACGCTCGGCAAGGGGGTGCTCGCGACCTCCTGCAACAAGCTTGCGGCACAGCTCGTCGGCATCAATACGCGCTTCATCCTGCTGCTGGCCTTCGGGCTGTCCGCGGCGCTCGGCGCCGTCGGCGGCATCCTCGTCGCGCCGATGACCTACACCAGCTACGACGTCGGGATCATGATGGGCCTCAAGGGCTTCGTCGCGGCGGCGCTGGGCGGTCTGGGCAGCGGCTTCGGCGCGATCGTCGGCGGGCTGCTGCTGGGCATCGTCGAGGCGATGACTGCCGGCTACATCTCGTCCGCGTACAAGGACGCGATGCCCTTCGTGCTGATCCTCCTCATCCTCTTCTTCCTGCCGCAGGGCCTGTTCGGGAAGAAGGCCACCGACCGGGTATGACCATGAAGCCGACCA
The DNA here is from genome assembly GCF_012910785.2 of Aromatoleum buckelii. Classification (GTDB taxonomy): domain Bacteria; phylum Pseudomonadota; class Gammaproteobacteria; order Burkholderiales; family Rhodocyclaceae; genus Aromatoleum; species Aromatoleum buckelii. The sequence goes on along the minus strand of NZ_WTVH02000010.1, from coordinate 1,627,033 downwards.
CACGCGGATTCCTGTTTCTCGCGTTCGTGCTGGCGGTGCTGCCGCTGGCGCTGACGAACGGGTACTACTACGACCTCGCGATCCGGATGGCGATCAACGCCACGATCGCCGTCGGGCTCAACCTCCTGATCGGCTACACCGGTCAGATCAGCCTTGGCCACGCCGGCTTCTTCGGCATCGGCGCCTACGCGTCGGCGATCCTTACCAGCCGCTACGGCCTGCCGTCCGGCCTCGCGCTGATCATCGGGGCGGTCGCCACCGCAGGCCTCGCCTTCGCGGTCGCGCGCCCGATCCTGAAGCTGAAGGGGCATTACCTTGCGATGGCGACGCTCGGCCTCGGCATCATCCTGTCGATGGTGGTCGTCAACGAGACCGATCTTACCGGCGGACCCGACGGCATGCCGGTCGACGCGTTCAGCCTGTTCGGGATGCAGATCGTGGGCGAGCAGGCGTGGTACGTCGTCGTTGTGCTCATCCTTCTGCTCGTCACCCGCGCGGCGCTGAACCTCATCGACGCGCCCGCCGGTCGCGCGCTGCAGGCCATCCACGGCGCCGAGATCGCGGCCCGCGTCGCGGGCGTGGATACGACCTCGTTCAAGGTGAGAGTTTTCGTGCTCTCGGCCGTCGTCGCCAGCGTCATGGGCAGTGTCACCGCCCACTACGTCGGCTTCCTCACGCCGGGCGTCGCGGGCTTCTTCCATTCGATCGAGCTCGTGACCATGGTCGTGCTCGGCGGCATGGCGTCGGTGTTCGGCTCGATCCTCGGCGCCGTCGTGCTGACGCTGCTGCCGCAGCTGCTGTCGGCGTTCGAGGGCTGGGAGACGGTCGTCTTCGGCCTGATCCTGATGCTGACGATGATCTTCCTGCCGCGCGGCATCTTGCCGACGCTGCGCCTGAAATTCGCCGGGAGGGCCGCGTGATGCTCGAAGTCCGCAACCTCTCGAAGACGTTCGGCGGCGTGAAGGCGGTGCAGGATGTGTCCTTCACGGTGCGGGCGGGGACGATCCACGCCGTGATCGGCCCGAACGGCGCCGGCAAGACGACGCTTTTCAACCTCATCACGGGCATCTACACGCCGACCAGCGGGGAAATCCTGTTCGACGACGCATCTGCGGGGGGCGAGAGCCCCGACCGACTCGCGCGGCGCGGCATGAGCCGCACGTTCCAGAACCTGCAGGTGTGCATGAACATGAGCGCGATCGAGAACGTCATGGTCGGCGCCCACCTGCGCCTCGGCACCAGCTTGCTCGCGGGGCTGTTCCGGCTGCCGGGGCTGGCGAAGGCGGATGCCGAGTGCCGCGACGAGGCCGCGCGGCTGATGGAGTTCGTCGGCGTCGGCCGGTACCGTGACGCGCACGCGAGCCAGATGTCCTACGGGGCGCTGAAGCGCCTCGAAATCGCGCGCGCCCTCGCGGCCAAGCCCAAGCTTTTGCTGCTCGACGAGCCGGCCGCCGGCCTCAACCACACGGAGACGGCCGAGATCGAGGCGCTGATCCGCAAGGTCGCGGATTCTGGCGTCACGGTCGTCCTCGTGGAGCACGACATGAAGCTCGTCATGAACCTGTCGGACCACATCCTCGTGCTCGACTACGGCCGCAAGCTTGCCGAAGGCAGCGCCGCCGAGATCCGCGAGAACCCCGACGTCATCGCCGCCTATCTCGGCGCATCTGCCTGAAGGAGCCCTCCATGGAAGTTCTTGAATCACGGATGCTGGCGATCGACGTCATCCAGGCGGAGCACCGCGGGATGTGGCGCGTCGCGACGGCCCTCGACGCGCTGGGCGAAGCCATTGCCGCCGACCGCGACGCGCGGGCCGCGGCCGCGACGACGTTGGAGCTGCTGGAATACCTGGACGCGTACATCGACCGCATCCATCACCGCAAGGAAGACGAGTTTCTGTTCCCGGCCCTGCGGCGCAGGGATCCGGCTGCGGCGGAAGCCATCGCCCGGCTCGAAGCAGAGCACCGCGACGGCCCGGCCCACCGCGACCGCGTCCATGCACTGGCGGTGACGTTCCGCGAGGGCCGACGCGGCGACCAGCAGGTCTTCCTCGACGCCTTGCGCGAGTTCGCCGAGCACCTGCGCCAGCACATGCGCTTCGAGGAAACGACGGTCATTCCCTCCGCACGCCGCGCGCTGACGGCCGAGGACTGGGAGCGCATCGACGAAGCCTTCGCGGCCGACGAAGATCCGCTGTTCGGCAGCCGCGCCCGGGGTGAGCTCGACATGCTCAAGGCCCGCATCATCGCGCTCGCGCCCGAGCCCGTCGGTCTCGGCGGCCGGCGCGAGACGCCGTCCTTCCTCGCCCCCGCCCAGCCGGTGCGCGAAACCGTCCTCGAGATCCGCTGCTTGACCTCGCACTACGGCCGCATCCAGGCGCTGCACGGTATCGACCTCGACGTGAAGCAGGGCCAGCTCGTCGCGCTGGTGGGGGCGAACGGCGCCGGCAAGACGACGCTGCTGCGCACGATCTCCGGCGTGCAGCCCGCTTCGAGCGGGGCGGTGCGCTTCCGGGGCGAGGACATCACGCGTCTCGTCCCGGAAAAACGCGTGCGCGCCGGCATCTGCCAAGTGCCCGAAGGGCGGCAGGTGTTCAGCCCGATGAGCATCGAGGACAACCTGCGCCTGGGTGCCTACGTCCGCCGTGATCGCGAGATCGAGCAGGACCTCGAGCGCATGTACGGCATCTTCCCGATCCTGAAGGAGAAGCGCGCGCTGCCCGCGGGGACGCTCTCCGGCGGGCAGCAGCAGATGCTCGCGATGGCGCGCGCGTTGATGGGACGGCCGAAGCTGCTGCTGCTCGACGAGCCTTCGATGGGCCTCGCGCCGTTGCTTGTCGAGGAGATCTTTCGCGTCATCAGGCGCCTCAAGGCCGAGGGCATCACGATCTTCCTCGTCGAGCAGAACGCGCACGCGGCGTTGGCGATCGCCGACATCGGTTATGTCATCGAGACCGGCCACACGATCCTGAGCGGTCCTGGGCCGGAGCTGCTGCACGACGAACAGGTGAAGAAGGCTTATCTGGGCATGTGATGCCCGTCACGAATACAGGGAGAAAGCCGTGACCGACCTCCACGATTCAATCGGCAAGCTCGCCGAACCGCTGGTCCTGGCCGAGCGCCGAGGCCGCGTCGGCCTGCTCACGCTGAACCGGCCCGACCGGCTCAACGCGTTGAGCGACGCCCTCATTGACCAGCTCGGCGACGAACTCGAGGCGATGGACGCCGACGACGGCATCGGCGCCATCGTCATCGCCGGCGCCGGAAAGGCCTTCGCCGCCGGCGCCGACATCGGCGCGACGGCGGAATGGAGTTTCATGGATGTCTACAAGACGAACTACGTGTCGCGCAATTGGGACCGGCTCGCCCGCGTCCGCAAGCCCGTCGTCGCAGCGGTTCGGGGCTTCGCGCTCGGCGGCGGCTGCGAGCTGGCGATGACGTGCGACTTCGTCATCGCCGCCGAGGACGCCCGGTTCGGCCAGCCCGAGATCCGGCTCGGCGTGCTGCCGGGCGCGGGCGGCACGCAACGGCTGCCGCGCGCGGTCGGCAAGGCGAAGGCGATGGACATGTGCCTGACTGGCCGGATGATGGATGCGCAGGAAGCCGAGCGTGTCGGACTCGTATCGCGCATCGTCCCCCCCGAGCGCCTGCTCGACGAAGCGCTCGAAGCAGCCGCGCGGATCGCTGCCTTTTCGCTCCCGGTCGCGATGATGATCAAAGAGTCGGTGAACCGCGCCTTCGAATCGGGCCTGTCGGAAGGCCTGCTGTTCGAGCGACGGAGTTTCCACGCGACCTTCGGGCTGCAGGACCAAAAGGAAGGCATGGCGGCCTTCGTCGCCAAACGCAGCGCGATCTACACCCATCGCTGAGCCGAATGCCACTGTTCGTGCGCCTCGTCGACGGTGTCGTCCTCGACGCGGCGCTGGAGGCGAAGATTGCGTCCCGCCTGCGGACCGACTGCAGCCCGCGCCAGTGCCGCACGCGATCCACAGCGTCCACGCCGTTCCGTACACATTGACCGGCAAGAAGATGGAGATTCCGGTCCGGAAGATCCTGATGGGCGTGCCTCCGAAAAGGCGGCCAGTCGCGATGCGATGATGAACCCGGCTTGATGTGATTGGCATTATCGGGCCGGCCGCTGCGTTAGCTTTCGGCTAATGACAGCAACGGGTCGAGGCTGTGTGGAAACGCAATTGCAATGAACGCAGGCAGGTAGAGTTCAGTCGAGTGCGATAGGCGCGTGGTTTTCCGGCCGAATGGGCGTGATCAGAGCCTGCACCGCGTCCAGCAGGGCAATTCGGGCAGGGAATTGGGTCGGTTTTACATCAAGCTGCGGCCCACCGCAGCGCATTCATTGCGCCTTTTGGGCCGTACAGGCTGATGATCCGGCGTAGGTTGTACGCCATCACATGCAAGCTCATCTCCGTCTGCACACGTGGTCGGGTTTTCGTAAGGAAGTGCGTGGCGCCCATCCAGGACTTCAGGGTCCCGAACACATGCTCAACCGTGCTGCGCCGCTGTCGCATCTTGCCGGGGCAGGCATCGAGGCGACGCTGCATGGACTCCAATACGGCCTCATGCTCCCAGCGCCGAACTCGGCGCTCTTTCTCCGCGGTCGTGCACCGCGCCTTGATGGGGCATTGCATGCATGCACCCAGGTTGTAATAGGTGTGGATGACCAACCCCTGCTCGACAGACTGATGATGACGTGACAATAACTGATCGCTGGGGCAGCGGTACGCATCCTGATCGGGTTAGACGAAGTCGCGCTTGTCGAACAGGCCACGCGCCTTGTTGTCGCTGGTCATCGTCATGGGCACGAAGGGCGTAATGCCTGACTGCTCACAGGCCAGAATTTCCGGCCCCTTGTAGTAGCCACGATCAGCAAGCACCTCCAGGGTTTCTTCATCTATCGCCACCTTGGCCTGCATGGCCATCGAGGCGAGTTGCGTACGATCATGACCGAGATTCACGACATCGTGCGCGACGATCAGGTGATGCTCGGTATCGACCGCGACCTGCACGTTGTAACCGACCATCCCGGTGCCACGACCGCTGGTCGCCATGGAGCGGGCGTCCGGATCGGTCAGCGAGACCTGCTCATCGGGGGCCTGGCGCAGGCGCTCGCCCATCTCCTGCAGGTAACGCATCTGCTTTCTGAGCCGGACGAGTTTCTCTTTCAGGTTCTTCGTCTTGGCTTCCACCTCCGCAGGCTGCGTGCGATCGGCGGTATCCAAGGCGTGCAGGTAGCGCTCGATGCTTTCCTCGATCTGCTTGATGCGCTGCTCCAGTTTGTGCGGCGTGAAGTTCTTATCCCGGTTGTTCACGGCCTTGAACTTGGCTCCATCGATGGCCACCACCGCATGGCTGAACAGGTCCAGCTCGCGGCACAACGCGATGAACTGCTTGCAGGCGTTGCGAATGCCGATGCCATTGTCTCGACGGAAATCGGCAATGGTCTTGAAGTCGGGCGTCAAGTGCCCCGTGAGCCACATGACTTCAACGTTGCGCTGGGCCTCCCGCTCAAGTCGGCGGCTGGACTGAACCCGATTCAGATAGCCGTAGATGTAAAGCTTGAGCAGCAAGCCCGGGTGGTAGCCCGGCCGTCCCGTGACGGCAGGCTGCGCAGACGCGAACCCCAGACCTTGCAAATCCAGTTCATCGACAAACAGGTCGATCACCCGCACCGGATTGTCTTCACCAATGAAGTCATCCAGTGATTCGGGCATCAACACCATCTGCGCCCGACTCTTCCCTTCGATGTATCGCTTCATCGCCCACCTCAAACCATGCTTTATGCATAGACAGAACCCTGGCGGGATGGTTCACGGTGTTTTCACACAGCCTCGGTCGGGACGTGTCGCTCAGGAGCAGGAAACGCGGCGTTTCAGAGGTAATTGTGATGAACGGCAGCAGTTGGGCGCCGGCTTACGAATGCCGTCCAGCGGGCAGGAGCCGGACGGTGTTTTCGGCTGAACAGGACGCAGATGCAAACGCCCTGATGCAGCAGCCCCTGTGGAGCGTCCGAACGCCTGTAGCCCGCCCGTATTACCGCAAGTGAGAGCAGCATTGTCTTCGACTACGCTTCGTGGCGTCGCCGCTCTGCTGCGCCACTGCGCTCGATGCTCGCCAAAGCCTCAGCCGCCCGCTCGAGGGCGGGCAGGAAGCTAAGCGCCTTCTCCCGCGGAAAGCGCATGATCGGGGCCTGAATCGCAAGGCCCATGTTGCAGTGACGGCCCTCCGACGGAACCAGCACTCCGATGCACTGCAAACCCGGCAGGAATTCCTCGTTGTCGAGCGCGTATCCGTTGCGCTTGACCTCCTCGATTTCGCGTTCGAGCGCGTCGAAATCCGTGATCGTGTTGGCGGTGAATTTCTCGAGCGGAACATGTGCGAGCAGGCGGCGCCGTTGTGCGGGCGTCATCTGTGCAAGGAACAACTTGCCGGTCGCGGAGCAGTGCACCGGCACACGTGAACCGGGCTGGAGGTAGAAGCGCAACGGCGCCGGCGATTCCAGTCGGTCGAGGTACATGACTTCGCTGCCGGAGAACGCGGTGATGTTGCAGCTCTCGCCGACTTCCTCGACGAGCTGGCGCAGCACGACGTGGCGCGCGCCGTGCGTCGTGCTGTTGAGGAGGAGATTCTCGGCGAGGCGCCGCAGCCGCACGCCGGTGCTGTAGTGGCGGCCGTCGCCTTCGCGTTGGAGCATGCCTTCCGATTCGAGCTGCTGCAGCATCCGGTGCAGTGTCGGCTTCGGCAGCCCCGTCTCCTCGACGAGACTCTGCAGCGAGAACGTCTCATCCTTCTCGGCGATCACTTCGAGCAGGCTGAAAAGCCGCATCGTCGGGGTGTCGCCGTCGAGCCGGCCGGGTTCGGCGCGCAAGCTTGCCGTGTTCTTCATGATGTGGAGCCTCCTGGCTTCGGTATTTCACTAAATAATACTCCCCGTACCGGTTTATGGAAATAACAGTTGACGATCGCTACGAGGCCGCCTAGATTCGCAACATGTTTAAAAAAACGGAACATTAAGTATCGCAAATTGAAAAATAAGCAAAATAAAGCTTGGCGGTTGCAGCGCAGTCGAACGCGTCCGCCGACCTCGACTACGGTTTTGCGCGCGTCCCCAACGAGGCGGCGGACGCGTGAATCCAAGCCTCCCTCCTCTGCCCCGGCACGGGGCAGGGATTTTGGCCGGAACGGCCACGTTTCAGCCGTTCCGGCGATTTTTTGAGGATGAAACGAATGAAAGCAATCCACCGGATCGTCGATGAGGCTCGCGCCCGGCCCGGACGGGTCGTGCTCAGCGAAGGCGACGATCCGCGCATCCTCCGCGCGGCTGAGCGGGCCGTTTGCGCCGGCATCGCGCATATCGTCGTCGTGGGCGACCGTGCTGCGATACGGAAATGCGCCGAAGCGGAAGGCATCGATCTCGAGGGCGCCGAGCTGGTCGACCCGACCGACTCCGCACTCGCCGCCGGTTTCGCCGACGAGCTTCACGCGTTGCGGCGGAACAAGGGCATGAGCCTTGAAGAGGCGCGGCGCGCGGTGCTCGATCCGCTGTGCTTCGCGAACCTGATGCTGCGGCTCGGCCACGTCGACGGTTCGGTCGCGGGCGCAGTGCGCACGAGCGCCGACGTCGTCCGCACCGCGATCCAGGTCGTCGGTCCGGACCCGTCGTTCAAGCTCGTGTCGAGCTTCTTCCTGATGATGCTGTGCGAGTCGTTCCACAGTCTCAAGGGCGGCCTGATCTTCTCGGACTGCGGCCTGGTCATCGATCCGGATGCCGAAGCGCTGTCGGAGATCGCGATGGCGGCGGCCGACAGTGCGCGCAGCCTGCTGATGGAAGAGCCGCGCGTCGCGATGCTGTCGTTTTCGACCGGCGGCAGCGCAAAGCACGCCGCCGTCGACAAGGTCGCGGATGCTGCGCGACGGGTCCGCGCGCAGCGCCCGGACCTCGCGATCGACGGCGACGTGCAGCTCGATGCGGCGATCGTCGCCGAGATCGCGAGCCGGAAGATTCCGGATTCGCAGGTCGGCGGCCGCGCGAACGTGCTCGTGTTCCCGAACCTCGAGGCGGGCAACATCGGCTACAAGCTCGCCGAACGCGTCGGCGGGGCAGTCGCGATCGGCCCGCTGCTGCAGGGGCTCGCGAAGCCGGCGAACGACCTGTCGCGCGGCTGTAGCGTCGACGACGTCTTCCACGTCATCGCCGTCACGGTCATGCAGGGGCACGCGGCGGCGCAGCGGCGGCGCATCGCCGAATTGGCGCTGTCGGGCGCGCCGGCGGTGGTTCGCGAGACGGCATGAACCGGCTGCTGCTTTCCTCGGCGGCCTGCATCGTGCCGGGCGCCACGGCGCAGCGCGGGCGGATCGCCGGTCGCCACCGATCGGGCGTCCGGCGATGAACCTCGAGACGCTGCTCCCGCTGCTCGCGGTCATCGCGCTCGCGACCTATTTCCAGACCGTCACCGGCTTCGGGCTCGGAATGATCGTGATGGGAGCGACCAGCGGCTTCGGCCTCGCGTCGATCGCGACGGTCGCGACTGTCGTCAGCCTGATCTCGGTCGCGAACAGCGCGTGCGCATTGCCGGGCCGGCTGCACCATATCGACTGGCGCGCGGCCGGTGCCGCGTCGCTCGGAATCCTGCCGGCGATTCTCGCCGGCGTGCTGCTGCTCGACTTCCTCAGCGGCACGGCGTCGAACCTGCTGCAACTCCTGCTCGGCGTCGTGATCCTGCACGGCAGCATCACGTTCTCGCTGCGTCCGGCGACGCTCGCCACGCGCTCGTCCGAGCGCAGCTTCTTCGCGAGCGGCTTCCTGTCCGGGCTCAGCGGCGGACTCTTCGGCATCGCCGGACCGCCGTTGATTTTCCAGTTCTACCGCCAGCCGATGGAGCCGGCCGTGGTGCGCAACATGCTGCTACTGCTGTTTGCCGTGACGGCCGGCACGCGCTCGCTGTTCATCGCCGCGCAGGGCGGCTTCGATGCCGAGATCCTGACACTCGCCGCCTTCACGCTTCCGCTGGTCGCGCTCGCGACGCTCGCGGGCAGGCGGTATCCGCCGGCGCTTGCGCCGCGCACGATGCGCCGCATCGCGTCGCTCACGCTCGTCGCGATCGGCGTGAGCCTCGTCGTCTCGGCGCTCAGGAGTTTCACGGCCTGACGGCCATCCGTCACGCCGACGTCACCGCCGGCGACAGCACCGACGTCATCTCGTCCGCAGCTGTGCGCAGATGAGGCACGCAGGTCAGAAGCTCGTCGAGCGACAACCGCGCGGTCGGCGCGTGGCACGCAACCGCCGCGACGACCTTGCGGTCCTTGTCGAACACCGGCACGGCGACCGCGATCATGCCGCGCACGAACTCCTCGTTATCGACGCCGATGCCGAGCCGGACAAGGCGGTCGAGCTCGGTGTCGAGCGCGTCGCGGTCGACGAGGGTGCGCGGCGCCGCCCGCGTCAGTGGCAGATGCGCGAGCGTGCGCCTGCGCTCGAGCAGCGACATCGACGCGAGGAAGAGCTTGCCGCTCGCGGTGCAGTGCAGCGGCACCCAGCTTCCGGGCGTCAGGTGCAGGCGCAGCGGCTCGCTCGTTTCGACGCGCTCGACGTACAGCACACGCGCGCCGTCCGGGACGGTCAGGTTGCAGGTCTCGCCAAGGCGGTTGACCAGCCGCCGCAGGATCGAGCGGCAGTGACGGCGCAGGTCCGGACCGCGCAGGGTGCGCAGCGCAAGCGCGGCGGCTCGCGGCCCGGCGACGAAACCGCTGGCAGCCGGCCCGCGCAGCACATAGCCGGCGATTTCCATCGCGCGCAGCAGCCGCATCAACGTGGGCTTCGGCACCCGCAGACGGTGCGCGAGCACCGCGAGAGTCACCGGGTTCGCGGACGCGGAAAGCTGTTCCAGCACGTTCAACGCACGCAGCACCCGCACGTCCTCGCCGCCGACGTCGGGCGATTCGTCGTCGTCGAACTCGTCGTTCGGCCATGTTGCACTGCGATTTTGAAACGGATCGGACGAGGCTTGTTTCACTTGGCGTCCCCCATGCAGTTCGCTGTTGTCTCCGCCTTGCACTGTGCGGAATAGTTGAAACGTCCGCAAGTGAAACGCGGCGTTCCATAAATTCTAAATTCCGATACGCGAAGGAGCCATCCCCTGCGGTCGGTACAACCAGGAGACAACAACCATGCGGGACACCGTCGACTACGTCGTCGTGGGTGCAGGCTCAGCGGGATGCGTGCTCGCGAACCGGCTCTCCGCCGACCCCAGCGTACGCGTGCTGCTGCTCGAGGCCGGAGGGCCCGACAGCAATCCATGGATCCACATTCCAGTGGGCTATTTCAAGACGATGCACGACCCGAAGTTCGACTGGTGCTTCGTCACCGAGCCGGACGAAGGCATCGCCGGGCGCAAGCTGCAGTGGCCGCGCGGCAAGGTGCTCGGCGGATCGAGCTCGCTGAACGGCTTGCTGTACGTGCGTGGCCAGCGCGAGGACTACGACCGCTGGGCCGCGCTCGGCAACAAGGGCTGGAGCTACGACGAGGTTCTGCCGTATTTCCGGAAATCCGAGGACCAGGAACGCGGCGCGTCCGAGTTCCACGGCGCCGGCGGGCCGCTGAAGGTGTCCGACCTGCGGCTGCGCCGACCGATCGCGGACTATTTCATCGCCGGCGCGCGCGACCTCGGCATCCCGTTCAACCCCGACTTCAACGGTGCGAGCCAGGAAGGCGTCGGCTATTTCCAGCAGACCGCACACAAGGGCTTTCGCTGCAGTACGGCGAAGGCTTTCCTGCGCCCGGCGCGCAAGCGTGCGAACCTCCTGGTCGAGACCCATGCACAGACGACGCGGGTGCTGTTCGAAGGCAAGCGCGCGGTCGGGGTCGAGTTCCGCCAGGGCGGGCAACTGCGTCAGGTCCGAGCGCAGCGCGAAGTGATCCTCGCTGCGGGCGCGATCGGCTCGCCGCAGATCCTGCAGTGCTCCGGCGTCGGCCCGCTGAATCTCCTTGCGGGCGTCGGCGTGCCGGTCGTGCATCACCTGCCGGGCGTCGGCGAAAACCTGCAGGATCACCTGCAGGTCCGCCTCGTTTTCAAGACGCGTCAGCGCACGCTCAACGACGAGGTCAACAGCCCGATCCACAAGCTGTGGATCGGGCTGCAGTACATGGTGTCGCGCAGCGGGCCGCTGACGCTCGCGGCGAGCCAAGTCGCGATCTTCACGCGCTCGGCGCCCGGCGTCGAGCGGCCCGACATCCAGTTCCACATGCAGCCGCTGAGCGCCGACAAGCCGGGCGAGGGCGCGCATCCGTTCTCGGCTTTCACCGCGTCGGTGTGCCAGCTGCGTCCCTACAGCCGGGGACGTGTCGAAATCCGCTCGGCCGACCCGTTGCGTTACCCGGCGATCCACCCGAACTACCTTGCCGACGAGCGCGACCATCCGATCATCATCGGCGGCATCAAGGTCGCCCGGCGGATCGCCACATCGCCGTCGATGAGCCCGCACATCATTTCGGAGTTCGTGCCGGGCGCGGGCTATCGCAGCGACGACGAGCTTCTCGACGCCGCGCGCCGCTTCAGCCAGTCGATCTACCACCCGGCGGGCACTTGCAAGATGGGCGCGGACGCGATGGCCGTCGTCGATGACCGCCTGCGCGTGCGCGGGCTCGTCGGGCTGCGCGTCGTCGATGCCTCAATCATGCCGGAGATCGTGTCCGGCAACACCAATGCGCCGACGATCATGATCGCGGAAAAGGCCGCCGACATGATTCTCGCCGACGCGCGGGCACGGCCTGCGTCGATCGTCACGGGGGGAGAGCCCGCACTGATCTGAAAACGACTGCCACACCCCCCTATAAAAGGAAGTACAGAGGAGACAAACATGAGCCGTTCTGCAACCAGGGATTCGAAGGAAGTACGCAGGGTCGTCACCGCGAGCCTGATCGGTGCGACGATCGAGTGGTACGACTTCTTTCTGTACGGCGTCGTCGCCGGGATCGTATTCAACAAGCTCTATTTTCCGGCGTCGGACCCGCTCGTCTCGACGATGCTCGCGTACGGGACTTTCGCGGTCGGCTTTCTCAGCCGGCCGCTCGGCGGCGTGATCTTCGGCCACTTCGGCGACAAGCTCGGCCGCAAGAGCATGCTCGTGATGACGCTGATGATCATGGGGGTGTCGACGGTGCTGATCGGGCTCGTCCCAACTTACGATCAGATCGGCATCTGGGCGCCGCTGATCCTGCTCGTGCTGCGCATCGCGCAAGGCATCGGCCTCGGGGGAGAGTGGGGTGGCGCAGTGTTGATGGCGTTCGAATACGCGCCGAAGGAAAAGCGCGGTTTCTACGCCAGCATCCCGCAAATCGGCCTTGCGCTCGGCCTGTGCCTGGCGTCGGGCGTCGTGGCCGGGTTGTCGTGGGCGTTGAGCGAGGAGCAGTTCCTGTCGTGGGGCTGGCGCGCCGCTTTCGTGCTGTCCTTCCTGCTCGTTGCGGTTGGCATGTACATCCGCCTGAACGTGATGGAGACGCCGGAGTTCAAGAAAGTGAAGGAGGGCGGCGAGGAGATCAAGCTGCCGATCAAGGAGGTGATCACGAAGTATCCGGGCAACGTGCTGGCGGGGATGGGCGCCCGCTACATCGATGGCGTGTTCTTCAACGTGTTCGGCGTGTTCTCGATCGCGTACCTCACGCAGACGCTGAACCTCAGCCGCACCGACGCACTGCTCGGCGTGATGGCGGCCGCGTTCGTGATGATCTTCACGATTCCGCTGTTCGGAGGGCTGTCGGACAAGATCGGACGCACGCGAATCTACTTTTGGGGTTCGCTGCTGACCGGCCTGTCCGCGTTCGCCGGCTTCTGGTTCATGAAGCACAGCAACGCCGACATGCTGACGGTGTGGCTGGCGATCATCATCCCGTTCGGCGTGTTCTACGCGTCAGTCTATGGGCCGGAAGCCGCGCTGTTCTCCGAGCTCTTCGACGCGAAGGTGCGCTATTCCGGCATTTCGTTCGTCTATCAGTTCTCGGGCATCTTCGCCAGCGGGATCACGCCGATCATCGCGACCTACCTACTGCAGAAAGGCGGCGGCGAGCCGTGGCTGGTGTGCGCGTACGTGCTGTTCGCGGGGCTCGTGAGCGCACTCTCGGCTGCGTGGATCGGCCGAAGGAAGCGGGCAGTCGCGCAGCTGAAACCGGCGGTCGACATGCGCTGACGGAGCGCGCGGCCGCGTCCTTCGCCGGTTTCAGCGGGGTCGTTCATGCCGGGGGGCTCGCGCCTCCCGGCGTTTTCGTCTGCGCGCAGCGACAGGGGCAACAGGAACGCGAGCGCGACGACGTCCGCGCTCCGGCTCGTTTCACGACGGGTCGCAATTACGCACGATTGCGCGGCACGTCCGCACGGGCGCCGTGGGGTCCATATGAAAAGAGGCGCTAAGGATATACGCTCCTTATAACCGCATCCGGTCTTATTCTCCGTTCCGTGGTTGCGATGCCCGCTCCCTTGCCGGGTATGGCAAGTCATTTGCGAAAGGAGAATCCGATGCTCGAACTGATCCTCGCCGCTGCTGCGGTCATCGTCGCACTGACGCTTGCATGGGTGGCCGGGCGGCGGCGCAAGCACGAAGGGCTCGCGTGGGTCGAAGCGCAGCCGGACAATGTCGCGCGGCTTTATCTTCGCGCTGCAGCCGAGGCCGACGGCTACTGGCTGCACGTGCAGATGCGGAGCGGGAGGAAACGCATGATCGCGGCGCCGTGGGAGCTCGACGACACGCTGCGTCGCCTCGGGGCCCTCGGCCTCGCGTTGTCGCCCGACGATCGCGCGGCGCTTGACGCGTCGCTCGCGCGCCGCGCCGACCAGCGGGACGACGGCGGGCGGCAGTCGAGAAGGGGCGCGGCCGGCGGCGCGGCGGCTTGAGCTTCAGCCTCGCCCGGCGGTCCGCTCAGGCGGCACTCCAGTCTTCGTCCTTCGCTTTGATTGCTCGGGCGAGGCCGGCGCTCAGCGCCGTCGCGACCCGCCGATGAGTTGCACGATGTCGGCAAAGAGCGCGTTGTCGAGCCCCTGCGTCATGTCGGTCGCGAGGCTGCGGCGATAGAACGGGCTCAGGTCGAGCCCGACGCCGATGCCGACGATCTCGACCTGGCCTTCGCGTTCGCGCCGTGCGACAACATCTTTCAAGTGGTTGTCGAGGTAGAACGGGTCGTTCGCGAGGCCGGTCGCGCTGTCGGACGGGCAGCCGTCGGAGATCACGACCAGGATGCGGCGCGACGCACTCCTCGCGAGCAGCCGGTTGCATGCCCAGTCGACCGCCTCGCCGTCGATGCCTTCGCGGAACAGGTCGCCCTTGAACAGCGCGGCGATGTCGGCGCGTGCGCGGCGCCAGCCGCGATCGGCCTCCTTGAACACCAGGTGGCAGACCTCGTTGAGTCGCCCGGGATGGCGAGGGCGACCGCGGTTCATCCAGTCGCGATATGCGCGGCCGCCGTTCCAGGCGCCGGTCGTGAACCCGAGCAGCTCGGTCGCGACGTCGATCATCCCTAGCGCGCGGATCAGCACGTCGAGCATCACCGCAACCGGCTCGATGTACGTCTTCATCGACCCGGAGCAGTCGAGCAGGAAGCTCACGACGCAGTCGGCCTGCGGGACGTGGCGCTCGCGGCGGAACACGCGGCGCTCGCCCGGCGAGCTGATGAGCTGGGCGAGGCGCCGCCCGTCGATGTGGCCTTCCTCCTCGCCGAAGCGCCAGCCCTCCTGTGCCGGACGCGCGAGCACCGCGGCGAGTCCGCGCGCGAGGCGGGCGAGATTGACGCCCTGTTCGGCGACACGCCGGTCGAGTTGCTCGCGGTATTCCGCGAGCAACGCGCGGCGCACGAGCGTGGCGGTGGCGATCTCGGTGTCGAAGCGCGTCGTATGCACGCGGTACGCGAGCGCGGCGTCCTCGAACACTTTGCTCGCGCCGGTCGTCGCCGCGGCGATGCCGTCGCCGGCGGCGTCGCCATCGTCGAAGTCGAGCAGCAGCGCGAAACCGCGCTTCACGTCATCCTTGTCCTGCGTTTCGGCGTCGCCGTCCTGCGCCGCCGCCCGCTCGGCGCACACGCGCTCGCCGACGACGCGTGCAATCTCGAGCGCGTGGGTCGCATAGGCGCGCTGCTCGCGCCGCTCGCGGCGGATGCCCGCGAGCGAGGTGCCGAGCGCCGCGACGAGCGACATCCGCGTGCTCTCGATGTAATCCTCGGTCTCTTCGAGCACGCGGCGCGAGTTCAGCCGCGACCAGCACATCTGCGTGACGGTGTAGAGCAGGATGCCGACGCTGCCTTCGGTGAGACCGGAGCGGTGGAACGCGCGCGACCAGTTGGCGAAGCGCGCATGCAGGTTCGCCGCGAGGCCCGGCATCTGCGCAGGCGCAAGCGTCTCGACGCGCAACTGCTCGACGAGCTCGAACACGAGGCGCTCGACGGGATCGGCAGGGCACAGGCTCGCGTGCAGCGTCGCATCCGAATGCAGCAGGCGCAGCGCAACGCCGTCGGCGGCCGCGCGGCAGTCCGTGAAACCGTCGGCGCCGGGATCGACCGCGAGGTGCGGCGCGTGCACCGGCACCCGCCGCTCGCCCGCGTACAGGCGCCGCCCGCGGTAATGCAGTGCCGGCTTGCCGGTCAGCGCGCGCAACATCGCGGCGCACAGCGCCTCGACTTTCTGCTGGCGCCGAGCCGACTCCTGAACGCTCGGCATCACTGCGCCGCCGGGTCGAGCATCCACGATTCGGCGAGCTCCTCACCGAAGCAGCGCTGGTAGTACTCGGCGACGATCGGCCGCTCGACCTCGTCGCACTTGTTGAGGAAGGACAGCCGGAATGCGAGCGCCGGGTTGCGGAAGATCTCGCAGTTCTCGGCCCACGTGATCACCGTGCGCGGCGACATCAGCGTCGACAGGTCGCCGGCGGCGAAGCCTTTGCGCGTCAGATCGGCAACCGCGACCATCGCGGCGACGAGCTTGCGGCCGCTCTCGCAGTTCTTCGCCGGCACGCGCGCGAGCACGATCGCGACTTCTTCAGCGGGCGGCAGGTAGTTCAGCGTCGCGACGATGTTCCAGCGGTCGATCTGCGCGTGGTTGAGCACCTGCGTGCCGTGATAGAGGCCCGACAGGTTGCCGAGACCGACAGTGTTCGACGTCGCGAACAGGCGGAAGTACGGATGCGGGCGGATCACGCGGTTCTGGTCGAGCAGCGTGAACTTGCCGTCGCGCTCGAGGATGCGCTGGATCACGAACATCACGTCGGGCCGGCCGGCGTCGTACTCGTCGAAGATCAGCGCGATCGGCCGCTGCAGCGCCCACGGGACGATGCCTTCCTGGAATTCGGTGACCTGCTTGCCGTCGCGGACAACGATCGTGTCCTTGCCGACGAGGTCCAGCCGGCTGATGTGGCCGTCGAGGTTCACGCGCACGCATGGCCAGTTCAGCCGCGCGGCCACCTGCTCGATATGCGTCGACTTTCCCGTTCCATGCAGGCCCTGAACCATTACGCGCCGGTCGCGGGTGAAGCCCGCGAGGATCGCGAGCGTCACGTCGGGGTTGAAGCGGTAGGCCGGGTCGATCTCCGGCACGTGGTCGTCGCGCATCGCGAAGGCCGGGACTTCGAGGTCCGAATCGATACCGAACACCGAGCGCACGCACACGTGGCAGTTAGGTTGGTCGAGCGCGAGTTCCATCACGGCGGTCTCCTGGGTTTTCTATTCGGCTCATGATAAGGACGTTCCGATTAAAGATACAAGGGGTTCCGAAAATAGAAATAAGATATTGACGAACTCACCGACCCGTCCTAGATTTCGATAAAAGCGCTGGATGAACAGATAAGGCGCAGCACAGGGCCGGCGTCGCGCCGGCCGCATGATGGGCCGTCACGACCGCGCCGCACCTGGCACTTCGGAGCGTGGCCTCGAAGCCCGCAGCCAACGAGGAGAGAGACATGGAATCGAAAGCGGTAAATTCGGGCGGGCTGCAGCACGGCCTCAAGCAGCGGCACATGACGATGATTGCGCTCGGCGGCGTCATCGGTGCGGGACTCTTCGTCGGCAGCGGCGTCGTGATCAAGTCCGCGGGGCCGGCCGCGGTGCTGTCCTTCCTGCTCACCGGCGGACTCGTCGTGCTCGTGATGCGCATGCTCGGCGAGATGGCCACGGCGATGCCCGCCACCGGGGCCTTCTACGAATTCGCGCGCGCCGCGTGGTCGGATCGACCCGTCGTCGGCAATCTCGCCGGTTTCCTCACCGGCTGGATGTACTGGTACTTCTGGGTCATCGTCGTCGCGCTCGAAGCGGTCGCCGGGGCCGAGCTGGTGCGCTACTGGTTGCCGGACGTGCCGGCGTGGATCATCAGCCTCGTGCTGCTCGTCACGCTGACGATGACGAACCTCGTGTCGGTGAAGTCGTTCGGCGAGTTCGAGTTCTGGTTCGCGTCGATCAAGGTCGCGGCGATCGTCGTGTTCCTGTTCCTCGGCGGACTCTACGTGTTCGGCATGTGGCCCGACGTGTCAGCGAACGTGTCGAACCTCACCGCGCACGGCGGCTTCATGCCGAACGGCATCGTGCCGGTGCTGACCGGAGCGGTCGCCGCGACTGCCTTTTACTTCGGCGCCGAAATCGTCACCGTTGCTGCGGCCGAAACCTCGGAGCCGCAACGCGCGGTCGCGAAGGCGACGAACTCGGTGATCACGCGGGTGCTGTGCTTCTACGTCGGATCGGTATTGCTCGTCGTCTGCCTCATCCCGTGGAATTCGGCCGGCATCGCGACGCCCTACGTCAGCGCGCTCGACGCAATGGGCATTCCGGCGGCCGCCCACATCATGAACGCGATCGTGCTGATCGCGGTGCTGTCGGCGCTGAACTCCGGTCTCTATGCATCGTCGCGGATGCTGTTTGCGCTGACGCAGCGCGGCGACGCCCCGAAAACGCTCGCGAAAGTCAGCCGCAACGGTGTGCCGGTGCCGGCGATCCTCGCCGCGACGCTGTTCGGTTACGGCGCAGTCGTGATGTCCTACGTGTCGCCCGACACCGTCTTCGCGTTCCTCGTCAACTCGTACGGCACCGTCGCGATCTTCGTCTATGTGTCGATCGCCGTATCGCAGCTGCGCCTGCGTGCCCGCCTCGAAAAGGAAGATCCGGCGCGGCTGCGCGTGAAAATGTGGTGCTACCCGTACCTCACGTGGGTCGCGATCGTCGGCATGCTTTCGATCGTCGTCGCGATGGCCTTCATTCCCGAGCAACGCACGCCGCTGCTGCTCGGCGTCGTGAGCCTCGGCATCCTGCTCGCTGCGTACGCGGCGAAATGCCTCTGGGGGTCGAAACCGCAGTTCGAACCGGTCGTGATGGAAATGCAGGTATTCGAGAAGCGGTAACGCGTCGCGCACCCGGGCGGATTCCGGGCCGCGATTCGCGTTCGTCCGATCGCTTGTTTGGCGGCACCCGTTTCGGGTGCCGTTTTCATTCTTCGCCCATCCGCCAGTGCTGCTCGGGGCGGGCGAGATCCTCGGGCGCACGGCGAACTCGTCGCGGGAGAGCCTCCAATTTGCTCATGATGATTTCGAATAAAGAGACAATAAGTTCTAAAAATTGAAATAACGTATTGACGCCGCCCTGGCCTCCAGCTACATTGTGATCAAGTATCGAAAAACGGAACGAAGAGTGCCGGAATCGATAACTTCCCCACCACCCTGTGAGCAGGAGACAGCAAGATGAGCGAAAAAGACCCCCGCCAAGTCGTGAGCGGCCCGCAGAAGATGACCCCCTCGGAGGCTTTCGTCGAAACGATGGTTGCCAATGGCGTGACCGACATGTTCGGCATCATGGGATCGGCGTTCATGGATGCGATGGACATCTTCGCGCCGGCCGGCATCCGCCTGATTCCGGTGGTGCATGAGCAGGGCGCGGGGCACATGGCTGACGGCTACTCACGCGTGTCGGGTCGCCACGGCGTCGTGATCGGCCAGAACGGCCCCGGCATCAGCAACTGCGTGACGTCGATCGCCGCGGCGTACTGGGCGCACAGCCCCGTCGTGATCGTCACGCCCGAGACCGGCACCATGACGATGGGCCTCGGCGGCTTCCAGGAGTGCAAGCAGTTGCCGATGTTCCAAGAGTTCACGAAGTACCAGGGCCACGTGACGAACCCGGCGCGGATAGCCGAATTCACCGGGCGCTGCTTCGATCGCGCGATGAGTGAGATGGGGCCGACCCAGCTCAATATTCCGCGCGATTACTTCTACGGCGAGATCACGTGCGAGATTCCGCAGCCCTCGCGTCTCGATCGCGGCGCCGGCGGCGAGCAGAGCCTCAACGAAGCGGCGGAGATCCTCGCGACCGCGAAGTTCCCGGTGATCATCTCCGGCGGCGGCGTCGTGATGGCCGACGCGATCGAGGAGTGCAAGGCGCTCGCCGAGTGGCTCGGGGCTCCGGTCGTCAATAGCTACCTGCACAACGACTCGTTTCCGGCGAGCCACCCGCTGTGGTGCGGTCCGCTCGGCTACCAAGGCTCGAAGGCGGCGATGAAGCTGATGAGCCAGGCGGATGTCG
Source organism: Aromatoleum buckelii (assembly GCF_012910785.2). Lineage (GTDB taxonomy): Bacteria > Pseudomonadota > Gammaproteobacteria > Burkholderiales > Rhodocyclaceae > Aromatoleum > Aromatoleum buckelii. Next base: position 1,607,488 of record NZ_WTVH02000010.1, on the reverse strand, counting down.
TGATCGCGCTCGGCTCGCGCCTCGGACCTTTCGGCACGCTGCCGCAGCACGGCATGGACTACTGGCCGAAGAACGCGAAGATCATCCAGATCGACGCCGACAACAAGATGCTCGGCCTCGTGAAGAAGATCTCCGTCGGCATCTGCGGCGACGCGAAGGCAGCGGCCGTCGCGCTCACGCAGCGTCTGGCGGACCGTGCCCTCGAATGCGACGCCACGAAGGCGCAGCGCGCCGGCAAGATCGCCGCCGAGAAGGCGGCGTGGGAGCGCGAGCTCGACGAATGGACGCACGAGCGCGACCCGTTCAGCCTCGACATGATCGAGGAGAACGCGAACGAGCGTCCGTTCTCCGGCGGCGAGTACCTGCATCCGCGCCAAGTGCTGCGCGAGCTGGAAAAGGCGATGCCTCCCGACGTGATGGTGTCGACCGACATCGGCAACATCAACTCGGTTGCGAACAGCTACCTGCGCTTCGAGAAGCCGCGGAGCTTCTTCGCTGCGATGAGCTTCGGCAACTGCGGCTATGCGTTCCCGACGATCATTGGCGCGAAGGTCGCCGCGCCGCACCGTCCGGCGGTGTCGTACGCCGGCGACGGCGCGTGGGGCATGAGCCTGATGGAGACGATGACTTGCGTGCGCCACAACATTCCGGTGACCGCGGTCGTGTTCCATAACCGGCAGTGGGGCGCGGAGAAGAAGAACCAGGTGGACTTCTACAACCGCCGCTTCGTCGCCGGCGAGCTCGACAACCAGAGCTTCGCGGCGATCGCCCGTGCGATGGGCGCGGAGGGCATCACTGTGGATCGGCTCGAGGATGTCGGCCCCGCGCTTCAGCGCGCGATCGACCTGCAGATGACTCAGGGCAAGACCTGCATCATCGAGATCATGTGCACACGCGAACTCGGGGATCCATTCCGCCGTGACGCGCTGTCCAAGCCTGTGCGCCTCCTCGATAAGTACAAGGACTACGTCTGACCGGTTCTGACTGCCGGGACGCCGACGGCACTTCGCGCGCCGGCGTCCCTACCCGACATCCCACTTCGGAGCTCGATCCCATGACCACTCACACCACCTTCGCGCCACCGGCGATGTTCCACGGGGTGCGCGTGCTGATGCCGGGTTTCATGCTCTGCACCGTGATCGCGATCACCGCGACTTTCGTGTCCGATCACTACGGCGGACCCCAGTTTCTCTATGCGCTGCTGATCGGCATCGCATTCCATTTCCTCGCCGACAGCGAGAAGTGCATCCCGGGCATCGAGGCTTCCGCGAAAAAGCTCGTGCGCTTCGGCGTCGCGCTGCTCGGCGCCCGCATCGTCGCGACCGACGTCAGCGATCTCGGTCTCGTCGGCGTCGGCGCGCTCGTCGGCGCGGTCGTGCTGACGATCACGTTCGGCCTGCTGTTCGCACGGCTCCTCGGCCTGCCGCCGATGCTCGGCCTGCTGTCGGGCGGCGGCACCGGGATCTGCGGGATCTCGGCGACGCTCGCGATCTCCTCGACGCTGCCGGCGACGCGCGACAACGAGCGCTACACGCTATTGACCGCGATCGGCGTCGCGATCTTCTCGACCGTCGCGATGGTGCTCTATCCGCTCGTCGTCAAGGCGGCGGGGCTGTCCGTCAGCGAGGCCGGCCTCTTCCTCGGCGGCTCGATCCATGACGTCGCGCAGGTCGTCGGTGCGGGCCTGATCATTTCGCCCGAAGTCGGCGACGCGGCGACGCTCGCGAAGATGTTCCGCGTCGCGATGCTGATGCCGGTCGTCGTCGTGCTCGCGATGATGTTCCACGCCGAGCGCAAGCGCGAGCACGGCGCGAACGGCAAGAAGACCCCTGTGCTGCCGCTCTTCCTCGTCGCGTTCGCCGCGCTTGCGACGCTGAACAGTCTCGGCTGGATTCCCGAACCGGTCGTCGCACTCAGCTCGGACGTCTCGCGCTGGTGCTTAGTGATCTCGATCGCCGCGCTCGGCGTGAAAACTTCGCTCGAAAAGCTCGCCGAGCTCGGCTGGAAGCCGATCGCGCTGCTGTCCGGCGAAGCGCTGTTCGTCGCCGCCTACATGCTCGCGATGGTCTTCGTCAGCCGCGCGCTCGCGTAAGACTCGTTCGATCCGCAACGACTCCCTCAACAGGAACCGCATGAACGCCCCCGAAAAGTCATCACGAACGCGCCCATCGACGCGGCGCCAAGTTTTACCGGAGGTCCCGAAGTGGAATCCCTGACGATCGAACTCAATGGCGCCGCATACCAGCTCGGCGCGGGCGCGACGCTGCACGACCTGATCGCAAGCCTCGAGCTCGTCGGCAAGCGCGTCGCGGTCGCGGTGAACCGCGAAGTCGTGCCGGCGCCTCGCTGGGGCAAGCGCGCGCTATGCGTCGCCGACCGCGTCGAGATTGTCGTCGCCATTGGCGGCGGCTAGGAATCAATCAGAAAAGGAGCGAGAACATGAAGCCGAACGACACGCCGGACGACTCCTTGCGGGCCGCGCCGCAGGCGGACGAAGGATTCACGATCGCCGGCAGGAGCTACGCGTCGCGCCTCCTGGTCGGCACCGGCAAGTACCGCGATTTCGACGAAACGCGCGCGGCGGTCGATGAGAGCGGCACCGGGATCGTCACCGTGACGATCCGCCGCGTGAACATCGGCCAGCACGCGAACGAGCCGAGCCTGCTCGACGCGGTGCCACCGGACCGGTTCACGATCCTGCCGAACACCGGCGGCTGCTACACCGCGGCGGATGCCGTCTACACGCTGCAGCTCGCGCGCGAGCTTCTCGACGGTCACCCGCTGTGCAAGCTCGAAGTGCTCGGCGACGACAGGACGCTGTTCCCGAACATGCCCGAGACGCTGAAGGCGGCGGAGGCGCTCGTGAAGGACGGCTTCGACGTGATGGTGTATTGCAGCGACGACCCGATCCAGGCGCGCATCCTCGAGGACCTCGGCTGTGTCGCGGTGATGCCGCTCGCGAGCCTGATCGGCTCGGGCATGGGCATCCTCAACCCGTGGAACCTGTCGCTGATCATCGAGCAGGCGAAAGTGCCGGTGATCGTCGATGCCGGAGTCGGCACCGCGTCGGACGCGGCGATCGCGATGGAGCTGGGTTGCGACGGCGTGCTGATGAACACGGCGATCGCGGGCGCACGCGATCCGATCCGGATGGCGCGGGCGATGCGCTTCGCTGTCGAAGCGGGGCGCGATGCCTACCTCGCCGGCCGCATTCCACGCCGCTTCGCCGCGGCGCCGTCGTCGCCGATGGCCGGCCGGATCGTGTGAACCGCAAGGGTCCATCGGGCTAAATTTCAGAAAGAGAATCGTAACGTACCGGAAAACGAAATATGTATTGACAACGTTTGGTGTCCAGCCTAATGTTGATCAAGTTCCGAAAAACGGTACAAGAAGTTTCGTATAAACGATAAAACGAGTGAAAGGAGACCGAACTCATGAATACCGCAACCGCCATCGAGCCCCGCAGCGAAGCCACCGCCGAGACCCTCGCAGCCTTCTCGGACGCCTGGAACCGGCATGACCTCGACGCGCTGATGAGTTTCATGACGGACGACTGCGTGTTCCACGCGGTAGCCGGCCCCGACCTGTTCGGCAAGACCTTCGAAGGCCGCGAGGCAGTGCGCGCGGGCTTCCAGCTCGCGTGGCAGACCTTCCCCGACGCCGCGTGGCGCGACGGCGAGCACTTCGTCTGCGGCGACCGCGGCGTCTCGGAATCGACGTTCAGCGGCACGAAGGCCGACGGCACGCGCATCGAGGCGCGCATGGTCGATGTCTTCACGTTCCGCGACGGCAGGATCGCGGTGAAGAACGCGTACCGCAAGGACCGTCCGCCGGTCGCGAAGGCGGCCTGAACGCGGAAGGAACCCTCAGGAGTCGGGACATGGAAGCCATAGCAGAAAAGCGGATCGTCACGAACGCGCGCGCGACTGCCGCCGCCCAACCGTACGACCCCGCCTACGATCCGCTGGTATCGGCGACGCCGGGGCAGGGCCGCGACTACGCGCCGACGTACTGGATCGGCACCGCCGGCGAGCCGCCGGCCGACGACGGGCCGGTCACGCACGACATCGACGTCGACGTCGCGATCATCGGCTCCGGCTTCACCGGGCTGACGGCGGCGATCTTCCTCGCCGAGAAGCACGGCATCAAGGCGACGGTGCTCGAAGCGAACCGCAGCGCGTGGGGCTGCAGCACGCGCAACGGCGGCCAGGCGCAGTGTGCGTCGGGGCGGCTCAAGCGCTCGCAGTGGATCGAGCGCTACGGCCTCGACACCGCGCTGCGCCTGCACGAGGAAATCTGCGACGCGATGCAGACCTTCAAGGGCTTGATCCGCGACATCGACTGCGAGCCGCAGCCGGGCGGTCACCTTTACATCGCGCACAAGCCGCGCGTGATGCCGACGCTCGAGAAGGAGGCGAAACTCCTGCGCGACGTCTTCAAGTACGACGCCCGCATCCTCGACGCTGCCACCGTCAAACGCGACTACGTCGACGACAAGGAAGCGGCGGGCGCGATGCACGAGCCCGAAGGCATCGGCATTCACGCGGGCAAGCTCGCGTTCGGCTACCTGCGTAAAGCGCGCGCGCTCGGCGTGAAGGTACACCCGGCGAGCCCCGTGATGGGCTGGGAAACGAAGAACGGCGTGCATTACCTGAAGACGCCGGGCGGCATCGTCCGCGCCCGCGCCGTCGGCGTCGCGACCGGCGGCTACACGTCGAACAGCCTGCACCGTGAATTCAGGAATCGGCTGCTGCCGATCCTGTCGAACTCGATCGTCACGCGGCCGCTGACGCCGGCCGAGATCGATGCATGCAACTTCCGCACGACGCAGGTCATCACCGATACGCGCATTCTTCGCCACTATTACCGGCTCCTGCCCGACAACCGGGTGCAGATCGGCAGCCGCAGCGCGATCACGGGCCGCGACGCGCCGCAGGACAAATACAGGCAGTTCCTGATCCGCGATCTGCACCGCAAGTTTCCGGCGCTCGCGGGCATCCCGATCGACTACTCGTGGTGGGGCTGGGTGGATGTCAGCCACGACATGATGCCGCGCATCGTGCAGCCGGACCCGAAGACTTCGATCTACTACGCGCTCGGCTATGGCGGCAACGGCGTGATGTATTCGGCGCAGGCCGGCCGCCGGCTCGCCGAGAACATCGCCGGGGTGCGCACGCCGGAGCTGCCGATCTTCCGCTCGCGTCTGCCGTTCCCGAACGTGCGCGAAATGGTCGAAGCGGAACTCTTCGCGCCGTTCCGCCGCTTCGGCCAGTGGTGGCTGTACCGCTGGTACACCTTCAAGGATGAAGTGCTTTGACCGTCCGGCCGTTTGGCGGCGGCGGAGCACGGACCGGTAAAGAGCCGACCGCCAGACCCGTAGCCTGATACCCGTAGCACCCGGTCCGTCCCCCGCACGATCCCAAGGGGTGCGGGCCGTAGCGCAGCAAAGCCGCAACACCCATTAGAAAGAGATCGAGGAGACAAAGATGAAATTCCGCAAGAACGTACTGCTTTCGTTCGTCGCCGCCGCAAGCCTGATCGCCGCCGCCCCGGCCGCGCTCGCGACGACTTTCAAGATGGCGATCGGGGATGCCGCCGGTGGCACGCAGTGGGAGCTCGGCAGCTCGTTCGCGAAGAACCTCGAGCAGAAGACCGGCGGCAAGCACAAGGTCGACCTGTTCCCGAACGGGCAGCTCGGTAGTGAGGAAGACACGGTCAACAACGCGGCGATGGGCGTGCTCGATTTCTCGATCCTCGCGGTGAACAACATCACGCCGTTCTCGCCGACCGTCGGCCTCTTGACGATGCCGTACGTGATCCAGAGCGCCGATGACGCGAAGAAGCTCACGCAGGGCGAGGTCGGCAAGGAGCTGACCGAGAACACGATCCGCGACGCCGGGGTGCGCATCGTCGGCTGGGCGTATTCCGGGTTCCGGGTGCTGACGAACTCGAAGAAGCCGGTGACGACGCTCGACGACCTGAAGGGCCTCGTGATTCGCGTGCCGAAGAACGAGATCATGATCGCGTCGTACCAGGCGTGGGGCGTCAATCCGACGCCGATGTCGTGGTCGGAAACCTTCACCGGGCTGCAGCAGCGCGTCGTCGACGGCCAGGACAACCCGTACATCACCGTTTCGGCGATGAAGTTCTACGAGGTGCAGAAGTACGTCACGAACCTGCGCTACATCTTCTCGCTCGAGCCGCTCGTCGTCAGCGAGTCGGTGTTCAAGGACCAGAAGCCCGAGGTGCAGAAGGCAATCCTCGATGCCGGCCATGAAGCGACCGAGCACAGCTTCAAGTATCTGCTCGAGACCGAAGAGAAGATCAAGAAGGATCTCGTCGCACGGGGCCTGCAGATCACCGAGCCTGCCGACGGCGAAAAGGAGTGGATCGCGAAGGCGACGACCACCGTGTGGCCGAAGTTCTACAAGAGCATCGGCGGCAAGGAGAAGCTCGACCGCGCGCTGCAGACGCTCGGCCGCTAATCGTCCGTAGCGCTTCGCGATGCGGAGGCGGCGCGCAGGCAGTGCGCGCCGCCCGCCGAAACGCGTCCGCGAATCGCCGAAAGCTCCGAGCAAATCATCCGCTCACGCCACTTCAGTTCCGCGCCCGCTGCGCCCGCCCGAGCGCCGCGCGAGCGGAACCGCCCCGCCCCCGAATTCTGGAGTCGCTCATGTCCGTATCGCGCGTTCTCGTCAAATTCGTTTCCAATATCGAGGAGTACCTGTGCGAGGCGCTGCTCGCGTTCTTCGTGCTCCTGCTCTTCGTGCAGATCCTTCTGCGCCAGTTCTTCCAGTACTCGCTGCCGTGGGGCGAAGAGCTCGCGACTTACCTCTTCGTGTGGTTCGCCTACCTCGGCTCGGTCGTCGCGGCGAAGATGTCCGCGCACAATCGCGTGTCCTTCCATTTCCGCTTCTTCCCGCCGATCGTGAAGAAAGTCAGCGAAGCGACTGCGGACCTGATCTGGGTCGCGTTCAACCTGTATTTCGTCTGGCTCAGCTACGACTTCGTGTTCAACCGTATGAACGTCTTCTGGAAGTCGCAGACGATCGGCCTGCCGATGAAGTACTTCTACATGATCCTGCCGGCCGCGTTCCTGCTGATGTCGGTGCGCATCCTGTGGAACAACTACCTCTCGCTGTTCAAGGGTGTCGAGATCGTCGATCCCGAGGCCGAGGAAATCGAGAACCTCAAGCGCGTCGCTGCCGCGCATGCCTGACCCGGAGTCGCGAAAATGGATGCCTACATTCTCGAAATCCTGTTCGGTGGCTTCTTCGTGCTGCTGCTGCTGGGTGCGCCGATCACGGTGTCGCTCGCCGGCGCAGCGATGGGCGCCTTCATCGTGCTCGACAAAAACCCGATCGCGTTCGTGCAGATCGCGTTCACGTCGGTCGGCAGCTTCCCGCTGATGGCGCTGCCCGCGTTCGTGCTCGCCGGGGCGCTGATGGAAGCGGCCGGCATCTCGAAGCGGCTCGTCGACATCGCCGAATCGCTCGCCGGCCCGATCACCGGCGGGCTCGGCGCGGCGACGGTGCTTGCGTGTCTCTTCTTCGGCGCGATTTCGGGCTCCGGCCCGGCGACGACCGCCGCAGTCGGCATGCTGATGATCCCGGCGATGACGCAGCGCAAGTACGAGCGCAGCTACGCGTCGGCGGTCACCGCCGCGTCGGGCGGCCTCGGCATCATCATTCCGCCGTCCATCCCGATGGTGATCTTCGGCATCTCGGCGCTCGGCATGAACCCGCCGGCCGAGGCGATCGAGAAGTTCGGGGCGTTCGAGTCGCTGTCGATCCCGAAGCTCTTCGTCGCCGGCGTCATCCCCGGCCTGATCATGGCCGGCAGCCTGCTGGTGGTGAACTACATGATCTCGGGCAAGCGCGGCTATCGCGGCCTGACCGAGAAGTGGTCGACGGACGAAATCAAGACAGCGCTGCGACGCGGCGTGTGGTCGATCCTCGCGCCGGTTATCATCCTCGGCGGCATCTACACGGGGCTTTTCACGCCGACCGAATCGGCAATCGTCGCGATCTTCTACACGCTGTTTGTCGGCCTCGTGCTGCATCGCGAGCTCAAGTTCGAGGCGCTGTTCAACTCGCTGAAAACGACGACCTGGATCACCGGCCGCGTGCTGCTGATCCTGTTCGCGGCGACGGTGTTCGGGCGCCTGCTCGTCGAACAGCGCATTCCGGCGACGATCGCCGAGTCGCTGCTGAACCTCACCGACAATTTGTACCTGATCTGGGCGCTGATCATCATGTTCCTGCTGTTCGTCGGCATGTTCATGGAAACGCTCGCGGCGATCATGATCCTGGTGCCGGTCCTGCTCCCGGTCATGTACATGATGGGCGCCGACCCGACGCACGTCGGCATCGTCGTGATCTGCGCGCTGTCCATCGGCTTCCAGACGCCGCCGCTCGGCGAGAACCTGTTCGTTGCGTCCGGCATAGGCGGCTCGACCGTCGAGGAGATCGTCGCGCGCATCCACCCGTTCGTGATTGCTTCGACGATCGCGTTGTTCCTCATCGCGTTCATGCCGGATCTGTCACTGTGGCTGCCGCGGATGATGGGCTACTGAGCGGCATTCGCCGCAAAGGAGAGATCGAGCCATGTTTACCAGAATCCGTATCGTTCGCGCCCTCGTGCTCGGTGGTTTCGCGCTGTGGGCCGGGACCGCATTGCCGCAGGACGTGGGCCGGGCCCGTGCGGATGGGCCGCGCATCGTGACCGCTGCCGAAAAACGCGCGGCTGTGCTCCTCGAGCGGGCCGTGCGCCACGTCCAGGCGCACGGCGAAGCCGGCGTCCAGGCCTTCGCTCGCGAGGAGCAGTTCGTCGACCGCGACCTCTACGCGTATGCGCTGCGCACCGACGGGCGCTTCCTCGCGAGCTGCGGTTTTTCCGCCGCTCTCGTCGGGACCAACGTGCTCGACTACACCGACGCGGAGGGTAAGCCGTTCTTCCACGAGATCGTTCGGCTCGCGAAAGAGCAGGGCGGCGGACGGGTCGAATATAAATGGTTCAACCCCGCCGACAGCCGCGGCGAGCCGAAGGTGACGCTGTTCCGCAAAGTGGGCGGCCTGATTGTCGCCGTCGGCTACTTTTCTCCCCGCGCGACGCCGGCCGACGCAAAGGCGATGGTCGATGCGGCGGCGAAAGCGGTGAAAGCCGATGAGGCCATCGCGTTCGCCGCATTCCAGCGGATCGACGGGCGCTTCGTGCGCGACGACTTGTACGTGTTCGCGGTCGACCTGCGCAGCCGGCGTTTCGTCGCCTACGCCGCTCAACCGGGTCTCGTCGGCACCGATTCACACCGACTCGTCGATCCGACCCGGCGGCACATCGTCAGCGAGATGATCGCCCAACTGGGCCAGAGCACGAGTGGCAAGCTCGACTACAAGTGGCTGAATCCCGTTTCGGGAAAGATCGAGTCGAAACGCAGCTATATCCGACGCGTAGGTGAAACGATGGTCGGCGTCGGCTACTACAAGCGGTAACGCTCGCAGCAGTCTCGTCGCCGTTGGATAGAGCGCATGCTCGCATGCCTCGGCGACATCTTCGCTGTCACCCGCATCGAGAGTGTGGCGGTGTCGCAGTCATCGCATTCTATGACCCGAGCGGTCTGTACTGAGCGCCGCGTTCAGCGCGACGTGGAGGGCAGACCGGTCCCGCACGATAGCGACATTGGGGAGGCGGTTAGCGGAACGGGCAAGCTCGAGGGAGTCCAGGGCAGGGATGCTCCACATCGAGCACGTCTCTCAAACTGCCCTCAATTTCATTGCGGAAGGCGAATTGGCATCCAACGCGTGGTGTTCGTCGCCCGGCCCCGAACTCGTGGCGCAATCGCCGGCCCTAGCATGCGCAACTGCGAAAGCCGTTGTGCAGGTCATTGCGCTCGGGAGTGAAGTAGTTGCGGTAGCGCGGATGCGCGATGCGCGGGCTTGTCGCCCGACTCGCGCCGCGCAGCACGTAGCGGTCGCCGAACCACGGCGCCGAGTAGTCTCGGTACGGGTGGGGGACGAAACCGGGGTAGGGCGCGAAGCGGCTGTCGGTCCATTCCCAGACCTCGCCCCAGCGGAATGCCGGATGCGTCAGCGCGGCGACTTCCCATTCGGCTTCGCGGGGGAGGCGCCGCCCTGCCCAGCGGCACCACGCGTCGGCTTCGTCCCAGCGCAGATGCACGGCCGGAGCATCCAGCGGCAGCGCCTCCCAGCGGCCAAAAACGCAGCGCTGCCAGCCGCCGTCGTCCCGGCGCAGATAGCGCGGGGGCGCGGCGCCGGTCTGCTCGACGAAAGGCAGGTAGCGGCGCCAGCTCACCACCTCGGAATCGATCTCGAAGGCCGGCACCGCGACCTCGTGGGCCGTCACTTCGTTATCGAAGGCGAAGCCGTCACCGTGCCAGCCGAGCGTCGAGCTCTGCGCCGCGACCCGCAGTGCGCGAGCCTCCGACATGTTACTCTCCGGCCCGAGCAGCGGCTCGGGCAGCGGGATATCGAGCGCTTGCGCCATGTAGATCCCGGCCTCGCCGTGCATGTCCTCGTGAAACAATACCAAGCGGAAAAAATACAGGTCCGCGTCGGTCTCGGGCGTCGCGGCGAGCAGCGCCAGCGTCTCCGCCAGGCTCTCGGCCAGATAGGCGCGGGTCGCGGCGAGGTCGGGCAGGTCGAGCTGCCAGCGGGTCGAATGCGGTACCTTGCTCGAGTCGTACAGCGCGTCGGCCTGCGCGAAGCGCCCGGCGAGGCGCTGATGGTCGGGGTCGCAGGCGACGCCCATCGCGCGCTGCCGGTTGCGCGCGATCCAGTAGTCCTGGAACCAGCCGATATGCCCGGCTTCCCAGCGCGGCGGGTTGAGCTGCGGCGAACAGGGAACCGCCAGCGACTCGCCGAGCGCGGCGGCGTAAGCATCGAGCAGCGCCAGCGTGCGCGCGCGGCCGTCGGCAAGCGCGGCGGCGAGGACCTGGCGGCCGCCACGACGGGCGGCTTCGGAGCGGGCGGCGTCGACGTTCATGGAAGGGGCGACGTGTAATGACCGGTGCCACGAGTATGCCGCAACTGGTGATCGTCAGTCCGGCGCTGCGCGATGCGAACAACGGCAACTGGCAGACGGCGCGGCGCTGGCAGCGGCACCTCGCGGGCCACTGCCATGTGCGCATCGTCAAGGCTTGGCCAGATGCGCTGGCCACCGGCGACGCCGCGATGATCGCCCTGCATGCGCGTCGGTCGGCGCAATCGATCGCGGCCTGGGCCAGCGCGCGCCCGGGCAAGGGCCTGGCGGTGGTGCTCACCGGGACCGACCTGTATCGCGACGTCATTACCGACGCTGCGGCGCGGCGCTCGCTGGATCTCGCGCAGGCGCTCGTCGTGCTGCAGGAATGCGCGCCGCACGCGCTGCCGGAAGCGGTGCGCGCGAAGGCGCATGTGATTTTCCAGTCCACCACTGCGCGAAAGGCGCTCGCGAAGTCGTCGCTTCATCTGCGGGCGGTGATGGTCGGCCACCTGCGCGAGGAAAAGTCGCCGCAGACGCTGTTCGCCGCCGCACGGCTGCTCGCCAAGCGGCGCGACATCTTCATCGACCACATCGGCGATCCGCTCGATCCGGCGCTCGGCAAGGCCGCGCGAGCGACAATGGCTGCGGCACCGAACTACCGCTGGCTCGGCGGGCAACCGCACGAGGCGGTGCGCCGCCACATCCAGCGCGCGCATCTGCTCATCCACGCGAGTCGCATGGAAGGCGGCGCGCACGTCGTGATGGAAGCGGTCGCGAGCGGCACGCCAGTGCTCGCATCGCGCATCGACGGAAACGTCGGGATGCTCGGTGCCGATTATGCCGGCTACTTTCCGTGGGGCGACGCCGAGGCGCTGGCGGCGCTGCTGTTACGCTGTCGGGAATCGCTCGTGGGAGAGGGCGACAGGCTGATCGCACGGCTGGCCGAACAGTGCCGGCAGCGTGCACCGCTGTTCGCACCGGAATGCGAGCGTGCGGCGCTGCGCCGGCTGGTCGGCGATCTGCTGTCGCGACCCGCGGGAACGAGCTGAATGCGGACGCTGATGAAGACGATCGGGCACGACCCCGCCTCCTTTGCCGCCCCCGACGCTGCCCTCGAAGCGGCCCTCGAAGCGGCCCGGCTTCTGATATAACAGCCCTCCCGGCGGCTCCGTGCCGCATCGTGCCGCCCGCGAAGCGTCACTGGAGAGTGGAGAACCCGATGATTCCGATATCCAACCTGATTTCCCGCTGCGCGCTAGCGTTTACGTTGATGCTCGGTGCGGCCGCGGCCCACGCGCAGGTCTTGCGCGTATCGGCGATTCCCGACGAGGCGCCGACCGAGCTGCAGCGCAAGTTCAAGCCGCTCGGGGAGTATCTTGAAAAGGAGACCGGCCTCGAAGTGGTGTTCACCCCCGTCAGCGACTACGCGGCCGTGGTCGAAGGCCTGGCGGCGAAGAAGATCGATCTCGCCTGGCTTGGCGGATTCACTTTCGTGCAGGCCAGACTGCGCACCCACGGCGAGGCGCTGCCGATCGTCCAGCGCGTCGAAGACGAAGTCTTCACCAGCAAGTTCATCGTGCCGGCCGACAGCCCAGTCAAATCGCTTTCCGAGCTGAAGGGCAAGACTTTCGCCTTCGGTTCGCCCTCGTCGACCTCGGGACACTTGATGCCGCGCTTCTTCCTGCTCGAGGACGGCATCGACCCCGACAAGGACTTCACGCGCATCGCCTTCTCCGGGGCGCACGACGCGACCGTCGCGTTCGTCGCCTCCGGTCGCGCCGAAGCGGGCGTGCTCAGCGCCTCGGTGCTGGACAAGCTGCTCGAGAAGGGCGACGCCAACGCCGGCCGCGTCAGGGTCATCGCCACGACGCCGCCTTACTACGATTACAACTGGACGGTGCGCCCCGGCCTCGACGCGGCGCTGCGCGAAAAGATCGCCGATGCGTTCCTGAAGCTCGATCCGTCTGATCCTGTCCACAAGGAACTGATGACGCTGCAGCGAGCCTCGAAATACGTGCCCACCACCAGCGCCAATTACGACGCCATCGAGCGTGCGGCGCGCAGTGCCGGGCTGATCAAGTAAGCCCCCGCGGAGCGCGCGAATGGGATTTGAACTGGAAAGCGCCGGGCTGACCCACGGCAACGGCTTTCGCGCGCTGCAGCGCGTATCGCTGCGCGTAGGCCGAGGCGAGCGGGTCGCGGTGATCGGCCCGTCGGGCGCCGGCAAGACCAGCCTGATCCGGCTCCTCGGCACCGCGCTGCGCCCGACCGAAGGGCGGCTCGACGTTCTCGGCGCCAACCCTTGGCGGTTGTCGGCGGGCGCGCTGCGGCGCCTGCGGGCGCGCATCGGCACGATCCACCAGAGCCCGCCGATCCCGCCGCGCCTGCGCGTGGTCACCGCGATCCACGCCGGACGGCTCGGCCGCTGGCCGGCGTGGAAAGGCCTGCTGTCGCTGCTCTATCCGGTCGACGTCGCCGGAGCGCACGCGGCGCTCGCGCGCTTCGACCTCGCCGACCGCCTGTTCGAGCGCTGCGACCGGCTCTCGGGCGGGCAGTTGCAGCGCGTCGGCATCGCCCGCGTGCTCTATCAGCAGCCCGACCTGATCCTCGCCGACGAGCCGGTTTCCGCGCTCGACCCCGCGCTCGCCGATGCGGCGCTCGGCGAGCTGGTCGCCGAATCGGCGCGCAGCGGCGCCAGCCTGTTCGCGTCGTTGCACGCGGTCGACCTGGCGCTCAAGTGGTTTCCGCGCATCATCGGCCTGCGCGGCGGCGAAGTGGTGTTCGACCTGCCAACCGCCCGCCTCACGGATTCGATGCTGCACGAACTCTATGCCGCCGAGGGCGCCATGCTGCCGGTGCAAGCCCGGGACGCCGCGGCCGGCGCGACGACCGATCCCGAGGCGGACGCGAAGGTCATTCGCCTCGACACCTCCCGCGGACGCTGAACATGAGCGCATCGACCCAAGCGCTCTCGCCGCCCCATCGCGACCCGGACACCCGTGCGCGGCTGGGCTGGACGCTCGTGGCGCTGGTGCTGCTGTGGCCGCTGCTGGTGCTGGCCGAGTTCCGCCCCTGGGCGTTGTTCGACGCCGGCAATCTGCGGGTCATGGGCAGCTTTCTCGGCGGCTTTCTGCCGCCGGCCACCTCGACCGAGTTTCTCGGTTACCTCCTCGATGCGACGCTGGAAACGATGGCGATCGCCACCGCCGGCATCGCGCTCGCGCTGCTGCTGGCGGTGCCCCTCTCGATCCTGAGCACGCGCGCGCTGGCGGTGTCGAAGATCGGCCCGGGGCCGGGGCGCCTGGGCGACAGGATGGCGCGCGCCGCAGGACGAGCGCTACTGACTTTCCTGCGCGCAATTCCGGAGATCGTCTGGGCGCTGATGTTCGTGCGCGTGCTCGGCCTCGGCCCTGCGGCCGGCGTGCTGGCGCTCGCGATCACCTACGGCGGAATGCTCGGCAAGGTCTACACCGAGATCCTCGAATCGATCGACACGCGCCCCGCGCGCGCGATCCTCGAAGCCGGCGGCGGGCGCTTCGCCGCCCTCGCTTACGGGCTGCTGCCCAACGCCGCGCAGGAGCTGACCTCGTACACGGTCTATCGCTGGGAATGCGCGGTGCGCGCCTCGGTGATCATGGGTTTTGTCGGTGCGGGCGGGCTCGGACAATTGATGGACCAGTCGATGAAGATGCTCAACGGCGGTGAAGCGGCGACGATTCTCTTCGTCTTCCTCGTGCTGGTGTTGTTCGCCGACTCACTGAGCGCGACCCTGCGCAGGGCGCTCGCATGAACGAGACCCGCGAGCCCTGCGCCCCGCGAGGCGCGGCCGACTTCTGTCTGAGTTGCGTGCTGACCTGCGCGCTGGTCGCCGCCGCGGTAGCGGGGAGCTTTGTCTATCTCGGAATCGACTTCGGAACGCTCTTCTCGGTCGGCGCAGGGGCTGACATGGCGCGCTTCGCAGCGTCGTTCTTCCCGCCCGATCTCGAACCCGACTTCCTGCGCAAGACCGCCTACGGAGCCTTGCAGACGTTCGCGGTGGCGATGATCGGTACGCTGCTCGCCGCGGCCGCCGGGTTGCTGCTCGCGCTGCCGGCGGCAGGGCGCCACGGCGCCGCGGCCGAACGCCTGTCGCGTTTCCTGCTCAACCTGTTGCGCAGCGTGCCCGAACTGGTGTGGGCGACGCTGATGGTGCTGGCCGCCGGGCTCGGCCCGTTTGCCGGGGTGCTGGCGCTGGCGCTGCACACCACGGGCGTGCTCGGCCGGCTGTTCGCCGAAGCGATCGAGAACGCCCCGCCGCAGCCCGAGCAAAGCCTTCTGGAAACCGGCAGCGGCGGAGTGCCGGCCTTCCTCTATGGAACCCTGCCGCTGGTGTGGGCCCAATCCGTGGCGTACGGGCTCTACCGACTGGAGATGAATATCCGCATGGCCGCAGTGCTGGGCTTCGTCGGCGCCGGTGGCCTCGGGCAGATGCTGTACTTCCACCTGTCGATCTTCCAGCAGGCACAGGCAGCCACGGTGCTGATCGCGATGTTCGTGCTGGTGCTCGCCGTCGACGCGCTGAGCGACCGCCTACGGGCATGGATGGGGCACAGTTGATTCAAGACTTGGACGCGTTTTACTGCATGCTAGCGCGCTCGACCGAGAGGACCGCCGGCAACTCCCGGTCAGCGGCGAAGCTGTCGGCTAGCGGTGACCGGCATCGCCCGCGCTCATCGGCCCGATGACGTACCGCCGCATCATCTCGTTGTCCTCGTGCTCGACGATGTGGCAGTGCCAGACGTATAGCCCCGGACGATCGAACAACGCCTTCACCCGGGTGATCTCGCCCGGATAGGCGATGACCGTGTCCTTGGGGCCAGTCTCGCCGGGCTCCGGCCCGTACGGGGCGCCGTCGAACGGCTGCCGATCGACCACCTCGAACTGCACTTCGTGGATATGGATCGGGTGCGCGTCCTCGGTGAAGTTGTGGATCTCCCAGGTCTCGATCGACTCGAGCGCGGGGTTCTCGGTGACCTCGTTCTGCCAGTCGAGGGGGATGTTCACGCCGTTCTCGTCGATGATCCCGAGCTTCGCCTCGACGGGTCCGTCGAAATCCGGCGATCCGGCCGTCTTCTCGTTCAGCGCCACCTTCCGCGTGAAAGTTGCCAGTCCGAGCGGCCTCAACGCCGGCAGCAGGAGTTCGGCGGGCGGCGTGCTCGGATCCGCAGCGGTGAGGGGAACGATCCGGAACTGCATCACTTGGCCGGTGGTGCCAGCATCGGCGGCCGCGAAGTCGTCGTCCGGCACGCCGCCGCCGAACGGCTCGTCCGGCCCGAGGTTCCGCAAGGTGATCTCTACGCCGACCGTCCGCCCCGTGAAGTCGACGATCACGTCGGCCCGCTCGGCGGGCGCCAGCAGCAAGCGGCGGAGTTGCACTGCGGCAGGCAGGAAGCCGCCGTCCCCGCCGATCTGCCAGAAGGCGAGAGCGGGGTCGTCGAACTCGAGGATGAGGAAACGCGAGTTGCAGCCGTTCAGAAGCCGGAAGCGATATCGGCGCGGCTCGACTTCCAGGTAGGGCCAGGTGCGGCCATTGACGACGATGGTGTTGCCGAAGAATTCCGGGTTCCAGATCGGCGGCACCTCGGTGTGAGGGAAGTACGGCCCCTCGTAGCCGTCGAAAAACGTGCGGCTGTCCGGGTAGAACAGCGAGCCGTCGGCGTTGAACGAGCGGTCCTGGATCGCGAGAGGAATCTCGTAATGCCGTCCGAAGGGATCGGCGCCCATACCGGCGGCCGGTCCGGGGAGCACGGCGTCCGGCACGTCGCGGTCGCCGCCGCGGATCAGATAGAAGCCCGCCGGTCCCGCATAGACGTTGAGCCGGGTCATGCCGAGCGTGTGGTCGTGGTACCACAGCGTCGCCGCATCCTGGTCGTTCTCGTACTCGAATACCGCCGAGCCGGTCGTCCATGCCTGTCCCATGCGCGCTTGGGCCTTCGCGCGGAACCGCTGGTATTCGGAGCCGAAGCGGGCGAAACCGCCGGGAATGTTGCTCGCGTGCGGTAGATACCACGCCTCCGGGAATCCGTCGCTGTCGTCATGGGTGTGCCCGCCGTGGAGATGAGTGACGATGGGAACCGGGCCGGTGTAGGGTCCGGGTGTCGCGTCGACGACCGGATGCGCATCGCGCCCCGTAGGGCCCCCGGCAGGATTCGCCCAGTGCAGGCTCGCATCGACTGGTAGCAGGTGCTGCAGGTACCGGCCGTGCTCGTCCACCAGGCCGTTGATCCACTTCACCCGAACCGGCGCACCGTACCGGGCCTCGATCGTGAAGGCGGGGTAGTGGAACGTGTCGGAATGGTTGACGGAGCCGTAGCTCCACACCGTCGTCATCGGCATGCCCCTCGGCAGGATCTGCTGCTGGAACTGGCGGACGGCGATTTCGTAGTAGTCGACGTCGACCGTAGGCGTGGGCGGCGGGGTCTGCGGCATCGCCGGCGGGATGACCAGCGGCATCCGGTACTTGGAGATCGTCGTCGGATCGAGGGTGCCGCCGGGAATAGGGGCGGCAGATGCATGCCGGCTGCCCCATTTCCATGGCAGCAGCAGGGCACCCATCCATACAGTCGCTTTCAGGAACAACCGTCGGGTGATCATGGCCCCTCCTTGGCTGCTGCCGGCGAAGACTGCTCAGGGAAAATTACATGCTGCAAGAACAGAGCCAAAGGGCGGCGTCAAGCAAGATCAAGAGCTTATGAGGATGTCGAGGTGGGGGATGTAAAGGATTCCGACAGCGCGTGCAAACCGCCGTCCTGCAGGGCGCGGATCACGGGCGCTGCTCTCGCTCACACCTGCGGCTTCGTCGACGCTAACCCGCAATCGCTGACTCAAAGCGTGCGAGGAAAGCCTTGCCCAGGATTAGGGGCCGCGCTTACTCAGCGATGGTCGCGTCACGCCTGCAGGAGTTTCGGCCGCAATTGCCGCCTGATTGCAGGACCGCCCAACTGATCCATGCGAAAGCATCCCTTGAGGAAATTTCTGAGGCGGCAGAGTCGGAAGGCCTGCATTCGCTTGCCGCCATGCTGGCGGAGGTAGAGCAGGAAAGGGGGGGCGACTGATTTCAGAGGTCTTCGCGCGCCTGCAGCCCAAGGCGGCGCAGCTTTTCCCACAGCGTCTTGCGCGTGATGCCGAGCGCTTCGGCGCTGCGGGTCATGTGACCGCCATGCTGCTCGAGGACCATGCGCAAGTAATCGCGTTCGCAATCCATCAGGTAGTCGGCCAGCGGACGTGAAGGCGGGGGTTGGTCAGGACCTGCGTCCAGTCCTTCGCCGAAGAACGCGTCGGCCCCGAGGAGCGGGCCAGGGGACAGGATGCAGGCGCGCTCGACCGCATGCTTCAGCTCGCGGACGTTTCCCGGCCACGCATAGCGGGTGAGTGCTTCCTCGGTGCGGGGGTCGATGCGCCGCTTTTCCTCGGGGTGGGCGCGATTGAACGCGTCGACGAAGTGATGCACGAACCAGGGAATGTCCTCTCTGCGTTCGCGCAGCGGCGGGATGCGCAGGTGAATCACATGAATGCGATAGTAGAGATCGTCGCGAAAGCGGCCTTCGTCGACCATTGCCCTGAGGTCGCAATGCGTCGCGCAGACCAGGTGGAACTCGATGGCGATCGGGGCTTCGCCACCCAGGCGCTGCAGCCTGTGTTCCTGCAGCACGCGCAACAGCTTGGCCTGCATCGACAGAGGCATGTCGCCGATTTCGTCGAGGAACACCGTGCCGCCGCCCGCCTGCTCGAAATAGCCCCGCCTCGCCTTGGTCGCGCCGGTGAAGGCGCCCTTCTCGTAGCCGAACAATTCCGCCTCGAGGAGGGTGTCCGGAATCGCGGCGCAGTTAACCGCGACGAACGGCGCCTGCGGACCGGCAGCGTAGCGGTGGAACAGGCGCGCCACGTGTTCCTTGCCGACGCCCGACTCGCCGGTGATGAGCAGACTGTCGGCATGGCGGGCGAGGCGGGGCAGCGATTCGGCGATCCGTCGCATCGCGGGTGACACTCCCAGGACTTCTGCACCCGCCAGGATCTGTCCGGCCCCGTAGCCCTCGGCCAGCGCACGCACTTTGGCGACCAGCGCATCCGGGTCGAACGGCTTGGTGATGTAGTCTGCGGCACCGGCCTTGATCAGTTCGACAGCGCGATCGATGCTGCCGAAGGCGGTCATGAACAGGAAGGGTGGCAGCATAGGCACCGATGCGAGCAGATCGAGGAACAGCTCGCCCCCGTTGCAGTCGGGCAGCCGGATATCGCTGACGACCACTGCATGGCGGTGCGTTGCGAGCGCAGCCCTGGCTTCGATGCCGGTACGGCACCAATCGACATCGAAGCCTTCGAGCCGAAAGCGGTCGGTGAGGGATTCGCCGATGATCTCGTCGTCCTCGATCAGACAGAGCCTCGACCGCGTCTCGCTAGGATTTGCCATAGGGAATCTCGATGGTGAAAGTCGTGGCGCCGGGCTCGCTTTCGACCGCGATCTCGCCGTTGAGCTGTCGGGTGATCTGGTACACGATCCACAGCCCCAGACCGTGTCCGGTCTCTCGCCCGGTCGCGAAGGGCTCGAACAGGTAGGCCATGTCCCGCTGCTCGATATGCGCGCCATCGTTGAAGACGGCGAGCATCAGCTGTTGCGGCGAAGTGTATGCGTTGAGGCGCACCGTGCCGCCTTCGCCCGCCGCCACCGCGTTGAGCAGCAGATTGAGCACGATCTGCCGCAGCAGGGTCGCCGGGAGCGGAACTGGTTCGGCAATGCGCCCGTCGACGACGATGCGCACGGCCTGCGCATGGGCTTCGGCTTCGACCAGAATCACCAGGTCGTCGATATCCTCGGGGGCGAAAAAGCGGTCTTCGACTTTCGCTTCCACCAGCAGCGCGCTGACGGTGTTGCGGATCTGCGTCAGCCCGCGCTGCAGCAGCGATAGCGTGCGCTCGGTGCGCTGCGGATCCCCCCCGTGGCGCTGGAAAGTGTTGATCGCCGTGAGCATGCCGGTGAGGGGATTGTT
The DNA here is from genome assembly GCF_012910785.2 of Aromatoleum buckelii. Taxonomy (GTDB): domain Bacteria; phylum Pseudomonadota; class Gammaproteobacteria; order Burkholderiales; family Rhodocyclaceae; genus Aromatoleum; species Aromatoleum buckelii. The sequence continues at coordinate 1,587,482 of NZ_WTVH02000010.1, read as the reverse complement.
GATCTCGTGTGCGATGCCGGCGGTCAGTCGACCGATCGCGGCGAGCCGCTCCGAGCTGAGCATCTGTCGCTCCATCTCCGGTTTGACCTGCATCTCGGCCACCATGCGGCGAAAGGCTTCTCCAAGCTGGCCGATTTCGTCGTCGCTGCGCGGAAGGTCCGCGAGCCGGGCCGCCTCGAGCTCGAGCGGGATCTGCTTCATCGCTCCGGCCAAGCGCAGCAGGGGCTGGGCGGTGCGGCGGGCCCACACCCAGGACACGGGGAGGAGGATGAGAAGCACCACCAGGGTGACCCAGGCTGCCCGTCCGACCTGGCCGAGGAAACGGGGAAGCAGCGCCGGCCTGGCGTAGGCGAGGATGACATGGCCGAGTGCGATGCCGTCGGCGATCAGCGGTGTCATGATGAAGAACAGCGGGCTGTCGCCAGGCTCGAGGATGCGCTGATCGGCGGGGCTGCCGCGCGAGAGTTCAGCGCGCAACAAGCCGTAGGCGCCCCCTGGCGCAGCGGCGCTGGTGCCGATGGGAAACGCGCGCGGCCGGGTCGATACGAAGACGCGGTAATCCGCATCCGTCACCAGCACGACCAGCGCCTGCAGTTCCGGTGCGGCGGGGTTGGGCTCATGAGCCGACTGCAGGATCTCGTAGGCACGCCAGATGTCGTCATGCAGCACAGGCATGACGAGCGTATGCGCCAGCACTCGTCCCATGCTGCGCGCGTGGCCTTCGAGGTTCTGGCGCACGATGTCGTAGTCGCGGGCGACCAGTGCGACCGTGACCGCGAGCGCCGTGCCCAGGACTGCCGCCACGACGCGCAGCGGAATCTTCCAGCGCAGTGACAGATCGGCGAGCGTCCTCATGGATTTCTCACGCGCGCGGCCATGCGTGCAATTTCGTCGAACAGCTCCGATTTGCCCGGGATGAAGCCGTCCAGACGCAGGAGCAGGTCCATGCCTTCGGGGTCCGCCGCCATGTCGAGCAGAACGCCACGAAAGCCTGCCAGTTCGACTGCCGGAATATCCGACCGGGCGACGAAAGGCGGGTAAGCGAGCGGCGGCGAGCGCTCGATCACTCGCGTGGCCCGGGTAAGGTCCGGGTGCAATTCGGCGAGCGTCTCCCAGACATAGCCGTCGACCGCCCCGCCGTCGGCCAGCGCAATGCCGACTGCCTCGACCACCTTGCGGTGCGCCCAAGTGAAGAAACTGCGCGAGAAGAAGTTGTCGGGATTCTCACCTTGCGTGGTGAGCAGGTAGCGGGGGTAGAGATAGCCGGAATTCGAGTCGGGATCGGAGTAGGCGAATACCTTGCCGCGCAGCTCGGCGAGCGTCCCCGTTCGGGGGTCGTCGGCCGGCACGATGAAGTAGGACTGGTAGCACGGCTCACCCCGCCACAGCGGCACAGCCACCAGCTTCAGTTCCTGGCGGTGGCGCACATAGGGATAACCGCACACCCAGGCAAAATCGAGCTTGCCCGCGCGGAGCAGATCCATGATTTCGCGATAGCTGCCGCGCTGGACAAACACGACGGTGCGCCCGAGCTTCACCTCCAGCCAGCGTCTCCACTGGCTCAGGAAACCCATCTGGTCGTCGAGAAAGACCGGTGTCAGGCCGATGCGCACCGGGATGTCTGCGGCATGGGAAGGCAGCACCGTCAGTGCTGCCAAAGCCCCGACGCCGCGCAGGAATGCGCGCCGGCCGCAGGCTTCAAGAAGGGCAACGTCCCTGTCCATGCCGAGGATGATAGGCGCCGAACCTGCGTCCTGTCAGCAGAGGTGCGAGAGGGCGCCGTTACGCAACGGTAACGGCTTGCAGCGCAGCAATCGCTAGCGATGTTACGACTTCGTAACGCCGGTCACGAGGGTATCTGGGCTGCGGTTTTCGCAATCCCTTGCCCGCCAGGACCTTTCGCCTATTTCCCTGTTCATGGCCCGGTTATTGCACCTGTCCGGGTGTGAAGGGAGGCGCTATGCGCTCGCGGCAAGGTGACCGCGAGCCGTGAATCGCCATCTCGAATGCGGAGCACGCCGCGGCATTCAACGGAGGTGAAAGCATGAGTGAAGAACTCAGGGTCTCGCCCATCGAGACCAGGGAGGCGCCGGGCAAGCGTCGATTTGCGATGGTGGTCGATACCCGTCGCTGCATCGGCTGCATGGCCTGCCAGGTGGCGTGCAAGGCGGAGTACGACACACCGCTCGGAGTCAATCGCACCTGGGTGCCGTACAAGGTCGTCGGCAAGTATCCCAACGTAAAAAAGCAGTTCCTGCCGCGACTGTGCAATCACTGCGACGATCCCCCGTGCGTGCGCAACTGCCCCGTCGAAGCCACCTACAAGGTCGAGGACGGGGGCTTCGTGCTGCAGCGCTACGAGCGTTGCATCGGTTGCCGCAGCTGCATGGCGGCCTGCCCGTACAACGCGCGCTTCATGCTGCCTTCGCACCGCACCTACACGCCGATCACGAATGTCGTCGACAAGTGCACCTTCTGCTTCCACCGCGTCACGCAGAACCTGGTGCCGGCTTGCGTGCAGACCTGCATCGGCCGATCGCGTGTCTTCGGCGACCTCAATGATCCAAACAGCGAGGTTTCCTATCTGGTCGCGACCAATGCCACGCAGGTGCTGCGTCCGGAGGAAGGCACGAAGCCGCACGTGTTCTACATCGGCGCCGATCGCAACCAGACCGAGTTCGGTCGCGATGCCTACCGCAAGCCCGACGTGATGGAACTCCAACGCTCGGCGTTCAAGCGCCACTTCGACATCTGAGGAGACAAACATGGGCGATTTCGTCTGGTTCCACGATGTGTCGTGGCACGCGACCTACGCGATCTACTTCTTCATCATCGGCATCGTTGCAGGCCTGACCTTCCTGTCCTTTCTGTCGTGGCACAACGAGGCGCTGAGGCCGATCCGGGCGAGTTCGGCCTGGGGGGCGTTCGTGCTGCTGGCGATCGGCGGCTTGCTGTTGATCGCGGACCTGTCCCAGCCTCTGCGCTTTTTCAACATCCTCAATCCGTTCTATCTCAATTTCGGCTCGCCGCTGGCTTGGGGGGCGCTGAATATCGTCAGCTTCGGCATCGTGCTGGTGGTCTATTTGTTCATGTTGCGCAAGGGCGGCGGAGGCGGCAGGTGGATGGCGGGGATTGCAGCGCTGCTGGCGCTCGGCCTGCCGATCTACACCGGCTTCGACCTCACCGTGCATCAGTCGCGGCCGGTATGGAACACGCCGATCATTCCGGTGCTGTTCGTTGCGATGGCAATCGCATCGGGCTCCGCAGCGGCGTCCCTGCTGGCCGGCAGCAACGCTGAAACCCGCGCCACGCTGCGCCAGTACCTGCTGTGGTCGACCGGCGCGGTCGGCGTGATGCTGGTGTCCATCCTCGGCACGACCCACCACGGCGGCTCGGCGCAGGAGCTGACTTACCTGATCCTCACGACGGGCACGATGGGACTGATCTTCGTCGGGATCGGCATCGTCGCCGGCACCGCAGCGCCGATCGCGCTGCTGCTCGCGCCTTTCGGCCGCCAGCAGCTCGGTGTGGTGCTCGCCGGGATGCTCGTGCTCGCAGGCGGGGCGGCGCTGCGCTACGCGCTGCTGATGGGCCCGCAACAGTTGCAGACCCTGTACTGACCGGTCAGGCAAGGAGATCTCGAAATGGACTTCCCGAAAATCACCCGCCGCACCTTCCTGCAGGTCAGTGCCGGCACCACGGCCGCAGTAGCAGTCGCCCCCAGATTGCTGCACGCGATGGAAAACGAACTGGGAGGCAAGGATTTCAGCCCGGAAAACGCCGCCGAGCGCAAGGCGATCCCGGTGAACTGCCATGTCTGCAACATCCAGGACGGCGCCATCGCCTACGTCGAAAACGATCGTGTGGTGAAACTCGAAGGCAATCCGGAACACGTGTCGACGCGTGGCCGCCTGTGCGCGAAGGGCAATTCCGGCATGTGGTACAGCTACGACCCCGACCGCATCCTTTATCCGCTCAAGCGAGTCGGTGCACGGGGCGAGGGTAAGTGGAAGCGCATCACCTGGGACGAGGCGTTGACCGAGGTGGCCGGGAAGCTCGATGCCGCGCTGAAGGAGGATCCCAACACGATCATGCTGAAGTACGGGCGCAACCGCACCGGCGGTACGCTCGAACGCTTCATGAAGACGCTCGGCTCGGCGACCGTGCTCAACCACACTTCGGTGTGCGAGTCGTCGAAGAAGGTCGGGCAGGAGCCGACTTGGGGGCCGGACATCGAAACGCCCGACTTCGCCAACGCCAAGTACGTGCTGAACTTCGGCTCCAACATCCTCGAGGCGGCCTACTTCCACAATCCGCTGTCGCAGCGCGTGACCGAAGGCCGGGTGGACAACCACATGAAGATCGTCACTTTCGATGTGCGCCTGTCGAACACTGCCGGCTTCTCGGACGAGTGGATCCCGGTGTTCCCCGCGACCGATGGCGCAGTGGCGCTGGCGATCGGCCACGTGATCCTGCGCGAGGACCTGCAGGACAGCGAATTCATCGACACCTGGACGAACGTTACGGTCGATGAGCTGAAGGCGCACTACGCGCAATACACGCCGGAATGGGCGGCCAAGATCTCCGGCGTGTCGGTGCAAACGATCGAGCGCATCGCGCGCGAGTTCGCAACCACCAAGCCGGCGACGCTATTCACCTACCGCGGCCCGGCCAAGCACCTGTACGGCTCGTACAACGAGAAGGCGTGCATGATGCTGCCGATCATGACCGGCAACGTGGAAAAGCGTGGCGGGTACTGTCTGCCGCGCGGCATGGGGTGGCCGCAGCCGATGCCGCAGCCGTCGGGGCCGAAGCAGGATTCGGTGCTCGCGCACCCGCCGGAGTATCCGCTCGCCGCGCACAAGGTCAGCCACCTGGTGCCATTCTGGATCGCGGAGGGGCGGCAGAAGATCAACGTCGCCTTCACCTACCAGGACAACCCGGTCTACACCAACCCGGGCGCTCAAGCGGTGTGGGGCAAGCTTTACCGCGACGAGAAGCTGATCCCCTATTTCATCTCGATGAGCTCACACATGGGCGAGGAGACCGCGCTCGCCGACATCATCCTGCCCGACTGCCCCTACCTCGAGCGCTGGGAACCGGAGTCGATGCCGAACTCGCTGTGGCCATGGTTGGGCATTCGCCAGCCGGTGCACAAGTCGCTCGGCGAATCGCGCGAGAACCGCGTGCTGCTGCGCGACATCATCTGGAAGCTCGACCCGGACGGCTCTCGCGGCATGAAACAGTTCTGGGAGTTCAAGGATGGCGAGGACTACATGCGCCACCACTTCGACAACGTGCCCGGACTGAAGGAGGCGGGCGGGCTCGACTTCCTGAAGAAGCACGGCGTGTGGCCGATCTACGGCACGCTCGACCCCAGGACCGGCAAGGTCACCGACAAGACCGGGCGCGAGATCCAAGCCGAGTACGGCCTGTACAAGAAGGAATTGTCGGGCGCCGACATCGAAGGCGCGATGGTGGACGCGCACGGGCTGATCACGAAGAACGGCAAGGCGATCGGCATCCGCCGCGATGGTCACGACTACGTGGGCTTCCCGACGGGCAATCGGCTGATCAACGTACGTGTCGATGAGTGGGCGGAGTACGGCTTCAATCCGATGCCGACTTTCAAGCGCATCCCGTGGCACGAAACCATGAAGGACGACGAGATGATCCTGTCGACCTTCAAGCTGAACGTGCACAAGCAGTCGCGCACGGCGGCGGTGAAGTGGCTGGCCGAGATCGCGCACAGCAACCCGGCGTGGATGAACCCGGAGACGGCGAAGAAGCTCGGCGTGAAGACCGGCGACCTGGTGCGGGTCGAGAGCCCGGTCGGCTATCTCGTCACCAAGGCCTACGTCACTGAAGGCATTCATCCGAAAGTCATTTCGATCGCGACCGGGTTCGGGCACTGGGAATACGGGCGGCTCGCGACGCTGAAGCTGAAGGACAAGCCGGCTTTCGGTGGCACCGAGGATCCCGACCTCGACAACGTGTGGTGGGACGACCGCGGCGTGCATCCGAACGCGATCATCCCGGTGGTCGCCGATCCGATCGGCGGCTCGCAGGGCTGGTACGACACCGTCGTGAAGGTCAGCAAGGCGGGGCCGGACGACAAGTACGGCGACATCCATGGCGACTGGGACAGGCATTACGCGGCCTACAAGGAAACTATGCGCTACGCGTACACCGGGGATATGCACCGCAAGATGCACCCCGAGATGGCGTCGTGGGCGGGGCCGGAGAGCGTGAAGCCCAAGGCATCCGGCGGACACTGAACAGGAGCCACCATGCTAAAAACCTTTCTTGCCCTCGAAGACGACGGCGTCTCGGTGGACCCCGCCGGTCCCCGCCTTTCGTCCGCCGAACTGGGCGCCGAGTGCGCCGCTCGCGCGGACGTATATCGGCTGCTGTCGGGCGCTTTCGTCGAGGAGCCGGGGCCGTCGTTCGTGCAGGCGATGCGTCGGCCGGATGTGCTGCAAAGCCTTGCCGATGCGGGGGTGCGATTCGATACGGATTTCACCTTGCCGGACACCGAGTCCCTGGTCGAGCGTCTGGCGTGCGAGTACGCGACGCTGTTCGCGGCGACCGGCGGCTTTCCGCCGGTCGAGTCGGTGCGGCTGACCGGACGCTACAAGCAGGACCCGCATTTCAAGGTCCGGCAGACCTACGCGAAGTGGGGCTTCGCGTTGCACAAGGGCCGCTTCGAGGTGTTTCCGGACCAGCTCGGAGTCGAGCTCATGTTCGTTGCCGAGTTGCTGGAGCGCTGCAGCCTGGCCCTCGCGCGCGGCGATGAGGCCGATTACCGGCGTTTGGAACGCGAGGTGAAGCGATTCTGGACGCAGCACCTGGGGCGCTGGGTGCGCGGCTATGCGCGCTTGATCGAACAGGCCGCGGAGCACTCGTTCTATCGCGAGATGGCGCGTTTCCTGGGTGGGTTCGCGGACGAGGAAATCGTGGCGATGGGGTTGCGCATCGACGATCTCGACCACGGCCGGGCAGTCGTGCCGAAGGCCGAGATCCGCGTGGAGTTCAACCCCGACGAGCCCGTCTGCAACAGTTGCGAAGGGGTTCCAGCGGGCCCGAGACGTGCGACCGGCGTGCATACGCTTCACGACCTGCGCTGACCGCGAGGAAACCGACCATGCTGCTCGATCTTCAAACCCGGCCTATTTTTCCCCCCGATCGTCAGGTGCTGTCGGAAATCGACTGGACGCAAGTCGCCGCGCTGTGGAACGGCAACGAACTCGGCGCGCTGCACGACCTGCTCAATGAGCGCTGGTCGAGGTTGATCCGCAACAGCGTGTTGGGCACGCGTGACCCCGAGGCCGAGTTCCTGCAGGGGCTTGCGTTTGCCACGCTAGCGCTGTTCTTCACGCAGAACCGCAACCAGGAGGGCGCGCTGCTGTTGCTGGACGACGCGCTCGTGGTGCTCGGCAAGTACCGGCCGCACTTTCTGGGTGTGCAGATCGATCCGATCATCGGCTCGCTCCAGGAACTGCGCCCGCTGATCGCATCGCTGCCGGCGGGCGGCGAGAACCCTATGATTCCCTTTGTTTACGCGAAGTTCGAGCACAGCGGAGCGCTGCCGTCATGATCCGATGCGCATGTCTTGCCGGCGCCTCTGAGGCTCCGGCTGATGTCGATGCAGAGCTGTTCGTCATCGATGGAGATGCCGTTGACACGCGGCTCGCCTCGGCCGCTGCGATCATCCTGCCCGCTGAAGGCGAGGCCCGGGCCAGTGAGCTGCTCGCCGCCGGCGCTGCACGGGTGTTGCTCGGAGAGGCCGCACTGCGCGACTCGGACCTGATTCCGAGGCTCGTTGCGCGGTTTGGCGCCGAGCGGATCGGTGTTTTCGTTCCCGCGCGTCGCATCGAGGTTACGTGGTCATTCGACACGGTATCGAATGCCGATTTTCGCGTCGTGACGCCATCGCTGTGCGAAGCGGGCTGGGAGATCCTGCGCGCAGACGGCAGTGCAACTGGTGTCCGGGTGAACTGGTGGCTCGGCGAGATAAAGAAGCGGGGCGTCTCGATCGCGCTCGTGCAGGTCGACATCGTCGACGACACCGATCTCAACCTGTGCGCAGGCCTAGTAGAGGATCTTGGCGAACGTCTGTGGATTGCCCCGCGTCGGCAGTCCGTCCCGGCGCTCGCCGACTGGGCGGCATACGGCAAGGCAGCGCAGATCGCGCTGTCGCCGGGCCTCTTTGCGCGACGTACCGAGTTGCTGCCAGCCTTGTCGCCATCCGACGCGGTCTCACCTGCTGTCGAGGATGCATGATCATGCGGGCGAAATTCATCGTTCATGCCCTGATCGTCGCCACTTTCATCGGCGTTACCGCGCACGCTCAGGCGGCGGCAAGCCTGCGCAACGAGACCCAGCTCAAGCTGGCATTGCGTGCCAGTCCCCCGTGTTGCGTGATCGATGCGCGCAGTAACACGCAGCGACAATCCCGCGCGATCGCGGAGGCGCTGGTCTACCGCGAAGGCATCCGGATCGACCCCACCGCCTCGGTCGTGGTGGTTGCCGACGATGATGACAGGGCTTTGAGCGTGGCCGAAAAAATTGCGGCTGCGCACCTTGGCAAAACCGTCTTCGCGGTCGAGGGGGGTGTCGACGCCTGGGAGCGTGTCCTCAGTGACCTCAGCGCAGAGCCGCCCGGGGGGAGGGCGGTCCAGTTCGTCATACCGAAGAACACCTGCGAGCAGGGGCCGGCCTTGCAGCAACTGCGGACGGCACCGAAGTGAGCATCGCCTACCCGGAGTTTCGCGCCAGCCGCTGCACCCGCTACCGCTTTCGGTACAGCGAATGCCGGCGTTGTGCGGAGGCCTGTCCGCACGACGCGATTGCCCTGTCCGACGAGGGCGTCGCCATCGACTCCGCTCGTTGCCAGAACTGCGCGCTGTGCGTGACGGCGTGCCCTACCGATGCTTTGGCAAGTGGCGGTTTCAAACCGGTGGACATGTTGCGGCAGGCGATTCGACAGGACCATTTCACCATCGCCTGTGCGCCTTCCGGCGCCGTCGCCGATGCGGTCGTACCCTGCCTTGGTGCGGTCGACGCGGCCAGCCTCGCGTATCTGGCGAAGCGCCGAATTCCCATGACAATACGCGGCGCTACCCATTGCAGCGAGTGCGCGCATGGTGCCCGGGGGGCTACGCAACTCGCACTCAATCTGGAGGCCTGCGAAGTTCTGGCAAAAGCCGCCGGAACAGCAGATGTCCGCGTCGACTGGGTCGCCCCGGAGGTGGAGTCTCGAAGTCCATCGCTGCCGACCATTGAGGGAGGCGGCGGCTTCGCAGCGAGCCGCCGGCAATGGTTCCGCCGCCTCGTCGGTCGCCGGGCCGATGAGCTGGCTCAGGCGACCGAACCCGCCTCATCTTCGCTGCCTACACCCGACAAGGCGATACGGCCGGGAGCGTACGCGCTGCCCGAGCGCCGCGAACTGTTGCAGATCGTGTGCAAGCGCCGCGATGATCAGCCGTTTTCGATCCCCCTTCACGAAGCGCTGCCACTGATGGCATTGTCGCTGCAGCCCGGCTGCACTGCCTGCGAAGCCTGTTTTCGGGTTTGTCCGACCGGTGCAATCGGGATCGAGGAGTCGCCTGCCGACTGGCAACTCAAGTTCGACCTCGACCGGTGCGTCGGTTGCGCCGTCTGTCTGGAAGTCTGCCAGCCCGGCGTGCTTGCTGCCGATGCGATCTTCGACGCTCGACCGGAACAGCCTGCCCGCGTATTGCTGGCGATGTCGAAGCAGCGCTGCGCGCGTTGCGACCGGCACTTCGTTTCACATACACCGCAGGAAGCGTGTCCGATCTGTCGCGACGACGAGGATGCGTTCACGTCCATCTTTGGCTGAGACCCGGCAAAGGAGAAGTCGTCATGGAATGGGAATTCACCGCAGAAGATGTCGTCAAGGCGAAGGTGGGCTACGTGCTGGCGGATTTTCGGCGTGACCTTGGCGAGGAAATTCGCATAAACGTGGGCGACAGCGACGAGCTGCAGTTTCAGCGTACGTTCAACCTGATCTACGACATGTGCTATGCGCTCGCCACTGGTCGGATGCTTGAAGAGTTTCTCGCATCGTGCGCTTACGACCCGCCTGCATGTGAATTTCTGCGCGAGGTCGAACCGCTCATGGCTGCCAACGTCGAGATGCTGGGGGCCATCCTGCAACGGATGATCATGGATGGAGTGGAGCAGGGGATGCCCCTCGAACAAGCAGTTGACGAAGCTGCGTCGCGGCATCGGGAGCTGGTTGCGACAGCTCCTTAAGTGTTCGTCCAACCACCGGCGGCTCCTGTGCGCGGGGTTTATTTTCCACGCAAGGGAGAAGGCTTGCGTACCAGCGCTGTGTAGTACCTGGTCGAGCGAGCTGCCCGATGGCCGAGGTATTCGCCCACCAGCTCCGGCGGCTTGCCCTCCTCGAGCTCATTGATCGCGAACGTGTTCCGTAAGGTCCTCGCTCCGCGACGCTTGATAAGGGTCGGGTCGATCCTGGCCTCAGCCAGCACCGCGGCGACTTGGCGATACACTGTCGCCGGATGCAGCACTCCGCCCGCCAGCTTGGCCGGGAACAGCAGCTCGCTCGGGATGGTCAGCTGCTTCCTGGTCGTCATCCATTCCAACAGGATAGCCGCGGCGAAGACCGCGACTCGGGTTCGGTGCCGGCGCCCGGCCCCGGCCGGATAGACGTCGATGTAGAGACTGCCGTCCTCCTGACGCGGGCCGACACAACCGTTGGTCAGTTTGATGACCTCGCTTACCTTCAGGCCGCCCCCGAGAACCGTGGCGATCAGGGCCCGGTTCCGCGCGTCCTTCCATCCTTCAGCTTGTGGCAGGGCGGCCACAAGGGCTTCCTGCTGGGCCTCGGTCAGCCACTGCGTCTTGTCGTGATACTGGTTGGATTTCGAGGGTTCTTTGATCGCCAACCCTCTGGCCGGGTTGGCCGAAACGATGCCCTTTGCCATCAAATGGTCGAAGAGGCGCTCGAGGAGACGCACATACCTGTTGCGGATGCCGCGCTTCAGTTCGTTCTTGGCGAGGAAAGCGTGGATGTCTTCAGCGTCGATGTCACGCCAGGTTTTCCGCAGGCCTCCGTCCTCGCCGAGCAGGACCTCGCGGACGAATTTGTTCCCCATCGCTCGATATACGACCACCGAGGACGTTCGCAGCGGCTGCTCGGCCCCGGACTTCGTTACCACGAAGTCCGGGGCCATCAGCCACGCGACAAACGCTTCCTGCGGGGTCGTCAGCCAAGCCTGGTCGGAATCGAAGAGGGAGGTATTCGGGGCAGTCATGGGCAATCACGTCAACTCGGGCCGAAGTTGCCGCCGTCCGCGAGGTCGTGGTTGGCGACGAAGTGCCTGATACAGGCTCCGCGTGTCACTCAGGCTGTTTCAGCAGGGCTTAACTTCCGAGGTCCTATTCTAGGCCGTGCGAACGACCCGTAGGGTTTGGTGAGACCAGATGCATCGAGCAAGAAAATGCTATTAACCGTCCAACTATTTAGGATACACCTCGATTTGTCCGCTGAGTGCAGCTGATAATCAAGGAGGGAGAAGCAGTAGTCTTATCCATTTACAGACGGTTAATTGCATATTGGTTTGGAAACGAACTGGAACATCGCCATGCTGCTTCCTGGAAACGATTCAGCCGGACGAAGCCCGGCGCACGGCACCCCGACGTGCACGGCAAAGCGATCGGCCATCGTCGCGCTCGCCTCGTTGAGCCCTATGCCCTCGACTTCGGCGCGTTCGTGGCGGAACTTGACGACCACCTTGCCGAGCGCGGGTACGCCCGTGATGTCCCAGAAATGCGCGCGTGAAATGTCGGTGAACAACTTATCGATGGCGTCCCGGAAGTCGAACGACGCGACGAAGCGGTCCGCCGAAGCGAAGAACATCTGGCTGGTGATTCGGTAAGTGCGCGCGGCCTTCGTCTTCGGCCTTCAAACGGACGTGCAGCATTGGGGAAAACAGGTCGATCACGGCTGGCCTGTCGCTGTCGGTGCCGACAGGAAAAGGAAAACGCAAGCGTTCTGAGGCGGTGAAAACGAAGGAAAACGCCGCCGATCGGAATGTAGTCTCGCGCGAGTGACTGGGAATGTGGCTGACTCGCAGGGAGGAAAGAAATCTACGCCGGTAAAAGCTCCGATTCGCGTGTAAACACGAATGTTCGGACAGGTGTACTCGGCCATGCTGCACAGTCGCAAACGGGGCGAGCCCTCTCGCCCCGTCGGTCACGTACGATTTTTCCCGTTTTCTTCAGGCCCGGGTCGATGCCGTGCGATGCGGCTGGATCACCTGCAGCAGCTGGCCGAACACTTTGGGCGTTCCAGCCACGACATTGCCGGTTTCCATATAGGCAGCTTCGCCCGCAAGGTCGCTGACGAGGCCTCCGGCTTCCTGGATCATCAACGCGCCCGCTGCCATATCCCAGGGCTGCAGGCCCATTTCCCAGAAACCGTCGAGCCGGCCGCACGCGACGTAAGAGAGATCGAGCGCCGCGGCGCCGGGGCGGCGGATGCCGGCGGTCTTCTGCGTCAGGTCTTTGAACATTCCTAGGTACGCGTCGATGTTGTCGAATTCGCGATACGGGAAGCCGGTGCCAATGAGTGCGTCGTTCAGCCGCGTGCGCTTGGAAACGCGGATGCGGCGATCGTTGAGGAAGGCGCCGCGACCTTTCGTCGCAGTGAAAAGCTCGTTGCGCGTCGGGTCATAGACGACCGCTTGCTCGAGCACTCCGTTCTTCGCCAGCGCGATCGAAATTGCGTACTGCGGAAAGCCGTGGATGAAGTTCGTCGTGCCGTCGAGCGGATCGATGATCCACTGGTATTCGCTGTTCGCGGACTCGGCGGACTCTCCGGACTCCTCTGCTAGAATGCCGTGCTCCGGGTAGGCGTCGCGCAGCACTTCGATGATGGCCGCCTCGGCGGCCTGGTCCACTTCGGTGACGAAATCGTTCGGCGACTTGGTCTGGACGGTCAGGATGTCCAGCTGCATCGAGGCCCGGTTGATGACGGTACCCGCACGGCGGGCGGCTTTCACTGCGATGGTCAGGGTGGGATGCATGCGCGTCGGTCTCGCTTGCGAAGGTTGCCCGGAAGGGGCCTCCGCTTAAGAAAATTCGAAAAAACACAAGATTTTAATATGAACGGCGCCATCGCGCTTGACCGTATCCGTATCGTGCTTTCACGCACGAGCCATCCTGGCAATATCGGCGCCGCCGCGCGTGCGATGAAGACGATGGGACTCTCCCGTCTGTATCTCGTCGCGCCGTCTGCGTTCCCGGACCCCGTCGCGGATGCGCGCGCCTCGGGCGCGACCGACGTGCTCGAGAGCGCCTGCGTCGTCGATTCGCTCGACGAGGCGCTGCACGGCACGATCCTGTCGGCGGCGATCACCGCGCGGCGGCGCGAGCGGTCCGTGTCGGTTCGCAGCGCGCGCGAAGCGGCACCCGAACTCGTCGCGTTTGCCGAAAAGGGCGACGTGGCCTTGGTGTTCGGCACCGAGATGAGCGGCCTGACGAACGACGAAGTCGAACGCTGCTCGATGCCGGTGTCGATCCCGGCCAATCCGGCGTTTTCATCGCTGAATCTCGGCGCAGCCGTGCAGCTGCTGTGCTACGAACTGCGGATGGCGGCACTGTCGCCGACCCCGCCGGCCGAGCCCTTGCCCGATCTCGCGACCTTCGAGGAAATCGAGGGCTTTCACCGTCATCTCGAGCGCGCGATGACCGCGAGCGGCTTCTACGATCCGGCCAATCCCAAGCGCTTGCTGCAGCGCCTCAGGCGCCTGTTCGGGCGCGTGCGGCTCGAAAAAGAGGAAGTGAATATCCTCCGCGGCATCGTGGGTGCACTCGAACGCAAACCCGACTAAACTAGTCGGGAATTCACTACTGCAATGAAGTTTCCTGGAGCAAATCACCCATGTTCAGCCGCCTGCGCGAAGACCTGGCCAGCGTTCGCGAACGCGACCCCGCCGCCCGCTCGACCTGGGAAGTGCTGACCTGCTATCCCGGCGTGCACGCGCTCCTGTTCCACCGCCTCGCGCACGCGGCGTGGACCCGCGAGCTGTTCTGGATCGGCCGTTTCGTCAGCCACATCTCGCGTTTCCTGACCGGCATCGAGATCCATCCAGGGGCGACGATAGGCCGACGTGTGTTCATCGATCACGGCATGGGCGTGGTCATCGGCGAGACCGCGGAGATCGGCGACGATTGCACGATCTACCAGGCGGTGACGCTCGGCGGAACCTCGCTGTACCGCGGCACCAAGCGCCACCCGACGCTCGGCAATGGCGTCGTCGTCGGCGCTGGCGCGAAAGTGCTCGGTGGCTTTACCGTCGGCGATGGCGCACGCATCGGCTCCAATGCCGTCGTCGTCAAGCCGGTGCCGGCTGGAACTACCGCTGTCGGCAATCCTGCCCGCATCATCGACCCGGAGCGCACCGATGCGCGTGACAAGGCGCGCGAGCAGAAGGCCGAGCAGATGGGCTTCTCGGCATATGGCGTCACGAGGCAGATGGACGATCCGATCGCTAAGGCGATGCACGGTCTGCTGGATCACGCAGTCGAAACCGATCGTCGTATTCAGATGCTCGTCGAACAGCTCGAAAAGGCCGGCGTGAGGCTGGATTCGAAGGTCGAGCAGAGCGACGAATTCGATGCCCAGCGCCTGTCGAAGATGGTTGATTGAACGCGCCGCGATCCGCCCCCGGAGTAGTTGACCGATTTTGTCGGGTTACGTATAGTCGAGTGAAACGTTCGGGTATTTACCCGGGCGGCAATCTCCGCAATGCGAGGAGCTAACATGAGACTCACCACCAAGGGACGATTTGCGGTAACCGCCATGATCGATCTGGCATCGCGCCAGACCGAAGGCCCCGTAACACTGGCAGGAATCGCCGAGCGTCAGAAGATTTCGTTGTCCTACCTCGAACAGCTGTTCGGAAAGCTGCGCCGCCACAAGCTGGTGTCGAGCGTGCGCGGCCCGGGAGGCGGTTATCGCCTTGCCCGTGACATGAGCCGGATCACCGTCGCGGACGTCATCGTCGCGGTCGACGAACCGCTCGACGCCACCCAATGCGGCGGCCGACAGAATTGCCACGACGAACAACGTTGCCTGACCCACGACCTGTGGGCGAACCTGAACAAGCGGATGTACGAGTACCTCGATTCGGTCACGCTCGCTGCGCTGGTGATGCGCGAAGTCAAGGCCGAAGCGGACACGAGCGTGCTGAAGGACGTGCGGCGGCGCGCGATGATTTCGGTGCGCGAAGTGGCGGCCGCGTAAAGCGGAAGCACAAGCGATGTTCGCGCCCGTCTACCTCGACTGGAACGCCACGACCCCGCTCGACCCTCTCGTGCGCGCGGCAATGCTGCCGTGGCTCGATGCACGTTTCGGCAACGCGTCGAGCCGGCACGAGTACGGGCGGCAGGCGAGGGCGGCGATCGACGAGGCGCGTGCTCGGGTGGCGGCGGCAGTTGGTGCGCATCCGACCGAAGTGATTTTCACGAGTTGCGGTTCCGAAGCGAACAACCTCTTCATCAAGGGTGCAGCGGCGCTGATGAAGCCAGGCCTGGTGGCGATCAGCGCGATCGAGCATCCCTGCGTGCGCGAGCCGGCAAAACAGCTGCGGCGCGGAGGCTGGTCGCTACGCGAAATCGCCGTCGATGCCGCCGGGCGGATCGATGGCGACGACTGGAAAGCGGTGCTCGAGGCGAAGCCGTCGCTGGTTTCGGTGATGCTGGCGAACAACGAGACCGGGGTGCTGCAGGATGTGGCTGCCTTGGCGCGCGATGCACGAACGGCCGGGGCGTGGTTTCATAGCGATGCAGTGCAGGCGCTCGGCAAGATTCCCGTCGACTTCCGTGCGCTCGGCGTGCACGCGATGACGTTTTCCGGACACAAGATCGGCGGTCCGCTCGGTGTCGGCGCGTTGGTGATCGACAAGCGGATCGAACTGGCGCCGCTGATCGCCGGAGGCGGTCAGGAGCGCGGCCTGCGATCCGGAACCGAGAACGTCGCGGCGATCGTCGGTTTCGGCGCCGCATGCGAACATGCGACGGCGCGGCTCGAAGACGAGGCACGACGGCTGGCCGGTCTGCGGGATCGGCTCGAAGCGGGCCTAATCGCGAGCGGCATGAGAATTTTCTCGGTTGATACGCCGCGACTGCCGAACACGACGTTTTTCGCTGCTGACGGTTTCGACGGCGAAACGTTGGTCGCGAAGCTCGACCGCGCGGGTTTCGCATGCGCGAGCGGGTCGGCGTGCTCGAGCGCCAATCCCGAGCCGTCGCATACGCTGCTCGCGATGGGCGTCGAACACGAGGCCGCACGGGGTGCGGTGCGCGTGAGCCTCGGCCGCGACACGACCCTGACCGACGTTGAAGGCTTCCTCGCAGCCTTCGAACGCCTGACGAACCAATTGAATAATCTGACCGCAATGGCGGTCCAATCTTGAACGCAGATCGACGGAGGAACCCGATGCTCAAGTTTCCGATTTACCTGGACTACTCCGCCACGACGCCGGTCGATCCGCGCGTGGCGCAGGCGATGATCCCGTGGCTCACCGAGCATTTCGGCAACCCCGCCAGTCGCTCCCACGCTTATGGATGGGAAGCCGAGAAGGCCGTCGAAGACGCGCGCGAGCAGGTGGCCCGGCTGGTCAATGCCGACGCCAAGGAAATCGTGTGGACGTCGGGGGCGACCGAGTCGAACAACCTCGCGATCAAGGGGGCGGCCCAGTTCTACAAGGGCAAGGGCAAGCACATCATCACACTGAAGACCGAGCACAAGGCAGTGCTCGACACGTTCCGCGAACTCGAACGCCAGGGTTTCGAAGCGACGTATCTCGATGTGCAGGAGAACGGCCTTGTCGACCTGTCGGCACTGAAGGATGCGATCCGGCCCGATACCATCCTGGTGTCGGTGATGTTCGTCAATAACGAGATCGGCGTGGTCCAGCCCATCGCGCAGATCGGCGAGATCTGCCGCGAGAAGGGCATCGTCTTCCACGTCGATGCCGCGCAGGCGACGGGCAAGGTCGAGATCGACCTGCAGACGCTGAAGGTGGACCTGATGTCCTTCTCGGCGCACAAGACCTACGGCCCGAAAGGCATCGGCGCGCTGTACGTTCGGCGCAAGCCGCGCGCCCGCCTCGAAGCGCAGATGCACGGCGGCGGCCACGAGCGCGGGCTGCGTTCCGGCACGCTTGCGACGCACCAGATCGTCGGCATGGGCGAAGCCTTCCGCATCGCGCGCGAGGAAATGAAGACCGAGAACGAACGCGTCGGCGCGCTGCGCGACCGTCTGATGAAAGGCCTGCAGGACATCGACGCGACCTACATCAACGGCGACGTCGAACACCGCGTGCCGCACAACCTGAACATCTCCTTCGCATACGTCGAAGGCGAATCGCTGATCATGGCGATCAAGGATGTGGCCGTGTCGAGCGGTTCGGCCTGTACGTCGGCGAGCCTCGAACCGTCCTACGTGCTGCGCGCGCTGGGCCGCAATGACGAACTCGCACACAGCTCGATCCGGTTTACGATCGGGCGTTTCACCACCGAAGAAGAAGTCGACTACACGATCGACCTGCTGCACAAGAAGATCGGCAAGCTGCGCGAACTGTCCCCGCTGTGGGAAATGGTGCAGGACGGCGTCGATCTGGACAGCGTGCAGTGGGCTGCACACTGAACGAAATCCCCCAGGAGAAGACAACATGGCATATAGCGAAAAAGTGTTGGATCACTACGAGAATCCTCGCAACGTCGGCGCTTTCGGCAAGGAAGACGAAGGAGTTGGGACCGGCATGGTCGGCGCGCCTGCGTGCGGCGACGTCATGAAGCTGCAGATCAAGGTCGGCAAGGACGGAGTCATCGAGGACGCGAAATTCAAGACTTACGGTTGCGGTTCCGCGATCGCGTCGAGCTCGCTGGTGACCGAATGGGTCAAGGGCAAGACCGTCGAGCAGGCGCTGGAGATCAAGAATACGCAGATTGCCGAGGAACTCGCGCTGCCGCCGGTCAAGATCCATTGCTCGATCCTTGCGGAAGACGCGATCAAGGCGGCAGTGGCGGACTACAAGAAGAAGCAAGGCTGATTCGGGAGACTGAACGATGAGCGTCACACTGAGCACCAACGCGGCCAAGCACGTGTCGGAATTCATGGCCAAGCGCGGCAAGGGTGTCGGCATCCGCCTTGGGGTCAAGACCTCGGGCTGTTCGGGCATGGCCTACCGGCTCGAGTTCGTCGATGAGATGCATGACGAGGACCTGATCTTCGAAAGTCATGGCGTCAAAGTCATCGTCGACCCGCAAAGCCTCGCCTACCTCGACGGCACCGAACTCGATTTCGTCCGCGAAGGCCTGAACGAAGGCTTCAAGTTCAACAACCCGAACGTCAAGGACGCTTGCGGTTGCGGCGAAAGCTTCAACGTCTGAGCTGCGAGCAAAGCCCATGAGCGTCGACCTGCAACAGGATTTCTTCGCCCTTTTCGGCCTGCCGCGACGTTTCCGCGTTGACGAAGCGGCGCTGGAGATGGCTTATCACGATCTGCAGGGGCGGGTTCATCCCGACCGTTTCGCGCACCTGCCGGACGTGGAGAAACGCCTGTCGATGCAATGGGCGACACGGGTGAACGAAGGTTTTCGGACACTGCGCAAGCCGCTTCCACGCGCGCAATACCTGCTCGAGCTCGCCGGCGTTGACGCCGGCCTGCACACCAACACCGCGATGTCCTCCGCGTTCCTGATGGAGCAGATGGAGTGGCGCGAAGCGGTCGAGGAGGCGCGCACGGCCGGCGAGGGGCACGAGCTCACGCAACTGCATCACCGGCTGCGTCATCACGCGCGGGAAGTGTTCGACGAACTCGAACGCACCATCGACGAGCGCCATGACTTCGCGGCCGCTGCCGAAATCGTCCGCCGGCTGATGTTCATGGAAAAAATCCAACACGAGATCGACGACGCCCTCGAGGCGCTGGAGACCTGATGGCCCTTCTGCAAATCGCTGAACCCGGCCAGTCCGCCGAGCCGCACAAGCACCGGCTCGCGGTTGGAATAGACCTGGGTACGACCAATTCTCTCGTTGCGACAGTCCGCAACGGCATCGCCGTGTGTCTCGCCGACGAGGCGGGCCGCTCGATGCTGCCTTCGATCGTGCGCTACCATGCCGATGGGCGGGTCGAAGTCGGCCACACTGCGGCCGCTGCCCACGCCACCGACCCAAAGAACACGATCATGTCGGTAAAGCGTTTCATGGGGCGCGGCCTGAAAGACGTATCGCACGTCGAATCGACGCCGTACGACTTCGTCGACGCCGGCGGCATGGTGCGGCTGCGCACCGTGCAGGGCGTGAAGACGCCGGTCGAGATCTCTGCCGAAATCCTGAAGGTGCTCGGCGCCCGCGCCGAGGCGAGCCTCGGCGGCCCGCTGACCGGCGCGGTCATCACCGTGCCGGCCTATTTCGACGATGCCCAGCGGCAGGCGACGAAGGACGCAGCGAAACTCGCCGGCCTGAACGTGCTGCGTCTCCTCAACGAACCGACGGCGGCCGCAGTTGCGTACGGGCTCGACAATGCTTCCGAGGGCGTCTATGCGATCTACGACCTGGGCGGCGGCACGTTCGACCTGTCGATCCTGAAACTGTCGCGCGGCATTTTCGAAGTGCTCGCGACCAACGGCGACGCCGCGCTCGGCGGCGACGATTTCGATCACCGCCTGTTCTGCTGGGTTCTCGACAAAGCCGCGATCGAGCCGCCGACGAGCGACGACTCCCGCCGTTTGCTGATGAAGGCGCGCGAAGCGAAGGAACTCCTGACCGCGAGCGAGGAAGCTCCGATCCGGGCCAAGCTGTCGTCCGGCGAGGAGGTCAATCTGGTCGTCACGCGCGAGGAGTTCGCGGCGATGACGCAGCACCTGATCGCCAAGACCATGACGCCGATGCGCAAGGTTCTGCGCGATGCGGACCTCGACCCCGAAGACATCAAGGGGGTCGTGATGGTCGGCGGCGCGACTCGCATGCCGCATGTGCAGCGTGCGGTCGCCGAATTCTTCGGCCAGGAGCCGCTGACGAACCTCGACCCCGACAAGGTCGTTGCGCTCGGCGCGGCGATCCAGGCCAACGTGCTCGCCGGCAACCGCAAGGACGACGACGAGTGGCTGCTGCTTGACGTGATTCCGCTGTCGCTCGGCTTGGAGACGATGGGCGGGCTGACCGAAAAAGTCGTGCCGCGCAACTCGACGCTCCCGATCGCGCGGGCGCAGGAGTTCACGACGTTCAAGGACGGGCAGACCGCAATGGCTTTCCATGTCGTGCAGGGCGAGCGCGAGCTGGTCAAGGATTGCCGCTCGCTCGCACGTTTCGAACTGCGCGGCATTCCCCCAATGGTCGCAGGAGCCGCGCGCATCCGCGTCGCGTTCCAGGTCGATGCCGACGGGCTGCTGTCGGTGTCGGCGCGCGAGATGTCCTCGGGAGTCGAGGCCAGCGTCTTGGTCAAGCCTTCGTACGGCCTGACCGACGACGAGATCGCTGGCATGCTGAAGGAAGGCGTCGAGCACGTCGGGGACGACATGCATGCGCGAGCGCTGCGCGAACAGCAGGTCGAGGCTGAACGCGTCATCGAGGCGACGACCCACGCGCTGGAGCAGGACGGTGCGCTCCTCGATGCCGACGAGCGCGCCGCCATCGAAGCGGCGATCGCCGCGCTGAAGCAGCTCGTGACGGGCGATGATCCGCGTGCGGTCAAGAAAGGCATCGAGGCGCTCGCCCGTGCCACCGATGAATTCGCTGCCCGCCGCATGGACAACAGCATCCGTTCGGCGCTGGCCGGTCACAAGGTTGATGAGATCCAGGTATGACCCAGATCATCGTGCTACCCCACGTCGAGCTCTGTCCCGAAGGCAGTGTCATCGAGGCCGAGCCCGGCAAATCGATCTGCAGCAGCCTGCTCGAGCACGGCATCGAGATCGAACACGCATGCGAACAATCTTGCGCCTGCACGACTTGCCACGTCATCGTCCGCGAAGGCTTCGACAGCTTGCCCGAGGCCGAGGAAACCGAGGAAGATCTCCTCGACATGGCATGGGGACTCGAGCCGCAGTCGCGCCTGTCGTGCCAGGCAATCGTCGGCGAGACGGCGCTGGTGATCGAGATTCCCCGCTACACGATCAATATGGCCCGGGAGGGCAAACACTGATGAAGTGGACCGAAGTGCAGGAGATCGCGATCCAGCTCTCCGAACGCCATCCCGAAACGGATCCGACGAAAGTCAATTTCGTCGATCTGATGCAGTGGACGATCGCGCTGCCGGAATTCGACGACGACCCGAAGCATTGCGGCGAGCGCGTGCTCGAAGCCATCCAGCAGGCCTGGATCGACGAGGTCGCCTGAAATGAGCGCCCCGGCGAGCGTGTTCGATTTCGAAACGAGGCGGCTCGACGGCGCGCCGATGCCGCTCGCGGAGTTTCGCGGCAGAGTGCTGCTGATCGTCAATACTGCGAGCGAATGCGGCTTCACGCCGCAGTACGCGGCGCTGCAGGAACTGCACGACAGGTTCGCGCCGCGGGGGTTTTCGGTGATCGGTTTTCCGTGCAACCAGTTCGGTACGCAGGAGCCGGGTAGTGCGGAAGAAATCGCGGCGTTTTGCGCAAAGAACTACGGCGTCAGCTTTCCGCTCGGCGAAAAGATCGACGTGAACGGCGACAATGCGCATCCGCTGTACCGGCATCTCACGTCGGTCGCGCCCGGAATTCTCGGCACCGAAGCGATCAAGTGGAACTTCACGAAGTTCCTGGTCGATCGCAACGGCCAGATCGTCGGGCGTTTCGCCCCGGCGACGAAACCGGAAAGCATCGCACGCGAGATCGAAGCGCTGCTGTAGTTTGCGCGGGCTCCGTTCCCGCGCCCTGGGCTGTTGCCCCGCTGTCTCTCGAAACCAGCCGGGTGACAGGGAGCTAACGACGCGAGTCAGCAGTCAGTAAAGGCCGTTGCCGGAAGGATCCGCGGTTTCGTTCAGCGCCAGCCAGTACGTGACGATCTGCCCGACCGCGTGGATGAAACGCTCGAAATCCACGGGCTTCCGGATGTAGCTGTTCGCACCGAGCCGGTAGGCTTCGTGGATGTCCTGCCTTTCGCGTGAGGTGGTGAGGATGACCACCGGCAACAAGCCGGTGTGTTCGTCCGCCCGCATCCGGCGCAGCACTTCGAGGCCGTCGATCCGCGGCAGCTTCAGGTCGAGCAGCACCACGGACGGCATCAGCGAAAGGTCGCGGCCCTCGTAGCTGCCGGTACCGAACAGATAGTCGATCGCTTCGACCCCGTCGCGCGCGACGACGACCGGATTCCGGATGCCGTTCTTGCTGAAGGCCCGCAACATCAGGGCTTCGTCATCCGGGTTGTCTTCAACGAGCAGGATCGGGCGTTCAGCGGGCATTTTTTACTCCGGTAATTCGTCGGCGCGCAGCACGAAAACCATGTCGTCCCCTCCCTTGGCCGAAAGCCAGACCGGCGAAAGGTCGGGGAACGCTTCTTCGACGAGGTGGCGGTTGTGGCCGACCTCGACCGCCAGCACGCCCCCCGGATTGAGATGCGCTTTCGCGCCTGCGACCAAGCGGCGGACGATGTCCAGCCCGTCCTCGCCGGCAGCAAGCGCCATGCGCGGCTCGTGCAGGTATTCCGGCGGCAGCGTAGCCATCGCGTCTGTGGTGACGTACGGCGGATTGCTGATGATGAGATCGAAGGTACGGCCGGCAAGCCTGTCGAACACGTCGCTTTTCAGCAGCTCGATGCGGCCGTCGAGATCGTAGTCGGACACGTTCGCGCGCGCGACCTGCAGCGCGTCGTCGGAAAGATCGGCACCGACGATTTGCGCA
The DNA here is from genome assembly GCF_012910785.2 of Aromatoleum buckelii. Lineage (GTDB taxonomy): Bacteria > Pseudomonadota > Gammaproteobacteria > Burkholderiales > Rhodocyclaceae > Aromatoleum > Aromatoleum buckelii. The sequence goes on along the minus strand of NZ_WTVH02000010.1, from coordinate 1,564,601 downwards.
TTCGGGAACGCATGCGCCATCAGGATTGCGAGACACCCCGAGCCCGTGCACAAGTCGAGCGCCGAAGTGAGCTCTTCGGCATCGTCGATCCACGGGGCGAAACCGTCCTCGAGCAGTTCGGCGAAAAAGGAGCGGGGAACGATCACCCGCTCATCGACCTGGAAACGAAAGTCCCCCAGCCAGGCTTCCCCGGTGATGTACGCAGCCGGCACGCGCTCCGCGGCGCGGCGTTCGATGACCGTGAACAGCGACTCCCGCTCGTCGGCCGTGATGCAGGCGTCGAGGAACGGCTCGAGCCGGTCGAGCGGCAGCGACAGCGTGTGCAGCAGCAGCCACACCGCTTCGTCATAGGCATCGCCGCAGCCATGGCCGAAGAACAGGCCGGCGCGATTGAAGCGCGTGACCGCGTAGCGCAGCCAGTCGCGCAGCGTGACCAGTTCGCCGAGGGGGCCATGCTCGTGTTCGTGTTCGTGTTCGGTGTCGTCGTGGAGGTCGGACATCTTCAGTCTCGGTTGGGCGGCAGCAACGCGTTCAGCGTGCGCTCGTAGATGGCGGAAAGGGGTTCGATCGCGTCGAGGACGACGCTCTCATTGACCTTGTGGATGGTTGCATTGACCGGGCCGAACTCGACCACCTCGCTGCAGATGTCGGCGATGAAGCGGCCGTCGGAAGTGCCGCCGCTCGTCGACAGTTCGGTTTCGACCCCGGCCGTGTCGCGGATCGCGTCGGACAGCGCCTCGACAAGCTTGCCGCGGGCTGTCACGAACGGTTTTCCGGACAAGTGCCAGTCGAGTTCATAGTCGAGTCCATGGCGGTCCAGCACGGCATGGGTGCGCTGCCGGAGCTCGTCGGCGCTGCTGACCGAGGCGAAGCGGAAATTGAACAGCACTTCGCACGTGCCGGGGATGACGTTGTTCGCGCCGGTGCCGGCGTGAATGTTCGACACTTGCCAGGTCGTCGGCGGAAAGAACTCGTTGCCTTCGTCCCAGCGAATGCTCGCCAGTTCGGCGAGCGCCGGAGCGAACTCGTGGATCGGATTGCGCGCGAGCTGCGGATAGGCGACATGTCCCTGCACGCCCTTGACCCGCAGCGTGCCCGACAGCGAGCCGCGCCGCCCGTTCTTGATCGTGTCGCCGAGCGTATTGACCGAAGTCGGCTCGCCGACGACGCAATAGTCGAGGCGCTCGCCACGCGCCGCGAGCGCTTCGACGACCTTGACCGTGCCGTGCCTCGCGATGCCTTCCTCGTCGGAAGTCAGCAGCAACGCGATCGAACCGGCGTGGTGGGGGTGTGCTGCGACGAAGCGTTCGATCCCCGTGACGAAAGCGGCGAGCGAAGTCTTCATGTCCGCCGCGCCGCGACCGAACAGCTGACCACCGCGGACCGTCGGCTCGAACGGCGGCGAATCCCAGCCTTCGAGCGGACCGGCCGGCACGACGTCGGTATGCCCGGCAAAACACAGCACCGGCTCAGTCTCGCCGCGCCGCGCCCACAGGTTGCAGACTCCGCCGCCGTCGATGCGCTCGAAGCGGAAACCCAGCGGCGTCAGCCGGGCCGCGATCAGGTCGAGGCAGCCGCAGTCGTCCGGCGTGACGGACGGGCGCGAGATGAGTTCGCAGGCGAGCCGGAAAGTGTCGCCGGATGAAGCAGGAGTCATTGTTTTCGGTAATTCGTGGTGTTGTTCAAAGCTTCACGCTGTCGTCGAGGTGCAGCGCGAAGTCACTGAAAGGCCGGTTTTCCGGCTCTTTCCGCGCGAAATAGAGGGTTGGCGAATCGTCGCTGCCGTCCTGCGCCTCCGGCCCGTTGCCGAATTGCGCATTGTTGATCAGCCACGACAGGTTCGTCGGCGAGTCCGCGTTCGCGAGCGCTTCCTCGAACGTCACCGTGCCTTCGTGGTAGAGCCGGTACAGGTCCTGCTCGAAGGTCTGTGATCCCGGCGCGAGGCTCTGCTGCATCGCCTCCTTGACTTCGTTGAGTTCGCCACGCTCGATCAGTTCGGCGACGTGCCGCGTGTTCATGAGGATTTCGACCGCCGGAACGCGTACGCCGTCGGGCTTGCGCACGAGCCGCTGCGAGACGATGCACTTGAGCGCCACCGCGAGGTCGAGGAACAGCAGCGAGCGGTTCTCGAGCGGGAAGAAGTTCACGATGCGGTTGAGCGCATGGTAGGCGTTGTTCGCATGCAGCGTCGCGAGGCACAGGTGGCCGGTCTGGGAATAGGCGAGCGCTGCCTGCATCGTCTCGCGGTCGCGGATTTCACCGATCAGGATGCAGTCGGGCGCCTGGCGCATCGCGTTGCGCAGCGCATCGTGCCAACTGTGGGTGTCGATGCCGACTTCCCGCTGGTTGACGATCGACTTGCGGTGCTTGAAGAGGTACTCGATCGGGTCTTCGACGGTGAGGATGTGGCCGGAACGGTTCAGGTTGCGATGGTCGATCATCGACGCGAGCGTCGTCGACTTGCCCGAGCCGGTCGCGCCGACGACGAGCACCAGCCCGCGTTTTTCGGTGACCACCTCGGCGAGCACCGGGGGCAGGCCGAGCGAATCGAGAGTCGGGATGTCGCCCTGGATGTAGCGCACGACGATGCCGATGCTGTGCCGCTGCCAGAACAGGTTGACGCGGAAGTTGCCCAGCTCGCGGCGCCCGAACGAGAGATTGAGCTCCCTCACGCGTTCGAACGTGTCGATCTGCTCCGGCGTCATCATCTCGTAGATCATCCGCTTGATCATGGGCGGCTCCATGACCTGCTGGTTGATCGGCATCGTGACGCCCTGGATCTTGATATGGATCGGGGCGCCGGCCGAGATGAAAATGTCCGACGCGAGCTTTTCCGCCATCAACTGAAACAGCTTGTCGAAAATCATCGCCGCGGGTCTCCGGAACGGAAAAGGGGAGGGGCGGACAGCTGAACCGGCCGGACCGCCCGTCCGCCCGGCTCAGCGACAGCCCAATGTGCGGGGATCAGGCGCCGCGCAGCAGTTCGTTGATGCCGGTCTTCGCGCGCGTCTGCGCATCGACGCGCTTGACGATCACTGCGCAATACAGGCTGTACTTGCCGTCGGCCGACGGCAGGCTGCCCGGCACGACGACGGCACCGGACGGAACGCGGCCATAGGTGATCTCGCCGGTGGCCCGGTCGTAGATCTTCGTGCTCTGGCCGATATATACGCCCATCGACAGCACCGCGTTCTCCTCGATGATCACGCCTTCGACGACTTCCGAGCGTGCGCCGACGAACACGTTGTCCTCGATGATGACGGGGCCGGCCTGCACCGGTTCGAGCACGCCGCCGATGCCGACGCCGCCCGAAAGATGGACGTTCTTGCCGATCTGCGCGCACGAGCCGACCGTCGCCCAAGTGTCGACCATCGTGCCTTCATCAACGTAGGCGCCGATGTTCACGTACGACGGCATCAGCACGACGTTCCGGCCGATGAAGCTGCCCCGACGCGCGACCGCGGGCGGCACGACGCGAAAGCCCCCTTCGCGGAACTGCTCCGGCGTGTAGTCGCCGAACTTCGTCGGCACCTTGTCGAAATACTGGTTCGTGCCGCCCGCCATGACTTCGTTGTCGGCGAGGCGGAACGAGATCAGCACGGCCTTCTTGATCCACTGGTTGACGGTCCAGTTGCCGTCGATCTTCTCGGCGACGCGCAGGCTCCCGGCGTCGAGGCCGGCGATGACCGCTGCGACTGCGTCGCGCACGGCCGCCGGCGCTGCGGAAGGCGAGAGGTTCGCGCGGTTCTCGAACGCGTCGTCGATGATCTTTTGCAGGTCTTGCATGGGGAGTTTTCCGTTATGGGAGAGATTGGCAGAAAGCGGCGATGCGCTCGGCCGCCTCGACGCATTCGGCAGTCGGGGCGACGAGGGCGATGCGCACGAAGCCGGCGCCCGGATTAACGCCGTTCGCCTCGCGGGCGAGGAAGCTGCCCGGCAGTACCGTGACATTATATTCACCCTGCAGGCGGCGGGCGAACTCGGTATCCGGGATCGGCGTCTGCGCCCACAGGTAGAAACCGGCGTCGGGCCGCTCGACTTTCAGGTGGCGCGCGACGAGCGGCGTGACGCGATCGAATTTCTCGCGGTACAGCCGGCGGTTGTCGACGACGTGCGCTTCGTCGTTCCAGGCCGCGACCGAAGCGGCCTGCACGGCCGGATTCATCGCGCAGCCGTGGTAAGTGCGATAGCGCAGGAAAGCCTTCAGCACGGCGGCGTCGCCGGCGACGAACCCGGAACGCATCCCCGGCACATTCGAGCGTTTCGACAGGCTCGAGAACGTCACGAGATTGCGGAAATCGCCGCGACCGAGCTCGCGCGCGGCCTGCAGCGCGCCGACCGGGGGCGCGTTCTCGTCGAAATAGATCTCCGAATAGCACTCGTCCGCGGCGATCACGAAGCCATGGCGGTCGGAAAGCTCGAACAGGCGAGCCCACTCCTGCAGCGACAGCACGCGTCCAGTCGGATTGCCCGGCGAGCAGACGAACGCCAGCTGGACGTCGCGCCACACCGATTCCGGCAGCGAATCGAAGTCCGAGCCGAAACGGTTTTCAGGCAGATTGTTGAGGAACACCGGTTCGGCGCCGGCCAGGAGCGCCGCGCCTTCATAGATCTGGTAGAACGGGTTCGGGCACAGCACTTTCGCTGCGCCGCCGCGGCTGTCGACGACGCACTGCGCGAACGCGAACAGCGCTTCGCGCGATCCATTGACCGGCAGCACCTGGGTCGCGACGTCGACCGCGGGCAGCCCGTAGCGCCGCTCGAGCCAGCCGGCGATCGCGCCGCGCAGCGCGTCGCTGCCCTGGGTCGCGGGATAGGCCGAGAGGCCGTCGAGATTGTCGATCAGCGCCTGCGTGATGAAAGGGGGCGTCGCGTGCCGGGGCTCGCCGATCGACAGCCGGATCGTGGCCAGGCCCGGGGGCGGGATGAGTCCTTCGAACAGCTTGCGCAACTTTTCGAAAGGGTAGGACTGCAGTCGGTCGAGGTTCGGATTCACGTCAATTGTGTCGGCATATTTCGGGACGCCGGCCGCGGGGGCCGTGGATCGGGGATGTTATCATGGCGCGCTTTCGACAGCCCTGAACCCGACCGTTCACCCTCGTTCCGACGTGCGTCTTTCCAAGCTCAAACTCGCCGGTTTCAAGACCTTCGTCGACCCGACCACCGTCCTCACTCCCGGCAACCTCGTCGGTGTCGTCGGGCCGAACGGCTGCGGCAAGTCGAACATCATCGACGCGGTGCGTTGGGTGCTCGGCGAAACGCGGGCGAGCGCGCTGCGCGGCGAGTCGATGCAGGACGTGATCTTCAACGGCTCGACGACGAGAAAACCGGTGTCGCGGGCGAGCGTCGAGCTGGTGTTCGACAACGCCGAAGGGCGCGCAGCGGGGCAGTGGTCGCGCTATGCGGAAATCTCGGTCAAGCGGGTGCTCGACCGCAGCGGCGAATCGACGTATTACCTCAACAACGTCCATGTGCGCCGCAAGGACGTCATCGACCTGTTCCTCGGCACCGGACTCGGGCCGCGCGCTTACGCGATCATCGAACAGGGCATGATCTCGCGCATCATCGAAGCACGGCCCGAGGAAATCCGCGGCTTTCTCGAAGAGGCCGCCGGCGTCACCAAATACCGCGAGCGGCGCCGCGAGACCGAAGGCCGGCTGTCCGATGCACGCGACAACCTCACCCGGCTCGACGACATCCGCATGGAGCTCGGCGAGCGCATCGGCCACCTCGACGCGCAGGCCGCGATCGCAGCCCGTTTCCGTGCGCTGAGCGCTGCGCATGCCGAGCGCCAGCAGCTGTTGTGGCTGCTCAAGCGCAACGACGCGCGCGGCGAGCAGGTGCGGCTGCAAAGCGAACTCCACCAGCTGTCGGCGAAGATGGAAGCCGACAGCGCTCGCCTGCAGGAACTCGAAAACGCGGTCGAATCGGGCCGCGCAGCGCATTTTTCCGCATCCGAAGCGACGCACGCGGCACAGAGCGAGTTGGCCGCGATTTGCGCCGAAGTCAGCCGCCTCGAAGCCGAGCTTCGGCACGCCGAGGATGCGCGCAAGCGCCTCGAAGCCCGTCTCGCCCAGCTCGCGATCGACGAAGCGCACTGGCGCGCGCGCAGTGAAGCGCTCGGCAGCGACCGCGAGCGCTGGAGCGCGCTGCTGGAAAACGCCACGCTGCGGGCCGAGCAGGCCGAAGCACGCCATGCCGAAGTCGCCGAGCGCCTGCCCGAGGCCGAGTCGGCGCGCCAGGCAGCGGAGGCGACCGTCGCGGCCGCACGCCGCGAACTCGGCCAAACCGAGCAACAGCTGCGCGTCGGCGAAGCGAACCGCACAAACGCCGTGCGCGCGCTCGATGCGCTCGCGCAACGGCGGGCGCGGCTGCTCGGCGACAGCGGCGCGATCGACGGGCCGGATGAGGCGGCGCTCGCACAGCAGGAAGCCCGGCTCGACACTCTGCGCGACGAGCACGACGCCCGCCAGCAGGATCTCGTGCAGACGCAGTCGCGCCTGCCGCAAGCCCAGGCGACGCTGAAAACCGCGCTCGATGGCGAACGTCAGGTGCAGCGCCGGCTGACCGAACTGCGCGCGCGACGCGACGCGCTGGTACAACTGCAGGCGAAAGTGCAGTCGCAGGGGCAGCTCGGCGACTGGCTGAAGCGCCACCGCCTCGCCGAGCTGGCGCCGCTGTGGCGTGCGCTGCGGGTCGACGCAGGCTGGGAAACCGCGGTCGAGGCGGTGCTGCGCGAACGCCTCGCCGCGCTCACCGGCGCCGTCGACGACGCTGCCCGCGCGATGTTCGACGAGGCCCCGCCGGCCGCGTTCGCGGTCGCGTTCGCCGGCGCGGACACGCAGCTCCCGCCGGTCGCCCCCCCTTCGGGCGCGACGGCGCTGATCGACCGCGTGCACCTGCCGGAAGCGGCGCTGCGTCCCGCGCTGGCCGAGGGGTTGCGCGGCTGTTTTGCCGTCGACGCACTCGAACCGTGGCTCGCCCGGCGCGCCGAACTCGCGCCCGGCACCTGCCTCGTCAGTCCGCGCGGGCAGATCCTGACGCGCCATGCGCTCGTCCATTACGCGCCGGACAGCCGCACCCACGGCGTCATCGAACGCCAGCGCGAAATCGACACCCTTGCGGATCGCCAGCGCGAGCTGGAAGCCGAGGCGCAGCAGGCGCACGACGCGCTGCTCGAAGCCGAAGCGATCGCGGCGGACCTGCAGGAGCGCGGCAACGCGCTGCGGCGCGAGCTGCAATCGATGCAGCAGCAGATCCACGCCGAACAGGTCGGGCTGCTGAAGCTGACGCAGGCACGCCAGCGCGCCGAAGAGCGCCGCGCGCAGCTCACGCGTGACCTCGACGACCTTGTGCACCTCGAAGCCGCCGAGCGCCAACAGCTCGCGCGAGCCGAAACCGAACAGGCGCGTTCAGCCGAGCTGGCCGAACTGCAGCGCGAGCGGCTCGACGCCGCGATGGAAGTGCTCGCCGAGCGCGACAACCTGCTGCGCGAGACGCGCGCGCTCGATCAGGCGACGGCCCGGGATCTGCAGGAAGCGCGTTTCTCCGAGCGCGAATGCGCCGGCAAGCTCGATGACATCGCCCGCAACACCACCCTTGCGGCCGGGCAGCTCGACCGCATCACCACTGAGCTCGACGCCTGTCGGGATGAACTCGGCGCGATCGACTGCAGCCACAGCCGCGACGCCCTGCAGGAAGCGCTGACGCTGCGCCAGAGCCGCGAGACGGCGCTTTCCGCGCGGCGCGACGCGCTGGAACAGGCTGCTTCCCTGCTCAAGCAGACCGAGGAGCTGCGCCTGCGAACCGAGCGCGAGGCTGCGCCTGCGCGCACTCGCATCGCCGAGCTGCGGCTGGGCGTCCAGGCGGCGGAACTTGCCGTGGCGCAGTTCGACGAGCGCCTCGTCGAAGCCCAGGCCGACGAAGCGGCGCTGCAGCCGCTGCTGACCGGCGACTTGCGCGAGAGCGCGCTGGTGCGCGAAGTGGCACGGCTCGCGCGCGAGATCGCCGAACTCGGACAGGTCAACCTCGCGGCCCTCGACGAACTGCGCAGCGCGCAGGAGCGCAAAGGTTATCTCGACGCGCAGAACGAGGACCTGAGCCAGGCGATCGTCACGCTCGAGGACGCGATCCGCCGCATCGACCGCGAAACGCGCGAGCAGCTGCAGGACACCTACAATGCCGTCACGCAGCATTTCGGCACGCTGTTCCCGCAGCTCTTCGGCGGTGGCCAGGCCCGGCTGGTGCTGACCGGCGACGAGATTCTCGACGCCGGCATCCAGATCGTCGCCCAGCCGCCCGGCAAGAAAAACACCTCGATACATCTCCTTTCCGGTGGCGAAAAGGCGCTGACGGCGATTGCGTTGGTATTCTCGATGTTCCAGCTCAACCCGGCGCCCTTCTGCATGCTTGACGAGGTCGATGCACCACTGGACGATACCAACACCGAACGCTATTGCCAGATGGTAAAACGCATGTCATCGCAAACACAGTTCGTTTTCATCAGCCACAGCAAGATCACGATGGAAATCGCGCAACAGCTGGTCGGCGTGACGATGCAGGAGCAGGGCGTTTCACGGGTCGTTGAAGTGGATATCGAAGAGGCGCTGCGCCTGGCCGAGCCGGCGGCAGCCTGACGCACGAACGGGTCCCGGTCTGCCGCACTGGCGGCGGACCGATTCTTTTGTTTACAGGATCAACTGGTGACGCTTCCTGCCCTGCGGCGGCGAAGCGTTCACAACGGGAATGAAGATGGATAGCGAATTGCAGATCGGATTGGCCGCGCTCGGCATGACGGCCGTCGTGGGCATCATCGCGTACAACAAGTGGCAGGAACGCAAGCATCGGCGGCAGGCGGAGCAGGCCTTCAAGTCCGAGCACCGCGACGTGCTGCTCGAACCGCACGACGCCTCGCCGCAGGGCGAACGCGTCGAACCCTGGATGACCGAGTCTCCCTCCCCGGATGCGCATCCCGCTCCGGCTGCGAGCTCCCATCCGGCAGCGCATGCCCCGGTAGGGCGGGTGACGCCCGGGTTGCCGCCCGCGATCGATCCGCGCATCGACTGCGTGATCCGCATCGAATCGATCGAACTGCTCCACGCTCCGCGCCTGTGGGCGGCACAAAGCGAACAGTTGGAGGGGATTTCGAAGCCGGTGCGGTGGTTCGCCTTCGACGATGCCGAGAACCTGTGGCGCCCGCTGACCGCCCATTCCGCCGGCTCGTTCCACTGGTTCTGCGCCGCGATGCAGCTCGTCGACCGGCACGGGCCGATCGGCGAAAACGACTTCATGCATTTTTCGGGCGGCGTGCAGCGTGTCGCGGAGCAGTTCCTCGCGGTGCCCACCGATCTGCCGACGCGCGCCGAAGCGCTGCGCAATGCTGCCGACCTGGACCAGTTCTGCGCCGGCGTCGATGTGCAGATCGGCGTCAACATCGTCAGCCACAACCAGCCTTTCGCCGGCACGAAGATCCGCGCGCTGGCCGAAGCGAGCGGCATGACGATCGGTGACGACGGCGCGTTCCACGCCCGCGACGAAAGCGGCCATACGCTGTTCACGCTGTGCAACATGGAACCCGCGCTCTTTGCCGCCGACGAGATGCGCAACCTGATGACGAACGGCCTGACGTTCGTCATCGACGTGCCGCGCGTCGCCAACGGCGTCGTCGTGTTCGACCACATGATGCAGCAGGCGAGCCGTATGGCCGACGCGCTACAAGGCAGCGTCGTCGATGACAATCGCGCCCCGTTCGGACCGGACGCGGCACTGCTGATCCGTTCGCAAATCCAGCAATTCCAGGCGCAGATGGCCGATTCCGAAGTCCCTGCGGGCAGCCCCCTGGCATTGCGCCTGTTCTCCGCCTGATGTCCGCTTCGCCTGAAGACTTCGAGCGCGCCGCGCAGCTGCGGCGGGAGCTCGAAGTGCACGAACACGCGTACTACGTCCTCGACGCGCCGACGGTTCCCGATGCGGAATACGACCGCCTGTTCCGCGAACTCGATGCGCTCGAACGCCGGCACCCCGAGCTGCTCGTGCCCGATTCGCCGACCCGGCGCGTCGGCGGGGCGCCGGTGCCGGGGCTCGTGCCGGTGCGCCACGCGGTGCCGATGCTGTCCATTCGTAGCGAAACTCGCACCGAGACCGACACCGCCAGCGGCGGCGTGATCGCGTTCGACACGCGCGTGCGCAACGCGCTCGAACTCGGCCCGGATGCGCCGCCGGTCGAATACCTCGGCGAGCTCAAGTTCGACGGCCTGGCGATCAGCCTGCGCTACGAAAACGGCATGCTGGTGCGCGCGGCCACCCGCGGCGACGGCTACACCGGCGAGGACGTCACGCACAGCGTGCGCACGATCCGGCAGATCCCGCTGCGGCTCGCCGGGCGACCGCCGGCGCTGATCGAGGTGCGCGGCGAGATCTACATGCGGCGCGACGCGTTCGAACGGCTCAACGCGCGGCAGAGCAAAACCGGTGGCAAGGTGTTCGTCAACCCGCGCAACGCGGCGGCCGGCGCCGTGCGCCAGCTCGACGCGCGCATCGCCGCGCAGCGCCCGCTGTCGTTCTTCGCGTACGGGTTCGGCGAGATTGGCGAGAGCGGCGGCTGGAACATGCCAGCAACGCAGGGCCAGATGCTCGACGCGCTCGATGCGTTCGGCATTCCGGTATGCGAGCATCGCGTCGTATCGTCCGGGCCGGAGGGGCTGATCGCGTTCCACGACCGCATCGCCGCTATGCGCGACAGCCTGCCCTACGACATCGATGGCGTCGTCTACAAGGTCAATCGCTTCGACCTGCAGCGCCGTCTCGGTTTCGTCACGCGCGAACCGCGCTGGGCGGTCGCGCACAAGTATCCGGCGCAGGAAGAGATCACCGAGCTCGTCGATATCGAGATCCAAGTCGGGCGCACCGGCGCGCTGACGCCGGTCGCGCGGCTGAAGCCGGTCTTTGTCGGCGGCGTGACGGTGACGAACGCGACGCTGCACAACGAAGAGGAAATCCAGCGCAAGGGGCTGCTGATCGGCGACCAGGTCATCGTGCGCCGCGCGGGGGACGTCATTCCGCAGATCGTCGCGCCGGTCGTCGAGCGCCGCAACGGCAGCGAACGCCCGTTCGTGATGCCGCACACCTGCCCGGTGTGCGGCTCGCACGCCGAAAAGCAGCCCGACGAGGCGGTGACGCGCTGCTCGGGGGGGCTTTTCTGCGCGGCGCAACGCAAGCAGGCGCTGCTGCATTTTGCCGGCCGCCGCGCAATGGACATCGAGGGGCTCGGCGACAAGCTCGTCGACCAGCTCGTCGACGGCGGCATCGTCAAAACACCGGCCGACCTGTATCGGCTCGGGCTGGTGAAGCTGGCGAATCTGCCACGGATGGCGGACAAGTCGGCAGCGAACCTGCTCGCGGCGATCGAGAAAAGCCGCCATACGACGCTGGCACGATTCATCTTCGCGCTCGGCATCCGCAACGTCGGCGAGGCGACGGCGAAAGAGCTCGCGCGGCACTTCGGTTCGCTCGACGCGCTGATCGACGCCGATGTCGAGCGGCTGCAGCAGGTCCCGGATGTCGGGCCGATCGTCGCACACAGCATCGCCGGATTCTTCGCTGAAATGCACAACCGTGAAGTCATCGAGCAGCTGCGCGCGGCCGGCGTGCACTGGGACGAGGGCGCGCCGGCAGTCGCCGCAGACGGCGCCGCCAGCGGCAAGACATTCGTGCTCACCGGAGCGCTGCCGACAATGAGCCGCGACGACGCGAAAGCGCTGATCGAGTCGCATGGCGGAAAAGTCAGCGGATCGGTGTCGAAGAAGACCGATTACGTGGTCGCCGGCGCCGAAGCCGGCTCGAAGCTCGCGAAGGCGCAGGAACTCGGCGTGGCGATCCTCGACGAAGACGGCCTGCGCCGCCTGCTCGAACAGCCCGCCTGACCTGCCGGACGCCTGCACCGAATCATTCAAAAGGGAGAGTCACGACATGAAGAAAGTCACGAAAGCGGTATTTCCGGTGGCCGGCATGGGCACGCGCTTTTTGCCGGCCACCAAGGCGAGCCCGAAGGAGATGCTGCCGATCGTCGACAAGCCGCTGATCCAGTACGCGGTCGAGGAAGCCGTCGCGGCCGGGATCACGGACATGATCTTCATCACCGGGCGCACCAAGCGTTCGATCGAGGATCACTTCGACAAGGCCTACGAGCTCGAAACCGAGCTTGAAGCCCGCGGCAAGAAGGAAATGCTCGCGCTGGTGCAGCGCACCGTGCCGAAGGGTGTGAACTGCATCTACATTCGCCAATCGGAAGCGCTCGGCCTCGGCCACGCGGTGCTGTGCGCTGCACCGGTCATCGGTGACGAAGCGTTCGCGGTGATCCTAGCCGACGACCTGCTCGACAACCCGGGCTCGGCCTCGATCATGGAGCAGATGGTCGGCGTCTATAACTACAACCGCTGTTCGGTGCTCGGCACGATGAACGTGCCGCGCGAAGAGACGCGCCAGTACGGCATCGTCAGCACCGAAGCGCAGCTGGGCGACGTGCAGCGGGTGACCGGGATCATCGAGAAACCCAAGCCCGAAGAGGCGCCGACGACGCAAGCGGTCGTCGGTCGCTACATCCTGACGCCGCGCATCTTCGACCACATCCGCGCGCTGCAGCCGGGCGCGGGAGGCGAGTACCAGCTGACCGATGCCATCGCCGCGTTGCTGAAGGACGAGGCAGTGCTGTCGTACCAGTTCAAGGGCGTGCGCTACGACTGCGGCTCGAAGCTCGGCTACCTGAAAGCGACCATCGAACTCGGCCTGCGACATCCCGAGATCGGCGAAGAGTTCGCCGCCTATCTTGCCAGCCGGAGCTGAAACCGCGCACGACAGCCGGCGCCCCGATGGCACCGGCTCGGCAGGCAACAGGTTCATCGTCCGTTCTGCAAGACCTGCGGCGCTGGGTTCATCGCTCGTCCCGGGTGGTCTGGAGGCCGCGACGCGGAGAACGCTCCCGCGCTCCAATCCTCGTGAAACGATTCGATCCGCCTCATGAGCTCGGTTTGCCTGTCGCGCAGCACACCGTCGGCGCTGAGCCGCGGCGGGAGCTTGCTGATCCGGGTCAGCATCCGCGCTCCCCGATCCGCGAGCATGGAATGACCCGCGCGATCGAGCAGGCGGCCAATGCGGGCCTTGGCGCGCGCTCCAGCTCCGGGCCGGACGGCTGCCGCGGGCCGTAAGGAACGTTCCACGAAGCTGCTGACCGCCGCATCGACGCCCGACGTGTACTCCTGCGCACTCATCTCGGCCCGGACCGAAGATACCTCTCGACGGCCGCCGCGGACCATCGGGATCACGCTCAGCGGTCCCACCTCGTAAGGCCGATATTCCATGTCCAGCGCCAACGCCCAGTCGTGCCACTTCAAAGGCGTGTCGCGGCCGCTGACGATCGCGATCCACGGAACGCGAAATGCGTCGGCCACGATCGCCCCATGCATGGACTCGGCAATCACCAGCTGCGCCGAGGCGATCTGCCGAATCACGCGCTTGGCTTCGTGCCGCGGATCGATGAAATCGAAACCGGCGCGAGCGCAGGCGGTTTGCCAGATGCCTTCCTCGGCCGTCGTCCAATGTGGCACGAAGGCGACACCGTCTCGCGAGGCCGACACGAAGTCCGGCAGTAGCGGCAGAAGAATCGCCGGATCGGCCACCGCGAGCTCCGGATCCGCCTTGATCGCTCGGGCAGTGAGCGGGCCGCGCACGGCATAGATGTGCCAGCTGCCGTCGCCGAGATCGGCGGGCAAGCGTCCGTAACCGGTACCGCTGCCCATCACGATACGGTGACGCGCCTTGGGAATATCGGCGGACAGGATCGTACCGATGCCGATGAAGAGCGCATCGTCATTCCTGTCGAACACGCCGGGCAGGAAATGTTCCCAGAGGAACAGGTTCATGTCGTCGCCGAAATTGCCGTCGCTCGACGCCCAGTGGAACAGCTTCATTTCGGCACGCTCGCTTGGCCCAGCTTGTGGCTGAACAAGGACCACAGATTCATCAGCAATTCTCGCTGCAACTGGAACAGGGCTGCGCCGTAGATCACCACCGCGGCAATGCCGCTAACGATGAGGGTCAGCAGTACCGGGTGGAACTGCGGCGCGAAATTTTTGGCCGCCGCGATGACCAGCATCGTCAGGGTTGCGGCGATGACGGGCGCCGCCAGCGCGCGCCCGATATCCCGCCCGCGGACGTCGGCGCTGCGCTTGAGGAAGACGAACCCCAGCGGTGTCGTGATCAGCGCGCGAAGTACGAAGGCGATGGCAATCCCGGTCATACCCCAATGCACGGCGACGACGGCGAACAGCACGCTGAGTGCGGATTGCACCGCCGAGAGCGTCGAGACGCGGTCCGGCTGTCCCACGGCGTTGAGCAGCACGGCGATCAGGTAATTCGGCGTCGCGGGGAACACCACGAAGCAAATGATGGACAGCACTTCGCCGGCGCCCGCCCAGCGGGCGCCATAAGCGAACGTACCCACCTCCGGTCCCATGACCGCCATCCATCCGAACACCAGGAAGGTCACCACGGCACAGTGCTGACATACCTTGATGAAAGCTTCGCCGAGGCGTTTGCGGTCGGCCTGCATCCGCGCGAATAACGGCTGCGCCACCTGCGCGAACGGGCGGATCGTCAGCTGGATGCACAGGTCCAGGCCGGTCCATGCGAGACGGAACACACCGGCCGCCTCGGTGCTGACGAAAAACCCGATGGCCAGGCCATAGATGGTGTTGTTCAGCGACGAGAACAGTTGCGCGGCGGTGTATTTGCAGCCGCCGGCGACCACGGTGCGCAAGGTCGCCGTGACGCCGGCGAAGCGCGGCCACCAGCGATAGGAGAGGCACAACACGACGCTCGACACCAAGGCGTTCACCAGTTGCTGGATCACGAGGCTGTAGACGCCCCATCCAGAATAGGCGAGGGCGATCGCGATCACGCCGGCGACGAACACGGCACTCACCGTTCTCAGGGCGAGGAATTTGAACCCGAACTGCTTCGCCAGCAAGGCCTCGTGCACGCAGCTGAGCGAGCGCAGCAGGAACACGGGGCTCAAGGCGCGGAGCACGGGAGCCAGCTGCGCATCGGAGAATGCCAGGGCTATCGGCCCGGCGAGCGCGAACAGCAGGATCGAAGCCGACAGCCCAAACCCGACCGAGGTCAGCCAAGCGGCGCCTTTGACCGACTCGTCGGCTTCTTCGCGAAAGATCAGGTAATCGTAAAGGCCGAAGCGGCTGACCGGTTGCAGCAGCTGGATGATCATCAACGCCGTCGCCGCCGTGCCGAATTCCTGCGGCGTGAGCAGTCGCACCAGGATCAGCAATACCAGGAACGAGAACGCCCGCTGGCCGATATCTGCGGCCGAACTCCAGGCGATGCTCGAAAAGAAGATCCGGGCGGTCGTCATGTCGAGTCCAGCAATCTGACTGCGACGGCCGCGATGAGCGCGCCCTGCATGCTCGAAGCGAACGTGGTCCGGTGCAACCGGCCCGCGAGCTTGCGTACGAGCACCGCGCCGATCCGCCAGTCCATCAGGCAAGCGCGCAGCAGCCCGGGAACGTCACGACTCTGCAGCAAGCCCCCTAAAACCGTGCGGCTCTTGTGCCAGCGGATCGCATCGGCTCGGGCGCGCAACAAATCCTCGCGTACCGCGTTCCCGCGAACAGCCGGATGGGACAGCAGCGCGAGCGTCGCGTTGCGCATCCCGTCGTAGTTGGCAATGGTGCGGGAGAACCCCGACGGCTTGGCGCTGACCGTTCCGATGCGCTGCGTGAACAGGTAATACGATTTGCCGACCAACACGAATCTGCCGCCTGCCAGCAACAGCCGCGCGTACAGATCGAAATCCTCGCCGTGGCGCAGATCGTCCGCATAGCGCAGCGCGTGCTCGCGCAGGAAGTCCCGCCGCATCAACCCTTTCAACTGTCCGAGGTCGAAGGGCGAACGGCCGGTGATGCAGTTGCGTAAGAAGTCTTCGACGCTGATGATCTCGACCGCATCTTCGCTCCGGTCCTCCAGCCCGACGCCGGTGCGCAATCCGGCAGCCGCGTCGTAGAGAACGAGGTTGTCCGCCACCAGGGCCGCCTGCTTGGCCTCGCCGATGGCGCACAGGGCTGCGAGCCGGTCCGGCTCATAGGCATCGTCCGCATCGAGTATCGCAACCCACTCGGAGCGGGCAGCCGCAATGCCACGATTGCGTGCGACGGACGGCCCGGCGTTCACCGGGTTTTGCAGCAAATGTATCCGCGAATCCTCGGCAGCACGCCGCCGCACGAGCTCCGCCGTCGTATCGCTCGAAGCGTCGTCAACGACGATGATCTCGAAGTCCGCGATCGTCTGTGCGAGCACCGAATCGATCGCGCGGTTCAGACATCCGGCGACATTGAACGCCGGAATGATGACTGACACCAACATGCATGCTCCGTCTGTCCGAAGTGGGCGTGGGCTTGCGAGCGTTCCATCTGCTGATCGGGACTCGAACGATGCGCTCGATGCCGACCAGCGATGGAGCGGCGGGGGCGACCACAGGTTACTGCGGCGGGTTTTCAAACTTGGGTTATATGCCCCGCCCGGTCTGACCGGACTTGAAGTTCTCCGACGCGCTGGCGGTTTCCTTGTCGGCAGCGAGGCACAACACGAGGAAACGCGCGATGTCGATCGTGTAGCGCCGCGCCAGCCGGCGCGGCTCCCGGCCGAGGCGATACAGCCATTCGAGCCGCAGACGCCGGACGATGTCGGGCGCGCGTGCCTTGTCGCCGGCGAGGAAATCGAACAGCGCACCGACCCCGATCAACAGGCGCGCATCGAGACGTCCGCGATGCCGCAGGATCCATTCCTCCTGCAGCGGATTGCCGAAGGCGACGAGGACGACCTCGGCACCCGAGTCGTTGATCCATCGGATCAGACGTTCCGGGTCGGCCGTTCCTGCATAGCCGTCGCACACTCCGAGGACCGTGACCCCGTGCTCCTTGCGCAACCGGTCCGCGGCCCGCCGCGCCACGCCCGGACGCGCGCCGAGAAGAAACACCGGACGCTTCGCCCGCTCGAGCAGCGGCGGGATGAAATCGGTGCCGTTGAGATTCTCGACGAAGCGGTGACGGTGGATCATCCGTGCAGCGATGTCGAGGCCGACGCCATCGTTCGCGATCAGGATGTCCGGTGCGTGCATACGCTTGCGCAGCTGCGCGCACTGGACAATGAAGTTGGTGTTGGCGAAGAAAAGCGCCGTCTGCTCGCCGCCGTCGAGCACCGCCAGCATGCGTTCCCTCAGCGCCGATGCGCTGCTGTGCAGGACAGGGAAGCCGGCAATCGACAGGGTCTCGACGGGTTGTGTCGTGGAGTTCATGTGCGTATCCGGGTGTCTGAATAGCGGGTCGGCTGGAGGACGCGATCGGCGACGTCCGACCAGCTCGGGTGCGCGCGGCTCGGTTCGCGGGGCGCTTCGAGAGCGGCCTTGATCGCTGCGACGATCGACTCCTCGTCGCTGGGCCGGTAGCCGAAGCGGCTGCGGTAGTCGCCCACGACCTCGCGGGGGCAGACCGCGGGCAGGCCGAGAAAGTCGTACTGGATCAACTTCATTGAGGTGTCGGCGAGATAGTCGGGCAGCTGCGCCGTGCGGTAGGGCGCGATGCCGAAGTGCGCATGCTTGATGAAGCGCACGGTGTCGGCGTGCGGCATCTCGTCATGGACGATGACGTTGCTGCCGTAGTCCGCGCACCGTGGCCGGCCTGAGCCGATGACATGGAAACTGATGTGCGGAAAGCGGCGTGAAGCGCAGGCGAAGAACTCCGCGTCGAACAGCATCGAACCCACCGACACCGCGTGGATACCGGGGCCGTACGGGGAGGGATCGCCCTGTGACGCGAGCCCTGGATCGATGCCGTGCGGGATGAAATAAAGGTTGCCGCTGCTCGGGATCGTCCGCGCGAGCGCACGGGACGGCAGGCGGATGATGTCGATCGACGGCGCGATGCGGAGGAAAGTGCGCTTGACGTAGTCGGCCGAGTTGATCGTGTCGAGGTCGTCGGAGGCGATATAAACCGTCTTCGCCGCAGGATTCATCCGCCTCGCGAGCTCGAAAAACACCGGCGCGGTGCCGCTCTCGAAGAGGATCACGCTCGCCTCGGCGATCCAGCGCAACAGCACCGGGCTGGCTGCCCGTAGATACCAGCCGAACATCAGCGCTTCGACCGGGCGCAGCAGCGGGCGCCGCGTGTTGAACGGATGAACCTGCGTTTTCCACAGGAAGCAATCGACGCCGCGATGCCGTTCGATGCGGTTCGCGCACCCATCGATCGGCAGGCGCGGATCTGCCGTGTAGCGCGACAGCAGGCTGTAACGCAGCGAAAAGAAACGCGTCGGCCCGCGCTTGGCGAGCTGCTCGGTGATGAAGTGAATGTTCGCCTTGCGCGGCGAGCGGTAATCGTGCGCAGAGAGGACGAGGAAGCTTTCCGGGCCACGCATTGCGTCCTGTAGGTCTCGATTCATGTCGGGCTCCTTCATGCCTTGGCCGCCACGCATTGATCATCGGGCTTCGCGGACACGCAGCCGAGTTCGGCGCAGTGTCGCGCGAGCTCTTTATCGAGCAGGGCATTGTTGAATTCGCGCGCGACCTTGCACCGCGCCGCAGTGCGCATCGCGACGACATCGACGGCTCCTGCAGCGATGCGCTCGACCCAGGTGCTGATCGCTCCGGCGTCGCGCTCGTCGACGAGCAGACCCGAGACGCCATGCTCGACGAGCTCGGGGATGGCGCTGTGGCGCGTCGTCAGTACCAGCGTTCCGCTCGCCATCGCTTCCATCAGCGCGACCGGGATGCCCTCCATGTCCCCGTCGGCAGCGGTCACTGACGGCAACAGAAAGACGTCCGCGCGTGCGAGCGCGGCGAACACCACCTGCTGCGGCTGCTCGCCGAGAAAAACGATGCGCTCGCCGGCCGGCGCGGCGAGCGCGCGCAGTTCGGCTGCCAGCGGGCCGCCGCCGATGATCTCGAGGCGAACATCGGCCCGCGCGCCGATGACCCCGCGAATGGCATAGTCCAGCCCCTTCTTTTCGGTGAAGCGCGCGACGCTGAGCACGCGCAGCGGGCGTCCGAGCGGGCGCTCGGGCGCCAGCGTGGGCAGCGCATCGACATCGACGCCCATGCGCAGCACTTTGATGCAGGACGGCGGGCAGCCCCACTTCTGCAGTTGCTGTCCCCACAGGGCGCTGATTGGCAACATGCGCTCGGTGTCGGCGAACAACCGCCGGTAATTGCCGAGGTGGCGCGCGACCGTGTTCCGGTCGCTCATGTCGTGGCCGTGGAAGATCGTTGCGATCGGCCCTTCAACGAGCCCGGCCTCGCGCAAATACATCGCGCGCACGCCCATCGGCCCGAAGTGCGCAACGATGGCGTCGAAACGGCCGATCGAACCGTGCGAAGTCTGGGCGGCGATATCCAGCAGAGCAGCGGAGCTGCCGGTCAGCGCGGCGCGCAGAGCGACGCCGAGCCGGCGCAGCCCCGCTGTGCTGACCAGGCTCCGGACGAGAAAGCGGGCAAGCGTCAGCATCCGCCAGCGCGAACCGTGGACCATTCGAAGCGCGCGCACATGCTTGCCCAACTCGTTGTCGCAATAGATCGCGTGCGCGAGCCCCGGGTCGCCCCATTCGGCGGTGATGACGGTGACGTCATGGCCGAGTCGCTTCAGCCCCGCGACCTGACGAATCACGAAGGTCTCGGACAAGACCGGAAAGCGGGCGGTGAAAAAGGCAATGTTCACGGGGATACGGGCCTCCCCAGTTCCGTGCCGGTGCCCTCGATATGGCGTCCGGCGGAAGGCAGGCCGAAGCGTGCCAGGTGGACCACCACGGCGATGGCGGTGGTAACGCCGACGGTCATGGCGAGCATCATCATCTCGACTGCTCATTTTCCGAGGTATGGCGACACGACGCTCATCTGCGGCGCGTCGACGCCATCCTTCGGGTGGATGCTCAAGGGATAGCTCCCCCACCAGCGCCCGGCCGCCCATACGGCCCAGCCGCGCCAGACGTCGCGGTTGCTCACCAGCGTCAGCAGGTGGTCGAGGGTCGCGAGGCACTCGGGGGTGCCGGGCGTTCCGAATTCGCCGAGGAAGAGTTTGTGTCCGTTCGCGCGCGCCCAGTCGGAAATCGACGCGAACATGCGGTCGAAATGCGACGGTGCGAGGCAGTCGGTCGTCGTGCCGGAATAACCGGGATTCGCGTACTGGTGGACTTCGATGAGCGTGCGGCCGAGCGGGTCCGACAAGTCGACGAACGCCTGCGCATTCGATATTCCGGAAAACTCCTTGAACCACTCGTGGACGCCGCTCCACCGCCCGCCCCCGACCAGGAGCAGGTTGTCCGCACCGGCCTCGCGCAACGCCGCGACGGTTCCTCGTGCGACCTCCGCCCACTGCGGGATCGGCATTGCCTTCGGCTCGTTCATCAGGCCGAAGGCGACCTGCGAGGCATCCGGAAAGCGCTGGGCCATCTTGGTCCAGAAATCGTGGAATGCTGCCTTGGGCACGTCCGCGGACCCTATCGCCTTGCCGTGATAGGTGCCGTAATTGTGTGCATCGAGAATCACGCACAGCCCGAGCGGGGCCGCAGCGGCGACGACCTTGGTGATCGCGTTCATCTGCGCCGCGTCGAGTGCTCCCATGAGGTTGAGCTGGGCCCGTTCCCAGCGAAACGGCAGCCGGATCACGGTCGCGCCTTTCGAAGCGAAATAGCCCAGATCCTGCGCAGTCGGATATACATAGTCCTTGTACATCGTGCCGGGCAGGCGTTTCGAGTTGAATTCCGCGCCGGCCATATTGACGCCGGTCAGAGGGCTGCCATCCACACATCCTGCCCACGAGGCGGACGCTGCCAGAAGGCTCCCTGCGATTGCGGCCCTTCTCAGCCATCGCATGCTCATGTCGCTCTCTCCACTTCGCGATAGACGCGCAGGTAGCAGCCCGCGACGCGCCGCCAGTCGTACGGTTCGGCAAACGCGATCGCCTGCTCGCGTCGTCTGCGGTGGCGGTGGTGGGGCAAGTGGTATTCCCGGTTCAGCGACGCGACCGCCTCGTCCTCCCGGCCGCTTTCGACGAGCACGCCGATCTGCGAGCGCTCGACGAGCGAGCGGAACGGCGGAATGTCGCTCAGAACCGGCACCAGCCCGGCACTCATCGCCTCGATCGCGGCGAGCCCGAAGCCTTCGTGGCGTGACAGGCAGATGAAGTAGCTCGCGCGTCCGATCAGCGCCGCCAGCTCGGCGTCGCCCGGATTCGGCACGACCTCGACTGCCGTCTCGAGATTGCGCGCGGCAATCAGCGCATGCAGCGCAGCGGCGCAGTAGTCGTACTCGCGCCCTGCTACGATCAGCCGCCAGGCCGCGTCGGTGCGGCGCAGTCGCGCGAGCAGATCGAGCGCCGCAGGGAGGCCCTTGTTTTCCGACCAGCGGCCAAAGTAGATCAGCGTCGGCACCTGGTCGGCGGCACTGCGAGCGCGGAACTTGTCGACGTTGACGCCGTTTTCGATAACTTGCAGCCGACCGTTGCCCACGATCGGCGCGAAAATCCGCCCGTCACTGTCGCTCGTCGCGATGATGCGGTCGTAGCCTCGCACGCTGCCCCGCGTCACGGTGTGGAAAAAGACTTTCTTCAGCGACGCCGCGAAACGCGTATGGAAGAAGCCGCCATGAGTCGAGGCGACCAGCGGGCGATGATGCAGCCAGCGCGTCGCTGCGAGGTAATCGAAGAAGAAGTCCACGCCATGCACATGGATCACGTCGGCGTCGCCGAGCAGCCGCAGCACCTGCGGACACAGCGGATAGCGGGACGATCCGGCGTAGGACAGGCGCCGCACCGGCACCCGATCCACTTCGTCCTGCGCAGGCAGCGGCTGCTGACGGTCGCGAAACAACCGGTCGAGCGTGACGATGACCGGCCGAAACCCCGACTCGAGCTGGTGCTTGGCGATATTGCGCACGACGTCCTCCATGCCGCCGACGGACGGGTGGTACTGACGGACGACGTGCGCGATCCGCATGTTCATCCTCCGGGCCGGTCAAGGCCGCGTCGACCAGCCGACGCCAGCGCCTCCCCGGATTCGCGGAGCGCAGTTTCACTGCCGACGACGAGGCTGCCGAGCAGGTACCACAGCACGGCGGAGGTCTTGAACGCGAACGCCGAACTGCCGCTGACGGACAGGATCAGCACCAGGTAGACGGCGACATACGCATGAAAGCGGCGCGTGGTGGCGGTGCCTTGCGCCGGCAGCAGCCAGAAGGCGGCCCACAGCAGCAGACATGCGAAGAGGCCGAAATTGGCGAGGACGTAAGGGTATCCCATGTCGAAATAGCGCTGTGCCGGCCCGTCGAACCCGAACAGCTCACCGCCGCCCATCGTCATCAGCGTGCTGCCGGTCAGCGCGAGGCGCCCAGCAAGGGAGTCGGAATACTCACCGCCGGTCGCGAAGGCGATAAGCGCCAGCGCGCCGACACACAGGAACGGGAGCGGCATCAGGAGCGTTTCGGCGCCACGCAGCGGCACCAGCCGCAGCACGAGCAGCACGCCGATCGTCAGCGTGGCGAAACGCGAGTCGCTCAGCACCGTCATCACGGCCGCAGCGGCGACGAAGAAAGCTGCCTCCTGCCACTGTTCGCGTGCTTTCGCCAGGCCCCAGGCTGCGCAGATCACCGCGAAATTGCCGAGCGACACCGGCTCGATGAAGATCGATGAGACCCGGTGTGGGCCGAGGAACGCAGCCAGCGTGCGCCCGATCGCATCCGGACGCATGCCGCTGGCAACGAGCTTGTCCGGCCGGTAGAGGCCCATCTCGGGGTCGCCGACGCCGCGTGCGAGGTAGTACGACTGGATGTCGAAGAAGCGCGTGAATACGTCCAGTGCCAGGAATTCGAACATCGCGAACGCGAGGACCAGCCACACGACGCGCTTGAGCAGGCGGTCGGCGTTGTCTTCGCCGCCCACGCTCATGCCGACGCCCAGAAAAACCAGCGGAACGAGGAGATCGCGCAGCGGCTTCGGGTCGAGCGAGTCGCGCAGCAGCGCGAGCGTGATCGCGTTGGCAACGAGCAGTGCGGCAGCCAGGTAGAACCCCAGCGGCAGACGCTTCAACAGCAGCGGCAGGGCAGCTGCGAGCATGACGATCTCGGCGATCATTACGGTGCTCTTCCCGCCGATGCCGAACTGCGTGTACAGCAGGCACAGCCACAACTGGTGGCTGACGGCAACCAGCACCAGCGCATTCACGTAGCCAAGCGTGAACTCGCCAAAGCGGGCTTGTGGCACTGCCGAGGACGGCAGCTTTCCGGGATAGAGCGCGGTCAGCATCGAACGCCGTTTCGCCTGCGACCGAAAACGTGCCGGTGCAACGTCATTCGTTCACCACGGCGCCGAGTATCCGGCTACCGCTCGCTTCGAGCGACACCCGAAGTTCGTGCAGCTCCTTCATCGATGTCTTGTTCTTGCGCGCCACCAGCATCGTATTGCCGCCTGCGGCGGCGACGATCTGCGCGTCCGCGCCGACGCGGGCTGCCGACGTGTCCTGTATCACGACATCGAACAGATCCTCGAGCGCCCGCAGGCGCTTGGCGAGCAGCGGCCGGGCGAGCAGCTCCTGCGGGTTCGGCGGCGTCGGACCAGCGGGCAGCACGAACAGGTGGCGCAGTGCCCCGATCCGCACGATCGCTTCGCTGCCGACGCGCCCCGCGAGCATGTTCGACAGCCCGAAGCGGTTGTCGAGGTGGAACAGCGTGTGCTGCGACGGATGCCTCAGGTCGGCGTCGACGAGGAGTGTGCGCAGGCCCATCTGCGCGAACACCACTGCGAGGTTCGCGGCGACGAAGCTGCGCCCTTCGCCGCGATTGACACTGGTGAGCGCGAGCGCCCGCGCGCCGTAGCGGCTGTTCGCCCAGCGTAGCGACACTTGGCTGCGCAACTGGCGCAGGCTCTCCGCGACCGGCCCGAACGGGGCATAGGCAGCGACAACCTCGCGCGCGACGATGCCGCTGCGCGCCGGCAGGTACGGATAGTCGAACTGGCGCGCGAGCGCAAAATCGACGTCCGCCTGGCTGATCAGCCCGAGCTCGATCGCCGCCACGCCGAACGGAACGCCTTTCGCCTTCTGCTCGCGCAGCACGACCTGGGTGTTTTCGGGCGTGAGACGGCCGGTTTCGACGAGAATCGCCCCGATCGACTGCTCTTCGGTGGCGGGCCTCATGTCCATGATGTTCGGTGTCGCGTCCATGACAGCTCCCGGTTCAGGTCGAAGGTGGTGCGCTCGACGTGCTAGCGCAGCAGCAGGGTGTTTTTGGCGCGCGGCAATGCGCCCAGCACCGGAATTCCGAGCACATCGACGACGTCCGCCTCGGAGCGCACGCGGCGCCGGATCATCTCGAGGCCGAGGGCAAGGCTCACGCCGAGCAGCACACCGAGCACGGACGCCAAAGCGACGATCAGGGCCCGCCGCGGCGACGACGGGAGGCGCGGCGGTGTCGCGGACGCGAGCACGAAGACGTTCGTCTGCTGTGCCTGGCTTTCCAGGTTCGTTTCGGCGAGGCGCCCATTGACGACGTCGTAGGCCTGCTGGGCGCTGTCGAGGTCTTTCTGCAGCACCGCGATCTGGTCGCGTTGCGCCTTGAGCTTCAGCACCTTCCCTTTCTGTTCGTCCACCGCCTCGCGCATTTCGGCGACGCGGTCCGCGTTCACGCGATCGGTCGTGTCGATCGATCCGACGATTCGGCTCGTCTCGAGCGCGATGCGCCCCTGCAGCGACGCGATCTCGCGATCGGCCCGCACGATCTCGGGGTGTCGGCGCCCCAGCCGCGCGGTAGCCTGCTCACGCTGCGCTTCCAGGCGCGCCAGTTCGCCTTTCAGGCTGCCGAGCAGCGAACTTTGCACGACCTCGGGAAGCATCTCGCCGCTACCGGACTGATTGCGCCGCGAACGGCTGTCGGTGCGCTCGGACTGCGCTGTGACGAGCTGGCGGGAAAGTTCGTCGAGGCGTGCGGTTTCGACGTCGAGCCGCTCGTCGGTCGTGACGATGCCGTGTTCGCGCTGATAGTCCGACAGCCTGCGGCGCGCCGCTTCGACGGTCTCGCGCAGGCTCGAGTTGCGCGATTCGAACCACTGCGCGTATTGCCGCGCCGGCTGCACCTTCATTTCGAGATTGGTGGCGATGTACGCGTTGGCCACCGCGTTGGCGACGTTTGCGCATTGCTCCGCGACCGCGCACGTGTAGGCGATCTGCACGACATTGCTGTCGCGCGAAGGCTTGACGTCGAGATTGCTCTCGATTTCGTCGGCGAGCCACAGCGGGAAGGCGACTTCCTCCCCGGTCTCCGCTCGCCAAGCGGCGCGCAACGCCTCGTCGTTGGCCACTTCCGGTGTGGCTGCGGCACGTTCGACGACCCGCCGGCTGGCGATGATGTCGACCTGCGTGGCCATATAGCCACCCAGCATCTGCGACGACAGCATCTGTCCGAGCAGCGCATTGGCGGATTTTGCGTCGATGACGAGCGCCACGTTCGCGGTGTAGTTGCGCGGCAGGATCACCGCCACGACGGCGCTGACCGCAGCCACGACGATGAACACCGAGAAGATCAGCCGGCTGCGTGCCCGCAAAATCACGAAAATCTGGCGGATCGTCATGGCCGCGTCCCTCAGAAGAGGCTCTGCTTCACGTAGATCACGTCGTCGGCGCGCAGCGGAGCGTTGCGGTCGATCGACAACACGTCGACTTGGCCCGACGCATCGCGGCGATGGACCTGCATGCCGCGTTCCGTGCCGCGGTTCGTCAGGCCGCCGCCGGTTGCGAGCGCCTGGATCAGCGTCATGCCGGGCTCGATGCGGTAGGCGCCTGGCTTCTGGACTTCGCCATAGACATAGAAAATCGGTGCCCGGTCCACAAACAGGATGTCTCCGCCGGCCAGTTCGACATTGGCGGCCGGATCGCGCGAGAAAAGCTGCGCCAGCGGAATTTCCTGGCGCATCGGCTGCCCGTCTCGCATTCCAGTCAGGACCACGACGTCGGCGCCATCCGGAGTGACCCCGCCCGCGAGCGCGAGCAGGTCGGCGACGCGCATGTTCGACGTCTCCAGCGGAAAGCGGCCGGCGCGATTGACGCGGCCGAGCACCGATACCTGATTGCCGCGGATCTCGAGCGGAAAAATGATCACCTGCGGCTCAAGCACGTAACCGCCTTCCTTGAGCCCGCCCGCGATCCGTTTTTCGGCCGCGGCGACGCTCATGCCGCCGACCTGCGTCGCGCCCACCAGCGGAAACGATACCTGGCCGGATTCGGAGACGCGCGCCTCCGTCGTCAGGTCCGGATTTTCGAAGACGGTGATACGGATCACGTCCCCGGGGGAAAGCAGGTACTCGCCCCCGGCCGACGCACAGACCGCCCATCCCGTCACGGCGCAGATCGCCACTGTTTTCGCCAGCCCTCGCATTGCTCTGTCTCCTTCGCCAGTTGTCGAACCTTCGCTGTGCCTGCGCTTACGGGAGCGAAAGCGCTGGCGCCAGCACTGCCGCTGCTCCCGGGGACAGCCCCGGAATGCCGCCGGCGTCCTTGCGGCCGGTGCCGTCGAGTATCGAGATCGCCGCCATCCGGCTCAGGCGGCGGACCTCCGCGTCGACTGCCGCGACCCGTTTCTCGGTCCACAGGCGGCGCTCGATCAGCGGCCGTGCGGCGTTCTCGTCGAGTGGGGAGGCGCTCGCCCGGACGACCTCGATCACGCGCAGGCCGGCGGGGCCGGACAGCAGTGCAACCTCGCGTTCCTTCAGGACCGCCAGTTGCGCCGCGACCTCCGCTGGAAGCTCCTCCGCTCCGCGTTCGGCTTCGGTGATGACAAAAGGCAGCTCCTCGCGGCGCAGCCAGTCGGCAAACTCTTCGAGCGAGTGCGCCGCGCGGAGATGCTGGCGCAGTTCCGTTTCCCTTGATGCCGGCGCAGAGATTTCGAACTCCCGCAGGGCAAATATCCGCCGCTGCGCGAACATCGCCGGATTGTCCCGGTAAAACGCCTCGATCTCGGCGTCCTGCGGGGGCGGAATGCCGTTGACGAGGTCCATGATGTAGCGCCGCGCAAGGATCTCGCGCCGCGCCGCGCTCACCGCCGATTCCTCCACCCGGACGCTCCCGGGAGTGCTGCGCAGGAACTGCTGCGCCAGCAGTTCCTCGATGACGAGCTTCTCCAGCTGGCGTCGACGGACCTCCTGGTCGTGTTGCGCCACGCCGCTGTGCTGCAGTGTGAGATCGAGTTCCGCGGCCGAAATTACCGTCCCGTTGACGCGCGCCGCGACATCTTCGGGGAGCGCCGGGGAACACGCCGCGAGCACGATCGCCAAGACTGGGGCCATGCCCGCGAATCTCCGCTTTGGCAGCATGCCCTTGCGCCTCAATGCCGACCCAGCCGACGGCGCGCCACGAGTGCCCCGACTGCGAGCGCGGCAACCGCTTCCGCGACCCAGCCCTCAACGCGGCGTGAGCGGTACGGGCCGCTGGCAAGCTGCGAGTCGTCGAGGATTTCCGGCACGTCGACGACATCCGGATCATCGCGGGGCCAAACATCGACCGCCGAGCGCCGCATCACGACAGGTTTCGCCTGCTCCGGCTCGAGTAAAGCGAAAGAGACGCTGACGTCCCCCGGGCTGCCCGAAAGCGGCCCCAGCACCGACGGTGACGCGTCGATCCACGCGGCTCCCCCGGTCACGAGAGCCAGCTCCTCATCGGAAACGAGCTCAACCGTCCGGACTGCCTCGGCCGGATACGAAATCCAGATGAAGATCACCGCTACCAGGAGCTGGAATTCTCTGCACAGGTTCGCCATAGGAATACCTCACCCAGCTAAGAGTAGTATTCCGTCGCGGCTTCCCAACCTCCGGAAAGCGATAAAACGTAAATGGTTTTTACTTGGATTTGGCTGAAGAGCGGCCCGCAACAATCCGAAACATTTTATTGCGAGAGGGGCGGGCCGGGCTGCTAGTCGAAGCGCGGGCGAGCCCGAAACGGGTGGGTCAAAAGTCGAGCCTTACGTCGACCCCGTGGAGTTTCGCCGTGTAGTCGAACCGCTCCCCGGCGGCCGAGCGTTTTGCGCGCTGGACCGACGCGGTGATCGTCAGGTCGCGCACCGGTTCGTAGCCGACGCTCAGGCTCTGAACCCGCGTCCGGTCGTCGTCGAGCGCCGGCAGCTCGACGTCCCCTCGGTCCCTGCGATACTGCTCGCCGCGCGCGCGGACGGTGATCTTGTCAGTGGCCTTCCAGATCCCCTCGACGCCGAGTCCGCGGGTGACGACGTAGTTGTCGATGACTTCGTATTCGGAGCCGATCTCCCGTCGCGCCACGACCTGGAACGACAGCTTGCCGGTCGGCTCCCAGTCGAACGTGATGCGCCCGGTGGGGCCGCTGAAGTCGAGGCTGCTGACGTGTTCGTATTCCCGCCGGGTGTAGCCGGCGTAGCCGGAAAAACTGCTGATTCCCGACAACACCCAGTTCCCCCGCAGCCGCACGTCGCGCTGTTCGTAGCCGGAATCGATGCGTGCGGAAGGGGTGCGGTTCGGATAGTCGCCGTCGGCCTGGCGAGCCACGAGCGACAGCCGGTTGCCGGACTTCGGGCGGTACCCGATCCCGGCCTCGACTGCGCTCTCGTCATACTCCGAAGCATCCGAACGCTCGTCCGAATAGCGGCTGCGCGTGTGTTCCGCACCAACCAGAAACGACCAGTCTGGATGCCACCAGTAGTCCGCGTCGGCCCCGATCCTGCGCAGCGTGTTGATGCTGCGGATACGGCGGTCTGTATCGGCGAAGCTTCGTGGCGCTTGGCGCTGCAGCAGCGTTGCCGTCCCCGTCCATTGCCGTCCGGCGGCCCAGTCCCAGTGCAGCGCGCCGCTGGTGGTCGTCCGGTCGAGCTGATTGTGTCGATCGTAGTTGCGGTGCGTCACCTCCACCCCTGCGACGACGCGTTGCAGGCTGTAGGTATGTTCGAATCTCAGCGCGGCCGTTGTGCGGCTGATGCGATCGCTCCTCGATCCCCCCTCCGGCGGCCGGACGTCGTCAGGCAGCCGGAAGAGATTGTCTTCCCGATAGACGGAGTGCCCGAGCCCCACCGTGAAACCTTCCTCCGGCACCACCTCGGTCGCCGCCGAGGCAGCGAAACCTTGGAGCGCACACGTCGCGGCGAGCACGTGCAGGACATGACGTGCACTCCGGCGGTGCGAGCAGTGACCCCGGCAGGAAGTCCATCCCCGGGCACGATAAAGTATTGTTACATTCGTCATGACTGGCAAGCTCCCCTGGCTGTTGGGTGATGCTATGAATATCTACTCGGAGGCGCGTCCGCCTCGGCCTGTGTCAGGAGCATGCCGTGCCGAACTCGTCGATTTTCACTCATCCTCCCGATTCGGCTCCCGTTGCCGAGACGAATGCCGCGTTTTTCTACGGCAGCTTTTCGACGGCAAGCATAATCGAATCGGTCGTCGACCCGTTCATCGCGGTCGGTCTGCTATTTGCTTCGGCATATTTCTACGAGGTCGTTCCCGACAGCCATTATGTGATTCTCGCGCTGCTGACGTTTTCACTGACGTTTCCGGGAGATAGCCACCTGTGTGACGGAAGGGGGACGATGGTGCGCCGGACAGCGCTCAACTGGCTGCTGATTGCAGGCGCGCTGGTGCTGTTCGGGTATGTCACCGGCTATATCCATTATTTCGCGCTGCCGGTGCTGGCAGTGTGGCTCGTGGGGACACCGCTTGCCCTCATCGCAGCGCACGCGGTATCGCGCGTCGCATTGCCACGGCTCATGTCGAGGGCCGGGACGCAACGCCGCGCAGTGATCGTCGGCTCGAACGACATCGCGATGCAGCTCGCGCGCGGTATCGAGAAAAACCCTTTCCTCGGGGTGCATCTGCTCGGATTCTTCGACGACCGGACTCCCCAGCGCACGTCCGGGACGACTACCGGCGTGTGCCTCGGCTGTCTTCGCGATCTGGCTGCCTACACGAAGGAGCAGGCCGTCGACCACATCTACATCGCGCTGCCGATGGTGAGCCAGCCGCGCATTCTGCGCATCCTCGACGACATGAAGGACACCACCGCGTCGATTTTCTTCGTCCCCGACATGTTCGTGACCGACCTGATCCAGGGACGCGTCGATCATGTTGCCGGCACTCCGGTCGTCGCGGTCTGCGAAACGCCTTTCACTGGCGTCAACCGCCTCGTCAAGCGGCTGTCCGACATCGTCCTCGCGAGCGCGATCCTGATCCTCATCGCACCGCTGATGGTACTGATCGCGATCGGCGTGAAGCTCGGTTCGCCGGGCCCGGTCATCTTCAAGCAGAACCGTTACGGGCTCGACGGGCGCAAGATCCTGGTCTACAAGTTCCGCTCGATGACGGTCTGCGAGGACGGTCCGCAAATCGTCCAGGCCGTCAGGGAAGACCCTCGCGTAACGCGTTTCGGCGCTTGGCTGCGGCGCACCTCGCTGGACGAGCTGCCGCAGTTCATCAACGTGCTGCAGGGCCGCATGAGCATCGTCGGGCCGCGCCCGCACGCGGTGGCGCACAACGAGACCTACCGGCAGGTCATCAAAGGCTACATGATCCGCCACAAGGTCAAACCGGGCATCACCGGCTGGGCACAAGTGAACGGCTGCAGGGGAGAAACCGACACCGTCGAAAAAATGGCGCGGCGGATCGAATACGACCTCGATTACCTTCGTCACTGGTCGCTGTCGCTGGACCTGAAGATCATCCTGATGACGATCCGGCTCGTGATTCGCGACGCGCACGCGTATTAGCCCGTACTGCACGATGCGAGATACGCAAATACGCGACGTAGACGAGAAAAGCGCTGCCGAAGCAGCGCTTTTCCGTCGCTCGACGGTATCCCGTTCGCGGGATACGCGTCAGGCGTTTTCGGCTTTTGCCGCGCGTTTGCGCTCGTTCTCGGTCAGGTAGCGCTTGCGCAGCCGGATCGACTTCGGCGTGATTTCGACGAGCTCGTCGTCGGCGATGAATTCGATCGCGGATTCGAGCGTCAGCTGGATCGGCGGGATCAGCCGCACCGCTTCATCGGTGCCCGACGAGCGCACGTTGGTGAGCTGCTTGCCCTTGATCGGGTTGACGACGAGATCGTTGTCGCGCGAATGGATGCCGATGATGATGCCTTCGTACACCGGGTCGTTGTGCGTGAGGAACATCCGGCCGCGATCCTGCAGCTTCCACAGCGCGTAGGCGACCGCGTGGCCGTTGTCCTGCGAGATCAGCACGCCGTTGCGGCGCTCGCCCATCGGCCCCGCCATCGGACCATAGTCGTCGAACACGTGGCTCGCCAGACCGGTGCCACGCGTCAGCGTCAGGAATTCGCCCTGGAAGCCGATCAGGCCGCGGGCAGGGATGCGGTATTCGAGGCGGGCGCGGCCCTTGCCGTCGGACTGCATGTCCTGCAGCTCGCCGCGACGCCGGCCGAGTTCTTCCATCACGCCGCCCTGGTGGTCTTCCTCGACGTCGACGGTGAGCAGTTCGTACGGCTCGCACTTGACGCCGTCGATCTCGCGGAACACCACGCGCGGCCGGCCGACCGCGAGTTCGAAGCCTTCGCGGCGCATGTTTTCGAGCAGGATCGTCAGATGCAGTTCGCCACGGCCCGAAACCAGGAACACGTCGGAGTCGTTGGTGTATTCGACGCGCAGCGCGACGTTCTTCAGCAGCTCGCGTTCGAGCCGCTCGCGGATCTGGCGGCTCGTGACGAACTTGCCTTCGCGCCCGGCCAGGGGCGACGAGTTGACCATGAAGTTCATCGTCAGCGTCGGTTCATCGACCGCGATCGGCTTCATGCCTTCGAGTTTCTCGGGATCGCACAGCGTGACGCCGATATTGACCTGATCGACGCCCGACACCAGCACGATGTCGCCAGCTTCGGCCGATTCCGCCTGCGTGCGCTCGAGGCCCTTGAACGTCAGCACCTGGCCGATCTTGGCCTTGCCGCGGTTCTCCTCGCCATACATCACGACGACTTCCTGGTTCGGGCGGATGCGGCCGCGCTTGATGCGGCCGATGCCGAGCTGACCGATGTACGTCGAATAGTCGAGCGAGCAGACCTGCAGCTGCAGCGGGCCGTCGGAATCGACTTCGGGCTGGGGCACGTGCTCGAGGATCGCTTCGTACAGCGGCGTCATGTCGGTGCCCGGTTGGCTCGCGTCGAGCATCGCGTAGCCGTTGAGCGCCGAGGCGTACACCACCGGAAAATCGAGCTGCTCTTCGGTCGCGCCGAGCTTGTCGAACAGGTCGAAAGTGTGGTTGATGACCCAGTCCGGGCGGCTCCCCGGGCGGTCGATCTTGTTGATCACGACGATCGGCTTCAGGCCGAGCGCGAGCGCCTTGCGCGTCACGAAGCGCGTCTGCGGCATCGGGCCCTCGACCGCGTCGACGAGCAGCAGCACACCATCGACCATCGACAGCACACGCTCGACTTCGCCGCCGAAGTCGGCGTGGCCCGGCGTGTCGACGATGTTGATGTGGGTGTCGCCGTACTGGATTGCGCAGTTCTTCGACAGGATCGTGATGCCGCGCTCTTTCTCCAGATCGTTCGAATCCATCACCCGTTCGGAAACCTGCTGGTTCTCGCGGAAGGTGCCGGACTGGCGCAGGAGCTGGTCGACCAGCGTGGTCTTGCCGTGGTCGACGTGGGCGATGATGGCGATGTTACGGATGGAGCGGGACATTTGGGTCCAGAAGTCTTTGAAAAGTTTTTAATTTTAGCACGGCCACCGCATTGCAGCATCGCGCGCTTCACCCTTTTCGTGCGAACCGCGAGCGAGAGCGCGGCGAGGCCCCATGCTAGAATCGGCGCCGTTTTTCTGGAGACCGACCCAATGCTCGCAATCATTGGCGGTAGCGGACTCACGCAGCTTTCGACGCTCGAGATCGCCCGCCGCGAAGTGGTACGCACCCCTTACGGAGAACCGTCCGGCGCGCTGACGTTCGGCCGCCTGCGCGAACGCCCGGTGGTCTTTCTCGCGCGCCACGGCTATGGACACACGATCCCGCCGCATCTGGTCAATTACCGCGCAAACCTGTGGGCGCTCAAGCATGCCAAGGCGACCGGCGTCATCTCGGTGGCCTCTGTCGGCGGCATCCGCGACGATTTCGGCCCCGGCGCGCTGGTCGTGCCTCACCAGATCATCGACTACACGTGGGGACGCAAGAGCACCTTCTTCGAAGGTGGCGACGAGGGCGTGCATCACATCGATTTCACTCATCCGTACGACGAACCGTTGCGCCAGCGGATTCTCGCGGCGGGCGTGGCGGCCGGCGAACATATCTGCAATGGCGGGGTGTATGCCGCGACGCAGGGGCCGCGCCTCGAGACAGCCGCCGAGGTCAACCGGCTCGAGCGCGATGGCGCCGAACTCGTCGGTATGACCGGGATGCCCGAAGCCGCGCTCGCCCGCGAAATCGGTCTGCCCTATGCCGCGGTCAACGTCATCGCGAACTACGCCGCCGGGCGTGGCGCGAGCGAGAAAGGCATCCTCTTCGACAGCATCGAAGTGGTGCTGCAGGATGCGATGGTGCGCGTGCGACGGGTCCTCGAGGAAGTCTGCAAGTCCTGACGACGGCGAGTGCCCGTTTGGCCGTGTCGACATCGCCCGGGCTACCAGTAGAAGGTCAGCGACCGCTGTCCGGTGCGTCCAACGCTGGCGTTCCGGGTTTGCTCGCGCCCGTTCGCCATCGCGGTGACGCGGTAGTTGCCGGGGGGCAGTTTTGCCAGCATGAGCGGACCGTCCGCTCTCGCTTCGAGAACCTTGCGGCCCGTGGAATCGGCGATTGCGACGTTGACGTCGGCAAGATAATCGCCTGACTTTTCGGCGAAAACGAGTTTGAGGTTGAAGTTCTGCGCGGAGGCGAGGAGTTGGTTGCGCTCTTCCTCGCCGACACCGCCGGTGATGTAGCGCACGCCCTCGAACTCCCGCACGTCGAGTGCCGGAGCCGCTTCCTGCGCCATGGCGGCGCCGCCCCACAACCCGGAGGCGAGAACCAGCAGACCGGCGGCGATGTTGTGTTTGTTCATCGGGATACCTCCTGTGGTGGAAACCGCCCTCCATGCGACTGGCCGACCGAAAGCGAGTTCCGGTTGCCTCGCATTCGACGTCGCACGCACGGCGTGGTCCGCGGCTTTCCACGCTCAAGATCGCTGGTAGGTGCCGACAAGTTCCGCCTGGGCAAGAATGTGGTCCTGCATCGCCTGTTCCAATTCAGCCTTCGTCGGAGCGCCAAGAGGGGCGAGGACGATGTCGAGGGCATAGAGCTTGTGGAAGTAGCGGTGCCGGCCGATCGGGGGGCAAGGGCCGCCGTAGCCGGTGCGCTTCCAGTCGTTCGTTCCTTCGCGCGTGCCGGGCGGCAGGTCCGCCATGGCGACGGCTTCGGGCAGACCCGCCGTCGTCGGCGGGATGTTGTACAGCACCCAGTGCACCCATGTTCGCTGGGGAGCCGCCGGATCGGGCGCATCGGGGTCATCGACGATCAGCGCCAGGCTGCGAGTGTTGTCCGGGATGCCGGACCAGCCCAGGGGAGGGGACACGTCACGGCCGTCGCACGTGTAGCTTGCGGGAATCGCGCCGCCGTGGGCAAACGCCGTGGAACTCAGAGTCAGGCTCATGTTCGTTGCTCCGGTTGTCGATTACGGGGACCGGCTTTGCGCCTCGCTTGCCAGGGTTGATCGGATACTTCGGGAGAAGGTTGGTGCCGATCGCTGTTGCCCACGGCGGCCCGGCATCACTACCTTCCCGGAAAGAACCTGCGGTTCGCCGATGCTCTTACTGTAGACCGTGGCCCGAGTCCCGCTTGCGCCAGCGGACATTGCCCTTGTGCCGCGACTGCCGGCATCGAGTTCTTCGCGCGGAAGTGTGTTCCGCCGAACTTTGCCCCGTTGGGCGGGCGCTCCGGATTCGTGATATTACTCACGCCGGGCTGCAGGCGTGGCTGTCCCCGCTGCTGCCCGGACAACTGCTCGAGGACGTGGGGAAACGGGAATGGGAACTGCTGCGAATGAGTTGAACGCGCTGGGTATCGCGACACCCGCTGCGGGCGCGGACATCCCGCCGCTCGACGTCGCCCGGCTCCGCGACGACTTCCCGATCCTCGCCCGCGAAGTCAATGGCAGGCCGCTCGTCTATCTCGACAACGCGGCAACGAGCCAGAAACCGCGTTGCGTGATCGACGCGCAAGCGCATTACTATGCCGTGCTCAACGCGAACGTGCATCGCGGCGTGCATCGCCTGAGCCAGGAGGCGACCGACGCTTTCGAGGCCGCTCGCGACACGGTCCAGCGGTTCGTGAACGCCGCGCGACGCGAGGAGATCGTCTTCGTGCGCGGCACGACCGAAGCGATCAACCTCGTCGCGAACAGTTTCGGCGGACGTTTCCGCCCGGGTGACGAGATCCTCATCACGGCCATGGAGCACCACTCGAACATCGTGCCGTGGCAACTCGCTTGCGAGCGGACGGGGGCGGTGCTGAAAGTCGCCCCGGTCAATGACGACGGTGAGCTGCTCGTCGCGGAGTTCGAGCGCCTGCTCGGGAACCGCACGCGGATCGTCGCGCTGGCGCATGTGTCGAACGCCCTCGGCACGATCAACCCGGTGCGGGAACTCATCGACATGGCGCACGCGCGCGGCGTGCCGGTGCTGCTTGACGGCGCGCAGGCGGTGCCGC
Source organism: Aromatoleum buckelii (assembly GCF_012910785.2). GTDB lineage: Bacteria > Pseudomonadota > Gammaproteobacteria > Burkholderiales > Rhodocyclaceae > Aromatoleum > Aromatoleum buckelii. The sequence goes on along the minus strand of NZ_WTVH02000010.1, from coordinate 1,528,872 downwards.
ACGTTGCGGTCGACGTGCAGGCGCTCGACTGCGACTTCTACGCGTTCTCGGCGCACAAGCTCTATGGGCCGACCGGCATCGGCGTGCTGTACGGCAAGGCTGCGCTGCTCGACGCGATGCCGCCGTGGCAGGGCGGGGGCGACATGATCCGGCAGGTGAGCTTTGCCGGGACGACATACAACGAGCTGCCGTACAAGTTCGAAGCGGGCACACCGGACATCGCCGGCGCGATTGCGCTGGGCGCAGCGATCCGCTACGTCGAGGAAACGGGAATCGCCGCGATCGCCGCGCACGAGGACGCGCTGCTCGAGCACGCCACTCGGCAGGCGCGCGCGATGCCGGGCCTGCGCCTCGTCGGAACCGCGCGCAACAAGGCGGCGATCCTGTCGTTCGTGTTCGACGACATCCACGCACACGATGTCGGCACTATCCTCGACCATGAAGGGGTGGCGGTCCGCACCGGCCACCACTGCGCGATGCCGCTGATGGAACGCTTCGGCCTGCCGTCGACGGTGCGCGCGTCGTTCGCGATGTACAACACGCACGACGAGGTCGACGCGCTGTTTGCCGCATTGCGCCGCGTGCGGGAGGTGTTCGATGGGTGAGCTGCGCGACCGGTACAGGGAAGCGATCCTCGATCGTGGGCGGCGTCCGCATAATTTCGGTCGGCTGCCGGACGCGGACCGGCACGGCGAAGGCTTCAACCCCTGTCCGGCAACCGTATCAGGGTGCAACTGAAAACACGCGCTCGCCGCGGAACTTCCCGCCGCGCATCGCCCAGACCCGTGCCCCTCCCGCCCCCCCGGCAGGGGATGGCCCGCGGCAGTTAGTCCGGGTATCCTCGCCCCGTCCTTCCGTTTTCCTTGCAGGAGATCACAGTGCCAGGCTTGTTGCGCCATCCCGACCCGGACGGGTTGCTCGAATATTCGGTGGTCTATACCGACCGCTCGCTCAATCACATGTCGCGGGCCTTCCAGGGTGTAATGAACGACATCTCGCGAATGCTCAAGGAAGTCTACAACGCGAAATCCGCGATCGTCGTCCCCGGCAGCGGCACGTTCGGCATGGAAGCCGTCGCCCGCCAGTTCGCCACCGGCCGCAAGTGCCTTGTCATCCGCAACGGCTGGTTCAGCTATCGCTGGACGCAGATCTTCGACATGGGCAACATCCCGGCCGAATCGACCGTCCTGAAGGCGCGCCCGGTCGATGACGGGCCGCAGGCCGCGTTTGCACCGGCTCCGATCGAGGAAGTCGTCCGGACGATACGCGAGCAAAAGCCCGACGTCGTCTTCGCTCCGCACGTCGAGACCTCCAGCGGCATGATGCTGCCCGACGCCTACCTGCGCGCGGTCGCCGACGCGGTGCATTCGGTCGGCGGCCTGTTCGTGCTCGACTGCATCGCGTCCGGCACGATCTGGGTCGACATGCAGGCTCTGGGCATCGACATCCTGATCAGCGCGCCGCAAAAAGGCTGGAGCGGTTCGCCGTGCTGTGCGCTCGTGATGCTGGGCGAAGGCGCCCGCGCGAAAATCGAGTCCACGACGAGCACGAGCTTTGCCTGTGACCTGCGCAAGTGGCTGCAGATCATGGAGGCGTACGAGAACGGCGGCCACATGTACCACGCGACGATGCCGACCGACGCGCTGACGACGCTGCGCGACGTAATGAAGGAGACCCGCGACTACGGCTTCGACAAGGTGCGCGGCGAACAGCAGGAACTGGGCGACAGCGTGCGGGCGCTGCTGACCCGCAAAGGTTTCAAAAGTGTCGCCGCCGAAGGGTTCCAGGCGCCGGGCGTGGTCGTCAGCTACACCAGCGACCCCGAAATCCAGTCCGGCCGTGCATTGTCCGCCCAGGGCCTGCAGATCGCCGCGGGCGTGCCGCTGCAGTGCGACGAACCGGCGGACTTCCGCACGTTCCGCATCGGTCTCTTCGGTCTGGACAAGCTGCACGACGTCGAGCGCACCGTCCGCTACCTCGATGAGGCGCTGAACCGGGCCGGCTGACCGGCCCGCAGCCGTCGTCCGGCGTAATGAACGACGCCAGGCCGGACGCGGCGCTACATAAGCACCGCAGTGAGTCGTGCGATGACGTCGCCGAACACGCTCGTCAGCACGACCACTGTCGGCATGCCGTAGCAGAACGCATACATCGACCGGCGAATCCGCCGCGACGCGGTGTCCAGTTCCATGAAATACGTGCAGACGATGCGCACCTTGACGCCCATCACCAGCGCGATGATCGCCGTCACACCGAGATCGGGGTCTGCCGTCCCGCCGACGCCGGCGCTGCCGATGCTGAGCAGGACCAGCGTGATCCAGGCGAGATCGAGTTTCCGCGTTTCAATCATCGTTCGCTCCCTCGCTCAGCGCAGCATGTAGAACAGCGGGAAGATCATCAGCCAGATGATGTCGGTCGTGTGCCAGTAGCACGCGAAAGCCTCGAGCCCGTCGTGTTCCTCGGCGGTATAGCTGCCGGCGCCGGTACGCACCATGACCCACAGCAACCCGAGCAGTCCCCAGAACACGTGGACGAGGTGGTTGAAAGTCAGGTAGTAGTAGGTGACGAAGAACACCCCTGCATCGCCGTCGAGCCCGTTCGCGAGGTTCCAGCGCACTTCGAAAAACTTGACGACCGGATAGATCGCGCCGATGACGAAAGCCGCTGCCAGCCAGCGTAGGCAAGCCTGCCTGCGCGCCCTGCGCATCGCCACGAGGCCACGCGCGACGCAGTAGCCGCTGCTCAGCAGCGCGACGGTATAGGCGGTGCCAGCAAGCAGCGACAACTGCGCGTGGCCGCCACTGAAGCTGACGGGATGGTGCGCGCGGGCGATGAAATACACCAGGAACATCAGGGCGAACTCGGTGACTTCGCAGTAGATGCCTACCCAGATGGCCTTGTTGCCGGGGATTCGGCCCAGCACGGGTGCATGCAGCGGAAACGTTGCGGCGGAATTCACGATCCGGACCTCGGTGACGAATGGGACAGGCGAAGACGTTTTTTGGAACATCCTGCGCCGGATAACGGTGGATTGTCCCGCGATCTGCGATTCGCATACAGCTACAGACGACAACTTGTTCGACCGGCACAGCCCCAAACGCTCGCCGTACGCTACCGGCAAAAGCGTGACAGCGGCCCGGGTTCGGGCGCTTGACGGCAGGGTATAATCACGCCCCAGCCCAGCCTCCGCATGCCTTCGCGGCGAGGCACGACCCCACCAAGCCGATGACCGAGATCACTGACAGCGCACCGAGCCTGCTGCTCGTCGACGACGAGGCAAGCATCCTTTCTTCGCTCCGGCGATTGCTGCGGCCGGCCGGCTACAAATTGCATCTTGCCGAGAGCGGCAAGGCGGGGCTCGAGATTCTCGAGCGGGAACGCGTCGACCTCGTGATCTCCGACATGCGCATGCCCGAAATGGACGGTGCCGAGTTCCTCGAACATGTGCGCAACCGCTGGCCACAGGTGACGCGCGTGCTGCTCACCGGCTATGCCGATGTCACTTCGACGATCGACGCGATCAACCGCGGCGAGATCTACCGTTACATTGCCAAGCCGTGGGACGACAACGATCTCACGCTGATCATTCGCGATGCGCTCGACCGTCAGCGGCTGCAGGCAGAAAACACGCGGCTGCAGACACTGACGCAGCAGCAGAACGACGAACTGAAGGAACTCAACACCGACCTCGAGCGCAAGGTCCAGGAACGCACGGCCGCCCTCGAACAGACGAACGACTCGCTCAAGCAGGCAAACGAGCGGCTCAAGCAGAACTTCCTGGTCTCGATCAAGACCTTCTCCGGCCTGATGGAATTGCGCGGAGGCGGAGTTGCGGGCCATTCACGGCGCGTCGCCGATCTCGCCCGCAAGCTTGCCGCCCGCCTCGACATCGACGCCAAGAGCCAGCAGGACATCTTCCTTGCCGGACTGTTGCACGACATCGGCAAGATCGGTTTCTCCGACACGCTGCTCGCAAAGCCTGTCTCGAAAATGAATGGCGACGAAATGGGGCAGTATCGCAAGCATGCAATCGCTGGCGAATCCGCGCTGATGCCGCTCGACGAGCTGAAGGAAGCCGCGCGCATTGTGCGCTCGCACCATGAACGTTTCGACGGACAGGGTTTCCCCGACGGTCTGCAAGGGCTCGCGATTCCGCTGGGTGCGCGCATCCTGTCGGCCGTCAATGACTTCGATGGGTTGCAGGCCGGCACGCTGGCGGAGAATCGCCTGAGCGCGGACGAGGCGAAAGCGATGCTCGTGCAGTCGCGCAACCGGCGCTACGATCCACAGGTGGTGGACGCGCTCGTCGAGATGCTCGGCGGAGTTGCGCAGGAACCGCCTGCACGGGATGTCGCTGTGTCGGCGCTCAACCTCCAGGTGGGGATGGTCCTCGCACGTGACCTCGTCGGGCGCGACGGCACACTGCTGCTCGCTGCGGAGTATGTCCTCGACGCCTCTCTGGTGCGGCAGATCCAGGACTATGCGCGTCGCGAAGGCATCGCCCTGACGCTGCACGTCCGCCGCGACAAACTGTGATGTCGCCGCAGAATGCGACCGGCGCCGCACGAACTGACGCTGGAGGGGCAATCCTGATGCTGGAATCCGGGCTGCAGGAGCAGGGCCAATGACCGCAGGTGCATGGGGTGAAGAGCTGCGCGCAATTGCCCGGGCGGACGAGCGGATCAGCGAGGCGGTCGGCCGGATCAATGCCCTCGCACTGCAGCACGCCCGGCGCGCAGGCAATCCCCAAGGCAAAGACCCGGCCGAAACCGAAATCGAAGCGCATTTGACCGGACTCGTCGGCCTGCTCGCCGAGCGATGCCAAGCCCTCGCCGTGGCCAACGAGCAGCTCGACGCGCAGCTGGCGGAGCAGGCGAGCGAACGTGAGCGCGGGCGCCGGGTACTGGCGGAAGCGGCGGCACGCGTCGAACGGACGCAGAACCAGCTGCTGCAGTCGGAGAAGTTGGCTGCGGTGGGACAGCTGGCTGCAGGAGTTGCCCACGAGATCAACAATCCAGTCGGATTCGTGAGTTCCAATCTGGGTTCGCTGACCTCGTACGTGGAGCGCCTGTTCAGCCTCATCGATGCGTACGAGCGCCTCGAAAGCGAACTGCCTGCCGATCACTCGGCGCGCGCGGCAGTGCAAAAAGCGCGCACGATCGCCGAGATCGACTACTTGCGCGCGGACATCCCCGATCTGCTGCGTGAATCGCTCGATGGGCTTGCCCGGATCAGGCATATCGTCGCCGACCTCAAGGACTTTTCGCACGCCGACGAAGGCGAGTGGCAGGACGCGGATCTCAACCGCGGCCTCGAGAGCACGCTCAATATCGTGTGGAACGAAATCAAGTACAAGGCGGAGGTGGTGCGGGAGTTGGACGACTTGCCCCCGGTGCGCTGCATTCCCGCACAGATGAACCAGGTATTCATGAATCTGCTGGTCAACGCCGCGCAGGCCATCGAAACCTCCGGGACGATCAGATTGCGCAGCGGAACGATCGACGGACATGCGTGGGTGGAGATTGCGGATACCGGCAAAGGGATGCCGCCCGAAGTGCAGCAGCGCATTTTCGAACCGTTCTTCACGACCAAGCCGGTCGGCAAGGGGACCGGGCTCGGCCTGTCGATTTCTGCCGATATCATCAGGCGTCATGACGGCCGCATCGAAATTCGCAGTCAGCCCGGTCGGGGGACCACGTTCCGCATCCTGTTGCCGCTGCACGTTCGTGACGCTGGCGCCGCAAGCAGCAAGAGCTGAGCAATGCGGGCAGTTTTTGCCCACCGGGATATTTCCGCACGGTCCGCCCGGTGCGCAGCCGATTCGCTCTTGCGAAGAATGGCCCATTCTTCATAACATGCCGCCGAAAACAACCACTGCGTTCGGGGCAGACATGACCAAACAAGCGGGTCCGGGCGATGTTGTCGCTGTCGATGCCGAACTTTATGCCGGTCTGCAGGCGATCGCCGCAGGCACTTTTCCGAAGCACTGTGCGCTGTGCGGCCGAAGCTATCGGGACGTTGACGATTACGTCGCCCAAACGCAGCGTATCGGCTCCGGGCGGAGCGGTCTCAAGCAGACGACGGACGACGACGGGCAGGTGGTGCTGGAGCTCTTCCGCAATTGTGTCTGCGGCTCGACGCTGATGGACTGCTTCAACAATCGCCGCGACACGAGCGAGGCGGGGCTGCGGCGCCGCGCGCGTTTCGGCGAGCTGGTCGACTCGCTGGTCGCCAGGGGGCTCGAACACACGCGGGCGCGTGCGGAATTGCTCAACGTCCTGCGCGGCAAACCGAGCCGCATTCTCCGCCCCGTGGCACGCCCTGCGGAGAAATCGTAGCCGGATTCGGCTCTAGGCGTTGCCGCTCAAACGGCGGACGTATTCTTGCGGCGGTCGAAACGCTCGAACGCGTCGCGCACCGACTGCAGCAGTTCACGGTCGTCCCAAGGTTTGTGCAGGAATCGGAAAATCGAGCCGCGGTTGATCGCGTTGGTGATGGTGCCGATATCGGAATAGCCGGAGAGGACCAGGCGCACGGTATCCGGATAAAGGGTTTTCACCCTGTCGAGCAGCTGGATGCCATCCATGCCGGGTATGCGGAAGTCCGACATCACGACCCCGACGGCGTGCTTTGCAAGCAGATCGAGCGCTTCGGCGGCGTTTCCGGCGAACAGCAGGATGTAGCCTTCGCTGCGCAGGACGCGGCGTAGCGCCGACTGAATCGACGGTTCGTCATCGACCAGCAGCAACGTGCGGTCGGGCCGGTCGATCTGCATTGGGAAAACCAGTTGCTGGCGGTCGCGGATCAGCGTGGCCAACGCCTCCGGGGCGACCGGGGGGGAAAAATGGTAACCCTGCATCTCGTCGCACCCGCGGCCGCGCAGGTAGAGCACTTGCCCTTCCGTTTCGACCCCTTCGGCGATCACGCGCAAGTTGAGGCTGTGGGCGAGGGAGATGATCGACACGGCGATTGCCGCATCGCTCGCATTGGTCGTGATGTCGGTGACGAAGGCGCGGTCGATTTTCAGGTAATCAATGGGGAAGCGCTTGAGTGCACTGAGCGACGAATAGCCGGTGCCGAAATCGTCGATCGCCAGCTTCACACCGATCGCCTTCAGCTGCTGCATCATCAGGATCGCCCGCGCCGGGTTGCCCATCAGCGCGCTTTCGGTGATTTCGAGCATCAGCGACGCGGGCTCGAGGCGGTAGCGGGACAGCAATGCCGCGACGTCGGCGACGAGATCGTCGCGGAAGAACTGCAACGGCGAGACGTTCACCGCGATGCGGCGGTAGTCGATGCCGTCGTCGATCCATTGGCGCGCCTGAGCGCAGGCGGTTTCCAGCACCCAGCGGCCGATCGGCAGGATGAGTCCGCTTTCCTCCGCGATCGGAATGAATTCGCCCGGGGAAACCAACCCCAGTTCAGGATGGCGCCAGCGGCACAGCGCCTCGCTGCCCACCACTTCGCCGGTCAGCAGATCGACTTTCGGCTGGTAGGCCAGAAACAGTTCGTCCTGCTCGATGCTGCGTCGCAGCGCGAGCTCGAGGCGCAGTCGCGGGGCGGTTCGCACGTTCAGGTCCGTCTCGTAGAAGCAGAACGTGTCGCGCCCCATTTCCTTTGCGCGGAACAGGGCCACATTGGCGTTGCGCAGCAGCGTGTCGACGTCATCGGTGCTGGTTATCGCGGCGACGCCGATGCTGCCGGTGAGCCACAGCTCCTCGCCGCCGGCCGGAATCGGCGCCCGCAAGGCGTCGAGAAGCCGGGTGGCGAGCGACACCACCGCCTGCTGGCTCGGCAGCTCGTCCGTGATCAGGACGAATTCATCGCTGGCGACTCGCGCAACGATGCTGCAACCCTCCGCGGCAGCGACAAGTCGCTCGCTGATGACGACCAGCGTGTCGTTGGCGATTTCGTTGCCGAAGCTGTCATGGACGACCTGGAAGCGGTCGATATCGACCCACAGCACGAAACACGCGCTTTGGTTGCGTGTCGCGAGCGCGAGCGACTGCTGCAGGCGATCGCCGAGCAGGTTGCGGTTTGGCAATCCAGTCAGCGAATCGTGGTTGGCCTGGTAAGCCAGCTGTTCCTGGTAGCGGTGTCTTTCCGTGACATCGCGAAATTCGATGACCGCGTGGTCGATGCCGGCAACGTCGTCCCCGACCAGCGTCACGCTGGTGTCGAGCCAGCACACGTCGCCCGATGCACGGACGAGGCTCAGCGGCACTTCACCGGCTTGCCGGGCAGTGACCAGCGCGTCGAGCTGCTCCCAGCCGTCTGCATCGAAACCCTGTCGTGCGAGCGTCGGCAGGTCCATGGCGATGAGCTGGTCTTCGTCCATCCCCAGCAACCGAAGGAGCGCCGGGTTGGCGCTGACGATGCCGGCCGGCTGGGCATAGCGGTAGATGACCAGGCCGTTGTGGCTCGCCTCAATCGCGCGGTTGCGCAGTTGCACCGCGGCTTCGGCCTTCTCATGCGCGGCGCGCCTGCGCAGCGCGACAATGCCGAACGCGAGTTCGCGCGCGGCATTCTCCAGCAGGCGCGTTTCCTCGGCGTCGAATGCCCCCGCTTCGCCGGTCAGCACCGTGAGCACGCCGAACACCCGGTCGGCCACCAGCGGAACGCTGATTATGGAGACGTACCCTCGCCGCAGCGCGTGATCGCGCCAGGCGTCGAAGCGACCGTCGTTCGCGATGTCCCTGACGATGCAGGTCCGGCGGTCGCCGAGGGCGATCGACGACGGACACACGGCACTTCCGGTGTCGTTCAGGGTTTCGTTCACGACGTCGAGAAAACCCGCTTCATGCCCCGCCCAGGCTACCGGTCGCACGAATTTTTCGACATCCTGCGTGGCGATTCCGACCCAAGTCATGCGATAACCACCCGCATCCACGGCCGCGCTGCAGATCAGCTCCATCAGCTGTACTTCGTCGTCGGCTTGGGCCACCGCGCGGGTGACTTCATTGAGCACCCGTAACGCGCGGTTGCTGCGGCGCAGTTCTCGCTCTGCGGTCTCGATCCGTGCCACCGACTGTCCGATCCCCTCCGCCATCTGGTCCAGCGTCCGGGCGAGGTCCCCCAGTTCGCCGCTTCCGGGAGGCACGCGGGTGCGAGCCTGCAGGTCTCCCTCTCCCAAGCGTCTTGCAGTTTCGGTGAGATCCTGCAGCGGCCGCAACACGAGCCGCTGCGCGACGAACCAGCCGAGCAGCAGCAGCGGCACCGCGGCGCCGGCGAGCAGCAGGAGGTTGCGCTGAGCGACAACGGCCCCTGCGTTCTCGACGATCGCCGAGGGAATGCCGACACGCACGTAGAGGTCGCCGAACCTGGTCAGCACGGGTGCGATCGCCATGATGCGCGACACCCCATCGAGCCATACCGATTTCATCAGCAGGTCGCCGGTGCCGGTGAGCGCCGCCTTGAACTGGCTCAGTTCGGGAATCGTGCTCCCCGCCAGACCGGTCGGATCGGGGAGGCGAGCGAGGATGACGCCCTGCTTGTCGACGATCGTCACCACCGAGCCGTCGGGCAGGGTGGTTTCGCGCAGCAGCGAGCCGAACGCGCTCGGGGTTACGCCGACCCCGACTACCGCCGTGATCTCGTCGTTGTCATCGAACACCGGATGCGCCGAGATGACGACCGGTTGGCCATCGAAACGGCTGTTCTGGTAATCGCCCATGGCGAAATCCTGCCGCTCCAGGACGCGGCGGAAATAGCTGCGATCGGAGATATCGACCGTATGGCTGAAGGACTGCGAGCGGCAGGTGATCTTGCCGTCGAGTCCGGCGACGAAGACTTCCGCATACAGCTCGTGGAGCCTGGCCAGTTTCGCCAGCCACGCGTTGCATTCTTCGGTGGAATGGAGCTGCCGCACTTCCGGAGACTGCGCGAGCCCTTCGAGCAACCGGTGGAGATGGCTCACCATGTCCCGCTGACGGGTCGCGATCTGTCGCGCCGTGAGCAGCGCCGTTTTCTCGGCGGCTGCACTCGCCTCCCTGCGTTGCTCGAGACCGGTATTGACGATGATCGCCAAGGCAGGGAGCGCCGTGACCAGGATCAGCAGCAGCAGGCGGACGTGCATTCTGGAAAGCCACTTACCGATCATGTTCTTTCCACGTCCTTTGCATTTCGGTTCAGGGTAGCGGCTCCATTTCAAAGGGGTGCCGGTTAGCGCGACAGGAGATATAGTCAAGACTGGTGTATGACCAGATCCTGATAGAAGGGCTTGATGAGGCGGCGTGCCTCTGCTGAGAATTGAGTTGTCGAGACCAAATTTTCAGCAACCACGGAGGCGCGCCTTGAAGAAGGATACGAGTGAGCAGTCGGTTGAGCAATCGGAAGTGGGGCTGTCGCTGGAGGAGCTGATCCGGCGCGGCGCGCGGGATCTCATCGAGCGGGCGATTGAAGTGGAGGTGCAGCAGTTGTTGGCCGAGTACGAGAACGTGCGGATGCTGGGCGGGAGCCGAGCGGTGGTCAGAAATGGCTACCTGCCGGCACGCGAGGTGCTCACGGCGGTCGGCAACGTCGAGGTGCGGGTACCCAAGGTGCGTGACCGCTCGGGCGCTGGGGTGAAGTTCAATTCCGCCTTGGTGCCGCCGTATGTTCGCCGCTCGGCGCGGGTGTCGGCGGCGTTGCCGTGGCTGTACCTGAAGGGCATCTCGACGGGCGACATGCGCGAGGCGCTCACCGTGCTGCTCGGCGATGAGGCCAAGGGCCTCTCCCCCAACGTGGTGAGCCGCCTGAAGGCCGAGTGGGCGAGCGACTACGCCGGCTGGATGAAGCGGGATTTGTCCGGCAGCCGCTACGTCTATTGGTGGGCCGACGGCGTGCACACCAGCCTGCGCGGCGAGGACGATGCCCGCCAGTGTCTGCTGGTCGTCATCGGCGTGCGGCTCGACGGCACCAAGGAACTGGTCACGATCGGCGACGGGCACCGCGAATCGAAGGCGTCCTGGCTCGAGTTGCTGCGCGACCTCAAGGCTCGTGGCCTCGAAGTCGGTCCGCGCCTGGCAGTAGGCGACGGGGCGCTGGGCTTCTGGGGGGCGCTCGACGAGCTCTACCCCGAAACCCGCCGGCAGCGCTGCTGGGTGCACAAGAGCGCCAACGTGCTCAACGCGCTGCCCAAGAGCCTGCAGGCCAAGGCGAAGGCGCAGCTCCACGAGATCTGGATGGCCCCGACGCGCGCCGCGGCCGTGAGCGCCTTCGAGCGCTTCGTCGAGAGCTACCAGGCGAAGTACCCGAAGGCGGCCGACAAGCTCGTCAGGGATCGCGACGCGCTGCTCGCCTTCTACGACTTCCCGGCCGAGCACTGGATTCACCTGCGCACGACCAACCCGATCGAGTCGACTTTCGCCACCGTGCGTCACCGCACTACCCGCACGAAGAACTGCGTGTCGCGCTCGAGCTTCCTCGGTCTCGCCTTCAAGCTCGTGCAGGAAGCCGAGAAATCCTGGCGGCGGATTCGCGGCGTTGAGCGCATTGCCGAACTGATGGGCGGCGTCGTCTTCAAGGACGGCGAACCCGTGAAAGACGAAGAGCACGAACAGCAGCGGCTCGCCGCCTGATCAGCCATGCCGGACGGGTCCATACACCAGAATTGACTTTAGCTCCGCGCGACAGGGCAGGGAGCTCCAGCAAGCATGCGTTACGCATGGAGCGGGTTAGTACTCGTATGTCCCGCTTGCGAGGACGCCAATATACCGGTACTGCCTTGATGGGAATCGTGAAGTCCTGCACGTCACGCCCGACAATTCCCCCTACATGAACTTCGGCTCCGCTACGATTGTCCGCGTCGATCAATCCTGGAAGCTCCGCAAAGAGCCGTCCCCCCGGTCGGCGCGACCGGCGGTTTGACGTCCGCAAACACACCCGCAATTATCCATTTTGATTATTTTGGTGGGGAGACGTAGCATGTGCGCCCCACCATTGAAAAACCTCACTCCACTCCTTCATTGACCAAGAGTTGGTCCAAAACCGTTATCAGCGACAGCAGATTTTTTAACGATGTCCTTTCAGTACCCCCGCTTTGTGCCAGACGGTGCCCGGCCTGTTGTTCTAGACCCGCGGCGGCGCCGATTGATTTCCGGCCTGGCTGCATTGTCCGCGCTGGCAACACTCCCCGTCCTCGGAGCGTGCGCCGCACTTCGACGTGCACCGGTCATCGCCATCCACCACTGGATCGGCTACGAGACCCTCTATCTCGCCCGCGATTTCAACCGCCTTCCTCCCGAGGTCGCGCTCCGTGAAGGGCTCACGGCGGTTGACTCGCTGCAGGCACTCAAGACCGGGGAGGCCGACGCGGCCTGCCTGACGCTCGATGAAGTCCTGCATGCGCGAGCGGCCGGCGTTGCGCTGACCGTCGTGCTGGTGTTCAACGTTTCTGCCGGCGCCGATGTCGTGCTTGCCCGCCCCGGTACCGAGAACCTCGCCGACCTGTCGGGGAAGCGGATCGGCGTTGAAAAAGGTGCGGTCGGCGCGCTGATGCTCGCCAAGATGCAGGAAGAGGCGGGGCTCGACGCTTCTGCCCTCACTGTTATCCACGTACCCGTGAATCTTCAGCATGCAGCCTGGGAAGCTGGTGAAATCGACGCTGTCGTCACCTATGAGCCGACGGCCACGCGCCTGATGAGGGCAGGGGGGCAGCGCCTGTTCGACAGCCGGCAGATTCCGGAGACGATCTTCGACGTGCTGGCTGTGCGCAGCGATCGGCTCGATCGTCAGGAAAACGCGCTACGCCGGATCGCCACGAGTCATTTCGATGCGCTCGAGCATATCCGCAGCAATCGCCAGGACGCGCTTTATCGCATTGCTGCGCGTCACGACGTGAGCGCGGAAGAGGCGAACCGGGCGCTCGCAGGAATCGTCCTCCCATCGCTCTCGGCGAATCGTGCCTTTCTTGCATCGTCCGGCTCAGGACTGTCGCGCGCGGCCGGTGTGCTTTCCGCGCTCATGACCGAACAAGGACTCCTCGCGAACGCGGATGCCGGCCATAACCTTTTCTCCGACTGCTGCCTGCCAGGATCTGTTTAAGCGGATGAAATATCTCCTTGCCGCCCTCCTGCTCGTGATTTCGGCACTGCCTGCCGCAGCAGGCGAAACCCTGACACTCGGCGTTTTGGCCTATCGCCCCAAGCCCCTGGTCGAAGCGAGCTACCAGCCGTTGGCCGAATATCTGAGCACCGAGTTGCGGGACACCCGGGTTGTCCTCGCCGTGCTCGACGAACACGAGATGAAAGCGGCGATGGCCAGCAATCGTCTCGACCTGGCTTTCACCACTCCGGGCCACTATCTCGTCCTGCGAGCGCAGAACGCCCTCGCCGGCGCATTGGCCACCCTGGTCAGCCGCAGGGAGGGCGAAGCGACGGATTCCCTCGGAGGTGTGATCATTACCGCATCCGGGCGGAAAGACATCCAGGGGCTCGACGATCTTAAAGGCCGCAAGATCGCCATTCCCAGCCAGGAATACTTGGCAGGCTACCAGGCGCAAGCTTACGAGCTCCTGCAACGCAGCATTCGCCTGCCGAGCGACGCCGAAATTCTCGAAGTCGGCAACCACGACGCGGTGGTCGACGCGGTACTGGCGGGCACGGCCGAAGTCGGTTTCGTCCGCTCCGGCATTCTCGAATCGCTCGTTGCAGCGGGCAGAATCGATTCCGCCGATTTCAAGGTCATCAACCGCCAGCATCTGCCGGGTTTTCCCTACCAAGTCTCGACCCGCCTGTATCCGGAATGGCCATTGCTCGCGCTGCCTCATGTCGACGCCCACGCAAGTCGGCGCATCGCCGGCGCGCTGCTCGCCCTCGAGCACGATCATCCCGCCGCACGTGCCGCCGGCATCGCAGGTTTCACGATCGCTGCCGATTACCTGCCGGTCGAGAAGCTCGCCAAGGCGCTGTATTTGCCTCCTTTCGACGCCACCCCGGAGATCAGGGTCATAGACCTGTGGCAAAACTACCGAGGGTGGATCCTCGCGCTGTCCGCGCTCCTGCTGCTGCTGACGGCGATGACGATCCGCATGGCTCGCGGCGAGCGCAGGTTGCGCGAACAGAGCCAGCGTCTCGCAGAAGTGATCTGGGGCACAAATATCGGCACCTGGGAATGGGAGGTCCAGACCGGCCTCGCCACGTTCAACGCGCGCTGGGCGGAAATCAGCGGGTACTCGCTCGGCGAAATCTCCCCGACCGATATCAACACCGCCAGGAGTCTTTCGCACCCCGACGATCTCGAACGCTCGAACGATCTGCTGGAGCGCTGCTTCAAGCGTGAAAGCGAAACCTACGAGTGCGAAATTCGCACACGTCACAAGAACGGCAGCTGGGTCTGGGTGCTCGATCGAGGTCGCGTCGTGGCGTGGACGCACGACGGCCAGCCGCGCCGGATGTCGGGAACGCGCCAGGACATCACCGCGCAGAAAAAGGCCGCCGCGCTCGTCGCCGACGACAAGGAGCGGCTGCACACGATCTTCGAGATCATGCCCGTCGGCATCGTGCTGACCGATCGCGAAGGGCGGATCGTCGAGTGCAACTCCGCCTCCGAACGGATGCTCGGAATCGGCAAGTCGCAATTGCTGACCCAGTCTGTCGGCGACGCCGGATGGGAGGTTTTCAGTGCGGATGGCAGCCCGATGGTGCCGGCCGAGTATGCCGGTGCGCGCGCGCTTGCCGAGCAGCGCCCGATTCATTACAGCAGCATGGAAGTGCGCACGCCCGGCAGCAGCACCTGGCTGCGCGTCAGCGCGACGCCGCTGGACCACCCCCTCTACGGAGTGGTCGTCGCGCACATCGACGTCACCGACAAGCGCAACACCGAAGCCCGCCTGCGCCTCGCCGCAAGCGTATTCACGCATGTCCGGGAGGGGATTGTCATCACCGACGCCCACGCCACGATCATCGAGGTCAACGACGCCTTCACCGCCGTCACGGGCTATCGACGCGACGAGGTGACAGGCCAGTCGCTGCAGGTCCTCCAGTCCGGGCTCCACCCGGACGAGTATTACAAAGCGATATGGCGTGCGCTCCGCGACAGCGGCCACTGGCACGGCGAGATGTGGAACCGGCGCAAGAATGGCGAGGTGTATGCGGAAATGCTGGACATCAGCGCAGTCCGCGATTCCCACGGGCGAACCCAGAACTACGTCGCGCTATTCACCGACATCACGCCGCTGAAGGACCACCAGAAGCAGCTGGAGCGCATCGCCTACCATGACCCGCTGACGAACCTGCCCAATCGCGCGCTGTACGCCGATCGCCTACAACAGGCGATGTCCCAGTGCAGCCGGCGCGGCCAGCACGTGGCAATAGCGTATATCGACCTCGATGGCTTCAAGGCAGTGAACGATAACCACGGCCATCACGTCGGCGATCAGCTGCTGGTCAGCATCGCCCTGCGCCTGAGGGAAGTGCTGCGGGAAGGGGACACGCTGGCCCGCCTCGGCGGGGATGAGTTCGCCGCGGTGCTCGTCGACCTCAACAGTCCTGCCGACTGCAAGCCGGTGCTCGAGCGTCTGCTCCACGCAGCGTCTGCTCCGGTTCCATTGGGCACGCTCACGCTGGGCGTTTCCGCCAGCGTCGGGGTGACGCTTTTCCCGCAGGACAAGGTCGATGCGGACCAGCTTGTACGCCACGCTGACACGGCGATGTACCGGGCGAAGAGGGCGGGCAAGAACACTTACCGGTTCTTCGACGGGCAGTCCCCTCCGGACTCCTCTCAAGCGGCGCGCAGCAACACGACAAGTTCCTCCACTGCACTTCGCGACTGAACATCCAGCGCTGTGGTCCGGCGCTCGATCTCGTTCGCGATATCGGCCATCAGCCAGTCCAGCTCATCGAGCGTCGCCCGCAGTTCGTTCAGCACGACGCTGTCTTCACGCGCGAGCTCGAGCAGGACTTCGAGATCGTCGGGATTGATGCCCGACTGCAGCACCAATGAGCGCAGCATCGCCATCCGCTCCTTCAGGAACGCGAGTTCCGGGGACGCGGCCTGCGCGTCGAGGCGGTCGCACAGTGCGGGCCAGCTCCCGAGGACTTCGGCGACGCGGGTCAACTGCACGGTCGCGTCGTGGTCGGAGGGCGTATCTTGAGAGGCGTTCGGGTCGGTACGCAGCAATTGACGCAGCGCCCCGACAGCCGCCGGTTCGAACCGGCGTTGATTCAGCCGCAGCAGGACGTCCAGTCGTTGCATCTCGGAGCGGCGTACCAGAGCTTCCGTCACTTCGGCGACACACAGCAGGCCGGCAAGCGGGTGAATCTGCCCGGCGCGCAAGCCATATGGATAACCGCTGCCGTCGAGGCGCTCGTGATGGTGCAGCACTGCCTGCATCGCGGGCGATGAAACGCCGGGGAGATCGCGCAGCACGACGTAGCTCGTGATCGGATGGACGTGGATGAAGCGCCGCTGCTCGGGCGTCACCTGGTGACCGGACGCGAGCAGCGCCGGATCGGTGTGCATTTCACCAATGTCGTGACAAAGCGCCGCCAGCAGCAAGTCCTGCTTGTCCCGATTGGACAGCCCCAGCCGAGAAGCGATCGAGTGGGTGATCAATGCCGTACGCAGGGAATGGTGGAAAAGGCCGCTGCGTTTTTCCCGCATCACTGTCAGCCGGAAAGCCAGCGGCCGCGGCAATGCAAGCGCTGCCAATCCTTGTCGGAAACCCAGCGGATCACCGGTGCGCTGCGCCAGCCGGGCCATTGCCATGTCTGCCGCGAGCATCTTGCTGGCGTCGTTCGCCAGTTGGGCCGCATTCACGGGGTTTTCGGTCGCCAGCACCCGATCGAGCGGGACGCGCAGCTTGTGGAGATTCAGCCGCTCGCATTGACTGCGGTTTATGCGCGTGCCCTTGGCAATGAGCTTCATGCCGTTTGCGGCGAAGACATGCTCGTGGGCGACGACCTCGCGTTCTTCGCCCATCTCCGTCAACGATCGTACGTAATGAGGCCTTTCCCCCGGAAGTTCGGCCAGATCGATCAACGGACAGGGCGGTTGTTGCATGGCGGTCGAAAGACGATTCAGGGGTGCCCATGTTAATACACTTCATGCATATCATGAGTCATTCCAATGACTTATTCCCACGCGGTGACGCACCGGCAGAGGATGCGTACGGGCTCGTGCCTGACCGCCACGACCATCCGAAACGCGGGCAAAATCCCCGAGCTACTCGGTCTTGTCACCTTTGTCGAAAAGCTTGGCCGCCTTGCTTGCGGTGACCGACCCGGCGCGGAAGTAGCGCATCACGGACGGGATGCTGCGGTGCCCGGTCAGCGCCATGGTTTCTCCCAGGGGAATCAGCTGTTTCGCAGCCTCTGTCACGAACCCGGAGCGCAGAGAGTGAGCGCTGAAATCCCCGTCGAGGCCGGCAAGCAGGCACCGCTCCCGGACGATCGTGCGCACTGCCGAAGCGGACAGAGCCCCGCGCAAGCTCCCACTCTTGTCGATCTGGCGGAACAACGGCCCGGACGCCAGGCCCGTCGCCGCAAGCCAGTCCGCCAAGGCGCGGCCGGCAGCGCCGACGACAGGCTTGAGGTCGTCTGCCTTGACGGTTCCCGACTGGTTCGTTTTCGATGCGCCGAGTTCAAAGATGAATTCATCGGGGCCGACCCTTTTCAGGTCTTCCACCCGAAGGCTCACGATCTCGGACCGGCGACGCCCGCCGGAAGCCCATCCCAGCAGCAGGATCGCCCGATCCCGCAAGCCCTTGAGCGAGTCGTCGCACGTTCCGACCAGTTGCTCGAGCAGTTCCCGAGTGAGGGCAGCCTTGCCTTTGGGGCGTTCGCCCCGTTTTGCGTAGGAACGTCGGGTTCGAGCAATGAGATCGCGCACTGCAGGGCTTCGGCATGGGTTCTCGAGTTCGGGACTGCGCTTGTGCAGCGATGACAGGACCGACACCCGGTGATTGAGCGTGGAAAGCGCCATCGGACCGATTTTCGCCTTGTATCCCTTTTTCACGAGGATCACGTCGAGCGAATCGGGAAGATCGCAGCGCAGCCCGCCGGGCGTCGATCGCTGCGCATGATCGACGATGAACTGGATCACCGCAGGTACCGGCACCGGAAACTTGAGCGGCTTTCGATAGCGCAGCGCAAACCACGCCGCCCAATAGCGCAGTGCGGCGCGGTAGCTGGCGTCGGTGTTCGCCGATGTTCCCTCGGCGAGGATTTCATCGACCGCCTGTTGCGTCAGCGGGTCCAAAGCGTCCGGATCCATTACTGCAACGTTGCTTGCCAATGCCGGCAGAGTATCGTCAAGGTTCATGTCGTATTTGTATGCTGTATTGTGTAGTGTATTTTACATTAACCTAGTTATTACATCCGATAACTTTCGATTATCGAATGTAATAATTAATGCAAGAAAGAGGGGAGGTCAAGCGAAATGCTCGAGATCGGGAAGCGTGGCGGCGTCGGCCAACGGGACGTTTGGGAAGCCGCGGACGCGTTGTTGCTGACGGGATTCCGGCCCACGGTCGAACGCATCCGCGGGCAAATCGGACGAGGTTCGCCGAACACGGTCGGACCGCATCTGGATTCGTGGTTCAAGGCGCTCGGCAGCCGAATCCAGGATCCTGCAGCCTTTTGTGCGTCGCCGGGGGCGCCCGACGCAGTCACTCAGGCCGCCCGGACGTTTTGGGAGGCGGCGTTGACCGCAGCGCGCCAGGCATGCACGGATGAACTGACTCAGGATCGCGAAGCTCTTGCGCAGGAAGCCGCCAGCATCGAGAAGGAACGTGCAGATTTGGCGGGACAGCGGATTCGCCTGGCCGACGCAGCCGAAACCCAACAGACGCTTATCGACACGCTGAAGACGCAAGTGGAGGACGCCAGAGCAAGCCTCAACGCCACTGCCGCGGAACGCGTGTCGCTGATTGCAAGCCATGAACGCCAGATTGTGCAACTCCATGTCGAACGGGAAACGCTTGAAGGCAGGCTCGGGGCAGCCGACGAAAAGCTGGTCGCCCTGCAAAACGAGCTCAGCGCCGTCAAGTCGGGTTGCGACCGCGACATCAAGGAGGCGCTCCTTCGCTTCGATCAGGCGCGTAGCGAAGCCCGAGTTGCACAAAACGCGCTTGCGGAACTCCGTCAGCATGCTTCTGCGCAAGAGACCGCCCTCGCTTCCCTGACGAAGCAGCTGGCGGCGGCCGAGGCCGAGCAGAAAATCGCCATCAAGGCAAAAGTCTCGCTGGAGAACGCTGTTGCAGCCGAAAAGGCCGAGGCTCTGGAAGTCAAAAGCAAGGTGCAAACCCTAGAGACCGACCTCCGCCAGGCCGAGGCAGTTGAGGCGACCCTGCAGGCTGCACTGGATGCCGAGCGCTCACGTGCCGGTGAACTCGCCCTCCTCCTTGGCAACAGCCAAGGTGAAATCGTTCAGGCTCTGCGTTCGCTGGAGCAGTCGAACAAAGACTCCCCGGCAGGACTTGACCCTCGTCGCCGAACCACCAAAAGAAAGCGGGGAATCCCGATGCGATGAGCGGAGATTAGTCTCCCGGGGCAGCGCCATAGAGATCCGCGCGCAGCACCCGGAACTGGAGCCCCCGGGGCGGCTGGTATGTACATGGTTTTTTTGGCTAAACTCCGCGTTCTTCCGCAACCGACCGGGAACCCCCGCTCGATGTCCGCCCCGGTCCCTCCTTTTCCACCTTTACCATTGAGCGCTCCCGAGTCCTCGCTCACCATCGCCCAGCGCCTGTTTCATCACGCCTGGCCGGTGCTCGTTGCCCAGCTGCTGTCGATGAGCATGCTGATCGCCGACACCCTCATCACCGGACGCTACGGTACCCTCGACCTGGCCGCGGTCGCGGTCGGCAGCGGCGTCTACATTTCGATCGCGATGCTGCTCGTCGGCGTGCTGCAGGCGGTCGCTCCGACTGTCGCCCATCATTTCGGCGCCCGCCGCGTCGACGCGATCGGCCCGGCGCTGCAGCAGGGATTCTGGCTGGCGCTGATGCTTGCGCTGCCCGGCATTGCGCTGCTCGCCTTCCCCGGTTTCCTGCTCGAACTCAGCAGCGTGCCTGCCGACGTGGCCGGGAAGACCCGGGATTATTTGCTCGCGACCGCGTTCGGCCTGCCCGCAGTCCTGCTGTACCGCACTTTCTACGCTTTCAACAACGCGCTCGGCCGTCCCCGCGCGCTGATGTTGATCAGCTTCATCGTCACCGCGACGCATGTTCCGCTCGCCTGGACATTGGTGCACGGCGGCTTCGGCTTGCCCCCCCTCGGCGTGGTCGGCTGCGGCATCTCGACTGCAATCGTGAACTGGATCGCGTTCGCGTGCGGCGCGGGCTATCTCGCCCGCAACCGCGATTACCGTCCCTACCGACTGTTTGCCAACTGGCAGCCGCCGCGCCGGCGCGATCTCCTTGCCCTGCTGAAACTGGGCATCCCGATGGGGCTGTCGACGTTCATCGAAGTGTCGTCGTTCACGCTGATCGCGCTGTTCGCCGCCCGGCTCGGTGCCGAGGCGGTGGCGGGACACCGCGTCGTCGCAAACCTGGCCGCGCTGATCTACATGCTTCCGCTGGCGATATCGATCGCGATCCTGGTGCTCGTCGGGCAGGCTGCGGGCGCCCGTGAGCCGGCGCGCGCACGGACGACGGTCCGCGTCGGGATGGGCCTGACGGTCGCGCTCGTTGCCTTGATCGGCGTGCTGCTGTGGGTCGGACGCGAGCCGGTCGTTGCGCTGTTTTCCGCAGACCCGGCAGTGCGCGCAGTGGCGCTCGGACTGGTGTTCTACATCTGCATCTACCAGATTTTCGACGCCGTGCAGACGGTCGCGGCCCACGCGCTGCGCGGCTACAAGGTGACGTTCATGCCGATGCTGCTGCACGCGTTGTGTTTCTGGGGGATCGCGCTGGCCGGAGGTTACTGGCTCGCGTTCCACGCCCCGGGGCGCGAGCAGTCGCCTACCGTCGCCGGCTTCTGGGAAGCGAGCGTCGTCGCGACGGTCCTCGCGTCGGCGCTGTTCGGCTGGCTGCTGCACGTCGTGATGCGGCGCCCGCAAAACGTGCAGACCTGAACGGTCAGCCGCCCAGCCAGCCTTTGCGCAGCGCGAGCGCCGCCGCCGGGGGCTTGGCGGCGAGCGTGAGTTTTGCCGTATCGGCCGGCGCTGCCGCCAGTTCGACATCGAAGCTCATCAGCTCGTCGCGACGAAACGCGTGGATCTCGACTCGCTCGCCCGCCTTGCGCCGCGCCAGCTGCGCTTCGAGCGAGCTTCCCGTCACTTTCAAACCATCCATCGCGACGAGCACGTCACCGGCCGACAGTCCTGCCGCCTGCGCCGGTCCGTCGTCATAGACGCTGGCGAGCTTCGCTTCGCCCGAATTCGGGGCGAGCTTCGCGCCAAGCGTCGGGCCTTTCGATGCCCCTTCGACCTCGCACGCGACACCGAAAGGCTTCAGCAGGCGTGCGAGCGGCAGGTCTTCGGTCCCGTGCACGGCTTTCGCGAGCCAGCGAGCGAGTCGTCGCCCTGCACCTTTCCCGCCGCGTTCGCCAACTTCCTCGACGAGCGCGAACAGCCCGTCCTCCTCGACCCCGACGCCTGTGCGGCCATGCCGCTGCCACAGCAGGCGCATCACGTCGTCGAGGCTCACGCTGCCGGCGCTCGCCGCTCGCAACTGCAGGTCCAGCGCCAGCGCGATCAAAGCGCCTTTGGCGTAATAGCTGACGATCGCGTTAGGGGCGTTCTCGTCCTGCCGGTAGTACTTGATCCACGCATCGAACGACGACTCGGCGACGCTCTGCTTGAGCCGGCCGCCGCCGCGCAACACGTTCGAGACCGTCTTGCCGAGCAGGCCGAGATAGTCCTCGATCGGGATCACACCCGAACGGACGAGCGCGAGGTCGTCGTAATACGACGTGAAGCCTTCGAAAGCCCACAGCAGGCGCGTGTAGTTCTCGCTCTGCAGGTCATACGGCGTGAACGCGGCCGGCCTGATCCGCTTCACGTTCCAGGTGTGGAAATACTCGTGGCTGCACAGCCCGAGAAAAGTCTTGTAGCCGTCGGGCACACCGTTCATACCGGGGTACGGCAGGTCGTTGCGGCTCGCCAGCAACGCGGTCGATGCGCGGTGTTCGAGACCGCCGTAGCCGTCCCCGACGACCATCGTCAGGAACAGGTAGCGATCGACCGGCGCCGGCAAGCCGAAGAGTTCGATCTGCCAGGCGCAGATGCGCGCGAGGTCCGCGCACAGACGCCGCGTGTCGCAGTCGTGGCGGCCGGTGAGTGCGATTTCGTGTGGCACCCCCGCCGCCTCGAACACCTCGTGGGTGAAGGTTCCCATCTCGACGGGATGATCGACGAGTTCGTCGTAGCTGTCGGTGCGGTAGCACCCGAACCCCATCGGCATCGCCGCGCCGATCTCGCCGACCGCGCGCGGCAACGTCGTCGCAACCTTCCAGCGCCGGGAAGTGGTTGGTGGTGGTGGAAGGATCTCGACGAGACAGCGCCGCTCCGCATGCCCTTCGACGGCGAGGAACATGCTTGTGCCGTTGAAGAATCCGTGGGTCGGATCGAGGTGCGCGGCTCGCACTGACAGATCCCACGCGTAGACGTCATACACCAGCGTCAGGGCACGCCCGGGCGCAACGCGCGCCGCCCGCCAGGTGTGCTTGTCGAGCTTGTCGACCACGACCGCCCTGCCCTCGCACTCGGCCCGCAAGGTGACAATGTTGCGGGCAAATTCCCGAATCATGTAGCTGCCCGGAATCCACGCCGGCAGGCGGAACACCTGTCCGCCAGGGGCCGGGTCGCTGACCGTGCACGTGACTTCGAACAAGTGCGAGGCAGGCCGGATCGGCGCGATGGTGTAACGGACGGGCGGCAGACCGGTCATGTGCGATTCCGCGGAAAAAAGGTGGCCCGGGATTCTAGCGCGGAGTGCGCCAGGACCGCCTGCCTTGCTCCGCCGGGGAATTGTGGCGCGAATGCCTCATTTTTGTGCAGGCGCAACATTCCCTTTGTGTTCAACGCCCTGCCCGGCATCCCCACAAGTTGTCCACATACCTGCCCACGGTGCGTGGGGATAAGGGACGGCCGGAAAAACCGACCGGGACCCCACCATTCAGCCCGAACCGATCCGGGCGAGAAACTGGTCGAGACGGTTCGCGAACACCTGCCGGTCAGCCTGGGTGAGCGCTGCCGGGCCGCCGGTCTGTACGCCCGACGAGCGCAAGGTGTCCATGAAATCACGCAAGTTCAACAGCTCACGGATGTTCTCGGTCGAGTAGAACTCGCCCCGCGGGTTCAGCGCGTGGCCGCCGCACGCGATGACTTCGGCGGCCAGCGGGATGTCCGCAGTGACCACGAGGTCGCCCGTGGCGAGCCGCCTGACAATTTCATTGTCGGCGACGTCGAAGCCAGGCGGCACCTGCAAGCTCTTGATCCACAGGGAGCGTGGCGGGAACAGCGGTTGGTTAGCGACCAGCGTCAACAGCACCCCGGTCCGTTCGGCCGCACGGTAGAGGATTTCCTTGATCACTTTCGGACAAGCATCGGCATCCACCCAGATCTGCATGTGCGTACTCCCGTCAGGACTGCCAGCGCGCACGATACATCGCATTCGGCAGCGATCGTGCACGGGGCTGCTGCATCAGAGCTTTGGTGCCGATCCGACCATCTCCCCGTTTCCGGGACGAATCAGAATCCGGAGCTGATCCAGGTGTCGGGGAAGGACTCGACGGCGATTTTACAATCCGGGTACTGGTCCGGTTGCTTTTTGATCTGCACACACTGGTCGCAGTACGTGATGAGGCCCTGCTCCCTGAAGCCGAGCGTGCCGCACCCGGCGACCTCGACCCGATACATCGAGCCATCCTTCACCCACGTTCCCGGCACGGACATCGACGTGCGGTCGGGGCGGATGATGCGCACTTCAGCTTTCCCATTTCCGGTGTTGATCACATAGGCTCCCGGCTCACTCGGCCCGGTAGATTCGGTGGGACCAGAACATGCTGCCAGGACGACCGCGGAGAAAGATGCGAGCAGCGCAGGGAGAGTCGATTTCACGGATGTGTTCCTTCAAGGCCATGCTGTACAGCCCACCGGGAAGCCGGCGGGAGGAAATGCTGCACAGTGCAGGAACGGCACGAACGGTTCATTGAGCTTACGCAATTCGGGACTGTTTCAGAAATTGAAAAAAACGAACGAGCAGCCCAACCGAGGGCGGCTCGCCCCTGTCCGGTTCCGTCAACGACAAGGAGTGGCCCATTGGAACAGAACGTGTCTGTTCAGGCGCCGCCCGCAGGTTACTGTGCTACGTTGGCGTCGCCCGCGGCAACTTCATTGGAATTTTCTTCATGCTTCGTTCTCTCGCAAAACGCGACGTGCTGATCGTCACCCTGTCTGCGGCCGGCATCCTGATGGTGACAATGGGCGCCCGGCAGTCGATGGGCCTGTTCGTGTCGCCGCTCAACACTTCGACGGGACTCGGCATCGCAACGATCAGTCTCGCGCTCGCGATCGGCCAATTCATGTGGGGCGCGATCCAGCCTCTCGCGGGCGCAGCCGCCGACCGCTACGGCCCGGCGAAAGTGCTGGTCGCCGGGCTGCTGGTGCTGGCGCTGGGCAGTGCGGTGACGCCCTTCATGACTTCGGGAGTGGGCCTGATCGTCTCGCTCGGCCTGCTGTCGGCGATCGGCTCGGGTGCCGGCAGCTTCTCGGTGCTGATCGGCGCGGCCGCCCAGCGGCTGCCGCTCGAAGCGCGCGGTTCAGCTTCCGGAGTCATCAACGCCGGCGGCTCGTTCGGGCAGTTCGTGTTCGCGCCGGTCCTGCAGAAATTGATTCAGGGCGTCGGCTGGATGGGGGCGATGTGGGCGCTCGCGCTGATGACGCTCGCCGCACTGCCGCTCGTCGGCAGGCTGACGACGTCCGGCAAGGCGCCGGTCCGGCACGCTCACGACGATACCGGCCTGTGGAACAGCGTTTGCACCGCGATGGGCGACCGCAGCTACCTGCTGCTGCACGCCGGTTTTTTCACCTGCGGCTTCCACATCGCCTTTCTCGTCACCCACCTGCCGGGCGAAGTCGACCTGTGCGGCCTGCCGCCGTCGGTGGCCAGCTGGTCGCTCGCGATCATCGGCCTGGCCAACATCGTCGGCAGCCTTTATGCGGGCGCATGGGTGTCGCGCTATCGCAGCAAATACGTGCTCGCGGCGATGTACGGTTCGCGCGCGCTCCTGGTCGGTGCCTACCTGCTGATGCCGAAAACCGACCTGACGTTCTACTTGTTCGCCGCCGGCCTGGGCTTCACCTGGCTCGCGACCGTACCGCCGACGGCCGCGCTCGTCGGCAAGCTGTTCGGCATTCGCTACCTGGGGACCCTGTTCGGCCTGACGCTGCTGTCGCACCAGATCGGCGGCTTCCTCGGCGCGTACCTCGGCGGCCTGGCGATCACGCAGCGCGGCGATTTCACGTGGATGTGGTACGCCGACATGGCGCTCGCGGCCGCGGCGGCGCTGGTGAACCTGCCGATCCGCGAAGCGCGGATGCACGCCGCTGCGGCAACGGCCTGAATAGTTGTTCCGGGTTCGAAACCGCGCTGGTTATACTTTTTCCGTCAACCACCCGAGGAACTCCCGAATGAAGCTCGAAACGCTCGCCGTCCATGGCGGCTACAGTCCGGACCCGACCACCAAGGCGGTCGCCGTGCCGATCTACCAGACCACCTCGTACGCGTTCGACGACACCCAGCACGGCGCGGACCTGTTCGACCTCAAGGTGCAAGGCAACATCTACACGCGCATCATGAACCCGACCCAGGACGTGCTCGAAAAGCGCGTCGCGGCGCTCGAAGGGGGGATCGCCGGCCTGGCGATGGCCTCCGGCATGGCGGCGATCACCGCGGCGATCCAGACGATCGCCGAAGCCGGCGACAACATCGTCACGTCGAGCACGCTGTACGGCGGCACCTACAACCTGTTCGCACACACGCTGCCGCAATACGGCGTCGAAGTGCGCTTTGCCGATTACCGCGACCCGGAAGCGTTCGAGCGCCTGATCGACGGACGCACGAAAGCGGTGTTCTGCGAATCGGTCGGCAATCCGCTCGGCAACATCACCGACTTCGAGAAGCTCGCTGAAGTCGCGCACCGCAACGGCGTGCCTCTGATCGTCGACAACACCGTCCCGTCGCCGTACCTGTGCCGCCCGTTCGAGCACGGCGCCGACATCGTCGTTCATGCGCTGACGAAATATCTCGGCGGGCACGGCAACTCGCTCGGCGGCATCATCGTCGATTCGGGCAAGTTCCCGTGGGCGGAGCACAAGGAGAGGTTCAGGCGGCTCAACGAGCCGGACGTCTCGTACCACGGGGTCGTGTATACCGAAGCGCTCGGCCCGGCAGCCTACATCGCGCGTGCCCGTGTCGTGCCGCTGCGCAACATGGGCGCGGCGATTTCGCCGTTCAACGCGTTCCTGATCTTGCA
Source organism: Aromatoleum buckelii (assembly GCF_012910785.2). Classification (GTDB taxonomy): domain Bacteria; phylum Pseudomonadota; class Gammaproteobacteria; order Burkholderiales; family Rhodocyclaceae; genus Aromatoleum; species Aromatoleum buckelii. The sequence continues at coordinate 1,502,473 of NZ_WTVH02000010.1, read as the reverse complement.
GGGCATCGAGACGCTCGCGCTGCGGATGGACCGCATCTGCGAAAACAGCGTCAGGATCGCGAGCTTCCTGAAGAACCATCCGAAAGTGAGCTGGGTGAACTACGCCGGCCTGCCGGATCACGAGGATCACGGGTTGGTGCAGCGCTACATGGGCGGGCGCGCCTCGGGCATCCTCACGTTCGGCGTGCAGGGCGGGAGCGCCGCCGGCGCCCACTTCCAGGATGCGTTGAAACTGGTCACCCGCCTCGTCAATATCGGTGACTGCAAGACGCTCGCGTGCCATCCGGCATCGACGACGCATCGCCAGCTGTCGGCGGACGAGATGGCGACGGCCGGCGTTTCCGAAGACATGATCCGGCTGTCGGTCGGCATCGAGCACATCGACGACCTGATCGCCGACCTCGACGGCGCGCTCGCGGCCGCCTGACGGGCGCACATCCGGCACTCCGGTGCCGGGACCCCGTGCACCGCGCGCGCTGTGCAGTTCGAACCGGGGCGGAAAATCCTTCAGCGCAGCGAGAAAGTCGCGCTGCGCCCGCCGCCCTCCGCATCCTGCGCCGCTTCGACTTTCGGCGCCAGCAGGAAAACCCGGTTCGCGGCGATCTCGTCCTTTTCGAGCAGGCGACTCTTGACCGACTGCGCCCGCTCCTGCGCGAGATGGCGCAGCGCTTCGTCATCGACGGCGATATTGGCGAGCATCAGCGCTTCCATCTCGGCTTCCGGCAGATCCTTGAGCAGCCCGATCGCGTTGCGCGGCCGCTTGAAATCCGCGTCCCGATACACGCGCTCGAGCCATTTCGGATACTCCTCGGCGGTGATGACGACGTCTTCAAGCGGAGGCGCCTCGTCGCTGCGCCGGACCGATTCTTTGAGCTTCGCCGCTTTCATCATCCGCAACAGCATCACTTTCTTCAGCCCGGCCGTGTCGGTGGCGCGATCGGCCTGCCCTGTGATTTCGAGCCGCAGCGCCGGCCGTTCGGTCAGCGCCTTCGCCAGCGTCTCGATCTTCCGTTCCGCCGCGGTGTCGAAGTTGCTGCGCCCGGGCGCGAAATCGAGCTGCGACAGCTCTTCCCCGCCACCGAACATCGATCCCAGCAACGCGAACGGTGCGGTGATGGCCTTGCCGATCAAGTTCAGGATCGCCTTGACGACGAGACCGCCGATGCTGAACTGGGGGTCGTCGAGCGAACCGCTGATCGGCAGGTTGAGGTCGATCTCGCCAGCCCGGTTCTTGAGCAGCGACACGGCAAGTTGCACCGGCAGGTTCGGCGCATCCGGGCTGTCCGCGCGGTCGCCGAACGTGAGCTGGTCGAGAAAGAGGCGATTCGTCGCAGTCAGTTTGCGGTCCTCGATCTTGTAAGTCAGGTCGGCCGACAGCTTGCCTTTCTGGATCCCGTAGCCGACGTACTTGCTCGAATAGGGCGAAACGCCGGTCAGCTCGAAATCCTTCACCGACGCGGCAATATCGAGGTAGCGGTCTTCCCTGAACGGATTGAATTCACCGCCGATCGTGACGGGCGCCGTGTCATCGACCTTGCCCTGCAGGTCGAGCCGCGCCAGCGTCGCCGGGTCGGACGACAGCCCAACCACCTCGCCTTCCATTCCGGTCAGGTTCGCGTCGTAGTTCGGACGGATGAAGCGGTCGCTGAACGCGATGTTGCCTTGCTTGATCAGTATTTTGCCGATCGAGATCGGCGGCGGAGGAGTCGCCGGAGGCGGGACTTCGACGCTTGTCGTACGGCCGGAGGATTCGGGCGCAAGTTTCGTTGCCTCGGCGGCAGGAGCTGCGTCGGGTTGCTGGCGGATTTCGCGCAGATTGAGCTGGCCGGTCTCGTCGAGGATCAGGCGGGTATAGAAATCCGTCAGCGCGACTTCGCCGATCGAAACCGCCAGCGGCGCGGTCCGTACATCCACGTCGGCAAGCGCGAGGCTGCGCCAGCGCAGGAAATCGGTCGCGTGGTTCTTGTCGATCGACGAGAAGTCCGCGACGGCCAGATTGCCGCGGAAGCGCCCTTTCACGTCGCCGTCGCGCGCGGACTCGAAAGCCAGTGTGCCGCGCGTGGTCACGGTGCCGCGCGAGATGGCGACATTGAGCTGTTCGACAACGTAGGGCTGCAGCGGCAACAGGTCGACGCTGCGCAGATCGACCCGAAGGTTTCCTTTCAACGGATCGAGCGCGATCGTTCCATTGACAGCCGCCCGTCCCCTTTTGTTGATGCGCGCATCGAGCTCGAATTTCGTCGTCGCGCCCTTGGCGGTGCTGAGCCCGTCCGCCTTCAGCTTGATCGCGGCGGCCTGCAGCACGATCGGCGCAGCCTGGGTGCGATCCTCGAAGCGGACCGCCCAGTCGTCGAGCGCGAGCCGTTCGAGCGCGAGCGACCACGGTTTTTCGGGCGCGGCTGCTTTCGCGTTCGCGTTCGCCGGACGGCCGCCGGCCTGTCGTTTTGCCCCGGCCGGCTCGTCGAGCAGCCCGAGCGCGTCGAGCTTGCCGTTGCGAGCCTTCACCAGCGCGAACGCCGCACCTTTCGATTCGACCCCACCGATCGTCACTGTCCGCTGCGCCGGCGACACGGCAACTGTCTGGAGCGCGAGCCGCGGCAGCGTGACGACCGGCTGCTTCCGGCCTTTCAACGCGAGCTCGAACTGGCGCAGCACGACCGACTCGGCGAGGACATCGATCGCCGCTTCCTTCTTCTCGTCGAGCCGCACCTTGTAGCCGACCGTCGCGTCGAGGCGTCCGTCGCGGACCTCGCCGCCCGGCAGGGCCGCGGCGTAGTAAGGCGCATAGCGGCTGACCTGGAAGTTCTCCGCGACGACCCGGCCGTCGAGCTCGAACGGGGTCAGGCGCAGGCGATCGCGGTGGCTACTCTTCTCGCCCGCGTCGGTGACGAAATCCAGCGCGACTTCGGCAACCGCGTCCGGCGCGGAGCCGACATTCTTCGCTTCGAGGACGAGCTCCTTCAGCTCGGTGCGAAATGGCGCGGCGGCGCGGTCCTCGAAACGCACGGTCGCCCCGGAGATCTTCGCTTCGTCGAGCAGGAACACGGGAGGCGACTCCGCGTCGGCGTCCGTGGCCGTCTCGCCCGGCGACGGAGGTGTCGCATCGCTCTGGGCCGGCTGCTCGACTGCCACGGCGGCATCCGGACGGGGAATGATCTGCTGGAAGTTGATCTGGCCGTCGGCGAGGCGCACCACATCGACTTCGGGCTGCGAGATTTCGAGGCGCCCGAAATGCCACTTGCCCACGAGCGGCTGGACGTCGGCGAGGCTCAGCGCGAGCGCCGGAACACTCAGCATCGGCTCCCCTTTTGCTCCCTGCAGCCGCAAGTTCGCGAGCTCGACCGAACCCGTGAGGGCGACTTCCGGCGCGGCCTCGGGCGGCTGTGAGAAAGCCAGCTGCAGGCGCGTCGTGAGCTGCCCTTCGGGCACCTTGAACGCAGCGTCGAACGGCAGATAGGCGAGATACGGCGTGAAATCGAAACCATCCAGCACGATGTCGAGCGCGGTCTCGCGGTCCTTCGCGAACGGTCGGGACTGCCCGCCGACATGCAGTGGCCGGCCATTGACGAGCGCCGACAGGTCCGGCTCGACGAACAGCTCAACTTTCGACGGCAGGTTCGACAGGAACGGCAGGCCGATATTGATTGCCGACAGTTCGTGTTCGAGCCCGACCGGCCGATCCTCGACCAGCAGCTTCCCGTCGATAACGCGGATGTTGTTGAGCGAGAAGCGGGCGTCGCCTTTTTTCTCCTCCTCCTGCTGCGGCTTCGCGGCGAAGCGTTCGAGCACGTCGGACCAGTTGTTGCGCCCGGATTCGAGCCGCACGAAATGCCCCTGCGGGCGCTCGAGCCGCAGCTCGCGCAATACCGGGCCGCCCCTGAAAAGCGACTCGGCTTGGAGATTCGCGTACAGCGTGCCGAACGAGAAGGCGCTGCCCTGTCCGTCGGCTTCGGCGATGTTGAAGCCGCCGACCGTCATAGACAGCGCAAAAGGATTGATGCGGATCTTCTCGATCGTGACGGTGCGCCCGATCGAGTCGCCCACGAAGCGGGCGCCGAAGTGGCGCACGGCCGGCGGCAGGACCAGGAACCCGAGGATCGCGATGGCCACGACGATGCCGGCGATCCACTTGACGGGCCGCACGAGCTTTGCCACCACGTTGTTCAGCCGTCCAGTCTCTCGCGCTTTCGCCACAGCCTACCCCCATTGTCATGCCGGACCCGGGCCGTCAATGACGGCAATCTAGCAGGCACAGCGTGGCCTGGGAATGCGGCGTGCTGGCGGCGAATTGCCGCACCCGGCGCGGCGGCGTATGCTGCGCCGCTTTCCACGTGTCGAGCAACTCCGTTGGCCGAGCTGAATTTCGATGTGATCGTGATCGGTGCAGGGGCGGCCGGCATGATGTGCGCGGCGCAGGCGGGCCGGCGCGGCCGCAAGGTGCTGATCATCGATCACGCCGAAAAACTCGCGAAAAAGATCCGCATCTCGGGCGGCGGCCGCTGCAACTTCACGAACCGCCGCGTCGGGCCGGAAAACTTCCTGTCGCGCAATCCGCATTTCGCCCGTTCCGCGCTGGCGCGTTACGGCTCCGCCCAGTTCATCGAACTCGTCGAGCGCCACGGCATCCGCTATCACGAGCGCAATCTCGGGCAACTCTTCTGCGACGAATCGGGGCAGCAGATCATCGACATGCTGCGGGGCGAGTGCGAAGACGCCGGCGTGCGCTTCGCGATGCCGCTGCGGGTCGAGGCGGTCGCGCGCCAGGAAGACGCCCTCGCCCGCTTTGCAGTCCAGACGATCCGGGAACGATATACGTGCACCAGCCTGGTGATCGCGTCCGGCGGGCTGTCGATTCCGAAGATCGGCGCCACGCCGTTCGGGTACCGCATCGCCGAACAGTTCGGCATTCCGGTCGTGCCGCCGCGCCCGGCGCTGGTGCCGCTGACGCTGCCGCTCGAGACGCTGCAGCGCTTCGCCTCGCTTGCCGGCTCTTCGCTGGAGATCGAAGCGCAGTGCAACGGCGGACGCTTTCGCGAAGCCGCGCTGATCACCCACCGCGGGCTGTCGGGCCCGGTCGTGCTTCAAGTGTCGAGCTACTGGCAGGCGCAGGCGTACGACGACGAGGACTGGGCGCCGGTGTGTTTCAACCTGCTGCCCGGAATCGACGTGCAAGCCTGGCTCGAGCAACACTCGGGCGAGCGCGGGCTGCTCGCGAACCTCCTCGCCGAACGCCTGCCGCGGCGCTTCGCGCACGCGTGGTGCGCCTTGCACGGCTGGGAACGACCACTCAACCAGTTCCGCGCCGCCGAGCTGAAAGTCGTCGCCGCCGCCTTGTCGGCCTGGGAGATCACGCCGTCCGGCACGCAGGGTTACGCGAAAGCGGAAGTGACGCTGGGTGGTGTCGACACCCGGGCGTTGTCCTCGAAGACGATGGAAGCGACCGCGTGCAAGGGTCTCCATTTCGTCGGCGAAGTGATGGACATCACCGGCCATCTCGGCGGCTTCAATTTCCAGTGGGCGTGGTCTTCCGGGCACGCGGCCGGCCAGTTCGTGTGACCCCCCCCGGCACCCATCAGACAATCGCATCGGCATTGCCCGCGGACTGCCGATATACGAATTAAAGTTGGCTTCCTGACCATTTGACTCTAATCAAGGTTCGCAGTGTGTGAATTCGGAGAATGGGGTCACCTTAAAGGAGACGCCCACCATGAACGACATCACCACCCTTATGAGCCACGACCACCGCAGCTGCGACGAATCCTTCGCTCGGGCTGAAACCGCCATCTCGCGCGGCAAGTGGGATGAGGGAACTGCCGAGCTGGAAAAATTCATCGCCGAACTCGAGACGCATTTCACCGCCGAGGAATCGATCCTGTTCCCGCGTTTCGAATCCGTCACCGGCATGACCGAAGGCCCGACCAAAGTGATGCGTGGTGAGCACGCGGACATGCGCGAAGCGGTCGAGCGCATGCGCGACGCGGTTAGCCGCCGCGACAAGGACGACTACGCGGGCGAAGCCGAAACACTGCTGATCCTGATGCAACAGCACAACATGAAGGAAGAAAACGTTCTCTACCCGATGTGCGACGCGCAGCTTGCCGGGGAAAACCTCCCGCCCACGCTTGCGAAGCAGCTGGGCCGCGAACAGGCCGCATGAAGCAGGTCATCGATGCGCGGGGGCTCGAGCCCCCACAGCCTTTCGAACTCGTCATGGAGGCGATCGCCGACCTGCGTCCCGGGGAAGGCGTGAAGCTGCTCCTCGACCGCATGCCCTATCCACTGTTCCGCATCCTCGACCGCGACCGCTATCGCTATGAGAGCCGGGTTCGCGACGACGGTGTGGTCGAAATCGACATCGTCGCCCCATGACTACTACCGCCGACCTCAGCCTCAGCTACGAAGCTGCGCCCACGTTTTCGACGCCGCTCAGGTTTTTCCTCACGGCGCCGCTGTTCGGAGCGCTTGCAGGAGTGGTGCTCCTTTTCGTTCCCGACCTGCTCGGGTCGCGGTGGACTCCCGGGGCGCTCGCGCTGACCCATCTGATCGCCGTGGGGTTCATGCTGAACATCATGTTCGGCGCCCTGTTCCAGATCCTGCCAGTGGTGGCCGGAGCGGCGATTCCGAATGCGCGCATCGTCGCGGGAATCGTTCATGTGGGTCTCGCGACGGGCGTCGCAAGCCTGACGTGGGGGCTCGGAGCCGGCTCGCCGCCGTTCCTGAACGCCGCGGTCGTGCTGCTGGGGATCACGTTCGGGGTGTTTCTGGTGGCCGCAGGGTATGGATTGCGTCGCACGCCAATCGCGCAGGCCACGCCCCGCGACCTGCGCTTCGCGTTGCTCGGCTTCGGCATCGCAGCCACGCTCGGGATGGCGCTGGCGATGATTCTGTCGGGCGGCCTGTCCCTGCCGCTGGCGACCGTCGTCAAACTGCATGTCGGCTGGGCGTGGCTCGGCGGGTCAGGTTTGCTGCTGGCGGCGACGAGCTGGGTCGTCGTGCCGATGTTCCAGATCACGCCGAATTATCCGGCCCGGCTCACACGTTACTGGGCGCTGCTGACATGCGCGGCGCTCGTCGCATGGAGCGCGGCCGTGCTCGCCGGGTTTTCGTTGCTCGAATTCATTCTGGCGATCGCGCTGGCCGCCTTGTCCGGCGCGTTTGCGATCACGACGCTGCGCCTGCAGACCCGCTCCCGCCGCTCGGTTCCGGACAACACAACGCGCGCGTTCCAGCTCGCGATGTCGTGCATGATCGCCGGGCTTCTGTGCATCGTCGCCGCACACCGGTTCGATCATGACGTCTGGCCTGTGCTGGCCGGCATCCTGATCCTGCACGGCGGTTTCGTCACCGCGATCGTCGGCATGCTCTACAAGATCGTCCCGTTCCTCGCGTGGCTGCACCTCTCGCAGGCGGGGATGAAGGCGCCGAACATGAAAAAGCTGCAACCGGACGGGCCGATCCGCAAGCATCTCATCGCCCACGCGGTGGCTCTCGCGGTGCTCCTGATCGCGGCACTCAGCGGCAGCACGCTGGTCGTGCGGACCGCAGGAGTGTTGGTGATGCTCGAGTTCGGCCTGCTGTTCGCCAACCTGATGCGCGTCCTCGGCGCCTACCGGATCGCCCGCAGCGCCTGAAGCGCAGCGTCGCACGGGACACCGGAATCCTCGAAGGCCGCCGTCCTGGCGGCCTTCGTCATTTCGACGCTCGGACCGCCGCCCGGCAGGTTTTACCCGGATCAGTCGCCTCGCGCTGCGGGGCACCTCGATGACTAGTTCCAAATGACTAGTTCTCGCGGCGGCGGACTACCCCCTTCCCATGCTTTTGGCGAATGGCGGGTAGCTCCTGCAAGGCATACGCTTCCTCCTGCCTTGGAGCGACATCCGCTCCGCATTCGAGGATGGAAGGAACATGCCCTCACAACGTCAAAAGCAGTTCTCTGTTCTGGTGATGAGCACCACGGCATTCACGATGTGCTTTGCCGCGTGGATGCTGTTCGCCGTGATCGGCATCCCGATCAAGGCGCAGTTGGGCCTCAATGAAACCCAGTTCGGCCTGCTTGCGGCGACCCCCGTGCTGACCGGATCGCTGGTGCGTCTGCCGTTGGGACTGCTGACGGACAAGTTCGGCGGACGAGTGGTGTTCTTCCTGCTGATGCTCGCGACGGTCGTGCCGATCTACATGATCGGCGAGGCAACGCAATACTGGCAGTTCCTGGTCGCCGGCCTCTTCGTCGGGCTCATCGGCGGTTCGTTCTCGGTCGGCATCGCGTACTGCGCGCGCTGGTTCGAACGCAAGAACCAGGGCTTTGCAATGGGCGTGTTCGGCGCCGGCAACTCGGGCGCCGCGCTGACGAAGTTCGTCGCCCCGGCGCTGGTCGTCGCGTACGGCTGGCAGTTCGTGCCGAAAGCGTTCGCCACGGCGATGCTGATCATCGCGATCGCGTTCTGGTTCTTCACCTACGACGACCCGAAGCACCGCGTCTCGTCGAGCGTGAAGTTCTCCGACCAGTTGCGCGTGCTGAAGAATCCCCGGGTGTGGAAATACTGCCAGTACTACTCGATCGTTTTCGGCGGCTATGTCGCGCTGGCGCTGTGGATGACGAAGTATTACGTCGGGGAATTCGGCCTCGGCCTCGAGACCGCAGCGCTGCTCGCAGCCTGTTTCTCGTTGCCTGGCGGCGTGCTGCGCGCGGTCGGCGGCTGGTTCTCGGACCGCTTCGGTGCGCACAAGGTCACCTGGTGGGTGATGTGGGTGTCCTGGGTGTGCCTGTTCCTGCTGTCCTACCCGCACACCGAATTCACGATCATGACGGTCGCCGGCCCGAAGACGTTCGCGATTCATCACAACATCTGGTTCTTCACCGTGCTGATGTTCACCGTCGGCGTCGCTTGGGCGTTCGGCAAGGCATCGGTGTTCAAGTACATCTCGGACGAGTTCCCGCACGACATCGGCGCGGTGTCGGGAATCGTCGGCCTCGTCGGCGGGCTGGGCGGCTTCCTGCTGCCGATCATGTTCGGCGCGCTGCTCGACCTGACCGGCGTGCGCTCGAGCGCATTCATGCTGCTCTACGGCGTCACCTGGGTCTCCCTGATCTGGATGTACTGGACCGAAGTGCGCCGCACCGACGTGATGCACGGCGGCGAGGCGGATGTGCTGCACGGTGGCACCGCGCCCGTGGCCGCAACGAAGTGAACGAACCCCTGAAACAGGAGTAATTCCATGGCACCTGCAAAACTGCGTCCGATCCCCGCGACTCCGGGAGCCGCCGGCGTAAGTCCGGGAGAACGTCCACGCGGCCCGGACATCGCCGAATGGCATCCCGAGGATGCGCAGTTCTGGGCGCGCGAAGGCAGCCGCATTGCGAACCGCAACTTGTGGATCTCGATCCCCAGCCTGCTCTGCGGCTTCGCCGTGTGGCTGATGTGGGGCATCATCACGGTGCAGATGGCGAACGCAGGCTTCCCCTTCACGCCCGACCAGCTGTTCTCGATAGCGGCAATCTCGGGCCTGTCCGGCGCGACGCTGCGCATCCCGGCCTCCTTTTTCATCCGCCTGTGCGGCGGCCGCAACACGGTGTGGCTGACGACCACGCTGCTGCTCATCCCGGCCCTTGGCACGGGCATCGCGCTGCAGGACAAGAGCACGCCGCTGTGGGTCTTCCAGCTGATGGCGCTGCTGTCGGGCATCGGCGGCGGCAACTTCGCCTGCTCGATGGCGAACATCAGCACGTTCTTCCCGAAGCGCCTGCAGGGCACGGCGCTGGGGCTGAACGCCGGCCTCGGCAATTTCGGCGTGACGACCTCGCAGATCCTGATCCCCGCAGTGATGACGCTGGGCCTGTTCGGCGCGCTCGGCGGCGACGCGATTCCGCTCGCGAAGGATTCGGCGACGCTGATCGGCAAGATCGCCGCCGGCACTCCGACCTATGTGCAGAACGCCGGCTTCGTGTGGCTGCTGCTGCTCGTGCCGCTCGCGGTGATCGGCTGGTTCGGCCTGAACAACCTCAAGGTGGTGTCGCCGAACATCGGCTCGACCGGCGCGGCAATGGGTCGCATCCTGCTGATGTACGGCATCGCGCTCGCCATCTCCGGTATCGGCCTGTACCTCTATCTGCCGGCCCCCAACGGCTCGGGCCTGCTCGCCGGCAACGGCATGTGGATCGTGCTGCCGCTGGTGATCTTCGGCACGCTGTTCGCGCTGAAAGCGGTCGCGACCGGCGAGATGAAGACGAACCTGAACAAGCAGTTCGCGATCTTCGGCAACAAGCACACGTGGTCGATGACCGCGCTCTACGTCGTGACTTTCGGCTCGTTCATCGGCTTCTCGATGGCGCTGCCGCTGTCGATCACGGTGATCTTCGGCAACACGCACGTGTTCGATCCGGCCGCGAATGTCTGGGTGCATGCGAAGAACCCGAACGCGCCCTCCGCCCTGATGTACGCATGGATCGGCCCCTTCGTCGGCGCGCTGATCCGCCCGGTCGGCGGCTGGATCTCCGACAAGCTCGGCGGCTCGATCGTCACTCAGGTGATCTCGGTCGTGCTGGTCGGCGCATCGGCGGTGACCGGCTACGTGATGCATCTCGCCTACCAGTCGGCGACGCCCGAGAGCTACTTCCTCGCCTTCATGCTGCTGTTCATCCTGCTGTTCGCCGCCTCGGGCATCGGCAACGGCTCGACCTTCCGCACCGTCGGCTTCGTTTTCGACCAGGACCAGCGCGGACCGGTGCTCGGCTGGACCTCGGCGGTCGCGGCCTACGGTTCCTTCATCGCGCCGGTCGTCATCGGCGGGCAGATCAAGGCCGGCACGCCGGAAAACGCGATGTACGGCTTCGCGGTGTTCTACGCGGCGTGCCTCATCCTCAACTGGTGGTTCTACCTGCGCAAGAACGCCTACATCCGCAACCCCTGACCCCTTTCCTTCCAGAAAACCGACCGATTACGAATCGCAGAATCACAGGAGCAAGCAATGAGTCATTTTCTCGACCGACTGAAGTTCTTCGACAAGGTGAAGGACACCTTCGCCGGCGGCCACGGCATCGTCACGAACGAAGATCGCAACTGGGAAGACGCCTACCGCAACCGGTGGCGTCACGACAAGGTCGTGCGCTCGACGCACGGCGTGAACTGCACCGGCGGCTGTTCGTGGAAGATCTTCGTCAAGAACGGCCTGGTGTCGTTCGAGATGCAGCAGACCGACTACCCGCGCACGCGTGAAGACCTGCCGAACCACGAACCCCGCGGTTGCCAGCGCGGCGCATCGTTCTCGTGGTACCTCTATTCGCCGCATCGCATCAAGCACCCGATGATCCGCGGGCGCCTCCTCGAGTTGTATCGCGCCGAGCGCAAGACGGGCAAGGATCCGGTCGAAGCTTGGGCAGCGATCCAGGCCGACAACGCCAAGCGCGACAAGTACATCACCGTGCGCGGCCTCGGCGGCTTCGTGCGCACCGACTGGCAGGAAGTCAACGAGATCATCGCCGCGGCGAACATCTACACGATCAAGAAGTGGGGTCCGGACCGCATCTACGGTTTCTCCCCGATCCCGGCGATGTCGATGATCTCGTACGCGGCAGGCGCCCGTTACCTGTCGCTGATCGGCGCCGCCTGCGGCTCGTTCTACGACTGGTACTGCGACCTTCCGGCAGCGAGCCCGCAGACCTGGGGCGAGCAGACCGACGTGCCCGAAGCGGCCGACTGGTACAACTCGACCTATATCATCATCACCGGCGCGAACCTGCCGATGACGCGCACCCCCGACGCACACTTCGCGACCGAAGTGCGCTACAAGGGCACGAAGATCGTGTCGATGGCGCCGGACTACGCGGAATACGTGAAGTTCGCCGACCTGTGGATGCCGGTCAAGCAGGGCACCGACGCAGCCGCGTTCCTCGCGATGGGCCACGTCGCGCTGAAAGAATATTTCATCGACCGCCAGGACCCCTACTTCGCCGAATACGCGCGCAAGTACACCGACCTGCCGATGCAAGTGATCCTGCGTCCGTTCGGCGACGGCTACGTGTCGGACCGCAACCTGCGCGCGATCGACTTCGAAGGCAGCCTCGGCGAAGCGAACAACCCCGACTGGAAGACGATCGTCTACGACGCGCGTACCAAGGCGTATGTCGCGCCGAACGGCTCGATCGGCTTCCGCTGGGGCGAGGAAGGCAAGTGGAACCTGCTGCCGAAGAACGCCGCGACGCAGGACGAGATCGAAGCCGAGCTGTCGTGCATCGAGGCCAGCGACGAAGTCGTGCCGGTCGGTTTCCCGCACTTCCAGCCGGGCGAACCGGGCCTGCTGTACCGTAACGTGCCGGTGCGCAAGCTGACGCTCGCGTCGGGCGAAACCGTTTATGTCACCTCGGTGTTCGACATGCAGGTGGCGCAGTACGGCATCGACCGCGGCCTCGGCGGCGACAACGTCGCCCGCTCGTACGACGACTCGTCGGTTGCCTACACTCCCGCCTGGGCGGCGAAGGTCACCGGCGTCAAGGCCGCCGACATCGAGCGCACCGGTCGCGAGTTCGCCAGCAACGCGTCGAAGACGCGCGGCAAGTCCATGATCATCATGGGCGCGGCGATCAACCACTGGTACCACAACGACATGCAGTACCGGTCGATCATGAACCTGCTGCACATGTGCGGCTGCGTCGGTCAGAGCGGCGGTGGCTGGGCGCACTACGTCGGCCAGGAAAAGCTGCGCCCGCAGGCCGGCTGGGCGCCGATCGCGTTCGCGACCGACTGGCAGCGTCCGCCGCGCCACCAGAACTCGACGTCGTACTGGTACTTCCACACCGACCAGTGGCGCTACGAGGCGGTCGACGCCGACGAGTTGCTGCAGCCGGCTGCGAAGGGCAAGTACAAGGGCTACAAGCTCGCCGACTACAACGTCGTCGCCACCCGCCTCGGCTGGCTGCCGTCGGCGCCGCACTTCAACCGCAACCCGCTCGAACTCGTCGCCTCGGCCGAGAAGGCCGGCGCGACGGATGAGGCCGGTGTGGCGCAGTACATCGTCGATGAGCTCAAGTCGGGCAAGCTGGACGTCGCGTTCGCCGATCCGGATGCACCGGAGAACTGGCCGCGCAACCTCTTCGTCTGGCGCGCGAACCTCATCGGCTCGTCGGCGAAAGGTCACGAGTACTTCCTCAAGCACCTCCTCGGCGCGCAGAACGGCGTGCTGCAGGAAGGCGGCGACGGCGCCGGCACGAAGGAAGTGAAGTGGCACGGCGAGGCTCCGGTCGGCAAGCTCGACCTGATGGTGGATATCAACTTCCGCCTCAACTCCACCGGTGCCTACTCGGACATCATCCTGCCGACGGCCACGTGGTACGAGAAGAACGACCTCAACACCACCGACATGCATCCGTTCATCCACCCGTTGTCGGAAGCAGTGACGCCGGGCTGGGAGTCGAAGTCGGACTGGCAGATCTTCAGGACGATCGCGAAGACCTTCTCGGACCTCGCCGAGAAGCACCTCGGCGTCGTCAAGGACATCGTCGCACTGCCGATGCAGCACGACTCGCCGTTCGAACTGGCGCAGCCGATGGGCGGCATCAAGGACTGGAAGCGCGGCGAATGCGAACCGGTGCCGGGCAAGACGCTGCCGCTGCTCAAGCTCGTCGAACGCGATTTCGCGAACACCTACCGCAAGTACATCGCGCTCGGCCCGCTGATGACCAAGCTCGGCAACAACGTCAAGGGCATCGACTGGAACACCGACCAGGAATACGAAGAGCTCAAGAAGTGCAACTACACGGTGAAGCTGCCGGGGATCTCGTTCGGCATGCCGTCGCTCGAGGAAGACATCTCGGTGTGCGACGCGGTGATGCGCATGGCGCCGGAGACCAACGGTGAAGTCGCGCACAAGTCGTGGTCGGCGCTGTCGAAGAAGACGGGCATCGACCACCATCACCTGTACGCGGGACGTCACGAGGACAAGATCACGTTCCGCGACATCCAGGCCCAGCCGAGGAAGATCATCACCGCGCCGACGTGGTCCGGGATCGAATCGGAGACGGTCAGCTACACCGCCGGCTACACGAACATCCACGAGCACATCCCGTTCCGCACGCTGACCGGCCGCGCGCACTTCTATCAGGATCACGAGTGGTTCCTCGACTTCGGCGAAGGCTTCTGCGCGTATCGCCCGCCGGTCGACATGAAGGCGCAGAACGTGATCCCCGATTCGGTGCGCCGCAAGCCGCACCTGACGCTGTCGTGGATCACGCCGCACTCCAAGTGGGGCATCCACTCGTCGTACCAGGACAACCTGCGCATGCTGTCGCTGTTCCGTGGCGGCCCGTACGTGTGGGTGTCGGAAGACGACGCGAAGGAAATCGGCCTGAAGGACAACGACTGGGTCGAGGCGATCAACGCGAACGGCGCGACGATGGCCCGCGCAGTGGTGTCGCAGCGCGTGCCGCGCGGCATGGCGCTGATGTACCACGCACAGGAAAAGACGGTGAATGTCCCGGGCTCGCCTTCGACCGGCAAGCGCGGCGGCATCCTGAACTCCGTGACGCGCGTGATCGTCAAGCCGACGAACATGGTCGGCGGCTACGCCCAGCTCGCGTACAGCTTCAACTACTACGGCACGGTGGGCTGCCAGCGTGACGAGATGGTGGTGCTGCACAAGGTCGCGGACCAGGACATCGACTGGCTGGAACGCCCGCTGACCGCCGAGCGGGAAGCGCAGCGCAATCCGGTCGGGGTCGGACCGCGGTAATTGAGGAAGCCGATAGGACGTATTTACGGAGGGTGGGGTGTTTGCGGAGCGGGCGAGGACTGTCTGAGCGAGCACAGCGAGCGAGTTCCGCAGCCCGCGGAGCAAATACCCCACCCGGAGCGAAGCGGCACCACGCCTTCGCTCCAAGGATCAAGGATTAGGAGAAACGCATGAAAATCCGCGCGCAATTCGCGATGGTGTTCAACCTGGACAAGTGCATCGGTTGCCATACCTGCTCGGTGACCTGCAAGAACGTCTGGTCGAACCGCAAGGGCATCGAATACGCCTGGTTCAACAACGTTGAATCGAAGCCCGGCATCGGCTATCCGAAGCAGTGGGAAAACCAGGAAAAGTGGAAAGGCGGCTGGGAAAAGGTTAACGGCAAGCTCGAACTGAAAGCCGGCGGCCGGCTGAAGAAGATCGTGCAGATTTTCGCCAACCCGAACATGCCGGAGATCGACGACTACTACGAGCCGTTCACGTACGACTACGCCCGGCTGCAGAACGCGCCGCTGTCGGAAGCCACGCCGACCGCGCGCCCGGTGTCGCAGATCACCGGCCAGAAGATGGACAAGATCACGTGGGGGCCGAACTGGGAAGACGACCTCGCGGGCGAATTCGCCGCCCGCGCGCAGGACGCCAACTTCGCCAACATGCAGAAGGAGATGTACAAGCAGTTCGAGAACACCTTCCATCTGTATCTGCCGCGCATCTGCAACCACTGCATCAACCCCGCCTGTGTCGCCTCCTGCCCATCCGGCGCCCTGTACAAGCGCGAGGAAGACGGCATCGTGCTCGCCGACCAAGACCGCTGCCGCGGCTGGCGGATGTGCATCTCCGGCTGCCCGTACAAGAAAGTGTTCTTCAATTGGGAATCGTCGAAGGCCGAGAAGTGCATCGGCTGCTATCCCCGCGTCGAGTCTGGCCTGCCGACCGTGTGCTCGGAATCCTGCGTCGGCCGCATCCGCTACAACGGCATCATCCTCTATGACGCCGACAAGCTGCTGGATGCCGCTTCGACCGACAACGAGCAGGATCTGTACAAGGCGCACCTCGACCTCTTCGTCGACCCGTATGATCCCGTCATCATCGCGCAGGCGCTGAAGGACGGCGTGCCGCAGACCTGGATCGACGCCGCGCAGAAGTCGCCGATCTACAAGATGGCGGTCGAGTGGAAGATCGCGTTCCCGCTGCACCCCGAGTTCCGCACGCTGCCGATGATCTGGTACGTGCCGCCGCTCTCCCCGGTGCAGTCGCAGATCGACCAGAAGACGCTGCCGACCGAAGCCGACGGCGTCATCCCGAAAGCCGAGGCGATGCGCCTGCCGGTGCAGTATCTGGCGAACCTGCTGACCGCGGGCAAAACGGAATACATCACGGGCGCACTCAACCGCCTGCTCGCGATGCGCTCGTACATGCGCTCGATCCACGTCGAAGGCAAGCCGGACGTCGGGCCGCTGACGCGCGCCGGCATCGACGAGAACATCGCGAAGGAGATGTACCGCTATCTGGCGATCGCGAACTACGAAGACCGCTTCGTCGTGCCGACCGCGCACGAGGAAATCCGTCTCGACGACTACCACGCCTTCCAGGGCCAGAACGGCTTCACGTTCGGTAACGATTCGTCGACCGGCATAACGCGCAACTCGCTGTTCCCCGAACGCCGCAAGGAGAGCGCCGAGCCGCGCGAACCCGCACCGCTCGCCGGCCCGCGCGAATAAAGGAGACGATGATGAAAATTTTCCGACTGCTTTCCGCCCTTCTCGATTACCCGAACGACGAGTTTCTTGCGGCGCTGCGCGAAATGGCTGGCAATGACGTGCGCGCCTTCGTTGTCGGCCTCGATGAAGAGAATGTCCTCAGCGCCGACGAGGCGAGCCAGGTCGCGGAATTCATCACCGCGATGCTCGCCGCCGAGCCGCTCGAACTGCAGGGCAACTACGTCCAGTGCTTCGACCTCACCGCCGAGCACAGCCTGCACCTGACGCACCACCTGTTCGGCGAGGAGAAGACGCGCGGACCGGCGCTGATCGATCTCGGCGAGTTCTACCGCAGCTACGGGCTGAAGGTCGACGAGAAGGAACTGCCCGACTACCTGCCGGTGATGCTCGAGTTCGTTTCGACGATCGAGCTCGACGAAGCGCGGGTGTTCCTCGCCGACGTCGCAAAGGTGCTCAAAGTGCTCGCCGACAACCTGGAAAAATCCGGCAGCGATCACGCGAAGCTGGTCCGGATCATCGAGAAACAGGGCAGCCTCGCTCGCCTGGCTGCCTGAGGAGACATCATGAACCTGCAAAACTTCTTTTTCGGGGTGTACCCCTACATCGCGCTGACGGTGTTCATTGTCGGCAGCTGGATCCGCTACGACAACGAGCAGTACACGTGGAAGACCGACTCGTCGCTGCTGCTGTCCAAGCGCTACATGTGGGTCGCGAGCAACCTGTTCCACGTCGGCATCCTGGCGATCTTCGGCGGCCATTTCGCCGGCCTGGTGCTGCCCCATGCGTTCTGGATCGCGCTCGGCGTGTCCGACCTCGACCACCAGTGGCTCGCGATCGTCGCCGGGAGCGTGTTCGGCACGATGTGCCTGATCGGCGGCGGCATCCTGTGGCTGCGTCGCATGTTCAACGCGCGCGTGCGCGCGGCGAGCCGCACGATGGACGTCTTCATCATCACTTGGCTGATGATCACGCTGCTGCTGGGCTTGTCGACGCTGCCAGTCTCGATCGGCCATGCGAACCATGGCGACCCGGGCGTGATGCTGGCGCTGTCGGGCTGGGTGCAGAGCATACTGACGCTCAATCCGCAGCCGGCGCTGCTCGATGCGGTCGAGCCGGTGTTCCGCCTGCACATGTTCTTCGGCATGACGGTCTTCCTGCTGTTCCCGTTCTCGCGTCTCGTCCATATCTGGACCGCGCCGATCAGCTATCTGGGTCGTGCCTACCAGATCGTGCGGACCAAGCGTCAGGTCAAGGCAGCCTGAACCTGAGTCGGTAGTAGTATCGGGCAGCACATTTTTTGTGCTGCCCGCTCTTGCTCGAGGAGGACTTGCGTCGTAGTCTGCAGGCCTTCTTCAGCAATGAGCGTTCATGCTGCGTCTGCGCAACAGTCTGGCCACCAAAATCACCGGCATTCTGCTGGTGTTTTTCCTTGTTGCGCTCACCGCGATCGGCCTGACGCTGTTCATCTCCTGGCAACTCGAAGGTGCCGCCGCAGCGATCAATGATGCCGGAAGCTTGCGGATGCGCGCCTACCGCATCGATCACTTGCTGGCGCGCGGCCCGGCTGCGACGTCGAACGATCAGGCAGCCTTCACTGCGTCTCTGAAGTCGGAACTCGACGACTTCGAACGGGTGCTCGGCGAACTTCGTCGCGGTGACCCGCACCGCCCGCTTTTCATCCCGCGCGACAACGGCATTCCCGCGGATCTCGACAAGATGGCCGAGTTCTGGTCGTTGCACATCCGTCCCGTGCTCGCCGACCTGATCGCCACGCCCGACCCCGTGCGCCGTCGCGCCGGCCTGTCCGACTTCGATCGCACCGTCAAAAGCTTCGTCTCGGGGATCAACGAAGTCGTGCTCAAGATGGAGCGCAGCTACGCCCGCAACACCGATATCCTGCGCGCGTCGCAGGTGTCGCTGATCGCGCTGGCGATCATCGGCACACTGGTGCTGATCCGTTTCTTCTTCGTCCTCGTGATCCAGCCGGTGTGCGAACTGCAGGACGGCATGAAGCGGATGGAGCAGGAGGACTTCAACGCCCGCGTCCCGGTGCTCGCGAGCGATGAATTCGGCGAATTGTCGGAAGGTTTCAACCGCATGGCGGTCCACCTGCAAGGCCTCTACGCCACGCTCGAAGAGCGGGTCGCGGCGAAGACCCGCAGTCTCGAGGAAAAAAACCGCGAACTCGAAATCCTCTACGATATCGGCGCTTTCTTGCGTGAGCCCAATGACGTGGACAGCCTCTGCAGAGGCTTTCTGCAGCGCGTCGAGGCGACGTTCGGCGCCGGGGCGAGTTCGGCGCGATTGCTCGACAGCGGTTCCGAGAATCTCTGCCTGACCGTGCACAACGGGCTCGACCAGGAGTTCATCGATCGCGAGGCGGTGCTCCAATGCGGCGAATGCCTGTGCGGCGAAGCGGTGCGGCGCGGGACATCGCTGGTGTCGGAGTTGAGCACCCCGGATCCGGCCCTGACGCTGTGGGTATGCCGGCGCGCAGGTTTCCAGGTCATCACTGCGACGGCGATCACCGCGAACAAACAGACGCTCGGCATCTACAACCTGTATTTCGTCGACGCCCGCCCCCTTTCCGACTCCGACCGCCTGTTGCTCGAAACGCTCGGCCAGCAGCTGGGGATCGCGATCGAGAACCAGCGCCTGCAGGCGAGCGGGCGCGAACTGGCCGTGTCGGAGGAACGCAACCTGCTCGCACGCGAACTGCACGATTCGATTGCGCAGGGACTCGCCTTCATGAACCTGCAGGTGCAGATGCTCGAGAGCGCGCTCGACCGCAACGAGGCCGGCGAAGCGCGCGACACGCTGGCGATGCTGCGCCAAGGCGTGCAGGAGAGCTATGACGACGTGCGTGAGCTGCTGGTGCATTTCCGCACGCGTGTCGAAAAACAGGACCTGGGCCTGGCGATCACCGCGACTCTGCGGCGCCTGGCCGAGCAAACCGGGATCGCCACCGACCTCGACGTGCTCGGCGATGCGGCCCCGCTCGACGCGGAAGCCGAGACGCAGGTTCTGTATATCGTGCAGGAGGCGCTGTCGAACGTGCGCAAGCACGCGAACGCCCGGTCTGTGAAAGTCGTGATCCGCCGCGGCATCGACGGACTTTCGGTGGTCGTCCGCGACGACGGTGTCGGTTTCGAGGAAGCCGACCGCAGTGCCGCGGCGCAGGAAGCCCACATCGGGCTCCAGATCATGAGGGAGCGGACGCTGCGTATCGGCGGACGATTCTCGATACGTTCCGCGCGCGGCAAGGGCACCGAAATCCGTGTAGAACTTTCCCGCATCAACAAGGAAAACCTCATCGATGCCTGACCCGATCCGCGTCCTCCTGGTCGACGACCACGCCCTTTTCCGCAGCGGCATCAAATCGCTGCTGCAGCGCCATGCGGAGTTCGACATCGTCGGCGAGGCCGGCGACGGGATGGAGGGCGTCAAGCGCGCCGGGCAGCTCAAACCCGATGTCGTGCTGCTCGACCTGCACATGCCCGGGCTCTCGGGGCGCGACGCCGCGGCGATGATGGCCGAAGAGTCGCCGAACTCGCATGTCCTGATGCTCACGGTGTCGGAAGACGCCGAGGATCTCATCGAGACGTTGCGTGCGGGAGCCTGCGGCTATCTTCTCAAGAACATCGAGGCCGATGCGCTGATCGCAGCCATCAACAGGGCAGCCGAGGGTGAATCCGTGATCTCGCCGCAGATGATGGGGAAACTCCTGAAAGGCGTGCGCGGCGAGCTTCCGCCGAAAACCGTGGCACAAACGGTGGTCGCATCGGAACTCAACAAACTGTCCCCGCGCGAACGCGAAATCCTCACTTTTCTTGCACGCGGGCAGAGCAACAAGGAAATCGCGCGCAAGCTCGAATTGGCTGAAAGCACCGTGAAGATCCACGTACAGAACGTCCTGCGCAAACTCAACTTGACGAGTCGCGTGCAGGCGGCCGTGTTTGCCGTCGAACAGGGAATCGTGCAGGATTCCGAGGCCTGATGCGAGGCTGACGGAGACTGTCTTGGAAATATCAGGCCCTTCACGCGGCGCCACATTCGGCCGCGTAGTGCTCCCCTTTGCGTTGATTCCGCCGTTCATGATCGTCTTCGCGATGCGCGATCATCCGGAGATCTATCGCATGAATCCGGCATCGACGAACTGGGAATGGATTGCGCTGCTGATTTTTGCCGCCGAAATCGCCTCGGTCCACCTCTTCGCCGCAATGTTGCGTCTCACGACCCCTGTCGACAGACAACGCCCGACTCATGAACAGGCTTATCTGATCGCGGCCCGCGCCGCGTCCCCGCTCTGGGGATCGGCAATCGTTCTTGCGATTCCAAGCCTCGCCGCACTGATCGTGGTGCATCTGCTCGCGCACTTCGTCGCACTGCGCACCCTTTACCGTGATATCCGCATGGAGCTGCAAATCAGGGGCGATCTCGAGGCGCTGCACGTCACATACATGGTATACAGCGTCGCCGTGGTCCTGTGGATACCGCTCATGGTGATGATCTTCGTCTCCGTCGCACAAGCGTGAATCCCTGTTGGAAGACTCGTCGGGCGCAGCAGCGGCGCCCCCCCTGCCCTGCCAGGGGCCCACAGATTCCGCATCGCCCAAGTCCTTGTCCTCGGTCAAGGAAACTTTCAGCCGCATCCACTAACATGCGGCCCCGAAGAATATGACAATTGTTGTAACAGCATGTTACTGTGCGCTCTGCCGCTCTTCCGGCAAGAGAGCAGGCGTCAGCGAAGATTGATCACCTTGTAGAACGGAGTCGCCCACATGAGCCAGGACCAGAACCAGGATCAAAAGCTTCACGGCCAGCCGGACCCCAGCCGTCGGAAGTTCCTCAATACCGCAGCATTTGCCGGTCTTGCCGGCGCCGGGCTATCGGTCGGGCTGTCGGCTTGCAAACAGGAGCAGGCGCCGTCCGCCGCACCTGCCGCACCCGCTGCTGCCGCCCAGGCCGAAGCCGTGCCTGCCGAGCATGTCGGCAAGTATGAAGTCGCGCCCGGCCAGCTCGATACCTATTATTCGTTCTCGAGTGGCGGTCACTCGGGCGACGTGCGCATCTACGGCCTGCCCTCCGGGCGCGAGCTGAAGAGCATCCCGGTGTTCAACATGGACTGCATGGTCGGCTGGGGGATCACGAACGAATCGAAGGCGATCATCGGCACCAAGCCCGACGGCAGCGTGAAGTATAAGACCGGCGACACCCACCACGTGCACCCGTCGTATACCGATGGCACCTACGACGGCAAGTACCTGTGGGTGAACGACAAGATCCACGGTCGGCTCGCCCGCGTGCGCCTGGACACGATGGAATGCGACAAGATCACCGAACTGCCGAACGTCCAGGGTTTTCACGGCACGTTCCCTGACAAGCGCGATCCGGTCGATCCCGCGATCAACCACACCACGCGCGTCTTCTGCGGCACGGAATTCTCGATTCCGCTGCCGAACGACGGGCACGGCCTCGACGACGTCGCCGCGTACCGCTCGGTGTTCTCCTGCGTCGACGCCGAATCGATGGAAGTGCGCTGGCAGGTGCTGATCGACGGCAACTGCGATCTGGTCGCCAGTTCGTACGACGGCAAGCTTGCTTGCACGAACCAGTACAACATCGAAATGGGTGTCCACTACGAAGAAACGATGGCTTCGGAGTGGGACGCCTGCCTGTTCTTCAACATCGCGCGCATCGAGGAAGCAGTCAAGGCAGGGAAAGTCACTTATATCGGCGACTCCAAAGTCCCCGTCGTCGACGGCCTGAGGGCATCGAACGCCGATCCGAAGACTGCGCTGACCTGCTACGTGCCGATTCCGAAGAACCCGCATGGCGTCAACGTCAGCCCGGATGGAAAATACTACGCCTGCTCGGGCAAGCTTTCTCCGACTGCGACCGTGATCTCGCATGAGCAGGTCCTGAAATGGTTTGACGGTGGCGTGAAGGAGGCGCGCGAATGCGTCGTCGCCGAGCCGGAAATCGGCCTTGGCCCGCTGCACACCGGTTTCGACAACAAGGGCAATGCGTACACCACGCTGTTCCTCGACAGCCAGATCGTCAAGTGGAACGTCGAAGCGGCGATCAAGTCGTATCAAGGCGACAAGACCGCCACTCCCGTTGTCGATCGGCTCGACGTGCATTACCAGCCGGGCCACGGCTTCACGTCGATGGGCGAAACCAAAGAGGCGGACGGCAAGTACTTCATCTCGGACAACAAGTTCTCGAAAGACCGCTTCCTGCCGGTCGGCCCGCTGCACCCGGAAACGGCGCAGATGATCGACATCAGCGGCGACAAGATGATGCTGGTCGCCGACCACTCGGTGACGTCCGAACCGCACGATTCGATCGTCATCCGGCGCGACATCATCAAGACGCGTCAGGTGTACAACCTCGATGATTTCCCGCATGCGGTGAAGGACCCGAAGGAATCCGGCGTGTTCCGCGAAGGCAAGAAAGTCACGGTCAAGCTGACGAGCCAGGCGCCCGCTTACAGCCTGCGCGAATTCAGGGTCAAGAAGGGTGACGAAGTGACGATCATCCTGACCAACCACGACAAGGTCGAGGACTTGACCCACGGCTTCGCCATCCCGAAGCACGATATCAATTTCGCCGTCAGCCCGCAGGAAACGAAGTCGGTCACGTTCATCGCCGACAAGCCCGGGGTGTACTGGTGCTACTGCACCCACTTCTGCCACGCACTGCATCTGGAAATGCGCAGCCGCATGATCGTCGAAGCGTAAGCTTTCCGACCTCGCATGACCTGCCGGAGACTCGCCGTCTCCGACAGGCTCGACACTCCCGTCTGGCTGGACCGTAAGCTCGCCGGTGCTCGAAACCAATGCCGAGCGTTGTTTCTCCTGGTATTTCAGCAGTCGTTAATTTATTAATTGACCGGGAACAATTACACCGGCAACAGGGTTATTTACACTGACTTCACACCCCTCCAAACGGTACGCCTCATGAAATTCCCCGCTGTCTTTCGCAATATCCTGCTGTCCCTCGCCCTGATCCTTTCCGCATCCGTCGCCCTCGCGGACGCGTACGAGGCGAAGCTTCCCGACGAACTCACCACTTCGCCCAAGATGTGCGATTACGTGGCCTGTGCCGAAGTCCTGCCGGGAGCGACCTCCTTCTCGGAGCGCAAGGGGCAGCCGCCGTACGTCGAAGGTTACATCGAAGAAAACGGCCAGAAGCGCAAGATCGGCTACGTGATGCTGTCGACCGACATCACCGATACCCCGGCCTATTCCGGCAAACCGGTCGTCACCCTGATCGGCATGGACACCGCAGGCCGCTTTACCGGCGTCAAAGTGCTGAAGCATTCCGAACCGATCCTCCTGCTCGGGATTCCGGAATCGGCGCTGATCGGCTTCAACCAGCAATACCTCGGCAAGTTCGTCGGCGACAACATCGAGATCGGCCAGTCCCGTCCGGAAGAGAACATCATCGGCCTCGACGCGATTTCCGGTGCGACGGTCACCGTGATCGCCCAGAACCAGGTGATGATGACTTCCGGCACGAACGTAGCGCGTCAGGTCGGCATCCTCAAGCCGACCGTGCGCGAACCGGCGAAGTTCGTCGAAACCGGAGTCAAGCCCGACTGGGCCACACTCGTGGATGAAGGCAGCGTCCAGCGCCTCGTCGTGACCCCGGAACAGGTCGGGCTGCCGCGCAGTGGCAAGCCTTTCATCGATCTGTGGTTCGGCTATCTCAACCAGCCGGACGTCGGCCGCGCCGTTCTCGGTGATGGTCCGTGGCGCAGCCTGATGAGCCGCCTGAAAGAAGGCGAGCACGCGCTGTTCGTGATCCGCACCGGCGGTGTCGAATCCTTCAAGGGCTCGGGTTTCGTCCGGGGCGGGATCTACGACCGTGTTCAGGTCCGCCAAGGCGCGGATTCCTTCACGTTCCGCGACCTCGACGCGGTCAATCTTTATGGTCTCGAAGCGGCCGGCGCACCGACATTCAACGAATCGTCCATTTTCATCATCCGGTCGAAAGCTTTCTCCGCAGCCTATCCGTGGAAATTCGTGTTTCTCGGCAACCGCGTCGATCGCGCAACGGGGACGCGCAGCTTCGTGAACTTCGACTCCGAATACTGGCTGCCGGAAACCTACCTCGAAGGCGGACGCCCCGAAATCGTCAAACCCGATGCTCCCTGGGTCCGGGTGTGGAAGACGCGTGCCGTCGAAATCGGCCTGTTTGCGGCGCTGCTGGTTACCGTCGGCATACTCTACGGGTTCCGTGACCGCCTCACGCGCCGTGCCAGCCGCAACAACAAGTGGCCGGTCAACATCTTCAAATACAGCGCCTGGCTCATCAGTATCGGCTTTGTCGGATTCGGCCTGCTTGCCCAGCCGTCGATCACGCAGGTGCTCACCTGGTTCCACGCCCTGCTGTTCCAATGGACATGGGAACTGTTCCTCACCGATCCGTTCATCTTCCTGTTCTGGATCTTCATCATCGTGACCGTGTTCCTCTGGGGACGGGGCTTGTTCTGTGGCTGGCTGTGCCCGTTCGGTTCGCTGTCCGAACTGTTGTACAAGATCGGCAGCGTGGTGGGACTCAAGCGCTTCCAGTTCCAGCTGTCACGGAAATGGCATGACCGCCTGAAGTGGGTGAAATACGGAGTGTTCTTCGGCCTGCTCGCCGTGTCCTTCCTCTCGATGGGGCTCGCCGAGAAGCTCGCCGAAATCGAACCGTTCAAGACCACTTTCCTCGTCGGAATGTTCAACCGCAGCTGGCCATACACGCTCTTCGCGGCGGGCCTGCTCGGGCTGTCGATCTTCATCGAGCGCCCTTTCTGCAAGTATCTGTGCCCGCTCGGCGCATCGCTCGCGATGCCATCGACGTTCCGCTGGTTCGGCCTCGACCGCAAGCAGGAATGCAGCAGCTGCAAGGCGTGCGCGGTGGGTTGCGGTGCGCAGGCGATCGACGCGAACGGACGCATCGATCACCGTGAATGCCTGCACTGCCTCGACTGCATGGTGCTCTATACGGATTGCCAGGCGTGTCCGCCGCTGTCGCAGGAGCGCAAACGCCGTACCAAGGCCGGCTTGCCGCTGACTCCGATCGGCGCCGACGGCTACTATATTCCGATCAAGCCGATGTCCACCGACAACGCGCAAGCGGCCTGATCGCTGCAGGATTTGGAGAGTCGAAATGATTAATCCGACAATGCCCACGGATCCCGCCAAGCCGCGTTACGCGGACCACGAAGGCGTGATCGGTCACCTTGCCGCAGAAATATGGGATCACCTCTGGCCGTGGAGCCGTGCCGGCTTCCAGCAGCAGCGCGCGATCCACGCCGCCGGACTGGCCATTGCAGTTGCCGCGACCCTCGTTTGGGTACTCGCGGCGATGGGCGAGCTTCACGCCGGCGCGGTCATCGGCTGGTGGTTCGGCTGGAGCGTGTTCGAAGTCCTCGTGCGCCTCGGCTCGAAGCCGTACGTCAAGGAAGGGCCGTGGTGGGGGCGGCGCTATCGCGTCGCGAACACGATGGACATGATCTGCTACGTCGGCTTCAAGAACCTCCTGATCGGCGCGGCTCTGTTCATTGCGCTGAAGTCGCTCGGCCTGCTGGTACTGTGACACGGCCAAGGGTGCAATGAAGCTGTTTTTCGGAGCACGCGCCGCGGCGTGGCTGGCACTGCTCGCGCTGTGCCTCGGCGGCTCGGCGCATGCGGCAACTTGGAACCTGACGCCGGGAGACCCGGTGCAGCCGGCGATCGACCGCGCGGCCGCGGGCGACACGATCACGCTCGCCCGCGGCCGTTACCCAGGCGGACTGCGCATCGACAAACCGCTCACGCTGCGCGGTATCGACCGCCCCACGCTCGACGCGGGCGGTGTCGGCGATGTGATCCGCATCACCGCGCCGGACGTGACGATCGAAGGCCTCATCCTGTCGAACTCCGGGGACAAGCTGGGCGAACAGAACGCGGGCATTTATATGAAAGCGGGCGCGGCGCGCGCGGTGGTGCGTAACTGCGACCTCACATACAACCTGTTCGGGGTGTGGATCGAGGGCGTCAAGGACGTCGTGATCGACGGGAACGTGATCACCGGCAAGCGCGATTACCGGTCCGCGAGTCGCGGCAACGGCATCCAGCTGTACAACACGACCGGGGCAAAAATCCGCAACAACCACGTCAGCTTCGTCCGCGACGGCATTTACGTCGACGTCTCCCACCACGCGGAATTCATCGGCAATCGCATCCACGACGTGCGCTACGGCACGCATTACATGAATTCGAACGACAACCGCTGGGAGGACAACGAGTCCTACCACAACCGCGGTGGACTCGCGCTGATGATGGCGCGCCGACAGATCGTCCGGAATAACCGCGCGTGGGGCAATTCCGACCACGGCATCATGCTGCGCACGCTGCAGGACTCGGTCGTCGAAGGCAACGTGGTCGCGGGCAACCAGCGCGGTTTCTTCATCTACGACGCCGAATTCAATGTGCTGCGCAACAACCTCGTCGTCGACAACATCGTCGGCACGCACCTGTGGGCGGGATCGAAACACAACCAGGTCGAGGGCAACGATTTCATCACGAATCGCGAGCAGGTCCGCTACGTCGCGGCGCGCGACGAATTGTGGGGCGTCAAGGACGGCAATTACTGGAGCAATTATCTTGGCTGGGACCGCAACGGCGACGGCCACGGGGACGTTCCGTACGAAGCCAACGATCTGGTCGACCGCTTGTCGTGGCAACACCCGATGATGAAACTTCTGCTCGCGAGCCCCGCAGTTCAGACGCTGCGGCTCGTCGGCCAGCAGTTCCCGCTGCTGCGCGCCCCAAGCATCATCGACCCGAAGCCGCACATGCGGCCAGCACACGAGAACTGGAGCAAATGGCGTGACAAGCACCACCCCGCAGCACGCTGAGCGCGGCGTCGATCCGGCCGCGATCGTCGCCGTGCGTGGCGCGACCAGGCATTACGGTGCCGTTCATGCCGTCGACGGCGTCGACCTCGACGTCGGACGCGGCGAGCTGTTCGGGCTGATCGGCCACAATGGCGCGGGCAAGAGCACGCTGTTCAAGATGATGCTCGGACTGGTCCCGCTGACCGCCGGCGACATTCGCATCGATGGTGCGCCAGTAAGCGGCGGCGGCTTTCGCGCCGTGCGGCGCAAGATCGGCTATCTGCCGGAAAACGTCGTGCTCTACGACAACCTCACCGGCCTCGAGACGCTGCAGTTCTTCGCCCGCCTCAAGCGCGTGCCGGCGAAAGAGTGCGCGCCGGTCCTCGAGCGTGTCGGCCTCACCCACGCGGCCCAGCGGCGCGTCCGGGAATACTCGAAAGGGATGCGGCAGCGGCTCGGCTTCGCGCAGGCGCTGCTCGGCCGCCCCCAGCTCCTGTTCCTCGACGAGCCGACCAACGGCCTCGATCCCGAAGCAATCCGGGAGTTCTACCTGATCCTGCGCGGCCTCAAGGCTGACGGCGTGACGATGATCCTGACTTCGCACATCCTCGCCGAGATTCAGGAGCGGGTCGATCGGCTGGCGATCATGGCGGCCGGCAAGGTGCAGGCGATCGGCACGGTGCAGATGCTGCGCGAGCGGATGGACCTGCCGCTGTGGTTCCACGTGCGGCTGCCGCGGGCCGATTTCGAGCGCGTCCGCACGGTGCTGGGCCATTTGCCGGTCACCGCAGTCGAAGCTCGCGACGATCACGTCGCGGTGCAGTGCCGGCGTGACGCGAAGATGCTCGTGCTGCAGGCGCTCGCGTCGCTCGGCGACAAGGTGCTCGATCTTCACGTCCACGAACCGTCGCTCGAAGACGTGTTCTTCGGTTTTTCGGATTGATCATATGGAATTGCGACAGGTCGGCACGATCGCCGGCAAGGAATTCTGGGACCGCATCCGCAACCGCTGGGTGCTCGCGGTGGCGCTCGTGTTCACGGTGTTCGCGCTGGTGATCGCATATTTCGGCGGCGCGCAGCAGGGCGCGGTCGGGTTTCGTTCGATCGGCGTGACGATCGCGAGCCTCGTGAGCCTCGTGATCTACCTGATCCCGCTGATCGCACTGGTGCTCGGCTTCGATGCGATCGTCGGCGAGCGCGAGCGCGGTTCGCTCGACTTGCTGCTGTCGATGCCGATTACCCGCTTCGAGCTGCTGCTCGGCAAATATCTCGGCCTCGCGGCGGCGCTCGCTTTCTCGACAATTGCCGGCTTCGGTCTCGTCGCCGTCGTGCTGGCGGCGCAACTCGACCTCCCCGCACTGTTCCACTACTTCGGCTTCATGGCGAGTTCCGTGCTGCTCGGAATGGCTTTCCTGAGCATCGCGGTGATGCTGTCGGTGTTCGCCGCCGACCGTACCCGCGCCTCCGGCCTCGCGATCGCGGCATGGTTCTTCTTCGTGCTGGTGTTCGACCTGCTGCTGCTCGGTGCGCTGGTCGTCACCGGCGGCAGCTACGGCGGCGAGATTTTTCCCTACCTGCTGCTGCTCAACCCCGCCGACGTGTTCCGCATCCTCAACATTTTCACGCTCGACGACGTCCGCACGCTGTATGGGCTCGCCACCGTTTTCCCCCGCACGCTCGCAGAGCCCTGGCTGCTCGGCCTGGTGATGCTGGCATGGATCGTGACACCGCTCGCTGTCGCCACCTGGAGATTTCGCAAATGAACGCGCAAAGACGCCCGTCCGCCAATCCGCTACGCAGCTCGCTCGTACGCCACCTCCTCGTGGTGTGTTTCGCCGCGACGCTGCTCGCCGCGTGCGGGAAAACCGACGGGTCTGCGCCGCTCGTCCCGGTGGAGATCGACCGCAGCACCTCATGCACGCTCGACGGCATGTTGCTCGCCGACTACCCGGGCCCGAAAGCGCAGATTCACTACGCCGACCGCGCCGAACCCGATTTCTTCTGCGACACCGTGGAAATGTTCGCGATCTACTTCAAGCCCGAGCAGGTGAGGCAGGTGCGCGCGCTGTTCGTGCAAGACATGGGCAAGGCCGACTGGACCGAACCGCGCGACAACTGGATTGACGCGAAAGCCGCCTGGTATGTCCACGGCAGCTCGCGTCACGGTTCGATGGGGCCGACGATCGCTTCGTTCGCACTCGAAGGGGACGCGCAGAAATTCGCCACGGAGCATGGCGGCAAGGTCGTCGCATTTGCCGACGTCACGCCTGCCATGGCAGTGCTGGACGGCGGCGTACTCCATGATCAAGGTATGTGACCATGGCCAATTTCTACAACGACTTCGAGCCTGAAGATGCAATCCAGCTCGAACAGCTCTCCCGCCTGATTTACGAACTGCGCGAGAACCGCGGCGCCATCCTCGAAGGCTACGGCGTGGCGGACGAGATCGCGCTGCTCGAGCAGATCTACACCGGCGCGGTTCCCGAACATCCCGCCTACGAACATTACCTCAGTGCGCGCATCCTGTCCGACACCCGGGAGACCGTACGCGCGATGCTTGCCGAATGCCTGAAGGAGATCGGTCGCAAATGAGCTTGCACATCGAACTTGGGGCAGCCATCGAAAAGGACTTCGGGGAACGGCTTGCAGTGCCTATCGAGCAGAAACAGGACGCCTTGATCGCGACGCTCGAAAACGGCGTCACGCTGACCATCCGTTATGCCGCGCCCGACGCCTATTCGCTGCGCTGGACACACGGCGACGCCGAAGCCGGTATCGACACGGCGCCGCTGCACCGCGATCTGGCAACTTTTCCCAACCACCTTCACGACGTCGACGGTCGGGTGCATGCCGATCCGGTGACCCGTCCCGACCAGGCTCCTGCCCACAACGTCGCACAACTGATTCGTGCTCTGCTCGAAAACCCGATGCTGGGGATCGACAGCGAAGCCTGACCGCAGGGCTGGCAGCGGGAGCAGGCGCATGCCGCTGCTGCAGGCAAAAAAAAAGGGGCGATTGGATCGCCCCTTTTTTGTTGCCGGTCGCCTCCGAGGAGGCGACGAGCGTGAGTCCTGGTCGAAATCAGCTCGACTTTCCAACCATGTAATCGACTGCCGCCTTGACTTCCTCGTCGGTCAGCGAAGCACCGCCGCCACGCGGGGGCATCATGCCTTTCGCGCCGGTGAAGCCTTCGATCGCATGCTTGTAAAGGAGGTCCTTGCCTTGGGCGATACGCGGGCCCCAGTCGGCCTTGTCGCCCGGCTTCGGTGCGCCGGCGACGCCTGCTGCATGGCACAGCGAACACGTCTTGTTATAGACGCTGGCTCCGTTTGCTGCGGACGCGGCCGGTGCAGCCGGTGCGGCCGGCGCTGCTGCGGGCGCTTCGGAAGCGGCCGGGGCTGCCGGAGCTTCCGACGCGGGCGGGGTCGCCGGGGCCTCGGGTGCTGCCGGAGCGGGTGCGGGGGTCGTCGCGGGGGCTGCAGGAACGTCGCTTTCCTTTTCTCCGCAGGCGGACAAAAGGGCGGCGAGGGAGGCTGCAAGAATCATTGTGGATTTTTTCATTATAATCTCCTGTTATATGGGGATGAATATTTGCATTGCCCCGAATTAAAACCACCGATCATATCGTTTACATACGCCATCCAATTTGACGTAAATCAAGTCAAAAATCTTGATTCAACCGCTCCGCCGGGGCCTCGTAAACCCTACAACTTTTCCATTCCGCTCGCCCAATTGATGTGTATCGTGGAGTGAAAGGTGCGTCAAACCGAATTGCTCCCGAACCCGTTGTGAGCCTCCCGGATGAATGCCAGCCGCCCGCAACCGCAGCATATCCGTCCCGTGCAAATTGCGACGGCCGTGGGCGAAGGTGTGCGCGTATTCCTGTCGGCGCCGCTGGTCAGCATTATGTACGCCGGAACTTTCATGCTTGCGGGCGTCGGGCTGCTGGGCGCGCTGGTGAGTCTCGGGTTCAGTCCGATGGGACTGCCGCTTATCGGCGGGTTCATGCTCATCGCACCAGGCCTGCTGGCCGGATTTTTCGCGATTTCAAGAGTGCGCCGCAGGGGCGGCAAACCGGGGATTCGAGACGTCGCCGCCGGCTTCGTGAACACGCCGCGGGACCTCTGGGGCTTGATGCTGGTTTGCGGTTTCGTGTTCGTGATCTGGATGACCGACGCCGGCATCCTGTTCAGTTTCATGGTCGGTGATAGCAGTTCCGACTGGAGCCTGCTGCTTCCGCTGTCGGGTACCGTGCTGCGGTTTCATGTCGGGGTGTCGATTGCGGGAGGGTTTTTCGCGCTGATCGTGTTTTTCGTCACCGCCTACGCGGTGCCACTGCTGATCGAGCGCCGTGCCGGTCTCGTCGTCGCGGTCAACGCCAGCGTTCGTGCGGTTTTCCACAGCTTTTTTACCAACATGCTGTGGGCGTTGGTCCTCGCAGCGACGATCATGCTGTCGATCGCGATACCCCTGCTCCTGCCGGTAACCCTTCCCGTGATGGCTTACGCCAGCGAGTCGATCTACCGCAAGGTCTTCCCGGCTCCGACGCCCAGCTGACCGGCCGGCCGCTCGGTTTCTCCGTTGCGGGAGACCGGCCCCGAAGGAACCCGTGGGCTCATCCCCTCACCCCCCGGACCGGACGCCTCACGCCCTGCCCCGCTTTCGTCCCCGGAGCACACTCGTGATCATCGTCACGATGAACAGCAGCAACGCCAGGCCATTCAGCACCGCTCCCAGTTGCCGCAGCGCGAACCACTCCTCTGCGCTGCCAGCGATGCGCGCCGCGAGCGACACGTGCAGCGCGACGAGCGGCAAGTAAAACACCGGGTGATACGGCAGCTTCACTCTCGCAATCGCGGGAAAAATGATCGGTGCGTGGCCGAACACCATTGCGAAGACGAAGCCGAGCGCGATCGCATGGAGTGCGGCGTCGCGCATCGCGGCACCCGGCGCGAAACCGTTCCCCAGACCCAACAGCGCCCCGGCCGCGAGCCACGCGTAACCCGACAGCAGACAGATCGCGATGAAACGTGTGAGCCCCTTCTGGCGGGCGTTGTGACGCGCGATGTCGTAGCGCAGCAACCACGCGGCCAGGAAAAGCAGTCCGCCGGCAAAGATCGCCAAACCGGCCTCCTCGCGCCACAGCGAGGTCGCGGCGCCGCCCAAAATCACTGCCACTGCGACGCTGAAAAGCGGAGCCGCCGCAGGTCGCGACGGCAGGAAACGTGTCAGCTCCAGGCGTTCGCCGGCGATCGTCAGCACGAGGAATCCCAGCCACCACGGCACTGCGGCCTGAACATTGTTTTCGATCAGCCACGCCAGATTGCCGACCAACCAGCACAGCGCTCCCACCGCCAGCACCACGGTAAACAACACCGTCTGGCGCCGCATCACCTGAACGCTGCCAAGGACGAGGATCAGCGCAGCCGCAATGAAAAACCCCTGCGCAAGCGGCGCGGGCGCCCCAGCGAGAAGGACGAGTCCCCCCGCCCCCGCGCAAGCAGGTGCGAGGTACGCCCACATCCTTGCCAGGGCGACCGCGCGCTCGAGACTGATCACGGTACCGAAGAACGCGCCGATCATCAGCGCACCATGCAGCCCGGCTTGGTTCGCGGCAAAAACCGGCATGTCGAGCGCCAGCCGCGACAACCCCGCCAGGACGCCTCCAACCAGCGAAAGCATTCCGAGCACGAGTAATGGAAGACGCGCCGGGGGGCGTAAATCCTGCATCATCAGGGACCTGGGTGATTGTTTTCTCGGGCGAGGCCGGGAGCGTGCCGGCGTGCCGGGCCGGGAAGGCAAGCCTGCGCTTCGCCTTCCGCGTGCAAAATCTCTGCTACAGAATGCTTCGGGAAATGCTCACTTTTCCCAGCCGAAATGTTCGCGTGCTTCAGCATTCATCATTCCCGGATTCCACGGCGGGTCCCACACCATTTTCACGACCACTCGCAAATTTTCCGGCAACGCCCCATCGAGAACGGCATCGATGTCGTCCATGATCATATCTCCCATCGGACACGCGGGCGAAGTCATCGTCATCTCGATGAGCACTTCTTCGGCCGTCACGTCGATGCGGTAGACGAGCCCGAGATCGACGATATTGACCCCGACTTCAGGATCGATGACACGGCGCAACAGGGTGCGTACGGATTCGACATCGGGAAGGGACGCAGGAGCTGTCATCGTCATCACGCCAACATTTCAAGGTGCACCATTAGCGCATGTTTCGACGCGCGGCGCCAGCGAGCGCGCCGCTGCGGAAGGCCGGCAGAACCCGGCGGCCATCCGGGGCGACAGGTCGTTCGCTCAATCGAATCCCCTGCCTTCGCCCGCTTCCTCATGGGTCACACCATCGCGGATGTGATAGATGCGCTTGAACGTGGGGATGATTTTTTCGTCGTGGGTGACGACGATGACGGCCGTCTCGAACTTGCGCGCCATGTCGTTGAGGATGCGGATGACGGCCATCGCTCGCTCGCTGTCGAGCGGTGCCGTCGGCTCGTCGGCCAGGATCACGGGCGGACGGTTGACCAGCCCGCGGGCGATCGCGACCCGCTGCTGCTCGCCCCCGGAAAGCTGCGATGGCATCGCGCGTGCACGGTGGTGCACATCCAGCGCCGTGAGCAGTTCGAGCGCCTGCTCGCGAGCCTCGGCGTTCGGCACGCCGGCCAGCATCGGCAGCAGCGCGACGTTGTCGATGACATCGAGAAACGGGATCAGGTAAGGCGCCTGGAAGACGAAGCCGATCCTGTCCCGCCGCAGTGCGCGCAGGTCGCGCACTTTCCAGCCGTCGTCGTAGATCACTTCATCGCCCAGCGTCATGCGACCGGCAGTGGGATCGATCACCGCGCCGAGGCACTTCAGCAGCGTGCTTTTGCCGGAGCCCGACGGTCCGATGAGACCGACGACCTCTCCCGGCGCCACGTCCATCGCCACGTCCTTAAGCGCATGGACGGCAGTGTCGCCCCCGCCGTAGCGCTTTTTCAGGCCTTCGATACGGATACCCTTGCTGCTCACGTCACCCTCCGATCGCTTCGGCCGGATCGATCCTGAGCGCCATGCGGATCGCGACGACGCTCGCCAGCACACAGATCGCGAGCACGGCGAAAAAGCCTGCGATCGAGTCGAACGGGACGAGCAGCACGTATTTGGGAAACAGCGGTGCCGCGAACGTCGCGGTGATCTTGCCGACGACGAATCCGATCAGACCCAGCGCCAGCGCCTGCTGCATGATCATCGCGGCGATCGTGCGGTTGCGCGTGCCGATCAGCTTCAGCACCGCGATCTCGCGGATCTTGTCCATCGTCAGCGTGTAGATGATGAAGGCGACGATGGCGGCGCTGACGACGGCGAGGATGACGAGGAACATGCCGATCTGCCGCGCGGAAGTCGCAATCAGCTTGCCGACGAGGATCTCTTCCATCTGCGGCCGGGTATAGGCGGTCAGGCGCTTCCAGCGGCCGACGGACCGCGCGATCTCTTCGGGAGCATGGCCGGGTTCGAGCGTCACGAGGACCGCATTGACGAAAGCGTTGGTGCTTTGCGAAGCGATCACTGCGTCCAGCAGGTCCGGCACGCCGGGACGATTGAAGGCCGGATTCGCGCCGGTGCGCCGGCGGCTTTGCCAGATCGCGTCGTTATCCTTGAGGAACTGCGCTTCCTGGGCGTCCTTGAGCGGGATGAACACCATCGGGTCGCCGCTCGACGACACCATGCGCCGGGTCAGCCCCACCACGACGTAATGATTGCGACGGATCGCGACGCGGTCGCCCAGCCTGAAGCCGCTCGCGATGTCGGCGACCGCCTCGTAGTGCCCACGCGTGATCTGGCGACCGGCGACGAGATAAGGCGGCCAGCCAGGAATCCCCGGTCTGCCGGGCGCGATGCCGACGACCATCGCCCGTACGTCGAGGTCTCCCCTGCGGACCTGCATCGTCAGGTACGTGACGTTTACGGCCTGCGCGATTCCGGGCATCGCGAGAAGGGTGCGGTACGCGTCGTCATTGACGCTGGACGACTCCGCATAAGGGCCCAGCGTGTCCTTTTGCACGACCCACAGGTCGGCACCGCTGTTGTCGAGCAGCGCCCTGCCGTCGTCGACCATGCCGCGGTAAACGCCGGCCATCGTCAGCGTCACACCGATCAGCAACCCCAAGCCGATGCCGGTAAAAACGAATTTTCCCCACGCATGGAGGATGTCGCGGCCGGCGAGGCTGATCATCGCGGCACTCCGGGGATGTCGTCGACGACGTCGATCCGGCTGCCCGCCGTGAGCGCCTTTTCGCTATACACGACGACCTGCTCGCCGTCCCGGACTCCCTCGAGCACCTGCACGTGGCCGTCGAGGTCGCCGACACCGAGCTTCACCGGGGTGAAGCGTGCGTCGCCGTCGACGATTTTCCACACACCGACCTGCCCCGCTTCGCGGCGAATCGCGGCGTTCGGGATCACCGGCGCTGCGGGGAGCGCCGGCAGCTCGATCGTCACCTCGGCGAGCTCGCCGATCGGCGGCAGCGGCTCCGGCCGCGAATCGAACGCGACTTTCGCGAGCGTCTCCTCGGTTACTGCGTCGGCCATCGGTTCGACCCTCAGCACGCGACCTGTCAACGCCTGTCCGTTGCGCGAGCGCAGCACGACGCTTGCCGGGAGTCCGGCGCCGAGCCCGGACGCGCTGACCTGGTCGAAGCGGGCGTTGATCCACAGGCTTTCGGGCGCAATCACTTCGACGACCGGCTGCCCTGCGACGATGGTCGTGCCGGGGTCGACATCACGAACCGCGACCAACCCGTCGACCGGCGCGACCAGGCGCAAATTGTTCCGCTGCGCGACAAGGGCTTCACCGTCGGAACGGGCCCGGATCAGCTCTTCCTGGGCGCCGGACAACGCCGCGTCGGCGATCTGCAGTTCCTGGTGTTTCGTCGTCGCCAGTTCCTCGCTGATCGTGCGCACAGCGAAGAGCTGCTCGTAGCGACGAGCCTGGCTTCGGGCGAAATTCTGACGCGCCGCCGCTTCGCGCAGCGCCGCCTCGGCCCGCTTGAGCGCCGCGCCCTGCGCGCGGATACGCTGATCGAGATCCACCGGATCCATCTCGCCGAGCACCTGACCCGCCTTCACCCGGTCGCCGACGTGGACGTCGAGCCGTTTCACGCGTCCGGCAAAAGTGGGGCCGATGCGGTACGTGTAACGCGTCTGCACCGTGCCGATGCCGAACAGCGCCGGCGTGATCGCCCGGGTCTCGACGCTTGCGACCGTCACGGACACCGGCGCCAGCGGGCCGGAGCGCAGCGCGACGTAAACGAACAATGCGAGCAGTGGAACAATCACCGCCACGAGAGCCAAGGTGCGCCCCTGGAAAGGCAGGCGTCTCATTGCGCAGCCCCGATTCCGCGCTCGTAGATCGCGAACACCCTCGGCGCTTCCCGACGGATGCGGGCCACGTCGCCGGCCAGCAGCGACTGCATCACGAGTCCCTGGATCGTGCCGATGAACAGGGTGACTGCGGCCTCGCTGTCGAGCGTCGCCGACAGCTCTCCGCACGCCTTGCCGTTCTCGATGAGCCGGTGCAGACGCTCACCGTAACGCTGGATCAAGGTCTGCACCATGCGCTTGGCCGGCGTCGATTCGGCCCGCTGAAGCTCGCCGAACATCATCCGCGGCACACCGGGATGCTCGACGACGAACTCGACATGGCTCATGAACATCGCCTGCATTGCCGCCAGCGGCGACTCGATCCCGTGCGCCGCACGGTCGATCCGCGCCAGGAGACGTTCGGCGACCCATTCCATGACCGCCTGCCAGATCGCGTCCTTCGTCGGAAAATGCCGAAACAATGCTCCCTGGGTCAGGTTCATGTGTTTCGCAATCGCCGAAGTCGTGATTTCGCTGGGATTTTGCGACCCTGCCAGCTCGACCACGGCTTCGACTGTCACGGCCCGCCGTTCGTCGGCAGGAAGATGCTTGCCATGGAGGCTCATGTGCGCTCCGGGACTAAGTGAGTAATTGATTACTATCCTAGTCCGAGGGAACGCAACATGCAAGGGAGCGTGCGGACGTCGAGTCCGGGTCGCGACAAGGGAACAAAATCCGCGCAATTATCAACATGACCTGCTGCCGGCGTGGCAGGGGCCACGCCAAGCGCATCAAGCCCGCTTCGCCTTCACCTTCGATTCGACGATGCTGCCGTCGACAGGGTTGTGATAGATCTCGACCTTGTTGCCGTCCTTGTCGGTGCCGTACAACTCATAGCAGTTGCCTTTCGTGACCTTGAACTTCTCGAGCGTGTAGCCGGCGTCGACGAGCTTTCGCAGCATCGTCGTCTGCGGCATCCAGCTCGTTTCCGGGGCGTCGGTGCAGGTCGGTCCGGCGATGGCGGCGGTGCCGGCCAGCAGGGTGGTCACGGCGACGATGAGATGGCTGGTTTTCATGGCTGTTCTCCTTCGGTGTCTTTTCATGCCGAGGTGGCATGGGAGGCATTCTGCGCAAACACACATGAATCGAAGCTGAACGCACCGGGGCGGGAATACCGCTGTGCGCCGGATGCCCTTCCCATGTCCCTTGTCATCGTTTCCCTCGGAGCCGCGCATGGTGTCCGCTTAAGGCTCGCTTAAGACAGCACGGCAACAATGAGCTTCGAATCTTCGACTGCGATGCTCAAATGAACTCTCGGAACGGCTGCTGTTACAAGGCGATAGCGCGAATCGGTTGCGCTCCGTCGCTGACGCTGCGCGCCGTCGACGGACGGGAGCCGGAAGGTCCCTGCACCGCCGCGCAAGCGTTCATCCGCGAACGTTTCGCCGCTCGTTATGGCGCCCGGGTGCGTCACTTCATGCCCACCCTGCTCCAGCTCGAGGACGATGCCGGACAGCTGCGCGGGGTTGTCGGCGTGCGCAGCGCCGCCGATGACAAACTGTTCCTCGAGCGTTATCTCGATCGTCCGATCGAGACCGAGATCGCCCGCCTGTCCGGCCTTCGTCCGGCGCGAGAACGCATCGTCGAAGTCGGCAACCTCGCCGCTCGCGGCCCGGGACACGCCCGGCTGCTGATCGTCGCCCTCGCCGATCTGCTGGTCGCACACGGCTTCGACTGGGTGGTGTTCACCGGCACGACCGAAGTTTTGAACAGCGTCCGTCGCCTGCACCTGTCCCCGCTGTCGCTAGGTGATGCCGATCCGCTGCGCATGGGCGACGAAGTTGCCGACTGGGGCAGCTACTACGCGACGCACCCGAAGTTGATGGCCGGCGACCTTCGCAGGGGCCACGAGCGCCTGACGAGCAAGGGCGTCTATCACCGCCTCGGGCATCAGAGGATTTTCCATGACGCGGGAACTCACGATGCTGCCGTCGCCTGAAATGCTGTTCGCGGAGATGCAGGTGCAGGGCGAGCGGCCCGCACTGCGACAGGGCGGCCGTCGCCTGAGCTATCGTGAGGCGCTGCACGAAGTCGCGCTGCGCGCCAAGCGCTTTCGCAGTGCCGGCTGCCGCCGCGTCGCGATCGCGCTCGACAACGGCGTCGACTGGGCCCTTTGGGATCTTGCCGCGCTGCAGGCGGGGCTCGTGTGCGTGCCGCTCCCGGGTTTCTTCTCGGCCCCGCAGCAGGCGCACGTGCTCGACAGCGCGGGCGTCGACACGCTGATCATCGACGACAGCACCGCCTTCGACCACGCCGGCTTCGGCGCGACCGAAGGGCAGATTGCGCAACGCCACGTCGACCGCCCGCCCGCGCTGCCCGCCGGCACCGTGAAGATCACCTATACGTCCGGCAGCACCGGCCAGCCCAAAGGCGTCTGCCTCGACGCCGCGGCGCAGATGGCAGTCGCCTCCAGCCTGTGGCAGGCAAGCCGCTCGTGCGCAATCGAGCGCCACCTGTGCGTGCTGCCGCTCGCGACGCTGCTGGAGAACATTGCCGGCCTCTACACACCGCTGCTTTCGGGCGCGGCAGTCGACCTGATGCCGATGGGCGACATCGGCCTCTCCGGCGCCACCGGGTTCGATGTCCAGCGTTTTCTTGCCGCGCTGCAACGCGGCCAGCCGAACAGCCTGATCCTGTTGCCGCAGCTGTTGCTGATGCTCGTCGCGGCGGTTGAGCGGGGCGCAGCGCTGCCGGCGTCGCTGCGCTTCATCGCCGTCGGCGGGGGACGCGTCTCGCCAGGGCTGCTGCAGCGCGCCGACGCGCTCGGCCTGCCGGTGTTCGAAGGCTACGGTTTATCCGAATGCGCGTCGGTGGTCTGCCTCAATACGCCGGAGCAGCGGCGCATCGGCACGGTCGGGCGGCCACTGCCGCACGCCGACGTGCGCCTCGGCCCCGGCGGCGAAGTGCTGGTTCGCGGCGCGCGGATGCTCGGCTACCTCGGTGAAGACGGGGCTGCGGATGACTGGCTCGACAGCGGCGACCTAGGTCATTTCGAAGACGGTTTTCTCGTGCTGCATGGGCGCAGCAAGCACCAGTTCGTCACCGCCTACGGGCGCAACGTGAATCCGGAATGGGTCGAAGCCGAGCTCGTGCAGCAGCTGCCGATCGCGCAGGCGTGGCTGCACGGCGAAGCCCTGCCCGCCAACGTCGCGGTGCTGGTGCCGCGCGGGGCCGGGTTTTCCGACGACACGCTGGCCGCTGCGGTGGCGGCGGTAAACCGCGAACTGCCCGATTACGCGCGCGTGCACCACTGGCTGCGA
The DNA here is from genome assembly GCF_012910785.2 of Aromatoleum buckelii. Lineage (GTDB taxonomy): Bacteria > Pseudomonadota > Gammaproteobacteria > Burkholderiales > Rhodocyclaceae > Aromatoleum > Aromatoleum buckelii. The sequence goes on along the minus strand of NZ_WTVH02000010.1, from coordinate 1,462,490 downwards.
GCCCACGAGCCTTTCAGCGCGGCAAACGGCCTCGCGACTCCGAACGGCCGGCTGCGCCGTGCCGCGCTGCTGGACCGCTACCGGGAAGCCATCGACCGGCACATCGCCGCCGCAACCCTCTGAGGATATCCCTGATGTCATTCTACGAATCCCTGCTCGAGCAAACTGCCGCCGAACGCGATCACATGCTGAGCGCCCCAATCATCCGGCAGGCGATGAGCGGCGACGTGAAGCTGGAAAGCTACGTCGCCTTCCTCGGCCAGGCCTACCACCACGTCAAGCACACGGTACCGCTGCTGATGGCGTGCGGCGCCCGTCTGCCGGACCGGCTGGAATGGCTGCGCTCGGCGGTCGCCGAATACATTGAGGAGGAAAACGGCCATGAAAAGTGGATCCTCGACGACATCCGGGTCTGCGGCGGTGACCCCGACGCGGTTCGCCATGCAGCGCCGAGCCTGCCGACCGAGCTGATGGTCGCCTACGTTTACGACCGGATTGCCCGCGACAATCCGGTGAGCTTCTTCGGCATGGTGAATGTGCTCGAAGGCACCAGCGTCGCACTCGCGAGCCGCGCCGCCGGCATCATCCAGGACCGGCTCGGCCTGCCGGCGCAGGCGTTCAGCTACCTCAACTCGCATGGCAGCCTGGACCTCGAACATATCGAGCTGTTCAAGAACCTGATGAACCGCCTCGACGACGCAGCCGACAAGGCTGCCGTGGTGCACACCGCGCGCGTCGTCTATCGCCTGTACGGCGACATGTTCCGCAGCCTGCCTGCACCGGCCTGAGGAAGAGCGATGAAAATCGAAGATTGCCGAGTCCTCATCACCGGGGCGAGCGGCGGAATCGGCCAGGCGGTGGCGGACGAACTGTGCCGCCAGGGCGCGCACCTGCTCGTCGCCGGGCGCCGCCCGGAACCGCTCGAGGCGTTGTCCCGGCGCTTTCCCGGCCAAGTCGAGCTCGTCCAGACCGACATCCACACCACTGCCGGGCGCGACGCAGTGCAGGCCGCAGTGCGGCGCTTTGGCGGTATGAACTGCCTCATCAACGCGGCCGGGACGAACCGCTTCAGCCTTCTCGAACACCACGACGAAGAAGCGATCGCCGAGCTGATCGGGCTCAACGTCACCAGCACGCTGCAACTCACCCACCGCCTGCTACGCGAGTTGTGCCAGCGCGAAAAATCACTCGTGCTCAATCTCGGCTCGACTTTCGGCTCGATCGGTTATCCCGGCTTCAGTGTGTACTGCGCGAGCAAATTTGCGCTGCGCGGATTCTCGGAGGCGCTGCGCCGGGAACTCGCCGACACCCGCGTCAAGGTGCTGTACGTCGCGCCGCGCGCCACGCGTACGCCGATGAACAGCACCGAGATCGTCGCGATGAACGCGGAACTCGGCGTCACGATGGACGAGGCGTCGGTCGTCGCTGCGGCCGTCGTGAAGGCGCTGCGCGACGAACGCGAGGAGCTTTTTCTCGGCTGGCCGGAAAAGCTCTTCGTGCGTCTGAACAACCTCCTCCCGCGCCAGGTGGATCAGGCACTGCGCAAGCAGTTGCCCGTCATCAAGCGTTTTGCCCGCACCCGAACCTGAATGGAGAAAACATCAATGCACATCCTGCGCCTTCAAACCCTGCGCAATCTCGTCCTGACCTTCGCCTGCCTGTGCAGTCTGCCAGCCTTCGCCCTCAGCGACGAAGGCCGCCAACACCTCGTCGAGCTGCAGTCGCGCTGGGCCGAAATCAACTACCAGCTGCCGCAGGTCGAGCGCGAAGCCGCCTTCCAGAAGCTCGGCGAGGCGGCGGATCAGGCGGTGAAAGCGGAGCCGAACGCGGCCGAGCTGCTGATCTGGCGCGGCATCATCCTGAGCACCTGGGCCGGCGCCAAAGGCGGGCTCGGTGCGCTGGACCTGGTCAAAAAGGCCCGGTCGAACCTCGAAGCGGCGGTCGCGATCGATCCGCAGGCGCTCAACGGCTCGGCCTACACCAGCCTCGGTTCGCTGTACTACCAGGTGCCCGGCTGGCCGATCGGTTTCGGCGATAAGAAACAGGCCGAAGCGCTGCTGCAAAAAGCGCTCGAGATCAACCCGGACGGCATCGATCCGAATTATTTCTACGGGGATTACCTGTACCGCCAGAAACGTTATGCTGAAGCCCGGGAAGCGCTGGTGCGTGCGCAGGCGGCCCCGGATCGCCCGGGACGGAAGCTGGCCGATGCAGGACGGCGGGCCGAGATCCGCACGCTGCTGAGCAAAGTCGAGGCCGAACTCGACTGATTCGGCACGATACGAACAGGAAGGAAAAACGCTCGATGCGGGTTTTGCTGGTGGAAGACGACGCGAGCCTCGGCGAAGGAATCCTCACCTCGCTCAAGCCCGAAGGCTACACGGTTGACTGGGTGCGGGATGGCAGCAGCGCGCTGCACGCCCTGACCCACGAGAGTTTCGGGCTGGCAGTGCTCGATCTGGGCCTGCCCCGGCTCGACGGGCTCGAAGTGCTGCGCCAGCTGCGGGCTGCCGAAAATCCGACACCGGTGCTGGTGCTGACCGCGCGCTACACGATCACCGACCGCATCGCCGGGCTCGATGCCGGCGCGGACGACTATCTCGTCAAGCCTTTCGACGTCGCCGAGCTCAAGGCCAGGCTGCGGGCGCTGCTGCGGCGCAGCTTCAATCGTCCGCAGCCGGCGCTCGAATATCGCGGCATCACGCTCGACCCGGCCAGCCAGTCCGTGACATGGAACGGACAGACGGTAAGCCTGCAGCGCAAGGAATTCATCCTGCTCCACGAACTGATCGCGCAACCCGGTCGCGTGCTGACCCGCGACAAGCTGCAGCAGGTGCTCTACGGTTGGGGCGAGGAAGCCGAGAGCAACGCGCTCGAGGTGCACATCCATCACCTGAGGAAGAAGTTCTTCCCGGAACTGATCCGCACCGTGCGCGGCGTCGGCTATCTCGTCGACAAGATCTGATGGGTTCGATCCGCACACGCACGCTGGTCCTCGTGTTGGGGCTGCTCGCGACATCGATGGCGACGATCTCGTGGAAAAGCCACTCCGACGCGCAGCACGAGATCGAGGAACTGTTCGATGCCCAGCTGGCCCAGACCGCGCGGCTGCTCGAAGGCATGGTCGACCGCGACATGACGCCGTCCGCACGCGAATCCCTGCAACAGACGCTGAACCAGGCTTCCAGTGCACGGGAGGCGAAGCGGCCCGGCCATCCGTATGAAAGCAAGCTGGCATTCCAGGTGCTCGACGACAGGGCGCGCATCGTGCTGCAGTCGGCGAGCGCGCCGGCCGACTTGTTCGCCCGTCTCGTCTCCACGCTCGCCGTCGACGTGCCGCCGCAAGTCGCGCAGCCCGTCGGTGCGCTGCCCACGGGGGCAGCGAGTCGGCTCGTCGGTTACCACAACGTGCCGATCGACATTCATCGATGGCGCGTGTTCGTGTTGCAGGATGTACGCGACGCGTCATGGATCATCGTTGGCGAACGCGAGGACGTGCGCGGCGAGCTGGTCGGCAAGATCGCGTGGCGCACCCTGCTGCCGGACGTGGTCGGGCTGCCGCTGCTCGCCGTCCTGATGTGGGTCGCGATCGGCTGGAGTCTGCGCCCGCTCAAGCAGATGGCGGCGCTGATCAAGGCCCGCAACCCGGACAACCTCGCCCCGCTCGTCATCGCCCGGTTGCCGCAGGAACTCGAGCCGATGGTCGCTGCGCTGAACCGGCTTCTGCAGCAGCTCAATGCGCTGCTCGAACGGGAAAAACGCTTCCTCGCCGACGCTGCGCACGAACTGCGCACGCCGCTGGCGGTGCTGCGCATTCACGCGCAGAACGCGCTCGACGCCCCCGATCCGGCCGACCGCGCCGAGTCCTTGCGCCAGCTCGTGCGCGGCGTGGACCGCTCCACCCGCCTCGTCGCGCAACTGCTGACGCTGGCGCGCCTGGAACCCGGCACGATCGAGCCGGCTGTCGAGACGCTCGACCTGCACGTCTTCATCCGCAACGAACTGGCCGCGATCATCCCGTTGGCGCTCGAACGCGGGCAGGAACTGACTTTCGTCACCGACGAAACCGCCGATTACCGCATCGAAGCCGACCGCACGAGCTTCGCCGTGCTGCTGCAGAATCTCGTCGGCAACGCGATTCAGTACACCCCCGAGCACGGCCGCGTGCGCGTGACCCTGCAAGCTGCGCCGCAAAGCCTGACGCTGCACGTGCAGGACAGCGGTCCGGGCGTGCCGGACGCAATGAAAGCGAGACTCTTCGAGCGTTTCCTGCGTGGTGACACCGGCACCGGCGCCGGGCTCGGCCTGTCGATCGTGCAGCGCGTCGTCGAACTGCATCGCGGCACGATCACGCTCGGCGATGCGCAGCTCGGCGGTCTCGATGTCCGCGTCGACCTGCCCCGCCACCGCGCCCCTCAGGCTTAGAATGAAGCCGATCGATACTGCCGGTTTGGGAGGCGTACACGCCGGATAGTCGCTCGGCAAGCCGATCCTTCACCTGGCGCCACCCACGGAGACGCACGATGCACGAATCCTTCATCGACCGGTCGCGCATCGCGTACTTCTCGATGGAGATCGCGTTACGCAACGACATCTCCACGTATAGCGGCGGCCTCGGGGTGCTCGCCGGCGACACGATCCGCGCCGCTGCCGACCTCGAACTGCCGCTCGTCGCCGTCAGCCTCGTAAGCCGCAAAGGCTACTTCCGCCAGGAGTTCGACGAGGGCGGCCGGCAGATCGAATTTGACGATCCATGGGACCCCGCCCAGCACGCGACGCCGCTCGAAGCGAAAGTCACAGTGCCGATCGAGGGCCGCGACGTATGGGTCGGCGGCTGGCTCCATGTGCTGGTAGGACATATGGGCGGAAGGCAACCGGTCATCCTGCTCGACACCGACCTGCCCGAAAACCTCGGCGCGGACCGCGAGCTGACGCATTACCTGTACGGCGGCGATGCAAGCTACCGGTTCAAGCAGGAGATCGTGCTGGGAATTGGCGGCACGCGGATGCTGCGCGCGCTCGGCTACCGGCTGCGCCAGTACCACATGAACGAGGGGCATTCGGCATTGCTGACGCTGGAGCTGCTGCGCCGTCATGCGTACGCCGCTGAAAACCTGCGCCCCGGCGAACAGCGCTACGACATCCCGCGAGTGCGCACGCTGTGCAATTTCACGACGCATACGCCCGTCGAGGCTGGCCACGACCAGTTCTCGTACGAACTCGTGCAGCGCGTGCTCGGGGATTTCATCGACATCGCGACGCTCCAGTCCCTCGCCGGACCCGAGCGCCTGAACATGACCCACCTCGCGCTGAACCTCAGCGAATACGTCAACGGCGTCGCCAAGCGTCATGCCGAAGTGTCGCGGCTGATGTTTCCGGGTTATCACGTCCGCTCGATCACCAACGGCGTGCATCCGGCGAGCTGGACGAGCGCTGGCTTCGCCAAGCTCTATGACGCGCACCTGCCGGGATGGTGCTGCGAGCCAGAGCTTCTCGCCCGCGCCGACCGGATCGCCGACGCCGCGATCCGGGATGTCCACCAGCAGGCCAAAGAGCGGCTGATCGAGCGGGTGCGCGCGGCGTGCGGCGTCGCGCTGCAGCCGCACCGGCCGATCCTCGGATTCGCGCGGCGCATGACCGCGTACAAACGCCCGGACCTGCTTTTCTCCGACCTCGACCGGCTGAAGGCGATCGCGCGTCGGCATCCGTTCCAGATCGTCCTCGCCGGCAAGGCGCACCCGCGCGACGACGAAGGCAAACGCCTCATCGAAACGCTACACGCGCATAGGCGCGAGCTGCACGACGTCATCCCGATCGCATTCCTGCCGAACTACGACCTGGACACCGCGCTGACGCTCGTGTCGGGCGTCGACGTCTGGCTCAACACCCCGCTGTGCCCGCTCGAGGCGTCGGGCACGAGCGGCATGAAAGCCGCGTTCAACGGCGTGCCGAGCCTGAGCGTGCTCGACGGCTGGTGGATCGAGGGCTGCATCGAGGGCGTAACCGGCTGGGCAGTCGGCAATTGCGGAGCAAGCGAGGACGACGCCCAGTCGCTGTACGAGAAGCTCGAGAACGTCGTGCTGCCGCTATATGACGGCAACGGCGACGACCGCAGCGGCTGGATCGCCGTGATGAAGGGCGCGATCAGCAAGAACGCCGCGTACTTCAACAGCCACCGCATGATGCGCCGCTACGTCGCCGAGGCCTACATGCGCTAGCCGCTTCAGGCCTTGAGACGGTACCCAGTCTTGAAGATCCAGGCGACGACCGCGACGCAGACCGCGAGGAACAGCATCGTCATGCCCAGGCTGACGCCGACCGCGACATCCGCGATGCCGTAAAAGCTCCAGCGAAAGCCGCTGATCAGGTACACCACGGGGTTGAAGAGGCTGACCTGCTGCCAGAACGGCGGCAGCATATCGAGCGAATAGAAGCTGCCGCCCAGGAATGTCAGCGGAGTGATGATCAGCAGCGGCACGAGCTGCAGCTTCTCGAAATTGTCGGCCCAGATGCCGATGATGAAGCCGAGCAGGCTGAAGGTCACAGCGGTGAGCAGCAGGAACAGGATCATCCAGAACGGGTGCTCGATGTGCAGCGGCACGAACAGGCCGGCCGTCGCAAGGATGATCGCGCCGAGGAGGATCGACTTCGTCGCGGCCGCGCCGACGTAACTCAGTATGATTTCGACATAGGACACGGGCGCCGACAATAGCTCGTAGATCGTGCCGGTGAACTTCGGGAAGTAGATGCCGAAAGACGCGTTCGACAGGCTTTGCGTCAGCAGCGACAGCATCACCAGGCCCGGCACGATGAAACTGCCGTAGCCGATGCCGTCGATCTGCGGAATGCGCGAACCGATCGCGGCGCCGAACACGACGAAATAGAGCGACGTGGAGATCACCGGCGAGACGATGCTCTGCAGCAGTGTGCGTTTCGTGCGGGCCATTTCGAACAGGTAGATCGCACGGATCGCGTGAATGTTCATCGGCCGCTCCTCAGCAGGCCGACGAAAATGTCCTCGAGCGAGCTTTGCGTGGTATGCAGATCCTTGAACCCGATGCCGGCGGCGGTGAGATCGTCGAGCAGCGCGACGATGCCGTCGTGCTCGCCGTGCGCGGCCCGCGAGTCGTAGGTGTAGATCAGCTCGCTCCCGTCGTTCGCGAGTTCGAGCCGATGCCGCTGCAACGCGGGCGGGATTTCCCCGAGCGGTTGCCGAAGCTGCAGCGTCAGCTGCTTCCTGCCGAGCTTGCGCATCAGTTCGGCCTTGTCCTCGACGACAATGATTTCACCGTTGTTGATGACGCCGACCCGGTCGGCCATTTCCTCGGCCTCCTCGATGTAATGGGTGGTCAGGATGATCGTCACCCCGCTGCTTCTGAGGCGGCGCACCAGCGCCCACATCTCGCGGCGCAGTTCGACATCCACTCCGGCCGTGGGCTCGTCGAGGAACAGGATCTGCGGCTCGTGCGAGAGCGCCTTCGCGATCAGGAGGCGCCGTTTCATGCCGCCCGAAAGAGTGATGATCCGGTTGTTCTTTTTGTCCCATAGCGACAGCTCCCGCAACACCTTCTCGAGGTGGGCCGGGTTCGGCGCCTTTCCGAACAGCCCGCGGCTCAGCGACACCGTCGTCCACACCGATTCGAAAGCGTCGGTCGTCAACTCCTGAGGCACCAGTCCGATCAGGGAACGCGCCGCGCGGTAATCGCGGATGATGTCGTGCCCGGCCACCGTGACTTTGCCTTCGCTCGGCCGCACGATGCCGCAGATGATGCTGATCAGCGTCGTCTTGCCCGCCCCGTTCGGCCCCAGCAGCGCGAAGATTTCGCCCTGCCGGATCTCGAGGTTGACCGCGCGCAGCGCCCGGAAGCCGCTGGCATAGGTCTTGGAAAGATTGGCAACATTGATGATGACGGACATGAGCGGGACGATAGCAGACCCGCGTCGTACCGGGGCATGTGTCGCAGGCGGGATCGAGGCACTATCGACCGAAAAGGAGCCCCGCCCGGCTCGAGCGATTGCGGCTAGGACAGCTTGTAAGTCGCCCTGCACGTCTCGTGCAGGTAAGCCAGGACATGATCCTCGTCCTCGTCGTTCAGCTCGACCCGAGCTTCCGGACCGAGGTCTTCGGCCCACAGGTGCCGGACGTCGGACTGGTACTGGAACGGAACCACGCGATGGATGAATTCGGCGACGGCGGCCTCGTCGAAGCCGGTGCTGCGAAAGTTTTCCCGGATGCTGGTCGCATCCTTCTTGCGCAGCGCGGGACGGGGCTCCAGGCCCGTGGCGACCATCAGCAGGACGGTACACATCACGTCCGGGTGTTCCCCCTTGCCGCCGGTAATCTTCCGCCACGCGTCTTCCGTCTCCTGGTCGTGGTGGGTCAGTTCGTCGAGGCCGCTGTTGTTGAAGAAGAAAACGCCTGCCAGCGCCCCGACCTCCTCCCGGGGAATGAAATCCGCAGCGGCGTGCTTCCTTAGAGTCGGCAGGATGTTGTCGAGGAAGTTTTCCTGCGCTTCGCGGAGCGCGCTCAGGATTGCCGCAGGAGCTTGTTTGCTCCATTCGTCCAGAGCCGGGAAGTCGTGTTTCCTTTTCCTGCACGCCAGTGCATGGAGTTCCATGAACTGGCGCGCGGAAAACAGCTTTTTGGGCTTCTTCTCGACGAAGAGCACCAGCAATGCGCTGTTGATGACCGCTTCGCAGGACTCGTTCATCTGGAGTTCCTTGCGCGCCACGCCCAGCTTTCCGGCGAGCCAATAGCTCAACTCATGCTGCGCCAGGAGGCTCTCGCGGCGGTTCCGTTCCTCCTGGTAACGGGCATGAGTCATCGGCTCGTCGAGCGTCCATAAGGACAGCATCTGCTTTTCGACCTGCGGGAGCGCGTGCGGGGGCTCGAGGATCATGTCTTCCGGCAGGCGCAGCAGGACACGCAGCGCATCGGCGCCGGCCTTCGACAGCGAGAGCAGGCTTTTCTGGCGCAGCAGATCGGCAGCCGGCCCGAGTTTTCCGCACGACGCTGACTCGAGCGCCAGGCTGACCAGCGTCACCAGGCGAGTACGCGCGGCTTCGAGTTCGGGGCGAAGGTTGGCGGTGCCGAAAAAGCCGGCCAGCTGGACGACTCCTTTCGCGCCTTCCCGCCGAATGGCGGCGAGCCGCTCGCTGTCGATGAGGCGCTGGCTCAAGCCATACCGGAGCACCTGTTCGAAATAGGGTCGGGTATCGACGGTTGCGAGATCGGTATTGCTGGACATCGTGTCTGGCGCGAAGCGCGACGGCTCCGCGCTTCCCTGTCAAATGGCGGACTCTTCTTCGTCTTCCGGAATCTTCGGTACGCCCGGCTCCCCGGTGGGGAGCGGCACCTGGGCGGCTTCGAGTTCGCGCCGGCTACGATCCTGGATTTCGATGATCAGCAATTCGAAGCTGTCCTGGAACTCGTGGCGAAGAACCCACGCCGTTTCCATCCAGTCGCCATCGGCCACTTCGGAGCGCGACATCGCCGGACGTGCGAGCTCCATCGAGTCGCCGGCTTCGAGCCCCTGCTCCATGTCGTCGAACTGCTGCTCCGCGTCGAAAGTGTGCGTCCGTTTCGGCGCCATCGCCTTCTCGAGATCGAAGTCTTCTTCGAAACGGCCGTGGAAAGCGAAGTTCTGCAGCAGATCGTGGTAATCGGTGAAGTAGTCGGCCAGCAGGCGAATGCCTTCATCGCGCTCGGTAAGGCATTCGAGGATCTCGGCGCATGATGCGGGCGTGCGGTGCATCACGGCGTTCATCGTGTTGCGCAGGCGCGGCACGTATTTTTCGATCGGTTCGCCATATTTGCGTTCCAGCAGGATGGCGTCGACAAACTGTTCCGCACTGACGACGAGATTGATCACCGATTCCTTGCTGGAGTCGAACTCGCGCATGATCGCCAGCAGATCCTTCGGCTGCATCTCATCGAGGACGCTCACCAGCGCCTGGTCGCCACGCGCTTCGGCGATGGCGACCAGTTGGGATTCCGCCTCGGCGATTTCGCCGGCGAGGATCAGGGCTTGAGTCTCGAGGACAACGGGGTGGGTCATGGTTCAGGGCTCAACGGTCAGGGGTATCGAAGCCTTGTTCGGTCATCCAGCTTTCGCCGGCCTCGCCAAGGTCTTCCATATCGTCTTCATCTTCTTCGTCGACGTGAAAAGTCGAATCGGGCCTGCGGATGTCTTCGGTCAGCATCCACTCGAGCACCGCGGTCGTGGTGAGGAACGCTTCGCCATCAGCGTTGCGCAGGCACATTTCGATGAGCGGACGCGCCCAGGGTTCAATATCCAGAGTCTTTTCCACTTCCGCCCAGCGCGGAAAGCGGCCGAGCCCTGGAGTGGCGTTGGCGGCACGGTCAAGAATCTTGCGGTCGTTGAACGTATAGGCTCCGTGCAGCGCCGGTGCGACCATTTCCGGCGCCTCGTCGATCAGCGGCAACAGATCCTTCAAACACTGGCGCTTTTCCTGCAGGCGCCTGGCGAGCACGTTCCTGTTTTCCGAATCGGTACGCAGATCATCGAGCTCGCTGTTGTAGCGCTCGGAAAGATCTTTGAAATAAAACGACGTCATGTAATCACTTTCTCGATGTATGCGTTCCACAGCGAAGCCGCTTCCTGCAGTGGGTCGTCGATCAGATTGCGGCGCCGCAACACATCGTATTCGCGACGCCTGGCCTCGTCCCCCAGCAACTCGTAAGCCGTCTGCACTTCGCGAAAACGCGCCGACGCGTCGGCCGAGGGGTTTTTGTCGGGATGATACAGACGGGCAGCCTTCCGGTAGGCCGATTTGATTTCATCAAGAGATGCAACAGGCGAAATATCAAGGACTTCGTAAGGGTCTCTCATTTACGATTATTGATCAGCCAATTTTATGGTCGCCAGTATAACAACGAACTATCGTGTTTTTGCGGCTCGAGGGCCGTGGCATGAGACGCTCCTAGAGAACGCTAAAACTCAGCATCGCAATCAAAGTCGGCGGCAACGCCGCGAGCAGCAGACTGAGCGGGTTTACCGCTTCGTCGTCGAGGTATCCCTTGAGAATCGCGACGCCGGCCGGATTGGGGGCGTTGGCGATGACAGTGAGCCCGCCCCCCGATACTGCGCCCGCAACCAGGGCGTACTTGAACTCCTCGGACAAGCCTTCGACCAGGGAGCCGAGGTACGTCAGCGCCGCGTTGTCGGTGAATGCCGTCAGCGCGGTTGCGCCGAAGAATACTGCTTCGCTGCTCATGCTCATCAGCACCGGCTGCAGCCACCACTGCTGCTGCCCGCCCAACACCACCAAACCGGCGAGGAAGAACGCGACCAGCAGTCCTTCGCGCAGGATCAGGGGATTCTGATGATGCTGGTAGGCGCTGGCGACTCCGAGAAAGAACAGGAACAGGCCCATGAAGATCGCGGGATGGTGGGCGAATACGACGACCCCGGCCAGGAAACCCAGATGAACGACGACCAGTGCCGGCGGTACCGGAACGATGCTCTTGCTGCCGTCCGCCAAGGGTAGATTGGCCAGCTCCTTGCGAAACAGCACGGCGACGCCGATGGCGTTGACCACGACGGCGATCGCGGCTTTCCAGCCGAACGTCGCCAGCATGAAACTGATATCCCAGCCCCATTTTCCCGCGACCATCAGCACCGGCGGCGCGGCGAAAGGCGTCAGGGTGCCCCCGATCGAGACATTCACGAACAGCACGCCCAGCGTGGCGTATTTCAGGCGCGACGAGATGCCTCGCGAAAAGAAGGCGTTGACCAGGATCAGGGCGGCCAGGGTCATCGCAGCCGGCTCGGTGATGAACGAGCCGAGCAGCGGCACCACGGCCATCACCGTCAAGTAATAGCCCAGGCTGTCTGGCAACGGCAGTGCGCGTGCGATCAGGCTCGTCGCGCTCATCGCCGTCTGCAGGATCGGGCGTGTCGCTGCAATCACCATGATGGCGAACACGAACAACGGTTCGGTGAAGTTGCGCGAGTCGACGTACTCGATGGCGATCGACGAGCCTTCGATCGCGAACATGCTTACTCATGAGGCGGAAATATAGGCGACACTGGGATGCTTGAAGAAAGAGCGCACCAAGGCGGGATGCTTGCCGATATCGGCCAACTGGTCATGCACACGTTCTTGCAGGGTCTCGCCTTTTTGCAGGGGCCGGCGGGCGTTGCCGGTACGCTTGGCGTGGCTCCACACCAGTTCATCCGGATTCAGGTCGGGAGCATAGCCCGGCAGGAAATGCAGCGTCAGCTTGCCTTGCGTGCTGGCGACATACGTCTTGACCACCGCCTTCTTGTGGGCGGGCAGTCCGTCGAGCACCAGGTGCAAGGGCTTCCTGCGGCGGTGCATCAGCTTCCTGAGCAAGTCCACAAACCGTTCGCCGTTCAATGCCCCGGGGTAGATGGCGAACCAGAAGCCGCCCTTCATGCTGACGGCCGAGGCCGCACTGATACTTTGCCGCTGCCCGGGTACCGCGACCACCGGTGTGCGACCCTTGGCGCCCCAAGTCCTGCCCTGCACGGCGTCGGCGCGAAAGCCGGATTCGTCCCAAAAGAGAATCTCGGCTTTCTCTTCCCTGGCACGCTGCATCAGCGCCGGATAGGTCTCGTGCTGCCAGCGCTCAATCGCCGCCGGATCACGCTGGTAAGCGCGCTGCAGCGGCTTTTGCACCGTCAGGCCCAGTCGCGCCAGCAGCGCACCAATCGAGGACAGGCTCAGGGTGATGCCAAATTTGCTCTGCACCAAGTCCCGCACCAGACCCCGTGTCCACAGCCCGGTGTCGAAGCCATGTTCCATCGGCGAGTGCCCGTCGATCCAGCGCAATACCTGCCGCGCCTGCTGCGCGGTGAGTTTCGGGGGCCGTCCAGTGATCGGATGCGACGCCAGCGCCCGCAGCCCATGGCCGCGGCCCGCCGCCGCTTTCAGCCAGCGATAGATCACGCTGCGATGAAATCCGTAGCTGGCGATCACCTGGCTCGGCGCTTCGCCTTCCCGCACCCGCTCAATGGCCATCCTACGAATCGTTTCCAGCGTCCCGTGATCCAGTTTTCGTCCGTCTCGTTTCATCCTCATCGGATCGCCAGGACGGCGAAAGTTCCCCTCCATGTCGCCTTACTTCCCGCCTTCTGAGTAAAACCAGAATCAGCGCCCAGAAGCCGAATACCACTTCGATCTCGCCCAACAAATGCCAGATACCCGCATGGGTCGGCCGGGTGTGGGCGAGGCGCTCGAAGATTCGGGTTGAGAAGGTGTGCAGGATTGCCACTGCGAACAAGGCGGTGGCGACGAACTGAATGAGCGTGGGTGCGTTCATGGGCCGTAGAAAAACCGCGAGGCGGCCCGACCATCGCATCAACCTGCCACGCTTGATTGCGTGAGCACCCGGGCCGAGTCTAACGCAAACTTGCTGAGCTCGAAACGGTAACCGTATCCATTCCGGCATGGCCGGACAGCGAGCTATCGAAACGTCATCGCCCCCGGCTGTCCACCGCTGTTACACGGGCGCCCCCGGCTTCATTGATTAATATGGAGGTCATATTCCTCCCGTAGGGTCGCGAGACCGAGACTTCCTGCGAGCCAGCCATGATCCGTCACATTCCCGAGAAACTTGTACCCCGGGCCCCGCGCTTCCATTCGACCCGCGACGATGGCCTGTACCAGCCCATTCCCTTCGCGTTTGTCACCGACCGGATGCGTCGGTGCATCGAGCATGAACGACAGGTCCTGCTCGATGCACTTTCGCCCACGGCGCGCGCCCGGCAGGAGGAAGTGTTCCACTGCTACGACCCGCATGCGAGCCACCGTACCTACCAGAATATCCTGAGGCGCTTTCGCCTGCCGGAGAAGCAGGAGAGCCTGCGTCGGGTGAGAGGCTGAATGGGCTGACGTCGGGAAAACTGCCAGCCCTGTTCCCTCTGCGCATCGGCGCGCCCGGGACGTTGTCGTCGTGCCCGACATTGAAGTTCTGCCCGTCCGACGATGACGCCGCGCCGTGGCCTGAACTCGCACGTGCCACATCCCGTCCAATGGAAGCATTTTCCTTCGCGCGAGGCCGGTCGCGTGGCAGCGCACCCGGCACGAGCATCAAAAGGCGGTACCCTATGCCCGAGTCCACGGTGCACCTCGACACCCCCGAAGTTCATCCCGGCGTTCCCCCCGCGCTCCGGGGATGGTTCGAATCGCTCGACGAAATGCGAAGGCGCACCGGCAGAATGCTCGATCGCATCAACCTCGGTCGGCAGGAAACCGAATTCGAGGTTGTGTTTTCGCGGCCGGCTGTCCGTCTGCGCGTCTATGGAAAGTCCCGGCAAGGGTCGCCCGTGCTGCTGATCGTGCCGGCGCCGATCAAACGTGGGTATATCTGGGATCTGTCGCCGGAACGAAGCGTGGTGCGCAAGGCGATCGACCGCGGTTTCGACGTCTACCTGGTCGAATGGACCGAAGCGCAGGACGACGAGGCCCGCTTCGGTCTCGAGGAATATGCGCTGGTCGCAATCGAGGAGTGCATCGACGCAATCCGCTCTCGGTCGCAGTCCGGGCCGATCTTCGTTGCGGGGCATTCGCTCGGCGGCACGTTCGCCGGCCTCTACAGCGCTTGCCATCCCGAACACGTCAAGGGCCTCGTGCTGATCGAGGCGCCGCTCCATTTTGCCGAGGCCTCCAGGGCATTCAAACGCATGCTCGACGCCGGGGGGCCTGGGCAGGCCCTGCTTCAGTCGTCGCGCCCTGTTCCGGGTTCGCTGATCAATCTGATGAGCCTGTGCGTATCGCCGAAGACGTTTTCGCACGAGCGCTATCTCGACTTCGTCGCGAGCCTGGGTTCACGCGCGAACCTCGAAACCCACGTGCGCGTCGAACGCTGGACGCTGGACGAACTCCCGATGCCGCGCAGGCTGTTCGACGACGTCCTGGAGCAGCTCTATCGCAACAACCGGTTCATGCGCGGCGAACTGGCGATCGGAAACCGGCGCATTCACCCTCGTGACGTCACGTCGCCGGTGTTTGCGGTTTTCGACCCGAACAGCCACATCATTCCGCCCGCCTCGCTCCTCGCGTTCTACGAGCAGGTCGGCAGCCAGGACAAGCAGTCGATGCCCTACCCCGGAGACACCGGCGTCGCGTTGCAGCACGTCGGCGCGCTGGTCGGCGAAAACGCCCACCGCCTGATCTGGCCGCGGATTTTCGACTGGCTCGGGCGGCTTGCCGGCGACTGATCGCCGACTTCCCTCCCACCTTGTGCTGCCCGACGACTGGCAACAAAGACCGACATGCAGCCCTACAGGAATTTGAGCGGAAAATCGGGAGTAGCCGCGTTCGAGATCGGCGACGATTTCGTGAAGGTGCTGTTCCGCGACAATCCCCGCGTCTACGTCTATTCGACTCCCCCTATCGCAGCCGCAAAGATCGAGCAGATGAAAGGGCTCGCGCTTGTCGGGCGCGGCCTTGCGACCTTTATCAGCCAGAACCCGGACGTCAGAGCCGGGTTTTCGTGAGGCGTTTCACCCTCGTTTTCTTCGGACATGCTGTTTTTGCGGGTGCGCCGAGTCGCCGATCTTGTCCGGGCCCTTGGCGGCGGCTCTGGGGGCCGCCGAGCAGGACGAAGATTCCTCTGGCCGGCCCGATGCCGGCCGGTGTGGTTTCTTATGGCAGCATCCGGACCGACGGTTCGCGCGACCATTGCCGTGTTTTTGCAGCAGCGATGAAGCCGTTCATGTCCGAGGCAGCGAAAATGCCGCTGTCCGCGGGGATGTTCGCCTTCTGCAGCAGCCCTCGTCCCCCGTCATCGACAGCGATCGCTTTCAGATGGCCGAACGCGTCGTGCACGAAATCGATCGCGGCAGATTCGCCGCTCAGCAACTGCGCACCGGCGTCGGACAGGACGACCGCGATCGCATCGAACATCACCGAAGGCATCCCGCCAAGCTGGCCATTCGCGCTGAGCCGCGTACCGTCGGCCAGCTTCGCGCCGCCAATCTTCGGCGCGACGATCTTGACCATCGCTCCGGCTGCGAGCGCGGCCTTGCGCACCGCCTCGATCTGCGCGCCATCCGAGCCATCCGCGACCAGCACGCCGACAACGCGACCTTCGAGCGTGTCCTTCATCTTGCCGATGATCTGCAAGGACGGCGACGGCGGCAGGTCCTGAACCGGGACGGCCGGCGCTGGGGCGTCCGGCAGCTGGTCGAGCGCGAGGCCGTCGGCGACGCGACGAGCGAGATCCTCATCGATATTGCGCAGTTGGGCGACCATCGCCTGCCGCACGTGGAGGTGTTCGACTTTCGCGAGTTCAAACACCAGCGTATAGGCAATGTGAGCCTGTTCGGGGGAAGTCTGGCTGCGGTAGAACTGACGCGCCTGGCTGTAATGGTCAGCGAAGCTCTCCGCGCGGATGCGCCCCTTTTCTCCGCTTTCGCTTGTGCGCGCATGGCGAAAGCCGACGCTCGGCGTCTCCCGGGGCGAGTCTTCGGCAAGCGAATTCGGCTCGTAATTGACGCGGCCTTTCGGCTGCATCATTTGCATCTTGCCGTCCCGCTGGTTGTTCGCGAACGGACATTTCGGCGCGTTGATTGGAATCTGGTGAAAATTCGGCGATCCGAGACGCAGCAGCTGGGTATCCAGATAGGAAAAAAGCCGGCCCTGCAGCAGCGGATCGTTCGAAAAATCAATGCCGGGAACGATATTGGCCGGACAATAAGCCACCTGCTCCGTCTCGGCGAAGAAATTGTCCGGCCAGCGGTCGAGCACCATCCGTCCGACGACTCGGAGGGGCACGAGTTCTTCGGGAATCAGTTTTGTCGCGTCCAGGTGATCGAACGGAAATTTTTCCGCCTCGGCCTCGGTGAACAGCTGGACCGCGAACTCCCATTCGGGGAAATTGCCTTCGCGGATCGACTCGTACAGGTCGCGGCGATGAAAGTCGGGGTCGGCGCCCGCGATCTTGACCGCTTCGTCCCACACCGTCGATTGCAGCCCGAGCTTGGGCCGCCAGTGAAACTTGACGAACGTCGATTCGCCGGCTTCGTTCACGAGCCGGAAACTGTGCACGCCGAAGCCTTCGATCATGCGCAGCGAGCGCGGTATCGTCCGGTCGGACATGATCCACATGATCATGTGCATCGACTCCGGCGTCAGCGAAATGAAATCCCAGAAATTGTCGTGCGCGCTCGAACTCTGAGGAAAGCCGCGGTCCGGTTCCATCTTGACTGAATGGACGACGTCCGGAAATTTCATTGCATCCTGGATGAAAAACACCGGGATGTTGTTGCCGACGAGATCCCAGTTGCCTTCCTTCGTGTAGAACTTGACCGCGAAACCGCGCACGTCGCGTGGCGTATCGACCGATCCGGCCCCGCCTGCAACAGTTGAGAAACGGGTGAACACCGGCGTCTTCTCCCCGACTTCGGTTAGTATCCGCGCCGTGGTGAATTGCGCGAGCGACTGCGTCAGTTCGAAATATCCGTGAGCCGCGGTGCCACGCCCGTGCACGATGCGCTCGGGAATCCGCTCGTGATCGAAATGCGTGATCTTTTCACGCAGGATGAAATCCTCGAGGAGCGTCGGACCACGCGGATTGCTTCGTAGCGAGTTCTGGTTGTCCGGGATCGGAATGCCCTGGTTCGTCGTGAGCTCGGGATGCGTCCCGCCCGCAAGCTGATGCATTTCACCTGCATTGCCCGGTCCGGCATCGCTGCCGGCAGCTTCCGGTTCAGATTGCGGTTTGCCAGTTGCGGGGACCGGCTCGTTGTTCTTCATCGTCACTCTCCTTGAGGATCCTGGTCGAAGGCACGTCGAGGCTTGCGTTGGCTCGAGCCGGCCCTGGCGAATGGGAGCGGGCACACCGCATGCAAAACTTTATGCAGGCTGGCCACGCCGAGCAGCACATAGCAATCGGCGTTCCCGATTCTTGCTAATATCTGCGCGAGCTGGCTCATGCGGGAGCTGTGCTGTTTGAAAGACACTAGACCGATGCCGACTATCTCGCCCTTCCTCGTACCCGATCGAATCGAATCCGAGCGCCTCGTGTTGCGCACGTTCCGCGCGGATGACTGGCCCTTCCTCCACGAGCACTACTCCGACGCCGAAAGCACCCGCTTCACCTTCCGCCGCGCACTTTCCGAAGGCGACAGCTGGTATGCGATGGCGAACATGGTCGGGCATTGGCAGCTCAGAGGGTACGGCCCGTATGCCGTCGAGGAAAAAGCGACGGGCAACGTGCTGGGAGCGGTCGGGCTTTGGTACCCGAAGGACTGGCCGGAACCCGAAATCAAATGGGCGCTGACGCGGCGGTACTGGGGCAAGGGTTATGCCAGCGAGGCGGCGCGCGCCGTACAGGCGATGGCCAAAGAGCACCTTCCGGACGTCTCGCTGATCAGCTTCATCCACGCTGAGAACGCTGCATCGATCGCGCTCGCCCTCGCGGTCGGCGCGACGTTCGAAAAGGAAATGCCGTTTCGCGGTGCGACCTGGCACATCTACCGCCACCCGCGCTGACCGGTGCCGGTGTTTCCAGCAGCGCGGTTAGCGAACCGTATCTGCCCCGTCGAGTAGCGCTGCCGCGAGCGCGCCGCTCGGGCTCGAGCGCATGGCGGGATCAGAACAGGAATGGCTGCTTTGGCGCGGGCGCGGGCGCAGCACCGACGGCAAAGACTTTCGCCTGCCGTGGTTTGAACCAAACCGTGCGGCCAGCCGACAGTTCGAGATTCGCGGCGCGCTCGCGCGTCAGTTCGACTTCGATCGTCTCCGCCTCGTGCTCGAGTTCGACGCGCACGAGCGGTCCGATGCGATGCACGTGGCTGACGACCGCCTTCATTCCGCCCGAAATCGGTGCGGCGTCGAGGTCGATGTCGTGCGGGCGCACGAACGCGATCGAACCTGCTCCGGGCGCATCCCCTTCCCGCTCGACTTCCGCCCAGCCGCCATGCATGCGATTGTGGAAGACGTTCACGTTGCCGAGGAACTGGTAAACAAACGGCGACGCGGGGCTCGAATACACTTCGTCCGGCGAACCGATCTGCTCGATACGGCCGCGGTTCATGACGACGACGCGGTCGGCGACTTCCAGCGCTTCTTCCTGGTCGTGCGTGACGAACACCGAGGAGATGTGCATCTCGTCGTGGAGACGCCGCAGCCAGCGGCGCAGTTCCTTCCTCACCTTCGTGTCGAGCGCGCCGAACGGCTCGTCGAGCAGCAGCACTTTCGGTTCGACCGCAAGCGCGCGCGCGAGCGCGATGCGCTGCCGCTGGCCGCCCGAGAGCTGCGACGGATAGCGGTTCGCGAGCCAGTCGAGCTGCACGAGCTTCAGCAGGTTCATGACCCGCTCGCGGATCTCGGCCTCGGACGGTCGCGCTTTGCGGGGGCGCACGCGCAGGCCGAACGCGACGTTCTCGAACACCGACATGTGGCGGAACAGCGCGTAATGCTGGAACACGAAGCCGACCTGGCGCTCGCGCGCATGCACGTGCGTCGCTTCCTCGCCGCCGAACAGCACGTTGCCGCCGTCGGGAGATTCCATGCCCGCGATGATGCGCAAAAGCGTCGTCTTGCCGCAGCCGGAGGGCCCGAGCAGCGCGACCAGCTCACCGGTCGGAATGTCGAGCGACAGGTTGTCGAGCGCGACGAAGTTGCCGAAGCGCTTGCTGATGTTGCGGATTTCGATGCTCATGGGCGTTCCGTGGCGACAGACGGGGGCAGTTCGGTTTTCTCGGGCGGCAGTTCGGCGGTCAGCATCTCGGTTTCCTTGCGCATGCGCCATTCGACAATGGTCTTCGCCACCAGCGTGACGAGGCCGAGGAAGGCGAGCACCGTCGCCGCGGCGAACGCGCCGATCTGGTTGTACTCGTTGTAGAGGATCTCGACGTGCAGCGGCAGCGTGTTCGTTTCGCCGCGGATGTGGCCGGAGACGACGCTGACCGCGCCGAACTCGCCCATCGCCCGCGCGTTCGCGAGGATCACGCCGTACATCAAGCCCCACTTGATGTTCGGCAGCGTCACGCGCCAGAACATCTGCCAGCCGGACGCCCCAAGCGACACTGCGGCTTCCTCCTCGTCGCGGCCCTGCGCCTGCATCAGCGGGATCAGCTCGCGCGCGACGAACGGGAAAGTCACGAACAGCGTCGCGAGGATCATGCCGGGCAGCGCGAAGATGATCTTGATGTCGTGCGCGGCGAGCCACGGGCCGAGATAGCCCTGCGCACCGAACAGGATGATGAAGATCAGGCCGGCGACGACTGGCGACACCGCGAACGGCAGGTCGATCAATGTGGTCAGCAGGCTTTTGCCGCGAAACTCGAATTTCGCGATCGCCCAGGCGGCCGCCACGCCGAACGCGATGTTGAACGGCAGCACGAGCGCCGCGATCATCAGCGTCAGCAGCATCGCCGAGCGCGCCTCGCCTTCCTGCAGCGCGTCCCAGTACACTTGCGCCCCCTGTGCAAACGCTTCCCAGAACACCGCGATCAGCGGCAGCACGAGGAACAGGAACAGGAAACCGAGCGCGACCGCGGTCAGCAGCAGGCGAACCCAGCGCGGCTCCGCGGTGGCACGACGCGTCGTCATGGCCGCCCTCCGGCAATCGCGAGGGCGTCCGCGGCATCGGCCGGCGCGTCCCCGTCCCGGCTCTTCGCGTGGCGGCTGGCCGCCCACCACTGCAGCAGGTTGATCACCAGCAGCATGACGAACGAGATCACGAGCATCACGACCGCGAGGGCGGTCGCCCCGAGAATGTCGTATTGTTCGAGCTTGGAGATAATCAGGAGCGGCGTGATTTCCGAGATCAGCGGCATGTTGCCGGCGATGAAGATCACCGAACCGAACTCGCCGATCGCACGCGAAAACGCGAGCGTGAAGCCGGTCAGCCACGCGGGAAAGATTCCCGGCAACAACACCCGCGTAAAAGTCTGCCAGCGGGTCGCCCCGAGAGTCGCCGCGGCTTCCTCGACCTCCGCCTCGATGTCCTCGATGACCGGCTGCAGCGTGCGCACGACGAACGGCAGCGTGACGAAGATCAGCGCAACGACGATGCCCAGCGGCGTGAACGCGACCTGGATGCCGAGCTTCGCGAGATGCTGCCCGATCCAGCCGTTTTCGGCGTACAGCGTCGCGAGCGTGATGCCCGCCACCGCGGTCGGCAGCGCGAACGGCAGGTCGACGAGCGCGTCGACGAAGCGCTTGCCGGGAAATGGGTAACGCACCAACACCCACGCGACGATCAGGCCGAACAGCGCGTTGATCGCGGCGGCCCCCAGGGACGCGCCGAAGGTCACGCGGTAGGACGCAAGCGCACGCTCGCTACTCGCGGTCGCCCAGAAGTCGCCCCACGACATCTGGCCCGTGAATAAAATCATGCCGGCAAGCGGGATCAGCACCAGCAGAGTCAGATACGTGAGCGTATAACCCAGTCCGAGACGGAAACCGGGCAAGACACCATCGCGTTTGGCAGCGGCAGGAAACATGGAGGGGCAGAGTAAAGGCTGAAAGCGCCGCGGCCCGCCTAAGCGGGCCACCGGACGCTCGAAACGGCGGATTTTACTTCTGAGCGTAGATCTGGTCGAAGGTGCCGCCGTCCTTGAAATGGGTCGCGGCCGCCTTGCTCCACCCGCCGAACATTTCATCGATGGTGAAGGTCTTGATCGGCGGGAACGCCGAAGCGTATTTCTTCAGCACCTCCGGGTCACGCGGGCGCAGGTAGTTCTTCGCGGCATTCTCCTGGCCTTCCTTCGACCACAGATATTCGAGGTAGGCCCGGGCGAGCTCGCGTGTGCCCTTCTTGTCGACGACTTTCTCAACGATCGCGACCGGGAATTCGGCGAGGATCGACAGGCTCGGATACACGACCTCGAAGCCGCCGCGGCCGAACTCCTTCGCGATCAGTTCGGCCTCGGATTCGAACGTCACAAGCACGTCACCGATCCTGCGCTGCATGAAAGTCGTCGTCGCGTCGCGCCCGCCGGAGCCGAACAGCGGCGCATTCTTCAGCCAGTTGCCGACGAACTCCTGTGCCGTCTGGTCGTTGCCGCCCGGCTGCTTCAGTGCGTAGCCCCACGCAGCGAGATACGAATAGCGGCCGTTGCCGGTGTTCTTCGGGTGCGGGATGATCAGCTGCACGGCACCGGGCTTCGCGATGTCGTTCCAGTCCTTGATCCCTTTCGGATTGCCCTTGCGCACGATGAACACCATCGTCGAGGTGTACGGCGACGCATTGTCCGGGAAGCGCTTTGCGTAGTCGGTCGCGACGAGCCCCTTCTCGGCGAGGAAATCGACGTCCGTCGCCTGGTTCATCGTCACCACATCGGCCTCCAGTCCGTCCGCGACCGCGCGCGCCTGCTTCGACGAGCCAGCATGCGACTGGCGGATTTCGACGGTCTCCCCCGTTTTCTCCTTCCAATGCTTCTCGAAGAGCGGGTTGTAATCCTTATAAACGTCGCGCGCGACGTCGTACGACACGTTGAGCAGGTTCGACTGAGCGTGCGCGCCGGTCGCGAGCGCAAGCCCGGCCGCGAGCAGCAGGGAGGAAAATTTGTTCATGAAAACTCCGGTTGCAGAACGGCAAGGTCAGCGGCATGAACGATAGCCGAAGCCAACCATAGATGTCATGTATGAAATCCCCTTTCCTTATTACGAATGGAACTATGGGGAACACCCGCTGCGGCGAGCCGGCTTGTGGATATCCAGTGGCGCCGTAGTTACCCGTTGTTACAACGAATTTTTCCGCCTCGAAGAGCCCCGCAGCGGGAATCTTGGAGACGAGTAACGCATAATTTGTTCAAATGGAAAAATGACAGTCCGGGCAACTGCTGAACGCCATTTCGAGGTTGGGAAGTCACGATGTCACTTCATGCCGCTGTTACCTGCCCAAGTTGCGGAAGCACCGATTGTCGCAAGTCGAAATGGCAGTCCGAAGGCGAAAAGCAGGTGCAGACGGGCAAGCGCCCGTATCGGTGCCGCGCCTGCACGCATCGCTTCCATGCGCCGGAGCGCAAGCGGTCCCCCTGGTGGGACAAAGCCTCTTTCGCCGTGCCGGTGTTGCTGATGGTGGCCGCGATCGCCGTGGTGATCGTCGTCGGCGCCAGAACCAGTGACGAAACTCCGGCCGAGCACCTTCCGGGCGTGCCGATTCCGATCGATCCCTACACGCTACGCGCGGCCAAGGAAGGGGATGCGGCGGCACAGCTCCGGATTGCGAAAACGCTGTTGCTCGATGCCACGAGCGACCGCGCGCAGTCGCTGGAGGCCGTTCGCTGGCTGCGGGTGGCGGCAGACAGCGAACATCCGGGAGCGATGGTGGAACTCGGAAAACTCTACCGCAGCGGCTTCGGCGTGTTGCAGGACTACGACCAGGCAGCCAAATGGATCCGCACCGCCGCGGCGCGCGGCGACGCGGAAGGCATGCTCGAGCTGGGCCGGCTGTACCGCGACGGCATCGGTTTCGCGCGCGACCCGGTGCTCGCCTACGTGTGGTTCAACCGCGCCGCCGCGGCCCTGAACATCGACGCCGTGCGCGACCGCGACGAGATCGCGCGCAGCCTCGACGCGGACGAGCTGAAGCAGGCACAGGCGCAGTCGTCGAGAATGGAATCCGGCGAGATCGAAGCCATCGCCGTCAAGGAACGCAAGGGCTAGGCGCTCGCCCTAGGCGTCCGGCCCGACTGTCCCATCGGCCCTGGAGGCACCGGATGTCGCTGCCGACAGCATCTTCCGCCGGCTTTCGGGCGTTTCCAGGCTGATTCGTCCCAGCACCCCGCTGCGATAATCGTTGAGGAAGATTTGCGAGGCTTTCTCGAGATCCGGCGCGCCGCCCTTGAGCCGGCAGCCGCGCCGGGCCGCGATCGTTTCGATGACGCCGACCCCGTCCAGCGCCTCGAGGCGTTCGGGCGCGATGCCGTAGCGCGCCGCGAGCAGCGCCGGGTAACGTTCCAGCAGCAGGTCGCCGAGGAAAGTCGCGACCTCCTCGTCAATGACGGCGTTGCGCCCGATCGCGTGGCTCGCGGCGAGCATTAACCCGTCGGAATCGTGGGCGATCTTCGGCCACATCAGGCCGGGCGTGTCGGTGATCGTCATGTGCGAGCCGAGGTCGAAAGTCTGCTGCGACTTCGTCACCGCCGGCTCGTCGCCGACTTTCGCTACGCGGCGCTTGAGCAGCGCGTTCATCAGCGTCGATTTGCCGACGTTCGGGATGCCCATGATCATGATGCGCAGCAGCTTGGTGCCGTCGTTGCGGTGGGGCGCAAGCGCTTGGCACAGGCCGGGCACGCGCGCGACATCCCCCGGTTTTTTGCACGACAGCGCGACCGCCTTGACCCCTTCTTGGCTGTTGAAGAAATCGAGCCAGGCGCGCGTCGCGGCAGGATCGGCCAAGTCGGCCTTGTTGAGCACCTTGAGGCACACGCGCTGACGGTGTCGGCGCAACTCGTGGATCATCGGATTGCTGCTCGCCTCCGGGATGCGGGCATCGAGCACCTCGATGACGACGTCGGTCAGCGCCATCGTTTCGGCCGCTTTCTTGCGCGCCGAAGTCATGTGACCGGGAAACCACTGGATCGACATCTGGAATCAAAGCCTTGGAGAAGGGGCGCATTATCGCCTCCTTCGTCGGCGGCTTGGGGCAAAATGGCGAACTTTCGAGGGAATGCGGATGAATCGTGACAAGGTGCTCGCGGCGACGCGACAGTGGCTGGAGAAGGCGGTGATCGGACTCAACCTGTGTCCGTTCGCGAAGTCGGTGTATGTGAAGAACCAGGTACGCATCGTCGTCAGCGACGCCCGCCACGTCGATGCGTTCCTCGAAGAGCTCGACCGCGAACTCGATTTCCTCGCTGCCGTCGATCCTGAGGAAGTCGATACGACGCTGCTCGTGCATCCGACGCTGTTCCCCGATTTCCTCGATTTCAACGAGATCGTCGGCATCGCCGAGGAAGCCGTCGCCGAGCACGAGCTCGAAGGCGTCCTGCAGGTCGCGAGCTTTCATCCGCGCTTCCGCTTCGAAGGCACTGGCGAGGACGACATCGAGAACTACACCAACCGCTCGCCGTACCCGACGCTGCACCTGCTGCGCGAAGACAGCATCGAGCGCGCGGTCGCCGCGTACCCGGATGCCGACACGATCCCCGAGCGCAACATCGAGACGATGAACCGCCTCGGCCATGAAGGCTGGAAAGCGCTCGGCATTGCCGACGGCAGCGAGGACGACGCGTCGTGAGCGCGGCACACGCCAAGGGCCGGCATCCGGCGGGTCGCGGGCGCACAGGAAAGCCACAGCCTTCCTCGGCACCGGCAGCTGCACCTTCACCGCCACCTGCTGCGCAGCTTCCCGACATCCGGCCGGGCCAGTCGATCGAACTGCTGAAGGAACTCCACATCCTGACGCGCGACGGCAAGCTCAACCAGGACAGCCGGCGCAAGCTCAAGCAGGTCTATCACCTGTACAACTTCATCGAGCCGCTGCTCGAAGAAGTGGTGAGCGCGCGCGGCGATCTGACGCTCGTCGACCTCGGTGCGGGCAAGTCGTATCTCGGCTTCATCCTCTACGACCTGTTCCTGAAGACGCGCGAAGGCGGTCACATCTACGGAATCGAGACTCGCGACGAACTGGTCGCCAAGTCGCGCGAACTCGCGGCGCGACTTGGCTTCGCCCGCATGAGTTTCCTGAACCTGTCGGTCGAGGACTCGATCGAGTCGCCCGAACTGCCGGAACATATCGACATCGTGACTGCGCTGCACGCGTGCAACACCGCGACCGACGACGCCATCCGCTTCGCGTTGCACAAGCGCGCCCGCTTCATCGTGCTCGTGCCGTGCTGCCAGGCCGAAGTCGCCGCCGCGCTGCGCCGGCACAAGAATGAATCATTCGCCAAAACGCCGCTGTCCGAGATCTGGCGGCATCCGCTCCACACGCGCGAATTCGGCAGCCAGCTGACGAACGTGCTGCGCTGCCTGCTGCTCGAATCGCACGGCTACCAGCTCACGGTGACCGAACTTGTCGGCTGGGAGCATTCGATGAAGAACGAGCTGATCATTGCGCGGGCGACGAATCAGCCGCGGGGCAACGCCCAGCAGCGGCTGGCGCAGATCCTCGCGGAACTCAATCTCGAAGAGCTTCGCGGCCGTTTTGCGTACTGAAGAGCGCCGGCAAGGCCGGGCAGCGTGCACAATTGCGCCGGCGCGCTTGATCTGGGCAAAGTACCGCAGCCCCACAATGCGTTAATCTGCAGTTCCCCCACCGGCCACCCCACATGTCCAACTTTCCGTATCCGATCCTTGTCGCCGCGATTTTCCTGTTCGGCTGCCTTGCGGTCCTGCATATCCACCGACGCCAGCAGGACGCCCAGCGCGACTTGCCGCAGCGCGACGAATACCTTGCCGCACACCACCAGCAGACTCCCGCGTGCCTGCGCTGCACGTCGACCGACACGCGCGAATTCGGGCTCCACGAAGGCGACGATGTGCAGCGCATCGTCGCCTGCAAGAAATGCGACCAGCTGATGTACCGCTACCGGCGTACAGCAGCTGCGTAGAATCCCGAACGGATAGAACATTCCGGCCCACCGGGCGGTCCACTCCACATATCCAGCGTGGAGGCATCGGCCATGGACGTCACCCCCTTGCTCGCGCGACTCGGCGTCGCGACGGACGAGCTCGAATCCGGCGAGCTGCCGGTGCGCAGCCCGATCGATGCAGAAGTCATCGCGCGGCTCGCGCCGCACAGTTGCGCATACGCCGGCGTCGCGCTCGATCGCGCGCAAGAGGCTTTTTTCGCCTGGCGCGAGGTCCCGCCGCCGCGGCGCGGCGACATGGTGCGTCAGTATGGCAACCTGTTGCGCCGGCACAAGGCCGATCTCGGCGAACTCGTGTCGATCGAAGCCGGCAAGATCCGTCAGGAAGGTCTCGGCGAAGTGCAGGAGATGATCGACATCTGCGACTTCGCCGTCGGCCTGTCGCGCCAACTCCACGGATTGACGATCGCAAGCGAACGCCCGGGCCACCGAATGATGGAGCAGTGGCACCCGGCGGGCGTCGTCGGCGTCGTCTCGGCATTCAACTTCCCCGTCGCGGTGTGGGCGTGGAACGCGGCGCTGGCATGGGTGTGCGGCGACAGCGTGGTGTGGAAACCGTCGCCCCGGACTCCGCTCACGGCACTCGCGTGCGCGGCGCTGTTCGATTCGCTGCGCGCGGAATTCGACGAGCTGCCGCAAGGTCTGCTCGAAGTGCTGATCGGTGGCAATGAGCTCGCGACCCTGCTTGCCGACGACCGGCGCGTCGCGGTCCTCTCGGCGACCGGTTCGACCGCAATGGGCAAGGCGCTTGCGCCGCGCGTCGCGGCCCGGCTCGGCCGCTCGATCCTCGAACTGGGCGGCAACAATGCTGCAATCGTCTGCCCGAGCGCCGACCTGACGCTCACCGAACGCGCGATCCTGTTCGCCGCCGCCGGCACCGCCGGCCAGCGCTGCACGAGCCTGCGCCGGCTGATTGTGCAGGAATCGATCGCCGACGGGCTGGTGGAGCGCCTGCGCGGCGCCTGGGGACGGATCACAGTCGGCAATCCGCTCGATCCGGCGACGCTCGTCGGGCCACTGATCGATGCGGCCGCGGGTGCAAAAATGGACCAGGCGCTCGCCGAAGCGCGGGCAGCGGGCGGCACGGTGTGGGGCGGCGAGACGGTCCGGGTGCCGGGATGCGAGGACGCGTGCTATCGCCGCCCGGCTCTGGTCGAGATGCCGGAGCAGACTGCGCTCGTGAAAAAGGAGACTTTCGCACCGATCCTCTATGTGCTGCGCTATCGCACCTTGGGCGAGGCGCTCACGCTGCACAACGACGTGCCGCAAGGCCTTGCGTCATCGATTTTCACGCGGGACCTGACGGAATCCGAACGCTTCCTGTCCACGACCGGCAGCGACTGCGGCATCGCGAACGTCAATATCGGGCCGTCCGGCGCCGAAATCGGCGGCGCGTTCGGCGGCGAAAAAGACACCGGTGGCGGCCGGGAATCCGGTTCGGATGCCTGGAAGGCCTACATGCGGCGAGCGACCTGCACGATCAACTACTCGGGCGCGCTGCCCCTCGCCCAGGGGATCCGCTTCGGTCTCGCCGACGAGTGACCGACGCTGATGCCTTCGCCGTACAGTCAGTCCCTGGGCGACGCTGCGCGCGTGACCAGCAGCTGGTCGATGCGGTAATTGTCGATGTCGACGACCTCGAACTTGTAGTCGCGATAGCTCACCGAATCGGTCCGCTTCGGCACCTTGCGCAGCATGTACATCATGAAACCGGCGATCGTCTCGTAATTCTCGTGGCCGACGAATTCATTGATGTCGAGGGCCTGCATCACGTCCTCGATCGGCGTGATGCCGTCGATCAGCCACGAATCCTCGTCGCGCTTGACGATCAGTTCCTCCTGGAACGCGCTGCCGAGTTCGCCCATGACCGTGTTCATGATGTCCTGCAGCGTCAGCAGGCCGACGATCAGCGCATATTCGTTGACGATCATCGCGAAGTCCTCGCGCGCGGCGCGAAAACGCTCCAGCGCCTCGAACAGCGTCAGGGTATCGGGGATCACCAGGGCGTTGCGCACGACCGGGTCGGCGCGCAGGGACAGCTTCTGGCCGGAGAGGATGCGCGCGAAAATGTCCTTCGAATCCACGTAGCCGACGACCGTGTCGATCGTGCTGTCGCACACCGGGAATTTCGCATGCGTCTGCGCGACGAGCTTGCCGCGGATGCTGTCCTCGGTCTCGTTCAGCGTGAAATAGACGATGCTTTCACGGTTCGTCATTGCCGACGGCACGGTGCGCGAGTCGAGCTCGAAGACGTTCACGATCAGCTGGCGCTCCTGCTTGAGCAGCGCGCCCGTCTGCGCACCGACGTCGACCATCGCGACGATCTCGGCGGACGTGATGTTCTCGGTGCGCACGTTCGGCAGCTTGAACAAGCGAAACAGCGCATTCGCGAGGCCGTCGAAGAACCACACCAGCGGGGCGAACGCGAGCACGCAGAAACGCATCGGCGCGACAACGGCGATCGCGACGCGTTCGGGCGAAGTCATGCCGAGGCGCTTCGGCACGAGATCCGAGAACAGCACGAAGAGCGAAGTGACGATGACGAACGACAAAACAAAGCTCACCGATTCGAGCATCGGCCCATCGTAGACCACGCCGATCAGTTGCGCGACCGCCGGCGACAGCGTCGATTCGCCGACGATACCGCCGAGGATCGCCACCGCGTTCTGCCCGATCTGCACCACAGTGAAAAAATGGCCCGGGTTCTCCTGCAGCGCGAGCACGCGCTCGGCGACCGGATTGCCCTGCTGCGCCATCAGGCGCAACTTGATCTTGCGCGACGCGGCGAGCGAAATTTCCGCGATCGAAAAGAACGCGCTGATTCCGATCAACAGCGCAATGACAAGAATCTGGTTCGTGACACTCACCTACTGCCCCCTCGAAGCCGCCCCCGTCACCGACCCTGTTCCACAGTGCCGCTACGGCCCCCTTCGGCCCTTTCGGCCCCCACAGCGTCGCGGAAATGTCGCCTCTCAAGAAAACGCCGGCCGCCCCAAGTTTTCTTGTCGCCCTCCGGGGGCGGAAACGGCAAAGCCGTTTCCCCGCGGCGGTCAGAACAACGCTTCGACCATAAGTCCCGCTGCCCAGCTGCGCCTGCGCTCGGGATCGTCGTCGTCCTGCGGCCAGAAGTGGCCGGCGCTCAGCTCGATGAACGTCCAGTCGCGGTAGATAGGCTGTCGCCAGGTCGCGCGGATGCCATATTCGCCGACGCCCACTCGCCGGCCCGTTTCGCCGTTGACGAGCAGCTCGAGTGCAGATTCGCGCAGATTAGGGTAGGCCTTGAACATCCCTAAGCTGTTCCCCCACCTCAGCCCGGACGTCTCCTCCGAGATCGTGCCGACGGCCTGCCAGCGGAAAGACCAGGATGGCGAATAGGCATGGTCGTAATTGAGGGCGAGCGTCGAGCCGAAGCCATCGTCCGATCGCCAGAAGATCGTCTCACGCAGACCGAACACATCCCGGTCGGAGAAACGCCACAACTTCTTGTAGCGCGCCTGCGCATACACGTCGTCGACGCCGCCACGAAAACCCGCGCGGAACTCGAGGAACTCACGCAGCGCATAGCCCACGCCAGCGAAGAAAGCCTGGTCGTCGCGGCGGCTTTCGGCCAGCAACTGGTGCTGGCGCCTGAACGTTTCCGGCTGGTCAGTGACCTCCTCCTGCTCGTTGTCCTGGCCGACGAACAGATAGCCGAGCCGCTTGACGTTCGGCAGGTCCACGCGGACACGAAAACGGAAGTTGTTGCGCAGTCCTTCGTCCTGTCGCGCCAGAAAATTGAAGCGGACGCTGCCGGACACCTTGCCGCCCTCCTCGAACGGGATGTCGCCGAACCAGCCATCGACAGTGCGCGCGACGCCTTCCGTGAACGCGCGCACGCCTCGCCGCCCCTGCTCCATGACGCCTTCGTCATCGAGCGGCATTCCGGCCGCCGGGGGGCGGGCGTACTGCGTATCGACAGCCAGAGGCGGCGCGGCGGTATCGGGAGACAGGGCAGGATCGCCGGGGCCGGCGGCCGGCACCAGGGCGGCATATCCAATGAGCGGGAGCAGCAGGAAGCAGGGCCTCATGACGATTCTCCTTCGCATGCATTCAAAATACCACGAAGGAACGTCGAAGGTGGAGCCCTGGTGACTCCGGGCAGCAGGCGGAACCCTTCCGTTTCAGCCGGACAGAGGTCGCCGCGATCCCTGCGCAGCGGCCATCCTCACGCGCCCATCCTGCGCTCGGGCTCGACGAGCACCGTCTGCCGTCCATCGGTGATCCACACCTGGCCGTCCTGCAGCGTGCATTGCAGCCGCATGCTGCGCGCGGTCAGCGCGGCAAGCGCGGGCGCGACCTCGGGGGGAAGATTCCACACTGTCAGATTCGACTGCCGCGCGAGCTTGTCGCGCACCCCGTTCCACCAGATGTCCGCCGCCCGGCCGTAGCTGACGACGACAGTTTCGCGCGCCCGTCCGCAGGCTTTCCGGATCCATTTTTCGTCGGGCTGGCCGACGTCGATCCAGCGCTCGATCGCGCCGGTAAGATCTCGCTGCCACAGATCCGGCTCGTCATCGACGCACAGCCCCTTGCCGAATGTGAGCGCGGGATCGGCATACAACGCGAACGCCAGGATGCGCACCATCATCCGCTCGTCGGTTTCCGACGGATGGCGGGCGATCGTGAAACCGTGATCGGCGTAGTAGTTGCGGTCCATGTCCGCAATCGTCAATTCGACCTTGAAAATCGTTGCCTTCAGCGCCATCGTCCCGACCCCGGTCAGTGCACCGTGCCGGCGGGCGGAGTGCGCCGCGCCTGTTGCCAGGCGAGCACCGCCTGCGTCGAGTGGGCCATGATCCGGTCGTGCTGCGGCGCCGGCAATCCGGCGGAAAGCGCGGCGAACAGCGCCTCGTTCATTTCCCGCGCCAACCCGTCCGCGGCGAGGCCTTCGGCGAGGCAGCGGATCTGGATATGCGCGAGCGCGTCCGCAACGAGTCGCCAGCCGAGCTCCGGCATCGCCCGGATCAACGCGAAAATCATGCCTGCGAGGTGGGCGAGAATGGCTTTCGCCTGCTCCCGCTCGTCGCCGGCGATCATCGCGTGCCACAGCGCGAGATGGATGCTGCGGCGCAATTCGATCTTGAAGTCGATCGCGTTGCCCTCGGCCGCGTCGATCGCGGCGAACTGCTGGTGAAAACGCGCCTCCTGCTGCGGATCGAGACCGGTGCGCACCGCGCCGACGAGCTCGGACAGGCCGGGGATCGCCCCCAGCCCGAAAGCCTGGCTGTATGCGACGCCCCACTGGTCGAGACCTGCGACGATCAGCGCGAGGCGCAGGGCGCAGGCGTCCGCGCTCTCCCCCGCGGCGCCCCAGTTGCGCAGCGCCGCCGCGAGCGCTTCGACGCCGCGCACGCGCCCCTCGTCATCTTCGTCCAGCGTCAGCCGGAAGGCCTGCGAGAATCCGTCCTGCGCCATCCGCGCGGCCAGTTTTTGCACTTCCGGCCGGGCGAGCGCCGCGAGCGTGTCGAGCGGAATGGGCGAGGGAGAAGCGGATGGGTCGGGAGTCATGCGCGAGATCCGGAAAAAGGGCGCCATTGTGAGGCCCGCGACTGCGTCCGGCAAATGCCCGGGGGCAAGGATGGCGCGCAGGCGGACACCGGGAAACGCCTTCGCCCTTGTGCGCTGCCCGATTCCTGCGAAAATGGTCAGCCGTCCCTCGTCCGAAGGCCTGCCGCCCATGGCTACACCGCCGTTCGAAAATCTCACTCCGGACCGGATCCTCGACGCGCTCGACAGGGTCGGGCTGATGCCCGACGGGCGTCTGCTCACGCTGAACAGCTACGAGAATCGGGTCTATCAGGTCGGCATCGAGGACGGCCCGATGGTGATCGTCAAGTTCTACCGGCCGGGGCGCTGGCCGGACGAGGCGATCGGCGAGGAACACCGCTTCGTCGCCGAACTGGCCGAGCGCGAGATCCCTGCCGTCGCCCCCCTCGTGCTGCGCAACGCGACACTGCATCATCACGCGGACCTGCGCTTCGCCGTGTTTCCGCGGGTCGGCGGGCGCGCACCGGAGCTGTCCGATGCAGCAACCCTCGAATGGATGGGCCGCTTCCTCGGCCGCATCCACGCCGTCGGCGCGTTGGCGCCGTACCATGCGCGGCCGACGCTCGACATCGCGAGTTTCGGCGAAGAACCGCGCGACTGGCTGCTCGCCCACGGTTTCATTCCCGACGACCTGCTGCCGGCGTGGCGCAGCACCGTCGAGCAGGCGCTCGACGGCGTGCGACGCTGCTTCGACCGCGCCGGAGCGTTCACCCCGATCCGGCTGCACGGCGACTGCCATGGCGGCAACGTGCTGTGGAGCGAGTCGCCGCCGACACCCGGCCCGCAGTTCGTCGACTTCGACGACAGCCGCATGGGTCCGGCGGTACAGGACCTGTGGATGCTGCTGTCGGGCACGCGCGAGGACATGAGCAGACAGCTCGGCGACGTGCTCGCCGGGTACGAAGACTTTCACGATTTTTCGCTGCGCGAACTGCATCTGATCGAGGCGCTGCGCACGCTGCGACTGATCCACTATTCGGCGTGGATCGCCCGCCGCTGGGACGATCCCGCGTTTCCTGCGGCCTTCCCCTGGTTCAACACGCAGCGCTACTGGCAGGACCGCATCCTGGAACTGCGCGAGCAGATCCCGCTGATGGGCGAGCGACCGCTCTGGTCCACATGAGAGCGACCTGAAGTCGCCCGTCGAGCCGCAACAAACCTCACGCGCGGCGCAAAAATGAAGACGGCCGGAATGCCGGAAGCGAGCGGCCCGCGCGAAAGCCGTCGAGCATGCGGCGCAGCGCAGCGGCATCCTCTGCGGTGAATCCGCTCTTGAAGTCGGTCAGCAACAGCCGCGAGCGCGTCAGCCAGTTGCCGGGCGCGTCGTCCAGCGCGCACCACGCCGTCCGCGCCACGTCCGCGTCGTGTTGCGCCAGCCACGCCATCGCTTCGCGCTCGCGTAAGCCATGCAGTTCGGCGCCATGTTTCGGAATCATCTGCGGCGTCGCGCCGATGACGCGCGGACGGATGTCCTCGGCGAAGCGGCCGACGAGTTTCGACAGTGAAAACAGCATGCGCCAGTCCGAGGCGATGACCACGCGCGCCTCGTCGTACTCACGCAGCACGGCTTCGATCAGCGGCAGGCAGCGAAAATCCTCGACTTCGCCCCATGGATGGGTCACGCCGTCGAAGTCGAGGAAAATGTAGGATGTCTCGGTCATTTCTTGTCCGCTTCGGGAGATGGCTGCAGTGGTAGCATGCTGCGTTGCGTCATTTATCGCAAGCGTATGAATAGAAACCTGCAAGAACACCTCGGAAATCATTCGCGGTTGTCTTGCCGCAGTGCACCAACCTGCTTCAACACGGAGTTTTCATGAAATCACTGGTCAATCTCGCGGGCAAGGTGGGCCTGATCACCGGCATCGCCAACGAGAAATCCATCTCCACGGGAGTGGCTGAAGCATGCGTCGAGGCGGGTGCGAAGCTCGTCGTGACTTATCAGAACGACAAGACCCGCGCATTCATCGAGCCGGTCCTCCACCGCCTCGGGATCACCGACGCGTACCTGATGGACGTCACGCGCCCGGAAACGCTGGGCGAAGTGTACGAACGCATCGCTGCGACCCACGGCAAGCTCGATTTCGCCATTCACAGCATGGCCTTCGCGAAACGTGACGATCTGCACGGGCGCGTCGTCGATGCGTCGGCCGACGGTTTCGCGATGGCGATGGACGTATCGACCCATTCGTTCATCCGCCTCGCGAAAATGGTCGAACCTTTGCTGGAAAAATCCGGCGGCGGCTCGCTCGTGACGATGACTTACCTGGGCAGCGAAAAGGTCATCGCCAACTACGGGGTCATGGGGCTGTGCAAGGCGGCGCTCGAGGCGGCGACGCGTTACATGGCGTACGAACTCGGGCCGAAAAGCATCCGCGTCAATGCGATCTCCCCCGGCCCGCTGATGACACGCGCGGCCTCCGGCATCGCCGGCTTCGACGGCCTGATGGCGGCAGCCGTCGAGCGCTCGCCGATGCACAGCCTTGTCACCCCTGAGGACATCGGCGCCTTGACGGCGTTTCTCGTCTCCGACGCCGCCAGGCTCATCACCGGCGGCGTGCATTTCGTCGACGCCGGCTACAACATCGTGGCCTGAGGCAGGACGGCGAGCCATGATCGATCCCGCGCGACCGCGGATCATGCTGCCCGATCCGGTCCCGCAGCATCCGCTGCTTGTCGGCCGGGCGGAAATCGGCCGCGGCGAATACAGCATCGTGCTCGATCACGAGGACGGCGAACGTGTGTACAAGATCGCCAGCTCGCCTGCGGACGTCTTCCTGCTCACTGCCGTCGACCGGCCGCGCGGCGTCCATTTTCCGCTCGTCTTCGCCGACCACGGGGTGATCGGTCGCGCCGGCTCCGGTTTTCCGCTGCACCTGTTCGAAATGGAGCGCCTTTATCCGCTGCGCGGCAACACGCCTGCCGCATCCCTCGCTGGCCGGCTGACCGGACTCTACCGCGCCGCGTGCGTGCAACGAAGCGAGCTCGGCGCGGACATGGGCAGGCTCGCGCTCTACCACTTGGCAATCGAAGAATCGGCGCTCGGCGCCAGCCTGACCCGAGCGCTGGTGGCCCTGTCGGACTTCGTCGAGGCCTACGGGGTGCTGCCCGACCTTCTGAATGACGACAACCTGATGATGCGCAAGGACGGGACGCTGGTGTTTGCCGACCCGGTGTTCATCGCCTGACCGCGGGCTTGGCGCTGCGATCATCGACGGGCGTATCATGTCTAGCCCAGCCGCCGGGGTATTTTCCACATGTCGGACTTTCACGACCAGAACCAGCATTCTCAGCTGCCCTCCGCCGCCGGGGTCGGCATCCCCCGTACCGGGAGCTTCGATCCGGCCGCGTTCGAACGCGCCGTCAATGACCTGCTGCGCGCGTGCGGCGTCGCCGCGGACGCCGTGCATACCGGAAAAACCGCGACCCGCGTACGCGAACTGTGGCAGCGCCGGCTGCTCGGTGGCTACGACATGGACCCCGCCGAGGCGCTCGGCGACGGTTTCGACGACGATCGGACCGACATGGTGGTGATACGCGGCATCGCCGTGCATGGCGTGTGCCCGCACCATCTCGTCCCGTTTCGCGGCGTCGCGCACGTCGCCTACCTGCCCGGCGGCCGGCTGCACGGCTTCGGACGTATTGCCCGCCTCGTCGACGCGATCGGGCACCGCTTCACTTACCAGGAATGGATGACGCGGGACATCGCGGACGCGCTGCTGCGGCACGGCCATGCGCGGGGAGCAGCCTGCATCGTCGAGGCCGAGCAGCTGTGCCTGCTGCTCGGCGAAGACCGCCGCGGCGACGAACGGGTCGTGACACAGGCGTTCGCCGGCGAATTCGAGACGCGCGAGCACCTGCGCGGCGAATTCCTGCACGCGATCTCGGGCCTGACCCCCGGCCGCTGAGGCGGCGAGCGTTGCCCGGGCGGGTCAGTGCAGGGTGAATTCCGAGGCGCGTCGGGGGCCGATATCGAGCATCGTGACTTCGTTGCCGAGCAGCATCACTGAACCGCATTGCCGGTCGTCGCCGGAGGCGGAAAACTCGAAGTCATAGACGCGGCGCAGGCGCAGGCGACCATCCGCATCGCGGGCGAGCCGGAGCGTGCTGATCGACACCGTCTCGTCGAGGAACTGCACCCCTTCGCGCCGGCACGCGTTGCGCGCCGCCTGTATGCCCAGCTCGCGCACCTTGATGCTGTCGAGCCAGAACCAGCCGAGCAGGCACAGCAGAATCAGCGCGGCAAGTTCGAAGGAGAACATGGCGGGATAGGGCGACGGCGGCAACGAGGCGCGGCGCGGCGCTCAGTCGAGCATCATGCCGCGCATCATGAAGAACAGGATCGCCGCCATCAGCGCCGACGCGGGAACGGTGATCACCCAGGCGGCAGCGATGCGCATCAGCTGCGAGCGCTTGACCAGTTCCTTGCGATACACCTTGCGCAGGCCCTTGCGCTCCATCTTCGAGAAGTGGGCCGGATCGAGCTGCTGCTTGGCCTTGGCTTTCAGTTCACGCAGCATCTGGCCCTTCTCGTCGATCGGCGCGACTTCGAATCTGGCAAGGAACGCATCGATGGCGGCCTGGTCGCCTTCCGGGTGATGCGCCTTGATGTCGGCGACCATGCGCGCGTAGTTGCTCTTCAGGTACTCGCGCAAGAATCCGACGCCGAACACGCCGCCCACCGCGATGTGCGTCGAACTTACCGGCAGCCCGAGCTGACTGGCGATGATCACCGTGATCGTCGCCGACATAGCGATGCAGTACGCGCGCATCTGGTCGAGCTCGGTGATCTCCGAGCCCACGGTCTTGATGACTTTCGGACCGAACAGCGCGAGGCCGACCGAGATCCCGAGCGCCCCCATCAACATCACCCACAGCGGAATCGGCGCCGAGCGCGAAATCTCGGTCGCACCGGCGGAGAGGACGTCGACGATCGCCGCGAGCGGGCCGACCGCGTTCGCCACGTCGTTCGAGCCATGGGCGAAGCTCAACAGCGCAGCGGCAAAGATCAGTGGCGCAGTGAAAAGCCGGTTCACACTCTGCTTCGAGTTGGCAATCGACTGCGCGCGGCGGGCGACCATCGGCCGGACCAGAAACAGCACTGCAACGGCAAAGCCGAAGCCGATCAGCACGGCGGTCAGGAAATCCACCTCCCAGACCTGCTTCAATCCTTTCAGCAGCAGATAGGTGCCGAACGTCCACGCCATCAATGCGACCAGGTACGGCACCATGCGGGTGGCGGCCGTGACCATGTCGTGCTGGTACGTGATACTGCGCTTGATCAGGTAGAGAAACGCCGCCGCAACGATTCCGCCCATCAGCGGCGAGACCACCCAACTGACGACGATCCGGCCCACCTCGTCCCAGTTGGCGATCCCCATCCCGCTCGCCGCGATGCCGGCGCCGAGCACCGCGCCGACGATCGAATGTGTCGTCGACACCGGCGCGCCGACCGCGGTCGCGATGTTGAGCCACAACGCGCCGGCGAGCAGCGCCGACATCATGACCCAGACGAAAGTGTCCGGATCCGGAATCCTGGCCGGGTCGATGATTCCGCTGCGTATCGTATTGACCACTTCGCCACCGGCGATCAGCGCGCCAGCCGCCTCGAAGATCGCCGCGATCACGAGCGCACCGCCGAGCGTCAGCGCCTTCGATCCGACTGCCGGCCCGACGTTGTTCGCGACGTCGTTGGCGCCGATGTTCATCGCCATGTAGCAGCCGACCGCGGCTGCCGCAGCGAGCATGACTCCGCCCTCGCCCTGTCCGATCATCGCGGCGTACAACATCCCGCCGACGATGAAAATCAGGCCTGTTCCGAGACGAAACAGCTCCGCCCGGCCTTTCCGGGTCGCCCGCTCGATCTCGCTGATGTGCTGAAGCTCCACGTGCTGAATTCCGTAATCAAAAAGACGGCTATTGTTTCAGAAATGATTCCATGCCCCAATTGCGACGCACGGAATTTGCATCGCAAAGGTCACAGCCTGTCGTATTTATCCGAACGTCCGCGCGCCTTGTCGGCAGGATAGCGCACCGCGTTGAGCGCGAGCTTGCGTTGTGCCGCCTCGCCGAGGTCGATGTCGAAGACGTCCGCGAGCCGAACGAGATACAGCAGAACGTCCGCCAGCTCGAGCGCCACTTCAGCGCGCCGCTCTTCGGGCAGGTTCGCCGACTCATCGGCACTGAGCCACTGGAAATGCTCGATCACCTCCCCGGCCTCGCCCGCCAGCGCCATCGCGAGGTTTTTTGGCGTATGGAAACGCTCCCAGTCGCGCTCGGCCGCAAAAGCCCGTAGCGCGTCGCGCAGCGCAAGCAGCTTGTCGTGTTCGCTCATTCGATGTGATGCTCCAGATCGAATCCCCCCTCGCCGTCCTCTCCCATCACGCCCGCGAGCCATGGCATCACTGCCTCCAGCGTCTGCGGCAGCACCCAGGGAGGATTGACGATATACAGTCCGCTGCCGAACATGCCGAAGCCATCGCGCGGCGGTTTTTTCACCGCGAGGCGCACGTCGAGCCAGTTTTCGGCACCGAGGTCCGCGAGGCGTTCGGGCAACTGGCGTGCCTCGGTACGCGCGAGCAGCGGATACCAGACGACGTAGGTTCCGGCCGGGAAGCGCTTGATCGCGTCGGCCACGGTGTCGACGGCGCGGCGGTAATCCTCCTTGACCTCGTATGGCGGGTCGATCAACACGACGACGCGGCGCGACGGCGGCGGCAGCAGGCCGCGCAACGCCGAAAAACCGTCGGCCTTGCGCACCTGGACGCGCTGGACGTCGCGCGCGAACGTCTGCCCGAGCAACGCGACATCGGCCGGATGCAACTCGAACAGCCGCATGCGGTCCTGTTCGCGCAACTGCGTCATTGCCAGCGCCGGCGAACCGGGATAGAAGGTCAGCCGGCCGTGCGGGTTGAACTGGGCCAGCGCGTCGAGATATGGACGCATCGCGTCCGGCAGGTCGTCCCGCTGCCACAGCCGGCCGATTCCGCCCGAGAATTCAGCGTTTTTCCCCGCCTGCTCGCTGTCCAGCGCATAGCAGCCGGCGCCCGCGTGCGTATCGACGTACCACCACGGTTTTTCCTTGCGGTTGAAGTAGCGCAGGAGTTCGATCAGCACGAAGTGCTTGAGAACGTCGGCGTGATTGCCGGCATGAAAGGCGTGACGGTAGCTGAGCATGAAGGCGGCGCTATCTGACTGAGCGGCGAATGCTAACACCACCTGTTATCATTGCGGGCTGCCGGCGCTTGGACGCCCGGCCCCGATGGAGAGTGAAGAATGGCGATATACGCCCTCGGCGAACGCGTTCCCGATTTTGGCGAAGGCTGCTGGGTTGCAGACAACGCAACGGTAATCGGCCAGGTGCACGCCGGCCGCAATGTGAGCATCTGGTACAACGTCGTGATCCGCGGCGACAACGACCCGATCGTGATCGGCGACAACACGAACATCCAGGACGGCTCGATCCTGCACAACGACGACGGCGTGCCGCTGACGATCGGCTCGAACGTCACTGTCGGCCACATGGCGATGCTGCACGGCTGCACGGTCGGCGACGGTTCGCTGATCGGCATCAACGCGGTCGTGCTGAACCATGCCGTGATCGGCAAGAATTGCATCGTCGGCGCAAATGCGCTGATCCCGGAAGGCAAGGTGATTCCCGACCGCTCGCTCGTCGTCGGCTCGCCGGGACGCATCATCCGCGAACTGTCGGACGAGGACATCGCCGGGCTGCACACGAACGCGGCGAACTACGTTGCCAATGCAAAGATGTATGCGGCGGAGTCGCGCCATATCAACCCGTTGAAATCGGTGAAGTAACTTTCCCGTTGCAACACCCGTCGCGTGCGTTGGTCCGCGGATACTCGCACGCGGGCCGCACTCTGTGTCCGGGCGCTGGCGAGTTGCCGACCGAGCGAAAAAGCACGCTGTTCTCCCGTATCCGCGGATACTGATACTTACACGGAATTACATCTCCGCTCGCGAAGGGTGGAGAATGGTCTATACACTGCGCGCCTGAGCGCTTCCGCCGCGGCGCAAAATCGACGCCACCTCCATTCCATCCGATTGCGGCTACGTCCATGGCACATCGCGCAACCCGACACTTCCTCGCCCTGCCGCTCGCGCTCGTCATGTTCGCCGCTTCACCCTCCGCCACCGCCCACGCCGAACGAGTCGTCCCGACAGTTGACCTCTCGGCCGATGCGAGCCGGCCGGCGCCGAACGACCTGGCGATCGCGAGCCTGTATTTCGAAGCGGACGGCGCGGATCCCGCACCGCTGGCGACGCAGGTCAACGCGGTGATCGCCTCGGCTCTCGAACAGGTGCGCCTTTACCCGGCGGTCAAGGCCAGGAGTTCCGGCACGAGCACTTTTCCGGTCTATGGCAAGGAAGGCCGAAGGATCGAAGGCTGGAGGATGCGCTCCGAGATCCAGCTCGAGAGCCGCGACCTGCCGGCGCTATCGGAGCTGCTCGGCAAGCTCCAGGGCAAGCTCGCACTGTCCGGTCTCGCGATGCAACCGGCGCCCGAAACACGCAGGAGCGTCGCGGACCTGGCGGCAGGCGACGCGATCCGGGCTTTCCAGGCGCGGGCCGAAGCGGTCGCCGGGACGCTCGGCAAGCCGTATCGCATCCGCCACCTGTCGATCGGCTATGGCGGAGAGTCCCCGCCGGTCCGGCCGATGATGAAAACCACCGCCTTCGCCGCAGAGGCCGCCCCCGTCGCGATCGAAGCGGGCGAAAGCGAAATTGCCGTGACGGTCAGCGGCACGATAGAACTGAGCGAGTAAGCGGAATTCCATGACGAACATCCCGCGCCCCGGCGCAGCAAACCTGAAAATCCGCATCGCATTGCTGGTCGCATTGAGCGGTGCCACCGGCATGCTCGCGAGCACCGCCTACACCCGCGACGCCTCGCGCGTCGTCGGCTATGCCTGTCCCGGCGGCGAGCGCTTTACCGTCGAATACCTGCGCGACCACATTCGCCTGCGCACGGGAGCCGGCATCTTCGCACTGGCCGTTCAGCCGGCGGGGTCGGGCGAAAAATATTCCGACGGC
The DNA here is from genome assembly GCF_012910785.2 of Aromatoleum buckelii. GTDB lineage: Bacteria > Pseudomonadota > Gammaproteobacteria > Burkholderiales > Rhodocyclaceae > Aromatoleum > Aromatoleum buckelii. The sequence continues at coordinate 1,421,310 of NZ_WTVH02000010.1, read as the reverse complement.
CACACGGTATTTCGCCTGCAGGGCGCGGAAGCGCAACTCGAACGCCCGGGCTGGGGAACCAGCGTCGATTGCAGGGCACAGGATCAGCGCCTCTGAGCCCCCCAGGAAACGACTGCTCCCCCCAAATCGTCGTTTTCTGTAGACGCGCAGGCGACGCGTCGAATATCTTTCGCCAAACCGATCAGGGATTCCCGTCGTGCCCGCTCGCCCACCCGCTTCGGCTGGACTCCTCGCCGTCCTCGCGACCGCACTGCTCGCCGCATGCAGCAGCCTCCCCACGGACGGCCCGGCCACGGCGACCGGCGCGGCATCTCGCCGCGAAGAAGGCAGCTATTTCTCGCTCGACGATCCCCTTCATTCGCAGGAGATGGTGATCTTCGCCCTCGGCCTGCTCGACACCGGCTACCGCTTCGGCCGCCGCAACCCGGAAGCCGGGCTCGATTGCAGCGGCATGGTGAGCTACATCGTCGAGCAGATCAGTGGCCGCCGCCTGCCCCACAACGCGGCGCAGATCGCGCAACTGACCCGCCCGATCCCCATTCCCGCGTTGCAGGCCGGAGACCTCGTCTTCTTCAATACGCGCAACCAGCGGCATTCGCACATGGGAATCTATCTCGGCGACGGCCGGTTCGTTCATGCCCCGTCGAGCCGCGGGCGGGTCCGCGTCGAACTGCTGGACAACCCGTATTTCAGGAGCCGGATCGACGGCGCGCGCAGGCTCGTCGCGGCCAATTGACTGAACGCCTCGCGACGCAACAGCCAAGCGTCAGTCAGATCGGGCGATAAAACGCAGGTCCGGACGCGAGAAATCGGGGCGGGAAGCGGCCTCCCGGATCGATCACGGCTTGCGCGGAGTGTGGACGAAGATCTCGTCCGGCTTCGTCAGGCCGAGCTCGAAGCGCGCGCGCTCCTCGACCGCTTCGTTGCCCGACTTCAGGTCGCGCACTTCCGCCTCGAGTCCCGCGTTGCGCTGCTCGAGGCGCTGGTTGGTTTCACGCTGCGCCTGCAACTGGCGATCCACGTCCCACACGCGCAGCCAGCCGCCTTTACCCAGCCAAAGCGGATACTGCAGGACGATCACCAGCACGGCGAGAACGATCACGGGCCAACGCATATTCGAAGGTCTTGCCGAAAAGCCCGCCAACGGATCCGTGGAGGCGGAGCAGCGTTATTCATCGGAGTGGAAAAAACGGGGCCGGCGGATGAGCGCCAGCCCCAGTCATGTCATGCTGCAGCGACCGCCAAAACGCCAGCCGCGCGAGTTTGCGCTCAGCGCACCCGCAAGTTGTAGAACGCGCGGCGCCCCGGATAGCTGACGGTGTCGCCGAGATCTTCCTCGATGCGCAGCAGCTGGTTGTACTTCGAGATGCGGTCCGAGCGCGACAGCGAACCAGTCTTGATCTGCATCGCGTTCAGGCCAACCGCGATGTCGGCAATCGTCGAATCTTCGGTTTCGCCCGAGCGGTGCGAGATCACTGCGGTATAGCCGGCGCGCTTGGCCATCTCGACAGCGGCGAAGGTTTCCGACAGCGTGCCGATCTGGTTGATCTTGATGAGGATCGAGTTCGCGACGCCCTGGTCGATGCCCTGCTCGAGGATCCGGGTGTTCGTCACGAAGAGATCGTCGCCGACAAGCTGCAGGCGGCGGCCGAGCTTGTCGGTCAGCGTCTTCCAGCCGGCCCAGTCGTTCTCGGCCATGCCGTCCTCGATCGAGACGATCGGGAAGCGGTCGGCGAGCGTCGCCAGGTAGTCGGCGAAGCCTTCGGAGGAGAGCGTCAGCCCTTCGCCGGCGAGCACGTACTGGCCGTCCTTGTAGAACTCGGACGCGGCGCAGTCGAGCGCGAGCAGCACGTCGCGACCCGGCTCGTAGCCGGCGGCGGCGATCGCGTCCTGGATCAAATTCAGCGCTTCCTCGGTGCTGCCGACGTTCGGCGCGAAGCCGCCTTCGTCGCCGACCGTCGTCGGATAGCCTTTCTTGTCGGTGAGCTTCTTCAGGTGATGGAAGATTTCGGCGCCGCAGCGCAGCGCTTCGCGGAAGCTCGTCATCGACACCGGCATGATCATGCATTCCTGGATGTCGAGGCTGTTGTTCGCGTGCGCGCCGCCGTTGATGACGTTCATCATCGGCACCGGCATCGCCATCGGGCCGGAGCCGCCGAAATAGCGGTACAGCGGCAGGCCGGCCTCTTCCGCGGCGGCCTTCGCGATGGCCATCGACACCGCGAGCGTCGCGTTCGCGCCAAGGCGCGACTTGTTCTCGGTGCCGTCGAGTTCGATCAGCGTGCGGTCGATGAAAGCCTGCTCTTCGGCGTCGAGGCCGATCAGCGTTTCGGAAATCTCGGTGTTGACGTTCTCGACCGCCTGCAACACACCCTTGCCGAGATAGCGCGCGGCATCGCCGTCGCGCAGTTCGATCGCCTCGCGCGATCCGGTCGAGGCGCCCGACGGCACCGCGGCCCGGCCCATGACGCCCGATTCGAGCAGGACATCGGCTTCCACCGTGGGGTTGCCGCGGGAATCAAGAATTTCGCGGGCAATGATATCGACAATTGCACTCATGGTTTTTCCTCTCGTTCTTGGGAATCGAAAACTTTGGCACCGCAGTCTGCGGTGCGCGGCGAAGCTCAGCCGGCCATCTCCATGAAACCGTGCGCTTTCACCAGCGCGTCGATTTCCTTGAGCGTCGCGAGCAGCGCTTTCATCTTCGGCAGCGGCCACGCGTTCGGGCCGTCCGACAGCGCTTTCGCCGGATCGGGGTGGCTTTCCATGAAGAGGCCGGCGATGCCGACCGCGACGGCCGCGCGCGCCAGCACCGGCACGAATTCGCGCTGGCCGCCGGAAGCCGTGCCCTGCCCGCCGGGCAATTGCACCGAATGCGTCGCGTCGAACACGACCGGGCAGCCGGTCTCGCGCATGATCGCGAGGCTGCGCATGTCGGACACGAGGTTGTTGTAGCCGAACGACGCGCCGCGCTCGCAGACCATGATCGTGTCCGCGCCGCCGTTGGCTTCGCGCGCCTTGTCGACGACGTTCTTCATGTCGCCGGGCGCGAGGAACTGGCCTTTCTTGATGTTCACCGGACGACCGGAAGCCGCGACGGCGTGGATGAAATCGGTCTGGCGGCACAGGAACGCCGGCGTCTGCAGCACGTCGACGGCGGCCGCGACTGCCGGGATCTCGTCGATCGCGTGCACATCGGTGAGCACCGGAACGCCGAGCTGCTTCTTCACGTCGGCGAGAATCTCCAGGCCTTTTTCCATCCCCGTGCCGCGGTACGATTTGCCGGAGCTGCGGTTGGCCTTGTCGTACGACGACTTGTAGATGAACGGGATGCCGAGCTCGGCGCAGATTTCCTTTAGCGCTCCGGCGGTCTCGAAAGCCATGTCGCGCGATTCGATGACGCACGGCCCGGCGATCAGGAAAAACGGCTTGTCGAGGCCGACCTCGAATCCGCAAAGTTTCATTGCCACTCCTTCAGGCCGACGTCGCGGCCGCCTTGCGCGCGAGCGCCGCCTTCACGTAGGCCGTGAACAGCGGATGCCCCTTGCGCGGGTTCGACGTGAATTCCGGATGGAACTGGCAACCGACGAACCACGGATGGTCCGGCAGCTCGATCATTTCGCACAGGTCGGTGCCCGGCGCGCGGCCCGACACCCGCAGGCCCTTCTCTTCGAGCCGGGCGAGGAGCGTGTTGTTGACTTCGTAGCGGTGGCGATGGCGTTCGACGATATCGGCAGCGCCATACACTTCGCGGGCGAGCGAGCCTTCGACGAGATGGCAGACCTGCGCGCCGAGGCGCATCGTGCCGCCGAGATCCGACGCTTCGCTACGCTTTTCGACCTTGCCGCTGCGATCCTGCCATTCGGTGATGAGACCGATCACGGGATACGGCGTGTCGCGCTCGAATTCGGTCGAATGCGCGCCGACCATGCCGACGACGTCGCGGGCGAATTCGATCACCGCGAGCTGCATGCCGAGGCAGATGCCCAGATACGGCACCTTGTTCTCGCGCGCAAAGCGGATCGCGGCCATCTTGCCTTCGGTGCCGCGCTTGCCGAAGCCGCCCGGCACGAGGACCGCGTCCATCTTCTCCAGCACCGCGCAGCCGTCGCGCTCGATGTCCTCGGAGTCGATGTAGTGGATCTTGACCTTGCTTTCGGTGTGCATACCGGCGTGGGACACGGCTTCGATCAGCGATTTGTACGACTCGGTGAGGTCGACGTATTTGCCAACGAACGCGATATCGACGGTGTGCTTCGGGTTTTCGAGCGCGCGAAGGAGGTTCTCCCACACCGAAAGGTCGGCTGCGCGCGCGAGGATGTTCAGCTTGTGACAGACGATCTCGTCGAGCATCTGGTCGTGCAGCTGGCCCGGGATCTTGTAGATCGAGTTCGCGTCGAGGCACTCGATGACCGCTTCAGGCATGACGTTGCAGAACAGCGCGATCTTGCGCCGCTCGTCGGCAGGCACCGGGCGATCCGCGCGGCACAGCAGGATGTCGGGCTGGATGCCGATTTCACGCAGCTCCTTCACCGAGTGCTGGGTCGGCTTGGTCTTCAGCTCGCCGGCAGTCGGGATGTAAGGGATCAGCGTCAGATGGATGAAACAGGTGCTGTTGCGTCCTTCCTCGATGCCCATCTGGCGGATCGCTTCGAGGAACGGCAGCGACTCGATGTCGCCGACCGTGCCGCCGATCTCGACGATCGCGACTTCGGCGCCTTCCGCGCCCCGCTTGATGTACTGCTTGATCTCGTCGGTGATGTGCGGGATCACCTGCACCGTCTTGCCGAGATACTCGCCGCGCCGTTCCTTCTTGATCACCGCCTCGTAGATCTGCCCGGTCGTGAAGTTGTTGCGCTTGCCCATCCGGGCACTCGTGAAGCGCTCGTAGTGGCCCAGATCGAGGTCGGTTTCGGCACCATCTTCGGTAACGAAAACTTCGCCGTGCTGAAACGGACTCATCGTGCCCGGATCGACGTTGATGTACGGATCGAGCTTGAGGTGGGTAACCTTGATGCTGCGCGATTCGAGAATGGCCCCGAGCGAGGCCGCTGCGATGCCTTTGCCCAATGAGGACACGACACCGCCGGTTACGAAGACGTATTTGGTCATGGGAACGCTGCTGCGGGAAAGCGCGATGATAACCGAAGAGGCCGCCGGTCCGGAAGCCAACCTGAGCGGCCCTTCCTTACCCGGCGCCCCGCCGCCGCGCTGGCGTCAGCGGATGAAGTCGCGGTTGATCTCGCGGAACAGTTCCGTGCCCCCGCGCTGCAGCCACTCGAACGCGACCATCTCGCGTGACACGATCTCGATGCCATGGGCGCGCATACGCGCAAAAGCGAGCTCGCGGTCGGCAGGATTGCGCGAACCGCACGCGTCCGCGACGACGAACACCTGCTTGCCCGCCCAGCGCAGCTCGAGCGCGGTCTGCTGCACGCACACGTGCGCCTCGGTGCCGCAGACGATGACCTGCCGCCGGGCGTCCGCGGCGGTCCTGCCGAGGCAGCCGTCCGCTTGCGCCGAGAAGCATTCCTTCGTGACGAACTCGGCGCCCGCCGCGGCAGTGGCGACCGCCGGCAGCGTGGCGCCGATCTTTGCCGGGAAATGCTCGGTCACCACGACAGGCACGCCGACGCGCGCCGCAAGGCCGGCGAGCCACGCACAGTTGCGGGCAACGTGCTCGCCGTCGTGGATCGCCGGAGCGAGGCGCTCCTGGACGTCGATGACGAGGAGCGCGGAGGTGGCGGGATTCATGAGCATTCGATGTTCCTCAAAGGGGTCCGCCCGGGTACGCCAAGCGTGAGCGTGCAGCAGGCGAAGAACGACGCATTACAACCCTTCGCGCAGCTTTGGCGGCAGCGGGAGGGATTTGCCGGTACGGTTGTCGATCCACACGAGCTTCGCCGAACCGGTCGCGAAAAGCCGATCGTCGCCTTCGACATACAGTTCGTACCAGTTCATCACGCTGCTGCGTCCCGGCTCGCCCGCGAACACCTTGACGACCGCCGTCGCCGGATAATTCACCGGGATCAGGAACGTGCAGTCGGCATGAACGATGACCACGCCTTCGGCTTCGTCGGGATCGACACGGAAGTCCTTCTGCTCGATCCATTCGATCCGCGCTTGCTCGAAATAGCGGAAATACAGCGTGTTGTTCAGGTGACCGTACCGGTCGAGGTCGCCCCAGCGTACCGGAATCTTCGTCGTGAGCTGAAGGTTGCGAGTATCTTCCATGAAAACAGTGTCCTGTTGGTTGGAACCGGCAGCTAATGTAACATACGGCTCCGTATGTTTTCGACGGCTGCGCAGCGATCCCGCGTCTGCGTCGTGCCTCGAGCGTGTATTACACTGCCGTTCGCTCGACTACAGACCAACAATCGCGGACACAAATGGAGAATAGGATGGAACGCGAATCAATGGAATTCGATGTCCTGATCGTAGGCGGCGGCCCGGCAGGGCTGGCGGCGGCGATCCGGCTCAAGCAGCTCGCCAGCGAGAAAGGCACGGAGCTGGCGGTATGCCTGATCGAGAAGGCTTCCGAGATCGGCGCCCACATCCTGTCGGGCGCAGTGATGGACCCGCGCGCGCTCACCGAACTGATTCCCGACTGGAAAGCGCAGGGCGCGCCGGTCAATACCCAGGTATCCGAAGACCGCGTGATCTTCCTGAGCGAGACCGGCGGGCGCAAAGTGCCCAACAACCTGCTGCCGGCCTGTTTCCTGAACCAGGGCAATTACATCGTGCGGCTGGGCAACGTCGTCAAGTGGCTCGGCGAACAGGCCGAAGCGATGGGCGTCGAAGTCTATCCGGGCTTTGCCGGCGCGGAAGTTCTTTACGACGAGCGCGGCGCGGTTAAGGGCGTGGCGACCGGCGACATGGGCGTCACGCGCGACGGTGAGCCCGGCCCGGCCTACCAGCCCGGCATGGAGCTGCACGCCAAATACACGCTGTTCGCCGAAGGCTGTCGCGGCCATCTGGGCAAGCAGCTCGAGGAAAAGTACCGCCTGCGCGACGGCATCGACCCGCAGACCTACGGTATCGGCCTGAAAGAGCTGTGGGAAGTGCCGGCCGACCGGCACGTGCCCGGCCTGGTCGTGCACACCGCCGGCTGGCCGATGGACAGCGCCACGTACGGCGGCGGCTTCGCGTATCACCTCGAAGACAACCTCGTCGCCGTCGGCTATGTCGTCGGGCTCAACTACACGAACCCGCATCTGGCGCCGTTTGAGGAGTTCCAGCGCTACAAGACGCACCCCGAGATCCGCAAGTTCCTCGAAGGCGGCAAGCGTCTGGCCTATGGCGCGCGCGCGCTCACGGCCGGTGGGCTGCAGAGCCAGCCGAAGCTGGTGTTCCCGGGCGGCGCGCTCGTCGGCGATGACGCAGGTTTCCTCAACGCGGCGCGCATCAAGGGCAGCCACGCTGCGATCAAGTCCGGCGCGCTCGCCGCCGAAGCGGCTTTCGGCGCCTTGGCCGCCGGGCGCAGCCGCGACGAACTGGCCGCGTTCCCCGAAGCGTTCCGCGCGAGCTGGCTGTACGAGGAACTGCACCAGACGCGCAACTTCAAGCCCTACATGAAAAAAGGCCTGTGGATGGGCTCCTTGCTGTTCGGCATCGACCAGCAGGTGTTTCGCGGCAAGGCGCCGTGGACGCTGCACAACACGGCCGACCACACGGCGCTCAAGCCCGCGTCCGAGTGCTACAAGATCGCCTATCCGAAGCCCGACGGCGTGCTGACTTTCGACAAGCTGTCGTCCGTGTTCCTGTCGAACACGAACCACGAGGAAGACCAGCCCTGCCACCTGCAGCTGAAGGATGCGTCGATCCCGATCGCGGTGAACCTCGCGAAGTACGATGCGCCCGAACAGCGCTACTGTCCGGCCGGCGTGTACGAGATCGTGCGCGATCCGGACGGCACCCACCCGCGGCTGCAGATCAACGCGCAGAACTGCGTGCACTGCAAGACCTGCGACATCAAGGACCCGACGCAAAACATCAACTGGGTCGTGCCGCAGGGCGGTGAAGGACCGATCTATCAGGGGATGTGATCGAGTGCACTTCCGTCACGATTGTCGGTGACGGAAGCGATGTAACACGTCGTTCCCGGCGTGCCGCACCGTGTGCGCAGGACTTCCGCGCCCTGTCGTGCGCCACGCATCGCACAGTCCCCGCCTCCCGACTGGCGCTATTTCTGCAAGCCGAGCGCGCGAAGCACTACCGCCTCCGCGACGACGCCCGACACCGCCTCCCTTGCCCCGCGTCCGTCAAAAAGAAGCGTCCGCGGCAGTTCGCCGCGCCATTTCGCGTCGAGCGCATAGGCGAGTGCTTCGGGCGACTCGTCTCCGTAGGCAAAACGCTTCCCCGTGACTCCGGCGCGGTCGAGCGGCGCGGCGAGTCCTTCGTCGGCCGGCTCGACTGCGACCGTGATCAGCTGGAGGCGCGGATGCGCTTTCGCCATCTCCGCGAAAAGCTTCAGGTTTTTCTTGCAGTGCACACACTCGGACGACCACAGCGCGACGATCGTCGGCCGGGCGTGGCTGGCCGGATCGGCGACCGCCGTGGCAGCCGCCCGGTGGAGCGGCACGAAGTCGTTCGCCGAACACGTCGCGGCGCTCATCCAGAGGATTGCCGCCAGCAGGTTTTTCAGTCGTTTCATCGCAGCCAGTACCCTTTCATGCCTTCATTCCGAGTGCGCCAGAACGCAAGCAGCTCGGCGCCGCGCCGGATCACCCGCGGCTGGTCCGACGCACCCTCGGTCGCGGCGAGCGACAGGCTGCGGAACTGCCCGCCGTTGTCGTCGGACACCTCCGCACGCAGCTGCGTCCGTTCGCCATCGAACTCCTTCCACACGATCGCGACGCGCTCCCCGCCGACAGCGATGTCGGCGTGCGCGGCGCGTTCGCCGCCGACCGTGCGCTGTCCCTCGACGCGCCCCTCTTTCAGGCGGCCGTAGAACACCCGCCCCTCGCCGTCCTTCTCGTTGAACCACACTGCGTGACGCGTGCCGTCACCGAAAACCGCGAGCGACGGACCGTGGTGCGGGCAGGCGTCGACGCGCCAGTGGTCGAATGTTGCGCGCGCGACCGGACCGGGCGTCCCGTCATGGCCGAGCTTCGCCAGCGCATGGTCGCGCTCGTTCGGCTCGAACACGTGCCGCCACAGCATCAATGGCAAGCCGTCCACATCGTTCGCGATCGCGATGCGGCAGCACTCGCAGGAATGGTCGCCGACCTTCACTTCGGGCCGGAACGTCCGCCCGCCGTCGTCGGACACTGCCGCATAGATCGCCGCGCCGCGGTAATCCCGCTTCGCGCCCTGCGCGGCTTCCAGGTCGCGCTTGTCGATCCACGCGAGCACGACCTGCCCGCTGCCGCTGACCGTCATCGTCTCGAAGCGGTGGGTGATCTCCTGGCGGTCGCGGTGAACGGTGATCGGAGCGCCGAAGCCTTGCCCGGTATCCGCGCGCGCAAAACGGATCTCCCCGGTGAAAGGCTTCGCCAGCGGTCGCGTCCACGACACCAGCACGCTGCCGTCCGGCGCGAACGCGATCTTCGGGCGATTCTCGCCGTCGGCGGAAATCGCTTCCGGCTCGGCATTGACGGTCACGGGCGCGTCCCAGCTCGCCCCGGCGTCGGCGCTGCGCTGGAGGACGACGTGCTGGCCATCCTTCGAAACCGCGTACAGCACGCCGTCCGGGCCGAATGCCGCGCTCGTGCCGAGCTCCGGCTTCGCCGGCCGAACCGCAGCGGTTTTCCCGGCCGCGTGATCGGCATGCTGCGCGAAAGCTCCCGTCGCGCATCCCAGCGCGAGCAGCATCATGGCGACAAACCGGCCCACTCTGCCCTTTCGTTTCATCGTCATTGCCGCACCCTCCCCGTTGCCGGCGCCCATGCGCGCAGGCTCTCGCGCGGTCACCGTCCCGACGGTCACCATTTCGCCTCGACTCCCGCGATCATCGTGCGCGGCGAGCCTGGCGAGTAGGCCGGCGTGCTGCCCGTAGACAGCTGCGCGCTGTCCGCGTAACGCCGGTCGGTGAGGTTGTTGACGCTGCCGAACAGCGAAACGGCCGACGTCAGCGCGAAGTTACCGCGCAGGTTCAGAAGATCGTGTCCGCCGTACTTCACGGTGTTGCTGTCGTCGAGCCAGTACGAGCCGATCCTCGTCCACTCGAGCTGGGCACGGAACGCATCGGTCGGCGTCCACGTCAGCCGCGCATTCGACATCAGCCGCGGCGCGCTTTGCTGTTCCTTGCCGCCGAAGTCACCCTGCGCGGTCACCCAGTCGACAAACTCGTGCCGTGCGTACGACAACGCGAGATCCAGCCGCAGCTGCCTCGCGAGCGGCGCACCGAGCCCGAGCTCGACGCCGCGGTGGCGCGTCTCGCCGGCGTTCGTCGTGATCGTCTGCGTCGTGACCGGGTCGCGCTGGCTGACGATGTCGTCGCGCTTGGTCAGCTCGTACGCGACGAGGTCGTACGACAGGCCGGCCACGACGCCGCGCACGCCGAGCTCGTACTGCTCGGCCTTGATCGCGTCGAGCTCGAGCGCCGACTGCGTCAGGGCGCGGGCGGCTTCGAGGCTCCCGGCGCGCGACGGGCGGAAGATCTGCGATTCGGACGGAGCGCGGAAAGCTTGGTTGTACGACGCGAAAAAATGCGTGTTCTCGCCGAGCGCGTACGTCGCGCCAAGTTTCGGCGTCGCGCGGCGATAGCTGACGCGGGTGTTCCCCGCCTGGCCGTAGAAGTTGCTCCCGACCTGCACGACCTCGCCGGCGCCGAGTTTGTTGTCGAGCTCGTAGCGCATGTCGTCGTAGCGCAGGCCGGCGGTCAGCCGCAGCTTGTCGGTCGGCGAGATTTCGCCATGGACGTACGGCGAAATGCCGCGATATTCGACGTCGTAGTCGTAGATGCGCGGACCGACCGTGTAGGCGATGAACTCCCGGCTCGCGCCGCTACCGCGCGTCGTGGCGTCGATGCGGTTCTCGCGCCGCTCGCCCGGGCTCAGGTCGAAATCGACGCCGACGATCAGGCGCGCGCGCAGCGGCGCGAAGTCCCGGCGCCACTTCGCCATCAGCCCGTACGAACGGTTGCCGGTTTCGGCGATCGTCGGGTCGAAGCGCAGCGCGAAGCTCGCGAGGAGATCCATGCTGTTGTCGCGCACGTACGGCGTGATCGACAGCAGCGAGTCGGCCGTCTCATGTTCATAGTTCGTCGACAGGCGCAGCGCGCTGACCTTGCGGAACGCGATCGGCAGGTAGTTCTTCGTCGGATCGTGCCGGTAGTCATCACGCACGAGCGGCGAGTTCGCGCCGGTGTCCTGGTCGATCTCGGAGAAACCCAGCACAGTCTTCAGCGAGGTGCTGTCGCCGATGAAGTGATCCCAGCGCAGCGTGCCGCTCGTGCGGTCGTAGCCGGTGTCGTCGCGCCAGCCCTCCGTCCGGGTCAGGTTCAGGTCGGCCCGCCAGCCGCCGTCGGCATAGCCGCTGCCGCCACCAAGCAACGCCCGCCGCCAGCCATGCTCGCCGGCTTCAATCGAGCCGTTCGCTTCCGTCTTCGTCGGCGGCGTGCGCGTCAGCACGTTGACGACGCCACCGATCGCATCCGACCCGTAAAGCGCCGACGACGGGCCGCGATTGACTTCGATGCCGCCGGCCTGCGGGATGTTGATCTCGTACAGGCCGTTGTGGTTGAAGAAACCGGTCGAACGTGACGGGATGCCGTCCTCGAGGAACAGATAGACCGGGCTCGTCGTGAACGGCTGGCGGATGGCCGTCGTGTGGCCTTCCCCGTTCGTCACCGCGACCGCGACGCCCGGTGTCTGGCTCATCACCTGCGCCGGGTGGGCGGGCTTGTCCAGCGCGATGTCCTCCCCCTTGACAACGCCGACCGAGGCCGGGGTTTCGACGAGTCGCGCCTCTTCGCGTGTCGCGGTGACCGTCACCTGTTCGAGAACGGTGGCAGCGTCATCGGACGCAGCGGCGCCACTCGCCGCGCCGATGCATGACAGCACCAGCGCATTGCGCCAAGTATCAATGCCCATGAGTCCCCCGGCCCGCCGGGTTCAACGGCCGCACGGGTGCCGCCACCTCGATCGACTCACGCTTGCCCTCCCCGCTCTCGACGACCAGCGTCAGCGGCACCGTGTCGCCCACGCGGACGGGTTGCTTCAGGTCGAACAGCATCACGTGATGCCCGCCGGGTTCGAGCTCGACGGCCTGCCCGGCCGGCAGCTCGACCGCGGGCACTCGACGCATCTTCATGACGTCGTTGTCCATCACCATCTCATGTATCTCGACTTTTCCCGCGACGGGCGAGTCCGCCGAGACGAGCCGCGCGTCCTGTGCCGCGGTGAGGCGCATGAAGGCGCCAGTGACTTTCTGCTGGGCGACCGTCGCCCGCACCCAGGGGTCTTCGACCTGTACCTGGGCGAGTACGGGGCCCGCCAGCACGGCAGAAAAGAGGCTGACTACAAGGGTCTTCTTCATCATGTTCACTCCATCGATTCGCAAATCGGCGCGCAAGCCGCCCTGACAGGCTCGCGCGGCCGATGCGAGACGACGCGATCGGGGCGAGCGAATGTATTGAGAGCGGATGCCGCGGAAGGGTTTCGGCAGGAATGCCTCATCAGGCCGTGCCCCGTCTCCTGGATGCGAGGAGACGGGGACGCCCAGGACGGCACTCAGGCGCGCCGGAGCGGTGGAGCGCGCGGCTGCGCCGCTGCCCAAGCGAAGAGCGGGCGCGGCGAGTGGAGGTAAAGCGGGGGAAGGTGATCGGAACGGCCTTTCAGTGCGAAAGGTGCGGACGGCATCGCGGGAAGCGTCGGCACATCGCAGTGCGTCGCGCAGAAAGCACAACGTTCGGCGGGAAACACGTGGGCCTCGCCCTTGTCGCGCGAATCATCGACCGCGACCATCTTCATGCCGGCGACCGTGCACACCTGGATCAGGCGCTTCTCGCCGTCGGCGCGTGACAGCGCGTGGCTCAGCGCCGGCGCAAGCGCACCCAGCAGGACCGCGAACAGCGCGATCCAGGCGGTGAAACTGCGAGCCGTACGCTTGAAATACATCGGCGAAAACCGGAGCGACCAAGGTTGACCAAAACGGTGCGGCGATTCTAACAGCTGAACCGCACGCGCCATTGACTGCAGTCAAGCCCGGCGGCTGGCCGCGACCGGCCGCCGGACGTGTTCACCCCAGCCAGCGCCGCGCGTTGCGGAACATCCGCATCCACGGCGAATCCTCGCCGAGTCCGGCCGGATACCAGCTCATCTGCACCGTCCGCACCGTGCGCTCCGGGTGCGGCATCATGATCGTGAAGCGGCCGTCCGCAGTGGTAAAACCGGTCGATCCTTGCGGAGAACCGTTCGGGTTGAACGGATAGGTCGCGGGCGGCACGCCGTGGTTGTCGACATGGCGCAGCGCTGTCAAAACGCGTTCGGGGTCGGCAGCGTCGCGGAACATGGCCCGCCCTTCGCCGTGGCTGACGACGATCGGCATGCGGCTTCCGGCCATGCCGGCGAACAGGATCGACGGGCTGTCGAGCACTTCGGCCATCACGAAACGCGCCTCGAACTGCTCGCTGCGGTTGCGCTGGAAAGTCGGCCAGTGCCCGGCGCCCGGGATGATCGACGCGAGGTGCGCCATCATCTGGCAACCGTTGCACACGCCGAGCGCGAACGTGTCGGGACGAGCGAAGAAGGCTTCGAATTGCCCGCGCAGCGCCGGGTTGAACAGGATCGACTTCGCCCACCCCTGACCCGCGCCAAGCACGTCGCCGTACGAGAAACCGCCGCACGCGGCGAAGCCGTGGAAATCACTCAGCTGGTGGCGTCCGGCCTGCAGATCCGACATATGCACGTCGTACGGGGCGAAACCGGCGCGCTCGAACGCTGCTGCCATCTCGGCCTGCGAATTGACGCCCTGCTCGCGCAGGATCGCGATCTTCGGCCGCGCGCCGGTCGCCATCAGCGGCGCGGCGACATCGTCGGCCGGATCGAAAGTCAGAGCCACGCTCAGCCCCGGGTTCGTCGCGTCGGCGAGTGCGTCGAATTCCTCGCGCGCGCAATCGGCATCGTCGCGCAGGCGCGCGATGCGGTAGCCGGTTTCGGACCACGCTTGCAGCAGTTCGGCGCGCGGTGCGTTGAACACGAGCTTCGCGTTGCGCCAGAAGCGGATCTCATCCTTGCCGTTCGGCTCGCCGAGGAAGTGGTAGGCGATGCCGGCTTCGCGCAGCGGCGTCGTGATGCGCGCCCGATCCGCGCGGCGGATCTGCACCACCGCGCCCAGCTCCTCGGCGAACAGCCCGGCGAACAGGCGGTCGTTGAGGCGGCCCTTGATCGTGTCCGGCTTCTTGTCGAGGCCGTCGACGTCGTTCATGTACTGGTCGTAGCAGACGGTGTCGAGCACCACCGACAGGCCGCACTTCGACGCGAACGCCATCTCGCACAGCGTCGCGAACAGGCCGCCGTCACCACGGTCGTGGTACGCGAGCAGCAGACCGTCGCGGCGGAACTGCTGGATCAGGCCGAAGAACCTTGCGAGCTGTGCCGCATCGACGTCGGGAGCGTGTTCCGCGACCGAGCCGAAGACTTGGGCGAGCGCCGAACCGCCGAGGCGATTGCGGTCGTTGCCGAGGTCGATCAGCAGCAGCTCGGTGTCGACGCCTTCAGGGAACTGCAGCTGGGGCGTGAGCGTACGACGGATATCCGCGACCGGCGCGAACGCCGTGACGACGAGCGACAGCGGCGAGACGACCTGGCGGCTCTCGCCGTCGTCCTGCCACGTCGTCTTCATCGACAGCGAATCCTTGCCGACCGGGATCGCGAGGCCGGCCTGCTGGCAGAACTGCGACACGGCGCTGACGGTGTCGAACAGCTTCGCGTCCTCGCCGCGATGCCCGGCCGCGGCCATCCAGTTCGCCGACAGCTTGACTTGGGCGATGTCGGCGATGTCCGCGGCAGCGATGTTCGTCACCGCCTCGCCGATCGCCATGCGCCCGGAAGCGGGCGCGTCGAGACATGCGACTGTCGTGCGCTCGCCCATCGCGAACGCTTCCCCCTGATAGCCGTGAAAGCTCATCGCGGTGACCGCGACGTCGGCGACCGGAACCTGCCACGGGCCGACCATCTGGTCGCGCGCCGTCAGACCGCCGACCGAGCGGTCGCCGATCGTGATGAGGAAATTCTTGCTCGCGACCGCCGGCAGGCGCAGCACGCGCAGGCAAGCGTCCTTCAGGTCGATGTCGGTGACGTCGAACGGCGGCACATGCACCGCGCGGCGCGACACGTTGCGGGTCATCTTCGGCGGCTTGCCGAGCAGCACCTGCATTTCCATGTCGACGGGCTTGTTGCCGAAGTGGCGGTCCGCGACGGTCAGGTGGCCGTCCGCGGTCGCTTCGCCGAGCACCGCGAACGGGCAGCGCTCGCGCTCGCAGATCGCGCGGAATTCGGCGAGGCTCTCGGGCGCGATCGCGAGCACGTAGCGCTCCTGCGACTCGTTGCTCCAGATCTCGCGCGGGCTCATGCCCGGCTCCTCGATATGGATTTCGCGCAGCTCGAAATGCGCGCCCAGCCCGGCCGATTCCGCCAATTCCGGCATCGCATTCGACAGCCCGCCCGCGCCGACGTCGTGGATCGCGAGGATCGGGTTCGCGTCGCCGCGCTGCCAGCAGCAGTCGATGACTTCCTGGCAGCGGCGCTCGATCTCGGGGTTGCCGCGCTGCACCGACGCGAAGTCGAGGTCGGCGGTGTTCGTGCCGGTCGCCATGCTCGAAGCCGCGCCGCCGCCCAGCCCGATCAGCATGCCGGGGCCGCCGAGCTGGATCAGCAGCGTGCCGGGCGCGAACTTCACCTTGTGCGACTGCTGCGCCTGGATGCTGCCGAGACCGCCCGCGATCATGATCGGCTTGTGGTAGCCGCGCACTTCGCCCTGCACTTCCTGCTCGAACGTGCGGAAGTAGCCGGCGAGGTTCGGCCGGCCGAATTCGTTGTTGAACGCGGCGCCGCCGATCGGGCCTTCGATCATGATGTCGAGCGCCGAGGCGATGCGGTCGGGCTTGCCATAGGGTTTTTCCCACGGCTGCCCGAATTCCGGAATGTTCAGGTTGGATACCGAAAAACCGGTCAGGCCGGCTTTCGGCTTCGAACCGCGGCCGGTCGCCCCTTCGTCGCGGATCTCGCCGCCGGCGCCGGTCGCGGCGCCGGGGAACGGCGAGATCGCCGTCGGGTGGTTGTGCGTCTCCACTTTCGCCAGGATGTGCGTCTCTTCGGCGCGGAAGTGCCACTGGCCGTCGGCGTCCGCGTAGAAGCGGTCGATCGTCGCGCCCTCGATCACCGACGCGTTGTCCGAATACGCGACGACGGTGCCTTCAGGGTGCGCCTTGTGCGTGTCGCGGATCATGCCGAACAGCGTTTTCTCCATCGGCCGCGCGTCGATGACCCAGTCGGCGTTGAAGATCTTGTGGCGGCAATGTTCGGAGTTGGCCTGCGCGAACATCATCAGCTCGACGTCGGTCGGATTGCGCGCGATGCGGGTGAAGTTGTCGACGAGATAGTCGATCTCGTCGTCGGACAGCGCGAGGCCGAGTTCGGCGTTCGCCATGACGAGGGCGTCGCGCCCGCCGGCGAGCACATCCACCGACATCAGCGGCTTCGGCTCGTAGTGATGGAACAGCGCTTCGGCCACGTCGAGGCTCGCCAGCACCGACTCGGTCATGCGATCGTGCAGCAGCGGCAGCACCGCCGCGTACTGGCGGTCGTCGAGTCCGTTGCGCATGTCGAGCGAATACGACACGCCGCGCTCGATGCGCATCACCTTGTCGAAGCCGCACTGGCGCGCGATGTCCGTCGCCTTCGACGACCACGGCGAGATCGTCCCGAGCCGCGGCACGACGAGCAACTGCATGCCGGGAGGCACTTGCGGCGACGCGGGGACAGCCGCGAGCAGGTCGACGAGCCGGTCGCGTTCGTCCGTCGCCAGCGGCGCGGCGAGCTCGACGAAATACCAGTACTCCGCAGCCAGCCCCTTGAGCTTCGGCAGCGCGTCGGCTGCGGAACGGGAAAGGCGCGCGAGGCGGGAGGAAGAAAGCGCCGCAGCGCCGCGCAGCTTGAGGATTTCGGCCATTTCTATCGTTGCGAAGGGGAAAGTGGACGCGAACAGGGTTCGCCGGTCGGAAGGGCGAAATTATACCCGACGCCCACGGGTTCGCCCGCTGCCCGTTCCCGCACCCTGCGGTGCGGCACGTGCGGTGCCGGGGGCGACGCTGCGTGGCTGCTATTCCCTGTTTGGCATGGAAACCGGCGGACGATCGCGGTGCCGGTTATTGTTCGGTCGCGCGTGCCGGGAGCGAAGCTGCGACCGAGATGTCGACGACCTTCTTGTCCACGGCGGCCTCTTCGACCTTTTCGAGGCGCCCGTCGACGACGGCGCCACAGTCCATTTGCAGCTGCCGGTAGATGATGTGTCCGGAAACGTGCGCACCCGCCTGCAGCTCGAGGAAATGCTCGACTTCCAGGTCGCCGTCAATCCGGCCATTGACGACTGCGTCGTGAACACGCACTCGCCCGGTGATCGCCCCGCGGTTGCTGACGACCAGGAGACTGCGTTCACCTTCCTTGCCGAGGACGTTGCCTTCGATTTTTCCGTCGACCCGCAAGCCCCCGGAAAACACCACGTCGCCGACGATTTCGAGATTGTCTGCGACCAGGCTGGAGAGCTTGGTGACCTGGATAGCCTTGTTGCGCTTGCGTCCGAACATCGGTTTCGTCCCTCGAATGGCGCCTCACCGGCTGCGCAGGAGGCTCAACGGGCCGGTAGCGCGCCCTTCGTTGCCGACTTGATGAACGCCAGCTCTTCCCTGATCTCCTTGAGCTCGTCGTTCAGGCTGACCACCTGGCGTTCGAGCTCACCCCGCGTCGCCAGTTCCACCTCGAGATCGAAGCGCGCCTTGCTCAGCGCTTCCTGCAGCTCGCGGTTCTGCTGCCGCATTGCCGACACTGACGATTCCGACGCCAGCCGGTCCTCGAAATACCGGACACCGAGCCCGAGCATCACCAGGACGACGATGACGAGCCCCCACAGGAACACGATGCGCTTGAGCCCGTACGTCGGATCCGAGGTCAGGACATACGAGTCCTGCGTCAGGTTGCGGTTGCTGTAACGACGGCGTGCCGGCATCGCCCGAATTGTTTAAAACTGCGCGAGGTACGACGTCGGATCGACGATCAGACCGTCCTTAAGGACTTCGAAATGCAGGTGGGCGCCCGTCGATCGCCCGGTTGAACCGATAGACGCGATCCTGTCTCCCGGCAGCACGACCTGGCCGACTTTCACGTGGAGCTTCGACGCGTGTGCGTAGCGCGTCGCGAGGCCGGCGCCGTGATCGATTTCGACAGTCAGCCCGTAATCCGGACGGCGCCCGGCGAAGATCACCCGCCCGCCTGCGCTGGCGGAAATCTGCGTGCCCGTCGGCGCCGGAAAATCGACTCCGCTGTGGAAGGCGAGACGACGCCGGAACGGATCGCTGCGGTTGCCGAACCCGGACGAGATCCCGAAGCCGGCGACCGGGGAGCGGCCGGGGAAAGACATGTGAGCGAGGCTGTAGCCGGTGGCGAGCCGGTCGAGTCCGGCGAGCGTCTGGGCAAGGCGCTCGATGTCGCGCTCCATTTCGGCGACTTCCCCGGCCAGCAGCCCTTCCGGCTTGCCGTCGAGTACCCCCGCAGCAGACGGCAACTGCGGCAGCATCAGGCGGGACTGCGGCAACTCTGGCGCACGGGTAGGGACCGGCTGCAGCAGCGGTCCGCCGGCCGGGGAACCGAGCGGCGTTTTTGCGATGCGCCCCGGTGTCGAATCGGCGGCGACGTTTTCGGTGATCCGTGCCTCGAAATCCTTGATCGCGCCGATCCGCTCCGTCAGCGCGGCCGCCTCGGCCTGCAACTGGACCATGCGACCGGCCAGCTCGCCGAAACGGCCGATCAGCAGGTCGCTTTGCGACTCGACGGGCACCGCCGGCGCGGCCTGGGGAGGATTCCGGACCTTGCCGTCAACCATGTAGCCAACTGCGAAACCACCGACAAGCGCCGCGAACACGATCGCCACGATGACGCCGGCAAAAACCCGGGCGCTGATAGTGTGCATGCGCGATTGTGTCAGCGTCCCGGCGGAAAGAATGACGAAAGCCATCCTTGTCCTCCTGTTCTGTCCGGTCGCCGGCGCTGTTCGCACCGCGTCGCGGACGGGCTGAAAAACGAGCCCCGGCGCTTTGCATTTGCGCAAACTTTTATCGCCGGAACAAAGTTTTCGGAGTCTAGCACCAAAGCGCGGCGCAAAGGTAACCTGCCCGACGCCCGCCCGTTCGTCGCCGGCCTGCAGTCAGGGCCGACGCAAAAAATTCTTCCGCCGATCTTCGCCCCCCGCAGCCTGCAGCCACCGCGTCATTGGTCCGCCGCGCCCGCTATCGGCTGCGCATCACCTCGGGGTGGTGCGGTGCAGGCGGGTCTTGCGCACCTGCTCGCCGGGGCGTGCGGCCTGGCCCGGCGGCTTCGGCAAGCCGGCCAAAGCACACACTTCGGCTTCCGGCATCTCCATCCACATGCCGCGCTTGAGCCGCGACGACAGCGTCACCGGACCGTAGCGCACCCGCATCAGCCGGCTGACGGTGAGGCCTACCGCTTCGAACATGCGCCGGACTTCCCGGTTTCGGCCTTCGGAAAGCGTCACCCGGTACCAGTGGTTCGCGCCCTCGCCGCCTTCGTCCGAGATCGACGTGAATCGCGCGAGCCCGTCCTCGAGCTGGATGCCGATCTTCAGCGATTCGATCTGTTCGTCGTTGAGCTGCCCGAGCAGGCGCACGGCGTATTCACGCTCGAGTTCGTAGCGCGGGTGCATCAGGCGATTGGCCAGCGTGCCATCGTTCGTGAAGAGGAGCAGGCCCGAGGTATTGAAATCGAGCCGCCCGACCGCGATCCAGCGTCCCTTGCGCAGGATCGGCAGCCGCTCGAACACCGTCGGGCGCCCTTCCGGGTCCTCGCGCGAGACGATTTCGCCTTCGGGCTTGTGATAGATCAGCACACGCGGCGTGCGCACCGTGAAACGCAGCGGAATCAGCTTGCCATTGTATTTGACGCGGTCTCCCGGGCCGATTTTCTGGCCCAGTTCGGCAGGCAGGCCATTGACCGAGATTCTCCCGGCAACCACCCATTCCTCGATTTCGCGGCGCGAGCCGATGCCGATCTGCGCCAGCACTTTCTGCAGCCGCTCGGGTTCGGCAAGCACGGTGTTTTCCTGGTCGCCGCGTCCGCCGCCCGCGGGCGCGCCAGCGCGCGGCGGACGTGCGAGCCGCGCGCCTTCCCCGGCGGCCGTCGACGAGCGCCCGCCGGCACGCGGCGGAGGCCCCGACGGATGCCTGCCCGGCTCCGCCGTCTCAGCGTTCTTCTTCGTCGGGGGCCGCAGCGGCCGCTTCGATTTCTTTGGTGTCGACAAGGTCCATGATCCTTTCAATTTCGGTTAGCGCGGGCAATTCGGTCAGGCTGCGCAGCCCGAGGTCGTCGAGAAAGCGCCGCGTGGTCGCAAACAGCGCGGGGCGGCCGGGGGTGTCGCGGTGACCGACGACGTCGATCCAGCCGCGCGATTCCAGCGTCTTGAGCACGTTCGGCGAAACGGCGACGCCGCGGATGTCCTCGATGTCGCCGCGCGTCACCGGTTGACGGTAGGCGATGATCGCCAGTGTCTCCAGTACTGCACGTGAATATCGCGGCGGCTTTTCCTGCTTCAGCCGGTCGAGGAAGATCTGATATTCCGGCCGCGTCTGGAATCGCCAGCCGGAAGCGACCTGCACCAGTTCCGCGCCGCGATCCGACCAGTCGGCGCGCAGGTCCTCGAGCACGCGCCGGATGAAGTCCGCTCCCGGGTCTGCGTCGAACAGCTGCCGCAGGTCGCCGACCGTCAGAGGTTCCGATGCCGCGAGCAGGGCCGCCTCGACGACGCGCTTGCAGTCTTCAGGCGTCGTCGGCTGCATTGGCGAGCTTCACGTAGATCGGCGCGAAAGGCTCGTTCTGCGCCACTTCCACGAGCCTTTCCTTGACGAGTTCGAGCACCGCGAGAAAACTCACGACGAGTCCCGCGGGTCCGCGCGCGGGTTCGAACAGCGTATCGAACACGACGAAAACGCCCCCGCCGAGCTTGCGCAGGATCGCGCTCATGTGCTCGCGCACCGACAGCTCGTCCCGTCTCACCTGGTGATGCTGCGTCAGCCGCGCCTTCTTCATGATCTTCAGCCACGCGAGCTGAAGGTCGTGCAGGCTCACTTCCGGCAGCCGCTCGACGACCTTCTCGGCGACGAAGATGCTCACCCGCTCGTAGTCGCGCTCGGCGCGCGGCAGCAGTTCGAGCCTGGCCCCCGCCAACTTCATCTGTTCGTAATCGAGCAGCCGGCGAACGAGTTCCGCGCGCGGGTCGCTGTCGTCGCCGGCGCCTTCGCGCTGCGGACGCGGCAACAGCATGCGCGACTTGATCTCGAGCAGCGTCGCGGCCATCAGCAGGTAGTCCGCCGCGAGTTCGAGATTGTGGCTGCGCATCGCCTCCACGTAAACGAGATATTGCGCGGTCAGCGCTGCCATCGGGATGTCGAGGACGTTCAGATTCGCTTTGCGGATCAGGTACAGCAGCAGATCGAGCGGGCCCTCGAACGCCTCGAGGAACACCTCGAGCGCGTCCGGCGGGATGTATAGGTCCTTCGGCATTTCGAGCAGCGGCTCGCCGTAAAGGCGTGCGACGGCCTCGATCTGGGTGACCGTCTCCGCGGGAAGGCGCTCGAGGGGAAGATTCATTGCGGAAGACGTCCGAAGCCGGGGCGGTTCACCGTCGCGCGGCGGCGGCAGGGCCGCCTCGCTGACGGGGCGATTCAGGAGTACGAAAGCCCCATTGCCGCGCGCACGTCGCGCATCGTCTCCTCGGCAAGCTCGCTCGCACGCTCGCAGCCCTCGGCCATGATCCGGCGCAGCAGGGCGGGATCCTCGACGTAGGGCTGGGCGCGCTCGCGCATCACGGCCTGCTCCTTCAGGATCGCGTCGATGACCGGCTGCTTGCACTCGAGGCAGCCGATGCCCGCGCTGCGACAGCCCTCCTGCACCCACGCCCGCACGCCGTCGTCCGAATAGATCAGATGGAACTGCCACACCGGGCACTTGTCCGGATCGCCCGGGTCGGTTCGGCGCACGCGCGCCGGATCGGTCTGCATCGTGCGGATTTTCTTCGAGATCGAGTCGGCCTCCTCGCGCAGGAAAATCGTGTTGCCATAGCTCTTCGACATTTTCTGGCCGTCGAGGCCGGGCATGCGCGCGGCCTCCGTCAGCAGGGCGCCGGGTTCGACGAGGATCATCTTGCCGGTGCCTTCGAGATAACCATGCAGGCGCTCCTGATCCGCGAGCGCGAGGCTCTTCGCCTGTTCGACGATCCCCTTGGCCTGCTCGCGCGCCGCATCGTCGCCTTCCTGTTGGAAACGCGTGCGCAATTCGGCGTACAGGCGGGCGTTCTTCGAACCGAGCTTCTTCATCGCCTCCTTCGCGTTGTCCTCGAACCCCGGCTCGCGCCCGTACAGGTGATTGAAGCGCCGCGCGATCTCGCGCGTGAACTCGACGTGCGGCAGCTGGTCCTCGCCCACTGGCACCTTGTCGGCGCGGTAGAGCAGGATGTCGGCCGACATCAGCAGCGGATAGCCGAGGAAGCCGTAAGTCGACAAGTCCTTGTGCTCGAGCTTTTCCTGCTGATCCTTGTACGTCGGCACGCGCTCGAGCCAGCCGAGCGGGCAGAACATCGACATCAGCAGGTGAAGTTCCGCGTGCGCCGGCACTTTCGACTGGATGAAGAACGTCGCCTTCTGCGGATCGACACCGGCCGCGAGCCAGTCGACCAGCATGTCCCAGACGCTGTCGGCGATGATCTGCGGGCTGTCATAGGCGGTCGTCAGCGCGTGCCAGTCGGCGACGAAGAACAGGCAGGGGTATTCGGCCTGCAGCTCGACCCAGTTCTTGAGCACGCCGTGGTAATGGCCGAGATGGAGTCGCCCGGTCGGGCGCATGCCTGAAAGAACACGTTGTGCGTACATGATCGGTAATCAAAATCCAAAAAGCGTCGCAAGCAGGACCCGGAAAGCGGCCATCATCGGCCACAGCAACTGTCCGAGCACCCCGGTGAACAGCAGCACGAGAAGAATCGGAAAGCCGTACGGCTCGATCCGCGAATATTTCCACGCGAGCCGGTGCGGCAGGAGGCTTACCGCGATCCGGCCCCCGTCGAGCGGCGGAATCGGCAACAGGTTCAGCAACATCAGCACGGCGTTGATCTGCATGCCCGCGTCGGCCATCTTCATCATCGGAATCGTATAGAGGCTGTGCGGCGTGCTCACCGCAATCTTGAACAGCACTGCCCAGCCGATCGCCATCATGAAGTTCACGAACGGCCCGGCCGCTGCCACCCACAGCATGTCCGCCTTGGGCTGGCGCAGCCGGCTGAAATCCACGGGCACCGGCTTGGCCCAGCCGAACAGCACGCCTCCGCCGCCGAACAGGCTGCTGAGCGTCAGGATCGCGCCGGGGACGAGGATCGTGCCGACCGGATCGATATGCTTGAACGGGTTCAGCGTGATGCGACCGGCCAGATGCGCAGTGGGATCGCCGAAATGTCTCGCCACGTATCCGTGCGCCGCCTCGTGGAGCGTGATCGCAAGCAGCACCGGCAGCGCCCAGATGGCAATGGTGGAGATCAGCGAATCCATGACGTCACGGTGTAAAACGGTGCATTCTAGCAGAGCACGGTCGCGCCCCCTTCATCGCCGTGCCCGACTCTGGGCGAAGCCCGGAACTTCGGGGGCAGGACCGGACACTATGCTTCGAGACCGAACGGTGACGAATCGCCTTTCCCCGCCCGGACGAGCACCGGAACGCCGGAAGTCAGATCGATGATCGTCGTTACTTCCGGCCCGCAGAAACCGGCTTCGATGACAAGTTCAACCTGTTTTTCCATGCGGTCGCGGATTTCCTCCGCGTCGGTCAACGGCAGATCCTCGCCGGGCAGCAGCAGCGTCGAAGTCAGGATCGGCTCGTCCAGTTCGGCGAGCAGCGCGGCGACCACCGGATGGTCGGGGACTCTCAGGCCGATCGTCTTGCGCTTCGGGTGCAGGACCCGCCGCGGCAGCTCCTTCGTGCCCTCTAGGATGAACGTGTAGGGCCCGGGAGTCGTGGCCTTCAGCAAGCGGTACTGCATGTTATCGACCCGCGCATAGGTTGCGATTTCCGAGAGGTCGCGGCACATCAGCGTGAAATGGTGCCGCTCGTCCACTGCGCGGATCTTGCGGATGCGCAGCAGCACGCTCGCGTCACCGGTCAGGCCGCCCAACGCGTATGCGGAGTCGGTCGGAAACGCCACCAGGCCGCCCGAACGCATGATTTCGGCAGCCTGGCGAATCAGCCGGAGTTGAGGCTGCTCGGGATGAAGTACGAAATATTGAGCCATTCGGATTTTTATTGATCTTGATTTTTTCGATTTTGATTGTCGGGGACCGGGTGCAACCCGGCCCGGCCGGATTTCATCCCGGCCTTGATTCCAGTCGCGACCACACCGGCACGAGATCCGGCGGCAGCGGCGAACAGCGCCCGAGATCGACAGGGCTTTCCTTTTCGCCGTGGAAATCGGAAGCGCGCGACGCGAGCAGCTTGCGGCGACGGGCGACACTCGCGAACCTGAGCACTTCCGCGTCGCTATGCGCTCCGGACACCACTTCGACCGCTTCGCCGCCGCACGCGGCAAAGCGGTCGAACAGGGTTTCGAGTTCGGCCTCGGAAAAGCGGTAGCGCGCCGGGTGGGCGATGACCGCGATGCCGCCCGCGGCGTGGATCCAGCCCACCGCGTCTTCGAGCGTTGCCCATTCGTGCTCGACGTACCCCGGCTTGCCGCGCGCGAGATAGTGGCGGAACACCGTGCCGACATCGGGCATCAGGCCGCTCGCGACGAGGTGGCGGGCGAAATGCGCGCGGCTCACGAGCGCCGGGTTGCGGGCGAATTTTCGCGCACCTTCGAGCGCTCCGTGAATGCCTGCCGCTTCCAGCGCCGCGCCGATGCGCACCGCCCGTCCGTCCCGGCCGGCCCGCACTTCGGCGAGCCCCGCGAGCAGTCGTGGATGATGGTGATCGATGCCCAGGCCGACCACGTGCACCGTCTCGCCGCTGAAGGAAACGGATATCTCGACGCCCGGCACCAGCCTTATCCCGACTTCGGCCGCAGTCGCGATCGCCTCGTCGAGACCGCCGACCTCATCGTGATCGGTCAGCGCCAGCAGCGTCACCCCATTGGCCGCTGCGCGCCGCACCACCTCCGCGGGCGCGAGCCAACCATCGGACATCGTGGAATGGCAGTGCAGATCGGCGTTCATCGCTATCCTTTCGGGGCAGGTTCTGCTCATCGGACAGCGGCAAGTCCGCGAGGATCCGCGATGATAGCAAACGCCCTGCTGCCCGTTGCCAGTTCCGGTCCCCGAATGCTATCGTCCGCCGGTCGCGCGGGAGAGCACTCTCCCCCGAGAGTCGCCGAAGGCGTAACCCCCCAGGAATCGCTCAGGCAAAAGGACCGCCGACAGAACACAATTCTGGAGAGCGATGCGGGCCGGGAAACGTCGAAGCGTTCCCGGCCGGCGCATCCACCGAAGGGGCACCCGGCGTCGGCCGGAATCTCTCAGGTACAAGGGACAGATGGGGCGACGCTCGCTTGGACGGGTCTCGCCCCGTTTTGCATTTCGACCTTCGTAACCGAACCGGTGTCACCCCAAGGAGCCTCCCGTGGCAAAACACACCCCTCTTCACGCCGTTCATGTCGCCGCCGGCGCCCGCATCGTCGATTTCGCCGGCTGGGACATGCCGGTGAACTACGGCTCGCAGATCGAGGAACACCACGCCGTGCGCCGCGACGCGGGAATGTTCGATGTCTCGCACATGCTCGGCCTCGACCTCGGCGGCCCGGACGCGACGACGTGGCTGCGCGGCCTGCTCGCGAACGACGTGGCCAAGCTGCACGAGCCGGGCAAGGCGCTTTACAGCTGCATGCTCAATCCCGACGGCGGCGTCATCGACGACCTGATCGTCTATTACTTCTCCCCGACGTCGTACCGCATCGTCGTCAATGCCGGCACCGCGGACAAGGACGTCGCGTGGATGCGCCAGCGCATCGCGGCGACCGGCGCGAACGTCACGCTCGAGAGCCGCCGCGACCTGGCGATGATCGCCGTGCAAGGGCCGAACGCGCGCGACAAGACCTGGGCGGCGCTGCCCGACACGCGCGCCGCGAGCGAAAGCCTGAAGCCGTTTTCGGCGGCCGCGGTCGGCGACCTGCTGATCGCGCGCACCGGCTATACCGGCGAGGACGGTTTCGAAATCACGCTACCGGCCACGCGTGCCGAAGCGGTGTGGAACGCGCTGGTCGCGGCCGGCGTCACGCCGTGCGGACTCGGCGCGCGCGACACGCTGCGTCTCGAAGCCGGCATGAACCTGTACGGGCAGGACATGGACGAGACGGTTTCGCCGCTCGATGCCGGCCTCGCCTGGACTGTCGACCTGAAAGATGAATCGCGCGATTTCGTCGGTCGCGCCGCGCTCGTCGCAAACCCCGCCCGCCGCAAGGTGCTTGGGCTGATCCTCGAGGACAAAGGCGTGCTGCGCGCGCACATGACGGTATTCACCGCCGCCGGCGAAGGCGAGACGACCAGCGGCACTTTCTCGCCGTCACTCGAAAAATCGATCGCCTTCGCCCGCCTGCCGTTCGGCGTCGAGCCGGGCGAGGCGGTCGAAGTCGACATCCGCGGTCGCCGCCTGAAGGCGCGCACGGTCAAGCTGCCGTTCGTGCGCAACGGCAAGACGCTGGTCTGAGCCCGTTCCCTCAAGGCACGCCATTTTCTCACGCCCTGCAAACGGCGTCGGACACTCTGTCCTGCGCCTGAAACCCTCACCCGTGGAGCCTCCCATGAGCAACGTTCCCACCAATCTGAAATACACCCCGTCTCACGAGTGGATCAGCGTCGACGCCGACGGCATCGTAGTGGTCGGCGTCACCGATCACGCCCAGGAAGCCCTCGGCGACGTGGTGTTCCTCGAGCTGCCCGAGGTCGGCCGCACCCTCGCTGCCAGCGAGGCCTGCGCGGTGATCGAGTCCGTCAAGGCCGCCTCCGACATCTACGCGCCAATTTCCGGGGAAGTCGTCGAATCGAACCAGGACGCGGTCGACGCGCCGGAATCGGTGAATGCCGACGCCTATGCGACCTGGCTGTTCAAGATCAAGCCGGACGGCGTGTCCGACCTCAGCAAGCTGCTCGACGCCGCCGGCTACGAAGCCGTCATCGCCAACGCCTGATCCCGCCTCAGCCGCATTCCCTCCGGGCCGCTGCGGCGGTCCCGGAACATCCAGTCGAGTCACCTGCCATGCCGAACGCCTCCCCCGACGCCGCGCTGAACGCGCCGCTCTCGCAGCTTGAACAACGCGACGCCTTCGTCGGCCGTCACGTCGGTCCCAACGCGACCGAAATCGCCACGATGCTTGCCGCCGTCGGCGCGCCCGACCTCGATACGCTGATCGGCCAGACCGTGCCACCGGCGATCCGGCTCGCCGCGCCGCTGCCGCTCGAAGGGCCGAAGCCCGAGCACGAAGCGCTCGCCGAACTGCGCGCGATCGCGGCGAAGAACGTCATCAGGAAATCGCTGATCGGCATGGGCTACTACGGCACGCACACGCCGGCGGTGATCCTGCGCAACGTCATGGAAAACCCGGGCTGGTACACCGCTTACACGCCGTACCAGGCCGAGATCGCGCAGGGCCGGCTCGAAGCGCTGCTGAACTACCAGCAGATGGTCATCGACCTGACCGGGCTGGAGCTCGCGAACGCGTCGCTGCTCGACGAAGCGACAGCGGCGGCGGAGGCGATGACGATGGCGCGGCGCGTAGCCAAGTCGAAATCGAACGTCTTCTACGTCGATGAAGCGTGCTTTCCGCAGACGATCGACGTGGTGCGCACGCGGGCCGGGCTGTTCGGCTTCGAGCTGAAGTTCGGCCCGGCGCAGGACGCGGCGAATGCAGACGCTTTCGGCGCGCTGCTGCAGTACCCGAACGAGCGCGGCGAGATCATCGACCTCAGCGGCACGATCGCCGCCCTGAAGGCGAAAGGGGCTGTCGTCGCGGTCGCTTCCGACCTGATGGCGCTGGTGTTGCTGAAGTCGCCCGGCGCGATGGGCGCGGACATCGCGCTCGGCTCGGCGCAGCGCTTCGGCGTGCCGATGGGCTTCGGCGGCCCGCACGCGGCGTTCTTCGCGACGCGCGAAGCGAACGTGCGCGCGATGCCGGGGCGCATCATCGGCGTGTCGAAGGACGCGCGCGGCAAGACGGCGCTGCGCATGACGCTGCAGACGCGCGAACAGCACATCCGCCGCGAGAAGGCGAATTCCAACATCTGCACGTCGCAGGTGCTGCTCGCGAACATGTCGGGCTTCTACGCCGTCTATCACGGCCCCGAGGGACTCCGCACCATAGCCGCGCGCATTCACCGCCTTGCGGCGATCCTCGCCGAAGGCCTGCGGAGCGCGGGATTCCGCGTCCTCTCGAATGCGTTCTTCGACACCTTGCAAGTCGAGACCGGCGGGCGGACCGCCGATCTGCTTGCGGCGTGCGAAGCGGCGGGTTATAACCTGCGGCACGCATCCGGTACCGTCCTCGGCCTGTCGGTCGATGAGACAACGACCGGCGCCGAGGTCGCGCGGTTGCTGTCGCTCTTCGGCGCCAGCACCGATGTCGTCGCGCTCGACGCGCGCGTCGCCGACGCGGGCGGCGCGATCCCCGCTGCGCTGCTACGCGACGACGCGATCCTCGCGCATCCGGTGTTCAACACGCACCACACCGAGCACGAGATGCTGCGCTACCTGAAGAAACTGCAGAATCGCGATCTCGCGCTCGACCATTCGATGATCTCGCTCGGCTCGTGCACGATGAAGCTCAACGCGACGAGCGAAATGATCCCGGTCACGTGGCCGGAGTTCGCGAACCTGCATCCGTTCGCGCCGCACGAACAGGCGCAAGGCTATCTCGAGATGATCGACGGCCTCGCCGATTTTCTGAAAGCGGTTACCGGTTTCGCCGCGATCTCGATGCAGCCGAACTCCGGCGCACAGGGCGAATACGCGGGCCTCGTCGCGATCCGGCGCTACCACGACAGCCGCGGCGACACGCACCGGCGCGTGTGCCTGATCCCGAAGTCGGCGCACGGCACTAACCCCGCGACTGCGCAAATGTGCGGCATGGACGTGGTCGTCGTCGGGTGCGACGAACGCGGCAACGTCGACCTCGCAGATCTCGAGGTGAAAGTCGCCCAGCACGCCGACCGGCTCGCGGCGCTGATGATCACGTACCCCTCGACGCACGGCGTGTTCGAGGAATCGATCCGCGAGATTTGCGCCGGCGTGCATCGCCACGGCGGCCAGGTGTACATGGATGGCGCGAACCTCAACGCACAGGTGGGCCTGACGTCGCCCGCGACGATCGGCGCCGACGTCAGTCACATGAACCTGCACAAGACGTTCTGCATTCCGCACGGCGGCGGCGGACCGGGCATGGGGCCGATCGGGCTCGCTGCGCACCTCGCACCGTTCATGGCCGACCACGTCGTCGCGGCGACCGGCGATGAAACGCGCCCGAACAAGGGCCAGGGTGCGGTGAGCGCGGCACCGTTCGGCTCGGCAAGCATTCTGCCGATCTCGTGGATGTATATCGCGATGATGGGCGCTGAAGGCCTGAAGCGCGCGACCGAAGTCGCGATCCTCAACGCGAACTACGTCGCGAACCGCCTCGCCGAGCACTACCCGGTGCTCTACACCGGTTCGCAGGGCCGCGTCGCGCACGAGTGCATCCTCGACATCCGCCCGATCAAGGCGAATACCGGCATCAGCGAGGTCGACATCGCCAAGCGGCTGATGGATTACGGCTTCCACGCGCCGACGATGTCGTTCCCGGTCGCCGGCACGATCATGATCGAACCGACCGAATCCGAGGATCTCGGCGAGCTCGATCGTTTCATCGCGGCGTTGATCGCGATCCGCAACGAAATCCGCGAAGTCGAGAACGGCGCGTGGCCGGCGGACGACAACCCGCTGAAGAACGCCCCGCACACGCAGGCCGATTTCATCGCTGCCAACGGTGCGGAATGGAACCGCCCGTACAGTCGCGAACAGGCGGTTTTCCCGCTGCCGTGGGTCGCCGAAAACAAGTTCTGGCCGAGCGTCAATCGCATCGACGACGTCTATGGCGACCGCAATCTTTTCTGCGCGTGCGTGCCGGTAGAGGACTACGCGAGCTAGAATCGCCCCCCTTCGCCGGGAAGCCACGCCAAGCCAGGCGTGGCTTTTTTCATGTATCGGCCCGACGTTTCACCCTCGACATGCCCTACTTTCGCCCGCCACGCTGGTCCTTCATTCCCTGGCTCGCCCTGCTGCTCGTTCACGTCGTGGCGCTGGCAGGCCTCGGCATGGTGATCGCGCGCCAGATGCAGCCCGTCCCGATGCATGACCTGCAGCTGGCCGACGACGAGCGGATGAAGTGCGTGTCCTATGCGCCCTATCGCCTTCCCGGTCAGACGCCATACGACGAGACGTTGGTGATTTCGCGCGAGCAGATCGTCGCCGATCTGACCGCGCTGTCGCGCATGACCGAGTGCGTGCGCCTCTATTCGGTCACTCAAGGGCTGGAGCAGGTGCCGGATGTCGCGCGGGAACTCGGGCTCGGGGTGCTGCTCGGCGCGTGGATCAGCGCCGACCGCAAGCGCAGCGCGATCGAGCTCGACCGTGCGATCCGCATCGCCAACGACAACGCCGACGTCGTGCGCATGCTGATCGTCGGCAACGAGGTGCTGCTGCGCCGCGAGCGCACCGAAGACGAGTTGCGGGAGCTGATCGCGTATGCCGCTGCCCGCACCGAAGTGCCGGTGACGTATGCGGACGTGTGGGAATTCTGGCTCAAGCATCGGAGTCTGGCGGGCGCCGTTGACCGGGTCACCGTGCACATCCTGCCCTTCTGGGAGGACGATCCGGTGGGGATCGAACACGCGGTCGCGCATGTCGCGACGGTTTTCGAAAGTGTCCGCGAACACTTCGACAAACCGGTGATGATCGGCGAAACCGGCTGGCCGAGCGCCGGGCGGCAGCGCGAAGCGTCGCTGCCGTCACCCGTCAATCAGGCTCGCTACATCCGTGAATTCATCCACC
This sequence comes from Aromatoleum buckelii, assembly GCF_012910785.2. Taxonomy (GTDB): domain Bacteria; phylum Pseudomonadota; class Gammaproteobacteria; order Burkholderiales; family Rhodocyclaceae; genus Aromatoleum; species Aromatoleum buckelii. The sequence goes on along the minus strand of NZ_WTVH02000010.1, from coordinate 1,390,036 downwards.
GCGCGCATGACAAGGGCTGGGACTACAACCTCATCGAGGCCATCGACCAGCCGTGGAAGCGCCGCCTCGAAGGCACTGTCGGCGGCTACTGGGGCGTGCTCGATGTCGACCTGGCACCGAAGTTTCCGCTCGCCGGCCCGGTCGCCGCACGCGACACCTTCGTCGCGCCAGCGCTCGGCGCCGCGCTCGGCGTCCTGGTGTGCCTCGCCGTGGCCGCCGGAGGGCGCTCGAAGAGGCGCACGCCGCTGCAACTCGGTGCCCTCGCCGCGATGGGGGCGGTGGCAGGGGCAGTCGCCGTCCTGCACTGGGAACACGCCCAACTTGCGTATCGGAACGGGCTCGAATGGGTGTTGCTCGGCTTCGTCTTCGCCGTCGGCATGCTCGTGCCCCTGACCCTCGCCCGCTGGTCTCCGGAAAGCGGGATACGGTCGGGCGTGTCGGCATGGACCGCGTGGCAGCGCGGTCGCCTTGCGTCGCTCGATGCGTCGACGTGCCTCGGGCTGCTGCGCGTCGTGCTGCTGTTCGCCGCCGCGGTCGGCGCCTTGCTGCTGTTCGTCGATCCGCGCTACCGCGACTTCCCGTCGCTGCTGTTCATCGTGCCGGCCCTGACTCTCGGGGTCATCGGGTGGTTCGCGAACAGCCGCCACGCGGCCGAGGAGCGGCTGTGCGCAGCCGTGATCGCAGTGTCCGTCGTCGGCCGCTGGCTATCCGAGCCGCTGAACCCGCAGGCCGCCGTCTGGCTCTTCACCGGCCTCCTCCTTGCCGCGCCGACGCTGCGGGCGGCCGCGGGCGAGGACCAATAGCGACAGCAGCGCACCGACGGCCGACGGGTCGAAGCTGTACAGCACCAGCCCGGCGAGCCCGCTGAACCACCCTCCCCACGCGAGCGGGCGATGGCGCAGCACGAAGGCCGCAACGCCGCACGCGAGGCTCAGCCAGCCCAGGCGCTGGTCGAGGAAGGACTGCACCAGCAGCCATTTTGTCGCGCACCGCGCTCCGAACCCTTCGCCAAGCGCCCCACTGCAGTCGAGCGGGAACGCGCCCGCTTCGAGCAATCCGTAGCGCACACCGAGCACTGTCGCGAGAAGCACGGCGCTCGCGGCGACCAGCGAAATACGGCTTCGATCGTATTGACGCAAATTATTTTTCCTCAACTCCCTTTTCCCTTACAAATCAAGCATCCGCCTGCGGACCTACTTCCTGTTGCAAATTGCACACAGGGAAACTTTGCTAAGCAACTGAAAAAACGAATAAACTTCGCGCCGCATCAGTTGCGGTCGAGCTGGTGAATTGTGTCACAAGCCCGGCCAGGATTGATTTTTGCGCTGCGTCATACCGCAATTCCGAAGCATGGCGAGGAATGACGGGCCGCGGCGATCGATCAACCCCCTGTGGGGATCCCGATTTTAATGAAATACGCCGCTTCGCTGATTTACCGTCTGATCGTAGCGTTGATTCTTGCCGGCCTGGTTGCCGGCGCCCAATACCTCATCGCGGAGCGGTGGAACCGCGGCACCGAGTTCATCGGTGCCGGCAACAGCATTCGCGGCTATGCCTACAGCCCTTTCCAGCGTGACCAGAGCCCGCTGAAGGGGACTTATCCGAACGAAGCCGAAATTGGCGCCGACCTCGACCTGCTCGCGCAGACGGGTGAGCGCATTCGCACCTACGGCAGCATTGAAGTTCCGGCGATCGCGCGGCTGGCGGGCGAGCGCCGGCTGACCGTTACGGCGGGCGCATGGCTGTCGCCGGACCCCGAAGCCAACGAGCGCGAAATCGCCGCGCTGATCGAGTCCGCTCGCGAGATGCGGCACATCGAGCGCGTAATCGTCGGCAACGAAGTACTGCTGCGCGGCGACCTCAGCGTCGCAGAGCTTTCCGCCTATCTCGACAAGACACGCAAGGCCCTGCGACGACTCAAGGTGCCGGTGTCGACGGCCGAGCCATGGCATGTCTGGCTGAAGAACCCGGAACTGGCGAAAAGCGTCGATTTCATCACCGTCCACCTGCTGCCCTACCACGAAGGGGTGCCGGTCGAATCCGCCGTCGATTACGTGATGATGCGCTACGACGAGTTGGTGAAAGCGTTCCCGAGAAAGAAGATCGTTATCGGTGAAGTCGGCTGGCCGAGCCGCGGTCCGGTCATGAACAGTTTCGGCGAGGAGGAAACGACTTCCGTGCCGTCGGTGGAAAACGAGGCTCGTTTCATCCGCGAGTTCCTCGCCCATCCACGCAGCTCGACGCTCGACTACTTCATCATGGAAGCGATCGACCAGCCGTGGAAAATCCAGCTGGAAGGCTGGGCTGGGGCCTACTGGGGCATGTTCAACGCCGAGCGTCAGGCGAAGTTCCCGCTCGAAGGCCTCGTCGTGCAGGATATCCGCTGGCACGAGAAGGCCCGAATGGCTGCGTTGATTGCGCTCGTGCCGATGTTCCTGATCTGCTTCCTGCTGCGCGACTGGAGCATCCTCGGACGGCTGTGGCTCTCGGCGCTGATCCAGGCCTGTGCGGTGACGCTGGTGATCGGCGCGAACGTCCCGGCCGATTACTACCTGACGCAGCGCGACCTGGTCGGTCTGACCATGCTGATCGGCGCCACGGTGCTGACGATCGCAGTGCTGCTGTCGCACGGTTTCGAATTCGGCGAGGTGCTCTTCAAGCGACGCTGGAAGCGCCGCTTCCTGCCGCTCACGCCGCTCGCCACCGAACGCGAACCGTTCGTGTCGATCCATCTGGCCTGCTGCAACGAGCCGCCGGAGATGGTGATCGCGACAATCGACAGTCTGGCGGCGATGAACTACGGCAATTTCGAAGTGCTGGTGCTCGACAACAACACGAAGGACGAGGCGCTGTGGAAGCCGCTTGAAGCACGCTGCGAGGAACTCGGCCCGCGCTTCCGCTTCTTCCACCTCGAGAACTGGCCGGGATTCAAAGCCGGGGCGCTTAACTTCGGCCTCAAGCAAACCGACCCGCGCGCCGAAGTCGTCGGCGTTGTCGACGCGGATTATGTCGTCTCGCCCGACTGGCTGTCCTGCCTGATCCCGCACTTCGATGCCGCCGACGTCGCCGTCGTGCAAGCGCCGCAAGCGCACCGCGACTGGGAAACGCAGCCGTTCCGCCGCATGTGCAACTGGGAGTTCGATGGCTTCTTCCGTATCGGCATGCATCACCGCAACGAGCGCAACGCGCTGATCCAGCACGGCACGATGACGCTGGTGCGGCGACTCGCGCTCGAGGAGGTCGGCGGCTGGTCCGAATGGTGCATCTGCGAGGACACGGAACTCGGGCTGCGCCTGATCGAAAAAGGCTACGACACGCGCTACGTCGATCACATCCTGGGCCGCGGCCTGACGCCGTCCGACTTCGCCGCGATCAAGAGCCAGCGCTTCCGCTGGGCGTTCGGCGCGATGCAGATCCTCAAGCATCACCTGCCCGCGATGCTCGGCCCGAGCCGGCTGAACATCGCTCAACGCTACCATTTCCTTACCGGATGGTTCGCGTGGCTGGGTGACGCGCTGCAACTCGTGTTCGTGTTCGCGAGCCTGGCGTGGACGATCGGCATGCTGTACATGCCTCAGGAGTTCGGCCTGCCGGTATCGGCGCTCGCGCTGCCGATCCTCGCCTTCATGGCGTTCAAGGGCGGCCTCGGGCCGATCCTGTACCGGCGGACGATGGACGCGCCGTGGAAGGACATCCTCGGTGCGTCGATCCTGTCGGTCGGCATGGCGCATGCGATCGCCCGCGGGGTGTTCGCCGGCCTGATCAAGAGGCACGGGGAATTCGTCCGCACGCCGAAGGGGTGGAAGGATAAAGGCACGCTCGCATTCTTCTCGCCGATCCGCGAGGAAATCGGACTGCTCGTCGCGCTGATTCTCGGCTCGGTGGTGCTGGTCTGGTTGCGCGGCGCGCAGGATCTCGAAGCGCAGCTATGGGTCGGCATTCTCGCGCTGCAGTGCATCCCCTACCTCGCCGCGATCGCTTGTCAGGTCGCTTCGTACATGCCCGAACGCCCTGCGGCAACGATCGAGCCGGCGCCCGAAACCAGGCCTTCAGCGAGCGTCACCCCGATCACGGAGGCGAGCGCGGCGCCGATCGTCGAAGTCGAGGCAATGCGTGCGCGCGGCTGACCTGCGCCGGAGTCCCCATCACACGTTCTCGGCAAAGCGGGGGTAAGACGCCGAAGCGGTCGATTTCCGGTATCGAGGGGAGCGATGCCGGAAATCACTTCTCCATTTTCTTCATGCGCCGCTCAAGCCCCTCGCAAGGCGTACCCTGCTGCATGGCCACCGGCGGCGTCACCCACAGGATCTCATGCGCCGCCGCGAACTGTTTGCCGAAGCGGTCGAGCGGCGCGAGTTCATCCGCAATGCGCAGCTCCGGAGAGCGGGCGCGGAAGCCGATATTGAGCTGGCGCAGGTTCGGCGCACGCTGCGCGACCCGTTCATAGACCCCCATGTTGTTCTCGACATGGCCCAGGCCGAGAATCACGACCACCGGTTCAAGGGGCCGTTCGGCTGCGAGCGCGGTCACCGCCATCGTCATCGTGTCGTTGCGGGCCAGCCAGGTCGCGTACAGGCGCGCCACGAGCTCGGCCGAGGCGAAGCCGCAATGCGCTGCGTTCAGCCGCTCGTACATCAGCTGTTGATACGCTGGATCGACCAGCCCGCTGTCGGGAAACTGGGTCCGCTCGACGGCGTTGAGCCCGTCGATGCCGACCCGGCTGATGCGGCGTCGCAGGCTCTGCGGAAGATCGATCCCGGCGACACGCAACCGATGGGTGCGCGCGAATTCAAGCAGTGGCCCGTAGTCGCGCCACTCGGTGCCTGTCTGCCAGCCGAGTTCGTCCCGCAATCGCAGCACTGCGGCGTTGTCGTGCGCGGGAACCTGGGGCATCGACACGAAGCTCATCAAGTCGCTGGTTTGCGGGACGGTTACGAACTCGAACGCAATTGCCGGACGGCGGCCGGCAGCGACGAGGTCGGTCACGATTTTCAGCTGGGCGGCATGATGATGCGGGTTGCCGTGCTGTTCCCCGAGATAGATGACATCCGCGGCAGCGATCCGCCGGGCGAGCACTTCGGAATCGAGCACTGCGCCATCACCGGCCGCATGGAGTGTTTCGCCGGACGGACCGGCAGGTGCGGCAACGCCGGACGGAATGCTCGTGACAAGCGCCACCGCAAGGACGGCCGCCCGGGAGGCCGGCCGAATAAGATCCCGAATCATCATCATCCCTCCGGATGAGTTGCCTGTCGCGCCGGCATCCTTGGTCCACGGACCAGTCCGGATTGTCGCGCTCCTTGTCGCGCGGCCGACACGCTTCACGCTGCTGCGAGTTCCGGTTTCACCTTGGCACGGCGTCCCATGCACGACGGTCAGCGAATGTAACTCAGCGCGATCTCGTCGCTGCGCCGGGCACCCGCAGTCATCTCGCGACACAGTTCGAGAAAAGCCTGCATACCCGGGGTGCGGAACTTCTGCCGGTGCCACAGGAAATGGAAGCGCCGTCGTAGGTCCAGCCATGGCGTCTCGACGGGCACCAAGCTGCCGCGCCGGAACGCTTCGCGCAGCGCCAGCCGCGAAATGCAGCCGACGCCGAGGCCGGATTCGACGGCACGCTTGATCGCCTCGGTGTGCTCGAGCTCGAGCCGCACGTCGAATCGCCCTTCGACGTGGCGCATCGCCTGGTCGAAGGTCTCGCGCGTGCCTGACCCGATCTCGCGCAGAATCCAGGGCTGCTCCAGGAGGTCTTCCTCGTCGGCGATGGCGCGCGTGGCAAGCGGATGCGCCGGCGCGCAGAACACCACCAGTTCGTCTTCGAGCCACGGCACGACCTCGAGTTCGGCATGCTGGCATTTGCCTTCTATCAGTCCCAGGTCGAGTTCGAAGCTCGCCACCTGCTGGATGATCGTCGCCGTGTTGTGAACGCCGAGACGGATGCGGCTGTCGCTGTGCCGCTGAAGGAATTCGGCGACGATCAGCGTCGCGAGGTAATTGCCGATCGTCAGCGTCGCGCCGATGTCCAATGTCCCGTAGCCGGTTTGCCCCCGCAGCAGGGCCTCGATGTCCTCAGCACGATCGAGGAACTCCACCGCGCGCGGCAGCAGCCGTTCGCCCAGCTCGTTCAGCCGGACGGACTTTCCGACGCGGTCGAACAGCTGCACGTCGAACTGGCGCTCGAGCTCGGCGAGCCCGCTGCTCGCCGCCGACTGCGACATCGAAAGTGCCTCGGCAGCACGGGAAATGCTGCCATGGCGAGCGACGGCGACAAAGATCGCGAGCTGCCGAAGCGTGTAGCGCATATCGGAAATGTCTCTAACGAATATCTGAATTACCCGTTCAGTAGATATTACGCCCATCCTAGAATTGCAATCGACGAACCTACCCGGCTTTCAACTCATTCAAAGGCAAGGCCATGAGCAATCTCGCTGTCGAACGTGTCCTGAGCGTCCACCACTGGAACGACTCGCTGTTCAGCTTCCGCACGACGCGTGACCGCGGCCTGCGCTTCGAGAACGGCCAGTTCGTAATGATAGGCCTCGAAGTGGATGGCCGCCCGCTGACGCGCGCCTACAGCATCGCAAGCCCGAACTACGAGGAGCATCTCGAGTTCTTCAGCATCAAGGTGCCGAACGGGCCGCTCACGTCGCGGCTCCAGCACCTCAAGGAAGGCGATCCGATCGTCGTCAGCAAGAAACCGACCGGCACGCTCGTGCTGCATGACCTGAAGCCGGGCAAGCGCTTGTACATGCTCGCGACCGGCACCGGCCTCGCCCCGTTCCTGAGCTTGATGCAGGACCCGCATACGTACGAGCGCTTTGAGCATGTCGTGCTGATCCACGGCGTGCGCACCGTGTCGGAACTCGCCTACCGCGACTTCATCACCCGGGAACTCGCGGACAACGAGTTCTTCGGCGAAGACGCGCGCAACAAGCTGATCTATTACCCGACGGTCACCCGCGAGCCGTTCGTCAACCAGGGACGCCTGACGGAGCTCATCGAGACCGGCAAGCTGTTCGAGGACATCGGCCTGCCGCCGCTCGACCGGGAGCATGATCGGGCGATGATTTGCGGCAGCCCGGCGATGCTCAAGGACAGCTGCGCGATGCTCGACGCGCGCGGTTTCAAGATCTCGCGCCATATCGGACAGCCAGGCGACTACGTGATCGAGCGCGCCTTCGTCGAGAAGTGAGGCCGGGAGGAGTAGACTTCTCCGCTTTCTCTCCCCGGAATTTCCGATGATGCCTTGCAGACCGGCAGTTGCCGCACGGGTTGCGCGCGACAGCTGCACCATGTTCGTGGAGGGCGGCGTCGCAATCCGTACCACGCAGTGCCCGCTGGCCGCACGGTCATCCTGCGAAAAGGGGGAACGACGTTGGGCCGCATAGTGGAAATCCGCATGCCGAAATATCCGGAGTGCTGGGACAGCTGCGGGTCGTGCCGAACCGGCGAAGTGTTCGTCCAGAGCGTACTGGTCCGCAACGGCGAAAAAATCGGCACCGACGAAACGCTGATCGTGCTCGAAACGGGCAAGGTCGCGCTCGACATTCCCAGCCCGTATGCCGGAATCCTTGTCGATGTGCGCGTCGAGGAAGGCGATCCGATCGACGAAGGCGAAGTCATCGCGACGGTCGAAGTGGACTGAGCGCGTACGGCGATTGCTGGCACGGAGCCACTTCGGACCGCGGCATGAGCGCACCGGGCGCCCGGAAGGATAGAATTCCCGGATGCGGCTCCCGCACAGCGCAGAGCCCCTTCCCATTCCCCTTCCCACGACCCGACGGAGGTGCATGCGTGTCCAGACTACTCGTTCTCACGGTGATCGGCGACGATCGCCCCGGGCTCGTCGAAGAGCTTTCGTCGGTCATCACCGCCCATCACGGCAACTGGCTCGAATCGTCGATGGCGCAGCTCGCCGGCAAGTTCGCCGGCCTGCTCAAGATCAGCGTGCCGCCCGAACACGTGCAGGCGCTGGAGACCGCGCTGGCGAAACTCTCGGCGCTGCGCGTCATGGTGGAATGCTCGATGGACAGTGCCGCCGAGACAGCCCATCGCCATCGCCGGCTGTCGTTCAGCCTCGTCGGACACGACCGCATCGGCATCGTTCGCGAAGTCTCTCAGGTGTTCGCGCGCCACGGCGTCAACGTCGAAAAACTCGTCACCCGCACGTCGACCGCGCCGATGTCGTCCGAGACGCTGTTCCACGCCGAAGCGGAGCTGAAGGCCGGCGAGCATGTCGATGCCGACGCGCTCAAAGCCGATCTCGAGCGTCTTTCGAACGACCTGATCGCCGACATCAACCTCGACGAGCTGGTCGGCTGACTTCACCGGGGTCAGTAGCAGACGCGGTTGCGCCCATCTTCCTTCGCGCGGTACATCGCCTCGTCGGCACGCCGCATCAACGCATCCTCGTCGGTGCCGTGGTCGGGATACAGCGCGATGCCGATGCTCGACGAGATGCTGGCCTCTTCACCGTCGATGACGAAAGGCCGCTCGAGCGCCAGGCGGATCTTCTCGGCGACCACCTCCGCGTCGTGGCCGGACTCGATCTCCGGCAGCAGCACGACGAATTCGTCGCCGCCGCGCCGCCCGAGCATGTCGCTCGAGCGGACCGCATGCTGCATCCGCCTGACCGCTTCGCGCAGCAGCTGATCGCCGGCGTGGTGCCCGAGCTCGTCGTTGACGCGCTTGAAGCGATCGAGATCCACGAACAGCAGCGCGAAGCGGTGCCCATAGCGCTTCGCCTGGTCCACCGCATGCGTCAGCTGCTCGCTGAACATCAGCCGGTTCGGAATGCCGGTCAGCACGTCGTGCGTCGCCAGGTGGGCGATGCGGCGCTCGACGTCCTTGCGCTCGGTAATGTCCAGCAGCACGACGATCGCCCCCCTCAACCCGCCTTCGGCGTGCGTGAGCGGAGCGTCGGACACCAGCGCGGTCAGGAGCTGTCCGTCGCCGCGCACGAGATCCGTCTCGTAGCGTCTGCCCTGCCCCCTGGCCAGCCGCGCGAGGATCTGTACGCGCGTCTCGGCCTTGCCGCCTTGCCATAACTCGTCGAGCGGCCGGCCGAGCAATTCCGCTTCGCTGCGTCCGAGGATCTCCGCCAGGCTGGGGTTCACGAAAGTCAGGCGGAATTCCTCGTCGGTGGCCGCAATTCCCTCCTGCGCCACATTCACGAGCGTGCTGTAGCGGCGTTCGCTGTGCTGCAGCGACGCCGTCGTCCGCGCGAGCGCCCTCGCCCGCTCGCGCGTCAGCGCGAAAAACCATGTCGCCATGACGAACAGCAGCCCGACCATGCCGATCGCGGCCAGCTCGGCGCGCTGCACATCGAACTGGGGCGCATACCCGGGCAGCGCGTCGAGCCTCACCAGCCATGTTCGACCGGCCAGCGTGAGGCGCTTGACGCTCACGAAGTCGGGCTGCTCGTCGGCAACGCGCTCGGGATGGCTGTCATAGAGCAGGGCTTGCGAGTTTTCCACTTCGTCGAAAACCCTCAACCGCACGCCTTCCGAATAGAGCCCCAGCATGCCCCGCATCAGGTCGGTCATGCGGAACGGCATATATACCCAGCCGTGCAGCGCCCGCCACCGCTCGTCTTCGGTCGCGAGCGGCATGCCTTCGACGAACACGGGAGTGTAGATCAGCACCCCCGCCTGGACGTCGGCAGTCGTTTCCTGGACCAGGACAGTCCTGCCCGACATCGCGGCGCCGCCGGTACGCAGCGCGCGCTCCATCGCCTCGCGCCGCACCGGTTCGGAGTACATGTCGTAGCCCAGTGCGCGCTGGTTGCGCCAGTCGAACGGCTCGAGCATGACGATGCTCGAATAGCCGTCGCGCACCCCCTCCGGCCACACGCGATAGGCGTCGAACCCTTCGGCGCGCAGCGCGTCGACGTGGGAAGGGAGCTCTCCGGGCTCGAGCCAGAGCGTGAAGCCGAGACCCTGAACACCGGGAATGTCCTCTCCCAGCTTCAGCGTACGGACGTACTCACGCCATGTTCGACGATCGACCCTGTCCATCACCTCGAACAGGCCCCGCCCACCCTGCAACACGAGGCGGTACGCAAGAAACCGTTCGTCGATGCGCACCGCAATCTCAGCAGCTTCCGACTCGAACTGGCCAGCGATATCGCGCTGATATTCCTCGGATTGCTGTTTCCACACGACCCACGTGGCGAGCGCCGCCAAGGCCGCGGCGAGCAGCGTCATCGTCAGAATGCGGCCGGGGCGGCGCCCCCGCCAGCTTCCGGCACTCCCGATGCTACGGTCGTCGGCCATGCTTGCGCCTCTTGTGTTCGTCACGCCTGGGCAGAAAGGACCGAGAGTTGGACGGAGCCACTTCTGCTTCGTCGCGAGGTCGGGCACGGCGGCTCCGGAAGAGCAACGCGGTACAGCCTTGCGGTATCCTTCGCGGTCTTACCATTCCTGTTACCCGGACTCCCACTGCCCATGGCCCAATATGTAATGTCGATGCTCCGTGTGAGCAAGATCGTGCCGCCGAAACGGCAGATCATCAAGGATATCTCCCTCTCGTTCTTTCCCGGCGCAAAAATCGGCCTGCTCGGCCTGAACGGTTCCGGCAAGTCCACGGTGCTGCGCATCATGGCGGGCGTCGACAAGGAATACGACGGCGAGGTGCAACACCTGCCGGGCATCCGCCTCGGCTACCTGGCGCAGGAGCCGCAGCTCGACGCGGCGAAGACGGTGAAGGAAGAAGTCGAATCCGGCCTCGGCGAAATCCTCGAAGCGCGCCAGAAGCTCGACGCGATCTACGCCGCGTACGCCGAGCCGGACGCCGACTTCGACAAGCTCGCCGAAGAACAGGCCAAGTACGAGAACATCCTGGCGACCGCGGGCGCCGACATCGAGACGCAGATGGAAATTGCCGCCGACGCGCTGCGCCTGCCGCCTTGGGATGCCGTCATCGGCAAGCTCTCCGGCGGCGAAAAGCGCCGCGTCGCGCTGTGCAAGCTGCTGCTGTCGCGGCCCGACATGCTGCTGCTCGACGAGCCGACGAACCACCTCGACGCCGAATCGGTCGAGTGGCTCGAGCAATTCCTCACGCGCTTCCCCGGCACCGTCGTTGCCGTCACGCACGACCGCTACTTCCTCGATAACGCGGCCGAATGGATCCTCGAACTCGACCGCGGCCACGGCATCCCGTGGAAAGGCAACTACTCGAGCTGGCTCGAGCAAAAAGGCGAGCGCCTCGCGCAGGAAAGCAAGCAGGAAGCTGCCCACCAGAAGGCGATGAAGACCGAACTGGAATGGGCGCGCTCGAACCCGAAGGCGCGCCAGGCCAAATCGAAGGCACGGCTCGCGCGCTACGAGGAAATGACGACCGTCGAATACCAGAAACGCAACGAGACCCAGGAAATCTTCATTCCGCCCGGCGAGCGCCTGGGCAGCAAAGTCATCGAATTCAACGGCGTATCGAAAGCGTTCGGCGACAAGCTGCTGATGGACAACGTCAGCTTCAGCATCCCGCCCGGCGCGATCGTCGGCGTCATCGGCCCGAACGGCGCCGGCAAGTCGACGCTGTTCAAGATGATCGAAGGCCGCGACAAGCCGGACGCCGGCGAAGTCGTCGTCGGGCCGACGGTCAAGATCGCCGCCGTCGACCAGACCCGCGAAGGCCTCGCGAACGACAAGACGGTGTTCGAGGCGGTCTCGGACGGCGCCGACGTGCTCACCGTCGGCCGCTTCGAAATGCCGAGCCGCGCTTATATCGGTCGCTTCAACTTCAAGGGCGGCGACCAGCAGAAGATCGTCGGCAACCTGTCCGGCGGCGAGCGCGGGCGGCTGCATCTGGCCAAGACGCTGATTGCCGGCGGCAACGTGCTGCTGCTGGACGAACCGTCCAACGACCTCGACGTCGAGACCCTGCGCGCCCTCGAAGACGCGCTGCTCGAATTCGCCGGCTGCGCGCTCGTCATTTCCCACGACCGCTGGTTCCTCGACCGCATCTGCACGCACATCCTGTCGGCCGAAGGCGACTCGCAATGGACGTTCTTCGCCGGCAACTATCAGGAATACGAAGACGACAAGAAGAAACGCCTCGGCGAGGAAGGCGCGAAGCCCAAGCGCATCCGCTACAAGCCGATCAGCCGCTGAACGATTTATCACCGGGAGCCCTACAAGATGAAAAAAACCTTCAAGTGGATGCTTGCTTTTTGCGGCACCCTCGCCGTCCTCGCGCCGGTCGCGCCCGCGCACGCCGAAGCACCGATGGTCAAGACCCAGGTGCCGGGCTACTACCGCACGATGCTCGGGCAGTTCGAGATCACCGCGCTTTATGACGGCGCGATCGAACTCGACCCGCAACTGCTGAAGAACGTGAAGGAACAGGAACTCGAGCGGCTGCTGTCACGGATGTTCGTCGAGGGGCCGAAAATGCAGACTGCGGTGAATGCCTACCTGATCAACACCGGCAGCAATCTCGTGCTCGTCGATGCCGGCGCCGCGAAGCTGTTCGGGCCGGGGCTGGGGCACATCGTCGGCAACATGCGTGCGGCCGGCTACGATCCGGCGCAGGTCGACACCGTGATCGTCACGCACCTGCATGGCGACCACATCGGCGGCCTCGGGGATTCCGCCGGCCAGATGATGTTTCCGAACGCGACGATCCTTGTCGCGCAGACCGACAACGATTTCTGGCTGTCGCCGCAAACGGCCGCCGAGGCGCCTGCCGAGATACAGCCGTTCTTCAAGATGGCCGTCGATGCCGCCGCACCGTACCAGGCCCGCGGACAATGGAAAACCTTCGCCGAAGGCAGCGACGTGGTCCCCGGCATCCGCGCCGTGAAAGCATATGGCCACACGCCGGGGCACACCGCGTACTCGGTCGAGTCCAATGGCGAGAAGCTGCTGATCTGGGGCGACGTCGTGCATTCGCATGCGGTGCAGTTCGCCCGGCCCGAAGTCGCATTCGAGTTCGACGTCGACAAGGCGCAGGCGGTGGCGACGAGGAAGAGCCTGATGTATTCGCTGGCGGCGACGAAGACGCTGGTCGCGGGCATGCACCTGCCGTTCCCGGGCATCGGCCATGTGCGTGCCGACGGCAAAGGGATCTACAGCTGGGTTCCCGCGGAATTCGCGCCGTTGCCGCCGGCCGCGCAGTGATGCCGCCCGATTGGGGAAACGCGAAATGACCTACGAAGAACACCTGGACGAAGTCACGACGCTGATCACCGAGAAATACGACGTCGAAGACGACGAGGCGATCCGCATGACGATGCGCGCGCAAGCCGACGATTTCTTCAGCGGGCACGACGACGATCCGTCGCTGTGCACGCTGGATCGCGCGCACCAGGACGCCGTGGCGGTGTACCGGAAGTATCGTTGAAGCGGGAGCGGCGGCAATGAGCGACCCGGAGAAGCCTTTTGGCGGCGCGCCCGCGCTGCCCGAGGCGGCGGCACGAACGCTCGCGCATTACGAGCGCAATGCCGCGGCGTACTGGTCGGGCACGCGCGATCACGACGTCAGCCAGAACCTCGCGGCGCTGCTGAACGCGATCGAAGGCGAGCCGCCGTATTCGATCCTCGATTTCGGCTGCGGACCGGGGCGTGACCTGCTGCGCCTGCGTCGGCTCGGCCACGAGGCCGTCGGCCTCGACGGCACGAAGGAGTTCGTGGCGATGGCGCGGGCCTATTCAGGATGCGAAGTCCTGCATCAGGATTTCCTCGCGCTGGATCTGCCCGCGGACCGCTTCGACGGCGTGTTCGCGAACGCCTCGCTGTTCCACGTCCCCAGCGCCGCGCTGCCGGAGGTGCTGCGCAAGCTGCACGCCACGCTCAAGCCGCGTGGCGTGCTGTTCTCGTCGAATCCGCGCGGCAACAACGAGGAAGGCTTCAACGGCGAGCGCTACGGCTGCTTCCACGACCTCGAAGCCTGGCGCACTCATGTCGGCGCCGCCGGCTTCACCGAGATCGAGCATTACTACCGGCCGCCCGGCCTGCCGCGCGACCAGCAGCCGTGGCTCGCGACCGTGTGGCGCAAGTCCTAAATCACCTGCTGAATCACCCCTGAATCACCCGGCCCCGGCGCCACGCCGGTGCGTGCCGAGCGCTGCCGGCCGTCCCGCCGGCCAGAAACGCTCCATCAACGGCTTGACGCTGGTGCCGTGGAAGATCACCGACAGCGTCACGACGATCAGCGTCATGTGGATCAGCTCCAGCGCGACATCTTTCGGCAGGCCGTGCTGGATCGCATACATCAGGTAATACAGCGAACCGATGCCGCGCACGCCGAACCAGCCGGCCAGCCCGCGGATGCGCCACGGCGTGCGCGTGCCGATCAGGCCGATCATCACGCTCACCGGCCGCGCGACGAGGAACAGGAACAGCGCCATGCCGACGGCGCGCCAGCTCCACGAGTCGACGAACAGCGTCCCGCCGATGAGCAGGATCAGCAGCAGTTCGGAGAGGCGCTCGAGATGCTCCTTGAAGATCAGCGACCCCTCGCTGAGCGTCGGCGCCTCATGAACCCGCGCCGCATGCGCACCGCCGTCTGCCGTCTGCAGGCGGTCCGCCTTGTCGGGCGCGGCGCCCGCGAGCTTGCGTTCGGTCTGCCGCAACGCGACGGCGGCGAAGAACACTGCGAGGAAGCCCCACGCGCTCGCCATGACGCTCAAGCCATACACGATTCCGATGAGCCCGAGGCCGAGAAAATCGTCGAGCAACCCGTGGGCTGCGCCAGCGCGGCGCAGGCGAGCCACCACATGGGCCATCGTCACGCCGCAGGCGACGCCGATCGCGAGCCCCGCGACGGTCGCCCACACCACGTCGACGAGCGCCCAGCGCAGCCCGAAGTCACCCAGCTCGTGCAGGCCGAGCAGGCCGAGGCCGAGCATAACGAACGGAAACGCGCTGCCGTCGTTCATCCCCGCCTCGCAGGTCAGCGTGAAGCGCAGCCGGTCCCGGTCGCCCGGATGGCGCGTCTGCACATCGGTTGCGAGCACCGGATCGGTCGGAGCGAGGATCGCGCCGAGCAGCACTGCGGCGCCCAGCGGCAGCCCGAGTGCGTAATGTCCGAACGCCGCGACCAGGCCCACGGTCACGGCCATCGACGCGAATGCCAGCAGGATCGGCGCTCGCCAGCGCGCGAGGCTCACCGGCACCGGCATCTTTACGCCCGCCGCATAGAGCGAGATCAGCACTGCCGCTTCGGTCAGCACTTCGAGCAGCGCCGATTCCTTGAGCGGATTGAAGTGGAACAGGTTCAGCACCGTCGGGCCCACGATCAGGCCGACGGCGAGATAGATGATCGCCGCGGTCACCGGCAGGCGCCGGATCATCGACGAGGTGAGGCCCCTGACGAGCAGCAGCCCGCCGACCAGCAGGAACCATTGCGCATTGGTCAGTCCGTTATCCATTGCAGATGCTCTTCCCTTCTCGTTGAGCCAATCGCCCTGCGCTTGCGCCCGGTCGATCGGCATTTATTTTGGAAGGCGAAAGTATCTACGAATAAGCGGGTAGCCGCGCTACCGTTTCCTGCTGTTACGGGGGGAAACGACCTGCAACGCGCGCCCGAACGGAAAATCCCGTCCGAAATTCCCGTACAGTGCCCGTGCGATGCCCCTGAGGACACCGACCGATGAATCACCGTTCGACGCCCCACGACAAGCCTCCCCGCCCCCGCCCCCGCCTGCGTCGCGTCGCGCTGGCGCTGCTCGCCGGCTTGTGCGCAGCGCCGATTTTCGCTGCCGACCCGGCGCCGGTCCTGAATCCGGTCGTCGTCACCGGCAGCCGCGTCGAGGCCGAGAGCTTCGACCTGCCGTTTTCCGTCGATGTCGTCGACATGGCCAGGGTCCGGGCAGGAAACCTCGGCGTCAACGCCTCCGAAGCACTGGCCGGCATTCCCGGACTCGTTGTGCAAAACCGCCAGAACTACGCCCAGGACCTGCAGATCTCGATCCGCGGCTTCGGCGCCCGCTCCGCTTTCGGCGTGCGCGGCGTGAAGCTCATCGCCGACGGCATCCCGGCGAGCAATCCCGACGGGCAGGGCCAGGCCGCAACTTTCAATCTCGACGTCGCGGAGCGCATCGAAGTGCTGCGCGGCCCGTTCTCGACGATCTACGGCAACCACGCGGGCGGTGTGATCCAGCTCTTTTCGCGTGACCCGAAAGGCGCGCCGAGCTTGCGCGGCGGCGCGCTTGCCGGCTCCTGGGGCACGACGCGGATCGGAGTGGGCAGCGAAGGCGAGAAGGACAGCGTCGGCTACCTGCTCGATGCGTCGCGCTTCGACACCGACGGCTATCGCGACCACAGCGCGGCGACGCGCGAGCAGGCGTTCGCGAAGCTGAACTTCGCGCCGGATGCCGACAGCCGGCTGACGCTGACCGCGAGCGGCCTGCGCCAGCACGATACCGAGGACCCGCTGGGCCTGACGTGGGCGACTTACCGGCGCGACCCGCGCGCAGCCGAACCGGTCGCCGAAACATTCGACACACGCAAGAGCATCGACCACCTCCAGGGCGGCGCGACTTACGAGCGGCGCTTCGGCGACGACCGCCTGCAGCTTGTCGCCTATGCCGGGCAGCGCAGCGTCACGCAGTACCAGTCGATCCCGGCCGGCCCGCAGGCCAATCCGCGGCATTCCGGCGGCGTCATCGATTTCGACCGCAGCTTCCACGGCGTCGGCGCACGCTGGATCGGCCGGCGCGAGCTCGGACCGGGCAAGCTGACTGTCACCGCAGGCATCGACGTCGACCGCTCCGAGGACGACCGCCAGGGTTTCGAGAACTTCATCGGCACGACCCTCGGGGTCAAAGGCCGGCTACGCCGCGACGAGATGGACACCGTCACGAGCATCGACCCGTACGTGCAGACCGCGTGGGAACAGGGGGCGTGGCAATGGACCGCGGGGCTGCGCCACAGCCGCGTGAAATTCGACATCGATGACGACTACCTCGCGAACGGCGACGACAGCGGCGCGCTTACCTTCCGCGAGACGACTCCGGCGCTCGGCGTTGTCTACAAGCTGAGCCCGGCGCTCAATTTTTACGGCAGCGCGGCGCGTGGCTTCGAGACCCCGACGATGACCGAACTCGCGTATTCGGGTGCGGGTGGCGCCGCGGGCTTCAATTTCGGCCTCGAGCCCGCAACCAGCACGCAGCTCGAACTGGGCGTGAAGGCTTTCGTCGGCGACAACACGCGGCTCAACGCCGCGATGTTTCAGGTGCGCACCGACGACGAACTGGTCGTCGAGAGCAGTTCCGGCGGACGCACCGTGTTCAAGAACGCCGGCACGACGCTGCGCCGGGGCGTCGAGCTCGCGCTCGACAGCGAATTTTCCCCGGACTGGCGCGGCCGGCTCAGCGTGACACGGCTGCGGGCGATCTACGACGAAACTTTCGTGACCGGCAGCGGCGCCGCGGCGAAGACGATTGCCGACGGCAGGCGCCTGCCCGGAATTCCTGCGTTGTCGGCTTACGCCGAACTCAAATGGACTCCCGTCGACGGAGTCGCCACGGCACTCGAGGCGCTCTATCGCAGCAAGGTATACGTCGAGGACACCAACACCGAGCGCGCCGCACCGGCCCACGCGCTGGTGAACCTGCGCTTCACCGCGGAACAGAAATCCGGCTCGTGGACGTTCAACGAGATGCTGCGGCTCGACAACCTGTTCGATCGCGAGCACGTCGCCTCGGTGATCGTCGGCGACGGCAACGGCCGGTTCTACGAACCCGGCCCGGAGCGCAGCTGGTACGCCGGCGTGCGGGCCAGCTATCGGTTCTGAAGGATCAGCTCATCCGTCTGAGCTTGCGATACAGCGTGTTGCGGCTGACGCCAGACGCCGTGCCGTGGCCGAGACGTTCCCGCCCATCCCGGGCAGGACGTCATGCGACGCACGGATTGCTGGTCTAGACTGGGGAAGGCCATGACATGCCATTCGCTGCCCGGCCGCCGTTCCGAGTGATGAATCATGCCGCGAATCGTCTTCGCTCCCGCGATCCAGCGTCACCAGCCCTGCCCGCCGCTGCACGTCGCCGGCAGCACGGTCAACGGCGCGCTCGCGGCCGCGTTCGCCGAAAAGCCGCAGATGCGTGACTACATTCTCGACGAGCAGGGAACGCTGCGTCGCCATGTTGCGATCTTCGTCGATGGCCGAGTCGTGAAGGACCGCCTGCACCTCACCGATCCTGCCGGTGAGAACGCGGAAATCTACGTCGTGCAGGCGCTGTCGGGCGGCTGAAAGGCCGCAAAAGGAGGCATCGATGACCGACCGACTGTTCGTCGCCACACGCAAGGGGCTGTTCGTGTTCGACCGCCATCCGCATGCGAGCCCGCACTGGCTGCCCGAAGCGCACGTCCATTTCCTCGGCGACCCGGTCACGATGGTGCTCGCCGACCCGCGCGACGGCACCTGGCATGCGGCACTGAACCTCGGGCACTTCGGCGTCAAGATGCGCCGCTCGCATGACGCCGGGCGCAGCTGGGATGAAAGCCCGGTGCCCGCCTACCCGCCCAAACCCGCGACAGCCGCCGACGAGGCCGACGCCGCCTGGTCGCTCGCCCAGGTGTGGGCGCTCGAAGCGGCCGGCGCCGACCAGCCCGGCGTGCTGTGGGCCGGAACGATCCCCGGCGGGCTGTTTCACTCGGCCGACGGCGGCGATTCCTGGACGCTGGTGCGGTCGTTGTGGGATCGCCCGGAACGCCGCGAATGGTTCGGCGGCGGCTACGACCACCCCGGCATCCACTCGATCTGCATCGACCCGCGCGACAGCCGCGTCGTGACGATCGCCGTCTCGTGCGGCGGCGTGTGGCAGACGCGCGACGGTGGCGACAGCTGGGAGTGCCGCGCGAGCGGCATGGTCGCCGACTACATGCCGGACGAACGCGGCGGTGACCCGAACATCCAGGACGTGCACCGCATGGTGCAATGCCCGTCGAATCCGGACGTGTTGTGGGCGCAGCAGCACTCTGGCATCTATCGTTCGACCGACGCCGCGGCGAGCTGGCAGCCGCTCGCGGCGCAGCCGTCGTCGTTCGGTTTCACCGTCGCGGCCCATCCGCTGGACGCCAATACCGCGTGGTTCGTGCCGGCGGAGAAAGATGCGTGCCGCGTGCCGGTCGGGGCGCACCTCGTCGTCACCCGCAGCCGCGACGGCGGCGCAAGCTTCGAGCCGCTCGACCACGGACTGCCGCGGGCGCCGACGTACGACCTCGTGTATCGCCACGGGCTCGACGTCGACAACAGCGGCAGGCGGCTCGCGATGGGTTCGACGACCGGAGCACTGTGGGTGTCGGAAGACGGCGGCGAGACCTGGACGTGCCTGTCCGCGCACCTTCCGCCGATCTATTGCGTGCGCTTCGCACACTGAACCCTTCGACAGACGCGCGATCCGGGGGCAACAAAAAACCGGCTTGACGCCGGTTTTTTCGTGGTTTGCCGAAGCAAGCCGAGAGGCTATTTCTTTCCGGACTTGTCCGTCTTCGGCGCCATGATTCCGCCCGCCGCCGGCGGTTCCGGTTTTTTCGGCTGTTTCGGCTTCTTGGCCTCTTTGTTTCCGCGTACCTGACCTTTGGCCATTGTGTTTCTCCTTGCAATGCGTGCGCCGTGAAAGGCGCCGTCACCGCCTTGTTGCCGTTACTGGGTGGCCCCGCCGGCGATACTTGCGAACAACCGGGAACAGGGCACGGTCATCATAGACCGTTGTGGACGCCCGCACCGGCTTATCTTCGGCGCAAGCGCAGCACGTAGAGATACAGCGACTCGACCCGCTCGCGCGCCCACGGAGTGCGGCGCAGGAACTTGAGGCTCGACGCGACGCTCGGCTCGTGCTGGAAGCAACGGATCGGGATTTCCTGCCCGAGCTCGTCCCAGCCGTAATGCGCCACCAGCTCGGTCAGCATGCGTTCGAGCGTGACGCCGTGCAGCGGATTGTTCGCTTGGGTGCCGCTCATGCTGCTGCCGGCCTCAACGCGCGCTGGCGCAGGTCGAATTCATGGCGCAATTCGCGGCGGATCTGCGCGGCGGCGTGACGCCGCAGCTCGTCGGGCGTCGTCGGGACGAGCGGCGGGACCGGGATCGAGCGGCCCTCATCGTCGACCGCGACCATCGTAAAGAAGCAGCTGTTCGCGTGGCGCACGACCTTTTCGCGGATGTTCTCGGCCAGCACCTTGATGCCGACTTCCATCGACGTCTTGCCGGTGTAATTGACCGACGCGAGAAAGCTCACGAGCTCCCCGACGTGGATCGGCTGGCGGAACATCACCTGATCCACCGACAGCGTCACGACATAGTGGCCGGCGTAGCGGCTCGCACACGCATAGGCGACCTGGTCGAGCAGCTTGAGGATCGTGCCGCCATGGACGTTACCGGAAAAATTGGCCATGTCCGGCGTCATCAGCACGGTCATCGCGAGTTGGTGGTTGGGCAGATGCATCGACTCTCCTGCAGGGTTCAAAGGCGGTGGAGTACGCGCCGCCCGAGGACCGCGGACGGAAACGGAAGGTTTCGGCGGGACAAAATCGGCTGGACGCGCGAACGATCCGCGTTCGCGGCAGTTTCTCATATCCGGCGGCGCGATGATCAGCCCCTGCGAAGGGCCATCCACCCCCGCGATCAGCCGCTGCACTTCCTCGCGCGACCTCACCGAAGATAAGCGCACCGGCCTCTTCGTCCGCGTCACCTCATCCAGCCATGGCAAGAGGCGCTCCAGCACCTCCCGGTAAACGGAATCGCCGACAAAACCTGTCCCTGTGTCGCCGCCCTCACGTCGCGCTCAGCCGCGAGCGAGGTCTGGAAAGCCCCCCTCTCCTGCTTTCCCATGTCGTTTGGATGGCGCCGATGGTGATGAATGATGTATCTTTTGACCCAGACGACATACGCCTGCTCGGTGCGCAGGCTGTAGTGCTTCAGCCGCAGCCGATCCCCGAAAAGACCGAGCAGCCATGGCGCAGTCGTACCGAGAAACCGGATGGCTTGTTCCAAGTTATTGGGCAAAATGCTTTATCGATATAAACGGCACACCTGCCAGAACAAAGGCTTGCCAGTCAGTCCCGGCTTATCCGACATGTCCAATAACATTTTTACGCCGACACTTGGCGTCGACCATACGTTGTGCCTTTCAATAATCAACTCTCAGAAGGAGATAGCAATGGCAGAGAAATTCAAAATCGGCGATATCGTTCAATTGAATTCCGGCGGACCGAAAATGTTGTTCATACAGGTTGGTTTGCTGGAAGCAAAAAGGAAGCGGGAGCGTTTCCGTTTGATGCTGTGGTGATGTATCAGGAAGAAAAGAAACCCTAATCATGACAACCACTCCTGATGATGTTGCCGAGTGGATGTTGAGCGAACTCCAACGGATGAAATACCTATACCAAGAAACCGTTGTCTGGGCACCTCGAATAACCCGAGGTTTTCAATGAACCCCGGTGCGACACGATGACCGCGACCGAATTCGGTTCAGTTCCTTCGGCAAATCACCGCTTCTTCCCGCGGTGTCGCTCAGTTTTTGCCTCGAATCGCCTCGGACATCGGCGATGCGGCCCATTTCGGGCGTCAGAAGGCCTCGATTCCGGCCTTCCTGAAATAGACCAGCCGCTTCAGGTTGTAGCAGGCAGCCATCATCGTCATCGCAAAGTTCGCCCGCGCCTGACCGATGGTGCGCAGCAGCTTGCCGCCCATCTGCTCGATGGCCCCGAACACGTGCTCGACCCGCGCACGCGTCTTGGCGATGCGTTTGTTGCGTCGCTGCTGGCACTCGGACAGCGGCTTGTTGCGCTTGCCCTTCCGCTGGATCTGGTTGCGAAAGCCGTTCTCCTTGAGCCTGGCTTCACGCTGCTCGGACGGGTAGCCCCGATCGGCATAGACATCGCGGCTCGTGTTGCGCGTGTCGAAGACGTTGTCAAAGTGCTGGCTGTCGTGCGTGCTGGCAGTATCGGTCTCGATTCGGCGGATGATCTTGTACTTCTTGTCGATGTTGATCGACAGCTTGTAGCCGAAGTAGCTCTTGCCGTGCTTCCTGGTCCAGGTCGCCTCAGTATCCTTCTGGCGCCGCTTCGCCGGGCGCCACGAGGCGGGCATTGCGCCTTGCTCGATCAGTTCCTTCTCGCCGCGGCGGTTGTGCTGCTTGGGCGCCGGCACCAGCGTCGCGTCGATGATCTGACCGCCGCGCGCGATGAACCCCTTCTTGAGCAGCTGCGTCGAGACCCCGTCGAACAAGGCCTTCGCCCCCGCTTCACCAATCCGGTTCTCGAAGGTCCACACCGTGGTGCGATCCGGAACGTTCGTCGCATTCGCCAGTCCGCAGAAGCGCTTGTAGCTCATGCGGTCGAGCAACTGGTACTCCATCTGCTCATCGGACAGGTTGTACAGACGCTTCAACACCAGGATGCGCACCATCGTCTCGGTCGGGTATGGCGGGCGCCCGCCCTGCGCACTCACGAGTCGCGGCGCAATCATATCGACCTCGGCCGCCAGCGCGGGAAAATCGATATGCGATTCGATCTCGACCAGCGGGTCACCCAGCGTGTCGATCTTCTTGCAGTGGGCATCAAAGGCAAACAGGTCGGTCTTGATGGCGCTGCGCGGTTTCATCGATGTCGGCTGTGGCGAGATTGAGGACGCTGTAATTTTACCAAGGGTGGGCGAGTCGAGGTTTTTCGAGGCGCCCGTTTGTTGCGTCGCTGCTGGCACTCGGACAGCGGCTTGTTGCGCTTGCCCTTCCGCTGGATCTGGTTGCGAAAGCCGTTCTCCTTGAGCCTGGCTTCACGCTGCTCGGACGGGTAGCCCCGATCGGCATAGACATCGCGGCTCGTGTTGCGCGTGTCGAAGACGTTGTCAAAGTGCTGGCTGTCGTGCGTGCTGGCAGTATCGGTCTCGATTCGGCGGATGATCTTGTACTTCTTGTCGATGTTGATCGACAGCTTGTAGCCGAAGTAGCTCTTGCCGTGCTTCCTGGTCCAGGTCGCCTCAGTATCCTTCTGGCGCCGCTTCGCCGGGCGCCACGAGGCGGGCATTGCGCCTTGCTCGATCAGTTCCTTCTCGCCGCGGCGGTTGTGCTGCTTGGGCGCCGGCACCAGCGTCGCGTCGATGATCTGACCGCCGCGCGCGATGAACCCCTTCTTGAGCAGCTGCGTCGAGACCCCGTCGAACAAGGCCTTCGCCCCCGCTTCACCAATCCGGTTCTCGAAGGTCCACACCGTGGTGCGATCCGGAACGTTCGTCGCATTCGCCAGTCCGCAGAAGCGCTTGTAGCTCATGCGGTCGAGCAACTGGTACTCCATCTGCTCATCGGACAGGTTGTACAGACGCTTCAACACCAGGATGCGCACCATCGTCTCGGTCGGGTATGGCGGGCGCCCGCCCTGCGCACTCACGAGTCGCGGCGCAATCATATCGACCTCGGCCGCCAGCGCGGGAAAATCGATATGCGATTCGATCTCGACCAGCGGGTCACCCAGCGTGTCGATCTTCTTGCAGTGGGCATCAAAGGCAAACAGGTCGGTCTTGATGGCGCTGCGCGGTTTCATCGATGTCGGCTGTGGCGAGATTGAGGACGCTGTAATTTTACCAAGGGTGGGCGAGTCGAGGTTTTTCGAGGCGCCCATGACATATCAAGTCCATGAAAAAATAGTTATTGAAGGAAAAATGACCTCAATGGCGTTTTGCCCGCCATTACCAAACAATGATTCGCGCATTCTGGAAGTTCCCCCAAAATTCATTAGTTCGGCTTGCTGGCGCGGATATCAGGGCACTTGGGAAATCAAAAATAGGCGGTTATTTTTAATCGGGATCGACGGTCGATATCAGTTCCGCGAAAATACCCCGATTTTTGCAGAGTGGTTTTCTGGAACACTTATAGTTCCTGAGGGAAGTATACTTGAATATGTTCACGGCGGATTTTCCACCGTTTATGAACATGAGCTACATATCACGATTAAAGATGGGAAAGCTATTGCGTTTTCCAAGATCGACAATCGATCTAAATTCGAAGACACTGAATGCTTAACAGTTAAAGACTCATCCAAATGGTTAAGTTTTTCTATGCAGCGTTTTCTTGCTTCCAGGGGCGTTGAGCACGTTGTGCACTTTACTCGCGCTGAGAACTTACCCTCAATTCTTCAGCATGGGCTATATGGACGCAACTCATTGAAAACAGCAGGTATTCAAACGGCCGTCAACGACTACTACAGGTTTGATTATTTGCCTGATGCCATTTGTTGTTCCATATCTTTCCCGAACTACAAAATGTTCTATCGGCTTCGTCAAGAAAATCCTGGTACAGATTGGGTGGTCTTGCGTGTAAAACCACAAGTGCTCTGGGAAAAGAACTGCGTCTTTTGTGTCGAGAACGCCGCAACACGAGCGGTGGCGCAGACTCCTCTACAACAACGTATTGGGTTGGATGCGCTTCAGCGTTTGTTTTCGGATATCGACACCGCGCCGCCACGCTCAGAGCTACGGATACCTGATTTCTACCCCACGCACCCTCAGGCTGAGGTTCTAATTATGGACAAAATTGAGCCGGACATGATTTTGGACGTGCTAGTGGATCAAAAGGAACGTATCCGGGATCACAAACGGTTGTCCAAAATCGTACACGATTGTGTTGGCGGCAAGGAATTCTGCTACGATAAGTCGTATTTCGATGCTCGAATGGATTACGTATATTGGCGAGGTACTCAAATTGGCTAAACGCCCAGTTTATATACCAAACAGCTCGGGAAAAATATTAGTACGAACTGAATCCGTCGAATTTAATTGGCATTCTGGCATGGCAGTGATGCAAAAGCAGAAATCAATTCGATCACTTCACGAAGCCGCTGTTGCCAAACATCTCTGTGGTAGTCCATTAGAAATTTCTAGTAAATCTGAGGTTGAGCTTGGTGTCGCGCTCAGCGCGTTCAACCTCAAGGTTACAACTCAAAAGCTGCAAAAAATTTTTACCGTTGAAACGGCGTATCAATCAAGTAAGGTGTTTGCCAATGGAGGACCTTATAAAGATCTTCTATATGGGACATCTAGGGCAGCAAAGAAAGATCCAAGAATTAGGGAATCAGGCTCTTTGAGGTATTTCGAATTTTTTGGCGAAACTTGGCCCCTAGAACCGCGCACTGCCTTCTATGATTGGCTCTATATTAATGCACTTCATAAGAACAAATGGGCGGTAGAGCAGTTGTCCGATTATGATGCATTTACAGATATTGAATTCAACCCCGAGAAGTCGATCAACTGCCAAGCCTATTCGGTTGCGCTCTATCGCTCACTTGAGGCACACAATCTTATTCGCGAGGCCACAGCAAACCGAGAGGCATATATGGACATTATTTCATCGGGGCCTGTCAATAATGCCTCTGAAAATACAGAGTTGCAGCCACGTCTGGTGTGAGAAACCTAACAAACGCTTGTAGCTGACCGTCAAACTGCTACGCTCTTTGCCGACGGCTGAAAATCCACGCTATACCGCCAGCATCGGCAGCCCGCCCGCGACGAGGAAGTGTCCGAGCGGGAAGCGATGCACGAACCACTCTTCGTGGCAGTAGAAGCGCACTTCGGCGGCGTCCGTTTCCGCGAGCCATGCCTGCATGAAGTCCGGTCGCCAGGCAGGTCAGAGTCACTTGACACACGTACGCCATCGCGTACCATAAAGCCTCTTTGGAGGTGCGCGAAATGAACACACTTACCGCCAGCGAAGCCCGGGCAAATCTTTACCGGCTCATTGATCAAACAGTTGAGTCTCATGAGCCAATCATCATTACCGGAAAACGCAACAGTGCCGTGCTTCTCTCCGCAGAAGACTGGAGCGCGATTCAGGAAACTCTGTACCTGCTAGCCGTACCTGGCATGCGTGGGTCCATCAAGGCTGGCATGGCCGAACCTCTCGCAAAAAGCTCGAAGGAGCTTAAGTGGTAAGTTGGGAAGTCGTTTATGCCAGGCAAGCACTGAAGGACGCAAAGAAACTTGCTGCAAGCGGTCTTAAACCAAAGGCGCTAGAACTGCTCGCGATTCTTGTTGACGACCCATTTAAAAATCCACCTCCCTTTGAAAAATTGGTCGGTGATCTTGCCGGCGCATACTCTCGTCGCATCAATATTCAACACCGCATCGTGTACGAAGTCTTTGCCAACGAGAAAACGGTTCGCGTTCTGCGCATGTGGACGCACTACGAATGAGCGGCCCAACCCAGCCATTCCACCGGCCCTGTCAAGTGGCTAGCCTGCGACAGCCCACCCATCATTCGAGCGAACCTACGCGAAAAGTCGCCCCGGCCGCTCAATTCAAACGCTATACCGCCGGCATCGGCAGCCCGCCCGCGACGAGGAACTGCCCGAGCGGGAAGCGATGCACGAGCCGCTCTTCCTGGCAGTAGAAGCGCACCTCGTCGGCATCCGTCTCGGCGAGCCACGCCTGCATGAAGTCCGGCCGCCGGGCGGCCAGCGCCATCGGGGTGAATAGCGCGACGTTGAGGCCGCCGGCGGGGTCGCGCGCCGAGACGTATTCGAAAGCTTCGACGCCGGCTTGCCGCATCGCCGTGCCGAGTCGCTGGGTCGCGGTGTAATCCACGCGGTCGGTGAGCTGCTCGCGCCAGTGGTCGAACGGCGGGGACTGCAGTTGCACGCCGCGGGCGCAGCGCCACGGCGCGCCGAACAGCGTGTGCTGGGACGCCAGCGGCGACGCCGGCGCGACCGCCATGCCATGCCAGAAGACGAAGCGGTAATAGGCCGATTCGGCCAGCACCGTTGCCGTGTCGAACGCCGCGTAGAACAGGCCCGGCTCGAAGTGCCCGCCGAAACGCGAGCCGTGACGCAGCGGCGGATAACGGAACGGGGTCGCGAGCAGGTAGTGCAGGCCGCGGGCCGCTTGCGGCAGCGGGGGCTTCGAGCTTTCCAGCAGGGATTCGAGGAGCGCCTGTTCCTCGAGCGTATCGACGAGGCGGTTCGTCGCGATCTGCTCCTGGCTCTCGACGAGCCGCACGAAGTCGCCGGCGAGCTCGACGACCGGCGCCTCTGCACCGACCGCCGCCCAGATGTCCGTCACAGCCGGCCGCGGATCGCGTCGAGGTATTCGACGACGCGCAGCAAACCCTGGACGGTGCGAATCTGCTCGGCCGGGATGCCGCCGACGTGGAGGTTGTCGGTGTGCATCCAGTGCTTCATCTGCGCGGCGTCGCCGCCGACGAGCGCGAACAGCGCGCGATACGCCCGGATCAGCAGCAGCGCGAGTTCTCCGGCCTTGCTGTCGGGGTCGACGCCGTTGCGGCTGATCGCGGTCCGGTCCTTGCCGATGACCACGCCCACCGCCGCCTGCGTCAGCCCCATTTCCTTGCCGGCGTTGAGCAGGGCCTTGGTGACGACCTGCGTCGCATCAGGTTTGCGAAGGGTGGCAACGCTCATGGCTGGTGATCCTCAACAAGGTGCGTAAGCTCATTTTGATATCACTTTGATGTGTTTGCAACATCAAAGTGATATCAAGCGGGGTCAGCCCGGATCGAGCCGAAGAATCCGTCCGTCGCTTTCGTCGAGCAGATATAGCTTACCGTCCGGCCCCTGCCGCACGTCCCGGATGCGCTTGCCCAGTCCGGTCAGCAAGCGTTCCTCGTGCGTGATGCGAGCGCCGTCCAATTCCAGTCGTGCCAACAGCTGCGCGCGCAGGGCGCCGACGAACAGACTCCCTTTCCACGCGGGAAAAGCGTCCCCGGTGTAAAAGGCCATCCCCGACGGCGCGATCGACGGGATCCAGTAATGCACCGGAGGTTCGATGTCGGCACGCTCGCTGCCTTCGCCGATCTTCGTGCCGGTACCGTAGTTGCGGCCATAAGTGATCACCGGCCAGCCGTAGTTGCGTCCCGGCTGGATGACGTTCACTTCGTCGCCGCCCTGCGGACCATGCTCGTGCGCCCACAGCACGCCGGTTTCCGGATGCAGTGCCGCGCCCTGCACGTTGCGATGGCCGTACGACCAGATCTCGGGCTGCGCGCCCGGCTTGCCAACGAAAGGGTTGTCTGGCGGCACGCTGCCATCGGGCCGGATGCGTACGATCTTGCCGAGATGGCTGTCGAGATCCTGCGCCTTGTCGCGATACGAAAAGCGTTCGCCGAGCGTGACGTAGAGCAGCCCGTCGCGGTCGAACACCAGCCGCGACCCCCAGTGATTGCGCCCCGAAGGGTCGTCGTTCTGCGCAAAGATCACTTTCACCCGGGAAAGGCTCAGACCTTCGACATCGAGCTCGGCACGGGCTACCGCGGTACGGGCCGCGCGCCGCGTCGGTTCGGCGTACGAGAAGAAGATCGTGCGGTCGTCGGCGAAGCGCGGACTCAGCACGACATCGAGCAGGCCGCCCTGCCCGCCGGCCTGGACTTCGGGCACGTTCTTCAGCGGCGCCGACAGCTTGCCGTCCGGGGATACGACGCGCATGCGCCCGGGCCGCTCCGTCACGAGCATCCGGCCGTCTGGCAGGAACGCCAGGCTCCACGGGAGCTCCAGCCCGCGCGCAACCTCGACGATTTTCACCGGTCCGGCTTCGCTGCGGACAGTTTCCTGCGCCAGCGCGGCATGGAAGTTCGCCGCGAGGCCGACGAACGCGACGAACGACGACACGGACGCGGAAATGACGAGCAGGCGACGGATCGGAAGCATCGGATTCTCCTCGTGGCTGGCCGGACAACGCCCCGCGTGGGGGTTTCCATCGGATCGGAAAGGGCGCTGGCTCGATAAATGACATCGTCGAGCTCGGGCGAGTTCAGAAATCCGTGCGTACGCGGCGGTCCGATCGCCGTGGCGGTGGGAACGCGACGGGCGCGTACTTGTCATGTTATTTGATCGAAGCAACAGTCGGATGGCGACGATTGATGCATATCAATGAGGGCAGCAGCGCGGACAGTGATGCTTGCCCAACTCCACAAAGGCGGAAAAACCGGTGAGGATGCGAACATGAAAGGACGTCTGGAAGACAAGGTCGCGGTCGTGACCGGGGCGAGCAGCGGCATTGGTCGCGCGATCGTCGAGCGCTACGTCGCCGAAGGGGCGAAAGTGGCCGCGTTCGGCCGCAACACCGATGCGCTCGACGCGCTCGCGGCCGCGCACCCGGGGAAAGTCGTCACCGTCAACGGTGACGCCACGTGCGCCGAGGACCTGCAGCGCCTCGTCGACGAGACGCTCAAGGCGTTCGGCGGCGTCGATATCGTCGTGCCGAACGCCGGCATCGCCCGGGTCGTGTCGTTCGAGAACAGCACGCGCGAAGCGTTCGAGACGCAGTTCTCGGTGAACCTCTTCGCCGCAGCCGAAACAGTGCGCCTCTTCCTGCCGCATACCCGCCGCGGCGGTTCGGTGCAGTTCATCACCACTTTCCTGACGCAGGTCGGTTTCCCCGGCCTCGCGATCTACAGCGCGAGCAAGGCAGCGCTGAAATCGTTCGCCCAGACGCTCGCGGCGGAGCTGGCGCCGAAAGGGATACGCGTCAACTCGATCGCGCCGGGACCGATCGCCACGCCGCTGTGGGGCACCGTCGGCCTGCCGCCGGACGTGCTCGGCGCAGTCGCCGGGCAGATCAACTCGCGACTGATGACGGGCGAGTTCGGCAAGCCGGAGGACATTGCCGAGACCTCGGTGTTCCTCGCGTCGGACGGCGCGAAGAACATCTACGGCCAGGACATTGTCGTCGACGGCGGCTACACCATCGGTTAGGAGACGTCATGGCAATTCCGCACGCCGCTTCCGGCGAACTGATCGACATCGCGCCCCTCGGCGAACGCGTCCGCGACACGGTCTCGTCGACGCTCATCAGGGCCGAGCACTTCGAGGTCTTCCGGCTGGTGCTGCCCGCCGGCAAGTCGACGCAGGAACACCGGGCCGCCGGCCTTATCACGATCCAGTGCCTCGAAGGTGTCGTCGAACTCGACGCGCACGGCCAGGCGCAAACGCTCACCCCCGGCACGCTGGTCTATCTCGCCGATGCCGAGCCACACGCGGTGACCGCGCTCGAGGACGCCTCGCTGCTGATCACGATGCTGCTGCATCGCGCTTGACGCGCCACCCATGATGCCCCACCCGTCGGCGGCCGGCCGAGCCGTGCCGCCGACGCCATTTTTCTCGAACCCACGATTCCCTGGAGCAGCAATGCAATTCCCCGATTTTTACCGCGCCGTGCCGCGACTCAAGGTGCGCGACGCGCTGGCCGCTTTCCTCGGCGCTGCCGAAGACGGCGTCATCGAATACGGTTACGAGGACGCCGTGAAGCTCGCCGGGCACTCGTGCCCGACGGTCGGCTCGGCCTATCTCCTCACCCGCCATGCGCTCACTGCGCTGTACCCCGACGGACTACCCGAACGCGGCGGAGTGCGCGTCGAGTTCCGCAACCGCCTCGAAGACGGCGTCACCGGCGTGATCGCGAGCGTCGTGACGCTGCTGAGCGGTGCGGCGCAGGACGGCGGTTTCAAGGGCCTCGCCGGGCGCCATGTACGTCGCGGGCTGCAGCAGTTCGCCGTCGACCTGCCGCTCGCACTGCGTTTCACGCGCCTCGACACCGGCGCGGCTGTCGACGCCGAAGCAGACCTGTCGACGGTTCCGGCCGATCCGGCGATGCCGTCGCTAATGGCGCGCTGCTTGATGGGCGAAGCGGATGCGGACGAGCAGCGGCAGTTCGGCTTATTGTGGCAGGACCGCGTGCGCCGCATCCTGCTCGATCACGGCAACGATCCGGAGGTGTTCCGCATCCGTCCTTCGTCGGCATAAGCTTTCGGGCAGCGGCCGACTTCCCATGGAGGCCGGCGCGGGTGTCCTGCCCGGAAAACCCGTGACGGAATTCCTGCTGAACTGCGAGTCGCCGAACGGTGGGCAGAGTCACCCGTCGACGATCACCGTCAGCGCCGGATCGAACCGCGGGTTCTCGTTCACGCCGTCCTTGCCGTAGCCACGCGGGTTGCACAGCACGCGCGTCACACCGATGCGGTAGTCGTGCGAATCATGGACATGACCGTGGATCCACAGCGCCGCGCCCGAGGCGGCGACGAGTTCGTCGAGATCGGAGACGAACGCCGGCGTGATCGGCGAATCGGCGTATTTGGGGTGCACGCTGCGCGTGCACGGCGCGTGATGGGTGACGACGACGGTCGTTCCGTCGTGGGGCGCCTGCAGCGTGGTGCGCAGCCACGCGGACGCGCGATCGAACAGCTCCGCGGACAGTGCCGGCGTGAACAGATCGGGCGCGTCGTCATCGATGCGGACGCGCGAAAAATCGTACATCAGCCGCGTCGCTTCGGCTCTCGATTGCTGCTGCCGTTCGGCCTCCGCGAACAGCCGGAAATCGCTCCACAGGGTGCAGCCGAGAATGCGCACTCGGCCGAACACCCCGCCGCTGCAGTCGAGGATGCGGACGTTGCTCCCTTCGGCCGCGGCCCGCAGCTTTTGCCCGACGCCCGACAGGCTACCGCCGTAGTACTCGTGGTTGCCGGGGATATAGACGACCGGCTGCGGAAATTGCCGCGCCCACGCGATCGCCCGCTCCGGGCGTGCGATGTCGCCCGCGAGGATCACGATGTCGGCATCGGTGAGCGGCGGCGCCATTTCGGCAACGTTCAGATGCAGGTCGGACAGGATCTGTATTTTCATCGCGCTCTTCCTCGATGCGGCCGCCTTCCCCGCACCCGGCGGGACGGCTGCCGCGGGTTCATGTTACGCGGCGAGCGGGTCCGCCGGCTGCGCGTCGGCCGACTCGAGCTCGGCACGCATGTCGCGGACGATGTGAATCGCCTGCGCCAGCACCCGGTCGGCTTCCTCGACGTCGAAATCGCTGCGATAGCGCTTTTTCACGCCGTGCTCGTGAAGCAGCACGTGGCGCGTCGGCACGACGCCGCGCTGCGCGAGGCTGTTCTTCACGCATTGCAGCGCGCAGCCGTCGAGCGCGAGGATCGGGCGACCCGAGCGGGCGGTGCGGACCAGCGGCCCGACATCCCCGCCGACGCCGGCGATGCACGACATTTCGGCCTCGTCGCGCCGGTCCAGCTTGACGGCGATGTAGTTCGCCATCTGGGCTGCGCTCGAGCAGCCCGAACATGAATAAACGAGCGGAAGATGCGGATCGCGACGGCTCATGGGAATACTCCTGAAACTCTGCAATGACGACGAATCGAGTGTAACCCTCTGGCCGAAAAGCACAATTCACTGAAGCAGAACAAGATTGTTTCCACTGGCGCTACAATCTTCCCATGGAACATCTTGTCAGCATGGCCGTGTTCGCCCGCGTCGTCGAAGCAAAGAGCTTTTCGGCCGCCGCCGTGCGTCTGGGCATGTCGAAGTCCGCGGTCAGCAAGCAGGTTGCGCGTCTCGAGGCGACACTCGGCGCTCGGTTGCTGAACCGCACGACGCGGCAGATGAGCCTCACCGAAGTCGGCGAAGCGTTCTATGTCCATTGCGCGCGCATGCTCGCCGAGGCGGAAAGTGCCGAGCAGATCGTCGGCCAGCTGCGCGCCGCACCTCGCGGGCAGCTGCGCGTGTCGTGCCCGGCCGCGTTCGGCCATCTGCACATTGCCCCGGCGATCCCCGCGTTTCTCGCACGCCACCACGATCTGAAGGTCGATCTCACGTTCACCGACCGGCCGGTGGACCTCGTCGAGGAAGGGATGGATTTGGCGATTCTCATCACCCGGGCACCGGCGCCGGGCGTCATCGCCCGTGCGCTCGCACCGCTGCGCTGGGTGGTGTGCGCGACGCGGCAGTATCTTGAGCGCAGGGGCGAACCTGCCCATCCGTCGGATCTCACGAGCCACAATTGCCTCTCGTACGCCTTCGAAGGCCATGACGATGCGTGGCATCTGCAGGACGAACACGGCGAGGTGAAAATCGCCGTCAGCGGCGACTTCCGCGTCAACAACGGGGAAGCGATCCGCGAGGCGGCGCTCGCACATCATGGCATCGCGCTGCTGCCGCGCTTCGTCGTGTGGCGCGACCTGCAGGCGGGGGCGCTGCGACAGGTGCTGCCGCAATACGAACCGCGCGGTGGCTCGGCGAGCAACATCTACGCGGTCTATCTGCCGAGCCGTTACATCCCGCTGAAAGTGCGTGCGTTCGTCGACTTCTACCGCGAGCAGATCGGTACGCCGGCATACTGGGACCGCTGATCGGCCGCCCGCTGCGCACGGAGATGCCATCCGTGAAGTCTGCGCGATGACGGCGGCCGGCGTGCGCGGAATATGCTAGCCTCGGCCGGTACGCGCCCTCGCGCGATGATCGACTGGCCCTCTTCCCGATGAACGACCAACCGCTTCCCGAACTCCTCGTCGCCTGCCTGTGTGCCGACTGGTGCGGCACCTGCCGCGACTATCGCGCCGGCTTCGAAGCCCTCGCGCGCGAGTGGCCGCAGGCCGGGTTCCACTGGGTCGACATCGAGGACGACGCCGACTGGCTCGGCGACCTGGACGTCGAGAACTTCCCGACGCTGCTGATCCAGCGCGGCGAGCTGGTGCTGTTCTTCGGCACGATGCTGCCACAGCACGTATTCCTGCAGCGCACCCTCGAAACTCTCGTAGCCTTCGACGACGACGAAGCGCGTGCGTATGCATTCGCGAACGAAGAGCGTCGCGCGTGGCAGCGTGACTGCAACTTCCGCGCAGCGCTGCAGCGCCGCAGCGCCGGGCACGACGCGTGACACGCGGCGCCGCAAACCGATGACCAGCCAGCCGCTCGACCGCAAACGCTGCCTGTCCTGCAAACGCTGGGGCGGCAGGCGCCGTCCCGGGAGCGAGCCCAGTAGCGTCGAATACGACGAGAACGACGACAAGGGGCCGTGCATCGAAGGACCGTGGCACGGCTCGCTGCGCGGCCCGCGCAATGCCTGCGGCCAGTGGGTAATGTGGGCCGAACTCGAAGCCGCCGAGCCAGCGCCCTGATCCTGCCTCCGCGACCCGTCAGTAGTGCGGCGGGATTTCGTCGCGCAGGTCGCGCGGGCGATCGCCCGGCGTTGCCGCGGCGAGTTGGCGGTGCAGTTCGAGGATCTGCTGCTGCAGCCGGTCGATCTGCTGCTGCTGGCGATAGACGGCGAGATTGAGCTCTTCGAGCAGGTCTTCGGACAGCGCGATCTTGGTCTCGATCTTCGTCAGGCGTTCTTCCATGCGTGTTCCTTCAGTTGCGCTGCGTCGCGGCATGCCGCAGCAGGATGAATCGGTGCGCATCAAGCGGCGCGGCGGCGCTCACACCCCGACCGGCGCGCCGAGCAGCGCAGTGGCGAGCGCTTCGGCGACGCGGATGCCGTCGACGCCGGCCGACAGGATGCCGCCCGCGTAGCCCGCCCCTTCGCCCGCCGGATAAAGACCTTTCACGTTCAGGCTTTGGCAGTCGGCGCCGCGCGTGATGCGCAGCGGCGACGAAGTGCGCGTCTCGACGCCGGTCAGCACCGCGTCGCGCATCGAGAACCCCTTGATCTGGCGCTCGAAAGCCGGCAGCGCTTCGCGCACCGCGTCGATCGCGTAGTCCGGCAGACTGGTCGCGAGGTCGCCGAGCTTCACGCCCGGCTTGTACGACGGCTCGACCGAACCGAGCACCGCCGACGGCTGGCGCGCAATGAAGTCGCCGACGAGCTGCGCCGGGGCGACGTAGCCGCCGCCGCCGAGCTCGAACGCGCGCGATTCCCAGCGACGCTGGAACTCGACGCCGGCGAGCGGCCCGCCCGGATAGTCGGCCGGCGTGATGCCGACGACGATGCCGGCGTTGGCGTTGCGCTCGTTGCGCGAATACTGGCTCATGCCGTTGGTGACGACGCGCTCCGGCTCGGAGGTCGCCGCGACCACAGTGCCCCCCGGGCACATGCAGAAGCTGTAGACGCTGCGGCCGTTCTTTGCGTGATGCACGAGCTTGTAGTCGGCGGCGCCGAGCAGCGGATGGCCGGCGTTCGGACCGAAGCGCGCGCGGTCGATCAGCGACTGCGGATGCTCGATGCGAAAGCCGATCGAGAACGGCTTCGGCTCCATGAACACGCCGCGCGCATGCAGCATCTCGAACGTGTCGCGCGCGCTGTGGCCGAGCGCGAGCACGACGTGGTCGCAACTGATCTCCTCACCGGACGCGAGCGTCAGTCCGCGCACGTGGCCGTCTTCGATCAGCACGTCGGCGACGCGCTGCTGGAAGCGGATCTCGCCGCCGAGCGCCTCGATGTCATGGCGCATCGCCTCGACCATGCCGACGAGCCGGAACGTGCCGATGTGCGGCTTCGCGACGTACAGGATCTCTTCCGGCGCGCCAGCCTTGACGAACTCGGTCAGCACCTTGCGACCGTAATGCTTCGGGTCCTTGATTTGGCTGTAGAGCTTGCCGTCCGAGAACGTCCCCGCGCCGCCCTCGCCGAACTGGACGTTCGATTCGGGGTTCAGCACGTTGTTGCGCCACAGCCCCCAGGTGTCCTTCGTGCGTTCGCGCACCGCCTTGCCGCGCTCGAGGATGATCGGCCGCAAACCCATCTGCGCAAGGATCAGCCCGGCGAAGATGCCGCACGGGCCGAAGCCGACGACGACCGGCCGGTTCGCGAAGCCTTCCGGCGCGCGGCCGACGAAACGGTAGTTCGTGTCCGGCGTCGGCACGACATGGCGGTCGCCGGCGAACTTGCGCAGCAGCGCGGCCTCGTCGCGCACGACGACATCGACGGTATAGATCATCGTCATCATTGCAGCCTTGCGGGCGTCGTAGCTGCGCCTGAAGACTGCAACCTGGCCGAGGTCGTCCGCGGCGATGCCGAGGCGCTCGACGATCGCAGCGCCCAGCGCCTCGGGCGGATGATCGAGCGGCAGCCTGAGTTCGGTGAGTCGCAGCATCGGGGATTCCAGTGTCCAGGTTGTATCGGGCCGGTGAAGGAGCCGGGATCACCACGCGGGGGGTCGCCGGGAGGGAGCGATTCTAAACGGGATCGCTGCGGGCCAGAACGTCGCGTGTTCCAGCCAGACCGAGCAGCACCCTCCCATGCGCATTCGCTGCTCTCGGGATTGGCGAACACGGCAGGTTTGGCATACAGTGCGCGGTCGGGGCACCTACCACTTTAGTCACATGGTTTCTGCCGGCTTGGCGCCCCCGGACTACAGTGATGACGACGTCTGCCCGCTCTGTCGCAGTCGTGTCGTGGAGGTTACGAGATGCGCCCTCAGGCTCCGCGCCGCCGCACGATCCGTTCGACGGTCGTACTCCTCGTCGTCGCCTGCATCCTGCCGGCCTGGCTGCTCGCTGCAATCGTCATCTACCTGTCCTACGAACGGGAACGAGCCGCCGTTCTCGACCAGACGCGCGAGGCCACCCACACCCTGCTGCGGCTCGTCGAACGGGACATCGCGGCAAACCAGGCTGCCCTGGAAACCCTCGCGGCGTCCGAGGACATCGACCGCAGCGACCACACCGAGTTCTACCGCCAGGCAAAGGAGGTTCTTCGCCACACCGCCGGGTTCACGATCGTGTTGACGGACGCTTCGGGACGGCAGCTCCTGAACCTCCTGCAGCCTCTGGGTTCGCCGTTGCCGCAGCATGCCAATCCGGCATTGCTGCGCCGCGTCTTCGAAACCGGCATGCCCATGGTGTCGGGCGTCTATGTCAGCAGGGTAACGCAAACGCCTGTCGTGAGCCTGGAAGTCCCGGTCATCCGCGACGAGAAAGTTCTCTACAGCCTGGGCCTGCGCATCGAGCTGAAACATCTCGGGGAGCTTATGCAGCAGCAGGGACTGCCCCCCGGACGGGTGGCAGTCCTCCTCGACAGCGAAGGCCGGCGACTCGCGCGAAGCCCCGCGGACGAGAAAGTGATCGGGCAGAAGACGTTTCCGGCCCTGCTCGAGGCGAGCCAGCGTCAAACGGAAGGCTCGATCGAGGCGGTCTCGCGGCTGGGCATACCTTTCGTGAGCTTCTTCTCGCGTTCCACCCCTTATGGGTGGACCGCCGCGGTCGGCGTTCGGCAGAGCGCGCTGACGGCGGGGCTGGGAGAATCGCTGCGCCAGTACGCCGTGGGCGCGCTCGTGCTGCTGCTCGGCGGACTTGCGCTCGCGGGTCTTCTCGGCCGCAGGATCGCCCGCCCGATGCAGGCCCTCGTCGCTCCGGCGCTGGCGATCGGCAGGGGCGAACCGGTTTCAGTCCCGCCGCTCGCGCTCGAAGAAGCCGACGAAGTGGGCCGCGCGCTGGCCCAGGCGCAGGAACTGCTGCACCAGCGCGAAGCAGACCGCGCGCAAGCGGAGGAGAAGCTCGCCCTCGCCGCGACGGCGCTCGACTCTGCGGTGGAGGGCGTGGTGATCGCGCGCGGCGGGCGAATTGCGACTGTCAATCGCGCGTTCACGTCGATCACCGGGTATCGGTCCGCGGAAGTGATCGGCCAGCCGCTCGCGATACTCCTCGCGGAAGCCGAAAAGACGCACCGCAACGACCGGCGCCGCGCGATGTGCGAAACCGGGCAGTGGCAGGGCGAAGTCCGCGGCCGGCGGAAAAACGGCGAGATGTATCCGGCGTGGAGCAGCATCAGCAGGGCCGCATACGGGTCGAGCGAGATGATCCTCGTCTGCGTTTTTTCCGACATCTCGGCCGCGAAGCAGTACGAGGCCCGCCTGCAGCACCTCGCGCATTACGACGCGCTGACGGAACTGCCGAACCGCCTGCTGTTTCGCGAGCGCCTCGCCGACATGCTGGTCCGCGCCGAGCGGCACGGGAACATGCTCGCGCTGCTGTTCATCGACCTCGACGGCTTCAAGCCGATCAACGACACTCTCGGGCACGAGGCTGGAGACGAACTGTTGCGGCGCGTGGCGGAACGCCTCGGCGGCTGCGTGCGCGCGAGCGACACGACGGCCCGCCTCGGTGGCGACGAATTCGCCGTCCTGCTCGACGAGCTGCGCTCCCCCGAGGAGGCCGGCATCATCGCCCGCAACATCCTCGATGCCCTCGAGCGGCCCTACATCCTGGCCGGGCAACCGCAGTGCCAGTACATCTCGGCGAGCATCGGCATCGGCTGTTATCCGTCTGACAGCCTCGACGCGGAAACGCTGCTGCGGCAAGCCGACATGGCGATGTACCGCGCCAAACAGGAAGGCAAGAACCGTTACCGCTTCTTTGCGCCAGAAATCAACGCCCAAGCGAGCGAACGGCTGTTCATGGCCAACAGTCTGCGCACGGCGCTCGACCGCGACGAACTCAAGCTGGTGTTCCAGCCCTGCATGGACCTCGCGACGCTCGAAGTCGCCGGCGTCGAAGCGCTGGTGCGCTGGGAGCATCCGCAAAAAGGGACGATTCTGCCGTCGCGCTTCATCTCGCTCGCCGAAGAGTCCGGGCTCATCGAGCCGATCGGCGAATGGGTGCTGCGGGAAGCGGCGCGCCGCGTGCGCGAATGGAAGAACGCGGGAATCTTCGCCGGCAGGGTCGCGGTGAACCTGTCGCCGCGGCAGTTCCGTCGCAGCGATCTTGCGAGCCGGCTGCTCGCGATGCTGGGCGAAGCCGGTCTCGCGCCCCGTGACCTCGAACTCGAGGTCACCGAAGGGATGATCATGGAACATCCCGAGCGCGCGGTCGTCGTGCTTACCGAACTCGTCGCAGCCGGGGTGAGCATCAGCATCGACGATTTCGGCACCGGCTACTCCTCGCTCGCCTATCTCAAGCGCTTCCCCGTCCACAGCCTCAAGATCGACCGCTCGTTCGTCAGCGGCCTGCCCGCCGACCGCAACGACCGATCACTGACCCGCGCGGTCGTGGCGCTTGCGAAAAGCCTCGGGCTGGCTGTCGTCGCCGAAGGCGTCGAGCACGCCGAACAAGCCGATTTCCTGCGTCGGATCGGATGCGATTTCGCGCAAGGTCACTATTTCTCCCGGCCGCTCGATACGGCC
This sequence comes from Aromatoleum buckelii, assembly GCF_012910785.2. GTDB lineage: Bacteria > Pseudomonadota > Gammaproteobacteria > Burkholderiales > Rhodocyclaceae > Aromatoleum > Aromatoleum buckelii. The sequence continues at coordinate 1,351,263 of NZ_WTVH02000010.1, read as the reverse complement.
ACGCTCGGGGCTTTCCTGCGCGAAGCGCGGACGCAGGAAGTGCATTCCTGACCCGTAGACTGACGAACTTCCCCCCTGCACCCTCCGCGCGGCTCGCCGGGCAACTCCGCGACATGCTCCTATACTGGAAAACCTGCCCATTCATTCCAGGAGGAGAAGACGATGCCAGATCAGAACCACGTCTACAAACTCGTTGAACTCGTCGGTACATCGCCCGTCGGCGTCGACGATGCGATCCGCAACGCGATCGAGCAGGCGAGCCAGTCGTTGCGGCACCTCGACTGGTTCGAAACCACCGAGATACGGGGGCACATCGCCGACGGCAAGATCGCGCACTTCCAGGTAAAGCTGAAAGTCGGGTTCCGCTTCGAATCCTGAACCGCGTACGGCCGCGCCACGTGCGGCCTGGCGATCCCGGATCATTCCGAAAACATCACGGCCGCACAGGATGCGGCCGTGATGTTTTCGGAGAACGACGGGCCTCAGGCGAACTGCATCGGCTTGGCCTGCAAATAGAACAAACCTATCGATTACATTCTCACATTCAATTTCTCCAATCGTCCCGCGCTGCGTAAGATGACTTCAACGCAACCAGCGAAGAAAGGAGAAAGAAGATGACAAACCCCTTCCACAACCCGCAATCGATCACGATCCAGAACCTCGAAGCGGCGTTCGCCGGCGAGTCGATGGCGCACATCAAGTACCGCTACTTCGCGAAGCTGTGCCGCGAAATGGGCGACGAGGAAACCGCGAAGGTTTTCGAGGCGACTGCCGACCAGGAAGTGATGCACGCGTTCGGCCACCTCGATCTGCTCTATCCGAAAGCGAAGATGACGCCGGCACGCGCGCTGCAGTTCGCGATCGAAGGCGAGACCTACGAATACACCGAGATGTACCCGGGCTTTCGCCACGCGGCCGTCGAGGAAGGCCATGCCGACGCGGTCAAGGAGATCGACGAGCAGATCGTCGAGTCGAAGGAACACGCCGAACAGTTCAAGGCAGTGCTCGAACGCGCCGCGAAACGCTTTGCCGCGCTTGCCAAGGTCGAAGAGCGTCACGCCAATCACTACCAGGAAGCGCTCGACCGGATCTCTGCCTGAGCCCGGTCGCGCCGAATCGACAAATCAAGCTTGAAAGGAAGAACATCATGAAGACTTGGCAATGTGTTGTCTGTGGTTTCACCTACGACGAAGCGGCCGGAATGCCGGATGAGGGCGTCGCCCCCGGCACCCGCTGGGAAGATATTCCCGACGACTGGTCCTGCCCCGACTGCGGCGTCGCGAAAGCCGACTTCGAGATGGTCATGATCTGACGCCGTATCGCCTGCTCCCGGCCCCGGGAGCAGGCTACCCGTTCGGCGACCCCGCCCCCCGCCGACAAGACGAACAACAGAGAGGCAACCCATGACTCCACCCCTCGTCATCATCGGCAGCGGTCTCGCCGGCTACACGCTGGCACGTGAACTGCGCAAGCTCGACCGCGACGCGCCACTCGTCATCCTGAGCCGCGACGCGGCCGGCTTCTATTCGAAGCCGATGCTGTCGAACGCGTTTTCGGCGAACCGCAGCGCCGCGAGCCTGGTGATGAAGCCGGCGGAACAAATGGCCGCCGAACTCGCTGCGACGATCCGCGCCCACGTCGAAGTCGCCGCGCTCCACCCGGCCCGCCGCGTCGTCGAACTCGCCGGCGGCGAAGAGATCCCCTATCGCGACCTCGTGCTCGCGCCCGGCGCCGATCCGATCCGCCTGCCGCTCGGCGGGGACGCGGCCCACGACGTGCTGTCGGTCAATGACCTCGACGACTTCGCCCGCTTCGCCACGCGGCTCGACGGCGCGAAGCGCGTCGCGGTGCTCGGCGGCGGGCTGATCGGCTGCGAATTCGCCAACGACCTGCTCGCCCGCGGCATCACCCCGACAGTCATCGACATCGCCCGCTGGCCGCTCGGCAGGCTGTTGCCGGAAGACGCCGGACAGTGGTTCCGGCAGCGGCTCGAAGCGGCCGGCGTGAGCTTTCACCTCGGCGTCTCCGCCGCGTCGGTATCGCGCCACGCCGGCGGCTACCGACTCGCGCTCAGCGACGGCTCGACGCTCGACGCCAACGTCGTGCTGTCGGCAGTCGGCCTGCGACCGCGCACTGCGCTCGCCGCCGCAGCGGGGCTTGCCGTCAACCGCGGCGTGCTGACGGACCGCCGGCTGACAAGCTCCGATCCGAATATCCACGCGCTTGGCGACTGCGCCGAAGTCGACGGCCTGACGCTGCCGTACGTGATGCCGATCATGCACCAGGCGCGCGCGCTGGCGGCGACGCTCGCCGGCACGCCAACCGCGGTCAGCTATCCGGCGATGCCGGTCGTCGTCAAGACGCCGGCCTGCCCCGCGGTCGTCTGCCCGCCGGCGATCGACGCGCAGGGCAGCTGGCAGATCGTCGCCAGCGACGAGGCCGGCGGCGGCATCGAGGCGCAGTGTCTCGACGCAAACGACAAACTCCTCGGCTTCGTCCTGCTCGGCGGCGCGACGGCGCGCAAGCAGGCGCTCGCCAGCCGCGCGCCCGCGACGCTCGGCTGAATCCGCGGAAGGCCGCGGCGGCGGCGGTTTCCGGCTCGCCGCGGCCCCGCCCCACCCTCGTCCGGAGGACGCCGGAAGCGCTCACCCGCCCGCCGCGCGCAGCGTTACAATGCGCCCTCCCTGCTGCACTGCGGAGAAGCGCGTAATGCCACTGGCTCAAACCGAAAACCTCAATATCGTCGCCGTCGACCCGATGCCCTCGCCCGAGGAGATCAAGGCCCGCGTGCCGCTGACCGAGCGCGCCGCGACGTCCGTCGTCGCCGGCCGCCGCGCGCTCCACGACATCCTCGACCGCAAGGACAGGCGCCTCTTCATCGTCGTCGGCCCCTGTTCGATCCACGACCCGGTCGCCGGCCTCGATTATGCGAAGCGCCTGAAGGCGCTGGCCGACGAAGTGGCCGGGACGATGGTGCTGGTAATGCGCGTGTATTTCGAGAAGCCGCGCACCTCCACCGGCTGGAAAGGCTTCATCAACGATCCGTACATGGACGACTCGTTCCACATCGAGGAAGGCATGGAGAAAGCCCGGCGCTTCCTGCTCGACGTGAACGAAATCGGCCTGCCGGCCGCGACCGAAGCGCTCGACCCGATCGCCCCGCAGTACTACGGCGACCTCATCGCGTGGACGGCGATCGGCGCGCGCACGTCCGAGTCGCAGACGCACCGCGAGATGTCGTCAGGCCTGTCGACGCCGGTCGGCTTCAAGAACGCCACCGACGGCGACCTCGACGTCGCGATCAACGCGATCGTCTCCGCATCGCATCCGCACAGCTTCCTCGGCATCAACGGCAAAGGACAGTCCGCCATCCTGCGCACGCGCGGCAACCGCTACGGCCACGTCGTGCTGCGCGGCGGCGGCGGACGGCCGAACTACGACACGGTGTCGATCTCGCTCGCCGAACAGGCACTCGCGAAGACGAAGCTGCCGCTGAACATCGTCGTCGACTGCTCGCACGCGAACTCGTGGAAAAAACCCGAGCTCCAGCCGCTGGTCATGAAAGACGTGGTGCATCAGATCCGCGAGGGCAACCGCTCGGTGGTCGGGCTGATGATCGAGAGCTTCCTCGAAGCCGGTAACCAGCCGATTCCGGCCGACCTGTCGCAACTGAAATACGGCTGTTCGGTCACCGATGCGTGCATCGACTGGGCGAGCACCGAGGACACGATCCGCAAGGCCGACAGCGTGCTGCGCGAAGCATTGCAGCAGCGGAGCGAGGCCGCATGAATCTTGTCCTGCAGGGCGAGGATGTCGATTCGGTCGCCCTGAAGAATCTCGCCAAAATCACCGGCGCGAGCGCCATCGAGCAGATCACTCCCCAGGCTTTCCGGCTCGTGGGGGGGCACGACCGCGAAGACGTCGACCGCCTGTGCGCCGAGGCCGGGCTCGATTGGGCTTGGGTGCCGACCGGGCGCAAACTCGCCGACTTCGGCCTGTTCGTCACCGACATGGACTCGACGCTGATCAACATCGAGTGCATCGACGAAATCGCCGACATGCAGGGCCTGAAGCCGCAAGTCTCAGCAATCACCGAAGCGGCGATGCGCGGCGAAATCGACTTCCGCGAATCCCTGACCCGCCGCGTGAGCCTCCTCGCCGGCCTGCCCGAAGCGGCGCTCGCCGAAGTCTACGAGCAGCGGCTGCAGTTGAATCCGGGCGCCGAACGCCTGATGCGCGGGCTGAAGGCCGCGGGCCTCCACACCGTGCTGGTATCGGGCGGTTTCACGTATTTCACCGAGCGCCTCAAGGCGAGGCTCAGCTTCGACGAAGCCCACGCGAACGAACTGGAAACGCACGACGGTCACCTGACAGGCCGGGTCCGCGGCCCGATCGTCGACGGCGCCGCGAAAGCCGCCCATCTGCGTCACGCGCGCGAGCGCCTCGGCCTGAAAGCCGACCAGGTCATCGCCGCCGGCGACGGCGCCAACGACATCCCGATGCTGACCGAAGCGGGCTTCGCCGTCGCCTACCGTGCAAAACCCGTGCTGCGCACCGTCGCCGACTGCCGCCTTGATCACGTTGGGCTGGACGGGCTGCTGAACCTCTTTGCGTAAGGCCGACGGGGCCGCCGAGGGCGAAGAACAAACGTTTGCTGATGAAGATGCCTGATCCCTTCCCGGAGAAGCTCTACGGTAACGATTTTTTCCCATGCGCAACTCATGTCCAAATCCATTCGATTGCCGGCTACTAGAGGGCACCTCGAATAACCCGAGGTTTTCAATGAACCCCGGTGCGACACGATGACCGCGACCGAATTCGGTTCAGTTCCTTCGGCAAATCACCGCTTCTTCCCGCGGTGTCGCTCAGTTTTTGCCTCGAATCGCCTCGGACATCGGCGATGCGGCCCATTTCGGGCGTCAGAAGGCCTCGATTCCGGCCTTCCTGAAATAGACCAGCCGCTTCAGGTTGTAGCAGGCAGCCATCATCGTCATCGCAAAGTTCGCCCGCGCCTGACCGATGGTGCGCAGCAGCTTGCCGCCCATCTGCTCGATGGCCCCGAACACGTGCTCGACCCGCGCACGCGTCTTGGCGATGCGTTTGTTGCGTCGCTGCTGGCACTCGGACAGCGGCTTGTTGCGCTTGCCCTTCCGCTGGATCTGGTTGCGAAAGCCGTTCTCCTTGAGCCTGGCTTCACGCTGCTCGGACGGGTAGCCCCGATCGGCATAGACATCGCGGCTCGTGTTGCGCGTGTCGAAGACGTTGTCAAAGTGCTGGCTGTCGTGCGTGCTGGCAGTATCGGTCTCGATTCGGCGGATGATCTTGTACTTCTTGTCGATGTTGATCGACAGCTTGTAGCCGAAGTAGCTCTTGCCGTGCTTCCTGGTCCAGGTCGCCTCAGTATCCTTCTGGCGCCGCTTCGCCGGGCGCCACGAGGCGGGCATTGCGCCTTGCTCGATCAGTTCCTTCTCGCCGCGGCGGTTGTGCTGCTTGGGCGCCGGCACCAGCGTCGCGTCGATGATCTGACCGCCGCGCGCGATGAACCCCTTCTTGAGCAGCTGCGTCGAGACCCCGTCGAACAAGGCCTTCGCCCCCGCTTCACCAATCCGGTTCTCGAAGGTCCACACCGTGGTGCGATCCGGAACGTTCGTCGCATTCGCCAGTCCGCAGAAGCGCTTGTAGCTCATGCGGTCGAGCAACTGGTACTCCATCTGCTCATCGGACAGGTTGTACAGACGCTTCAACACCAGGATGCGCACCATCGTCTCGGTCGGGTATGGCGGGCGCCCGCCCTGCGCACTCACGAGTCGCGGCGCAATCATATCGACCTCGGCCGCCAGCGCGGGAAAATCGATATGCGATTCGATCTCGACCAGCGGGTCACCCAGCGTGTCGATCTTCTTGCAGTGGGCATCAAAGGCAAACAGGTCGGTCTTGATGGCGCTGCGCGGTTTCATCGATGTCGGCTGTGGCGAGATTGAGGACGCTGTAATTTTACCAAGGGTGGGCGAGTCGAGGTTTTTCGAGGCGCCCTAGACTCAGAACACTGGACACCCGGGTGTAAAACCCCGGCTTCCATCCGAATAGAAGTACTTCAGGCAAGTAGAAACTTCGCCATCTTCACTATGGCTTCTCCAAACACTAATCCCACCTCCCGTCAGAGAAACAATTTCTCCTGAAACATAGGAATCTTCGGGAAGGTCGAATTTTTTGTAGCTATTGTCCACCAATTCAGGCAAAGAAAAGTCAAGCTTCAAATCCGGGCCGTTGGCCCGTCTGAGCAATAGCCCTGCAGTTCCTGGATTAACACGAACGTGCGTCCCGAACATGACTCCCAGACCCACCAATTTCTTACCATAAGATTCACGGCCTTGCGGAGCCTCGGAAAACCTCAAGCTAATGGAATCCTCCTTGTCGAGCGGCAAGCTGGGAATCATTTTCCTATCAGGATAATCTTTAAGAAAATCCTCCGAACGATCAACCAGATCTTTGCGAACATAATAAGGCCTTCCCGGAACCTGGAAGTAATTATCATCAACGAGGCCCTGCACGCATCCAGCATAACTATCCCAAGAATATCTATCCCAGACCATCCATTTATCGATGAGCATGACTTTTGGTTTCGATTCTCTTATTTGCTCGCATGCATCAATAACCACGCCAAATTTTGGATTCTTATTGTATTTTTCCTGCCAAGGAAGATAGAAGAAATGACCAGAAGCAGGCAATCTATTAGAAGCTAAATACTGGAAATTCTGAAATGAAAAGGCAATAATTCTGTCGTCTTTGGTTGTAAACTCCTGGACAAACCGAGAAAACTCCGTTTCATTAGGTATCGTTTGCGACAATATTTTCTGCTTATCCCCAGGAATGAGCAAGGATATCTTGAGAATTGAAAGCAAAACAAAACCCATCGCTACGTATTTTGATTGCGATAATAGCGTCTCAATCCCGATAAAAGCAGGAATAAATAATGCAAAAACAGAATAAAAATACGGCATGCCCTGAAAACCCGCGCCACGCATGAGCAGGCTACAGATCCCCGCCACCAGCAGCAACGTTCTCCACGGCAAACCCTTCTCTTTCACAGCCAGAACAGCTGCGCTCAGGAACAGAATTATCAAGGAAAAAAAGTGCGCGACATCCGATGTAGCTACTTTCAATGCATTGATAATTAACTCTCCACCGGGCTGCAAACCTACATATAGAGGGAGAATTGTAGCGTTAAGGTATATATGGAAAGCAAAGAACCCAGGAAACGAGCCATAAACACCAAGGAAAATAGAATTTAATGCAAGACCCAAGAAACTCCCGATAACCGCAAACCTGAAATATCTGGCCCTCAGAGAGCAAAAAAACAGTAGAACTGTAATTGGCAAGTAAGTTACAGCCAAGAACGGAAGAGATGCGATTAAAGCATTGCAGAAAGCAACCCTGGAAGAAGTCAAGACTTCCGGGCTAAAAATCGCCGGGAGCGCATACTGGGACAATATTATCACCAGTAAAAGCCCGGCAATCGTCTGGTATTTGTACATATGCCCGAACAAATCCGGCATGAATACCAGTATCATGGTTGCAGCAGCAACAGAAACAACAATTCTGCGCACAGTCGTGCTTATTATCGGTGTTTTATATATTGAAATTACGGCAATTATCTGAAGCAAGGCGATCGGGACCCGATGCCCATTTACCCCGTAATTTCCAATTTTCTCGACTATTATTCCCGGAAGAAATGTTAGAGGTCCATGATGATTGAAGACCTCAGAATAGAGCCTCATCCCTGCTGCCATCATTTTGGCGGCAACAATTGTTTCGGATTCGTCACCCCACTCTCTGTAGCTTAGGAGCAAAGCTTGATAGCGGAAGCCCAGCAAGGCAAAAATAAAGAACAGTGCGTAAATCGCGTAGTTCAAAAACCGATCTTGCACCGTGACAACCTCTTCATTTCCCCTATTAATCTGCTTAACCATTGTATTTTCCTGCGCAAGCTCGCAGCAAGGTCGCCAGCACGGAAAAATTTCCTTTTAGACCGCTGATTTTTGTCGGCACCTCACCCACCGGATACCGTCTTATTGTTGGCAATTCTTTACATACATAGCCTAATTGAGGTGCACGACATGATAAATAAGCAAGCAGTTCATAAGTGACGAACACATCCCTGAATGGTGCAATTCTCGGATCAAGCAACATTTTCCGGCTATAAGCTCTGAAGCCCTGTGTCGTATCTGTCCACTTAAATCCCGATGCAAGACTAAGGCAGGGCGCATGAATGTACCGAATGGCAAAATCTCGAGACTTCGGGGTGTTTTCCGCAATCCCACCCGGAAGGAACCGCGACGCTTGCACGAAATCGGTTCCTTCGTTTAGTGCTTCGATGAATCGCGGTATAGCTTCAGGATCGTCCTTGTCATTTCCATCAATGGTGACGATTCCCTGATAACCTTGGTCAAGAGCAAACGCATAAGCACACCTAAGCTGAGCGCTCAGCTTCCCAGGGGCTGTCTTTACGATAAGGCCTCGCACGTTCATCTGTTTAAGCGCCTCAGTCGCTAGCGAACCGTCTGTACTCCCACCATCGACGATGATAATGTCAGCTATTGCTGATATCCTGTTTGCCTCCATACGCTGGAGCAAATTCCCGATTCGCTCACCTTCGTTTATAACAGGAATCACAACGCAGTACGGATGCTGTTTTCCCTGCCACAACGGCGCCTCCATGTCAGGAACTTGCCACTCCGCCCGGTCTATCGGGCATTTTTTTTCGGTTGTTTTCATCTGATTCACGCAACGCGCGCTGTGATGAGGACTACCCCGGCAATTACAAGCGATATGCCGGCGATTGTTGTCCAGTGGAATGGTTCACGAAAAATGAAAATTGAAAATAGTGCGACAGTGGCGACCGCCCCGGAGGTCAAAATCGGGTGTGCGACGTTCAAGGGCAATCGCGCGAGTGCGGCGGCATAGAGTAGAAACGCCATCCCATACAATCCCAGCCCAAGCCAAAAAGGCCAATTGACAAGCGCTGTCAGTGGATCAGCAAGGGACGGAAACTTCCTAGGCGGGATCATCGAGATCTTGACCAGAACGCTGGCGGAGGCGTTGGCAGCGATACCAAGTATCAAGATGAGCCACTTCATTCCGCGGCCCCAGGTATCGAGCGGTAATACTTAACCGCGCGGGAAAGAGCTCGCTCGATGGAAGCAAGGTGCGGTTCGTTTTTTGTTGCCACCATTTCGATAGAGACCACATGATGTGGAACGTACCTCAACAGTGCCTCATGTAGCAGTCGATGGTCCGTTCCACAATCACCGAGGGGAACGAGGTCTGGCTCACTCGCATGGACATGACCTATGAGATGCGCGCTGTCAGCCAGCACAGCCTCAGCCGATTCTCGGTTTATCGTTAATGCTCCGGTATCTAATTGCATACGAATAGCTCCGTGGCCAACGGAATTAACAACGTGAGCTGTTTCCGTACTCGACGTCATGAAGTTGGCTCCATAGCACGGAGGGTTAGGCTCCAAGCACATAACAACCCCTTGTGCCAGAGCAACATCACCCAAACGTTGGAAGAAGCCTACTGCTTCGTCTAGCGCCTGCTCATCGCTTAAGCCTGAACGATCACGGTTTTTCGGTGACCCAAATACTAATCGACTAGCCCCAAGGCCCGCGGCAATACGGCAAACTGCCGCCAGATGTTCGAGCAGGGCGTCTTTAACCTCAGGGGCGCCGAATACGTTCAGCCCGGCCCGCCCGAACAGCAGTGCCTGCATCCCGGTAATTTCGATCCCGCGCTCGGCCCACCAGCGCTTCACTGTTACTATTTCCGCCTCAGTAGCCTTTCCGGGATCTGGAAAGTACTTGCCCGGAGCAATATCGATCGCATCGATATGAAATCTGTTCAGCAGCTTTACGACATCTTCGTTCTCTGAAACGTCCCAAGCGATGTTCGATATGGCAAGCCTCACGGCACCGCTCCCGACTCGGGCTTCAAAGTAACCGGTTCCGACTGAGCATATGCCCGAATCGCCTGGATTGTTTCACGCGCACTATATTGATGCCGACCTTGAGACCCGAAATATTCGGCGTAACGTGTCTGCATATCGTAATGAGGATGCTCATTCGCAATTACTTGCGTGAAAGGCCTTCCGAAACCGCGAAGAGAGACATCTGCAACACTGATGGGTTCGGCAGTAAGATGTACTAGTCGAAGTTTTTCCTGCACAGCCGTCTGGATGTCGTACCAAAAATTCACCATCGGGTAAAATTGGAATATCCCTCGACTCTCGATTGCGTGAACGTTATTTGAGTTATGAAAATCGAAGATCACGTTCTTGCGTAAACCCGGGCCGACCAGTCCTGGCAAACGAACAATCAGGTGGTCGGAAATTTTATCCTGGACAAACTTTTCGAGAAGTCTCCGATGAAATCCGTAGGGATGAAGGCCAGCCTCATCGACTGGCGTCGCTTCGTCTACCCCGATTGGTGTCTTGAAAACATCGACCGTGCTTATCAATATGAACGTCCTGCACCGGATGGTTTTCAGGTGCTCGACAAGTCGATCTATCTTTTGCCGATCATCACCAGGATTACGATTGGCGATCCACTTCTGCGCCGGGGCCCCCGCGCAAACAACGAGATCGAACTCGCGGTTATCAATTTCATGGATGTTGGTCGAGCGGAAAAGTGCATTAAAACGGGTTTGCTTGAGAAGGGTGCTACCCACGAAACCTGAAAATCCAATCAGTGCGTTTTCCATCATTACTCCAACGTACTCCTGAACTCTTCAGTTTCGAGTTTTTCAAGAACATCGTATATGTTGTCGATTTTCCCGCCCAGTATGGAATAGCACCCAGGCAACTCGGCATGCTTCTCGAACAGGATAGGACGTCCATCGTCTCCCTCGTTCTTGACTAGCACAGTTTTAACCTCGAAGAGTGATTCAATATAGTTGGCCTCAAGAACAGAGGGAAGGTATCGCGCTACGTCTCTAACCATACGATCTGCCCGGCTTGCCCGGTCGTATTCGCTCAGCTTTCTGTATGGGTCGGTCCCCGGTTCGTCCTTCCAGCTAAAGTGTGGCGTATAACGGACGTGTGAAAGAGTATGCAAGTCGCGCGCGGGAAACGGCATAATCGAAAAGAATGGACCATCCATGACCGTAACCCCAACGTCTTGAAGTGCTTCCGGCATTCGCATTAAGGCCATCTCGGTCACTTCCTGCTTAAGTCCGGTCTGAGTGCCGGGAAATTCACCCAAAAACTGATTAAGTCCGCTATAGGTGCAATTGAAAACATAGCGGCAGTTTAATGATTCCGTATGCCCGTTCTGATCCATAACTGTCACAAGCAATTCATTTCTGAGTGATCGTGAGATTGCCGTTGCCCTAGTTGAAACCCGCAGTACAACGCCGTTGTCACGCAGCTCTTCTTCCGCCCATTGGGCGAGCCGCGTCGCATCAAATACATATTCCTCGACTAAAAATACATCTTCGATCAGCCCGGGGTCAAACAGTCTCTTTAAGCCTGTTTCTGCTGGATTGACCCTTGCCCCGATGTCGTGACAAAAACGTTCAAACTGCCTCGCAGTCACTTTTGAATTTCGTTTTGCAATCGCATAGAGTTTCATGAAATCCTGCGTGACTGCCTGCGGCCAGTCACGCAGGAACTTCGGCAAGTTGACTCGACTACGAAAGGCGGTGGTGAAGCTTCGAGGGTAGTGATAGCCGTTATGCACACGCGCCTGGTTGTGATATGAAGCGCGACGGAGAAGTTTGGGCTCTCTTTCAACAAGGGTGATTCGGCGTAATCCGCGCTGCTTGGCCAAATAGATGGCTATGGTCGCCCCGTAGAAGCCGCCGCCGATGATTAGTGCATCTACGACATCATTACTCCCGGTCATGCATTGATTCGCTCAGAGATATTGGAGACCCTCTCGGATTGAGAGGTGACAACCTCAATGTTCAGTTTTTCTTTTCGGATCATGCGCGCGCTCGTAAACTCTTGACCGACGTGGTAAAGCGGACCCTCATTTGTCAAGCTGGCCATGTGCAAGATGTACTCACCGAGCACCAAGAGCACGAGCGAGATGAGGAAAAACATTCCTGACTGCTGGAGTGACATGCTTACCCAGCCCGGTGCGACATCGGACTTGAATATTCCAACGGCTACCACGTAGATCGAATAAAGCAAGTTCGCTGCAGCCCCGAACAACGACAGACTGGTAACCACTCGCATCGGTGCTTGAGTTGTGGAAACAAGAAGGCGCATCCCCCGATCGATGCTTTCTCCCAGTTTTTTGACATTTTCTGCAGTTGGCGTAGCGCTGTATTCCATGTTCACACGAGCAAATCCGCCCGTTGCGGGTAAGTGCCGATAGGTTATCGAGGGTTGCGGATGGTGAAGGATGAAGTTAATTACGCGCTTGCTAAGTAGCCTGTAACTCGGCGCATCCTTCGCAAGGTGAATTCCGTTAAATATCTTATAAATGTAATTAAAAACTCCGCCCGCCACTCGATAGGCATAGCTTTGTTGGGGTTTCTGCTCATTGTTGGCGAAAACAACATCTGCCCCGTTTACCGCCTTATCGAGCATTTGTGACAGGAAGGCAATGTCGTCGACAAGGGGATCGATGACAACAACAAAATCGCCTAAGGCATTTTCAAGGCCGGCCCATGCCGCCGTGTCGCCGCCAACCTCTTTTGTAAGCGCATATATTTGAAGATTAGGTAGGCCGTTTGGGGCGGTGAGCGTCTTCAGAACCTTGACGCTATCATCATTAGAGGCGTTATCGACAATGATCAGCTCATAATCACTGACGTAGGAAGATATCTGTGAAGATGCATTTCTAAGGATCCCTTCTAATTGGGAGCCTTGGTTGCGCACGACAAACACAACCGACAGAAAGACAGGAAAGAAAGTCATAGTCGATTTCTCCGAATACTTATGTCACGGCGAGCACCAGCCGTGGTGGCGAAAAATCTGTTTATTTAGTCCGCTGGAGGCACGTCACCCTCTTTGTCCTATTGTTGGCGCCCTCTTCTCACAAAGTTCCGCCCCTAAAACCGTTTCGTCACGCAACTCGGGTGGTGATCGTCCCGCTTATTTGAATCCTGCCGTGAGGTCCATGACGTACTGAAGGTCAGTCCGGATCGTCTTCACGGTGCGCTCGCGATCGCCCTTGCACGCGAGAAAACCGCCGAGCATCACTGCCAGCCATCCGGATTGCTGTGTTGAGCGTCGGGGTCTCGGGCGGCCGGAGCGTTCTGAAGATGGAGGCCGTCTCCGGCTCGTCGCGTTCCGGCAGCAACCCAGCTTCCAGTTCGGGGCGGGTACGCGACTGCTCAGCAGCCGCCACTTATTCAGTCAGACGTGAGGTGCGCCGTTCAAAGTATGACACGGCTCGCCCGCGGCGGTCTCGCCCCCCGTTCAACGTCACGTGCCGACCCGCACTGCTGTCGCGCCGCCCGCGCCTTCTGTCCGGTGCGAGAAGGGATCGGGAAGCGGATTTCACGGGGCGGCTCCGAGGCCCAACGCGGGGCCGCAGGTTGTCGCCGCCGGGCAGCGCGCAGTCGTGCTTCCGACGCAACAGCCTGTCGGCCGAACAGTCCCGGTCGCGGCACGGACCCTCGAAGCGACGACATCCGGTATCGTCAAATTGGAAATATCTGGAGCTTACGCAAGGACGTTTGCGTTATGTGTAAGGGAATGATTCCTGCTTCCTCCGGCAACCCGGGTCCGGAGCGGCGACAGATTCATATTCACGCGTAGCTTCATGCGGAGGCCGGCATGACCTCGCGTCTTTCGGCCCATTCTGCCGCCTGACGAAGCCTCTGCTTGATGTCAGTTCAAAAATGTCTTGAACCATTCAAGAGAACGACAAAACCTGGGTCGCAATCGATTCGATCACCTCGGTCAGCCCTCCAGATGCGCAAGGATCGCGTTCAGCATCGCGCCGCCCAGTCGCTTGCTGCGCGCGCCGCTCCAGCCGGTGAGGCCGTCGGGGACGTTGGCGTTGTCCTTGAACGGCATCTCGAGCGTCAGCGACACGCAGCCGAAGCGGTGCGCGACCCACTTGCTTGCGAGCGTCAGCAGTTCGTCGCCGAACCGGCCGGACTTGTAGCCGTGCCGCGTCTGGAAATCCGGGCTCGCCGCGGCCAGCGCGGCAATGAGGCGCGCCTGCTGCTGCGCCATCTCGGCGGTGAAGCCGGGCACTTCCTCGGCGGTCGAGAAGAACACATAGGGCAGCGACTCGTCGCCGTGGATGTCGAGGAACAGGTCGCAACCGCTCGCTTCCATCGCTTCGCGCACGCAGAACACTTCGGGACTCGCGACCGGGTCGGGAGCGCGCCATTCGCGGTTCAGGTTGCGCCCGGCGGCGTTGGTACGCAGGTTGCCGTGGACGGCACCATCCGGATTCATGTTGGGGACGACGTGCAGTACGGCCTGTTCGCGGATCCTGCGCGCGACCGGGTCGGCGGCGTCGAGCAGGCGTTCGAGCAGGCCTTCGACGAACCATTCGGCCATCGTCTCCCCGGGATGCTGCCTGGCGATGATCCACACCGGCCGGTGTCCGGGGCTCGGGCGCCCGACGACGACGCGGTCGATGTCGCGCCCTTCGACGGTCGTGCCGAGCGTGTCGACCTGCGCGAACGCGGACATCTCGGCCCAGCCGAGCAGATCGAGGTGGCGTTCGAGCGAGTACGGCTCGAAATACGCGTAGTAAATGCTGTTGCGCTCGGGCGTGTGCTCGACCATCAGCTGGCCGTTTTCGTACGACGTGCCTGCGACGCGGAACCAGTTGCGCCGGTCGTACGACGCGACGCAGCGATAGCCCGGCCAGCCTTCGGCGAATGCCGCGCCGGCCGCGTTCTCGAACGTCATGCGAAGGGGCAGGCCCGCGGCGCCGTGCAGACGGAAATAGAACCACTGGTGCAGGTCCGCGGCATTGTCGGCGCGCAGGCGCAGGCGGATGTCCTGCGGGTTGGCGATGCTGACGACCTCGATCGCCCCGGCGTCAAAGTTGTGACTGATTTTCATGCTGTCCCCCACGAATCGCGGTGTGGTGAGCGTCAGTCGGTGCGGCGCCGGAACACGAGCGTGTCGGCGTCCGAAACTTCCGGCGCGAAGCCGTAGCCTTCGGCGTCGAAGCCCTTGAGCCCTTCGACGTCCTCGACCCGGTTGCGGATCGCGTAGCGGCTCATCAGGCCGCGTGCTCGCTTCGCGTAGAAAGTGATGATGCGGTAGCGCCCGCCTTTCCAGTCCTCGAACACCGGCGTGATCACCTGCGCGGCGAGCTTCGCCCGCGCGGCTGCCTTGAAGTACTCCTGCGACGCGAGGTTCACGAGCACCGCGCTGCCGCCGGTGTCGCGCTCGGCGGCGAGCAGCCGGTTCAGCGCTTCGGCGAGCGTGTCGCCCCAGTAAGCGTAGAGGTTCGCCCCGCGCGGATTCCCGAGCCGGGTGCCCATTTCCAGCCGGTACGGCTGCATCAGGTCGAGCGGGCGCAACATCCCGTACAACCCGGACAGGATGCGCAGGTGCTGCTGCGCCCAGGCGAAGTCGTCTTCCGACAGGGTCGGCGCGTCGAGCCCGCCGTACACGTCGCCATTGAACGCGAGCAGCGCCTGCTTCGCGTTGTCGCGGGTGAAAGGTCGATGCCAGCTCTCGAAGCGCGCGACGTTCAGCGCCGCGAGCGGGTCCGACAGGTGCATCAGCTCCGCGACCTCGGCCGGGGTCTTCTGCCGCAGGATGCCGATCAGTTCCTCGGCTTCGCGCAGATAATCCGGCTGGCTGGCCGCAGCGGTGACCGGCGGGGTTTCGAAATCCAGCGCCTTGGCCGGAGAGATCACGAAAATCATGGATTGCGCTTGTTGTCGTTGCCGGGCCGACGCATGGTAACAAAACGCCATGCCTCGCGTCGCGCGGGGGCGAGGCGTGGCGGGGCGTTTGACATGAACAGCCCGATTGCGCGACATTCCCCGGTCCCACCCGGCCGGAATCCCCCGATGCACGCCCCATCACTGCTCGAACGATCCCTCAGGAGCGTCTGGCACCCCTGCACGCAGATGAAGCAGCACGAAGCGCTGCCGCTGGTGCCGATCGTGCGCGGCGAAGGCCCGTGGCTCATCGATGCCGAAGGGCGGCGGCTGCTCGACGGCATCAGTTCGTGGTGGGTGAATCTGTTCGGGCACTGCAACCCGCGCATCAACGCCGCGCTGCGCGCGCAGCTCGACACGCTCGAACACGTCATGCTCGCCGGCTTCACGCACGAGCCGGTGGTCGAGCTCTCCGAACGGCTCGCGGCGCTGACCGGCCATCGCCTCGGGCATGCGTTCTACGCGTCCGACGGCGCGTCCGCGACCGAGATCGCACTGAAGATGAGCGCGCATTACTGGCGCAACGTCGGCCTCGTGGAAAAATCCCGCTTCGTCAGCCTCGCCGGCAGCTATCACGGCGAAACCGTCGGCGCGCTGGCGGTCACCGACGTCGCGATTTTCCGCGACGCGTACGCGCCGCTCGTCCGCGCCGGCACGACCGTGCCGACGCCCGATGCCCGCCTCGCCCTGCCCGGTGAATCGGCCGCCGACGTTGCGCGCCGCGCCGCCGCCGCGCTCGAAGCGCATCTCGCCGAGCACCACGCGCAGACCGCCGCGCTGATCGTCGAGCCGCTCGTGCAGGGCGCCTCCGGCATGGTCATGTACGACCCGGAATACCTGCGCCTCGCCCGCGCGTTGTGCGACCGCTACCGGGTGCATCTCATCGCCGACGAGATCGCGGTCGGGTGTGGGCGCACCGGCAGCTTTTTCGCATGCGAGCAGGCCGGCATCTGGCCCGATTTTCTGTGCCTGTCGAAAGGCATTTCGGGCGGCTACCTGCCGCTGTCGCTGGTGCTCGCGACCGACACCGTCTATGCGGCGTTCTACGACGACTCCGCGACCCGCGCGTTCCTCCATTCGCACTCGTACACCGGCAACCCGCTCGCGTGCCGCGCCGCGCTGGCGACGCTGGACATCTTCGAACAGGACGACGTGCTGGCCATGAACCGCGTGCTCGCCGGGCAACTCGGCGACGCCGTCCGGGCGCGTTTCGGCGCGCATCCGGCGGTGCGGCAGCTGCGCCAGCGCGGCATGATCGTCGCGTTCGACGTGGCGACCGAGTGCCCCGACTTCGCGCGCAACTTCTTCCGCACGGGGCTCGATCATGGCGTGCTGCTGCGCCCGATCGGCAACACCGTGTATTTCATGCCGCCGTACATCCTCGATGCCGGTCACGTTGCGCATCTCGTCGACGGCGCCGCTGCGGCGCTCGCCGAAGCGCTGGATCCGGCATCGAACTGACCGCGATGCTGCTTGACCGCCTCAAGGCCGATCTCGCCGAACTCGATACCCGCGCGCTCCGCCGCACGCGCCGCAGCGTCGCGACCCCGTGCGCCCCGCATGTCCGCGTCGACGGGCGCGACATGCTTGCGTTCTGCAGCAACGACTATCTCGGACTTGCCGCCGACCCTGCCCTCGCGCACGCGCTGCAGGTCGGCGCCGCGTACTGGGGCGCAGGGTCGGGCGCGTCGCACCTCGTGAGCGGCCACTACGCCGTTCATGATGAGCTCGAAGCGCGGCTCGCGACGTTCGTCGGCTGCGAACGCGCCCTGTATTTCTCGACCGGCTACATGGCGAACACGGGGACGATTCCGGCGCTCGTCGGACGCGGCGACGCGATCTTCGCCGACCGCCTGAACCACGCGTCGCTCGTCGATGGCGCGCTGCTGTCGCGCGCCGAGCTGCACCGTTATGCGCACGGCGATCCGGCGGCGCTCGAGCGTGCGCTGGCAACGAGTTCGGCCAAGCGCAAGCTGATCGTCACGGACGCAGTCTTCAGCATGGACGGCGACGTCGCGCCGCTCGCGACCTTGCTGGAACTGGCCGAACGCTTCGACGCGTGGCTGATGATTGATGACGCGCACGGCTTCGGCGTGCTCGGCGCGGGCGGGCGCGGCGCGGTTGCCGAAGCCGGTCTCGCGTCGTGGCGGCTGATCTACGTCGGCACGCTCGGCAAGGCCGCCGGGGTGTCGGGGGCGTTCGTCGCCGGCAATGCCGACGTCGTCGAGTGGCTGATGCAAAAAGCCCGCACCTACATCTTCACGACCGGCGCCCCGCCCGCGCTCGCCGAAGCGCTGCTCGCGAGCCTCGGCCTGATCGAGCACGGCGACGAGCGCCGGGAGCACCTCGCCGCACTGGTCGCGCTGCTGCGGCGCGAACTCGCCCTCGCCCGCTGGCAGCTGCTGCCGTCGCGCACGCCGATCCAGCCGGTGCTGATCGGCGACAACGCCGAGGCGCTCGCCGTCGCCCGCGCGCTGTGGGACGAAGGCCTGTGGGTGCCGGCGATCCGCCCGCCGACGGTGCCACAGGGCACCGCGCGCCTGCGCATCTCGCTGACCGCTGCGCATTGCGCCGACGACGTACGCTGTCTCGCGCACGCGCTCAACCGGCTCGAGGCGCGGCAATGAAGGGCCGGGTTCTCGTCCTGCTGCATGGCTGGGGACTCGGGCCGCAGGTATGGGCTCCGCTGATGCCGCACCTGCCGGCCGGACTGTGCGTCCGCACGCCGGCGCTGCCCGGTCACGGCGGCACGCTCGCGTGCAGCCCGACCCTCGAAGCCTGGGGCGACGCGCTGCTGCCCGAACTGCCCGACGGCGCGGTCGTATGCGGCTGGTCGCTCGGCGGCCTCATCGCGCTCGATCTCGCGCAGCGTTATCCGCGCAAGGTCGCGCGGCTGGTGCTGATCGACACTTCCCCGTGTTTCGTCACCCGCCCGGAAAATATCGCCGCGCCTTGGCCGCACGGGCTCGCCGCCTTGACCGTCACCGGCTTCATCGACGATTTCGCGCACGATCCGGCCGCGACGCTGCGCCGCTTCGTCGCCCTGCAGGCACTCGGCGACGCACGGCGGCGCACGGTCTCGAACGCGTTGAACGCCGCGCTCGTGAATCTCGAACAGTGCGATCGCAACATGCTCGCCAGCGGCCTCGAACTGCTCGCGGACACCGATCGGCGCGCCGCGCTCGACGACGTCCGCCAGCCGGTGCAGCTGATCCACGGTGCCGGCGACGCGCTGATGCCGCTCACCGCCGCCGAATGGCTCGCGACGCGACTGCCCGACGCCCGCCTCGCACGATTCGACGATTGTGGCCACGCGCCTTTCCTGTCGCGCCCGGAAGACTGCGCCGCGCTCATCGAGGACCTCGTCCGTGGTTAGCCGCACCGTGCCGAAACACGTGGTGCGACGCGCGTTCGATCGCGCCGCGGCGACTTATGACAGCGCCGCCGCGGTGCAGCGCGAGATCGGCGACCGGCTCGCGGAGTTCGTCGCACCCCGGCTGGCGTCGGCACCGCCGCTGCAGCGCATCGTCGATGCCGGTTGCGGCACCGGCTACGGCCTCGATCTCCTCGCCCGGCTCTGTCCGCAAGCGACGCTGATCGCGCTCGATTTCGCACCGGCGATGCTCGCGCGGCTCGCTATCGCCGGGCCGGGCCACCCGCAGCCGGTGCCGCTTTGCGCCGACCTCGAAGCGCTGCCGCTCGCCGGCGGCTCGATCGACGCCGTCTGGTCGAGCCTCGCGCTGCAGTGGTGCGAGCCGGCGCTCGCGCTCGGCGAGTTTGCGCGCGTCCTGCGCCCCGGCGGCGAAGCGTGGATCGCGACGCTCGGCCCGCGCACGCTGTGGGAACTGCGCGACGCATTCACCGCCGTCGACGATGCCGAACACGCGATCCGCTTTCACCCGCGCGAACGCTGGCTTGCAGAAGCCGTCGGGGCCGGCTTCGAGCCGATTGCCGCCGACAATTTTCCCATCTTCGCCGTCGCCCCCGACCTGCGCCAGCTGCTGCGCGACATCAAGTCGATCGGCGCGCACAGCGTCGGCGCGCAGCGGCGCCGCGAGCCGCTCGGCCGCGCCGCCTGGAAAGTGCTCGAAACCCGCTACGAGACGCATCGCCGCGACGACGGCCTGCTGCCCGCGACCTACGACCTGATCCTGCTTGCGCTGAAAAAACCCGCGCAAGCGGCGAGTTGCGGCGCGGGCAGCGCGGCGGCCCCTGAAGGAACGACAAATGACTGAACCCCGCGCCTGGTTCCTCGCCGGAACCGATACCGAGATCGGCAAGACTTTCGTCGCCTGCGCGCTGCTGCACGCGGCACGGGGCAACGGCCACCGCGCGCTCGGCATGAAGCCGGTTGCGGCCGGCGCCGAGCGCGTCGCCGGCGAATGGCTCAACGAGGACGCCGCGCAGTTGCGCGCGGCTTCGAGCTTCGACCCCGGCCTCGACCGGCTGAACCCGTACTGCCTGAAGATGCCGATCGCGCCGCACATCGCCGCCGCCGAGGAAGGCGTCGAAATCGATCCTGCGCGCATCCGCGCAGCGTTCGAGAGCCTGCGCGCGCAGGCGGATGTCGTCATCGTCGAAGGCGTCGGCGGGTTCCGCGTGCCGCTCGGCGACCGTTACGACACGGCGGACCTGGCACGCGAACTCGGGCTGCCGGTGATCCTCGTCGTCGGCATGCGGCTGGGCTGCATCAACCACGCGCTGCTGACCGTCGAGGCGATCGCGGCGCGCGGCCTGACGCTCGCCGGCTGGATCGCGAACCGCATCGACCCGGCGATGCTGCGGGCGGACGAGAACATCGAAGCGCTGCGAAACCGTATCGATGCGCCGCTGCTCGGCGTCGTCCCGCACGTCGCGGGCGCCGACCCGGCGCAGGTCGCCGCGGCGCTGCGACTGCCCTCCTGCTAAGGCGCCAATCAAATACAACCGTTCGCCCTGAGCTTGTCGAAGGGGATTGGCAGGGCTTCGACGGGCTCAGCCCGAACGGTATTTGGCTGCCGGGTTAATAACTTTGCCGCGCTCCGGCGTCGCGCTATCCCGCGCGGCGCTGGCGCACCTGCTCGAACAGGCACACTGCGGCCGCTGCTGCGACGTTCAGCGACTCGACCGCCCCCGGCATCGGAATGACGACCGTGTCGGTCGCGAGCGCCGCAACGGCCATGGACAGCCCCCGGCCTTCCGCGCCGAACAGCCACGCGACCGCTCCGCGCAAGTCCATTTCGTACAGCCCGCACGCTTCGGCGCCAAGCCCCGTCGCGAGGATCTGTCCCGGGTAGCCCTGCAGCAGCTCCGCGACGTCGGCATGCTCGTGGAGCCGCAGGCAGAAGTGCCCGCCCATGCCGGCGCGCAACACGCGGGGCGACCACGCCTGCGCGCAGCCCGGCGTCAGCAGCACGTCGCGCACGCCCGCGGCCGCCGCAGTGCGCAGGATCGTGCCGAGGTTGCCGGCGTCCTGCACGCCGTCGAGCACCAGCAGCGATTCGGTGAATACCTGTGTCGACGGGGGTGCCGGCAGGTCGATGATGGCGAGCAGGCCCGACGGCGTGTCGACCGGGCTCACGTGCGCGAACAGCGCATCAGTGAGGTGGATCGCCGGCACGCCAGCGCAGCGATCGAGCAGGTCCGCAATCTCGGCGCGGCCGAGCCCCTGGTCGCTCGCGACGAGTTCGCGGAGCGCCCAGCCGGCGTCGAGCGCTGCCCGCACGAGATGCGCGCCGTCGAGCAGCGTGCGGCCTTCGCTGCGTCGCTCGCGCGCCGAACGCGCGAGCGCGTGCAGGCGCTTGACGGCTGGGTTGTCGCGGGAAGTGATCGTTTTCACGGCGAACGGCGCGCCCGACTCTTACAGCCCGAGCCCCAGCGTCGCGATCGCGATCGTGACGAAGCCGAGCGCGAGATTGAACGCGACGCGCTGGCGGATGCGGTTCAGCGCGACCGCGCCGCCCGCCCAGTTCTCGCCCGCCACCGCCGACTGCAGCGCGCGCCATGGCCCTGCCCAGATCCACACGAACACTGCGATCATTACGAAGCCGGTGGCGAGCATCAGGTGCCACGCAACCGGCGCCCGCGCGAAACCGGTGTCGACCAGCCTCACGACGCCGCTCGCGGCGATCAGCGCGACGCTCGCCCACACCAGCGGGAAAAAGCGCGCGAACACCCCGGCCCACAACGGCAGCCGCTGCGCCGGAGGCAGCGCGGTCGCGGCGGGGCGCAGGCACAGGTACGCAAACGCCATCCCCCCGACCCAAACGACGACGCCGACGAGGTGCAGGAACAGCATCAGGTGAGAAAACGTCATGTCAGCGTCCCCGCAGGCCAGAGTTCGGGATTGTCGAGCAGCTCGCGCACCGGCGCGAAACTGCGGCGGTGGCACGCGACGACGCCGTGGCGGCGCAGCGCGAGGAAATGTTCGGGCGTCGGGTAACCCTTGTGGCTCGCGAAACCGTATGCGGGATACTCACCGTCGAGCGCGACCATCTGCCCGTCGCGCACCGTCTTCGCGAGGATCGACGCCGCGGCGATCGCCGGCACCTTTGCATCGCCCTGGACGACCCCTTCGGCCGGCACTGCGAGCGGCGGGCAGCGGTTGCCGTCAATCCGCACGAGGTCCGGCACGCAGCCGAGCGCGGCCACCGCGCGCTGCATCGCCAGCATCGTCGCGTGCAGGATGTTCAGGCGGTCGATCTCCTCGACGCTCGCTTCGGCGACCGCCCACGCGATCGCCCGCTCACGGATCAGCGGCGCGAGCCGTTCGCGCGTCCGCTCTGTGAGCTTCTTCGAGTCGTTCAGGCCGTCGATCGGGCGGGCCGGGTCGAGGATCACCGCGGCGGCAACGACCGAACCCGCGAGCGGTCCGCGCCCGGCTTCGTCGACGCCGCAGATCAGGCCGGTTGCCGGGATGGCTTCCATTCGGAACTCCGGTTCAGGTAAGGAAGGATCGCGGCGGCGGCGCGCCCGGCAGTGTCCTGGCGCAACTCGCGGTGCAGCGCGTCGAAGCGCAGCGCGAGCTCGGCACACGCGTCCGGGTCGTTGAGCCAGCGGTCGAGCGCGTCGGCCAGTGCCTGCGGCGTCGCGTCGTCCTGCAGCAGCTCGGGCACGACGCTGTCGTTGCACAGGATGTTCGGCAAGCCGACCCACGGCAGGTAGGCCATGCGTTTCATTAGCCGGTACTGCCACTTGCCGATGCGGTAGCTGATCACCATCGGGCGCTTCAGCAGCGCCGCTTCGAGGCTCGCGGTGCCGCTCGCGACGAGCACGACGTCGGCTGCCGTCATCGCCTCGACCGCGTGGCCGAACAGCAGGCGGATCGGCAGCTCACCGGCGTCGGCCGCGTGCAGCGCCTGCTCGAACAGCGCGCGCGTCTCGCGCGTCGCCAGCGGAACGACGAAGCCGATGTCCGGGTGGCGCTCGGCGAGGAGGCGCGCCGTCTCGATGTAGGTCGCGGCGAGATTGCGCACTTCGGACTGGCGGCTTCCCGGCAGCAGCGCGACGATCCGGCAGTCGGTCGGGAGGTTCAGGAGTTCGCGCGCCGCGGCGCGGTCCGGCGCGAGCGGGAACACGTCGGCGAGCGGATGGCCGACGTAGCTCACCGGGATGCCGGCTTTTTCGTACAGCGCCGGCTCGAACGGAAACAGGCACAGCATGTGCGACACCGAGCGCGCGATGCCCTTGATGCGCCCGCCGCGCCACGCCCAGATCGACGGGCTGACGAAATGGATCGCCGGAATGCCCGACGAACGGATCCTGCCTTCGAGCCACAGGTTGAAGTCGGGCGCGTCGACGCCGATGAACGCGTCCGGCCGATCGGCGCGCACGCGCCGCAGCAGCGCCTTGCGAATGCCGGCCAGCTCGCGATAGCGCTTCAGCGCATCGACATAACCATGCACGGCGAGGCGCTCGCACGGCCACAGCGCATCGAAGCCCTCGGCCTGCATCTTTGGCCCGCCGATGCCGTAGAACTTGGCCTCGGGGATTTCCTGGCGGATCGCGCGGATCAGGTGGCTCGCGAGCAGATCCCCCGAGGCCTCGCCCGCGACCATCGCGATGCGCGTCGCCATCGGTTCAGCGCACGACGCCGCGCGGGGAAGCCGAAAGGAAGGCGCCGAACGGAGCGACTTCGGAGTGGTCGGCTGCGATCTCGGCAATGCGCGTGCGGGCTTCGTCGAAGCTCAGTCCGGAGCGGTACAGGGCGCGGTACGCGCGCTTGATCGCCGCGATGCCTTCGGCCGAAAAACCGCGCCGCCGCAGGCCTTCGCTGTTGATGCCGTGCGGCTTCGCCGGATTGCCGGCGACGGTCACGAACGGCGGCAGATCCTGCAGCAGCACGGTGCCGACGCCACAGAAACTGTGCGCGCCGACGCGCACGAACTGATGCACGCCGGTGAAGCCGCCGAGGATCGCCCAGTCGCCGACGTGCACATGTCCGGCGAGCGTCGCGTTGTTGGCGAAGATCGTGTGGTCGCCGACCACGCAGTCGTGCGCAACATGGACGTACGCCATGACCCAGTTGTTGCTGCCGACGCGGGTCACGCCGGCGTCCTGACTGGTGCCGACATTGAACGAACAGAACTCGCGGATCATGTTGCGGTCGCCGATCTCGAGCCGAGTCGGTTCGTCGTCGTATTTCTTGTCCTGCGGCGCCGCACCGATCGAGCAGAACTGGAAGATCTCGTTGTCGCGCCCGATCCGCGTACGGCCTTCGATGACGACGTGCGGCCCGATGCGCGTGTTGTCACCGATCTCGACGTGCTCGCCGATGATCGAATACGCGCCGACAGTGACGTTGGCTCCGAGCACAGCGCCCGGGTGGACGATGGCGGTCGGATGGATCATGACAGCGTCTTGAGCGCGCAGGTCAGCTCGGCTTCGGTCGCGAGCTCGCCGCCGACGCGGGCGACGCCTTTGTACTTGTAGATGTTGCGCTTGCTCTGCGTGATGACGACATCGAACAGCAGCTGGTCGCCGGGGACCACCGGGCGCTTGAAGCGCACGTTGTCGATGCCGGCGAAATAGACCACCGAGTTCTCGTCGGGCTTGACGCCCATGCTCTTGAACGACAGCAGCGCGGCGGCCTGCGCCATCGCCTCGACGATCAAGACGCCCGGCATCACCGGGTGATGCGGGAAGTGGCCGGGAAAGAACGGCTCGTTCATCGTCACGTTCTTCAACGCGAGGATGCGCTTGCCTTCTTCGATCTCCAGCACGCGGTCCACGAGCAGAAAAGGATAGCGGTGCGGAAGGTACTGGAGAATTTCGTTGATATCCATGGCGCTCACCGGGCTTTGCGTTCTTTGCGTTCTTCGAGGGCGCGTATTCTATCGACCAGCGCATCCAGATGGCGCAGGTGGGCGAAGTTTTTCACCCATTCGGCGTGGCCCTGCACCGGCAGGTTCGCCGTGTAGACACCGCGCCGGCGGATGGATTTGGTCACCAGCGTGCCCGCGGACACCACGACGTCATCGACGATCTCGAGGTGGCCGATGATGCCGGCCTGGCCGCCGATCATGCAGCGCGCGCCGATCGTCGTGCTGCCGGCGATGCCGACGCAGCCCGCGATCGCGGTGCGCTCGCCGATCTTCACGTTGTGACCGATCTGGATCTGGTTGTCGAGCTTGACGCCGTCGCCGATGACCGTGTCGTCGAGCGCGCCGCGGTCGATCGTCGTGTTGGCACCGATCTCGACGTCATCGCCGATGACGACGCGGCCAACCTGCGGAATCTTGACCCAGCTGCCGTCGCGCTCGCGCGCGAAGCCGAACCCGTCCGCGCCGATGACTGCGCCGGCATGCACGATGCAGTCCCGCCCGACTACGCAGTCATGATAGATCGTGACATTGGCATTGAGCCGCGAGCCCGCGCCGATGCGGGCGCCGCGCCCGATGCGGCAGCCCGGGCCAATGACGACGCGTTCGCCGAGCTCGACGTCGACGTCGATCGACGCCCCGGCCGCGACGGTCACCGAAGCCGGAATGGGACTCGCGACGCTCGCGGCGGGATGCACGCCCGGCACGAACGCTTCAGGCGGATTGAACAGCTGTGCGACGCGCGCGAAATAGATGTACGGATCGGCGGTGACGATGCGCGGCAGGACGGTCAGGTCGCGCGCAGCGGGCGCGAGAATGACCGCGGACGCGCCGCACGCGGCGAGGCGCGACTGGTATTTCGGATTCGCGAGGAACGCGAGATCGCCTTCGCCGGCCTGCTCGAGTGTCGCGACGCGGCGCACCGCCGTTGCCGGGTCACCCAGCAGTTCACCGCCGAGGCGCTCGACGAGTTCATCCAGGCGGAACATGGAACGCTGCGGTTACTTACTGTCCGCCAGCGCCTTGATCACCTTGTCGGTGATGTCGATGCGCGGGCTCGCGTACACGGCTTCCTGCAGGATCACGTCGTATTTCTCGGCTTCGGCGATCTGTTTGACGGCGCGGTTGGCGCGGTCGAGCACCGACGCGAGCTCCTCGTTGCGGCGCTGGTTCAGGTCTTCGCGGAACTCGCGCTGCTTGCGCTGGAAGTCGCGGTTCAGGTCGTTGAACGATCGTTCCTTGTTGCGCCGGTCGGCCTCGGCCATCGTCACGCCGTTGCGTTCGAGATCCTCCTGCAGCGCCTGCAGTTCCTTGCCGAGACGTTGAAGCTCCTGGTCACGCTTCTCGAACTCCTTCTCGAGACGCTGCTGCGCCCGCACTGCCGGCGCGGCCTCGCGCATCACCCGATCGGAATTGACGAAACCGAGCCTGGACTCGGCCAGGGCGGCGGGCGCGGCAACGCTCAGCAGCGCAGCAGCAAGAACGGTCAGGGTCGTAACTTTCACATCTTTCTCCAACGCAATCCGGTAGATCGGTTTCTCTCGAGAAAACGCCGGGCCGCCCCGGGTTTTCCTGTCCCCTTGGGGGCGAAAACGGCAAGCCGTTTCCCGGGGGCGCTCAGAAGACCGAACCCAACTGGAACTGGAATTTCTGCAGTTCGTCCGTTTCCTTCTTCTTCAGCGGAAGACCGAAACTGAACTTGAGCGGGCCGATCGGCGAACTCCATGAGAACGCCAGCCCCGTACTGTAGCGCAGGTCGGCGGTCTTCACCTTGTCGCCCTCGCTCCACACCGAGCCGACATCGAAGAAGGCCGACATGCGGAACGAGCGGTCCCTGCCGGTGCCCGGCAGCGGGAAATAGAATTCCGCGTTGCCGATCACGCGCCGGTTGCCGCCGAGGGCGTCTTCGCTGATCGGATCCTTCGGCCCGATCGAACTCTGGTCGAAGCCGCGCACCGAGCCGATGCCGCCTGCGTAGAAGTTCTTGTAGAACGGCAGCGGCTTGCCGCCGTACCCCTTGCCCCAGCCCAGATCGGTGTTGAGCATCAGCGCGTAGTCGCGACCGAACGGGAACCAGTGCTGGTACTGGTAATTGAGCTTGTAGTAGCGGAGCGCACCAGGCGGGATGCTCAGCTCGCCGAAGACGCGCTGATAACTGCCCATGCGCGGATAGAACGTGCTGTCGCGCGTGTCGCGGGACCAGCCGGCCGTGGCGACCAGGCTGGTCACCGAGTCGCAGTCGAAGTCGTCCTTGTTCGGATCGCAGAAGTCGAGGTACTGCTGCGGGCTCTCGTCGAACGTCGTGATGACGGTGCGATCGACGGCGAGGCCGAAGTTGATCGAGTCGTCTTCCGCGATCGGATAGCCCATGCGTAGGCCGGCGCCGGACGACACGGTCTTGTACGGCGCCACCGACAGCGATTCGGACGGATCGTAAGTGCGGTGATAGACGTCCCAGCCGAGGCTCAGGCCGTCCTGCGTGAAATACGGGTTCGTGAAGGACAGCGCGTAGGTGCGGCTCGATTCGCTGGTATTGAGCGCGAGCGTCAACGCGTTGCCGCTGCCGAAAAGGTTCTGCTGCGACACCGACGCGGAGAGCACGACGTTTTCCGAGCTCGAGAAGCCGACGCCGAGTGTCAGGTTGCCGGTCGGGCGCTCCTTGACGTTGAAATTCACGTCGACCTGGTCGGTCGTCCCGGTCACCGCCGGCGTCTCGACGGTCACCTCCTCGAAATGCCCGAGGCGGTCGATGCGGGTGCGCGAACGGTTGATCTCTTCGGCGTCGTACCAGGACCCTTCCATCTGGCGCATCTCGCGCCGCACCACTTCGTCGCGAGTCTTGGTGTTGCCGCCGACGTTGATGCGCCGGACATACACGCGACGGCCCGGATCGACAAAGATCGTGAACGCGACTTCGCGCTTTTCCTTGTCGACTTCCGGCGAGGCATTGACGTTGGCAAAAGCGTAGCCTTCGTTGCCGAGGCGGTCCGCGACCGCTTTCGTCGTCTCCGTCAGCTTTTCGCGCGAAAAGATCTCGCCCGGCTTGATCGCCGCCAGCTTGCGGTATTCCTCTTCGGGCAGGATCAGGTCGCCGGCGAAGCGCACCGCCGAGACGGTGTAGCGCTCGCCTTCGGTGACGCTCACCGAGATGTAGATGTCCTTCTTGTCGGGCGTGATCGAAACCTGCGTGGAATCGATGTTGAAGTCGAGATAGCCGCGATTGAGATAATACGAACGCAAGTTCTCGAGGTCGGCGGCGAGCTTCTGGCGCGAATACTGGTCGTTCTTCGTGTACCAGGTGAGCCACCCCGGGGTGGTCAGCTGGAAAAGGCCGAGCAGCTCGGAATCCTTGAACGCCTTGTTGCCGATGATCTCGATCTGGCGGATTTTCGCCACCTCGCCCTCATCGACCTTGAAGTTCAGCCCGACGCGGTTGCGCTCGAGCGGCGTGACCGTCGTCTCGATCACTGCGGCATATTTGCCGCGGCTCAGGTACTGCCGCTTGAGCTCCTGCTCCGCGCGTTCGAGCAGCGAGCGGTCGAAGATCCGCGATTCGGCGAGACCGACTTCGCGCAGCCCCTTCTTCAGCGCTTCCTTGTCGAACTCCTTGACCCCGACGAAGTCGATCTGGGCGATCGCCGGACGCTCATCGACGAGCACCACCAGCACGTCCCCTTCGACCTCGATCCGCACGTCCTTGAAAAACCCGGTGGCGAACAGGCCGCGAATCGCCTCGGCGGCCTGCGCCTCGGTGAAGGTCTCTCCGACCCGCACCGGAAGGTAGTTGAATACGGTTCCGGCTTCGGTTCGCTGGATGCCTTCGACCCGGATGTCCTTGACGACGAAAGGCTCGAACGCATGCACCGGCGCAACGGCGAACAGGGCCGTCAGCAGCCCGGTGAGAAACTTGTGTTTCATTAGGGATTCAGCCAGAAATGAGACGAGTTATGTCGTTGTAAAAGGCGAATGCCATCAGCATTGCAAGCGCAACCAGGCCGATTTGCTGGCCGATCTCCATCACGCGCTCGGGAATTGGGCCGCCCTTGATAATTTCGATCACATAATACAGCAAATGCCCCCCATCCAGCACCGGGATGGGCAGCAGGTTCAGCACCCCCAGGCTGATGCTGATCAGCGCGATGAACTTCAGGTAATGGTTCCATCCAAGCTTCGCCGACTGCCCGGCATAGTCCGCGATCGTCACCGGTCCCGACAGGTTTTTCCACGACACTTCGCCGGTCAGCATGCGGCCCATCATCTTGAGGCTCAACACGCTGGTTTCCCAGGTCTGGGCCATCGCCTTCGACAATCCGTCGACCAGGCCGTAGCGCACGACCGCGAACATCTCCTCGCGTCCGCCCGGCGGTTCGGCCACCGCCACACCGATCTTCCCGACGCGCTCGCCCCTGTCCTCCGACACCTCGGGCACGAGCGTCGTGTCGACCGGTGTGTCGCCGCGCATCAGCCGCACCGGCAGCGATTCACCGGGCGAGCTGCGTACCCGCTCGACGAAGTCCACCCACGACGTGACCGGCTCGCCGGCGAGCGACACGAAACGGTCGCCTTCCCTGATGCCTGCCGCCGCCGCAGCACCGTCCGGGATGATCCGCCCGACCACCGGCGGAATCAGCGGGCGCCACGGGCGCAGGCCGATTTCGGCGATCAGGTCGCTCTCGCCGTCGTCGACCTCGACGCCGGACAGGTCGAGCGTGCGCAACGCGTCGCCACCTTCGGCAGTGCGGACCTGCAACGTCACTTCGCGCGCGTCGAGCGCGTGGCGCAACAGCACCCAACGCAGCTCCGGCCAGCTGCGCACCGGTTCGTCATCGACCGCGGCGACGAGATCGCCCTCGCGCACGCCCGCCGACGCGGCGATGCTCGGCCCGTCGGTCAGCGCGAGCCGCGGCTTGAGCTCCTCGGTGCCGGTCGCGAACAGCCCCCAGTAGAGCACGATCGCAAGCAGGAAGTTGGCGAGCGGCCCGGCTGCGACGATCGCGAAGCGCCGCCATACCGACTGCCGGTTGAACGAGCGGTGCAGCTCGGCCGGCGGGACTTCGCCTTCGCGCTCGTCGAGCATCTTGACGTAGCCGCCGAGCGGGAACACCGCGATCACCCATTCGGTCCGGTCGGCGCCGGCCGTCCAGCGCAGCAGCGGGCGTCCGAAGCCGATCGAGAAACGCAGCACTTTCACGCCGCACGCGCGCGCGATCAGGTAATGGCCCAGCTCGTGAGCGAGGATCAGCAGGCCGAGCGCGAGAACGAACGGGATCAGGTATTCGAGAATGTTCATGGAGTCGTCTGTCGGGCGAGGATTTCACTTCGCGCGACTTCACGTGCGCGCGCATCGGCATCGAGGATTGCCTCGATGCAATCGACCGACAGATCGCGCGCGCGTTCGAGCGTCGCCGCGATGATGTCGGGGATGCGCGTGAATCCCACGCGCCGCTCGAGGAACGCGGCGACGGCTTCCTCGTTCGCGGCGTTGAGCACGGCCGCCGCCGCCCCGCCTTCGCGCAACGCGTCGTATGCGAGCGCCAGGCACGGAAACCGGACGAAGTCCGGGCGCTCGAAGTTCAGCCGGCCGATCTCGAACAAATCGAGCGGGCGCACGCCGGCGTCGATGCGTTCGGGATAGGCGAGCGCGTGCGCGATCGGCGTGCGCATGTCCGGGTTGCCGAGCTGCGCGAGCACCGAGCCGTCGGCATATTCGACCATCGAATGGATGACGCTCTGCGGATGCACGACGACTTCGATCGCCTCCGGCGGCACCGCGAACAGCCAGTGGGCCTCGATGACTTCGAGCCCCTTGTTCATCATCGTCGCCGAATCGACCGAGATTTTTCGCCCCATCACCCAGTTCGGATGGGCGCAGGCTTCGTCCGGCGTGACGTCTGCGAGGCTCTCGAGCGAGCGCTCGCGAAACGGGCCGCCCGATGCGGTCAGCAGGATGCGTCGCACGCCGCAACGCTGCGGGTCGCGCCCGTAGCCCTGCGGCAAGGCCTGGAAGACGGCGTTGTGTTCACTGTCGATCGGCAGCAGCTGCGCCCCGCTCGCCGCCACCGCCTGCATGAAGAGCCGCCCGGACAGCACCAGCGCTTCCTTGTTCGCGAGCAGCACGCGCTTGCCGGCGCGCGCCGCGGCGAGCGCCGGCGCAAGGCCCGCAGCGCCGACGATCGCCGCCATCACCGCGTCCGCGTCGGGGTGCGCCGCGACATCGACGAGCGCTGCTGCGCCGGCGAGCACTTCCGTCTGCGAACCGGCGGCTTTCAGGCGCTGCCGCAGATCGGACGCCGCAGCCGAATCGACGAGCACCGCGAAGCGCGGCGAAAAGCGCAGGCACAGCTCGAACAGACGCTCGACCTGGATCTGCGCGGTCAGCGCGAACGCCTCGAAGCGGTCCGGATGCCGGGCGAGCACATCGAGCGTGCTCATGCCGATGGAACCGGTCGCGCCGAGCACCGTGACGCGTTGCAGACGGGGGGGAGTCGGGTCAGGCACGATCAAAGGGCCAGCCATAAAGCCGCCAGACCGGCCAGCGGAAGAGTTGAAGTCAGGCTGTCGATGCGGTCGAGGATGCCACCGTGCCCGGGCAGCATGCTGCCGCTGTCCTTGACGCCGGCCTGACGTTTGAGAAGCGACTCGAAAAGATCGCCGAGGACGCCGACCGCCGTGAATGCGGCAAGCAGCGGAACCACCAGCAGCACGGTCGGCGCGTCGAGCAGCGACGGCGCCCTCGAAGCCAGAACGATCAGCGCGAACACGAGCACGCCGGCGACCGCGCCGCCGGCGCCTTCCCAGGTCTTGCCCGGGCTGATCGCCGGCGCCAGCTTGTGGCGACCGAACGCGCGCCCGGTGAAATACGCCGCGATGTCCGACACGAATGTCGCCGCCATCACCGCGAGGAGCAGCCACGGACCGAGCATCCGCAGGTGCGCCAGCGCGAGCGCCGGCGGCAGCAGCACGACGAGGCCGACGAGGACAGTGCCGGCCGCGCCGGTGATGCGCCATTTTCTCGCCAGCCACAGCGGCACGACGGCAACCCAGAACATGCCGCTCGCGAGGTACAGCGCCGCGAGCCCGGCCGGCGGCGAGACGCCGTCTCCCGCGAGCCCGCTCATCGCGCCGGTCAGCAGGCAGGCGATGCCCATCAGCGCCGCGAACACGCCGCGCGGGCCGACGGCAAAGCCGCCGAGGCCGCCCCACTCCCACGCCGCCGCCGCGCAGATGATCGCGGCAAGCGTGAGCCAGCCCCACGGCGGCAGCAGGAAAATCCCCGCCAGCAGGCCCGCCAGCAACACCAGCGCCGTGATGACGCGCGTTCTAAGCATGGCCGCCGGACGGAGAGACCGCGCCTTCGACCTGTTTAAGCTGCTCGCTGGTCCGCCCGAAACGTCGCTCCCGTGCCTGGTACGAGCGGATTGCCTCGTCCAGCGCCGCGACGTCGAAATCGGGCCATAACGTATCGGTGAAATAAAGTTCGGAATAGGCGAGCTGCCACAGCAGGAAATTGCTGATGCGCTGCTCGCCGCCGGTGCGGATGAAGAGGTCCGGCTCCGGGCCGTAGTTCAGCGACAGCTCGCCGGACAGATCCTCTTCGGTGAAGCCTTCGCGCCGCTCGGGGTGCTTCGCCAGCATCCGCGTCATCGCCTGCAGGATGTCCCAGCGGCCGCCGTAGTTCGCGGCGATCGTCAGGGTCAGCTTTTCATTGGCGGCGGTGCGGGCTTCGGCACGGCGGATCATGTCGACGAGCTTCGGGTCGAAGCGCGACAGGTCGCCGATGACGCGAAAACGGATGCCGTTGTCGTGGAGCCGGTCGACTTCCTTCTGCAGCGAACGCATGAACAGCTGCATCAGGAACGACACCTCGTCGGCCGGCCGGCGCCAGTTCTCGGAACTGAACGCGAACAGCGTGAGGTAGGACACGCCGCGTTCCATGCACGCGCGGATCACGCTGCGCACCGATTCGACGCCGCGGCTGTGGCCGGCGACGCGCGGCATGAACCGCTTGCGCGCCCAGCGGCCATTGCCGTCCATGATGATCGCGATGTGCCGGGGAATGCCCGACACCGCGGGGACGTCGCGAGTCGAACTGATGAAGGATGATTCCGTCATGATGCGTCTCCCGCGGTTCGTCCGGACTGGAGATGATCCGGGAGGATCAGAGCTGCATCAGTTCCTGCTCTTTTTGCGCGAGCAGCTTGTCGATTTCGGCGATGTTTCGGTCGGTGAGCTTCTGGATGTCTTCCTGGGCGCGGCGATCGTCGTCTTCCGAGATCGTCTTGTCCTTGACCGCATCCTTGAGGTGCTGGTTGGCGTCGCGACGCAGGTTGCGGATCGCGACCTTCGCCGCCTCGCCCTCGTGGCGGACGACTTTCGTCAGGTCGCGGCGGCGCTCTTCGGTCAGCGCCGGCATCGGCACGCGGATGATGTCGCCCTGGTTCGCGGGATTGAGACCGAGGTCGGAGTCGCGGATCGCCCGCTCGACCTTCTGCACCATCGGCTTTTCCCACACCTGCACGCCGATCGTCCGTGCGTCGATCAGCGTCACGTTCGACACCTGGTTGATCGGCACCATGCTGCCGTAGTACTCGACCATGACGTGGTCGAGCAACCCGGTGTGGGCGCGGCCGGTACGCACCTTCGCCAGGTCGGCCTTGAGCACCTCGATCGACTTCTGCATCTTCTGCTCGGTCGTCTTCTTGAGTTCGGGGATCATCGTCGAGTCCTCACGAATGGACCAGCGTGCCTTCGTCCTCGCCGAGCACGACGCGCTTGAGCGCGCCTGGCTTGAAGATCGAGAACACGTTGATCGGCAGTTTCTGGTCGCGGCACAACGCAAACGCGGTGGCGTCGAGAACGGCCAGATTGCGGCCGATTGCCTCGTCGAAGCTGATGCGGTGATAGCGCTGCGCCTGCGGGTCCTTCTTCGGGTCGGCGGTATACACGCCGTCCACTTTCGTTGCCTTCAACACGATCTGCGCGGCCATCTCCGACCCGCGCAGCGCCGCCGCGGTGTCGGTCGTGAAGAAAGGGTTGCCGGTGCCGGCCGCGAAGATCACGACGCGGCCTTCTTCCATGTGGCGGATCGCCCGGCCGCGGATGTACGGCTCGACGACCTGGTCGATGCGCAGCGCCGACTGCACGCGCGCCTCGACCCCGGCGCGACGGAACGCGTCGGCGAGCGCCATCGCGTTCATCACCGTCGCCAGCATGCCCATGTAGTCCGCGGTCGCGCGGTCCATGCCGGAAGCGGCGCCCTTCATGCCGCGAAAGATGTTGCCGCCGCCGATCACCACGCCGATCTGCACGCCGAGGCGACTGACCTCGGCGATCTCGGCAACGATGCGGCTGACCACATCCTCGTTGATGCCATACGAGTCGTCCCCCATCAGGGCCTCGCCGGACAGCTTCAACATGATGCGCTTGTAGGCGGCGACACTCATCTTGCAGCCCTTACTTCTGTGCCGCGGCGGCGGCTTGCGCAGCCACTTCGGCAGCGAAGTCGGACACTTTCTTCTCGATGCCTTCGCCGACGACGTACAGCACGAAGCTCGCCACCGACGCGTTGCGCGACTTCAGCAGCGCTTCGATCGTCAGCTTGTCGTCCTTGACGAACGGCTGACCGAGCAGCGTGACTTCCTTGAGGAACTTCTGCACCGTCCCTTCGGCGATCTTGTCGAGCATCGCTTCCGGCTTGCCGGCTTCGCGCGCTTTCTCGATCGCGATGCGGCGCTCGGTGTCGATCAGCTCGGCCGGGATTTCGGACGCCATCAGCGCCTTCGGCTTGGCCGCGGCGATGTGCATCGCGAGGTCCTTGCCGAGTGCTTCGTCGCCGCCGACGAGGTCGACCAGCACGCCGATCTTGGCGCCGGCGTGGATGTAGCTCGCCACTGCGCCCTGCGCGTCGATCCGCGTGAAGCGGCGGATCGTGATGTTCTCGCCGATCTTGCCGACGAGCGCAGTGCGCACCTGCTCGACCGTCTGGCCGTCGAGGTCGAGCGCGCCGATCGCGGTCACATCGGCCGGATTGCGCGTCGCGACCAGTTCAGCCACCGCAGCGGCGAACGCGAGGAAGTCGTCGTTCTTCGCGACGAAGTCGGTCTCGCAGTTCACTTCGACCAGCGCGGCCAGCTTGCCGTCGGCCGACTGCCACGTCGCGACGATGCCTTCGGCGGTCACGCGCGACGCTGCCTTGCTCGCCTTGCTGCCGAGCTTGACGCGCAGGATTTCCTCGGCCTTGGCCATGTCGCCTGCGGCTTCGGTCAGCGCCTTCTTGCACTCCATCATCGGCGCGTCGGTCTTCTCGCGCAGTTCCTTGACCATGCTTGCGGTAATTTCCGCCATGCTAACTCCTGTATTCCGTATTCAATTCGACGCGATCAAAGGCCGGCAGGGCTCAGGCCTGCTCGTCCGAGCCGTCTTCCTCGACTTCGACGAACTCGTCCGAGCCCGCTGCGACGACGTCCTGCAGCGCCTGGCTGCGGCCTTCGAGCACCGCGTCAGCAACGCCACGGGCGTACAGGCGGATCGCGCGCGAGGAGTCGTCGTTGCCGGGGATCACGTAGTCGATTCCGTCCGGCGAATGGTTGGTATCGACGACGGCGACGACCGGGATGCCGAGCTTCTGCGCTTCGGTGATCGCGATCTTGTGGTAGCCGACGTCGATAACGAACAGCGCGTCGGGCAGGCCGCCCATGTCCTTGATGCCGCCGATGCTCTTCTTCAGCTTGTCCATTTCGCGCGTCGCCATCAGCGCTTCCTTCTTGGACAGGCGCTCGATCGAGCCGTCCTCGACCATCGCTTCCATTTCCTTGAGGCGCTTGATCGACTGCTTGACCGTCTTGAAGTTGGTCAGCATGCCGCCGAGCCAGCGCTCGTCGACGAACGGCATGCCGGCGCGGCGGGCTTCCTCGGAGACGATCTCGCGCGCCTGGCGCTTGGTGCCGACGAGCAGGATCGTGCCGCGATTGGCCGCGAGCTTGCGCACGTAGTTCATCGCTTCGTTGTACTTGCCCATCGTCTTCTCGAGGTTGACGATGTGGATCTTGTTGCGCTGGCCGAAGATGTACGGGGCCATGCGCGGATTCCAGAATCGGGTCTGGTGGCCAAAGTGGACGCCCGCTTCGAGCATCTGACGCATCGTGACAGTCATTTGAAACTCCGGATTTTCAGGGTTGAACCGCCGCCCGGCACGGTCGCCGCTCACAATATTCGCAAGCATTCGCGGACTTCTCCGCGATCTTTCGGCAACCTAAAACCGCCACGGGGCATTTGCCCCGATCCGGCGGACCCTTTCGGTACGATACCGGGCGTGTGGATTTTGCCAGCCTCGGTCGGCAGACAAGCCCAAGATGATAGCAGCTATGCCATTCTCCACTCAAGGTGACTTCGCGCTTGCCTCGCGCCCGCGCTCCTCCGGCAGGGCAGCATGAATTTGCCGCGCGTTCGCGCATGCGCTAGCCTTTCTCATTTGCACGCGACCCCACGGAAATGAGCATCACAATAAAGACGCCGGAAGAAATCGGGAAAATGCGCGTCGCCGGCCGGCTCGGCGCGGAAGTCCTGGACTACATCACGCCCTACGTCCAGCCGGGCGTGACGACCGGAGAGCTCGACCGCCTGTGCCACGACTACATGGTCAACGTGCAGCACACGATCCCCGCACCGCTCAACTACGCGCCGCCCGGCTACCCGCCCTACCCCAAGTCGATCTGCACGTCGGTCAATCACCAGATCTGCCACGGCGTGCCGGGAGACAAGGCACTGAAGAAAGGCGACATCGTCAACCTCGACATTACCGTCATCAAGGACGGCTACCATGGCGACACGAGCCGGATGTTCATCGTCGGCGGCGAGGGGTCGATCCTCGCCAAGCGCCTGTGCCAGGTGACGCTCGAATGCCTGTGGCTCGGCATCTCCGTCGTGCGCCCCGGCGCGCGGCTCGGCGACATCGGCCACATCATCCAGAAGCACGCCGAGAGCAACGGCTTTTCGGTGGTGCGCGAATTCTGCGGTCACGGCATCGGCCTGAAGTTCCATGAAGAACCGCAGGTGCTGCACTACGGCAAGGCCGGCACCGGCGTCGAGCTGCGCCCCGGCATGACTTTCACGATCGAGCCGATGATCAACGCCGGCAAGGCCGCGATCTCCGAGCTTCCCGACGGCTGGACGATCGTCACGAAAGACCGCAGCCTGTCCGCGCAGTGGGAGCACATGGTGCTGGTCACCGACACCGGCGTCGAAGTGCTGACGCTCTCGGCGGGCTGTCCGCCACCGCCGGCGCTCGTCGCGCCGCTGTTTCCGGCGCTTGCCTGAGGCGCGATGAGCACCGCGGCGATCCCCACGGACGCAGCGGTTCAGGCCGCGATTGTCGACGCCCGTGCCCGCCTCGCCGACGGCAGCATGCGCATCCGCATGGCCTACGAGGCCCATCCGGCGACTTCCACTGTACTGAAGGGCCGCGCGCACCTCGTCGACGAGACGATCCACCGCTTGTGGCGCGGCTGCGCAATGCCTGCCGACGTGGCGTTGGTGGCAGTCGGCGGCTACGGCCGCGGCGAGCTCTTCCCGTGCTCCGACGTCGACCTGATGGTGCTGCTGCCCGACACCGCCGACGACGCGATGCAGGCGCGCCTGTCCGTGCTGCTCGGCGCGCTGTGGGATGTCGGGCTCGAGATCGGTCACAGCGCGCGCACCGTCGCTGAAGCGATCGACGCCGCCGAACAGGACATCACCGTCCAGACGAACCTGCTCGAATCGCGCCTGCTCGAAGGCAGCCGACCGCTGTTCGAGGAATTCTGCCGGCGCTATCGCGCGCTGCTCGACGTGCGCGTGTTCTTCAAGGCCAAGCAGCTCGAACAGGAAAAGCGCTACGCGCGCTACAACGACACCCCTTACGCGCTCGAACCGAACTGCAAGGAGAGCCCCGGCGGGCTGCGCGACCTGCAGATGCTCGGCTGGATCGCTCGGGCTGCCGGGCTCGGGCGCAACTGGCGCGACCTCGCGCGGCGGCGGCTGATCACCGGCGCCGAAGCGCGCGACCTGCGCAGCATCGAGCGTTTCCTCCAGCACGTACGCATCCGCCTGCACTACCTCACCGGACGCGGCGAAGACCGGCTGCTGTTCGACTACCAGGAAAGGCTCGCCAGCGCCCTCGGCATCGAAGCGACCACCGCCAAGCGCGCCTCCGAAGTGTTCATGCAGCGTTACTACGTCAACGCGAAGAAGGTCACTCAGACCAACACGATCCTGCTGCAGAACTACGGCGTCGAGATCTTTCCGCGGCGCGCCGGCGCGGCGATCGTCATCAACGACCGCTTCCAGGCGGTGCGCGAGCTGCTCGACATGCGCGAAGACGACACCTTCGCCCGGCACCCGTCGGCGCTGCTCGAGTGTTTCCTGATCCTCCAGCAGCGCTCCGAGCTCAAGGGCATGACGGCCCGCACGCTGCGCGCCCTGTGGCTCAACCGCAAGCGCATCAACGCCGCATTTCGCGCCGATCCGCACAACCGCGAGCTTTTCGTCACGATGCTGCAGCAAAAGCGCGGCATCGTGCATGAGTTCCGCCGCATGAACCAGTACGGCATCCTCAGCGGCTACCTGCCCGCGTGGCGGCGCATCGTCGGGCAGATGCAGCACGACCTGTTCCACGTCTACACCGTCGACCAGCACATCATGATGGTGCTGCGCAACGTGCGCCGCTTCACGATGGGCGAGCACGCGCACGAATACCCGCTGATGACGCAGCTCATCATGGCTTTCGACCGGCACTGGCTGCTGTACGTCGCTGCGCTGTTCCACGACATCGCGAAGGGCCGCGGCGGCGACCATTCGAAGCTCGGCACGGCCGACGCGCGCGAATTCTGCGAGCATCACCACCTCGCCCGCGAAGACGCGGATCTCGTCGTGTGGCTCGTCGGCCATCACCTGACGATGTCCCACTTCGCGCAGAAGGAAGACACCTCCGACCCCGCCGTCATCGGGCGCTTCGCCGACATCGTCGGCACCGAGCGGCGGCTGAGCGCGCTGTATCTGCTCACTCACGCCGACATCCGCGGCACCAGCCCGAAAGTCTGGAACGGCTGGAAAGGCAAGCTCCTCGAAGACCTCTTCTTCGCCACCCGCCGCCTGCTGCGCGGCGCGACGCCGCAGGAGGCGCTCGGGCTCGACGACCGCCAGCAGGACGCGCGCGCCGTGCTGCGCTATCACGGACTGCGGCCCGGTGTCGAAGACGCGCTGTGGGCCCAGCTCGACCCCGTGTATTTCATGCGCCATTCGGCCGAAGAGATCGCGTGGCACA
This sequence comes from Aromatoleum buckelii, assembly GCF_012910785.2. Lineage (GTDB taxonomy): Bacteria > Pseudomonadota > Gammaproteobacteria > Burkholderiales > Rhodocyclaceae > Aromatoleum > Aromatoleum buckelii. Next base: position 1,311,792 of record NZ_WTVH02000010.1, on the reverse strand, counting down.
GCCGCACGCTGTATTACCGCCCGGCCACGCTCGAGCCGGTCGTCAAGGCACGCGTCTCCGATCCCGACCAAGGCGTGCAGGTGATGGTGTTCACGCGCGACCAGAAGGATCTTTTCGTCCGCCTGACGGGGTTTTTCGGCCGCCTCGGCTTCTCGATCGTCGACGCCAAGGTGCACACCACGCGCCACGGCTACGCGCTCGACAGCTTCATGCTGCAGGACCCGGGCAACGCCGAGCACTACCGCGACGTCATCACGCTGATCGAGCACGAGCTCACCGAACGCCTGAAAAAATCCGCCCCGCCCGATCGCCCGTCCGCGGGCCGGCTGTCACGCCAGGTGAAGCATTTCCCGATCACGCCGCGCGTCAGCATCCTGCCGGACGAGTCCGGCAAGCACTACATCCTGTCGCTGACCGCGGCCGACCGCCGCGGGCTGCTGTTCGCAGTCGCCGAAGTGCTCGCGCAGAACGGCATCGTGCTGCACACCGCGAAGATCGCGACGCTCGGCGAACGCGTCGAAGACACGTTCCTACTCAGCGGAAACGGGCTGTCGCAGGATGCCCGGGTCGTCAAGATCGAACGCGAACTGCTGCAGCGGCTGCACATCTAGCAGCGCAGACGAGCCGCAAGGCGTTCGCGCCGGATCCCCCGAGCGTTACGACTGTCAGTGCCCCTTGCCCTGCAGCCGGTCCATCAGCGCATACAGCAGGCCCGACAGCACGAAAGTCAGGTGGATGCCGACCATCCACGCCAGGTGGCGGTCCGAAAGGTTGCCGACGTTCATGAACGCCTTCAGCAGCTCGATCCCCGAGATCGCGACGATCGACCCGATCAGCTTGATCTTCAGGTCGGAAAAGCCGATATGCCCCATCCATTCCGGCCGATCGGTGTGGGCGTGCAGATCCTCCATCTTCGAGACGAAGTTCTCGTAGCCGCTCAGCATGATGATGATCAGCAGGCTCATGATCAGCGAGATATCCACCAGCGACAGCACGCCGATGATCACCTCGCTGCCGCTCGCCGTCATGACATGGCTCGACAGCTGCCAGACTTCCTTGCCGAACTTCACGAGCAGCGCAAGCAGCGCGAAGATCAATCCGGCATATACCGGCGCCATCAGCCAGCGGCTGCCGAAGAGGAAGTGTTCGAAGGCCGATTCGAGGCGTTTCATGCATTCACTCGCGAAAGACCAGGGCAGCAAATTTTAGCAGCCCGCGGCTTCGCGAGGCGGCGCGGATACCGCTTTGCATAGAGGCGCCCCGGAAGGGCGGATCAAGGCAGCACGCGTCGCAGTCTACGGATTTTCTGCCACAACTCTGCTTTCGGCATCGTCATCGCCATTGCCTCCATACAGCGCTCCAGCCATCCCCGTCGAGTCTGCATGCGGTCGATTGCCTTCTCCAGATCGAGCAAGATCGATTCGCCATAAGCTCCTTCGGCCTTGGTGATGGCCTGTCGGAGCAATCCAAGAGCGGGGGTCATCATGGCCAGATCGATCAGATCCCGGCTAAAAACTCCGTCATCCATCCATCTGTCGGAGTTTGCGAGCAATTTGCTTGTCATCATGTCGAGCGGCGTCAATAGGGCGATACCGCAGACTTCATCGTCCACGCCGGGCGCCGCCAACAAGATGCGCCCTTCCAGCACGATCTCAAACTTGATCCGCTGATCGGCCACGGCAAGCTGAGTTCGTATCCCATACTGGTCAGCTCTCACATCCCCGACCTGCTCGAAGGCAACCGCCCCCTCTGGTGCGAGCGCCAGAACACCGCGGGGACCGGTCAGCAATGATCGCAGGTTGCGATAGCCCGGGAGATCCGAAACGAGAAAGTCGATGTCGACCGATTCACGGAACTCACCATAGCGCAGTGCAATCGCCGTGCCACCCCCGAACAGACATTGGTTTTCCTTGAGAAGCGGCCCGTCGAGCGATTCAAGGACCTGCGCGATATGTCGATGGTGAAGGCGTTCAAACATCACTCGACGGCCCTCCCTTCGGTGAACGCGACACGAAGCGAATCGATCAGATCCCGCTCGCGTTGCGCCATGCGCGCGAAGTCCAGATGGCGCCGATTACGCTCGTAGATCCCGAATGCTTCGCTTGGCGTCAGGTAGTCCGTCCCGTGCACCTGCCAGGCAACTTGCTTCAACTGCGGGTAGTCGTCAAGACAGACACGTGCTGGCAACCACCCTTTGCCGCCCGTCGTCTGCTCCGCAAGCACGGCAGCGTTCGTGGGCGTCACGATATCGACATCAAGACCGAGGGCCGACAGCGCGTTCATGTAGGCCCCCATGGTTACCGACGGTTCGCCCTTTTCAATCCTGTGCAATGTCACGCGAGACATTCCGGCCGCCTCCGCAGCGGCGGTGGCGCTCACGCGTATCGACTTGCGATGTTCGCGAATCTTTTGACCAACTCGCCTGAGCCTCTCGGCCGCAACGATTGAGGGTGCAGGGGGTTTTGCAGGCATAGTGTTTCTCATTGTTATCAATCCGCCTGTTTTGTCAACAATGAGAAATAGATTTCACCGAGTTGGCGGTGAGACTCAGTTCGACGCTCAATCCGCAAACGGATTACGCCCCACTCCCGCGCTGGCCTCCCCCGCCCGGGTTTCCGGCGGCACGACCGGGTCCGCTCTCGCCTGCGCCGCCACAGGTTCCGCAACCGCTGCCGGCCGACGACGCTCCTCCCGGCGACGACGTTCCCGTTCCCGCTCGCCGGGGTGGAAGAACACTGCGGCGAGGAACGCGAAGTACATCGCATTCGCGGGGATGCGCAGGTTGTAGTCGGTGAGCCCGAACAGCAGGATCAGCAGCACGCCCAGCCCCGCGCCGACCTGCATCATGTGCAACGGCCGCCAGTTGCGCACCGCCCACACTGCGCGCCAGCGCAGCAGGTAGATCGCCGCCAGCATCAGCATCAGCACCAGCGCCGGCACACCGCCTTCCATCCACCACTCGGCGAAATCGTTGTGCGCGTGGTTGATGTAGGCTTCGCCGCCGATTTCGGCCGGATGGAACGCGCGGATCACCGCCGGGAACGTCCCGATGCCGCTGCCGAACGGGAAGAACGCCGATGCCGCTTCCAGCGTCGCATCGAGGATCGGCCAGCGCGCATCCGCCGTCGCGTCCTGCGCGAAACGCGCGAACACTGGAGCGAGCCCGACCGCCACCGCCAGCGCGACCCCCAGCGCCGACACTGCCCCGACCATGCGCGTCGCAAAACCGGCGCCGAAATTGCGCATCAGCACGACCGCCGACAACACCACGCCGACCATGCCGAGCGCGATCCCGCTGCGCGAGCGTGCGAACACGATGCCGAGCAGGAGCGCGACGCACACCGCCGCATACACGGCCGTGCGGTTCATCTCACCCTCGCCGGCGACGAGCGCCTTCAGCCGGTGCAGCGCCCCGCCCCGCCGCTGGCGACGGCTCGCCGATTCGTCCAGCGAAAAGATCGTCGATGCGAGCAGCGCCAGGCCGATCGGCAGCGCCATCAGCAGCAGACCCGCGAGGTGGCCGCGGTTCGCATAGGTGCCGATCGCGCTGTCGCCGGACGATTCGTAACCGAAGCGCAGCGCCGACTCCGGCCCCGCGCCGTATTGCATCAGGCCCATCACCGCCTGGAACACCGCGACCGAGACAAACACCATCACCAGCCGCCGCACCCGCGTGTCGTCGAGCCCGACCACGACCAGGAACACCGCCAGCGGCGGCAGCAGCGCCCACAGCGCCTGCTCGGTGAGATAAGGCACCGTCGACAGCGCCAGCCACTCCGGCGCCGCCCCCGCTTCCAGTTGCGCGACGGCATACGCTCCGTGCCCCGGCAGCGTCGCCCCGAGTTCGAACGGCAGCGGCGCGAGCTGCAGCAACGGCACCGCGACCATCATCGCCAGCGCCAGCAGCAACGGCTGCGACAGCCGCTCGACGAACACCGGCTGCGCCACCGCGCCCGCGAGCAGCAACAGCGCCAGCAGTTCCAGCGCCAGCAACGCGAGCGGCCGGCTCGCCTGCGCACCAGCGGCGCGAACACCAGCATCAGCCCCGCGACCCACACCCCAGCCCGCCGACCGCTCCCCGCCCCGTCCATCGTCAAACCATTCATCCGATCACAACCTTCCACACGTCATTCGTTGCCGGACGCACCTGCCTGCTGCACCAGATCCCCTCAGCGAGGAGCGGATGAAGGGTTGCAAGAGCTCGGCTCGGCATCATTTTTACAAATCCAAACTTTCAACTTCGATTTGTACAGCTCGCCCGATGGCGCCACCACAACCATGTCAGCACCAGCGCCACCCCGACCAAGTCCGCCACCCAATCCCCGACGCTCGGATCGCGTCCCGGCAAGGTGGTCTGATGCAGTTCGTCGGCGACCCCGAACAGCGCCGCCGTGAGGCCCACCCAGACGAGCGGCAGCGAAAAGCCGCGCACCAGCGACAGCGCCAGCACGCCGAAGGTTGTCGCATGCATCAGCTTGTCCCACGGCAATGCGATCAGCCCGGCGACCGCAGGGGTGTGCCTGCCCCCGGCGAAGAGCGCGACCACAATCGCCAGGGCGACGAACCTCCATACCAGTTCCCCGCCCGCGGCTGCCCTCCCCGAAGTCCCGGCTCCGGGTTTCATTGCAGGATTTCCTGATACGTGCCCATTCCACCTGCTCCGTTTGTCTTGTTCTCGAATTTTCGACCCGCGCGAGCATATCCCACCATGACAGCCAAGGGTTCTGGCGCGGTCAGGCTGACCGCTTGTCCCATGGCGCCGGTGTCTGCAAAGTCTTTTTCAGTCGAGGATTGAGTGCAGGGGATCGATCCAGACGCTCGACAAAGTCCGCATAGGTCTCTTCACTGACCAGGAACGAAGCCTGATCCAGCACGGCCTCTTCGGCTGCATTGCGTGCCGCGTCCAGGATGAAGTCGGTGCGGTTCTTGCCCCTGAATAACGTCAGCTTTTTCATCTTCACCTGCAAAAAATAAAAACCGCACCACGCTCCACGACATGACGCGGTTATCGGGCCGTACCATCAGCCCCGGGTTCGGAAGGCGTCACACCTTTGTCAACATGTGCTCAAGATGCCGTTGCTTCAGACGCTCGGGTAATTCCTTTTGAACGTAGTCGGCAATCGATTTCTTGCTCTGCTGCAGCAAGGCGATTTCGGATGGCGTCAATCGATTTGAAGCCAACCAGGTACTCTGCCTCGTTGGCCGTGAGGGCGTCTGGCTCGAAGCCGAAGACCTTTGTGAATTCCTCGTCAAACCGCTCCTTGATCAGCCACACAAACTTTTTGCCGGGCACAAGCGCCGGGTTGCGACCTGCATTGACCAGCACCGACCTGGTCGGATTGGACGATTTCCGTATCTACCCGTCCCTGAAAAATCGCGGCGCACACCGCAGCCAATGTTTGCGGAATCGCATTATCCCCTGTCGCTTCCTAGTGGGGTGGTACCCCGCATCAAACGACTATTGAAAGTGCGGAATCGAAGCGCTGCGCGCTGCTGCGAACCGGTGCGAACTCGATCGAAAAGCCTGCCGGTACGCCCTTGGGTGGATGATCAAGCAGGTTTTTCGCCCTGATTGGTCGCCGATATGCGGCCTCAACCTCGTCTGCTTTCCGGGGCCAGTTCAATTCCTGAAACGGGAATCGAACGCGCGTCCCTCAGATCGCTACCTTCCACTCGCGCAACTGACCGACGGTCTGTGTCAATCCCTGCTTGAGCAGCGTGTCCAGGTATTCGTCGGCTGTCTTGGGCGGGTTCTTCAGCGATCGGCGATGGTTGGCAGCAGCCTCGCACACTCGGGCGGCGTGCAGATCCAGTAGATCAAAGATGAAGTCGTCCGGGTGCTGGGCGCTCAGGTTGTAGGGTTTGAGCCGTTCCGGCGGGAAGTCCTTCAGGTTGAAGGTCACGATCAGGCTGGCGCCACCGTGAATGGCGGCGGCAACTACATGCCGGTCATCGGGATCCGGGAGTTCGACAGACGGGATCAGATGCTCGAAGCCAGTGACCAGGCTGTCGCGGATGTGGGCATTCATCAGCGACCGCGTCCGCTCCAGGTCTTCTGCCTTCAGGTCTGGCCGTTGCTTCAGAACGTTACGCGTCCACTCGTCGTGGATCATGTCCGTCCAACGCGCCCGGTACAGATCGGTCAGCGCCAGGCGCATCAGCAGGTCGCGCAACGGTGCCGGATAGAGCACGCACGCGTCGTAGATGACGGTGAAGTTCGAACTCATTCATTCGTATCCCATCTTGAGCGCCTGGGCTTGCTCGGCCAGTGCATCGAGGGCCTTGCTGCGCTCAGCGTCGATCCGCTCCTTGTACGCGATCACGTCCTGGTAGCGGACACGACGGTGCGTGCCGATCTTGTGGAACGGGATCTCGCCGCGCTCCAGTAACTGCACGAGGAACGGCCGCGAGACGTTGAGTACGTCTGCTGCGTCCTGAGTCGTCAGTTCGGCGTGGATGGGGATGATGCTGACCGCGTTGCCCTCACCGATTTCGGTCAGGACGTCGACGAGCAGCCGCAGCGCCGACACCGGGACGCGCACCGGGTGCGACGCGCCCTTGTCGTCGAAGATCTCGATCTGCTGGGTTTCCGCACGGGTCTGCAGGAAGGCGGACAGCGCCCGGCCGCTCTCGCGGGCGATGGCAACTTCTTCGGCCGTCGGCAACGAATGGGTGGGAAAGAGTGTGGTCATGGCAGCCTCCTCGGAGCTTCAAACAGCATCATGGGAGGGATTATAATCGAAATAAACGAATAATCGCAATATTCGAAACGGGATTGCCTTGCTTGGCTGGCAATCAAAAGGACGCCCATTTACACCCATTCCGCCGCCAGGGCGCGTTGCGCCTTGGCTCGTGGGCGGAACAGCGCCTTCATGACTCCTGCCAACTCATTCGGAAGGAGACCAAGATGGAAGTCGCTCACCTTAACCAAAAACAACTGGCCGCCTGCTCCATTCATGTTGCTCTCAAGTTTTCGACCCGCTCAGCCTGAGTTCTTCTGTCGCGATGGCGCGCTGCATCGGGGGGTCCTCCGCGAGTTGAAATTGTCATGGAACGTCGCACAAGAGCGACAAAAGAAGGCCCAAACATAATGCCGGACGAGCCGACATCAGAGGTTTGGGCGCTGTTGCCACCCAGCATAGCCTCGCTCATCCAGAAAACCAACAGGTACCCGCCGAGCGCGACTAGTAGTCCGTTCCAGCAAACCAGTTACCGTTCGCGGTGAGCCTGTCGAACCGCAATTGCCTTGCCGCAACTGGCCTTCGACAAGCTCAGGCCGAACGGATTCATTGGAATGATTTTTCTGGAACGGATTACTAGAACATCCTACGAGGAGGCCGCATCGACCCGCTCGACCTCGAACCCCACCACACTGCGGCTGTCGCGACTGAACTCCACCCCAATCAGGTGGATCGGCTCACCGCGGGCGCGGTACTTGTCGGCGTAGGCGCGGTCGCGCAGCTTCTGCAGCGCCTTGCCTTCGGGCACCAGCTCCACCACCTTGAACTCGAACAGATAGACGTTGCGGTTGAACAGCACCGCCATGTCGATCCGACCGCGATTCGTCACATCCTCCAGCCGAATATCCAGCCCCAGCGCGGCGAAGTGGCTGTAGAACACGCTGGCGTAGTAGCCCTCGTACTGGGCGATCGGGTTGTTGCGGTACCAGTCGTGCGGAATGGTGGCAAAGAAGGCGGTAAACAGCTGCTGCAGGCCGGGGAAATCGTTTGCCGTTAACAGGTCGTAGAGCTGGGGCAGGTGCACGCCGTGTCGCGCCGGGTCGTCGGAGAGCACCTCCAGCAAGGCATTGTTGAGGCTGCTGCGCACCTCCAGGTTCGGGTAGCGCAGCGTCAGCTGCATCAGGCCGGGCAGATAGCGCACCGAATCGATGGTCAGATAGCCCGCTTGGAACATCAGCGCCTCGGTCGGAATCCGGTCGACATCGAAGCTCGACAGCAGCGACTCGAGCGCCACCACCCTTTCCAAGTCCGGCGTAAAGGTACGCCGCACCGTCAGCAAATCGACCAGAAAAGTCGGCGTCCCCGTCTCGAACCAGAACGGCCGGAACTGCCGCTTCTGGAACAGCAACAACAGATCGAACGGGTTATAGACCGATGTCCCCGTCCAGTTGTAGCCGTTGTACCAGGCACGGATCTCGTCCCGATCCAACCCGGGCAGCTCGGGGGCGAACACCGTGTCGACGTCCTCGTCGGTATAGCCACAGAGGGCCGAGTAGCGTTCATCCAGGGTGATGTCGTTGAGGTTGTTCAGCCCCGAGAACAAACTCACCTTGCTGAACTTCGACACCCCGGTGAGCATCGCGAAGCGGATGTGGGCATCCTGGCCCTTGATCACCGAATACAGGTTGCGCAACCCGTCGCGCATCTCGCGCGCGATCTCGGGCCGGGTCAGATTGTCCAGGATCGGCTTGTCGTACTCATCGACCAGCACCACCACCCGCTGGCCATGCACCTGCTCGGCCTGGCGAATCAGCGCCCCGAAGCGGCCGGCAACGCTGGCGCGCTCGACGGTCAAACCCAGTCGCTGCTCGTTTTCCGTCAAGAGCTCGTCGATCCGCTCATCCAGCGCCGCGCGGCTTTGCAACATCCCATCGCCAAAGCTGATCCGCAGCACCGGAAACCGCCGGGTCCAGTCCCATTTCCCATGCGCCGCCAGCCCGCGAAACAGCGGCTCATTCCCCTCGAACAGCTCGGCCAGCGTGTCGAGCAGCAAGCTCTTGCCAAAGCGCCGCGGACGCGACAGGAAGTAATAGTTGCCTTCCTCGATCAGCTGCAGCGCGAAGCCCGTCTTGTCGACGTAATAACAGCCATCCTCGCGAATGCGCGCGAAAGTCTGAATACCGATGGGCAGCTTCTTGCGGGACATGAGGGCCGGCTCCGGAACAGCGAAGCTCCGATTGTAGCCGCTACGCCACGCCCATCCTTCCCCGCACCACCCTGGTGGGCAAAGCACGCGGAAGCGTCTTGGTATTTGGTCGTGTCGCTTCCCAGCCGAGGCAGGCCAGCCAGATCGCACGCGGGATGGCTTTGTGCGCCGTGCGGTAGTAGCTGACCATGCGGCGGCTGATGGTAATCCCCCCGAACGGGGTGGTAGCGCTTTCCTCTTCAATTGCGATGCTTCGCATGGTCTTGCCGATCTGCTCCTGATAGGTGGCAAATCGGGTCGTGAAGGCGGAGACCGTCTCGCGCTCGTCAGGCGTCATTCCGGCAATATCGCCCAGCTGTATCTTCCGGAGCGGAGAAGCCATCTTTCCAGTGGAGTGCTGCAGTAGGCGCTGCCCTCGTCCTTATGCACGTACACGGGATACAACATGTTCCTCACCTCCAATCCCATCCGGCCTGCCGGTAGATGTTGCGCAGCGTGCCGATCGCCACGTCCTTGCGCGGGTGTGGCACCACCACGTGGCCGGGCTTGCCGGGATGCTTGAACTTTATGTGGTCGCCCTTCCTCAGGATGAAGCTGGTATCCAGCAGGATACTTAACGCCACTCATCGCGCAACCGCTGCTGAATAACGTCGGGGGCCTCACTGAACGTCGTCGAATTCTCCAGCCCGCCGCACAGGTCGAGCAAATCGTGACCCACCGTCTGAGCCTCGATACTGGCGTGCCTGGCCCGCAAGAACTCGGCGAAATCGAGCACTTCGGCCAACAGTGGCTCCGGCAGGGAACGAGCGGTTTCCAACAACCGCTCTGTGATGGTAGCCATCGTGTGTTTCCTTGTTCGTGGAGTCTCTTGCGTAGACAGTGGCAAATGCCAACCACTCACAGCGCGCAAGCAAGACGCGATTCATCACAATTGCGCCCCTTCATCCGCGATCAGGAACGCCTCCTTCGCCTTGCCCGCATCCAGCTCGGCCTTCAGCCATTTCGGCATCACGCCGCGGCCGGACCAGCTCGCGCCGGTGGCCGGATTGCGGTATTTCGCCTTCACCACTCCGCGCTTGCCCGCTGCCGGTTTCTCGGCCCGCGCCGGCGCGCCGAAGCCCAGGTCGGCCGCGCTCAGGTTGTAGTCCGCGATCTTCTGCCGCATGTCGGCGATCACGCCGGCAACCTCGGCTTGTCGCATTTCTTCGGCCTGCTGCTTGAGCGCTTCGATCTGCGCGAGGATTTCCTGATACGTGCTCATTCCGCGTACTCCGTTTGTGTTGTTCTCGAATTTTTGGACCCGCGCGAGCATATCCCAACATCGCGGCAAAATCGGTGATCGGCCACGTTTTGCGACGGCTCGCACACCAAGCTTCAGGTGGCACCCGCGGGTTAGCCAGACTAGTAGTCCGTTCCAGCAAACCAGTTACCGTTCGCGGTGAGCCTGTCGAACCGCAATTGCCTTGCCGCAACTGGCCTTCGACAAGCTCAGCCCGAACGGTGTTTAGTTGCCGGGCTAATAGACTAATTTCGACTTTCAGGAGAACCCTGTGCGATCGGTCATCGGTCAAACGGAGCGACGACTGAATCCACCTCACAAACCGCCATGCCTTTTCCAGAACTCCGCGGGGGTGACGATTGGAAAACGTTCGGCCAAAACGAGCAGGTCCTTGTCGCCGGTCACTAGGTAATCGGCGCCCTCGTTCTCGCGTGCCGCAAGCAGGGTGCCCAGCACCGGGAGGTCATTGATATCTCGCAGTTCTGCTTCGGCCGCCGGCAAGGGGTCAATCACCACGGCGAGAATGGAGAGGATGTCCACCAGGTCGTCAATCTCGGTGGCCGACAATCCGTGTCGATTGGCGAGTCGAGGGAGAACCCGTCGCAACTCGTCGAGGATGAAGGACGACAGCACGACATCGACGGAGCCGTGGCGCCACGCAGCCATGATCTTGCCCGGCACGCTACCCGGGTAGGCAATGCCCGAGAGCAGCACATTCGTGTCGAGAACGACGCGCAGCGTGTGCGACGCCATCAGCGCGGCGTTGACGAGCGATGCTGCGCACGCTCGAGCGCAACTGCCGCGTCGATTTCGTCCAGGCCCTGCGCCTCGGGCACAGCAGCAAATCCCGCTTCGATGCGCTCGCACAAAGCCTCGAAACGCCCCTGCATGCGCCGAATACGCTCGAACAGGCGCGCGTCGACCAGGGCCGCCACCGGCTTCCCGTCCTTGTTGATCACCACGCTGTCGTGGCGGTACTGCACCTGATTGAGCATCTCGCCAAGGTTCTGCCTGAATGCCACTGCACTGGTCTGGGTAATCATTGCCCGCTCTCCTCTCTAACCATAATGATCATAACGGTTAAAATGGGCAAATGGGGCAGATCTTTCATCATTACTATTCTGCCCCGGCGCGCTTCCCATCGTGGGTACCGCTCAGCCTGCAAGACACTCCCCATCCGTATGTCTTTGTCGTCCTGTTGCAGCGCAATAGTCCTCACCCCCGCCGGATTCCCATGCCGGAACCGCGTGTTTCAATGCCGCCACCAGTCCATCACGGTCCCGCACCTGCAGCGCGGCATGCAGCGCCTGCAGAGCGAATGCAAGTTGCTTGCGGTCGACGGGCAGCGTCTGGCGGGCGATGTGGATGCGCGGGTGGGGCGTGTCGGCGAAAATCTCCGCCGGGTAGAACAGATCCTCGTACAGCTTCTCGCCGGGGCGCAGGCCCGTGTATTCGATCCGGATGTCGCGCCCGGGCTGGCGACCGGACAGCAGGATCATCTGCTCGGCCAGGTAACGGATCTTCACCGGCTCGCCCATGTCGAGCACGAAGGTGTCCGCGTCGTCGCCGATCGCTGCCGCCTGCATGATCAACTGACAGGCTTCGGGAATCGTCATGAAAAAGCGCTCGATATCCGGATGCGTCACCGTCACCGGGCCGCCGCGCTCGATCTGCCGCTGAAAACGCGGCACCACGCTGCCGGCCGAGCCGAGCACGTTGCCGAAGCGCACCGTCATGAAGCGGCTGCCAGCGCGGCTATCCTGCGCCTGGCAGATCAGCTCGGCCAGCCGCTTGGTCGCGCCCATGACGTTGGTCGGGTTCACCGCCTTGTCGGTCGAAATCAGCACGAAGCGCTCGCACGCGCATGCCGCGGCCGCTTGTGCCATCACTTGCGTGCCGATCACGTTGTTCCGCACGGCCGCCTCCACCTGGTCTTCCAGCAAGGGCACGTGCTTGTACGCGGCGGCATGGAACACCACCTGCGGCCGGTAGCGCTCGAACACCTGCTGCACGCCCACCGCATCGGTCACGGAAAGCAGATGGCGCGCGATCGGTGGCGCGTCGGGCGACTCCAGCAGTTCGGTTTCGATGCTGTAAAGGTTGAACTCGCTGTGATCGATCAGAACCAGCAGGCGCGGATTGCATCGGCACAGTTGCCGGCACAGCTCCGCACCGATCGAACCTCCGGCCCCGCTCACCAGCACCACGTGGTCGCTCAGGCTGCGGCGGATCGCGTCCCAATCCAGCGACACCGGATCGCGCCCGAGCAAATCCTCGATCGAAACCTGCCGCAACTGCCCCGCCGCGACCCGCCCGGCGACCAGGTCCTTGGTCGGCGGCACCGTGCGGAAAGGCTTGCCGGTGGCCTCGCACAGATCGACCATGTGCTGCATCTGCCTTGCCGTGGCGTTCGGCTTGGCGAGCAGAACCAGATCGATGCCGAAGACATCCACGACCTTCGGCAGTTCATCGATAGTGCCGCGAATCGGTACGCCATGTACGGTGCGGCCAAGGCGGTGGTGGTGATCATCGACGAAGGCGATCGGCAGGTAGCCGGCATCGCGGTCCTGCAGCAGATCCCGCACCAGCATCTCGCCATCCGACCCGGCGCCCACGATCAGCACGCGCTTGCCGGTGCCGGGGTCGATGCGCCGGTCCTTCACCCAGCGGTACATCAGGCGCGGGCCGGCCAGCAGCATGATCTGGTAGACCACGAACAGCATCGGCAGCGACCGTGGCACATAGGCCATGCGGTTGAATACGAACAGGATGGCGAGCAGCAGCGTGGTGCCGATCAGCACCGCCTGGACGATCTTCGCCAGGTCGGTCAGCGACGCGAACCGCCACACCCCGCGATAAAGCCCGAAGCCCCAATACACCGAGCCCACCACCAGCAACACCAGCGGCAACATCCGCCCGGCCTCAGCGATGAATTCGGCAGGTACGTGGGCCAGGTTGAAGCGCGTCCAATACGCCAGCGCCCACGCCAGCGCGAGCATGACGAGGTCGTAGGCGAGCACCAGTACGCGCGAGCGCATGCGCTGGAACCAACGACCCATGAACACCGATCCGCCGCCGCTCGCACCGTCGGCCCCGACGAGATCCGAGGCGTTCGACACGTTCGACAGCATGCAGCGCGCGCGCCGCCCAAGCTCACCCAATCCATGCAGCACTGACACACTACCCCGGCTCGGCAGTTGCGAAGGCCGTGATGCTAACAGAGTGGCACTCGAACGACTGCCTCAATGGCGGCCTACGAAATGCTCTCCCGTCGACATCTACATCGCAAAACAAAGCGTCATTGCCAAAGAAAAGCCAGCGATCAGTTATCGGGCCAAAGAACCGAATCGCGAGTACCTACTCGTTGAGCACGCTCACCTACGTAAATGCCCCAAGGCTCGGACGATTTTGCCACGGTCACCCCCGCCCCAACTACTGTACCCGGTTCGATCGTAACCCCGGGCAACAAGGTCGCGTTCGCTCCAATGAAGGCATCTTTCTTGATCCGCACCTTACCCCGAAAAACTTTCCGTTGATCAGCGCTTACCATTGGCCCGGAACATCGCGCGCCGTCTTTAAGCACCTCAGTTGAGGTGATGATATTTGAGTTGGTTGCGATGCAAGCGTAGTTCTCGATTTCAAAATCACCGCCACCACTGATAAAAACACGAGGCGCAATATGAACGCGCCTACCGACTTTCGCCGTCTTGCTCATCACAAGCACGTTCTTGTCGATATAGCTAAATTCCTTCAGCTCAACACCTCTCGGAAACGCAAAAAAAACACCTTGATCGATAAAAACATTGGGTTCCATCAAGCCGAGCTTTTCTCGATAGTATAAACCTCTGATATACATACCCCACATGTGGGGCAGCCCGCGCATGTTTGTCACCAATGCGTATACAACCGAGCTGTAGACCGGTATGGGCAGCGCCAGGAGGAATCCAATAATACGTTCAAAAAGCCACAAGGGCATTTTCACGAATGATCGTTGCAGCAATTTTTCCGCCAGCTGAAGCACGCGCGAAGAACGACCATGTTCTTTTTCCGAGGTTTCGATAACGTGTCGAATCAACCGATGGTCAAAAATTAATTGCATGGTGTCGGTTCAGTTTTCGAATTGGATGTGCGCTTCAAGCTCACGTGGGGGATATGGCAGCGGCGATAATACTTTCCACACTATTCGCGACGAAGGAAATAGCACCACCCACACGGTTATCACAATGCAGGCGAAATACGTCCGCAGCCCCTGGTTCGCCACGTACCATTCTTCCAGCTTGCCCTTGTACGGCATGATCACTTCATCGTAGAAGCGCTCGGGCGCGGCGCTGGCGTGCAGCATGTCCTCCTCGCCCCTGAAGACGATCGAGCCGATTCCCGACAGCCCGGGCCGCACCTTCACGATCTGCGCCTGCGACGCCGGCGGGAACGCATCGAAGCAGCGTTGCGTCTGCGGCCGCGGGCCGACGATGCTCATGTCGCCGAACAGGATGTTGAGCAGTTGCGGCAGCTCGTTGATCTTCGTCTTGCGCAGGAAACCGCCCAGCGGCAGCACGCGCGGGTCGTTCTTCAACGTCACCGTGCCGGTGCCGAGGCTGGGGCTGTTCTTCAGCATCGTCGCGAACTTGTACAGGCCGAACGACTTGCCGCCGCGGCCGACGCGCTGCTGCACGTAGAAGATCTCGCCTTCGCCGGTCAGCCGCAGCGCGATCATCACCGGCACCAACAGCGGCGACAACACCAGCAACGCCAGGCCCGAAAAAAGAATGTCCAGAATTCGCTGCATGTCACATCCTGTTGTCCAGATATTTGCCGGTTTCCTTGTGATCGAACTCCGGGATCATCTCGTTGAAAAGCGCGACGATCTCCGCCTTGTCCCAGGTCGGCTGGGCGCGGATCTCGTTAATGCGCGCAATGAATCGATCGAGGCGGGCGCCGTCGAACTCGGCCGCGTTCTTGATCACCCCGACAGTGTCGAACCGCGCCATGTCCAGCGTCTCGCGCTCGGTGAAGAACTCCTCGAAGTCCTTTTCGCCGGTGGTGTCGCTGGCGAAGAAATACACCGGCCACTTGCGCTTCGCGATCAGCTCCGCGCCGCGTTCGCGCGCCTCGTCCTCGCTGCCGCATTCGTGCGGCTCGTAACCCAGCGATTCGAGGTAGCGCACCGCTATGTCGGAAAAGCGCGTCAGATGCAGCGCCTCGCTCAGCTTCGGGAAGAAAATGTCGCGGTTGTCCCCGAGCAGGCACGACATCAGGCACAGCTCGCCCGATTCCTGCGGCGTTACGAAATAACGTCGCACGTCGTTCGGCGCCGAAATCGGCTGGTGCTTGGCAAAGCGCTGGTTGAAGCCGTGCAGCAACGACCCGTCGGAAAACGCGACGTTGGCAAATCGCGCAGTCGAAATCGGCAGGCTCAGGCTCTCGCGCATCAGGAACATCTCCATGATCCGCTTGCTCGCCCCCATCATGTTCACCGGGTTGGCCGCCTTGTCGGTCGACACGCAAAAGTACTTGCGCGCCCCCTTGGTACGCGCCTGGGCGATCGTCGCGATCGTGTTGAGCACGTTCACCTCGATCAAGCGCATCAGCGTGAACGGATCCTTCTCGCTGCGCACGTGCTTGAGTGCCGACAGGTTCAGCACATAGTCGTAACCGTCCCCGGCGTTCATCAGCGCGTCGAACTCCCGCCCGCCGCAGTCGATCGCGAAAGTGCGGAAGTCGCCGTCGATGTAGCCGAGCGTGCTGCGGATGTCGCGCACCAGTTCGACCATGTTGTTCTCGCTGATGTCGACCACATGCAGCACGCGCGGCCCGCGCTTGAAGATCTCTCGCGTGACCGCCTGGCCAATCGACCCCGCCCCGCCGATCACGAGAAAGCGGCTTCCTTTCACCAGCTCGGTCAAGCGCTTTTCCTCGCGCGCGAGGTCGGTATCGAACAACAGGCGCTCGCGCCCGATCAGTTGAAGCACATTCATTGCTGGAGTCTCCAGAATTCGCTTTCAGGCACGCTGGAAGGAAGATTCACGACGCGATCCTCGAGCCAGCGCGAGTTTTCCAGCCCATCGTGCTGGCAGTCCTTGAACATCTCCAGCGACGACATCAGCCGCCAGATCGGCCGTGTCATGACGCCCCGGCTGTTGGTGTATTCCAGGAGCGCATCACGCGCCTCACGCGAATCGAGCACGATCGCGTTCAGCCAGAAATTCGGCCGCGTGCCCGGCGGCGCGCCGACATAGCGGAGGCCATGCTGTTCGCAAAACGCCGCGTAGCGCTGCGCCACCTCGGCCTTGATCGCCAGCATCGCGGGCAGCTTTTCCATCTGCGCGCAGCCGAGCGCGGCATTGATGTTGGGTAGCCGGTAGTTGTAGCCGACTTCGTCGTGCTCGAACTCGTAGGGATGCGGAATCTTGGCCGTCGTGGTCAAGTGCTTGGCGCGTCGGGCCAGTTCCTCATCGTCGGTCACGATCATCCCGCCCCCTCCGGTGGTGATGATCTTGTTGCCGTTGAAGCTGAACGTTGCGAGCCGGCCGAATGTGCCCGTATGCCGTTCGCCGACGTAGCTGCCGAGCGACTCCGCGGCATCTTCCACGACGGGTATCCCGTATTCATCACAGAGCGCGACGATCTCTTCGATACGGCAGGGCAAGCCGAACGTGTGCATCGGCACACATGCCGCGATCCGCGCGCCGGTCGTCCGATTGAAGGCATGCCCGTCCCGCATTACCGCGTTGGCCGCAAGCCAGGTTCTCAGCGCCCGCGGGCTCAGGCCCAGGGTGTCCCGGTCAACGTCGACAAAGACCGGCCGGGCACCGGCGTAGGTCAGCGCATTGCAGGTCGCGATGAACGTGAGCGCCTGGCTGATCACCTCATCGCCCCGCTCCACGCCGGCCAGTTGCAGGGCGACGTGCAGCGCGGCCGTGCCGTTTACCGTGGCAACCGCAAACCGTGCGCCGGTGAAGGCGGCGATTCGCTCTTCGAACTCGGTCACGCGCGCGCCCACCGAGGACACGAAGTTTGAGTCGATGCAGTCGACCAGGTATTGCTTTTCGTTGCCTTCGAAAACGGGGCGATGCAAGGGCGTCGGGCCGCCGCCGTAGAGGGTGCCGACCAAATCGACGAGGGCGGCAAAGTGGGTGTTATCTGTCATGACAAGAAAGAGTTTGTGAGCAAGCAGGTACTTACGCTTGCTGCACGTACAAGGTTTAAAAAAGCAGGTGAGCCCAGTTTCTTGCGGATCTGCAACTCAGAGCGGCGCTCATCAGCGCCAACAAGAGCAGATCCAAAACCGTGCCACGATGTCGAATTCACGCTTGATCATGCGCGCGCGCCTTCCAGCCAATCGACCCAGCTGTCGGCGAGCTTCTGCCGGTCGAACTCGCGGATCGCCAGCTTTTTGCCGCGCTGTCCCATCTTCTTGAGCGCCTCACGGTCGTCCGCAGCCTTTTCGAGCGCGTCGGCAAATGCTTGAGGGTTATCCGGCGGTACCGCAAAGCCGCAGCGGTTCTCCTCGATCATTCCCGCCAACCAGCCTGGATAGTTGTTGAGCGCCGGCAGCCCGGCCGCGATGTAGTCGAAGAACTTATTGGGTGAAGTTCCGTAATAAAAGGCTGGCACGTTCGCCAGAATCTGCAGGCCGACATCCGTGCTCGCCATTAGCCCTGCGAGCTTCGCCTTGTTGACCGGGTCGTGGAACACCACGTTGTTCAGCCCTTCGCGTTCGGCACGTGCCTGCAGGACGGGCTTGAGCTTGCCCTGTCCGATCAGCAGGATCTTGATGTCGTCACGCCCACGCCGCTTCAACTCCGCGGCGGCGTCGAGCACCGCATCAAGCCCGTTGGCGACCCCGTGCGTGCCGGTGAAGGAGGCAAGTAGCTCGGTTGGCTTGACTGCATCCGGTCGCCATGCCTGCACATCCCCTCCGAAAATTTCCAAATCGCAGCCGTTGGGTACCAGCGCAATGCGTTCGCGTGTGACGCCACGATGTGCAATGCCCTCGACGATGCCTGGTGACAATCCCACCAATCGATGCGCCGAACGATAGCTAGCCCATTCAAGCGCGGACATGGCACTCAGAACCAGCGGGTTTTTGATTACGCCCATGGCCTTGGGCAGTTCCGGCCACAGGTCGCGCACCTCGAATACGAACGGCTTGCCCCGCAGCCAGCGTGCGAAGATGCCTGGAATACCGGCGGTCAGGGGTGTCGTGGTGGCGAATACCAAGTCGTAACGCTCGGTCAGCGCCAGCCCAACGCTGCGCACGGCGAACTTGACGAAGGTCATCGCGCGCTTAACGAAACCGTCGCTGTTCGAATACGCGAGGTCAAACTCGACGATGTCGATCCCATCCACCGTGCCCCGTCGCGTGCCGCCAACGAAAGGCGCGCTCAGCCCGGTCTCGCCCAAGCCGTAACTGCCGCACGCCATGGTCACCTGATGGCCGCGCGCGACCAGCCGCCGCGCCATTTCGTATGAGCGGATGCCTGCCGCACCCCGTGGGGTGGAAAAGTGCTGATGAAAATAAAGGACTCTCATGGTGCCCAGCAATACTCGCTAATCAAGGTTCCGGCCCGATTGACTTCCACTTCGAGCACGGGAACTTCGGTCTTTTCTAGGTAGTAACGCGACTCCCAGCCGGTGACGAGTGCGAAGCGCACCAGCCCTTCGCCGGCCTCGACCCGCAGGTAATGCTTACCGTTGCGCACGGTGTTGCCCTCGATCCACCAGTCGCCCGGCTCTAGTCGCCAACGCAACACAGCCTTGCGGGCAAAACCCTCTACACGGTCTTCTACCCGCAGCCAGTTTTCACGTAACGACACCCGCCGGCGGTGATATGCCCCCTTGCAGTCGCGGTAGGCCGCGCCGAATGCAACCGTAGTGCCGTCGTCCGTCACCGTGTCGCGCTCGCGTGTCTTGAGCCAGTCGCCGAACAGGAAGCGGCTCAGCCGTGGCATCTGATCACGGTCGTCAAACTGCACCGTGTTGTGGCCCGCCGTGCCGGGGAAGTAGTTCAGCCACTGCGCTTCGGTGTTGTAGCTGTAGGTGCCGGCATCGCGCAGCAGGTTACGTTTGCCAAGCCACAGGTCGAGATGCAGGGCGTCGGCCTGGCTGGGGCGATAACGGAAACGCGGATAGCGTAATAAGGCCATCGCATCGCTGTTGTGCAATACCGCAAAGCCGCCCTCGTCGAACGCATTGCTCCAGAGCGTGTCGAGCATTCGCGTCGGCACCTCCACTCCCAGCCAGCGCAGCGGCAAGTTCCATGGCCCGTCCTCCGCGTACGCGCAACCGTCCTCGAACAGCGCCGCGGCCAGTTGGACGCTCGGCCGAAAATCGCGGTAGTCGGTATCAGTCAGTTGAAGCAGCCGGGCGCCGTCGTTGGCGCCCACGTTCGGCGCGTCGCCGTTCTCGACACGCACCAACGTACGCAACCAGCGCGTCGCCGCGTGCGTACGCGCGCGCCAGCGCTCCGAAAACGCCGGCAAGCCGGCTCGCCGACGCCACACCTCGACCATGCAGAAGGTATCCAGCATCACCCGGTGATAGGTCACCGAATACTGGCTGAAGCTGCCATCGTCACCAATCAGCCGCGCCGCGCGGTTCTCCAGCCACTTGCGCCCCAGCGCCTCCCAGCGAACACCATCCCCAAGGCCATTCCGCGCCAGCCAGCTACCGCCGATGAACAACGCGGCAGCCTCCGACGTGCCGTGGTTGTTGTCCTGCGAAACGGCGTAGGCGATGGTGGGTTCGATCCGTTGCAGGTGCAGCCGCACCAGTTCCAGCAAACTCGGCAGCGGCGCCTCCGACTGCCCGAGCAACACCGTCGCCATGGCCAGATGCATTACCCGAATCGAGGCTTCCTGCCCGCACTTCCAGTTGGGCCCGCAATACGGCGGATTGCACCGACACCAATCCTCCAGCCAATCATTCAGCCGCGCAACCGCAGCGGCATCGCCGCCGCGCAAACGCTGCGCGTGGGCAATCACCCAATCGAAGCGAGAGGCCTCCCAAATGAGCTTGATGTCGCCCACCGCGGGGTCGAAATCCGGGATCCGCCACCATTCACGCTCGGGGGCTGCAATGCGCTTACCGGTAAGCAGGTTGCAATGCCAATCTGGCGGCGCATCGCTCACCGCGATCGGCCAATAGCTAAAGAGCCGTGCGTGCGTCTGCCAGGTTTCCGGCAGAGGAAGATCGCGCGCGACCGACGACGGCACAGCAAAAAAAGGGCCGCAAGGCGCCTCGCCCCGCAGGCGGCGCGCGGAAGTCAAGCCCGACTTCACCCGCAGGCGGTACGAGAACGCCCGCGCCAGATTCGGCACCCCGAGTGCGAGCGCGGTACGCGCCTGCGTTGCAAGGCTCACTTGCAAAGCAGCTTCTCGAGTCTAGCGACGATCCGCTCGGCGGTCTTGCCATCCCACAATGCCGGAATACCTCCCCGTTTCCACTCGCCAGCAAACAGCTTGTCGAGCGCGGGCGCCAGCGCGTCTGGGTTGGTGCCGATCAATTCGTTAGTGCCCACCGTCACCGTCTCTGGGCGTTCGGTGTTGTCGCGCAAGGTCATGCACGGTACGCCCATCACGGTCGTTTCTTCCGTAATGCCACCCGAATCGGTGATCACCGCCTTGGCGCTCTTCACCAGATAGTTGAACTCCAGATACGGCTGCGGATCGACCAGGCGGAAGTTCGCCGGCACCTCGTCCAGATCGCGCAGGGTTTTCGCGGTGCGTGGATGCACCGGGAACACCACCGGCAACCCGCGCGTACCCTCGCCGATCGCGGCGAGCAGGCGGGCGAAACCGTCGCCCTTGTCGACGTTAGTCGGGCGGTGCAATGTCACCACGAAGTATTCGCTCGCCTTTAGCCTCAGCTCGTCCCAGAAGCCTGGCTTCTGCAGGCGCGGCAGATTTACCAGCAGCGTGTCGATCATCGTGTTCCCGACAAAGAAAATCCGGTCGTCGCTCACACCGCTGCGGCGAAGGTTGTCGTTTGCGACTTCGCTGGTGGTGAAGAACCAGTTCGTGATTGCATCGGTCACCATCCGGTTGATCTCCTCGGGCATCGTCCAGTCCCCCGAGCGGATTCCGGCCTCCACGTGCGCCACCGGCACGTGCAGCTTTTGCGCGGCGATTGCGCAGGCCATCGTCGAAGTCACGTCGCCCACCACCAAGCACAGGTCGCTCTTGGCATCGAGCAGCAGGCGCTCGTAGCGCGTCATGATCGTAGCCGCCTGCTCGGCCTGCGTACCAGAGCCCACTTCCAGGTTCACGTCCGGCTCGGGAATTCCCAACTGGGTAAAAAAGTCGCCGGACATCCGGGCGTCGTAGTGCTGGCCGGTATGCACCAACCGATACCGCAGCGGCCCGCCTTCCGCCTCACGTGCCTTGAAGGCACGAATGATCGGCGCGATTTTCATGAAGTTCGGGCGAGCGCCCGCGATGATGTCAATGGTTTTCATATATTCCATGTCGTTTGAGTCGCTTCGATCGTTACGCGGCTGACTTCAAAAATTTCGCTCAGCGAGATTGGCGCAGAACGGATCTTCTACTTCTGCAAAGTAAAGAAGCCGCACACGCCACCTCTCGGGATCCTTTTCACTGGTTGCGCAACAGCTCGGCGACTTCGATGGTTATGCGGGCTACCTCGAAGATCTCGTCTGCGGCAATCGCCGGCTTGCCCTGCTCGATGCCTTGCAGGAAGGCGGCCGCGCAAGCGTTCTGACCCTTGTCCTGCTTCCACAGGTTGAGCTTGGAGAAGCCCGGCCAGCCGTAGGCCCTGAGCTTGCGGAAGTTGTCCAGCTGGAGCACACGGCCGGCAGCGAACACCTCGACGCGCTCCTTCGGGAAGCTGGCGGCGCCGTTGGCCAAGTAGAGGATGGTGCCGAACGAGCCGTCCTCGAAGCCGAGGGTGATGGACGCCTTGTCCTCGGTGACTGCCACGCCGGGCGCATCGCCCATGCGACGGGCCTGGATAGAAACGATCTTGCTGCCGGCCAGGAAGCGCATCAGGTCGATGAAGTGGCAAGCCTCGCCGATGATCCGCCCGCCGCCGACCTCATTGTCCTGAGTCCAGTGGTCGGCCGGGATGGCACCGGCGTTCATGGTCATAATGAATGACTTGGGCTCCTTCACCGGCTCCACCAAGGCCTTCATCTTCTGCACTTGAGTCGAAAAGCGGCGGTTGAAGCCTATCATCAGTTGCGGGCCTTTGCCGTTCGCATGAGCCGCGCTGTACGCGCTTTGCACCTCGTCCAGACCGGCAAAATCGATGGCTAGCGGCTTCTCGACGAAGACGTTCTTGCCGGCCCGCAGGGCCTGGGCGACGAAGCGGGCATGGCTATCGTGACGGGTGACGATGGCCACGGTATTGATCGCCGAATTGCCCAGCATGGCCCCCGTATCGGTAGAGGCTTCGGCAAAGCCGGCCTTCTCGCCGTGGATCACCCCGTTGATGCCGCCAGCGGTAACGATGGTGTGGAACTGCGCACCAGCGGCCTTGAAGGCCGGAATCAGCATGCGCGAGGCATAGTTGCCGGCGCCGATGAAACCCATCACCGGGCGTTGGGCGTTGAAGCTGACGGACGGGGTGAGAGTCACTTGACGAACCGCGCGCGCGGCCACGTCCGAAGTGTATTGCAGGAGGATGCCCAGGCCGGCCTTGTCATCGGTCAGGGCTTGGTAGGCCTGCGGCGCATCCTCGAAGGCGAAGCGATGGGTGACCAGCGGTTTCACGTCCAGCCGGCCGCTGGCCAGCATGTCCAGCACCGCCTCGAAGTTGCGTTGTTCGGTCCAGCGCACGAAGCCCAGCGGATAATCCTGGCCCTTGTCCTCGTAGGAGGGGTCGTAGCGACCGGGACCGTAGGAGCAGGACACCTGGAAGGTGAGCTCCTTTTCGTAAAAATCGGCGCGGTTCAGTTCCAGGCCGGTGACGCCGACCAGGACGATGCGCCCACGCTTGCGGCTCATGCGCGCCGCCTGGGTGACTGGATCGTTCGACTTGGTCGAAGCGGTGATGATCACGCCGTCGACGCCCTGGCCACGGCTGAAGGCCATGCCGGCAGCCACCGGGTCTTCGCCCTTGCCGGGGTTGCAGGTGGTCGCGCCATACTGCCGCGCCAGCTCCAGCTTGGCATCGTCGAAGTCGATGGCCAGTACGCGGCAACCCTGGGCGCGCAGCAGTTGCACGGTCAGCAGGCCGATCAGACCGACGCCGGTCACCACGAAGGCTTCGCCAAGGGTTGGTTGGGCCAGGCGGATACCCTGCAGACCGATGCTGGCCACGACCACGAAGGAGGCCGCCTCGTCGTCCACCTCGTCGGGGATGCGCGCGCAGAGGTTTTTCGGCACCTTCACCACGTCGGCATGAGGGCCATTGGACACTACCCGGTCACCGACCTTTAAACCCTCCACGCCTGCGCCAACCTCGACCACCACGCCGACATTGCAGTAACCCAGCGGCAGCGGCAGCGCCAGCTTGGACTGCACCGCCTCGATGGTGCTCATCAGCCCATCGGTGACGACCTTTTCCAGCACCATCTTCACCTTCTCGGGCTGCTGACGGGCCTTCTCCAGATAGGAAGCCTTGCCGAAGCCGACCAGCATGCGCTCAGTACCGGCGGAGATCAGTGAAACACGACTATTGATGATCACGCTTTCGCGGGAAACCTGCGGAGCGGGCGCCTGCGCGACGCTAGTGCCGCCCTTGGTCATGTCTTGGAGGATTTGTTTCATCCTACTCTCAATGTTGAAAATATTTAATTATGTCTTCGCGCCCCCTCCACTTTGAATCCTGGCGGCGCTCGTCGTGTCATTCCGTGCTTGGATATTCTTTCGAACAAATCCATAAAAAATAGTGAGGCGGTCCATTCTATTTTTTACTTAGCATAAAACTGTCCATATAAATATTCATAAGATTTCTTATGCTCGGCACGAATAAAATCAAGTCTAATTTGTGATGTCGATGCATGCTCTTTATCGAAAACTCGCAATCCTGGGACGTGTTCGATCTTTAAGCCATGAATTCTTAATTGCTCAGCAACAAAGACCTCTTCGCCAAAAAGAAATCTTGGGTAGAAAACGTGTGCACCCATGGCAAAGTAGTGTCGAGTAAAGACCATAAATGAACCATGCGCGCCGTACATTGGCTTATTCTGAATACGTTCGGCCGATGAAAATGACAGATACCTGCGCTTTTGACTGCGAGCGCGTGATTGTTCACGTATGGAGGCTAGCTTTTGATACCAGGTGAACAGTGTCGCGCTAGAACAAATCATGCGCATAAATTTCATCTTGCGAGCACTTGGTCGGTGAATAATCTTTGGATTTAGATCACGGCCATTTTTTTCCGATAAGATGCTTGGGGCAATCAAGCCCGTCTCACGCGCCAATGGATGTTTTGCTAAAATCAAAAAAAAATTCTCCGCAATCACCAGGTCAACATTACATACAATCACAAAATCATAACTCTCAACTTGCAATCTAGCCAGAGCATTATTGAACGCCGGAAAATATCCGACATTATTATTTTTTAGCCAATGAATGGCATATCCATACCGCCGCGATGATATATCTATATTCGATGGTATCGTAGAATTGTCAGCCAGAATAACGTCGAGCGTGAAACCAGAATAAATCTTCAAAGCGCGATCAACAGAGTCAAGAAGCCGCAAAGCGTCATCATGCGCATTGTAACACACCGGAATCATGCAGATTTTCATATTCAAATCTCAGCTAAACTCTGGTCTTCATTAAAAAGTGAAGCATGACCCACTGCACCAGAAAAGCAACCGGAATTGTAATCCATGTAAGTGAGCTTACAATATACGTTTGATAGCTTATTGCCACAAAATAGATAAAAAACAACGTTGAGAACGCACTGCTTCGGCTGCTTAGTAGTCGCCAATAAAAGAAATTACATAGCCCGCCAAGAATGAAGGCGACAAGCAGGCTTCCAGGAAGTGTAAAGTCACTAATTAGACCACGGAATGCAGTATAGAGATTTCCCTGAATCGTATCTCCATACGAATAATATTCGTCATAAATACCGGCCAGAACGGGCCGATCGTCACCCGCAAGTCGAAAAAACGACATGAAAGTATAGAACCCCATGCTAAGAAAATCCTGCCGATATCCCATCGATGATTCCCCGGTATATCGGTCAGAAAACCAGTCGGAAAATGCAGGAAGGTGCACAGAGGAATAGCTGATCAAATAATACCTGAGGCGACTAATTATTAGTACACTATCATTAAGTTGGTAAATTCCACGCGATAGGAATGACGCAATAACTACGGGAAGCGCAAAAAGCCCGTATGTCGCTAAGGTTCGAATCTCTGCACCATTAAACAGCGAAAATTTTTTATCATATATTTTTGTAACTAACACTCCGCCAATAAATAAGAACACAGAAAAGAAAAACAACCCCTTAGCACTTTGTAAAAACACCACCAGCAAAGACGGGAGAAATGAAATAATTATCAATTTTTTCCGACGTCTTGTTGTATCCCGCGAACCGTAGAGCAGCCCTCCTAATACAACCGTACAATAGCTGAACTGCAGACCAATTTGTGAGTAAACGCTCGACACAATCTCGCCCGAGTATCGTTTACTAGCATATGTTCCGCCGATAGAGAGAGGACTGTCTAGCAGCAGGGCGATTGAAAATCCCTGCTGTAGCATCCCAATGATGAGCATTAGGGTTGCAAAAGTGCAGGATGAATAAAGTGCGATCGTTATTAATGGTCTATCAAAATAGTGTGCCGCCGATAGCTTGTTTGCGTTTCGTATAAATCCGCGACGCCATCGAAAAAACAAAGCTGATAACGAGAAGAAAATGCAAAATGCTAGAATATATGCAATAGCTAGCGGGTTAACAGGCGCTTCAAATGCAACAAAAAGGGGGAATGCCGTAAAGAAAAACCAGAAAAGTGAAAATATTGAAACAGGATTCAACCAAACTCCAACCACATTTTTAGCAAGCCACGCAATCAGGAATAAGGCCGCTGAAAGAGAAAGGTTGATTATTTTAAGAAGAAAAATGTCCACGTGTAGTATTCCGGTGGTATTTCCAGATAAACAAGATTAATAATAACACTTCTGCGAAAATGTAAGCGGTTGCAGCACCATATGCTGAAAAAGCGTACGATGCGATTAATGAGTACAAAAAAGTTGCTACGCCCACAATGAATACAACGGCCGAAAAGTAGGACTGCGCGCCAATGAGGCTCAGTCCGACGACACCGAACATGGCATTGGCAGCACCAAAGATTACCGATGGAGCCATTAATGTTACAAGCGCAATTACGTCATCACTAAAGCCAGGTAAAAAGCCCAAAGCATGTCCGACATAGATCGAAAGCACGATAGCCGGCAATACCGCAAGCAGCAGGTAAACCTGAGTGCGCGTGTTCTTCCAGATCAGCGCTAACGCTGTAATGCTTGTTCTTTTGTCGACAGGTTGCGCTGACCAGCCCTTAACAGCCTTAGGCATGAAGAGCTGATTTAAAGGTCGCGCGAGCGCTTGAATGCTCTTAATTATTTTCTCAGCGAGGGCATACGTAGAAACTGAAGTGCTGCTCGATACTCCCGCCAAGATAAGAATATTTGTGTTTCGAAACAGCAAGACTGAAATGTTTCCCAAAAAAAGATGACGGCCATTGCGAAGCAAAGACACTATTTTTTTTGTGCTGACTAACCGCCATGAATCTAGTCCGAAGCGGTTGATGGCAACAACGAGGACAGCAAGGCCGGAAACAAGAAAGCTCCCCGAAAGGATTGCAGATGCTCGCAAAAGATCGTCTGGACTATTGATAAACAGATATGCTGCCAGTACGCCACAAAAGCGGGAAAGCAGAATAAAAAACGCAAGTTCATAATTATTTTCAATCGCCTGAAAATAGTAGTTCGACTGTAAAACTGTTCCGAGTGCAAAGCCTAGCCAAGCCAGCAAAACATTGAGGCTGCTATCAGAGAATATTCCGAATAATGTAGCCAGCAGTAGCGATGAAACGAGAAATAGAACTATACGTGCCGCAAGAATATTCATGAAAAAATCGGCTTCTTTAGCCAGTTTTCCACCTTTTCTAGCCTCGATTATGTACTGCACACCGCTAGTATCAAAACTATAGAGAGACACTGTTAGTACATAGAGCGCAAGGCTCTCTGCGACGACAAGTTCGGCAAAGGCACCCTCGCCAAGCACGCTGAGCAGAAAAGGAAATACTAATAATGGAAATAGCGCATTTGCTCCCTGTATCGTTATTAAAGACAAACCATTAATTAGATTCCCTTTAAGCTTCATGTGATCTCGCCTGTTGCAATTTCCGTGATCGTCAGAAACTTGATTGAATTCTCGAGCTACTAACTTTTCAATAAATAATGTCAATCGAGAACATATTCGTTGCAGGAGCCAAGGCCCACGCTGTGCCAACCCACAATCAACTTTCTACAGCCGCAAATCGGAGTCTTTGCGGGAAGGACGTACTAGAGGTCGTAGCGCACGTGGTCCGGCTTCCCCATCGCACGGATCTCCCT
Organism: Aromatoleum buckelii; assembly: GCF_012910785.2. Lineage (GTDB taxonomy): Bacteria > Pseudomonadota > Gammaproteobacteria > Burkholderiales > Rhodocyclaceae > Aromatoleum > Aromatoleum buckelii. The sequence goes on along the minus strand of NZ_WTVH02000010.1, from coordinate 1,284,099 downwards.
GGCACCCATGGTGCAGAAGCGGCTGTACCACGGCATCGCCGCCTGGATGCCGGCCTGGATCTCGTGGCTGGGGACGTAGCGGAGCAGACGTTCCGCCTTGCCAACATCGGCCTGTGAGTGGCGCACGTCGCCGGCGCGGAACTCGCGGTATATCGGCCTTTTGTCGTAGCGCACGCCGTTGTCGGCCAGCGCGTGGCGCAGCGCTTCGAATAGCTGGTTCAGGCTGGTGCGCCCGCCGGCGGCGACGTTGTAGACCTGGTTGCGCGCGGCCTCGTCAGCCGTGGTGGCTGCCAGCAGGTTGACCTGCACGGCGTTGTCGACAAAGCAGAAATCACGGCTGGTTTCGCCGTCGCCATTGATGAAGACGTCGTCGCCCTGGATCATCGCCGCAGTCCATTTGGGGATCACCGCGGCGTAGGCGCCGTTGGGGTCCTGACGCTTACCGAAAACGTTGAAGTAGCGCAGGCCGATGGTGGTGAAACCGTAGCTGCGCGCGAAAACGTCGGCGTAGAGTTCGTTGACGTATTTGGTGACGGCGTACGGCGACAGCGGCTTGCCGATGATGTCTTCCACCTTGGGCAGGCCGGGGTGGTCGCCGTAGGTGGAGCTGCTGGCGGCGTAGACGAAGCTGCTGACGTTGGCATCGCGCGCGGCGACCAGCATGTTGAGGAAGCCGTCAATGTTGGTGGCGTTGCTGGTGATCGGGTCATCCAGGCTGCGCGGCACCGAGCCGAGCGCAGCCTGGTGGAGGACGTAGTCGACGCCCTCGCAGGCGCGGTGGCAGTCGTCGAGCTTACGGATGTCGCCTTCGATGAACATGAAGCGCGCCCATTGCTCCGGGGTGACCAGCGTTTGCACTTCGTCGAGGTTGCGCGCGTAACCAGTGGCGAAGTTGTCCAACCCGACGACGTGCTGGTCGAGCCGGAGCAGGGTTTCGAGCAGGTTCGACCCGATGAAACCGGCGACGCCGGTGACGAGCCAGGTTTTGGGGGCGTCGCGGAGGATGGATTGCAGGGCTTGGTAGGCGATCATTGGGCTGGTGGGAGTGCCGGCGCTTCACCGGCAAGGGGTCGAGGGTATGGATGCTGTGTCGGCCTGCGAAACGCGGGCACTCGTGCAATGGACGCTTGTGTGGATGCTGCGCCTTAGTTGTCGACCGTCGCCGTGAGCTTGACCCCCAGCGCTTTGCACACGCGCTGGACGGTTTCGAGGCGCGGGTGGGCATTCGGCCGAAGCGCCTTGTAAAGCGCTTCGCGCTTGATGCCGGTAGCCTTGGCGATTTCGGTCATGCCGCGCGCTTTGGCGATGTGACCGAGCGCAGCCGCAAATTCGCCCGGCTCGCCGTCTTCGAGTACCTGGCGCAGGTATTCCGCAACATCGGCATCGGTCTTCAGGTGCTCTGCCATGTCGAACTCGGGCAGGTCGCTGATTTTCACTGGTTTGCTCATGGCTTATCCGTCCTTTAACGTCGCCGCCAAGGCCTTGGCGGAGGCGATGTCCGCTGCCTGGCTGCTCTTGTCACCGCCGCCCAGCATCACGATCAGCACCTCGCCGCGCTGGATGTAATACATGCGCCAGCCGGGACCAAAAAACTCGCGCATCTCGAAAACACCTTCGCCAACTGGAGCAACGTCGCCCAACAGTCCGCGTTGCGCCTTTTCGAGCCGGCGCAGCAGCCGGAAGCGCGTGGGGCGGTCCCGTAAGCTGTTGAGCCAGCTTTCGAATTCAGGCGTGTGTTTTACGCTGGGCATTTTACTTATGTAATCGTTCGAGGACAATCAAGCCGGGCGACGTAGTTCGGTGGATTGCGGGGTTTCCCAGGCGGTCCGGGCGTTACAGGCGCAGGTCGGCCGCTTGCCGCGGCAGCACGTACTTGAGGTCATACAGCACGTGTTCAGGCTTGCCGAGGGCGCGGATGCCCTGCGCGCTCATTGCCTTGAACTGGTCGTGGGCCACGGCGAGCAGCACCGCGTCGTACTGGCCGGGGGTCGGCAGCTCGATCGGCGTGATGCCGTATTCGTGCCGCGCTTCAGCGGCATCCACCCACGGGTCGAATACATCCACCTGAACGTTGTAGTCGGCGAGCTCCCGGACGATGTCGACGACGCGGGTGTTGCGCAGGTCGGGGCAGTTTTCCTTGAAGGCGAGGCCCATCACCAGCACGCGCGCGCCTTCGACCTGGATGCGGCGCTTGAGCATGGCTTTCACCAGCTGCGACACCACGTAGGCGCCCATGCCGTCGTTGAGCCGTCGGCCGGCGAGGATGATTTCCGGGTGGTAGCCGATGGCCTGCGCCTTATGCGTGAGGTAGTACGGATCGACGCCGATGCAGTGGCCGCCAACGAGACCGGGCCGGAACGGCAGGAAGTTCCACTTGGTGCCGGCGGCTTCGAGCACGGCTTCGGTGTCGATGCCGAGCTTGTTGAAAATGATCGCGAGTTCGTTGATGAGCGCGATGTTGAGGTCGCGCTGGGTGTTCTCGATGACCTTCGCGGCTTCGGCGACCTTGATGCTGGGGGCTTTGTGGGTGCCGGCGGTAATGATGCGGCCGTAGAGCGCATCGACGAGGTCGGCCACTTGCGGCGTGGAGCCGGAAGTGACTTTCTTGATCGTGCTGACGCGGTGCGCCTTGTCGCCGGGGTTGATGCGCTCGGGCGAATAGCCGGCGTAGAAGTCGTGGTTGAAGCGCAGGCCGGAGACGCGTTCGAGCACCGGCACGCACTCTTCCTCGGTGGCGCCGGGATAGACGGTGGATTCGAAAATGACGATGTCGCCGCGCTTGAGGACTTTGCCGATGGTCTCGCTGGCGCGGATCAGCGGCGTCAGGTCCGGTCGCTTGTGTTCGTCGATCGGCGTCGGCACGGTGACGATGAAGACATTGCACTCGGCCAGGTCGCCCGGGTCGGCCGTGAACCGCAGGTATTCGGCGGCGGCGAGCTCGCGGGCGTCGACTTCGAGCGTGCGGTCACGGCCGGCCTGCAGCTCGATGATGCGCTCGGCGTGGATGTCGAAGCCGGTGACGTGCTGCTTGCGGCCGAATTCGACGGCGAGCGGCAGCCCGACGTAGCCGAGGCCGATGATGGCGAGGTTGATGTCCGAAAGAGTGTGCATGCGAAAGGGCTGTGTTTTTACGTATTGGGAAAGGGCAAGTTTTGTCGTGGGCAGCGTACTGGGCGGTTTCAGGTTTCTTGACTGCCAGGCACCCGCACATTCGCCACGCCCCCTTCTTCCAGCTTGCGCTTGAGCGCCGCCTTCGCTTCGTCGTCGCCATGCACGATGCGGATCTCCGCGGGCAACTGCGGAATCCCGGTGACGAACCTCAACAGATCAGACTGCCCCGCATGCGCGGAATAGCCGCCCACTTGGTGGATCTGCGCGCGGATCGGGTGGCGCTCGCCGTCGAGCATGACCCAGCCGCCGCGCGGACCAAAGGTGAGGATGTCGCGGCCCGGCGTGCCGGCGGCCTGGTAGCCGACGAAGAGCACGTCGTTGCGCGCGTCGCCGAGCATCGCCTTGAGGTAGTTCACCACCCTGCCCCCGGCGCACATGCCCGAGCCGGCGATGACGACGGCGGGGCGGCCGGTGCGGGTGAGGTAGTCGACCGCTTTCAGGTGGTCTTCGTGGCGGTCGAGGACGAGCAGCTGGTCGAAGGACAGCGGGTGGCGGCCCTGGCGGACGCGTTCGATGGCCTCTTCGTCCCAGTACGGCTTGAGGTTACGGTAGAGACGGGTGAATTCGGCCGCGAGCGGCGAATCGACGACGATGTCGAGCTGCTTCCAGCGCGGGTCGTCGCCGGCTTCGAAGATGATGTCTTCGATTTCGTAGAGCAGTTCCTGCGTGCGGCCGATCGCGAAAGCCGGGATCAGCACGGTGCCGCCGTCGGCCAGCGCGTGTTCGAGCACGGCCTGCAGGCGGTGGCGGCGGGTGGCGCGGTCTTCGTGGTCGCGGTCGCCGTAAGTGGCTTCGATGACGAGGCGGTCGGCGCGCTCGGGCGGGCGCGGTTCGGGCAGCAAGGGCGAGTCGGGCGCGCCGAGGTCACCGGAAAAGACGATGCGTTCGCGTTCGGCAACGGTGGTGGCGTCGCACTCGACGTAGGCCGAGCCGAGGATGTGGCCGGCGCGCTGCAGGCGGATCGCGAGCCGGCCGGCGCCGTCGTTGAACACGGTATGCCACTGGTCGAAAGGCACCGGCACGATGCGGGCGCGGATGCGGTCGAGCACGCGCTCGATGAGGCGGGCGTCGCGGGTGAAGCCGATCTTGAGCGCGTCTTCGAGGATCTCGGGCAGCATCAACGCCGAAGGCGGCGAGCACAGGATCGGCCCGTCGAAGCCGGCCGCGAGGAGATGCGGGATGCGCCCGACGTGGTCGATATGGACGTGCGTGACGACCAGCGCGCGAACGTGCGCAAGCGGGAAGTCGACGGCCAGTTCATCGGCGTTGCTGCGCCCCGCGGCTTCGCTGCCCTGGAAAATGCCGCAATCGACCAGCATCCCCCCTTTTGCTCCCCCGGGGCCGTGCAGGGTGAGTTCGTGGCAGGAGCCGGTGACGCCGGTGACGGCGCCGTGGTGAGTGAGGGCGAGCATGGAAGTCAGCAGTCCGGGCCGCACCGATCGCAGCAGCGCACCTTGTTGGTCACGTCGGCGAGATTGCCGCGGAAGCGGTTAGCGGCGATGACGCCGACGTTGATGTCCGACAGGGTGTGCATGTCTTTGGGTGGCGCAGGGGTCGTGTCGCTGACGCGACTGGAATCAGACGTTTCTCGTTTTTGGCTTGTTTGCTTGCTGTCTGCTCCCCTCCCTCGCCGCGCCGACAAGTTTCGGATCGGCGGAGATGTCCCCGGAGGGCGCGGCCCTGCGGCTTATTCGAAGCATGGGGCGCGATGTTATCAACATAAACATGCCTTGCAAGCAAATAATTCACGGCAGAGTGCGGGTACTTATCGGTAAGGCATCTAAGGTAGTGTCATGAGCAGGGTTATGTACCGTAATAGCGGTATGACATCGAGGTCTGAATCTGGGCTATCCCCACGAGTTTCCCGCCCGCCTGGCCGCGAGGGCAGGCACGATGCCCAGTCGTGCTCGATTTCACGTGCGAGCCACGGGCTTGCGCGTGCATGGTGCACGTGGCTGCCGTCGAGCAGGGCGATGAGGACATTCACGTCCAGCAGCGCACGCGTCAGATTCCTTGGGCGTCGCGCAGACGGTCGATGAGCTCGTTGGTCACGATGACGTCACGTGCCGGAAAGGGCTCGAAGCCGGGGACTGCGGGTGTCTGGCGGACAACGGTTTGCGGGGCAGCGGCACCGATCAGGCTTTGGCGAACGAGCTGGGAGATGACTTTGCCGACACTGGTGTGTTGCTGGCGTGCGATTTCCTTGGCGGCGGCAAGGACGTCGCTTTCGATGTCGATCGTAGTGCGCATGGTGATCTCCTCAGTTACTCCCTTAGGGTCTGATCCTAATCAGCGGGATGGAGGCAGTCATGCCACTTGGCTGGTCTGAGTCTGTAGCAGCGCGAGCAGAAACTCGGGCGCGAAGTCGGCGCCGTTGGCCCAGACCACGGTGCCGAGCGTTTCATCCTGATGGGCGGTCCTGAAGAGCGTTTCGTCCTTGAGCGGCTCGAACATTTCCCCCCAAAGTTCATCGAACAGGGCGACTTCCCCGGCGGCGCCGTTGTTGAACTGTAGGTAGAGCCGATAGCCGGGGCGCACTTCAACGCGTGTGGTATGTAGGAACATGGTCTTACTCCAAAGGCGAAATCGGTTTGAGCGGCTTACGCAGCTGCGCAAGCTCCCAGTCTTATGCGAGTTCGGCCTTATGTTCGTCCAGCCAGTCAAGGACTGCACGAAGGGCGCGCTTGGGGAACTCGCCACCGCGCAGCCTGGCCCCATCGGCACCTCCAGCCCCAGCCCGCGCAACAAGGCGGCGTACCCCACCCAGCGCCGCGAGGCGTCGAGTGCGAGTGCGTGTGTGTCGAAGAAAGGCAGGTGGGCAGAAATTGGGCGGAATGCGGGATGGCGGTCGAAAAAGTGGCGCAGATGTCGAAAAGTTAGTGTTTGCTGGCTCGTCTGTCGAAAAATTTCATGCCGCTAACGTCTTTGGGTTCAGGTCAGGCCCCGATTTTCTGCGCGTTGTCGGTCACGGCGCGGAGACTGCCGGGGACGTTGATGTCCGACAGGGTGTGCATGTCTTTGGGCGGTGCCGCGGTTGCGTCGCTGCCGCGACTGGAAGCCGGGGCGCGATTATCACCGGAACGGGTGCAAAACGGTCAGGCGCGGTCGAGCGCTTCGGCGCTGTCCAGCGCGGCGGAGGCGGGAGACCACGGCCAGCGGAAACGCACCAGTCGCAGGTAGCACAGCAGGTAGGCCGCGAACGTCAGCAGGACCGCGGCCAAGCACTGGCTGCGGCTGTGCCAGCCGAACTGCGCGAAGCTCGCTGGGACGAGCGCAAACAGCCACAGCAGCGGCGAGACGCCTGCGTTGCGCAAGGTGGGGCGGTCTGCAGGGACAAAATGGCGCACGACGCGCGCATGCACGAGGCTGTGCAGATGCAGGCGGTCGGCCGCGCCCGGGTGGTGCTCGCGATGGCGCCGGCGCGCGATGCTGAAGACCAGTTCCATCACCGGGTACGCGCAGATCAGCAGGCTGACCCACGGCGAGACTTCGGTGTTGCGCTCGGGCAGCAGGATCGCGAGCCAGGCGAGCGCGAAGCCGCCGAGATAGGCGCCCCCATCGCCGAGGAAGATCTTGCCGGCGGGAAAGTTGATCGCGAGGAAGCCGGCGAACGCAGCGGCGAAAGTCCAGCATACCGACGCGAGGACGACGTCGCCGACCTGGAACGCCACGAGGCCGAGCGCGCCGAACATGATGACGAGCGCCCCGCCGGCGAGACCGTTGAAGCCGTCGATCATGTTGACCGCATTCGCGATTCCGCCCGCCGCGAACGCGGTGAGGATCACCGCCGCCGGCAGCCACTGCAGGATGAAATCGGCCGGCGCGAGGTCGAGGCGATCGAGCGCGATGCCGGTGAGCTGCCACGCCAGCACGCCGCTGCACAGCGTCGCGACCAGCCGCCGGGTGACGCTGACTTTCTTGGTGAGGTCTTCGGCAATGCCGAAAGCGAACGCCGGCACCGCAGCCAGCAGGAGGGGAAAGAGGATCGCCTGCTCGTCCGCGCCTGCCGTGAAAGCGCCAACGACGAGCGCCGCCACCACCGCGAGGCCTCCGACGCGCGGTGTCGGCGCGACGTGGAACTTCTGGATTCCATGGTCCGAATCCAGCGTGAAGCGACCGTGCAGATTCTTGGTGAGGACGATGACAAGGGCAACGAGGCAGGAGGTTGCTGCGATGGCGAAAAAACTTTCCGGAAAACTCATCAGACGTTTCTCGTTTTTGGCTTGTTTGCTTGTTGTCTGTGCCCTCGCCTTCCCGCCCCGGAAGTTTTCGGATCGGCGGGAATGCCCTCGGGGGCGGGGCCCTGCGGCTTCTTCCGAAGCACGGGGCGCGATGTTATCAACATAAACATGCCTTGCAAGCAAATATTTCACGACAGAATGCAGGTACTTATCGATAGGGTATCTAAGGTAGTGTCATGAGCAGGGTTATGTACCGTAATGACGGTACGAAACCGGGGTTTTACGAACTCGGGGCCGCGGCGGCACGTAGGCGCTCACCCTCTCGTTGAAGGCGACAGCGGTGACGTAGCTGCCGAGGCGGGCCACATTGGGAGGCGTTTCGGTGGTCATTGACGGGCCGGCGGGCGGCAGGGCAGCAAGAGCTATGTCGGGCAAGCTCGCGCAGATGAGCGACACCGTCGCTTACGCCTGAGTCACTTGACCGTATCGCAAAAGAGACACAGAATTTTAACGAACGGAGGATCTAACCATGGCTCGTTCCACGATGCTGCACATCCGGGTGGACGACGAAATCAAGACGCAAGCCAGCGAGGCACTGGCAGCGATGGGGCTGTCCATGTCGGATGCCGTGCGCATCCTGCTCAAGCGCGTGGTCAACGACCAGGCTTTTCCGCTGGAACTAAAGGTGCCCAACGCCGAAACCCGTGCGGCGATGGAAGAAGCCCGCGCAATGACGAAGGCCCGTGCCACCCGTTTTGGCTCTGCTGATGCCTTGGTCGATGACCTCGAAAAAGCCCGCCAGCAGTAAACGGGCGCCGCTGCCGAGGGCGTGTGACTACACCAGGACCTTCCTCAAAGACTGGGAACGCCTCTCCCGCTCGGGCCGCTACGACCTGAAGCGGTTGAAGGAGGCGATGCTGCTGCTAATCGCCAACGATGCGCCGCTGAGCCCCGAGTGGCTGGACCATCCGTTGAAGGGCGACTGGGCCGATCATCGCGAGTGTCACATCGGCGGCGACTTCCTGCTGATCTACCGGCTCGATGGCACCGCCATCATCTTTGTGCGCGCGGGCACGCACTCCGAATTGTTTGAGGAATGAGCCATCGGCGTTGAATCACTTCCGGACTTCACCTTGCCAACTCGCCCAACTGCTCTCAGTTGGGCTTTTTCGTATCTGCGTTTCCCCCCGCGAAAAAGCGGCAAGAGTGTCGAAGAACGTCCGGATCTCTTCTGGCCTGTTGTTTAAAGTGGGCCAATGGCCTACATTTCTTCGATGAATTTCGAGTGGGATGAAGTCAAGAGCGAAGCGTGCTTTCGCGAGCGCGGGTTCGATTTCGCCTACGCTGCGCGGGCGTTTTTCGATCCGGATCGCACGGTTCAGGCCGACACCCGTCACAGCTATGGCGAAGAACGGTACCAGTTGATGGGGAGGATCGAACAGCGTCTATTCGTTGTGGTCTATACGCTCCGTTATGACACGCTGCGCATCATCTCCGCACGCAAGGCCAACCAGCGAGAGGTTCGACACTATGAAGACAGTACGCGTGAAGATTGACCCTGCTGTTCCGGCTTCGCTGGCTGGCGGACGCATTGATTCTGCTCGCGTGGACGCTACCAGTGAAGAAGATATTGCCGCGCAGCAGGCTGCCGACGAAGCGATGGCGATGCAGGATGCCGCAAAATTCGCCCGCCGGGTCCGTAAACGTCTTGGCTTGAGCCAGGCGGAGTTTTCTGCGCGGATCGATGTTCCGCTCGACACCGTCCGCAACTGGGAACAGGGCAAGCGCTGCCCGACAGGGGCGGCGAAAGCCTTGCTCAAAATACTGGACAAGGCACCCGAGGCAGCCCTCGCCGCCCTCGGGTGATGGTCGACAGCCCGCGTAGGGTGGAAAAGCGCAGCGCCTTCCACCATGCCGGCGCCTGCACAGGCACCGCCGCGAGGCTTGGCGTATAACGCCTTCGGCTCATCGGCCCTATGCGGTATGCGGTGGCGCCGAACGGAGTCTCAGCTCCAAAATCGGTCGCTAAACGTGCGGCGGGTATACTCCGCCCCCATGTCAAAACGCCCACTCCCCTTCACGCATCCGCTCAACCTCGCCAAGTGGTTCGCTTTCGCGCTGTTCGCTGCACTCGCGGCGTGGCGGATCGTCACGCTGAACCTCGCCGACCACTACGCCGATGCCGGCGAAACGGTGGCCGCGACCGAAATGCCGGGCGTGGAACATCCGATCGCGCTGACCCGCGACGCGCGGCAGCTGCTCGACGCCGACCCGCAGCGGGCGGTGGCGCTGCTGCAGCGGGCGGTGCGCGCCGACCCGACTTACGGTTTGTCGTACGCGTTGCTCGGCGCGCTGTGGGAAAAGGCCGGCGACGCGCGGCGGGCGAGGAGCGCGATCGACGCGGCGGCGGCCTTCGCGCCGGCGAAAGTGGATGTACGCCTGATCGCGGCCGGGTTCGAGCTCGGGCGCAACGATCTCGCCGCGGCGCTGCGCCACTCGAGCGTCGCGCTGACGCGCCGTGGCAGCCTGCGCGCGGCAACGTTCCCGGAGCTGCTGCGCATCGCAGACGAACCCGCGAACCGGGCGGCGTTCTCCGCGCTGCTTACTGAGCCCGTCGCGTGGTGGCCGGCGTTCGTCGGATTCGCGGCGAACAAGGGCGAGCGGCTCGAAACGGTGATGGCGCTGTATGCGCTGTCGGAAGCGAGCGCGGCGAACTCGCTGCAGGGCCCCGGCCTCGCGGCGGTGCTGCGGCGCCTGCAGCGCGAAGGGCTGTGGCTCGATGCGCGGCTGGCGTGGATGAATGCGCTGCCGGTCGAGCAGCTCGAAGGAATGGGCAACGTGTTCAATGGCGGCTTCGAACAGCCGCTATCGGGCGTCGGCTTCGACTGGGTGAGCGCGAAAGCGGGTCACGTTCTGGTCGAGCCGCTGCCGACTTCCGGCGCAACCGGCGCCGCCGCGCTGAACGTCGTGTTTCGCGGCCCGCGCGTGCGCTACCGCCACCTGAGCCAGCATCTGATGCTGGAACCGGGGAGCTACGCGCTGCGCGGCCGGGTGCGCCCGGACGGGCTGGAAGCGGAACCGGGACTGGCGTGGGCGGTTTCGTGCGTCGGCGCGCGCGAGCGGCAGATCGGCGTCACGGAGCATTTTTCCGGCCGCTCGGCATGGCGCAAGTTCGAGACGACTTTCACCGTCCCCGCCACCGATTGTGCGGCACAGGTGCTGCGGCTGCAGCTCGGTGGCCGCGTCGCGCTGGACTTCGACGCCAGCGGGCCGATCTGGTTCGATGACATCGTGATCGAACGGCTTGACGCTCGCTGACCCGCCGTGTACCTTTCGTCCCAAAGTTTTGTTACATCGAATTCACCAAGAGGCCGAAAAATGAAGAAGATCACCGGAGTTGCCGCCGCAATCACCCTGGTCGGCACGATGGGCGCCGCCCACGCCGCCGAGCCGCTGCAGGTTGCAGCGCTGACGAACGTCGACGGGAAGGTGCTGATCCACAAGGGGAAGGACTACACGGTCGCCAAGGCCGGCTCGACGCTGGTCGAAGGCGACCGCGTCATCACGCTGAAGGGGTCGAAGGCCGACGTCGCGTTTTCCGAAGGTTGCGTGACCAGCCTGAAGGAAAACGCGGTGCTGGCGATTGGCGGCGTGGATGTCTGCGCGACGGGTCCGCTGTCGGCCAACCCTGAACCCGTGAAATATGCCGCCGCAATCGGCGCGCCGCAGCCGGCAGGCGGGACGGGGCTGTCGGGTGGCAGCCTCGCGGGTCTGAGTTCCGGCATGGGAGCGATCATCGGCGGCGGCGCAGTCTTGGCTGGGGCCACGGTCGGCATGAGCCGCGAGGGCAGGAAGCATAGCAGGGGCCGTGGCGGCGACAATCACAACGACGATCCGATCAGCGGGGAATAAGTCGGGCGGCCTCGCGCCGCGCCGCACCAGCTTCCAAAGGGCTCCGCACAATGCGGGGCCCTTTTCAATTATGCAGCGGGAAAGCGTGCGGCCGGCGTGCGGAAAGGTTCAGCCCCGCCCTGCTCCGCCGGTCAGTCGGAAGGTTTGTGGAACAGGCCGCTGATGAGCACGTCCTGGCCGCGCCGGGTGAGCTCCATGCGGATCGATCCGGCGAACACTTCCTCGCCGACGCCGTCCCCGCGCCGGATGCGCACCAGATAACCACCCTCGCCGCGCAACGAAGCGCTGTCCGGCGACCAGCGCATGTCGATGAGTTCGATGCGCCGCGCCTGGGTCGAGCTGAACAGCTGCTCGTAGTCCTTGCGGATCTGCGCCCTGCGGCCGGTTCCGGAGCGGGCATCTTCGGTGAACAGCTTCATGAAGCGCTCGATGTCGCCTAGCTGATACGACGACGAGAACTGGCCCAACACGCGCGCGGCGTCCGACGCCGTCAGGCCGGGGGGAACGGGTGCTTCGGCGGGCGGGGTCGCGGGAGCGGGCGCTTCCGCGGCACGTGCGGGTGCGAGTGCGGGTGCGGGAATGAGTTGGACTGGCGAGGGCTGCGTTTCCCCCTGCGCTTCTGCCTGCTTTTCCGCCTGCGTTTCCGGCTGCAGAAGCGGGCGCGGCGGCGGAAGTGCGACAGGCGCTGCGGCGACTTCGAGCGGTTTGTCGACGACGGCGGGCGGACGCGCGGTGCGAACGGCGGGGGCCGCTTCGGGCTCGGGCACGGGCTCGCGAGCCGAGAAGATGGCTGCGACGGGCGGCGTTTCTACCGGTGCCCGATCCGCAGTGACGGCGCTTGCAGGCGCCGGGATGTTGGCGGCACCGGGCGGTTTTTGCGCCGCCGCGGGCATCACCTTCGGCCGGGCAGCTTCTGGCACTTTCATGGGCGCGGCTTCTGCCGACTTGGCCAGCGGCGGAGCCACGAGAGCCGGCGTAACCGGGGCGGCACGTTCGGCGGGAGCGGCCGCGACCGGGGCTTTCGGGGATGGCCGGGATGCGCCGATGGCGCCGGCTGGGGCGCGATTGAGATAGACGGCGAGGACGGCGACGAAGCCGACGAGCGCGACGCTGCCGAGCACGTACTGCGGAAAATTCCGCCGCATGGTCAGCGGCAGTCTTTCGGTCAGGGTGGGGGCGGCGCCGGCAGCGCGTTTGCGTTCCGCCTGCGAGACGATCCTGATCGAGACCGACACCCGCGGGCGGGCTTGAGTCCGCTCAAGGTCGTACGCGGCGCGACGCTGATCGTCCCGCAGCACGTGGTGCGCGAGGTTGATCCGCGCGGACAGTTTTTCCCGGTCGCTGTCGGCCCATCCCTGACGGTCCGGATGGAAGATGCCCATCATGACGCGGTAGTGCTCGCGGATCTGGTCGGCCGTCGCGTCCCGGGTCAGGCCGAGAACGCGGTAATGGTCCGCTTCGTATGCCAGCAGCACGTGCTCGACGAAGAACAGCGCCGCGCGCCGGTGCTCGTCCAGCCCGTGCTGCCTGCCGTCGCGCACCGCTTCGGCTGCGGTGCGCATGACGACGAGGGTGTCCGCCGGCAGCGCTCCGCCGCCGCGCACCAGCTCGCCGAAACGCGTCGGCTCGGCGAACACCGCCTGCGCGAGGGCCGCCGCGCCTCCCCTGCCCGCCTCCCCGGCTGCGCTCATGCCGCGGAACGACTGCCTTCGGCTTCGCCGCCGTACTGGTAGTAGGAGTTGTAGTAGTAGCCCTGGGCACCGCTGCGGGATGCGATCTTCGTCAGCACGCCGCCGATAACGTGGGTGCGCGTGCTGCGCAGGCGCTTGAGCGCGCCGGCGAGGAAGTCCTTGCGCGTGCCGCCCGCTTCGACGACGACGACCGTCGCGTCGGTGATGCTGCCGAGCAGCGGCGCGTCGGCGAGCCCGAGCACCGGCGGGCCGTCGACGATGACGCAGTCGAAACGGTCCTTGGCGACGTCGAGCAGCGCGACCATCTTGGCGCTGCCGAGGAGTTCCGCCGGGTTCGGCGGCAGCGGCCCGGACGTGATTACGAAGAGCTTGTCATAGGGCGTCGGCTGCGTGACGTCGACCGGCCGGGAATCGCCCGCCAGGTAGTTCGTCAGCCCTGCCGTGTTGGGTATGCCGAGTTTGCGGTGCATCGAGGCCTTGCGCAGGTCGGCGTCCACGAGCAGCACTTTGAGGCCCATCTGCGACAGGTTGATCGCCAGCGCCAACGCGGTGGTGCTCTTGCCTTCGCCCATCGACGCGCTGGTAACCATCAGGACTTTCGGTATCCCGTCCTGCGTCGAGAACTGCATTGCGGTTCGCAGCGAACGATATGCTTCAGAGAAGCCCGAGCGCGAGTCGTCGAGCTGTTCGAGCACGAGCTCGCGCGCCGAGTCGCTGGCACGCTTGATCAGCGGCACCATGCCGAGCACCGGCAGGCCGAGCAGGCGTTCCATGCTTTCGCCGTCCTTGATCGTGTCGTCGAGGTGTTCGAACAGCAGCGCCAGGCCGATGCCGCCGAACAGCCCGAGCAGCGCAGCGATCAGCGCGTTGAGCAGCGTTTTCGGCTTGAACGGCTGGAGCGGGACTTCGGCCTTGTCGACGACCGACACGTTGTTCACGCCGACGCCGCCGGCGACGCCGACTTCCTTGTAGCGCTGCAGCAGGCCGTCGTACAGCTGGCGGTTGGTGTCGACTTCGCGCTTGAGGATGTTGTACTGGATGCTGCGATCCTGCACGCCGAGCACGGTGCGCTTGCTCTCGTCCATCTTCGCCTGCAGCATCGCCTCCTGCGCGCGCGCCGCCTGGTAGGCGCTGCTGATGCCGCTGCGCACGTGAGCGAGTTCCTCGGCGATCTTGGCCTGCATCTCGTCGATCTGGCTTTGCAGCTGAATCATTTTCGGATAGCCGGGCTTGTAGATCTTGAGGTTTTCCTGATACTCGGTTTCAAGCTTCGCCTTGTGGCCCTTGAACTCCTGGATCACCTTGTTTTCGAGCACCTGCGGGATGCCTTCGACGCTGCCGCTTTCGAGCTGCTGGTACATCGCTTCGGCGCGGATGCGCTCCTGCTGCGCCTTGGCCAGCGCAGTCGTGAATTCCTGCATCACCTGGGTGTCGACGCTCGCTTCCTGCTCGCCGCCGCGGACGATCTGTTCCTCGCGCGCGAACGCGACGAGTTCCTTCTCGGTTTCGCCGAGCTTCACCTTCAACTGCTGCAGCCGCTCTTCGAGGAATACCTTCGCGAACGACGACGCATCCATGCGCCGCTCGAGGTTGACGTTGATGAAAGCTTCGGAGATCGCGTTGACGATGCGGCTCGCGAGCACCGGGTCAGGGCTGTCGAAATGGATCTTGACGAGGCGCGAATTGCGCACCGGCTCGATCGTCAGGTTTGCGAGGAAAGCTTTCGTCAGCTTGAGCTTGCGGATCTGCTCGGCGTCGCCTTCGACCGCCTCTGCCTCCTCTTCCTCGCCTACGAAAAGCCCCTTGATGCTGGCGAGCAGCGACGGATTAGCTCCGGCGAAAACCGGGTGGTCGCCGAGGTTGAGCTGGTCGATGACGCGCTGCGCCAGCGAACGGCTCCGGAGCAGCTCGTACTGCGTCTCGTAGAAGTCCTTGGTGTCGCCCTGCATTTCATTGGGCGTGACGCCCTGGTAGTCGAGCACCTTGGCTTCCTGGCGCTCGATCTGCAACGTGAGGCTCGCGCGGTAGATCGGCGTCATCAGGAAAGTCGCGGTCAGCACCGACACCATGACGATGGCGAAGAACGTGATCACCGTCCATTTGCGCTTGACGATGGTGTCCCAGATCGCGCGCAGGTCGATCGTGTCGTCGTCGTCCTCCTCGACATGGGAACGCCATTCGGTGGGGTGCGCGAGCGCGGTGCTTTCGCGGCGCTCGACCAACGCGTTGCGGCGAGGAACTTCCTGCCGGCGCTCGTCGCCGGCGTCCGGCTTTTCTGTGTTGTCCATCATTTCCGGGGATTTTTTGCGAGTTTTTCGGAAGCTTGCGGAAGGCTAGCGGACGGTGCCGAAGCCGATGAAGCCGCGCAGGGTGCCCGTCACGCTTTTGACCATCGACCGAGCCGTCGAGCTGCCGACGACGACGACGTCGTTGCCCTGGATGAGCGGGTCATCGACTTTGCCGGCGCGCACCGCTTCGAGGTCGAACACCAGCTGCTCCTTGTTGCCGTCGGCCAGCGTGCGAAAGATGCTGACCTGGTTGACGTCGGCGATCTCGCTGACGCCGGCAGCGAGCGCGATCGTCTGCAACAGCGACGTGCGCCCGGACAGCGGGAAAATGCCCGGCTTGGTCACTTCGCCTTCGACGGTCACGCGCTGGCTGACGAACTCCTTGATGAAGATCGTGACCTGCGGGTCCTGCAGGCAGCACTCGGTGAGGCGCCGCGCGATCTCCTCTTCGACGACGCGCGCGCTCAGCCCCGCAGCCTGGATCTGCCCGATCAGCGGCAGCCCGATGAAGCCGCGCGCGTTGACGCGCACGGTGCGCGACAGGTCGTCGACCTGGAAGACGGTGATTTCGAGCAAGTCGTACGGGCCGATGTAGTAATCGTCGAACAGCGGGCCCGGGTCGTCGAGCGCGGTGCCTGCCGATGGCAGGACCGACGCCAGGGGCGCCGGCGCGGACGTCGCTTGGGCATGAACCGGGGACGACGAAATCATTGCGCAGGACAACATCACGCCTGCAAGGTAAACACGCATTTACAACTACTCCCCGGACGACGGAGCCGAAACTCTAGGGCAAGAGCCTGCTGCCGGCGCGGACAAATCTGACGTTTTCGACAAGGCAGGTTAACGCCGTCGAAACAGCCGGTTGAAGAAGCCGGCACGCCCACTCGCCGAAGAACGGCGGGTTTGCGGCAACGGCGGCAGTTTCTCGGGCGAAAGGTCGCGGAGTATACCCGCGGGCCGGACCTCGACCAAATTGCATGCTTCGTCGGTACCGACCCGGCGCTCGGCTGCCGCCCGGCCTTCCGCGAGCAACGGCGGACGGCGCCGCGCGCTGTGCGCGTCGGTCGCGAGAATATGCACGAGCCCTTCGTCGAGCATGCGCTCGCCCCAGTATTTCGCCTCTTTGCCGAAGCGCCCGGTGAGGCTGCCGGAAGTCACCTGCATCCACGCTCCCGAGCGGACCAGTTCGCCGAACATCGGGTAGTGGTTTTCGATCCACGTCAGCCGTTCCGGGTGGGTGACGACGGGCACATAGCCCGACGCGAGCAGGTTGAAGACGAACTCCTCGAAGCGCGGCGGCGCGACGTGGTGCGGCGGTTCGAGGAGAAAATAGCGACTGTCGCCAAGCCGCGGAACGCTGCCCGTCTTGAGCCGCGACAGCAGCTCCGGCGTGACGTGCGCGTCGGCGCCGCAGGTCAGCCGCAGGGGGATTCCGGCCGCGTCGATTTCCCGCTGCAGCGCGTCGATCGCCGCGGCGATGCCGGCGCTGTCGTTGTCGAACATGCCCGGATAGATGTGCGGCGTGCAGGCGACGACGGTGATGCCGTCGGCCGCGGCGATGCGCGCCATTTCGAGCGCAGTCGCAAGATCGGCCGCCCCGTCGTCGATGCCCGGGAGCATGTGGCAATGCAGGTCGATCATGCCGCGCGGATGCGAAAAAACCGGGTGGTGCGAGGGAAGAGACTCGAACTCTCACGCCTTGCGGCGCTGGAACCTAAATCCAGTGCGTCTACCAATTCCGCCACCCTCGCCCACGGGCATTCGAACGACGCCCGGAGCGCGGATTATACATAGAAGGGAGGATACCAAACGTTACATCGACGCTACATTTTCAGGCGCTCGCCATAGCCCGTCATTTCCAGGTAGCCGCGGCCGATCTCGCGGCCGTCTTCGACGAGGCGCACCGCACCTTCCCAGTAAACGGCACCGGTCGTGCCGCGGCTGTCGAGTTCCTGGTCGTCCATCAGCGGCTGCAGTGCCAGGCGGCGGCCATCGATGTCGAGCTGCCATTCGACCGGGTATTCGGTGCCGGTGCGCGGCGAGCGCCAGCGCCGCCCGGGGATGAACGCGACTTGCGCGGGAGCGAGTGCGCGCGGCGCGCCGTCGCCGCGGCGCAGCGTGCCGGCAGTCCACGTCGCTTCGCCGGTGGCGGTGCGCATGCGAAACGCCATCAGCGCGCCGCCGTCGGAGAGGTTGATGCCGATCCAGTCCCAACCACGCGCTTTTTCCGGCAGGTAGGCGCTCGACCATTCGTGGTCCAGCCACGCGCGGCCGGTGACGCGGTGGGTTTTGTCCCGCACGCGCAGGCTGCCGCTCACGCCGAGCTGGGGACGGCTGTAGTAATAGCTCGCGTGCTGCGGGTCGGGCGCTTTCTGGCTGAAGCCGTCCTGGCCGTTGGACAGCGGCGGGCCGGCGGGGTCGAAGCGCAGGTCGTACGCGAAATCGTCGGCGTCGACGATCGCGCGGTAATGGTCCTGCGACCATTCGAGCGCCCAGTTGCCGATCCACGCGCGGGTGTGCCCGGTCGCAGCGCCGGCAAGCGGATCGAGCGCGCGTTCGCCGCGTTCGGCGTGCAGCAGCCGGCCTTCGGCGGGATCGGCGACCGCGGCGTGCGCGAGAATCAGCTGGCGCGGCGCGAAGCGGCTCGGGCTGTCCTCACCGATGCGCGTGCGCACGCGAAAGAACGTGACTTGGAAGCCGCGTTCGACGCCGTCCTCGTCCGTGACCCAGCCGGTCACGTACCACCACTCGGTGCGGTAATCCGGGTGCGCGCCGTGGTCGGCGGGAAACTGCAGCGCGCGGCCGGCGACGACCGGGGGGTAGCCGGGCGGATCCCGCGCATCATTGCTCCCGCTCCCGGTTTGCGCTTGGGGCGCCGCCGACACGCCCGACGCGAGCCACAGCAGCGCCGCGGCAATATATGCGCGCATCAAAAGTCCTCCCGCACCGCGAGCACCGCCGCCTGGCGCATCGCCTGATAACCGGACAAGCGCGCGGCGACGGCGGCGAGCAGCACCAGCGCGACGGCGAACGCGGCGAGCGCCGCCAGCGGCACCCGGATGTCCATGCTCCAGTGAAAGCTCTGGCGATTGACGACTTCGACGAGCACCAACGCGACCGCGCCACCCGCCGCCAGCCCGACCGCGACGCCAACCGCCGCACCGAGCGCGCCTTCGAGCGCGAGCAGCCGGCCGATGTCGCGCCGCGTCAGCCCGAGGTGGCGCAGCATGCCGAATTCCTTACGGCGCGCGGTCGCGAGCGCGGCAAAACTGGTGCTGACGCCGAAAAGGCCGATCAGAATCGCGACGGCTTCCATCAGGTACGTGACGAGAAACGTACGGTCGAAAACCGCCAGCGTCTTCGACCGGATGTCGCCCGGCGCGGCGAGCTCGAAGTTCCGCCCGTCGAACTGCGCCTGCAGCGCCGCGGCGACCGCTTCCGCCTGCACGCCGGGCGCGACGCGGATCGCGACGTTGTTCGAACGGGAATCGTTGGTCAGCGCGCGGTAGTCGGCGAGCTCGACGAGCACGGCGCCGTGCTGCCGCGCATAGTCGCGCCACACGCCGGCGACGCGGAAGCGATGCGGCGCGCCGCCGAGCGGCAGCGACAGCGTGTCGCCGACGGCGACGCGGAAAAGATCGGCCATCGCTTCGGACACCCACGCCGGCGGCAGGCCGTCGGCTCCGCGCACGCTCTCGGCGTCGCCTTCGACGAGCGGCACCGCGGCACCCTCGGCGACGGGGCGGGCGATCAGCGTCACCGGGAACTGCGCTTCGTCGAGCCGCAGCGTGTCGTAACGCACCGGCTGCACCGACGACACGCCGGGCGTCGCGGCGACCCCGGCGATGACTTCGGGCGTCAGGAACGCGCTCGTGCCTGACGAGGACGCGCGCAGGTAGAGGTCCGCGGGCAGCACGTCGGACAGCCAGTCGTCGACCGAGGTGCGGAACGAACTCACCATGATCGCCATTGCCGCGGCGAGCGCGACGCTGGCGACGACGCCCGCGCCGGCGACCAGGACCTGCCCGGGTGCCGCGGCGAGCCGGGCGTGCGCGAGGCGCAGCAGGACGGAGCGCCCGCCGCCGACGCTGCCAACGCCACCGACGCAGCGCATCGCGAGCCGCACGACCGCGGGCAGGACCAGCACCGAGCCGACGAGGATCAGCGCGATCGCCGCGTAGCCGAACACCGGGACGCCGCCGAGCGGCGGCAGCAGGCACAGCAGCAGCGCGAGCCCGAGCGACGCGAGCGCGGCGGACCAGCGCGGGCGCGCCCGCCACACTTCGACGTCGTCACCGGCGCGCAAGGCCCGCGCCGGCGCGACGCGGCTCGCTTCGCGCGCCGGCAGCCACGCCCCGCCGACACCGGCGGCAACGCCGAGCACGAGATACGCTGCGGTCGCGAGCGGTTCGAAGCGCAGGCCGGGTTCGACGCCTTCGAAATAGCCGGCGCCGAGGTCCGCGCCGACGATCGAGAACGCGAGCCCGCTCAGCACGTAGCCGAGCGCGACGCCGACCAGCCCGCCGACAAGCCCGAGCACCGCCCCTTCGGCGAGCAGGCCGCGCAGCAACGTGCGGCGGTCGAGGCCGAGCGCGCGCAGGAACGCGAGCTCCTGGCGCCGGCGCACGACCGACAGCAGCTGCGTCGAGAACACGAGGAAACCGCCTGTCAGCAGCGCGATCGCGGCGAGCATCGTGAGGTTCACGCGATACGCGCGCGACAGCCCGGCGACCTGCGACGCGGCCGCTTCCGGGGCGAGCAGCTCGACGCCGGCCGGCAGCAGCGGACGCAGCCGCTCGATCGCCGCGTCCCGGTCGACGCCTTGCGCGAGGCGCAGGTCGATGCGCGTGATGCGCCCGACCTGGTCGAACAGCTGCTGCGCGGCGGCAATGTCCATGACCGCGAGGCGCTGGCCGCGGCCGGCGCCGGGGACGCTGCCGAGGATGCGCAGGTGTTCTTCGCGCGGACCGGCAAGCACTGCGAGCGTGCCGCCCGTGCCCACGTCGGTGTCCTCTCCGAGCGCGAGCGCGGCCTGCGCAGCGGGGCTGAGGAACACCGCGTCCGCGGCGAAAATGCCGAATTCGCCGCCCGCCTCCCCCTCGGGCACTGGCATCAGCGCGGGCTGGACGCGCCGCACGCGCAGCGCGTCGACGCCGAACACGCGCAAAATGTCGTCGCGCTGGGGCAGCGACGCTTCGACTTCGAGGATCGGGCTCGCATCGGCCACTTCGGGGCGCTGCGCGAGCACGACGTAGAGCGCGTCGTCGAATCCGGTGCGCGGGCCCATCACCTGCAGGTCCGCTTCGCCGGCGACGAGGCGCATGCCGCGGCCGAATTCGTCGAGCGCCGCGCCGTGGATCAGCTGCACCGCGAGGCCGAGCGCGACGCCGAGCGCGATCGCGAGCAGGGACAGCGCGGTCGCGAGCCGCCGCCGGGCGAGGCTCGCGAGGAACACGTGGCGCAGCCCGGCGTTCATTGGCGCTTCCTGGGGCGGCCCGGCGAAGCGCTCACGCGGCCGCCGCCTCCTCGGCGAGACCGGTCGCCGTCAGGCGCAGCACGCGGTCGGTGCGCGCGGCCGCGGCGCGGGAATGCGTGACGAGAATTCCGATCGCGCCGGCGCTGCGGAGGCTGCCGAGCAGCAGTTCGAGGACGTCGGCGGCGCGCTCGGCGTCGAGGTTGCCGGTCGGCTCGTCGGCGAGCACCAGCGTCGGCCGATGCACCAGCGCGCGGGCGATCGCGACGCGCTGCATCTCGCCGCCGGACAGGTGCCGCGGCCAGTCGTCGGCGCGGTCGGCGAGCCCGACCTGCGCGAGCATGGTTGTCGCCCGCTGCTGCGCCTCGGCGGCGGCGCAGTCGAGCAGCCACAGCGGCAACGCGACGTTCTGTGCGAGCGTCAGGTGCGGCAGCAGGTGAAACGCCTGGAACACGAAACCGTAGCTGCGCCGCCGCAGCCGCGCGAACGCGTCGTCGTCGAGCGCGACGAGCTCGGTGCCGTCGAGCCGGATGCTGCCCGCATCGACCGCTTCGAGCCCGGCGATGCAGTTCAGGAGCGTCGACTTGCCGACGCCGGATTCCCCCATGATCGCGACGCACTCGCCGGGCGCGAGCCGCAGCGACACGTGCGAGAAAAGCGCCCGTCCGGATTGGCCGTCGAAGCGTTTCGCCAGGCCGTCGAGTTCCAGCATCGGTTCAGCGTCTCCTCGGTGACGAAAAAATGCCGCCCGCGCGGCTCGCATGCAGCCTCGAACAATAATCCGAACGGCGGTGCTTGTCGCCCTGCTGTAGCGGTCGCTACGGCATGCATTGCGGGAGCGAATCGACGCCGAATCGGCCCCGAACCCGCGTCAAACATGCGGGCGCCGAACAAATGGCCGCCGAACACCGGAAGGCGCCGCGCCGATCGCGTATACTCCCGGCGCCCCGCCATGCCCGTCGATCACTACGAGAACTTTCCTGTCGCGTCGCTGCTGCTTCCGGCCCGTTTGCGCGAGCCGGTGGAGGCCATTTACGCGTTCGCGCGCAGCGCCGACGACATCGCCGACGAAGGCGACGCGCCGGCGGTTGCACGGCTGGCGCGGTTGAAGGATTACCGCCTCGAACTCGACGCGATCGGGCGCGGCGCACCACCGCGCGATGTCGGGCTCGCGCCGATGTTCGACCGCCTCGGCCGCAACATCCGCGCCCACGCACTGCCGCTGCCGCTGTTCCGCGACCTCCTCGACGCGTTCGGCCAGGACGTCGGCAAGACGCGCTACGCCGACTTCGCCGAGCTGGCCGATTATTGCCGCCGCTCGGCGAACCCGGTCGGGCGCCTGCTGCTGCATCTGTACGGCGCGGCAACGCCGGACAACCTGCGGCTGTCGGACAGGATCTGCACGAGCCTGCAGTTGATCAACTTCTGGCAGGACGTCGCGGTCGACTGGGCGAAGCGCCGCATCTACGTGCCGCAGGACGAGCTCGCGCGCTTCGGCGTCGGCGAGGCGGACATCGACGCCGGCCGCTGCGACGAGCGCTGGCGCGCGCTGATGGCGTTCGAGGTGCAGCGGGCGCGCGCGACGATGCTCGAAGGCGCGCCGCTCGCACGCCGCCTGCCGGGTCGCATCGGCTGGGAGCTGCGCCTGATGGTCGCCGGAGGCCTGCGCATCCTCGAACGGATCGAAGCGGCGGACTATGACGTGTTCCGCCGCCGCCCGACGCTCGGCCGCACCGACTGGCCGCGGCTCGCGTGGCGCGCCCTGCGATATCAAGGAATCGGATGACCCCTCACGAGTATTGCCAGGACAAGGCTGCAAAAAGCGGCTCCAGCTTCTATTACAGCTTCCTGTTCCTGCCGCCCGAACGGCGGCAGGCGATCACGGCGCTGTATGCGTTCTGCCGCGAGGTCGACGACGTCGTCGATGAATGCAACGACGTGCAGGTCGCGCACAACAAGCTCGACTGGTGGCGCCAGGAGATCGCGCGGGTATATGGCGGCAACCCGAGCCACCCGGTCGGCCTCGCGCTGAAGGACGTGCTGGCCCGCTTCAACCTGCCGCGCGAGCAGATGCTCGAAGTCATCGACGGCATGGAGATGGACTTGCGGCAGACGCGCTACCTCGATTTCAAGGCGCTGCAACTGTACTGCTACCGCGCGGCGAGCGTCGTCGGCCTGCTCGCGGCCGAGATCTTCGGCTACCGGGACCGCCAGACGCTGAAGTACGCGCACGATCTGGGCATCGCGCTGCAGCTCACGAACATCATCCGCGACGTCGGCGAGGACGCGCGGCGCGGGCGGATCTATCTGCCGATCGAGGACCTGCAGCGCTTCAAGGTGCCGGCGAGCCAGATCCTCGAAGGGCACGGCGGCGACAACTTCCGCGCGCTGATGGAGTTTCAGGCCGAACGCGCGCGCCAGTTCTACGAGCAGGCGTTCCAGCATCTGCCGGCAGTCGATCGCAAGGCTCAGCGGCCCGGCCTCGTGATGGCGGCGATCTATCGCACGCTGCTCGACGAGATCGCGCGCGACGGCTTCCAGGTGCTCGACCGGCGCACGTCGCTGACACCGGTGAGAAAGCTGTGGATCGCCGGCTCGACGTGGGTGCGGGCGTGACGCGCAGGCTGCGCGAACCCGCGATGGCCGCGGCGTGACGCAGCATCCCGTCGCAATCGTCGGCGCCGGCTACGCGGGCCTCGCGTGCGCAGTCGAGCTCGCGCGGCGGCGCGTGCCGGTGACGGTGTTCGAACGCTCGCACACGCTGGGCGGGCGGGCGCGAGTCGTCGCGAAGGACGGCTGGCGCGTCGATAACGGCCAGCACATCCTGATCGGCGCGTACACCGAACTGACGCGCCTGCTGCGCCTCACAGGCGGCTCGCCGAAGCTGCTCGAACACCTGCCACTGACGCTGCACACGCCCGGCCGCATGCATCTGCAGGCGGCCCGGCTGCCGGCGCCGCTGCATCTGGCGGTTGGCGTGCTGCGAGCGACCGGCTTGGGCTGGGCGGACCGGCTCGCGATGCTGCGGCTGATGCGCTTCCTCAAAAAACAGCGTTTCCGCGTCGACGCGCAGCTGACGGTCGAGCGGCTGCTGCGCGACACGCGCCAGCCGGAGCGGCTGTCGCGCCTGGTGTGGGAGCCGCTGTGCGTCGCGGCACTGAACACGCCGATCGCCGAAGCGTCGGCACAGGTCTTCGCGAGCGTCCTGCGCGACAGCCTCGCCGCGGGCGCTTCGGCGAGCGAGCTGCTGATCCCGCGCGTCGACCTGTCCGAACTCTTCCCGGTGCCGGCGGCGCGCTATCTCGCGGTGCGGCGCGGCAAGCTGCGCACCGGCACCGCGGTTGAGGCGATCCGCCCGGTAGCCGGCGTGTTCCGTCTCGAAGGCGATCCGGCCGACCAGCGCTACGCGCATGTCGTCATCGCCGCCGCGCCGCATCACGCCGGTGCGTTGCTCGCCCCGCTCGACGGCTGCAGCCGGCTCGCCGCGGAGATCGACGCGCTGCCGAGCGAGCCGATCACGACCGTGTACCTCGCGCTCGGCGAGCCGCTGCGGCTCGCGCACGCGATGATCGGCCTCGCCGACGGCCCGGCGCAGTGGGCGTTCGACCGCGGCCTGCTCGGCGGCCCGGCGGGTCTCGTCGCCTGCGTGATCAGCGCGCACGGCCCACACGAGGCGCTGTCCCGCGAAGCGCTCACGCTCGCGGTGCATGCGCAGCTCGAACGCCAGCTGCAACGCCGCCTGCCCGCGGCGGAATGGTCGCAGGTCATCACCGAGAAACGCGCGACTTTCGCATGCCGCCCGGGCCTCGCCCGTCCCGGCCCGCAGACGCCGCTCCCCGGGCTGTGGCTTGCCGGCGACTATCTCGACCCGGACTATCCGGCCACGCTCGAGTCCGCGGTGCGCTCGGGCGTCGCCACCGCGGCACGCGTGCTGCAGGCGCTCGAGCCGACAGCCCCCGAGGCGAACCGCTAGCTTGCCGTACCGAGCTCGATCGCCGGCTCGCTCAGCGCGCCGTTGTGCATCCGCAATATCCGCCCGCAGCGGCGCGCCAGCGATTCGTCATGGGTCACGAGGATCAGCGTCGTGCCCGCTTCGCGGTTCAGCGAAAAGATCAGCTCGATGACCGCCTCGCCGGTCGCGGCGTCGAGGTTGCCGGTCGGCTCGTCGGCGAGCAGCAGCCGCGGGCTCGGCGCGAACGCCCGGGCGAGCGCGACGCGCTGCTGTTCGCCGCCGGAAAGATGCTTCGGGTAATGGCGCACGCGGGCAGCGAGCCCCACCCGCCCGAGCCACTGGCGCGCGATGGCCTCGGCATCGTCGGCGCCGGCGAGCTCGAGCGGCAGCATGACGTTTTCGAGCGCGGTCAGCGCCGGCAGCAGCTGGAACGACTGGAACACGAAGCCGACCGATTCGCCGCGCAACGCCGCGCGCGCATCCTCGTCGAGCGAGAAAATGTCGGTGCCCTGGAGACGCACGGTCCCGGCGCTGGGAACATCGAGCCCGGCGAGCAATCCGAGCAGCGTGGATTTGCCGGAGCCGGACGCGCCGACGATCGCGACCGACTCACCTGCGCCCACGCTGAACGAAACCTCATGCAGAATGCGCAGGACTCCCGCGCCGTCGCCGAGCGGGACGCTTTTGCACAGGCCGGCGACTTCGATCACCGGAACGGAGAACTCCATGCTGCTGCGATCCATCGTGATCTTCTTCTTCGCAATAATGGTTTCAGGCGCCGCGCAGGCGGCAACGATACTGGTGTGGGGCGACAGCCTCTCGGCCGGCTACGGCCTGCGCCCGAAGCAGGACTGGCCTACCCTTTTGCAGACGCGCCTCGAACGCGAAGGGTTCCGCCACACGGTGATCAACGGCAGCGTCAGCGGCGAGACGTCGTCGGGCGGGCGCTCGCGCCTGCCCGCTGCGCTCGACCGCCACGAACCGGACCTGCTGATCCTCGAACTCGGCGCCAACGACGGCCTGCGCGGCCTGCCGCCGCGGCTGCTCGCGGAGAACCTCGCCGCGATGATCGACGCGGCGCGCAGCCGTGGCACCCGCGTGCTGCTGATCGGCATGCAGATGCCGCCGAATTACGGCCCCCCTTACAGGCAGCGCTTCGAGCAGACTTTCGCCGACGTCGCACGCGAGCACAAGGTGCCGCTGGTGCCGTTCCTGCTCGACGGCTTCGCCGAGCGTCACGAGATGTTCCAGTCCGACGGCATCCACCCGACGGCCGAAGCGCAGGAACTGATCGTCGACACCGTCTGGAGACAGCTCGTGTCGATGCTGAAGGGATAGCCGGGACTCGCCTGCGCCCGCCGTCAAACGATGCGCAGCAGCGGTTCGCCCGCCTCCATCTGGCCGATGACATGGCCGTCGCTGCCCTGCTCCGCGCGGATCGCCGCAAGCACTTCGTCCACGGCATCGGGCGTGCACGCGATCAGCAGCCCGCCGCTCGTCTGCGGATCGGTGACGAGCTTGCGCTGCCACTCGGGCGCTTCAGCCGCGAAGCGGATCGATTCGCCGTAGCTCGCCCAGTTGCGCGTCGAAGCCCCCGTCGCGATGCCGTCGCGCACGAGCTGCAACGCCGAGTCGATCGTCGGTAGCTCGTCGAACGCCACGCTCGCCGCGAGCGCCGAGGCGCGGCAGATTTCGAGCAGGTGCCCGGCCAGGCCGAAACCGGTGACATCGGTCACCGCATGCACGCCCGCCATGCCGGCAAGATGCATCCCGACCCGGTTCAGCAGCGTCGTCCAGTGCAGCATTGCGGCATAGTCGGCATCTTCGAGCAGGCCTTTCTTGAGCCCAGCCGACAGGATGCCGATGCCGAGCGGCTTGGTCAGGATCAGCACGTCGCCGGCCTGCGCGCCGGCGTTGGTCTTGACCTGGGCGGGGTCGACGACGCCCAGGCCGACGAGTCCGTAGATCGGTTCGAGTACGTCGATCGAATGCCCGCCGGCGATCGGGATGCCGGCGTCGCGGCACACCGACGCGCCGCCTTCGAGGATGCGGCCGATGACTTCGGGCGGCAGCTTGTCGATCGGCATGCCGACGATCGCGAGCGCCATGATCGGGCGCCCCCCCATCGCGTAGACGTCGGACAGCGCGTTGGTCGCGGCGATGCGGCCGAAATCGAACGGGTCGTCGACGATCGGTGTGAAGAAGTCGGTTGTCGCGACGATCGCCTGGCGGTCGTTGAGGCGATACACGGCAGCGTCGTCGGCGGTCTCGGTGCCGACCAGCAGATCCGGCGGGACCAGGCCCGCTGGGGCGTGCGCGAGCAGCTTCGACAGCACGGCGGGAGCGATTTTGCAGCCGCATCCGCCGCCGTGGGAGAATTGCGTGAGTTTGATCTGATCCATGGATTCCAGAGGGAGAAACGGTTGCCCGGCGCAGGCCGGAGCACCGCGACAACGCATGAAAAAAGGCATCGCGACCGTAGCACAGCTGTCCGCCTTTGACGAGATCATCGACGCCCGCAGCCCGGCGGAATTCGACGAAGACCGCATTCCCGGCGCGATCAGCTGCCCGGTGCTCGACAACGCGCAGCGTGTCGTCGTCGGCACGATCTACAAGCAGCAGTCCGCGTTCGAGGCACGGCGCGTCGGCGCGGCGATGGTCGCCGAGAACATCGCGCATCACCTGAAAACCCGCTTCCACGACAAGCCGAAGAACTGGCGGCCGCTGGTGTATTGCTGGCGCGGCGGCCAGCGCAGCGGCGCGTTCGTCACCTGGCTGCGGCTGATCGGCTGGGATGCGTGCCAGCTCGAAGGCGGCTACAAGACGTGGCGGCGGATGGTGGTCGCGGAACTCGAAGAGCTCCCGGCGCGCTTCGACCTGCGGGTGGTGTGCGGCGCGACCGGCAGCGCCAAGACGCGCGTCCTCGACGCGCTGGCAAAGCTCGGCGCGCAGGTGCTAGATCTCGAGCATCTCGCCGCGCACAAGGGCTCGGTGCTCGGCGCGTTGCCGGACCGCCCGCAGCCGACGCAGAAATCGTTCGAAACCGAACTGTTCCGCACGCTGCATGCGCTCGACTCGGCCCGGCCAGTGTTCGTCGAAGCCGAAAGCCGCAAGATCGGCCGCATCCAGGTGCCCGAGGCGCTGATCCGGCACATGCGCGCGAGCCCCTGCGTCGCGATCGAGGCCAGCCGCGAAGCGCGCCTCGAGTTCCTCGTGCGCGACTACGCGTACCTCGGCGACGACATCGCCGACCTGCAGAAGAAAATCGACTTCCTCAAGGGCCTGCAGAGCAACGAGACGCTGGAACGCTGGAAGACCCTTGCCGCGGCGCACGACCTGCCGACGCTTTTCGCCGAGTTCATCGAGCTGCACTACGATCCGCTCTACCACCGCTCGCAGAACAGGAATTTCACCCGTTTTCCGAGCGCGCCGATCTTCACGAGCGACGATCTGTCGCCGGCCGGCATCGAGGCGCTGGCACGGCGCATACTCGCTGCCGCCGCGGCGCTGCCCGAAGCGCTTACTCGGGTGGCCGATCCGGCAACACCGTGATGCCCTGCCCCTTGACGGCGCACACGCGCTGCACGACCGCCGGGCGCGGCCGGGCGACTTCGCCCTGCTCGAACGCGACGATCGTGTAATCACCGGCGAGGCGTTCGAGCAGTTCGCCGGGGCGCAGCAGAAACTCCGGGTTGCCGGGCCGGCCGAAGCGCTCGTTGCCGAGCATGAAGGTTTCGTAGATCAGCACGCCGTCGGCAGCGAGGCAGTCGAGCAGCAGTTCGAGACGCGGCCGGTAGAGATAATTGGTCACGACGATCGCGTCGAAGCACGCGGTCCCGTAAGGCCAGTCCCCGTTTTCGAGGTCCACCTGCGCGACGCTGACGCGCGGCTCGCCGGCGAACGTCGCCAGCGCCGCCGCATCCCGGTCCACTGCCTCGACCTCCCAGCCGTGGCGGGCCAGCCAGCGCGCATGCCGACCGCGTCCGCACGCGAAGTCGAGCACTCGCCCACCGGCGGGGATCAGCGTCGCGAAGCGCGCAACCCACGCTGAAGGATCGGCAACGGCTGAATCAGGGGGAGCGGTCATCGGGTTTCCTTTCTGTCGTTTTCCGGTGCGGGCGGCATCGATTCTAGCCGGCCCCCCGCGGCATGACGAGGCCTCTTCGGCGGCGCCGCCGCTAGCGCGTTCACAACCCGATTCGGGCAGTCGACTCGGCCGCCCGTCCGGCTTATGCGTAACAATTCAGGGCAATAGCGCGCCCCGCCCCCGCCCCGGCAGGTAAGATTCCCCTGACGAGCGCGGGCCATCCGTAGTTTTCGATCCCGACTCACTCCGACGAAAACACTGTGAAAACGTCTCATGAGTCTTTTCCGTCGTGGGCGCGTCGACTTGCCGGTGCGGCACTCGCGGCGGCGCTGATGACTTCCTCCCCACTGCTGGCCCACCCGCCACTGTTCGCCTCCGCGTTGCCGCTGGCCGCGCCGCTCGCAGGCCTGCTCCTGGTTCTCGTCGCCCTGTTCGCCTGGCATGTTTTCCGGCGCCCGCCGCCTGCCGTCGAAGCGCTCGGCGTCGCCGGCTTCGATTCCGCCGAACTCGTCGAACTGCTCGACCTGTCGTCGGACTGGCAATGGAAGACTGACGCCCAGCACCGCTATGTCCACATTACCCCCGGCCTGCAGGAGCG
This sequence comes from Aromatoleum buckelii, assembly GCF_012910785.2. Classification (GTDB taxonomy): domain Bacteria; phylum Pseudomonadota; class Gammaproteobacteria; order Burkholderiales; family Rhodocyclaceae; genus Aromatoleum; species Aromatoleum buckelii. Next base: position 1,254,746 of record NZ_WTVH02000010.1, on the reverse strand, counting down.
CTCGCGAATCGACCCGATGGAGTTTATCGGGCACACGCCGTGGGAGCTCGACTGCGGGGACACGGCAGCGCAAAGCCGCGAGGCTTGGCGTGAGAGCCTCGTGCAGCAGGCGCCGCTGAGCCTGACGCTATGCCGGCGCGACAGCACCGGGAGGCGCCGCTATCTCGAACTGGTCGGGCGCCCGCTCCACCGCGACGGAAGCTTCGCGGGTTACCACGGCATCGGGCGGGACATCACGGAGCGGGTCGAGTCCGAACAGTCGCTGCGCGAGAACCAGGTGCGCTATCGCGAGCTGATCGACTCGGTCAACGAGATCATTTTCCGTACCGACGAAAACGGCCGGCTGACGTTCCTGAACCGGGGCTGGGAATCGATCACCGGCTACACGCTGACGGAGAGCCTCGACACCGCGCTGGTCGATCACTTCCACCCGGACGACCGCGTCGCGGCGGAGCACCAGATATCGCTGGTCCACCGGCTGGAACTCCCGGCGTGGACCGCCCAATTGCGGCTGCTGACGCGAAACGGCGAGATACGCTGGGTCGAGGCGACCGCGCGTCGCGTCGACCACGGCAACGAAGAAGACACGGCGCCGCGCGGCCTGGCGGGAACGCTGTTCGACATCTCGGCGCGCAAGATCGCCGAGATGACACTGCGCAATCTCAATCGCGAGCTCGAGTCGCGGGTGCGCGTCCGCACCGCGGAACTGGAAGCGGCGAACCGCGAGCTCGAAGCGTTTTCGTATTCGGTGTCCCACGACCTGCGCGCGCCGCTGCGCGCGATCGACGGGTTCGCCCGCATCCTCGAGGAAGAACTCGGCGACCGCGTCGAGCCGAACGCGCGGGACCATATCGTACGGATCCGCAAGGCCGGCATGCGCATGTCCCACCTCATCGACGACCTGATCAAGCTCGCGCACCTGGCGCGCCATTCGCTGCAGAAGGAAACTTTCGATCTGTCGGAACTCGCGATCCAGATCATCGACGAGCTGCGCCGGAACGAGCCGGAGCGGCGCGTCGAGGTGGAGATAACAAGGGACCTGATCGTGAGGGCCGACCGCGGACTGATGCAGCTCGCGCTGCAGAATCTGCTCGGCAACGCGTGGAAGTTTTCTTCGCGCAACGAGGTCGCGCACATCTCGCTGACGGCCAGGCGCGATCTGGGCCAGCGAGTGTTCTGCGTCACCGACGATGGCGTGGGCTTCGACATGACGTTTGCGAACAACCTGTTCCGCGCCTTTCACCGCCTGCACACCGGCACCGATTTTCCGGGCTCCGGGATAGGCCTCGCGACGACCTACCGCATCATCGAGCGCCACGGCGGGCAGATCTGGGCGAAGTCGAAGCCCGGCGAGGGCGCGAGCTTCTATTTCACGCTCGGCGGATGACCGCCCGGGCGAGCGGACGCGCCGCCCCGGATTGCGGAAACTCCCCATCGGAATGCCTTGCCACTTATGTCACAATGACTCATGGTGCACTGCAGTAAGCTTGCACTCGGCTCAGATTCGACCAGACTGTAACGACTGCAATTCCGGTACTCATCGAAGCGCGGCCAACGAAGGCTTCCAAGGCCTCGCGGCCCATGGCCAGCGGTTACGGACCCTGCATTCAGGCGATAAAAAATGAAAGAGAAGCACTACCTCAGTCCCCTGCTCGAACCCAAATCGGTAGGCGTGATCGGCGCGAGCCAACGTGAAGCATCGCTGGGCAACGTGGTGATCCGCAACATGCAGAACGCGGGTTTTCGCGGTCGGCTGTTCGCCGTCAACCCGAAGCATGAATCGGTGCTGGGAGTGCCGTGCTACAAATCCGTCGAGGACGTGCCGCACCGGCTCGACCTCGTCGTCATCGCGGTGCCTGCGAGCCAGGTGCTGTCGGTCGTCGAGAGCTGCGGTCGCGCCGGCGTGAAGGCGGTCATCATCATGTCGACGGGATTCTCCGAGACCGGCCCGCGCGGCGCGCTGCTCGAACGCCACGTCGTCGAAGCGGCACGCCGCTACCGCATCCGGCTGCTCGGCCCGAACTGCCTCGGCATCATGCGTCCGGTGCTGGGCCTGAACGCGACTTTCGCGCACGTCAGCGCGATCAAGGGCACGATCGGCCTGATCTCGCAGTCCGGGGCGCTGTGCACGTCGATCCTGGACTGGGCGGAGCCGAACAACATCGGCTTCTCGGCAGTCGTCTCGCTCGGTTCGTCGAGCGACATCGACTTCGGCGAAGTGCTCGAATACATGATCTCGGACCCGCGCACCGAGAGCATCATCATGTATGTCGAAGGCATCCGCGACGCGCGCCGCTTCATGAGCGCGCTGCGCGGCGCAGCGCGCGTCAAGCCGGTGCTGCTGATCAAGGTCGGGCGCCACCCGGACGTGTCGCGCGCGATCCGCTCGCATTCGGGCTCGATGAGCGGCAACGACGCGGTCTTCGATGCCGCGCTGCGGCGGGCCGGCGTCATCCGCCTGTACAACATGGGGCAGCTCTTCGCCGCGGCGAACGCGCTGTTCTCCCACTTCCGCCCGCGGGGCAACCGCCTGGCGATTGTCACCAACGGCGGTGGACCCGGCGTGATGGCGGCCGACCGCGCGGCCGATCTCGGCATCCCGCTTTCCGAGTTCTCGGAGGGCACGATGGAAAAGCTCAACGCTGCGCTGCCGGCCGGATGGTCGCACGGCAACCCGGTGGACGTCCTCGGCGACGCCGACGTCGAGCGCTATCGCAAGGCCGTTCAGGCGGTGCTCGAAGGGCCGAACGTCGACGGCGTGCTGGTGATGCTGACGCCGCAGGCGAACACCGATCCGACCGCGGTCGCCGAAGCGGTCGTCGAGCTCGAGAAGACCGCCGACAAGCCGGTCGTGACGTGCTGGATGGGCGAGCAGCTGGTCGGCCCCGGGCGCAAGGCTTTCGAAGCGGCCGGCATCCCGACTTTCCGCACGCCCGAGCCGGCGGTCGAGCTGTTCAGCCACCTGTCGGCGTACTACCGCAACCAGAAGCTGCTGATGCAGACGCCGGCGTCGCTGTCGCACCTGAACCCGCCCAGCGTCGAGAGCGCGCGATTGGTCATCGAGACCGCGCTGGCCGAGCGCCGCACGGTGCTCAACTCGATGGAATCGAAAGCGCTGCTCGCGGCGTTCCGCATCCCGATCGCGCAGACCGTCGTCGCGCGCTCGGCGACCGAGGCGATGGTGCTCGCCGAGGAAATCGGCCTGCCGGTGGTGATGAAGATCGACTCGCCGTCGATCATCCACAAGGCCGACTCGGGCGGCGTGCGGCTCAATCTCGGCAGCCTTGCGGCGGTGCGCACGGCGTACCAGGAAATCCTCGAGGACGTGCGCAAGAACAAGCCTGCGGCGACGATCAACGGCGTCGCGATCGAGCCGATGATCCTCAAGCGCAACGGCCGGGAACTCGTCGTCGGCGTCAAGCGCGACGCGGTGTTCGGCCCGGTGATCACGTTCGGCGAAGGCGGTAACCGCGTCGTCGCGAACCGCGACATGGAAGTCGCGCTGCCGCCGCTGAACCACTACCTCGTGCGCGACCTGATCAAGTCGTCGCGCGTGTCCCCGCTGCTCGGCGAATTCCGCACGATGCCGCCGGTGAAGATGGAATCGCTCGAGTTCGTGCTGCTGCGCGTCTCGGAGATGGTGTGCGAACTGCCGTGGATCACCGAGCTCGAGATCAATCCGCTGATCGTCGACGAGAACGGCGCGGTCGCCGTCGACGCGCGCGTGACGGTCGAGAACGTCTCGCCGTCGGTCGATCGCTACGCGCACATGGCGATCCATCCGTATCCGTCGCAGCTCATCACGAAGTGGACGAGTGTCGACGGCACCGAGGTCACGATCCGGCCGATCAAGCCGGAAGACGCCGAGCTCGAAGTCGAGTTCGTTCGCACGCTGTCGGCCGAGACGAAGTACTACCGCTTCATGAACACGATGCGCGAGCTGCCGCCGGCGATGGTCGCGCGGCTGACGCAGATCGACTACGACCGCGAGATGGCGTTCCTCGCGACGATCCAGGAAGGCGGCAAGGAAGTCGAGATCGGCGTGTGCCGCTATGCGGTGAACCCGGACGGCGAATCCTGCGAATTCGCGATCGTCGTCGCCGACGCGTGGCAGCGCCACGGCCTCGCGCGCAAGCTGATGGGGGTCCTCATCGAGACCGCGCGCAACAAGGGCATCATGTACATGAACGGCGTATTCCTCGCGAACAACGAGCGGATGCTGAAGTTCGTGCAGGGGCTCGGCTTCACGCTGTCGAACGATCCGGAAGACAGCACCGTCAAGATCGGCGTGCTGCCACTGCAGGACTGACTGACCCCCCAGGACTGCCCCGAAACGCTGCTCCCCCACGACCGATCCCAGTTTCCCCGCTCATGCCCGCATCCATCGAAACACGCACTTTCCACGATCAACCCGCGCTCGTCCTGCGCACGCCGGGCGGCGCGCACGCGGTCGTCTCGCTGTTCGGCGCCCAGGTGCTGTCCTGGACCCCGGCCGGCGGCAGCGAGTGGCTGTACCTCAGTCCGCAGGCGCGCCACGACGGCAGCACGCCGATCCGCGGTGGCATTCCAGTGTGCTTTCCGCAGTTCGCCGCGCTCGGCAGGCTGCCGAAGCACGGCCTCCTGCGCACGCGGCCGTGGACCGTCGGCGAGCAGCGCAGCGGCGACGACTTCGCGCTGGTGACGCTGACGACGAGCGAAGACGATGCGAGCTACGCGGCGTGGCCGCAGCGCTTCTCCGCCGAGATCACGGTGATCATCGAGGGCGATCGCCTCGGCGTCGAGCTCGAAGTCGGGAACACCGGCCACGCGCCGTTTGCGTTCACCGCCGCGCTGCACACCTACCTGCGCGTCGGCGAAGTCGAGAACGCCCGTCTCGAAGGCCTGCACGGCCACGAATACCGCGACGCCGCCGACAACGACCGGATCAAGCGCGACAGCGGCGATGCGCTCGTCGTCGAAGCCGAGACCGACCGCGTCTATCACGACGTGCAGCGCCCGCTGCTGCTGCGCGACGGCGGGCGCAGCCTCGGCATCAACGTCGAAGGCTTTCCGGACGTCGTGGTGTGGAACCCGTGGGAACAGCGCTGCGCCCAACTGCCCGACATGCCGGCCAACGGCTTCCGGCACATGCTGTGCGTCGAAGCCGCGGCCGCACGCCGCCGGATCGAGCTCGACGCCGGCGAGCAGTGGTACGGGCGGCAAACCCTGATCGCACTGTGACGGCGGCAACAGGCGCGGCCAGGGGGCCCCCGCGGCGCTTGCGGCGATGCGGCCGGTTGTTGCACCATCGCGTCCTTTGCCCGGCGGCCGCTTGCCGCCTTCTCGGCCATTGATTCCCTCATGCTCCCGCCCATCGAACAACGCATTGCCATCGAACTCGCCGCGCAGCCCCGCCAGGTCATCGCCGCGATCGCCCTGCTCGACGAAGGCGCAACCGTGCCGTTCATCGCGCGCTACCGCAAGGAAGTCACCGGCGGGCTCGACGACACGCAGCTGCGCACGCTCGACGAACGTCTCGGCTACCTGCGCGAACTCGAAGACCGCCGCGCGACCGTGCTGGCGTCGATCGCCGAGCAGGGCAAGCTCACCGACGCGCTGCACGCGCAGATCGCGACTGCCGACACCAAGCAGCGCCTCGAGGACCTGTATCTGCCGTACAAGCAGAAGCGCCGCACGAAAGCCCAGATCGCGCGCGAAGCCGGCATCGAACCGCTCGCGCTCGCGCTGCTCGGCGACGCGACGCTGACGCCGGAAAGCGAAGCGCAGCGTTATCTGAACGCCGACGCGGGCTTCGCCGACACGAAGAGCGTGCTCGACGGCGCGCGCCAGATCCTCATCGAGCGCTTCGCCGAAGACGCTGAGCTGCTCGGCACGCTGCGCGCCTGGCTGCAGGAGCACGGCCAGGTGAGCTCGGGGGTCGTCGAAGGAAAGGAGAACGACGGCGCGAAGTTCCGCGACTGGTTCGACTTCCGCGAGCCGATCGCCGCGCTGCCGTCGCACCGCGCGCTGGCGCTGCTGCGCGGACGCAACGAAGGGGTGCTGCGCCTCGCGCTGACCGTCGACCAGCCGGACCCGGACGCGCCCCACCCGTGTGAAGGGCGCATCGCCGCCCGCTTCGGGGTGCGCGACCAGGGCCGTGCGGCCGACAAGTGGCTGCGCGAGACGGTGCGCTGGGCGTGGAACGTGAAGATTTCGCTGCACCTCGAGCTCGAGCTGATGAACGCGCTGCGCGAGCGCGCCGAGGAAGAGGCGATCCGCGTCTTCGCGCGCAACCTGAAGGATCTGCTGCTCGCGGCGCCAGCCGGCGCGCGGACGACGATGGGTCTCGATCCGGGCATCCGCACCGGCGTCAAGGTCGCCGTCATCGACGCCACCGGCAAGCTCGTCGACACCGCGACGATCTACCCGTTCGAGCCGCGCCGCGATCGCGACGGGTCGCTCGCGACGCTCGCCGCGCTGGCGAAGAAGCACGCCGTCGAGCTCGTCGCGATCGGCAACGGCACGGCGTCGCGCGAGACCGACAAGCTCGTCGCCGACCTGATGGACGCGGCGCCGCAACTGCGGCTCACGCGCGTCACGGTGTCCGAAGCCGGCGCGTCGGTGTATTCGGCATCGGAACTCGCGGCGCGCGAATTCCCGGATCTCGACGTGTCGCTGCGCGGCGCGGTGTCGATCGCGCGGCGCCTGCAGGATCCGCTCGCCGAACTCGTCAAGATCGACCCGAAGTCGATCGGCGTCGGCCAGTACCAGCACGACGTCAACCAGTCGCGGCTGGCGAAGAGCCTCGACGCGGTCGTCGAGGATTGCGTCAATGCCGTCGGCGTCGATGTGAATACCGCATCGTCGGCGCTGCTCGCGCGCATTTCGGGGCTCAACGCAACGCTCGCCGGCAACATCGTCGAACACCGCAACGCGAACGGCCCGTTCCGCAGCCGCGACGCGCTCAAGGGCGTGTCGCGGCTCGGGCCGAAAACTTTCGAGCTGGCGGCCGGCTTCCTGCGCATCCCGAGCGGTGACAACCCGCTCGATGCGTCCGCGGTGCACCCCGAAGCGTACCCGGTCGTCGAGCGCATCCTCGCGCGCGTCGCGAAGAGCGTGCGCGAGCTGATGGGCAACCCGGCGTTCGTCAAGACGCTGCGTCCGGCCGAATTCACCGACGAGCGCTTCGGCCTGCCGACAGTCCAGGACATCCTCGCCGAGCTGGAAAAACCCGGCCGCGACCCGCGCCCGGAATTTCGCACCGCGACTTTCCGCGAAGGGGTCGAGACGCTGAAGGATCTCGCCCCGGGAATGACGCTCGAAGGCACGGTGACGAACGTCACGAACTTCGGCGCGTTCGTCGACATCGGCGTGCACCAGGACGGCCTCGTGCATATCTCGGCGCTCGCCGAGCGCTTCGTCAAGGATCCGCACAGCGTCGTCAAGGCCGGACAGGTCGTGAAAGTCAAAGTGCTGGAGGTCGACCTGGCGCGCAAGCGCATCGCGCTGACGATGCGCCTGAGCGACGAGCCGCCGGCCGCCGCAGGCGCGGCGGCCGGCGACACGGGCGCGCGCGGCAGGCACGACGGCGGAGCGCGGCCGGAGCGGAACACCGCGCGCAGCGCCGGTCGCAACGACGGGCGCGGCAACGACGGACGGGGCAATGCCGGCGGCGCGATGGCCGACGCGCTCGCTCGCGCGCTGCGCAAGTAGAATGACAACGCGCAACAACAGGAATCTCTGCATGACTTCCAATCCGAGCTACGTCCGCGGTTTCCTGCTCGACGACCTCGACATCCGCGGCGCGGTGGTGCGTCTCGACGACGTCTGGAAAGCGCTGCAGGAAGGGCGCGACTACCCTGCCGAAGTGGCGCGCCTGCTCGGCGAAATGAGCGCCGTGTCGGCGCTGATCACCGCGAACCTGAAGCAGGCCGGGCGACTGACGTTCCAGATCCAGGGCGAGCGGGCGCTCAAGCTGCTGGTCGTCGACTGCACCGAGACGCTGAACCTGCGCGCGTTCGCCGCGATCGACGGCGACATTCCCGCGGACGGCGGCCTGAAGGATCTGATCGGCGACGGCATCCTGCAGCTCACGCTCGACATCCCCGCGCTCGACCAGCCTTACCGCAGCCTCGTGCCGCTCGAAGGCGACAGCATCGCGGCGACGTTCGAACACTACCTGATGCAGTCCGAGCAGCAGCCCGCCGGCATCTGGCTCGCATGCAACGAGGATGCGGCCGCCGCGTTGTTCCTGCAGAAGCTGCCCGGCGCCGACGCGCGCGACGAGGACGGCTGGACGCGCGCCCACCTGCTGGCCCAGACCGTGCAGCCCGGCGAGCTGCTGACGCTCGCGCCGGAAACCCTGCTCGGGCGGCTGTTCGCCGAAGAGAACGTCCGCCTGTTCGACGCCCGCCCGGTGACGCACGACTGGCCTGCCGACCGCGACAAGGTCATCGGCATGCTGCGCAGCCTCGGCGAAGCGGAAGTCAGGCGGATCATTGAGGAGCATGGCGAGCTGGTCGTGCGCGACGACCTGTCGAACCACGACTACCGCTTCGAGCCCGCCGAGATCGACGCCCTTTTCGCCTCGCATCCCGAACCGGGCACACCGCCGTCGTCGCTGCACTGACGAGGGGTTCTCCGGGCTGCCGGAAGGCTTTGCACGGGGCGCTGCCGGCATATCCCGCCAGCCTTGCCCGAATCCCTGCCGCTCAGTAGACTCCCAGCCTTTCAGCGACCCCTTCGGCCACCCATCCCGCCCATGTCCGCGTCCTCCCCTGCCATCCGCCCGATCGAGTTTCGCAACGCCAGCCTCGGCGCGACCATCGCGGTGCTGCGCGAAGCCGAACCGGCCCGCCTCGCGGATGCGCTGCACATGATGCTCGGCGGGATGCCGGATTTCTTCAGCGGCGATGCCGCGGTGCTCGATTTTGCCGATCTCGCCGACCTGCCCGCGCGCATCGACTGGACCGGGCTGATGAGCCTGCTGCGCCGCTACCGGCTGCAGCCGGTCGGCGTGCGCAACCTTCCGCCGGATCTCGCCGCGGCAGCGCGCCAGGCAGGGCTGGCGGTCCTCGACGGCGCCGAGCTGCGCGACCGCCAGAACGGGCCGGCCGCCGCACCCCGCCCGGCCCCGGCACCCGCTCCGGCACCGCAGTCCGCCCCCGCCTCCCGCCGCGGAGCCCCGGGCGGCGACCCTGTTCGTCGACCGTCCGCTGCGCTCGGGCCAGCAGGTCTATGCGCGCGGCGGCGACCTGGTACTGTTCGCCGGGATGAGCAACGGCGCCGAAGTCATCGCCGACGGCAGCATCCACTGCTACGGCCCGCTGCGCGGGCGCGCGATCGCCGGCGCGCAGGGTGACCCTTCGGCGCGCATCGTATCGACCAACTTCGGCCCGGAGATCGTCTCGATCGCCGGCATTTTCCGCACTTTCGAACAAGGCATTCCGGAAGCGGTCGCCGGGCGTGCCGCGCTCGTCCGGCTGCTCGCGAGCGAATCCGACTACAAGCTTGGCATCGAACCGCTGCAGCTCGATTGAGCGCGGCTCCATCTTAAGAAAAGAAAAGGGTATACCGTGACTCGAGTCGTCGTCGTGACATCAGGCAAAGGTGGCGTGGGCAAGACCACCACCAGCGCGGCATTTTCTTCCGGACTCGCACTGCGCGGCTTCAAGACCGCGGTCATCGACTTCGACGTCGGCCTGCGCAACCTCGACCTGATCATGGGCTGCGAGCGCCGCGTCGTGTATGACCTCATCAACGTCATCAACGGCGAGGCGAAGCTCAACCAGGCGCTGATCAAGGACAAGCACTGCGACAACCTGTTCGTGCTGCCGGCCTCGCAGACGCGCGACAAGGACGCGCTGACCGAGGAAGGCGTCGAGAAAGTGCTGAAGGAACTCGAGCACATGGGCTTCGACTACGTGGTCTGCGATTCGCCGGCCGGCATCGAGCGCGGCGCCGTGCTGGCATTGACGTTCGCCGACGAGGCGATCATCACGACGAACCCCGAAGTCTCGTCGGTGCGCGACTCGGACCGCATCCTCGGCATCCTGCAGTCGAAGTCGCGCCGCGCCGCCGAAAGCGACGAACCGATCAAGGAGCACCTGCTCGTCACGCGCTATTCGCCCAAGCGCGTCGACGACGGTGAAATGCTGTCGTACAAGGACGTCCAGGAGCTGCTGCGGGTGCCGCTGATCGGCGTCATCCCCGAATCGGAATCGGTGCTGCAGGCGTCCAACCAGGGTTTGCCGGCGATCCACCTGAAAGGCAGCGACGTCGCCGAAGCCTATTCCGACGTCGTGGCCCGCTTCCTCGGCGACGAACGCGAGCTGCGCTTCGTCAATTACGAAAAGCCGGGGCTGATCAAGCGCCTTTTCGGAGGCAGGTGAAATGACATTCCTTGCGCGCCTCTTCGGCGAGAAGAAGAAGACCGCGGAGATCGCGAAGAACCGCCTGTCGCTGCTGATCGCGCACGAGCGCGGCGACGGCGCGCCGAAAGTGGACTTCCTGCCGGCCCTGCAGCGGGAGCTGATCGAGGTCATCTCGAAGTACGTCTCGGTCAATTCCGACGACATCAAGGTGCATCTCGACAAGCAGAACAACTACGAAGTCCTGGAAGTCAACATCGTCCTTCCCGAGCAGAATCAGGGCCGCTGATCCTCGCTCGGGGGCGGCGGCGGGTCAGGCCGCGAGCAGCGATTCCACCGGCACGCCGACGCGCACGTTGCCCCAGTGCCGCCCGGCGATCATGACCGGCATCGCGATGTCGCACAGGATGTCGCCGGTATCGCGCAGGAAGGTCTGCAGCAGCACGGCTTCCGTGTTCCGCGCGGCGCGCAGCTCGGCTGGCCGGTCGAACTTCCGGCACGTGCGGTTGCCGCCGAGATCGATGTCCGGCTTGCCGGTCAGCGGGCGCGAGTATTTCAGGTTGTGGGCGGCGAGGTAGCTGTCGGTGTTCACCGCGACCGCAGCGACGCAGCCCGGAATCGCCGCGAGGCAATCCTCGAGCAGCTGCTGGCAGCGGCGACCGTACTCGTCGCCCCAGGACACTTTGAACTTCTGCGGCCGGGTGTTCGCGATCGGCTGGTAGCGGCGGTCGAAAATGTCGATGCCCGCTCGCGCCATTTCGTCGAGTTGCGCCTGGATGCGGTCGCGGAAGACCCGCGTCTGGTCCATCGCGTGATCGAACGCCCCTTCCCCGATGCGGAACCGCGACACGAGCTCCTGCACCGCTTCGGTGGCCCGTGAAAGCTCGACCGTGCACTGTTCGGATTCCACCATGTTCGCCGCGACCGCGCCCGACGCCTCGTGGATCGTCGTGACGTTTTGATGCACCTGCCCGTTCGTCGCCGACAGCTGCTCCATCGCGGTGGCGATCTGCTGCAGCTGTTCGCCGGTAGTCTCGAATTCGCCGACCATGAACTCGAAATGCTCGGCGGATTTCCCGACGACTTCGCGCGCCTGCAGCACGTCCGCGTTGATGACGACGTTTTCCGCGCGCGTCGTCATGACGCGGCCGATCATGCCGTCGATGTTGTCGGTGATCTCCTCGGTGGCCCGATTCACCCTTTCGGCGAGCTTCCTGACTTCGTCGGCGACGACCGCGAAGCCGCGCCCTGCTTCGCCGGCACGCGCAGCTTCGATCGCCGCATTCAGGGCGAGGAGGTTCGTCTGGTCGGCGATCGCGCGGATCAACGAAGCGATCTGCCTGACGCTCTCGGAGCGCTCCGACAGATCGTCTACGGTGTGATTGAAATGCAGGATTTTCTCGCTGACCGCGTTGATCTTCCCCGCGATATCCTGCATTTCGTGCAGCGAAGCGCGCGCGATCTCGAGGTTCTTCGTCGTCGAAGCCGAAATGTTCTGTGCGCTCGCCGATACGCTCTCGATCGCCGCGGTCGACTCCGTGCTCGCGGCGAACACCACTTCGGTCATCGTCCCTTGCGTCTGCGCGTCCTGCGCCGAACTCTCGACGTGGGTCCTGACCCTGACGGCGTCGCGCGCGATGCTCACGCTGCGGGTGCGGATTTCGCTGACGATGTGGCGCATCTTCGCCGCGAACCGGTTGTAGCTCATCGCGAGCTGGCGCAGTTCGTCGTGCGTTGCCAGCGGCAGGCTGCGCGAGAAGTCGCCTTCGCCCTGCGCGATCTCGTTGAGAATCCCGGTGATGACCCGCACCGGCCGCACGATGAGGTGGCGGAGGTAAAGGATCTGGCCGATATTGGCGCACAGCGCGATCGCCGTCAGCGCGATCATCAGGTGCAGCCCGCCGTCGAGCGACGCGATGATCTTCTGCGCAGCCGCCTGCGCCACCTCGCCCGCCGCCAGCAGCTCGCGGACCTGGCTCTGCTGATGGACGTAGATGGCGACGTACAACAGGTCGATGAAGAAAAGCAGGAGAAAACTGCACAGCTTCTTCGTCAGCGAGTTCCAGAACGTCTTTTCAACCCATTCGTATAATTGCGAAAACATCGGAGTTCCCGTTTGCATGGCCCGCTTGCCCTTACGGCATCGTGGCCTGCGACTTGAGCCCGGGCCGCGCGTGGCTGCAATTATTTCGCCATGCGGACGCCGGTTCGCGCCTCTGAGGCACGGCCGACGCACGCGGCGCGCCGGCGCCAATTTGCCCGTGTCACCTCCACGTGCCACAATCACCGCTTTTATGCCCCTTGCCGATTCATGAGCGACCAGAACAACACTCCCGCCGCCTCGCAGGACGAGAATCACATCATTTCCGAGCGGCGCGAAAAGCTGGCCGCTTGGCGTGCCGGGGGCCGGGCCTTCCCGAACGATTTCTCGCGCGAGAACATCGCCGGCAAGCTCGATGAAATCTACGGAGAAAAGGAGTCGCACGAGCTCGACGCGACGCCGGTGGAAGTGAAAGTGGCCGGGCGCATCATGCTCAAGCGCGTGATGGGCAAGGCGAGCTTCGTCACGATCCAGGATCTCTCCGGACAGATCCAGCTCTACGTCACGCGCGACGCGGTCGGCGAGGACGTCTATGCCGACTTCAAGCGCTGGGACAGCGGCGACATCGTCGGTGCCGTCGGCACGCTGTTCAAGACGCGCACCGGCGAGCTGTCGGTGAAATGCACCGAAATCCGCCTGCTGACGAAGAGCCTGCGCCCGCTCCCCGACAAGTTCCACGGCCTGACCGACGTCGAGCAGAAATACCGCCAGCGCCACGTCGACCTGATCATGAACGAGCAGACGCGCTTCACGTTCGTCGCGCGCAGCCGCATGGTGCAGTCGATCCGCAACTACATGGTCAGCCACGGCTTCCTCGAAGTCGAGACGCCGATGATGCACCCGATCCCGGGCGGCGCCGCGGCCAAGCCCTTCACGACGCACCACAACGCGCTCGACATGGAACTCTTCCTGCGCATCGCGCCGGAGCTGTACCTCAAGCGCCTCGTCGTCGGCGGCTTCGAGAAAGTCTTCGAGGTGAACCGGAACTTCCGCAACGAAGGATTGAGCCCGCGCCACAATCCCGAATTCACGATGATGGAGTTCTACGAGGCCTACGCGAACTACAAGAGCCTGATGAACTTCACCGAAGGCCTGCTGCGCCAAGCCGCGCGCGAGGCGCTCGGCACCGAAGTGTTCGTCTACCAGGGCCGCGAGCTCGACCTGTCGAAACCGTTCGCGCGACTGACGATCGTCGAGGCGATCCACCAGTACCACCCGGGCTTCTCGATCGCGCAGCTCAACGACGAAGCCTGGCTGCGCGCGAAGCTGATCGACCTCAAGGCCAAGCTGCGCGACGGCGCGGGCTTGGGCACGCTGCAGCTGATGCTGTTCGAGGAGACCACCGAAGCCGAGCTGTGGGAGCCGACGTTCATCATCGACTACCCCGCCGAGGTGTCGCCGCTCGCGCGCCGCAACGACGCGAACCCGGAGATCACCGAACGTTTCGAGCTCTTCATCGTCGGCCGCGAGATCGCCAACGGCTTCTCCGAGCTGAACGACCCGGAAGACCAGGCGGCGCGCTTCCTCGAGCAGGTCAAGGCGAAGGAAGCCGGCGACGAGGAGGCGATGTTCTACGACGCCGACTACATTCGCGCGCTCGAATACGGCCTGCCGCCGACCGGCGGCTGCGGCATCGGCATCGACCGCCTCGTGATGCTCTTGACCGACAGCCCGAGCATCCGCGACGTGATCCTGTTCCCGCAGATGCGCTCGGAGTGATCCCGGCCGGTCCGTCACACCCCAATCCGGGCGCCGCAAGGCGCCTTGTCGTTTCCGAGTCTGTACCCGTGCCCATCGATCCCGCCCGCCTGGCTTTCACCGACGACGGCACGCCCTGCTCCGCGGCCTTCGGCGACGTCTATCACCCGCGCGGCGGCGGGCTCGAACAGGCGCGTTTCGTCTTCATCGCCGGCAACGGCCTGCCCGAGCGCTGGCAGGGGCGCGAGCACTTCACGATCCTCGAAACCGGCTTCGGTTTCGGGCTGAACTTTCTCGCGACCTGGGAAGCGTGGCGAGCCGATCCAAAGCGCTGCGAGCGCCTGCATTTCGTCTCGGTCGAACGCCATCCCTTCACGCGGGAAGACCTCGCGACCTTGCACGCGCGCTGGCCCGAGCTCGCGCCGCTGGCCGCCGAACTGGCGGACAACTGGCCGGCGCTGACACCCGGCATGCACCGCCTGCATCTGGATGGCGGCCGCGTCGTGCTGACGCTGCTGCTCGGCGACGCACGCGAACTGCTGCCGCAGCTCGAATGCCATGCCGACGCGTTCTTTCTCGACGGTTTCTCGCCGGCCCGCAATCCGGAACTCTGGTCCGCCGTGCTGCTCGCAGAACTCGGCCGGCTGGCCGCGCCCGACGCGACGCTCGCGACTTGGTCGGTGTGCGGCGACGTGCGCCGGGCGCTGATCGCGGCGGGCTTCGACTGCGAAAAAGCGCCCGGCTTCGGCAGCAAGCGCAAGATGTGCCGGGCGCGCCACCGCGGCGTCGCGCCCCTGCCGGCGTCGCCCGCGGCGAAGCATGCGCTGGTGGTCGGTGCCGGGCTCGCTGGCAGCGCCACTGCGGAGCGGCTCGCGGCTCGCGGCTGGCGCGTCGACGTCATCGACGCGGCGGGCGGCCCCGGCGAGGGGGCGTCCGGCAACCTGACCGGCGTGCTGCGCCCGCTGCCGAGCCTCGACGACAACCGGCTGGCGCGCATCACGCGCGCCGGCGCACTGTACGGCCTGCATCATCTGCGCCGGCTGACCGAAGCCGGCCTGCCGGTGCGTTGGGACGCGTGCGGCGTGCTGCATCTGGCGCGCGACCCGGTCCACGAAGGCAAGCAGCGCCGCATCGTCGAAGCCCATCGTCCGCCGTCGGATTACCTGCGTTTCGTCGAACGCGATGAAGCCTCGGCGCTCGCCGGCTGGCCGCTGCCGGTTGGCGGCTGGTGGTTTCCGCAGGGCGCGTGGGTTTCTCCGCCGAGTCTTTGCGCGGCGAACCTGATGACCCGTCCCGACCTCATCCGCTGTCACTACGGACGCGCGATGCAGCGGCTCGAAGCGAGCGTCGATGGCTGGACCGCGTTCGACGCCGACGGCAAGGCGATCGCCAGCGCTCCGGTCGCCGTGCTTGCGAACGGCGTGGGCATTCGCGCCGTGCCGCAGGCGGCAGCGCTTCCAGTGCGCAGCGCGCGCGGCCAAGTGACGCATTTCCCCGCCGCGACCGGCAGCTCGCCGAACGTCGTGGTATGTCGGCTCGGCTACGTCGCCCCGGCGCTCGACGGCGTGCGCAGCGCAGGGGCGACGTTCTCGGTCGATGACGACGAGCCGGCGCTGCGCGACGCGGACCAGCGCGAAAACCTCGCAAAACTCGAATTCATCCTTCCCGGCTACGCAAAGGAAGTCAGGATCGCCGGCCTCGCGGGGCGCGTCGGGTTCCGCCCCGCATCCCCCGACCGCCTGCCGATGGTCGGTGAAGTTCCCGCCGTCCTGCGCGCCGACCGTGCCACGCCGCTGGCGCAGATTCCCCGCCACCCCGGGCTGTATGCGGTGGCCGGCTTCGGCGCGCGCGGCCTGGTGTGGGCGAGCCTTGCCGCCGAGCTGCTCGCCAGCCGCCTCGCAGGCGAACCGCTGCCGCTCGAGCGTGACCTCGTCGACGCTCTCGATCCCGCGCGCTACCTGCTGCGACCGGTACGCGGCATGACGCGGGAGGGGTAATTTGCGTCTATCATGAGGGCACATTCCGGCGCGACAGGTACACGCTTTACGGTATTTGCACCCCCTCCCCCCTTGCGTAAGATCGCACCAACTTGAAACTATTCGAAAAAACAGCAGGCCGATTTCGACAGCCGCCGGCACAGGCGGCAGGGCGCACCGGAATCATGATGTTCAGATGAAGGTATGTCCGATGGGATTATCGAGCTGCATGACCGACTTGCGAGTCGGACCGATCCGGGTGGAGGAGACAACCGGATCCCGGATGCCCGCAGCGCGGGTGTCGCTTAAATCGCCGTTTATTTCGTTTGCCTGCGCCGGAAGCACGAAGCGCGATTGCGCCGGCGCTTTCGGTGCGCTCGAGTGCGACGGGAACGCGGGATGACCGGTGGAAACCAGCCGGCGTCTCGTGCAACCGACGCAATGCGACAGTTCGAAAAGTGGGTACTCGATGACCGGGAATAATCGGGCGGCATGGATCGCTCCCGCAAATGTGGACGCCGCCCTCGTCGACAGCACCGACCAGATGCTCGGCCTGCTGAGTTGCGACGGCACGCTGTTGCGGGCAAACCGGAGTCTCGTTGCGTTCTTCGACATCCCGGCGGACGAAATCCTCGGAAAGCCGCTATGGTCCGCGCCGGGCTGGGAGAAATGGGGGATCGGCGCGCTGAACATCAAGCGCGCGGTCAGGGAAGCCGCCGCAGGCAAGGCGAGTCACGTGCTCGGGATCCTTGCCGGCGAGTCGAACAGGGGGCACAGCGCCGAGTTCGATCTCGAACGGGTTGCCGAACATTTCGGCCTCGAGCCGTCGATTGCGTTGATGGGCCGCTTCGACGCTATCGAGAAACAGCTTTCCAGCGCCCGGGCGCTTCGCCTTTCCCAGCTTTACGGCGCCATCTCCGAAACCAACAAGGCCGTGATGCGCAGTTCGAAGCCCGAGGAGGTGTATCGCGCGGTGTGCGACGCGTGCGTGCGCCACTGCGGGTTCAAGCTCGCGTGGATCGGGCTTCACGATCCGCTGAGCGGTTACATCATCCCGGTCGAAGCGGCAGGCCCGGCCGCCTCCTACGTGGACGGCATCAGGACAGGGGCGAACCCCAGCAGCATCGAGCGCCATGACCGCGCCGAGACGGCAGGAGGCGATCTGGTGCCGTCGATCGTGGCGGACATCGCAGCGGACCCGGATCTCGCTGCGTGGCATGCCGCCGCAGCCGCTCACGGTCTGGCGTGCCTCGTTTCCCTGCCCCTGCAGCACAACGGCGCACTGTTCGGCAGGCTCAACGTGTACGGCGGCAAGGCGCACCGTTTCGACGACGAAGCGGTCGCGCTGCTCGAAGAGATGGCGGACAACGTTTCCTTCGCGCTCGACCATTTCGACCGCGAGGCGCTGCGCTGCCACACCGAAGCGGCGTTGCGGGCAAGCGAGGCACGACTGCAGGAAGCGCAGGCGGTGGGCCGGATCGGCGACTGGGAGCTGGACCGCGAAACCGGCGCGATGACGTGGTCGCCCGAGCTCTTCCATCTATTCGGGCGGCCGCTGGAAATGGGCGCGCCGGACCTCGACGAGGCCCTCGCCTATTACGAGCCGGACACGCGCGAACAAACCCGCGCCCGCTTCCGCCACGCGATGGACACCGGCGAGCGCTGCGAACTCGAACAGACGATCACCCTTCCGTCGGGCGCCGTGCACCACCACGCGACCTAGATCGTCCCGCTGAAGGACGCCAACGGGCGGGTGTACAAGCTGTTCGGCACCGTCCAGGACATCACCGAGCGCAAGCTCGCCGAACAGCAGCTTCGCCGCAAGACGCTCGAGATCGAGGACCTCTACCAGAACGCGCCGTGCGGCTACCAGTCGATCGACGCCGATGGCGTCATCATCCGCATCAACGACACCGCGCTGAACTGGCTCGGCCACGAACGCGAGGAAGTCGTCGGCAGGATGAAGATGACCGACATCCTGAGTCCCGACAGCCAGCCGCTCTTTCTGGACCAGTTCCTGCGCCTGAAGCAGACCGGGCTCTTCCAGAGCCTGGAGCTCGAGCTGATCCGCAGCAACGGATCCAGGCTGCCGGTGCAGGTCGACTCGACCGCGATCCTCGATGCCGAGGGCCACTTCGTCGCGACCCGCACGATGTTGTCGGACAATTCGGCGCGCAAGCAGCTCGAGATCGAGCGCGCGGCTCACGAAGCGCGCCTTGCCGAACTGTCGCGGCACATGGTCGATGTGCAGGAAAACGAACGACGCAAACTCGCCGGCGAACTCCACGACCGCGCGAGCCCGAACCTCGCTGCGCTGCAGCTGACGCTGTCGAACCTCGCGGACGCACTGCCGCCGTCGGTATTGACCGAGCTGGAGCCGATGCTCGGCGACGCTCAGGCCCTCCTGCTCGACACCGCCGCCGGCATTCGGGAGATCTGCACGAACCTTCGCCCGGCGACACTGGATTACGCCGGCCTTATCCCCGCGCTGCAGGATTACGCGCAACAGTTCGCGCGCAGGACCGGCACTGCGGTACGCCTCGATCTGGCACCTCTGAAGACCCAGCTTCTGCCGAACGTTCAATCGCTGCTGTTCCGCATCGCCCAGGAAGCGCTGACGAACTGCGCCAAGCATGCCGATGCGGGAACGATTCACCTCCAACTGGCGGAGACCGACGAGGCCCTCATCATGAAGATTTCCGACGACGGAGTCGGCTTCGACTCCTGTCTGCTGGGCGAGAGCGGTTCGAAGCCCGGCCTCGGACTGATCACGATGAAGGAACGGGCGGAGTTCGCGGGCGGCCGTTTCACCATCACATCCAACCCTGAATCCGGGACAGAAATCACCGTGACCTTCGACCTTCACGCACTGAGTACTCTATGGAAAACGCGACAACATCCTTCGCGTCGCGCCAGCGACCGCATGTTCCAAACAGGACCGGGGACCTTATGACGATCCGCATCGTACTGGCCGACGACCACCAGATGTTTCGTCACGCGCTGCGCGCGATGCTCGAGAAGGAGCCGGGAATCCGCATCGTCGGCGAAGCGAGCAACGGCGACGAGCTGATCGATCTCATCAGCCACCAGCCGGTCGACATCGCCTGCGTCGATATCGGCATGCCGGGGATGAACGGCATCGAGGCGACGCGCCGCCTGCTCGCGATCCGCCCGCATGTGCGCGTGATCGGGCTCTCGGCATTCTCCGACCGCCAGTTCGTCCTGGATCTGCTCAACGCCGGCGCGACCGGCTACGTGACGAAGGCCGAGGCCGGCGAGGAGCTGTTGCGGGCGATCCACACCGTGCAGCAGTCGAAGACCTACCTTTGCCCCGACGTCGCCGCGACGGTCACCAACGCGCTGCTCGACAACGCACCGAAAGACATCTCCGCGCCCCGCATCACTGCGCGCGAGCGTCAGGTGCTGCAGCTGATCGCCGAAGGCTACACGTCGACCCGCATCGCCGACCGACTGCACCTGGCGCCCTCGACCGTCGAGGTGCACCGCCGCAACATCATGCGCAAGCTCGATCTGCACAGCGTTGCCGAACTGACGAAGTATGCGATTCGCAGCGGAATAACGACCGTTACCGGCTGACTGAAGATTTTTTCGCGCGTACTACCTGTTTTCATGGACGTCAAACACGCCGATCCCCGTATGGCCCCAAAATGGGCCTGCAAGTAGCATTCCTCGTGCCCGGAGTGATTGTCGTTTTATGCATCTGGACTCGGTCCGCGTCACTGACGCGGGGCTACGTGGAAAAGAAGGGAGCCGGCCTCCCGAACCTTTCGACACCGGGCAACGAAGCTCGCTTCGGCGAGATCAGAATAAATATGCTTTCAGGAATTCAAATATGAATACTCTTCCTTCCGTACAGAAACTGACGCAGGCAGCAAACGGCAACCTCCAGGCTTTCCAGTCGTTCGCCGAGATTGTCCTGAATGCGTCGGAGCGGCTCGTCGCGCTCAACATCGAGACGGCCCGCACGCTGTGCAGCACCGCGACGGCGAATGCCGCCCCGTTGACGGCGAGCAATGACATGCGCGACCAGATCGCGGCGCGCATGGGTACGCAAGGCAAGGTGTTCGAACAGGCCGCGGAATACTTCCGCAGCTTCAACGATCTGTGCGCAAAGACCCAGAGCGAGGTCGCGGAGCTCAATACGCAGCGTCTGAACGAAGTGTCGGAGTCGATGCACGAGCTGCTCGACAGCGTCGCCAAAACCGGCCCGACCGGCGCAGCCGACGTCGTCGCAGCAATGAAGACCGCGATGACCAATGCCAGCGCCGCGTACGAGAACATGATCAAGACGACCCGCGACGTCACCGAGTCGAACCTCGCTGCCGCCAGCAACGCGCTGCAGCCGATCGTCACCGCGACGGCGAAGCAAGCGCGCAAGGCCGCCTGACCGGCAGCCAGAAGGAAATCCTCCGCAAGTCCCGGGGAACCCCCGGGTTGGCTGCGAAGTGAAGCCCTCCCCGCGAAACCGCTTAGGCGGCGCGGGGATTTTTTTCGTTTCGCGCCGGCGCCCGCGGGCGTCGGTTACGCGCCGGGAAGGGCGCCCTGCTGCTGCCCCCCCCCGGCAGGAGCAGGAGGATTCTGCTCCTGCCGCTCCGCTCAGACGTAGCGGCCGATTCGCTTAAGCACCCGCTCACGCCCGAGAACTTCGAGCACGGCGTCGATCGCCGGAGTCTGTGCAACGCCGAGCGTGGCGACGCGCAGCGGAATCGCGACCTGCGGCATCTTCAGCCCGTGTTCGGCCATCGTGTCCTTGATTGCCTGGTTCAGCGCCGACTTTTCCCACGCCACGTCGGCAAGGCGGGCTTTCAGGCTCGCAAGCGCCGCCCTGCCGGCGTCGGTCAGGTGCTGCGCGAGCAGCTCGTCGGACGGGTGGGCTTCGACGCAATAAAGTTCGGCGGCATCCGCGAGCTCGTTCAGGTTCGCGACCCGCTCCTTGTACAGCGCGACGACCGATTCGAGGCGCGGCCCGGTTTCCGGATCGACGCTGCGCCGCGCGAGCCGGCTGGCGACGTCCGCCGCGAGACGGGCGTCGTCGCTGTGCTTGATGTAGTGCGCGTTGAGCCAGTTGAGCTTCTCGGTGTTGAACTGCGCCGCCGAGGGCGTGATGTGGTCGAGATCGAACCAGGCGACGAACTGTTCGCGCGTGAAGATCTCGTCGTCGCCATGGCTCCAGCCGAGACGCGCGAGATAGTTGATGACCGCCTCTGGCAGATAGCCGTCATCGAAGTACTGCATCACGCTGACGGCGCCGTGACGTTTCGACAGCTTCGCGCCGTCGTCGCCGAGGATCATCGACAGGTGCGCATACAGCGGCACCTCGGCGCCGAGCGCGCGCAGGATGTTGATCTGACGCGGCGTGTTGTTCACATGGTCGTCGCCGCGGATCACATGCGTGATGCCCATGTCCCGGTCATCAACGACGACGCAGAAGTTGTAGGTGGGCGTGCCGTCGGCGCGCGCGATGACGAGGTCGTCGAGCTCCGCGTTCGCGATCTCGATGCGCCCTTTCACGAGGTCGTCCCACGCGACGACGCCTTCGACCGGATTGCGGAAGCGCACGACCGGCTCGACGCCGGCGGGCGGTGCGGGCAGCACTTTGCCCGGCTCGGGCCGCCAACGCCCGTCATAACGCGGCTTTTCGCCGCGCGCGCGCTGCTCCTCGCGCATGCGGTCGAGTTCTTCGGTGGACGCATAGCAGCGGTACGCGGTGCCTGCGGCAAGCATCTCCCCGATCACCGCCTTGTAACGGTCCATGCGCTGCATCTGGTAGAACGGCCCTTCGTCGGCGTCGAGCCCGAGCCAGCTCATGCCGTCGAGGATCGCCTGCACCGCAGCGGGCGTCGAGCGCGCGACATCGGTGTCCTCGATACGCAGGATGAAGGTTCCGGCATGCCGGCGGGCGAATGCCCACGAGAACAGGGCGGTACGCGCTCCGCCGATATGGAGGTAGCCGGTCGGGCTCGGGGCGAAACGGGTGCGAACGTTGGAAGCCATGGGGATAGGGGCGCGGAGCCGGGTCGAAAGTTCTGGATTCTACGCCTTCGCCCGGACGTCCCCTGTCGTGACCGGGGCTGCGGCGGGTGAGGCATAAAAACAAAAACCCCGAAGCCGGGCAGCTTCAGGGTCGTGTGTGGTGGGCGGTACTGGGATCGAACCAGTGACCCCTGCCGTGTGAAGGCAGTGCTCTACCGCTGAGCTAACCGCCCTGGGGGCTGCGGTGTCTTCG
The DNA here is from genome assembly GCF_012910785.2 of Aromatoleum buckelii. Classification (GTDB taxonomy): domain Bacteria; phylum Pseudomonadota; class Gammaproteobacteria; order Burkholderiales; family Rhodocyclaceae; genus Aromatoleum; species Aromatoleum buckelii. The sequence continues at coordinate 1,232,375 of NZ_WTVH02000010.1, read as the reverse complement.
CCGGAAACTGGTGGGCGGTACTGGGATCGAACCAGTGACCCCTGCCGTGTGAAGGCAGTGCTCTACCGCTGAGCTAACCGCCCGTCGGCGAAGAGCGCGAATTGTAGAAGGAGCCCCCTGCCGCGTCAAGGCGACAATCGCGGCAAATCGGGCCCTTGAGCAGCCGCCCCGGACTCCGGCTATGCCGCCTTCGACAGCGCCGGGCGGCGTGCTTCCATTTTCTCGGCGATCGGGCGCAGGTCGCACTTCTCCGCAACGAGTTTCGGAAACAGCTCCTCTTCTTCCTCTTTCACGTGGTGTTTGACATATTCGCCGAGCACTGTGACTTTGGCATCGAACAGTTCGTCGTCCGGGCCCATCGCCTCGATTTGCGCGATCAGGTCCTTCGCGGTGGCATGCTCGACTTTCGCCTCGTCGAGCAGATCGCCGAACTTCTCGGGATCGATTTCCCGCACGGCAGGATAGAACAGCTCTTCCTCGAGCGTTGCGTGGACTGTCAGTTCATTACAGACGGTGCGGGCGATCTCGGCTTTCTCCTCGCTCGTCTTCGCCTTCTCGAAGTCGCCGAAGAGCTTGTTGACCTTGCGGTGATCCTCGAGCAGGGCGCCGAGGGCGTCCTTGAGACCGGTGGGCAGGCTCGACTTGTTCATGATGTTTCTCCTCGATCGGATTGTTGAAGCGGCCACACAAGACCGCCGGAAGATCGACCCGGAAGGTCGTCGCCGAAAGTCCGGACCAGTCCCTTGCTCCATGGCCGGGCGACCGGTCCGCAGCCGATGGAGCAAGGGCCGGTCCCGCGGCAGCGGAAGGCTGCCGGCGTCCGGTCAATGTCATATCGGCTTGGCGACCATCAGGTAAAAGATACCGACGAATGCAAGAAATGCCGGCACGCCGAGCGCAAACCACACACGGAACAGTCGCCAGTAGCGGGGCGGGAGCAGCGGACGAGCGTTTTCCGCCGCTTCGACGGCGACATCACGCAGGCGGATCTGGATCACGACGACGGGAAGCCAGCACGCGACCGCGAGCACATAGAGCACCAGCGACCAGGCAATCCAGCGGCTGTCGAGCGGGACGTCGGCCAGCGCGGTCAGCCAGAATCCGGTCAGCGGCTGCAGCACGACGGTGGTGCCGGTGAACAGCCAGTCGCCGACGACGACGCTGCGCGTAACCGATGCGGCGACAAGCGGATCGCGTTCGAGGCTCGCGCGCAGCAGATAGAACGCGCTGCCGATGCCGGTGCCGAACAGCACCGTCGACGACAGGATGTGCACCCACTTGACGATCAGGTATTGGTATTCCACCGGTGCGATTCCAGTTCGTACAGCAGCCAGATTGCCGCGAGCATCGGCAAGTTCTTCGATACCGGGCCATAGGGGTGGAGCCAGAACTCGGGGAGCTTCCAGCTGATGATCGCGGTATAAGCGAGGATCAGCCCCGCCTGCACGACGAGCACCGCTGCGCGCCCTCGCCCGGCGAGCATCAGCACGCCGAGCGCGAGGTCGAGCAGCGCGGCGCCGTACAGCGCGGCCGGACGCAGCGCTTCCGGCACGCCGGCCCGGGCGAGCAGCGCATGGCTGTCGGCGACCGGGAAGACGCCGAGCGAGACGATGCCGGTCAGGATCCAGACGAACGCGATGCTCGCGCGCAGCACCGGCAGCAGCCATTGCAGCTGCACGCCGAGGCGCGCCGCGCCGGCCTCACGACGCGGGATGAAGTCCTCGACCCCGCGCGGTTCGCGGCCAAGCAGCCGGCGCATCATCGATGGGTCGGCAGTGTTGCCCCGCCGCAGCATCGCAAGCGTCTCGACGTCGAGCAGCGCGCCGGGCAGCATCGAGGCGACTTTTGCCGCACTGTCGGTCAGCACATCCGGCACCGGGATGAAATGGGGCGGACGCGTGATGCCAAGCGCCTTGCGCAGCGCCGCGAGAAACTCGCGCAGCGTCAGCGCATGCGGCCCGACTGCGGCGATGCGCGAGTTTTCCGGCAGCTCGCCGTCGACCAGCCGCACGACGAGTTCGACCAGGTCGTCGATATGCACCGGCTGCACCCGCTGGTCGCCGCGCCCCGGCAGTGGGATCAGCGGCAGCGACGCGAGCACGCCGAAAAGCCGTGCGCTCGTGCCGCCGGCCCCATACACCAGCGAAGGCTGCACGATCGCGGCCGCAACAGGCAGCCCGAGCAGCACTTCGTCGGCGGCGCGCTTGCTCCGGTGGTAACCGCTTTGCGCGTGCTCATCCGCACCGAGCGCGGAAATCTGGATCACCCGCTTCACGCCGGCTTGGGCGCACGCCGAGAACAGCGCCGCCGGCGCCTGCCGATGCAGCAGGTCGAACGTCTGCCCCCCGCTTTCGCGCAGAATGCCGACCGCGTTGATGACGACGTCGATTCCGCCGAGCATCGGCAGCCAGTCGGCGCTGCGGGTCGCGCGCATGAAATCGACTGCAGCATAGTCGAGCGCCGTGGCATTCGAACGGGCGCGGGCGCGTTGCGGGTCGCGCACGGCGAGGGTCAGCCGGTGCCCTTCGCGTGCGAGCCGAGTGACGAAATGGCTGCCGAGAAAGCCGGTTCCGCCGGTGATCAGGATGTTCATCGCGCTTCTCCTGCACGCGGGCTCCGCGCTTGCATACGTGACGCAAAAGCGGGCTCCCGCCCTCTTCCATCATCCAGACCGACGGAGCGAACCATGACCGACTGGCTGCGCGTGCTGCGCCACGCCGTTGTTTCCGGCAGCGGTGCCGGGATCGTCTCGCTGGTCGCGCTTGCCTGCGGCGGCCAGCGCGATTGTTGCAGCGTGTTCGCGCCGGTCAATGCGGTCAGCCACTGGATCTGGCGCGGCGTCGCGCTGCGCCAGCAGAAGCCTTCCCTGCGATATACGCTCCCGGGCGCCGGCATCCACCATGCGATGTCGATCCTGTGGGCGCTGCTGTTCGAGGAACGCATTGCCCGCGCCGGACCGCGGGTCGGCGCAGCGCGCACGATCGCCACGGCGCTCGGCGTGTCGGCCGCCGCATGCTTCGTCGATCTGCGTCTGACGCCGGAACGGCTGACGCCCGGATTCGAGCGCCGCCTGAGTCCCGAATCGCTGGCCGTGGTCTATCTCGCGTTCGCGCTGGGCCTCATGTTGCCGTCCCTCACCCGGACGTTGCATCGCGATCGGCGGCGTCGATAGTCCGTGTTCACCACCGCCTGGCGAGGCACCGCAATTGCTCGACCGGCTTACGACGCCGCTCCGGGCGGTGCTGCGCGACAACGGGAAACGCGATGAAAATGGAACCGATCGAAGACATTGCAGCGTTCATGAAGCAGAACGGGCTCGTGCTGGTGACTGCCGAGTCCTGTACCGCCGGGCTGATCGCGGCGCGGTTGGCAGACATCCCGGGCGCCGGCGCGCTGCTCGACTGCGCGTATGTGGTCTATTCGTGCGAAGCGAAAGAGCAGTGCCTCGGCGTGAAGCGGGAGACGATCGAACGCTTCAACCTGACGAGCGAAGAAGTCGCGCGCGAAATGGCGCAAGGAGCACTGAAAAAAAGCGCCGCGAACCTGGCGATCGCGAACACCGGCGTCGCCGAAGCGGTCGACGATGAAATTCCGGCCGGAACGCAGTGCTTCGCCTGGGCGTTCCGCACCGGCAAAAACGACGACGACGATCCGGCGATCTTCAGCGAAACACACCGTTTTTCCGGTGGTCGCAACGAAGTCAGGGATGCAGGCGCACACTACGCACTGATGCGCGTGCCGTACTATTTCGCCTGTCTCCACGAATCGTCGTGAGCCCTGCTGCGGGGCCTGCGGGCGCGAGGCGGGCCGGACGAGCATTCACCGGACGGCGGGAGGCCCGATCATGCAAAATTCACCGCTGCACCACTTCGATTTCAGGTTCGTGCTGCTCGAAGGCATTCACGCAACCGCGGTCGAGACGCTCGCCACGAGCGGCTATTCGCGCGTCGATGCGCGCCCCGGTGCGCTGACCGGCGACGAGCTCCTCCATGCGATCGCCGACGCGGACTTCGTCGGCATCCGCTCGCGCACCCGGCTCACCGAGGAAGTGCTCAGACACGCACCGAAATTGCTCGGCATCGGCTGCTTCTGCATCGGCACGAATCAGGTCGACCTGGAGGCGGCGGCGCTGCTCGGCATCCCGGTGTTCAACGCGCCGTTCTCGAATACCCGCAGCGTGGCCGAGCTCGTGCTCGCCGAGATCGTCATGCTGATGCGCGGCATTCCGGAGAAAAACGCGCTGCTGCATCGCGGCGGATGGATGAAAAGCGCGAGCAATTCGTGGGAGATCCGCGGCAAGACGCTCGGCATCGTCGGCTATGGCCATATCGGTACGCAAGTGGGCGTGCTCGCCGAGCACTTCGGCATGAAAGTCGTATATCACGACATCGAGGCCAAGCTGTCGCTCGGCAACGCGCATCAGCTGGGGTCGCTCGACGAGTTGCTGGCGGCGTCGGACGTCGTCAGCCTGCACGTCCCCGAGACCCCGGCGACGCGGAACATGATGGATGGGACTCGCCTCGGTGCGATGAAGCCCGGCAGCTTCCTCATCAACGCGTCGCGCGGCACGGTCGTCGACATCGACGCCCTCGCCGACGCGCTCGCGTCCGGCCATCTGCTCGGCGCGGCCATCGACGTGTTCCCGGCCGAACCGAAGTCCAACGACGAACCGTTCGTCTCCCCGCTGCTGCGCTTCGACAACGTCATCCTGACTCCGCACATCGGCGGCTCGACGGCCGAAGCGCAGGCGAACATCGGGCGCGAGGTCGCGGCCAAGCTCGCCCGCTATGCGAACAACGGATCGACGGTTTCGGCGGTGAACTTCCCCGAAGTGTCGCTGCCCGCGCACGAAGGCCAGTGCCGCGTCCTGCACATCCACCATAACGTTCCGGGCATGCTCGCCCGCATCAACGACCGCATTTCGCAAGCCGGGCTGAACATCGTCGCCCAGTACCTGCAGACGACCCAGCACGTCGGCTATGTGGTCATCGACGTCGACGCCGAAGCGCGCCAAGTGGCGTTCGACGAACTCAACGCGATAGACGGGACAATACGCTGCCGTTTGATTTGCTGAGTTTCTGGCTTCGTCGGGGCTTTCGACCACTGCATGGGGTGACGCTGCACGAGTGATGTTGAGCGCCAGAGCTTAGGCTATCGGCCCGGTGTCGAGCTTAACTTTACCGCTCGCAGCTTGCTCTACCGGCGAACAACAGAAGGAATACCAACATGATCAAGATTGCAGTGATTATTGGCAGCACCCGTCCCGGGCGCAATGGCGAGGCGGTGGCGAAATGGGTATTCGACATCGCTTCGAGACGGACCGATGCCCAGTTCGAGCTCGTGGATCTCAAGGAGGCCAATTTGCCGCTGCTCGACGAGCCGGTACCGCCATCGAGGGGACAGTACAGCCAGCCCCACACGAAGGCGTGGGCGGCGAAAATCGATTCCTTCGATGGCTTCGTCTTCGTCACTCCAGAGTACAACCACGGCACGTCAGCGGCTCTGAAGAACGCCATCGACTACCTGTACAAGGAATGGAACAACAAGGCCGCTGCCTTCGTCAGCTACGGCAGTGCGGGTGGCGCCCGGGCGGTCGAGCACCTGCGGCTGGTCATGGCCGAAGTTCAGGTGGCCACAGTCCGTAACCAAGTGATGTTCTCGCTCTTCACCGACTTCGAAAACTTCAGCACCTTCAAGCCTGCTGCGCATCACGAGAAGTCTGTTAATGCGATGCTGGACCAGCTGGTGGCTTGGACTGGCGCGTTGCAGCCGTTGCGCGGCAAATAGCAGACCCACCCGGACGCCTTACGAAGCGTTAGGCCGGATCCGCGTTTTGCCGCGAACCGCCGCACCAGCGACATCAGCCGCTTTCAGTACAAACGCTAGTCACAGCGAGCCATGCTTGGTGAACACTGAATCGCCCACGCCATGCCGAGACCTGCCGAACTCATGCACGCTCCCGATCTTGGGCTTGCCGGCCAAGTCGCCATCGTCACCGGCGCGAACTCCGGGATCGGGCGCGCGTGCGCGCTTGCGCTCGGCCAAGCGGGGGCGACCGTGGTGGTCAATCATCTGCCGCGCAGCGCCAGCGCGGCGGCCGACGTGGTTACCGCGATCGAGCACGACGGCGGCCGGGCCCTGGCCTTCCCGGCCGATGTCAGCCACGAATCAGAGGTGCAGGCGATGTTCGCCGACGCGGTCCAGCGCTTCGGCACGGTACACATCCTGGTCAACAACGCCGGCATGCAGCGCCGCGCGCCCTTTCAGGAGATGAGCCTCGAGCAGTGGCGGCAGGTCATCGACGTCAACCTCACCGGCCAGTTCCTGTGCGCGCGCGAGGCGGTGCGCGAGTTCCTGCGCCGGGGCATGCAGCCCGAGCGCTCCTGCGCGCTGGGCAAGATCATCTGCATGAGCTCGGTGCACCAGCTCATCCCCTGGGCCTTCGAGGCCAACTACGCGGCCGCCAAAGGCGGGGTGATGCTGCTCATGCAGTCGCTCGCGCAAGAGCTCTCCTGCCATCGCATCCGCGTCAACGCGGTGGCGCCCGGCGCCATCCGCACGCCGATCAACCGCTCCATATGGGAGAACGACGACGCGCACGGAGAGCTCCTGAAGCTCATCCCCTACGGCCGCATAGGCGCACCCGAGGACATCGCCGAGGCGGTGCTGTGGCTCGCGTCCGACCTTTCCGACTACGTCGTCGGAACCACGCTCTTCGTCGATGGCGGCATGAGCCTTTATCCCTCGTTTCGCGGCAACGGCTGAGCCATGAGCAAGCCCATCGAAGACTACGGTTTCATCGGCAACACCTTTACCGGCGCGCTGGTGGCGCGGGACGGCTCGATCGACTGGCTTTGCCTGCCCCGCTTCGACAGCGACGCCTGCTTCGCCCTCGTGCTCGGCGACGAGGACAACGGCTCATAGCAGATCGCGCCGACCGCCCCGGTGCGGAAAGTCACCCGCCGCTACCGCCCCAACACCGCGATTCTCGAGACCACCTTCGAAACCGACGAAGGCCGGGTCACGCTGATCGACTTCATGCCCTTCACCGACGACGAGCACTACATCGATCTGGTGCGGCTGGTGCGAGCGAGCACGCTTGGCGCCTGCAAAAAACCATCCTGCGCCAGCTGGAGGAGGACTGGAACCAGCCCGACGAGGGGATCTGGGAGGTGCGCGGGGGCAAGCGCCACTTCACGCACTCGCGGCTGATGTGCTGGGTGGCGTTCGACCGTGCCGTCAAGGCCGTGGAAGGCTTCGGGCTCGAAGGGCCGATCGGGCGCTGGCGTGCGATACGCGAACAGATTCACGACGATATCTGCCGCCACGGTTGGAACGAGGCCAAGCGCAGTTTCGTGCAGTACTACGGCGGCAGCGCACTCGATGCCTCGTTGCTGCTGATGGCCCAGGTCGGGTTCCTGCCCGCCGCGGATCCCCGTTTCGCGAGCACTGTGGAGGCGATCGAGCGGGAATTGCGGGTGGATGGTCTGGTGCTGCGCTACCGCTCGAACGAGACGCCCGATGGGCTGGAGGGCGACGAGGGTGCGTTTCTCGCCTGCACCTTCTGGCTCGTCGATGCCTACCTAATGCTCGGCCGTCGCGATGACGCGCTCGCTTTGTTCGAGCAGCTGCTTGCGCTGCGCAACGATCTTGGCCTTCTGTCCGAGGAATACCACCCCCGGCTGAAGCGACAACTGGGCAACTTTCCGCAGGCCTTCTCCCACATCGCGCTGATCAACTCCGCCCACAACCTGATCTCTGCCCATGGGCCTGCGGAGGACCGAGGAGCCGACCATCTTCCGCCCGGGCCCTGATTTGATTGTGGCGGGCCGTTCCGGAAAACGCTTCGATCGACGGTCGGCATCCGCGAGGAGCGCGGGCGAGTTCGCCGCGGGCCCCGCTTGTGTCACTCGGCATAGGGGCCCTCTGGCCGCATCCCCTGTCGGGTCACGGCCTTCACGGGGTTATGTGCCTTCGTTCTTCGCCTTGTCGCCCCGTTCGGAGGTTTCGCCGGTCTTCGGCGCGACGGGGTCGCGCTTGGGGGACACGGCCGGCGGGTCGCTTGCCGGAAAGCTCTCTTCGCTCGATTCGTCGATCAGATCCTCGACATGCGAATCCTTCGGCTTATGCACCGAAGGATCGGTGCATGCGGGTTCCCGTTCTGTGCTGGCCATCGAAATCTCCTTGTCGAACATCATGAAGGGCGTGTTGATACGACGCGGGCCCGGCCGCGGGGTTCCACCGCGTTGCTACACCCCGGCGGATGCAAGGGGGTCAGGGACGGTCGTTGCCTTCGGTGTCGGTCCAGATTTCGATCTGGCGCAGCACCGAAAGCACGACCCACGTGATCACGGTCGCGGCAATCGCAACACCGAAACGCCCCGTTCCGATCGTCACACCGATTGCAGACGTCATCCATATCCCCGCAGCGGTCGTCAGCCCGCGGATGTTGTTTTCCCTTTCGCGCTTCAGGATCGCGCCCGCGCCGAGGAAACCGATGCCGGTGATCAGCCCCTGAATGACGCGCGATAGGCCGGAACTGTCCATGCCCCCTTCCACCGCGGCGATGACGAACAGCGTCGAACCGGATGCGACGAGAATATGGGTGCGCAATCCTGCGGCCTTTCCTGCGCGTTCGCGCTGCATGCCGATGACGGCGCCGCACAGCAGCGCAACCATGAGGCGCAGCACGGGCCTTGCGAGTTCCTGGAACCCGCCCAGCCCGGCACTGAGTTCGGCGAGGATCGTATCCAAGACTGCCTCCGTGGCCCGGCGGATGCGGGGCGCGGGGAACGAGTGCAGCCCGCATGCACGTGGCACGCATGGAAGAGCAATTGGGGTGCCTGGCGTCCTCCGCCACCGATCGGATCCTCAACGTGGCCGCAACAGCGACGGCGGTTCCGCCTCGGGTGCGCGTGGCGCCAGCTTCAGGGTGTCGCGCTCCGCCTCGCGCGCTTCCCGCGCCAGCGCCCGCAAGCACAGCGCGACGGTCCCGGCGAACACCTCGTCGTACCACGGAAACGCGCCGCTCGCGGCGACGACGATGCCATCCAGACACACCCCGCCCGCGAGCAGCGTGTCGCCGGTGCGCAGCAGGTGTGGGAACTGCTGCTGCAGGACCCGGCCGTCCCTGCCGGTGATCCAGCTCAGCCGCGCCTTCGCGCGTGCGAACGCGGCGTAATCGGCGTCCCATGCGGTGCGGTCGCCGAACGTGTGCTCGTGCAGGATCGCCTCCTCGAACGACGTGGCGCCGGGCGGCCGGCACGGGTCCATGACAACGACGTGGAGAAAGCCGCTGCCGACGACGCTGCGGTCGCGCATCGCGTGCTCGATCATCGGCGCCGTCAGCGCGATCGCGCGGCGGGCCGCGGCAGGCGTGAGGTAGTGGCTGCCGGTGCCGGGGTAGGCAGGTGCATCTTCATTCAGTGTCGTCATGTCGGGCTGCTCCGGGGTGGGGTTCGGGGAAGCGCTGGGACCGCCAAGTTGAGGTCATGGCGGCGGTTCGAGGGCCGGTGGCGCAGGCGAAGGAGAATCAGCACGCCGTCCGGCAAGGTTCGCGATTACGGCGACGAGCTCGTCGGCGTCGACCGGCTTGGCGATGCACACCTGGAACCCGGCGAGCATCGCGCGCATGCGGTGATCACCGCGATAGGCGCTCAGCGCAATCGCGGGCAGACGGTCGGCGAGGCCGAACCCGTGCTCGACCTCGAAGCGGCGCAGCTGCCGGATCACCTCGTAGCCGTCCTCGTCGCCGAGCGCGACGTCGCAGACCAGGATGTCCGGCCATCGGGAACGCGGCAGTGCGAACAGCCACTGGAGGGCCGCTGTGCCGGACGGGTTGGAACGCGACAACGCCCCGTGCCGGTTCAGCATCTCCTCGAGCTGCGCCCGTATTTCGGCGTTGTCATCGACGACCAGCACGTTGATTCCTGAAATCGACGGCGCCGCGAGCGCCGGAGTGCCCGCGACAGGCTCGGTGCCGCCCTCCGCGGCAACGGCGCCGATCGCTGGCGCCCCCCGCAGCGGAAACTCGACGATCGCCCGCACGTCCCCGTCCGGGTCGCGCCGCAGCTCGATCGTGCCGTGGTGCTGCTCGACGATCGCGCGGATGGCCGTCAGGTCGAGCGGCGGTACTCCGGCAGCGGGCGGCGGCTCCGCGTCGGCCGTCTTCCCGGCATGGATGAAGCTCACGCGCAGGCGCTCGCCGACGCGCTCGATGCGCCACTCGGCGCGCCCTCCCGGCGGCGTGGAGGCGATCGCGTTCTCGGCCAGCGCCCACATCACCTGCTGCAGCAGCCCCGGATCGCCGGTGATGCGCACCGGATCGGCGGTGATCGTGCTGTAGAAGCCGATGCCGCGCGCGTCGATCGTGGCGCGAAGGCCATCGACGACGCCGGCGAGCAGCGCGACGAGGTTGATCTGCTGCGTCGCGAGGCCCCGTTCGGCGCGCTCGACTTCCTGCTGCTGGCGCTGCAGCTGCCACAGCTGCGCGTAGATCCCGCCCTGGCGCAGCAGATGGTCGTGCGAGCCGCGCTCGACGACGCGACCGTGTTCGAGCACGAGGACCTCGTCCGCATCGACGACCGTCGACAGGCGGTGCGCGATGATCAGCGTCGTGCGTGTCTTCGCCAGCCGGTCGAGCTCGTCCTGGATCGCCCGCTCGGAGCGCGTGTCGAGCGCCGACGTCGCTTCGTCGAACACCAGGATCGGCGGATTCTTGAGGATCGCGCGCGCGATCGCGATGCGCTGCTTTTCGCCGCCCGACAGCATCACGCCGCGTTCGCCGACTTCGGTGTCGTATTGGTTCGGCAACGCCGAGATGAAGTCGTGCACGTGGGCGGCCTTGGCCGCGTCGATCACTTCGGCGAGCGACGCGCCGGGACGCCCGTAGGCGATGTTGTACGCGACGGTGTCGTTGAACAGGATCGTGTCCTGCGGCACGATGCCGAGCGCGGCGCGCAGGCTGTGCAGCGAGACTTCGCGGATATCGGCGCCGTCGATCAGGATGCGCCCGCTGCCGACTTCGTAGAAGCGGAACAGCAGCCGCGCCAGCGTCGATTTGCCCGAACCGCTGCCGCCGACGACGGCCACCGTGCCGCCGGGCGAAATCGTGAAGCTGACGTCCCGCAAGATCTGCCGGTTCGACTCGTAGCCGAAGTCGACGTGCTCGAAGCGCACCTCGCCGCGCGAAACCGCGAGGTCCGCGGCCTGCGCCACCTCCCCGATCTCGGGCTTCTGTTCGAGCAGGCGCAGCATCTTCTCGGCGTTGACCGCCGCATCGCGGGTCTGGCGAAAGACGAAACCGAGCGAGTTCAGCGGCAGGCAGATCTGGATCACGTAGGCGTTGACCAGCACCAAGTCACCGACTGTCATCGTGCCCTGCACGACGTTCTGCGCCGCGAGCAGCATCACGATGGCGACGCCGACCGCGATGATCGCGCTCTGGCCGATGTGCAGCATCGACAACGCCTTCTGGTTCTTGACGCCGACGTCCACCCAGTCGTCGAGGATGGTGCCGAAGCGCCGGTGCTCGTAGCGCTCGTTGGTGTAGTACTTGACGGTCTCGTGGTTCAGCAGGCTGTCGACGAGCCGCCCGTTGGCGCTGGAATCGAGTTCATTGAGCGCGCGCTGGTAGATTGCGCGGCGCTCGGTGAACAGCACCGTGAAGCTCGAATACACGAGGAAGGTCGCGAGGATGACGCCGGTGAACCAGTCGCTGTAGTTGAGCGTCATGATCACGATCACTGCGATGATTTCGACCATCGTCGGCAGGATCGTGAACAGCCCGACGCCCAGCAAAAAACCGATGCCCGCCGTACCGCGCTCGACGTCGCGCGTGACGCCGCCCATGCGGCGCTGGGCATGGAAACGCGAGCTGAGGCGATGCAGGTGCTGGAATACGTCGAGGAGAAATCCCGACACCGTCTTCTGTGTGACGAGCACGAACACCACGTCGCGCACTTCGCTGAAGAACGTGCCGAGAAAGCGCAGCAGCGCGTAGCCGAGCAGCAGGAAAACCGGGAGGACGGCGACCGGGGCGGCGCCGAGGTTGTCGATGATCGCTTTCAGCGCCAGCGGCACGGCGACCACGGCGAGTTTCGCGAGGACGACCAAGCCGAGCGCCACGGCAGTGCGTTGCGGATAGCGGAGCACCGCTGCCGACAGCAGGCGCAGGACGAAGCCGCGCGTCGAGGGCGGCGAGGAAGCTCTCATCGGGGCGACGGTCCCCTGAGTGGCGCCCCGCATCGCGGGAGGCCGATCGTTCGGCAAAAAAAGGGCCGGGGCGAAATTCCGCCGCCGGCCCTGGCTTTCATGCTGCAGATCAAGGACTCGGGGACTGCCAGTAGTTCCGCTGGCCGTAATAGGCGTGTATTTCACTTGCCCATGTCGGGTCGGCCATGGTCGGCCAGTGGTCCTTGTCGAACCCCGGGGCGTTCCTGAGCCGTTCGGCGTCCACGTCGAGGATGAAGCACTTGCGGTCCGTGTCGAGCGTCAGGGCGCCCCACGGGATTGCAAAGAGCTTGCGGCCGAGGCCGAGGAATCCGCCCGTCGACAACACTGCGTATGCAACGCGCCCGCTCTGCACGTCGATCATGATCTCCTTGATGTTGCCCAGGTCTTCGCCGGCGCGATTGACGACGTCATCACCTTCCAGGGTGCTTGCCGCCATGACTTCGGGGCCGGGTCCGCTGGAGTCTTCGATTCCCGAGCCGACGATGCCGGCCTGCTGAGTGCTGGGGGTCCCGGGAGGATTGATGCTTGCCATGTCATTACTCCTTTTCGATGAAGGTTCCACGATGAAGACGACCGGACTTCGCGGAGGGCGCCCGGCCGGCCCTGCTCACTCCCTGCTTTGTCCTTACGACTCGCCGGAGGAGCTTCCCCGTCCGCCCGAATCGCCCGGTTCCGACTGCCCGGATACCGATCGCCCGGACGAAGCTCCGGTTTCCTGCGCCCTCCTGTTCGACGACGCCTCGGAGCTGGCGAACGTCTGCGCTTCGGGCGGAGGCTCCGGAGCGCGGATGCGCAGGTGGTTTTCGATGTCCTTGACGCCCCAGCAGCTGTCGGCGACGTTTTCGATGACGTGCTTCATGTAGCGCTCGGGAACAGTTCCTTCCAGCGTGATGCAGCCATCCGAAACATTCACCGAGACCTCGCTGACGTCGACCGACTGCTCCTGCATGAGGCGCTCGCAGACGACTTCGTGCAGGCGCTCGTCGGAGCGCGAATAGCCTTTCGGCCCCTGGCGGCGGCGCCCGACGTCGCTCCACAGCGGCATGCCGCGGTATTGCGGGGTGCGGCTGTACGACGGGCTACCGACACGGGGAATTTCCTGGTCCTGGGTCCACTGGCCTTGCGATGAACCGTAGTCGCCAGCCCCAAAGCCGCCGCGCACCCCGCCCTGCTGAAACTGCCCCATGCCGGGATCCAAGGGTCCGTACTCCATGTCCCCGGAACTCCCGTGGTACGGCCGGTTGCCGCCGTACCCGCCTCCTTCGAAGCTGCCCCCGGGGTTGCCCCGGCGCCATTCCTGAAGGTTAGGGTCCTCGCCGGACCGTCCGTATTCGTGGCTAGTGCGCCCGCCGAACGAGCCTTCGCGCACCGAGCCGTAGCCCCCTGCTGAACCGCCCTCGTCGAAACTGCGCTGGCTGCCCTGCAGTTGTTCCGGCTGGCGCGAGCCGCTGCCCTGACGCTGTCCATACACATCTGGGGGTCTGCCATAACCCGGCCCCGGCATGCCACGCCCGCCTTCTTGTTCGCGGCGGAGCTGTTCGTCGTGCTGCGGCGTTGGCTGCGAACGATGTCGTTTCATCATCGTGCTCCTCTTGCCCGGTTGGGGAGCTGCCCGAGGGACGCCTTGCACCGGCGACCCTGCTCCCTCTTCTGTGGAGAGTGGCAAACGCCGTGCCCTGCACGCGGGCTGCCGCGATGGGCCGATCGGTCCTTCTCGGCAGGGCAAAGCGTTGCAACGATTACAGGAGGATGTAGTTATAAGGCGGCAATCGACAACCGTTCGCCCTGAGCTTGTCGCAGGGCGCTGCCAAGGCTTCGACAAGCCGGTCCGAGCCAAGCCGAAGAGCTCAGCCCGAACGGTAATTGGCTGCCAGGTCAATAGCGGCGCGCAGCCCGCACGGCGAGTATCACGCGGCCGACGTCATGCGGCCGATGCTTGTGGGCGTTGCGCCTCGCGATCCGCGACGTCGAGCGTCGTGGCGATCGTTTCGATCAGGATCCGCGCCTCGATCGGTTTGCCGACGCAATCCTGGAAGCCGGCGAGTTCGAAGCGCGTCCGGTCGAGGCGGCTCAGGGCGGTCACCGCGACGGCCGGGATGAACGGCAGCGAAGCGAGTTCGCGCACGCGCTGCAGAACGCTGAAGCCGCTGTCACCGGGCATCGCGATGTCGAGCAGCAGAATCGCCGGCAGACTGATCGCATCGGGCCGGGCGAGCTCCGCGAGCAGCTCCGCGCCGGAACTGAAAGTGCGCACGCGCGCACCGGCTTGCGACAGGATCATCGTCATCACTTCGCGCGCGTCCGCCTCGTCGTCGACCACCAGCGCTTCGACACCTTCGAGCGCAGTGCGCTGCGGGCGGCCTTCCCGCGCCTCGAGCGATTCGCCCGGCACGGCGTCCTCCAGCGCGCCGGGCAGCTCGACCGTGAATACCGACCCACAGCCCGCGCCGCCACTCTCGACCCGCACGCTGCCGCCGTGAAGTTCGACGAGGTTGCGTACCAGCGCAAGCCCGATGCCGAGGCCCTGATGGCGACGCGTCATCGAAGTGTCGGCCTGGCTGAAGCGGTCGAACACGTGTGGCAGGAAGTCGGCCTCGATGCCGACGCCGGAATCCGCCACCGACAGGATCACCGACGTCTCACCCTGGGTCAGGCGTACTTCGACCCAGCCCTCTTCCGGCGTGAACTTCAGCGCGTTCGCAAGCAAGTTGATGACGATCTGCTGCAGGCGGTCGTGATCGCCGTTGATGGTCATCGTCGGGCGATCGGTATGGACCCGCAGCTCGATCCGTTTCGCCTTCGCCGTATCCCACGAAAGGTCGATCGCCGCATGGACGATATCGACGAGATTCACGCGGCGGTTGTTCAGTTCGAGCTTGCCGCTGATGATCCGCGAAGTATCGAGAAGGTCATCGATCAGCCGCGCCTGGTGATTGATGTTGCGCTTGATCGCCTCCGCCGCGCGCAGCACCGTGGCGGGTTCGAGGTTGTTCGACGCGGTGAGCACCTGGCTCCAGCCTTTGAGCGCGTTCAGCGGTGAACGCAGCTCGTGCGAAACGATCGCAAGGAACTCGTCCTTCGCACGGTTGGCGCGTTCAGCCTCGCCGCGCAGCCGGTGTTCGGCGACGAGCAGCTGTTCGAGCTCGCGCTGCGCGCGCTTGCGCTCGGTGATGTCCTTGGACACACCGACGAGGCCGAAAACGTGCCCCTGCGAGTCGCGCAGCGGCGACTTCGTCACGAGGAAAGTGCGTGTGCCGGCGCGTGTCGTGCGCGTCTCCTCGACGACGATGGGCCGGCGCGTCTCGATGACGCGGCGGTCGTTCTCGAGGATGCGCCGCATTTCCTCGGAGTCGCCGAAAAGGCTCTCTTCCTTGTGGCCGACAACCTGCGCCCGGCTCAGCCCCATCGCCTGCAGCGCGGCCGGATTGACCATCATGATGCGCCCCTCCCGGCTTTTCGCGACGATCAGCTCCGGAGTGCTCGCAGCGATCGTGCGCAGCAGCGTCGTGCTTTCGCGCAGCACCGACATCGTCCGTTCCAGCGCCCGCGTGCGGTCGCCGACGCGCCGGTCGAGGGCGGCGTAGGCCTGCCGGTCCGCATGTTCGCGCGCGCGGTGAGCACGGGCGTCGCGCAGCACCAGCACGCCACCGCTGATCCCGCCTTTCCAGTCGCGGATCGGTGTCGCCGTCGCCTCGACCGCGCGCACGCTTCCGTCGCGCAGGCGCAGCGCCGGTTCGCCGCTGATCGTCACTTGGCGCAGCTCGGCAAACGCCCTCTCGAACGGCGACCCCATCGGCTGATCGGTCGCTTCGTCGACGAGCACGACCAGCTCCTGCAGATCACGGCCGATCGCGTCGCCGGCCTTGACGTCGAGCAAGGTCTCGGCCGCCGGGTTGAGGAACCCGACACGCATCTCGTTATTGACGGTGATGACCGCGTCCTCGATCGTCGCCAGCGTGACCTCCAGCCACTGCTGCTGCGTGTTGGCGCGGATCTCGGCGATCGAACGGTCGGTATTCATCTCGTCGAGCCGGGCGGCGGTCCACAGGATCAGGACCGTGGATGCGACGATCATCGCGACCGCCACGACTCCTTCGCTCTCGATCACGCCGAACCATCCGAAGCGCTGGCCCAGTGCCTGCAGCCAGCCGGCCAAGAGCGGCACGGCGACCGCGACCGGCAGCAAGCGGCGGAAAATCACCGCGCCGGGCGAATCGTGTTCGAGCAGCTGCATGAAGCGTGGCGGCGGATTCCTCAACAGCAAACTGAAGCTCGTGATCAGCAGCGCCAGCGCCACCGGCAGCGCGATGCCGACTGAAGGAATCGCGAGATTGAGGCGGACGAGGTGAAAAGTCAGCCCGACCACCGCAACCAGCGCGACGCCCCCGACGGCCACGGCAAGAAGCCGCGAGATCGCGACCAGGCGAGAGTCGTCCATCGGCGCGAGCGCCAGGGCTGCGGCAAGGAGGAAATAGGTGGTGGCGGTGCCGACGGCCGGCCCGGAAGGGGAATAAATCGAGCCGAGATCGGCCGGCGGCAAGAGCGGCGACAAGACCATGCCGATCGGGTCCGGCCCAAGCGTCAGGGCCATCACCGACATCAACGCAACGGCAAGGGCGGCCAGCGGAACAGTGAAACATGCGCGCGCAGCGGGCGCACGATCGAGCTCGCGCAGCGCGAAGGCGACGAACAGGAGCTTGACGATGCTGGTCGGCATGAACGGCACGAAATCCGCTCCGAGCGTTCCCAGAGCGGGCATTCCGACAAACCATCCCACTGCGCCGATGAGCGCCAGCACCACAACGGCAGGGCTCGCGTACGCGGACACCTGCTGGAACCGCATGCCCCAGAGGCTCGGGCCCCGGTCGGCGGCTGGTGGAAGGAACACCGTGTCACCCACTCGCATCGTCATCGGCATGGTCTCCGGCCTTGCGCCACGCGGAGACGGCCCTGCCCCTTTCAGTCCGCACTTGCAGGCAGCAGCGCCTGCAGAGGCCGCCGAAAGGGGACGAAACGGCCGTCCGGCTCACGCATCTTATGACCGTGATCCGGAGGCGGTGTTCTTTTTTGCAGATAATTACCGTTTACCGTTTGCAGACATGCCCGACGCCGGCCAAGGGGGCGGAGGGCTGACAGTTACCCTTGGCGACGCCGTTCCACCTGCCCCTCGCTGCTGCACCCACCCGACCAGGTGCGGGACCGCTCCCCAAGGGTTGCCATAGCGCCAGCGCAACGCCGACAGCGCCAGGCCGGTTGCCACGGCGAGAAAGCCCTTGCGCACTGGCGCTCCTGCCTCCTGGCGGCGAGGACGTCGCCGCATCACGTTGCCGACGACAAACCCCATCATCAGCGCCGCCCCCAGCCCACGTGGGGATGCGATTTCGCTGCGCACATGCCCGCGCCACGCGTCGAACTGAGCGTCGAGCAATCGACGCTCGAGCGCGACACGGGCTTCGACTTCCGTGAGGGACTTTCCACGTGTGTTCATGGTATGTCTCCGCGGGGCGGCTCACCCTCGACCTGCCGCAAGGTCGCCGCGAGCGGCGGATTGTGCTTGAGCTGGCGCCACAGCCACGTCCCTGCGAGCGCTGCTGCGACGACGTTGATCAGCCCCGCGCATGCCAACACGCCGGGCCACGAAACGCCATCTGCGAGCAGCCAGCCGGCGACCGCGACGACAAATGCGAGCCACGCGGTGACGACCAGCACTGCCGCCACGATCGCGACGCACAACACCTCGATGATTTGGTGCACCGCGTGACGAGCGTCGACGACGACCAACGATGCGTACGCTTTAGCCAGACTCTTGACACGTCGCAACAGGCCCGGTAGCGAAGGGTCTGCCGGCCCTGTTTCGTACGTTCCCGCCGCCATCATCGACTCCCGCTCGCGGGCGATCAGTGCGACGTGAAGCGGCTGAACAACATCCCCACTCCGACCGCGATCATCACCGATGCGACCGGATGGCGCCTCACGCATTCGCGGGCGCCTTCCAGCATCTGCTCCTGCGTCGCCATCCATTCCTGCCCTTTTTCCCCGGCATGCCGCAGCGTCGAGGCGGCAGCTCCGGTAACACGATCGACCGCCTCGTGCGCGGTGCTCGAGAAGCGCTCTATTTTCTCCGCTCCCTTCTCGCCACTCCCGGCCATCGTGCCTTGCATACCCGTTGTCGTGTTTTCCATTCTGGGTTCTCCTTTGAGTGATCTGCCGAAAGCCCGTTGCCGAGGCAAAGCCGCTGGCGTACTCCCGAGAGGCAAACCGCGTGCCTGGGGAAATGACGGTCAGCGCCGGCGCTCGTCCTCGCGCGGGTCGCGGTTCGTCGCCTCCGACGTCTCGGGCGGCACGTCGGCCCCCGGCGAGCGTTCGGGTGGCACGCCCGGACCCGGGACATCCGACGGGATGCCGCGCCCGGTCGTGTCGCGCAGGCCGCGGCGAATATCGCGAGCCGCCTGTTCGATCACTTTGCGCGGGAGCTTCCCCTCCGGCTCGGGGCGGTCGGGCGACTCGTCCCTTTCGTGCGGCAACGGCATTTCGTCGGCCACCGGAGGACGGGCGATGTTCGTGTCTTCGGCGTCGGGGACCGGATAACGGGGGTTGGATGGCTCCGCCTGCCCGGGCTTGGCCGGGTCGCGCCTGCTTTCCTTGCTCATTGGCACACCTTTGCGGAAGTTAGCGTGTTCTTCCTGCAAGCACATTTCATGCAGGGGGAAAACGCGTTGCACCGCAGGAAATGCAATGCGGATGTCCAGTAAGACTTACGCCAGCTGGTAAGACTTACATCGAAGCAGCGTGTTTCGCTGCTGCGGCGTCACTGAACTCCGTTGGCCGAAGAACGGCTCTCGTCTTCGCCCGGCCCGCCCGCGAACTCCTCGGCATCCTCTTCGTCATAGAGGTCCTCCTTGCCGGCGTTATAGACGGCCAGGCGGTTGTACAGCGTCTTCAGGCTGATGCCGAGCATCTCGGCCGCCTTGCGCTTGACGTTGCCGCATTCCATCAGCGTGGCCTCCATGACCCGCCGGTTGACTTCGTCAAGCGGCGTGCCGACGCGGATCGTGATCACGGAACTGTTCGATTTCTGCAGGGAGTTCTCCGGCGCGTGATCCGGCTCGATGACCTCGTCGGCGAGGATGAAGGCGCGATGGACGTAGTTCTTCAGCTCGCGTACGTTGCCCGGCCAACTGTGCGCATACAGCGCGGCGATCGCCGCGGGCGAAAATCGCTTGTTCGTCTGTTCCTGCTCGTTGAGTTCGGCAAGGAAATGTTCCGCAAGCAGTTCGATGTCGGTGCTGCGTTCACGCAGCGGCGGCAGGTAGATCGGGAACACGTTGAGGCGATGGTAGAGGTCTTCGCGCATGCGGCCCTCGGCGACCGCTTTTTCGGGCGAGCGGTTCGTCGCGGCGATCAGCCGCACGTCGGTCGAGATCGATTCGTTCGTGCCGACCCGCATGAACGTGCCGGTCTCGAGCACGCGCAGCAGCTTGACCTGCATCTCCGGGCGCATCTCGGTGACTTCGTCGAGGAACAGCGTGCCGCGGTTGGCCCGTTCGAAAAAGCCGTGGTGCTGGCGATCGGCCCCGGTGAAGCTGCCTTTCTCGTGCCCGAACAGCTCGCTCTCGACGAGCTGCGGCGAGACGGCACCGCAGTTGAGCGGCAGGAACGGGTGGCGCTTGCGCCGGCTCAGCTCATGGATGCTCTGCGCGACCACTTCCTTGCCGGTGCCGCTCTCGCCGATCAGCAGCACCGAGGCCGAAGTCGGCGCGACTCGCGAAAGCTGGTCGTACAGGCGGTTCATCGGCGGGGAGCTGCCGAGGATGTGACCGAAGCGCCCGAGCTTGCGCAGTTCGTTGCGCAGCTCGCCGATTTCCTGGCGGAAATGTTCCGCTTTCGGGATCCGCTGCAGGATGCCGCGCAGGCGCTCGATATCGACCGGCTTGACGAGGTAGTCGGTGGCGCCCGAACGTAGCGCGTCGATCGCGGTCTCGACGCTCGCGTGCCCGGTGATGAGGACGACTTCCGTCGTGTCGCGCGATTCGAGCTCGTCGAGGAGTTCGATCCCCAACCCGTCGGGAAGCATCAGGTCGGTGAGCACGACATCGGGAGTCGAGCGGGTGAGATGGATGCGCGCGGCGCGCAGCGAATCGGCGGTGGCCACGGTGTAGCCTTCGCTCTTGATGAACTCGGTGAGCCAGCCCAAGGATTCGGGGTCGTCATCGACCAGCAGTACGTTGGACATTTCTCCTCCAGGGCACGACGCTAGCTTGATACTAGTCCTCTCGACGTCCGCCCATTGTGGGAAGTTGTAATTTTTTCAGTCAATTGCCGTCGAGCTGATGCGCGTGCCAGCACCCTCGCCGGGAAAGCTGATTGCAGTGGAGCGTGAAACGGCGACGGCCGCGGGAAGCCTCGTCGCCGGTTCGCGGGAGACCATCATGACGATCGACTGGAACGAAATGTTTGCGCTGACGGTTTCGCCGCTCGAGCTCATCATTCGCGGCACGATCGTCTATTGGGCGATCTTGGCGATGTTCCGCACGATCCTGCAGCGCGACATTGGGGCCGTCGGGGTCGCCGACGTGCTGCTGCTGGTGCTCATCGCCGACGCGGCGCAGAACGCGATGGCGGGTGAATACCGCTCGATCACCGACGGGCTGATACTGGTCGCCACGATCGTCGCGTGGAACGTCATCTTCGATTACCTCGCGTTCCGCTCCGAGCGCCTGCGCCGCCTGCTGCAGCCGCCGACGCTGCGGCTGGTGCGAGAAGGGCAGATCCTGCACCGCAACCTGCGGCGCGAATTCATGAGCGAAGAGGAGCTGCGCTCGAAGCTGCGCGAACACGGCATCGAGGATCTGGCGGAAGTGCGTGCCGCGTTCATGGAAAGCAATGGCACGATCACCGTGCTCCGGCAGGACGGTGGCGAACCTGACAAGGCGCCGTCGGATCCGCGGCCGCTGTAACTCCTTCTCCGCAGTCCATGCGAACTTACATCGCCCGGCGCGGGCCGGATCGCCGATGTCCCCTATTCCGTCCGGGCACAGAGCTTGCCGATGCGGGTGCAGCACCCCGTACGACAGCATAGGCGGCGACAACATGAAAATTGCACTCATCAGCGAACACGCCTCTCCCCTCGCGACCCTCGGGAGCGTCGACAGCGGCGGCCAGAATGTCTACGTCGCCTACGTCGCCCGCGAACTCGGACGCGCGGGGCACAGCGTGGATGTCTACACGCGGCGGGACAGTCCCGACCTGCCGCCTGTCGTGCGCTTCGGCCAGAACGTGCGGGTGATCCCGGTCCCGGCCGGGCCGCCGTGCTTCATCGCGAAGGAGGCGCTGCTGCCGCACATGGAGGAATTCAGCGAAAGCGTCATCGCCTGCTGCGCCGGGCGGCGGCCGTACGACGTCGTCCATGCGAACTTCTTCATGTCCGGCATCGCCGCGCTGAGGATGCGCGAGGAATACGGCACGCCGTTCGTCATCACGTTCCATGCGCTCGGAAAAGTGCGTCGCCTGCATCAGGGCAGCGCGGACGGATTTCCGGCGTCGCGAACGGACATCGAGGAGCTGCTGGTCGCCTCGGCGGACCGCATCATTGCCGAATGCCCGCAGGATCGCTGCGATCTCGTCGACCTCTACGACGCGCCACCCGAGCGGGTCGCGGTCGTGCCATGCGGCGTCGATACTACCGAACTGGGGCCCGGAAGGCGTCCGCTGCGCAAGGAGTTCGGGATCGCCGACGACCAGTTCGTGGTCCTGCAGCTGGGCCGCGTGGTGCCCCGCAAAGGCATCGACAACGTCATCCGCGGCATCGCCGAATTGCGGCGGCAGCACGGGATCGAGGCGACGCTGCTGGTCGTCGGCGGCGAGTCGGACCAGCCCGATCCTGCGCTGACGCCCGAAATCGGCCGCCTCGCGGACATCGCCGAGGCCGAGGGCGTGGCCGAACGCGTGATCTTCACCGGGCGGCGCCCCCGCGCGGCACTTCGCGACTTCTATTGCGGCGTCGATGTGTTCGTCACGACGCCATGGTACGAGCCGTTCGGCATCACGCCGCTCGAAGCGATGGCCTGCGGCTGCCCGGTGATCGGCGCGAAGGTCGGCGGCATCAAGCACACGGTGGTCGACGGGGTCACGGGGTTTCTCGTGCCGCCGAACGACCCGCAGGCGCTCGCCGCGCGTCTCGCCCGCCTGCAGCGCGAACCGTCGCTCGGGCGGATGTTCGGTCGCGCCGGCATGCGGCGGGTGCGCAGCGGCTTCACATGGCAGCGCGTGACGAGCGCGCTCGAGACCGTCTACCGCGCCGTGCAACCCGCTCCCGCGTTCCAAATCACTGAAAGGACGATCGGCTTATGACTCTCCAGCACACTCCCCTCGAGGGCAGGACCGCTCTCGTCACCGGTGGCGGACGCGGGCTCGGCAAGGCCCTGTGCGAGGCTCTGGGCGCGGGCGGGGCGCGCGTCATCATCGCGGACGTGCGGGCCGATCTCGCCGAGCAGGCCGCGCTGGCGCTGACCGACAAGGGGTACCAGACGATGCATTGCGCCGTCGACGTCGGCGACGAGCAACAGGTGGCGGATTGCCTCGACGCCGGACGCGAGCGCTTCGGCGCGATCGACATCCTCATCAACAACGCCGGCGTCGACTACACGCTGCCGCTCGATGAGCTCGAAGTGGCGCAGTGGGACCACGTGATGGCGACGAACCTGCGCGGACCATTCCTGTTCTGCAAGCGCGTGCTCGAACAGATGCGCCCGCTCGGCAGCGGCCACATCATCAACATCACCTCGACCGCGGCCAAGCGCGCGTGGCCGAACGCCTCGGTGTATCACGCCAGCAAATGGGGCCTGCTCGGCTTCTCGCACGCGCTGCACGCCGAGTTGCGCCCGCTCGGCATCAAGGTCACCGCGGTCATCGCCGGCGGCATGCGCACGCCTTTCCTGCTCGACCGCTTTCCGGACATCGACCTGGCGACGCTGCAGGAACCCGCGACGGTCGCAGCGGCAGTCGTGCAGGTGCTGCAGATGCCGCCGGACAGCGTCGTGCCGGAGATCACCGTGCTGCCGATGGGGGAGACATCGTGGCCCTGAATGCTGCGGTTTTCATCGACAAGGACGGCACGCTGATCGACGACGTGCCGTACAACGTCGATCCGACCAAAGTACGTTTGTGCGAAGGCGCAGGCGAAGCCCTCGCCCGGCTCCAGCGCCACGGCTACCGCCTCATCCTCGTGACGAACCAGCCGGGCGTGGCGCTCGGCCTGTTCGAGCCCGATGCCCTCGAAGCGGTGTGGGCCGCGATCGCCGCGCTGCTGTCGCCGTACGGGGTCGTGCTCGACGCGATCTACCACTGCCCCCACCATCCGCAGGGCACCGACACCCGCTTCGCCAGCCGGTGCGAATGCCGCAAGCCCGAACCCGGCCTGCTGCTGCAGGCCGCGGAGGACCACCGCCTCGACCTGCAGCGCTCGTGGCTGATCGGCGACATCCTCGACGACATCGAAGCCGGGCGACGGGCCGGCTGTCGCACCGTGCTGCTCGCGGTCGGGTCGGAAACGGAATGGCGCCGCGGACCGATGCGCGAGCCCGACCTCGTCGCCTCGAGCCTCGTCGAAGCGGTGGACGGCATCCTCGACTGGACGCCGGCCGAAGCGTCCCATCGCATCGCGACGGAACCCGAGAGCGGATTCACGGTGTGGCAGACGGACGAGCCGGAATGGACGCGCTGACCCGCGCCGCGCGCTGGAAAGAGGCACGGCGCATCCTCGTGGTGCGGCTCGACAACCTCGGCGACGTGCTGATGACCACCCCAGCGATCCGGGCGTTGCGCGAATCCGTGCCGGGCCGGCACATCACGCTGCTAACGTCCGCGTCGGGAGCGGCCGCAGTGCCGTTCGTGCCGGAAGTCGACGACGCCATCGTCATGTCCAGCGCGCCGTGGATGCCGGGCACCGACAGCCCGCCGGGCGAGCTCATCGACGCCGTGCAGCGGCTGCGCGAGCGGCGCTTCGATGCGGCCGTGATCTTCACCGTCTATAGCCAGAGCGCGCTGCCTGCGGCGATGTTGTGCTGGCTCGCCGGCATTCCGCTGCGGCTCGCGCACTGCCGCGAGAACCCGTATCAGCTCCTGACCGACTGGATCGAGGACCCGGAGCCGCAGGAACTGTTGCGCCACGAGGTGCGCCGCCAGCTCGACCTCGTCGCCGCGGTCGGCGCGAGCTGCAATGACCGCCGCCTGTCCTTCCGGCTGCGCGACGAGGACAAGATCCATGCACGCGCGCTGCTGCGCGGCGAGGGCATCGACCCCGAGCGGCCGTACGTCGTCATCCACCCCGGCGCGTCGGCGCCGTCGCGCCGCTATCCGGAAGAGCATTTCGCCGCAGTCGTGAAGCGCGTGCTCGGCTTCGCGGGCGGCGGCCAGGCGTTCCAGATCCTCTTCACCGGAGATAAATCCGAACGAGCGCTGGTCGATACGATCCGTTCGCTCGCCGGCAGTTGCCTGCCGTCGCTCGCCGGCCGGCTCCAGCTCGGCGAACTCGCGGCGGTCATCGATTCGGCCGCGGTGCTGATCGCGAACAACACCGGCCCGGTGCATCTCGCCGCCGCGGTCGGCACGCCGGTCGTCGACATCTATGCGCTGACGAACCCGCAGCACGCGCCGTGGAAAGTCGCGCATCGCGTGCTCTACGAGGATGTGCCCTGCCGCTTCTGCTACCGCAGCGTGTGCCCGCAGGGGCACCACAACTGCCTGCGGCTGCTCGACCCGCAACGCGTTGCCGAAGCCGCACGCGAACTGCTGGAGTTGGGCGCCGAACAGTCTTCCGTCCCGCTGCCGGCGATCAGCGCCGGCGAACACGACCTCTTCTGACTGCACGCGGAAAAAACCTCATGCGATCGTCCGCCCCGCTGCGCATCTTCACGTGGCATGTGCATGGCAACTACCTCTACTACCTGAGCCAAGTGCCGCACACGTTCTACATTCCCGTCGATGCGGCGCGCTCGCCCGGCTATGCGGGGCGTGCCGGCGCGCTGCCATGGGGCGACAACGTCGTCGAACTGCCGCTCGAACAGGTTGCGGCGACCGAGTTCGACTGCATTCTGTTCCAGTCGCGCAGCCACTACGAAGACGACCAGTACCGCGTGCTGTCCGCGGCGCAGCGGCGCCTGCCGCGCATCTACCTCGAACACGACACGCCGCAGGTGCATCCGACGAACACGCGCCACCCGGTGGACGACCCGGCGACGCTGCTGGTGCATGTCACGCCGTTCAATGCGCTGATGTGGGACAACGGCCGCACGCCGACGCGCGTCATCGACCACGGCGTGATCGTGCCGCCGCACGTGCGCTACGAAGGCGGGCTGCCGCGCGGCATCGCGGTGGTGAACCATATCGCGCGCCGCGGCCGGCGCCTCGGCGCGGACGTCTTCGCGATGGCACGGGCGCAGGTTCCGCTCGACCTCGTCGGCATGGCGTCCGAATGCAGCGGCGGGCTCGGCGAGATTCCGAACCCGGAGCTGCCTCAATTTCTGTCGCATTACCGCTTCTACTTCCACCCGGTGCGTTGGACGAGCCTCGGGCTGGCCGCGATCGAGGCGATGATGATCGGCCTGCCGGTCGTCGGGCTCGCGACCACCGAACTCGTGACCGTGATCCGCAACGGCGAATCCGGCTTCCTCGACACCGATCCGCAGCGTCTCGTCGAGGCGATGCGGCACCTGATCGAAGCGCCCGACGAAGCGGCGCGGCTCGGCGCCGGGGCCCGTCGCGTCGCGCTCGAGCGCTTCAACATCGAGCGTTTCGTCGATGACTGGCTGCATGTCCTTGCCGAAGCCACGGCATAAACGGACGCGCGAGCGCGTCCGGCCGCCGCGTGAAGCCGCGTGGGCGGCGCGGCTCAGGCTGCCGCCACTGCTCGCATCGCCACGTAAAGCCGCGCGTATCGGCCGGCGCTGCCCCCCCAGCTGAAGTCGCGCGCCATGCCGTTGCGGCACAGCGTGCGCCACGCCACCCGGTCGGCGAACACTTTCAGCGCACGGTCGACCGCTTCGACGAGCGCCGCCGGCGTTGCATCCGCGAACAGGAACCCCGATGCTTCGCCGCGATGCAGGCCATCGACGCTGAAGTCGCCGACCGAATCGACGAGACCTCCCGTCGCGCGCACGATCGGCGGCGTGCCGTAGCGCTGGCTGTACATCTGGTTCAGCCCGCACGGCTCGAAGCGCGACGGCATCACGAACGCATCGGCGCCGGCCTCGATGCGGTGCGCGAGCCGCTCGTCGAAGCCGATCACCGCCGCGATACGCTCCGGCGTTGCGGCCGCGCGTTCGCGCCACGCCTGCTCGAAGCGCGCATCGCCTCCTCCGAGCAGCGCGAGCTGCACCGGCCGCGCGAGCAATTCCGGCAGCGCATCGAGCACCAGGTCGATGCCTTTCTGGTCGGTCAGGCGGCTGACCATGCCGAGCAGCAGCGCATCGTCGTCGGCCGCCAGTCCCAGCTCGGCCTGCAGCGCGCGCTTGTTCGGCGCCTTGTCTTCGAGCGTGTCCGCGTCGTAGTTCGTGTCGAGGTGCGGATCGGTGCGCGGGTTCCAGGCGTCCATGTCGATGCCGTTGAGGATGCCGGCAAGGCGGTTCGCGCGCGTTTCGACCAGCCCCTGCATGCCGCAGCCGTGCGCCTCGGTGCGGATCTCGTGCGCATAGGTCGGGCTGACGGCGACGATGCGGTCGGCGTAGTAGAGGCCCGCTTTCAGGAACGACAGCTTCCCCCAGTACTCGACACCTTCGGACTTCAGGCTCTCGGGCGGCAGTCCGAGCCGTTCGGCGACGTCGAGCGGGAAGATCCCCTGGAACGCGAGGTTATGGACGACGACGAGGCTCGGTGCCGCTCCGGGCAGGCCGAGCTTCAGGTACGCCGGTGCGAGCGCCGTGGGCCAGTCGTTGCAGTGCAGGATGTCCGCGCGCCACACCAGCGGGCTCGCGGCACTCGCGAGCCGTGCGGCGACGTGCGACAACAGCCCGAAACGCAGCGCATTGTCGCTGTAATCGACGCCGTCGCCGTCCTGGTACGGCCCACCCTCGCGCCGGTACAGCGACGGACAGTCGAGCACCAGCGCCGGCACGCCGCTTGGCAGCCGGCCGCGCAGCAGCCGGGCCGACGGCAGGCCATGGGCGGAGCGGATGTCCGCGACCTTGCGCGCATTTCGCGCCGCCTGGCGCACCGACGGATAGCCCGGCAGCAGCACGCACACGTCGAGCCCGAGCGCCGCAAGCGCAGCCGGCAGGCTCGCGCTGACATCGCCGAGCCCGCCGGTCTTGGCCCACGGGGCGCACTCGGGCGTCACAAACAGCACGCGGAGTCGCGCGGCTTTCCTGATGGCGCTCATTCCGCCTCCCGGACGGCAACGGCACGGTCGCGTTGCGGCACGAGCAGTGCCAGGGGCAGCGCACCGAAGAGGCGCGCGACATCGAGATGGCAGCGGTTGCCGGCGCACTGCGGCCGCACGTCCTGCCCGCACAGCGCGTCGCGCCATTGCCGGCCTTCGGAGAACGCCGGCAGCTCGACGAACGTGTCCTGCCAGATCGTCGTGTCGCGCAGCAGCGCGGCATCACCGCGGCACAGCGTGAACAGCAGGCGCGAGGCGACGACGACGACGATGTCGTCACCGAGGACGCGCGCGAACGCGACGACGTGCAGCGCCGCCGGCCCGTCCGTCTCCAGCGCAACGTAGCGGCCGAAACGCATCGTCTGCTCGAACTCGCGGCGCGCTGCAAGCGCGCGCCACAGCACGTAGAGCTTGATGCGGCCGTCGTCGCGACCGTCGGACAGGGCGTCGAGCATCGCAGCGAGCGCGTTGCGTCGCGTGGCCTCGTCCGCGCCGTCCGGGCACTCCTGCTGCAGACCGTGCAGGAGTTCGCGCGCGGCGGCGAAATCGACCGGGACGCGGTTATCGGGGTCCACCAGCCGGTAGTTCCATCTCTCGCAGCCCTGATAAATGTCCGGCACGCCGGGCGCGGTGAGCTTGAGCAGCGTCATTGCGAGGCTGTTGTAGCAGCCGAAGCACGACACGCGCGCGTGAAACGGCAGGAAATCGGCGACGAACGGGTTGTCGAGGCCGCCGGCAAAGAGGCGCCGCACGAAGCCGGAAAGCGCCGCCTCGTAGCCGGGCTCGGGGTTCATCCAGCTGGTGTGCCGTTTCGCCTCGCGCACGGCCTTCAGCATGTACGCATCGACGCGGCGCGCGAGTTCGGCCAGGCTGCGCGCGTCCGGCCGCGTCGCCGGCCACACGCCGAGCAGCGTCTGGTACAGCAGGTACTCGTCGTTGCACGACGGCGCGAGCGCGTCATTGACCCGACGCTTGTGGCGCTCGTTGAGCTTGCGCCAGCGCCGCAGCGCGAGCCGCCATGCGCCCGGCATTTCGGACAGCACGTCGATGCGCGCCCGCACGTCCTCCGAGCGCTTGCTGTCGTGGGTCGAGCTGCCCACCAGGCCGAACGGGTGGCTCGCCGCGACACGCTCGTTGGCCGCGTGGAAATCCTGCACCGCGATGCCGAACGTGTGCGGGTCGCCGCCGACGTCGTTGAGCGACACCAGCCGGTTGTAGCGGTAGAACGCCGTGTCTTCCATCGACTTCGCCATCACCGGCGCGGTGAACTGCTGGAAACGCCGTACGAAGCGCAACTTTAGCAGGCGCAGTTCCGCCGCGGTTTCGGTCGGCGCCGAGACCAGCACGTCGCGCACGAAGCGCAGCACCGTCGCATCGCCCGCGCGCGTGCGCGCGGCAGCGGTCGCGACGGCGCGCTCGATGTAGCGGCGGTCGCTGTCGGAAACACCGCGCGCCCCGATGTACGTGCGATAGACCGGGAAGCCGGCGACGATCTCCTTCAGCGCGCCGCGCAGCCGGCTGCGCGTGAAATCGCGCGTGCGCCGGTCGTGCTGCGCGATGTCGTGGAGCAGCACCGCGAGCCCGCTGACTTCGCCCGGCAGCGAATGCGTCATGATCAGCAGCTTCGCTTCGTGCAGCACTTCGCTGAAATTGCGCGCTTCGCCGGTGAAGGCGCGGTAGATCCGCGAAAAGCGCGACTCCTGCGCCGAATCGACGAACAGCCCGTTGCACAGGTTCGCGAAGCGGTAGCCGGTGTCGCCGTGCACCGGCCACTCGCCCGGCAGCGGCTCGAACTCGGCGAGGATCTTCTCGACGACGAGGTACAGCGCCGGCTCCGGGCCTGCCGGGGGCGTGCCGCGGGCGAGCGCCAGCTCACGCGAGATTGCCGCATGGCGGGCCTGAAGGCGCTCGAAATACGCGACCGGCTCGGCGAGCCCATCCGGGTGATCGATGCGCAGGCCCGACACGCGCCCTTCGGCGAGCCAGCGGAAGATCTGCGCGTGCGTCGCCTCGAACACGCTTTCGACTTCCATGCGCAGCGCCGCGAGGTCGTTGATGTCGAAGAAGCGGCGGTAGTTGATGTCGTCGGCGGCGACGCGCCACGACGCGAGCCGGTACGCCTGGCGCGCGAGCAGCGCGTCGAGCGCGTCGAAGCTGGCCGGTTCGCCGACGCGCCCGTTGAACGCCGCAAGCCGTTCCTCGATACGCGCGCGCACCGCCGGGAGGCGCTCGTGGAGCGCCGCGAGGTGCTGCTTGAAGAGGTTCTTGTTGTGGCGGCGCTCGGTCTGCAGCGCCGGGTCGGCGACGTCGCGCGGCGGCAGGTGGCGCAGCGCCGCGAGCAGCGTCTCGAGTTCGACCTGCTCGGCGGCGACGACGCTTTGCGCGCCGCGCGTCGACGCGGCCGGCGTGAGGATCGACGGGTAGTCGCACGGATCGACCGGGAAGCGATGCTCGAAGTAATGCACGCTGAATTCGCCGCGCTCGGCGCAGAAACCGAGCGTGAGCTCGCCGGCTTCGAGCACCAGCCCGTACTGGTCGCCGAGCACCGGCAGCAGCACTTTGCCGCGCAGCTCCGGGAAAGGCGGCTGCCAGTCGATGTCGAAGTGGTCCGCGCATTCGGACGCTTCACCGTTCTCGAGCACGTCCTGCCACCACTCGTTGTCGGCGCCGAGCACGCCGACGTGATTCGGCACGACGTCGAGAACCTGCCCGAGCCCGAGCTCGGCCAGACGGGCGCAATAACGGTCGAAGTCCGCTTCGCTGCCGATCTCGGGATTCACCGCCTGGTGGTCGATGATGTCGTAGCCGTGCCGGCTGCCGGGGCGCGCTTTCAGGAACGGCGCCGCATAGACGTGGCTGATGCCGAGCTCGGCGAGATACGGCAGCACCGCTTCGGCCGCGGCGAAGCCGAAGTCGGCGTGGAACTGCAGCCGGTACGTCGCGCGCGGGATCGTCGCAGTTTCCGGGTGGAAGTCGGGCGGGCCGCCGCTCAACTCGCGCAGCGGGCACGGCCGTTCCGCGTCGATCGCCGCGCTGACTGCGCGCCACCGCGGATCGACTTCGAGGTCGGCGAGATCGGCGCCGAGCTTGCGGCGCCAGTTGGGGTATTCGGACTCGCTCGTCCCCGGCAGATTGACGCCTTCGAGCTGTCCCAGGACGTCCTCGAACTGCACCACCGCGATTGCCGCCGGCGTGCGTGCGATGAAGCGATGCACCGCGACGGCGAGGCGCGGATCGTCGTCCGCGATGAGCCCCGGGTCGCTGCCGAGTCCGTCACCCTGCCCTTCGTTTTGCCGCTCGCCCGACCGCTCTCCGAGGACCGCTTCGGCAGCCAGCGCGGCAAGCAGCGCACGGCGGTCGGCGTCGCGGCGTTCGAACTGGCGATCGCGCATGCCCGGTTCGCGATACATGCCGAGCCTGTCGCGCAGTTGCAGGTCGAAGCCGCTCCAGTAGCTGCGCAGCGTCGGCAGGTCGTGCGTCGACACCGCCGCGACCGCCTGCGCCGGCCAGTCCCGCGGCGCCCTGAAGCTGCCGGCGTCCCAGTCCTGCTCGAAATACAGCGGACGGTACGAAAGGACCGCGTGGCGCGCCATCGCGTCGCGGACTTCCTGCGGCACGATGCCGAGGTCCTCGCCGATGACGACGCAGCGATGGCGGCGGCTTTCGAGGCACAGCAGCCCGAGCAGCTCCTCCATCGGGTACGCGACGTAGGCGCCGACCTCGCGCTGGCCGTCGCCCGGCAGCCAGAACAGGCGCATCAGGCTCATCACGTGATCGATGCGCAGCGCCCCGGCGTGGCGCATGTTCGCGCGCAGCACCGCGAGGAAAGGTTCGAAGCGCTCGGCCGCGAGGCGCTGCGGGATGACCGGCGGAAAACCCCAGTCCTGCCCGGCCGGGTTGAGCTCGTCGGGCGGCGCACCGGCGTGGACGCCGAGCGCGTGCAGCTTCGGCCGCATCCAGGTCTCCGAGCCGCCTTCGTTGACCCCCACTGCCAGGTCGCGGTACAGGCCGATCGCCATGCCGCGCGCCTGCGCTCGTGCGGCAACGCGGCGCAGCTGCGCTTCAGCCTGCCATTGCAGGTACTCGAAGAATTCGACGCGCTCCTCGTTGGCGAGGGCGAACGCTTCGACCGCCGGGCCATCGATGTCGCGGTACGCCTCGGGCCACACGGTCCAGCCCCACACTGCGGGGTCGATGCGGAAGAACCGTTCCTGCAGCGCGTCGAACAGCGCGTGCGCGCGCAGGCTGCGCCCGCCCTCGCGCTGGAAGTCGCGGAACAGCCCGGCGCGCTGCGTGTTGCGCTCGAGATGCACGCTGCGGAAATGGCGGTACAGCATCTCGAGCACTTCGAACTTCGCCGCGGCGACGCCGCCGTAGTCGACGAATTCGGTCGCCCGCAGCGCTTCGAGGCGCTCGCGGAACGCAGGCTCTTCGACGCGCTGGCGCGCGGCGGCGCATTCGCCGTAGTCGCGCGTCGTCTCGATCTCGATGTACAGCACGTTGAGCCATTCACGGCTCGACGGGCTGTACGGGCTCGCGCGCGCTGGGTCGTGCGGGAACAGCGCGTGCAGCGGATTGACGCCGACGACGTGCGCGCCGGCATCGGCGGCGAGGTCGACGAGGCGCAGCAGGTCGCCGAAATCGCCGATCCCCCAGTTGCGCGACGAGCGCAGCGCATACACCTGCACCGCCGGCCCCCACAGCCGGTCGCCGACGCACTGCGGGGCCGGGCGAGGCAGCTGGAAACAGGCCGCGGGGCAGATCGCGAGCGCCGCAGTAGCCAGTTCGCGCGGCGGCTGCGCAGCCTCGAAGAGCAGCAGCCGGTGGTGGCCCGGCGGCACGTCGATGGGCAGTTCCAGCAGCGCCGGGCGGCGGCTGTCGTCGTCGCCACTCCCGTCAGCGTCCGGAACCACGGGCGAGTCGATGTCGGGCGAGTCGATGTCGGGCGAGGCGACGTCGGGCAAGGCGGTGTCGGCCGCGGCGGCGCGCGGCACAACGACGCCGGAACGCTCACCGCCGTCCTCGAGCACGATGCGCCACGGCAGCGTGCGGCCGATGAATTCCGCCGGCAGGTTCGCCGCCAGCCGCAGCGGCGGCGTGCCGCCCTGCACGACCAGCAGCGGTGGCAGGATGCGCCGGCGCGCAGCGGCGCGCAGGTCGGCGAGGCAGGCCTGCGCCTCGGCGTGGCCGGCGACCGGATAACCGAGCGCGGCGACGATGTCGCGCTTCTTCGCCTCCGGCACCAACGTGCGCCGGCCCCACGCGTCCTCGTACTCGAGCGCGACGCCGAGATACACGCACAGCGCGTCGAGCCCCGTGCCCGCCTCGCCGCCGTCGTGCCCCGTGCCCGAGTCCGCGTCGCTTCCCCTCTCGCTCCCGCTCCCGCTCGCCGTTTCGCCTTCCATCTTTCCCCCTTGTTGCAGCCGGTTCCGCGCGTCGCTTCCTGCGCCTCTTTTCCGCTACGTGCCCGCGCCGTCCGGCGGCACTACGTACGCCTGCACCGCGCACGGCGGGAGCTGCCGCGGTTCGTCCGCGCGCGGCCCGAGTGACGCGAACGGGACGACTTCGAGGCGATCGAACGTCACCGCAGCGCCGGAAAAATTGGCGCGCAACACAAGCGCGGCGCCGTCGACGCATGGCCAGCGGATTTCGAACGCCTCGTCACCGTGCATCGCCGTCGTGCAGCCGCCGGCGACGATCTGCGGCACGCGCGGCACGACAAACTCGTGGCGCAATGCGAGCAGCTCCCGATAAAAACTTAGCCATCGCTGCCCGGCTTCGCTTTCACGCGCGCTCCAATCGAGCTTGCTCGCGAGGAACGTCGCCTCGGCGCACGGATCGGGGATCTCGCCCCCGCCCTCGCCCTCGCCCTCGGCGCCGCCGGCCGCGGAAAAATGCTCGAACCCGGCGAACTCCCGTTTGCGGCCCTCCCGCACCGCAGTCGCGAGCTCTCCCTGGTAGTCGCAGAAATACTGAAAAGGCGTCGTCGCCCCGGCCTCCTCGCCCATGAACAGCAGCGGCGGCGAAGGAGCGAGCAACTGCAGCGCGACGACGGCGCGCAGCCTGTCGGGCGGCGCCAGCGTCACCAGCCTCTCGCCGAACGCGCGGTTGCCGACCTGGTCGTGGTTCTGCAGGAAATTGACGAACGCGGTCGGCGGCAGCGCGGCGCTCGGTTCACCGCGGGGCCTGCCGTGGAACGGCGACAATTCGCCCTGGTAGGCGAAACCTTCGGCGAGGCAGCGCACGAGGTGGCGCACCGGGTGGTCCGCGTAGTCGGCGTAATAGCCGTCACGCTCGCCAGTCAGCAGCACATGGGCGGCATGGTGGAAGTCGTCGTTCCACTGCGCGTCGTAAGTGCCTTTCGACTGCGGCGCGCCGAGCCGCGACGCCTCGTTGTCGACGTGTTCGAGAACCAGATGGAGCTGGCGATGGGTTGCGCGCGCCCGCACCCACATCGACAGCTCCTCGAGGATGTGCCGGGGTGACGCGTCGAAGATGCTCTGCACCGCGTCGAGTCGCAGGCCGTCGAAGCGATACTCCTCGAGCCAGTACAGCGCGTTGTGGATGAAGAATTCGCGCACCGTCGCGCTCGCGACACCGTCGAACGCGATCGCGCCGCCCCACGGCGTGGCATGTTCGGTCGTGAAGAACTGCGGCGTATAGACCTGCAGATAATTGCCGTCCGGGCCGAAATGGTTATAGACGACGTCGAGCAGCACCATCAGGCCGAGCCGGTGCGCGCTCTGCACGAAATGCTTCAGCTCGTCGGGGCTGCCGTACGCCGCATCCGGTGCGAACGGCAGCACGCCGTCGTAGCCCCAGCCGCGGCTGCCGGGGAAATCCGCGAGCGGCATCAGCTCGATCGCGGTGACGCCGAGCCGCGCGAGTTCGGCGAGCTTGCGCTCCGCGGCGTCGTAGCGCCCTTCCGGCGTGAAAGTGCCGACGTGCAGCTCGTAGATCACCGCCTCGTGCCACGGCCGCCCATGCCACGCGCCGTCCTCCCACCCGAACTGCCGCGGGTCGACGAGCAGGCTCGGGCCGTGGACGTCCTGCGGGTTGAAGCGCGACGCCGGGTCCGGCACTTCGAGCTGGCCGTCGAGCCGGAACATGTAAAGATCGCCCGCCCGCGCCTCGGCGACGCGGCACGTGTGCCAGCCTTCGGACTTCGCGCACGTCACGTAATGCTTCGCTCCCGACGGCGTGAAAAGGCACAGCTCGACGTGCTTGGTCGCCGGCGCCCACAGGCGGAATCGGTAGCCGACGCTCTCGTCGTGCTCGTCGATGCGCTCCGGCCCGAACGGCATGCGGTGGATATGGTGCGACGGCCCATGGCGCGACGGCCGGCCCGCGGCGCGAGCGCCCCCGTATTCGAGTTCCGGTGCTTCCCGGCCGGGGGTCCCGGCATCGTGGTAATGCATAGTCATGGCTTGAGCTGCCCCTTGCCGACGACGACGACGCCGGATTCGCTGATGTGGAAACGCTGGCGATCCGCCTCCAGGTCGTAGCCGATCTTCATACCCGGGGGAACGAAGTTGTACTGGTCGATGATCGCGCGGCGCACCCGCGCGCCCTTGCCGATGACCGAGCGGTCCATGATGATCGAATCGACGACCTCGGCCCCTTCCTCGACGACGACTTCGCGCCGCAGCAGCGAGCGCTCGATGACCGCGCGGCGGATCACGACCCCGGCGCCGAGCGACGCGGTGCGGATGTGGCCGTCATGGACCTGAGCGGCTTCGGTCTGGTCCGGATTCGCGTAGATCGGCCAGTGCGGGTTCGACATGCAGAATTTCGGAAATTCGCCGAGCGTGTCGAAGTTGGCCGCGTAATAGGCGTCGATCGTGCCGACGTCGCGCCAGTACGCCGGCTCCTCGTAGTCGCGGATGCCGCGCATGCGGTTCGTCGTGAAGTCGTACGCCATCACGCGGTTGCGCTCGGCCATCGCCGGCAACAGGTTCTTGCCGAAATCGTGGCCGCCGCGCGAATGCGCGCGCATCAGCGCGTCGACGAGGAGATCGGCGGAAAACACGTAGTTGCCCATCGACGCCAGCGCGTGACCCGGCCGTCCCGGCATCGGCTCGGCGGTTTCGGGCTTCTCGCGGAAATCACGGATGCGACTGGCACTGTCGGTGCGGATGATGCCGAACGAGCTCGTGAGTTCGAGCGGCACGGGGAGCGCCGCGACCGTCGCGTCGGCCTGCGTCGCGACGTGGAATTCGATCATCTGGCGCAGATCCATGCGATAGACGTGGTCCGCGCCGAACACGACGACGAGATCCGGCTTCACCAGCTCGATGAGGTGCAGGTTCTGGTACACCGAATCGGCGGTCCCCTGGAACCACTCCGGCCCGTGCTGCATCTGCGGCGGCACGACCGTGACATAGTGGTGCGGAATCAGCGGACTCATGACCCATGAACGCCGGATGTGTTCGATCAGCGATTGGGACTTGTACTGCACCAGCAGGTAGATCGAATAGATCTCCGAATTGACGAGGTTCGACAGCACGAAATCGACGATGCGGTGGCGTCCGTTGAAAGGCACCGACGGTTTCGACCGCTCCGCAGTCAGCGGGTGCAGACGGCTACCTTCCCCCCCCGCCATGACGAACGCAAGCACTGATTTGCCGGCAATCATGATTCACCTCCACGCAAGCACCTGCCGCGGCACGAGCACCGCGGACACTGAAATGGGAGAGCAGCCGCGCCCCGCGGCGCCTTGGCCTGCCGAGCCGGATGGTCCTGGCGCGGGCCTCGCGCGGGCAGCCCGCCGCGGCGCGCGCAGGCGGCTTTCGAGCAAGCGGCGCAGCGCGAGCTCGTTGCGCGACAGGCCGCATACGCCGTCGTCCGCAGCCTCGGCCTCGGGGACGTAATCGTCGAGCACCTCGCCGCCAAGATAGCGGTCGAAGATCACCGGACAGATGTAGCTCGAGCGCGTCACCGCCGCGGTGTTGCCCAGTTCCGCGGCCACCGCCTTGACACAATCGACGAGCACGCGCGACGCCGCGCGGTCGCTGTCGGCCGGACCCGCCGCGGCGAGGAATTCCGCTGCCCGCAACGTTCCGCCCCAGGTACGGAAATCCTTCGCGGTGAAAGGACCGATGGCCTCGCGCAGATACGCGTTGAGATCGGTCGCCTGCACCGCGCGCCGCGTGCCGTGCTCATCCTCGTACTGGAACAGCGCGCTGCCGGGCAGCGCGAGCAGGCGTGCGATGTTGGCGGCGAGGCTGCGGTCGCGCAGCTCCCGGTACTGGTGCACGCCGTGCTTGCCCCGATACGAGAAAACGACGCGCTGGCCTTCGAGGCGCACGTGCCGCTTGCGCAGCGTCGTCAGCCCGTAGCTGCGGTACTGGCGTAGGTAGCTCTCGCTGCCGACGCGGAAATACACGCGATCCAGCAGCCGCGTCAGCAACGCGAGAACTTTGCGGCGCGGCATCCCCGACAGGCGCAAATCGGCAGTCGTGATTTCACGCAGCCTCGGCAGCGCCGCGGCGAAACGCGCCAGCCGGCGCCACTTGCGCATCGCGTTGTTCTGCACGAAGCCGGAGTGATAGCGGTACTGCAGGCGGCCGCGCGCGTCGCGTCCGAACGCCTGCAGTTCGTCGTCCGCGTCGGGGCTGACGAACACATCGGTGTAGGCCGGCGGCACCGCGAGCGATGCGATGCGCGCGAGCCCTTCGGCGTCGCGATATGCCGTGCCGTCCGGCCACACGTAACGGAACCCGCCTTCATCGAGCGGAATGCGGCGCAGATAGCTCGCCTGGAGCACTTCAGTCCGGTTGGGCATCGCCCCCCCTTTGCCCTTCTCCACGACCTTCCCCGTCTCCTTCCGTCTCGTCGACATGCAGGCGTGACCTCGCGCCGCGTGCCGTCAGGCCGACGAGCAACCCGTCGATGAACATCGCCGAGGGCTTGTCCGCCCCCGCCGCGAACAGCAGCAGCGAGCGGGCGCCGATCGCATCCCGGTGGCCGGCCGCGAACGCGGGAAACGCCGGCTCGTCCGGGGAGCCCGTGTCCACGAGGCGCGTCCAGTGCCCCGCGCCCCGCACCTGCGGCAGCGTCCATTCGACCGTCTCATGCCCGGCGTTGACGATCAGCAGCACGATGACGTCGCTGCCCGGGTGCGGCACCACGGTGTGCTGCGCGCGGCCGTCGGCGAGCATGCCGAAGCAGCGCATCTGCGGATCGGCCCACTCCTTCTCTTCCAGTTCGGTGCCGGCCGGGGTCAGCCACGCGACGTCGCGCACCTCATGGGTCGGATGCATCTCGCCGGTCGAGAAACGCCCCGGGCGCAGCACCGGCAGGGCGTCGCGCAGCACTAGCAGGTGGCGTGCGAACGCCAGCAGTCGCCTGCCATTGGCGTCGATATCTGCCCAGTTCACCCAGCTAATGTCGTTGTCTTGGCAGTACGCGTTGTTGTTGCCGCGTTGCGTGCGGCCGAACTCGTCGCCGGCGAGCAGCATCGGCGTGCCGTGTGCGAACAGCAGCGTGGCGAGGAGGTTGCGCTTTTGCCGCTCGCGCAACGCGATGATGTCCGGATCGTCGGTCGGCCCTTCGGCCCCGCAATTCCACGAACGGTTGTCGTCGTGGCCGTCGTTGTTGGCCTCGCCGTTGGCCTCGTTGTGCTTGTCGTTGTACGAAACCAGGTCGTGCAGCGTGAAGCCGTCGTGCGCGGTGATGAAGTTGATGCTCGCCCACGGCCGCCGGCCACGACGGTTGAAGCGATCCGCCGACGCCGCGAGCCGCGTCGCCAGTTCCGGCGCGCGCCCCTCGTCGCCTTTCCAGAACGAGCGCACCGCGTCGCGGAAACTGTCGTTCCACTCGCCCCAGCCCGGCGGAAAGGCACCGACCTGGTAACCGCCGGGGCCGCAGTCCCACGGTTCACCGATCAGTTTGACGCGGTTCAGCACCGGGTCCTGGCGGCAGGCATCGAAGAAACCGCTGCCGGGATCGAAACCGTGCGCCTCGCGGCCGAGGATCGTCGCCAGGTCGAAGCGAAAGCCGTCGACGCCCATCTGCAGCACCCAGTAGCGCAGACTGTCGAGCACCATCTGCAGCACGCGCGGATGGTTCAGGTTCACCGTGTTGCCGGTGCCGGTGTCGTTGATGTAGTAGCACGGCTCGTCCGGGTTCAGGCGGTAGTACGACGCGTTGTCGAGCCCCTTGAACGAGAAGGTCGGGCCCAATTCGTTGCCTTCGGCGGTGTGGTTGTAGACGACGTCGAGAATCACCTCGAGGTCGGCGTCGTGCAGGCGCGCGACCATGTCGCGGAACTCGACGATCGCGCGTCCGGCGAGATAGCGCGGATCGGGCGTGAAGAAGCCGAGCGAGTTGTAGCCCCAGTAGTTGCGCAGCCCTTTTTCGGTGAGATGCGTGTCGTCGACGAACAGGTGGATCGGCAGCAGCTCGACCGAGGTCACGCCGAGCGACTTCAGGTGCTCGATGATCACCGGCGTCCCCATCCCCGCGAAGCTGCCGCGCAGGCGCGGCGGCACCGCTGGGTGGAGCCGCGTCAGGCCGCGCACGTGCGCTTCGTAGAAAACCGTGCGCTCCCACGGCACGCGCGGGCGCTCGGGCAGCGGGAGTTCCGGGGCGGGTGCGACGACGCGCGCCTTGAGCATGAAAGGGGCGCTGTCGCGCTTGTCGAAGCCGTGGCCCGGCTTCTTGCCGCGCAGCTCATACGAGAACAGCGCCGACCCCCACCTGAGCCGGCCGACGACTTCGCGCGCGTACGGGTCGAGCAACAGCTTATGCGGGTTGAAGCGGTGCCCCTGCTCGGGCACGTACGGCCCGTGCACGCGGTAGCCGTAGACGAGTCCCGGCCCGGCGCCGGGAAGGTAGCCGTGCCAGATCTCGTCGGTGAACTCGGGCAGGTCGACGCGCGTGACCTCGATGCGCCCGCTGTCGTCGAAGAGGCACAGCTCGACCCGTGTCGCATGCGCGGAAAACAGCGCGAAGTTGACGCCTTCGCCATCCCAGGTGGCGCCGAGCGGAT
The DNA here is from genome assembly GCF_012910785.2 of Aromatoleum buckelii. GTDB lineage: Bacteria > Pseudomonadota > Gammaproteobacteria > Burkholderiales > Rhodocyclaceae > Aromatoleum > Aromatoleum buckelii. Next base: position 1,192,776 of record NZ_WTVH02000010.1, on the reverse strand, counting down.
ACGGCAGCCCCTCCTTCATCGAAGCGAGAAAGCCGTGCATCAGGCCCCCCATCATCGCGCCACCTCGCTGTTCGCGGTCGATGTTGCCGGTTGGGATGACTGGGGGGCGGGTCGGTGTTGCGGCACCGTATGGAGGCTGCGGTTCATGGCGTGATCGGCTCCTCGCGCACTGCGGGGCCTTCCGGCATGCCGACGCGCGCCGCCGCAGGCTCGCTCGCCTCCGCGTCGCGCAGCAGCGCCGTGCGCAGCTGGGGCAGGTACTGCGGATAGTCCTGCTGCATGTATGCGATCAGCTGCTCGCGGACCTTGCAACGCAGCTCCCAGCCGTTTCCCGCATCGGCGGTGCTGACGAGCACGCGCAGCTGCATCGCCCGGTCTGACACATCGGTGACTTGCAGCACGCACACGCGCTGATCCCATTCGGGAGCGGCCTCGACGATGCGCTGGAGCTCCTCGCGCAGCGGCGGCATCGGCATGCGGAAATCCACCCACAGGAACACGGAACCGATGAGATCCGACGTCTGGCGCGTCCAGTTCTGGAACGGATGCTGGATGAAATACTCGAGCGGCACGATCAGCCGCCGGTCGTCCCAGATCCGCACGACGACGTACGTCTCGGTGATTTCCTCGACGCGCCCCCATTCGTTCTCGACAATCAGCACGTCGTCGATGCGGATCGGCTGGGTCAGCGCGATCTGCAGGCCTGCGATCAGGTTGCCGAGCACCGGGCGCGCGGCAAAGCCGGCGACGATGCCGGCGAGGCCTGCCGATGCGAGCAGGCTCGCGCCGAGCTGGCGCACGTTCGGAAACGTCATCAGCACCGAACCCACGCCAAGGACGCCGACGATGAACATCGCGATGCGCGCGAGCACCCGGACCTGCGTCTGCACGCTGCGCGCGCGCAGGTTGTCCGCGACAGTGGTCGGGTGACGCAGGGCGACGACATCGGCCGCGGCCGCGATGAGCCGCACGACGAACACCGTCACCAGCAGGATGATCGCGATCGACAGCGCCTGACGCAGGCCGATGAGGAAACCCGCCGGCAGCGGCGCGTCGGCGAGCGAAAGATGAATCAGCAACAACGGAATCAGGAACTGCGACGTGCGTCGCGTATACGCGACGATCCGCTCGGCAAGAACGAACCGCGCTGCCGCACGACGCGCCACCAAGTGCAGCACGAAGTGCAGCGCCAGGCCGGCCAGCGCTGCGCCGACGATCTGCAAAGTCACGGCGATCCATGGATGGCTCGCCAGGACGTCTCTCATCGCCGCCTCCCCCGAGCGACTGGCATGGCGATCGGGCTGCTTTGCGTCGTCCGGCCGCCACCATGCGCTTCAATGATCCACGTGCAGCTCATCGGCCCGTCGGAACGGAGGCCGACAGGGACGTGCTCCCCGCTCTCACTGCGCCGCCGCGCCGGCCGGCTGCAGTTGCTGCGCCAGTTCGAGATGGCTGCGCAGCACGCCCAGCGTCTCTTCGGCGAACGCTTTCAGGTCCGGGTCCTGCGCGTCTTGCGCCTGGCGCTCGAACAGCGTGATCGTCTCCTTGTGTGCGCTCGCGCCGAAGTTTTCGAGGTACGCGCGGTCGAGCTCCGCTCCCGACAGCTTCTCGAGCTGGTCGAGCTTGCCCTGAACCGCAGGATCGATCGTCGTGCTCACCGTCATGCCTTTGCTAGTGGCAAGGCTCTGCAGCTTCTGGTTGGCGTCCGTATGGTCCTTCTGCAGCTTCTCGGCGAAGGCCTTCACTTTCGGATCGGCCCCTTTCGTCGCCGCGAGCCGGCTGGCCTCGACTTCGGCGAGTCCGCGCGACATCGCTTCGGAAATGAACGAACGGTCGGCGCCGGCGATCGGTCCGGCGGTCGGCGCGCCCGGCGCCGCTGCGGTTCCTGCCGCGCTGCCGGCTGTTCCATCCGGCGGAGGCGTCGGCGTCGGCGGCGGGCTCGGCACGGTTGCAGGGTTCACGGGCTCCGGAACGTTCGGAGTGTCGGTCGGATTCGGCGGTGGAACTTCCTCCGCCCGCTCACAGGCGGCCACGCCCACTATCAGGCCGGCGGCGAGCGCAAGAATCTTCGCTCGGGCTTGAATTCGACTTTTTGCCATGGGACCTCCTGTCGTTATTCCGGATCCACCCGTCGCGGGTTCCGTGCGCGGCCATGAGGCCGTGAAAGCTCCTGCACGGGGCGCTCCCCCTGCTCGAGCAGTGAGCAATGATGCATTTCGCGTGCCCGCTTTTAAGGAGGCACGGAAAGCGCGACCCATTTCGGGGGGTTTTCGCATTGCGCGGCGCGGTGTTGCAGCACCGCGAAAGCAACCCCGCCAGTGGGTTGACGGAGCGCGCCGGGCCGGGGCAATTCTTACTCCCGAGATGTAAAACGTGCGTGCGTGAAAGGGCATTGCCGGGAGCGACAGACGCCCCAGAGCGAGGCATCACGGAACCTCCGTTGTCTGGCACGGCTTTTGCGGCGAGACGACGAGCGCCCGACGTAAAAGGGAGGTGCAATTTTTCCCCAGCCAGCAGGAGATGCCATGAGTCTCGGAATGGAACTTCGTTTACGCCAGCACCTGGCGATAACGCCCCAGATCCAGCAGGCGCTTCGTCTTCTTCAGCTCTCGTCACTGGAATTCGCCCAGGAGGTCGAGCAGGCCGTTTCGACGAATCCCTTCCTCGAGGACGAAAACGAAGCTCCGTCAATGCCGATGGAATCGCGCGAAACCACGCCCGCGTCGCCGGTCGAGGGCGACGGGGCGGAGCGGGAACCGGAGGAGCCCCTCCCCGCGCCGGCCTATGACGAGCGGCGGCAGACGCAGTCGCACGGAGACGAAAACGACTGGACCGAATGGACCGAAGCGCCGGTGAGCCTGCGCGAGAACCTGCGCACCCAGCTGCTCCTGTCGCCAATGAGCGAGCGCGATCGCATTCTCGCGCACATGATCGTCGACGAGCTGACCGACGCCGGCTACCTGGAAACGCCGCTCGAAGAGCTTGCGGAGATGATCCTCCCCGAGGAACACGTCGATGTGCGCGAGCTCGGCGCTGCACTGCGCTACGTGCAGCAGCTGGAACCGGCCGGCATCGGCGCACGATCGCTGCAGGAGTGCCTGCTGCTGCAACTGCAGGCGCTCGACCCGGAAACGGTCGGACGCGACCTCGCGCTGGCGATCGTCACCGACCACCTCGAGCTGCTCGCGCACCGGGAATTTCCCCGCCTGCAGCAGCTCCTCGGCTGTAACGAGACCGCGCTGCATACCGCGCGCGCCCTGATCCGCACCCTCGATCCGCGCCCGGGGCGCACGTTCGCGCCCGACAACACGCGCTACGTCGTGCCCGACATCATCGTCAGGCAGGTTCGCGGGCGTTGGGTCGCGACGCTCAACCCGGCGGTTCAGCCGAACGTGCGGCTGAATCGTGCGTATGCCGAGATCGCGGCCGGCCGCAGTTCGGGCGATGCGTCGTTCCACCGCTTGCTGCAAGAGGCGCGCTGGCTGTTGCGCAACGTCGAGCAGCGTTTCAGCACGATCCAGCGCGTCGCGAACGCGATCGTCGCGCACCAGCGCGTGTTCTTCAGCTACGGTGAAGTCGCGATGAAGCCGCTCGCGCTGAAGGACATCGCAAGCGAGCTGAAGCTGCACGAATCGACGGTCTGCCGCGTGACCAACGGCAAGTACATGGCTACGCCGCGCGGTCTGTTCGAGTTCAAGTATTTCTTTTCGCGTCAGCTCGCCACGGACGATGGCGGCACGTGCTCGGCGATGGCGATCCGCGCGCTGCTCAAGGAGCTGATCGCCGCCGAAGATCCCCTGCACCCGCTGTCGGACGCCCAGCTCGCGCGGCTTCTGGCCGAGCAGGGGCTGCGACTCGCGCGGCGCACGGTGACGAAGTACCGCACGCTGATGCGCGTGCCGAGCGTCGAATTGCGGCGCGTCGCGCAGCGGCCGGTGATGCCGGTCGGTGTGCTTGGCAATGCCTGAAACGGAGAACGTCGATGTCGTCGATCATCGTTGGTCACTTTGAGCAGGCCGAACAGCTCGAACACGCCCGCGCAGCGATCGCCGCGCGGGACTTCGCCGCCGACGAATATTCCTCGTACTACCTGAATCCGCCGGGCCAGCACGGCCTGCGACGCTTCGGCGGGGACTCCGCCAGCGACGAGGGCGCGAGCGAGGCCGGCAAAGGCGCAGCGACCACCGCACTGATCGGCGGCGCTGCGGGGCTGGCCCTCGGCAGCATCGGCGGACCGATCGGCGCGCTCGCGGGTGCCGGCGTCGGCGCCTACGTCGGTTCGCTGGCGGGTGCACTGGGCCGCACCCACTCTGCGCATCCCGAACAGGCCAGCGTCGAGCACCCGGCCGAGCCGCCGGCCGGACCGGTGCTGTGCGTGCGCGTCGACCGCCCCGGCAGCGAAGCCGTCGCGGTGTCGGTTCTCACCGACTGCGGCGCGCGGCAGATCGAACGCGCGACCGGGACATGGGCGGAAGGCGACTGGCAGGACTACGATCCGCGCCACCCGGTCGAAATCCTGTATCGTGCGACGCCGTCGGGCGCGCCAACCGGAGCGTGAGCGACAGCGGCGGCGATTTCGATTTCCGCCGGCCCGCCGAACCCGGAGCACGGCGATGCACGTTTGCGACGTGACGATGTTTTATGCCCCGCAAAGCGGCGGCATCCGCCGCTACCTGCAGGAAAAACGACGCTGGTTGCAGGCCCGCCCGCCTTACCGCCATTCGCTGGTGCTGCCGAGCGGAGCCGCAGCGGGCGACGCGTCCGTCACGGAAGTCCCGAGCGTGCCGCTGCCGTTCTCGCACGGCTATCGCCTGCCGATCGCCACGCAACCTGCAGTGCGCGCGCTGGTCGCGCTGCGCCCGGACGTCATCGAGGCCGGCGATCCCTACCATCTCGCATGGGCGGCGCTCGACGCAGGCCAGGCGCTCGGGGTGCCGGTTACAGGCTTCTATCATTCGGACCTGCCGCGCCTCGCGCGCAAGCTCGGCGGCGCCCCCGCCGAGCGGCTCGCGGAAAGGTATGTGCGCCGACTGTACTCGCAGTTCGACGCAGTTCTCGCGCCGAGCGCGTGCATGGTCGAGAGGCTGCGGGCGCTCGGCATCGGACGCGTCCATCAGCAGCCGCTCGGCGTCGACACCGCGGTCTTCCGCCCCGAGCGCCGCGACGAAGCGTGGCGCACGTGCCTTGGAGTGCAACCCGGCGACAGGGTGATGGTTTTCGTCGGCCGATTCGCCCCCGAAAAGAACCTGCCCGACCTGTATGCCGCCCTCGACCGGCTCGGACCGGGGCACGTGCTGGTGCTCGTCGGCAGCGGGCCGGCGGCTGCGCGGTCCGACGTGCGCGTCGTGCCGTTCATCGGCGACGCGCTGCGGCTCGCCAGCCTGATCGCAACCTGCGACGTGTTCGTCCACGCCGGCGACCAGGAAACGTTCGGCCTCGCCGCACTCGAAGCGATGGCGTGCGGCGTCCCGGTGGTGGCCGTGCGCGCCGCTGCGCTGGCGGAACTCGTCGATGACGAGGTCGGCGCAACCGTGCCGCCCCACACGCTGCCCCATACGCCGCGCGGCGTCGCGATCGCCGACGCGATTAGCGCCGTTCTCGCGCGCGACCCCGCTCCGCTGCACCTCGCCGCGCGCCGCCGCGCACGGCACCACGACTGGCAGCGCGTGATGCCTGAAATCGTCGCACGCTACGCGGCGCTGTGCGGCGGAGCGACGCGGGCGCTGGCGTGTTGAGCGACTTCGCGCCTGTCCGCCCGGCCGTCTGCGTTTCGCTCCACGACGTCGCGCCGGCGACTTGGAGCCGCTGCGAGACACTGCTCGCGGCGCTCGCGAAAGTCGCCCCGGTGCCGCGTACCCTGCTGGTCGTGCCGGACTACCATCGGCGCGGCGACGGGTTGGCGCCGTGGTATCGCGCCGCTCTCGCCGCGCAGCTCGAAGCCGGCGACGAACTGACACTGCACGGTCTTTTCCATCTCGACGACGCGCCCGCGCCGACCTCGCTGCGCGACTGGCTGCACCGGCGCGTCCTGACCTGCGGGGAAGGGGAATTCGCCGCCCTGGCCCACGAGGAGGCAGCTGCTCGGCTGCGCGTTGGCGAGGCCTGGTTCCGCGATGCCGGCTGGCCGCTGTACGGCTTCATCGCGCCGGCATGGCTGCTCGGCCCCGACGCCTGGCAGGCGCTCGACCAATCGGCCTTCACCTACACGACGACGCACGGACACTTCCACCTGTTGCACCCGTGGCGCGCAGTGCCCGCACCGTGCATCGTCTACAGCACGCGCAGCCGCTGGCGCCTAGGGCTGTCGCTGGCGCGGAACGCGTGCCTGACGCACCGCGAGGCCCCGCTCGTGCGCCTCGCGCTGCACCCGGACGACGCGCTCCATCCGACCGTCGTGCATCAGGCGCAGCGGCTCCTCGAAAAGCTGCTGCAGGAACGCGTCGCGATGACGAAAATCGGGTTCGCGTTCGCGCTCCGGACCGCGCTGGCATCGGCGCCTTTCACAGCGGCGGCATGAACGCCAGCGACAGCGCCGCGACAGCGCCTCCGACGGCGACGCCGGCAAGCACGTCGCTCGGGTAATGCAGGCCGAGCACGACGCGCACAACCCCGGTCAGCACCGCAAAGAGCACCAGCACCAGACCCAGCGCAGGAAAGTAGGCCGACACGACGATCGCGAACGCGACGGCATGGAGCGTGTGGCCGGACGGGAAGCTGAATTCGTCGAGCGGCGGCGCGCACAGGCGCAGCCCCTGCAGCCGGACGTAGGGCCGCGGGCGGCACGCGCGGCGCTTGATCAGCAGGTACAGCGTCAGTCCCGCGGCACCTACCGCGATCAAGTGCAATGCGCAGCGCGCGCCGAGGGGCCCCTGCAGCACCGCCAGCGCGACAACCAGCACGACCCACGACTCGCCGTCGCCGAGCCGGCTGATCCACCGCGCGCACTGCGTGCAGCGTTCGCGCGCCAGCACGCGATTGAGGGCGACCACGCAGGCGCAGTCCAGCGCCAGCAGTCGATCGAGCCGCTCAGGCCACCGTTGCGACGTCGCCGGTGGGAACATTGCGGGTGGCCTGTGCGGCAAGGTGAGCTTCGAAGCGGTCGAGGATGCGAGGCCACGCGATTTGCTCGGCGACCTGCCGGGCCGCGGCGCCGAACGCCCTGCGCGTGTCGCCGTCCGCCGCCAGCGCGCAGGCCGCTTCGATGAAGCCTTCACTGCCGGCGGGCGGCAGCACGCGCGCGCACACCCCGTCGACGAGGTGTTCGCGCGCGGCCCCGAGGTCGTAGGCGACGATCGGCAGACCGCTCGCCATCGCTTCGAGCGTAACGTTGCCGAACGTCTCGGTCAGGCTCGGGAACAGGAACAGGTCGGCCGAAGCGAAATGCTCGGCGAGGGCCACGTCCCGCTGCACGCCGGTGAAAACCTGATCGGCTGCATCACGCTCGAGCTGTCGGCGCAGCGGGCCTTCGCCGACCCACACGAGCCGTGCGCCGGGATGCGCCTGCCGCACGGCGCGAAACGCATCGAGCACGACAGCAGGATTCTTCTCGGGCGCAAGGCGGCCGACATGGAGCACCGCCAGCTGCCCGGGCCCGACGCCCCAGCTCGCGCGCAGCGCGGCGCTGCGGCGGCGCGGGGAAAAAAGGTCGGTGTCGACACCGCGGCCGACACACGCGAGATGGCGGTAGCCGCAGCCACACAGCTCGTCGGCCAGCGCCGCGGTTGCGACGAAAGTCAGGTCGGTGCGGTTGTGAAAGCTGCGCAGCGTGGCGTCGATCAGTTGCGCGAGATGCCCGAGGCGGTAATAGCCGCTGTATTTCTGGAAATGCGTGCGGTAGTCGCTCGTCACCGGAATGCCGAGTTGGCGCGCTGCAAACAGCGCGGACCACCCGAGCGGGCCTTCAGTGACGATATGCACGACATCCGGCCGAGTCTGCCGCCAGTGCCGCAGCAGGCGCAGCGGCGCCGGCAGCCCCAGTTGCAGGCCCGGATAGCGTGGCAGCGGCAGTCCGCGCACGCACAGCGTATCGGCCCCAGCCGTCGCCGCCGGCATGCCGACGCGATCGGCTGCCTGCCGCGGGCGCACTAGCCCGACGCGATGGCCGCGTTCGAGCAGGTGACGCAACGCTCGTTCGACGGTTAACGCCACGCCGTTGAGCTCCGGGGGATAGGTTTCGGTGACCAGCGCGATCGACAGTGCTGTTTTCATTCGCATTCTCCTCGACTGCGGCGCGGCGTTTCCGCCATTCGTCGGGGCGGAAGCGTTCGAACGCGGGCAAGCCTCATGCCCGGAGCCGAGCCGCCCGGGCCCGGGCACGCTGTTCGCATGGAGCGTCGCGAGGGCCCCGGAACGAAGACGACGAGTCTGGCGAGGTCGTCCAGCGACGCAAGCGTTCGCCGTCCTTCCCCCGGGACGCCGATCGCAGACTGATCCGCTGGAAGCCGGGAGTCGTGTTCGGTGCCGGGTGCCCTCGCTCCGTTTCATTCCCACAATCGACAGGAGCCCTACATGCCCAGCCAGCCCGACCCGCAGACCTCCCCCGCCCCGGCGATGCTGTCCGATGTGAAGACGCTGCGCGAACGCGCGCGACGGCACATCGAGGAAGGCGCGCTGACCGAAAACTACGCTGGCGACCGGGACACGATCCTGCGGCTGCTCAACGAAGCGCTCGCGACCGAGATTGTGTGCATCCTGCGTTACAAACGTCATTACTACACGGCGAAAGGCCTGACATCGGCAAGCGTCGCGGAAGAGTTCCTCGAGCACGCGCACGAGGAAGAGGAGCATGCGGATCGCATAGCCGAGCGGATTACCCAGCTCGGTGGGGAACCGGACTTCTCGCCCGATACGCTCACTGCCCGCAGCCACGCCGAATACATCGAAGGCGCGTCGTTGATCGACATGATCAAGGAAGACCTCGTCGCCGAGCGGATCGCGATCGACAGCTATCGCGAAGCGGTGCAGTACATCGGGGCGACTGACCCGACGACAAGGCGCCTGCTCGAGGACATCCTCGCCGTCGAGGAGGAACATGCCGACGACATGCAGTCGCTGATCGAGCAGATCGGCCGGCGTCCGGGTTGAGGGAGGGCGTCTTGCAACCGGTGGACGCGCCGGCGTTGAATGAAAGCCGGAAACACCGGGATCCCGGGGATAGCCTGTTCCGGCCCGGCGTCAACTGTTTTACCGTCGCGCGTGCAGCCCGGGTCGGGCTGCTCGTTGATGGCGAGGCGTACTTCAAGGCCTTCGCAGCCGCGGCCGAGCGCGCAACGCGCTCGATCCTGATCCTGGCGTGGGACTTCAGCAGCAACACCCGCCTGCACTTCGACCCCGAGACCCGCGACGGCCCTCCGGCCCGCCTCGGCGACTTCCTGAACTGGCTCACGCGGCGCCGGCGCGACCTGCACGTCCATATCCTCGACTGGGACTACCCGCTGGTATTCGGCGTGGATCGTGAACTGCCCCCGACTTACGGTTTCGGCTGGCGCGCGCACCACCAAGTGCACCTTGCCTACGACAACACGCATCCGGTCAGTGGCTCGCACCACCAGAAAATCGTCGTCATCGACGATGCGCTGGCTTTCATCGGCGGTTTCGACCTGACCGAACGACGCTGGGACACCCCCGCCCACAGCCCGGACGAGCCGCACCGCCTGTGCGGCACGGCGCGCTACCCCCCGTTCCACGACCTGATGATGGCCGTCGATGGCCCGGCAGCGCTCGCGCTCGCCGGCATCGCACGCGCACGCTGGCTGGGCGCAACGGGCCACGCGCTGCCGCCTCCGGCACCCCCGGGGGCTAACTCGTCGCGCTGGCCAGCGTCGCTGGACATCGATTTCACCGACATCGATGTCGCGCTCGCGCGCACGTTGCCCGAAACGACGCTGCAGGCCGGCATTCACGAAGTCGAGGCGTTGTACCTCGACACGATCGCCGCCGCCCGCGGGCTGATCTACATCGAGAACCAGTACTTCACCGCGTACCGCATCGGCGAGGCGCTCGCGGCGCGGCTCGCGGAACCGGACGGGCCGGAGATCGTCGTCGTCGTCCGCCTGTTCAGCCACGGCTGGCTCGAGGAGCACACGATGCACGTGTTGCGCACGCGCCTCATCCAGCGCCTGCGCGCCGCAGACCATTACGGCAAGTTCCACATCCTCTACCCTCACATCGACGGCCTCGACGAAAACATCTGCATCGACCTTCATTCGAAGCTGATGATCGTCGACGACGAGATCCTGCGCATCGGCTCGGCGAACCTGTGCAACCGCTCGATGGGGATGGACACCGAATGCGATGCGGCCCTCGAAGCGCGCGGCGACCCGCAGGTGGCTGCGACGATCCACGCGTTTCGCAACGAGCTGCTCGCCGAACACCTCGACGTCGCGCCCCAGCAGGTCGAGGACGCGTTCCGCCAGCAGGGAACGCTGCGCGGTGCAATCGACGCCCTCGCGGGCCGCACTCGCACGCTCAAGCCGATCGAACGCCTACCGGAGTGGTCCGAGACCGTCATCGAACTGGCGAGCGTGGGCGACCCGGCGGCGCCGGTTTCGCTCGACCGCCTGATCGAGGAGTTCAGTCCGGAAGTCGCAGTCGAGGAAGAGGTCGCGCCGCGCGATCGGCGCAAGTTCGTCAAGCGCGTTGCGCTGAAAGTCGGGCTGTTCTTCGCGGTGGTCGGGGCGCTCACCGCGATGTGGCACTACACCCCGCTGGCGGCGTGGGTCGACGCCTCGCGCATCACCGCCTGGGCGGAGGAATTCGCCGGCCGCCCGTGGGCGCCGCTGGTGATCCTCGCTGCCTATACGCCGGCGTGCATCGTGATGTTCCCGCGACCGCTGATCACGCTCGCGGCGGTGGTCGCGTTCGGTCCTTTCCTCGGCTTCGCCTACGCGCTGTCGGGCATCCTGGTCGCGGCGCTGCTGACTTACGTCGCCGGTATGTATCTGCCGCGCCACACCGTGCATAGCTTCGCCGGTCGCCCGCTGCGCCGTGTCACCGAGACACTGCGTCGCCGCAGCCTGCTGGCGGTGACCGCGCTGCGGCTCGTGCCGCTGGCGCCTTTCGCAGTCGAAGGCCTCGTCGCTGCAGCGATCGGCATCCGCCTGTGGCACTTCATGCTCGGCACGCTGATCGGCATGCTGCCCGGCACGCTGGCGACGACGATTTTCGGCGACCAACTCGAAGCCGCGCTGAACGACCCGGCGCAGATCAACTACACCGTGCTCGCCGCTGCCGTCGTCGGCGTGAGCCTGCTGACGCTGGCAGTCCGCCGCTGGCTGGTGAGCCAGCACAGGGAGACCGTACCGCATGGCGACACAGGCAACCGGCCTCGCTAGCTGGCGCAATCTCGACGAGGCCCTCGGCAGCGACTGTCTGAGGATCTCGACGTACAACATCCATCGCTGCATCGGCAGCGATCGGCGCGAGGACGCGTCGCGCGTCGCACGTGTCATCGCCGAGCTGAACTGCGACACCGTCGGGCTGCAGGAAGTCGATAACCGGCCCGACCGCGGCCACGATTCGATGCAGCTGGACTTTCTCGCGCACGCCGCGTCGATGACCGCGATCCCCGGCCATACGATCGTGCGGCACGAAGGCGTGTTCGGCAACGCGCTGCTGACGCGGCGGCCGGTGCTCGGCGTGCGCCAGCACGATCTGAGCTTCAACCGGCGCGAGCCGCGCGGCGCGCTCGAAGTCGACCTCGACGTCGAAGGGGAGGTCGTGCGCGTCATCGTCACGCATCTCGGCCTGCGGCCCGCGGAACGTCGCTTCCAGGTGCAGAAGATGCTGAAGCTGCTGCATCATCTGCCGATGGACCAGATCGTCGTCGTGCTCGGCGACATCAACGAATGGCTGCCGCTCGGCCGTCCATTGCGCTGGCTGCACGGCATCCTCGGCCACGCGCCGGCGGAGCGCTCGTTCCCGGTGTGGCTGCCGATGTTCGCGCTCGATCGCGTGTGGGTGCGGCCGCGCCACAACCTACTGGCGTTCGAGACGCACCGTTCGCCCACTTCGCGCAAGGCCTCCGACCACCTCCCCGTGAAGGCGATCATCGCCACCGGCAGGCGTCCCGTGATCCCGCACGTCCGCGTGCGCGATGCGGCAAGTGCGATGCCGGCATGAAACTTGAACGCAAAACGGTGCGCCGCCAGGAACGTCAGGAGGAACCCGAGATGCCCAGGAATCGACACGTGGAACTGCCCGGCACGCTCAAGCGCTCCCCGCCGAAAGCGCAGCGTACTTACGCGAAGACTCTCAGGAGCGCAGAGGAAGAATACGGTCCGGGCGAGCGCGCGAGTCGCACGGCGATCGCGGCGCTCAAGCACAGCTTCGAAAAAGTCGGCGACCACTGGGAGGCCAAGGCGAAACCCGGCCCGTCCGACCCGCAAGCCCGCCGCAGCACTGCCGACCGGGGCGGCAAGCGCGCCAAAGGCGAGACTTTCGGCGGCGTGGACGTCCTCGGGCATACGCGCCAGGAGCTCTATGAGCGTGCCGTGGCGCTCGGCATCCGCGGACGCTCGCGCATGACCAAGGAAGAGCTGGCGCGCGCGATCGCCTCCAAGCAGGACTGAGGGGTCGGCCTGCCCTCGTCGCGCGCGCATGCGCGCGACGGGTTGGTGCATGCGCTGGCCGCGCGGGTAGGATTTTCCGCGAGCTGTATCTTTTTCACGAAAGCTCGCCTGCCGAACCACGACGCGCAATTCCTCGATCACCTCCGATCCCGGGCGCAGCACCGGATCGGGACACATTTCCCGCTCCTGCCCAAAACGGGCCTCGATGTTGCTATGCAACAGCAACCTTCGGAAGCGAGGGTGACCAGCAGCGAAATGGCCGGATTACGGCCATTTCGCATCTTTCAACTCTGTGCAGGAGTATTCAGATGGCCCAGCAACGGCAAACGAATGAAGACCCTCGTCGACAAACGGCGGAGCGCCCAGGTCGGCAGAATGAAGACGTACGCCAGCAGAGGAACGAGGAGATGAATGCTGAATCCTCTCGCCAGCAAGGACGGCAGGAAAGCTCCGGCGGTCGCGGGCGGGAATCGGTGGACATGGCAGCAACGACGCTGCGCGGGTTCGGCCAGCTGTACGACATGGAGGCGGCAAGCGCGCGCATCTTCATGCGCGCGCAGGCTCGCGCCCTGTCGGCGATGGGTTTTCCCGACTATTCACATTTCTTCGAGCTGGCCGACGAGCGGGCGAAGCGCCTGTTTTCGACCACGACCGACACGCTGCTGCAATCGAATCGCCACGCGAACCGCACCGCCGGAGAGATTCAGCGCCATCTCGGGCGCCTGTGGGAACAGCAGACGATGGATCTGACCGAAGCGTGGCAGACCGGCTTGCAGGAGTTGCAGCATCAGGCGACCGAAAGTCTCGACGATCTCAAGGAACTGGTACGCCAGCAGGCCGATGAGCTTGCAATGGCGACGGATTCCCTCAGCGAGTCGACGCGTGAAACCTTGCGCGAAGGTGGTGAACAGTTCCGGGCGACGGTTCGGGAAGGTTTCGAACGCAGCCGGGAACTCACCAGCCGCCACGCCGAAGCGGCGCGGCGCCAAGGTCAGGAATTCGCTGAAGAGGCGCGTGAAGCAGGCGAGGAAGCGCGGGAAGAAATGTCCCGCGGCAGCGAGGAGGCAACACGCTCCGAGCGTGGTTCACGTTCGCACAAGGCCGCATGACCACCGTGGCACGCTCCTGGAAAATGGCGGGAGCGTGCCACCGGGTGTTGAAAACGGGGAGCGCGGGTTAATTCCCGCGCTTTCGCATCCGCCGCTGCTCGAACGTCGTCAGCGGAACGACTACTGCCGGACTGGCGTTGCAGCTGCGACGGGGAGGCGCTTCCGCCCGACCTCCGGTCAGACCCAAGGTCGCGAGTTCCCACCACAACGCCATCGAAACGAACGGGGCCTCCCACACGGACGGACCCAAGTCCAGCGTGTCATCGGCCTTGCGCGACAGCCAGTAGCCGCCCGAGTGAAAAACCATCGTCACGTCTTCGCTCGGTACACCGGCGTCCGTCATCCTCGCCATCGTGGGCTGCAGTTCTTCGAGGCGGGAGATCAGGCAATAAATTGAACAATGCATAATGGTCCTCGGCGTTCACTCGCACCACGACCTGCGTCTACACGGCGACCGGTGAATTGGCCCTCGCGAGCGCACCCACAGCAAACGCGCTGATTCATCGTGCGGCCGGCTCGGGAGCGCCGGCTCATACTCAGTTCCAGCAGGATTCGAGCCAGCTTCTCTCATATACCCCAGACCGAAGACCCAACTTGGGGCTAGAGTACCGTTACCATTTTTTTGTCACAAGACATGAAAACCAGTATTTCCGCCTGATTTCGCAACTTTTTGCGTGGTGACGACGTATTTCCCGAAACGGATCCTGCACCTCCTGCGCGTCCCGATTTCGCGCTCCCGGGCTGCAGGAACACGTCTTGCCAAAGGGACGGAATTACAATCATTTCCCCTAAGGTACAGCGATGACGGGACTGGCAGCCAACTTTCCGCACGCCTCACTTCCGCACGCCTCACGTCTTCTCGGCCCCGCCCTGTTGAGCGCGTCGCCAGCGTCCTCGCCGACACCGTTCGCCGCGTGGCCCGACGCGATGCAGACCTCTATGGTCGGCGCCGCGCCGCGCACGTATTTCCTCGGCACCCCGGGACAGGATTTTCTGCCCGAGGATGACGAAAGGCGCGACAAACCCACATCGAACCCGGCCTGGCCCGGCGCCTGCGCCGACACCACGTCACACCGCATCGTCATCGTCGGAGGCGGCGCCGGGGGGCTGGAACTGGCAGCGCGTCTCGGCGACGGCGTCGGCCGGCGTGGCGAAGCCGAAGTCGTCCTGGTCGATCCGATGCCTACCCATTTATGGAAGCCGCTGCTGCACGAAGTCGCGGCGGGCACGCGCAGCCCGCACGAACAGGCGCTCGACTACCTGCAGCAGGCGCGACAGCACCATTTCCGCTTTCATCCGGGGCGGATCGAAGGGCTCGTGCGCCACCGTCGCGAAATCTGGCTCGCGCCGCTCGTCGACGAGGAAGGCATCGAGATGGCAGCGCGCCGGCAGCTCAGGTACGACACGCTGGTAATCGCGATCGGAGCCACCGATGACGACTTCGACACACCGGGAGTGCGGCGCCACGCAATTTCGCTCAACAGCGTGGCGGACGCGGAGCACTTTCGCAGCCGGCTGCTGTCGTTGTGCGCCGGCGCCGCCCAGCGCGCCCCGCGGCCAGTCCAGCTGGTGATCGTCGGCGGCGGCGCGACCGGGGTCGAGCTCGCGGACGAACTGACCGGCGCGGTCGAGGAGATCGCCTCGTGCGGGTACCTGCTGCGCCAGGCCGGCGAGCCGGTGAAGATTCGCATGCTCGAAGCGACGGGCCGGCTGCTCGCGTCGCTTCCGGCGGAAGCTGCCGAGCGCATCCATCGCGAACTGGTGCGGCGCGGCATCGACGTGCGGTTGAACCGCCGCGTTGCCGAAGTGCGACCCGACAGTGTGCTGCTTGCCAACGGAGAGGTCGTCGTTGCGGACCTGGTCGTATGGACGGCCGGCATCCGCGGGCCGGAAGTGCTCGCGTCGCTCGGCGCTCTCGACACGAACGAGCGGCAGCAGTTGCTGGTCCGCACGACCCTGCAGACCTTCCGCGACGACAACATTTTCGCCATCGGTGACTGCGCGAACTGCGTCTCGTCCGAAGGCGAGACGCTCGCACCTCCGCTCGCGCGCGCCGCCCAGCAGCAGGCGAAGCTGCTGGCCCGTTCGCTGGAGCGCCGCCTGGCCGGCAAATCGCTGATCCCGTTCCGCTACCGCGAACCCGGCGCGCTGTCGCCAGTACGCAACGAAGCGCCCGGAGGCGATGCGGGCGGCGATCGAAGCGGTATCGGCGGCCTGTTCGCGCGCCTGAGCTACTGGATGCTGTACCGCCGCCACCTGACGGTCCTGCTCGGTGGCATGCGGACGCTGCTGATGACGCTCGGCGAATGGCTGCCGCGGCGTGCGCGGCCGCGCATGAAACTCCACTGAGCGCGGCCGGCGCCGCGCGGAGGCTCAGAACACGAGCACGCCAAGCAAAACGCCGAACACCAGGACGATGAGGAAGATCGCCAGCGCAATGTAGAACAGCACTCTCGCAATGCCCGCGGCTCCTGCCGCGATGCCTGTGAAACCGAGCAGGCCGGCGATGACGGAGATGACGAAGAAGATGATCGCCCACTTGATCATTTTGTTTACTCCTAGTGGCGGATCGGGAGCGATCCGGGAATCGCGACACTGACGACACTGCTTTCGTTTTTTTTGAACGGGAGAACCGGGAGGAATTACCCGCCGACGGGAAGTTTTTCCGCCTTTCGCCCGCATCGGCAGCACGACTTGCGTCCCGCCCGGTACCGCAACCGGCAGCAAACGCCGTACCCATTGAACGTGCTTCGCCGATAGGCATGGAGCTTGCATTCGGACTGGTACGACGAGTTCTAGCGGAGACGACGTCATGCTAGGGGAAATCATAACGACATTTGCCGGGGCCGGTCTTGTCATCGGCGTGGCGCTGGCGGGCGAAACGATCCATCGGACAATCCCTTCGCCCTCAACGCAGGGGCCGCAGCAGGCCTGGATGAGCGCGGCAAAACCGGAGCGCGCAGCGATGATTTCCGGCTCGGGCGACGAATTGCCTTCGCCGCACGATCGCCACAGCGACGTGGCCTTGCCCGAGTTGCCGACCGGATTGGTGGCAGGGCTCATCATCAGTGCGGACATGTTTGTCGGAAATACTGACAGCGACCGGCACACGCTCACCGTCCGCCCTCCGGACAGCAGGCGCGAATTCAAGGCCAAGGTCGTCGGCATGCCGGAGGACGACGCGGGCACGCCCGGCGAGCGAGCGCCGGTCGCTCCCGCGTCGACTCCTCTTTCGGTGTCGCATGGAGGGGTCCCGTCGGGGCTCGACTGGAGAACTCCGGCGAAAATTCGCGCCTGACGAGGCCGCCGCTTGAAACCCGGGCACACGCCGCCAGCGCGCCGCCTCGCACGCGCTGCCGCCCGACCGACCGAAGCTGCCCTGCCCACGCCACCGAGACCCACGCGTGACGCAGACGCCCGTCGTGCGGACCGCTCGATCGTCATCGTCTCGATGGTTCTGCTGCTGGTTGTCTTCGGCCTGCTGGTGTGGACCATCGCCGACGTGTTGCTGCTGGTGTTCGCCGGCATCCTGGTCGGGGTGTTCCTGCGCGGGCTCAGCGATGGCGTGAGCGCCCTCACCGGCCTGTCCGGAACAGTGTCGTTCGGTATCGTGCTCGCGACGCTCGCCGCGGTGCTGGTCGTCGGAGGAGTCCTGTTAGGCAACGAGATGGCGACCCAGCTCGATCAGCTCGGGCCCAGCCTGCACTTGGCATGGGAGAAGTTGCTGAACGGCGTCTACCGCTACGAGTGGGGGCGGATCCTCTTCTCGGAGCGCAACCTCAGCGCGCTGCTCCCCGAGGACGGGAGTTGGCCCACGCTGCTGGGAGGCGCATTCTCGATGACGATCGGTGCCATCGGGGGGTGGTTGATCGCGGTGTTCATCGGGCTCTACGGCGCTGCGGCACCGGCAGTGTATCGGCACGGCCTGCTGCTGCTGGTTCCCGCCCACGCCCGCTCGCGCGCCCGGGAAGTGCTCGATACGGTGACGACGACGATGCGCTGGTGGCTGATCGGCACGTTCGCGCGCATGGCGGTCGTCGGCCTGAGCGTCACCGTCGGCCTGTGGCTGCTCGATATCCAGCTCGCGCTTGCGCTCGGGCTGATCGCCTTCGTGCTCGATTTCGTTCCCTACCTCGGCCCGATCCTTGCCGCGCTGCCCGCGCTGCTCGTCGCGCTCGCGACCGGCCCGAGCGACGCGTTCTACGTGCTGCTGCTCTTCCTTGCCGTGCAGGCCGCCGAAAACTACGTCGTCACGCCGCTGATCGACCAGTACAGCGTGCACTTGCCACCCGCGCTGACGATCAGCGCCCAGGTGCTCCTCGGCGCGTTGCTCGGGGCGCTCGGCGTCGTGTTCGCGACGCCGCTGACGGCGATCGCGCTGGTGCTGGTGCGCATGCTGTACGTCGAGGAGGATGCGGAAACGTCTGCGGGGACGCAGGAGCCGACCCTCTCGTCGCTGCCGCCGCAGGAAACGGGGCCTCCCGGGAGCTGACCGTTCTGCCGAGTGCGGCTACGAAACATTCCGTTCCCGCCCGGCTGCGGGAGGCCGGCTACAGGAGGCTGGCTACAGAAAGTACTCCCAGCGCCGCGCAAGCCATTCGAGCAGCCGGGCCCGCACGCCGCGATCCTTCCACTGCTCGAGCCTCACTTCATGGGAGGCAGATTGGTCGAGGCTGAAGAGCTCTTCCATTTCGTCCGCGAACACGCCGTCGAGCACCAGCACATCGGCTTCGAAGTTATGCACGAAGCTGCGCCAGTCGAGATTCGTCGAGCCGACGCTCGACCACACCCCGTCGATGACCGCAGTCTTCGCATGCAACAGCGCGTCGCGCCGTTCGAAGATACGCACCCCCGCACCCAGCAAGTCCTGATAATGCGAACGACCGGCGTGGAACGGCGCCCAGAAGTCGCTGAACCCCGGCAGCACGAGCCGCACGTCGACTCCCCGTTGCGCCGCGTCGCGCAGCGAGTGCAGGGTGCGTTCGTCCGGCACGAAATATCCGTAGGTCAGCCACGCGCGCTCGCGCGCATGTTCGAGTGCGGACATCAGCGCAACGTACAGTTCGCTGCGTTCCGACACCGGATCGGCGGCCACAAGGCGCATCGCCATGCTGCCGACGGGCTCGGTGAGGCGGTTTTTCGCCTGCCGCACTACCGGAGCCGGGCAGCGCTGGTCGCGCCATGCGTCGTTGAACAGTTCTTCGAACTGCGCCACGACCGGCCCCCGCACCATCACGTGCGTGTCGCGCCATCCCTCGTCGCGCGTCGGGACGCGTCGCTTGCTGCCGAACGAACCGGCGCGATACACGCCGCTGATGTTGATGCCGCCCGTAAAGGCAACTTGCCCGTCGATGACCAGCAGCTTGCGATGGTCCCGGTTGTTGAGGCTCAGTCGCGGATCGCCTGCGAGTTTCAGCGGATTGACTGGGTTGAATTCGCACACTGCGATGCCCGCCGCGGCTAGTCCCTCGAAATAACGGGGAGGGGTTTCGAGCGAGCCGACACTGTCGTACAGGACGCGAACTTCGACGCCCTGCTGCCGCTTCGCCGCAAGCAGACCGGCAAGGCGGTCGCCCTGCTCGCCCGACTCGAGGATGTAGGTTTCAAGATGGACATGGCGCCGCGCTTTCTCGATCGCCTCGAACATCGCCCGGTACGTCGCCGGGCCGTCGATCAGGAGGTGTGCGTCGTTGCCGAGGACCAGCGGCGCTGCGAGGACGTCCTCGACATGCGCGAGATGGTGTACGAGCAGCTCCTTGCCGACCCCGTCGGCTTCGAGCTGTTGTGCAAGCCTGGGCGAGGAATGCGTGCGCACCTCGCCGTCCGCGTGCTGGACGCGAACTTCGACCGAGGTCGGCGAAGCGCGCGCCGCAGGTGGCGCTACGGTGTCGACAGCGGGACCCGTAACGCAGGCCGCGAGCACGAATGGAACAGACAGCGCGCCCCACCCGCTCCCGAAGAATTCGCGCCCGCGGTCGAAGGAAGCGTTTCCGAAGCAGCGTTCAGGACGCCGGCTTGACCCTGATGTCATTCCTGACCGACTTGACGCCAGGGACTTTGCGCGCGATCTCGACCGCACGCTCCGCATCACTGGACTGCGCGACGAAGCCGCTCAGCTGCACCACACCCCGGGAGGTCTCGACGTTCACCTCGCGCGCCTTGACCTGCGGGTCGTCGATCAGTGCGGCTTTCACGCGCGTCGTGATCGTCGCATCGTCGATGTATTCGCCAGTCGATTCGCGTGACCCGCGACCCGCACATGCACTGACGACGGGCAGGGCAAGCGCCGCGAGAGCGGCAGTCAGCATTGTTCTTCTGCTTGTCATTTTCTGTGGTCCTCCGTTCTGGGAAATCACCGGCATCGCCGGAACGACGACACCTTTCACGCTTACCCGGCGCCGAACAGCGCCGCGTTCGCCTCGCCGAAATTCCGGCAAGAGCAACTAGTGCCGGCCGCTGTCCTTTCGTGCTCGCGCATGACAGGAGCCGATATCGGGGTCAGGACGCTGGCGGCGCCTTCAGCGCATTGACCACTTCCTGTACGCCTTCGACCTTGCGGGCAACGGCGTCGGCGCGCGTGATCTGGTTGGCCGGAATGGCCCCGCTCAACGTCACGACGCCGTTTTCCGAGCTGACGCTGATCGAGCCCGCGTCCAGCCCCTCTTCGGCGAGCAGCGCCGTTTTGACCTTCGTCGTAAGGACCGCGTCGTCGACCGCCTGACCGGCGCGGTTGGCGTTCGTCTCCACTCTTTCCGTGGTGTCCGCGGTGGCAGGCGCCGCCCCGGTCGTCGTGCCCGGCTCGGCCGGACGGTCGTCGCATCCTGCGAGGGCCGCAAGGCCCAGGCTGGCAACAAGAATCGGGAATCGAAGCTTCATGAGCAGACCTCCTTTCGATGTCCGCGCTCCGCGCACTCCACCGCAACGGCGCTGCGGTGAGCGCAGGCGCGACGTTCTATTTCTGCATGATCCCGAGGATCAGGGAGATCACTGCGATAACGAGGAAGATGTAGAAAAGGATCTTGGCGATGCCGACTGCACCGCTTGCGATTCCGCCGAACCCGAACAGGGCGGCGACGATCGCGATCACGAGGAATATCGCTGCGTAATACAACATGGGACACCTCCATTCATGCGCAGGGGGAATTTCCCGCTGACGACAGGGAGGAGGCAAACCGCGTGCCCGGAGCGCGGCAGCATCATGGCGTAAATGACATCCGGGAAAATTGCATGATCGCCACCGACGTTGTAACGCTTACATGCACCAACGCGTCCCCCGGACGGGAGGCTGCAGCACCGCTTGAGGCGTTCCGGGCACGGAAGCTGCCTGTCGTGATTACCGCGGCGTGAGCCGCCTGCCTTCAAAGGACGACGATCATGGCCTTATCGACGATACTCCTCATCCTGCTGGTGCTGCTGGTGATCGGCGCGCTCCCTACCTGGGGCTACAGCAGTTCCTGGGGCTACGGTCCGAGCGGACTGCTGGGGGTAATCCTGGTCGTACTTCTGGTGCTGGTGCTGCTCGGCGCTTTATAGAGCATGGAGCGCTCCGGACGCCCAATGAAAACCGGACCCTCTCGAGGGTCCGGTTTCGTGTTGCGGCGCGATTTTTCGTCGTGCCAGCGCAGGCTCCAAGGAGCCCATTAGTGAGTGGAACCGGTGGGTTCCGAAATGCCGCATATCGCTTCGCCCGCAGGCTCGGCGCCTTCGGTGTTTGCGATGTCGGCAAGCGCAACGATCCCCACGAGCCGCTTGTTGCGATCGAGCACGACCAGCCGATGGATCTGCTCGTCACCCATGTTGCGGGCAACGTGAGCGATATCCTCGTCCTCGAAGCAGTATTTGACTTCCTTCGTCATGACGTCACGAACGCGGGTGTCGGGACTCTTCCCGCTCGCAACCGCGCGGACCGTGATGTCGCGGTCGGTCACCATGCCGATGAGCTTTTCGCCATCGTTGACCGGCAGTGCTCCCACGTTCCACTCCGCCATCATGCGGGCTGCGTCCTCGATGGTCTGCTCCGGATCGAGCATTCGCACGTCCATCGTCATTGCCTCGCTTACTTGCATGATTCACCTCCTCAATCAGGAAGCAGGCACCGCCTGCGTCCCTACACAATGCAAAAACGGGGCCCGGAACTCCGGCAGCTCCAGGAGGCCCGTGCGGGCGGGCATGACGTTTGCCTCTCCTGACGATACCTTCCCTTCCCTCTGGAACTCATAATGAAATCAGCCCTGATCGCGATCGGCACTCTTGCCCTGGGCGCCAGCGCCCTGTATTTCCTCGACCCGGCACGCATGCGCGCACGCGTGCGGCGCCTGCCCGTCCCTTATCGCAGTCCGATTTCCATGAAGCAGCGTTCCTCGCCGCCCGCCGAGCCCGGCGAGGTCGAAGAGATCACCGGCACGACCGTGCCGCCGCACTCGGGCTATTGACCGGAGGCTCGCAATCCGTGCTGCCGGCGTCGCTGCGACTGAACGTCGACCTCCTGCCCCAGCCGACCGAGACCACTTGCGGGCCGACCTGCCTGCACGCGGTGTATCGGTACTGGGGCGAGGACATCTCGCTCGATGCGGTGATCAGGCGCACGCGCGCGCTGGTCCATGGCGGCACTTACGCAGTGTTCCTCGCCTGCGACGCGCTCGCGAACGGCTTCGAAGCGACGATCTACACGTACAACCTCACCGTGTTCGACCCGACGTGGTTCCGCGACAAGCTGGACGTTGCCGAGCGGCTGCAGGCACAGCGCGAAGTCAAGGACAACCCGCGCCTGCTGCACGCGACCGAGGGTTACCTCGATTTCCTGCGGCTCGGCGGCCGGTTGCGGTTCACGGACCTCTCGCCGCCGATGCTGCGCGGGCTGTTGCGTCGCCGCCATCCGATCATCACCGGGCTCAGCTCGACGTTCCTGTACCGCACGGCGCGGGAATTCGGCCCGAACGACATTCCGGACGACGTGCGCGGCACGCCGTCCGGGCATTTCGTCATCATCGCGGGCTACGACCGGCCGGCACGCCGGCTGCTCGTCGCCGACCCGTATGGCCCCCATCCGTACGGCGGCATGCGCGAATACTGGATCCGGATGGACCGCGTCATCGCGTCGATACTTCTCGGCATCGTCACCCACGACGCGAACCTACTGGTGATCTCGCCGCGCAAGCCCACGTCTGCCGACCCGGAGCTGCCGTGAATTCACTGATCGTCGTCGAAGACCCCGACGACTGGCCGCTGGGCGAGAGCGGCCCGCCGGTTGTTCCCGCCCGGAGTTACCTGACCGACCCGGCCTACGGCGAAGACCGCTCCGCCCGCGTGTTCAACCTGTGCCAGTCGTTCCACTACCAGAAGCTCGGCTACTACGTTTCGCTGCTCGCCGAGGCGCGCGGACACCGGCCTTGGCCGCCCGCCGGCACGATCGAGGACCTGCAGTCGCAAAACCTCGTACAGGTGCTGACGAGCGAGCTCGCACAGCTCGTCGAGCAGACGCTCGCGCCGCTGAAGTCCGCGCAGTTCGAGCTGAGCGTGTATTTCGGGCTGAACGTCGCGCAGCGCTACAACGTGCTCGCCGGGCAGCTCTTCAAGCTGCTGCAGGTGCCGCTGCTGCGCGCCCGCTTCGAGCGCGTCAAGGGCCACTGGCAGACGCGCTCGATCGACCTCATCGGCATCAACGACATCCCGCCGGAGCATCGGCAGTTCGCATTCGACGCCGCGGCGCGGCACTTTGCGCGGCGCAGCACCGGCCCCCAGAGCGCCGCGCGGCGCTTTCGCATCGCGATCCTGCACAATCCGGAAGAAGCCCACCAGCCGTCCAACGCCCCAGCGCTGCGCAAGTTCGCCGCGGCCGCCACTGCGCTCGGCATGCAGCCCGAGTTCATCCTGCCCGGCGATTTCGGCCGCCTGCCGGAGTTCGACGCGCTGTTCATCCGCGACACCACTTTCGTCCACCATTACACCTACCGCTTCGCACGGCGCGCGAAAGCCGAGGGGCTCGTCGTCATCGACGACCCCGACTCGATCCTCAAGTGCAACAACAAGGTGTACCTGGCCGAGCTGCTCGCCCACCACAACCTGCCGGCGCCGCGCACGCTGCTGATCCACCGCGACAACATCGACCAGATCGTCCCATTGCTCGCGCTGCCGTGCGTGCTCAAGCAGCCGGACAGTTCGTTCTCGGTCGGCGTCGACAAGGTCAGCGATGAAAGGGAACTACGCGCGAAAGTCGCCGAACTGCTCGAGATGTCGGACCTGATCGTCGCGCAGGAGTGGCTGCCGACCGAATTCGACTGGCGCGTCGGCATTCTTGACGGACGGGTGATCTTCGTCTGTAAATATTACATGGCGCATGGCCACTGGCAGATCATCGATCACAACAGCGAAACCGGCCGCAACGAAGGCCCGACCGAAGCGCTCGCGATCGGCGAAGCGCCGGAGGACGTCGTGACGATCGCGCTGCAGGCGGCGAACCTGATCGGCGACGGCTTCTATGGCGTCGACATCAAGCAGAGCGGCAATCGCTGCTGCATCATCGAGGTTAACGACAACCCGAACGTCGACGCCGGCAACGAGGACGGGGTGCTGAAGGACGCGCTCTATCGCGAGGTGATGGGCGTGTTCCTGCGCCGCCTGGAACAGGACCGCAGTGGAGGAAATCCGACATGAGTCCGGAACACCCGACCCACGTCCGCACGAGCCCGCATGGTGCCGGGCAGAGCGGCGAGAGCCGCGCCCCGGTGCTGGATGCGTTCGGCGGCTACGGCGTCGAGATCGAATACATGATCGTCGACCGCGACGGACTCGACGTCCGCCCGATCGCGGATGAATTGCTGTGCCTCGGCGCCGGACATCCTGCCGCCGACGTCGTGCGGGGCGACATGGGATGGTCGAACGAGCTCGCGCTGCATGTGCTGGAGGTCAAGAATCGCGTCCCGTCCGCGACCCTCGACGCGCTGCCCGAAGCTTTCCATGCCGAGATCACCGCGATCAACACGCTGCTCGGGCGGCACGGCGCGCAGCTCCTGCCCGGCGGCATGCATCCGTGGATGGACCCGCACGCCGAAACCCGGTTGTGGACGCACGAGAACTGCACGATCTACAGCACCTACGACCGCATTTTCGACTGCCGCCGCCACGGCTGGGGAAACCTGCAGAGCGTGCACCTGAACCTGCCGTTCGGCGACGATGAACAGTTCGCGCGCCTGCACGCCGCCATCCGCCTGGTGCTGCCGATCCTGCCGGCGCTCGCCGCTAGCTCGCCGATCGCCGACGGGCACCTGACCGGCTTCATGGATTATCGGCTCGAAGTGTATCGCGACCACCAGCGCCAGCTGCCCTCGTCGATCGGCGAGTGCATTCCGCGCCCGAGCGCTTCCCCGGCCGAATACCGCGCGCAGATCCTCGCCCCGATGTACCGCGAGGCGGCCGAATACGGCGACGGCGGCGTGCTGCAGCACGAATGGCTGAACGTGCGCGCGGCGATCCCGCGCTTCGAGCGCAACGCGATCGAGATCCGCGTCCTCGACGTGCAGGAATGCCCGCAGGCAGACTTGGCGATCGCCGCCGTGACCGCGGCCCTGGTGCAGCGTCTCTATGCTTCGTACCACTCCGCTCCCGATGCCGACGCCACGATTCGCACCGCTGCCCTCGTGAGGACGTTTCGCGCGTGCCTGTGCGACGCCGAGCGGACACAGATCGACGACGCGAGCTATCTCGCGCAACTCGGGCTCGACTGCGGCCCCTGCCGGGCGCACGAGCTATGGGCGCGCGTCATCGACCTGCTGGTCGCCGAGGACCGGCTCGCGCCGCGCTGGCACGCACCGCTGCAGCTGATCCTCGAGCGCGGCCCGCTCGCCCGCCGCATCGTCGCCGCGCTCGGCGAGGACGCCGGCCGGCTGCAGATGCGCGAAATCTATCGAGAGCTGGGCGAATGCCTGCGCGACAACCGCCAGTTCGAGGGGACCGCGTAGCGTCCGCGGCAGCGGATGCGGCCGGGAGCGACGGCCGGGTCGCTTTCGTCGTTTCGTGTGAGCACGGCGGCAACCGCGTGCCGGCGCGTTACCGCGAGCTGTTCGCGACGGCGCAGGCGGCACTCGCCAGCCACCGCGGCTACGATCCGGGCGCGCTCACCGTCGCACGCGAGCTGGCGCGGAGGCTGGGTGCGCCGCTCGTCGCGGCGACGACCACGCGCCTGCTCGTCGACCTGAACCGCAGCCCGGGCCATCCCAAACTCCACTCCGAATGGGTTCCCGCGTCGCCCCCCGGCGTCCGCGCGGACATCCGCGCCCGCCACTACCTGCCGTACCGGCGCCAAGTCGAAGAACTCGTCGCCGGCTCGATCGGCCGCGGACAGCGGGTCGTCCATGTCTCGAGCCACAGCTTCACGCCGGTGCTCGACGGCGTCGTGCGCAACGCCGATGTCGGCATCCTCTACGATCCGGGCCGGCCGGGCGAAGTGGCGCTGAGCGCGCGCTGGATCGCGGCGCTTCAGGCGCGCGCGCCGCACGTGAAAGTGCGGCGCAACTACCCCTACCCCGGAAAATCCGACGGATTATGTGCATGGATGCGGCGCCACCACGCTGCCGCCGACTACGTCGGCATCGAACTCGAAGTCAATCAGCGGCATGTCGCGCCCGGGCGCGCCGAGTGGCGCGCGCTGCGGGCTGCGATCATCGCCTCGCTCGCCGAGGCGCTGGAGCTTGAGAAACGCGCTCAGCCCGCAGTCGGCACATGACGACGCGGGGTCGCCGACACGTGACGTTCGTGGCGCTCGGGCACGATCGGGCGGCGCGCACCGCGCGCACCAAGGAGACCGCCACCGGCGCCGGCCAGGAGCGACAGCAGGATCGCCGCGCTCAGCCACGCACTTGCCGCCGACGCAGTCTGAGCGACGTCGATGGGCTCGCCGCCGGCCTGCGCATCGGCTCCGGACGGCGAACGTCCCGTCAGCGCCAACGCCTGCTCGGCGGCACGGTTGGCCTGGTCCGGGTTCATGCCGAAGCGGTTCTGCAGGATATTGACCGCTGCCGCGCGGTCACCGCGTTCGAGGCTCGACAACAGCTCGCCTACGGCCGAGTCGCCGGGCGCTCCGGCTGCCGAAGCTGCCGCCGTCGTCGCCGTATTCGCCGCCATGCCGAACATCCCACCGAGCGCGTTGCCGGTAACCGAACCCGTGAGGATGGCAAAGAACAGCATCGTCGCTCCCCACGACACCACACCGTGCAACATGCCGTCGGAAGTGCGCCGCAGGCCCGACGAGCGGGAAGCCACGTAACCGCCGATGAACGCCGCGATCAGCATGCTGACGGTGTTCCACGTCGCGGCGGCGATCGAGATGCTCTCTCCCTCCGGCCGCTCGCCGGCGCCGACGACGGCAAGACCCGCAGCGATGCCGATCAGGACGAACAGCACATGCACGCCCAAACCGACGGCGAAACCGGCGATGATCGCACTCCAACGGATGCTGTACAGCGGAGTGCCTTCCGGCTCGATGGTTACGCTGCTCACTCGTGCAGGGTCCACGCTTCTGGTTTCCGATCTGATTTCCATGGTCTGTCCTTCCGTTTGTGAGGGTGAAATGCCCGTCCGCAAGCGAACGTGTGATTCCATCAGCAACATCCGTACCGCGTGCGGAAACCCTATCGGGGCAGGCGAAACTCCCCAAAACGGGCGGTCGGGTGACACTCCGGAAGCGCAATTCTTACGCCGCGCTGTAACTTCTACTTACGGCCCTCACACGGAAGTCATTGCTTCGCAACTGTTCTTGCAGCGCTCGCAGGCGAAGATGCATTCCTCCATCTCGTCCAGGTCGCGGCAGCTGCTGATGCACGCATCGCAAATGTCTGCGCAGACTGCGCATACTTGGCGATGCAGCGTCGAGTTGGTCGCCATCACGTTCGCGGCCGTCTGGCAGATCTCCGCGCAAACGATCATCGTGCGTAGATGTTCGGGCTCGACATGGCGGCCGCCTTTCTCGAGACAGTGGCCGGTCGCCATACTGAGGCAGACCATCTGGCAACGCCGGCACAGCTCGATGCAGGCCAGCATTTCAGGCGATAGCGTGGTTTGCTGAGACATCGGAAAATCTCCTTTGGCAAAGGCGCGGCAGTGCCGCCCGTGACGCGGGCCGTTGCAATCGGCGTACCGCGGCCGGTCACGTTCCCGACTGCTCCTTACCCGTTGACGATCTCGCCGCCATTCGGATGCAGCACCTGCCCCGTCATGTAGCTCGAATCGCTGCTGGCGAGGAAGATGTAGCTCGGCGCGACGGCGTCGGGCTGGCCAGCACCGCCCAAAGGCTGCTTTTCGCCGAAATGCTCGACTTTTTCAGCTTCGAAGCTCGCCGGGATCAGCGGCGTCCAGATCGGGCCCGGGGCCACGCCGTTCACGCGTATGCGGCGCTTCGCAAGCGACTGGGCAAGTGACCGCGTGAACGACACGATCGCGCCTTTCGACGCCGAATAGTCGATCAGGTGCGAACTGCCACGGTACGCCGTCACCGACGTCGAGTTGATGATGCAGGCGTCCTCTTTCAGATGCGCCAGCGCGTGACGGGTGAGGTCGAACATCGAGAACAGGTTGGTGCGGAAAGTGCGCTCCAGCTGCTCCCGGGAGATCGCCGCCAAGTCCTCCTGCGGGTGCTGTTCGGCAGCGTTGTTGACCAGGATGTCGAGGCGGCCGAACTTCGCGATCACCTTTTCGACGACGTCCGCGCAGAACGCCTCGTCGCCGACATCCCCGGCCAGCAGCAGGCACTTCGCCCCCTGGGCCTCGATCTGCCGCTGCGTGTGTTCGGCGTCCTCGTGTTCGCACAGGTACACGATCGCGACGTCCGCGCCTTCCTTCGCGAAGCCGATCGACACCGCACGCCCGATACCGCTGTCGCCGCCGGTGACGATCGCGGCTTTACCGGCCAGCTTGCCCGAGCCGCGGTAATGCTTCATTTCGTCTTCGGGGCGCGGCACCATCGGCTCTTCGTGCCCCGGCTGCGTGTCCTGGTGCTGTGCTGGAATCTGCTCAACGGTTGTCTGGTCGCTCATTGCAAGTCTCCGCGTGCGAATCGCGCCACGTCGCGGCCCGCGGCCTGCGATTCATCGGGTGGTCAGCGCGCTTCCCCGAGGACGACCGTCTGCAGCCAGCCGCGGATCTGGCGCACGTGCGCCTTTTCGTTGTCGCGCGCGCTGCGGAACTGGGGCAAGAACTGGTCCTGGTCAGCTTCCGCGGTCAGGCTGATCAGCAGCTCCCAGCTCGCATCGTCGGCAAGCTCGGCGATCAGCATCGCTTCGAGGCAATGCACGAGCGTCGTGCGCGGGTCGGTGAGAACCTGCATCAGGCCGCTGATTGCGACCGCTGAAACCGCCGCGGCGGGTGTCTGCGCGGTCGAGTCCGCGCCGAGCGAATCGAGCGCGGAAGCGAGCACGTGCATGTGCGCCAGCTCGTCGTCGCGCAGGCGCTGCAGATCGTCGACCGAGAACGGCATCCGCTGCTGCGTCGCGAGTGCCGCCGCCTTGTCGATCAGCGCCTGGTAGAGGCGCACGCCGATACGCTCGAAGGCGAGCCGCTCGCCGAGCTTGTCGACCAGCACTTCGGGCTTCCTCGCCCCGAGCTTCGACACCACGGCGGTGAATGCGCTGGTCAGCACGCCCGGCATCGGCACCGAGCCGATGCGTTCGGCTTCGACCGCGTAGTCGCAACGCACGGCGGCCATCTCCTTGCCGTCGGGCATCTCGTCGGGAGCGCTCACTTCCTCCGGCACCCGTTCATCTGCATACAACTGCATGCTGTGGACCGACAGCGGCGAGGATTGCGCACCGGTGCGATTGAAGCCCGGTTCGGTGCCGTCATCCATGATTCTTCCTTCCGCACATTCAGGTTCGTCGAATAACCACCGCAGCAGCGGGTGGATGTCGCGTGTCGAGTTCATGCTGCTTTCAGCGATCGGTTGAGTTCGGTGCCCGACGTCCAGTGATAAGCCGTCGCCACTCGCGTCGAAGGCGACCCGTCGGCGTTGATCCTGCGGCGGTACTCGCGGGATAGGGAACTCTCACGGGCGAGCTTGACGAAATCGACGCCGTTCGCACGCAGGTCGACTTCGGCCGCAAGCACGTCGCGGACGAAGTCGCGCTGGCTCTTGAACTCGAGCGGCGCCGGCAGCGTTCGCGCCAGCACTTCGGCCGGATCGCGCTTCTCGTACTGCCTGAACAGGCCGCACACGTGATGCAGGTGGCCCAGTTCGTAGTCGCAGAAACGCTCCCACATTTCGCGGATGCGCGGATTGCTTTCAGACTGGGCGCAGCTGTAGTAGCCGTAGACCTCGGTGGCCTCATGGAGCAGCCACAGTTCCAGGAAGCTTTGCCGCGGGTCCAGCAGCGAGCCGTACTGTGTCGTGTGCTGCTCCTCGATCGACGCGATCTCCGCGTACAGCTGCCGCGCGACAGGGTCGGCGAACATCGGGCCGATCGTCATGTAATAGTCGTGCGTCTGGTATTCGGCAGCGGTGATCAGGGTCGCGTGCAGCTTCGTCAGGAGTGTGGCGTCACGCCCGTGGGGTAACCGCAGGTCATCGACCGGCGCCCGGTGTCCCTCGACGGTCGGACGGCCCGGGGCGATGTCGGTATGGCCCTGCAGGATATTGTTCGCATCCTTGCCTTCGAGCCGGTCGAGGAGCGCCGAGTAGCGGTAGAGATGGTCGAAATCCTCGAGCAGCCCGAAGCGGTAGACCTGAGCGAGATACGGATCCGGCTCGCGCTGGGCGACCGCTGCGGTCACTTCGACGGCCACCTGTTCGTACGCGATCGTCGTCTCCAGCGGCGAATGATCGGCCGACAACAGCCAGTTCACGGCTGTCGCCTGGTGCTGCTCGATGCGGCGGATCTGGGCGAGCGACTGTCGCAATTCGTTGTTCATCCGCATCCCCATGTGCGACAGCCGCAGCGCGTCGAGCTCGAGCGCGTTCATCAGGAGAATGCGGACGCGCGTGAAAGCCTCGTCGTCGAGCTTGCTGATCGGCTTCCCCGCCATGTCCTTCCACGTCAAAGACTGCTTGTCGATCTGCACCCCTTTGTTTTCCAGCAGGTCCACGGCAATTTCCTCCGGGCGATAAGACTTCGGGAGGCTGGAGCCGGGGAGGCTCGTGCCTCATCATGGGAGAATCGTGCAAATCCCGTGCCTACGGTATCAGCAGGGTCGTCGACCGCGCCGCGCCCTGTGAACGTGGGAATAAAGACCACGTCCCTCTCTTTGCACGCCGTCGCCGCTGCAACGGTCGTGGGAATTTTCTCCACGCTTGCTGTAGAAATTACAGACGCGAGTAGGAAATATGCACCGCTTCTCCTGCAGCGCGCCAACGTCGACAAGTGAAACAACTCTCTCGGCACGCAGGCAAGGAGGTTGCTAAGGTGAATCGTCGTCGCCGCCGTGTTGCGCGATACAAACAACAACAACGGACAGGAGAGTCATCGTGCAAACGATTTCGCCACTCCCCCTCCCCGGCGCGATGCCACGCGTCATCCCGAAAGGTTTCCGGTTCCGGGCAAGGGCGGCGGCGCGCTGCTGTCTGGCAACAAGCGGCGAACCCTGGCGCTTCACGGCCGAGCGGCGACCGCCCGGCTTGGTCGGCATGTCCTTCGGGCTGGCGTTGTTCGCGGCCGCAACCGCGTGCCCGGCGGCGCAGGGCGTCGCTTTGCAGGCCGGAAGCTACGACTCGGTCGATAGCGTCGGAGTGCAGTGGTTGATGCCGGTCTGGTATCGCACCGAATGGAAGAACTGGCGCATCTCCGGCCACCCGGAAGTTCAGTTGAACCTCCTCCGCAGCCACTCGGACAAAGCGGTCCAGGGAGGCGCTTTCGCGACGTTCCGCATCTCTCCGATTCGTACCGGCGCGTACCCGTATCTCGAGGCGGGCCTCGGCCTGAATCTGTTTTCGGAAAAAAAAGTCGGACGCAGGAACCTGTCCACCCGCTTCCAGTTCGGCGAACTCATCGGCGCCGGCGTCGCATGGGGAGGCAGGGCCGGGGGCGAAGGCGAGACGTCAGTGGGCTTGCGGCTGAGCCATTATTCGAATGCCGGGCTGAAGCAACCGAATCACGGCATCGAGGTGTTCCAGCTCACCGTCAGCCATCGCTTCTGACAGGACGGTAATCAAATATAACCGTTACAGCCGTTCGCCCTGAGCCCTTCGACTTGGCTCAGGACAGGCTTGTCGAAGGGCGCTGCCAAAGCTTCGACAAGCTCGACCCGAATGTATTTGGTCGAGTCAATGGCAGCCGCGCCGGCCGGAAATCGTTCGACGCGCGGGCAGGATCAGCTTCCCTGCGGCAACGCCGCAATTTCCGCGAGCGCCGAGAGCGGAACGCGTACCCATTCCGGACGGTTGTCCAGTTCGTAACGCAGTTCGTAGAGCAGTTTCTCGATGACGAACAGCGTCACGAAATCCGCGGCGACGGCCGCGTCCGACGGAACGGAAGGCAGCGGCGCGACGACCTCGCCGTACGCCTGCATGAAGCTCCGGACCACCCCCTCCTTCCACTCGACCAGCGCCCGCGTGAGCGCATCAGCGTGCTCGGGGCGCGCCTGGAGGTGGTGGTATCCGACTGTGCGCACCGCGTAGTCGAACGAACGCAGCATGCCGGCGATGTCCCGCAGCGGCGAATGCTTGCACCGCCGCTCGTCGATCGGCCGGGCCGGCTCGCCCTCGAAATCGACGATGACGAAATCGTTCTGCGCGATCAGCACCTGCCCGAGATGCAGGTCGCCGTGCAGCCGCGTTTTCACGAGGCCGGGTGACGCCAGGTCGAGCCCGACGAGTCTCGCGACCAGCGGGGGGCGCGCTGCAAGCACCTGCCTCGCCTCGTTGCGGACACGCTCGTCCAGACGCGGCAACGCCGCTTCGAGAAGGCTCAGCGTGCGCTCGACATCGCCGATCACCTGCGCACGCCACGTTTCGGCTTCAGCGTCACCGAGCGGTTCCGGGACAAACGCCGGATCAGTGCCGTGCGCGAACGCCGCATGCATCTCGCCGATACGCCGCCCGAGCGTCTGCGCGAGCAGCAGGTAGACTCGGTCCATCCCCTCGGCCTCGGCTTCGTCGACTGCCGCAGCAGGCCAGGTATCGGGAGAAAAGAGCCGGTCCAGATGATTCAGCGTGTAATCCCACGCGTTGCCCTGGTTATCGACGAATTCCTGCAGCATCGCCAGCGCCGCCGCCCGGCCATCGGGCGCGATGTATTCGACCGAACCGGCGACCGCGGCGACGCGAGAAAATCCCGGCGCGCTGCCGAGGAAATAGCCGACTTCGATTTCCGGGTTGGTGCCGAACTGCAGGCGCCGGTAACCTTTCAGGTACAGCCGCGAGCCGAAGAACACGCCGGTGTTGGTCTGCTCCTGCAGCGGCTGGCGCACCTCGTCGTCGAGCGCCTCGGCAAGCCGCGCATAGTGTTCGCTCGCCGTGAAGCGCAGACTGCCGCCGCCCAGCGGCTGCGGTCCGCCCCCGCCGATGCTCTGGCCGAGCGCGCGGCAATACACCGGATCGATGAACGCGTCGTACAGGATGCCGATGCGCGCTTTCTCGCGAACGCGGGCGAGCGCCGCCGCGCCGAAGCGATCGACCGGGTTGTCACCGGCGGTCTCCCACGCGATGCCGAGCGGCAGGAAGTACAGGTGCGACGATCCGCCCGCCAGGCTGACTTCGAGCAGCGCGAGCAGCCAGTTGCCGCCGCCGGCAGCCCATTCCTGCTCCTCGACGACTTCGATGCGCGTCACCGCCTCGCCTTTCGCGGCGAACCACCGTCGCGCCTGCAGATACGGCAGCAGCACTTCGTTCTGCAGCTGGTCGCGGCTCCGAGTGGCGATCGCGCGACGCACCGCGCTGCCGCCCTGATGTCCGCGGAAGAACGTGCGCCAGCCTTCGGTGAGCACGAGGATTGGCAGCTCGGTCTGCGGCAGCCGCTCCTCGTGCCAGTTCGGCGCCGGCGCATCGGCGGACAGCTCGAAGGCGAAAAAGCCGTGGCCGGCGAGCGTCAGCAGATACGGCAGCTTGCCGACGGGCGGGAACGGCACGCGGCCGACGATCTCGACCGGCACGCGGCCCTCGAAGCGCGCGAGGTCGAGTTCGACCGCCTGCGGCGTGCGCGCGAGGTTCGCGACGCACAGCACGCTCTGGTCGCGATATTCGCGCAGGTAGGCGAGCACCTTGCGGTTGCCGGGTTCGAGGAATCGCAGCGTGCCGCGGCCGAATGCCTTCGAGCCGTTCCTCATCGCGATCAGCCGCCGCGTGAAGTTCAGCAGCGAATGCGGGTTGCGCGCCTGCGCTTCGACGTTGATCGCCTGGAAGCCGTAGATCGGGTCCATGATCGGCGGCAGGTAGAGCTGCTGCGGGTCGGCACGCGAGAACCCGGCGTTGCGGTCCGGCGTCCATTGCATCGGCGTGCGCACGCCGTCGCGGTCGCCGAGAAAGACGTTGTCGCCCATGCCGAGCTCGTCGCCGTAATAGATGATCGGCGAGCCGGGCATCGTCAGCAGCAGGAAGCTCATCAGCTCGATGCGGTCGCGGCTGTTCTCGAGCAGCGGTGCAAGACGCCGCCGGATGCCGACGTTGATGCGCATGCGCGGGTCGTTGGCGAAGAACTGCCACATGTAGTCGCGCTCGCGGTCGGTGACCATCTCGAGCGTCAGCTCGTCGTGGTTCCTCAGGAAGATCGCCCACTGGCAGTTTTCGGGGATGTCCGGCGTCTGGCGCATGATGTCGACAACCGGGAAGCGGTCTTCCTGCGCGACCGCCATGAAGAGCCGCGGCATCAGCGGGAAGTGGTAAGCCATGTGGCATTCGTCGCCGTCGCCGAAATACTCGCGCACGTCTTCGGGCCACTGGTTCGCTTCGGCGAGCAGCACGCGGCCGCGGTAGTGCGCGTCGATGCATTTCCTGATCTCGCGGATCACGTCGTGCGTCTCGGGCAGATTCTCGTTGTTCGTGCCTTCGCGTTCGCGCAGGTACGGCACCGCGTCGAGGCGGAAGCCGTCGACGCCCATGTCGAGCCAGAAGCGCATCGTGCGCAGCACCGCCTTGAGGACGTGCGGGTTCTCGAAGTTGAGGTCCGGCTGGTGGCTGAAGAAGCGGTGCCAGTAGTACGACTTCGCCACCGGGTCCCACGCCCAGTTCGACGTCTCGGTGTCGGTGAAGATGATGCGCGTGCCGCTGTAACGCGTCGGATCATCGCTCCACACGTAGTAGTTGCGCTTCGACGACCCTGCCGGGGCGCGGCGTGCGGCCTGGAACCATGCGTGCTGGTCGGAGGTGTGGTTGACGACGAGCTCGGTGATGACGCGCAGGCCGCGCCGATGCGCTTCGCGGACGAACTGACGGAAATCGGCGCGCGTGCCATATGCCGGCAGTACGCCGTGGTAGTCGGCGACGTCGTAGCCGTCGTCCTTCAGCGGCGACGGGTAGAACGGCAGCAGCCAGATCGTGTTGACGCCGAGGTCGCGGATGTAGTCGAGCTTGCGCGTCAGACCGTTGAAGTCGCCGACGCCGTCGTCATTGGCGTCGAAGAACGCCTTGACGTGCAGCTCGTACACCACCGCGTCCTTGTACCAGAGCCCGTCGTCGGTTTCCTTGTCCGGCGCGGCCATTGCGGGCAACAGATCCATCGTCGACAGCCCTTACAGGAAGTAGTCGAAATCGCGTTCGCTGCGCACGCGGCGGCGCAGCACGAAAAGGTGTGCCGGAACGCGCTGCGGGTCGAGCCGCACGAAGTTGCGCGCGCTGCTCCACAGGTAGCGCGCGCCGGACAGCAGGTCGTGCATCTGGAAGCTCGTCCCGGCGACGATGCCGAGCGCGTCGAGGTCGAGTTCGAGCCAGCCCGAATGGACGTTGTGCGGATCGAGATTCGCGACGACGACGATGATGTTGTCACCTGCCTCCGCCGTCTTCGAGTACGCGATCAGCTGGTCGTTGTCGATGGGCAGGAAACGCAGCGACGTGTTGTCATGCAGCGCCGGATTGTCGCGGCGCACGCGATTGACGCGCCCGATCAGCGCGGCGAGGCTGTCGGGCCGATCGAGGTCCCATTCGCGCAGCTGGTATTTCTCGGAATTGAGATATTCCTCGCTGCCCGGCTCGCGCGGCACGTGCTCCATCAGCTCGAAGGCGGGGCCGTAGATGCCGTAGGTCGCTGCGAGCGTCGCCGCGAGCACGAGGCGCACGACGAAGGCCGGCCGCCCACCCAGCTGCAGATATTCGGGCAGGATGTCGGGCGTATTGGGCCAGACGTTCGGGCGGAAGTAATCGGCGCCTGGGCCGTGCGCGAGCTCGGTGAAATACTCGGTGAGCTCGGCGCGCGTGTTGCGCCACGTGAAGTACGTGTACGACTGCGTGAAGCCGAGCTTCGCGAGCCGGTGCATGACGCGCGGCCGCGTGAAGGCTTCGGCGAGGAAGATCGCGTCCGGATGATCACCGCGGATGCTCGCGATCGCCCATTCCCAGAACGGAAAAGCCTTGGTGTGCGGATTATCGACGCGGAATATTCGCACGCCGTCTGCGATCCAGTGGCGGAAGATGCCGGCGAGCGCTTCCCACATCGCCTGCCAGTCGCCGGTCTCGAAGTCGAACGGGTAGATGTCCTGGTATTTCTTCGGCGGGTTCTCGGCGTACTGCACACTCCCGTCGGGCCGGCGGCGAAACCATTCGGGATGCTCGGCGACCCACGGATGATCCGGCGCGCACTGCAGCGCGATGTCGAGCGCGAGCTCGACGCCGTGCTCTCGCGCACGCGCAATCAGAAAGCGCAAATCGTCGACCGTGCCGAGCAGCGGGTGCACCGCAAGGTGTCCGCCTTCCGCGGCGCCGATCGCCCACGGGCTGCCGACGTCATCCGGCCCGGCGGCGAGCGTGTTGTTCGGCCCCTTGCGCCGCTCCCGGCCGACCGGATGGATCGGCGGCAGGTACAGCACGTCGAAGCCCATCGCGGCGATATCGGCGAGACGGTCGGCGCAGCTGCGCAGCGTTCCGTGCGCCCCGGCGACCGGCGCGGTCGACCGCGGGAAAAGCTCGTACCACGCGCCGAAGCGCGCGAGCGGACGGTCGATATCGAGCGGCAGCATCGGGTGGACGGCAGCGAAGCGGCGGTCCGGATGGCGTGCCGCGATCTCGCCGAAGCGCGCATCGAGCCCCAGCGCCTTGAGCGCCTGCGCATCCGCGCCTTCGGCCTGGCTCGCGTCGCGCAGCCGCCGCGCCCACGCCGCGAGCCGCTCGCGGTCGTCGCCGATCGTCGCGCGTTCGGCGGTCTCCTCGATCAGGTCGGCGCCGATCAGGCTCGCCATGCGGATGTCGTCGGGCTCGACACGCCGCGCGAGATCCCGGCGCCACGACTCGAACGCATCGACCCACGCCGTGACGGTGTACCAGCAGCGCCCGATCTCGCCGAGCCTGATGCGCCCGCGCCAGCGGTCGTTGCCGATCGCCGTCATCGGCACCGCGTGCCACTGCTCGTCCTCGTCGCGCCGCCAGCACAGCATCGCGAGCACCGCGTCGTGACCATCCGCGAAGCAGTCGGCCTCGACGTCGAACTCGTCGCCAACGACGCGCTTGACAGCGAAGCGACCGCCGTCGACCTGCGGCGTGACCGATTCGATGACTGCGCGAATCCGCCCTTCGTCCGGCACGCGGCGCGCATCCTCCATTACGTCAGGTGTCCGGGCGCGCATCGTCGACCTCCGGAATCAGGAACAGCACTGCGAGCGGCGGCAACGTCAGCGTCAGCGACTGGTAATGGCCGTGCGCAGGCACCGGCACGGTTTCGGCGCCGCCGAGGTTGCCCGCCCCGCTGCCGCCGTACAGCGTCGCGTCGCTGTTGAGGGCTTCGCGCCAGAACCCGGCGCGCGGCACGCCGAGCGTGTAGTTCGGCCGCGTCACGGGCGTGAAATTGCATACGACGAGGACGGTCGCGCCATTGCGCGACTTGCGCAGGAACGACAGCACGCTGTTTTCGCTGTCGTCGCTGTCAATCCACTGGAACCCGGCTTCGTCGAAGTCGAGCTCGTGCAGCGCGGCGCGTTCGCGATACAAGCGGTTCAGGTCGCCGACCCAGTGCCGCAATCCGGCGTGTTCCGGCCGGTCGAGCACCCACCATTCGAGTTCGCCCTCGTGCGTCCATTCGCGCCGCTGGCCGAACTCGCCGCCCATGAACAGCAGCTTCTTGCCCGGATGCGCCCACATGTAGCCGAACAGCGCGCGCAGCCCGGCGAACTGCTGCCAGTCGTCGCCGGGCATCTTGCCGATCAGCGAGCCCTTGCCGTAGACGACTTCGTCGTGCGACAGCGGCAGCACGAAGTTCTCGTGGAACGCGTACCAGATCGAGAACGTGATCCGGCCGTGGTGGAACTTGCGGAACAGCGGGTCGTGGCGGAAATAGTCGAGCGAGTCGTGCATCCAGCCCATGTTCCATTTCATGCCGAAGCCCAGGCCGCCGACATACAGCGGGCGCGACACCATCGGCCACGCGGTCGACTCTTCGGCGATCGTCTGCACGCCGGGGTGGTCGCGATACACCGCCTCGTTGAGCCGCCGCAGGAACGCGACCGCGTCGAGATTCTCCCGGCCGCCATAGCGGTTCGGCACCCACTCGCCGTGCTGGCGACCGTAGTCGAGATACAGCATCGACGCGACGGCATCGACGCGCAGCCCGTCGATATGGAAGCGTTCGAGCCAGAACAGCGCGGAAGACAGCAGGAACGCGCACACCTCGTGGCGCCCGTAATTGAAGATGCACGAATGCCATTCCGGGTGGAAGCCCTGGCGCGGGTCCGCATGCTCGTACAGGTAGGTGCCGTCGAACTCGGCCAAGCCGTGCGCATCGCTCGGAAAATGCGACGGCACCCAGTCGAGGATCACGCCGACGCCCGCCTGGTGCAGCGTGTCGATCAGGAACATCAGGTCGTCTGGCGTGCCGTAGCGCGCGGTCGCGGCAAAATAGCCGGTCGTCTGGTAGCCCCACGAGCCGTAGAACGGATGCTCCGAGAGCGGCATCAGTTCGACATGCGTGAAGCCGCACTCGACGACATACGCGGCGAGTTGCGGCGCGATGTCGCGGTAGCCCGGCAGCGCGCCGTCCGGCCCGCGACGCCACGAGCCGAGGTGCAGTTCGTAGATGCTGAACGGCGCATCGAGCGCGTTCGCGCCCGCCCGCCCGGCCATCCACGCGTCGTCCTCCCAGCGGTAACTGCTGCGCCACGCGCGCGAGCCGGTCGCAGGCGGGACCTCCGCATACAGCGCGAACGGGTCGGCCTTCTCGGCGATGTGCCCGTCGTGGCCCGCGACGCGGTACTTGTAGATGTCGCCGGCCGCGACGCCGCCAACAAAACCTTCCCAGATGCCCGAGCCATCGTCACGCGCACGCAGCACTGCATCGTCGCGCCACGCATTGAAGCTCCCGATCACCGATACCGCACGCGCGTTCGGCGCCCAAACGGCGAAATGCGCGCCGGCCTCGTCTAGCTGGCAGCCGAGCTTTTCGTAGAGGCGGCCGTGCGAGCCTTCCCGGAACAGGTAGATGTCGTGCTCGGAGAGGCGGCTGTGCGTCGTCGTGGCGTCCATCCGGCCCCCCTCGTCAGCGGATCCGCTCGATCGCGGCGCCCGCGCCGTGGACAGGGGAACCGGTCGCGCGGGGCGTGCCATTGCGCATCGCTTGCAGCGCGCGGCGCTCCTCCTCGATCTCGCCCGCGGTGCGCACGCCCAGGCGCCGGAACAGCGGCAGCGGCGGGCACCAGCCCTGCAGCGCATGCTGCAGCAGAAACGCGCCGACGAGCGCGGGCAGCGCCAGGAAGCGACGATCGACGAACAGCGCCAGCGCGGTGCCGGCGAGCATCACCGAGGCCGCATTCGCCTCGAGCGTGCGCTCGATGTCCCACTCCTCGTCCAGTTCCGCCAGCCGCCGGTCGATTTGCGCCGGCCCACCGAGCGACGCGCGCTCGATGTTCTCCCGGGTAAGCTGTCGGATCCGCTGGTTGATGTGGGCGGCGGTGTGCGCCGGGACGCGGTCTACGGTCGATGACAACATGGCTGCCTCCTGAAAGCTGAAAGCGCTAAGAGCGGACGCGAGGGCCGGGCCGGCAAAGCAGCAGCCTCGCCGTCGCGGCCCTGTCGCCGTTCGCAAGCGCCGTGCCTTGGCGTCCCAGGCCGGTCAGGCCACTTCGAGCCAGTGCAGACTGAACAGGCGTGCCGCGTCGGTCCAGTACCTGCGCGGCACAAACCCCGCCTGTTCGGCCAGCGAGCGGAACCCGTCGATCGTGTACTTGTAGGAATTCTCGGTATGCAGCGTCTCGCCGGCGGCGAAACGGAATTCCCGCCCGGCAACCCGCACCCGCTGCGCGGCGAGACTCACCAGATGCATTTCGACGCGTCGCGCAAGCGGCTGGTAGAACGCGTAATGGGCAAAACCGTCCTCGGCGAAGTCCGCACCGAGCTCGCGGTTTGCCCGCGCCAGCAGATTCTTGTTGAATGCCGCAGTGACGCCCTGCGAGTCGTTGTAGGCGGCGTGCAAAAGCGCCGGATCCTTGACCAGGTCGACGCCGATCAGCAGGCCGCCGCCGTCCAGCAACGCAGCGGCCATGGCGAGGAATCCGGTGGCCTCTTCCGGGGCGAAATTGCCGATCGTCGAGCCGGGGAAAAAACCGACACGCCGCCGCACCGCGGAGATGCTTGGCGGAAGATCGAACGCATGCGTGTAGTCGGCGACGATCGGCCGGACGTCGAGCCGCGGGTAATCCGCGCTCAGCCGGCTCGCGGCCTGCCGCAGATGTTCGCCCGAGATGTCGACCGGAACGTACGCGCGCGGCCGTTGCAGCGCGTCGAGCAGCCGCCGCACCTTGCGGCCCGACCCCGCGCCGAACTCGACGAGTTCGACGTCTGGGCCGATGAGCCCGGCCAGTTCGGCTGTGTGGCGTTCGAGAAGGTCGAATTCCACGCGCGTCGGGTAATACTCCGGCAGCGTGCAGATACGGTCGAACAGCGCCGAACCTTCGGCGTCGTAAAAAAACTTGCACGACACCTGTTTCGGTGTCGCTGCGAGGCCGGCAAGCAACGCACTGCAGAAGTCGTCGTCCTCGGCTCCATCCCGCAGCGGATGCCGCGCCCCATCTGTCGTCGGTGCTTTCCACAGCGGGCCTTTGCCCGGGTCACTCATCTGCATCGGCGTCCCCTTGCAATCGTCCGGCACCGGCCGCGGAAGGGGCCAGCCCTCGGGCGCATGGCAAAACCATGGCCCGATTTTCCCAGTGTAGTAGGACAAGCGCGCAAGCGAACCCGCAGCATCGCCCCGGGGCCAGGGTATGCCCAAAAGCCTGGCCTACCTGCGGTCCCGCTCGCGCTCGCCCGGAGACTTGTTCATGTCACCGCGCAAGGCGGGATCGTTCATGTCGGGCCAGTTCTTCTCGTCGAAGCCCCGGCTCGTGTCCAGGCCCTCGCGCGACTCCTTGAGCACGATCTTCTCGTCGTCCGTCGAAAACTCGAACGACGACAGGGGAAGCGGAATCAGCTTGTCGTCGGCGCTCCACGCCTTGTCGAGATCGACCACCGCATACGGCACCGTTCCGTCCGCGAGGCTTACGACGAGATCCTTGATTTCGCCCGCGTTGCGCTTCTCGCGGTCCTCGACCTTGACGTCGAGCAGCTTGCTGGCTTGCATCAGCTGCGGATCGGGTCCGAGTTCGGCGGGCCGGTCGGTCTTGAAATACTCATCGACGCTGCGGCGATACGAATCGACGTCCCAGTCCGGCCAGTTGCTCGGCCCGAACCCAGGAGCCGCTTCGAGCCTCGAGCGTTCGATGTCGAGTATCAGCTCGTCCTTGCCCGGCCCCCACCGGAGCATGCTCACGGGATAAGCAAAGAGCTTGTCGGCGATCCCCGCGATGCCGCCGAACGACAGCACTGCATAATGCGCCGTCGCGTTTCGCACATCCACGATGAGGTCCTTGATTTCGCCAAGCTTTTCGCCCACCGGATTCTTGACTTCGGCGCCGATCAGCTTGCTTGCCCGGGCAACACGCGATTGGGCCGCTGCGGCGTTCGGGGCAGCGGCTGGCGGCGCTTCGCGCGTCGACGTCGCGGGGGGTGCCGGACGTTCTTCGGCTGCGTGTCCCACGTAGGCAGGCAGCCCCACGGCCGCAGCCGCGATCGCAGCGATCAATTTGCGCTTGGTCTTGGTATTCATATTCATCTCGATCCCTCCTTATGACGCAGTGCGATGGAGCGCCACCCCCTCCCCGGGTCGAGCTCCCGCCCCTGCCTCGCCGAAGCAAGCGGAAGGCCCGCCTGTCATTCGCGCGGCGCAATCGTCCTGCAATACCGGGTGCAACAACTACACGGCCTTGTAAGAAGCGCCTGGCGACCTGCTCGGCCCGCGCCAATCACGCGTGCCCGTCCCCGCAGCATCCGACCGATTCTGCAATGCGGCCAATTCGGCCCGGCATCCCGATTGCAGCAGCGCAAGCTCGTCCTTAGCAGGAAACCCGAATGCCGCATCCCTTGCTGGAAGTTCTGCAGCCGCGGACGATCGTCGTGTTCCGCGCGCTGCAACTGGGCGACATGCTGTGTGCGGTGCCCGCGCTGCGCGCGTTGCGCGCAGCCTGTCCGCACGCGCACATCACGCTCGTCGGCCTGCCGTGGGCCGCGGCGTTTGCCGCCCGCTACCCTCGCCATCTCGACGATTTCGTCGCCTTTCCCGGCTTTCCGGGCCTGCCGGAACAACCCCCCGATTCCGCCGCGCTGTCCGAGTTCCTCGACGGGATGCGGGCGCGGCGAGCCGATCTGGCGATCCAGATGCATGGCAACGGCACGATCACGAACCCGCTCGTCGCCCAGTTCGGCGCGCGGTTCAATGCCGGCTTCGGCGCTCCGGGCAGTGGCGACAGGGCGTTCCTGCCCTATCCCGACGACGGCGCGGAGATCCGGCGTCTGCTGGCGCTGATGCGCTTTCTCGGCGCCCCGCCTGTCGGGGAACACCTGGAGTTTCCGCTCACCGCTGCCGACCACGCCGAACTCGCGGCGAGCAGCGTCGCTGAAGGCCTGCGGCCGGATGGGTACGTTTGTCTGCACGCTGGCGCACGAGCAGCGGAACGGCGCTGGCCGCCCGAGCGGTTCGCCGCGGTTGGCGATGCCTTGCATGACGACTGCGGCTTGCCGCTGGTGCTGACCGGCTCGCAGTACGAGACTTCGATCACCGCTGCGGTAAAGGCTGCGATGCGCGCTCCCGCGATCGATGCTGCGGCGCCGATCTCCGCCGGTGCCCTTGCGGCCCTGCTGGGCGGCGCGCGGCTGCTGGTGTGCAACGACACCGGCGTCGCGCATCTCGCCGCGGCGCTCAAACTGCCGTGCGTGATCCTCTTCCGGGCGTCGGAGATCGCGCGCTGGGCGCCGCTCGATCGGGCGCTGCATCGACCGGTATGGGCGCCGGCGCGCGACCGAGGGGCTCAGGGCGGTGGCGACGAAGACCTCAGCGAGGTGCTGGCGCAGGCGCGGGCACTGCTGGCAATGCCTGCGTATCGCGCCGCAGCTCCAGCGCCAGCTCCGTGACTTCGGCAGCCGCAACTTTGGCGAAACGCGAGGGCGCAGCCTTGCCTGCCGAACCCGTCATCGTGCCTCCAGCTTCGTGCGCAGCACGCGTGGCGCATCGACGTCACGCCGCGGTACCGTCGTCGCCAGTTCCTGGTGGTAAGCGCCCGACGGGATGATGCCGCAACCGCCGTCGCGTGCCATGACCCGCAGCTGCGCGAACACGTCCTCGCCGCAGTGCTCGGGGGGCAGCTCGCGCCAGAATTCGAATCCGCCCGCAGCCTCGAGCTTCGCCCGGTCGAACAGCACGCAGCCGCCGACCCACGCGACACGATAGAGCCGTTGCCGGTCCGGCGTCAGGCCGAGATTCGTCTGCACGTGGTACAGGTTGGCAGCACTGTGCAACTCGTGGCGCGCCCACGCCGGACTGTCCGGCAGCACCTCTTCGGGCTCGACCGGACCATCCCAGAACTCGATGTTCTGCTGGTGCGGCCGTCGGTCCGCGGCATGGCTCAGGCCGATCAGGGCGCTGCCGACGAAGCCGCAGCCCTGCTCCCGGATCGCCTTCAGCAGACGCTCGACGAGATCCGGCTCGACGACGACATCATCGTCGAGAAACAGCACATACGGCGCCTGCGCCTGCGCGAGCAGGAAATGGCGCTGCTCGGCGAGA
Source organism: Aromatoleum buckelii (assembly GCF_012910785.2). Taxonomy (GTDB): domain Bacteria; phylum Pseudomonadota; class Gammaproteobacteria; order Burkholderiales; family Rhodocyclaceae; genus Aromatoleum; species Aromatoleum buckelii. Next base: position 1,148,898 of record NZ_WTVH02000010.1, on the reverse strand, counting down.
CCGCGGCGCGGCAGGTGACGGTGGAACTCGACAACATGCCCTTTAGCGGCGAGAAGCCGCACGACCGCCTGCACTTCGGACGAGGCCTCGGCGCTGCGACGCTCGCCCTGGTCGGACACCACGATCCGCAGTGCACCGAGGCTTTGCGCGAAAAGCGAGGTCAGCGTCACGGCGAGCGCAGCGGGCCGGTCGCAAGTCGGGATCAGCACATCCACGGCGAAGGGCGTCTTCGCCGCCGCCGTATCGTTCGCCGGGCGCGAGCGGCGGTACAGCTCGGGGTTCAGCGACGGATCGTTGTACATCTTGAACTGCCGGTACGTCCTGAAACGCGCGACTCCGCAGCTCGCTTCCTGCAGCAGGCGGTCGAGACAAGCCGCCAGGTCCTCGCGCTGCGCGACCAGCGTCGCGAGCTTGTCGGAGCACCGCTGCATGTGCTCGACCCCGGCCTCGCGACGTTGCGACGCTTGGCGCATGTGGTGGATCTTCAGCGCCAGAATCGACAGCCGGTCGATGATCGCACCCGCGGTCTCGCTCGACAGCCGCGCATCGGGAGCGGGTGTCGGCACGACCCGCTCGAGGGCCGCAAGAAGACAATCGTCCAGCGCCTCGACCGCGTCGTTGCGCCGCTGGTTCAACGCGTCGATGTTGCGCTTGCAACGCACGATCTCGTCGTCCGGCACGTCGGTGCGCCGCGCCCGGTCCTCTTCGCGCCACAACGCCGTGTTGCTGCGGTGGTTTTCCTCGATCCACTGCCACCAACCGGCCGGCTCGGCAGGCAATGGGGCGTCCCGGCCGGCAAGGAGACCATCGTGAAACGCGACGATGAAGCCGGATTGCAGTTCCAAGCGCGAAGCGAGGTTTGCCGAAGCAGTCGCGGCTGCGGTTCCCTCAGCCAAGTTTGCCAATCTCCGCAGATACCGAGACGGGGCTCTCATACTGCCGATCCGGGATCCGCTCGAGCGCGTCCATCACGTTCGCGTCGGCGCCTTTCTTGCGCGCCTGTTCGACAAGCTCCTGCTTCCCGACGGGGTAATCCAGGCCGCCGAGAAACTTCTGAACCTGAACCGGGTTCGGTACTGCCTGGTCCGACGTCGTTTCGTCTTTCTGCTGGCTGGCCATGATTGTCTCCTGGAGTGGCACGGGGCCAGCCTCGTGCAATCGGAATGCCCGCCGCGCTCCTGCCCCCGCCCCAAGTCCCACGCCCCAGCCTGAAAACCCTTACAACACCGCCGCCAACCTTACACGGTCACCGCCCCGCAATCCCGCGCACGACATGGCGTCCGATCGCCATTGCCGCCGTGAGGCCGGGCGATTCGATGCCGAACAGGTGAATGAGTCCCGGCACGCCATGCCGATCGGGCCCGTCGATGCGAAAATCCGCATCCGGCATGCCGGGGCCGGCGATCTTCGGGCGCACGCCGGCATATCCCGGCACGAGCCGTCCGTCTTCGAGCGCCGGCCACCAGTTGCGGATCGCGGCGTAAAAACGCTGCGCTCGCGTCGGATCGACGTCGTAGGCGGGCGCGTCGATCCATTCGACATCCGGTCCGAACTTCGCCTGCCCGCCCAGATCGAGCGTCAGATGCACGCCAAGCCCGCCGGGCTCGGGGATCGGATAGATCAGCCGCGAGAACGGCGCCTTGCCGCTCAAGGCGAAATACATGCCGCGCGCGAACCACGCCTGGGGCAGACTTTCAGCGGTCGGGCCGCCGAGGCGATGGCCCAGCGCCACGGCGTCGAGGCCGGATGCGTTGATGACCCAGCGCGCGCGCAGATCGGTCTCGTGCTCGCCGCCGACCTGCAGCACCATGCCTTCTGAATCGGAATATCCGCCGAGCACCGGACTGCCGAACGCGAACATCGCCCCGTCGCGCTCGGCGTCGCCGAGCAGCGCGAGCATCAGCGCGTGGCTATCCACAATGCCGGTCGAAGGCGACAGCAGCGCCGCGTAGACGTCCAGCGCCGGTTCAAGCGCGGCAACTGCCGCACGATCGAGCTCGCGCAGGTCGCCCACGCCATTGGCTTCGGCGCGCGCGCGGATCTGCCGCAGCGCTTCGACTTGTTCGGCCCGCGCGGCGACGACGAGCTTGCCGCAGCGCGCGTACGGGATCGCCCGCTCCTGGCAGAACGCGTAAAGCATTTCGCGTCCCTCGACGCATAAGCGCGCCCTGAGCGAGCCGGGCGCATAGTAAAGACCGGCGTGGATCACTTCGCTGTTGCGCGAGCTCACGCCGGTTCCGAAAGTCGATTCGCGCTCGATCACGACAACTTCGCGTCCGGCCCCGGCGAACGCGCGGGCGCACGCGAGGCCGACCACGCCTGCCCCGATGACCGCGCAATCGATGGTCTCCATCCCCTTCCTCCACGAGTTCTTTCCAGTGGCGCAGATCGCACGCCAGAGATACGCAGCCACGAACAACGGTCTCCCGTCGACCATGGCCACGGAGCTGACTGGATTTGAAGTCCGGTCAATGCCGGAAAATCCGGGAACATCCGCCTCAGCCCCGATCGCCTGGAGGTCTTCTGAGTGCCAGGGACATCCCGAGCGGCTTTAGGAGAGGACAGGCATCACCGCAGGACCGTCATCCAGGATGGTGGCAAGAGGAGGTGGCATACAATGGGAAGAGCCACATTTTCCAAGTCCTTGATAGAACTGAAAAATGTGGCTCTTGAATGCTTATGGCGGAGAGGGTGGGATTCGAACCCACGGTAGGCTCGCACCTACGCCTGATTTCGAGTCAGGTACATTCGACCACTCTGCCACCTCTCCGCGTCCCGCGATCGTCTCACGGGAGGGCGCATTATACGTACACGATCGGTATCAAACAAGAAATAACTTCGCATGGCGAACGGTGTTTCAGTGTCTTGCCCGGAAAGCGAACAAGGACCTGCGCGCCGCTGACGAAGATTGGTGCCCCGAGTGTCGTTGCCTCCCGACATATGCTCGCGCAAAATCCGGGGTCGCCTCTGGGGAGTGCCTTCTTGCCTGTCTTTCTGTTCATTGCGCTGTTCGCGCTGTCCGGATGCACACCCGAGGCGACTCCGCAACGGGTCGGGGACTATCGGGCGGCCGGCGAACTGCGCGTCGCGACTCGGCTGGATGCGATTTCCTACCGTCAGGAGGCGCAGGGCGAGGCGTCCGGATTCGAACACGACCTGCTGCAGAAACTGGGGCAACGCCTCGACGTGCCAGTGCGTTTCATCGTGTATCCCGATGCCCCGCGGGCGCTCGACGCGGTCCTCAACGGCGAGGTGCATCTCGCCGCGGCCGGAATCGCCCGCAACGAACGCTTTCCGTTGCGGTGGTCGGCTCCGCTGCGAGAGGTGGACTATGTACTGGTCGGGCGTTCGGACGGCCGGGAGATCGGCAGCGAGGACGATCTCGCCGGTCGAACCATAAGCATGCGGCGCGGTTCCCCGCCCGTCGAGGCACTCGAGCGAGTCCGCAAGCGCGTTCCCGGCCTCACTCTGCACTTTCCGGCCAAGCTTGGCGATGAGGCGCTGCTCGAGGAGTTGGGACAGCGCAAACTCGATCTCGTCGCCACCGACCGGGTGCATTTCGCACTGGCAGCACAAACCGAGCCGACCGTCGTAATTGCCTACGACCTGCCGGTTCGGTCGGAAATCGCATGGGCCCTGCCGATCGACGAGGAGAGCCTGGGCGCCGAGGTCGACGCCTTTCTCGCCAGCGCCCGCGAAAGCGCGCTGCTCGCCCGGATCGCCGATCGCTACTTCGGCCACATCCGCCGCCTCGACGACCAGGACGTGGCGGTTTTTCTGGACCACATGCGCACGCGCCTACCCGCCTATCGCCGGCATTTCCATGACGCGCAGGCACGCACCGGCGTCGATTGGCGCTTTCTCGCCGCTCTCGCATACCAGGAATCGCGGTGGGACCCGCTCGCGACGTCGCGCACCGGGGTGCGGGGAATGATGATGCTGACTTCCGAGACCGCAGACCGGCTCGGCGTGGGCGACCGCCTCGATGCGCGCGAGAGCATTCTCGGCGGGGCGCGCTATTTTTCGATGCTGAGGGACCAGTTGCCCGGTGGGATTGCCGAACCCGACCGCTCTTGGATCGCGGTGGCAGCATACAACCTCGGCATGGGCCACATGAACGGCGCACGGGCGATCGCCCGCGGCATGGGCCGGGACGACACGACGTGGTGGGACATGAAAGCCGTCCTTCCGCTGCTGTCGCGAGCCGAATACGCGGCGCGGCTCAAGGCTGGCCCGGCGCGCGGCGGCGAGGCGGTGATCATGACCGAGAACATCCGCAACTTCCACGGCATTCTCGCGCGCCTCGAACCGCCCTACACCGCGCCGCTGCAGCCATCCGGCCTGAAGCTCGGCGGTGCCGGCGACTGAGATTTCAGCCGCGCGGCTCAAGCACCTCGATCCCGCCCATCCACGGCACCAGCGCCTTCGGCACGACGACCGAACCGTCGGCTTGCTGGTAGTTCTCGAGCACCGCGACGAGCGTCCTGCCGACTGCCAAGCCCGAACCGTTCAGCGTGTGCACCAGCTCGTTCTTGCCCTGCGCGTTGCGGAACCGGGCCTGCATGCGGCGCGCCTGAAACGCTCCGGTGCACGAGCACGACGAAATCTCGCGGTAGGTTTTCTGCGCCGGCAGCCACACTTCGAGGTCGTAGGTCTTGGCGGCGGAAAACCCCATGTCGCCGGTGCATAGCACGACTTTTCGATATGGCAGATCGAGCTTGCGCAGGATCGCTTCAGCATGGCCGGTGAGTTCCTCGAGCGCCGCCCATGACGCGTCCGGATGTTCGATCCGCACCAGTTCCACCTTGTCGAACTGGTGCTGGCGGATCATGCCGCGCGTGTCGCGACCGTAGCTACCTGCTTCGGAACGGAAGCACGGCGTGTGGCCGACGAACTTCAGCGGCAGCACGTCGTGCGCGAGCAGCTCGTTGCGCACGATGTTGGTGATCGGGACTTCCGCAGTCGGGATCAGGTAGAAACGCCCGTCGTCCTTCATGACGGAGAACAGGTCGGCCTCGAACTTGGGCAGCTGGCCGGTGCCGAACATGCTCTCCGGGTTGACGAGATAGGGGACGTGGACCTCGGTGTAGCCATGTTCGCGGGTATGCACGTCGAGCATGAACTGGGCGAGCGCGCGATGCAGGCGCGCGAGGCCGCCGCGCATCAGTGCGAAACGCGACCCCGAGATCTTCGCCGCGGTTTCGAAATCAAGTCCTCCGAGCCCGCTTCCGAGGTCGACGTGATCGCTCACCTCGAAGCCGAATTCCCGGGGCGTGCCCCAGCGGGCGACCTCGACGTTCGCCGACTCGTCGCGCCCCGGCGGCACGCTGTCGTGCGGGAGGTTCGGCAACCCGGCGACGAACGCATTGATCCGCTCGAGGAGCGCCGCCAGCGCCTGCTCGTTGGCCTTCAGCTCGTCGCCGATGCCCCCGACTTCAGCCATCACCGCCGAAGCGTCCTCTCCCCTGCCTTTCAGGACGCCGATCTGCTTCGACAGGCTGTTGCGGCGTGCCTGCAGGTCCTGGGTGCGGGTCTGCAGCGTCTTGCGCTCGTTCTCCATGGACTGAAACGCCGCAGCGTCGAAATTTGTTCCCCGTGCGGCAAGCGCTGTCGCGACGGCGTCAATCTGGGTGCGTAGAAGTTGGATATCAAGCATGACAATTCCGGAATTCGAGTGGATTCAATGGGAAAGCGGGGTTTTCTGGCAGGACATCTTCGGGGACCGCGCCGCTTTGTTCGCCGGCCTTTCGTCAGCCTCGCGAAGAGCTTGCGGCGATGCACAAATCCATTAATGGAATCAATCGTTTATATTCTTGGCGATCGATAAACTTTCCTTGCATTCGGCGCCCTGTATCTTAAGCTTAGTAAGCCAACACCGCGGAAGACGGTGTCCGCAACACTAGAGGAGAAGAGGCCGATGTTGTCCATTAGAGACTGCCTTGATTATTGCGATTTGACGGATGACGAAGTTGCGCTCGTTGCAGAACACGAGGGCATTCCCGAGGGTGCCGCTGCGCAAGTCGTGTGCGGCATGGTGCAAACCCCGGAAGGGGTGCTGATGTTGACGACCTACATGCAAGACCTCATCGAGCGAGCCACCGAACGTGGGGATCTCGAAAGGGCCGAGCGGGCCAAGAATGTACGCGCCCGCTTCATGGCCGACCACCCTCTCCCGCACTGAAAGCTGCTCCTCCGCATTGATCGGCTGTCAACTCGCGTCCTTCGGGACGCGCATAGCCATCTGCTCGTCGAGTTCGCGCAGATGCTCGAGTTTTGCCGCGATCCGCGCTTCGAGTCCGTACTGCGTCGGGCGATACCATCCTGGCGCCTTCATGCCGTCGGGCAGGTAGTTTTCGCCAGCGGCGTACGCTTCGGGTTCGTCATGCGCGTAGCGATAAGCCTTGCCATGGCCCAGTTCCTTCATCAGGCGAGTGGGAGCGTTGCGCAGATGTAGCGGCACCGGACGCGAGACGTCCTGCGCGACGTGTTTTCGCGCAGCGTTGTAGGCTTTGTAGACCGCGTTGGATTTCGCCGCGCAGGCAAGGAAGACCGTCGCTTCGGCAAGCGCCAGTTCCCCTTCCGGAGAACCGAGCCGTTCGTAGGTCGCGCATGCGTTCAACGCGATTTCGAGGGCGCGCGGATCGGCGAGCCCGATGTCCTCGGTCGCCATGCGGATCAGGCGCCGTCCGAGATAGAGTGCGTCCGCTCCGCCGTCCAGCATCCGGCACAGCCAGTAAAGGGCGGCATCCGGATTCGAACCCCGCACCGATTTGTGTAGTGCCGATATCTGGTCGTAGAACGCTTCGCCTCCCTTGTCGAAACGTCGCAGGCGAGTCGATAGCGCCTCGTCGACAAACTCGGGCGTCACCGTGACTATCCCTGCGGTTTCCGCAGCAACCTCGACCTGCTCGATGAGGTTCATCAAGCGCCGCGCGTCGCCGTCGGCAAAGCCGATCATGCGTTCACGCGCGGCCGGCGCAAATTCCAGCTGCGGACACGCCAGCAGGCGGGCGCGCTCGAACAGTTCCCCCAACGCTTCGTCGTCGAGGGGTTCGAGCACATAGACCGCCGCGCGCGACAGCAGCGCCGAATTGACTTCGAACGACGGATTCTCGGTCGTCGCGCCGATCAGCGTCACGACGCCTTGCTCGACATAAGGCAGAAACGCGTCCTGCTGCGCCTTGTTGAAGCGATGCACCTCGTCGACGAACAGGATCGTGTGGCGTCCGCGCGCCTTTTCAGTCTGCGCGTGCGCGACCGCTTCGCGAATGTCCTTGACTCCGGAGAACACCGCCGATAGTGCGATGAATTCCGCATCGAAGGCCTGCGCCATCAGGCGTGCGAGCGTCGTCTTGCCCACACCCGGAGGTCCCCACAGGATCATCGAATGCAGCTTGCCGGATTCGAAGGCGAGCCGCAGCGGCTTGCCGGGACCGAGCAGATGGCGCTGGCCGGCGACCTCGGCGAGCGTCGTCGGGCGCATCCGCTCGGCGAGCGGTACGCGCGGCGGCTCGACGTCGTCGAAAAGATCCGCCATCCGGGATCGCGCGTCAGTCGCCGATGACGTCGGCGCCCGCGGGCGGGACGAAACGGAACAGCGACGGATCGGGACGCGCGTTCGGTTCCAGCGACCTGAACACGATCATCGTCGTCTGGCCGAAGTTGTCCTGCAACTCCATGCGCTTCAACAGCCCACCCGCGAGGCCCAGGCGTATCGACTGGAAACCGCTTTCCGCGTGCTTCGGTGTTGCCAGCACCCAGTCGAGCCCGTCGCCCGAGCCCGCTTCAGCGAGATTGAAATCGCGGTCCAGCGTGCCGCTGCCGGCAAGGATAGCGGCCGGCGTGCTCCCCAGGGCGTCGCCCAGGCGCTTCACGGTGACCTGGTTGAGATCCCGGTCCCACGACCACAGTTTCTCGCCGTCGCTGACGAGCAGCTGCGGATACGGCTTGTCGTAGCTCCAGCGGAACTTGCCGGGGCGCAGGAACACGAAGCTGCCGCTCGCCTGCTGCGCCCTGCGCCCCGAAGCGGACGACACGGTCTGTTCGAATTCGCCCTGCGCGCTGCGCGCGGTATCGACGAACTCGCGCAACTGTTCGACGCCGCTCGCCGCTGCCGCCGCTCCCGAGGACGCCCAAGCCGCTGCTGCGCACAGCAGCACGCGTGCAATGAACGCTGCCCGACCCCTGCTCCAATGACTCACTCGGTCTCCTTCACAGGCGCGATCACTTCGCGGTTGCCGTTGCTGCCCATCGCCGATACCAGCCCCGAACGTTCCATCTGTTCGATCAGCCGCGCCGCGCGGTTGTAGCCGATGCGCAGATGACGCTGCACGAGCGAAATCGACGGCCGCCGGGTCTTGACGACGATCTCCACGGCCTGGTCATAGAGCGGATCGGCCTCGCCGTCGCCGCTGTCTGCGCCGCCGAGCGCCCCGTCAGTCTCCTCCTCGGCGGCCGACAGGATCCCTTCGACATAATCCGGCGGACCGCTGCGCTTGAGATGGTCGACGACCTTGTGCACTTCGTCGTCGGCGACGAACGCGCCGTGCACGCGTACCGGCAGGCCGGTGCCGGGCGCGAGGTAAAGCATGTCGCCCATGCCGAGCAAGGCTTCCGCGCCCATCTGGTCGAGGATAGTGCGCGAGTCGATCTTGCTCGACACCTGGAACGCGATGCGCGTGGGCACGTTGGCCTTGATCAGGCCGGTGATAACGTCGACCGACGGGCGCTGCGTCGCGAGGATCAGGTGGATGCCGGCCGCGCGCGCCTTCTGCGCGAGCCGCGCGATCAGCTCCTCGACCTTCTTGCCGACGACCATCATCATGTCGGCGAGCTCGTCGACGACGACGACGATGTGCGGCAGCGTCTCGAGCGGCTCCGGGTTGTCAGGATTGATCGCGAACGGGTTCGTCATCGGCTTATCCGTTTCCGCCGCCTGGGTGACCGCCTTATTGAAGCCGGCGAGATTGCGCACGCCGACCGCCGCCATCAGCTTGTAGCGCTTGTCCATCTCGACGACGCACCAGTTCAGCGCGTTCGCCGCGTGCTTCATGTCGGTGACGACCGGTGCCAGCAGGTGCGGGATGCCTTCGTAGATCGACAATTCCAGCATCTTCGGGTCGACCATGATCAGCCGCACTTTCTCGGGCTCGGCCTTGTACAGCAGCGACAGGATCATCGCGTTGATGCCGACCGATTTGCCCGAACCGGTCGTGCCGGCGACGAGCAGGTGCGGCATCTTCGCCAGATCGGCGACGACCGGCTGCCCGCCGATGTCCTTGCCGAGCGCGACCGTCAGCGACGAATGCATGTCCTGATACGCCTTCGAACCCAGGATCTCGGACAGGCGCACCATCTGCCGCTTCGGGTTCGGCAGTTCCAGCGCCATGCACGACTTGCCGGGCACCGTCTCGACGACGCGGATCGACACCAGCGACAGCGCACGCGAAAGGTCTTTCGCGAGATTCACCACCTGGCTGCCCTTGACGCCGGTCGCCGGCTCGATTTCGTAGCGCGTCACGACCGGCCCGGGATACGCCGCCAGCACTTTGACCTCGACGCCGAAATCCGCGAGCTTCGTTTCGATCAGGCGCGACGTCGACTCCAGCAATTCGGCCGACGGCGGCTCGAGGTCGGCCGACGGCCGATCGAGCAGCGCGAGCGGCGGCATCGATCCGGCCGGCAGATCGACGAAGAGCGGCTGCTGCCGGCCTTTCTCGACGCGCTCGGGCTTTGGCGTGTCGACCATCGCCGGCTCGATCCGCGCCGGCTCGATGCGCCCGGACGGGGACGGCGACGCTTCGGCTTTGCGCCGCTTCGGCTCGACGAGCGCGGCCTTTTGCGCCACCGGTTGCGCCGCCTTGCGCTCGGTTCGGCCACGCCACGCCTGCCGCAGCGTGCTGCACCCGCGCTCGACCGAAGTGCCGATCCGCTCGACGAGCGACAGCCACGAGATGCCCGAGAAAAGACTCAACCCGGACGCGAACAGCGCCAACAACAGCAGCGTGCCGCCCGTAAAGCCGAGATAACGCTGCACCGCCGCGCCCAGTTCCATGCCGACGAGGCCGCCGGGAGCCAGCGGAATGCTTGCGCCGTGCGAGTGAAAGCGCAGCGATTCGAGCGCGCTACTGGCGACCAGCACGACGAAGAAACCTACCAGAACGATGAAGAACGACCGCCTGTCGAGGCGCAGGTCATGCTTCAGCCGGCGAAAGCCCCACACCAGCCCGTAGCCGAGAAAAACCACCCACCACCACGCGGACACGCCGAACAGGTAATACAGCAGATCCGCGAGCCACGCGCCAAAGCGCCCGCCCGGGTTGGCGATACGCGACACTTCGGCGGCGTGCGACCAGCCCGGATCGGCCTTGCTGTAGCCGAGCAGCACGAGGCCGACATACAGCGACATCACGCCGAGAATCAGCCAGCGGGCTTCTTGCAGCAGCAGCGAGATCTTTTCCGGCAAAGGCTGGGAGCGTGAGGACAGGCGGGACGACATGAGGAGAAACTTGAGGCCGGAGGAAAACGACGGTGCGAAATTATATGCGATCCGTCAACATGGCCGTTGCCGCTGTTGCGAAGGGAAACAGACCGGATCGATTCAGACGATCTGCAGGCGATCGCGCAGCACGATGCCGGCGCCGGTTTCCTCGATAAGCCCTTGCGCGGCGAGGTCCTTCATGACCCTGCTGACCATCTCGCGCGACGCACCGATCATTTTCGCGATGTCCTGCTTCGTGATCTTGCGCACCACCACCGTATCCCCGTTCACTTCCTCGGACATTTCAAGCAGCAGGCGCGCGACGCGGCCGTAGACGTCCATCAGCGCGAGGCTCTCGATCTTGCGATCGGCATTGCGCAGGCGTTCGGCGAGGTTGGCCATGATGCGCCAGGCCACTTCGAAGTTGCCCTGCATGATCGTGCGAAAATCGTTTTTCGCGATCATCACGAGGTCGGAAGGCATCACCGCGACGACGGTCGCCGAGCGCGGTTGCTCGCCGAACATGCCCATCTCGCCGAACAGTTCGCCCTGCCCCAGAATCGTCAGGATCACCTCGCGGCCGTCCTCGTCGCTGACGACGACCTTGAGGCTCCCGGTCAGGACCAGGTAGACAAAATCGCAGCGCTCGCCGGCATGCACCACGCTCTGCCCGCGGGGAATGCGGCGCATCATCGCGGAGCGGGAAACCATCGCCAGGGTGTCGTCGGACAAACCTTGAAACAGCGGAAAGGTCTTCAGGGCAGTGGTAGACACCGCGGTAGGCTGGGTCATGGCGACTCCGAAATTAGCTCGAACGTGCGTACCAGAAAACAGGAAAACTGGCGATGGACAATGCCACTGATTATACCGGAATCCACGATTGACTTTCCCGCCCGAACCGCGACATCGCGCGGATTGGGCACGTCATCTCCCCTGACAACGATGCATCTGCACTGGCAAAACTCGCTTTTGCGATCGTCACACGCTATGGACATCATTGAATCGGCGCGATAAACCGCTCGGCTATAATCCCGCTGTCGCCAACCAGGAAGAAGATCACGCTATGACAACCAAGCACGCCCGCCTGCTCATCCTCGGCTCCGGCCCGGCCGGTTACACGGCCGCAGTGTACGCTGCCCGCGCCAACCTCGATCCGGTCCTGATCACCGGACTGGCGCAGGGCGGTCAACTGATGACCACGACCGATGTCGACAACTGGCCTGCGGACGCCGAAGGCGTGATGGGCCCGGACCTCATGGCCCGCTTCCAGAAGCACGCCGAACGCTTCAACACCGAAATGATCTTCGACCACATCCACACCGTGAAGCTCGGCGAGAAACCGTTCAGGCTCATCGGCGACGCCGGGGAATACACGTGTGACGCGTTGATCATCTCGACCGGCGCGACGGCGAAATATCTCGGCATCCCGTCAGAAGAGAAATTTTCCGGCCGCGGCGTCTCCGCATGCGCGACCTGCGACGGCTTTTTCTACAAGAACCAGGACGTCGCAGTGATCGGCGGCGGCAACACGGCAGTCGAAGAAGCGCTGTACCTCGCCAACATCGCGAAGAAGGTCACGGTCGTGCATCGCCGCGAGAAATTCCGCGCCGAGAAGATCCTCATCGACAAGATGATGGAGAAAGTCGCAGCCGGGAAAATCGAGCTTGCGCTCAACTCGACGCTCGACGAAGTGCTGGGCGACAACACCGGCGTGACCGGCATGCGGGTCAGGGATGCGAACACCGGCGCGACCCGAGACGTCGCGTTGCAGGGCGTGTTCATTGCGATCGGCCACAAACCGAACACCGACATCTTCGAAGGCCAGCTCGCGATGGAAAACGGCTACATCGTCACCAAGGGCGGCCGCGAAGGCGACGCCACGGCGACCAGCGTGCCGGGCGTGTTCGCTGCGGGCGACGTGCAGGATCACATCTACCGCCAAGCGGTGACATCCGCCGGCACCGGGTGCATGGCGGCGCTCGACGCGGAGCGCTACCTGGACGCGCTCGCCGGCTGAGCACGACCATGGCCCGGCGGCTTCCCCCTGCTGCACCGAAACCGGGAGGCCGAACCGGGCGCGCGCTGCATACCCTCGAGGAACTTGCCGCGCTGCGCGGCAAGCTGACGCCGGCCGCGAGCAGCCAAAAGCCGGCGCAACCGGAGTCGGCCTCGGCTGCGGCCAAGCCCACCCGCGCCGCGACAGCCAACGGAATTCATCCGGGCGCTTCCCCTGATGACGATCCAGCACTGTTCCGCGACGCCGTGCGCAATGTCGCACCGCTTACCAAAGGGGGCGGGCGAGCGGAAATCGAGACACCGAAGCCACCGCCGCTGCCGCGTCCCCGATCGGTCGAACCCGATGCGCCGTCTCCCGCCAAGGGCTTGCCCGCCGACACACTCGAGGATGCGGCGCTCTTTCGTTCGGCGATCGGCGACGTTACGCCGCTTCGCGACCCGGGGCACGCGGAGCTCGGTCGCGCCCGTCCCTCGCCCTATCCGCTGCACATGCGGGACGAAGATCGGCACCGCATCGAGACCGATCCGACGTCGCTGCTGCTGCCGCCCGATCCCGACGCGCTCGATCCGGCGGAGCTTTTCCGTCATGCGGTGCGCGGCGCCCGGCAGATCGAGTCGCGCGACCGGGTCGAGCTGCAGCCTCCGCCGCCGCCCCCGGAGCCGCTGAAGCACAGCGAAGACGAGCAGGCTGCGTTGCGCGAATCGCTCGACGCGCCGATGAGCCTCGAAGACCGGCTGGAAATGGGGGACGAGGCGATATTCCTGCGCCCCGGCCTGCCGCGCCGCGTGCTCGTGGACTTGCGCCGCGGGCGCTGGGTGCTGCAGGGAGAAGTGGACCTGCACGGCTACAATCGGGACGACGCCCGCGAAGCGCTGGCACGCTTTCTCGCGGCGAGCCTCCAGCAGGGGCGCCGCTGCGTGCGCGTGATTCACGGCAAGGGGCTCGGGTCGCCGGGCAAGCTGTCGATCCTCAAGCACCTGTCGCGCGGCTGGCTCGCGCAACGCGAGGAAATCCTCGCCTTCTGCCAGGCCGGTCCGAACGAAGGCGGCTCCGGGGCGCTGCTGGTGCTGCTGCGGGCCGGCAATCCGCCGAAGGAGTGAACGCGGCCGGCAACCGGGGCGGAAGCAATCAGATAATCAGATCGCGGCTTCGTCCGTTTCGCCGGTGCGGATGCGCACGACCTGCTCGACGGCCGTGACGAAAATCTTGCCGTCGCCGATCTTGCCGGTGCGCGCAGCCTTGATAATCGCTTCGACCGCCTGATCCACGAGGTCGTCGCCGAGGACGATCTCGACCTTGATCTTCGGCAGAAAATCAACGACGTATTCGGCGCCGCGATACAGCTCGGTGTGGCCCTTCTGGCGGCCGAAGCCTTTGACTTCGGACACGGTCAGCCCGGCGATGCCGACTTCGGACAGCGCTTCACGGACCTCGTCGAGCTTGAACGGCTTGATGACGGCTTCGATTTTCTTCATGCAATTTCTCCTCGAGGGCTGGCGGACGCGCCGCTTCGGATCGGTCCTGTGCGGTCAGTATTCGTCCTGATAGCGCGATGTTATCGGATAACGCCAGTCCCTGCCGAAGCCACGCCTCGTCACCCGGATGCCGACCGGTGACTGGCGGCGCTTGTATTCGTTGCGCTTGAGCATCCCCACGGTGCGCCGCACGTCGGCTTCGGGGAAGCCGCGCGCGATGATCTCGCGCGGCGATTCGTCGCGCTCCATGTAGGCCTCGATGATCGCGTCGAGCACGTCGTACGGCGGCAGCGAATCCTGGTCGGTCTGGTCCGGTTTCAGCTCCGCCGACGGCGGGCGGGTGATGATGTTTTCCGGCATCACCGGACTGACCGTGTTGCGCCAGCGCGACAGGCGGAACACGAACGTCTTGTAGAGATCCTTCAGCACCGCGAAGCCGCCTGCCATGTCGCCGTACAGCGTCGCGTAGCCGGTCGCCATCTCGCTCTTGTTGCCCGTCGTCAGCACGATCGCGCCGGTCTTGTTCGACAGCGCCATCAGGATCATGCCGCGAATGCGGCTCTGCAGGTTTTCCTCGGTGGTGTCCGCCGGCAGCCCCTCGAACTGCCGGGCGAGCAGGTCGGCGAAAGTGTTCATCGCCGGCTCGATCGGGATTTCGTCGTAGCGCACGCCGAGGTTCGCGACGAGTGCACGCGAATCGTCGAGGCTCATCTGCGCCGTGTAGGGCGAAGGCATCATCACCGCACGCACCCGCTCCGGCCCGAGCGCGTCGACGGCGATGCACAGCGTCAGCGCGGAATCGATGCCGCCGGACAGGCCGATGATCGCGCCGGGAAAACCGTTCTTGCCGAGGTAGTCGCGCACACCGGTCTTGAGCGCCTCATAGACTTCCTCCTCGATCGGCCGTGCGGGAACGATTTCGCCCGGCTCCCAGCGTCCGCCGCGAAAATGCAGCACGTCGAGCCGCTCCTCGAAGGACGCCGCCTGATACATGACCTTGCCGTCGGCGTCGAGCGCGAACGATGCGCCGTCGAAAACCAGTTCGTCCTGGCCGCCGACCATGTTGCAATACACCACCGGCAGGCCGGTGTCGGCGACGCGCCCGCGCAGCACTTCGTAGCGGCGCGCGAGCTTGTTCATGTGGTACGGCGACGCGTTCAGGCCGAGCAGCAGTTCCGCGCCTTCGGCGCGCAACAGTTCGGCCGGGCCCGACTCCCACAGATCGGCGCAGATATTGACGCCCAGTTTCACGCCGTTCAGTTCGAACACGCACGCGTCGAGGCCGCGGTCGAAATAGCGTTCCTCGTCGAACACTTCGTAGTTCGGCAGCAGATGCTTGTGGTAGGTCGCGAGGACTTCGCCGTCGCGAATCACCGACGCGGCGTTGTAGCGCCAGTCGCGGCGCTCTTCCGGATGCCCGAGCACCAGCGTGATGCCTTGGGTGTGCAGAGCGATGCGGGCCACTTCCCGGCTGCATGCACGGTAGAAATCCGGTCGCAGCAGCAAGTCTTCGGGCGGATAACCGGATAGCGCCAGTTCGGGCGTCAGCAACAGGTCGGCGCCGGCTGCACGGGCCTGGTCGAGGGCGCGGATGATCCGGTCGGCGTTGCCGGTGAGGTCGCCGACGGTGAAATTCAGCTGGGCGACAGCGATAGCGAGCGTTTTGTCCATAGACGCAACTATACCGTTTCAGCCCGCAATCGGCGGAGCCGCAAGCCCAGTCGCCAAGCGCCGCGGCAGGATTCCGGGGCCGCGTCTGGACTATCATGGCCGACCGACATTGCCGACCGACAGGCGAACCGCATGGCCATTCCGGACACCCTCGCGAGGCAGGCCGACGAGCACGGCCCGTGGGCCGTCTTTCTCGTTTTCCTGCGCCTCGGCCTGACCTCGTTCGGCGGCCCGGTTGCACACCTCGGCTACTTTCGTGACGAATTCGTCACCCGCCGGCGCTGGCTCGGCGAACGCAGCTACGCCGACCTCGTCGCGCTGTGCCAGTTCCTGCCGGGGCCGGCGAGCAGCCAAGTCGGCATGGCGCTGGGCCTGGCTCGCGCCGGTTACGCGGGGATGTTCGCAGCGTGGGCAGGCTTCACGCTGCCGTCGGCGATCGCGCTGATCCTGTTCGCGCAAGGCGTGTCGCGTCACGGCGGCGTCCTCTCGCCCGGCGCGCTGCACGGCCTGAAAGTCGTCGCGGTCGCGGTGGTGGCGCAAGCAGTGTGGGGAATGGCGCGAAACCTCTGCACCGACGCGCTGCGCATCACGGTCATGGCGATCGCGACCTGCGTCGTCCTCATCGACTCGACGGCCGGGACGCAGGTCGGCGTAATCGGCGCGGCGGCGATCGCCGGAATGGTCCTGTTCAGACCCGAACCGGCCGTTGCCCACGATCCGCTACCCATTCTCGTCACGCGCCGTGCGGCCGTCGGATGCCTGTGCGCTTTCCTTGCGCTGCTGATCGGCCTGCCCCTCTTCGCGCAGTTCGTGGCGAACCCGGCTGTCGCGATGATCGACGCCTTCTACCGTGCCGGAGCGCTGGTGTTCGGCGGCGGGCATGTCGTCCTGCCGTTGCTGCAGGCCGAGGTGGTGCCGAGCGGATGGGTCGACCGCGAAACTTTCCTCGCCGGCTATGGCGCCGCGCAGGCGGTGCCCGGACCGCTGTTCACGTTCGCGGGGTTTCTCGGTGCAGCGATGAACGATGGGCCCGGGGGCTCGGCGGGAGCTGCGATCTGCCTGGCGGCGATTTTCGCCCCGTCGTTCCTGCTCGTGGTCGGCGCGCTGCCGTTCTGGGAGCAACTGCGCCGCAGTCCCCGAGCACGCTCCGCGCTGGCCGGAGTGAACGCAGCGGTCGTCGGCCTGCTGCTGGCCGCCTTATACCAGCCGGTGTGGACGAGCGCGATCCACCAGCCGCGAGACTTCGGGCTCGCCGTCGTCGCCTTCGTCGCGCTGGTGTTCTGGAAACTCCCGCCGTGGGTCGTCGTCGTCGGCAGCGGCCTTGCAGGATGGCTGATGAGTGCCGCAATTTGACCGGCTTGCCACCCTCGACTGCCGGGTTCAATTCTCCCAGTACGGGGACAGCGAAAGCCGTTCGCCTCGTCCGATCGGTCGTTTTCACCCACAGGGGGCGTGGGGAAAGCTGTGGATAAGACGTGAGCAAGCGCTCCAAGTCCCCTGCCCGCAAGGAAAATACGAGGATGCGCAATAATCGGGCACCTGCGCGAACGCCGCCGGCACGCGACAAACGAACCGCGCCGGCCGCGGTCCCACCGCTCGCTTCGACCACTACCGGGCTGCCAACGTGCCGACATACCGCTTTCGCCGTTTCGACGATGTGAACGGCATCGTTCCCGCCGCCTGGGATGCGCTCACCGACGGGCAGGCCTGCGTGTCGCACGCCTTCCTCGCCACCCTCGAGACGACCGGATGCGTCGGGCTTGGCACGGGCTGGCTGCCGCGCCATGCAACGCTGTGGGAAGGCGCACAACTGGTCGCGGCGATGCCGTTGTACGAGAAGCACCACTCGTACGGCGAATACGTCTTCGACTGGGCGTGGGCCGAGGCGTATTCGCGCCATGGCCTCGCGTACTATCCCAAGTGGCTTGCGGCAGTGCCGTTCACACCGGTGCCCGGGATGCGCCTGCTGGGCCGCGACACGACAAGCCGGCAAGCGCTGCTACAGGCAACGCTGGCGTTGGCCGAGGAAAGCGGCCTGTCGTCGCTGCATGTGCTTTTCCCTACCGAACCCGAGGCCGGATGGATGCGGGAAGCCGGCCTGCTGATCCGCCAGGGCGTGCAGTTCCACTGGTTCAACGCGCGTTACCAGGATTTCAACGACTTTCTCGGCAGTCTGAATCACGAAAAGCGCAAGAAAATCCGCCAGGACAGGCGCCACGCGGCCGCCCATGCGCTGACGTTCCGCTGGCTCGACGGCACGACGGCGAACGCCGCCGACTGGGCGTTCTTCCATCGCTGTTACGCGGCGACTTACGCGCTGCACCGCTCGACGCCCTACCTCCGCGCGCCGTTCTTCACGCAGCTGGCGTCGCGCGCGCCGCACAGCGTGCGCCTGCTGCTCGCCGAACGCGAGGGCAAGCCGGTCGCAAGCGCTTTTTTCCTGTGCGACGGCGAAGCGCTTTACGGCCGCTACTGGGGCGCGACCGAACATCTGCCGTTCCTGCATTTCGAGTTGTGCTATTACCGGGCGATCGACTACTGCATCGGCCATCGCCTGAGCCGCTTCGAAGGCGGCGCACAGGGCGAGCACAAGCTCGCGCGCGGGCTGCTGCCGGTCGTCACGCGCTCCGCGCACTGGATTCGCGAACCGCGCTGGCGCGACGCAGTGGACCGCTTTCTCGCGCAGGAAACGGCGGGCATCGATTTCTATCTCGACGAACTCACCGAGCGCTCCCCGTTCCGCACGTCGCAAAGGACAGCGCCGGAATGAGAACGGCCCGCGCTCGGCGGGCCGTTCTCAGACAAAACTGCTTGCAGTGTATTTATTTTGCGGCGTTCTTCAGGCCGTCGAGGATTTCCTGCTTCGCGTCTTCCACCGTGCCCCAGCCGAGCACCTTGACCCACTTGCCCGGCTCGAGATCCTTGTAATGCTCGAAGAAATGCACCGTCTGCTTCATCAGCAGCTCGGGCAGGTCGTCCGTGGTCTGGACCTTGTCGTACAGCGGCGTGAGCTTCGACACCGGCACCGCGACGACTTTCGCGTCCTGGCCGCCGTCGTCTTCCATCTTCAGCACGCCGACCGGACGGCAGCGGATCACCACGCCCGGCATCAGGGGAAACGGGGTCACCACCAGCACGTCGACCGGATCGCCGTCGCCCGCGACGGTGTGCGGCACGTAGCCGTAGTTGATCGGGTAGCGCATCGACGTGCCCATGAAGCGATCGACGAACACCGCGCCGCTGTCCTTATCCACTTCGAACTTGATCGGCTCGCCCTGCGCCGAAATCTCGATGATGACGTTGATGTCGTTCGGCACATCCTTGCCGGCCTTCACGAGGTCGAAACCCATAATTCCCTCTCCCATGGAAAATGTGGCGCGGATTATAAGGGGAAACGCGTCGCCCGTCGCTGATCGCAACGCCCGCTCAAGCGCGCGCCAGGTTTCGCGACCCACCCTCGACGCGCGGCGTTCGAACCGGACCGGCCGGCGCGCGCTGCAACATTGCGTTGTCATGTGACGAACAACACGGCCGCGGCTGCCGCGGGATGATAGCATCACGCCCGGCTGGCATCTTCGGCACCCTTGCAACCGGCATTCAGCACCGATGAGCACCGCGCAGCGCACGGCGCGTGCCACAGCCATGATCCAGGAAGAATTCCCAGCGGCACACCATGCTATTCAACTCGGTCAACCGGCACTGCCTGCACAACATCGTCCAGCTCGCCCAAACCCATACCGTCGAAGCCGCCGAGGACATCTTCGACGAACGCGGCATCAAGCTGTGGGCCAAGGGCAGGCCGGTGTCGGCGGATCTGCAGGAAAAGCTGCTGCGCCGCAAGCTGGCCAAGCCGCTCGAGGCGACGCTCGCCGTCGAAGGAGCCGTCGCCTTCTCCAACGTCGTCGATGCCTGCCGCGCGCAGGCCGAGGACAATCCGCTGTTCGCCCGTTTCGCCAGTCGCGACGCGCTGGCGCTTCTTGGCGGTCTCAGGACGATACCGCTGCCGCAACCGCTGCGCCTGCTGCTGACGACTGCCCACGCCAACGGCAACCGCAGCTTCGGGCACGCCCTCGCGACGATACTGGTGTGCGCCTGCATCGCGACCCGGCTAAACGCCAGCGAGCACGATGCGCAGACCCTGCTGACGGCCGCGTTGCTGCATGACCTGGGCGAGATGTACATCCATCCCGACTACCTGAGCGGGAGCCAACAGTTGCGGCCACACGACTGGAAGCACGTCGCGAGCCACCCCCGCATCGGGCAGTTGCTGATCCAGGAGCTGACGACGCTCCCGGCCGCAATCGGATTGTGCGTCGCCCATCACCACGAACGGCTCGATGGCAGCGGCTATCCGAACCAGCTCGAACGCAGCAAGCTTCACCGCCTCGGCGGCTGGCTCGCAGTTGCGGAAACAGTCGGCGCGATTCTCTCGGGAGGGCACCCCGGAGCACCGTTGCGCGCGGCGCTCGCGCTGCGCCTGGTGCCGGAAGAGTTCGACCGGGACGCCGTCGCCGCCGTCACCCAGGCGCTGCGCAAGGACGGCGACAGCTTCGGCGAGGACGACTGCCAGGGAGGGGCCGACACTCACGCGACTCATGCCCGGCTCGATCGTGCGATCACCCGTGCCGAAGACTTGCACGCGTCCCTCGACACTCCGTTCGCGCGCCAGAGCGTCGCAATGGCCCTGCAGCAACTGCACAATCTCGAAAAGTCCCTGCGCGCCACCGGCGCGGCCGAAGCCGCTTCGCTCGGCGAAGAACTCGACCGGCAGCTGGTCGCGGAAAGCAGCCAGGTCGCCCGGGAAATCGACTGGCGGATGCGCAGCCTCGCACGCAACCTTTATTTGCGCGCCGAAACCCACGCGGATGGAGCCGACCTGGCACTGCTGGCGCCGCTGATCGAGACGCTGGACGACGCTTCGCCGGCGGGAGCTGCCGCTGCGTCCGCCTGATCGCCCGGAATGGTACGAGCCGCTTTGCACCGGCCGTGCCGCTTATTCGATCACACTTACCGGGCCCGTCCGGGCACGCTAAACTCTTCGCAAGCCTCCAGCAGGAATGGACATGGACGAATTCGAAGCTCAAATGCAGGCGTTTCGCAAACAGATCGAACGGGAACTCGAAGAGGACAACATCAGCTTTCCGACCTCGTTCGACGTTTCGCTGCGCATCAAGCGGCTCGCCGACAATCCCGAATCGACGCTCGACGAGATCACGACCGTGGTCAAGGCGGAACCGGTGCTGAGCGCGAAAGCGGTGCGGATGGCGAACGCCATCGCGCTCAACCCTTACGGCAAGCAGACGACGAATGTCGGCGACGCGGTCGGGCGCATCGGCCTGTCCGCGCTGCGCTGCCTCGCTTTCGCCGTCGCCGCGGAACAGCTCGTGCAGGACCACCGCTCGCGCAACCTTCGCCTGATCGCTTCCGGCCTGTGGATGCATTCGCTCGATGTCGCGGCGTGGGCCTACGCGATCGCCAGGCACCTGAAAGTGGCCAATCCCGATACGGCAATGTTCAGCGGCATGATGACCGACATCGGCCAGTTCTTCCTCGTCGCGCGCGCCGCCGATTATCCGGCGCTCGAGAGCGGCATCGAACGCTTCGCGGAGTTCGCCGCGACGTGGAACGAGCCGGTCGGCCGCGCGGTGCTGGAAGCCTTCGAACTGCCCGACGAGATCCTCGACGCTTTCCCCTACGAAGACCCCTACGGGGGTTCATGGCCACCGGCCGAGCTGGCCGACGTCCTGTTCATCGCGTCGCTGGCCGCCGAGACGCCGCACCCGTTCGACACGCTGCTCGGCATCCGCGGCCGACCGGCGTTGCTCGGCACATCGATTTCGGGCATCGAAAGCACCCAGCTGACGCAGCTGCTCGACACCGCCCGGGCGCAGCGCCAGCACATCCTCAACGCCGTGTGCGCCTGAGCGGCGAGCGGCAGTTTTCGATAGAATCCCGCGGTTTGCTTTCCCGATCGCCCACCCAGACATCGCGCCACTAATGAAAGAAATCGCTCCTGCCCCGCCCGCTCCGGACAACCTCGACGCACTCCGGCTCGAGGTTGCCGGGATCATCGTCGAAGCGC
Organism: Aromatoleum buckelii; assembly: GCF_012910785.2. Taxonomy (GTDB): domain Bacteria; phylum Pseudomonadota; class Gammaproteobacteria; order Burkholderiales; family Rhodocyclaceae; genus Aromatoleum; species Aromatoleum buckelii. The sequence continues at coordinate 1,127,173 of NZ_WTVH02000010.1, read as the reverse complement.
TCAACCTCGAGCAGGCGCCGGAATCGATCCCTCCCGACGACTCCCTGTTCGGCGAAGGCCTCGGGCTCGATTCGATCGACATCCTCGAAGTGGCCCTCGTGGTATCGAAACGCTACGGCTTCCAGCTGCGCGCCGATGACGACGACAACGTCAGGATCTTCCGTTCGCTGCGCAGCCTGACCGGATACATCGCCAGCCACCGCACGCAATGAAGCTCGATTTCGAGCGCGGCACGCATCGCGCCGCACTGGTCTGCATCGTCGTGGCCTGGGCGGTGGCGGCCCATTACACGACCGCGCTGGTCGAGACTTCCTCGTGGGGAGCGCTGCTCGGCGTCGCGCCGTTCGCGTTCGTCGCCGCAACATTCGCCTGGCACTCGCCGTTGCGCACTGCGCTGCTCGCGCTGCTGGCTTTCGCGGCGCTCGGGCTCGCGCTGCTGTGGCCGACGCTCGCGCGCAACGTCGGCTGGATGTATTTCATCCAGCATGTCGGCACCAACGCCCTGCTCGGCATCGCGTTCGGCCGCACCCTGATCGGCGGGCGCGAGCCGATGTGCACGCGCGTCGCGGCGCTCATCCACGGCGCACCCGGTCCCGCGCTCGCCCGCTACACGCGCGGCGTGACGCTCGCCTGGACGCTGTTCTTCGGCCTGATGACGATGGCGTCGGTCGCACTGTTCGCGTTCGGACCGCTCGACGTGTGGTCCGCTTTCGCGAACCTGCTGACTTTTCCGCTCGTGGCGCTGATGTTCGCCAGCGAATACGCGGTGCGCCTGCGAGTCCTGCCGCCCGAAGAGCGCAGCGGCATCCTCGACGCGGTGCGCGCCTACCTGCAGCCGCCGGCAAGCGCTGCGCTCGCAGCATCGCGCGGAACGCCGGCAACGCGCCCGGCCCAACGATGAGCGAGGTTGCGCTGCCGCTGCTGGGCCATACGTGCCTCGGTGCCGCCCTCGCATGGCGTGACGGCGAACGCATCAGCGTCGCGCGCTTTCTCGGCGACGCGCACCGGCTCGCCGCGTTGCTGCCGGCCGGCGGCCACGTGCTCAATATCTGCGCCGACCGCTACCGCTTCACGGTGGGACTCGCGGCCAGCCTGCTCGCCGGCAAGGTCAGCCTGCTGCCGTCGACGCACACGCCGGAGACGGTGCGCCAGCTCGCGGCGTTTGCGCCCGATGCGTTCTGCCTCGCCGACGGCGCGTGCGACATCGACCTGCCGCAGTTCCAATACCCCGAACTCGCCGGCCCGGACCATGCCGGCCCGGTGCCCGCCGTCGCCGCCGACCAGCTCGTCGCCTGCGTGTTCACCTCCGGGTCGACCGGAACGCCGGTGCCGCACCGCAAGACCTGGGGCGCGCTCGTGCGCAACGCCGCGGCCGAAGCCGAGCGCCTCGGACTGTCGCCCGCCGCGCCTCATGCGATCGTCGGCACGGTGCCGCCGCAGCACATGTACGGCTTCGAGTCGACGGTGCTGCTCGCGCTGCAGGGCGGCGGCGCGTTCTGGGCCGGACGGCCGTTCTACCCGGCCGATATCGCCGCCGCGCTCGACGCCGTGCCCCGCCCGCGCGTGCTCGTCTCGACGCCGTTTCACCTGCGCACGCTGCTCGCCGCCGACGTGGCGCTGCCCGTCACCGATCTCGTCGTCTCGGCGACTGCCCCGCTGTCGGGCAACCTGGCCGCCGAAACCGAAGCGCGGCTGCGCGGCCCGCTGCTGGAAATCTACGGCTGTACCGAAACCGGGCAGACCGCGACGCGGCGCACCGCGCTGACAGCGGAATGGCAGCTTTTTCGCGACGTTCGCCTGAGCGTCGAGGACGGCCAGGCGTGGGCATACGGCGGACACGTCGAGCAGCGCACCGCGCTCGGCGACATCCTCGAACCAACCGCCGACGACCGTTTCCTGCTGCACGGACGGTCGGCGGACCTCGTCAACATCGCCGGCAAACGCAGTTCGCTGAGCTATCTGAACCACCAGTTGAACGCGATTCCGGGCGTGGTGGACGGCAGCTTCGTGATGCCGGACGACGAGCAGATCGACGGCGCGACGCGCTTGTGGGCGGTCGTCGTCGCGCCCGGTCTCGACCGGGCCGCGCTGCTGCACGCGTTGCGCGAGCGCATCGACCCGCTGTTCCTGCCGCGCCCGCTGCTGTTCGCCGACCGGCTCCCGCGCAACGCGACCGGCAAGCTGCCGCGCGCGGCGCTCGACGAGCTGTGCCGCCGCTTGCGCGGCGATCACGCATGAAGTTCGAAACCACGATCGTCGTCCCGCCGGACCATCCGGCATTCGCCGGGCATTTCCCCGGTCAGCCGATCCTGCCCGGCGTCGTGCTGCTTGGCTGGGCAGCCGGCGCGCTCGGCACCGCGCTGGGCCGGCCGGTGCCGCCGTGCCAGATCGCCGCGGCAAAGTTCCTGCAGCCGGTCCGTCCCGGCACCTCGCTGCTGATCCGCCATGTGCGCCAGCCCGGCGGTGCGTGGCACTTCGAGATTCTCGCCGGCGATGCGACGGTCGCGTCGGGCACGTTGAAAGTGACGGCGCCGTGACTCGCACCCGAACCGCAGCCGCGCAGCCCCCGGACCTGGACGGTTCGGCGGACGCCCGAGCGCCCGCGGCCGACACCAGCTGGACGCAACGCCCCGAGCGCAGCAACCAGGCGATGTTGCGGCTGATGACGTGGATTTCGCTGCGTCTCGGGCGTCGCGCCGGACGGCTCGTGCTGCGGCTCATCGCCGGCTATTTTCTGCTGTTCGCGCCCGCCGCACGGCGTGCGTCACGGGCGTACCTGGCGCGCGTGCTCGAACGCGCGCCGCGGCCGGCCGAATTGTTCCGGCATTTCCTCGGTTTCGCGACGACGATCCACGACCGCATCTATCTCCTCAACGAACGATTCGACCTGTTCGACATCCGCGTCCACGGCGGCGAACTGATCCGCGACATCGTCGCCGACGGCAATGGCGTGTTCCTGATTGGCGCCCACATCGGGAGCTTCGAGGTGATCCGCGCGGTCGGGCGCCAGCAGCCGGGGATCAGGGTCGCGATGGTGATGTACGAAGACAACGCGCAGAAAATCAACCGCACGCTGGCGGCGATCAATCCGGCCGCGCAGCAGGACATCATCCCGCTCGGCCGACTCGATTCGATGCTGCAGGTGCGCGAACGGCTCGACGACGGCATGCTCGTCGGCATGCTCGCCGACCGCAGCGTGGGTCCGGACGCAGTCGAACGCGTCGATTTTGTCGGCGCGCCGGCAAACTTCCCCGCCGGACCGTGGCGCATCGCGGCGATGCTGAAACGTCCGGTGATCCTGATGGTCGGCCTCTACCGCGGCGGCAACCGCTACGACATCCATTTCGAACAGCTTGCCGATTTCAGCAACGTCACGCGCGAAACCCGCGGCGCGGCGCAGCGCGACGCGATCGTCCGCTACGCCGCGCGGCTCGAACATCACGTGCGGCAAGCACCGTTCAACTGGTTCAACTTCTTCGATTTCTGGCAACCGGCGCGCAGCCGGGACGCCGACTGACGTCCGGGAGCCGCTGGTGCGACGAGCCGGCCTGATCCCGCTGCTGTGTGCTGTCGCGCTCGCGATCGCAGCGCCGCTCGCTGCTGCCGAAGCATGGAGCCTCGAACAGCTGATGCACGCGCTCGGCAAGCAGCGCTCCGGTCGGGCGCACTTCGTCGAACGCAAGCACCTCGCAATCCTCGACGCCCCGGTCGAGTCGTCCGGCGAGCTGCGCTTTCGCGCTCCCGACCGGCTGGAGAAGATCACGCTCGAGCCGCGCCCCGAATCGCTGGTGCTCGAAGGCAACACCTTGACGGTGGTGCGCGGCGAGCGCCGCCACGTCGTGCAGCTGTCCGATTACCGTGAGATCGCCGCGTTCATCGACAGCATCCGCGCGACCCTCGCCGGCGACCGGGCCGCGCTCGAGCGGACTTACGCAACAAGCCTCGCGGGCACGCCCCAGAGCTGGACACTGACGCTGCTGCCGCGCGACCCGAAAATGGCCGAAGTCGTGCTGCGCATCACGATCAGCGGCAGCCATGCGCAATTGGACGGCATCGAGATCCTGCAGGCCGACGGCGACAGCTCGGTGATGGAGATCGTCCCGGAGCGCGTCGCGCGATGACGCGACGCCTCCTGCCGGCGCTGCTGGCGTGGCTCGCGTTCGTCGGGCTGTCCGTCGCGGTCGTCAGCCAGACGCGCTTCACCAGCGATCTGTCGGCCTTCCTGCCCGCCAGCCCGACCGCCGAACAACAGGTCCTCGTCGATCAGCTGCGCGACGGCATGGTGTCGCGCCTGCTGCTGATCGGCATCGAAGGCGGCGACGCCACGATGCGCGCGGCGCTGTCGCGCGAGCTTGCGCGACAGCTGCGGGCCGATCCGGCGTTCGGCGTCGTCGCCAACGGCGAACCGGTCCATCGCGAGCGCGACCAGGCGCTGCTGTTCGGCAACCGCTACCTGCTCAGTCCCGCCGTCACGCCGCAGCGCTTCAGCGTCGAAGGCCTGCATGCCGCGATTAGCGAGTCGGTCGATCTGCTTGCCTCGCCGCTGGGCATGCTGACGAAGTCGCTGCTGCCGCGCGATCCGACCGGCGAGATGATGCAACTCCTCGAACGTCTCGACGGCGACGCCCGTCCTGCGCTCGTCGACGGCACGTGGGCGTCGCGTGACGGGCAGCGCGCGCTGCTGCTCGCGCAGACGCGCGCCGCCGGTTCCGATCTCGACGCCCAGCAGGAAGCGATCGCGAAAGTGCGCGAAGCGTTCACGACCGTCGCGCAGGCGCAGCAGGCCGGCGACGCGCGCTTGCTGCTTTCCGGCCCCGGCGTCTTCGCCGTCGCCTCGCGCGCGACGATCCAGGACGAAGTGCTGCGGCTGACGCTGGTGTCGATCACACTGATCGTCACGCTGCTGCTGTTCATCTACCGTTCCGCGACCGCGCTGCTGCTCGGGCTGCTGCCAGTCGTCTGCGGGGCGCTCGCCGGAGTCGTCGCAGTGAGCCTCGGTTTCGGCGTCGTCCATGGCATCACGCTCGGCTTCGGCACGACGCTGATCGGCGAAGCGGTCGACTACGCGATCTACCTTTTCGTCCAGTCCGCGCCGGCCGGCGAGCGCAACGAAGCGGAGCGCCGCCCCGGCATCGCGGCGTTCTGGCCGACGATCCAGCTCGGCGTGCTGACGTCGATCTGCGGGTTCGCGACGCTGCTGTTCTCCGGCTTCCCGGGGCTCGCGCAGCTCGGTCTGTATTCGGTCGCCGGCCTCGTCGCGGCTGTCGCGACGACGCGCTTCGTGCTGCCTCATCTGCTGCCATCGGGCTTCGCGATCCGCGACGTCGGTCCACTCGGAGTGCAGCTGCAGCACCTGCTGGTGAACGCACGCCATCTGCGCTGGGGAATCGTCGCGCTGGCGCTGGCCGCCGCAGCGGTGATCCACGTCAACCGCGACCGCGTATGGAACCGCGAGCTCGCCGCGCTGAGCCCGGTCCCGGCTGCAGACCAGGCCCTCGACCTCGCACTGCGCAGCGATCTCGGCGCCCCGGATGTGCGCCATCTCGTCGTCGTCAGCGGCCGCGACGCCGAAAGCGCGCTACAAGCCGCCGAAGCAGTCGGCACGCGCCTGCAGCAGCTCGCGAACGAAGGGGCGATCGGAGGATTCGAGAGTCCCGCGCTGTATCTTCCGTCGCAGGCAACGCAGCTCGCCCGCCGCGCGAGCCTTCCCGAACCGCCCGAACTGGGCCGCCGGCTCGAACTCGCGACGACCGGCCTGCCGCTCCCGGCCGCGCGCCTCGGGCCGTTCGTCTCCGATGTCGCCGCCGCACGCGAACGGGCGCCGCTGACGCGCGCCGATCTCGACGGTACGAGCTTCGCCCTCGCCGTCGATTCGCTGCTGATCCCGCAGCGGGACCACTGGATCGCGCTGCTGCCGTTGCGCGCGCCGAGCGACGGGCCCTTTGCGCATGCGATCGACCCGAACCGCGTGCGCACCGCGGTCGAAGCGACCGACGCACGCGCGCTGTTCATCGACCTGAAAGGCGAATCCGACCGCCTCTATTCCGGTTACCTCAACGAAGCGCTGCTCCTCGCGCTCGCCGGTGTTGCGGCAATCGTCGCGCTGCTCGGGCTCGTGCTGCGCTCGGCCGCCCGCGTGCTGCGCGTGCTCGCGCCGCTCGTCGCAGCGGTGCTGGTCGTCGTCGCCGGCCTCGTGCTCGCCGGCGTCACGCTGACGATCCTGCATCTGGTCGGCCTGCTCCTGATCGTCGCGGTCGGCTCGAACTACGCCCTCTTCTTCGACGGCAGCGAAAGCTCCGGGGGACCGACTCCGCGCACGCTCGCGTCGATGCTGTTCGCAAACTTGACCACTGTCGCCGGTTTCGGCGTGCTGGCGTTCTCGTCGGTGCCGGTGCTGCAGGCGATCGGCGGCACCGTCGGCCCCGGTGCGATCCTCGCACTGCTGTTCGCGGCAGTCCTGTCGCGGCCCTGATGCCCCGCCGCTACCGCCCGACCCCGCTGATCGGACTGTCCGTCGCACTGCACGGCGCGGCTGCCGGCGGGCTGCTGCTGCAGCCGGATACATGGCCGTGGGCGGCGGGCGCGCTCTCAGCGAACCACGCGCTGCTGACCACTGCCGGCCTGCTGCCGCGCTGCCGGCTGCTCGGCCCGAACTGGACGCGCCTGCCGACTGCGGCGGCGGGGCGCGGCGAAATCGCGCTGACGATCGATGATGGCCCGGATCCGCACGTGACGCCACGCGTGCTCGACCTGCTCGACCGCCACGGCGCACGGGCGAGCTTCTTCGTCATCGGCCGGCGTGTCGCACAGCATCCGGCGCTCGCGCGCGAGATCGTCGCCCGCGGCCATGCGCTCGAAAACCACAGCGAACAGCACCTGAAAAGCTTCTCGTTGCGCGGGCCACGCTGGTTCGAGCGCGAGATCCGGGCAGCGCAGCAGACGATCGCCGCATGCTGCGGCGACGTCCCGCGCTTCTTCCGCGCCCCAGCCGGACTGCGCAATCCGTTCCTCGAACCGGTGCTGGCCCGCCTCGACCTGCAGCTCGCGGCGTGGACGCGCCGCGCTTACGACACGCGTAATGGCGACGCGGGAAAAATCGGCGACCGCCTGCTCGGCGGGCTCGCGGGCGGCGACATCCTGCTGCTGCACGACGGCAACGCCGCACGCAGCCAAGACGGCACGCCGGTGATCCTCGACGTGCTGCCGCGCCTTCTCGCCGGCTGCGCGGCCGCCGGACTGCGCCCGGTCACTTTGCGGGCGGCGATCCGGTGAGCGACACCCTGTTCCGCGCACTGCTCGATGCGGCGAGCGCCGCGTACCGTCCGGCGGGTCCGTTCGCGTACCACTTCGCGCGCGGCAAGCTCGGGGGGGACCCGCTGTTCCGCAAGGTGCTGCAGCGCGGCATGTTCCCCGCCGCAGCCCGTGTCGTCGATCTGGGCTGCGGCCAGGGGCTTCTGGCGTCGTGGCTGCTCGCTGCGCAGCGCCTTCATGAGGGCGGACGATGGGCGGGAGAGTGGCCGGCACCGCCGAAGCTGCTGGGGCTGCGCGGCATCGACCGCAATCCCCGCGATGTGGCGCGGGCGCGCCGCGCGCTCGCCGAGGATGCGGCGCTCGTCGAGATCCGGCAAGGCGACATCGCGACGCTCGAAGGGGCGGACTTCGGCCCGGTCGACGTCGTCACGGTTCTCGACGTGCTGCACTACCTCGACTTCGCCGCTCAGGAAAGCGTGCTGCGCAAGGTCCGCGCCGCGCTGCCCGCCGGCGGGCTGCTTTTGGCCCGCGTCGGCGACTCAGACGCCGGCCTGCCGCACCGCCTGTCGACCGCGGTCGACCTCGCCGTCGCGTTCGCCCGCGGGCACCGTCTGCCGCGGCTGTACTGCCGATCGTCGCGAAGCTGGATCGCACTTCTCGAAGGGCTCGGCTTTTCAGTGCAGGGCGAGCCGATGGGCCGCGGCAAATCGTTCGCGAACGTGATGCTCGTCGCACAGGTGCCGCTTTGAAGCGGCCGCTGCGCTTCAGGCGCGTTGCCGCGATTTGTTAAACTAGCGCCTTTGTCCGACGCCCGAGCCGCCGTGAACCCGCTGCTGATCTCCCGCTACACCGCCACCTCCTGCCTCGGCAGAGGCATCGGGCCGATGCGCGATGCGCTCGCCGCGGGCCGTTCGGGCCTGAAACACTGTGACTTCGATGGCGTTGCGCTCGAAACCTGGATCGGCGAAGTCGCCGGCGCGGACGACGAGGCGCTGCCGGAGCACCTGCGCGGTTTCGACTGCCGCAACAACCGGCTCGCGCAGATCGGCTTCGAACAGGACGGGTTCGCCGAGGCGGTGCGGGACGCGATAAGGCGCTACGGCCCCGACCGGATCGGCGTGTTTCTCGGCACAAGCACCGCTGGGATCCTCGAAACCGAGCTCGCCTACCAGCGCCGCGATCGGGCCAGCGGCGCGCTACCGGCCGGTTTCAACTATGCCGGCTCACACAATCCGTTTTCAGTCGCCGCGTTCGTGCAGGCCGCGTTCGGACTTGGCGGGCCGGCGAACGTCGTGTCGTCAGCCTGCTCGTCGAGCGCCAAAGTGTTCGCGTCGGCGCGACGCATGATTGAAGCGGGCCTGATCGACGCGGCGATCGTCGGGGGCGTCGATTCGCTGTGCCTGACGACGCTGTACGGCTTCGCTTCGCTGGAACTCACGTCGAAGCAGGCGTGTCGGCCGTTCGACCTGGGCCGCGACGGCATCTCGATCGGCGAAGCGGCTGCGTTCGCGCTGCTCGAACGCGTCAGCGAGCCACTTGCCGACGATGCGATCCTGCTCCTCGGCGTCGGCGAATCGAGCGACGCCTATCACATGTCCTCGCCGCACCCCGAAGGCCTCGGCGCGCGACGGGCGATGGAAGCGGCGCTCACCGCCGCTGGGCTGGAGCCGGGCGACATCGACTACATCAACCTGCACGGCACGGCGACCCCGAGCAACGACAGCGCGGAGAGCAAGGCCGTGCGCGCGCTGTTCGGTGCAGCGACCGCCTGCAGCTCCACGAAAGGGGCAACCGGCCACACGCTCGGCGCGGCCGGCGGCGTCGAAGCGGTGATCGCCGCGCTGGCGCTGCGCGACGGCTTTCTCCCCGGCAGCCCCAACACGTGCGATCCCGAGCCGGACATGAATTACCTCCTCGCCAGCCGCCCGGCACGCGTCCGGCGCGTGCTCAGCAACTCGTTCGGCTTCGGCGGCACGAACTGCAGCCTCGTGATCGGCCGCGCGCAATGACCGGCCCGACCCGTTCGCTGCCCGGCGCGTGGATCAGCGGCATCGGCCTGCTCGGCCCGGGCCTGCGCGACTGGCCCGGCGCCGCCGCGATCCTCGCCGGCGAGGCCCTCTGGGTGCCGGCCGATACCGTGCTCAGCGCGCCGGAACAGCTGCCCGCGGCCGAACGGCGCCGTTCGGTGCGCGTCGTCAAGCTCGCGCTGACCGTCGGCCTCGAAGCCGTGACGGCCGCCGGAGCCGACGCATCGGCTCTCGCAACGGTGTTCAGTTCGTCCGGCGGCGACGGCCACAACTGCCACCTGATCTGCGAAGCGCTGGCATCCGACGATCGCCAGGTCTCGCCGACCCGTTTTCACAACTCGGTGCATAACGCCGCTGCCGGCTACTGGGGCATCGCAACCGGCGCGACGGCTCCGGCAGCCGTGCTGTGCGCGTTCGACGGCAGCTTCGCCGCGGGACTCCTCGAAGCGCTGGTGCAGGTCAGCGTCGAGCGCGTGCCGAGCCTGCTGATCGCCTACGATGCCGACTACCCGGAACCGCTACGCGCGGCGCGCCCGGTGCCCGATGCGTTCGGCACGGCGCTGCTGCTGACGCCGGAGCCGGGCGCGACTCACTTCGGCCGCATCCGTGCCGGGCTGACGACTGCCGCGGCCGACGCGCTCGCCGATCCGGCCCTCGACACGTTGCGCCGCGCGATTCCCGCTGCCCGCAGCCTACCGCTGCTCGCCGCGATCGCGCGCGGCGAAGCGGGGCGGATCGTGCTCGACTATCTCGACCATGCCCGCGTCGCGGTCGACTTCAGCGCATGACCTCGCAACCGGCGCCACTGGACCGCGCCGCGATCGCCGCGCGCATTCCGCATCACGGCTCGATGTGCCTGCTCGACAGGGTCGATGCGTGGGACGCCGAATCGATCCGCTGCCGGGCGACCAGCCACCGTGATCGGGCCAATCCGCTACGCGATACGCGTGGCCTGCCAGCGACTGCCGCAATCGAATATGCGGCGCAGGCGATGGCGGTCCACGGCGCGCTGCTCGCACCAGCCGATGGCACGCCGCGTGCGGGTTACCTCGCCAGCGTGCGCAGCGTCGAGCTCGCCGTGGCGCAGCTCGACACCATTGCCGGTGAACTCGAAGTCCGTGCGGAGCGGCTAACCGGCAACGACAGCCAGGTGCTGTACGGTTTCACCGTCTGCGCCGCAGGCACGACGCTCGTTTCGGGGCGTGCCGCAGTGATTCTCGATGCGGCCGCGCCCGGCGCCGGCCTTTCCCGGAGTCTCCCTTGAAACGCGCCCTGGTCACCGGCGGCAGCGGCGGCATCGGCGCCGCGATCTGCCGCCGCCTCGCAGCCGACGGCTGCCACGTCTTCGTCCATGCTCATCGCAACCTCGACCAGGCGCGCGCGCTCGTCGACGACATCCTGGCGGGCGGCGGCAGCGCAACGCCAGTCGGGTTCGATGTCACCGATGCCGCCGCAACATCGGCCACGCTCGAGACCCTGCTCGCCGAAGCGCCAATCCAGATCCTCGTGAACAATGCCGGCATCCACGACGACGCGGTGTTCCCGGGGATGCGCGCGCAGCAGTGGCAGCGCGTCATCGACGTGTCACTGAACGGGTTCTTCAATGTCACGCAGCCGCTGACGATGCCGATGATCCGCACTCGTTGGGGGCGCATCATCACGATCTCGTCGGTTGCGGCGATCACCGGCAACCGCGGCCAGACGAACTACGCTGCGGCGAAAGGGGCGCTGCATTCGGCGAGCCGCTCGTTGTCGCAGGAACTCGCGAGCCGCGGCATTACCGTCAATGTCGTCGCACCGGGAATCATCGACACGGCGATGAGCGAAGACACGTTCGACGCGGCCGCGATCGCCCGGCTGGTGCCGATGAAACGTGCCGGCCGCCCGGCGGAAGTCGCCGACCTGGTCGGTTTCCTCGCGTCCGACCAGGCCGCGTACATCAGCGGCCAGGTGATCTCGATCAACGGCGGGATGATCTAACTCTGACGCTCGGCGCGCTTGCCGCGGCCGGAAGCGTAGCGCCGCGCGGCGAGCAACGGCAGGCGCAGCAGGAAGCCGAAGAACAGCCGCGTGTGCATCCACGTCAGCAGCAGGTTGTCGCGCAGGTAGTTGAAATGCGATACGCCGCCTTCGTCGGGCGCGAAGTATCGCACCGGCGCCGGCAGGTTCACCGGCGGCACGCCGGCCCAACTCATCCGCACGACCGCTTCGGGGTCGAAATCGAAACGGCGCATCCAGCGCTGCCCGCGCATCACGCGCGCAAGCGGCGCGATCGGATAGACGCGGAAGCCGAACAGCGAATCGCCGATTCCCGTCCACAAGGTTTCGAGGTTCGCCCACCAGTTCGACACGCGCCGGCCCCGCACGCGCAGCGCCGGAGCACCGGCGTCGAACACCGGCACACCAAGAATCATCGCTTCGGGCCGCGCCTGCGACGCCGCCATGAAGTCCGAAATCAGCTCGGCCGGGTGCTGGCCGTCCGAATCCATCGTCAGCACGTGCGTGAAGCCTTCGCCCGCAGCGAGCTCGATACCGTGGAGCACCGCCGCGCCCTTGCCGAGGTTTTTCGGCAGCACGATGACTCGCAGCCCCGGATCGTCGTCCGCCATCGCCCGCAGAGCCTCGGTCGTGCCGTCGGTGCTGCCGTCGACGACGACCCACACCGGCAGCCATTCCCGGCGCGCCGCGCGCACGGTGTCGAAAACCTTGCTTCCCGGGTTGTAGCTCGGGATCAGCAGCAGGTGAGTGGAAGCGGATTCAGCCGCGCTCGGCGCTGGCTGCGGCGTCGTCGTGCCGTCGGGGCGACGCTGCGGATGCCGGAAAGTCGGGAAGCGTTGCATGCTGGAGTTCCGACGCAAAGTAGTGTTCGAGTTCCCGCATGAATTCCTGCACATTGCGTGCCGGCTCGAAGCGTTTGCCGAGCCGCACGTGGTAGGTGACCGGCATTTCAGGCCGGCGGAACAGCGGCCAGCCCTTGCACAGGTACGGCGACGCGGTTTCGATGAAGATCGTCTGCACCGGCACTTTCGCGCGGCGTGCGATCAACCCGACACTGCTCATCAATGGGTTCATAGGCAGTCTAGTCGTGCGCGTCCCTTCCGGAAAGACCAGCAGGTGACTTCCAGCGGCCAAGTCTTCGGTCGCGCGCATGACCATGCGCAGCGGTGAATCGTTGCGGATGTAACGGGCAAGGCGTGCGCCTGCGCCGAGGAAAACGTTGTCCATCAGCCCCGCCTTCATGATGCACGCGACGTCGGGCAGGCGCGAAATCACCATCACGGCGTCGAGCAGGCACGGATGATTCGGCGCGAGGATCAGCGGCCCTTGCCCACGCAGCGCATCGAGTTCGCGCAGATCGAAGCGGCACGCGCCGATCAAGGTCAGGAAGCGCAGATAGCCGTGGAAGTTCCAGCTGATCACGCGACGCCCGAGCTGCCGCCCGAGCGAGCCTGGCAGCAGCGGCTGCAGCGCCATTGCGAACGGCGTCCACAGCAGGCACACCGTCCCGAGGTAGAAGAGGCCGAGGTGCAGCAGCACGGTTTCGTGCGCGACGCGCAGCCAGCTACGCCGGATTGCGGGCTCACTCATCGGCCAGCACCCGCTGCGAGGATTCGCCGATCAGCCAGGTCACGGCAAAGCCCGCGGCGAAGTAATTGCGGCTCGTCACAAGCGGGCTGTCGAGGAATACCGCGCCGGCCAGCGTGTCGTAGCGGACGAAAGCGCCGGCCCACCCACCTGCAAACCGCTTCGACAGCGCTGCGAGGAACTGCGTGCCGGCATAGCCGCCTTGCGCGTCGTATACGGGTCGGGCGGCGGTCGCATCGCGCACATCGACGCCATAGAAATAACGGTGCTGGCGGCGGTCGCCGAACACCGGGCCAGCGACGAGCCCGAGCGTCCAGCCGTCCATCCCGGGAGGGTCACGCCAGTCGAGGTTGAGCTGCGGCGTGAACTGCCACCCGGTCGATTCGGGATGGCTTTCGACCGTCACCCCGACGCGCAGCGGCAAGCGTACGCGCAGCTTCCGGCGCTCGTCGGCGCTCTGCCACAAGCGCACGTCCAGCGAGGGTCCGATCTCGACCGTCGGCTCGAGATCGTCCATGCCGGCGCGCACGTCCACGTCCTCACTGCTGGCCGGGGGCGACGCGGCGAGGCTCAGACTGAGCTCGACCCGCTCGGAGTCGAAGAACGTGCCGCGCAGGCCGCGCCGGTCCGCTTTCAGGAATTCGCCGCGGTAGATCACGTATGGCACGGGAAGCACGAACACCCGGTTCTCGTCCGAGCCGCGATACGCCGGAAACTGCAGCACGCCGACTCCCGCACCGAGTTCCCACAGCGGTTTTTCATCGTCTGCAGCGATGCACGCTCCGGCCGCCACGAGCATGCCTGCCATGACGACTGCGCGTGCCCGCCTCGGCAGGCAACTCCGGCGCACGGCGGTCATTCGGCCACGGCCAGAACGTACGCTCCCGAGTCCGGGCCGCTTGTCGCCGTGATCGACCGGGCCGAAACCCGACCGAACTCCACACCTGCCATCATGCCTCCCGGATGAATCTTCATTTCGCTGATCGCGCGGAATTATACCGGCTGCCCGCACCGATGGTGGTCCCCCGGCCGGTCCCTGACAGGGTCGGCCCGGACACGGCTTAGAATCTGTCCACCTGCATGCGCCGCGACGAATCACGGCCGAATCACGGCAGTTCGCGCACCCGCAGGTAACGGGGAAAGCGCGGCAGGCCTTTCGCGGTGAGTTCGCGGTAACGGTAGGTCACGGTCGCGCCAATGGGCGGAGGAGCGCGCCGTTGCGCGTCGGAGAATCCGCTGCCGATGCGAAAGCGGCGTCCGTCGGGCGTTTCGACTTCGAGCGCCCCGAGCATGCCCTGGAGCCGGCCCTTGCCGGGCCGATGCGCCACGACGCGCGCTTCGGCGTCCAGCCAGGGCGTCAGCTTCAGCAGCACGTCGCTGCGCCCGGCAACCCACTGCGCATCGGCGCGATGCAGCATAAGGCCTTCTCCCCCGGCAGCGACGACACGCTCGAAGCGGCGCTGCAGCGCTGCCGCGTTGGCGACACGAAACTGCTCGACCGCCTCCAGCCACGGCGGCCCGCCGGCCGTGACTGCCCTGATCCTGGCGATGCGCGCGGTGAAGCTGCCGGGTGCTTCCGGCATCTCGAACACCATGTAACGTACCTGCCGCCATTCGTCGTCGACCGGTTGCTGCTTGCGCACCACGCCCGACAGCTGCTCGAAGCTGCGCCGGCCGATCCACAACTCGCCGTCGAGCGCCTCCCGCGGCAAGCCGTCCAGGAACCATTGCGGTGCCGCGATCGGCTGCCCGCTGCGAAAGCGCAACATCCGCCCGTCCCACAGTGCCCTCACGCCGTCGAGCTTTTCGCTGACCCAGTATGCCGCCGGATCGACGTCGTCGCGATACACCATTGCGAGCGTCGCGGCAGGTCCGCTCGCGGTATCGGCAGCCGCCGGCAGCGGCGACGCGAGCAGCACGACGGAAAGAAGCGTCGCAAGGACCTGCGGCCGGACGCCGTTTTCGCGGCTGACTCGACCGATGCGGCGAAAACGGGAAAGCGACAGCGAGAATGGGCTCATCGGGCGCGGGCCTCCGGGTTGTGATGCGATTGGCATTTTACGGCCTTTCGCGCGTGACAGCACCGCGATCGGCGCCCAACGCTTTGGGACCTCGTCCCTTTGCGCGGCCTACGGGAACGCGCGGGACGCCGATCGCGCTTCGCCGCTACAATTCCTTCCCGGATTCTCCGCCACCGCTCCCCGCCACCGCCCAGCCCCCGATGCAGCCCTCCGTCCTCCTCCTGCTCGGCCCCACTGCCAGCGGCAAGACCGCTTCCGCACTGGCACTGGCGCGCGTGCTGCCGATCGAGATCGTCAGTGTCGATTCGGCCCTCGTCTATCACGACATGGACATCGGCACCGCGAAGCCGACCGCAGCGGAACGCGCCGCCTGCCCGCACCACCTGATCGACATCGTGTCGCCCGAAGAAAGCTACTCGGCAGCCCACTTTCGTCGCGACGCGCTGCGGCTGATCGGCGAGATCCACGCGCGCGGGCGCATCCCGCTGCTCGCCGGCGGCACGATGCTGTACTTCAAGGCGCTGCGCGACGGGCTGTCGGACCTGCCCGCTGCCGACGCCGACCTGCGCGCGGACATCGATGCCGCCGCGGCGCGCCTCGGCTGGCCCGCCCTGCATGCGCAACTCGCACAGCTCGATCCGGACGCCGCCGCGCGGCTCGACCCGGCCGACGCGCAGCGCATCCAGCGCGCGCTCGAGATCGTGCGCTTGACCGGACGCCCGCTTGCCGAGAGCTACGCCCGGCGCGAGGCCGCAGCGCTGCCGTTCCGCATGCTGCCGATCGCGCTCGTGCCGTCGGATCGCGCGGTGCTGCATGCGCGCATCGAGCAGCGCTTCGACCAGATGCTCGCGGCCGGCCTCGTCGACGAGCTGCGTGCGCTGCGCGCGCGCTACACGCTCGACGCGGCGCTGCCGTCGATGCGCTGCGTCGGCTACCGGCAGGTATGGGAATATCTCGACGGCCGCGACGATTACGACACGATGCGCTTCAAGGGCATCGCCGCGACGCGCCAGCTCGCCAAGCGGCAGCTCACGTGGCAACGCCAGTTCCGCGACAGCTGGCCCGGGCTCGTCGAGCTCGACTGCCTGCGCGCGGACCTGACCGATGCCGTCGGCGCAGCCGCAACGCGCCTGCTCGCCGCCTCACGGGACGCCGCGCACTAGCGCGACGCCGAACAGCCACACGACCGCGAGCGCGTAGGCCGCGATGCAGTAGCGCAGGTTCGCACGCGCGAGCCCGAGCGCCGGCAGCGCGAAGCGCCCTTGCAGCGACAGATGCACGCCGGACATCGGATTGAGCGCAAGGCCGATGCCCCAGCTCATCAGGAACATCAGCGCGAGCAGCAGCGGGTCGGGCGCGAGCGGCGCGAGCCACGCCGACGCGATGACGATCGTCACCACCGCATGCACGCCGATCGCCGACAGCGCAATCATCAGCCCGAGCACGAGCGCCGCCTGGAGCGGGCCGAATCGCTCGAACGGCAGCCAGCCGGAATCGGTCTGCATCAGCGCCTGCAGGCCGGTCGCGAGCACGCCTGCGGCGAGGAACAGCATCAGCTCGCCGGACATCGCCGGCAGGCGCCGCTGGGCGTGATCGATGATGCGTTCGAGGCCGTCGCCCGGCCCGCTGCGCACAAACACTGCGGTCACGCTGATCGCCAGCGCCGCACCGGTGATGATCGCGAGCGACGACCACGCGGGCAGCAGGAAATGACCCGCGCTCACGATGCCCGTCAGCGCGAGCGGCAGCCACAGCGCCGACAGGCGCATCGGAAAACCGACGAAGTCGGGATCCTCGCCCGCTGCCGCCGGCGGCAGCGTCCGCCCCGCGACCCACACCAGTACCGCTGCCAGCGGGGCGCCGGCAAGCGCTACGTCGGCAAGGCGGGCCTGGGGCGCATACGTCAGCGCGACCGCCATGGCGCCGAAGAACGGCGACCACAGCGCCGCGAGCATGAAGGGGCGCGCGATCGCGGCGGCCTGTCGCGGCGACAGCCGCCCGGCCTGCGCAAGCCGCTCGGCGACGATGAAAATCACCGACATGTTGATCACGGCGCCGAAAACGTGCACGCCGGCCATCGTCTGCCACAACGCGCGTCGCCCGCGCGGAAGGGGTCGGTCGTCGTCGCTCCCCATGCCGACGAGCTGCAGAAAGCTCACCGCGGCGAGCATTCCGAGCAGCGGCGTGTTCTTCGTCAGCAGGCCGCTCCACGAAGGGCTCTGGTCGCGCCACAGCGCAACCGCGAGCGCGACGGCGCCGAGCCCGGAAAGGATGATCGCGAAGCGGTGCTGCTTGTGGTCGAGGCGCGGCCACAGCGCGATTGCCGCACCCCACGCGGCGAGGCCGGCGGGCCAGGCCGGAACGCCGGTGCGCGCACCGTACGCGAGCGACAGCAGCACCAGCGCCATCATCAGCCACGCGGCGAGAGCCGAACGCGGCCGCGAAAGGACTTGTTGAGGCTGCGAATGCGGCACTTATTCTGTCGCCGCGACCGGCTGTTCGGCCTCGATGCGGGTGCGCTCGCGGCGTGCGAGGAGCGTATAGACGGTCGGCACGACGAACAGCGTGAACACCGTGCCGAGCAGCAGGCCGCCGACGATGACCCAGCCGATCTGCTGCCGGCTCTCGGCGCCGGCGCCGGTCGCGAGCGCGAGCGGGATCGAGCCGAGCACCATCGCCCCGGTCGTCATCAGGATCGGGCGCAGCCGCAGCACCGACGCGGCGATGACCGCATCGCGCAGCGCAGCGCCCTCGTCGCGCAGCTGGTTCGCGAACTCGACGATCAGGATGCCGTGCTTCGTGATCAAGCCGACGAGCGTGACGAGCCCGATCTGGCTATACACGTTCAGCGTGCCGCCGGTGAAATACAGCGCCGCGAGCGCGCCGGTCATCGACAGCGGCACCGTCAGCATGATGATGAACGGGTCGCGGAAGCTCTCGAACTGCGCCGCGAGCACGAGGTAGATGAACGCCAGCGCAAGCACGAAAGTCAGCGCGAGGCTCGCCGAGCTGGTCTTGAATTCGCGCGACTGGCCGTCGTAGTCGATCGCGTAGCCGGCGGGCAGCACTCGCGCCGCCGTCTGTTCGAGAAACGCCAGCGCTTCGCCGAGCGCAAGATCCGGCGCGAGGTTTGCCGAGATCGTCACCGACCGCCGCTGGCCGAAGTGGTTGAGCTCGCGCGGGCTGACCGTCTCGCGCACCTGCACGAGGTTCGCGAGCGGCACCATCTCGCCGCTTTTGCCGCGCACGTAGATCTCGCGGATGTCGCGCGCAATGGCGCGGCTTGCCGCCTCGACCTGCACGATCACGTCGTACTGCTCGGCGTCCTTCTTGTAGCGCGTAACCTGCCGCCCGCCGAGCATCGTCTCGAGCGTGCGGCCGATCACGTCGACGGGAATTCCGAGGTCGGCGGCGCGGTCGCGGTCGACGTCGACGGCGAGTTCCGGCTTCGTCAGCTTCAGGTCGGTGTCCGGCGACACGAAGCCCGGATGGGCGCGCAGCTCGTCGAGCATCCGCTCGGTGTGGCGTGCGAGTTCGTCATACGACTCCGACGTTGTGATGACGAAGCTGACCGGACGCGAGCGGGAGCTCTGCCCAAACGCGGCGGGCAGCACGGGGAACGCGAGCAGCCCCGGTACCGCCGAGAGCTTCGGCCGCAGCTCGCCCGCGATCTCGGCGGCGCTGCGCTCGCGCTCGGCCCAGTCGGTGAAGCCGGCGAACGAGATCCCTTGGGACACCGTCGGGTTGCCGGAAATGACGAGGTAGCGGTCGACTTCCGGCGTCTGGGCGAAAATCGCCTCGACCTGTTCGGCGTAGCGCCCCATGAAGTCGATCGTCGCGCCTTCCGGCCCCGAAAAGATGCCGACGACGCGGCCGCGGTCCTCGACCGGCGCGAGTTCCGTCTTCAACGTCTTGAGCAGCACCAGCGACAAGCCGGCGACGACGATGAACGCGAGCACCACGGCCCAGCGCAGTTGCAGCGCGGCGATCAGCGCGCGGCGGTAGCCGTTGGTCAGCCCGCCGAGGAACCGCTCGATCGCGTTGTAGAAGCGGCCGTGCCGCTGCTCGTGGCGCAGCAGCTTCGAGCACATCATCGGCGACAGCGTCAGCGCGACGAAGCCCGACACGATCACCGCGCCGGCGAGCGTCAGCGCGAACTCGGTGAACAGCTTGCCGGTGCGTCCGGTCATGAACGCGACCGGCGCATACACCGCGGCGAGCGTGATCGTCATCGCGACGACAGCGAAGCCGATCTCGCGCGCGCCCCGAAAAGCCGCCTGGACGGGCTCCATGCCGTCCTCGACATGCCGGTAGATGTTCTCGAGCACGACGATGGCGTCGTCGACGACGAGGCCGATCGCGAGCACCAGCGCGAGCAAGGTCAGCGTGTTGATCGAGAAGCCGAACACCAGCATCAGCGTGAACGCGCCGACGAGCGACACCGGAATCGTCACCAGCGGCACCAGCATCGCGCGCCAGTTGCGCAGGAAGAAGAAGCAGATCATCGCGACCAGCAGCACGGCCTCCCAGATCGTCGCGAACACCGATGCGATCGAGCGTTCGATGAACACGGTCGTGTCGTTCGCGATGCTCATCGTCATGCCTTCGGGCAGCTCGGCTTCGAGCACCGGCATCATCTCGACGAGCCCGCGCTTGAGGTCGAGCGGGTTCGCGACCGACTGCTTGATCAGGCCGAGCGACACCGCCGGCTTGCCCATGAAGCGCACCAGCGTGCGCTCGCTCTGCGCGGCGACTTCGACGCGACCGATGTCGCGGATACGGACCGGGCGCCCATCGGCCGTCCCGGGTTCGCGCACGACGATCGCCTCGAACTCCTGCGGCTCGTCGAGATCGGTCTGCGCGACGACAGCGAATTCGCGCTCGCGGCTTTCGATGCGCCCGGCCGGCAGCTCGACGTTCTGGCGCCGGATCGCGTCCTCGACGTCCTGCGGCGTGAGGTTGAACGCCGCCAGCCGGTCGCGATCGAGCCAGATGCGCATCGAATAGCGGCGCTCGCCGAACACGCGCGCGTCGGCGGCGCCGGAGAGCGTCTGCAGCCGCGGCTTGACGATGCGGCTGGCGATGTCGCTCAGTTCGAGCGACGAGTGGCGATCCGACGAGAACGCGATCCAGATGATCGGGCTCGCGTCGGCCTCGACTTTTGCGATCACCGGCTCGTCGATGTCGTCGGGCAGCTGGCGCCGCGCGCGGGACACACGGTCGCGTACGTCGGCCGCGGCGCTGTCGGCGTCGCGCTCGATGCGAAAGCGGATCGTGATCTGGCTGCGCTCCTGGCGGCTGATCGACTGGATCACGTCGACGCCTTCGATGCCGGCGAGCGAATCCTCGAGCGGCTTCGTGACCTGCGATTCGACAATCTCGGCGCTCGCGCCGGTGTAGGTCGTATCGACGGTGACGACCGGCTCGTCGATGTTCGGGTATTCGCGCACCGTCAGGCGCGAATACGACATCAGCCCGACGAGCAGCACCAGCAGCGACAGCACCGTCGCGAACACCGGACGCTTGATGCAGATTTCGGACAGGATCATCGCGCGTCTCCGGTCAACCGGCTCCGCCGGCGACGCCTGCCGAAGGCACCTCGCCGGTCCCGTCCGCGCGCACGACGCGCACCGGCGCCCCGTCGCGCAGCTTGAGCTGGCCCGCCGTCACGACGACGTCGCCGGCCTGCAGGCCGCGCACGACTTCGACGCGGGTGCCGCGCCGCACCCCGGTCGACACCTCGACGCGCTGCGCCTTGCCGTCGACGACGCGATAGACGAACTGCACGTTGCCGGGCGCCGACACCAGCGCCTCCTCGGGCAGGATCGCGACGTCAGCGCGCTGCTGCAGGATCAGCCGCACGCGCGCAAACATCCCCGGGCGCAGCCGCAGTCCTTCGTTCGGCAACGTCGCGCGCATCACGACGGAGCGCCCCTGTTCATCGACGAGCGGGTCGATCGCGGCGACCCGCGCTTCGAAGCGCTGATCGGGAATCGCGTCGGAGGTGAGTTCGAGCGTCTGCCCGGGGCGCACGCGCGCGAGATAGTTTTCCGGCAGGCGGAAATCGACTTTCAGCGTCGCGATGTCCTCGAGATTGACCAGGTCGTCGCCTTCCTTGACGTAGTCGCCGACGCTGACGTTGCGGATCCCGACGACGCCCGCGAACGGCGCGCGGATACGCATGCGCTCGAGATGGGCCTGGGCGAGCGCCATGTTCGCGCGCGCGACTTCGAGCTGCGAAGCGGCTTCGTCGCGCGCGGTGTGGCTAAGGAACTTGCGCTTGAAGAGATCGTCAGTGCGGCCGTAATTCGCCTCCGCGAGCGCGAGGTTCGCTTTCGCCTGCTGCACTTCGGCCTGCTGCACCGCTGCGTCGAGTTCGATCAGCACTTCGCCGCGTCGTACCGGCCCGCCTTCGCGGAACCGGATCGCGGCGATGCGGCCGGCGACTTCGGGCCGCAGCACGACCGATTCGTTCGAGCGCAGCGTGCCGACCGCAGTGACGTCGTCGGCGACGGTCTCGGACGTCACGGTGACGGTCTCGACACTGACCGGCACCGCATTGGCCGCAGCACCGGCTGCGCCGCCACTGCCTCGCTCGGCCACAGGCGCCGCGCCGGGCGGCTGCGGTATCGCCGGGCTGCGGTTCGCGTAATACGCGTAGCTCGCAAGCGCGGCGAGGCCGACGAGGCTGAGGGCGACGATCAGGCGACGAGGGGCGGGCATGAAGGACGGAGGCTCTGGTGACGGACCTGCCCGCGACGGGACTGGCGAAAGTTCGGAAAAACCGCGCGCATCGGATGTCGGCGCGCCCCTGGCGTTTGCCGCGCGCGCCGCGGCGCGGAGAGGCACCCGCGCAACGGACCGCACATCCGGCCGAACTCAGCCGACTGTCGTCTGCGCCGCGCCTTCGGCCCGCGACTCGATCCGGCCGAGCCGATAGACGGTTTCGCCCGCGGCCTCGAGGTTCTGCACGGCCACGTCGGCCTGCGCCGCCGATACGATAACGACCATGCCGACGCCGCAGTTGAAGACGCGATACATTTCCTGCGCGTCGACGTTGCCGGCGTCCCTGAGCCATTGGAACAGCGGCGGCAGCGTCCACGACGACGCCTCCAGCCGCGCCGTGAGCGTCTCGCCGAGGATGCGCGGCACGTTCTCGAGCAGGCCGCCGCCGGTGATGTGCGCCATGCCCTTGACGACGCCGGGGATCGCCTGCATCAGGCCGAGCATCGGCTTCACGTACAGGCGCGTCGGCTCGAGGATCACGTCGCGCAGCGGACGGCCGTGGAAGTCGGCGTCGAGGTCGGGCTTGGCAAGGTCGATGATCTTGCGGATCAGCGAATAGCCGTTCGAATGCGCGCCGCTCGACGCGAGGCCGAGGACGACGTCGCCGGGGACGATCCGCGAGCCGTCGATGATCTCGGACTTCTCGACTGCGCCGACCGCGAAGCCGGCCAGGTCGTATTCGCCGTCGGGGTACATCCCCGGCATCTCGGCGGTCTCGCCGCCGATCAGCGCGCAGCCGGACAGCTCGCAGCCGCGCGCAATGCCGCCGACGACCGCTGCCGCAGTATCGACATCGAGCTTGCCGCAGGCGAAGTAGTCGAGAAAGAACAGCGGTTCGGCGCCCTGGACGAGAATGTCGTTGACGCTCATCGCGACCAGATCCTGGCCGACGGTGTCGTGCCTGTTCAGCTGGAACGCGAGCTTGAGTTTCGTGCCGACGCCGTCGGTGCCCGACACCAGCACCGGCTCGCGGTACTTTTTCGACAGCTCGAACAGCGCGCCGAAGCCGCCGATGCCGCCCAGCACTTCAGGGCGCATGGTGCGTTTGGCGAGCGGCTTGATGCGGTCGACGAGCGCGTCGCCGGCATCGATATCGACACCGGCGTCGCGGTAGGAAAGCGAAGGTTTCGGGGAGCTCAAGTGGGTTCCTCTAGCGTGCGGAATGCGGGGGTCGGCCGGACCTGGCGAGCGGGAAACTTGAGGCCGCAACGCCAAGTGGCTACATTTACGGGTTTCGCGGGTCACTCCGGCACTTGCCGGGCATCCGCGCCAAGCTCGCGATTTTACTCGAAATGACCCAATCCCGCGCCGACCGTCTGCAATCCGCCGTGTGGGTAGGCGTAGCGCTTGCGCTCGTCGCGCTGCTCTACGCGCTCGGGCCGATCCTCGCGCCGTTCGTGATCGCGGCGGTGTTCGCATACATCTGCGACCCGGCGGTGCGCTGGATGGTCCGACGCCGCATCCCACGCCCCCTCGCAGTGCTGCTGGTGATCCTCGGCCTGGGCGCGATGTTGCTGCTGCTGCTGCTGATCCTCGCGCCGATGATCTATCGCGAGGCGATCGCGCTCGTCGGCCGTCTGCCGGATCTGATCGAGCTGCTCAATTCGCGCGTCGCGCCGCGACTGCTGGAGCGCTTCGGCATCGACGTGCAGCTCGATACGGCGTTCGTGCGCACCTGGATCACCGAGAACTGGAGCACTGCGCAGGACCTGGTGCCGGTCATCCTCGGCCACCTCCGCGAAGGCGGCAGCGCGCTGGTCGGCCTCGCGGCGCTCGTGCTGCTGATCCCGGTCGTGATGTTCTACCTGCTGCAGGACTGGCCGCACCTGGTCGCGAACGTGCAGGCCATCATCCCGCGCCCGATGCTGCCGCGCACGTTGCGCATCTTCAACGACATCGACTCGGTGCTGTCGCAGTTCCTGCGCGGCCAGCTCTCCGTGATGCTGCTGCTCGCGGTGTTCTACAGCGTCGGCCTGTGGCTGGCCGGACTGAAGTTCGCGCTGCCGGTCGGCGTCATCACCGGCCTGCTCGTTTTCATCCCGTACGTCGGCTTCGGCGGCGGCCTGATCCTCGCGATCCTCACTGCACTGCTGCAGGCCGACGGCTGGTCGCCGCTGATCGGCGTCGCGATCGTGTATAGCCTCGGGCAGGCAATCGAGAGCTTCGTGCTGACGCCCTACCTCGTCGGCGAGCGCATCGGCCTGCATCCGGTTGCGGTGATCTTTGCGCTGATGGCGTTCGGCCAGCTGTTCGGCTTCGTCGGCGTGCTCGTCGCGCTGCCGGCGAGTGCAGCGATCCTCGTCGGCTTGCGCGAACTGCGTACCGCGTGGGTCGCGAGCCGCCTCTACCAGGGCGACAACGAATCGCGCATCGAGGAGATCGGCAAGTGAAACAGCTCGTGCTCGACATCCGCCCCGATGCGCCGCCGACGCTCGACAACTTCGTCGTCGGCAGCAACGACGAACTGGTCGCCGCGCTCGACGCGATCGGACCCCACGCCGCTCACCTGTATCTTTGGGGCCCCGCAGGCAGCGGTCGCAGCCATCTGTTGCGTGCGGCGGTCGCCGGCGCGCTCGCCGCAGGGCGGCCGGCTCTCTACATCCCGGCCGCCGAGGCGGGTGACGAGCTGTCGCAGACCGGCGGCGCGCTGCTCGCGGTCGACGACGTCGACGCGCTCGACGCCGCGGCGCAGGTCGCGCTGTTCAACGCGTTCAACCGCGCGCGCGGCAACGGCCAGACGCTGCTCCTCGCTGGTGCGACCGCTCCGCTGCAGCTTGCGGTGCGCGAGGATCTGCGCACGCGCGTCGGACAGTGCCTGGTCTATGAAGTCCGCCCGCTCGACGATGAAGCGCGCGCGGCGATCCTGCGCACGCTCGCCGAACGGCGCGGCCTGCCGCTCGCCGACGAAGTGACCGATTTCCTGCTGCGCCACGGCCGTCGCGACCTGCCGAGCCTGCTCGCGGTGCTCGATGCGCTCGACTCCGCGTCGCTCGAACGCAAGCGCGCGGTCACGCTGCCGCTGTTGCGCGAGATGATCCAGGCCGGTCTCGACATATGAGCGCGGGCCCCCATCCTCGCATCGCGCCCGGCACGCCTGCTGCCCCGAACTACCCCCTCCCCTTCAAGGAAACCAGCTTGGACCTCGTACTCTTCGACCTCGACAACACGCTGCTCGACGGCGACTCCGATTTCGCGTGGGCGCAGTTCCTCATCGCCAAGGGCGTGCTCGACCGCGAAGTGCAGGAAGCGAAGAACATCGGCTTCTACGAGCAGTACAAGGCCGGCACGCTCGACATCTTCGAGTTCCTCGACTTTCAGCTCGCCCCGCTCGCGCGCCATCCGCGCGCGCAGCTCGATGCGTGGCACCGCGAATTCATGGCGACCGCCGTCGCGCCGATGATCACCGACAAGGCCCGCCGGCTCGTGCGCGAACAGCTCGACCGCGGCGCGCTGGTCGCAGTGGTCACGGCGACGAACAGCTTCGTCACCGGCCCGATCGTGCGCGAATTCGGCATTCCCCATCTCGTCGCGACGGTCCCGGCGCAGGAACACGGCGCCTTCACCGGCAAGCCGCGCGGCACGCCGGCGTTCAAGGCGGGCAAGATCGAGCGTGTCGACAGCTGGCTCGAGTCGCTCGGCCTGTATCACGGCAGCTTCTCGCGCTCGTGGTTCTACAGCGACTCGCACAACGACCTGCCGCTGATGGCGCGCGTCACCGATCCGGTCGCCGTCGACCCCGACGACACGCTGCGCGCGCAGGCGCTCGCCAACGGCTGGCCGGTCATCTCGCTGCGGTAAGGTGGCAGCAGTGCCCTGCAACCCCTGCGCATCGGTTATGATTGCACGCTTATGTTGACCGCTCCGCCCTCTTTCCAATGATCCGCAAGCTGCTGCGCAAAGTCTTCCAGCGCGCCGCGCTGCCAGTCGTGAATACCGAACCCGCGCTGATTCCCGTCGCTCAGCATGGCGTTCGCCGCGAACAGATCTCGCCGGTCGCGCGCAAGGTCTGCACCGTGCTGCAGGAACACGGCCACAAGGCCTTCGTCGTCGGCGGCGCAGTGCGCGACCTCCTGGTCGGCCACCCGCCGAAAGACTACGACGTCGCGACGAGCGCGACGCCCGAGGAAGTCCGTGCGCTGTTCCGCCGCTCGCGCATCATCGGTCGCCGCTTCAAGATCGTTCATGTCATGAGCGGTCCGGAGACGATCGAAGTGTCGACGTTTCGCGCGAGCCAGGTGGCGGAGAGCACTGAAACCGACGAACACGGCCGGGTGCTGCGCGACAACGTCTTCGGCTCGCAGGCCGAGGACGCAACCCGGCGCGACTTCACCGTCAACGCGCTGTATTACGATCCGACGACCGAGCAGATCGTCGATTACCACCACGGCGTCGCCGACCTGAAGCAGAAGACGCTGCGCATCATCGGCGACCCGCGCGCGCGTTACCGCGAAGACCCGGTGCGGATGTTGCGCGGCGTACGACTCGGCGCCAAGCTCGGGCTGACGCTCGACCCTGCCGCGCGCAACCCGATTCGCGAAATGGCATCGCTGCTCGAAAACGTGCC
This sequence comes from Aromatoleum buckelii, assembly GCF_012910785.2. Taxonomy (GTDB): domain Bacteria; phylum Pseudomonadota; class Gammaproteobacteria; order Burkholderiales; family Rhodocyclaceae; genus Aromatoleum; species Aromatoleum buckelii. The sequence continues at coordinate 1,100,939 of NZ_WTVH02000010.1, read as the reverse complement.
GGCCGCGCGGCTCTTCGACGAGATGCTGAAGCTGCTGTTCTCCGGCTACGCGCTGAAATGCCTTGAGCAGCTGCGCGAGGAAGGCCTGCACCACGGCCTGCTGCCGCTGCTCGACGTGATCCTTGAACAGCCGATGGGCGAACGCTTCGTCAGGCTGGCCCTCGAGAATACCGACGAGCGCGTGCGCCAGGACAAGTCGGTGTCGCCGGGCTTCCTGTTCGCGACGCTGCTGTGGCACGAAGTGCTCGCCGCGTGGGAAACGCGCAAGCGCAACGGCGAGCACACCCAGCCCGCGTTGTTCGCGGCGATGGACGACGTGCTCGAAGCGCAGGCCGGCAAGCTCGCGATTACGCGGCGCATCGTCGGGGACATCAAGGAAATCTGGGCGCTGCAACCGCGCTTCGACAAGTGCAGCGGCAAGACGCCCTACCGCCTCATCGAACAGCCGCGTTACCGCGCCGCATGGGACTTCCTGCGTTTGCGCGCGCAGTCGGGCGAAATCGACCTGGCGCTCCCCGAGTGGTGGGACCGGTTCGCACACGCCGGTCACGACGCGCGCGAAGCGCTGCTTGCCGAGGCAGCCGGCCGCGGCGAAGCGCCCGAGCGCAAGCGGCGCCGCCGCCGGCGCAAGCCGGCCGAGGCCGACACCGCCGCCGTCGACGCGTCATGAAACGATCCGGCCCCGGCCGGACCGGCGCCCCGCACGCTCCTGTGCGCGCCTTCGTCGCGCTGGGCGCGAACCTCGGCCAGTCGGTCGCGACGCTCCGGACCGCGTTCGAAGCCCTCGACAAGTTGCCCGACACGCATGTTGTCGCGCGCTCGGCGCTGTACCGCACAGCCCCGGTGGGTGTGCGCGGGCAGCCGGACTTCTTCAACGCGGTCGCCGCGCTCGAGACGACGCTGCCCGCACGGACGCTGCTCGACGCCTTGTTTGACATCGAAGCGCGCCTCGGCCGCACCCGCGCGTATCCTCAGGCGCCAAGAACGCTTGATCTCGACCTGCTGCTCTACGGCGACGACTGCGTCGATGAACCCGGACTCCAAATCCCGCATCCGCGCATGCACCTACGCGCCTTCGTGCTCGTCCCGCTCGCGGAAATCGCTCCGGCGGCGACGATCCCCGGCCGCGGGCGCGTCGCCGACCTCCTGTCGGAAGTGCGTGACCAGGCAGTCGAAAGGCTGCCGGACTGACCCCTCCGATGCCTGCGTGGCTGCAGACGATTCCGGTATGGCTTCAGACTGCGCTGCTCCTCGCCGCGTCGAACGTGTTCATGACGTTCGCGTGGTACGGGCACCTCAGGAACATGCAGTCGAAAGCCTGGTTCATCGCGGCGATCGTGAGCTGGGGCATCGCGCTGTTCGAATACCTGCTGCAGGTGCCGGCGAATCGCATCGGCGCGACGCAGTTCAGCCTTGCGCAGCTCAAGATCCTGCAGGAAGTCATCACGCTGCTCGTGTTCATACCGTTCGTCGTGCTTTACATGAAGCAGCCGATGAAGCTTGATTACCTTTGGGCCGCGTTGTGTATGCTGGGTGCGGTATATTTCATTTTCCGCAACTAGAGACGGGTCCGGCACATGCTCGACAAGGCGCGCTACATCGTCATCGAAGGGCCGATCGGCGCCGGCAAGACCTCCCTCGCGCGCCGGCTCGCGGAGCGGCTCGAGGCCGAGACGGTGTTCGAGCAGCCGGAGCGAAACCCGTTTCTCGGGCGTTTCTATCAGGACCCGCAACGCTGGGCGCTGCCGACCCAGCTGTCATTCCTGTTCCAGCGCGTCGACCAGCTCGCCGCGCTCGCCGAACGCGCCGATGCGCACCCGCGCGTCGTGTCGGACTTCGTTCTCGACAAGGATCAGCTGTTCGCAGCGCTCAACCTCGCCGATGACGAACTGGCGCTCTACCGCCGGATCTTCGAGAGCATGCAGCCGGCCGCGGTACGGCACCCCGACCTCGTGATCTATCTCCAGGCGAAACCCGAGACGCTGATCGAGCGTATCCGGCGCCGCGGCGTGGAAAGCGAACGCCGCATCACGGAACGTTACCTGGAACAGGTCGCCGAGCGCTACGCGCGGTTCTTCTACGATTACGAAGCGGCGCCGCTGTTCGTCGTCGACGCCGAGATCCTCAACCCGGTCGAGCAGGACGATGACTTCGAGCTCCTGCTCGACCGGCTGCGCAACATGCGCGGGTACCGCGAGTTCTTCGGCTACGCCGGCTGACCGCCTCCTCGCCCGGAGCTTTTCGCAACCCGCTTTTCGCAGACCCACTTGTGCGCCGCGACATTTTGCGGAAAACTCCGGCTCTCCTCAGGAGTCCCCCATGAGCTACCTCCAGGACGACAAACCCGTCACCCTGTTCGAAATTGGCAAGATGCGCGCCGAAGGGCGCAAGATCAGCATGCTCACCTGCTATGACGCGAGCTTCGCGTCGCTGCTCGAGCGCGCCGGGGTCGACATCCTCCTCGTCGGTGACTCGCTCGGCAACGTCGTGCAGGGACAGAAGTCCACGCTGCCGGTGACGCTGGAGCACATGATCTATCACACCGAATGTGTCGTGCGCGGTGCGACCCGCCCGTTCATCGTCACCGACATGCCGTTCGGTTCGTGTCACGAGAGCTCGTCGCAGGCGATGCGCAACGCTGCCCGCCTGCTCGCCGCCGGCGCGCAAATGGTCAAGCTCGAAGGCGGCGCCTTCATGGCCGAAACCGTCCGCTTCCTCGTCGAACGCGGCATACCGGTATGCGCCCACATCGGGCTCACGCCGCAGTCCGTGCACCAGTTGGGAGGTTATCGCGTGCAGGGGCGCAGCGAGGCCGCAGCGGCGCAGTTGAAGGCCGATGCGCTGGCGCTGCAACAGGCCGGCGCCGCGCTGATGGTCATGGAAATGGTTCCCGCCGCGCTCGCTCGGGAAATCACGGCCAGCCTCGCCTCGATGGCGACGATCGGCATCGGCGCGGGACCGGACTGCGACGGCCAGGTGCTCGTGCTGCACGACATGATCGGCGTCTATCCGGGCAAGAAAGCGCGCTTCGTCAGGAATTTCATGACCGGGAAGACAGGCATCGACGAAGCCGTCGCGAGCTACGTCCGAGCGGTCAGGGACGGCAGTTTTCCCGCCCCCGAACACTGTTATTGAGCCGCGCCCTTCGCGCTCCGAGACCTCGCCATGCAGATCCACACCACCATCCAGAGCCTGCGCACTGCCCGCGCTGCGGCCAACGGCAAAGTCGCCCTCGTGCCCACGATGGGCAACCTGCACGACGGGCACATCGCGCTGATGCGGCAGGCCGCAGGCCATGCCGATTCGATCGTTGCGAGCATTTTCGTCAACCGCCTGCAGTTCGGCCCGCGCGACGACTTCGACCGCTATCCCCGGACATTCAAGGACGACTGCGAAAGGCTCGAGGCGGCGGGCGTCGCCCACCTGTTTGCGCCGGACGAAGGCGAGATGTACCCGCAACCGCAGCAGTACCACGTCGACCCGGCGCCGGCGCACGTCACGATCCTCGAAGGCGAGTTCCGTCCCGGCCACTTCCGCGGCGTCGCGACGGTCGTGCTGAAGCTCCTCAACATCGTGCGCCCGGACGTCGCGCTGTTCGGCAAAAAGGACTACCAGCAGCTGATGGTGTTGACGAACATGGTGCGCGAACTGGCCGTCGCGGTCGAAGTGGTGCCGGGCGAGACGATCCGCGCAACTGACGGGCTCGCGCTGTCGTCGCGAAACGGCTACCTGTCTGCCGAAGAGCGTGCCGAAGCGCCGCGGCTGTACCGCGAACTCGCCCGCATCCGCGATGCGGTGCGGGGCGGCGATCGCGATTTCCTGAAGCTCGAAACCGAGGCGACGGCCGGGCTCGCCGCGCATGGCTGGCACCCCGATTATGTCGCCGTGCGCCGCCGTTCGGACCTGCAGCCTCCGGGTCACGCGGACGATCCGCTGGTCGTCCTCGCCGCGGCGAAGCTCGGCCACACGCGGCTGATCGACAATCTCGAAATCTGAACTGAATCGGGCGCCGCCCGCCCGCTTGCCCGCGCAGGTGGCGCTTGCGTCCGCGCCGAAGTCGATTCAAGCTATGACGACGTGTTCATCGGTGCCACCCGGCACGGCAGCCAGCGACAAGAGGAGGGAAGCAGCAATGACCACCACGACAGTGCGGCAGATTCTGGAAACGAAAGGCGCGGGCGCGCACGCGGTGTCACCGGCCGTCAGCGTGTTCGATGCGCTGGCAGTCATGGCCAAGCACGACATCGGCGCCGTGCTGGTGACGGAAAACGATCACCTCACGGGGATATTCACCGAACGGGACTACGCGCGGAAACTGGTGCTGAAAGGCCTCAGTTCGAAAGAGGCGACGGTTGGCGAGCTGATGACGCCGAACGTCTGCACGATCACGCCATCGCACACCGTCGATGAGGTCATGAACATCATGACCGAGAACCGCTTTCGTCACCTGCCGGTCGTCGAGCGCGGCAAGATCGTTGGCATCGTGACGATCGGCGACGTCGTCAAGTCGATCATCGTCCAGCAGGAAGAGACGATCAGCCACCTGTCGAGCTACATCGCCGGCGACATCACGAACTGAGGGGCAGCGGCGACGCAGTCTGCAGGACCGGCTGCGCGGGCCGCGGAGCACACTGCACCCGGCCCTGCTCACCTCGTCTTCCGATTCCGGCTGGCTGCGCCAGCGTCCCGCTAGCGACCGTCCTGCAGCGCCTTGTCGATGATCTCCGCGACGTCGGGTGACAGTCCGGTGACACTACGCACGCGCTCGAGCTGCACGCCGACACGATCCCGGATTTCCGGAGTGAACCGGCGCCAGCTCTCGAGCGCCCGCGCGACGCGCGACGCGACCTGGGGGTTGCGCCGGTCGAGCGCCCGCACCTGGTCGGCCCAGAACACGTAGCCGCTGCCGTCCGGCAGATGGAACTCTGCAGGGTTGGCGCGGAAAAAACTCCCGAGCAGCGCATAGACCTTGTTCGGATTCTCGATGCTGAACCCCGGATCGTCCATCAGCATGCGCACTCGTTCGAGCACCGGCGCCGCTTCGGCATCCCAACGCCACGCGCCGGCCTGCAGCGCGAACCACTTGTCGAGCACGAGCGCGTCGTCACGGTAGCGGCGGTGAAACGCGTCGAGCGCCGCCTCGCGCGCCGGACTTGCGCTGTTGACCAGCGCGGCGAGCGCGCCGAAGCCTTCCGTCATGTTGTCGAAACGCTCGAACTGCGCGTGCGCCCGCTCGAGACCTTCGCCGACTCCGGCGGCAGCGAGATACTTCAGCGCGAGGTTGCGCAGCGCGCGTCGTCCCGCATCGGCGGGGTGATAGCGGTACGGCCCGCTCACTTCATGCTTGCGGTAAAGCGTCAGCCACTCGTCGCTGAGCGCCCCGCCCAGTTCGCGCATCAGCGCCATCAGCGCCGCGCGCAGCGGCGCCGGATCGGCGACCGCCATCCGTTCGAGCAGATAGGCTTCGGCCGGTAGCGCAGCCGCCTGGGCCCTGAAGGCGGGGTCGAGCGCGTCGTTCGTCAGCAGGGCGCGGAAGGCGCTGACGAAAGCGTCCGGCACCGCCAGCGGACGGCCTGCGGCAGCGTCGGCAGCGAGCGCAAGGACAACCCGTTCCGCATAGCGCTGCGCCGCGTCCCAGCGGTTGAACGCATCGGAGTCGTGGGCCATGCGGAACGCGAGGCGCGCGTCGTCCTCGTCGAGCTCGAGAATCACCGGGGCGGAAAAACCGCGCAGCAGCGAAGGAACGGGCTCGAAGTCGAGGTCCGTGAACTGGAAGCTTTGCTCCGCTTCGGTCAGCTCGACCAGTTTCGTCGTCGCGCCGTGGTTGTCGGCCTGCAGCCGCAGCGGCAGGTCGGTGCCGTCCGGCCCGATCAGGCCTACCGCGACCGGTATCACGAGCGGCAGCTTTTCAGGCTGGCCCGGCGTCGGTGGAGTGTGCTGTGTCAGCGTCAGCGTCAGCGTGTAGCTGCGGCTTTCGGCGTCGTAGCGCCCTTGCGCCGTGACTCGCGGCGTGCCGGCCTGGCCGTACCAGCGCATGAACTGGTCGAGGTCGCGGCCGTTCGCTTCGGCCATGCAGTCGACGAAATCGTCGCAAGTCACCGCCTGCCCGTCGTGATAGCTGAAATACAGGTCCATGCCGTTGCGAAACCCTTCCGCTCCCAGCAGCGTGTGCAGCATGCGGATGACTTCGGCGCCCTTCTCGTACACTGTCGCGGTGTAGAAGTTGTTGATTTCCTGATAGCTATCCGGGCGGATCGGGTGCGCCATCGGCCCCGCATCCTCGGCAAACTGCGCGGTGCGCAGCACGCGCACGTCGTCGATCCGCTTCACCGCGCGCGCCGACGCGGCAGCGGCCTCGCCTCCCGCCTCGGCCATGCGTCCGAGCATGTCAGCGGAGAACTGCTGGTCGCGGAATACCGTCAGCCCTTCTTTGAGTGTGAGCTGGAACCAGTCGCGGCAGGTCACGCGGTTGCCGGTCCAGTTGTGGAAGTACTCGTGCGCGACGACGCTTTCGATATTCTCGTAATCGACGTCGGTGGCCGTGTCGGGCTTCGCCAGCACGTACTTCGAGTTGAAGATGTTGAGGCCCTTGTTCTCCATTGCGCCCATGTTGAAGTCGCTCACGGCGACAATCATGAAGCGGTCAAGATCGAGTTCGAGGCCGAAAGTCTCTTCGTCCCAGCGCATCGAATGGATCAGCGAATCCATCGCGTGCCCGCTGCGGTCGAGATTGCCGTCTTCGACCCATACCTGCAGTAGCACCTCGCGCCCGGACGCGGTGTTCACCCGCCGTTCGAGCGACACCAGATTCGCCGCGACGAGCGCGAAGAGATATGACGGCTTCGGAAACGGATCCTCCCACCTGGCGTAGTGTCGGCCCCCGTCGAGCGGTCCCTGTTCGATCAGGTTGCCGTTCGACAACAAGACCGGGCACGTCGCTGCGTCCGCCTCCAGCGTGACGGTGAAACGCGTCATCGCGTCAGGCCGGTCGGGAAAGAAAGTTATGCGGCGAAAACCTTCCGCTTCGCATTGGGTGAAGAAGCCGCCGCGAGACAGGTAGAGACCCGAAAGCGTGGTGTTCGCCGACGGGTCGATGCGGGTGGCGATTTCGATTTCCGCGCTTTCTCCCGCCAGCGCGATCTCGATTCCGTCAGCGGTCCGCGTCATTGCATCGGGCGCCGGTTGCGCTCCGTTGACCGTCAAGTCGAGCAGCTCGATGTCTTCGCCGAAGAGCCGCAGCGGGGCCGCGGGCGCGAGCGCGTTGCGTACGCAGCGCAGACGGCTTTTGACGATCGTCGCCACCGGATCGAGGTTGAAGTGCAGGTCGAGGTGGTCGATCCGCCACGCGAGGGGCACATAGGCGGAGCGAAGAATGCTGGGGGCGTTTTCCGTTTTCATTGTCGTCTCCGGTCGAACCGGATCCCTTCAGGCAAATTCAAAGTATACGCAGGATTTGGGAGGGACGAATGCGCCGCGCGGAGGGGGGAAGACCAACGACGGTTCGCGTCACGACGCAGAAGGCCGCTTCGCTGCCGCCGCAAGCGGCACCAGCTGCGTAAGTCCGACGCGGCGCGGGGTCAGGCTGGCCGAAACACGACGCGCGTTCCGGCGAGCCGGTCATGCAGGAACTGGCGGTCGCGGTCCACGAGCGCCCACGCCAACCCCAGACCGAAGCACAGCACGGAAGGCCACGCGAGCGTGTAGCGCAGCCAGGCTGTCGCGAGCGGCAGCGCGCGTCCGTCCGTCGCCGTCACGAGCTGCAGGCGCCAGGTCTGCATCGCCAGCGTCTGGCCGTGCCGCCGCCAGTACCAGACGAAGTACGCTCCCAGCACCAGATACACATGCAGCCACGCGAACCATCCCGCGGGAGCGACGTTCAGGACGACGCCGAGCACAAGATACGGGACCATGAACGTCAACCCGAGGACACCGAGCAGGAGCAGTGATTCGTACAGCATGCTGGCGAGGCGGCGACGCAGGCCGGCCAGTTCGACGCGGGGGCGCTGCGGCAAAGGGGTGTTCAATCGAAGATCCAGTCTGGCTAGAGTTTCATTTGTCGTCCGCGCGCAACGGCGAGCGCGGCTCGGAGCGGCGATCGCGCCTGTCGTGCTGCGGCTGGCGTTCTTCCGGCGGGATGCTGCGGTAGCGCTGCCACAGCTCGGGCAGCGACTCCCGCTTGTCGGGGGGAATGTTGCGCAAGGTCCGGTACTGGTCGCGCGCCCGTTCGCGCTGTTCGGGCTGGAGATCGGCCCACGCCTTCATGCGGGCGCGGATGCGCTCCTGCTCCTCGCGCGTGAGCCGGCCATAGCTGTTGGCAATGCCGATCCATTTCTGCCGGTGGGGCTCGCTCAGGCTGTTCCAGTCGTCAGCGAGCGGCGCGAGGATTTGCCTCTGTTCGGCGTTCAAATCGCGCCATCCGGGCGCTCCGATCGGCGTCACCGCTCCCGCAGCACCGGCGAAAACCAGCGTTGCGATCAGGATTGCGAGTCTTGCTGCAGCCATGCCTTGAAATCCGCGTCGAGGTAAGCGTCGATCGGCAGGTCGTCGATCAACAACGCCGTATCCACTTCCTGAAGGGAGTTGACGCGCGACCAAGTCACCCAGTAATCGCCGGCAAGCACCGTCGCGAGGACCGCGAACACCAGTACGGCAGGCCTGAGCACGGCAGGAAGCATCAGGCGAAAACGAAGCTTCCGGCCGAAAAACCGTCCAGACTTTCCGGCCCGGGAACTCGCCCGAAGCGCCTCTTCGCGTGCACTGCGCAGCCGGCAAGCGAGCTCGCCGTCGATTTCGCGGGTTGCGGCCGAAAGATGAACCGCGAGCTTGTGCCCGAACTCCTGTTCGTTCATAACACGATCCCCTTTGCCTTGAGGGCTGCCGCCAACGTTTGCGTGGCGCGCGAACAGTGGGTCTTCACGCTCCCTTCCGAACACCCCATCGCAGCGGCGGTTTCGGAAATATCCATTTCCTCCCAGTAACGCAGCAGGAAGGCTTCGCGTTGACGATTGGGCAGGCGGGCGATTTCCCGTTCGATCGCCGCCATCGTCCTCGCGCGTTCGAACTGCGCGTGCGGCGTGCCGGCGTGAGCGGCATCGGAGTCGGCAGTCAGCGTATCGAGGGGATCCGCATCGTCGTCGCCCGACGTGAATGACGACAGCAGCGTCGTCCACGCGTTACGCACCTTCTGCCGCCGCAGCGCGTCGTAGATCACGTTCTGCAGGATGCGCTGGAACAGCAGCGGGAGTTCGGCGGGCGGACGGTCGGCGTAGCTGACCGAGAGCTTGAGCATCGCGTCCTGCACCGCATCGAGCGCCGCCTCGTCGGTCCTCAGCGCGTACACGGCCTGCTTGAACGCACGCTTTTCGACGCCTTCGAGGAAGGTCGAGAGTTCTACCCGGGAAGCCAGCTGTGAGTCCTTCAGAAGCCCGACTGTTCAGTGGTTTGCTGCAACGCGGCGGCAGCCTTGACCAAATGTCGAGTGACCGGTAACGTTCGCTGTTTAGAACGTAACAATGAGCGAGTTTGTAATGGTGCTGACTGGTGCGGAAATTGTAATCAGGTGTCTTCAGGAAGAAAAGGTCGAATATGTGTTCGGCTACCCTGGCGGCGCCGTCCTCTTCATCTACGACGCACTCTTCAACCAGGACAAGGTACGCCACGTACTGGTGCGCCACGAACAGGCCGCAGTGCACGCGGCCGACGGCTTTGCGCGCAGCACCGAAACCGTAGGCGTCGCGCTGGTAACTTCCGGCCCGGGCGCGACCAACGCCATCACCGGCATCGCCACCGCCTACTGCGACTCGATCCCGATGGTGATCATCAGCGGCCAGGTTCCGACCGCCGCGATCGGCCAGGACGCGTTCCAGGAAGTCGACACCGTCGGCATCACCCGCCCGTGCGTCAAGCACAACTTCCTCGTCAAGGATGTCCGCGACATCGCGACGACGATCAAGAAGGCGTTCTACCTCGCCAAGACCGGCCGTCCGGGGCCCGTGCTGGTCGACATCCCCAAGGATGTCTCGATGCACAAGTGCGAATTCGAGTACCCGCAAGAGGTCTCGATGCGTTCGTACAACCCGGTCGTCAAGGGCCACCAGGGGCAGATCCGCAAAGCCGTGCAGCTGCTGCTCGAAGCCAAGCGCCCGATGATCTACACCGGCGGCGGCGTCGTGCTGTCGGATGCCGCCGAACAGCTCACCAAACTCACCCGCCTGCTCGGGTTCCCGATCACCAACACGCTGATGGGCCTCGGCGGTTACCCGGCGAGCGACCGCCAGTACCTCGGCATGCCCGGCATGCACGGCACGTACGAAGCCAACATGGCGATGCATTACAGCGACGTGCTGCTCGCCATCGGCGCGCGCTTCGACGACCGCGTCATCGGCGACCCGGCCAATTTCGCCGAAGAGCCGCGCAAGATCATCCACGTCGACATCGACCCGTCGTCGATCTCGAAGCGCGTCCGCGTCGATGTCCCGATCGTCGGCGACGTCAAGGAAGTGCTCGAAGAGATGATCCGGCAGATCGAAGCCTCGTCCGCCCGCCCGGATGCCGAGAACGTCGGCACGTGGTGGAAGCAGGTCGACGAATGGCGCCGCCGCGACTGCATGAAGTTCAAGAACTCGGACGAGATCATCAAGCCGCAGTTCGTGATCCAGAAGCTGTGGGAAGTGACCGGTGGTGAGGCCTTCGTCACGTCCGACGTCGGCCAGCATCAGATGTGGGCCTCGCAGTACTACCGCTTCGACAAGCCGCGCCGCTGGCTCAACTCCGGCGGCCTCGGCACGATGGGCGTCGGCCTGCCCTACGCGATGGGGGCGCAGCTCGCGCACCCCGGCTCGCCGGTCGCGTGCGTCACGGGCGAAGCCTCGATCCAGATGAACATCCAGGAACTGTCGACGTGCAAGCAGTTCCGGTTGCCGATCAAGATCGTGAACCTCAACAACCGCTATCTCGGCATGGTGCGCCAGTGGCAGCAGCTCTTCCACGGCGAGCGCTACTCCGAGTCGTACATGGATTCGCTGCCGGATTTCGCGAAACTCGCCGAATCCTACGGTCACGTCGGCTTCAAGATCGAAAAGCCGGCCGACGTCGAAGGCGCGCTGCGTGAAGCGTTCGGCCGCAAGAACGACCTGGTGTTCCTCGACTTCCAGATCGACCAGACCGAAAACGTTTACCCCATGGTCCAGGGCGGCAAGGGTCTCACCGAGATGATCCTGTCCGCCGAAGACCTGTAATCACCGTTCGTTTCGCGGGGCGCGCCGACACAACCCACGGCGCGCCGCGCGACGGGGCGCTTACCGGCTCCCGTCGCCGCGGATGCCGGCCTCCGGCAGTCCGTATCCGCGGGAGCACGGTTCAATCGTAGACCTCGAAAGAGAACATCATGAGACACGTCATCTCCCTGCTGATCGAGAACGAATCCGGCGCGCTGTCGCGTGTCTCGGGGCTGTTCTCGGCGCGCGGCTACAACATCGAATCGCTGACCGTGGCGCCGACCGAAGACGCCTCGATGTCACGCATGACCATCGTCACCTCCGGGTCCGACGACATCATCGAGCAGATTACCAAGCAGCTCAACAAGCTGGTCGAAGTGATCAAGGTCGTCGACATTTCCGAATCGGCGCATATCGAGCGCGAGCTGATGATCACGAAAGTCCGCGCAACCGGCAAGGACCGCGACGAGATGAAGCGCATGGCGGACATCTTTCGCGCCCGCGTCATCGACGTGACCGACACCTCTTACGTGATTGAGCTCACCGGCAGCCAGTCGAAGCTCGATGCCTTCATCGATGCCATCGATCCGGCGCTGATCCTCGAAATTGTCCGCTCCGGCGTATGCGGCATCGGCCGTGGCGACCGCATCCTGAAAGTCTGACGGCGAACTCACCTGCCGAACTAGCCATTTGCGACCGGTGCGAGCGCCGCTACCATGGCGAGCGCCGGAAGCACTCCCATCGAAAGTTGAAAGGAACAACATGAAAGTCTATTACGACAAGGACGCCGACCTCTCCCTGATCAAGGGCAAGCAGATCACCATCGTCGGCTACGGTTCGCAGGGCCATGCGCACGCGCAGAACCTGAAGGATTCCGGCTGCAAGGTCACGGTGGGTCTGCGCAAGAGCGGTGCCTCGTGGAAGAAGGCCGAAGCGGCCGGCCTCGACGTCCGGGAAGTCGCCGAAGCGGTCAGCAGCGCCGACATCGTCATGATCCTGCTGCCCGACGAGAACATCCCCGCGGTGTATTACAACGACGTCGAGCCGAACATCAAGCAGGGCGCGACGCTCGCGTTCGCGCACGGTTTCAATGTGCATTACAACCAGGTCGTGCCGCGCGACGATCTCGACGTCATCATGGTCGCGCCGAAAGGCCCCGGCCACACCGTGCGTTCGGAATACCTCAAGGGCGGTGGCGTACCGTCGCTGATCGCGGTGCATCAGGACCGCTCCGGCAAGGCCAAGGACATCGCGTTGTCGTACGCCGCGGCCAATGGCGGCACCAAGGGCGGCGTCATCGAGACGAACTTCCGCGAAGAAACCGAGACCGATCTCTTCGGCGAACAGGCGGTGCTGTGCGGCGGGGCCGTCGAGCTTGTGAAGATGGGCTTCGAGACGCTGACTGAAGCCGGCTATGCACCGGAGATGGCCTACTTCGAGTGCCTGCACGAGCTCAAGCTGATCGTCGACCTGATGTACGAAGGCGGCATCGCGAACATGAACTACTCGATCTCGAACAACGCCGAGTACGGCGAGTACGTGACCGGCCCGGAAGTCATCAACGAGCAGTCGCGCGAAGCGATGCGCGCCGCGCTGAAGCGCATCCAGACCGGCGAGTACGCGAAGATGTTCATCCAGGAAGGCCGCACGAACTATCCGTCGATGACGGCGCGCCGGCGCCTCAACGCAGCGCATCCGATCGAACAGGTCGGCAGCCAGCTGCGCGACATGATGCCGTGGATCAAGAAGAACAAGCTCGTCGATCAGTCGAAAAACTGAGCTGTCTCGGACAGCAGGCCGGGTTCCGCGTCTTGCCGGAACCCGGCCTTTTTTTATCTCGAGTACATCATGCCCAACAATTATCCCCACCCGCTCCTCGCCCGCGAAGGCTGGCCTTTCATCGCGATCGCGCTCGCAGTCGCGCTGGTCATCAACGGCGCGGCCGGCTTCGGCTGGGCGCTGCCGTTCTGGCTGCTGTTCATCTTCGTCGTGCAGTTCTTCCGCGATCCGCCGCGGCCGATCCCGCAGGGCGCGAAGGACGTGCTGTCGCCTGCCGACGGTCGCATCGTCGCGATCGAGCCGGTACGCGATCCGTATCTCGACCGGGACAGCGTCAAGATCAGCGTGTTCATGAACGTGTTCAACGTTCACTCGAATCGCAGCCCCGTCGATGGCGAAGTCGTCGCACGCTGGTACAACGCCGGCCGTTTCGTCAATGCCGCGCTCGACAAGGCCTCGGTGGAGAACGAACGCAACGCGCTGCACCTGCGCACCCGGGACGGGCACAACGTCACCTGCGTGCAGGTCGCCGGCCTGATCGCACGGCGCATTCTGTGCTATGTCGAAGCGGGAGCGTCGCTTGCCCGTGGACAGCGCTACGGCTTCATCCGTTTCGGCTCCCGCGTCGATGTCTACCTGCCCCCAGGCAGCCGCGCTCGGGTGACGATCGGCGACAAGGTTTCGGCATCGAGCACGATCCTGGCCGAGCTGCCCTGATTGCGCGGGGCATGTCATGACATCCCGGGGCTGCGCTAGAATCGTCATTCGGCATCCCGGCCCATAGCGGAACACGCCTCTTCATGCCCATGATCTCCCCCGAGAAACGCCGGCGCGGCATCTACATACTGCCGAACCTTTTCACCACCGCGGCGCTGTTCGCAGGTTTCTACGCGATCGTGCAGGCGATGAACCTGCGTTTCGAACATGCGGCGGTGGCGATCTTCGTCGCGATGGTCCTCGACGGCCTGGATGGCCGCGTCGCACGCCTGACCCACACCCAGAGCGAATTCGGCGCCGAATATGATTCGCTTTCCGACATGGTTTCGTTCGGCGCGGCCCCGGCGCTAGTGATGTACGAGTGGGCGCTCAAGGACATGGGGAAACTCGGCTGGATCGCGGCGTTCATCTATTGCGCCGGCGCGGCGCTGCGACTGGCGCGCTTCAACACCAACATCGACGTCATCGACAAGCGCTACTTCCAGGGACTCCCAAGCCCTGCGGCCGCGGCGTTGATTGCGGGATTGGTGTGGGTCGTCATCGACAACGGCCTGACGGGCGAAGACGTGCGCTGGTTCGCCGCGGCGCTGACGATCTTCAGCGGCCTGTCGATGGTTAGCAACGTACTGTTCTGGAGCGGCAAGAGCATCAACCTGCGCAAGAGCGTGCCGTTCATCGTCGTCATCGCGCTGGTGCTGGCCTTCGCACTGGTATCGAGTTACCCGCCGGGGGTACTGTTTGCGCTTTTCCTCGGCTATGCCATCTCCGGCTACGTGGTCTACATCTGGCGCTTCATGCAGCGGCGGCGCATGCAAGAAGCGGCCGTCGGACCGCGAGACGACGAATCCGCCCCCTGAGCCCCGCCTGCAAGAGGCGCGCAGCGCAAGGCCGGGAGGCGAGCCCGCCCCACGCTCTGGGAGCGGCGAGTTCCCTGCGGAACTGCACCACCCCTGAGGATTCGCCCGCGCAGGCCGCTCTTCAGGCGCGCAGTTCCGCAGTCAAGCGCTTCAGGTCGAGCGTGCGGGCACGCTGGGCGATTTCCGGCGCGTAACGGTCCTGTAGCCCGCGCGCGCTGTCGGTGAGTTGGGCGAAACTCGTCTTCAGCGCCGCGGCGTCGAGCTTGCGCCCGTCCGCGTAATAGCGCTTCGCGACATGTCCGAGCGCATAAGTCGTCGCGAACGAGAACACCGAGCCCGTCGCCTCGCTACCGATCGTCCGGCCCGCGCCGCCCAGCATCTTGCCGAGCAGTCCGCCGACGAGCTTGCGGCCGAACTGCTCGACGTACTGTGACGTCAGGCCGACTCCGACGGTCGCGAGAAAATCGGCGATGTGCCGCCGGTCCAGTTCGAAGCCGTGCGCCTTGCCGACGCGATACACGAGCCGCGTCTGCAGCGGGATGATCGCCATCGACGCCAGCGACTCGGGCAGCAATTCCAGCGCGCCGTTCAGGATCGCGGCGTTGAGGATCATCTTGTCGAGTTCGGCCTGGTCGGGTCCGGTGGCGGCGGGTATTTCGGTGATCGGCTTGTCGACCGGCGCCTCGGCAAGCGCATCGGCATCGCGCACGATGGCTGCCGACGCGGCCCGCGCCAGTCCGAGCACGCCGCTGAGCCGGTCGAGAAAAGCAGTTTCGCCGGCATCATGCACGCCGTCCGCGTCACACACGCCGACCGCCATCTCGAACGCGAGCTGGCGCAGTTCCGGACTGCCGAGCGCTTCGACCGCCTGCTCGAGGCTGATGCGCTTGAGCAGCACGTCCTGATACAGCGGCATGAAGTCGATGCCGGCTTGCGCCGACAGCGACTCGGCAACGCGGCGGACGTGCTCGCGCTCGCGCGGGTCCTGGTGTCCATCGGCGAACGCCGCCATCAGGCAGATGGTGATCAGGGAGCGGGTCTGTTCTGGATTCATTGCTGTCTCTCACGGTACGTTGGAAAATTCGAGGGCCGACATTGCGGCGAAACCTACGCCGCCGGCAGCGTGAGCACGACGCGCAGGCCGCCGGTCGAGGCCGCGTCGAGCCGCACGTCGCCGCCATAAAGTTGCGCGAGGTCACGCACGATCGCCAACCCGAGCCCAGAGCCGGGCGTGCGTTCGTCGGCGCGCACGCCGCGCCCGAACACGGATTCGCGTTCCGGCGCCGCAAGCCCGGGGCCGTCATCGTCGACGACGATCACGAGCTGGCTGCGCTCGACCGCCACGCGGATCTCGACACGGCGGCGCGCCCATTTGCACGCGTTGTCGACGAGGTTTCCAAGCATTTCCTGGAAATCCTGCTCTTCGCCGCGAAAAGCGGGTTCGCCGGCGCAGGCTTCGATCACAATCTCGAGGTCGCGTTCCGCATGCACGCGCTTCATCACCCGCACCAGCGATTCGACCAGCGGAAGGACTGTCGTGCGCATTCCGGGCACTTGCACCGCGGCGGCAGCGCGCGCGCGCGCCAGATGGTAGTCGACCTGACGCTGGGCGGTCGCGACCTGCTCGGAGACGAGACGGGCGAGCGGGCCGTCCTCGCGCGCCGCAGCGTTGCCGAGCACCGCCAGCGGCGTCTTGACGGCGTGGGCGAGATTGCCTGCCTGGGTACGCGCGCGGGTAACCACTTCGGCGTCGTGCTGCAGCAACGCGTTGAGTTCGTCGACGAGCGGCTGCACTTCGTTCGGATAGGCGCCGTTCAGGCGCCGCGTGCGCCCGTCGCGCACTTCGCCGAGCGCACTGCGCAGCCGGCGCAGCGGCGCAAGCCCGACCGATACCTGGAGCACCACCGCGGCGACGAGACCGGCCGCCAGCACGCCGAGGGCGATCGCAAGCAGGCCGACGAACTCGCGCACCGGGTCCGTCATGACGCGCTCGTCCGCGGCGACGATAAGGCGCAGCGGCTGGTCTGGGAAAGCGGCCGGGCGGACTACACGCTCCATCATCACCACTTGGGCACGATCCGGTCCGGCGATGCGGTGGACGTGGAGTTCGCCGTCGGCCGGGCTATCCGCGGGCACGCGGAGCGTCGTGTCCCACAGTGAACGCGAACGCAGCACCGCGGGCTGCCCCCCGTTCGCAGCGCGGTCGATCTGCCAGTAGAGTCCGGAATACGGCTTCTGCAGCCGCGGGTCGCTCAGTTCGGCGCGCAATCGCGGGGTGCCGTCGATGGCGAAATCGAGATTCGCGGTGAGCTGGTCGAGATGGATGCGCAGTTCGGCTTCGAACCGCTCCGCGGCATGGCGCCGGAAAAGATCGGCGAGAACGAATCCGGTCACCGTCAGCGTCCCGAGGATCCACACCAGGCTGCCCGCGAGCAGCCGCACGCGCAGCGAACCGGGCGGTGCGCCGAACATGTTCACGCGGGACAAACCATGCGGTAGCCGAGGCCTCTGACTGTTTCGATCATCCCGGCGGGAAGCTTCTTGCGCAGACGACCGATAAAGACTTCGATGGTATTCGAATCGCGGTCGAAATCCTGGGCGTAGATGTGCTCGGTGAGATCGCTGCGCGACACGATCTCGCCCTGGTGGTGCATCAGGTAATCCAGCACGCGCAGCTCGTGGCTGGTCAGGTTCACCGCCTGGCCATTCACGCTGACGCGTCCGGCGCGCGTGTCGAGCAATACCGGACCGCAGGCGAGCTCGGCGCTGGCGTGGCCGCCGGCGCGCCGGATCAGTGCCCGCAGGCGCGCGAGAAGCTCTTCCATGTGGAACGGCTTGGTGAGGTAATCGTCGGCGCCGGCATCGATCCCGGCGACTTTTTCATGCCAGTTGTCGCGTGCGGTGAGGATCAGCACGGGCATCGTGCGTCCGGCCGCGCGCCATTTCTTCAGCACCGTGATCCCGTCCATCAGCGGCAGGCCGAGATCGAGCACCACCGCATCGAGCGGCTCCACGTCGCCGATGAAGTGGGCATCCCGCCCGTTGTCGGCACGGTCGACCGCGTAGCCGGCAGCGGCGAGCGCTTCGACAAGCTGCGCGGCGAGTGTCGGTTCGTCTTCGACGACCAGGATATGCATCAGCGCTTTCCCCCTGTTCCCGGTG
Organism: Aromatoleum buckelii; assembly: GCF_012910785.2. Taxonomy (GTDB): domain Bacteria; phylum Pseudomonadota; class Gammaproteobacteria; order Burkholderiales; family Rhodocyclaceae; genus Aromatoleum; species Aromatoleum buckelii. The sequence goes on along the minus strand of NZ_WTVH02000010.1, from coordinate 1,083,208 downwards.
CACGTTCGCGATCACGCAGGACGACTCCGTCGCGTGCGTCGATCTCCAGTTTGACGAGCGCCCCGCCCGCCTTCAGCACCTTGATTTCGTATATCCAGCGGCCCTTTTCCTGTTCGAGCTCGACTTCGATGACCTGTCCCGGGTGATCGCGCTCGACGTTGTCGAGTATCCGTTGCAGCGGCATCACCTCGCCCTGCTCGACCGCGCGGCGGGCGCGATCGTGGTCGTGCTCGTCATCGGCGAGAAGAGCAGACGGTCCCAAGGCAAGGACGGACGACACGATGACGGCAATGAGGGAAACGAAGCGCACGAGTGACTCCTGGTTGTAGCGATCTGCTGCGAGTGTTCCGGCAGCCCCGTTTTTAGCAGCGTCGCCATGAACGCACCGTGAACGGCTGCTTCAGCTTCGGTTCAGGTAGGTCTTTCCACACTGCAGTCACGGTTCGCAATGGCCCTCACCAGCCCTCTCGCCCGGAACCACAGTGCCGCCACGACAAGGATGGAAACATGACCCCCACACGCTATGCAATCGGTTTCCTTTGCGCCTTCGGCCTCGCATCGACGGCAATCGGCGGCCCGCGGGAAACCCTGATCGATCGCTATGCGGCGGCGGCGAAGGCCGCCGATCCCGGTTTTTCCGGGTTTTCGGCCGCCCGCGGCGAAACCCTGCACCGTACGCAACACAACACGGGCAAGGCCGACACCCCGGCCTGCACGTCCTGCCACGGAAACGACGCCCTCAGCGCCGGCCGCACCCGCACCCGCAAGCCGATCGAGCCGATGGCGCTGTCAGTTTCGCCGGAGCGTTACAAGGACGCCGCGAAAGTCGAAAAGTGGTTCAAACGCAACTGCGACGAAGTGCTGGGGCGCGAATGCACCTCGCTCGAAAAAGGGGACTGGCTCGCCTACATGATGAACCAGTGATCGCCCTTCCCCACCCTTCCACGCCCTTCCGAACCGTTTTGCCTGCAAGGAAAGGAGAATCACATGAACATTCCCATACGTTCGGTCGTCGCCGGCCTGCTCGTCATCGGCCTGACCGCCGCGGTGCTGACCAAGGCCCGTGCCGGCGGCGACGATTATTTCCCGCCCGTCAAGGACAAACCCACTGTCGACGAATGCGGCAGCTGTCACATGGCGTTTCCGCCGGCGATGCTGCCGGCCGCATCCTGGCAACGCATGATGGTCGAGCTCGACGACCATTTCGGTGACAACGCCAGCCTCGACCCCCAGACCGCCGCTCATGTCACACGCTATCTCGTCGATAACGCCGCCGACGCCGGTGGGCGCCGCTACGGACGCAAGCTGATGAAAGGCGTGCCGGCGGGGGCTTCTCCGCAGCGCATCACCGAACTGCCGAAATGGGTCCGCGAGCATGACGAGGTATCCCGCAGCGAATGGCAGCACAAGGACGTCGGCTCGAAGGCCAACTGTCCCGCATGCCACGTGGACGCCAACGACGGCTATTTCGAGGACGACTGACCAATGCCCGGACGATGAATGCAGCATGAACACGCGCTTCAGGCTTCGTTCAGCACCCCCCTCGCACAATGACGTCACGGTCACACCCCGACCGACAACCGAGAAACACAAGGAGATCCAACCATGCGCACTTCACACCTCGTCACCGCCATCGCCCTCAGCGCCGGCCTGCTCGCCACGGGCGTCACGATCGCCCCGGCATTCGCCCAGAACGCCCCCATCGACAGCGCCGCCACCGCCAGCACCGCCGAACGGGGCAACTGGCTGTCGATTCCGCAGATCCACGACAAGGTCGTCGCCGCAGGTTATCGCGACATCAGCGAAATCGAACGCGAAGACAACGCATACGAAGTCAAGGCCATCGACCGCGACGGACGCAAGGTGAAACTCGTCGTCGATCCGACGAACGGCGACCTCGTCCGCGCCGATCGCAAGGGGCGCGACGGGCGCCGTGGCGATGACTCCGGAGCCCGATCGACGAGCGACTCCGACCGCGACACGGAGCGCGACAACCGGCGCGAGGACGGCCGCGAGGCGGAGCGCGGCACCGAACGTAACTCCGAGTTCGACCCCAGCGCCCGGCTGACCCGCCCCGGCCTGGGGGTCTGAGTGAACGGCCCGGTTCGGCCAATGCCGCCGCCGGGCCCTTTTCCGCCCCCCGTCACGCGGACACGGCCATGAAGACTCTACTCGCCAGCTTCCTCGCGCTCGTGACCCTCGCCTGGGCAATCACTTCGTCATCGAGCCCCGCCGAGGGGGCCTCGCTGCCCTGGGCCGTGCGGCAGGAGGCGTTGTACCTCACCGGGCTGTGGGCGTTTTCGCTGATGTCGCTGGCGATCGTGCTGGCGACGCGGCCGGCGTGGCTCGAGCAGCCGCTGGGCGGCATGGACCGGATCTACCGCGTGCACAAATGGTCGGGCATCCTCGCGATCAGCTTCGCTGCGTTGCACTGGCTCATCGAAATGTCCGACGGCGTCATCAAGTCTGTGGTCGGCCGCGAAGGCCGGTTGCCGAAAGAGCACGAAGGCGGCTTTCTCGAAATCATGCGCGACGTTGCCGAGGATTTCGGCGAATGGGCGATCTACGCGCTGATCGCGATGCTCGTGCTGACGCTGTGGAAGCGCCTGCCATACCGGCTGTGGCGCTACCTGCACCATGCGATGCCGATGCTGTACGGCATGCTCGCGATCCACGCCGGGTTCCTCGCGCCCCTCGACTACTGGACGAGCGCGATCGGTGCCCTGCTCGCCCTGTTCATCGCCGCCGGCACCGTTTCGGGCTTGCGCTCGCTGTCCGGACGCATCGGGCGGGCGCGCCAGGTCGAAGGCAATATCGAGGTCGTGCGCGAACAGGCGTCCGGCCTGACGGAGGTCGTCTGCCACCTCGAGGACAGCTGGCGCGGCCATCAGCCCGGGCAGTTCGCGTTCGTCACGTTCGATCACGTCGAAGGCGCCCACCCCTTCACGATCGCCTGCGCCGACCGCGGCGACCGGCGCATCACGTTCCAGATCAAGGCCCTGGGCGACTATACGCAGGGCCTGGCGGCACGGCTCGCCGCCGGCCAGCCGGTAAAGGTCGAAGGACCGTACGGCCGCTTCGACTATCGCCGCGGCACGCGCAAATCGGAACAGGTGTGGATCGCCGGCGGCATCGGCGTCACGCCTTTTCTCGCGTGGCTCGAGTCGCTGCAGGAAGCGCCGGCCGAAGCCCCGGCTGCTCACTTTTACTATTGCACGCGCCAGCGCGACGACGACCCGTTCGTTGCACGCCTCGAATCGCTGTGCGCCGCGCTGCCGACGATCCGCCTGCATGTCGTCAGCACCGACCGCGACCGGCCGCTGACCGCCGAAGCGCTGCATGCCCGTCACGCCGGTGAGCGCCAGCCGGAAATCTGGTTCTGCGGACCACGGGCTTTTGCCCAGGCACTGCGCAGCGGACTGCGTGGTTTGGGCATGGGGCGAGTCCGGTTTCACCAGGAGGCGTTCGAAATGCGCTGAAGCCGGACGCAATCGCGAAGATCGACAAAAACAATCGGCCTCGCGCTTGCGCAATTTCCGGCCCCTGTTTTATAGTCCTGAGCATGACTTTCGAACGCGACCCCTCCCTCCTGTCGCTTCGCCTTCTGCCGGCGGGCCTGCTGCTCGGCCCGCTGCTGCGCCCCGCGCGCTAAATATATTCCCCCTCCCTTCGTGTTGTTTGCCTGCTGCCGGCGTGAAAGCGCCGGCACTTGTCATATCCGCTTTCGCTATCCCATTTCCCCAGGAGCCGACGATGAAAGACCACTTGATCGTATTCGATACCACTTTGCGTGACGGCGAACAAAGCCCCGGAGCGTCGATGACCCGCGACGAGAAACTGCGCATCGCCCGGCAACTGGAGCGGATGCGCGTCGACGTCATCGAAGCCGGTTTTCCTGCCGCCTCCAATGGCGACTTCGAGTCTGTACGCGCGATTGCCGAGGCGATCAGAGAATCGACGGTGTGTGGCCTCGCGCGCGCAAATGAAGCCGACATCCGCCGCGCCGGCGAGGCGATCGCTCCTGCTGTGCGCGGGCGCATCCACACCTTCATCGCGACCAGCCCGATCCACATGGAAATGAAGCTGCGGATGTCGCCCGACCAGGTCGTCGAGCAGGCGGTGCGCGCGATCGGCTGGGCGAAAGAATACACCGACGACATCGAATTCTCGGCCGAGGATGCCGGCCGCTCGGAGATCGACTTTCTCTGTCGCATCTTCGAAGCTGTCATCAAGGCCGGCGCGAAGACGATCAACGTGCCCGACACCGTCGGCTACAACGTCCCCGAGCAATATGCGCAGACCATCCGCACGCTGATCGAGCGCGTGCCTGGTGCCGACAAGGTCGTCTGGTCGGTGCATTGTCACAACGACCTCGGTCTTGCCGTCGCGAATTCGCTCGCTGCGGTCATGGCCGGCGCGCGCCAGGTCGAATGCACGCTCAACGGCCTCGGCGAACGGGCCGGCAACGCGGCCCTTGAGGAACTGGTGATGGCGGTGCGCACGCGCCAGGACGTGTTTCCGTGCGACACGCGCATCGACGCCACGCAGATCGTGCCCGCGTCGAAGCTGGTGTCGGGCGTCACCGGCTTTCCGGTCCAGCCGAACAAGGCGATCGTCGGCGCGAACGCCTTCGCCCATGAATCCGGCATTCACCAGGACGGCGTGCTCAAGCACCGCGAGACCTACGAGATCATGCGCGCAGAAGACGTCGGCTGGGGGGCGAACAAGCTCGTGCTCGGCAAGCATTCCGGACGCAACGCGTTCCGCAGCCGCCTGCAGGAAATCGGCATCGTCGTGGCGTCGGAGGAACACCTGAACCACGCGTTCGCACGCTTCAAGGAACTCGCCGACAAGAAGCACGAGATTTTCGACGAGGATATCCAGGCGCTGATGAGCGACGAGGTCGTCACTCCCGACCAGGAGCACTACCGCCTCGTCGCCTCGCGCTTCCATTCCGAAACCGGCGAGACGCCGCGGGCCGACCTTACGCTGTCCGTCGACGGCCAGGAGACGCGGACTTCAGCAGAAGGATCCGGCCCTGTCGATGCCGCGTTCAAGGCGATCGAGGCGATCGCCAGCAGCGGCACCGAGCTGCTGCTGTATTCGGTCAATGCGATCACCACCGGCACCGATGCGCAGGGCGAAGTCACCGTTCGCCTGGCCCGAGAAGGCAAGGTCGTCAACGGCCAGGGAGCCGATACCGATATCATCGTCGCATCGGCGAAAGCCTATCTCAACGCGCTGAACAAGCTGCACAGCAAGCTCGAGCGGCTGAACCCGCAGTTGTGAACCACGGTGGCCGCCAGCGATGACGCCGGCAGCCACCGTCACGCGTTCGACTGCCGCTGGCGCGACGGGGCCGAGAGCCGTGCATACAGCACGGCGCTCGCAAACAGCAGCATCGCGAGGACCGCTTCGGCGATCGCGAGGGCTCCGGCCAGGCCGGAATCACTCGTGCGCACGACCCCTTCGACGAGATACAGCAGCACCAGCATCGACAGCCACTGGTAAGTGTACCGCCGCCCTTTCAACACGCCGAACAGCGCCGGCATCAACGGCAACACCTTCAGCATCATCCACGAGCCGCCCGGCCGCAGCGGCGCGAGCCGGATTTCCCACAGCAGGCACAGCGCGATCAGGGCGACGAGCAGGACGCTCGATGCGAGGTTCAATGCGCGCAGCGTCATCACCCCTCCGCGAGTTTCAGCGCGCTCGACGCGAGGCGCCGCCCGAGCGCCACCGCGAGGCGGATCTCGTCGTCGCTCGGTTCGGGATTGCCATCCGCGCCCGACACGTGACTCGCGCCATACGGTGTGCCGCCGCTTCGCGTGGCGTTCAGTTCGGGCTCGGAATACGGCAGGCCGACGATCAGCATGCCGTGGTGCAGCAGCGGCAGCATCATCGACAACAGCGTGGATTCCTGCCCGCCGTGCAGGCTGGCGGTCGACGTGAACACCGCTGCCGGCTTGCCGGCGAGCGTGCCATTGACCCAGGCGCCGGCGAGCCCGTCGAGAAAATATTTCAGCGGCGCAGCCATGTTGCCGAACCGGGTCGGGCTGCCGAGCGCGAGGCCGATGCACTCCTGCAGGTCGCGCGCCTCGGCATACGGCGGCCCGGCGGCGGGAATGTCGTCCTCTACCGCTTCGCATACCGTCGACACGCGCGGCACGGTGCGCACGCGCGCCGCGACACCCGGCACCTGGTGGATGCCGCGGGCGACGTGCTCGGCGAGCGCGCGCACCGAGCCGCGATGGCTGTAATACAGGACGAGGATTTCTTTCATATCGGCAGCCGCAGCTAGAATGACGAAATTATACGCGCCTCCCTCGCGCCGCCCGGAACCCACTCGATGATGCCGCTGACCGCCGCCCGGGAGTTCATGCGCCTCCTGGCCGGACGTTTTCTCGCCACCCGCTGCCCGCAGGTCGCAGGCAGCCTCGCCTTCACGACGCTGCTGGCGATCGTTCCGCTGGTCACGGTGATCATCGCGCTGTTCAGCAACTTTCCCGCGTTCTCGCGGCTCGGCGCGTCACTGCGCACTTTCCTGCTCGAAAACCTCCTGCCGGACCGTGCCGGTCAGATCATCGCGACCTACGCGTTCCAATTCTCGCAGCAAGCGGCCGGGCTCACGCTGATCGGCACCGTGCTGCTGGTGCTGACCGCGCTGATGCTGCTCATGACGATCGACCACGTCTTCAATCACATCTGGGGAGTGCGTCGTCCGCGCCCGCTCCTCACGCGCCTCATGGTCCACTGGTTTGCACTGACCCTCGGCCCGCTTGCGCTCGGCGGCAGCGTGCTCGCGACCGGCCATCTGGTCGCGACATCGGTCGCGCTGGCCGGCGAAGGGTCGTGGCTCGGCGCAACGTTTGCCCGCCTCGTGCCGACCGTCCTGCTCGGTTCGCTGTTCAGCGTTCTGTACTACGCGGTTCCGAACCACCCGGTGCGGATGCTCCACGCGCTGGCCGGGGGCGTCGCCGCAGCGGTCGCGTTCGTGCTGATGCAGCGGCTGTTCGGACTCTTCCTCGTCCGCATGCCGACGTATACGCTGATCTACGGTACTTTCGCGGCGCTGCCGATCTTTCTCGTCTGGCTCTATCTGTCGTGGGTCGTGATCCTGCTCGGCGCCGCGCTGTCGGCGACCCTGCCCAGCTTCTTCGAGCGCGCGCGCATCCTGCGCGCATTCCCCGGCGATCGGGCGTGGGCCGCCGTAACGATGCTCATCGCGCTGGCCGACGCCCAGCACGTCGGCACGACGCTGCCATTCGCGACGCTGCAAACCGGCGCGCGCGTCAGCAGCAACGAAGGCGAGGCCCTGCTCGGCGAGATGCGCGACGCGGGCTGGGTTGCGCACACCGAAGAGGGGAACTGGCTGCTGAGCCGGCAAGCCGCGGAGATCGGCTTGGCAGCGGTCGTGAGCCGCTTTGCGCTGTCGCCGGGCGCTTGGCGCGAAGCTGCGGGCGGCGACGAGGCGTCGCGGCGCATCGCCGAGCGGCTCGCCACGGCCCTGCATTCCGCCGATCTGCCGCTGTCCGCGCTGACTTCAGCGGGGAACCGGGTTCAGACGGGGTAGAGATCGATTTCGTACTGGAAGATTTCCACGCTCGCCGTCTGCATGTCCAGACCGAGGACTCGCGCCTGCGCGACATACAGGTGATCGCTCTCCTGCACGAGGCTGAACGCGCGCGACGTGCAGGTGCCAGCCGGGGCGACGAGCGCCGGATGGCGGCGCAAGGGGGGCACCGGCGCCAACCGCAGCGCTGGGACCATCGCATTCGTGTCGCCGCCGCCAAATCCCACCGAGACGGCGCTCCACCCGGATGCGATCACCTGCAGCCCGAGCTCGACCCGATCCGGGCTGTCGTTGCGAATCCAGCGCACGAGGCACAGCGTCCAGGCCTCGGCGGGATCCCGGCGCAGTGCCAGCGGCATCCCCGCCGCCACACTGCCCGTCACACCCGACACCGCGATGATCGCGTACCCACCCGAACTCTCGTTGATCACGGTCCATTCGACAACGCCCGCAGCGTCGGCAGCATCGCCGCTCACATCCCGGATCACCTGCAGCCCGACACACACCTGCACGGGATATCGGCCGGAGCGCCGCACCTCGGTGCGGCTCGGCGGAGACATCCAGCGCTCGCGCATCCGCCCGAGCAGCGACAGCGCCTCGTCCGGAGTCAGCCCGACCGGCAGTCCCGGCCCTTCCACGCCGAACGCCTCACTGTCCGGCGCAAACCCCACCGACTCCTCGGGAGAAATGCCCGCCCTGAGCCATTCGAGCTTCGGCAAAAGCGCACGGGCGACGCCGTAAGCGGAGAAATACAGCAGCTTGTCCGACAGGGGCGGCTTGCCGCGCGCCATCGCCACCGGCGGGGCCCCCGTCGCCTGGTCGATCCAGAATGCGGCCGAGAGCGGCAGGAGTGGCACGCGCGAAAACTCCGCCGCGACTGCCGCCTGTCCGAGGAAATCGTGCGCCCACACGACTTCCCGGGCGGTCAGGGTTTCCGGTTGCAGCGCGGCGAGCGCCAGGAGACGCTTGAACTGCAGCGCCACGTCCGCTGCAGCGGTGCCGGCAAGCGCATCCCCATTTCGGTCCGCATTGTCGCCGGCGACAACGAGTTCGCAAGCGAGGCGCCACAACTCGCCCGGAGCCGGTCTGCCGCACATCATCGCGACCAGGCAGGCTTCCTCCACCAGCCGCAACGCTCGTGCGCAGTAGACGTCCGGATCGCTGCATGTCCGTACTCCCCCGTCACGCACGACCGCCATCACCCGCTGCAGACTTCCGGCGATCTCCAGCAGCGCGACGGTCAGTTCGGCTGCCGCGGCGTGCTGGCTGCGCGGCACCGGCAGCGCCGCGGCGAGAAGCCGGGACTTGAAACGTTCGCAGACATCGAGCACCCGCGCTTCGAACTGTTCGACGCACTGCAGGAACCGCGCGTTGCCGACCGACAGCGCCGAAAGTGCGGTGAAATGGGCGCGCAGCCTTTCCAGGTCCACGACCGGGTCGTCGGCCGGCTCCGCGTCGAGCCACGCAAGTGCCGCGGCGATGCAAACCGGAACGGGTTCGGGGAAAGTCATGCGGATGGGGTTCCGTCCAAAGGACCGGACATTCTATTCAAGAATCACGGCGCCGCGCTCCTTGCACGGTCTCCATATCCGGGAACATTGACCGCGCGTGAAATGCATCACGACGAAGACGGCCCTTGTCCCCGTCACGCATATGCCCTACAATCGTCGGCTTTTCGCACCTACTGATCAGGACACCCAAATGGTCGTCATTCGCCTTGCCCGTGGTGGCGCCAAAAAGCGCCCGTTCTACAACATCGTCGCCGCCGATTCGCGCAACCGTCGCGATGGGCGCTTCATCGAGCGCGTTGGTTTCTACAATCCGATGGCTTCCGAGTCCGAAAAGGGCCTGGTCGTCAACGCCGAGCGCCTGGAATACTGGAAGCAGCACGGCGCGCAGCTGTCGCCGACGGTGCTCCGTCTGGCCAAGCAAGCAGCGAAAGCCGCTGCCTGATCGTTCCGGCGGCTTGCCGACATGATCGTACTGGGGCGCATTGTCGCCCCTTTTGGCGTCAAAGGATGGGTCAGGGTTCATCCTTTCGGGGATGATCCGCTGTCCTGGGGCGAGATGCCGCAGTGGTGGCTCGCGGGCGACGCCGACGCGCCCGAATCGGCGTGGCAACCGGTCAGGCTCGCGGGCTTCAAGGAGCACGGCGCCGGACTGGTCGCAGCCTTCGTCGGCCACGACGATCGCAATGCAGCCGAAGCGCTTCAGGGCCGCTTCATCGGCGCGCCGCGCGAAGCGCTCCCCAAACCCGACGCGGACGAATACTACTGGGGTGACCTCATCGGACTGGCGGTCGTCAACCAGGCCGACGAAGCACTCGGCACGGTCGAAGCCCTGATGTCGACAGGCGCCCACGACGTATTGCAGGTGCGTGACGGGGACGATGAACGGCTGATTCCGTTCGTCGCGGCCTACGTGCTCGACGTGGATCTCGCAGCGCGGACGATCCGTGTCGATTGGCAAAAGGACTGGTGAAGGCAGCGTGAACACCCCGGCGACCGCAAGGCGCTTCGATGTGATCACGCTGTTCCCGGAGATGTTCGCAGCGCTGACGGCGAGTGGCATCACGCGGCGAGCGCTGGAGCGCGGTCTCTACGAGATCGCCTTCCACAGCCCGCGGGATTTCGTCTCCGACCCGCACCGCACGGTGGATGACCGCCCGTATGGCGGCGGGCCGGGGATGGTGATGCTGGCCGAACCGCTCGAAAAAGCGATCGGCAGGGCAAAAACGGCGCAGGAGCAGGCGCTCGGCGCCGCGGGACGCGTGATTTACTTGTCACCGCAAGGCCGACCGCTGGATCATGCCAAGGTCGTGGAGCTGACTGCTCTGCCGGCGCTGACGCTGCTGTGCGGACGGTACGAAGGGGTCGATCAACGGCTGATCGATCGCTGCGTCGACGAAGAACTATCGCTCGGGGATTTCGTCCTTTCGGGCGGCGAACTGCCGGCGATGGTGCTGCTCGACGCGATCGTACGCCAGCTGCCCGGGGCGCTGAACGATGCGGACTCGGCGCAGGAGGACTCGTTTGTGGATGGCCTGCTCGACTGCCCCCACTACACGAGACCCGAGATTTACGAAGGGGAGCGCGTACCGCAGGTGCTGCTCTCCGGCAATCACGCCGCGATCCGTCGCTGGCGGCTCAAGCAGGCGCTGGGCACGACCTGGCGACGGCGCCCCGACCTGCTGCAGGGGCGCACGCTGAGCAAGGAAGAATTGTCGCTGCTTGGAGAATTCAGGCACGAACAAGAAGGGGTCGAAGGCGACATCGCCTGAAGGCCCGCATACAAACCGCATGCATCAGGCTTCTAGCCTGCTCTGCTTGCAAGGCCAAGTGCCATTGAAACGACAGGAGTCGCAAATGAACCTGATTCAGCAGCTCGAACAGGAAGAAATCGCCCGCCTCACGCAGAACAAGACCATCCCCGCGTTCGCTCCCGGTGACACCGTGATCGTGCAGGTGAAAGTCAAGGAAGGCACGCGCGAACGTCTGCAGGCCTACGAAGGCGTCGTGATCGCGAAGCGCAATCGCGGCCTGAACTCCAACTTCATCGTCCGCAAGATCTCCTCGGGCGAAGGCGTAGAACGCACGTTCCAGACCTACTCACCGCTGGTCGACAGCATCGAGGTGAAGCGCCGCGGCGACGTGCGCCGCGCCAAGCTGTACTACCTGCGCGAGCGCTCGGGCAAGTCGGCACGGATCAAGGAAAAGCTCAACTACAAGGCGCCGGCCGCGAAGAAAGCTTGAGCGGACGTCGATCAGTAGCTGGAAACGGGCCTTGCGAGGCCCGTTTTTTTGTCCACCTCACTGTCCACCTCACCGCTCGACTTCACCGCTGGGCGGGCTTCCGCCGCCGCCCGGCGTTACGTCAGCGCCGTTCGACCCAGACCAGCATCCCCGCTGCGGCGGCGAGGAACAGCGCGCTCGGCGTCAGCGCCGCCAGCGCAGGTTGCCAGCTGTTGATCACGCCGAGGCTCGAAAAGAGGCCATTCAGCAAATGAAAGCCGATACCGAGCATGACGCCGAGGAACACTTTCATGCTGACTCCGCCCATGCGGTCGTGGGTGAAGGAAAACGGCAGCGCCAGCGCCATCATGACGAGCGCCGCGAACGGATAGACGAGCTTCTTCCACAGCGCGATTTCATAACGGTCGGCGTTCTGGCGATTCTCGCGCAGGTGGGTGATGTACGCGAAGAGAGTCGTCACCGACATGCGTTCCGGAACGACCATCAGCACGCTCAGGACTTGCGGCGTCAGGTCCGAACGCCACGTGAGCTCCGCCAGATCGACGACGTCGGTGTGGTCGCCGAGGAATCTCGTCTGCCGCACCCCTTCGAGCCGCCACCCCTGCTGCGCGGCGTCGTAACGCCCGGTTGCTGCCTCGCTGATCGACAGCAGCGCGTGTTGCGCATCGAAATCGTAGATCCGCACCTTTTCCATGCTGCGGTCGGGCAGCACTGTGCGCACATTCACGACGCGCGGACCATCCTTGACCCACAGCCCGGAGCGCAACTGGTTCGACACTGCCGAATGCGTCGCCGTGAGCCGCCACTGCTGCGCCGCCTGCTCGGCAGGCGGTGCGACGTATTCGCCGATGACGAACGTCAGCACGACGAAGATCACGCCGATCCCCCCCAGCGCGCGCAGCATCGCTGGCGTCGACATTCCGGAGACTCGCATGACGGTGATTTCGGAGTGGCGCGCGAGCGTCGTCAGCGCGTACAGCGTGCCGATCAGCACTGCGACCGGCAGCAGTTCGTACACCCGGCCCGGGATGAGCATCACGACGAAAATCAGCGCCTGGTGCAGTTCGTAGCCGTCCTTGCCGACCACATCGAGCTCGTTGATGAAGTCGAAGAACACGAACAGGCCGAGGAAGGCCAGCAGCACCATCGCCGTCGCGCCGAGGATTTCCCGCGCGAGATAGCGGGTCAGCACGCGGTTCATGCGCGGGCTCGCCAGAACGGGGAAATCGCCAACCGCCGGTAGAACATCAGCGCAAGAACCGCGAGGACGACGACATGCGGCAGCCAGACCGCCAGCTCGAACCGCAGCCGTCCCTGCGATACCCAGGCCTGGAACACGCTGATCGCATTGCTGTAGACCAGATACGTCAGGATCGCGAACAGCAGGTTGTTCGCGCGCCCGGCACGAGGATTGACAAACGACAGCGGGATCGCCATCAGCGCCAGCAGCAGCGCGGCGACCGGCATGCCGATACGGCCGAGCAGTTCGCCGAGCTTGCGGGGCGTCGGGTCGGTCAGCAGTTCCAGCGTCGGAGTGGTGCTGGCGCGCGAGGCCGGGCCTGCCGCTTCGCGTTCCTCGACGAGAACACTGTAGCGGTCGAACTCGAGCACACGGTATTCGGGCGAACCGGGCTCGCCCTCGTAGCGCCGGCCCTTCTCGAGGACGACGAAACGGTCGCCCTCCGCGTCGGTGCGCAACGACCCTTCGGCCGACACGATGATATCGAGCCGTCCATCCTTCTCGGTGCTGACGAAGACGTTGCGAACCTTGCCATCCTCGCCCGCTCCCGTCTCGACGAAGAACACCCGCTGCGCGCCGACCGACTCCCGGAACACCCCGGGCGCAATGCGCGAGGCGTCGTTGCGCGCATCGATTCGCGCCTGGTATTGCGCGCTCTTCATCTGCGCCCACGGCGCGACGAACAACGTCACCGCCGCGATCGTGAACACGACCGGCAACGCAAAGCGCAGCACGGGACGGATGAACGCGGTCAGCGGCAGCCCGGAGGCGAACCAGACGACCATCTCGGAATCGCGGTACGAGCGCGACAGGGACAGCAGCACCGCGATGAAAACCGTCAGCGACAGCACGATCGGCAGGCGGCTCAACGAACCGAAACCGATCAGTGCGACCACCGCATCGGACGGCAGGCGCCCGCCGGCAGCCTGACCGAGCAGGCGAATCAGCACCACGGTGATCAGAATGGCGAACAGCGCCACGAACACACCGGCGGCCGACTGGAAGAACTCACGCTGAAGAGCGCGGCTGAAAATCATCGCGCGAAGGATTCGATATGCGTTGGGGAAAGTGACTTTTGACGCATTCGCCGGGGACGGGCCATAATCGGCGGCAATCGGAACGTCGCGTCTATCAAAGGAGCTGTGCGTGGAATTTACCATAAAGACCGGGACGCCGGAAAAACTGAAGACCGGCAGCGCGGTGGTCGGCGTCTTTGCCGACGGACAGCTCAGCGACGCTGCAGCCGCCCTCGACAAGGCTTCGAAGGGGAAATTCGCGGCGCTCCTCGGCCGTGGCGATCTGGAAGACAAGGCCGGCTCGGTGCTCGCGATCCACGACCTGCCCGGCAGCGCCTGCGAACGCGTGCTGGCCGTGAGCCTCGGCAAGCGGGACGAGTTCGGCGACAAGGCGTGGCGCGATGCGCTCGCCGCCGTCGGCAAGGCTCTCGCTGCGGGGGCGGCGAACGATGTCGCCGTATGCCTCGCCGACACTCCAGTACCCGGGCGCGACATCGACTGGGCGCTGCAGCAGCTCGTCCGCGCGATCGCGGATGGCGCCTACCGCTTCGACGCGACGAAGAGCAAGGACAAGAACAAGGACTCGAAGCGGCGCGGCGCGGGCAAGGTCGTGCTGCTGACGCGCGAGAAGATCACGGCGAGCATGGAGGTGGCGGTCCAGCGCGGCCAGGCGATTGCAGAAGGCATGGCGCTGGCGAAGGACCTGGGCAACCTCCCCGGCAATTTCTGCACGCCGAGCTATCTCGCGGACACCGCGGTTGCGCTCGGCAAGCAGTACAAGCTCAAGGTCGAAGTGCTCGACCGCGACGACATGGAAAAGCTCGGCATGGGCTCGCTGCTGTCGGTCGCGCGCGGCTCGCACCAGCCGCCCAAGTTCATCGTCATGCACTACAAGGGCGGCAAATCCAAGGACAAGCCGGTCGTGCTGGTCGGCAAAGGCATCACTTTCGATACCGGGGGCATTTCGCTGAAGCCCGGCGCGGAAATGGACGAGATGAAGTTCGACATGTGCGGCGCGGCGAGCGTGCTCGGCACGTTCAAGGCCCTCGCGCGCATGGCGCTGCCTATCAACGTCGTTGGCCTGATCCCGACGACCGAGAACATGCCGGGCGGCGGCGCGACGAAACCGGGCGACGTCGTCACGTCGATGAGCGGGCAGACGATCGAGATCCTCAACACCGACGCCGAAGGCCGGCTGATCCTGTGCGACGCGCTGACTTACGCCGAACGCTTCAAGCCCGTCTGCGTCGTCGATATCGCAACGCTCACCGGCGCCTGCGTCATCGCGCTCGGCAAGATCCCGAGCGGACTGCTGGCGAACGACGACGCGCTCGCGCGCGAACTGCTCGACTGCGGCACCCTCTCCGGCGACCGCGCGTGGCAACTGCCGCTGTGGGACGAATACCAGGAGTTGCTGAAGAGCAATTTCGCCGACATGGGCAACATCGGCGGGCGTTTCGGCGGCACGATCACGGCAGCATGCTTCCTCGCGCGCTTCACGAAGGCGTACAAGTGGGCGCACCTCGATATCGCCGGTACCGCATGGGTGTCGGGCGACGCCAAGGGCGCAACGGGGCGGCCGGTGCCGCTGCTCGCCGAGTTCCTGATCGGCCGCAGCCAAGGGACGCCGAGCTGAACGCGGCGTCGACGCTCATGACGCGGGTGCAGTTCTATCACAACGCCGAGAACCCTCTCGCGCTGGCGTGCGAACTGGCGGCCCGCGCCTACGCGGGGGGGCGCCGGGTTGCGGTGCGGGTACCGGGCGCAGCCGCGGCACGCGAGCTCGATCAACTGCTGTGGACCTTCGATCCGCTGTTGTTCGTCCCCCACGCGATGGCGGACGCGCCCTTGGCAGCCCGCACTCCGATCGTCATCGGCGATGCTGCCCGGACGATCCCCTGGCCGCATGCCGAGTTGCTGTTCAATCTTGCCGACGATATCCCGCCGGATTTCGAGCGCTTTCGCCTGCTCGTCGAGATCGTCGGCCAGAGCGAAGCGCTGAAGCTCCCGGCACGGGCGCGTTGGGCATACTACAAGCAGCGCGAACTGCCGCTGCAGGCGTTCGATGCGGTACGGCGGGAGGCGATATGAGCAGCCGGGGCGAGCCACTGCGGATCGATCAGGACGACGACCTGAAAGCTGCCGACGAACTCCTCGACAAGGCCGATGCGCTGCTGCGCCGGCACAAGGGCGCGGAGCTTCCGGAACCCGACGAATTCGTCGTGCTCGACGACGACGAACTGCCGGTTTTGACCGACATCGTCGACCCGTCCGAACTGGAAAGGCTGGAGCTGGCCGAACCCCGACCTGCAGCAGCGGTGGTGCCGGACGAACCCGTCCCGATCGCGGCGAGCGAACTCGCCGAACAACTCGTCAGCCTCGACGCCACAATTTCACGTGAAGTCGAAACCTGGTTCGCCACCGAACTGCCGCAACTGCTGTCGCGCGAACTCGACAAACTCGCCGATCGCCTGCGGGTCGAAACGCTCGCCCACCTGCGCGCGACCCTGCTGCCGGCCTTGTCGGAGCGCATCTCGCGCAGCCTGGAAGGAGGTCCGGGCAACGACTCCGGATCTCGCACGATCTCGCGCGACAAATAGAGACGGCATCTCGGCGCTCGCGGGCACCCCGAGCCGGACCGGAATTTCTCCAGTCCGCCGAGCGCTTGCGCGTGAGGGGCAAAACTCAGCTCTCCTTGAAGGCGCGGTTGATGCTGTCGATGATCGGGTCGAAAAGGTAGCGCATGGCGCTGCGCTTGCCCGCCACGATTTCGACCTGAGCGAGCATGCCCGGAATCAGCAGGCCGCGCTCCACCTTGTCCAGTTCCTTCGCATCGATCTCGACCCGAGTCTTGTAGAAGGGGCGACCCTGCGCATGTTCGTCGCGGAAGGTGCTGCCCGATACATGGGTCACCGTGCCGACGAGGCTGATATGCGAGCGCGCCTTGTACGCTGTCAGCCGCACCCGCGCCTCCAGCCCCGTCCGCACAACATCGATGTCATCGGGCAGGACACGCGCCTCCACGACCAGGCGTTCAGCGACCGGCACCACATCCAGCACCGCGCCTCCCGGCGGCACGACGCCGCCTATCGTCGTATAACGCAGATCGTTGACGACGCCATCCTGCGGCGCCACGAGACGCGTGCGCGCCAGGCGGTCGCGCGTCACCGTCACTCGCTCGCGCGCCGCCGCCGCGGCCTCCTGGGCACGGCGCAGTTCTTCCAGCAGCGTGCTCATCCAGTCATTCTTCAGCTTTGCGATCGCCACCTCGGTATCGGCCAGACGCTGGCGCGATCGCGCGATTTCAGCCGAGTTTTCCGAGAGCCGGGCGACGCTTTCGGCCTGCTGACCCTGCAGCTGCAGCAGGCGCGGGCGCGAGATGAAGTTCTTGTCGAACAGCCGCTGGTTCAGCCGGCTCTCCTCTTCGGCATTCGCCTGCAGTTCGACCAGTGCGGCTCCCTTGCCTTCCCAGCTCTGCAGCTCGCGGCGGATACCGTCGAGGCGCACGTTCAGGCCGGCCTCTTCCTTTCTCAGCGCGTCCTGGCGCGACTCGAATAGGCGCACCTGCGCCATCACGCTCGAGGAAGCCGCCACGTCGGGCGCAGGACGGTAGGGACGGCCGTCACGCTCGGCCTCCAGTCGCTGCAGCAGGGCCTCCTGCGCAGCACGATCGGTTTCCGCGATACTGAGCTGTGCGCGTGCCTCGGTGTCCTCGAGCCGCAACAGTTCCGTGCCCGCTCTGACGGATTCCCCTTCGCGCACCAGGATTGCCTGGATGATGCCGCCTTCCAGATGCTGAACGGTCTTCACCCGCCCCGCCGGAATCACCTCGCCGTTGGCAATGGCTCCGGAATCGAGTTCGGCGAAAAAGCCCCACAGCAGCAAAAATCCGAAGAAGCATCCCGCGACCGCGTAGAAAGCGCGCGTATCGAAGCGGGTATCGGTCGGAACGACAGCCGTCTCCCGATTCGCGCCGTCAAACGCCGACACGTCTGCCCCCCGGGACTGCCCGCGCTGCGGCCGGCAGTTGCAGGCGCGCGAGCACCTCCTCGCGCGGCCCGAACTGCTGCACTTGTCCGTCCGCCAGCACCGCCAGCATGTCGACATGGGCCAGCACCGAGGGACGATGGCTGATCATGACGATCGTCGCACCGCCTTGGCGCGCGCGGCCAACCGCCTGTAGCAAGGCCGTTTCGCCTTCGTGGTCCAGGCTCGCGTTGGGCTCATCGAGGACGATCAGCCGCGGCTGCCGGAAAAGCGCGCGGGCCAGCCCGATGCGCTGGCGCTGCCCGCCCGACAGCACCGCCCCGCCGGTGCCGATCTGTGTATCGTAGCCATCGGCGAAGCGAAGAATCATGTGATGGCATCCCGCCATCTGCGCCGCTGCGACCACTTCGGCATCATCTGCCGGGCTGAAACGCGCGATGTTGTCGCGGATCGAGCCGGCGAAGAGTTCGACGTCCTGCGGCAGGTAACCGCAGTACCGGCCGAACTCCGCCCGGTTCCAGGCGAACACGTCCGCACCGTCGAGGCGGACCGAACCGGACGCGGGTTGCCACACCCCGCAGATGAGCTTGCCCAGCGTGGACTTGCCGGCAGCGGACGGGCCGATGAGCCCCAGCCAGCAGCCCGGTTCGAGACTGAAGCTGACTCCCTTGATCGTCGGCTGAACGGCCCCGGGCGGCGCATACACCAGGCGTTCGACACTGAGCTCGCCGCGCGGCACGGGCAGCGACATCGCCGATTCAGTGCCGGGAAAGTGCTCCAGGGCGGTATTGATGCGGTCGAGCGCGGCACGCGTCGATACGAAGCCTTTCCAGGCCCCGATCATCGCCTCCAGCGGTGCCAGGCCCCGCGCCGCCAGGATGCCGGCTGCAACCATTACGCCGATGGTGATTTCGTCATGGATCACGTACCACGCACCAGCAGCGGCAAGCAGCAGGTTGAGCAGCAGGCGCACCGCCTTCACCACCCCGGACAGGTGCGCAGCCCGCTCGGCTGCCGCGCTCGCCAGGCTCATCGATTCAGCCTGGGCGACGTGCCAGGATGCCCGCATCGCGGTACGCATCCCCATCGCCTCGACGACTTCGGCATTCTGCATCACGCCCTCGACGCGGCGTTGAGCATCGATACCGGCCTCGCCGGCCGCGCGCAACAGCTTGCCGGTCAGGCCGTCGGTGGCCAGCGCGAGCGCCACCAAGCTCACCATGCCCGCCAGCATCACGCTGCCCAGCCCCGCGTGCATTGCATACACGCCTGTCAGGAAGACCGGGACCAGCGGTGCGTCGATCAGGCTCACCAGGCCGTGCGCTCCGGTCAGGAACGAGCGCATCGTCTGCAAATCGCGCAGCGCCTGCGCCGAGGGTTCGGCCAGGCGCGCCGAATGGGCGATCGACGCATCCATCAGGCGAGGCCCCAACGCCAGCGCGTAGGCATTCCCCACGCGCAGCAGCATGCGGGCGCGCAAGGTGTCGATCAACGCCGACAGCGACAGGGCGACGGCGACGATCAGCGTCAGCAGCCACAAGGTATCGAGGCTGCGCGAGGTCAACACCCGGTCGTACACCTGGAGCGAATAGAGCGGCAGCGCGAAGATGAGCAGGTTGATGACGATGCTGGCGACAGCCACGGTCACCAGCGAGCGACGGTCGAGGCCCGCGAGCGCGGGGGAGCGGAGCAACGCCGCGAGCGATTTAATCATCGAAGAACGTTGCGGGGAGAGTCCGCCACGTGGGCCTGCATTTGTGCAGCGCTGCAGGGGTCCAGGGCGCGGGCGATGGAGGGGCAAGCCCGCCTCGACCCGACGTGCGGATGCAGGGAATGTCGGGCGGCGCGATCTGGGGGAAGCGGGGACCGCTCCGCTCTGACATGCTCAAATGACGTAGAAGTCCGCTTGGGTGACAGCGAGTCCTGGCGTCAACTGAGCGAACTGCTGCGCCGCCATCGCGCCCGTACCGTCGGCGTCAAAATAGACCGCGCCTGTCCCGGCATCGTAGATCACCCGATCCGTCGCATCGTGCGCTTTCGTACCGGCATGGAAGGCAGACGTGCGCAGGCCGCCCGTAACCAGGCCGGTGTAGATCGCGTTCTCCAGGCGGATCGTATCGTCCACCGGCGAAAAGTCGGTAATGCGGTCGACCGCGCCGACAAACGGCGAGTCGAACACGAAGATGTCGGTTCCCGCCCCGCCGCTCAGCACGTCTGCGCCCGCTCCGCCCCACAGCCGGTCGTTACCGGTACTGCCGTACAGCCGATCGTTGCCGCTACCGCCGTACAGCTGGTCGGCGCCGGCCCGGCCGTACAATGTGTCGGCGCCGCCAAGACCGAAGATCACGTCGTTGCCGGTCGTTCCGCTCAGCGTGTTCCCCGCCGACGTGCCGGTAATCGTGCCGGGCTGCGTTGTCGAGGCCACGGTGCCACCGCTGGCGATCGGGTCCACCAGGTCGAGTTTGACGTTCCGCGTGCCGATCGTGGCCTGCTGGCTCGTCGTGGTGAATCCGCTACCGGAAAACGTCACCGTGTAGGTGCCGGCGGCCAGCCCGATGTCGTAACCCCCTGCTGCCGTCGTTGTCGTGGTTGTCACCGCTCCGGTGCTGTTGTTCCTGGCGCTGATGTTGAAGCTGCCCAGGCCTTCGCCGACGTCGTAACGTCGGTCGCCGTCCAGATCGTCGAAGGCGACCCCGGTCAGGAAAGGGCTGGATGCGGTACGGGCGAAGTTCTGCGTGACGAACGCGCCCTCGTAGCTACCGTACTGGCCGACTTCAAGACCGACGCCGATCTCGCGGTAGGTGTCATTCAGGAGGTTGGCGCGGTGGCCGGAGGAGTTCATCAGGTTGGTGTGAAGCTGCAGCACTTCGTCCTGCAGGCCTGCCGGAGCGCGCGTGCTCATCCAGGCAATGTTCTCGGCCCACGCCCACGAGCCGCTGAACACGTAGCCCGCCGCCTTCATGCGCTCACCTGGACTCGATCCGCCTGCGCCGGTATGCGAGAAAGTGTCGGTCGCGATCATCCATGAACTGTGACTCTCGGCCGATTCGTTCAGATCGCCATCGAAGGCCAGCGGCTGCGCGCCCACCTTGGCGCGTTCGCTGTTGATGAGTTCGAGCATGTACTGCTCGTAGGCATTGGCTTGCGACATGCGGACTGTCCTGGTGTTATTCGATCAAGGATTCGGATGGTGCAGGCACTGCGGTCCTTTGGTGCCACACTCAAGCGTTGTTCACAACTCTGCCCGCAACGGGGCGAGACATTAGACATGAGCAGTCCAGACCCTGCAACCCGCTGATCGGCCTGAAAAATGTAAGCAGGAGTAGCGGAGGACAACTACTCGGCGAGGCACGGGCACGACGCTGTCTCTGCGTTCCAATGCAGATTGCCTGACCGATCTGTCGCGTTCCGGGAGCCCGCCCTCGATCCGCTATAATCCGCCTTTTGCCTTCAAGCCCCTGAGCACACCATGGAACTGGCCAAAAGTTTTGAGCCCGCGGCGATCGAAGCCCGCTGGTACCCGGAATGGGAATCGCGCGGTCATTTCGACGCCGGCCTCGACAAGTCGAACCCGAACGCGTTCTGCATCCTGCTGCCGCCGCCAAACGTCACCGGCACGCTGCACATGGGGCACGGCTTCAACCAGACGATCATGGATGCGCTGACCCGCTACCACCGCATGCGCGGCTTCAACACGCTGTGGCAGCCCGGCACCGACCACGCCGGCATCGCGACGCAGATCGTCGTCGAACGCCAGCTCGACGCGAAAGGCATTTCGCGCCACGACCTCGGCCGCGAGAAGTTCGTCGAGAAAGTGTGGGAGTGGAAGGAATACTCGGGCGGCACGATCACACGGCAGATGCGCCGCCTCGGCACGTCGCCCGACTGGAAGCGCGAGCGCTTCACGATGGACGAGGGCCTGTCGAACACCGTCACCGAGACTTTCGTGCGTCTCTACAACGAGGGCCTGATCTACCGCGGCAAGCGGCTCGTAAATTGGGACCCGAAGCTCGGCACCGCGGTGTCCGACCTCGAAGTGGTGTCCGAGGAGGAAGACGGCTTCCTGTGGCACATCACCTATCCGTTCAGCGACGGGCCGGTCGGTGAATTGGAAGGCCTGACCGTCGCGACGACCCGGCCCGAGACGATGCTCGGCGACGTCGCGGTGATGGTGCATCCGGAAGACGAACGCTACGCCCACCTGATCGGCAGGACGGTGCGCCTGCCGCTGTGCGACCGGGACATCCCGATCATCGGCGACGACTACGTCGACCGCGAGTTCGGCACCGGCTGCGTCAAGGTCACGCCAGGGCACGACTTCAACGACTACGCTGTCGGGCTGCGCCACAATCTTCCGATGATCAGCATCCTGCGCCTGGACGCGCACGTCAGCGACGACGCGCCGGAGAAATACCGCGGCCTGGATCGCTTCGTCGCGCGCGAAATCATCGTGCAGGATCTCGAGGCGCAAGGGCTGCTCGCCGGCATCAAGCCGCACAAGCTGATGGTGCCGCGCGGCGACCGCACGAGCGCGGTCATCGAGCCGATGCTGACCGACCAGTGGTTCGTCGCAATGACGAAGCCTGGCGCGGACGGCAGGAGCATCACCGCGAAGGCGCTCGAATGCGTCGCGTCGGGCGAGATCCGCTTCTATCCGGAGAACTGGATCAACACCTACAACCAGTGGCTCAACAACATTCAGGACTGGTGCATCTCGCGCCAGCTGTGGTGGGGCCATCAGATTCCGGCGTGGTACGCGGACGTCGAAGGCGACGCACGCGTGTGGGTCGCGCACGACGAAGCCGAGGCAAAATCGCTTGCCGCGAAGGACGGCTACACCGGCCGCCTGCGCCGTGACGAGGACGTCCTCGACACATGGTATTCATCCGCGCTGTGGCCGTTTTCGACGCTCGACTGGACCGCCGAGTGGCCGGAAAAGTCGAACGACGCGCTCGACCTCTACCTGCCATCATCGGTGCTCGTCACCGGCTTCGATATCATTTTCTTCTGGGTCGCGCGCATGGTGATGATGACGAAACACATCATCGGCCGGATCCCGTTCCGCGACGTCTACGTCCATGGCCTGATCCGTGACGCCGAAGGCCAGAAGATGTCGAAATCGAAAGGGAACGTGCTCGATCCGATCGACCTCATCGACGGCATCTCGGCCGACGAGCTCGCGAAGAAACGCACCGTCGGCCTGATGAACCCGAAGCAGGCGCAGAGCATCGAGAAGAAGACGCGCAAGGAATTCCCGGAAGGCATCCCGGCGTTCGGCACCGACGCGCTGCGCTTCACGTTCGCGTCGCTCGCGACGCCGGGGCGCGACATCAAGTTCGACCTGTCGCGCTGCGAGGGCTACCGCAACTTCTGCAACAAGCTGTGGAACGCGACGCGCTTCGTGCTGATGAACTGCGAAGGCCAGGATTGCGGCATCGGTGCGGCGGCCGGCAGCGCCGCATGCAACGTCGCGAACCTCGATTTCTCGTTCGCCGACCGCTGGATCGTGTCGAAGCTGCAGCGCACCGAAGCCGACGTCGCACAGCACTTCAAGGACTACCGCTTCGATCTCGTCTCGAAGGCGGTGTATGAATTCGTCTGGGACGAATACTGCGACTGGTATCTCGAACTCGCGAAAGTCCAGATCCAGGGCGGCACTGAAGCCCAGCAGCGTGCGACGCGCCGCACCTTGCTGCGCGTGCTCGAGACGGTGCTGCGCCTCGCGCATCCGCTCATTCCGTTCATCACCGAGGAGCTGTGGCAGACGGTCGCGCCGCTCGCCGGGCGCAAGGACACCGACAGCATCATGCTGGCCCGCTATCCGGAGGCCGACCTGTCACGGCTCGACGAAGCGTCTGAGGCGAAGATTGCCGAGCTGAAGGCGATCGTCGGCACCTGCCGCAACCTGCGCAGCGAGATGAACATCTCGCCAGCCCAGCGCATGCCGCTCGTCGCCGCGGGCGACGCGACGACGCTCAAGAGCTATGCGCCCTATCTCGCCGGCCTTGCGCGGCTGTCGGACGTCGCGGTCGTCGACGAGATCGGCACCGACGAACTCGCTCCGGTCGCCGTCGCCGGCCGCTTCAAGCTGATGCTGCGCGTCGAAATCGACATTGCCGCAGAGCGCGAGCGCATCGCGAAAGAGATCGCCCGCCTCGAAGGTGAAATGACGAAGGCTGAGAGCAAGCTCGCCAACGAGAGCTTCGTCGCGCGCGCGCCGGCCACAGTCGTGCAGCAGGAACGCGAGCGCCTCGCCGGCTTCGGCGCCACGCTCGAAAAACTGCGTCCGCAACTGGAAAAACTCGGCGCACGCTGACTTAGCAACGGCACAATGCAAGGGGCCGCCCGCAGTCGATGGGCGGCCCTTTTTTCATGGCGCCGAGGCGCAGCGATAAAAAAGGGGCGGCGGAATCCTACTTGCGCCGCAGGAAAAATTCGAAAGCCTGGTCGGCAGTCTCGCCCTGCTGCAGCAGGTCGTTGCCGGTCTGCTTCGCGAACGCCTGGAAATCCTTCACCGATCCGGGGTCCGTCGCGAGCACGCGCACCACCTGTCCGGGGGTCATTTCCGCGAGCATTTTCTTCGCGCGCAGGATCGGCAACGGGCAGGTGAGCCCGCGTGCATCGACTTCCTTGTCGAAATCCATCAGTCCATTCCTCGTCGCATTCCTCGATCGATCAAGCGCCGGATTCTAAAGGCTCGCCGCCCATTCGCGAAAGGCGACCTGCGCGCCTCACGAGAAAACATCGGGCCGCGCCAAGTTTTTTGCCCCTCTCGGGGGGCGAAAACCGCAAAGCCGCCTCCGAGGCGCTCAATTCCCCTCGCGCCTGTCGAGCCTGCGCTGGCGTTCCTCGGCTTTCAGTTCGCGCACCCGCGCATCGACGGCGGAAAGTTCGTAGAAGTCGCCGTCCCCCGCGCGACGCGCGAGGTCGAGTTGCTCGATCGCCGCCGGCAGACTTCCCTGCAGCACGTA
Source organism: Aromatoleum buckelii (assembly GCF_012910785.2). GTDB lineage: Bacteria > Pseudomonadota > Gammaproteobacteria > Burkholderiales > Rhodocyclaceae > Aromatoleum > Aromatoleum buckelii. The sequence continues at coordinate 1,058,669 of NZ_WTVH02000010.1, read as the reverse complement.
CACTTCCGCCTGGGCGCGATGCTGCGCGGTGCGGCGGCCAAGCGCCGCCTCCGAGCGCGCAACGAGCGTCCACATGCGGTCATCGTCAGTGCGACGCAGCGCGTCCGCACGCGCCATCGCGGCCGCCTCGTCGGCGCGGCCGGCCTGCAGCAAGGCATCGATCAGCGCGTAGCGCAGCGCGCGGCTGTCGGGAAACCGCGTCTGCGCCGCCTCGAGAACTTTCACTGCAGCGGCAGGTTCACGCGCGGCAAGCCGCAACTCCGCCGCGAGAGATTCGATGAACGGCGATGCGGGAGCGCGGCGCCGCACCGCGTCGAGCGCCTTGGTCGCCTCATCGATCCGCCCGGCCGCGAGCAGCGCGCGCGCCAGACCATAGTGCGCCGCGGCGTCGGCCTCGGGTTTCGCCGCCCGCGACTGGAATTCCCGCACTGCGTCGAGCGGCGCGACCGCAGTGACGCGCAACTTCGCCCGCACGAAGCCGAAATCCTGCGAATCCGGCACCTGCCGATAGCGCATCTGTGCGACACGGTTGCCCATGTCCGAAATCCGCTCGCCGGTCAGCGGGTGGGTGCGCAGGTAGCTCGGCGCATTGTTTTCATAGAAACGGCTCGCGCGTTGCAGACGCTCGAAAAAGCTCGGCATGCCGCGCACGTCGTAGCCTGCGCCTTCGAGCGTCTGCAGCCCTAGGCGGTCGGCCTCGCGTTCGAAGTCGCGCGTGTAGCCGAGCTGCGACTGGATCGCCCCGGCTTGCCCGGCAGCGATCGCCGCCTCGCTGATCTGCGAATTGCTGCGCGCCGCGAGCACCGCGACGAGCAGCGACGCGAGCATCACCATGCTCGACTGGCTCTGCTTGCCGACCAGTTGGGCAATATGGCGCTGCGTCACGTGGGCGATTTCATGCCCCAGCACCGAAGCGAGCTCGGATTCCGATTCGGCGGCCAGGATCAACCCGCTATGCACGCCGATGAAGCCTCCCGGCAGCGCGAAGGCATTGAGGGTCGCATCACGGATGACGAAAAAGTCGAACTCCTGATACGGCGCCGCACTCGCCGTCACGAGCCGCCGCCCGAGGCGATCGATGTAGTCCTCGATTTCGGCGTCGTCGAGATAGGCGGCATCGCGGAAACGGATCTCGCGAATGATCGATTCGCCGATCCTGCGCTCGGCGAGCGGAGAAAGCTCGGACGCCGCGACGTCGCCGAGATCCGGCAGATCGGCCGCGTTCAGGCGCGGCATCATCGCGACGCACAGCAGCAGGATAAAAAGTCGTTTGATCATCGGGTGCTATGATACCCATCCACTTCCAACCGTTCCGCGCGGAATGTATCGCGCTATGGCCGCGACGCGCACAGAGCTCATGACCCAACCCGGCACGCCTCCGATCGTCACCCCGATCCTCACCCATTTCGACGCCGACGGACAGGCCCACATGGTGGATGTCGGCGACAAGCGCGAAACCCGTCGCGTCGCGGTCGCACAAGGCCGGATCACGATGCAGCCGGCGACCTTCGCGATGATCCAGTCCGGCACCGCGAAAAAGGGCGACGTGCTCGGCATCGCCCGCATCGCCGCGATCCAGGCCTCGAAGCGCGCCAGCGAGCTGATCCCGCTGTGCCACCCGATTGCGCTGACGCGGGTCGCAGTCGAGTTCGCGCTCGACGCCCCGGCGAGCGCGGTCGCCTGCAGCGTGACCGCGGAGACCGTCGGACGCACCGGTGTCGAGATGGAAGCGCTCACCGCGGTCAGCGTCGCGCTGCTGACGATTTACGACATGTGCAAGGCCGTCGACCGCGGCATGCGCATGGACGGCATCCAGCTGGTCGAGAAACTCGGCGGCAAGTCGGGGCACTGGGTCGCCGGGAGCCCCGGGTAGCGGATCCTTGCAGCCACGTGCGGCGACGTGCGCCCTTCCCCCAGGACGCGTCCCCGGGGACAGCCGATTTCACCTCGACCGCAGTTGCGGCAACCCTTAATCGAACCTTGCAAGTTGACGATCGCGAACTAGAATAGGGGTGTGCCCCGCGTGGTCGGTCAACGTCTTTCGGAGGTAGTATTTCGGAAAGACAAGCGTAATTGCAGATCGGCCATAACGCGGGGCTATTTCTTTGTGTCCGGCTGGTTCCACCTCCCCCTTCCCGGAAGCACGCCCGGCCGCATGCTAAGGGAGCTTCCCCAGCCCGACGGCCCAAAGGTGGGCCGCAATCAAGGCGCGCCATGGCGAGAATTCGGCAAGCCAGCGTTTCGTCTGTCCTTCGGTGACGCTGTCCGGGCAATCGAGCACCGCCTGCAGGCTGCGGCGCACCGCGACGTCGCCATGCAGCGATCCATCCAGCCAGCCGAAACCCCGCAGCAGCGCGTAATCGATCGTCCACGGCCCGATGCCGCGCACTCCCATCAGGCGCTCGCGGATCTCGTCGACCGGCAGCGTCGCGATCCACGTATCGAGCGGCAGCTCGTCCTCCACGACGAGACGGCCGAGCCTGATCAGCGTCTGCGCCTTCGCCTGCGAGAAACCGGCTGACCGGAGATCCGTCTCGTTCAGCACGGCAAGCCGTTGCGCATCGGGATAGCAGGCGAGACCGGCCGAATGGCGCAGCCCGGCAACTTCGATCAGCCGGCGTCGTAGCGAGATCGCCGCGCGCACGCTGATCTGCTGTCCGGTGATGGCCCAGCTGAGCGCTTCGAACGGACTCGCAGACAGCGGCACGCGCAGCCCGGGATGGCGGGCGATGAGCGGGCCCAGTTGCGGATGGTCGCGATAGGCCCGCTCGAACACCTCGACGTGCTGAGTCAGGCCCAGCATGCGCGGCAGCAACTGTGCGAGCGCCGCAGGCGCAGCGGCGCTCGGCGCTCCGTCGAGCGTGAGTTCGGCACTCGCCTGTGCGTCGTCGAACCGGATCGTCAGGCATGCCGGGCGGCCTTCCCACGCGACGCCTTTCTGCAGCGTTTGCCCCTCGACTCGTTCTGCAACCGCGAGCGGATCGCGGCGATGGAAAGCGAGCACATCGTCGGTGCGGAAATCCGCCGGCAACCCGACTTCACAAGTCAGCACCGCGGTCATCGCCCGGCCTCGCGATCGAGCAGCGCACGCTTGCGTTCGATCCCCCAGCGGTAACCCGACAGCTGCCCGTCGTTGCGCACGGCGCGATGACACGGAATCGCAACGGCCAGCGGGTTTGCGGCGCACGCTCGCGCCACCGCCCGGACGGCCTTCGGCGCGCCGATTCGCCGCGCGATCTCGGCGTAGCTCGCTGTCTGGCCCGCCGGAATCTCCTGCAACGCCTGCCACACCCGTTGCTGGAATGCCGTGCCGCGAATGTCGAGGGGCAGATCCAGCCCGAGCCCGGGAGCTTCGACAAACCCGACCACAGTCGCGACGCTTCGCTCGAAATCGGGGTCACCGCCACTCAGCATGGCTCGCGGAAAGCGATCCTGCAGATCACACGCGAGCCGCTCCGGATCGTCGCCGATCAGGATCGCGCACACTCCCCGCGTGCTCGCGGCGACGAGAATCGCCCCCAGCGAACATTCGCCGATCGCAAACCGGGCGGTTGCTGCTGCGCGTGTTTCACGTTTTGCCGTCATGATCCTGCATCCTTTCCGTGGTCCGATGGCTAGAATCTAGCGGACGCCGGATAATGGCGCACTCCGGCTCTTGCTTTCGCATTCGGTGGACCGCGAAACTGTGGGGCAGATCCGTAGCGAACGAAGGCCTTCAAGGAGCCGCGAAACTCCCGTTTCGATGAATCATCCGCAGGCGGTGACAGAACTCCCATCGAGCGGCCGGACCCAGGGGATCAATCAGGATGAAAAAATGCAGGACATGCTTGCTGCCGGACATCGTACCCGGAGCTGATATTGACGCCAGCGGAGAGTGCAGCTTCTGCCGCGCCCGGTCGCCCGACACTCAGGCGACTTCCGCGGCTTTGAAGTATCGCGAAAACCTTGAAGCCACCCTGAAAGCAGCGCGCAACCATCCCGGCTCCGAATACGACTGCGTCGTGCCGCTCAGCGGCGGGAAGGACAGTTTGTACCTCCTTCACCGCTTGAAAGTCGATTACGGTTTGCGGGTGCTCGCGTTCACCTGCGATATCGACCTGCCGCCCGTCGCATGGGACAACATCCGCCTTGCGCTGCGCAAGCTCGACATCGATCACGTCGTTTTCAGACCCGCGCACGGGTTCCTGACAAAGCTCTTTCGCTACCTCTTGTGCAACCAGGAAGCGCGGGGCGCGGTGTACACCGTTTCCTATGTCTACGCACCGCTGTTTGAAGGCGCAGCAATCCGCCTGGCGCTGGAGAAAAATATCCCGCTCGTTCTCGCAGGCTATTCGCCGGGCCAGCCCGAACCCGAACGCATGCTCTACGAGTTCGATCCCGCGCTGATCAGAAGCGAGGACTGGACGCCGCCGCACCTCGTCGAGAGCGGGGAATTTTCCGCCGACGAACTCGCGGCTTTCTACAATCCGCTCAAATTGCCGAAAAACACCCCCTTCCCGCGCTATCTCGCTCCTTACCACGCGTGGGACTACGATCAGGAGCAGGTGATTCGCAAGGTGACCGAGCTCGGGCTGGTGCAGCGCAGCTCCCACGCAAACCCGATCGTCAGCAACTACCCGATCAACTGGCTGATGATGTTTTCGGACCTGAAGCACTTCGGTTACAACCCTTATGTGCCCGAGTTCTCGGCGCTGATTCGGGAAGGGAAGGCCAGCCGAAATTACTGGCGGCTGGCGACTCCCCTCGTCAACTTCATGATCCGCAACAAGATCGGTTTGGGACGCGAGGTGCGCCGCAGCATGAACTGGTTGAGTCTGGCCGAAGCCGATCTTCGCATCACATTGCCGAGAGGCGCCTACGACCCTCCGCTGTTGCGCCGCGCCTGAAATGAACGCTTCGTTGCAGACACTGCCGGAGCGCTTGCAGGCTCGAGCCGCCGCATCGCCAGATCAACTCGCATATCTGCATCAGGTCGATGGGCGCGAATGGCAGCCGATCACGTGGCGCGAACTCGCGCGACGGGTCGACACCCTCGCCGGACATTTCTCCGACCTCGGCCTGCAAACCGGCGATCGGGTAGCGATCACGCTGCCCACTTCGCCCGAATGGGAATATTGCCAGCTCGCGGCGCTTGCGGTGGGGGCTGTGGTTGTCGGCATCGACGCACACGACGCGCCGCGCAACGTGCGGCATATCCTGGAGCTCACCAAGCCGCGCCTCCTGATAACTTCCACCGCCGACATGCTTCGGACGTTCGGCGAGCTGTGGCGGATTCCGCAGATCACGATCACCTGCGAGCCGCACCCCTCGGCGGGCCACGCTCGCACTCTCGGACGGCTGCTGGAAACGCAGAGCGGCCCTCGTTCCCCGGCGTCTCCTCCCCTGCCCGAAGACATAGCCACGATCGTCTTCACTTCAGGCAGCACCGGACAGCCGAAAGGTATCGCGTACTCGCATCGGCAGATCGCGCAGGCATGCGACACCATTCTCGAGCGTTTTCCTTCGCTGCGACAGGATTCACGTCTGGCTTGCTGGCTGCCCCTGTCGAACCTCTTTCAGCGCATCATCAACTTCTGCGCGTTGAGCTGCGGGGCGAGATCGTATTTCGTCGACAAGCCGGATCAAATCGTCCGCCTTCTACCCCAGATCCAGCCGACGTTCTTCCTCGGCGTCCCCCGTTTCTTCGAGAAGTTGCACGCCGGGATCCTCGCCGAGCTCGCGAAGCAGCCTGCGCCGGTTCGCGGTCTCATCCATGGAGCATGGACCGTCGGCTGCCGCATTGCCGAAGCGCGCCGCGCCGGGCGACGACCGGCGCTGGTGTGGCGCGCGCTGCACCCGCTCGCGACACCTCTTCTGGGCCGCGTGCGGTCGGTCATGGGGCACGAACTGCAGTTCATGGTTAGCGGCTCTGCGCCGATGCCGCGCTGGCTGCTGGAGCGTTTCCACGGGCTGGGCTGGCTTGTCCTCGAAGCCTACGGCATCAGCGAGAACGTGATTCCGGTCGCCGTGAACACCCCCCAGCGCTTTCGATTCGGAAGCGTCGGTCAGGCGCTTCCCGGCAACGAACTGCGGGTCGCCGACGACCATGAGCTATTGGTCCGCGGTGCCGGCGTGTTTTCGGGCTACTACGGCGAAACAGCCGACGTGGCGCCGCTCAGCGCCGACGGATTCCTGCAGACCGGCGATTACGCCAGGATCGACGACGAAGGCTACGTCTGGCTCGAGGGACGCAAGAGCGAAGTGTTCAAGACCTCGACAGGCCGCCGCATCGCTCCAGCGCCGATCGAGGCAGCACTGAAGCAGCTCGACTACGTCGATCATGCGGTCGTCGTCGGACGCGATCGGCCCTACCCCGTTGCCATTCTCGCGCTCGACTCCCGTCACCCGCGTGCCGGTGAAATTCACACCGCGGCGACATCCGCGGCCATCTCGGCTGATGTCGCTGCCGCCTGTGAAGGCTTTAGCGACTACCAGCGTCCCGGGGCAATCATTCTCAGCCAGCAAGCGTTCACCGTCGCAGGCGGCGAACTCACGGCCAACCTCAAGCTTCGGCGCAAGCCGATCGAAGAACGATTTCGCGCGCAGATCGAGGAAGCATACGACCGTGCATCTCCACGCGCGCCAACCACCCCCTCCCGACCCCGAGTGATCAACGCCCCATGAATACCTATTTCGTCACCGGCGCGTCAGGCGCTGTCGGCAGTGCCCTCGTTCCTCTGCTGTACGCGGATACGCGCACGCGCGTGCGCATTCTCCTGCGAGCAAAGTCGGAACATCACCTGACCGAACGCATGGAAGAGTTGTGCCGGTTCTGGAAGCTGGCGCCGGACGCCGAACCTCGCACGCGGCTCACCGCGCTGCGCGGCGATGCATCGCAGCCCAGGTTCGGCTTGAGCGACAGCGAGTACGCGACCCTGTGCGCCGACACCACGCACATCATTCACTGCGCAGCCAGCGTGCGCATGAACGACACGCTGGACGACGCGCGCCGCTCCGCAGTCGGTTCGGCACAAGAAATTCTGTCGCTGGCCCGCACGCTGGCGCGCAGCGGAACCTTGCGCAAAGTGGATTTCGTCAGCACCGTAGGCATCGCGGGCAAGCGTCCCGGCGCGCTGCCCGAACGCTGGATCGACGAACCGCGCGCGTTTCACAACACCTACGAGCAGTCCAAGGCGGAAGCGGAAGTTCTCGTTCGCGCGGGGATCGAACAGGAGCATCTGCCGATCACGGTGCATCGGCCCAGCATGGTGATAGGCGATTCGCGTGACGGCCGCATCATTCACTTCCAGATCTTCTACTTCATCTGCGAATTTCTTTCCGGCCGCCGCACTTATGGAGTGTTACCGGATCTGGGCGAGGTGCGACTCGACATCATCCCGGTTGATGCCGTTGCCAGTGCAATCGCACGCGCGACCGTCGATGAGCAGACCGTAGGTCGAATCTACCATCTGTGTTCGGGCCCCGACCGTTCGATTCCGCTCAAGACATTGCGATCGCGCGTCCAGGAGACATTCAGGCGCCACGGTCTCGCCGTTCCGTTCGGCATCCTGTTGCCGCACCGCTTGTTCGCGGTGGTGCAACAGGCCGCTATACGTTTCGCTCCGGCGCACCGCAGGGGGGCCCTCGCGACTCTTCCGATCTATGTCGACTACCTCGGCGACCAGCAAGGGTTCGACAATAAAGAATATCTGGCCTGGCTGTCGGCTAGCGGCACGAGCCTACCGCGCTGGGAAGACTATCTGGCGCGGGTTCTCGAGCGCTACCTGGACAAAAAGCATCCGCGTGGATGAAACAAGCGGGACTCTCGAGCGCAGTCCTGCCGAAGAAGCACGGCGCGTGCTGCACGCGCGGCAGGAAAAACGTGAGGAGGGGCATTTCCTGCGAAATGCCCCTCCCGGGTGAAGCCTTGAACACCCTTCAACGAAATGCGGAGTAACCGACAGGGCTTTTCAGATCCTGCCGGTTACTCCGCATCCGGTTAGCAGGCTGAAACTCTCGCTTCAGACCTTCTTCGTGCCAGCCTTTTTCGCCTTGCGCCACATACCCGCTCCGGGTAACGCGGCCAGACCGATACCCAGCAACGCGAGCGTTCCCGGCTCCGGCACCTCGACTTGGTCGATACGTGCCTGGATAAACAATTGGCTTGTCTCCGCTTCCGCAGTGAAGATGATGTTGCCTTCATCGTCGAAGAACGTGCCTGTATCCTCGTCGGGATCAATTTGGAAAGAGAGCATCCACCTCTCGCCCAGGGCGGAGAACAGGAACGTGTTGATCACGGCGTCCAGATTCGGTACTGCGAAAATGTCGTCGCATTCGCTCCCGAGCGGATTCGGCGCGGGGCAGTCAGCCAGGTCCACGTTCCGCGTTTCCGTGAAGCTTACATCCAGAATGACTTCCGGAAGGCTGCTGGTGCCCGTGAGATCGAAGGTTGCGCCGGCGAGACTGAAATTATCGCGCATATCGACAGTGAAATTGAACGTCGAACCAGGAATGACATTGTTCTCGTGCTCAACCAGGGCGACGTTAAACCAGCCGGCATCGGACACGAGGTTAACAGGATCGTTGGTCGGGGGAAGAATACTCAGGAAGCTATGCGCACTGGCTGGGTTACCCGTGTCGCGCCATTGCAACTCATCCTCCGTTGCACTGACAAAGCCGCCGAGTCCGACGCCGGGGTCGACGGAGCCGGGAATAAACGCGAGGAGGTTTTCCGCCTCGAATACTGTTCCCGGCGTTGCATGAGCGACTCCGCCCATGATTAATCCCCCTGCCATCAGGCTTGCTGTCAGCAAAGTGTTACGGAATCTGCTCGTGGTCATGACAAATCTCCTTTTCCAACATCGAACCTTCGGATCTGGCTGGCCAGAGTCGCGCCTCCCTCGAGAAGCTTCGACGTTTCTCCGCCCGGTTCTCCTCCTGCATAGTCCATGCCAGATCACTTATCTCTTTCATTTAACTGGGTTTTATGAATTATGCACGGAGGCAGAGTGTAAAATATTTCGACGGCGCCGGAAGAGTGCTTGCGCCAGCTTTCGAGTGGAGAGAATTCAGGGGATTCGACTTGTCGAGGCACGCGGCCGGACATGACGGGGGAAATTCGCGCCGATTCCAGAGACGACGATCGTCCCGGGCAGCGCTTCGATACGGCAGAGGCGTTACGGTCCCGTGAGCCGTCCCAAATCGGACTCCGCCAAACGGACGAAGGCCCGCGAGGGGCCTTCGCCATCGGGCGAGAGGTTGCGGGTCAGCCCGCCAACGACGTCCTGAGCTGCTCGAGCCGGGCTGGATCGTCGATTATCGTCAGATCGCCCGGGTTACGGCCTTTGGCGAGCGCCCGGATCGAGCGGCGCAACATCCTCCCCGAGCGCGTCTTCGGCAGCGGCGGGACAACGCCGACAATACGTTTCTCGTTGGCACCGCATTCATCAGGCCGTCTTCATGCCAGCCTTTTTCGCCTTGCGCCACATGCCCGCTCCCGGCAATGCGGCCAGGCCGATACCGAGCAATGCGAGCGTACCGGGCTCCGGCACTTCCGCTTGGTCGATACGCGCCGTGATGACGATCTCGCTTACAAAATTTTCGGCGGTGTAGATGATGTTGCCCGCGTCGTCAAAGAACGTTCCCTCGCCCGCGCTGGCGTCTACGTCGAACGTGAGGAGGAATTGTTCTCCATTGGCCGTAAACAGGAACGAGTCGATGACAAGGTCCAGGTTACCAATCTGGAAAATGTCGTCGCAGGTGCTGCCCAGCGGATTCGGGGCGGGACATGGCAGGTCGTTAGGCGTTTCAGTAAAATTCACGTCCAAGATCAGTTCGGGGAGTTGATTGGTTCCAGTGAGGGCGAACGTCGCGCCCGAAAGAGTGAACTGGTCGAGCAGATCGACGGTGAAAGCGAAGCTTCCCACCGGGATGATGTTGTTCGTATGCCGAATCCGCGCGACCTCTTCCGCTCCCAAATCGGAGGAGATGGCCACATCCGTGTTGCTCGGCGGAATAATCGTCAGGAAGCTGTGATTATCGGTGGGGTCCCCCGTGTCGACCCATTCCAACTCGGTGGAGGACACATCGACAAAACTGCCGCCTCCAAGGACCGTGGCGCTGTCGGGGTCGAATGCAAGGCTGTTGTTTCCGGTAAAGAGAGTTCCCGGCGTTGCATGAGCGACCCCGCCCATGATTAATCCGCCTGCCATCAGGCTAGCTGCCAGCAAGGTGTTGCGGACTGTGCTCGTGGTCATGACAAATCTCCTTTTCCAACATCGAACCTTCGGATCTGGCCGGCCAGAGTCGCGGCTCCTTCGAGGAACTTCGACGTTTCTCCGCCCGGCTTTCAGCTTGCATAGTCCATGCCAGACCCCTTATCTCTTTCATTTGAATGGGCTTTATGCCTGATGCACGGAAACGGGGTGTAAAATATCCCGACGCACTCGAAGGCGCACTGACACGAACCTGAATCGCCCCGGGTTTCGCGGAGGCTCCAACTCTTGAGAAGATGGAGCCATGAAGAAATCAGCGAAGTTCTCCCCCGAGGTGATCGAGCGCGCGGTGCGTCTGGTGTTCGAGGCCAAGGATCAGTACGAATCCCAGTGGGCGGCGATCGTGTCGATCGCGGCAAAGATTGGCTGCACGTCGGAAACATTGCGCCGATGGGTTCGGCAGCATGAGCGCGACACGGGCCAGCGCGAGGGGCTCACGAGCGCCGAGCAGCAACGCATCAGGGAGCTCGAGCGCGAGGTGCGCGAGCTCAAGAAGGCCAACGAGATCCTGCGCCTGGCCAGCGCGTATTTCGCGCAGGCGGAGCTCGACCGCCGCAACAAGTGATGAACGGATTCATCGACACGCACCGCGAGCGCTTCGGGGTCGAGCCGATCTGCAAGGTGCTGCAGGTCGCCCCGTCGGCCTATCGGCGCGCCGTGGCACGCCGGCGTGATCCGGCTTTGCGCTGTGCCCGAGCCCGCCGCGACGAGGTGCTGGAAGGTCACATCGAGCGGGTGTGGCAGGCGAATCTGCAGGTGTATGGCACGCGTAAAGTGTGGCGGCAGTTGCAGCGCGAAGGCCTCGAGGTCGCCCGCTGCACCGTCGAGCGACTGATGCGGGCCCAAGGGCTGCGCGGCGCGATGCGTGGCAAGGCGGTTCGGACCACCCGGCCCGATCCTGCTGCACCTTGTCCGCTCGATCGCGTCAATCGGCAGTTCGCCGCCGAGCGGCCAAACCAGCTCTGGGTCTCCGATTTCACCTATGTCTCGACTTGGCAGGGTTTCGTGTACGTGGCCTTCGTCATCGACGTCTTCGCCCGCTACATCGTGGGCTGGCGGGTGAGCCGATCCATGCACACGGAATTCGTTCTCGACGCGTTGGAACAGGCCTTGTGGGCGCGACAACCCGAACGCAACGCCTTGATTCATCATAGCGATCGCGGCTCGCAGTACGTCTCGATCCGCTACAGCGAGCGGCTGGCAGAAGCAGGCATCGAGCCGTCGGTCGGCAGCCGGGGCGACAGCTACGATAACGCCCTGGCCGAGACGATCAACGGGCTGTACAAGGCCGAAGTCATCCACCGGCGTGGCCCGTGGAAAAGCGTCGAAGCGGTCGAGCTGGCCACCCTCGAATGGGTCTCATGGTTCAACCACCACCGCCTGCTTGAGTCGATCGGGTACATTCCCCCAGCCGAAGCCGAGGCAAACTATTACCGCAACCTGAGCGAGCAGGCGGTCGTCGCCTGACTCAAACAAAACCGCCTCCGCGAAACCCGGGGCGATTCAACCTTCGAGTGCGGAGACTTCGTGGGATTCGACTTGTGGAGGCTCGCCGTCACGGGATGACGAAGGAATTCGCCCCGATTCCCGAAGCGAGGATGCTCCCGGGCAGCGCTTTGATGCGGCCGAGGCGATACGGTCCGTGAGCGGTCGTGAATGGGGCTCGACCCACCGCGACGAAGGCGCCCGCGCGAGGGGCCTTCGTCCTGGTGAGAAAAGGTTTCTTTCGGGTCAGCCCGCCAGCGACGTCCTGATCTGCTCGAGCGTCCCCGGATCGTCGATCGTCGTCAGGTCGCCTGGATCACGGCCTTCAGCGAGCGCCTGGATCGAGCGGCGCAACATCTTGCCCGAGCGCGTCTTCGGCAGCCCGGAGATGAAATGCACACGCGCGGGGCGGGCGATCGCACCGAGCAGGGTGTCGACGGTCTTCATGACATCCTTCTCGAGTTGGGCGCGTTTCTCGGCGGTATCGACGCGCGAAGCGTCCTTGACCACCGCGAAAGCCATCGGCATCTGCCCTTTCAGCGGATCGGCGACGCCCACGACTGCGACTTCGGCGATCGCCGCATTCGCCTGGATCGCCTCCTCGATCTCGCGCGTGCCGAGCCGGTGACCCGCCACGTTGATGACGTCGTCCATGCGGCCGAGGATCGTGTGGTAGCCGTCTTCGTCCTTAATGCCCCAGTCGGACGACGAGAACACGACGGGGTCCTGGAACAGCGTGAAATACGTGCTGACGAAACGGTCGTCCTGCCCCCACACGGTCGACAGACAGCCCGGCGGCAACGGCGGGATGACGCCGACGATGCCTTTCTCGTTGGCACCGCATTCACTGCCGTCCTCGCGAAAGATGCGCAGGTCGTAGCCATACACGGGGAAGCTCGGCGAGCCGTACTTGATCGGCGTCTCCTCGATGCCGCGCACCGCGGAGAGCATCGGCCAGCCAGTTTCGGTCTGCCAGTAGTTGTCGATGACCGGGATGCCGAGCTCGTCCATGATCCACTTGTGCGTCGTCTCGTCGAGCGGCTCGCCGGCGAGGAAAAGATGCTTCAGCGACGACAGGTCGTATTTCTTCAGGAAAGCCGGGTCCTGCTTCTTCAGCACGCGCACCGCGGTGGGCGCCGAGAACATGACGTTGACCTTGTATTTCTCGACGATCTGCCACCAGATCCCGGCGTCCGGGCGCAGCGGCGTGCCTTCATACATGATCGTCGCCATGCCGGCGAGCAGCGGTCCGTAGATGATGTAGCTGTGACCGACGACCCAGCCGATGTCGGAGGTCGCGAACATCGTCTCTCCGGCAAAGCCGGTGAAGATGTGCTTCATCGACGACGCGAGCGCAACGGCATAGCCGCCGGTGTCGCGCTGCACGCCCTTCGGCTTGCCGGTGGTGCCGGAGGTGTACAGGATGTAGCTCGGCTCGGAGGACTCGAGCCACGTCACGGGCACTTTCGCGTCGAGGTGCTTCGCGCGCAGCTCGGCATAATCGACGTCGCGGCCTTCGACTTTTGAGAAGCCCTTGTCGAGCCCGCGGTCCACGATCAGGACTTTCTGCGGCGGGAATTCGGCGATCTTGCACGCTTCATCGACGAGGTGCTTGTACGGCACCGGTTTGCCGTTGCGCATGCCGGCATCCGAACTCACCATCAGCACCGGCTTCGCGTCGTCGATGCGCGTCGCGAGCGAACCCGCGGCAAAGCCGCCGAACACGACCGAATGAATTGCCCCGATGCGTGCGCAGGCGAGCATCGCGAACGCCGCTTCGGCGATCATCGGCATGTAAATCAGCACGCGATCGCCCTTGCCGACGCCGAGTTCCTGGTAGATCGCGGCCATGCGTTCGACCTCGCGCTGCAACTGCGCAAACGAGTACACCTTCTCCTCGTCGGTCTCGGTCGAGATATACACCAGCGCGCGGTCGTCGGGGCGCGCGGCGGCATGGCGATCCACGGCGTTGTAGCAGAGGTTCGTCTCGCCTCCCTTGAACCATTTCACGAACGGGGGCTGCGAAAAATCGCAGATCTGCTCGGGCTGCTTGTTCCAGTCGATGAGCCGGGCTTCTTCCGCCCAGAACTCGTCACGGCTGTCGATGGAACGGCGATGAAATTCCTTGTACGTCGTCATGAGCATTCCTCTCCCTTCAAGATTCCCGTCATTTGCGAACGACTTCCAGGCGCTCCTGCGGCTCCCATCCCGGACCTCGGGAGCGCCCCGTGACTGCCTTATATTTTTCTATTGGCAATGCTGTTCAACTTTCCGCCGCGGTGTCGTTTTCCGCACTACCGTCCATTTGGTATTTTTCCAGACGATCGAGCGGGATTCCGCAACGAAGCCGTGATTCTAGCAACTGCAGCAGCGGAAGCAGCGTGGCGATGACCTGCGGCAGCTGCGACGTGAGCTCGGCGCTTTCTCCGGCCCGGATACGCTCGAGAGCCTGGTCGATGCTGACCGCCTGCCTGCTCAGCCGATCGACGAACGCCTGCGCGACTTCTCCCCGGTCGCCGATGACACGGTTGCCTCCGGCTTGCCGGCCGGTCTGTGCTCGCTGCGTTGCGAGCCCGACCAGTTCGCTCACAGTGCCGATGTCGTCGTTCGTCGCATTCGACACGCCGATCGTCACGCTGATGCGAATGCGCTCCTCGCGATAGGTCATCACGAGCTTTTCCATCGCCTTCTGCAGGCGCAGCGCGAACGCGCAGCACCCGCCCCAGCCGCCTGCCGGCGAGAGCACGGCGAACCGTGCCGGGGCAAGCTCCGTGACGGTATCTTCCTTGCGCACTTTGGTGGAAAGTATTTTCGACAGCTTGCGCGTGACGAGCTGGGCGACGTGGGCGCCATGCACCACGACGAGCTGCTCGTAGCGGTCGATCTCGACGACCATCGCACTGATGTTGCCGCGGCGACGCCGCGCCAGCGCGAGTTCCTGCTCCGCGCGCCAGTTCAGGCAGGCCTCGGTGACCAGGCCCGAGACCGGATCGACGGGACTATGCTTCGCGAGCGCCGCCCGGCTTTCCTCGAGCTCGCGCCGCGTCTGCGCGAGTCGGGTCAGCGAATCGAGGCGGGCAAGCAGCTCCGCAGCGCCGATGCCTTTGGTGATGAAATCGTTGGCGCCGAGACGGCGCGCGCGTTCGCGCGCCGAATCGTCCTCATCGCCGGAAATCACGATCACCGGCAGGTCATGGATGCGCGACAGCTTCGACGCGCGGACGCGCTCGAGCAGGCCATACCCGTCGAGCTGCGGCATGCCGATGTCGGTCAGCACCAGGTGAATCGTCGGATCCACCAGCAACGCCTGCCAGCCGGCTTCGCCGTCAGCCTCCTCGCGGAATTCGAAACGCCCGCGGATCAGCTTGATGACCGATGCCCGCACCATGCGCGAGTCGTCGACAATCAGCACTTTCGGCAACGGCTGATGCTCTTCCTCTCTCATGATCGGGAATCTCCGGTAACACGCCCGGGGTCGTCGGGTGTCGTCAGGCGCCTATCCGCACGACGGTACGACCTTTCACTTCGCCCTTCAGGAAGGCGTCGAATGCACCCGGCAATTCGTCGAACGCAATGGTGCGTGTAACGGCCGCGAGGTGACGCGGCTTGAGATCGCCCGCGAGACGCTGCCAGACGCGCTCGCGCGTCGGAAAATTCATGTAGCCCGAATCGACGCCGAGCAGGCTCACGCCACGCAGGATGAACGGAAACACCGTCGTCTCCAGATGAAAGCTCGCGGCGTTGCCGATGCTCGCGACGGTGCCGGCCTGCTTCATCGTCGCGAGGATCCAGTGCAGGATCTTTCCACCGACGTTATCGACCGCGCCGGCCCATTGCGTCGCTTCGAGCGGGCGCACGTTGTCGAAGTCGATCGTGCTGCGCAGTCGCACCTCGGCGGCGCCGAGCATCCGCAGGTAATCATCTTCGGCCTCCTTGCCGGTCAGCGCGACGACGTGATAGCCGAGGCGCGACAGCATGTCGATCGAAAGTCCGCCGACGCCACCCGTCGCACCGCTCACGACGACCGGGCCGCGCTCGGGGGCGAGCCCGTTGTCTTCCATTCGCACGATCCCCAGCGCGGCCGTGAAGCCGGCCGTGCCGAGCGCCATCGCTTCGAAGAGATCCAGTCCATCGGGCAGCGGCACGACCCACCCGGCCGGCACGCGCGCGTATTCGGCATAACCGCCGTGGTGCGACACGCCGATGTCGAAGCTGGTCGCGATCACCTTGTCGCCGGGGCGGAAACGCGCATCCGCGCTTTCCACGACTTCGCCCGACAGGTCGATGCCACCGACGCATGGAAAACGCCGGATGATCTTGCCCGCACCGGTTGCGGCGAGCGCGTCCTTGTAGTTGATGCTGGAATAATGGACCCGGATCAGCACGTCGCCCGCGTCGAGTTGCTCGCGGGTCAGCGTTGTCATGCGGCTGAAGACTTTCCTGCTTTCGTCCTGATCGATCAGGAACGCTTTGAACGGCGCAGTCACTTGGGGCAACTCCTCTCGGTTGGGATGCGTCATGAATATGGACGTCACGGTTTCGGACGCCCCGGTTTTTTGGACCGATTATAGCCAAATCCCCGGCTCGACTTTTTCACGGTCCGTCCGGCCTATGCGACTGCCACTCCGGTTCAGGGGGCCCGCAAGCCGACGAATCGAAGACTCACCCCCAACCCATGCCCTCGTTGACACAGCCCTCGATTCGATCGACGTCGATGTCGCATTTCTGTCCGCGCAGAACGTGCCGGTCCTCTCGCACCCCTTCACCCGCCCGCTCGCGTCTCCAGAGCCTCCCAGCGCGCCAGCGCCTCTTCGATTTCCCGCTCGACGGCATCGAGCCGCTCCTTGATCGGCACGGCTTCCTGCGGCGCTTCCTGGTACAGCGACGGGTCCGCCAGGCGCGATTGCAGCGCTGCCTGCTCCGCCTCCAGCGCCGCAATGCGGTCGGGCAACGCGTCGAGCTCCCTTTTCTCGTTGAACGACAGTTTGCCGCCCCGCGACGCTGTCGCCGCAGCCGCTTTCGGCGCGGGCGCAGCGCTTTTGGCCTGCGTCGCGGCAAGCCGCGCCTGCTCCGCGCCGCGCTCCGCTTCGGCCTGCTTGACCCGCTGCCAGTCGGCGTAGCCTCCAGCGTATTCGCCCCAGCGCCCGTCACCTTCGGCCGCGATCACTTGGGTCACGACGTTGTCGAGAAACGCGCGGTCGTGGCTGACGAGGAACAGCGTGCCTTCGTACGCGGACAGCAATTCCTCGAGCAGATCGAGGGTCTCGATGTCGAGGTCGTTGGTCGGTTCGTCGAGCACCAGAACGTTGGCCGGCCGCGCGAACAGCCGGGCGAGCAGCAGCCGGTTGCGCTCGCCGCCGGACAGCGATTTCACCGGCGAACGCGCACGCTGCGGCGCGAACAGAAAATCGCCGAGGTAACCGATGACGTGCTTGCGCTCGCCGCCGATCTCGACGAAGTCCGAACCCGGGCTGATGACCTCGGTCAGCGGCAGTTCCGGGTCGAGCTGCTCGCGCAGCTGGTCGAAGTAGGCGACGGTCTGGCGCGTGCCGCGGCGCACCGTCCCGGCGTCCGGGGCGATCTCGCCGAGGATCAGCTTCAGCAGCGTCGTCTTGCCGGCGCCGTTCGGGCCGATCAGCCCGATGCGGTCGCCGCGCAGGATGCGCGTCGAGAAGTCGCGCACGACGACGCGATCGCCGAAGCGTTTCGTCACGTCGATCAGTTCGGCGACCATCTGGCCGCTCTGCTCGCCTTTGTCGACGGCGAGCTTCACGTTGCCGAGCCGCTCGCGCCGCGCCGCCCGGTCACGACGCAGCGCCTCGAGCCGCCGTACCCTGCCCTCGTTACGCGTACGCCGCGCCTCGACCCCCTTGCGTATCCACACTTCTTCCTGCGCGAGCACCTTGTCGAATCGCGCGCTCGCTTTCGCCTCCGCGTCGAGCTCCTCCGCCTTGCGCCGCTGATAGTCGCTGAAACGCCCGGGATAGCTCGCGAGTTTGCCGCGGTCGAGCTCGATGATGCGGGTGGCGACGTTGTCGAGAAACACGCGGTCGTGGGTGATCACGACGACCGTGCCGCGGAAATCCCGGATCAGTGCTTCGAGCCACAGGATGCCGTCCAGGTCGAGGTGGTTCGTCGGCTCGTCAAGCAACAGCAGATCGGGCTCGGCCACCAGCGCCCGCGCCAGCGACACGCGCTTGACACCGCCGCCGGAGAGGCTCGAAACCAGCGCGTCACCGGGCAGGCCGAGGCGCAGCAGGATCTCATCGACCCGCTGGTTGAGCCGCCACGCGTCGGCGGCTTCGACCGCGTGCTGCAGCGCCTCGAGCCGCGCCAACGTCTCTTCACTGGCCGATTCGGCGACGGCGTGCATCGCCGCGTGATACTCGACGAGAAGGCGCGCGGCATCCCCCAGGCCGTCGGCGATTGTCGCGAACACGTCGCGTTCGAGCGGGAAATCGGCCTCCTGGGGGACGTACGCCACCTTCAGCCCGGACTGCCGCCACACCGACCCGTCATCGAGAGACGACTGCCCGGCCAACACCCGCAGCAGGCTGGATTTGCCCGAGCCATTACGTCCGATCAGCGCCACGCGCTCGCCCGCGTCGAGCTGGAAGTCCGCATGTGAGAGCAGATCCACGTGCCCGTACGCGAGACAGGCGTTGTCGACAGAAAGCAGCGGCATGGTGAAGGACTCATTGGAATGAAAAGCCATTTTACCGGCCTGCTACCATAGCGGCGCATTCGAGCATAATGCGGTGCAACATTTTGCAGACAACACCATCGACGAGGCAGCATGGAAGCATTGTTGGGGCGATTCCGCGAAGAACACGACGACGATCTCGCACTGTGGGTCGCGCTGGTCGATGAGTTGCGCCCGGCCAAAGCTTCCGACACGCAAGCGGCGATCGCGGGGTTGCGCGGCCTGACGCACACGCTCGCCTCCCGGCACGACCTTGCAGAAGGCCTGTGCGACGCGCTGATCCGCCTCTTTCGCGAGCGCAAGCAGGTGTCGCTGTACGTCTCGTCCGGCCTGCTCCCGTCCACCGGTTTCTTTTCCGAGACGGCACACCGCATTTCCGGGCGCCTGCTGCCCGAAGTCGTCGACACCGACTACATGAAGGACGTGCTGAGTGTCGTCTTCCACCGCAAGGACGACGAGGCCTGGGTCACCGCAATCCCGGACGCGGAGTGGATCGAGTTCCTGCGCAGCGTTTTCGGATCGACTCCGCTCCAAGCGGACAGCACTGAAGAGGGTTACGGGCTGCCGCACGCCGCCGCCGAAATCCTCGAGGCGCTGCGGGTATTGTCGTATCACGTGTCGGCAATCGGGCTGGAGCCCGAGCTGATCCGCGTAGATCCCACACTCGAGGAACACGAATCGCCCTTTCTGGCGCAGAACCAGGAACTGGTCGCCTATCTCGACCACTATCGGCGCGCCTGGAAGGACGGCTCCGAGTTGGTCGAAGACGAAAAACACTTGCAGGTGATGCTCGACCAGTGCGACGACGTCCTCCTGCGGATCCGCAAGCGCGCGGCCAAGATCGGCACCAGCCTGGCGCTCACGTTCAAGCTCGAACGCCTCCGCCAGCACCTCGACCGGATGGCCGACCTGCTGTTCCTGCTCCATCAGCTGCACGCCGAGCGACGCATCGACGCGGTCGCGGCGCAGATCGTCGGGATCTTCAAGCAACTGGTGCATGCCGAGTGCCGCAAGAACAAGCTCTCCGACTACTGGGGGCAGAACGTCGAACTGCTGTCGATGCGCATGACCGAAAGCGCAAGCAAGACCGGCGAGCACTACATCACCTCGACCCGTCGCGAATACTTCGGCATTCTCGGCTCGGCAGCGCTCGGCGGGCTGATCATCGCAGCGATGACGGGCCTGAAGATCGTGCTGGGCCGCGAGGGTTTCGCCCCCATGACCGAAGCCCTGGCGTTCTGTCTCAACTACGGCATCGGCTTCGTGCTGATCCACATTCTCGGCGGCACGGTCGCGACCAAGCAGCCTGCGATGACGGCCAACGCGATCGCCGCTTCGATCGGCGAAGCGCAGGGCAAGAACAGCGACCTCGAGAACCTCGTGGAGCTCATCGCGCGCACCGTGCGCAGCCAGCTTGCCGCAATCCTCGGCAACATCGGCATCGCGATTCCAATGGCGATGCTGATCGCGATCGGGATCCACTGGCTTACCGGGGATCCGTTCACCGAGCCGGGCAAGGCGCGCGAACTGCTCAGGCAGGTCGATCCGGTCAGCGGCGCGGTCCTGTTCGCGGCAATTGCCGGTTTCTGCCTGTTCCTGTCCGGGCTGATCGCAGGCTACTACGACAACCTGTCAGCCTACGAACGCATTCCGCAGCGGCTGTTGCAGCTGCGCTGGCCTCGTCGGGTGTTCGGTGCCGCGCGCATGCAGCGCGTCGCGGCTTATGTCGAGAACAACCTCGGCGCGCTGGCGGCGAATTTCTTCTTCGGCTTCCTGCTCGGCGGCGTGACGGCACTCGGGGTCCTGTTCGGCCTGCCGCTGGACATCCGCCACATCGCCTTCTCGTCCGCCTACGTCGGCTACGCTGCCGTCGGCATGGATTTCACGTTGAGCTGGCAACTCGCGGCGCTGTCGGCAGCCGGCATCGCGCTCATCGGACTCACGAACCTCGGAGTGAGCTTCGCGCTGACCCTCTACGTCGCGCTGCGCGCGCGCCGCATCACCTTCGCGCAGGGACGCGAACTGGGAAAAATGATCGTCCGGCGCTTCGTCTCGCGCCCCCGCGACTTCCTGCTACCGCCTCCCTCGACGGCGCAGGCCGAAGAGCAGAATGGAGAAGCTTCGCTTCCCCAGCGCGAACCCCACAATGGCCACGTCAACCACAAAATCCACGGAAACGGCAAAGGCGTGCTTGGTCACCGGCGCTCGAACGGCTAGAATTGCGCGCTCTCCTCGTAGTTCAATGGATAGAACGAGCGCCTCCTAAGCGCTAGATGTGAGTTCGATTCTCGCCGAGGAGACCACTTCGCAACCTCCAGCACAGCCGGGAGCGCGTCGCCCCGTCATTCCAGCCCTTTCAGCAGCGCCTTCAGGTACTCGACGGGAATCGCGTAGCTGATGCCCGACGGGTCGCTCAGAATGTTTTCCTTGGTGGACTTGACGAACACCATGTTGATCACACCGACCAACCGCCCCGTCTCGGAATCGAATACCGGGCTTCCGCTGTTTCCGGGGTAAGTCGTCGCATCGAGCTGATAAATGCGGAAAGGGTCTTTCGACAAGCGGCGGATCAGCGCCTGATTGAGATGCTGCGCACGTAGCTGCGGAATACCGATCGGGGTGATCGCGGCGACGATGCCACGGTGCGTCACGGGTGACAGTCCCAGGACGCTGCCGATCGGAAAACCGGTCAGGGCGATGCTCTGACCTTCGCGGACGCGGTCCGAAGACACGTCGACGGACAGGGAAGGCAGCGGCGGTCCGCCTTCGAGCCGCAACACTGCCAGATCGTGGTTCTTGTCAATCGCAAGCTTGCTGACCTTGCGGATCGTCGCCTGCCCCTCGCCGGGAACTGCCACCGCGAGGGTTTCCATCTGATCATCGGCCAGCGCATCGGGGACGACGTGCGCATTGGTCGCGATCATCATTCCATCGCCGACTGCGAAACCCGTGCCGAGGAACTTGAAGGCGGGAGCCCGGGTGCGCTGGAAGGTGCCGACCGCGACCACCGATGGCTTGATGCGCGACACCGTGTCGACCAGGTCTGCCACCGCCGGAAGCGGTATCAGCCCTGCAGTGGCCGTCGTGGCGGCGACAACGAGGCTGCGCCGAAGCGCACGGTTCGCCGCGCTGAAATTCATGTATCGCTTGCTCCCTCACTTGCCGCTTGCCCTGCCGGCATTTTTACACTGGGCCGTGCGATGCGGCTGTCGAACGGATGGTCTCGGCGGGCGACGAAGTTCAATATACGGCTCACATAGGCGCGAGTTTCAGGGTAAGGCGGCACACCCCGGTACCGGTCGACGGCGCCCTCGCCGGCATTGTAGCCGGCAGCCGCGAGCGCGATGTCGCCGCGAAAATACGCGAGCAGCCAGCGCAAATAAGCGAGCCCCCCCTTGATGTTTTCGCGCGGATCGAACGGATCGCGGACGTTGAAGCGTGCCGCCGTATCCGGGATCAGCTGCATGACGCCCATTGCATTCTTCGGCGAGACGGCTCCCGCATCGAGCCGTGACTCGGCCACCGCGATCGCCAGCGCGAACCGGGGGCTGATCTGATAGGTGGGGGCGAGCTCGATGATCATGCGCGCAATGCGCTGCCGTTCGGCTGACAGCGAGCGGATGTGGGTCTCCGGATTCCACTCATGGTCGTCGAGCGCGACCGCCGGCGCGGCGTTGAGGCAAGGGGGAACCTGCCCGCTGTGACCGCCGGTGAAGCGCAGCATCCGTCGTGCCTGCACGTCCCCGCGCGCGGCCGCCATCGCGAACAGCGTTCCGGCATATGCATCGTTACGCTGCGTCCCCCGTCCGTTGGCATACATCCAGCCGAGGGCGTACATCGCTTCGGCATCGCCGAGGCGGGCCGCCTCGCAATAATGCGCGACTGCGCGGACCGGATTGCGGGGCACGCCTTCGCCATGCTCGTGGGCGACGCCCTGCTGGACAAGATAGCGTGCATGTGCTGCGAGCTTCGCGTCGGGGATGCCCTGCTCCTTGCGCTCGCCGGCATACGCGGACGGCGCCACGGTGCCGGCCGCGAGGACGAAAAGCAGCGCTGCACGACAGCGATCATGGCGGAGTTTGTAGCGTTTCATCATCCCCCCCAATGGCATTGGCCCGGCTGCCGATACAGGTGTTCTAGCAGATGCTCCTAGAGTCGCCAAACCGTTACACCCGCCTTGGCCAATGCATCGGCGTCATAGGACGATTTCACGTCGGAGAAAACGCCGCCCGGCAGGAGCTTGCCTGCGAACTCATCCAGTTGCATATCGAGATAGGGCGCATGGGAAACGGCCGCCACCATTGCCGCGGCCTTCGGCAGCGCTTCCCACGACTCCAGACGAATGCCGTATTCGCGGGCGGCCTCGGCTGGCGCCGCGACAGGATCATGGACATGCACGGTGCAACCGAAGCTCTCGAGCTCGCGGATCACGTCGATGACCTTGCTGTTGCGCAGGTCGGGGCAATTTTCCTTGAACGTGAGCCCCAGCACGATGACATCGCAGCCCCTGATCGGATGCCCCGCCTGGATCATCTGTTTGACGGTTTGTTCGGCGACGTATTTCCCCATGCCGTCGTTGATGCGCCGCCCGGCGAGAATGACCTGCGGATGATGGCCGAGCATTTCCGCCTTGTGCGTCAGATAATACGGGTCCACTCCGATGCAGTGGCCGCCGACGAGGCCGGGCCTGAACGGCAGGAAGTTCCACTTCGTCCCGGCCGCCTGCAGCACTTCGGTGGTATCGATTCCGATCTTGTGGAAAATCACCGCCAGTTCGTTCATCAGCGCGATATTGAGATCGCGTTGTGTATTCTCGATGACCTTCGCGGCCTCGGCGACCTTGATGGAACTGGCCGCATAAACTCCGGCGCTTATGATTGCGCCATAGATTTCCTTGACCTTCTGCAGCGTCTCCGGCGTATCGCCTGAAACGACCTTGACGATTTTCGTCACCGTGCGCTCCTTGTCGCCCGGATTGATGCGCTCAGGGGAATAACCGACAAAGAAATCCTGCTTCCACTTCAGTCCCGATTCCCGTTCGATGATCGGAATACAGACTTCTTCGGTCGCTCCCGGGTACACAGTGGATTCGAACACCACGACCGCTCCGCGCTTGAGGTTGCGCCCCACCGTTTCGGACGAGCGGATCAACGGAGTGAAATCCGGCTTGTGAGCAATGTCGACCGGCGTCGGCACGGCCACGACGATGAAGTCCGCCTCGCGGATAGAAGCCGGATCGGAATGACAACCGAGATGAATCGCGGCGCGAAGATCGTCTGACGACACTTCCCCGGTCGGATCGACGAAGTCGCGGTAAGCCGCGACCTTGTCGGCCGAAAGATCGAAGCCGATGGTCTTGAATTTCTTCCCGAACTCGACGGCAAGGGGAAGCCCGACGTAGCCGAGGCCGATCACAGCGAGAGTTGTCATGGCGAAGGGTCCTTTTTGGTGTTCGTATCGCGGTGTCCGAATCCTGTGCCTTACAAGCCCTGCTTCAGACTCGTCGCCTGCGCGCGCAGCGGACTGCCCTCGGGCGCCTGCGTGGCAAGATGCTCGAGTTCCTTGAGCGCGTCGCTTTTGCGATCCGCCTTGAGATATGCCTTGGCGAGATTCAGCCGGAGCACCCCCGCGTCCGGTGCCAGGCTGACGGCCTTGCGCAGGTTGTCGAGGCCCTCGTCACGCTGGCCGTGCTCGACCTGAAGCATCCCGAGGGTATCGAGGATCGCGGGATTATCAGGGGACAGGGACAACGCCGTCCGGGCAAGTTCGATCGCCGCCGGATCCCCACGCTGACCTGCGATCCAGGCGAGGTTATTCATCACGGAAGGGTTGTTCGGAACGAGTTCATCGAGCTTTTCGTACAGCTTCCGCGCGTCGTCGAGGCGCCCCTCCGCGACTGCCCGCTCCGCCAGATAGTTGCGCATCGTCACATCCTTTGGATGGGTGCGCATCCAGTCCGCGGCCGTCCTGGCAGCATCCGCCGCTTTCTCGGCCTTGAACTGGGCGGCATGAAGCTTTACGGCTGCCTGCGGCGATGAGGCAAGCTGGAGCGCTTTGCCGTATGCCTGAACCGCCGGCGTCCACGTGCCGGCGGCCATGTGAATATCGCCTTCGGCGAGCAGGCCGATCGACTCTTTCGGACGCTGCCTCTGCACTGTCTTCGAAATGGCCAAGGCCTCCTCGATCCGCTTGTCTTCGACAAACAGGGAGACAAGACGCTGCTGCGCGTCGAGGAGGTCTGCCTTGTGCTCGAGCGCACGCCGCAGCGAGCGTTCTGCTCCCGAATGATCCTTCGCGAGCCGCTGCAGGTCTGACAACTTGATCAGCGGACCCGGGGTCTGGGGCACCAGGCCGGTCAGCTTGTTGAGGGATGAGATCGCCTGCTGCCGATCGCCTGCCGCAAGCTGGGCTTGTGCCAGCAACCCGATCACCTGTACGTCCGACGGATGGGCGACTGCCAGTTCCTGGGCGACGGTCAGCGCCTTTTTCGCCTCCCCGGCCACAAGGTGATGACGCGTCACCGCGAGCCGTGGCGCCACCGCCGCGGGATTGGCGCCGGCTGCGCGTTCCAGTGCCGACAGCACTTCGCCGGGTTTGGCGCCCGTGCGCTCCAGCAGCGTGGCGAGGAACAAATGGGCTTCGATGTTTTTGGGATTGGCTGAAACGATCTTCTCGAATCGCCTCTTGGCATCATCCGGACGACCATCGGCAATATCCATTCGTGCGAGATTGGCAGACGCCGCGAGGTAGTCCGGATTCAGCTCGAGCGCTTTTTCGAACGCCGCGCGGGCACCCGCGACGTCCTTCTTGCCCATCAGGATTCCGCCCTTCAAGATGTGGGTCTGCGGATTTTCCGGCTGCTTGGCTTCGAGCTGCTGCTGGGTACGCATCGCCTTGTCGAATTCCCCGCGCCGCAGATGGACGAGAATCAGCGCGAGATCGGCCTGTCCGCCATCGGATTCGAGTTCGGACGCCGCTTCGAGGTCGGCGATGGCCTGATCGGCGTCGCCGCCCATCAGGCGTGAAACCCCCAGGCGCGTGCGCGCGCTCGCGTTCTCGGGCTCGGCGGCCGAGACCTTCGCGAAATATTCCGCTGCGCGGTCGAGATCACCCGTCGCGGTGTAGATCCTCCCCGCAAGCGCCATCGTCGCACTGTCCACCGACGCTGCATCGAGCAGCGGCTGCAACGTCTCCAAGGCGCGACTCGGTTCGCCCGCAGCCAGTTGCGATGCCGCCAACATCCGGCGCGCCAGCACCTGGCGCGGAGCCCGTGTAAGCACCACGCCGAGGTGTTCCTGCGCGAGCACTTGCTGGTTCAGGCGGCCATAGACGACGCCTGCGAGCAGGCGCGCCGCGAGAAAATCGGGAGCAAGGCGAACGGCCTCGGCAACTTGGTCACGTGCTTCCGTCATCCGGTTGTTACGCAATTCCACCAGCGCCTGCAGGTAACGCGTCGACGCGTGCCGGGGCGCAATTTTTTTCATCGCATCGAGGCGCGAAACCGCTGCATCGAACCGGTTTTCCCGCAGCAGGGCCGACACGAGGGCAAAGTGGTAGTTGACGGCTTCGGGACGTGCCGCGACTGCAGCCTCGAGGGCAGTCACGACCTCTGCAGGCTGATTGCGCAGCATCATCACGTCGGCCCGCAGCGCATGCGCTTGCGCAGCATCGGCCTTGAGCGCGAGAGCACGATCTGCCTCGGCGAGCGCCCCGTCTGGATCACCGCCGAAAAACTTGATGCGCCCCAGGCCGACCCGGGTCTGCGCGTCGGACGGCGCCACCGCAACGGCTGCCTCATACGAGGCTCTCGCCTTTTCGAGTTCCCTCTTGGCGAAATGCGCATCCCCAACCGCACCGAGCAGCGCCGCCTGCCCGGCAGGATCTTCGAGCGCCTTGCCATCGAACGCCTTCAGCACCTCATCGAACTCTCCCGACCGGACAAGGGCGCGCGCGAGCAGCGGACTGACCTGCGCGTCGGGATAACCCCGCTCTGCAGCCCGACGCAGCTCTTTGACCGCGCCGGCAACGTCGCCCTGCTCCAGATTGATCTGTCCGAGGAGGAAACGCGCCTCGGCAAGACTGCCGTCCTTCTGCAGCGCATTCTTCAGCTGGATCGCGGCCGCGTTGGTGTCCCCTTTCGCCAGATATTCCTTCGCCGATCGGAGCATCGTCTCCGGATCGTCGCCGCAGGCCGTGAGCAGCGCCGCGCACAGGGCGGCGGTGACGATGCGACCCGCGAAGGACCGCGCTGAAACTTTCCGCTCGGACACGATCAGTTCTCCTTCTTCAAAGCGAAACGGTTCATGAGGTCGTAAAGCGACGGACGGCTCACGCCGAGAATCTCGGCCGCGCGGGCAATATTGCCGTTGGTGCGCGCCAGCACCCGTACGACGGCCCGCCGTTCCGCCTCGTCGCGCACCTGTCGCAAGTTGAGGTGCTGCAGATCGGGGTCGACGCTGTCCAGACCGAGATCGTCGGCCGTGATGCGGCTTCCCTCGGTCATGATGACGGCGCGCTTGAGGCAGTTCTCCAGTTCCCGCACGTTGCCCGGCCAGCGATGCGATTCGATTGCCGCCACCGCGTCGTCGCCCAGGTGCATCGTTCCCCGTCCATTGGCCTGCGCGAAGCGCTGCACGAACGCATGCGCGAGAAGCACCGCGTCGCCGTCGCGGTCGCGCAGTGGCGGGATTTCGATGACGATTTCGGCAAGCCGGTAATAGAGGTCCTCGCGGAACAGCCCGGCGCTGATCTGCGCCTTCAGATCGCGGTGCGTCGCGCACACGATCCGCACATCGACCGCGATCTCTTCCCTGCCGCCGATCCTCTCGATGACCCGCTCCTGCAGGAAACGCAGCAGCTTCGCCTGCAGCGCCATCGGCAGATCGCCAATTTCGTCGAGGAAAAAAGTCCCCTTGTGCGCAGCTTCGATCTTGCCCTGCGTCTGTTTCACGGCCCCGGTAAAAGCCCCTTTCTCGTAGCCGAACAGTTCGCTCTCGAGCAGAGTCTCCGGGATGGCTGCACAGTTGATCGCGACAAAGCGCTCCTTGGCGCGCGTCGACATCGCGTGCAGGCCGCGCGCCAGGATTTCCTTGCCGGTGCCGCTTTCCCCGAGGAGCGCGACCGTGACGTTCGCCGGC
The DNA here is from genome assembly GCF_012910785.2 of Aromatoleum buckelii. Classification (GTDB taxonomy): domain Bacteria; phylum Pseudomonadota; class Gammaproteobacteria; order Burkholderiales; family Rhodocyclaceae; genus Aromatoleum; species Aromatoleum buckelii. Next base: position 1,031,091 of record NZ_WTVH02000010.1, on the reverse strand, counting down.
GCCACTTTCTCGACGGTGCGGCAGACCTTGAGCATCGCCGAATCCCGCGTCAGGACGGCGGACAGGCTGCTTCCCTGGAGCGCTGCCAGACGCAGGTTTTCCATTTGCAGGTCGTGCAGGCGAAAAGCGCGGTCGATCGTCAGGCCGAGCAACTCGGGTTCAAAAGGCTTGCCGAAGAAATCATAGGCCCCCATCGCGACCGCCTTCACCGCGTTTTCGCGGTCATGCTGCCCAGTCAGGACGATGACCTTGGTATCGGGGGCCAGCGCGAGCATTTCCCCCAGCAGGCGAAATCCCTCGACGGCGTCATCGGGCGCGGGGGGCAGCCCGAGGTCCATCGTCACGACCGCCGGCTCATGACGCCTCAATTGCGTGATCGCGCTTTCCCGATCGCTCGCAACAACTGTTTCGAAAGCGTCGAAAGCCCAGCGCATCTGTTTCTGAAGCGCCGGATCGTCCTCGACGATCAGCAGCGTACGCCGCTTGTCATTCATGATTTTCGCGTACCTTTTCCCGTGTTGCTGGCAAATCCGGATCGGCCCGGGCAGAAACGGGCAATACCACGGTCACGCAGGTACCGCGCCCCGCTTCACTGTCAAAATGAATACGGCCTCCCAGTTCATGAATGTACTGCTGGGTCTCGTAGACCCCAATACCCATTCCCGTGGATTTACTTGTGTGAAACGGCTTGAACAGGCGCTCTTTCATGAACTCCGATGTCATTCCGCAGCCGCTGTCCTCGACAGTGATACGGGCCGAAGACCGGTCCGGCATATCCACCTTCATTGTCACCTTGCCATGGTCCTGCGTCGCATCGAGCGCGTTCTGCACGAGATGTCCGATCACCCGCTCGAGCCGTTCGGGATGCGCCTGGACTTGGAGGCGCTCATCGCGGTCCGCGAACACCTCCACCGTCGGCTGCTGATGGCGCTTCGCCGCCTGGATACGGTCGGCCAGCGCACAAAGATCGACTCGCCTGTGCGGATCGATCGAACGTTTTTCCTGCAATTGCGCCATCAGCGCGCGCATGCGCGATTCGACATGCGCGACCGTGTCGAGCATGTCTTCCTGGAACGCCGGATTGTGTTTGTGGCGCTCGGCGTTGCGAAGCATCAGCGACAGCTGGGCGACGAGATTCTTCAGGTCGTGAACGACGAACGCCGACATGCGGTTGAAGGAGTCGAACTTGCGCGACTCGAGCAAGGCTTCGGTGACCTGCATGCGGGCGAGATAGCTCGCGGCCTGGCGTTGCGCCGTCTTCAGCAGATCGAGCACTTCCCAGTCGATCTCGAACGCGGTGCGAGGTGAATTGAGCACCACGAAACCGACCAGCGCGCCCGACGATTTGAGCGGCACGACGAGCCACGCGTCGGGTATTGCGGACAGCCACCGCGGCAACGCCAACCCATCATAGTGGGCGGGACGCGAGCGGAACTCCTCGAGATTGATGACCCATTCGCGCTCGTCGAGAAAACGGCATAGAGCACTGCCATCGTCCTCGAAAGCGTCCGAAGCCCCCTGATTGAGGCGCGCATTGACCGAGAAGCGGCCGCTCGCGTCCTTCAGCCAGAGCGTTCCGCCGGAACTCTCGACCAGGTCCGAAAGGGCCTTTATGACCGATTGTCCAAGGTCCAGCGTGCCGCCCGCGGACGATAGCGCTTGGGTGAAGCGCAACCATTCGTTGCGATAATCGTAGCGGTAGGGGAACAGGTGCTTGTTGATGAACACTCTCAGACGGGCCCGCTGCGATCCCGAGAAGAGGAAAACCAGCAGCAGCAGGAGCCCGGCGAACAGCAGGGTCAGCTGCAGCGCCCTGCCCCAGTTCCCGCCGAAATAGCGAACGTAGTATCCGGCCGCCGCGATCACCAGCAGGTACAGGCCCGACACCGCGAGTGCAGTGGAATGGAACGCCATCTCCCGTGATACCGAGATCTGGAGCGTCCACGACGGCGTACGGGCCGCTGAAACGGCGACCAGAGGAATTACCAGAGCATGGGCGATGCCCCGCACCCCCCACACGTCCGGATCGAGCCGGCCGAACAGGAATCCATCGGCGAACAGGTACAGTTCGAACACATAGCCTGCGGCGAGGCCGAGGCACAACGGTTTCAGTCCCCAGCGCGATTCCGTCGGTATCGCACGGAAAAGCTGCTCGACGAGCACCAGGCCGAACACCGCGGCCACCAGAAAGGCAGCTAGCATCAGGCTTGCCGGCTTGAGGTCGACGGGCAGATCGAGGGCGGAAAGCGCTACCGCGATCAGCTCGGCGGCGACCACGAGCCCAGCGAACGCCGCGGGCCACCGCAGCCGATGTCCCCCCAACGGCCGCAGCAATACAAGCAGGAACGCGAACCAACAGGCGCTGCGGAAGACATCCAGCGCCGCGGCCACCACCGCCAGCCACGCGCTCGGATAGAGGACGAGAAAAGTGCCGGCCAGCGCCCATGACGCGCTGCTGCCCACGGCAAGAAGCAGAAAACCGCCCGGAATGCCGCCGCGCCATGCGAGCAGAAGGTACAGACCGAAAAGAAGGTAAGCTCCAGCGGCTCCGCCGTAGCCCCATACCGCGACGTCGGACAGCTCGACACCCATCAGCTCCCCCCCGAGCAAGTCGTTTCGGCGACAACAGGACCTGGATTGTCCCCCTCCGCCGTATCGGCGAAAGGCGGTAGCCGATATCCGGTCAGTTCGCGCCCTCCCCGGTCAGGACGACCCGGACCGTTTCGAACAGCACGAGGGTATCGAGCACGACGGTGTGGTTCTTCACGTAATACAAATCGTATTGCAGCTTTTGAATGGCATCGTCCACCGAAGCGCCATATTGGTATCGAACCTGCGCCCAGCCGGTGACGCCCGGCTTGACGCAGTGGCGAACAGCATAGAAGGGGATCTCCTGCGCCAGTTGATCGACGAAGAACGGGCGCTCCGGGCGGGGTCCGACGAGACTCATTTCACCTTTCAGGACGTTGAAAATCTGCGGGAGCTCGTCGATGCGCAGCTTGCGGATCACCCTCCCGACCCGTGTAACCCGGTCGTCACCGGATACCGCCCACCGCGGCTTGCCGTCCTTTTCGGCGTCGCGCCGCATGCTGCGAAACTTGATGACGCGAAATACCCGCCCGCCCAGCCCGACCCTCTCCTGCCGATAGAAAATCGGCGCGCCATCCTCCAGCGCGATCAGCAGCGCGGTGACCGCCATCACCGGCAGGGCGGCCAGCAACAGGATCGACGATGCAGCCAGATCGAAGCAGCGCTTGACGAACGCGCGCGCGAGGCCTTGCCTGAAACCGTCGCCATAGATCAGCCAGCTGGCCTTCAGCGAATCGATGCGGACCTGTCCCTGCACACGCTCGAAGAAGGACGACAGATCCAGCACCCGCACGCCCCACACCTTGCAGTCGAGCAGTTCACGAATCGGAAGGACACCGCCTCGGCGTTCCCGCACTGCGACGATCACCTCGTTCACCCGAAGCTGCCGGACCGTCTGAAGAAGGTCCTTGCAATCGAGCACGCGGCCCCGGTCGACGTCGACCGAATCCTCCCCTTCCACCGCGTAGAAGCCGACTACTTCCATGCCGCTGCGCATCGGGCTGCCGAGCGATCGCTCCACCGTCAGCGCGTCCGCCCCGGTACCGATAATCAGCACGCGCGGGGCGAACATCGAAGTTGCCCAGTGACGGTTGACCATCGCCCGCATCAGGAGGACGAGACCCAGCAACAGCATTACCGAGATCTGCATTGCCTCGGAGGCGAAATAGTTCCACGGAAGCACGAGGAACACTCCGAAAGCCACCGGGATACTCACCACAATCGAGATCAGCACGCGCCCTATCGTGGTGCGCGTCGACCGCTCCCCTTCAGCCGGCCGATACAGACCCATCGCGCTGTTCAGCAGAATCATCGCGAACGCGAAAAGCAGCGCCGAAGGCACGATGACGCGCCAGTCGACCGCCCCGCCTCGCACCTGTGCCGCCACCGCGAATATCACCGCCATGAAAAGCACGAGGGCGTCGAAAACGACCTGTTGCAGGACGTGGGACGGAAAATAGTGACTGAATATTTTTAGCATCGGCACATCCTGGATTACGCGTGCAATCGGAATCACTTGGCCCCGAAAGGATTCATCCCTTTCCGGACCGAGACACGTACCTACCGCGATTACATCCACTTCCGGCTCGTCCACACGATAGTCCCTGCTGGACGGCATGTACATCAGACCTGCATATTCGCGACGTTCAACCGACACTGTCGGGTCGCGGTGCGCATTGCTCCATGTGCAATTTGGGTTGCGGCATCGCAGCATTCCCCCCTCTACTGCCCACTCCCGCTTCATCCGGTCTTCGGGCTCAGGTAGTGCCCTCGACGAATCGACCGTCAGGCCCGGACTGCCTGGCGCAGGCCGGCAGTGATCCGGTCCACGGCATGCGTGGCTTGCGGAAAAAACTGTCCCAGCGTGATGAACCCGTGGACGACCCCGTCCACCGCGACGTGTTCGATCTCCCCCCCCTCCGCTCGTACCCGCTCTGCAAAGGCCCTGCAATCGTCCGCCAGAGGATCGCATTCCGCCGTGACGAGAAGGATCGGCGGCAATCCGGCCAATGACGGCGCGCGCATCGGGGACGCACGCCAGTCCTCGTCATCGCCTGCCGGAAGGTAGTGACCGTAAAACCATTCGAGGCTCTCCCGGTCGAGGAGATACCCCTGGCTGAAAAGTTGGCGCGACGGGCGCTCGCTGGCGATCTCGGTGCTCGGATAGACCAGGAACATGAACCGGATGGCGACACTTGCCCGTTCATGGGCGAGGAGCGCGCCGACGATCGAAAGGTTTCCGCCCGCACTATCGCCCCCCAATGCAATACATTCACGGTCTATGCCCAACAGTTGCGCCTGTTCTGCTGCCCACTCAATAGAAAAAATAGCATCCTCGACTGCGGCCGGAAAGGGATTCTCGGGCGCGAGCCGATAGTCGATCGACAACACCGCGCAGCCCGAGCCGTTTGCCAGCTGACGGCAAAGAACGTCATAACTTTCGAGGTCTCCGACGCACCAGCCGCCGCCGTGAAAGTAGATCAGCAGCGGAAGCTCGTCGTCCTCCGCGCTCTCCAGCGGGCGGTACAGGCGCGCGTTCAAGGTGCTCCCGTCCGCCCGCGTCATCGCCACTTCCGCTGTCGTCGCAACCGCCGGAGAAGGCAGACCCCATGCCCACTGCAATTTCCGGAATGAATGTCGCGCCTGATCGACGGACAGCTCGTGAAAACGCGGGGCGCCGACACGGTAGACCATGTCCAGCAGTGCCTTGGCCTGGGATGAGAGGGGCATGCGCAGAATCCGGGGCCCGGCGCAGGGCTGAACCCCGATATGAAAATCAGGAGGTCCTGATTCTAACGGAGAGCAGCGGCACGACGGAGAATCGAAACAGACGGTTAATGTTCGGACGGGACAATGCGAGCCCCGGACTGGCGCAGGATGAGCTCCGTTGCCTTGCGGTCGGTGTTCGAGGCGAGCTCCACTGTCAGCACGCACGCTCCGATATGCGCCATGTCGGCAACATCCGGCAATTCCTCGCTCGGCCCCTGCCCCGGCTGATTCGAATACGTCTGGCCGGGAAATTCGGCGGCGACGCCGTCGGCGGTGAGATCCGTGCTGATGGCAATGCAGTTTTCCGCCAGGCCGGCTTCCAGAAGACGCGATTTGGCCTGTTGCGCCTCGCCCGGGCTGGCGAACACTCCCGTCATTACCGTGTTGCGTGTCATCTTCGACTCCTGTTCAGCGTGAAGCCAGAAACGATTTGGCATGGGCGAGTTCAGGCCGCCCGGTATCCGGGCCTCAAGGCGACGCGATCAGTTCGCCGCCGGATCCTTCTTGCCGCCCTCCTTGAACGCCGGATTCGAATGGTCGTTCGCCTGTCCCGGGAGCGGCGTGGGGGGAGTTGGCTCGTTGGGCGGATCCGCTTCCGGAAGCGGCGGAGGCGGGGTCACCGGCGGCGGCGCATTTTCCTGCTGGGCGGGCGGCTCGGCGGGAACGTCGGGAGGCGGCTCCTCTTTCTTCTCGCATGCGGCCATGAACAGTGCCGCGGCGATGACGACCGGTAAGAAGTACGTCATGGTCCGCATCCTTGGAGAATGTGTCGTTTATTCTTAGCATCCACTGTGGTCCGTCGCCACCCGCCAGGCAACGTGCCCAGAGGTGTGCGATTGAAGCGACGCAGCGGCACGAGGTGGTGCGGCTGCGTTCCCTCCCCCGCCGTCCGGCCGATCGGTGACGTTCGGCAGGCGGAGGGGACGTGGCGTGACTGTGAAACGCGATCAGGCGTTGCGCGGTTTGCGCGCCGCGCGTCGTCGCGAGGCAGCGGCGGGCTTGTCGCCGTCCGGCAGGCCGATGTCGCCATCCTGTGCGCCCTGCGCTTCGGCCGCCGGTAGACCGCTCGTCACCGTCTGTTGAGCCTCCGCGGTTCTGGCGATTGGCGCAGGCGAACCAGGCTCGGTCGCGCCGACCGGCGAGGATTCCGGGGCCGCGCCCGCGGAGGTCTGGGCCACAGCCGTAGCGTTCGGGCGGGCACGGTGGAACAGCGACTTGATGCGTTTGAAGCGATCCGCAGCATGGGCGCTGAGGTCACCGCTGGCGGCCAGCACATGCTCGATCTGCGTCAGGTGGCCATCGATATCCGCGGCACTCTGTCCTTTGAGCAAGGTCGGAATCGCCTCCAGCGCCTCCTCGCGGTCGTGCTTGAGAATGAAGAACTGCTCGCGCAGCAGGTGCTTGAAGTCGGCCAGCTTGAGGCTCGGCTCGAGTTCCGCACGCGACGCACGCATCCGCTTGAAGTTGCGCTCGTCGGTGGCAGGGGCTCCGCCCAACACGTAGATGATCGAACGCATCTTGGCCTCGTGACTGCCGCCCGCTGCAACACGGGCGTGAAGCTCGGCCTGACGGCGCTGGATGAAGCGACGATGCTCCAGTTCGGTGCCGGGGCGACGGCGGTGCGCCTGTCCGTCGGCGCGCAGGCCGACGAGAACCTGCAGCAGCGGCTGGCCATAGATGCTCAGGAAAAGCTGTTCGCTGGCCTTGTCGCGCAGGTCTCGCCACGTGTCGAGACCGCGAGCGATCTGCTCGGAAACGAGGGTCTCGGCCCTGCGGAAAACGTTGTCCTCACCGACCGGATGGCGGTCGGACCGCACTTTCTCGGCGAGCGCCGGCAGCGACAGGGTGAGCGGGTTGCGGTCGGAAAGCAGGCGGTAGCCGAGACGGTTCGGATGCATGCGCCGCATCCATTTGGCCGACTCGGGCGTCGACAACGCGCGCACCCAAGGCTGCAAGAACAGGCGATAGAGGCCGAGGTTGATCTCGGAGATGCGGGCGACGGTGGCGAAACGCGCTTCATCGTCGGGCCGATGGCCGATCTCCCTGTCGAGTTCGGCGACAGTGCGCGGCGTGAACTCCAGCAGGTACTCGCGCTCGATCAATCCGGCATCGGCACGCTCATCGGCGCGCGAAATCGACGTCTCGTAGAGCCCCGGCGGCAGCACGTCGATGTAGTCCATGTTGGCGGTGAATTCGGTGTGCTCCTTGCGCGAGACGCTGCCCGAAACGAAGATGCCTAAGTGACCGGTGCTGTCGTGCACGCAATAAACAATCGTCTGCTCGTTGGCAATGATGCCGTCAACCCCTTCATAGAGGTCGCGCACCCAGCCCAAGGCCTGGGGCGGCGGCGTGATGTCGTCGCCCCGCGAGCAGAACACCACGACCGGCGAACGCACGTTGCGCAAGTCGATGCGCCGCCCGTCGGAGGTCATCAGCTGGGCGGTCGAAAGACGGTTGCCGATGAACAGGTTATCGACGATGTACTGGATCTCCTGGCCGCCGAGCACCACGTGGCCGCCCCACCAGCGCTCGAACTCCAGGTAACGCACAGCCTCGGTATCGACGTTCGCGAACACCCGGTACTGCTTGGTCCACCATGTGTTGGCGGGGTTGAGGTTTTCAAAGTTCTGCACCAGCCACGCGCCATCGAACAGCCCGTTGCCCATATCGCTCAACAGCGCCGTCATCCAGCTGCCGCCGGACAGGCCGCCGGTGTAGCGCATCGGCGCCTTGCCACGCTCGCCCGCCCAATACGAAAGCGGCGAACCGGCGATAAGGATCGGGCCGAACAGATCCGGCTCCAGCGCGGCGGCCATCATGATCTGCCAACCGGCCTGGCAATTGCCCACGACCATCGGTTTTTCTGCGGTTTTCGGATGACGTTCGATGACGCAGCGCAGGAATGCGACCTCCGCCTCGACCACGTCTTCGACCGTCTGACCCGGTTCGGGATAGGGCAGAAAACCGACGAAGTAGCATGGATGCCCCGCGCGCAGCGCGACGCCGATCTCGCTGTCGGGCTTGAAACCGCCGATGCCCGGGCCGTGTCCTGCGCGCGGATCGACGACGACGAAAGGCCGCCGCTGCGGGTCGATCTCGATGCCCGCCGGAGGCAGGACCCGCATCAGCTCGTAATTCACCGGCCGCGGCAATTCACGGCCGTCCATCAGCACTTCGGTCTCGAAACCCAGCACGCTGGGCTTGGTCTTCTCGATATGCTCGAGGTACTGGTTGCCACGATGGCGCATCACGTCCATGAACAGCACGCTGCGCTCGACTGCATCCCGCCAGTAGTCGAACGCGGACCGTGCGAAACCGAACGGATCCATCAGGGGCAGTGTCGCTGCCGAAGGTACCGGTATCGGGAAATTCATTCTGAACTCCATGTATTGTCGTGGCGGAAGGCAAGTGCCATGCTCCACGAAATTCTAATCTGCCGCCCGGCCTCGTAAGCCGGGCCATGCCAGTCCTAGGTGACACCCGCAATTGGGAAGTGTTCCAGGCGCTCGCTGTCGATCCTGGCGTCGTCCCGGCAATGGCTGAAAAAAGCGATTGCGGCTGGCGTTCGCTTGGCTTGCCTTTATTGTCCGACGCTCGTGGGCAGCAATGTTCCGCCTACAAGCTCCAGCCGTCTACCCGGACGTCGCATTTCCCCGGCAAGATTTATCCAATGGGCTCGGTTCAGTGCCGTGTTTGCCCGAAACCTGTACGTTCCCTCGTCCGAATCTGCTACAAACTTTCATTTTCTATTTTCTGTCTGTCACGGAGCCTTTGCCATGGCCGGAACCACTTTGCTCGCGCTGATCGACGACATAGCGAGCATCCTGGACGACGTCGCCACGATGACCAAGGTGGCGGCCAAGAAGACGGCCGGAGTGCTTGGCGACGACTTGGCCCTCAATGCACAACAGGTCACGGGGGTACAGCCAGACCGGGAACTCCCGGTCGTCTGGGCAGTGGCAAAAGGTTCACTGCTGAACAAGGTGATCCTCGTCCCGGCGGCACTGCTGATCAGCTGGCTCGCGCCGTGGCTCATCGCCCCGTTGCTGATGATCGGCGGTGCATTCCTGTGTTTCGAAGGCTTCGAAAAGCTGGCCCACAAGTTCCTGCACTCACCCGCCGAGGATGAAGCGGAACATGGGAAAACCTTGCAGGCGCTGAGCGACCCGAGCGTGGACCTGGTTGCGCTCGAAAAGGAAAAGATCAAGGGGGCAGTGCGCACCGATTTCATTCTTTCGGCCGAGATCGTGGTCATCACGCTGGGGACGGTGGCGGCCGCCTCCCTGATGCAGCGGGTGAGCGTACTGGTCGGCATATCGCTGCTGATGACGGCAGGCGTGTATGGTCTGGTGGCCGGCATCGTCAAGCTCGACGACCTCGGGCTACACCTGCAGCGCAGCCCGTCTCGCCTGCGGCGCAGCTTCGGCGCAGGGCTGCTGCGCACCGCGCCTTGGCTGATGAAGACACTCTCGGTCCTGGGCACCGCAGCCATGTTCATGGTGGGCGGCGGCATCCTGCTGCACGGTTGGCCCGCGCTCGCTCACTCCGTGGAAGATTTTTCGGCAGCCTTCGGCGGGCTGTTGAGCGGCTTGCTGTATACGGCGGCAGGAGCGGGGATCGGCGTGATCGCCGGCGCCGTCGTGCTGGGCGCTGTCACCTTGCTGCAACGCCTGCGCCGATGATTCGAATGGCTTGACTGATTGAAGAAAATCGAGCGCGAATCGATGGTCAAACCGATCGCAAATTGCGTGGCAGCCCGCCAGGGACTAGGATTCGTTCATTCACGTCGCATGACCGGGGAGGCTGCGATGGGTTCGGCGAGGCAAGTCTTCGCCATTCTTGCGCGATGCGTGCCGGCATGGACAGCCGACCGACCGTGATGCCCCGTCGATAGGAGGCCGGATCATGAGTCACAAACACCGGGCCGTCTTGGAATCGATTTTTCACGAACCGCCCAAAAGCAACATTCAGTGGCGCGAGGTGGAGTCGCTGCTCAACCATCTCGGCGCCGTCATCGAGCCAGGCCACGGCGGACGCTTCCGCGTCGAGTTGAATCGCCACGAGTTCTTCCTCCATCACCCTCACCACAGCAACGAGTTCAGCAAACAATCCATCAAACAGTTGCGCGAGTTTTTGGCCGACGCCGGAGTCACTCCCTCGCTCTACGACGCGAATCACCAATAAGGCATGCCGACCCCAGCGACGAGCCTCCGGAGTTGCACTCCCTGCGCCGGCAGCGCAGCGGGCCGTGGTCTAGAGTGAATCCACACGCGAGCGCGTCTCGCGAAGTGTCACAACGGAGGACGTCATGGGGGAATTCGACAAGGAACCGGTCGTCGCGGTCCTGAACCGCATCCTCGAATCCGAGCTGGCTGGCGTCGTGCGCTACACGCATTACTCCTTCCTCGTGTTCGGCTTCGGCCGCATCCCGATTGTCTCGTGGCTGCGCGAGCAGGCCGACGAGTCGCTGATGCATGCGCGCACGGTCGGCGAATGGGTCACGACGCTCGGCGCCTACCCGTCGCTCGCGATCGGCCCGCTGCTCGACTCGCACAAGCACGACATCGGGGCGATCCTGCGCGAGTCCCTCGAAGCCGAGCGCGCCGCGCTGCAGCTGTACCGCGATCTCCTCACGCTCGTCACGGACCGCTCGGTCGCGCTCGAGGAATTCGCGCGGCGGATGATCGAGGTCGAGGAATTGCACCATGCGGAAGTCGACAAGATGTTGCGCAAACCCGGCGACGTGTCGGCGTTCACCCCGCAGTCGCCGTAAGAAGGGATGCTGGTCGCGGCGCCGGGTTCAGGCAGCGGGAGTCTCCGCAGCCGCTCTACCCGCTTGCCGCACCGCCTCCTCCTTGCGCGCCGCCTCGATGACCTGCATGACTTCGTCGAGATCGGCGAGCCCTTGTTCGACTTGGAAGACGCCGGTGAGCGCGCTCTCGGGCTGCAGCTTCCCGGATTCGTACAGCGACCAGATCTCCTTGCCGTAGGCGGTATCCCGCAGCTCCGGGGCGAACTGACTGAAGTACGCGGCGAGGTTGTCGACGTCGCGCTCGAGCATGGCGCGGGCGTTGTTGTTGGCCGCTGCATCGACGGCCTGCGGCAGATCGATGATCACCGGGCCGGCCCGGTCGACGAGCACGTTGTACTCGGAGAGATCGCCGTGGACGATCCCGGCGCAAAGCATGCGCACGACCTGTCGCACGAGATCGGCGTGATACTGCCGCGCATCGTCCTCGCCCAGCACCACATCGTTGAGCCGCGGAGCCGGTTCGCCGTCTTCATCGGTCACCAGTTCCATCAGCAACACGCCTTCGTGGAAGTCGTAAGGCATCGGCACACGCACGCCCGCCGCGGCGAGGACGCGCAGCGCATCGACCTCGGCGTGCTGCCATGCGGCTTCCTGTTCCTGCCGCCCGTAGCGCGAGCCCTTGGCCATTGCACGCGCCTGGCGGCTGTTCTTGATCTTGCGCCCTTCGGTGTAGTCGACCGCCTTGTGGAAACCGCGCTTGTTGGCCTCCTTGTAGACCTTCGCACAGCGCACTTCATCACCACACTGGACGACATAGACCATAGCTTCCTTGCCGCTCATGAGCTGACGAATGACGTGGTCGACGAGACCATCGGCCACCAGCGGTTCGATTCTGCTCGGAGTTTTCATGCGTGCGAATCCGCTCCTGTGCGGGTTACATTTGTGCATGCGCGATTGCTGCGCAGCGTGGGGAAGGCGGCGAAGGTCGATCGGTAGTCGCCCCATCCGCCCCAGCATGGTACGTCACCCCGTCAGGAAGCTGGCAAAAGGCTTCCACCGGGCTTTCCACAGGTTGCGCACCGCATCATGTCATTCCCTTATCCTTGGCGCGGGAGTGTCAGAGTGGCAGAGGGAACGGGGAAGATTTATCGAAGGATAAAAAAATTCATTGCTTATCTTGTTGCAACGCACAAGCTCTTCGCCTACTCTTCAGTTGTCTCCTCCACCCTCCTCCTTTGGTGTGGATTTCAGCCCGGGCCCGAAAGTGCTCGGGCTTTTTCTTGGTTTCTGCGGACCTCGTTTCTGCGGACCTATTGGGAGACGTCAGGCGTTCGGGTCGTTCTTTCTGACGCCGCGCAGGTTCAGCGCGAAAAGCCCGATCTGCAGTCCGATCAGCGCGTACGCACCGTCATGCCAGCCCCACGCGATCCACAGCACGTTGCTAGCGATGAAGCACCAGAAGCCCCAGCTGCGCTTGCGCGAATCCCGCGATCCGACGAGCCATGCGGCGACGAGCGTGACGATCATCGCCGGCCACTGCAGCGCGTCCAGAAATTCCGTCATCACCGCCCGGCGGGGAGGAGTGGGGAAGAATTTTTCAAGGCTTGCGCACAACGAGCCCGATCAGAGCAGAACAGCCGCGGTGAGCCGTGCCTTCCGAGAGGTCATCCTCGTATTCGACGAGCTCCTCGATCTCCCAGTCGGAAAACGCATCGCGCAGCAGCTCGCTCGTGTACAGGTTCTCCACCGCCGAAGGTCCGCCGGTGCGGTACTCGAGTTGCTTCGGAGTGTAGCCCTGCAACAGGATCCGCCCGCCTGGGCGGACAAGCTGCTTCATCGCGGCGAACTGCCGTTCGCGCGCGGCAGCGCCGACGAACTGGATGAAAATTCCGACGACCCAGTCGAAAGCCCCGGTGAACTCCGTCGGAGGCCAATGAGGCGCCATGACGTCCGCCCGGACGAAATCCACATCCACACCACGACCGACCGCGAGGCGACGGGCTTTTTCGATTGCGACACCGGAAATTTCGACCGCGGTCACGTCAAGCCCCTGCTCGGCCAGCCACACCGAATTGCGGCCCTCGCCATCGCCCACCGACATGGCGTTGCGACCGCTCGCGAGAAGCTCCGCGCGGCGCGCGAGAAAGCGGTTCGGCCCGGTGCCGAACAGGTACTCGTCACCGGCGTCGCGGTAGCGCTTGCTCCAGAGGAGTTCCTGCTCCATTCGATTTCTTCCCGTTGTCGTGGATAAAACATCCCCGCCGCATTCGTAGGATCCGTGCCGCAGTCGACCCGCGGCCTTGCCGACAGTTCGCAGCGGTAGTCGCGAATGCGGAGAATAAGCCCGGCCGTCTGCGCAGGACTAGCGGAGAGCGGCCGACAACTGCCCTTCTGCCCAATCGCGCCTTGGGCATGGATCGCGGTGAGCCCAACTTTGTCGGGCGGTGACAGGCGGGATCACGAACCGGGATCGCCTCAGGCTATGCCTTGTCCAGCTCGGGGAACAGCACATCGGTGTAGCCAAAGCGACTGAAGTCGCGCACCCGCATCGTATAAAGCACTCCCGCCAGATGGTCGCACTCGTGCTGCACCACCCGGGCGTGAAAACCTTCGACAACGCGATCGATCGTCCGCCCCTGCGGATCGACGCCCTGATAGCGGATGCGCGTGTGGCGCGGAACCATGCCGCGCAGTCCGGGAACCGACAGGCACCCTTCCCAGCCCTCCTCGACAAGTTCGCCGAGCGGGGTGATCACCGGGTTCAGCAAGACCGTATGCGGCACGGGCGGAGCGTCCGGGTAGCGTTCGCTGCGCTCGAAACCGAATATCACCACCTGCAGCCCGACGCCGATCTGTGGCGCGGCAAGCCCGACGCCACCATGGGCCACCATTGTGTCGAACATGTCGACGACAAGCGCGGCGACTTCTGCGGTGTCGAAGGCGTCGACCGGCGCGGCCGGCCGGAGCAGGCGCGGGTCGCCCATGCGAAGAAGAGTACGGATCGTCATGGATTCGGTCTTTGAGTGGAAATAATGACGACAACAACCGGATCAGTCGGCCAGCGCCGTCGGCAGGATCCTCAGCGGCACGGTGACCGGGCCATCGTTGACCAGATGAACCTGCATGTCGGCACCGAACTCGCCGGTCTGGACCTCGGCATGCAAGTCGCGAGCACACCGCACGAACGCCTCGTACAGACGCAGTCCGTCGGCGGGCGCGGCAGCTCCGCTGAAACTAGGCCGATTGCCGCCCGAGGTGTCAGCAGCCAGCGTGAATTGACTCACGATCAACAGCCCCCCGTCCACATCCTGCACCGACCGGTTCATGCGTCTCTGAGCATCTGGGAAGATGCGTAATTTCAGCAACTTGGCGAGCAGGCGCTCGCCTTCGTCTTCGGTGTCGCCGCGCTCGGCACACAAGAACACCAGCAGCCCGTGGCCGATCTGACCTGCCTGATTTCTTCGGACCACTCATTCCTGGAGAACGGCTTCCGGGTGGGTGGTTGAAATACACAGGCGCTTGAACTCTGCCGGAGTTCTCCGGCCGAGGCTCGAGTGCGGGCGAACGTCATTGTAATGTCGGCGCCATTGCTCGATGACGACCTTGGCTTCGACGCGGTTGCGAAACCATTCCATCGACAGGCACTCGTCGCGGAATTTTCCGTTGAAGCTCTCCGTCGTGCCGTTCTGCCACGGCTTGCCCGGATCGATCAGCGCCAGATCGAGATTCTCCCCCGCGGCCCATTTCAACAGGGCCTTGGAGACGAATTCCGGCCCGTTGTCCGAACGCAGCACCTTCGGTGCGCCGTGGACTGTGACCAGTTGCGACAGCACCTCGATCACGCGCCCCGAACGAATCGAGCCGGCGACATCGATCGCAAGGCACTCGCGGGTGAACTCGTCGATCACCGTCAGACACTTGAGCTGCTGTCCGTTGGCGCAGGCGTCGAACACGAAATCATAGGCCCAGACCTGTCGCGCCCCCGTCGGTGGCCGCGGTCGCGGCCGCGAGGCGGCAATCCGCTTCCTGCATCGCTTCCTGGGCACTTGCAGCCCGGCTTGCCGCCACAGTCGCCACGCTCGGTCGCTGCTCATCGGATATCCCTGACGTTCGAGAAACACCTGAATGCGGCGGTAGCCATAACGGGGATATTGGGCCGACAGCAGGCCCATCGCGGCCAGCGCCGGGGCATCCTTGCGCTGCATTCTCGACTCATAGCGCATGGCTGAGCGCGCCACCGACATCAGCGCACACGCCCGGCGTTCCGACAGCCCCCGCCCTCGGGCGTACGCAACCTGTCGGCGACGGGCGGGTGCGCTCACCATTTTTTTGCCGCGATCTCCTTCATGACCTCGATCTCGAGGTCACGCTCGGCCAGCAACTTCTTCAGCCGGGCGTTCTCCTGTTCGAGCTGGCGCAGCCGCTTGACCTCGTCGGCGTCCATCGTCCCGAAGTGCTTGCGCCACGTGTAGATCGTCTGCTCGCTCACTCCGTGCTTCTTCGCCACTTCGGCGACCGGCGCCTTGTCCGCTTCGCGCAGGATCGTCACCATCTGGGCTTCCGTGAATCGGCTCTTTCGCATGACTTCCTCTTCTTGTTGGAAGCCATCCTCTCAAGTTTCACGTGGTCCGAAAATCCCCAGGCAGGTCACATGAACATGCTGGGTAAAGTGAGAAGGTTGTACTACCGTGACGGGCTGTCGCTGTCGGAGATCGAGCGACGCACGGGGCTGACGCGCAAGACGATCCGCAATGGGCTGAATGCGCCCGATGGGGTGGAGCCGAAGTACCGGCGCCGCGGCGGCGACACGAAGATCACGCCGTATGCCGCGCAGCTCGTGAAGATGCTGGAGGTCGATGCGCGACGACCGGTGCGGGATCGGCGCAGCGCGCTCAAGCTCTTCACCGAACTGCAGGCGCAGGGGTTTGACGGCGACTATAGCCGCGTCACCGAATTCATCCGGCGCTGGCGCGTGCAGGGCGGCGCCGCGGTCACCAAGGCGTTCGTGCCGCTGCAGTTCGAACCGGGCGAAGCGCACCAGTTCGACTGGAGCGAGGAACACCTCGTGATTGGCGGGGTGTGGCGCAAGATCCTCGCCGCCCCTCTGAAGCTGTGCTACAGCCGTGCCTTTGTCGTGCAGGCCTACCCGACGCAGAGCCACGAAATGCTCTTCGACGCGCATGCGCGGGCGTTTGCAGCCCTGGGGGGAATCGCCCGGCGTGGCATCTACGACAATATGAAGACGGCCGTCGACCGCGTGAAAAAGGGCAAGGCGCGCGTGGTCAATACGCGCTTCGCGGCGATGGCCTCGCATTACCTCTCCGACCCGGACTTCTGCAACGTGGCGGCGGGCTGGGAGAAAGGCGTCGTCGAGAAGAACGTGCAGGACAGCCGGCGGCGCATCTGGCAGGACGCGGCGGCGGTGCGCTTTGGCTCCTTCACGGAATTGAACCTGTGGCTGCTGGCGCGCTGCCGCAGCCTGTGGCAGGAGCTCAAGCATCCCGACTACGACCTCACCCTGGCCGAGATGCTCGACCAGGAGCGGGCGCAGCTGATGCCGATGATCGTGCCCTTCGACGGCTATGTGGAGACCGTCGGCAAGGTGTCGAGCACCTGCCTCGTGAGCTTCGACCGTTGCCGCTACTCGGCGCCCTGCGAACTGGTGGGTCAGGTGGTCGGCATCCGCGTCTATCCGGAGCGCATCGACCTCGTCGCGCACGATGCGGTGGTGGCACGCCACGTGCGCAGCTTCGGCCGCAACGAGGCCCGCTACGACTGGCAGCACTATCTGCCGCTGATCGCACGCAAGCCCGGGGCGCTCCGAAACGGCGCCCCCTTCGCCGACATGCCCGGGCCCCTGCAGCGGCTACGCGCCTTGCTCCTCAAGCGCGAAGGCGGCGACCGCCTCATGGCCAAAGTCCTTGCCGCCGTCCCCGCGCACGGACTGGAGGCCGTGCTGGTGGCCATCGAAATCGTGCTCGAATCGGGGCGCCCCAGCCCCGAGCACGTCGAGAACGTACTGAGCCGCCTCAAAACGGCCCCGCCGCCTGCGCAGGTCGCCACGGCGCTCACTCTCAACGAGGCGCCAGAGGCCGATCCGCAACGCTACGACCGCCTGCGCGGGGAGGTCAGCCATGCGTGACCTGATCGCCGAACTCAAGAGCCTGCGCCTGTACGGCAGGGCCGACGCGTGGGCTGAACTGACAGCCCAAGGGGAGGCGACCGTGCAGAGTTCGCGCTGGCTTCTCGAACATCTGCTGCGGGCCGAGGACACCGACCGGCACGTGCGCTCGATCGCCTACCAGCTGCACGCGGCAAAGTTCCCGGTGCATCGCGACCTGGCCGGTTTCGACTTCGAACAGTCGAAGGTTGATCGCGAACTGATCCACGAACTGGCTACCCTGTCCTTCACCGAAGCGGCCCACAACGCCGTGTTCATCGGCGGAACGGGTACCGGGAAATCGCACCTGGCGACCGCGCTGGGGGTCAGCGGCATCACCGGTCACGCCAAACGGGTGCGCTTCTACTCCACCGCGGACCTCGTGAATCTGCTCGAGCAGGAGAAGGCCGCGGGCAAGGCCGGGCGGCTTGCCTTCTCCTTGCTGCGCATGGATTTGGTCATCCTCGACGAGCTCGGATATTTGCCCTTCAGCCAGTCGGGCGGGGCCTTGCTCTTCCACCTGCTCTCGAAGCTCTACGAGCACACCAGCGTCATGATCACGACCAACCTGACCTTCGGCGAATGGGCGACCGTGTTCGGCGATTCAAAGATGACCACGGCGCTGCTCGACCGGATCACCCATCACTGCCACATCGTCGAGACCGGCAACGAGTCCTACCGCTTCCATCAAAGCTCGGCCGACGCGCAGTCGCGCATCCGGGCGCGCGAGCAGAGCAAGCGTGGCAGGATCGCCGAGACGGAGGATGAACCCTTTTGAGCGGCCGCCGCGCAGAGGGAACCCGCTTCGGGCTACGCCCTGCGCGGGTTCCCTCTGCGCACGAGCAGGCGGCTCTTCCAGAAACCGAGCATCGAAACCGGGAACCGATCCGTTGGACTACACTGAAGGGTAGTCACTGCAATGACGCATGGCTAAAGTCCCTGGGTAAAATTCAACGCGCACGGCTGGGTAATTTTGGATGCGCGCCGACAAACGACGCGCCTAGTAACAGGAGACCGCCCCACAAGAGCCATGCAGACCACGTGGCTTTCTCTCTGGCTGCCGTCCAGTCGGAATTACTAACCTTCTCGTAAGTATTGTCATGCTATGAGACAATACGCGGATGAAATGCAAACGGAACTCGGACGGTCGCGCGATCGACCACCACTCGCTTCAGGTGATGCGCCAACAGGCGATCAAGGCGGTCCGCGAAGGGCAGACAGCGCAAAGTGTAGCGGCCGCCTTCGGCGTGAATGTGCGCAGCGTCTTTCGGTGGCTGGCCGACTTCGCCAGCGGCGGGCAGAACGCGCTGCTCGCCAAGCCGATCCCGGGGCGTCCGTCGAAGGTGAGCGCCGAGGAGATGCGCTGTCTCGCTCAGGCCGTTCGGGATCACACGCCGCTGCAGTACAAGTTCGAGTTCGGCTTGTGGACGCTGTCGCTGATCCGCGCGCTGATCATTCGGCAGTTCGGCAAGGCGTTGTCGATCGCCACGGTCAGCCGGCTCATGAAGGTGCTCGGATTCAGCGCGCAGAAGCCGCTCTACCAGGCATGGCAACAGGACGCCGCGCTGGTGCGGCACTGGGAAGCGGAAACCTATCCGGCGATCCGCGCCGAAGCGCGTGCGACAGGCGCGACGATCTACTTCGCCGACGAGTCGGGAATCCGTTCCGATTACCACACCGGCACGACGTGGGCGCCGCGTGGGCAGACGCCGGTGGTCGAGGTCACCGGCCGGCGCTTCTCGCTGAACATGATCTCGGCGGTGAGCCCGCAGGGCGAGTTTCGCTTCATGCTCCACGAGGGTTCGGTCACCGCCACGGTGTTTCGCGACTTCCTCAAGCGCCTGATGATCGGCGCCGACAAGCCGGTCTTCGTCATCGTCGACGGGCACCCCATTCACAAGGCGAAGCTGGTTCGAGCCTACGTCGACAGCCTGAACGGCCAACTCAAGCTCTTCTACCTGCCGCCGTACTCGCCGCAACTGAACCCCGATGAACAGGTCTGGGCGCATGTGAAGCGCCAGGTCTCGAAGCGCCTGGTGCAGGACAAGGACGAAATGAAGCGGCTGGCGCTCGGCGCACTGCGTCGGATTCAACGACTGCCGAGGCTCGTCAAATCGTTCTTCCATCAGCCCGAGTGCCAGTACGCGATCATCTGACATTACTTTCAATAAAGTTAGTAAGTTTCTGAAGCCGCAACTGGGCACGTTGAATTCTCTCTTTGTGGGCTATAAGCACCTTCACCATGATTCCCTGGAAGGAAGAACAAAGACATATGATAGATCATTCCAGCGTGCCTCTTCGCGGTCTCACTCCCTTCATCACCGGACTTGGCGCGGTTGATGACCTTGGCGACCTTCTCAGTGGATCGCTGGTCAAGCTCGATGGTCTCGACCTTCTCAGCGTCAATCTGCTGGAGGTCTTCGGGGAGGCTAGAGGTCTTCTCCTGCTCGTTGAACCACTTCCGCAGTTGCGCTGGGTGGGTCAGTTCGGTATCCGCCGAGCGGAGACCAGCAGCATGGCCTGCCCACCACATAGCATCAGCACGTGTGTTGGTCTTGATGTCATCGAAGCCATGTGCCTTGAGCCACTGGCTGAACTTCTGGTCGGCCTTGTTCGCCTTCCGACCCGCCAACAGTGCCTCTCCAACCTCCCGCCACAGTTCCCGCTGTTCCGCTGCGGTTGCCTTGATGCGGGACCAAGCGCGTTGCTTGACAGCCGGTGAACCGACTTGGGACACTTCCCGTAGGCAGTCGTGGTTGTGACTGCTCGTGCGTGATCACACTTTGATCACACTGGAGATGTGCAACAGGGGCACAAAAGAGAAAAGGACCAGTAGGCTACTTGGCGTAACCTGCTGATCCTTCTTAGGAATTCTGGTGGTGGGTGGGCGACCAGGATCAAACCAAATATTAGCGCTTGTGGGTAACGGGGAGCAAGTGAGGGCAATGACGCTTCGACCACTTCAATGCTGACCGAAAACCGTCGGTCGAGATCAAAAGCTCTTGAAAGACATACGCCAATGGCAGCCGTAAACATGGCTCTCAGCGCCGCTTGTCACGACCCAAGGCGGACTACGCCTTCAAAGTGAATCGCCCCGGGTTTCGCGGAGGCCGTTTTGTTTGAGTCAGGCGACGACCGCCTGCTCGCTCAGGTTGCGGTAATAACTTGCCTCGGCTTCGGCTGGCGGAATGTACCCGCAATGTCCGTGAGCGCCGTTTTAACGCGACGTCGATCGGTAAGAAAGCACTCCGTGGCAGTCCTTTGTGAGGCTCCGCATGGCTGACGGAAACTGGTACAACGGATACAGCCCGAAAGAACGTGACGCAAAGTCCAGG
Source organism: Aromatoleum buckelii (assembly GCF_012910785.2). Classification (GTDB taxonomy): domain Bacteria; phylum Pseudomonadota; class Gammaproteobacteria; order Burkholderiales; family Rhodocyclaceae; genus Aromatoleum; species Aromatoleum buckelii. Next base: position 1,010,486 of record NZ_WTVH02000010.1, on the reverse strand, counting down.
GCCATGAACCGCCTAATTGCCAAGGGCGAGCTCCCGCTAGCGACGGGCCCTTGCATGCTTTGGGGGGATCCAGACGTTCGCGTCGAAGTTCACGATGAAGACTATGGAGAGCGTTCAAAACACCCTACACGACTACCGACAACGATCGGCAGAGCCGGGGGACGCCGTAATGCCCGCACCCACGACGTCCAAGCACGTATCTCTCGGCTTTGCTCACGTCATAGGCTCGAGCGCAGTCGCCCTCGCCAACCAAATCATGATTCAAACCGGCCTTCGTAACCCGTTGATCTTCATAGGACGCGTGCGAAACCGCCTTTCGCACAAACAGAGAGTAGAGAGCCCTCTCTGCCTCATTTTTGTGTGATTTATGACGAATGTGGGGTTTCTGGCGCGCCCGCACCTTTCGCACGGATCGCCGGAACCCGCGCCAGTGCTGGCGTTTCGAGCGGACGTGAAAAAGGCCAGAGCAACGTCTGGCCTTTTTGAATTGGTGGACCGAAAGGGGATCGAACCCTCGACCTCTGCATTGCGAACGCAGCGCTCTCCCAGCTGAGCTATCGGCCCTCAAGAGCGGCGAATTATAGCGGTGACGTTTTCATTTTGAAAGGGGTTTTTCACGTTTCGTCGGCGTCTCCGGAGCCGGCCGCGGCGCGGCCGAGGCGGTCGTTGATCGCTTGCCACTCATCGGTTGCGGGCAGGGTTTCGACGACGATGAAATCAGCGCTGCAGGCGTCGAGGTCGCGCAGGTTCGCGTAGAGTGCGTGCGCATAGCCGGCAGCGTCGATCGGTGCGGCGCGCCAGATCAGGCGTGCATCCTGGGGATCCTGGCAGCGGCGCGCCAGAACGGCGACACGGCTTCCTTCCGCGGCGAGCGTGGCCGCGAGTTCGACGAGTTGCGAAGCGGCGGCCATCTGCAGGGGCGTGCGCGGCGCGTAGTGCGCCGATAGCGAGCCCGATACGCGCGGTTCGCCGTCGTCGGTGGCGCCGTCCCTGTCGTCCCCGATGCTGGCCTGGCCGATCGGGGCTGTCCGGAACTGCGCGGGGCGACCGATGACGCGGGCGATGTCTGCGGCGGAGATCGCGCCGGGGCGCAGGATCTGCGGTGCATCGCGTGACAGGTCGAGGATCGTGGATTCGATGCCAACCGCGCACGGGCCGCCATCGAGGATCAGCGCGACCTTGTCGCCGAGTTCCTGCCGCACGTGCTCCGCGGTCGTTGGGCTGATGCGCCCGAAGCGGTTGGCGGATGGCGCAGCGATGCCCGAATCGAAAGCCTGCAGCAGCGCGAGCGCGACCGGGTGGTCCGGCACGCGCAGGCCGACGGTGTCCTGGCCGCCGGTGATGGCGTTGGGGACGCCATGGTGGCGCTTCAGGATCAGGGTCAGCGGCCCGGGCCAGAAGGCGCGGGCAAGCGCGAAAGCGTCGTCCGGAATCTCGCGCGCCCAGCGCGCCAGATGGCCGGCGTCGGGCAGGTGGACGATCAGCGGGTGGTCGGCGGGACGGCCTTTCGCGGCGAAGATCCTGCCGACCGCGGCAACATTGAGCGCATCGGCGGCAAGCCCGTAGACCGTCTCGGTCGGCATGCCGACGAGTTCACCCGCGCGCAGCAGCCCGGCGGCGCGGCGGATCTCGTCGTCCGGGATCGCCGGAGCGACGTCAGCGCTCGTCATCGCGGATGCCGATCGCTGCCCGCCCGTGCAGCGCCGCGGCGAGCGTTTTTTCGGCGTCATCGCCGATCACCGTGAAATGCCCCATTTTTCGCCCTGCGCGCGCGTGATGTTTCGCGTACAGGTGCAGCCGGAGATTGGGCACTGCGTGGAGCACGGACCAGTCGGGCTCACGGTATGTGCTGCTGGCATGCGCGTCGTCGTACCAGAGTTCGCCGAGCAGATTCACCATCACCGCGGCGCTGTGCGCGCGCGGCTCGCCGAGCGGCAGTCCGCACAGCGCCCTTACCTGCTGCTCGTACTGGCTGGTGACGCAGGCATCGATCGTGTGATGGCCGCTGTTGTGCGGGCGGGGCGCCATTTCGTTCACGTAAAGTGCGCCGCCGCAGACGAAGAACTCGACGCCGAGCGTGCCGACATAGCCGAGCTTCCCCGCGATCTGTCCGGCGACCTCGCGGGCCCGCGCGATGAGTGCCGCGGCGACCCCGGCCGGCGCGATGGTGACGTCGAGAATGCCGTGACGGTGGCGGTTTTCGCACGGATCGAAACAGCGCACGTTGCCCGCCTCGTCGCGCGCGAGGACGACCGACAATTCGCAGTCGAGGTCCAGCATCTTCTCGAGCACGCAGGCTTCGCCGCCGAACTGATGGAACGCGTGCAAGGCTTCATCGGGATTTGCGACACGCGCTTGCCCCTTGCCGTCGTAGCCAAAGCGGGCCACCTTGAGGACTGCGGGGAACAGGCCCGCACCAGCGTTGCGGACTTCGGCCTCGTGGCGGACGACAGCGAACGGGCCGTGTGGCAGGCCGTTGTCGGCGAGAAAAGTCTTCTCTGCGATGCGGTTCTGGCATACCGCGACAGCGCTCGCCGAAGGGTGCACCGAAAGGAATTTGGCGAGGTAATCGAGCGTTGCGGCCGGGACGTTTTCGAACTCGGTCGTCACGCCAGCACAGGTCGCCGCGAGCTCGTCGAGTGCGGCGTAGTCATCGTAGGCGGCGACGAGGTGGCGGTCGGCGATCAGGCCGGCCGGGCTGTGCGAGTCCGGATCGAGCACCCACACGCGGTAACCCATTTCGTGGGCGGCAGAAACGAAGAAGCGGCCGAGTTGGCCGCCACCAAGCATGCCGAGGATTGCGGGAGGGAGGATCATCGCGCCCTCCGCAAGAGCGTCCCCAGGAATGCGTTCGTCCTCAGGGGCAGCGTAGCGGCTAGCGCCGCGAGCGTGGGGACTGTCATACCGGATCCAGGGTCATGTCGAGCACCGCCTGCGTCTGGCGGGCGCGGAACGCGGCGAGTTTTTCGGCGAGTGCGGCGTCCTCGTTCGCGAGCAGCGCGACGGCGAAAAGCGCCGCATTGGCTGCACCGGCTTCACCGATTGCGAAAGTCGCGACCGGGATGCCTTTCGGCATCTGCACGATCGACAACAGCGAATCCTGCCCCGACAGCGCTTTCGACTGCACCGGCACGCCGAGCACGGGCAGCGTCGTCTTCGCCGCGACCATGCCGGGCAGGTGTGCCGCGCCGCCTGCGCCGGCGATGATCGCCTTGAGGCCGCGTTCGCGCGCGCTGTCGGCATAGACGAACATCAGGTCCGGCGTGCGGTGGGCGGACACCACGCGAGCCTCGTACGGCACGTCGAATTCGGCGAGCATCTTCGCCGCGGCCTGCATCGTCGGCCAGTCGGAATTCGAGCCCATAATGATCCCGACGAGGGGCTTGTCGCTCATCGTCTCAACCTTTGCGGCGCGCGACGCGCTCGGCCGACTCGACGGTGTTCGCGAGCAGCATCGTGATCGTCATCGGGCCGACGCCGCCCGGCACCGGCGTGATCAGCGACGCCACCTCCTTCGCCGACTCGAAGTCGACGTCGCCGCACAGCTTGCCGGCATCCGGCCCTTCGTTCAGGCGGTTGATTCCGACGTCGATGACGACGGCCCCCGGCTTGATCATGTCGCCGGTGACGAAACGCGGCTTGCCGATCGCGGCGACGAGGATGTCGGCGCGACGGGTGTGGAACGCGAGGTCGCGCGTCTTCGAGTGGGTGACGGTGACGGTCGCGCCGGCGTTGGTCAGCAGCATCGCCATCGGCTTGCCGACAATGTTCGAGCGGCCGATGACAACCGCTTCGGCGCCCTGCACCGGCACGTCCCCGGCTTCGAGCATTTTCATGACGCCGTGCGGCGTGCACGGCAGGAACGCTTCCTGGCCCTGCGACAGCCGGCCGACGTTCTCGGCGTGGAAGCCGTCGACATCCTTCTCGACGCGGATCGCCTCGAGCACTTCGGCTTCATTGAACTGCTTCGGCAACGGCAGCTGCACGAGGATGCCATGCACCGCGGGATCGGCGTTGAGGTCGGCGATCTTCGCCATGACTTCGCCGGCATCGACATCGGCGGCAAAATCAAAACGCAGCGAACGGATGCCCGCTTTCTCGCACGCGGCAACCTTGTTGCGCACATACACTGCCGACGCGGGGTTCGCGCCGACCAGGATCACCGCGAGACACGGCTGCACGCCCCGGGCGGCAAGGGCGGCGGCGCGCTCGGCGAGTTCGCCGCGGACGCGCGCGGAAAGGGCGTTGCCGTCAAGAATGCGAGCGGTCATCGTCGTTATCCCAAAAACCGGCGATTTTATCGCACGATCAGGGGCCTGTGCGCGTGCGACGCTCACGCGGCGAGCGTTTCTCCCGCGACCGCGCGCCGGCCGGCGGCGAACGCCTCGCGATTGGCGTCGACGAGCTTCGGTTTGCGGCTACCGAAGCGTGCCAACACCGCGTCGCGCAGCACTTCCGCCGGGAACGGCAGCCAGTCCGAACTCGCGCCGAGCATCACCGTGTTGCCGAGGCGGATGTTGCCGAGCTGCACCGCGAGGGCCGTCGCGTCGAAATCATGCACCCGCAGGCCGAGCGTGCGCATCTGCGCGACCGGTTGCTCGGGATAGTCGAACAGGCCGATATTGACGACCGGCGGCACGATGCGCCCGCTATTGACGAGCGCGACGCCGGCCGGGCGCAGCATGTGGCCCCAGCGCAGCGCTTCGGCCGACTCGAAGCCGATCAGCAGGTCGGCCTCGCCCGGAAGAATCTGCGGCGACAGCACCTCGTGGCCGAAGCGCAGGTGCGACGTGACGACGCCGCCGCGCTGGCTCATGCCGGCGACTTCGGTTTTCTTGACGTCGAAGCCGAGCGAGATCGCCGCTTCGGCGAGGATTTCGGTGGCGGTCATGACGCCCTGCCCGCCGACGCCGCACACGAGAATGTTGGTCACTTTCGACATGTCGCTCATTTCCTGACGAACTGCACGGGCTGCAGCGTTTGCACGGGCTCGGCGTGGATGATCGCTTCGGGCGCGCACGGCTGCACGCACAGGCCGCAACCGGTGCAGGCCGAAGTGTCGATGCGCACGAACGACAGGTCGACTTCCTTGCCGGACGCCTTGACCTCCTTGTCGCGACGGGTCACGTGAATCGCCGGACACCCCACATCGACGCAGTTGCCGCAGCCCGTGCAACGATCCTCTTTCACCAGGTACGGCTTCGTCGGCACGTAGTGGTCGATCAGCACGCACGGGCGATCGGTGATGATGACGGACGGCTCCTCGATCTTCGTCTCTTCGCGCAGCGCCTTGAACAGCACCGGCAGCTGGTACGGATCGAGGACGCGGATGCGCTCCTTCTTCACGCCGAGCGCTTCGCACAGCTTGGCGAAATCGACGCGCGTGGTTTCCTCGCCGTGCAGGTCGCGCCCGCTGCCCGGGTTGTCCTGCCCCCCGGTCATGCCGACGGCGCGGTTGTCGAGCAAGAGCACCGTGACGTTGCCGCGGTTCCACGTGATGTCGAGCAGGCCCTGCATGCCCATGTGCATGAAAGTCGAGTCGCCGATCACGGCGACGACCTTCTTGTTCTCATCGACCTTGCCGCGCCCCTTGTCCATGCCGAGCGCAGTGCCCATCGACGCGCCCATCGAGATGCAGGAGTCGAGCGCGTTCCACGGATGGCCGGCACCGAGGGTATAGCAGCCGATGTCGCCGGCAATCATCACGTTGCGCATCTGCGACAGCGTGTAATAGACGCCCAGATGCGGACACGCGACGCACATCGTCGGCGGACGCGGGAACACTTGCTGCGGCACGACGTGCTCGGGCTCGGCGACGACTTCGCCGCGCAAGCGGGCGACGCCGAGGTGCAGCGCGTCGGGCGCGAGTTCACCGGTGCGCGGCAGCACATCCTTGCCGTGGCACGCGATGCCGGCGGCCTTGAGCTCGGTCTCGAGCAGCGGCTCGGTCTCCTCGACGACCAGCACGGTGTCGACGGTCGCGGCGAATTTGCCGAGGCTATCGAGCGGCGGCGGACAGGAGAGACCCAGCTTGAAGACCGGCGCATCGGGGAAAGCCTCGCGCACGTGCATGAAGGCCGGGCCGGAAGTCACGAAGCCGATACGCCGGTCGCTGCCGTCGACAACGAAGTTCAGCGGCGAAGTCTCGGCTTCGGCGCGCACCGCGGCTTCGCGCTCGAACATCAGCGGCAGGCGCGGCTTCGCGTTGCCCGGCACCATCACCCAGCGGCGCGGGTCCTTCGTGAAACCGCCCGGCTCGACCGCCTCGCGCTCACCGGCGACGACGACACCCTTGACGTGGCAGATGCGCGTCGTCAGGCGCAGGATCACCGGCGTGCGAAAGCGCTCGGAGAGTTCGAACGCCGCACGCGTCATCGCATAGGCTTCCTGCGAGTCGGCGGGCTCGAGCACCGGCAGATGCGCGAAACGCCCCCAGTAACGCGAATCCTGCTCGTTCTGCGACGACGACATGCCGACGTCGTCGGCGACGGCGATCACGAGCCCGCCCTCGGTGCCGGTTACGGTCATCGTCATCAGCGCATCGGACGCCACATTCAGGCCGACGTGCTTCATCGCGCAGAACGCGCGAGCGCCGACCATCGATGCGCCGAGCGCGACTTCTAGCGACACCTTTTCATTGACCGACCATTCGGTGTACAGGTCGGGATACTTCGCCAGCACCTCGAGAATTTCGGTCGACGGAGTGCCGGGATAGGCGGCGGCGACACGCGTGCCGGCCTCCCACACTGCACGCGCCACGGCTTCGTTACCGGACAGAAAAAGCCGGGCCGCTGCCGGCACGGGCTGGGACGCAGACATCGGATGGACCCCGGGGATTAAAGAGCACAAAGATTACCGATCGGTCGACTTTACTCCGTTGATCCAGATCAAGCGACGCAACGTTGCCGCGACGGGAGCGGAAATCAGCCGATACGGAATCCGGCCGTCAGCTGCTCCAGCGCTTCGGCGCTGTGCCTGAGGCGCGCCGTCGACTCGTTGCTGCCGCGGATCTCGGCGCTGCTGCGCTCGGCGACCTCGGCGACTTCCTGCATGTTCGTCGCGACGCTGTTGCTCGCCGAGGACAACTCCTTCATCGACGACACCACTTCCTCGAGGCGCACCAGCGTGTCCCGCGCGCCCTCGCGAATCTCGTGCAGCGCCTCGGCAGCCTGCTTGGACAGGCGCGCGCCCGAATCGACTTTCGACACGATCTGCTCGATGCTGGCGACCGCGCTTTCCGTTTCGGCCTGCACCGAGACGATGACCTGCGAGATCTGCGTCGTCGCGGCGCCGGTGCGCTCGGCGAGCTTGCGCACCTCGTCGGCGACGACCGCGAAGCCGCGTCCCTGTTCACCGGCTCGCGCCGCCTCGATTGCGGCGTTCAGGGCGAGCAGGTTCGTCTGGTCGGAAATCTCGCGGATCACGTTGGCGATCTTGCCGATTTCACCGGAGCGGTCGCGCAGCACCTGGATCTGCGCCGCAGCGCTGGTGACGGTGGCGGAGATCTGCGCGATGCCCTCCGACGCGTCGCGCGCAAGCCCTTCGCCGCGCAGCGCGACTTCGACGGTGCGCTGCGAGTTGCCGCACACTTCTTCAGTGTTCTCCGACACATGCGCGATGCTCACCGCCATCTGCTCGATCGCCGCCGCAGTGCCACCCGCGACTTCCGACTGGCGCATCGACGCTTCGTGGATCGAGCGCCCGGTATCGGCCGCTTCGCGCACCGCCACCGTCACGTCGCGAGCGTTGTCGCGGACCCGCCGGATCACTTCGGCAAGGCGCGACTGCATCTGCTCCATCGCATACGTGATGCTACGCGTGTCGCCTGCCGCGACCTTGAGGTGCGAAGTCAGGTCGCGTTCGGCGATCTGACCGGCCACCTGCTGCAGCTCCGACGGTTCTCCGCCGAGCTGGCGCAGGATTCCGCGCCCGATGCGCCACGACAGCAGGATCACGAGCAGCGCCGCGAGGGCGCCGAAGACGAAGGTGTAGCGCGTGTGCTGCCAGAACGTCTCGTCGACATCGTCGACATACACGCCGCTGCCGACCAGCCAGCCCCACGGCGCGAACCCCTGCACGTAGGACACCTTCGGCTGCGGTTCGCTCTTGCCCGGCTTCGGCCACACGTAGTCGACGTAGCCGGCGCCGAACTTGCCCACGACTTCGACGAATTCGATGAACATGCGCTTTCCGTTCGGGTCGGCCGCGGCGCGCATGTCCTTGCCATCGAGATCGGGATTGACCGGATGCATCAGCGTGTGCGGGTGCATGTCGAGGATGAAGAAGTATTCTCCGTCACCGTAACGCATGCTCTTGATAACACCCATTGCCGCGGCCTGCGCGTCGTCGCGGCTCATCTCCCCGGCGAGTTCCCGCCGCTGGAAATGCTCGATCACGCCATGCGCCGACTCGACGGCGTAACGGGTGCTGCTCTTGCGTTCGTCGAGCATCACTTCGCCCAGCGAGGCGAGCGACTGCCACATGACCGCAGCGAACAGCCCGAATGCGATCAGGACAATGAGACGCAGGCGAGTGCCCACTTTCAGATGGAAAAAATTTGGCACGAAACACCCCGGGGGAAATATTGAAGCGGAAACCGACGGGGTTCTTATCGGACCGGCGCAGCGAAACTTTAGGCGTGCCGCCCGCGCCGGCGGGCGGCACCTTCCCGGAGCGAAACCGCTCAGCGTGCCGCGTCTGGCTCGGCGGAAATGACGTGCTGAACCAGTTTGGCGAGCGAGTGGGCGCCCATTTTCTCCATCACCCTTGCACGATGCACTTCGACGGTCTTGATGCTGATGCCGAGGACGTCGGCGATCTGCTTGTTGAGCTTGCCGGCGATGATCAGGTCGAGCACTTCGCGTTCGCGCTGCGTCAGACTGCCGAGCCGGCGCGTGGTGTCGGCTTCGAGCCGGCGCTTGCCGCGGCTTTCCTGTTCGGCGGCGAGGCACCGTTCGATCAGCCCGAGCATGTCGCGGTCGCCGAACGGCTTCTCGATGAAATCGACTGCGCCTTTCTTGACCGCCGACACCGCCATCGGCACGTCGCCGTGGCCGGTGATGAAAATCACCGGCAGCGTCGAACGCTGGCGGCGCAGTTCCTCGAACAGTTCGAAACCGCTCATGCCCGGCATCCGCACGTCGAGCACGAGGCAGCCGGCCATCGCCGGCTGGTACGCGGCGAGAAACTGCTCCGCCGATTCGAAGGCGACTGCGCGGTAACCGCTCGATTCGAGCAGCCACACGAGCGAATCGCGCAGGGCCTCGTCGTCGTCGACGATGTAGATGTTCTGCTCAGGCACGCCGGACGACTCGCTCACTGGCAACCTCCGTAGGCAGCGTAAAGGAGAAGATGGTACCGCCATCGGGGTTCGAGTCGACCACCAGACGCCCATCGTGGAACTCGATGATCGAACGACAGATGTTCAGCCCCATCCCCATCCCTTCGGCCTTGGTCGTGTAGAACGGCGTGAAGAGGCGCGCACGATCATCCTCCCCGATGCCGTGGCCGCGGTCGATGACCGACACTTCGACGGCGCTCGGCCCGAGCGCGCGCGCCCTCACGATCAGCACGCGTTCGTCGCGCGGCAGGTCGGCCATCGAATCGATGCCGTTCTTGACGAGGTTCAGCACCACCTGCTCGATCATGATGCGGTCGGCAAACACCGCCGGCAGTGCGGCCGCGACGTCCGAGACGATGCGCGAGCTCATCCTTTTGGCGTCGATTTCCGCGAACCCGATCGCGTCGTCGAGCACTTCGGAAATCTGCACCGCGCTGCGGCGCGGCTCGCTCTTTTTCACGAACTCGCGCACGCGGCGGATGATCTTGCCGGCCCGCTCGGCCTGGAAGCTCGCTTTCTGCATCGCCGCGAGCAGGTCTTCGCCGCGGACGTTCCCCGCCTGGATGCGGGTCACGCAGCCCATGCAATAGTTCGCGATCGCGGCCAGCGGCTGGTTGAGCTCGTGCGCGAGCGTCGAAGCCATCTCACCCATCGTGATCAGGCGCGACGTGCGCTGCAGGCGCTCGGCTTGCTGGCGCGAGACCTCAGCGGTCTGCTTGCGCTCGGTGATGTCGGTGGCGATCCCCATGCGCACGACGCGGCCGTCGACCCAGCGCGTCGCGCGCTCGCGCACGTGGTACCAGCGCCCCGACAGCGGATGCTGCAGTTCGCCATCGAAGAGTTCGCGTGGCATGTCGGCCGGCTTGAGGGCGTGCGGGTCGAGCCGGTAGTCACCGCGCTCGGGCTGCGGCACCGCGACGCCATGCACCGTACGCCCGACGGCGTCGAAACCGTGGATGCTCTTGAATGCGCGGTTCGCGAACAGGATTTCATCGCTGCCCGCGTCGGCGACGAACACGGCCGCTTCGAGCCCGTCGAGCACCGCCTCGAAGCGCTCGTGGGCGGCTTCGAGCGCCGCGCGGATGCGCTTAGGCTCGGTGATGTCGGTCACCGAGGCCATCCAGCCGGTCTGCGTGCCGCTGTTGTCGATCAGCGGCGACAGGTAGAAGCGCGCGTCGAGCCGCTCGCCGTTCTTGCGCCGAATGCGCATCTCGAACCCCCCGGGCGGCGCCCGCCCGAGCAGTGTCAAGTCGAGGTTGTCGCTGCACAGCTGCAGGTCCTCGAGCGGCCAGTACGGGAACGGCCGCGACGCGCCGATGAGTTCGTCAGGCTCGAAACCGACCATGCGGCAAAACGCGGGGTTCACATAGATGATGCGTCCGTCCAGATCGATCGCCCGCATCCCGGTGACGACGGATTCCTCCATCGCCTTGCGGAACGACGACTCGGCGCGCAGCGCATCCTCGCCCGCCTTGCGACCGGTGATGTCGTGCGCGACGGCGTAGACGAGCTTCTCCTCGCGTACCGGGTTGATGCTCCACGCAAGCCACTTGAAGCTGCCGTCGACGCAGCGGCAACGGTTCTCCAAGCTCACCGGCTCGCCTGCCGACAGCCGGCGCATCTGCTCGACTGTGGCGGAGACGTCGTCGGGATGCACCAGATCGAGCAGCGGGTGACCGAGCAGGTCGTCCGGCGCGTAGCCGAGAATCCGCTCGAATGCGGGGTTCGCGCGGCGGAATACGCCATCGAGGCCGACGATGCACAGCAGGTCGAGCGACAGGTTGAAGAGGCGGTCACGTTCCTTCTCGACCTGCACGCGGCGCTGCACGTGGGTGCGCAGCAGCCACAGGCTCCACAGCACGATCACCGACAGGCCGAGGATCATCGCTGTCGGCAAGGCCTGGGGCAGCTGGCTGCCGGTGCGGAACGCGGTGGCCCGCAGCGTGAGCCCGTTGCCCGGCGGATCGAGCGGAATCTGGTACGACACGCTCTCGTCGAGATCGCGCACGCGCGAATTGACGGCCAGGCTCTCGCCTTTGTCGCTGATCAGCGCGAGCCGGTATTTCTCGGCGAACCAGCTCGGCACGAGGTGGCGGACCATGCGGTCGATCGAATATACGCCGATCACCGCGCCGAGAAATTCGCGCCCGCGCCGCACCGGCACATAGACTTCGAGCACCACCTTGTCGCGCGGATTCGCGTAGGGCGCGCCGTAGCTCGGCCGTGAAAGTTCGCGCGCACGGTAGAACGCCTGCGTCTGCAGGCCGGACAGCCCGTCGCCGACGAGCCAGTCGGTGGTGTCGAACGGCGCCGACCAGCGCACCGCCTCCTCCGGACCGACCCACACGATATTCACCAGCTCGGCGTTGTTCGCGATGTGCTGGTTCGCGCGCACCTGGAAGCCGTCCATGTCGAGCGCGTCGGCAGCCAGATCCCGCGCGAGCTGCCCGAGAAACTCCTCGGTGCCCTGCATGTGCAGGCGCATCGTCTGCTCCGCCCACTGGACGTCGCGCGCCACCGCGTTGCGCTCGCTCTCGGCTTCACGCGTCTGCAGCAGCCACACCAGCGCGAGCATCGTCAGCGCGAACACGCCCACGGCCACGTACGGCGCGGTCCAGTACCAGCGGGCTCGCGTGAAACGGGACGAATCGATGTCGTTCATGAAAGCGAAGACCAAGGCAGACGGCAGTTCCGGAGTGAAGCGCAGGGCAGCGAAAGCGTCGCCCGATGGCTCGAGCGCATTCTTGCCGCGGCGCGTCATCGGCGACATCGGGTCTTTCCCCTACCGTTGGAGCGGATTCAGGAGGCCCGCACCCGCGACGGGCGCAATCCGGCGCTGCGGGTTTTCGCCAATTCTTGCCCGGCCGCATGCCGCGTAAATTGCCCTTTCGACGACAACCCTGGCAGACTTCGCGTGCCACGCCTGATCCTTGCCCTATTGTGCCTGCTCGCGCTGTCGGTCCACGCCGCGCCGCCGCTGCGGATCGGGGTGTCCGGCCCCTTCACGGGCGGCTCGAGCCCGATGGGCATCTCGATGCGCGAGGGGATCCGCATCGCCGCGGCCGAAATCAACGCCGGCGGCGGCGTTCTCGGCCGGCCCATCGAGCTCATCGAACGCGACGACGAGGCGCGCAACGAGCGCGGCGCCCAGGTCGTCCAGGAACTCATCGAGAAGGAGCACGTCGTCGCCGGCCTCGGCATCGTCAACACCGGCGTCGCGCTCGCGAGCCAGCGCGCGTACCAGCATGCGCGCATTCCGGTGATCACGTCGGTGGCGACCGGTTCGGTCATCACGAAGCAGTTCGTCCCGCCGCAATATCCGGACAATTTCGTCTTCCGCATCTCGGCGAACGACACGCTGCAAGCGGCGATGATCGTCATGGAAGCGATCGACCGGCGCGGCCTGAAGCGCGTGTCGATCTTCCACGATGCGACCAACTACGGCCAGCTCGGCCGCGAGGACCTCGAGCGCGCGCTCGCCGCACGCGGCGTCCATCCGGTCACCGTCGAGCGCTTCCAGATCCGCGAATCGGACATGACGACGCAGCTACGCCGCGCGCGCGAGGCCGGCGCCGAAGCGATCCTGACCTACGGCATCGGCCCCGAACTCGCGCAGATCGCCAACGGCATGGCGCGGATGAACTGGCGCGTGCCGCTGATCGGCAGCTGGACGCTGGCGATGTCGAACTTCATCGACAACGCCGGGCCGAATGCCGAAGGCGCGCGGATGCCGCAGACCTTCATCGCCGAGCCGACGACGCCGCGGCGCCGCGCGTTTCTCGACGCGTGGAAAAAATCCAGCGGCAGCGCGCGCATCCCGGTGCCGCCGGCCGCGGCGCAAGGGTATGATTCCCTCCTCTTGCTCGCCGCCGCGATCCGGCAGGCTGGCAGCACGGAAGGCGACCGGATACGCGAGGCGCTAGAAGAACTGCGCGAGAAGGTCGAGGGAGTCATCATGACTTATCACCAGCCCTTCTCGAAGGACAACCACGAGACCATCACCAGCGTTCATGACATTTTCATGGGCGAGGTGCGAGACGGCAAAGTGGTGTTCGCCTATGACGAGGATCGGCGCAGAGCGTCAGGCAAATGAGCCGGGCGCCTCCTCTCCCGTTTTACCCATCGGCCGGGGGACCTCTCCCTCCCTCCCTCTCCCCCGGCCGATTTTTTTCCACTGCTCCGCATCTTCCGCGGTCCCGCACTTTTGCGCGACTCCGCACGCCGCCGCGACTGCTTTCGCCGGCCCTTTCGCCTGGCAGCCGCGCGTCGCCGCGAGACACGTTCGACCTGTCCCTTCGCTTCCCGCAGCAAACTGCCTGTGACCTGCCTGCAAGACCCCCGCTGCGAGTCATTCGCCATGAAATTTACTGCATCTTTATTGCGCATCACGAAAACACATTTTAGAATGTGAAACTTGCTGACCGGATGCAGGGTCGGCGATCCACGATTCAGCCCCGACTGCTCCACAAGAGCGGAAACCGCAAACCTCAATCGATGAGGAGACAGAGAATGGCCGCTACATCGAACGTGATCCTGCAGCCCGACCAGGACAGCCAGGAAACCCAGGAATGGCTCGACGCTCTCGCCGGCGTCGTCGCCAACGAAGGCCCCGAACGGGCCCACTTCCTGATCGAGAAAATGATCGAGGCCGGCCGTGAGGAAGGGATCGACATCCCCTATTCTGCGACGACCCAATACATCAACACGATCCCCGCCAGCCAGCAGCCGAAATACCCGGGCAACCCGGACATGGAGATCAAGCTGCACTCCTACATCCGCTGGAACGCGATGGCGATGGTCGTGCGCGCGAACAAGCACACCAACGTCGGCGGCCACATCGCGTCGTTCGCGTCGGCTGCCGCCCTTTATGACGTCGGCTTCTCACATTTCTGGCGTGCGCCGACGAAGGACAACGGCGGCGACCTGATCTTCTTCCAGGGCCACTCGGTGCCGGGCGTCTATGCCCGCGCGTACATGCTCGGCCGCCTCACGGAAGAACAGCTCGACGGCTATCGCCAGGAAGTCTCCGGCAAAGGCATTTCGTCGTACCCGCACCCGTGGCTGATGCCGGACTTCTGGCAGTTCCCGACGGTGTCGATGGGTCTCGGACCCCTGTGCGCGATCTACGCGGCGCGCTTCATGAAGTATCTCGACAGCCGCGGCATGGTCGAAGCGAAGGACCGCAAGGTATGGGCTTTCGTCGGCGACGGTGAAACCGACGAAGTCGAGACGCTCGGCGCGATCGGCATGGCCGCGCGCGAAAAGCTCGACAACCTGATCTTCGTCATCAACTGCAACCTGCAGCGCCTCGACGGCCCGGTGCGCGGCAACGGCAAGATCATCCAGGAGCTCGAAGCCGAATTCCGCGGCGCCGGCTGGAACGTCATCAAGGTCATCTGGGGCACGCACTGGGACTCGCTGCTCGCGCGCGACACCAAGGGCCTGCTGAAGAAGCGCATGATGGAATGCGTCGACGGCGAGTACCAGACTTTCAAGGCGAAGAACGGCGCCTACGTGCGCGAGCATTTCTTCAACACCCCGGAACTGAAGGCGATGGTCGCCGACTGGACCGACGACGAGATCTGGCGCCTGAACCGCGGTGGCCATGACCTGTTCAAGATCTTCTCCGCGTACAAGGCGGCGGTCGAGCACAAGGGCCAGCCGACGCTGATCCTCGCCAAGACGATCAAGGGCTTCGGCATGGGCCAGGCCGGCGAGGCGATGAACATTTCGCACCAGCAGAAGAAGCTCGACACCGACGCGGTGCGCCGCTTCCGCGACCGTTTCGAGCTGCCGGTGCCCGACGACCAGATTGCGGAGGTGCCGTATCTCAAGTTCGCCGACGATTCGCCCGAGCAGAAATACCTGCTCGAACGCCGCATGGCGCTGGGCGGCTTTCTGCCGGCTCGCCGCCGCCAGGCCGAAGCGCTTCCGGTGCCGCCGCTCGCCACGTTCGCCGCGCTGCTGAAATCCTCCGGCGAAGGCCGCGAGCTCTCCACGACGATGGCCGTGGTGCGCATCATGAACACGCTGATGAAGGACAAGCAGATCGGCCGCCATGTCGTGCCGATCGTGCCCGACGAATCGCGCACATTCGGCATGGAAGGCATGTTCCGCCAGTACGGCATCTGGAACCAGCAAGGCCAGAACTACGTGCCGGAAGACCATGACCAGCTGATGTTCTACAAGGAATCGAAGACCGGCCAGGTGCTGCAGGAAGGCATCAACGAAGCCGGCGCGATGGCCGACTGGATCGCCGCCGGCACCGCGTATTCGGTGCATGGCGTGCAGATGATCCCTTTCTACATCTTCTATTCGATGTTCGGCCTTCAGCGCACGATGGACCTGTGCTGGGCGGCAGGCGACCAGCGCACGCGCGGCTTCCTGATCGGCGGCACTTCGGGACGCACGACGCTCAACGGCGAAGGCCTGCAGCACGAGGACGGCCACAGCCTGCTGCTCGCGAACATGATCCCGAACTGCGTCAGCTACGACCCGACTTTCCAGTACGAAGTCGCCGTCGTCGTGCAGGACGGCATGCGCCGGATGTTCGCCGAACAGCAGGACGTCTATTACTACGTCACCGTGCTGAACGAGAACTACGAGCATCCCGAGATGCCCGCCGGCGCCGAAGCCGATATCATCAAGGGCATGTATGCGTTCCGCAAAGGGGGCGAGTCGACCAGCAACCTGCGCGTGCAGCTGCTCGGTTCCGGCTCGATCTTCCGCGAAGTCATCGCTGCCGCCGACCTGCTGAAGAACGACTGGGGTATCGAATCCGACCTGTGGGGCTGCCCGAGCTTCAACGAGCTCGTCCGCGACGGCCAGGACGTCGAGCGCTTCAACATGCTGCATCCGCTCGATGCGCCGCGCGTCAGCCACGTCGAGAAGTGCCTCAAGGACACGAGCGGCCCGGTTGTTGCCGCAACCGACTACATCAAGCTGTTCGCCGAGCAGATCCGCCCCTTCGTCAAGCGCACCTACGTGACGCTCGGCACCGACGGTTTCGGCCGCTCGGACACGCGCGAGAAGCTGCGCCACTTCTTCGAGGTCGATCGCCACTGGATCACGGTCGCGGCGCTGAAGGCGCTCGCCGATGACGGCCTGATCGAGCGCGACAAGGTCGCCGCCGCGCTGCTGAAGTACCAGCTCGAGCCGAACAAGCCGAACCCGATGACCGTCTGAGCGCCCCAGGGAGACAACAACATGAGCGAACTCATTGAAGTGAAAGTCCCGGACATCGGCGACTACGCCGACGTGCCGGTGATCGAGCTGTTCGTCAAGCCCGGCGACACGATCAAACTCGAAGACCCGATCGCGACGCTCGAATCGGACAAGGCGACGATGGACGTGCCGTCGACCGCCGCCGGCGTTGTGCGCGAAGTGCTGGTGCAGGTCGGGGACCGCGTCGCCGAAGGCAAGGTGCTGATCAAGGTCGAGGCAGCCGGCGCCGGAACCGCTGCCGCACCGGAAGCGGCCGGCAACGCGGCGGCGCAGGCGACGCCTGCGAGTTCTGGCGCCGCGCTGGAACAGTCGATAGCGTCCGCCCCGTCCGGCGCCGCTGCGCCGGCGCCTGCCCCTGCTCCCGCACCCGCCGCGACCGGTCGCAGCACCGAAGTGAGAGTCCCGGACATCGGCGACTTCTCCGACGTCCCGGTGATCGAGCTGTTCGTCAAGGTCGGCGACACGATCAAGCTCGAGGACTCGATCGCGACGCTCGAATCGGACAAGGCGACGATGGACGTGCCGTCATCGGCCGCCGGCGTCGTCAGGGAAGTGAAGGTAAAAGTCGGCGACCGGGTTTCCGAAGGAGCAGTGCTGATCGTCGTCGACAGCGCGGCTGGCGCGGCTGCCGCTCCGGCCCCCGCTGCAACGCCCGCTCCCGCGGCAACGCCCGTCGCGGCGCCCGCCGCCGCCCGCATCGCAGCTGCCGACGCGACGCCGGCCGATGCGCCCGAGGCATTCGAGCAGTCGAAGCTGTCCGCTCCCGCGTTGCCGCAGGCCGGCGCCCCGTCCGCGGTGGCCCTCGGCGGCAGGGTGCATGCAAGCCCGTCGGTGCGCGCCTACGCCCGGGAACTTGGCGTCGATCTCGCGCAGGTCCGCGCGAGTGGCCCGAAAGGCCGCATCGTCCGGGAAGACGTCACCGCGTTCGTCAAGGGCGCGATGCAGAGCGGCATCGTGCCGGGCAAGGCCGCTGCGGCCGGGGCGGGCGTAAGCGTCGGCGGCGGCCTCGATCTGCTGCCGTGGCCAAAAGTCGATTTCTCGAAGTTCGGCGAGATCGAGACCAAGCCGCTGTCGCGCATCAAGAAGATCTCCGCACAGAACCTCGCGCGCAACTGGGTGATGATTCCGGCCGTCACGTACCACGAGGACGCCGACATCACCGACCTCGAGGCTTTCCGCGTCGCGATCAACAAGGAGCACGAGAAGTCGGGCAAGAAGCTGACAATGCTCGCGTTCATCATCAAGGCGTCGGTGCGCGCATTGCAGCAGTTCCCCGAGTTCAACACCTCGCTCGACGCGAGCGGTGGTGAAATGAACCTCGTCTACAAGAAGTACTTCAACATCGCGTTCGCCGCCGACACGCCGAACGGGCTCGTCGTGCCGGTCATCAAGAACGCCGACAAGAAGAGCGTGTTCGAGATCGCTGCGGAATCGGGCGAGCTCGCGAAGAAAGCGCGCGACGGCAAGCTGGGGCCCGCCGACATGTCCGGCGCGTGCTTCACAATCTCTAGCCTCGGCGGCATCGGCGGCACGTATTTCGCGCCGATCGTCAATGCGCCGGAAGTCGCGATCCTCGGCGTCAACAAGTCGGTGATGAAGCCGGTGTGGGACGGCAAGCAGTTCGTGCCGCGCCTCACCTTGCCGATGTCGCTGACTGCCGACCATCGGGTCATCGACGGGGCGCTCGCGACGCGCTTCAACGTCTATCTCGCCCAGCTCTTGTCCGACTTCCGTCGGGTCATGCTGTAAGGAGACCGCGACATGAGCCAGATCGTTGAAGTGAAAGTCCCGGACATCGGCGATTTCTCCGACGTCCCCGTCATCGAGCTGTTCGTGAAGCCGGGCGATTCGATCAAGGTCGACGAGTCGATCTGCACGCTCGAGTCCGACAAGGCGACGATGGACGTGCCGTCGTCGGCCGAGGGCGTCGTCCGTGAAGTGCTCGTCAAGGTCGGCGACCGCGTCGGCGAAGGCGCGGTGCTGCTGAAAGTCGAGTCGCAGGGCGCAGGGGCCGGACCAGCGGGCGCCGGCGACGCGAAGCCCGTCCCCGCCGCTGCAGCGCCGGCGGCGCCCCCATCTCCCTCGGCGGCGGCGCCAGCGCAGAGTGCCGCGAAACCCGGCACCTACGCCGGTTCGGTCGACGTCGAGTGCGACATGCTCGTGCTCGGCGCCGGCCCCGGCGGCTACTCGGCGGCGTTCCGCGCGGCCGACCTCGGCCTGAAGACCGTCATAGTCGAGCGCTACGCGACGCTCGGCGGCGTGTGCCTCAATGTCGGCTGCATTCCATCGAAAGCGCTGCTGCACGTGGCCGCGGTCATCGACGAGGCCGAGCACATGGCCTCGGCCGGCATCAGGTTCGCGAAGCCGGAAGTCGACATCGACGCGTTGCGCGCGCACAAGGACAAGGTCGTCGGGAAGCTCACTGCGGGCCTCGCCGGCATGGCCAAAGGCCGCAAGGTCGAGGTCGTGCGCGGCTATGGCCAGTTCCTCGACGCGAACCACGTCGAAGTCGAGCTGACCTCCGGCAGCGGCCAGGACAAGACCGGCGAGAAGAAAGTCGTGCGCTTCGGCCAGTGCATTGTCGCCGCCGGCTCGGCCGCGGTGCATCTGCCGTTCATCCCGAAGGATCCGCGCATCGTCGACTCGACCGGCGCGCTCGAGCTGCGCACTTCCGACGGCAAAGCGCCGGCGAAGATGCTAGTCATCGGTGGGGGCATCATCGGCCTCGAGATGGCGACCGTCTATTCGACGCTCGGCACGCGCGTCGATGTCGTCGAGATGCTCGACGCGCTGATGCAGGGCCCGGACCGCGACGCGGTCAAGGTATGGGAAAAGCAGAACGCGCAGCGCTTCGACAACATCATGCTGAAGACGAAGACCGTCGCCGTCGAGGCGAAGGACGACGGGCTGTGGGTGACGTTCGAGGGCGCCGATGGTGGCAAAAGCGCTCCCGCCGGGCCGCAACGCTACGACATGATCCTGCAGGCGGCCGGGCGAAGCCCGAACGGCAGCAAGATCGGCGCGGAGAAGGCCGGCATCACCGTCACCGAACGCGGTTTCATCCCGGTGGATGCGCAGATGCGCACGAACGTGCCGCACATCTTCGCGATCGGCGACATCGTCGGCAACCCGATGCTCGCGCACAAGGCGGTGCACGAAGGGCACGTCGCAGCCGAAGTCGCGGCCGGCGAGACACAAGGCAAGTCGGAGCTCGCCCGGTCGGCGTTCGACGCGACCGTGATCCCGAGCGTCGCCTACACGCACCCGGAAGTCGCGTGGGTCGGATTCACCGAAGAGCAGGCAAAGCGGGAAGGCCGCAAGGTCGAGACCGCGAAGTTCCCGTGGGCCGCTTCGGGGCGCGCGATCGCGAACGGCGCCGACTACGGTTTCACGAAGCTGATTTTCGACGCCGAGACGCATCGCGTCATCGGCGGCGCGATCGTCGGCCCCTCGGCCGGCGACATGATCGGCGAAGTGTGCCTCGCGATCGAGATGGGCGCGGACGCGGTCGACATCGGCAAGACGATCCACCCGCACCCAACTTTGGGCGAAACCATCGGCCTCGCGGGCGAAGTGGCGCACGGCAGTTGCACCGATATCCCGCCGATGCGCAAAAAATAGGCTCGAGCGCTTCACGCAGCAAGCACGGGGGCGCTGCGGCGCCCCTGTTTCATCCGGCCTTGACCATCGAGGAAAACCCCGGTCAGAGCTCGACGGCGGGACGGGTTTCCCCGCTTTCAGGAACTCGCCGTTGCCCCTTCCGACAACGATCGCGCCAACGTATCGACTGCTTCCTGTCGCGCGTCGTCCGCCGGCCCGGCGCCGAAAAGTCCTGACCATTCACGATGCGCGCGCGCGCGCAGCAAGGGCTCCGGGATCGGCCCTTCACGCCATTGTCGCAGCTGCGGGTCGACGAGCCGGATCGGCGCGACCGCCGCGTGGCCGCGGGTCTCGAGCGCGTCGATGAGGCGCAGCTGGCGCAGTGCGAGCAGGCGCAGGATCGCATCGTCGACGCTCAGCTCGCGCTGCCCGCGCAGTTTCTCGACGACACGATCGCCGAACTGCCGCACTGCCTGCCAGCCTCCTCCGGCGAGCGCTCCGAGCGCAGCGGCAGTACCGAGCGTCAGCCCGCCGAGCATCAGGTCGATGCCGACTCCGGCGGCTGCTCCCGCCGCCGCACCGGTGCCGAGCCGCACGCCCATCGCCCGGAAGGTTTCCGGGTTGAAGAGATCGCTCTCCCAGCGCCCGTCGAGCAGCGGCAGATCGGCCGCATCGACATTATCGGAACGGAACCGGTAGAGCGCGAGCAGCGCGTCGACGCAAGCCTGCTCGCGCCGCCGCACGCGCTCGTGCAGCGCCACGACCGCGCGCTCGATCACCTGCGCCTCGGTCGCGACGGCAACCCGCGCCGCGGCGACGTCGACCAGCAGTTCGGCAACGAGCCCCAGCGCGGCACGATGCCGGGCTCGCGCCTCGCGCTCCCGGCACGCGACGAGGCGTTCGAGCGCGGGGCGATGCGCATCGACGAGTGTCGCGAGCTTCTCGTACAGACGCCGCTCGCCGTCGCGCTCAGGTGCGACCGTGTCGAAGCGCACGACTGCGTGCAGTCCGAGCCGCGCGAGCGCCTCGCGCCACGATGATTCGTTGGCGGCCGAATCGCACACGAAGTTCAGCACCGGCAGCAGCGGGATCGCACAGCCGCCGAGGATTGCGAGCTCGTCGCGATGCTTCGCGAGGACCGAATCGCGTACGTCGACGACATAGAACGCCGCGTCGCTCGCGAGCATCTGGCGCAGCACTTTCGCCTCCTGCTCGAAGCGGTGGCCGGCGACCGGGGTCGCGACGAAGCGCTCGATCCGGGCGGTATCGTCGAGCCGCTCGCCGCCCGGGGGCTCGATCGCCTCCAGCCGCTCGAGCAGCGCGATCGGGTCTTCGAGCCCGGGCGTGTCGTACAACTCGACGAGCACCTCGCCGTCGGCGAGCAGCCGCGCGCCTTCGACATGACGGGTCGTACTCGGCCGGCTAGATACCTCGCCGAAGCCGGTGTCGCGCGTCAGCGTGCGCATCAGAGACGTCTTGCCGGTATTGGTGTGCCCGACGACGGCGATGCGCAGCGGCCTAGTCATGTTCGGCTCCTGTCTCAGCGCCACGCAGCCAGTCCGTCGCGGCCGCCGGCGTTTCGATGACCCGTTCGGCCCTCATGCCGATGCCATCGAGCGACTCCCGCCAGTGGGGCGCATGCCCGCCGGCCCCGGCTCCTTCGCCCCCGGTCAGCCATACCCGGCAGTCGCCCGCGTGGCGCGACAGCTCGGCAATCAGTTCGAGGCTGCCGCGATCCGGCGTCTGGCGCGCGTCGCACGCGACCAGCAACCGCGCCGGGGGGTCGGCCTGCAACTCGGCGACGAGGCGCTTGCGCTGCTCACGGCTGTCGATGACTCCCGCATCGCGCACCCCCGCCGGCAGCGCGAGCGGCCACCCCGCCCCCGCGGGCAGCTCGAGCCCGACCGCGAGCGGCGAGCCGCTGCCGACCGAGTGTGCGCGATCCGCCCGCGGCCCCAGAGACGCCCCGGATCGGCATCCGTGACCCCGATCCGCTCGCTCGCCGGCGCGAGCCGCTCGGCGAGCACCGCGTAGCCGGGCAATGCCAAGTCGAGCCGCAGGCGCGCGCGCCCGACCCGCCACAGCACAAGACACATCGCCCACAGCAGCGCCCGCGGCACGATGCCATACATCGTCACGCAGCCCAGGAGCCACGACGACCATGCGATGCGCGCCGCCTCGTCGATGGCGGGGGCGGTGCCGCTCGCGCGCACATGCTCCGCGTCGGGCACCGCGAAGCCGACCTGCGCAGGCAGCCAGCCGACGATGCGCACGAGATGCACGAACACGTCCGCCGACAGGATCGTCGTTTCCCAAGCGAAGCCGTAGCGCCGTGCGGAGAGCGTCGCGAGCAGGCCGACCAGCGCGCCACACAGTGCAGCGAGCCACAGTCCGTGCGTCACTGCCCCGAGCCACCAGCGCAACAGCCGCGCGCGCCCGAGCAGACCCGCGAGGGCCTTCGCGACGTACATTGAAGCGGGACCGGCCGGCGACAGCCGCGTCGACAGCCACAGCCAGACGCGCCCGAGTGCTCCGCCCGCATCCCGCCCGCCGAACGACAATCCGAGCGCCCACAGCAGCAGGCTCAGCAGGTGCACGCCGAGCAGGCCGCCGAGCGCCCATACGACATTGACCGCCCGCGTTCCGTCGCCGAGCACCGCGAGCGCGGCACCGAACCCGCTCGCCAGCGCGACGGCCGACGCCAGCATCAACACCAGCCGGGATCGCCCGCCCCACGCCGCGATCATCCCGGCCATTCCGTCGCGCTCGCCCAGCAGCAGTGCCCGGCGCACGATCCGCTCCTCGATTCCGCCACCGGTCGCGCGCACCGCGGCTACCGCATCCCGGTCGTCGAGCGGGCCCGCCGCCGCCTCGCGCAGCCGGATCGCCTCCGCCAGCCAGCGCGATTCGAAGGCTGTCAGTCGCATGGAATCGGGGGCAGGCATGCGCGAAATCGGGTCCGGATCACGATCAGGACGACAGGATAGCGGATCGGCGGCTGCAGTCCCGCCCTCCGCTGCCGTCCGCCGTGTTCCTCGCCCTGCTCCGCTTCCAGCGTCGGTGCAGGATGCGCGAGCAAAACAGGCGGGCACCTCGAATAACCCGAGGTTTTCAATGAACCCCGGTGCGACACGATGACCGCGACCGAATTCGGTTCAGTTCCTTCGGCAAATCACCGCTTCTTCCCGCGGTGTCGCTCAGTTTTTGCCTCGAATCGCCTCGGACATCGGCGATGCGGCCCATTTCGGGCGTCAGAAGGCCTCGATTCCGGCCTTCCTGAAATAGACCAGCCGCTTCAGGTTGTAGCAGGCAGCCATCATCGTCATCGCAAAGTTCGCCCGCGCCTGACCGATGGTGCGCAGCAGCTTGCCGCCCATCTGCTCGATGGCCCCGAACACGTGCTCGACCCGCGCACGCGTCTTGGCGATGCGTTTGTTGCGTCGCTGCTGGCACTCGGACAGCGGCTTGTTGCGCTTGCCCTTCCGCTGGATCTGGTTGCGAAAGCCGTTCTCCTTGAGCCTGGCTTCACGCTGCTCGGACGGGTAGCCCCGATCGGCATAGACATCGCGGCTCGTGTTGCGCGTGTCGAAGACGTTGTCAAAGTGCTGGCTGTCGTGCGTGCTGGCAGTATCGGTCTCGATTCGGCGGATGATCTTGTACTTCTTGTCGATGTTGATCGACAGCTTGTAGCCGAAGTAGCTCTTGCCGTGCTTCCTGGTCCAGGTCGCCTCAGTATCCTTCTGGCGCCGCTTCGCCGGGCGCCACGAGGCGGGCATTGCGCCTTGCTCGATCAGTTCCTTCTCGCCGCGGCGGTTGTGCTGCTTGGGCGCCGGCACCAGCGTCGCGTCGATGATCTGACCGCCGCGCGCGATGAACCCCTTCTTGAGCAGCTGCGTCGAGACCCCGTCGAACAAGGCCTTCGCCCCCGCTTCACCAATCCGGTTCTCGAAGGTCCACACCGTGGTGCGATCCGGAACGTTCGTCGCATTCGCCAGTCCGCAGAAGCGCTTGTAGCTCATGCGGTCGAGCAACTGGTACTCCATCTGCTCATCGGACAGGTTGTACAGACGCTTCAACACCAGGATGCGCACCATCGTCTCGGTCGGGTATGGCGGGCGCCCGCCCTGCGCACTCACGAGTCGCGGCGCAATCATATCGACCTCGGCCGCCAGCGCGGGAAAATCGATATGCGATTCGATCTCGACCAGCGGGTCACCCAGCGTGTCGATCTTCTTGCAGTGGGCATCAAAGGCAAACAGGTCGGTCTTGATGGCGCTGCGCGGTTTCATCGATGTCGGCTGTGGCGAGATTGAGGACGCTGTAATTTTACCAAGGGTGGGCGAGTCGAGGTTTTTCGAGGCGCCCAGGCATAAAACCCCGTGGTGATATGATCACTGCATGGCGCAAAAATATGTCCGTCAAACGGGAATGCCCAAAGCGTGAATTAATCCGGGGTTCCGACCGCTGCCCGCAAGACACTCACAAGCGACTGTTGCAGAACGGAAAAACGACCCGCTATGAGGGTTTCAGGAAAAAGGCGAGAAGGATCGTGAATACCTGCTTCGATCAAAAAAACCACTGTCGCGCCGGCGCGTAAAAAACTCTCTACAAAAAACTCCCGTACACTTGAATCGAAGGGACACTGCCCTTATAGTGCAAAGCATGGTTGTAATTCCGGCAACCCGGAGACGTTCTGGACGCGGGTTCGATTCCCGCCACCTCCACAGTGGGCATTCTCGAGAGTGTCCAGTGTGGGGGTGCACCGGTTTCGACAGGGCGGGCGATGGTGAGCAGGCAACCCGAGAGGCGACGGACGTAATCCGCGCAAATCCACAAACGCCAACGATGAGCGTTTCGCTGTAGCCGCTTAAGGCAACAGCCGGGGCCGCCTGAGCCCTGTTACCAAAGACGGCTGGCGGGGGCTTCGGCCCCCGCTTCACGTTCACCGTAGTTGGTCATCGGTTGCTCGGTTGCAACCTGGCTGTCCTTCCCCCGTGATCCTGGCCGCCAACGGGGCTCACCGCACCAAGAACGGCAGGTTTGCCGTCGCAGCCTTGCCGTTGCGGTCGCGCAGGGTGATGAAGAGCCGGTAGGGGCCGGGCTCGCGGGGGGCCACAAAGCGGACAGTGGCGGCATCGGCCTGCAGCGTCTGCACCGGAACACGGGCGGGAACAGGCTCCGTATCGGAATCCGGCTTCCAGCCGGGGCTCTCGGCCAACACCTTCCATTCGGTGGTTAACGTCGATCCGTCGAAGGATACTGCGTCGACGCCGGCCGAGATTTCCTGCCCTGGCGCGAATTCGTCGGCGGCAATGCCAATGCCGTGGATCACCGGAGCGGACTCGGGCACCCGCTTGCCCCACGCACGGCTTAGCGCATCGGTCATCGCAGTGAGGCTGCCATCGGGCAGCAGAAGGCCGTGCCAGGTTTCGGTCTGTTCCTGCTTCGCGCCCCACAGGAACGGGAAAACGCCGACGACTTGCGGCTCGCGGGCGAGATGGTCGAGCGCATCGCGAAAATAGACCGCTTTCTCGGTGCTGGTGGGCTCCACCGGCGCGCCCCAAGGCTTGCGTCCGGCCTGCCATTGACCGAGCGGGCCCAACTCGGCGATCACGATCGGTTTGGCGACGCCTGCCGCTTGCAGCCGGCGCACGATCTCGAACACGGAACCGCCGAAAGCGTTGACGCCCAGCAGATCCGCGTTCGGGCAGCAATCAGCGAGCCGTCGGAGATTCTCGTCGCTGTTGTCGGACACCACCATCAACGTCGGGTGCGCCGGATCGACCCCCTTGACGATACCGGCCAGGCGGTTCACCTCGCGCCAGGCCGGCATCGGCTCCGGCTGCGCGAGTTCCACCTCGTTGCCGACCCCCCAAGCCAGCAGCGCAGGATGATTGCGATGTCGTATGACAAAGTCGCGTATGCGCTGCTCCTGCGCATGCACCATCGCAGGATCGTCGAGCCGGAAGCCCAGGCGCGGATGAGCCACCCACAGTCCCATCACCACTTTCAGCCCGAGGCGCTCGGCCTCGTCGAGCACCCACGCGTCCGCCTCGCTGTACACTCGCACGACACGAGCGCCTGCATCGGCGAGCTTCTTCAACCCGATCCGGTCGCTGCTGAAGGCCGCACCCTGCCACCGTGACTGCCCGACGGGAACATCTGCCGACAATGCGGACAGGGCCAGCGCAGACAGGAATGCCGCCGCGAGCGCAGCAGCGAGACAACGGATGGAAGCAGTCTTTCTTGTCGTCATACCCTCAAACGTCCTCGCTCCGATTTCGGCTGGCCCTACGTCGAGCATT
This sequence comes from Aromatoleum buckelii, assembly GCF_012910785.2. Taxonomy (GTDB): domain Bacteria; phylum Pseudomonadota; class Gammaproteobacteria; order Burkholderiales; family Rhodocyclaceae; genus Aromatoleum; species Aromatoleum buckelii. The sequence continues at coordinate 984,017 of NZ_WTVH02000010.1, read as the reverse complement.
CATGAAAAACGGCAAAAACCCAAGCACCGCAAAAAAACTCCACCGCGCAGCCTATGCTCGAATCCGTCGCGCTCGGCCAGGTCATGCCTCATCGTCCCGATGATGTCGGATCGGCAATGCAGAGTCGGAGGGAGCTTCGAGCGGCGCGACGAGTTCGGGGCCTTCATTGCGCACGTTGCCGACGCGCTTCGTCACCGCCTGCATCCGGACCAGAGCGGACTCGTACGGCACGAGCAGCCGGCGCACCAGCTCGGGATGGGTTTCCTTGCTCAGCCACAGATCGTAATCTTCCTCGGGGACGATGACAGGCATGCGCTCGTGGAGCTCGCCCATCGCGTCGTTCGCCTCGGTGGTGATGATCGCGAAAGTGTCGAGCGTCTCGCCGTCGGGCTTGCTCCAGCGCTCCCATAGCCCTGCGAAAGCGAACAGGCGGTCATTCGCCGGACGAATGAAATACGGCTGTTTTCCGCCCGCGACCTTCTGCCATTCGTAAAATCCCGACGCCGGCACGAGGCAGCGGCGGCTCTTGAACGCGTTGCGAAAGCTCGCCTTCTCGGCGAGCGTCTCGCAGCGGGCGTTGATCAGGCGCGCGCCGATCGTCTCGTCCTTCGCCCAGGACGGAATCAGGCCCCAGCGCAGCAGATGCGCCACCCGCTCACCCGAAGCCAGCTGCCGGATGACGGGCAGCCTCTGCGTCGGCGCGGCGTTGTAGCGCGGAGGCAAGTTTCGAACCAGCGAATCGATATCGCAGCCGAACTGCTCGCGCAACCGCGAGATCGCGTCATAGAGGGCGTAGCGACCGCACATGCCGCGACTCCTTTGCCGAAGGGGGTGTCAGCGACAATAGTAGTTCGTTTGCCGGGCAGCGGATAATCCCTTCCAGGCGCGCCAGGCGCCAGGCGGACAGGTCGGCGTTGTTGTGCCATCTTGCCGCAGAAGTCCGACGGGCGATCCCGGAACGGGGCCGGAATCCTGCACTGCCATCAAGCTGCCGGGTGCCTCCAACCGGCATTGCGAATTCGACAAGGGCGACTTCGATACTCGCTCGCGGGATGGACGGAAAGGAGAAGGAAACATGCATTCTGCGAAACAGCCTTGGTGGAGAGGCCGTCGCGGCGAATGGTTCGTCGTCCTGCAGGCGTTCCTTATCGCCCTCATCCTGTTCGGGCCGAGAACCGCCCCCGGCCTGCCGCCCCGGCCGGAGACCGCAGCCGCCGTCACGTCAGTCGTTGGCGCCTTGCTGATCGCTGCAGGACTGGCGATGTCAGTCGCCGCGGCACTGCACCTCGGCTCCAACCTCACTCCCCTGCCCCATCCCAAGGAACACGCGACGCTGGTGGTGACCGGCCCGTATCGATGGGTGCGGCATCCGATTTACAGCGGATTGATATTGATGGCGGTCGGCTGGGCGCTGTTCATCCACGGATGGCTGACGCTGATTTACGCCGCCGGGCTGTGGCTGTTCTTCGACATCAAGTCGAGACGGGAGGAACGCTGGCTGACCGAACGCTTCCCCCACTACACCGAATACCAGCAGCGGGTGCGCAAGCTGATTCCGTTCATTTACTGAGCTCGATCCGGACCGCTCGACAGCAACGCGTCGTAGCGCGTGAAATCCGCCGAACTGAAGCAACAGAAAATCACTTCCCGGAGCGAGCCGGACTCCTCCAGCGCCGTCCGTACCATGTTCACGGCGATCTTTGCCGCGAGGTCGGCCGGATAGCCATAGACGCCCGTGCTGATGCACGGAAACGCGATCCGCTCGACGCCGTGCTCTCGGGCGAGCCGGAGCGCCTGCGAATAGCAGGCAGCGAGCAAGCGATCTTCGCCATCCTGGCCGCCGTGCCAGACCGGTCCGACGGTGTGGATCACGTAACGCGCCGGCAAATTGTAGCCGCCCGTGATCTTCGCCTCGCCTGTCCTGCAGCCCCCGAGAGTGCGGCATTCGGCGAGCAAACCCGGGCCCGCTGCCCGGTGAATGGCGCCATCCACGCCTCCGCCGCCCAACAGCGACGCGTTGGCCGCGTTGACGATCGCGTCTACAGCCAGGCTGGTGATATCGGCCTTGACGGCGCAAAGCATTGCTTCCGACATGTACCCGTCCAATATGATCAAACGTCAAGTTTCACATCTGCTTCCCGGTCATTGTAGGCCCACGCTCAAAACCGCTTCCACCCTTGTCCCTACGGCCTTCGACGGCTGCAGCATTTGAACGTTGCTCCGGGACGATCTACATTGGATCGTTCGTCGGGAGGCGCAGCGTTTGTGTTCGCCCGCATCGGACTCGTCTTTGGAGGAATCCCGACATGAGCGATGAGCTACAGTCCAGGACATGCACGCCATGCCGCGGCGACGTGCCTCCACTGACGAAAGCGCAGGCCCAGCGCCAGCTGGCGCAGACGCCGGCGTGGACCCTTTCGGACGACGGGCGCTGCATCGAGCGCAGCTTCACTTTCGGCAACTTCAAGGACGCGATGAGCTTCGTCGCGAAGCTCGGAGATCTGGCCGAAACCGAGGGCCATCACCCGGACATCTGCTTTGGCTGGGGCTGGGCCCGCGTGACGTGGCAGACGAAGAAGATAAACGGTCTCCACGACAACGATTTCATCATGGCAGCCAAGACCGACGGGCTGGCGCCAAGGTGACGCGCGCAGGTGCCTTTCCGGCTTCCCCTCGCCGCAGCCGTTCGTGAAAGCCTTGCCGCAAGCGCCGGCACCGCTGCCGCGAACGGGAAATTGTTTCAACGCGCTGTAGTTTTTTCAGCCGGGCGACGAGCTGCAGACGCAGCACGCACCAAGGCCGGAGTCCGGGTGCGTCTTCGACAAGCCTTTTCGGCGAAGGCCTGCAGTCGCGGGCAGCGCAGGGCCCGGGCGGCACTGGCGGCAATCCGTTTTCCGCGCACCGAAGCGCCCCAGCCCCGTCCGGACGGGCCGAATCTTCTTCCCGGCATCTGCCTTGCAGCGTTCGGCATTCCGAAAGCCCGGGACGGAGAACGATCATGAGCGACACAGTCGGCGACTTCCTGCTCCAGCGCCTGTCGGCGTGGGGCGTGCAGCGGGTATTCGGCTATCCGGGCGACGGCATCAACGGCATCATGGGCGCGTTCGGGCGCTACGGCGAAGGGCTGCGCTTCGTGCAGGCGCGCCACGAGGAGCTCGCGGCGTTCATGGCGTGCGCGCACGCGAAATTCACCGGCGAAGTCGGCGTGTGCCTCGCGACTTCGGGCCCCGGCGCGATCCATCTCCTGAACGGCCTCTACGACGCGAAGCTCGACCACCAGCCGGTCGTCGCGATCGTCGGTCAGCAAAGCCGCGCCGCGCTCGGCGGCGACTACCAGCAGGAAGTCGACCTGCTGTCGCTCTTCAAGGACGTCGCGCACGAGTTCGTGCACATGGTGACGGTGCCCGAGCAGGTGCGCCACGTCGTCGATCGGGCGATGCGCATCGCCCGCGACCGGCGCACCGTCACCTGCATCATCTTCCCCAACGACGTCCAGGATCTGCCCTACCAGGCGCCGCCGCGCGAGCACGGCACAGTCCATTCGGGCATCGGCTACACGGGGATTCGCATCGTGCCGCGCGAGGACGATCTCGGGCGCGCGGCCGCGATCCTCAACGCCGGGCAGAAAGTGGCGATGCTCGTCGGCGCGGGCGCACTCGACGCGACCGACGAGATCATCGAAGTCGCCGAGCGGCTCGGCGCGGGCGTGGCCAAGGCGCTGCTCGGCAAAGCGGCCGTGCCCGACGAGCTGCCGTTCGTCACCGGCGCGATCGGGCTGCTCGGCACGAAGCCGAGCTGGGACCTGATGAACGACTGCGACACGCTGCTGATGGTCGGCTCGGGTTTCCCGTATTCGGAGTTCCTGCCGAAGGAAGGCCAGGCGCGCGGCGTGCAGATCGACATCGAGCCGCGCATGCTCAACCTGCGCTATCCGATGGAAGTGGCGCTGCTTGGCGACGCGAAGGAGACGCTGCAAGGGCTCTTGCCGCATCTGGTGGCGAAACCGGACCGCGCGTGGCGCGCGACGATCGAGCACGGTGTCGAACGGTGGTGGCGCGTGCTCGAAGGCCGCGCGCTCAACACCGCGCACCCGATCAACCCGCAGCGCGTGTTCTGGGAGCTGTCGCCGCGCCTGCCCGAGCGCTGCATCCTCACGTGCGACTCGGGATCGGCGGCGAACTGGTACGCGCGCGACTTGAAGATGCGACGCGGCATGATGGCGTCGCTCTCGGGGGGGCTCGCGACGATGGGGCCGGCCGTGCCGTACGCGATCGCGGCCAAATACGCCCACCCGGACCGCCCGGTGATCGCCTTGGTCGGCGACGGGGCGATGCAGATGAACGGCATCAACGGGCTCGTGACGATCGCCAAAGTGTGGCGCGAGTGGGCTGATCCGCGCCTCGCGGTAATGGTGCTCAATAACGGCGACCTCAACCAGGTCACTTGGGAGCAGCGCGCCATGGAAGGCGACCCGAAGTTCATCGACGCGCAGGCGGTGCCCGATTTCCCGTACGCCGAATACGCGCGGCTGCTGGGCTTGGGCGGCATTCGCGTCGACGACCCGGAGCAGGTCGGCGCGGCGTGGGACGCGGCGCTTCACGCGGACCGACCCACGCTCCTCGAGATGGTCACCGACCCGGACGTGCCGCCGCTGCCCCCGCACATCAGCGCGAAGCAGGCCAAAGCGTACCTGTCGGCGCTGCTGCACGGCGACCCCGACTCGCTCGGCATCGTCGTCGCCAGCTTCAAGGAAAGCTGGGACAGCCTGTTCCCGCCGGGATCGATACCCGGCTGAGCGCGACGCCGTTCTTTTTTCCGCAACCCGGCCGCCTTGTGCGTGCCGATCGCGAGGAGGGTTTCATGGCGTCAACGAAACCGCTGGTACTCATCACCGGTTCCGCGGGCCGACTCGGCAGCGCGATCGGCGCGGCGCTCGGGGAGCGCTTCGCCGTCGTCGGGTTCGAGCGCGATTGCAAGCAGGCGGCCAACTGCATCGACGTCGACCTCACTTCGCCTGACGCGCTCGCGGCAGCCTGTCGCACCCTTCGCGAATGCCATGGTACGCATATCGCCTCGGTCATTCACCTCGCCGCCTATTACGATTTTTCCGGCGAGCCGGATCCGAAATACGACGAAGTGAATGTGCAGGGCACGCGCCGGCTGCTCGAGGCGCTGCAGGATTTCGACGTCGATCAGTTCGTCTACGCGAGCACGATGCTGGTCCACGCGCCGACCGAGCCGGGCGCCCCGATCGACGAGAACAGCGAACTCGCGCCGAAGTGGCCGTACCCGCAATCGAAGCTCGAAGCCGAAGAGGCCGTGCTCGCGACGCGCGGGCGCATTCCGGCCGTGATCCTGCGCATTGCCGGCGTCTACACCGACGACTGCGAAGTCCCGTCGCTCGCCTACCAGATCCAGCGCATCTACGAGCGCCAGATGCTCGGCCACGTCTTCCCCGGCGATCCGACCCACGGCCAGACTTTCGTGCATCTGGACGATGTCGCCCAAGCGTTTCGGCTCGTCGTCGAGAGACGCCATGGACTGGGGGACGAAACCACGCTGCTCCTCGGCGAGCCGGTGACCGAAAGCTACGAGTCGCTGCAGAACCTGATCGGGCAGCTCATCCACGGCGAGCCGTGGGGAACGCGGCGGATACCCAAACCCGTCGCCGCGACCGGCGCGTGGGCGCAGGACGTCGTCGAAAAAGTCACTCCGGACGCAATCGACCGCGGCATCGAGCCCTTCATCCAGCCGTTCATGGTGTGGCTCGCGGACGACCACTACGAGCTCGACATCTCGCGGGCGACCGAGCTCCTCGGCTGGCGGCCGCAGCACAGCCTACGCCGGGTCCTGCCGAAAATGATCGGCCGGCTCAGGCAAAGCCCGGCTGCCTGGTACAAGGCGAACCACATTCCGCTGCCGCTGTGGCTCGAGGATCTGGCGGCGCAGCCGCAGCCCGAGGCGCAGCTCCTCGCCGAATACGACGCGCTCGATCGGCGCGAACACCGACAGACGATCTGGTGCCATTTCGCGAACGCGGCGCTCGGCCTGTGGCTCGTTTCGTGCCCGTTCATCTTCGGACTCGCCGATCGCTGGATGGAGCCCGGCGAACTCGTCGCGCCCAACCAGCGCGGCCTCGTCCTGTCCGACACCTGGATGACCGCCAGCGACATCGTCAGCGGACTGCTGATCACCGCCTTCGCGCTGGCCTCGCTGTCGCGGCGCATCGCGTGGGCGCGCTGGGCGACTGCCGCCGTCGGTACCTGGCTGCTGTTCGCGCCACTGGTGTTCTGGAGCCCGAGCGCCGTCGCCTATGCCAACGATACGCTCGTCGGAGCGCTGGTGATCCTGTTCGCGGTCGGCGTGCCCTCGACACCGGGCATCGGCCCGGTTGCGCGTCTGGCCGGGCCGGACACGCCTCCCGGCTGGGACTACAGCCCGTCGTCGTGGAACCAGCGCATTCCGATCATCGCGCTGGCCCTGGTGGGCCTGTTCATCTCGCGCTATCTGGCCGCGTTCCAACTCGGGCATATCCCCGCAGCGGGGGATCCGTTCTTCGGCGACGGCACCGAACGCATCATCACGTCTTCGGTTTCCGAAGCGTGGCCGGTTTCCGACGCCGGCCTCGGCGCGGCCGTCTATGTGCTCGAGATCGTCACCGGGATCATCGGCGACAAGCGGCGCTGGCGCACGCTGCCGTGGCTGGTGCTGCTGTTCGGTGTGCTGATCGTCCCGCTTGGCGCGGTGAGCATTTTTTTCATCATCATCCAGCCGGTCGTGATCGGCACGTGGTGCACGCTGTGCCTCGTCGCCGCCGCGGCGATGCTGCTGCAAATCCCGTACTCCTTCGACGAGATCCTCGCGACTCTCCAGTTTCTCAAGGAGCGCCGCCGGCAAGGGAAGTGGCTGTGGCACGTGCTGCTGCACGGCGACACCATCGACGGCGGAAGCGCGGACTATTCGGACAATTTCGAGGAACGCGCGCCGGTGGTGCTGCGCGAAATGCTCAAGGGCGGCGTGACCGTGCCGTGGACGCTGTCGCTCAGCATCGTCCTCGGGGCGGTCCTCATGCTCAGCCGGCTGCTGTTCGACGCGACCGGCACAGCGGCCGACAACGACCATGTCGTCGGCGCGCTGGTGATCACCTTTTCGATCATGGCGCTTGCCGAAGTCGCGCGGCCGTTGCGCTTCATCAACGCCGCTTTCGGCGCCTGGCTGCTGCTCGCGCCCTGGCTTCTCGACGGCTATACCGGCCTGGGTACCGCGACGGTTTCGATCATTGGTCTGCTGCTGGTCGCGCTGGCCTTGCCGCGCGGCGCAGTCGAAAGTCACTACGGCGCGTGGGACCGTTACGCGAAAGCGGGAGAGCGCTGGTCGAGGCTGGCGACGCCAGGCGGCTGACACTGCGGGGTCGCGACAGCCGGCGACGCCATTCGCGGATTCAATTCCGCGCCGGCACCGCGGCTGGCGCCGTTTCTTCGCCGAGCCGGCTCCACACGATCCAGCCGGCAGCGGCCAGATAGGCGAAGCCGCCCGGCACCCACATGATGAGCCCGGCCAGCTGCTGGTCCTCGAGGGCGCGCGCATCGCCGTAGAACGATACCCTGCCGAAAGTCAGCAACGCGCCCAGCAGCCCAGTGTGGATCAGCGTCAGCAGGATCGCGAGCAGCGCCGGCGCGAACCGGCGGCTGCACAGGACGGCCCACCAGAAGAGCCAGCCGCTTGCGACAAACAACACATGCTCGATCAGGTGCCACCACGGATCGTCTAGCGCCAGCCGGTACAGGCGCGGGGTGTGCCAGATCCAGATCAGCGCGCCGTGCACCGTCGCCGCCGCGAGCGGATGACGGCCGCAGCGCAGTATCGTCGCCCACAGGGGGCGCAATAGCGCACCGGTTGCGGCGCTCCACTGCGGCAAGGGGCCGGCCAGCGCTCCAAGCGGCGCGACCACGACGATGAGGAGCATGTGCTGCACCATATGCAGCGCCGTACTGTCCTCCGCCCAGCGGTCCAGCGGGCCGAACGCGGCCAGCGCGCCGATCGCCATCGCGGCGCAAAACCACGTCGCCTGCGCCAGGCCCGGCGGCACCCGTCGCGCCCCGAGGGCGTAGAGCCCGCACGCCGCTCCCAGCAGCCCCGCACTCAGAAGCAGCGGAAAGCCTGCGGGCAGCGACCCGGAAAGCGCGTGCGCCGCGGCTGGCCGCACCGTGACAAGCAGCGTCACCAGAACAAAGGCCGCGATCAGACGCATGGCGGCAGGCCCACGATCGGCAGCGCGATGAACAGCGTCGCCAGCACCGCGACCAGATGCACGCTCGCACCGACCCGCGCGATGAAGCGCTTCGCCCGCTCGTCCTTGCCGACCCGGCGCGACGCGCGCCAGCACAGCGCCGACAAGCCGAGCAGCAGCGCCACCGTGGCGAGCGACGCGCCGCCCAGCACGATGTTGAGCCAGTTCCACGGCCCTGCTGCCGCGTCCGGCGGCCCGATCGCGCAACCGACCGACAGGCCGCTGTACAGCGCGATGAACCACATACCCCATACGATCAGGCCGAGCGGAATCTGGAGCGGATGGTAAAGCCACGTCATCAGACGCCTCCCCACGTCGAAGGAAACAGCACCAGGGCTACGTAGGCGCTCCACATCACGCCGAGGTTGTAATACCAGAGCTGTCCGAGCACGATCGGCTCGTACGGCGCGGCACGGTCGACATAGCCGTAATGGACCCGCCACGCCTGCAGCGCGATCGCGATTCCCGCCAGGACGCAGTGGAAAAGGGCGTAGCCGAGGACGACGGCAATCACTGCGTCGTGGGCCGTCCCCTTCGGTGCGAGATCCGACGTGTACATCAGCCACAACAGATGTGCCGACTGCAGCAGGCCGAGCGCCGCGACCGCGGCAAGTTGCCCGCACAATCCCTTGTCCGAGCCCCGCCGCAGCGCCGCGAGAACCCGCCGCAGCCACAGCGTTGCCGCGCTCAGCAGCAGCGCATTCGCGAGCAAGCCGCGGGCGTCGAGCGGAGACTGCGCCGGCACCTGCCACTGCGGAGCGACGGTCCACAGGTAGAACCAACCGAAGAGAAGCGCTGCATAGAGCGCGCCGTCCGCGAGCAGCGTCACGCCCATCCCCCATCGTCCGGGGCCGTCGTGCGTGCGCCAGTGCAGCGGCGGGTCGCCGGCCGAAACCGGAACCCCGATGCCGGACTCTTCGTGGGCGCCGTTCTCCCACGACCAGCGCAGCACGAGGATCGCCGCCACGACGGTCGCGAAGCTGGCCACGGCATACGCTTTCACCAGCAGCCCGATGCACACCACCGACAGCACCAGCGCGACGGCGAACGGCAGCCAGGTGTTGCCGGGCAAGTGGATGATCTCGCGCACTTCGCCGGTCACGGCATCGGTGCCCCAGGTTTCGCGACGCCCGTGCGCGACCGTCGCCAGACCCTGCTCGCCGCGCGCCATCTTTTTGGCCAGCTCGGGCTGGTCCCACAGCGGGTAGCGGCTGTCGACGGTTGGCAGGCTGATGAAGTTGTAGGCGGCCGGCGGCAGCCGGGTGGCCCATTCGAGCGTATCGGCATGCCACGGATTCGGCGCGGCGCGCACGCCGAAGCGAAAGTGCAGCAGCACGTCGACTAGCACCGTGGCGATGCCGATCGCCATGATGAAACTGCCGATCGAGGAAACAAGGTTCGGAACGTCCCAGCCGAGCCCCGGCGCATACGTGTAGGCGCGCCGCGGCATCCCCAGCAGCCCGGTCCAGTGCATCACGAGGAACGTGAGGTTGAAGCCGCCGAAGACCAGCCAGAAACCCCAGCGCCCGAGGCGCGCCGACGGCATGCGGCCGGAAAAATGCGGCAGCCAGTAATAGACCGCGGCGACCAGCGGAAAGAACATTCCTCCGACCAGCACGTAGTGGAGATGGGCAACGACGAACTGGGTGTCGTGCACCTGCCAGTTGAACGGCACCAGCGCCAGCATCACGCCGGTCAGCCCGCCGGCGACGAATATCACGAGGAAGCCGAAGAGCCACAGCATCGGCACGTGATAGACGGGCCGGCCCAGCCACAGCGTGGCGAGCCACGAGAAGACCTGCACGCCGGTCGGGATCGCGACCAGCATGCTCGCGGCCGAAAAGAACGCCTGCGCCAGATGCGGGATGCCGACGGTGAACATGTGGTGCACCCACAACGCGAAGCTGATGAAGCCGGTCGTCAGCACCGCAACGACGACCCAACGGTAGCCGACGATCGGACGCCGGGCGAACACCGGCAGCACCGTCGAGACGAGGCCGGCCGCGGGCAGGAAGATGATGTACACCTCCGGATGGCCGAAAAGCCAGAACAGGTGCTGCCACAGGATCGGGTCGCCACCGCGGGCGACGTCGAAAAATGCCATTCCCGCGGCGCGCTCGAGTTCGAGCAGGATGCTGCCGAGGATCAGCGGCGGGAAACCCAGCACGATCATCATCGCCATTGTCAGGATGTACCACGCATAGAGCGGCATGCGCTGCAGCGTCATCCCGGGCGCGCGGGCACGCAGGATCGCCACCACCAGTTCGACCGCCGCGGTGACGGCGGAAATCTCGACGAACGTGATCCCCAGCAGCCAGAAATCCGAATTCACGCCCGGGCTGTACGGCAGGCTCGACAACGGCGTGTACATGAACCAGCCGGCGTCCGGAGCGAGCTCCAGGAACAGGCTCGCGGCGAGGATCAGCCCGCCGAAAAGGTAGCACCAGTAACCGAGCGCCGACAGCCGGGGAAACACCAGATCCCGCGCGCCGAGCATTTTCGGGATCAGGTACACCGCCAGGCCTTCCATCATCGGCACGGCGAACAGGAACATCATCACCGTGCCGTGCATCGTGAACACCTGGTTGTAGGTGTCGGCGTCCATGAAAGTCTGGTCCGGCAGCGCGAGTTGGGCGCGGATGAGCATCGCCAGCAGCCCGCCGAAGATGAAGAAACCGAGGCCCGTCAGAAGGAACAGCAGGCCGATGCGAGTGTGGTTCACGATCGTCGCCGCTCGCCAGCCGCGCGGATTGCCCCACACCTCTTCGAACTGCTGGTGGAGTTCGTCGGGGCGGCCGTCGATCATGGCAGGAAGGCGACGCCGGAGACGAGTCGGGGCGGGTTGCGCGCAGCCCCCGGAGCTGCGGGTGCGGGAAGTGCTCCGCCCGGAGTCGCGCCGGCCGGGTCCTTCCCGCCCACGTGTGCGGCTGCGGCCCGCTCCGTGAGCCATGCGGAAAAACCCGCCTCGGTATGCACGTGCACTTTCAGCACCATGTGCGCGTGCCCCGTGCCGCAGAATTCCGAGCACTGGCCGCGCAACGATCCCGCCTCGTCCGCCTGCAGGCGCAGGACGTTGGTGCGCCCGGGCACCGCGTCGATCTTGGGCCCGAGCCGCGGCACCCAGAACGAATGGATGACGTCGGCGCTGGTGACGTGGATATGCACCGCGCGGCCCGCTGGCAAATGCAGCTCATCGACGAGCACGACGCCGTCGCCCGGATATGCAACGTCCCACTGCCATTGCCGGGCCGTCACGTCGATGCGCAGCGGCGCTTCGCCGCGCCGCGGCAGCATCCGATCGCCGACGGGAACCCCGAACCCGAGCAGCAGCACGATGCTCGCCGCCGGCAGCAGGATTCCGCCACTGACGACCCACCGCCGGCTGATCCGTTTCGCCTCTTCGGGGCTGAAATCGCGCGGCCGGCGCAGCATCGCCACGATCCACGCCGCAGTGACACCCACGAGCACGACGGTCGCGACGATCAACATCGGCCACCACAGCAAAGTTACGCCGCGCGCTGCGGGGCCGGCCGGGTCGAGTATCGACTGCGGACCGTCGCACGCGGCGAGCCACGGCACGACGAGCGCCGGGAGCATCGATTGCACCGACAGGGCAGCAGCCGGCCGCGCCGATGGGAGCGGCACGCCTGCCCTCCGTCCACGCACGAGGTCAAAATGCCCGTACCCGCCGACTCCGGCGCCGAATCGATCGTCAGCCGCGCCGCGCTGCGCGGCCACCCGCTTCACCCGATGCTGATCCACTTTCCGGTCGCCGCGCTCATCGGGCTCGTCGCGACCGATGTCGCGTGGCTCGTGAGCGGCGATCCGTTCTGGGCGCGCGCCGGCCTGTGGCTGGCCGGCGTGGGCGCGGGCGGCGGCTGGATCGCGAGCCTGCTCGGTGTCGCCGACCTGCTGCTGGTCGAGCGCATCCGCGAAAAGATCACTGCGTGGTGTCATGCCGTGATCGCCGTGATGATGCTTTCGCTGGCTTCGCTGAACTGGGCGATGCGCTACCGCGAAGGGGCCGAACAGCTCGCGGGGTGGGAACTCTACCTGTCGCTCCTGACAGCCGGCACGATCGGCCTCGCGGCTTATCTCGGCGGGCGGCTGGTCTACGAACATGCGGTCGGCGTCGAACTCGGTCATAGGGCGGCCATCGAGGACTCGACCGGGCTATAGCGGCTTGGCCAGCACCAGCCACAGCGTGACGCCGAGCAGGACCGTCAGCACGCTGCCGAGGATCGTGCAATGACGGCGAATCCTTCCTTCCGGGCGACGCTCGATTTTCAGGATCAGGACGCCGCACAATGCATGACCGATCACCAGCAGGCAGACGACCGAAAGCTTCAGGATCAGCCACGGTTCGAGCGCCGCGGCGCCGGGGAACAGCAAAGTGCCGGAAATGATCGCGAGGAGCGCCGCGGGCGATGAAACCAGCGTGAACATCAGCCTCATCAGATGAGTGTGGTGGCGGTAGAACATCGGCTGGTTGTGATGCGTGCCTGCAGCGATCATGGCGGGCATGTACAGCAGCGTGCCGCACCAGGCCAGCAGTGCCGCGAAGTGAAGCAGCTTGAGCAAGTGCATTCTGGCCTCCGTTCGACAGCGTCGCCACGGCCCGGGTGACTCCGTCCTGGGCCGAGAAGCAAAACGGGGGCCTATATGGTGTCGGGCAGCGTCCACAGACGCTCCCCAAGGGGTTGCTGTAAAAGTTTCAGCCGGAGCGGCGGAAAAATGCCCAGGCAGACAAAAAGCCGGATTACGCGTCCCGACGCCAAATCCTGAACGTTGCCGGTGCGGAAAATAATGCACACTAGTGCCGATTCCGACTGTGGCGTTCCGGATGGAAACGATTTAATGCACTTTATTACCGTCATCAGGCCATTCTGCATAATAGTTGATCGACCTGGCATGGACCACGTCTCCGGACCCTTGGCCCCGACCGCCGGACCCGGCCCTGCCCTGCCCCGTGCGCCCGCCCGGGACTGCGATCCCTCGGACAGGATGCGGGATCCGGGAGCGAGAGCGTGAGCAAACCGGAAAATGCCGAGGAGGGGCGCATGGATGGCATCGATGAACGGCCCTGCGCCGAAACCCAGTGGGAAGACGCTGCGCGCGACCCGTTGCTCCCGGACATGGCGGCGGTGATCGACGTGCTGCGGCGGCACTGCGCGGTGGATTTTTCGGACTACAAGACCGGCACGCTTTCGCGCCGCGTAAGCCGCCGCATGACGCTGACGGACTGCGACACGGTGTCCGCGTATCACGAGAAAATCGTCCGGGACGACGTCGAACGCAACGCGCTGTGCGACGATCTGCTGATCAACGTCACGGAGTTCTTCCGCGATGCGGCCGCATTCTCGCTGCTCGCCGATGAAGTGCTCCCGGACATGTTGCGCGGGCGCAATCCGTCCGACCCGTTGCGGCTGTGGTCGGCCGGATGCGCGAGCGGCGAGGAAGCCTACACGCTGGCCCTGCTCGCGCTCGACGCCGCAGGCCGCTTCGGCTTCACCGGCGACGTCAAGGTCTTCGCGACCGACATCCACCCGGGCGTGCTGAGCGACGCCTCGCAGGGAATTTTCCGCGACGACGCGGTGCGCGGGATCCCCGAAGCGCTGCTGCGGCGCTATTTCCAGCGCACGCACGAGGGCTGGCGCGTCGATGGCACGTTGCGGCGCCATGTCGTCTTTGCCCGCCACAACCTGCTGACCGATCCGCCCTTTACGCGCATCGACCTCGCGCTGTGCCGCAACTTGCTGATCTATCTGCAGAACGGATCGCAGCTGAAGGCGCTGGCGCAGCTTCACTTTGCACTCAAGCCGCAGGGCCTCCTGATGCTCGGCGCGAGCGAAACCGTCGGCGAACACGCGGCGCGCGCGTTCATGACGGTCGATCGCTCGAGCAAGCTTTACCGCAAGCAGGGAGCCGCGCTGCCCCGCTCGTGCAGCATTCTCGTTCCCCCGCTGTCGACGCTGCCCGACGTCCTTCCCGGGAATGGCGCAGGTACGCCGGAGGAGCTCGAAGCGGAGCTGCTCGCGACGCGCGAACGGCTGCACGAGATGATCGTCGAGCTCAAGAGCAGCCACGAACACATCGATCTCGCGAACGAGGAACTGACTGCGTCGAACGAGGAGTTGCAGAGCACCAACGAGGAATTGAAGTCGGTCAACGAAGACCTCTACATCCTCAACCGCGAACTCGAAGACCGCAATGCTGCGCTGGCAAACCTGAACCGCGACTACGACCACCTGCTCGCGAGCACGAAAATCGGCACCGTGTTTCTCGATGCCGGGCTGCGCGTGCGCCGCTTCAGCGCCGCCGTCGAAGACGTTCTCGCGTTGCGCGCCTCGGACGCAGGCCGTCCGCTCGCGGAGATCGCCTACCACGCCGGGGACGCGTCACGCTTCCTGGCCGATCTTCAGCACGTCGCAGCAACCGGCGAAGGCGCGGAGCGCGAGGTGGACGTCAGCGGCCGCTGGTACCTGGAACGCATGCTGCCGTTTTACGGCGAGGGCGGCGTGCGCGACGGCGTCGTGCTCACCTATACGGATATCAGCCGCGTCAAGACCGCACAGGCCGAAGTCGCCGTGCTCGCAGCCGAGCGCACGCGCCTGCAAGGGATTCTCGACGCGCTGCCCGACGGCGCGTACATCGTCGGCGCCGATCACGTCATCGAGTATTTCAACCCGGCGCTCGAACGCCAGTTCGGCGCACCGGCCGGACGCAAGTGCTTCGAATACCTCCATAGCCGCAGCGAAGCCTGTACGTGGTGCAACAACGATGCAGTGTTCGCGGGCGCGTCGGTGCAGGCGGAATGGACGGCGCCCAGCGGGCGCAGCTACGACCTGTTCGAGATGCCGTTCCGCAACCCCGACGGGACGCTCAGCAAGTTCGAGATTTTTCACGACATCACGCCCGTCAAGGAGAGCCGGCGCCAGCTCGCCGAGGCCACCATGCTGGCGCACGTCGGGTACTGGGAATGGCAGCTCCCCGCCGGCGTCCTTCACTGGGGGGAGCAAACCGACCGCCTCCTCGGCCACGCGCCGGGCGAGGTCACTCCCAGCGGCGCCACCTTCCTCGCTCACGTTCATCCGGACGACCGCGAGCGCGTCGCCGGCGACCTCGCGGGCGCGGTTCGGAACAATCGTTCCTATGTCAGCGAATTCCGCCTCATCCGCGCCGATGGCGCGCTGCGCATTGCGCGCGCGAACGGTCACCTGCAGTACGACCGGGAAGGCCGCGCGGTGCGCGTGTGCGGCGCGATCCAGGACATTACCGAGCTGCGCGCCACCGAAACCGCGCTGCGCAACAGCGAAGAACGATTTTCGATCGCGATGACGGCAGCACCGTTCGCAGTCGCGATCACGCGCGTCGAGGACGGATGCTTCATCGAAGTGAACGACAAGTACGAAATCCACTTCGGCTGGAAACGTGAAGAGCTCATCGGCAAGACTTCGGTCGAGGCCAACCTGTGGCCGGACCCCGAGAGCCGCCAGCGCTGGCTCGAAATGCTCCGGCAGCACGGTTCGGTGCTCGATTTCGAGACTGTCGGGTGCGACCGCAGCGGCGCGGTGCGCCAGGTCAGCCTGTCGTCCAAATACATCGACATCGACGGCGAGAAACACGTGCTCACGTTCGTGCACGACATCACCGACCGCAAGGAAGCCCAGGCGCGCATCGAATATCTCGCCCATCACGATGCGCTCACCGGATTGCCGAACCGCGTGCTGTTTCGCGACCGCTTCGCGCTGGCCACCGCGTGGGCGGAGCGCGCGCACGCAAAAGTCGCGCTGCTGTTCGTCGACCTCGATCATTTCAAGACCATCAACGACACCCTCGGCCATCCTGCCGGCGACGGGCTGCTGCAAGGGGTCGCTCTGCGGCTGCGCGAATGCCTGCGCGAGACCGACACCGTGAGTCGGCTCGGCGGCGACGAGTTCCTGATCGCGCTTACGGATGTCCGCCACCCACAGGCGATCAACAGCGCGACGGCGAAGATTTTCGACGCGCTGACCCGCCCCTTCGAACTCGAAGGCCATGAGCTGACGAACACGATGTCGATCGGCGTCGCAATCTGGCCCGACGACGGCAAGGATTTCGACACGCTGCTGAAGAACGCCGACACCGCGATGTACCAGGCCAAGCGTGCGGGCCGCAACACCTGGCGCTTCTACACCGAGCAGATGAACGCAGACGCCGTCGAACAGCTGCAGATCCGCACGGCATTGCACCGCGCGCTCGAAAACGACGAGTTCCTGCTGCATTACCAGCCGCAGATCAACCTCGCGAGCGGCCGTGTCGTCGGTGTCGAAGCCTTGCTGCGCTGGCACTGTGACAAGCGCGAACTGGTCCCGCCGGGCCGCTTCATCCCGGCAGCGGAAGACAGCGGCCTGATCGTCCCGATCGGCGACTGGGTGCTGCGCGAAGCGTGCATGCAGGCCGTGCGCTGGACGCAGCAGGGCCTGCCGGAGCTGACCGTCGCGGTCAACCTGTCGGCCGTGCAGTTCCAGCGCGGGGATCTCGAACGCAGCGTCGTGCAGGCGCTGTCGATGTCGGGCCTCGATCCGTCGCGACTAGAACTCGAACTGACCGAGTCGTTGCTGCTCGTCGACACGGAATCCGTCATCGAAACGCTGCGACGACTGAAATCGCTCGGCGTACGCCTGTCGATCGACGACTTCGGCACCGGCTATTCGAGCCTCGCGTACCTGAAGCGCTTCGCCGTCGACAAGCTCAAGATCGACCAGTCGTTCGTCCGCGACATCGCGACCGACCCGGACGATGCCGCGATCGTGCGCGCGATCGTCAGCATGGCCCGCACCCTCAAGCTGCAGGTTATCGCCGAAGGCGTCGAAAGCGAGGACATCGGCCGTTTCCTGTCCATTTTCAACTGCGACGAGGCGCAGGGATACCACTACGCGCGGCCGATGCCGGGCGACGCGCTGGCCGAATGGCTGGTGGCCAGCAGTCGCGGCTCGGGGGGGCCGCGATAAAAAACGTCGCGATTGCCGGCCGGAAGATTGTGATTCGATGGGGAGCCGCCCGCGAAAACACGGCGAGCACGAGGAAGCGGATGAATCTTTATGACCGCCTGACGCTGGACATCGAACAGCGCATCCGCGAGGGCGTGCTGCGTGCCGGCGAGCGGCTGCCGTCGGTGCGCCAGGCGTGCCGATCCCAGCACTTGAGCGCTTCGACGGTGCTGAAAGCCTATTACCAGCTCGAGAGCCGCGGGCTGATCGAGGCGCGGCCGAAGTCGGGGTATTACGTGCGGCCGCGCCTGCGCCAGCCGCTGCCCGAGCCGCAGGTCACGCGCCCGGTCAGCCGGTCCACGGAGTTGAACGTCAGCGACTTCATTTTCGAGATCCTCGAGTCAGTCAAGGACCCGACGGTCGTGCCGTTCGGATCGAGCTTTACGAGCCCTCACCTGTACCCGCTGGCGAAGCTCGGCCGCTATCTCGCCGCTGCCGCGCGCCACCTGGACCCGCTGTCGACGGTCACCGACCTGCCGCCCGGCAACGAGGAACTGCTGCGCCAGATCTCGCTGCGCTACCTGACCGGCGGCGTCGCCGTGCCACCGGGCGAGATCGTCATCACTTCGGGCGCGATGGAGGCGCTGAACCTGTGCCTGCAGGCGGTCACGCGTCCCGGCGACCTCATCGCGGTCGAGTCGCCGACCTTCTATGCCGGCCTGCAGGCGATCGAGCGGCTCGGGCTGCGGGTCGTCGAGATCCCGACCCACCCGCGCGAAGGCGTCAGCCTCACCGGGCTCGCCGACGCGCTGCGCCAGCACCCGGTCAAAGCCTGCCTGCTGATGCTGAACTTCCAGAATCCGCTGGGCGCGCTGGTGCCGAACGACAACCGCCGCGCGCTGGTCGAACTGCTGCGGCGGCACGACGTGCCGCTGATCGAGGACGACACCTATGCGGAACTGTACTTCGGCAAGCAGGCACCACTCGCGGCGAAATCGCTCGATACGAGCGGACTCGTGCTGCACGTGTCGAGTTTCTCGAAATGCCTCGCGCCCGGCTACCGCGTCGGCTGGGTCGCTGCCGGCCGGTTCGCGCAGAAGATCCAGCGGCTGAAAATCTCGACGAGTCTCGCAACGACGATTCCGGTACAGATCGCGCTCGCCGATTTCCTGCGGCACGGCGCATTCGATACCCACCTGCGCCGGCTGCGCTCGGTACTCGAAGTACAGGAAGCGGCGATGGCCGCGGCGATCGAGCGTCATTTTCCGGACGACATACGCTTTGCACGGCCCCGCGGTGGCTATCTGGTATGGGTCGAACTGCCACCCCGGCTCGATGCGCTCGCGCTGCACCGGACCGCGCTCGCTGGCGGCATCAGCATCGCGCCCGGACCGATCTTCTCGGCCAAACGCGAGTATCGCAACTGCATCCGCCTGAACTTCGGCCATCCGTGGTCCGCCCGGTTCGACAGCGCGATGGCGACCCTCGGCGGAATGATCGCCGATCAGCTCTGAGTTCGGCGTCGCACTGCGACGGAGTCCGGCTGCGCCTCGCTGTCCTCCGCCGGGAGCCGTGGATAACGGACGTAATCGACGAGATCCTGGATCTCCTGCGACGGCGGGCGGGTCAGCAGGCTCACCAGCACGATCGTCGCGAAGCCGAGCGGCACACCGAACACGCCGGCCGAGATCGGGTTGATGTCGAACCAGGCCTGTGCCATCGAACCGCCGAAGAACGGATGGGTGCGCACCGCGTAGTACAGCGTGACGACGAGCCCGGCCAGCATGCCGGCAACCGCTCCGGGGCGGTTCGCCCGCTTCCAGAAGATTCCCAGCACCAGCGCGGGAAAGAACGCGGCGGCGGCAATCGAGAACGCGAGGCCGACCATGAACAGGATGTTGTCGGGGCGCATCGATGCGACCCACGCCGCAATCACCGCGACGACGAGCAGCTGGGATTTCGCGATCACGAGCCGGCGCTGCGTGGAGGCGCGCGGATTGACGACCTTGTAATAGAAATCGTGCGACAACGCGTTCGAGATCGTCAGCAGCAGCCCGTCCGCAGTTGACAGCGCGGCCGCGAGTCCGCCCGCCGCGACCAGCCCCGACACGACGTACGGCAGGCCGGCGATCTCCGGCGTCGCGAGCAGGATCACGTCGGTGTTGAGCCGCAGTTCGGCCAGCTGCAGGATGCCGTCGCCATTGATGTCCTCGATCGCGACCATCCCGACCTTGCCCCACGAGGCCACCCAGTTCGGCAGCAGCGAAAGACTCGATCCGATGATGTTGTTGTACACCTCCCACTTCGCGAACACCGCGTAGGCCGGCGCCGTGACGTACAGCAGGAAGATGAAGAACAGCGACCAGAACACCGAGCGCCGCGCCTCCACGACTCCCGGCGTGGTGTAGTAGCGCACGAGCACGTGCGGCAAGGCAGCGGTGCCGATCATCAGCACGAACACCAGCGCGAGGAAGTTGTTGCGCGCGACGCGCTTTTGCACCGGCGTGTCGCCGGGGTGGGCTTCGGCGTGGCGGGGCGGCGGCCGCGACCGCGCGGCGGCCTCGACGCGCGCCTGCTCCCACGTCGCCCGCGCCTGGTCGGGCGTCTTCGGCAGATCGCGCAGCGCCCGTTCGGCGTGCGCGATTTCGCGCGCCGCGGCATTGTCGATGCGCAGCCGGTTCAGGCGTTCGATCAGCGAGCGCCGTTCTTCCTCGAGCGAATCCGGCAGCGCGGCGATCTTCGCCTCGTAATCCGCCGCGCGCTGGCCGAAGCGTTCGCGCACCTCGATTTCGCGCGGCTCGACGAACAGCTCGGTCTCCTTGGCGGAAAGCCGGTCGAGCACGCTGCCATATACTGCCGGGGGAACCGGCACGCCGGTGACCTTGTACGACAGGATCACCACCGGCACGAGGTAGGCGACGATGAGGATCACGTACTGGGCGACCTGCGTCCATGTCACGGCGCGCATGCCGCCGAGGAACGAACAGACGAGGATGCCCGCGAGGCCGACGAACAGGCCGATCTCGAACTCGACGCTGACGAAGCGGCTGGTGATCAGGCCCACGCCGTAGATCTGCGCGACGAGATAGACGAAGCTCGCGAGCACCGTCGCGACGAGACCGACGATGCGCGCGACATTGCCTTCGTAGCGTGCGCCGAGGAAGTCGGGAATCGTGTATTGGCCGAACTTGCGCAGGTAGGGCGCGAGCAGCAGCGCGACGAGAACGAAGCCGCCCGTCCAGCCGGTGACGAACGCGAGGCCTTCGAAGCCGGAAAAGTACAGCGTGCCGGCCAGGCCGATGTAGGACGCCGCGCTCATCCAGTCGGCGGCGGTGGCCATGCCGTTGAAGACCGCCGGAACGCGCCGGCCGGCAACGTAATACTCCGACACGTCGGAGGTGCGGCTCATGACACCGATGCCGGCATAGATCGCGATCGTCGCGAACAGGAACACGTGCCCGATGACGCCCGGCGACATGCCGAACTGTTCGCCGATCGCGAGCAGCCCGACGAACGCGAGGAAGCTGCCGGTGTACCAGCCGTAATAGCGCCGCAGGCGGCGGCCAAAGGCGGACTGCGTGGTCAAGGGCGCACCGCTTCAGTCCATTGACGGGCCTGCAACCCGCACACCGTAACCCCAGCCACCCGTTCGGGTTTCAATATTTGACCCTCGCGTAATACGATTTTTCAGCCGCCCGGCGCGCCTCGCCGAGCGTGTGGATGCCTTTTTCGGCGAGCAGCGGGATCAGCTTCAGCAGCACTTCGGCGGTCACGATGGCGTCGCCGAGCGCGGTGTGCCGACCGACGATCGTCAGATTGAGGCGCTCCGCGATCGCCTCGAGGCGGTGCGAATCCTGGTTCGGATGGACCACCGCCGACAGCAGCAGCGTGTCGAGCACCGGCTGGTCGAAGCGCAGGCCCGTCATGGTCTCCTTGAGCTGCAGGAAGCGCATGTCGAACGCCGCGTTGTGCGCGATCAGCACTGTGTCCTGCGCGAACGCGTGGAATGCCGGCAGCACCCTGGCGATCGGCGGCTGCCCGGCGAGCATGTCGGGGGTGATGCCGTGGATCTTGACCGACTCCGGCGACAGCCCACGCCCCGGGTCGATCAGCTGCTCGAAGGATTCCTGGCGCAGCAGCTTGCCGTTGACGATGCGCGTCGCGCCGATTTGGATGATCTCGTCGCCTTTCGACGGGTCGAGCCCGGTCGTTTCGGTGTCGAAGACGGTGTAGGTCAGTTCGCTGAGCAGGCGATCCTCGAGCGCGTGTGATTTTTCCGACCATTTGAAGAGGTCGAAATCGTAGTATTCCGGCCGCGCCTCGCCGTGAAGGAACGCCGCTGGATCGAGTTCCTCCTGCGGCAGCGCGGCCGGCAGCACGATGCGGAAGAACGCGCGGTGGCGCACCTTCTCGCGCTCCAGCCACATCTCGCCGTCATTGCGCTCGATGACGTCGCGCACGGTGAGCGGGCTGCTTTCGTCGGCGAAGCGCATCGGCTCGAGTTCCCAGCTCATCACCGTCTCGGTGCTCATCGCCTGCCCCGACCAGATCAGGTCGAGGTGCACCAGGCGCTCCGCCCCGCTCAGCCGGAAACGCACTTCGCGTATCTCGAACTCGTCGGACAGCCGGCTCGCGAGGTAAGTCAGCGCCTGCAGCAGCGAGAAGCTATCGACTTTCACCCACAGCGACTCGTCGACCTCCTCGAGCTTGGCCGGCACCTTCAGCACCTTGACGATGCGCCGCTGCGCCGCGGCGACGAGGTCCGCGCCCAGCATCTCCTCGAGCGGCCAGCGCGCCTTCAGCGCATCGGCGAACTCGTTCGCGGTTTCGTCGAGACGCCGGCTCATCGCGCGGACCTCGTCGCGAATGACCTTGCGAAACCGCTCCTGCAGCTCGCTCTGCAGATCGGGGTAGTCGAGCATTTCCGCCGCTGCCCGCACGTTCGCCAGCGCCGCCCGGTTGCCCTCGGTCAGCGTGTGCAGCATCTGGTCGCGGCGGGATTCGTTCTCGAAATTGCGCGTGATGTCGTCGAGCATCAGGATGAACCCGGTCATGCTGCGCTCGGCGACGCCCTCTTGCGCCACCGACAGCACCGGCGCCATCTGCGCCCGCAGCAGGTGGCCGGCACGCGTCGTGGTGACGAACTTCGCCACCGGCTGCACGTTGCTGCGCTGCAGCCGATGCTGGATGCTCTCGAGCGCGTGGCTGATCAGGTTGCGGTCGAACACGCCGTAGATCGAACGCCCGAGCCCGATCAGCTCGCCGCCGTTCGCCACCGTCGGGGCCTGCGACAGCGAGCGGAACTGCGTGCGCGCACGGTTGTTGTAGAGCAGGATGCGTCCGTCGAGGTTGCAGACGAGCACGCTTTGCGTCAGCTCGGACATCAGCGCGGCGAGGCGATTCTTCTCTTCCTCGAGCGACTCCTTCGCTCGCGCGATCTGCGCCTCGACGTCCTGCAGCAGCGCGTCGCGCTGTTCGGCCAGGGCGTTGACGTAGCGCGCCAGCGCCCTCACTTCCGGCGGCCCGTCCTCCTTGACGCGGAACTCGCGATTCGCGCCGAGCATCAGGTTGAGGTTCTCCCCCATCGTCAGAAGGCCCTGCACGTAGCGCCGAAAAAGGTTGCGCAGCACGGCGATGCCCATGACGAATCCCATCAGGGTCATCAGCGCCCCCAGCGGCAGGTGCGGTGCGATCACGTCGATCAGCAGTTCCCTGCTGCCTTCCCTCGTCTCCAGCCAGACCAGCAGTGCGGTGACGACGAACGGGCCGGTCATCAGCAACGCCAGGACGATCACCGCCAGCAGGAAACGCCTGCGTGCCGTCATCCGTCAGCCCGCCGCGAGCATGCTGCGCACG
The DNA here is from genome assembly GCF_012910785.2 of Aromatoleum buckelii. Classification (GTDB taxonomy): domain Bacteria; phylum Pseudomonadota; class Gammaproteobacteria; order Burkholderiales; family Rhodocyclaceae; genus Aromatoleum; species Aromatoleum buckelii. The sequence continues at coordinate 960,899 of NZ_WTVH02000010.1, read as the reverse complement.
CGTTCCACCAACTCCTTCGTCGAGAACGGCTTGGTCATGTAGGCGTCGGCCCCCAGCGCCAGCCCCTTGGCAACCTCAGCGTCGCGCCCTTTTGCCGTCAGCATCAGGATGCGCACCGACTGCAGGTCGGGATCGGCCTTGATTTCCTGGCACACCTCGAACCCGCTTTTCTTCGGCATCATCACGTCGAGCAGCACCAAGTCGGGCAACTCGGCGCGAATTCGCGCGACGGCCTCCTCGCCATCGGTGGCGATCGAAACCTCATATCCTTCGCGCTTCATCAGGAATTCGAGCGAAATGACGATGTTCTGTTCGTCGTCGGCGATCAGTATCTTTTTGGCCATGCTTCTCCCTCTCTCCCGCGTATTCTATGTCATTGCACGACAGCCACCGCGTCGGGATGGGGAGCGTGCAGCGGCAGCACGAACGTAAATACCGTGCCCCGCCCCGGCGACGATTCCACCCATAGCCGCCCGCCGAAATGCTCGACGATCTGACGGCTGATGGGCAGCCCGAGGCCGGTGCCCTGCGGCCGCGAACGCTCGTCTCCACCCTGCCGGAACTTCTCGAATATCACGCCGTGCAGCTCCGGCGGGATGCCCGGCCCGTTGTCCGACACCTCGACGCGCACCTGCCCGGCTTCGGACGTCAGCGCGACGCGGATGCGGCCCGCCCCCTGCGGCACGAACTTCGCCGCGTTCGACAGCAGGTTCAGCATCACCTGCACCAGCCGGTCGTGGTCCGCCTTCAGGTGCGGCGCTTCGTCCGGCAGCACCAGCTCGACCGTTGCGCCGCGGTCGCGGAACAGCTGGGCCGTGGTGTCGACGGCCTGCTCGACGAGGGCGCGCATGTCGATGTCGCTGTTGTGCCACTCCGCATGGCCGGACTCGATCTTCGCCAGGTCGAGCACCTGGTTCACGAGGCGCGTGAGGCGCTCGGTTTCGGACACGATGATGCCGAGAAATCGCATCCGGTCCGGGACGGCGATGTCGGGATCGTCGAGCAGCATTTCGGAGAATGCGCGGATCGACGTCAGCGGCGTGCGCAGTTCATGCGACACCGACGACATGAAGTCGTCCTTGAGCCGGTCGAGTTCCTTCAGCCGCTCGTTGGCCGCCCGCAGTTCGGCAGTGGCCGCTTCGAGCGCCCGCGACTTCTCCTCGAGTTCGTGCGAGTACGCGCGCACCTGCGAGGCCTCGTCGAGGATGTCCATCACTTCGTCGAGTCCCAGCGGCTCCTCCTGCACGACCGACGCCACCATGACGCGCGCGGACGCGCTGCCGATCGCACCGGCGAGTTGCGTCTCGGCGAACTGCACGAGCCCGGCATCGGGCTGGATCTGTGGGATGCCGCTGAACCCGCGCTGGCGGGCGTAGTCGGTGAAAGCGCGCTCCGCTCGGGCGGTGCCGAGAAAGCGCGCCACCAGCGGCAGGAGATCCCGCACCTGCGCGCTGCCGCGCCAGAACATCGCCGGGGACGTGCGGCCGCGCCGGAAGACATCGACGAAAAGCGTCGCCTGGCTCGCCTCCTGCCCGGTCGGCGCGCGCAGCAGCGAGACGAAAAGATAGCAGGCGATGTTTGCCGCGAGGCTCCAGAACAGTGCATGGCTGATGTTGTCGAGCCCCTGCAGTCCGAACAACTGCTCGGGCCTGAGGAGCGCGATGCCGAACAGGCCGTGTTCGAGGAACGTCGGATCGAGCCACCCGGATTTCGCCACCGACGGCAGCATCAGCGTATAGGCCCAGACGACGAAACCGGCGAGCAGTCCGGCCAGTGCTCCTTCGCGCGTGCCGCCGCGCCAGTACATTCCACCGAGCATCACGGGGGCGAACTGCGCGACCGCGGCGAAGCTGATCAAGCCGATGCTGACCAGCGCATAGGCTTCGCCGGCGAGGCGGAAATACAGATAACCGAGCAGCAGCACCGCCAGGATCGCGCCGCGCCGGATTCCCAGCAGCAGGCCGGTAAGATCGCCGTGCGCCGTACGGTTGAAGCTGCGGCTGCGCAGCACGAGCGGCATCACGAGATCGTTGCATACCATCGTCGACACCGCGATCGTCTCGACGATGACCATTCCGGTCGCGGCGGACAGTCCGCCGACAAACGCGAGCAGCGCCAGCGCGCTGTGACCATGGGCGAGCGGCAGCGACAGCACGAAAGTGTCGGGGTCGACCATGCCGCGACCGAAAAACAGCAGCCCGCCGAGCGCGATCGGCAGCACGAAGATGTTGATCAGGAACAGATACGTCGGGAACAGCCAGGTCGCGCGGCGCAGGTGCTGTTCGTTCACGTTTTCGACCACCATGACCTGGAACTGCCGCGGCAGGAAAATCACCGACAGCATCGCCAGCAGGGTCAGCGTGAACCAGCCGCCATAGCCGGCGCCGCTGGCGCTTTCGACGGTGAGGAGCCCGGCGAGCTCGGGGTGGGCGAATGCGCGCGTGAAGAGATCGCCGAAACCGTCGTACATGCCGTACGTGACGAACACGCCGAGGACCAGAAACGCGAGCAGCTTGACGACCGATTCGAACGCGATCGCCGCGACCATGCCTTCGTGCCGCTCGGTCGCATCGAGGTGGCGCGCGCCGAACAGGACGGTGAACACCGCAAGCGTCAGCGCGACGTACAGCGTGCTGTCGCCGACCCAGCTGCCGCGGGCGAGCGCAAGGAACTGCCCGTCGCGCTCCCCGGTGAGCACTGCGTAGCCGCTCGAAATCGCCTTCAGCTGCAGCGCGATGTACGGGACCATCCCGACCACCGCGATGATCGTGACCAGCCCGCCGAGCAGATGGCTCTTGCCGTAGCGGCTGGCGATGAAGTCGGCGATCGACGTGATGCGGTAGGTTTTGGCGATGCGGATCATCTTCAGCATCACGATCCACGACACGGTCATCGCCAGCGTCGGGCCGAGATAGATCGGCAGGAACCACACGCCGCCGGAAGCCGCGCGACCGACGCTGCCGAAATAGGTCCACGCCGTGCAATACACTCCGAGCGATAGCGCGTAGGTCCACGGATTCGAGATCACCGAGCGCCCCTGCTCCGCGCGGCGATCAGCGAAATAGGCGACGGCGAAAAGGAGCAGCAGGTAGGCGAACGAGACAGCGACGACGACAGTGCCGGTGAGCATGCGGCCGATCCTCAGCGTGCGCCACGCTCGACGATCCACGCGACTGCGACCAGCAGCAGCGCCCAGATGCCGAACAGGAAAACCCACAGCGTCGGCAGGCCGAGAAAAGGCTCCGGCCGGTCGAACAGTGAAAGCACCGGATAGTTGAACAGCAGCACGCCGGTCAGGAAAACCGCCACCAGCCGCTGTCCGGCAAGACCCTTGCGCATCAGGGACTCCTCATGATGACGACGGCCCCCGGATTATAGCGACACGCGGAATTCGCCCTTCGCCGCCGGCGCCCGGAGGCTGCAAAAAAAAAAGCGCGCTTTCGCGCGCCTTCTCCTCGTCCCCCCAGGTCAGCCAGAGCGGCTGCCTCATTGTTCTGGTCGGAGCCGGCTCTCTGCGGGCCCGTGCCCCGCAAGGGGTTCAGCTCAGCGGCTGGCCAAGCTGATCCAGAATCGCCGGATTCTCGAGGGTCGACGTGTCCTGGGTGATCTCCTCCCCCTTCGCCAGCTGACGCAGCAGCCGGCGCATGATCTTGCCCGAACGGGTCTTTGGCAGGTTCTCGCCGAAACGGATGTCCTTGGGCTTGGCGATCGGGCCGATCTCGTGGCCGACCCAGTTCTGCAGTTCCTTGATGATCGCCTTCGCCTCTTCGCCGCTCGGGCGCGCGCCCTTCAGCACGACGAACGCGACGATCGCCTCGCCGGTCAGGTCGTCCGGACGGCCGACGACTGCCGCTTCCGCAACTTTTTCGTGCGCAACCAGCGCGGACTCGATCTCCATCGTGCCCATGCGGTGGCCGGAGACGTTCAGCACGTCGTCGATGCGGCCGGTGATCGTGAAGTAGCCGGTGTCCTTGTCGCGGATCGCGCCGTCGCCGGCGAGATACAGCTTGCCCTTGAAGTCGTCCGGGTAATACGACTTCTTGAAACGCTCCGGATCGCCCCATATGGTGCGGATCATCGACGGCCACGGACGCTTGACGACGAGGATGCCGCCCTGCCCGTTCGGCACTTCGGTGCCGGTCTCATCGACGACCGCGCACTGGATGCCCGGGAACGGCAACGTGCACGAACCCGGCACCAGCGGCGTCGCACCCGGCATCGGCGTGATCATGTGCGCGCCGGTCTCGGTCTGCCAGAAAGTATCGACAATCGGGCAGCGCCCGCCGCCGACGTTCTCGTGGTACCACTCCCAGGCGGCCGGGTTGATCGGCTCGCCGACCGAGCCGAGGATGCGCAGGCTCGACAGGTCGTATTTCTTCGGATGCACGTCGGGGTTGTTGTCCGCGGCCTTGATCAGCGAACGGATCGCGGTCGGGGCGGTGTAGAACACCGTGACCTTGTGGTCCTGGATCATCTTCCAGAAACGCCCGGCGTCCGGGTAGGTCGGCACCCCTTCGAACACGATCTCGGTCGTGCCGCAGGCGAGCGGGCCGTAGGTGATGAAGGTGTGACCGGTGACCCAGCCGATGTCGGCGGTGCACCAGAAGACGTCGTCCGGCTTGATGTCGAAGGTGTACTTCATCGACATGATCGCGTGCAGCAGATAGCCGCCGGTCGAGTGCTGGACACCTTTCGGCTTGCCGGTCGAACCCGACGTGTAGAGCAGGAACAGCGGATGCTCGGCATCGACCCATTCCGGCTCGCAAGTGTCCGACTGGTTCGCGCAGACGTCGTGGAACCACTGGTCGCGGCCCGCTTCCATCGCCGTTTGCGCACCGGTGCGCTTGACGACGATGACGTTGCGGATCGATTCGCAGCCGCCGAGCGACAGCGCTTCGTCGGCGATCGGCTTGAGCGGCAGCGCCTTGCCGCCGCGGTGCTGACCGTCGGACGTGATCAGCGCGACGGCGCCGGCGTCGTTGATGCGGTCACGCAGCGCCTGCGCCGAGAAGCCGCCGAACACGATCGAGTGGGTCGCGCCTATCCGGGCGCACGCCTGCATCGCGACGACGCCTTCGATCGACATCGGCAGGTAGATGACGACGCGGTCGCCCTTCTTGACCCCCATGCCGCGCAGCGCGTTCGCGAACCTGCTGACGCGGGCGAGAAGATCCTTGTAGGTGACGCGGGTGACTTCGCCGTTGTCGGCTTCGAAAATGATCGCGACCTTGTCGCCGAGACCGTTATTGACGTTGCGGTCGAGGCAGTTGTAGGAGACGTTCAGCTGGCCGTCGGCGAACCACTTGAAGAACGGCGCATTGCTCTCGTCGAGGACCTGGGTGAAAGGCTTCTTCCACTCGATCAGTTCGCGGGCGTTGCGCGCCCAGAATCCTTCGTAGTCGTCTTCCGCTTCCTTGCACAACGCAAGATAGGCTTCCATGCCGGAAACCGCGGCGTTCTTGACCATCTCTTCCGAAGGCTTGTAGATGCGCGTCTGGGTCTGCTGCTCGTTCGACATATTCACCTCTCCTCAACTGTTCTGAATGGTTGAAGCTGCCCTGTTGCGGGGGCGGCCGGTGGGTTCCAGCCTGTATTGTCGTTCGCGGAAGGCTCCGCGATCTGCTGCGCATTTAAGAGCAGCTATCTTACACAGGACTTACACGCCCTGCGGAGGCCGCGAATCCGGTCTCTTCCTGCACTGCAGCACGCATCCGGCCCCGGGCTGATAGAATTGCGGCCCCTTGCCCCGCCACCTTGGAGACGCATCATGACCGTGATTCGCGAAGAAGACCTCATTCAGTCCGTCGCGGATGCCTTTCAGTTCATCAGCTATTACCACCCTCTCGACTTCATCGAGGCGCTCGGCGAGGCCTGGAAGCACGAGGAGAACCCGGCGGCGAAGGACGCCATCGCGCAGATCCTGACGAACTCGCGCATGTGTGCCGAAGGCCACCGCCCGATCTGCCAGGACACCGGCATCGCGGTCGTCTTCCTCAAGGTCGGCATGAACGTGCAGTGGGACGCGACGATGAGCGTCCAGGAGATGGTCAACGAAGGGGTGCGCCGTGCGTACACCAACACCGACAACAAGCTGCGCGCCTCGGTGCTGCTCGACCCGGCCGGCAAGCGCCAGAACAGCAAGGACAACACCCCTGCAGTCGTCCATTACGAGATCGTCCCAGGGGACCACGTCGAGGTCACCTGTGCGGCCAAGGGCGGCGGCTCCGAGAACAAGACCAAGTTCTACGCGCTCAACCCGTCCGATTCGATCGTCGACTGGGTGCTCAAGACCGTGCCGACGATGGGCGCCGGCTGGTGTCCGCCGGGCATCCTCGGCATCGGCATCGGCGGCACGCCGGAGAAGGCGATGCTGCTCGCGAAGGAATCCTTGATGGCGCCGGTCGACATCCACGAGCTGCGCGCGAAAGCCGCGTCCGGCGCCCAGCTTTCGCGCGTCGAGGAACTGCGCCTCGAGCTGATGGACAAGGTCAATGCGCTCGGCATCGGCGCGCAGGGTCTCGGCGGCCTCACGACCGTGCTCGACGTCAAGATCCTCGACTACCCGACGCATGCCGCGAGCCTGCCGGTGGCGATGATCCCGAACTGTGCGGCGACCCGCCACGTGCATTTCGAGCTCGACGGCTCGGGCCCGGCGAAGCTCGAGGCACCGAAGCTCGAGGACTGGCCGGACGTCACGTGGCAGGCCGACACCAAGGTCGCCACGCGCGTCAATCTCGACACCCTGACGAAGGAAGAAGTCGCGTCGTGGAAGCCCGGCCAAGTGCTGCTCCTGAACGGCAAGATGTTGACGGGCCGCGACGCCGCACACAAGCGCATCGCCGACATGCTCGCGAAAGGCGAGAAACTGCCCGTCGACTTCACGAACCGCGTCATCTACTACGTCGGCCCGGTCGACCCGGTGCGCGACGAAGTCGTCGGCCCGGCCGGCCCGACCACCGCGACGCGCATGGACAAGTTCACTCGCATGATGCTTGAGCAGACGGGCCTGATCTCGATGGTCGGCAAGGCCGAGCGCGGCCGGGCGGCGATCGACGCGATCCGCGACAACAAGTCGGCCTACCTGATGGCGGTCGGCGGTGCGGCCTACCTCGTCGCGAAAGCGATCAAGACCGCCAAGGTCGTCGGCTTCGCCGATCTGGGCATGGAAGCGATCTACGAGTTCGACGTGCAGGACATGCCCGTGACCGTCGCCGTCGATTCGACCGGCACCAGCGTGCATGAGACCGGTCCGAAGACGTGGCAGGCGAAGATCGGAAAGATCCCGGTCGCGACCGCCTGATCGTCACCGCGACGCCTCCATCCTGAAAGGCCCGCCGGGGAAATCCGGCGGGCCTTTTTCGTTTTGCCTGCGGGTTCCCCGCGGCCTCCCAACATGCTGAAACAAAGCTGGAGCCCAAAGCGCTTGACCGCCCTAGCGTGGATTCCCTACGCTTCGTTTGCGTGGGAATTTTTCCCACTTATTATCTCAACCCGGAGATCAGGATGAAATACAAATGGCTCGCCGCGCCGCTGTGCGCGACCTCGGCGCTTTTCCTCGCGCTCAACAGCCCCTCGGTCACCGCCGCGGTCGCAGAAGTGACCACAACGATTTCAGCTCCCGCCGACGACGCCCCGTCCCGCGACGCGCAGGATGATCTCGACACCATCGCAGGGGAGGTGACCGACGTTCCCGATGACGAGGCTGATGCACCGGATGACGTGACTGACGCTCCCGAGGACGTGGCCGACATTCCCGATGACGTGATTGACCCCCCGGATGACGTTGCCGATTTGCCGGACGACGAGCCCGACGATGTTCCATCCGATGGCGGCACAATGAATCGTGGCGCCGCGCCGGTGCAGACGACCGAGACCACGGCGAATGACGACGGCACGACGACCGTGACGCGGACGCGCACGCTCGATGCCACCGGCAATGCACCGGCCCGCATGCGCACGAGCACGATGACCTTCTCGGCAGACGGGAAGCTCTTGGAGCAGAGCCGCAGCGACATACGCACCAGCGCCGACGGCGTCGCCGTGCGCGAAAAGACCTCGAGCTTGGAATTCGTCGACGGCCAACCCGCGCGCACGCGCACCGATATCAAGCGCGACGCATCGGGCGAGATCCTGCGCAGTCGCGAGCGCGTCGACCGGATCGAGCGTCCGGGCAAACCGGAGCGCGCCGAGAAGGTCGAACGTGCCGAGAAGGTCGAACGTGCCGAGAAGGTCGAGCGCCCGGAGAAGGTCGAGCGCCCGGAGAAGGTCGAGCGCCCGGAGAAAGTCGAGCGTCCCGAGAAAGTCGAACGCCCCGAAAAGGTCGAGCGTCCTGAGAAGGTCGAACGTCCCGAAAAGGTCGAGCGTCCCGAAAAGGTCGAGCGCCCCGAAAAGGTCGAGCGCCCCGAGAAGGTCGAGCGCCCCGAGAAGGTCGAGCGTCCCGAAAAGGTCGAGCGTCCCGAAAAGCTCGAACGTCCCGAGCGCGGCGGGCGAGGCTGACGCATAGCGCAACAATTCGGCAGATTGCAGCCGCCTCGCCGTGGAACTTCACGCGGGGCGGCGATAGTATGATGGACTGCTGGAGAAAATCTGCCCAATGCATCCGCCCACCCCACCCGCGTCCCTGCTGCATGCGCTGCGTCGCGTGATGCGCCCGCTGGTGCGCCTGATGCTCAGGAAGGCCGTGACCTACACCTATTTCTCCGACATGCTCAAAGGCATCTTCGTCGAAATCGCCGCGGCCGAATTCCGACTCGACGACAAAGCGCCGAGCGACAGCCGCATCAGCCTGATCACGGGCGTGCATCGCAAGGACGTGCGGCGACTGCGCGAAGCGGCGCCCGAATCGGACGCTCACCTACCCGAAGCGCTGTCCCTCGGCGCGCATCTCGTCAGCATCTGGATGAGCCGACCGCCGTTCTGCGAGCACCCTGGCCGCCCGATGCCGCTGCCGCGGCTCGCGAGCACTGGTGGCGAGTGCTCGTTCGACGCGCTGGTCGCCCAAGCGAGCAAGGACATCCGCGCACGCGTCGTGCTCGACGAGTGGCTGCGCCTGGGCATCGCCTGCCTCGACGAACAGGACCGGGTCCATCTTCAGACGACCGCTTTTGTCCCGCAAAAGGGCTTCGACGAGAAAGCCGCGTATTTCAGCCATAACGTCCATGACCACGCCTGCGCTGCGGTCCATAACCTTACGACCGACGCCCGGCCGTTCTTCGAACGCAGCGTGCATTACGACACGTTGTCGCCGGCGAGCGTCGAGACGCTGCGTGATGCAGTCGCAGCCGAAGGCATGCAGGCACTGATGGACTTCAACGCGCTCGCCGCAAAGCTCGAAGCGGGCGACCGGGCAGCAGCGGTCGAATCGCCGCAGCGGATCACGATCGGCCTGTATTTCTATACCGAGCCGGGCGCGGATTCAGCCCCTGTAGAGAGGGAACCCCGATGAGGCTGCGCCCACCTCGATCGGCTGCGCTTTCTGCCTTGGCCAGGAGGTGCGTACTCGGGCTCGGGCTCGGCTTATGCGCACCGCTGGCGCTCGCGGCCGCGCAGGTATGCGTCGACCCCGGCGGCACGGGCGGAACCGGCGACACGCTTCGCGATCATGGCATCGGCGGCACGGGCGCCCCGGCACGCGATCCGGGCGGGATCGGCGGGACGGGGGCGGTCGCGAATGAAGGCGGCGCCGGCGGGACCGGCATTGTCGGCATGATCACCGGCTTCGCGTCGGTGTGCGTCAACGGCGTCGAGGTGCATTACGACAATGACATCGAACTTGCCGAGAACGGCGTGCGGGCCGATATCGAACGCCTGGCGATTGGGCAGGTTGTCGCGATCGAGGCCGGCCTGTCGTCGCGCGGCCTCGAGGCACGCAACATCGCCATCCTGCACGCCTACGAAGGACCGCTGACCGCGCTCCCGGCAGGTCCGGCGCCGCTGCGCGTCATGGACCAGCCCGTACTCATCGCGCCCGACGCCCATGTCGCCGAAGGACTGCAGCCGGGCGAGCCGGTTCGCGTCAGTGGACTGCGCAACGCCCGCGGCGACGTCCTCGCGACCCGCATCGAACGCGCCCCTGCCCTGACGACGGCGAGCGCGATCGGGACGCTCGTGCGCAGCTCGCTGCAAGGCCTGCCGCTCGTCGGCGCCCACCCGGCGCTGCCGGCTTCGTCGACGAAAGTCCTCCTTGTGCGCGGCCGCTGGAGCGCCGCCGGATTCGATGTCACCAGCGTCCGCATCGATCCGGACATCCCATTCGCAGGGCGCGTGCGCAATGCGCTCGTCGAAGGCCTCGTTCAGGCTCGCGACGGCAAGCGGGTCACGCTGGGGGACTTCTCGGTAACGCTGGATGCCGATACCCAATTCGACGGCGGCGACCCAGCTGAACTCGGAAGTGACCGCCGCGTCCGCATCAGCGGCACGTTCAGCGGCGCCCGGGAGGTGAAGGCCGGGCGCGTCGAGTTCGTCCGCGAACGTCCGGACGGCCGACGGGACGGCACCGGCACGTCGAGGGGCGACGGGGCGGACGATGCGTCTGGACAGGGCGGCGAAAAACGGCAGCAGAACGAATCCGGCACCGGGAACACAGAAAACGGCCTCGACGCGACCGGCGGGCCGCAGCGCGGAGCGAATGAAAACCGTCCGCAAGACCGGATGGAGCGTCCCGACCGCAACGAAAAGGCAGACAAACCGGATCGTGTGGAGCGTCCGGACAAGCTGGACCGCCCGGAAAAGCTGGAGCGTCCGGAGAAGGTGGAACGACCCGAAAAAATCGAACGCCCTGAAAAAATCGAACGTCCGGAAAAAATCGAGCGCCCTGAAAAAATCGAGCGCCCTGAAAAAGTCGAGCGCCCGGAAAAAGTCGAGCGCCCGGAAAAACTCGAGCGCCCGGAAAAAGTCGAGCGCCCGGAAAAAGTCCAACGCCCGGAAAAAGTCGAACGCCCCAAGCGCGGCGACCTCGACGACCAGAACGATTTCGCATCCAAACAGGCCCGGAGAATTTCATGAGAATTGCTCGAATGCTGCCGATGACGCTGCTGGCGGCCTTCGCCCTGCCGGTCTGTGCCGGCGAACTGACGACCTCGATAGGAATGGATTATTCGAGCGGCGACTACGGCACCGACAGCACAAGCGAAACCTGGTACGTTCCCGTGGTCGGGAAATACGAGAGCGGACCGCTCGCGCTGAAACTGACGATCCCGTACCTGCGCATTACCGACCCGGCAGTCGGCCCCGAGGGCGAACCGCTGCCGGGAGGTTGCCGTGAGACCGAGAGCGGGCTCGGCGACATCGTCGGCAGCGCGGGCTACGCGCTGCTCGACGGCAGCCAGGAGCACGGCGTGCTGCTCGACGTCATTGGCAAGGTGAAGCTGCCGACCGCGGATGAAGACAAATGCCTCGGCACCGGCGAGACGGACTACTCGCTACAGTTCGACGCCGCGAAATCCTTCGGCGCCGTAACCGGTTTCGGCACACTCGGCTGGAAGAAATTCGGCGACCCGTCGGACAGGAACTTTCGCAACCCGGTCTTCGCCTCGCTCGGCCTCGCGACGAAGCTCGCGCCCGCCACGACGATCGGCGCCGTATATGACTGGCGCGAGAAGGTCACGTCGAATGGCGACGAGATCAGCGAAGTCGCGCTGTTCGCGAGCCAGAAGCTCGACGAGGCCTGGAAACTGCAGTTGTACGCGGTCAAAGGGTTCTCGGATGCGAGCCCCGACTGGGGTGGCGGCCTCGTCGTCAGCCGCGCCTACTGAGCGACTTCCGCCTGGCATCGACCACCGCACCCGGAATTGCTGGAAGGGGAACTTTCAGCAATTCCGGGAGCATGGGGAGTTGACAGCGGCGAAAAACTTCCTGCCATTTCGCGGCTTTTCGCCTAAAACCATTGAATCGACAGGGAAATACACTAGCCCTTCGGAGGAGGCCAGTTTGTTGTAACTTGATTCAAATCATGGAGCCCCCTTCCCCCTCTGCTCAGAATGCGGCTAACCTTCGGGTTATCCATCAACCAAGCGGACGCATGACAAAACAATGAGGGGAAAACCATGAGCGGCACCTTCACAAAGGCGATGGCTCGCAACATCTTCTACGGCGGGACAGTGTTCTTCTTCCTGCTTCTGGTGGCGCTGACCGTCGACACGACGACCAACCTCCATAAGTCGGACAACAGCGCGAACCTGACGCCTCAGGTGGTAGCGGGCAAACACATCTGGGAAACGCGCAACTGCATTGGCTGCCACACCCTGCTGGGTGAAGGTGCGTACTTTGCACCGGAGCTTGGGAACGTCTACCCGCGTCGCGGGCCGGAGTTCATCAAGGCGTGGATCCAGTCCCAGCCGACCGGCGCGCCTGGCCGCCGGCAGATGCCGCAGTTCCATCTCACCGACCAGGAACTGGACGATCTGGTCGCCTTCCTGAAGTACACCTCCGAAATCGACGCCCAGAAATGGCCTCCCAACATCGAGGGCTGAGCGCAGCGAATCGAAAACCTCAAGGGGATAACAAACCATGAAATACACCTCGCAATCGGTCGCGCTGCCATACTTCATAGCGGCGATCGGTCTTTTCGTCGGTCAGATCGTTTTCGGCCTGGCCATGGGCCTGCAGTACGTAGTCGGGGATTTCCTGTTCCCGGAAATCCCGTTCAACGTCGCGCGGATGGTCCACACCAACCTGCTGATCGTCTGGCTGCTGTTCGGCTTCATGGGAGCGGCCTACTACCTGATCCCGGAAGAAGCCGAAACCGAGCTCTATAGCCCGAAACTCGCGCTGCTGATGTTCTGGATCTTCCTGATCGCCGGCGCGGCCACGATCCTCGGCTACCTGCTCGTCGACTACGCGACGCTTGCCGAGATGACCGGCAACAACATCCTCGCGACGATGGGACGGGAGTTCCTCGAGCAGCCGCTGCTGACCAAAATCGGTATCGTCATCGTCGCGCTGGCCTTCCTGTTCAACATCAGCATGACGATGTTGAAGGGCCGCAAGACGGTGATCAGCATCGTCATGCTGCTCGGCCTGTGGGGTCTGGCGATCTTCTTCCTGTTCTCGTTCTACAACCCGGGCAACCTGGTCAAGGACAAGTTCTACTGGTGGTGGGTCGTGCACCTTTGGGTGGAAGGCGTGTGGGAACTGATCATGGCCGCGATGCTCGCGTTCGTCCTGATCAAGGTCACCGGCGTCGACCGTGAAGTCATCGAGAAGTGGCTGTACGTGATCATCACGCTGGCGCTCGTCACCGGCCTGATCGGCACCGGTCACCACTACTTCTGGATCGGCACGCCGGGTTACTGGCAGTGGTGGGGTTCGATCTTCTCGGCGCTGGAACCGATCCCGTTCTTCGCGATGACCGTCTTCGCGTTCAACATGGTCAACCGTCGTCGCCGCGAGCATCCGAACAAGGCTGCAGTGCTGTGGGCGCTGGGTACCGGCGTGATGGCCTTCCTCGGCGCAGGCGTGTGGGGCTTCCTGCATACGCTGGCTCCGGTGAACTTCTACACGCACGGTTCGCAGATCACCGCGGCCCACGGCCACATGGCGTTCTATGGCGCCTACGTGCTGGTCGTGCTGACGATCATCAGCTACGCGATGCCGTTGCTGCGCGGTCGTGCGGCGAATAGCCAGCGCGCCCAAGTGGTTGAAATGTGGAGCTTCTGGCTGATGACGATTTCGATGGTCTTCATCACGCTGTTCCTCACCGCCGCCGGCATCCTGCAGGTGTGGCTGCAGCGCGTCTCCGACACGCCGATGCCGTTCATGCAGGTGCAGGATCAGATCAACCTGTTCTACTGGATGCGCCTGTGGGCGGGCGTGGTGTTCGCGGTCGGCCTGGTCACGTACGTGACGAGTTTCTTCATCAAGGGTGAAAGCAAGCCGCTGATCACCCCCTGAGGAGTTTCGAAAGTGGTCCTTCAACGGCGTTGAAGGACAGAAACATAGGGCGGCGCAAGCCGCCCTTTTTCTTTCTGCTCACGCAAATCGTTCTCGTTACATCTCCGGGGAATGAATTAACCAGAATCAAGGTCCGGAAGGGGTACGCTCCCTAGACTGGACCCATGAATACAAGCAGCCAAACCCTGATGACACCCCTCTCCGCCTCCAACTCCGCATTGGAGACCACGGCGCGACGCCTTCCCGGCGACCTCGCGATATGGTTCTTCATCCTCGCCGAATTGCTGGCGTTTGGCGTGTTCTTCGTCGTATACGCCTTCACGCGCGCCAATCACGTGGAACTCTTCAACGCCGAACAGCTCACGCTCGACCGCACCTCCGGTGCGATCAACACCGTGCTGCTGCTGACGTCGAGCTTCTTCGTCGTGCGCGCCGTGCAGGTCGCCGAAGCCGGCTTCAGTCGCCGCGCTGCGCCGTGGCTGGCCGCAGCGTTTGCGTGCGGTGCCGGTTTTGTCGTCGTGAAGATCTTCGAGTACGCGGAGAAGATCGGTGCCGGCATCAGCCTGTCGTCGAGCACGTTCTACATGTTCTACCTGTCGCTGACGTTCTTCCACTTCATGCACGTGATCCTCGGTCTGGTGATCATCGCCGCGATGTGGAACGGCGCTCGAACCGGCCGCTACGGCCCCGACAACATGAACGGGATCGAGACCGGCGCGGCGTACTGGCATATGGTCGATCTGGTGTGGCTGATCCTGTTCCCGCTGATCTACGTGATGCGCTGAGAGGTCCAACACAATGCAATCCTCGCTTTCCTCCCCCCCGCACGCCTCGTCCCACGGCACGTCGAATCGCGCGGCGATCATCTGGGCAGCGCTGATCTTCGCCACGATGCTGACATGGCTGGTCGGCGAACGCGGCGACGCCGGCCCTGCGATCACCGCACTCCTGATGACGATCGCGTTCGCCAAGGGCACCCTGATCATCCTCGACTACATGGCGTTGCGCCGCGCGCCGCTGATGTGGCCGCTGATCGCGCTCGGCTGGATGCTCCTCGTCTGCTCGATGATCGGCCTGGCCTACTGGAAAGGACTTGCAGCATGAAGATGGAAGCATCCCTCATGGAAATTCCGTTCTACGAGCCGGCCGGCGATGAAATCAGCGTGTTCGAGCACGCGTGGAAAAACCGCCTGCCGCTGCTGATCAAGGGTCCGACCGGCTGCGGCAAGACGCGTTTCGTCGCGCACATGGCCGCAAAGCTCGGTCTGCCGCTCTACACGGTCGCCTGCCACGACGACCTGACGGCTGCCGATCTGGTCGGCCGTCACCTGATCGGCGATGGTCAGACCGTATGGTGCGACGGCCCGCTGACGCGCGCGGTGCGCGAAGGCGGCATCTGCTACCTCGACGAAGTCGTCGAGGCGCGCAAGGACACCACGGTGGTGCTGCACCCGCTTGCCGACGACCGCCGCATCCTGCCGATCGACCGCACCGGCGAGTTGCTGTCCGCGCCGCCGTCGTTCATGCTCGTCGTATCGTACAACCCCGGTTACCAGAACCTGCTGAAAGGCATGAAGCCCTCGACACGGCAACGGTTCGTCAGCCTGCGCTTCGATTTCCCTGCCAGCGCCCGCGAGGAATCGATCCTGCTCGGCGAAGCCGGCTGCGCGCCCGACCTCGCGCGTCGCCTGGTGTCGATCGCGCATGCGTTGCGCACGCTGAAAGACCAGGATCTCGAGGAGGCGGCGAGCACGCGGCTGCTCGTCTATGCGGCACTGCTCGTGCGCGATGGCATGGACCCGGTCACGGCGTGCCGCGCGGCGATCGTCGAGAGCCTCACCGACGACCCCGAGGTTGCCGACGCGCTGATGGAAGTCGTGGCGGCGACCTTCGGCCGCTGAAGGCGGGCCGGCAGCCGGTCCGACCGCAAGGAATCGACGCGATGCCAGAGCCCGAACACGATCTGCTGAAGGAAGACCTGCCCGGTCCGCCGCTCGCGGTGGCGGCCGAATCGCTGTTCCTCGTGAACCTGATGATCGCCCCCGGCCTCGCGTTCGTCATTCTTGTCGTGCTGTGGTGGCGGCATCGGCTCAGCGCACCGGCGCTCGCGCGCAATCACCTCAAGCAGACCGTCGTCGCCAGCCTGTGGGGAGGCGGCCTGCTGGTTGGGGTCAGCGTCGCGGTGTTCCTGCTCGGCGGCTTCGCGAACCCGTGGTCGTGGGTCGTCGGGGTGCTGTACTTCGTCTGCTTCCACGCAATGCTGATCCTGTTCGGCGTGATCGGCCTGAACCGCGCGATGCTCGCCCGCCCTTACCGTTTTCCCATCATCGGCCCGAAGCTCGTCGAGTAAATCATGAACGCCCCGCAGTTCTCGCCACTTTCACCCCAGACGTCGCCCGATACGGCTCAGGCCGACAGGCCGGATGCCGCACGCCGGCCGTCCCGCCGGGTCATTCCGATCGCCGCAGCGAAACCGGCCGGGCACAACCGCACGCAGAAAAAGCGCACCGCGTTCCAGATCGGCTTTTTCACGCTGTTCATTCTTGCGCCCGTACTCGACCTATTCCGCTACGACCTCGTCGCCGGCCATGCGTGGCTGCTCGGCATGGAATGGCGCCTGGGGCTCGACGACTTCGTCGCCGGCCGCATCAGCGCGCTCGAAGCCGGTTCGAACGTGATGTTCCGCCTGTTCGTGCCGATCCTGGTCGGCGGGGCCGCGTTCCTATGGGTCTCGTGGAAGTGGGGACGACTTTACTGCGGCTGGCTGTGCCCGCATTTTTCGGTCGTCGAAACGATCAACAAGCTGATGCAGCGCGCATCGGGCAAACCGAGCGTGTGGGTCCGGGAGCCGCTGCCGCCATGGAAGGCCGACGGCACACCGTGGCGACCAGACGCCCGCTGGTGGGCAGTCGTCGTGCCGGCCGCGGTGTTTTTCGCGTTCCTGTGGTCGGTGGTGTTTCTGAGCTACCTGCTGCCTCCGGCCGAAGTCTACGGCAATCTCTTCGGCGGTGAGTTCACGCGCAACCAGACGATCTTCCTCTCCGCGGCGACCGTCGTGCTGACGATGGAATTCCTTTTTGCCCGTCACCTCTTCTGCCGTTATGCGTGCGCAGTCGGCCTGTTCCAGAGTCTCGCATGGATGAGTAACCGCGACGCGATGGTTGTCGGTTTCCAGAGAAAGCGCGCCGTCGACTGCGCCAGCTGTCTGCCCGACCGGCAGTCCGCGTGCGACGCGGTCTGTCCGATGCGCCTGACCCCGCGCAACATCAAGCGCCTGATGTTCACCTGCACGCAGTGCGCGCAGTGCGTCGAAGCCTGCGAGCAAAGCCAGCGCGACAACCCCCAGGGGCCGCTGCTCGCGTGGGTGAGCAGCGAAGCCGCCCGCCAGAATGAAGCCGGGTTCCGCTCCGGCAAGGAACGCTAGGATGGAAGAAGCCGTTGGCAAACTCTGGCACCGCTGGGTCACCCGCACGGCGCTGGGCAATCATCCCGAAGCTGTCGTTAAGCTGAAGGAGATCGAGCGCACCGCCGGCGTGTTCTTCCGCGCCCTCGGCGGCGATCCCGGCCTGCGCGTCGCCGCTGCAACCGAGGACGAACATGGCGCGCGGCGCAGCCTGCTGAAACGCATCGCGGGCGCCGGCGAGCGGGCCGCCCGGGCACGCATGGACGCCTCGACGCTGCGGCTGCCGCCGGAGATCGACGCCTTTCCCGAGCGCTCGCTGAACCGCGACCTCTACCTGTGGCTCGCCGCGCTCGCCGCCGCGCACGGCGGTATCGAAGCGGATGGGCCGGACGCGGCCGACAACGATTTCCGCTGCAACCAGTTCGCGACCTGCGCGGCGCTGCACATGTGGCCAGGGATCGAACCGCGCTACCGGCGCCTCGTCGCGGCCTATCTGCCGACGCGCCCGCGTCCCGAGAAACTCCCTGCGGCCGAGGCCGAACGCGAACGTGCGATTCGCCAAGCGCTCGAAGCGCCCGGCACCGTCCGCGCGCTGCCGCCGGTCCCAGCCGGAACACCCCCCGCGCAGCCGGTATTGCTGTGGCTCACCGGTTCCCTGTCCGGCACCGCCGCGAGCCGCCGCAACACCGGCGCCGACCCCGAGCAGACCGCCGACGGCGGGCCGCCGTCGTTCGATGAAAACGAGCGCCACGCCCACCGTGCGGAGCAGGTCGACATGCCGCAGGAAAAGAACGGCCTGCTGATCTTCTTCCGCGCCGAAAGCCTGCTTGCGGTCGCCGAGTTCCTGCGGGTCAACCGGCCCACCGACGACGAGCCGGACCCGAATGCCGCCAGCGCCGCCCGCGACCTCGATCACTTGTCGCTCGCGCAAGACACGGACCGCGTCGCGTCGAAAGTGCGCTTCGATCTCGACCTCCCTTCGGCAGCCGAGGACGACATCGTGCTCGGCGCCGGCATCCCGCTGCCGGAATGGGACTACCGCAAAGGCGTGTTGCTGCAGGATCACGTGCGTCTGGCCGAGCTCGCCGCCCGCGACGCCCCACCCTGCCCGCTGCCCGAACCGCTGCGGCGCACCGCGCGACGACTGCACCAGCAGTTCGCCGCGCTGCAGCCCGGCCGGCGCTGGCTGAAGGCGCGCCCCGACGGCACCGAACTCGACCTCGACGCGGTGGTCCGCGCCCAGACCGACCGGGCGGTCGGGCGCAATCCGTCCGACCAGCTTTATCTGTCGCTCGAAAAACGCGAACGCGATCTGGCCTGCATGGTGCTCGCCGATCTGTCGCTGTCGACCGACAGCTGGGTATCGAGCGAAGCGCGCGTCATCGACGTCATCCGCGACGCGCTGCTGCTGTTCGGCGAGGCGCTCGGAGCGACGGGCGATCGCTTCGCAATGGCCGGATTCTCGTCGGTCAAGCGCAGCCAGGTCCGCTTCCATCGGCTGAAAGACTTCAACGACCGCTTCGACGATCGCATCCGTGGGCGCATCAGCGCGATCAAGCCGGGCTACTACACGCGGCTGGGGGCGGCAATCCGGCGCACAAGCCAGTTGCTCGCAGCCGAACAGGCCGCGCGGCGCATCCTGCTGATCCTGTCCGACGGCAAGCCGAACGATCTCGATCTGTACGAAGGACGCTACGGCATCGAGGACACTCGCGTCGCCGTCGGCGAAGCGCGCAAACAGGGCCTCGTCCCGTTCTGTGTCACAATCGACCGCGAGGGCGCGGGTTACCTGCCGCACCTCTTCGGCCCGGCCGGTTACGCGGTGATTCGCAAGCCCGAGGAGTTGCCGGCGCGACTTCCGCTGTTCTACGCTCAACTGACACGGTAATCATGCCGCGTATTGCCTGTTCGCCCGGAACCCGAAGCGAACCCGTCTCTTCCACCGCGTGTTCCCCGAGCGGGCAAGAGCACGCCGAGACCGACCGCCTGTGCAGGCTGCTCGTGCACGTGCCGCTCCTCAGCGGTTTCAGTCCCGCCGAGATCGCCCGCTTCGCTCACGGCGTGCGCGAGCAGAACGTGGACAGGGGCTGCGTGGTTTTCCACAAGGGCGACCCCTGCCACGGCTTCCACCTGGTGCTGGCCGGCCAGGTCAAGCTCGCTTTCACGTCCGCCGAGGGGCACGAGAAAGTCATCGAGATCATCCTTCCGGGCCAGACGTTCGGCGAGGCGGTGATGTTCATGGACAAGCCCTACGTCGTGATGGCCCAGGCGCTGACCGACTGCAAGCTGCTGCACATCTCGAAGAGTGTCGTGTTCGACGAGATGGACCGCGATCCGGTGTTCTGTCGCAAGATCATTGCCGGTCTGTCGCACCGCCTGCACCACCTGATCGCCGACGTCGAGACCTACTCGCTGCGCTCCGGGCGCGAGCGCATCGTTGGCTACCTCCTGCGCCAGGAGGAAATCGACGGCGAGCCGAGGACTAGCGGTTACGTGTCGGTGCGCCTCCCGACCAGCAAAGGCACGATCGCATCGCGCCTGAACCTCACCCAGGAACATTTCTCCCGCATCCTGCACGAACTCATTGAAGCCGGGTTAATCTGTGTCGAGGGACGCACGATTCACATCCCGGATATCGAGAAGCTGCGCACGACGCAGGGCCAATTCTAGCTCCTGTCGATCTTGACACTGCGTTCCCGGCAGCGAAGCAGCAATTTCCGAAATGGGTCGCGAGGTCAAGGTTATGGACGCCCCGGTAAGCTGGCAGGAATTCGCCGCCTCGGCAGCTCGCCAGGCGAGCAACCTGCATTTCTCTTCGGTAGCCGCAAAGATGCGCGGCGTGCATGAGCGTATCCACGAGCGGCATCCGCTCATCGAACGCCTCGCGGTCGCGCTCTACGACCCCGACCTGAAACGGCTGCGTACGTTCGTCGACAGCACCGACAGCGGCACCTCGCTGCGAGCTTACGAGTGCCCGCTCGCCGACGTGCCTTCGCTTCTCGCCATTGCCCAGAGTGGCAAGGCCCGAGTCCTCAACGACCTGAGCGCTGCGATCAGCCCCGACTCCCGGCATTCCCGCTGGTTGCTCCACGAAGGCTACCGGTCGAGCCTGACCGTCCCGATCATGCAGAACGAGCAGCTGCTCGGTTTTCTGTTCTTCGATTCGCGCACGCGCGACGCTTTCCCGGACGATGTCGTCGCCGATCTGCTTCTCTCCGGCCATCTCATCGGCATGATCGTCACGCAGGAACTCGCGACAGTGCAGATGCTCGTCGGCGGCCTGCGGCTCGCAAGCCAGTTCGCCCATGTGCGCGATCTCGAGACCGGCGCCCACCTCGACCGCATGGCGCGCTACGCACGCCTGATCGCGCGGGAACTAGCGCCCGCGCACGGTCTGTCCGACGACTACATCGAACATGTTTTCCTGTTCGCCGCGCTCCACGATATCGGCAAGATCGGAGTCCCGGACAGCATTCTGCTCAAACCCGGACGGCTCGATGACGCCGAGCGGGACGTGATGCGCGAGCACGTGGCGATGGGCGTGCAGATGGCCGAACGGCTGATCAACGATTTCAGCCTTGCCGGCCTCGAGAACATCGGCATGCTGCGCAATATCGTCAGCGCCCATCACGAACGCATGGACGGCAGCGGCTACCCGAGCGGACTAGCGGGCGAGGCAATCCCGCTCGAAGCCCGCATCGTTGCAACCGCCGACGTCTTCGACGCCCTCGCCTGCGCCCGCAGCTACAAGGCCGCCTGGACGCTCGACAACGCCTTCGACGAAATCGCCCGGATGGGCGGCGCCAAGCTCTACGCCCCCACCGTCGCGGCACTGCTCGACTGCCGCGAGGAAGTCGAAGAGATCTACCGCCGCTTCCAGGACGATACCCGGACTCACTAGATCCCCGCTGCCGCGCCCCCCGGGGGACAGCGAATCGCGCGGCAGCCGGAAGATCGGGGTACGAGTCTCCACCCGGAGTTGCGCTATAATCCGGCCCGCGCCGGCATAGCTCAGTTGGTAGAGCAACCGCCTTGTAAGCGGTAGGTCATCTGTTCGAGTCAGATTGTCGGCACCAATAGGATCAATCAGTTACGCCAACCTCTCGGGGTTGGCGTTTTAGTTTTTGAGTATCGTGTAGCCACTGTGTAGCCGAATCTAAGCATTTCCGGACGAACGTTCCGTTCGAGACCTACTTGGTAGCCGTCCCAGCTACAAACTCCGGCGCCAGCGTCCGCTTCGCCCGTCTGGCTACAGCCGGACCCGACCGCATTCGGCCTTTCTCAGTTCGAATTGCTCAAGGTCAGGTAACTGAGTGGAGCGGTCTGCCGGTATGCCTAATCAAGGGTCGGTATTAGCGCCAGACTTTGACTTCCCATGGCGATTCAAGCCGGCGTCTCGCCAATATCCTCATGCCAGAGTTCCGGATTTTTGGCGATGAAGGTCTGCATCAAATCCATACAAACCGGATCCTGAAGGACGGTGACTTCAACGCCCCGGGAACGCAGCCATTCTTCCTCGCCCATAAAGGTCAGGTTTTCCCCGACGACGACCTTGGGAATGCCATAAAGAAGGATCGCGCCGCTGCACATCGCGCAGGGCGACAAGGTCGTGTAAAGCACCGACTCGCGATAGACCTGCGCGGGCTGTCGGCCAGCGTTTTCGAAGGCATCCATCTCGCCGTGTCTAATGACGCTTCCCTGCTGGATCCTTCGGTTATGCCCTCGACCGATAACTTTTCCGCGATGGACGATCACCGATCCGACCGGAATGCCACCTTCCGCCCCTCCTGATTGAGCTTCTTCGATGGCCGCCAGCATGAATGGATCCATGGTCGCTCACCCCTCCACTGATAATTCGGGAATATAGCCGATGTGCCGCCCTGTGAGCATCGGTCCCGTAAGCGGCCACTCGTCGCGTCATGGCCCAAGCGAGCGGCCGTGCCACCGTCGAACGGATCGAGGCCGCACGCCCACGTTGGATTCCAGCAGTGGTGTTGTGGCGCGAGATCCGCGAGCGCGGCTAGGAAGGGGGGCTGACGCAGCTGAAGGTCTATCTGCAAGCTCACAAGCGCGCCGCGCTCTCGTCGCTACCGGTGTCGACCGCGCTCACCCCGCCCGCCGCGCCTTCTCGCAGGGTTCTGCCGCGCGAGAGTCTGCAGCATCCGCTGTCGGTCTACGACGCGCTGCTCGGGGAGACGGCATGAACCTTCAGCACGAACGGATCGGTGCGCTATGCACGCAGCTCAAGCTCGAGCGGATCGGCAGTGACTGGAGCATGCCGGAGGTGCGGGCACTCTCCGCCGCTTCATCCCTGCAAGCCGTGCTTCAGACGGACACCAGCACGTCCCCCTGGGACTCGGTCAGCACGTGCTTGGTGACACTCCCGAGCAGCAAGTCCTCCAGCATGCTTTCGCCGTGCTTCCCCATCACGATCAGGTCGCAATCCTGCTCCTGCTCCTGTTCGATGATGTTCCGCGACGCGTCGCCGTGGACGACGATCAGGCGCGTGCGCTCGAGCGGCAACCCCGCTTCGTCACGCAGCTCGCGCAGTTTCGCCAGCGCCTCCTGCCGGGCGGCGATGCGATAACGGGCAAGCAGTTCGTCTTCGATACCCGCGAATCGCAGCTTGCTCTCGAAAGGCACCTCGAACGCATGCAGTAACACGACGTCCGCCCGGGGCGCGATGGCTTGGGCGTTGCGCAGCGCCCGCAACGAAAACGACGAAAAGTCGACGGGCACGAGCAGTGTCCGGTAAGGCTCGTGGGGAGCTTGCTTGGCGATGAGCATCGGCCAGCGCGTCTTGCGCACCATCCGCTCGGCGGTGGAGCCGACTAACAGATGTCGCATGAAACTGCTGCCGCCTGCCCCGAGCACGAGGAGATCGGCGGATATCGTGTCGGCGTGGCCGACGATTTCCGCCAGCACCGGACCGGACGCGACCTGGACCCCTGCTGCTATGCCATGCTGCTTCAGCATATTCGCCGCCAGCGCGCGCATTTCTTCCAGTGCAGCATCGAGCACCCGCTGTCCGGTTTCGGCCGGGACGTCGGCGATGAGGAGGCGGAGCTTTTCCACCGCCGTAACATTTGCGACGTGGAACAGGTCAAGGCTCGCGCCCACTTCGCGGGCCACGAGGGCGGCGCGGTCGGCGGCGTGACGCGCCGGAGCGGAAAGATCGGTTGCGACTAGCAGCCGCTTGATGGGATTCATGGCCGCAGCCCTCCATTCGGCAAGAGATGCAATACCGCGAGCATAACGGGCGTTGCGTTCGACATGGGACAGATCGCTCGGTAGAATTTCCCGGCGTTCGCTGCAGTGCGTCAATACATGGCCACGATATTACCTTAGGCCGGCACGAAGGAGTCCCGATGACCCAGGTTCGCCCGGACAACCTACCAACGACGGGCAAGCGGGACGTTCCCGCTCCGCACGCCGCGTCGGTCCGATGAACGACCGGTCAACGGCCGAGTCCTTCGAACGCGCGCCTGAACAGTGGCACACGCTCGACCCGGACGAAATCCGACATCATCTGCAGACACCGCACGGCGGACTGCCGGAAGCCCAAGCCCGGCGCCGGCTCGCGCAATACGGGCCGAACCGGCTCGCCCCGCCGAAGCGCCGCGGCCCGCTGCTGCGTCTGCTGATGCAGTTCCACAACATCCTTCTCTACGTGATGATGGGCGCGGCAGTGATCACCGCCCTGCTCGGCCATTGGGTCGATACCGGCGTGCTGCTCGCGGCCGTCGTGATCAACGCGATCATCGGCTTCATCCAGGAAGGCAAGGCCGAAGCCGCGCTCGACGCCATCCGGGCGATGCTGTCCCCCCATGCCACAGTGGTCCGCGATGGCCACCGACGCGAAATCGACGCGGCCGATCTCGTGCCGGGCGACCTCGTGCTGCTCGGTTCCGGCGATCGCGTTCCGGCCGACCTGCGCCTGGTTTCGGTGCATGAGCTGCGCGTCGAAGAAGCGGCGCTGACCGGCGAATCGCTGCCCGTCGAAAAAGGGACGCAAGCGGTGGCGGCGGATGCGCCGCTCGGCGATCGCTACGGCATGGCCTATTCGGGCACGCTGGTCGTCTATGGCCAGGCCAAAGGCATCGTCGTCGGCACGGGCGGGGCGACCGAACTGGGCAAGATCAATGAGCTGCTTACCGGCATCCAGGCCCTGAGCACCCCGTTGTTGCGCCAGATCGACCGTTTCGGCCGCATCCTGGCGATCGCGATTCTCGCCCTCGCGGCGGCGACGTTCCTGCTCGGTACGCTGGGGCGCGGTCATCCCGCTTCGGAAATGTTCATGATGGTCGTGGCGCTCGCCGCGTCGGCGATTCCCGAGGGACTGCCGGCGATCATGACCGTCACGCTCGCACTCGGTGTGCAGCGCATGGCGCGGCGCAACGCGATTGTCCGGCGCCTGCCCGCGGTCGAAACGCTGGGCTCGGTCACGGTGATCTGTTCGGACAAGACCGGCACGCTGACGCGCAACGAAATGACCGTGCAGCGCGTCGTGTGCGCGGGCCACGTGTTCGACGTCGGGGGCGTCGGCTATGCGCCGGTCGGCGATTTCAGCGTCGACGGGCACATCATCGACACCGACCGCTATCCGGCGCTGTCTTTGGCGATCCGCGCCGCCGTGCTGTGCAACGACGCGCATCTGCGCGAAGACGACGGCCTGTGGCGGGTCGAAGGGGATCCCACCGAAGGCGCGCTGCTGGTTCTCGGCGACAAGGCCGGCTTCACGCGGAACGTCGCGGATTCCGAGTGGCCGCGCCGCGACAGCATCCCGTTCGAATCCCAGCACCGCTTCATGGCCACCTACCACCGCGACGCCGACGGCGACCCGTGGATTTTCGTCAAGGGAGCACCGGAACGCATCCTCGACATCTGCGCGCAGCAGCTCGGTCACGACGGCGAGCGCCCGCTGGACGCCGATTACTGGCGCCGCATGGCAACCGACACTGCTGCCCAGGGGCTGCGCCTGCTCGGCCTCGCTTGCAAGCGCGCCGCTCCCGCGGAAGACCACCTGCGTTTTGCCGACGTGGAGGACGGCTACACGCTGCTCGCGCTGGTCGGCATCATCGACCCCCCGCGCGAAGAGGCGATCCATGCCGTCGGCGAATGCCACCGCGCCGGCATCCGCGTCAAGATGATCACGGGCGACCATGCCGAAACCGCCCGCGCGATCGGCGCGCAGCTTGCGATCGGCATTGGCAAGCCGGCGGTCACCGGCGCCGAGGTCGCGATCATGGACGACGCTGCCCTGCGCCGCGTGGCGATGGAGGTGGATGTTTTTGCCCGTGCGAGCCCGGAGCACAAGCTGCGCCTGGTGCAGGCACTGCAGAACGACGGCCAGGTAGTCGCCATGACGGGCGACGGGGTGAACGACGCTCCGGCGCTCAAGCGCGCCGACGTCGGCGTCGCGATGGGCATGAAAGGCACCGAGGCGGCCAAGGAAGCGGCCGACATGGTGCTCGCCGACGACAACTTCGCGACGATCGCCGCAGCGGTGCGCGAAGGCCGCGCGGTCTACGACAACCTCAAGAAGTTCATCCTGTTCATGCTGCCAACCAACGGCGGCGAGGCGCTGGTCGTGATCGCCGCGATCCTGTTCGAGCTGACCCTGCCGCTGACCCCGGCGCAGGTGCTGTGGATCAACCTCGTCACCTCCAGCACGCTGGGCCTTGCGCTGGCTTTCGAACCGTCGGAGCCGAACATCATGGCGCGCATGCCCCGTCCGCCCCGCGAGGCGCTGCTCTCCGGCTTCTTCATCTGGCGCGTCGTGATGGTCTCGTTCCTGATGATGACCGGCGCACTCGGCCTGTTCCTGTGGGAACTGGCACACGGCACGAGCCTCGAAATCGCCCGCACCATGGCGGTCAACGCGGTGGTGGTCGCCGAAATGTTCTACCTCGTCAACAGCCGCTACATTTTTGCGCCGGTGACCAATCGCGAAGGACTGACCGGCAACCGCTACGTGTTGGCGGCCATCGCCGCGTGCATCCCGCTGCAGCTGGCATTCACGCACGCTCCGGCGATGCAGGCGGTCTTCGGGTCCGCGGACCTGTCGGTGATCGAATGGCTCAAAGTCGTCGCCGCCGGGCTCCTGGTGTTCTGCATCGCGGAGTTGGAGAAATTGGTGATGCGGCGGGCACGGCTGGCTGCGGCCGAAGGACCGGCTTGAGCGAAGCGACCGCGGGAACCGCGCGTCCAAGCACCGCAGGACGTAAAATCGACGCATGACATCGAATGCACTCAACGACGAGGCCGAGGACGACTCGCCGCCTTCGGTCAAGGAAGCACGGCTGTGGCGTGACGACGGATGGACTGCGCGCGTCATCAAGAACGAAGACGACGAAGGATGGGCGGTCGAGATGATCATGGACGGCGAACCCGAGCCAGCCCTGGTCGGGCCGTGGACAATGGGGCGCGACAAGAAGAACCCGAAGCCGCTCGACGTCAACGCGTTCAACACGCTCGTCAAGACCGCTTCGGAGGTCCTGCGCCGCCACGAGCAGCAACGGCACGCGATGTTCCACAAGAAGGTCACGGTGAACACGCCTTCCGGGCGGATCAGCGTCACGCTCGACATCGTCCCCGGCGAATTCGATCCGCACGCATTGCTCGCGGCGTTTGATGCCACCGGCGAGGAACTGGCCGCGCTGCGCGTGGAGGCCGGGTTCAAGCTGACGACGACCAGCGCGAACGCGTGGCTCGAAACCCTGCTGCCGGATTCAAGCAGCTCGGATCTGGATTCCGATCACCCCGATAACGGGGATTGACCTGAAGCGGACCGCGGCACTCGCCCGGCACATCCCGAGTCGATCACCGCGATTCCTCGAGCAGGAACGAGATCGCGTCGCGCCACCAATGCTCATCCACGTGATCGACCCAGTCGTTGTGTTCCGCGCCCTCCACCACCGCCAGCCGCTTGGGGTCCCCGAGCGCCCGATAAAGGGCGGCGCCGAAGCGGGCGGGGACAATGCTGTCCTGCTCTGCGACGACGACCAGCACCGGGCGGTCGAACGACGCCAGATGGGCGACGTTGTCGTATCGGTCGTGCAGCAGCCATTGCACGGGCAGCCACGGATAGTGGAACGTCGCGACGTTCTCGAGTCGGTCCCAAGGCGTGATGAGCAGCAACCCGGCAATCCTGTCGCGCTGACTCGCGCTCGTCGCCGCCGCGACGCCGGCGCCGAGTGATTCGCCGATGAGCAGCAGCGGCCCGCCGTGCAGGCGATGGGCGAGCGCGACGGTATGTTCGGCATCGGCGACCAGATTCTGTTCGCCTACCCTGCCGCCACGCGGACCGTAACCCGGATACTCGGCCAGGATCACGCGCAACCCCAGCCTCGCGAGCACGGCCGCGTAGAAGTTCCGATGGCCGGCATGTCCGGCGTTGCCGTGAAAGACGATTGCCGTGGCGCGCGCGGCGCCCGCGGGCTCGGCGATGAGGCCGCGAAAGTCCTCAGGCGTCGGCCACGCGCGCAGCCGGTCGGACACGACCTCACCCAGCGTGGCCGTGTCGGGGAAATAAAGCCAACGGTCCTGGAACATGGTGACCCCGGCAATCATGATCAGAGAGGCAATGACGAGCCGCAGCATCGTTCGAAAGAGCACTTTCGCCTCGTGCGAGCCCGGGCTGCGCCAGCCGACGCGTTGCGCCTCGTGTGACTGCGCTATGTACCCCCTTTCAGCCGCGATTTCAGATCCGCGAACGGCTGATGC
Source organism: Aromatoleum buckelii (assembly GCF_012910785.2). GTDB lineage: Bacteria > Pseudomonadota > Gammaproteobacteria > Burkholderiales > Rhodocyclaceae > Aromatoleum > Aromatoleum buckelii. The sequence continues at coordinate 932,881 of NZ_WTVH02000010.1, read as the reverse complement.
GTGGCGGGGGAAAGTTCCTCGCCCCCGGCGCTGCGCCCTGCGCAATCGAGAACTCGCGAATGTTCGGCGTCGTGGCAATACACGCAGAGCAGTTCCCAGTTGCTGCCGTCGGGCGGATTGTGGTCGTGGTTGTGATCGCGGTGATGCACAGTGAGCTGGTGCACGTTCTCGCGCGTGAATTCGCGTGCGCAACGGCCGCAGATCCACGGGTAGATCTTGAGCGCCCGCTCCCGATACCCTTGCTCGCGCTGCTCCCGGGCGCGTCGCGCTTCGGCGACGAGCCGGTCGAGCCGCTCGTGATCCGGCTTGCTCATCTCGACTGCTCCCGCGAAATGACCGTGTCGAGTCATTGTCGCGCGGCAAGCGAGGCGATTCAAATACCCCGGGCACGACCGGCGATCGACTTGCTTCTCCGGAGCAAGGAGCTCGCCCGCCCGAATCTCCTCTCGCGCGCGACGGCGTTACCATGAGCGCCTACGACAATCATGAATGATGAGACCCGCCTCGCAGTTCGAGGCGCGACTTTGGAGCGAGCAGGATGGATATTGCAGTGATGGGTGCCGGCGCGGTCGGCTGCTACTACGGCGGGATGCTCGCCCGCGCAGGTCACGACGTGGTCCTGATCGGGCGGGCGCCGCATGTCGAGGCAGTGCAGCGCGACGGGCTGTTCCTCGATACGCAGACTTTCCAGGCCCATGTGCCGATGCGGGCGAGCACCGATCCGGCAGCCGTGCGGGGAGCGCAACTCGTGCTGTGTTGCGTGAAGTCGACGGATACCGCCGATGCAGCGGCGCAAATGGCGCCGCATCTTGCACCCGCCGCACTGCTGCTGAGCCTGCAAAACGGCGTCGACAACGCATCGCGGCTGCAGGCGCTGCTCGGACGCGAGGTGGCACCGGCAGTCGTCTATGTCGCGACCGAAATGGCCGCTCCGGGCCACGTCAAACACCATGGACGTGGCGAACTGGTGATCGGCCCGTCGGCCTCGAGCGAAGCGCTGGCCAAGCTGTTCGCCGAAGCCGCCGTGCCGGTGCAGATCTCGGACAACGTCATGGGCGCGCTGTGGGCCAAGCTGATCCTCAACTGCGCCTACAACGCGCTGTCCGCGATCACGCAACTGCCTTACGGTCGCCTCGTGCGCGGCGAAGGAGTCGAAGACGTGATGCGCGACGTCGTGCGGGAGTGCCTCGCCGTCGCGCAGGCTGAAGGCGTGAAAGTGCCGGGAGACCCCTGGGACGCAGTGCAGCATATCGCGCGCACGATGCCGACGCAGTTCTCCTCCACTGCGCAGGATCTCGCACGCGGCAAGCGCAGCGAGATCGACTACCTCAACGGCTACGTGCTGCGCAAGGGCGAAGCCTTCGGCATTGCGACGCCCGTCAACCGCGTCCTGCACAGCCTGGTCAAGCTGCTCGAAGCGCGGCAGGCCGGCTGAAAATCCGGCAGGCCATCCTAGCCGGTACGCGCGGAAAGCCGCTCCGCGCGGCCGGACTTATCCGCCCTTGAGCGAGCGCTGCAGGACTTCGAGCACCGTCCTCAGGTCCTCGATCGGCACCTGTCCCGGCGCGGAAGCTTGCTGGCCGACGGCGAAGCTTACCGACGAGCCGAACACCCAGCCGAACAGGCGGCTCAGCGAACCATAAGCGCCCATCGACATGCTGATGACCGGAAGCGAAATCGTCTTCTGCGCTTCCAGGGTCGCCTGCAGCAGCGTCAGCACGTCCTCGAGCCCCTGCGGCATCACCGCGATCTTCGCGATGTCGGCCCCCGCTTTCTCCATCCCCACGAGCTTCGCGACGATCGCGTCGGCCGGCGGCGTCTTTTCGAAATCGTGAAAAGACGCGATGAGCTTCGTGCCGGTCTCGCGGGCGAGCGCGACGGCCTGCTCGAAATGCTCCGGCTCGCTACTCAACTCGTAGTCGAGGAAGTCGACCGCGCCCGAACGCGCGACCTCCCGGTACATCGACAGCACTTCGTCCTCACAGAGGTCGATCGGCTCACCGCCTTCGCGGGTCGAGCGGCGCGTGAAAATGACCGGAATGCCGGCCGAACGCGTGCGGATCTCCTTCGTGAGTTCGACGACACGGCCGACGTCGGAAATCCCGGAATAGAAATCCACTCGCCACTCGAGGAGATCCGGCCGCTTCGCGACGATCACTTCCAGCTCGTGCAGCACCGCCGCTTCGTCCCTGCCGACGAGCGGCGCGCAGATCAACGGCTCCTTGCCACCGGCCACCAGCTGGCCTTTCACTTCGAGCGACCTCGTCATTGCCATGGGGGGTAGATTCCTTGAAATCTCAAACAGGTCCGGGATCGGGCAGCGGCTGAGCCTGTGACGGAGGAATGCCGGGATTCCCGAAAACACAGCTCGCGCACAAATCCGGCCGGCCGACAGCATAGCGTCGCCCGCCCGTTCCTTGTAGCCGGCGCCCCGCCTGTCTCGACATTTTTCGGCAACATTCATTGACGGCATCCGTGATGTCGACTATAGTTCTGTTTCTCCGACGCGGGGTGGAGCAGTCTGGCAGCTCGTCGGGCTCATAACCCGAAGGTCGCAGGTTCAAATCCTGCCCCCGCAACCAAAAAAGTACAGAAAACCCAATCACTCACGGTGGCTGGGTTTTTTGCTTTTGGGGTCGCTGGACGCGGTGCCCACACTTGTTCCCTGCTCACCGTGCTACGGGTTGCCGTCACGCTCCGTTCCGTAGGAACGGACCACGGAACAGTGCAACGACTTGAACGTTTTTTCGCGACCCGGCCGGACATGATTCCGGGTTCCCGCTCGACGCCGGCCGGCTCACCGTCGCGCTGCGCGCCGAAGCAGCAGGTCGCCGAATACCGTGCATTCGCCATCCTTACGCGCGGAGTCGGGCGAATCGTAGAGGACGATCCATCCCGGCGCGGGCAGACCGAGCTCGCGTGGCACCTCGCAAATAGCCTCGGCCCGGTTGATGCCCCGTCCGTGCGGCAGGGACAGCCGCTGCGGCAAGGCGGCTTCGAAACGCACCGGCTCGCGGTTCTCGGCCAGCACGGAACGGGCGTTTGCCCACCTGAAAACGCGAATGTCGCCGTCGAGCACCATCGTCGGCCCGGCGAGGAGATGCAGATCGTCTCCGGAAAAGTGCAGGTCGCGGATGCCGAGGCCTTCGAGTTGCAGGAAATGCTTGCGGATGAGCGTGTTGCTGTCGTCGAGCGGCGCCAGCCGCAAGTCTTCGCCATGCGCCTCGACAGCGATCTCGAGCAAAGCGGCCCAGCCTCGCAGCACCGGGCCTCGCAGCCCCAGCAACAGGCGCTTCCCATCCACCGCGAGCCCCTCGATGTCGAAGCCATTGTCCTTGCCGGGAAGGTTCAGGTACGGCCCGAAATGAGGGTCATCGTCGAGCAGCGCGGTCAGTTCGTTCGAGCGGGCATCCCCGGCGAGCTTTTGTGCGCGACGCCCGTCGCTGGCTTCGCGCACGAGACACGGCACGCCGTGCCGATCGGGCTCGATCGGAAGACGCGCGAGCATCCTTCTGTTCGCGTCGAGCGTCACTTTCGCGAGCCGCTTCGCGTTATCGGCATGCGATCGATGGGCCTTCGGGTTCTTGCGCTTGAGCCCGTGCGAGCCGACCACCCAGAGGTAGCCGTCGACGACCGCCATTCCCTCCAGGTCGGCCTCTTCGTCGGGATCGCCGGGCAGGTCCAGCAGGTCGGCAAGGGAGACATTGGAGGGATCGCCGTACCGCAACGCTTCCGTGCCGAGCGGATCGAGACGCCGCAGACGACCGATGCCGCAGGCTTCGTCACCGGCGACCCACAACCAGTCCCCCGAAAAAGCGGCCCCCGAGAGGTTGGTGTGGACGAGTGAGCCCGGCGAGAATTCCAGACGTACCGCGTTGCCGATGCGTGAATTGGGCATGGGTTTCACCTCAGCAGGATGCAACCGGGCGGCGCCGCAAGTGGTACTTTCGCAGCGTTTGCGTTTCCCCCAGGAGAGTGGCGCATATGTCAGCAACTACGCAAGCCGTTCCCACGCGCATCGATTCCCGGATGCCGACCCTGTTCATTCCCCATGGTGCCGGCCCTTGCTTCTTCATGGACTGGAACCCGCCCACGGCATGGGACGCGATGGCGGGCTTCCTCAAGAGCGTGGCCGGCACCCTGCCGCAACGCCCGCAAGCCGTGGTCCTCGTTTCAGCGCACTGGCTGGAGTCCGTGTTCAGCGTCACCAGCGGCGCACGACCGGAGCTGATCTACGACTACCACGGTTTCCCGCCGCACACGTACGAACTGCGCTATGACGCGCCGGGCGAGCCCCGCCTCGCGGAACGGATTGCCGCGCTGCTCGGCCAGGCGCAGCTCCCGGCGAAAACGGACCCCCATCGCGGCTTCGATCACGGCATGTTCATTCCGTTGAAGCTGATGTTCCCGGCTGCCGATATCCCGGTGGTGCAACTGTCGCTGCGTCGGGATCTCGATCCGCTGGCGCATCTGCAGGCAGGCCAGGCACTCGCGGCGTTGCGTGATGAAGGGGTGTTCATCGTCGGCAGCGGCATGAGTTTTCACAATATGCGGGGTTACGGCGACCCCCATTTCGGGCCCGTGTCCGACGAGTTCGACGGTTGGCTCACGGCTGCAGTCGAGGCGCCGCCGCAATCCCGTCATCAGGCGCTGGTCGATTGGGCGCACGCGCCTTCAGCCCGTCTTTCGCACCCGCTGCAGGCCGAAGAGCATCTGCTGCCGCTGATGGTGGTCGCCGGTGCCGCCGGCGAGGACGGGGGTCAGCGGGTCTTCTCGGATCGCGTGCTCGAAACCACGCTTTCCGCTTTTCGGTTCGGCTGAAGCGACGACACGACTGCTGCCGGCGGGCATTGCTTCGAGGCGCGGTTCAGGAGTGCGCGACGTGCGCGCTCCTTTCTTGCGCAGGAGGAAACCACCTGAGCAATTTCTCGAGACGTTGCGGCTCTTGCTGAAGATCGCTCAGGTGGTATTTCCCGAGCACTGCCAGGAACGCTTCCTGCGCCTCGTCCATGATGCCAACCAGCCGGCATGACGGCAGGATTCGGCAGGTCGGCTCGTGGCAGTTTACCGGCGTCAGCGTCTCCTCGACGGCCTCAACCACGGCGCGCAAGTTGATTTTCGTCGCCGGACGATTCAGGCGAATGCCGCCGCCTTTCCCTCTGAGAGCTTCGATATAGCCCAGCTTGGCGAGGTGGTTCACGATCTTGACCAGGTGATTGCGGGGAATGTCGAAATGCTCCGACACGATGGAGATCGTTACCAGTTCGGCGGGTTTTTGCAGTCCGAGGAAAATCAGCGTGCGGAACGCGTAATCGGTGTATCGGGTCAGTTGCATCGCGGGCCCTTGCATGTCCCGGCACTTCTGCCCCCTTCCCGCTGCACCACAGACCCAGACAGGACGGACCGGGCAATCGGCCGTACATGTCAGATTACCACGCGGTCGCCAGATAGGTGTATCTATGATGCAGCTTATGAGGAGCGAGCGACCCTTCCGGGCCGCCCGCGTCCCGTTTCCGCTCGTCAGCGAAAGCGACGCCGCGCTCGTCGATAGCGCGGACAGGCCTCAGAGCAGTGCGGGCAGCTGTTGCAGCAGCGCCATGCCGTTGCCCAGATGCTTGCCGGTTACGACATAGCCGACAAATTCGCCCTCGTCATTGACCGCCTTGCCCGTCAGGCCGGTTTCATCGGCCTCCACCGTCCATTGAAGGCCGTCGGCGACCGTCACACCACCGACCTGGATCGGCATCGCGGGCGTTTTCACCATCGTCGGCATTGCAGGCAGGCGCAACCCGGTACGCTCGCCGGCGAGCGTTTTCGCCAGCGCCTGGGCCGCCAGCGACAGGGGATGCATGAACGGCAGCACCCGCCCTTCGATCTCGGCGCAGTCGCCCAGCGCATAGATGTGCGCGCTGCTGCTCTGCAACTGCGGATCGACCTGGATTCCCCGATTGACCTGGAGGCCGGCCGCTTTCGCGAGTTCGACGCGCGGCCGCACTCCCGCTGCCACCAACACCGTGTCCACTTCAAACGTTTCCCCGTCCGAAAGCCGCACGGTGACCCCTCCGGCGCTCGAGTCGATCGACACGATGTTTTGGCCCAGATGCAGCCGGCACCCCTTCTGCACCAGCCTCGCTTCCAGTTCCTGGCTGACGAACTCGGGCAACACCTTGGCAAGCGTACGGGGGGCGACGTCGGTCAGCCACACCTGCTGCCCGCCTTCGGCCAGATCGAGCGCGACCTCGGTGCCGGTCAGGCCCGCTCCGATCACCAACACCCGCGTTCCCCGTGAGAGCTGGTGCAGATAGGTTTCATAGTCCGAGAGATTGTTCAGCGTGATCACCCGATCGACGGCGTTTCCTTCGAGCGGAGGGATCCACGGAGTCGCCCCGAGCGCGAGGACGAGATCCCTGTAAGGCTGGATTTCGCCGCCGAAACTGATCGTCTTCGCCTCGGCGTCGATCGAATCCACCCGCGTATGCGTCTTGATCGTGACGTTGAACTCGCGGGCGAGTTCTTCCGGCGAACGCTGCACCAGATCCGATGGCCCGAGCTTGCGGCTGAAGCCATGGACCAGTTGGGGCTTTGGATAGTCGGCACCAGCGTCGGCGGTGATCACCAGCACTGGCGTGTCCTGATCCTGCGCCCGGAAAGCACGGACCAGCTGATAAGTGGCGCTGCCGCCGCCAATGATCACGACCGGCGCGGGCTGGAGTCCGTCCCCCCTGGAAGCGTCCGCCGCACCGTCGCGGTGCGGATGCAGCGGCTCGAACTCGGATTTGCCGAGGAGGCATTCGGGGCACAGGAACGTTTCCGGCACCGCGGACCACGGCGTGCCGGCATGGACGCCCTGCCCCGATTCTCCCTTTGCCGGGTCATAAACCCAGCCGCAGGTCCGGCACCGCATCGAACCGCCGTCAGCCGCGACGACGTTCGGGGTCGCAGTCGCTGCCGCAACGGGATTTGCGGCCGGGCGGGCCGGCGACCGGGCGAATGCGGATGCAGGAGCGTTCTCCCCTGCCTGGACAGGTGCGTGTTCGCCACGCCATTGCTGCGCAATGCGCCGGCCGAATGCGAGGCATTCGTCGAGCGCGCCATCGGTCGGCTTCCAGACCGCTTCGATCCCGCCGCTAACCTTGAAGCCCGCCTCCTCCAAGCGCTGGCCGATTCGGTCCACGGCGCCGCCGCTCCAGCCATGGCTGCCAAACGAGGCCGCGTGCTTGCCGCGGAAACGCAGGCCCCGCATTTCTTCGAGCAGCGCTGCGACCTGGGGCAACATGCCGTTGTTGACGGTCGGAGAACCGACCAGAATGCCTTTCGACTTGAACACCTGGGTCAGCACGTCGTTCTTGTCGGAGATGGCCAGGTTGAACATCTTGACTTCCACCGAGGGGTCGGCCGAACGGATCCCCTTGGTGATCGCCTCTGCCATCTGACGGGTGCCGTTCCACATCGTGTCGTAGATCAGCGTGATCTGGTTTTCCTGGTAATCGTCGGCCCACGCCAGGTATTGCTCCACGATCTGTGCCGGATTGTCGCGCCAGATGATGCCGTGCGACGTGCAGATCATTTCCAGCGGCAGCTTGAACGACAGCACTTCGTGGATCTTCGCGGTAACACGGGCACTGAACGGCGTGAGGATGTTCGCGTAGTACTTGAGGCACTCGGCGCGCAATTCCTCCTGGTCAACGAGGTCGTTGAACATCTGCTCGCTCGCGTAGTGCTGGCCGAAGGCGTCGTTGCTGAACAGCACCGCATCCCCGGCGAGGTACGTCATCATGCTGTCCGGCCAATGCAGCATCGGGGCTTCGACGAAGACGAACTGCTTGCCGTTGCCCAGATCCAGCGTATCCCCGGTCTTGACGACCTTGAAATTCCAGTCCTTGTGAAAGTGTCCTTTCAGGGACTTGACGCCGTTTTCAGTGCAGTAGATCGGCGTGTCGGGAATCCTCGCCAGTAATGCCGGCAAAGCGCCGCTGTGGTCGATTTCGGCGTGGTTCGCAATGATGTAGTCGATCTTGTGGAGATCGATTTCCTTTTCCAGATTGTCGACGAACTCCTGCGCGTAGGGGCTCCAGACCGTATCGATCAACGCGACCTTTTCCTCGCGCACGAGATAGCTGTTATAGCTCGATCCCTTGTGCGTCGAGTATTCCGCACCATGGAATTCACGCAGTTCCCAATCCTGTTTTCCGACCCACGTGATATTACTTTTCACAGCAAACGACATTGCACACTCCTAATTCGATAAAGGTTTCGGCCCCTGAAATACAGGGCACAAACCATGGATTTTTAATAAATATTATACATGCTTCTTATCATAGTTGCTTGCATTACCCGGAACGACATGGAGACGGCAATATGCATTGTTGTTTTGTTCATACGCCGCTTAAAGCCTGCCATTCCGCCGCTGTAAGCTGATCCGTAAGTCTGTCAGCTCCGCCAAAAGCAAGGATTGCAGGCTATCAGAAGATGTATATTTCTTGCAACTTCAAATTCAAGTAATTTCCACATGCTGCCCATAATCGCAATTTTCAAGGATTTAAATTGATCCTCGTCAATTCCAGCGACAGCTCCGCTCGTGACATTATTCCTCTATCATCAATCCCATTGCGGCATCATCGTTTTTTTCCCGCAAAGCTGAAAGGGATATTCCCGCACTTTATCGCCGGCATGACTCGTTGTCTGTTTGCGGACAAATTTCCCTGATGCAATGTCGGTTTAATCGTGATTTGCAAAAAATAATCTAAATCAAAGTGCGCAATCACAGCGGCGCTTATTCTTAATCACGACGCAACTGAATTGCGCCACTATTTCAATCCTGTTAATCGTTACACTATCTTTGGGGTTAAAAATGCAGAAATATCTGAAAAGCACGGGTATCGCTCTTGTCGCCGCATTGGGCGCCTCCGTTGCGATCGCGGATTCTTCATCGGCACCGGTGCGCATCGGAGCCGAAGCGGCGTCACACAATCATGTTATGCACGCGACCGCCGGATTCCAGAACGAGCCGGCAATGAATGGGTGGCGCCGTGTCGAAGGTGAAGCCGTGTGGGTGCTCGACATGAAGACGCCCGCGGGCGCGGAAGGAAAAACGCGCGCCCAGGTCCATCAGGAGCTGATCGCTTTCCGGAACGACCCGGAAGCGCTGGGGCGGCACGCGAGCTTCTATCAGTGGCCGTAACCGCTGGAAAGGAGCTGTGCTCCTCATAGGCAAAACCCGGCACCCGCTCGGGTTTTGCCTCTTCCCGCGATTTGGAAACGACACCATCTCCCTGCCGATCTTCAGGTCCGGCCGGTCGGAAAAGAACAGCGCCGCGCAAATCGGCGCAGGCGGCAGGCCGTGGAAATCCGCGGGAGCGAAGTACTACAGGTGAGGATGGCGGACGCAGCCGCCCGATCTTCGGAGTCCCCTCTGTGCAGTCCGACGGCTCCCGAACCGGCGTTGCACCTATACTGTGAAGGCCGTCAGGATTCATTCAGCCACAATGTGGATGCGTATTGATAACGCCTGACGATCGGGAGATCCATCATGCCTGGCACTCACGATCCCCGTCGGAATCGCCTTCTCGCTGCCCTTCCCGCGCAGGACTACGCGCGCCTCCTACCGAGCCTGGAATGGGTCCCGATGCCGCTCGGCAAAGTGCTTTACGAGTCCGGCGCCCAGATGCATTACGTCTATTTCCCTACCGACGCGATCGTGTCACTGCTCTATGTCATGCAGGACGGCGCCTCGGCCGAGATCGCCGTGGTCGGCAACGAAGGCATTGTCGGCATTTCCCTCTTCATGGGCGGCGAGACCACGCCGAGCCGTGCCGTCGTGCAAAGTGCCGGCCACGCATTCCAATTGAAAGGCCAGCTGCTGAAGGATGAATTCGAACGTACCGGAGGGCGTCGCTCGGGCGTCTTTCACGATTTGCTGCTTCGTTACACCCAGGCGCTGCTGACCCAGATGGCGCAGACGGCAGTGTGCAACCGTCACCATTCTCTCGACCAGCAGCTATGCCGCTGGTTGCTGCTGAGCCTCGATCGCCTCCCGTCGAACGAGTTGCTCATGACCCAGGAGCTGATCGCCAACATGCTCGGCGTGCGCCGCGAGGGCGTCTCGGAAGCTGCCGGAAACCTGCACAAGGCAGGCTTGATTGCGTACCACCGAGGCCACATCACCGTGCTCGACCGCCCGGGGCTGGAGGTACGGGCCTGCGAATGCTATGCAGTGGTCAGAGCGGAATGCGATCGCCTGCTTCCGCCGTCGCAGGATTGCCAGGACGGCGACGTTTCCGCAAGGTAGATCTCCGGCGAGCATCGCCGTTGTGTGCGCTGGCAGACAGACGCCCGGGATCGAATCGAATATTGATACGCCTACGGCCGGCGGCACTTCCGGCATCCCTGTCGATCGCCCACACCCCCCACGCTCCCGAATCCCGTGCCGCCGCCCGGATCCTGGCATCTCAACCCGACGGACAAGGAGAATCTCATGCTTTATACCATTGCAGTCGTACTGCTGATCCTGTGGCTACTCGGGCTGGTCACTTCGACCACGATCGGGGGATTCATCCACATCCTGCTGGTGGTCGCGGTCGTGATCGTGCTGCTCAGAATCATCAGCGGTCGCAAAGTGCTGTAGCGGTGCTTCGGCCCGCAAGCCGATTCATCAGGCATCCACTGTCACGAAGGTCGCGCCACCGCCGCCAAGCACAAGGGCCGGATCGCAAGCCTGTGAACCGGCAGCTTGACGATATGAGGACCGCGCAATGCCCGATACGCTGACCCACAATCCGAGGCAGAACCGGGTTCTGGCAACTCTTCCGGTGACCGAATATGCCCGGCTGGTGGACGATCTGGAACTCGTGACCTTTCCGACGGGGGAAGTCCTGTATGAATCGGGTGACAGCCTGGAATTCGTCTTTTTCCCGACGACGTCCATCGCCTCGCTGATCTTCTCCACGGAGAACGGCGCGTCGACCGAACTGGCGATGACCGGCAACGACGGTCTGGTGGGCATCCCGCTGGTGCTCGGCGGCGACACCACGACCCATGCGGTCGTGGTTCAGAGCGCAGGGGGTGCGTACCGCCTGCGCGCGGAAATCATGCGCTGGGAACTCGATCAGGGAGGAAGCCTGCAGCGCCTCGCCCTGTGGTACGCGCAGGCGCTGATGACGCAGATGGCGCAGAGTGCCGTCTGCAATCGACACCACACGGTCGACCAGCAACTGTGCCGCTGGCTCCTCCTCAGTCTCGACCTGCTGCCCGGGAACAAGCTCGATGTCACCCACGAAATGATCGCCCGGATGCTGGGCGTGCGTCGCGAAGCCATCACGGAGGCGGCCGGAAAACTGCAGGGGGCCGGACTGATTCAATACCGCCGCGGGCATGTCACGGTGACCGATCGCCGCGGCCTGGAAGCGCGCGCCTGCGAATGCTACGGCGCCGTCAAGTCGGAATGCGACCGTCTGTTTCAGATGCTGCCGGCCCACCGGTCGAAGTGTCGCGTACGGCCGAATCCGGCCACACTGCGCAAGCGCGCCGAAGCCCGGTTGAAGCAGGCCCGGCCCATCCTGCCGGGAGCGCCGTGGGATACGGAGCGCCTGCTGCACGAACTGCAGGTGCACCAGATCGAGCTGGAGTTGCACAACCAGGAGCTTCGTCAGGCTTACGACGAAGCCGATTCGCTGCGAAAGCAATGCGCCGACATGTACGACTTCGCCCCGGTCGGCTACTTCACGCTGGATGCGCTCGGCGTCATCACGAATGTCAATCTCGCCGGGGCGATCTTGCTCGGGATCAAGCGCTCCGAGCATGGGCGGCATCGTTTTGCCGCTTCCGTCAAGCCGGAGTTCCTGCCGGAGTTCAACCGCTTCGTCAGCGACGTGCTCGATGCAAAATGCAAGAAGAAATGCGAGATCGTCCTGGCGGCCGGCAGCCAACGCCCCGAAGCGATCGTCCGGATCGAGGCTGTCCCGGATGAAACCGGCCGCGAATGCCGCATGGTGGTGAGCGATATCACTGCCGAAAGGCGGGCCGAAAAAGCACTGCAGGAGCGTGAACGCATTCGGCATGCACGGTTCGAATATTCACCGCGGGCTTGACGGCACATCTGTAGCAGCCATGCTGTATGGATCGACGCCCATGGAGTGCCGATCATGAAGTCCGCGCGCCGCCACACTGAACGTCACCGCACCGATCGGATCGGCTGGATGCGTGCCGCCGTGCTCGGGGCCAACGACGGCATCGTGTCGACGGCCAGTCTCGTGGTCGGGGTCGCGGCTGCCGGGTCAGGTCAGGGAGCAGCGGTCGTGGCCGGTGTTGCCGGACTGGTGGCCGGAGCGATGTCGATGGCCGCAGGCGAATACGTATCGGTGCATTCGCAGGCCGACGCGGAAAATGCCGACCTGTCGCGCGAGCGCGTCGAGCTCGAGCGGCAGCCCATTGCGGAACACCGCGAGCTGGCCGCGATTTATATCGCGCGCGGTCTCGAGCCGGGCCTCGCGCACGAGGTTGCCGACCAGCTGATGGCACACGACGCGCTCGGCGCCCACGCGCGTGACGAACTCGGAATTTCGGAAAGGCTCAGCGCACGGCCGGTGCAGGCCGCGCTGTCGTCGGCCGCGAGCTTCGCGGTCGGGGCAGCGCTGCCGCTCGCGGTAACCGCGCTCGCCCCTGCGCACGGCCTGATCGGGTGGGTTTCGGGGACATCGCTCGCGTTCCTCGCCCTGCTCGGGGCCGTCGCCGCCCGCGTCGGCGGCGCCTCCGTGCTGACAGGGGCGTGGCGCGTCACGTTCTGGGGCGCGCTCGCGATGGCGGTCACTGCCGGCGTTGGCGCGCTGTTCGGGGCCGTCGTTTGAGTGGGTGACGGACGCCCCGGCCCTCGTCAGGTTCCCGGCGTCTTCGGCGGCACCGCGAGCGCCCCCAGCCAGTCGCGCAGCAGCCCGGTGACCTGTTCGGGCTGCTCGAGCGGCACGAGATGACCGCATTCCTCGATGACATGAAGCCGCGCCCCGGAAATCCCCGCCGCCAGTTCACGGTGCACGTCCGGCGGCGTGATGAGATCGTCCTGACCGCACAAAACCAGCGTGGGGCATTCGATGTCGGCGAGCGTGGGCCGGCTGTCCGCGCGGCCCATGATCGCGCGCTGCTGGCGTACGAACACGTCGTACCCGAGCCCGGTCGCCATCGACTGGAACACGCCACCCACCTCGGGGGTGTTCGCATGCTCCGGGTGCGCCATGCGCGCCAGCAGTTTTTCGATGACCGCTGGAAAATCGGTGGCGCCAAGTTCGATGAGCTCCTCGCGCGCCTTCGTGGCTTCGGGAGTGTCGGGGCGCGCGCTCGTGCTGAGCAGCGCCAGGGCACGCACGCGGTGCGGTGCCCGGCGCAGGATCTCGAAGGCGACATACCCGCCCATCGACATCCCGGCGAGCACGAACGGACCTTCGGGCGCTTGCGCCAGCGCATCTTCCGCAAGTCCGGCCATCGAATCCGAACCGGTCAGGTCCGCGATCGTGATGCCGGCCACGTCCGCGAGCCCATCCGCCTGGTGCTCGAACAGGCTCGCCCCGTTCAGCAGCCCGGGCAACAAAAGCAGGTTCATCTTTTCCATGTCGGTCCCTCTCCTCGATCTGTTGCTCAAGCCGACGCGCCTGCGTCTGAAATAAGTTTAGCCGCCCGGGCAAGCCGCATCAGTGCGGCATCACACACAGTTTCTCCCGCCGGGAATGACAACACGCTCAATGTGCGCTGCCGTACAGACTGCAAATTGCATCGCACGCATCCTTGTTGAGCCGGATGCCGCAGATGCGACACGGCGCCCTGGGCAATGTTCAACCGAATCACGGGAGCAAGACATGAACAAGGATCAGGTCAAAGGTCGAGTGAAAACAGTGGAAGGCACCGTCAAGGAAGTGACCGGCAAGGTCGTCGGCAACAAGAGCCTCGAAGAAAAGGGCAAGGCCGAGAAAGTTGTCGGCAAAGTCCAGTCCGGCTACGGGGATATCAAGGAAGACATCAAGAACGTCTGATGATCGCTGCCCTGCGGGGCAGACCAGTTTCTCGCGAAGGCGATGGGGCAGCGGCAAACCCTGCCGCGACTGTCGCCTCGCCCATTCACTCACGCCGGGAGACGTGATGCAGCGGTGCCAACCGACCGGCAAGAAATGCCTCTCGATAGGAAGCCGGAGTCGAGAAGAAATAAACAACAAGCAAGAACGCTTTTTGATGCACCTCTGGAGAATCACTCATGACACAGCTCGGCAAGTATTTTTCCGCGTTCTTCCTCGCCATCGCGCTGATCACCGCAGTGGGCTGTTCCTCGACGGCGAAGCAGGAAGGGACCGGCGAATACATCGATGACACGGTCATCACGACCAAGGTGAAGGCGGCGATCCTCAATGAGCCGACACTGAAAGTCGCAGAGATCAACGTCGAAACCTTCAAGGGCGTCGTGCAACTGAGCGGGTTCGTCGCCTCGCAGGCGGACATCAACAAGGCAGTCGAGATCGCACGGGGCGTAAGCGGCGTGAAATCAGTCAAGAACGACATGCGGGTCAAGTGAGGAAAGTGGGCCGTGGCCTCCCACCCGATGTCACGTTCGGGAGCGGTCGCGACGGTCCGCTGCCATTCGTTCGAATCTCCCTGGCGGCACAGGTGCAGGCACGGCGTGACGATCTCGCCGCGACGCTGCAGCAGTTGAAGGCAGGGCTCCCCGGCAGGAGCCGGCCGCGCGTCCCCCCGGCGGAGGAGCCCCCGCTGCGATCGGAGTTGTTCAGCGCCGATCAGATGGAGCAGCACGGCAAGGCGCTCGCTGCCTCGCATCGTCTGGCTTCGGGACGGGCGCCGGATCAGCTCCTCGATCGGCTGGCGGCGAACGAAAATGCCTTGGTCGGCGTGTGCCGCCTGCTGACCGCCGCGGTCAGCGAGAACCATCGGAGTACGCCGGCCGCCGAATGGCTGCTCGACAATTTCTATCTCATCGAAGAGCAGATCCACACCGCCAAGCGGCATCTGCCGAAAGACTACAGCCGGGAGCTGCCCCGCCTCGATGAGGCACGAGCGGGGCGGTCGGCCGGACGGCCCCGCGTCTATGACATCGCGCTGGAGACGGTCGCGCACGGCGACGGTCGCGTGGATACCGAAAGTCTCGGCCGTTTCGTCGCGGCCTACCAGACTGTCTCGCCCCTGAAGCTCGGCGAGTTGTGGGCGATTCCGATCATGCTGCGGCTGGCATTGATCGAGAACCTCCGTCGCGTCGGCACGCGGATCGCAGCCGCATGGGAAGAGCGCGACCTGGCCGGTTCCTGGGCGGACCGCATGACGGAGACTGCGGAAAAGGATCCGAAGAGCCTGATCCTGGTGATTGCGGACATGGCGCGCTCCAACCCGCCGATGGGCAGCGCGTTTGTCGCCGAGTTGGCGCGCCGCCTGCAAGGGCGCGGCCCCGCCCTGGCCCTACCCCTGACGTGGATCGAGCAGCGCCTCGCCGAATCGGGACTGACGATCGACCAGTCGGTGCAGTCGGAGAACCAGCAGCAGGCCGCCGACCAAGTGTCGGTCAGCAACAGCATCGGCAGCCTCCGCGCCCTGGGGGCGATCGACTGGCGCGAGTTCGTCGAGAGCCTGAGCGTCGTCGAGCAGACACTGCTGGAGGACCCGGCCGGCGTCTATGGGCAGATGGATTTCGCAACCCGCGATCGCTACCGCCACGCAACGGAAGCGATCGCGCGCAAAGGCCGCTTGGCCGAACGCGAGGTCGCCCGCAAGGCCGTCGAACTGGCTGAGGCCGCGGCGAGGAGTGCCGACAGCGGGAGCGCCGATCGTGCAGCTCATGTCGGTTTCTATCTCATTGACAAGGGTATGGCTGAGCTCGAGCGGGCAGCCGACGTTCGGCTACCCGCCCTCGAGGCGTTGGGCAGAATTGCAAAGCGGAGGCCATTGATTCCGTATCTCGGCACGATCGCGTTGATCACGCTGCTCGTGACCGGGTGGCTGCTGTCGCAGGCGTCGGAGTCCGGACTATCCGTCTGGATGCTGCTCGCGGTCGGTGCCGTTTCGCTGCTCGCCGTGAGCCAGTTGTCGGTCGCGCTGGTGAACTGGCTCGCGACGCTGCTGGCTGCGCCGCATCCCCTGCCCAGAATCGACTACTCCAAAGGGATCCCGCCGCACTCCCGCACGCTCGTCGTGGTGCCAACGATGCTGACGAGTGCCTCGAACATCGAGGATCTCGTCGAGGCGCTCGAAGTCAGGTTTCTGGCGAACCGCGATCCCAGCCTGCACTTCGGCCTGTTGACGGACTTTCTCGACGCGGACCAGGAATCGCTCCCGGAGGATGCCCCGCTGATGCAGCTGGCCGGGACGAGGATCGACGAGCTGAACGAGAAATACGGCCGAGACGAGGGCCACCCCCGGGACGACATTTTCTTCCTCTTCCATCGCCCGCGGCGATGGAACCCGCAGGAACGCGTCTGGATGGGGCATGAGCGCAAGCGCGGCAAGCTCGCAGACTTGAACGCCCTGTTGCGGACCCAGGAGCGCGGCGCCGCGGAACATCGCTTCGCGCTCGTCGTCGGCGGCATCTCGGTCCTGTCGGGCGTGAAGTATGTCATCACGCTCGACACCGATACGCAGTTGCCGCGCGACACGGCGCGGCAACTGGTCAGCGCCCTGGCGCATCCGCTGAATCGCGCCCGCTATGACAGTGCCAAGCGCCGGGTGTGCGAAGGCTACGCTATCCTGCAACCGCGCGTGTCGGTCAGCCTGCCGGGGACGAACCGCTCGCGCTATGCGCGTCTGTACGGCGGCGAGCCGGGCATCGATCCGTACACCCGTGCCGTGTCGGATGTTTATCAGGACGTGTTCGGCGAAGGTTCGTTCATTGGCAAGGGAATCTACGACGTCGATGCGTTCGAGCAGGCGCTCGACGGCTGCTTTCCCGACAATCGCATCCTCAGCCACGATCTTCTCGAAGGCTGCTACGCGCGCGCCGGTCTGCTGAGCGATGTGCAGGTGTACGAGGACTATCCTGCCCGTTACGGCGCCGACGTGAGCCGCCGTCACCGCTGGATTCGGGGGGACTGGCAGCTGGCGGGGTGGTTGCTGCGGCGTGTGCCGGGTGAAGGCGCGCGCCAGACGAACCCCCTGACGATGCTGTCGCAGTGGAAGCTCGCCGACAACATGCGCCGCAGCCTCGTCCCGGCAGCACTGACCCTGCTGTTGCTGACCGGATGGGCACTGTTGTCGTCGCCAGGGCTATGGACGATGGCGGTGATCGGTATCCTGCTGATCCCGTCGATGTGCGCCGTGGTCCTCGACCTGTTCCGCAAGCCGGACGAGGTGCTGATGCGCCAGCACGTCGCAGCCGTCGCACGCTCAGCGGCGCGGCGCTTCATGCAGGTCGGCTTCGAGCTGGCCTGCCTTCCGTATGAGGCCTTCTTCAGCCTCGATGCAATCGCCCGCACAGCCTGGCGGATGACCGTCACGCAGCGGAGGCTGCTCGAATGGAAACCGTCGGGCGAAGTCGATCGCGAATCGGCCGGCCGGGACCGCGGCGCCCTCGCCGCGGCCATCCGCACGATGTGGGTGGCCCCTGCGATCGCCGTCATGATGGCGATCCACCTCGCGCTGTCGCGGCCGGAAGCGCTGGTGGTGGCATTACCGGTCCTGCTGCTATGGTTTGCGTCGCCAGCCCTCGCGTGGTGGATCAGCCGCCCGCTCGCTCGCCGCAAGCCGAGCCTGACGGCCGGACAAACCCTCTTCCTGCGCGCGCTGTCGCGACGCACCTGGGCGTTCTTCGACAACTTCGTCGGGGAGGACGATCATTGGCTGCCGCCCGACAATTTCCAGGAGTACCGCGTTGCCGCGATCGCGCATCGCACTTCGCCGACCAACATCGGCCTGGCGCTGCTGGCGAACCTGTCCGCGTACGATTTCGGCTACCTCCCCGGAGGACGGCTCGTCGAACGCACGGCGAACACGCTGCGCACGATGCACGACCTCGAGCGCCACCGCGGCCATTTCTACAACTGGTACGACACGCAGACGCTGCAGCCACTGCTGCCGCTGTACATATCGACCGTGGACAGCGGCAACCTCGCCGGCCACCTGCTGACCTTGCGGGCAGGCCTGCTCAGCCTTGCCGATGATCCAATACTGCCGGCACGGCTGTTCGACGGCCTGTGCGACACGTTCGAGATCCTCGTGCAAACCCTGGAAGGGACGGACGGCATGGCCGCGGACCGGCTCGCGGCGTGCCGAAACGAACTGGCATCCGCGACCGCCGGCCAGCCGCTCACGCTCCCCGCAGCGCACGCGACGCTGCTGCGGCTCGCCTCCTGCACCGCCGCGCTCGTGACGGCCCTGGGCCCCGCCGTCGGTGGCGACGACACCGTGCCCGAGAGCGAAGCCCACGGATGGGTGCGGGCACTCGTCCGGCAATGCAATGACGCGCTCGACGAACTCGACCACCTTGCGCCGTGGCTGTCGCTGCCGCCGCCGGACCTGGAAGCGGATTCCGCCTCTGCCGCGCTCGTCGCCCTCCCCGGCCTCCTGACGCTGCGGCGACTCGCACGGCTCGACACCGAGCTGGGGCCGGCCCTTGCGGCCCCGCTTCATGCCCGGTCGGCAGAACACCCGTGGCTCAGCGATCTGCAGCGGTCCATCGCCGACGGGAGCGCTCGCGCCCGCGACAGGATCGCGGCGATCGACCGCTTGGCGGTGCAGTGCGGCGAGTTCGCGCAGATGGATTATGACTTTCTGTTCGACAAAACCCGTCACCTGCTGGCCATTGGTTATAACGTCACGGAATGCCGGGTGGACGTGAGCTACTACGATCTGCTGGCCTCGGAAGCGCGATTATCCAGCTTCGTCGCGATCGCGCAGGGACAGCTGCCGCAGGAGAGCTGGTTCGCACTCGGGCGCCTGCTCATCGGCGCCGGCGGAGAACCGGCTCTGCTGTCGTGGAGCGGCTCGATGTTCGAGTACCTGATGCCGCTGCTCGTGATGCCGACGTACGACAACACCCTGCTCGACCAGACGTGCAAGGCTGCGGTGGCGCGGCAGATCGAGTACGGGGTCCAGCGCGGTGTGCCGTGGGGCATCTCGGAATCCTGCTACAACACCGTCGACCTGCATCTCAACTACCAGTACCGCGCCTTCGGCGTGCCGGGCCTGGGACTCAAGCGCGGGCTCGCCGACGATCTCGTCATCGCGCCCTATGCGTCGGTGCTCGCGCTGATGGTCGCGCCCGAGCAGGCCTGTGCGAATCTGCAGCGGCTCTCCGCCGAGGGGTTTCTCGGGAAGTTCGGCTTTTACGAAGCGATCGACTACACGCCGGCGCGGCAGCGACGCGGCCAGTCGCACGTCGTCGTGCGCGCCTTCATGGCCCATCACCAAGGCATGAGCCTGCTGGCGCTCGCCTACCTGGTGCTTGATCGGCCGATGCAGCGCCGGTTCGAGTCGGACCGGCTGTTCCAGGCGGTCATGCTGCTGCTGCAGGAACGGATCCCCAAGGCGACGGCTCTGTTTTCACACACCGCGCAGCTGTCCGACGTACGCGCGACATCGGTCGCCGCGGAAATGCAGATTCGCGTCTTCACCAGCCCCGACACGCCGATACCCGAAGTGCAGCTGTTGTCGAACGGCCGCTACCACGTGATGGTCACGAACGCAGGGGGCGGCTACAGCCGCTGGAAGGATCTCGCCGTCACGCGCTGGCGCGAAGACGGCACCTGCGACAACCGGGGCACGTTCTGCTACATCCGCGACCTCACGAACGGACCGGGCGGCCAGTTCTGGTCGACGGGCCATCAGCCGACGCTCAGGCGAGCGGACAGCTACGAGGCGATTTTCTCCGAAGGGCGCGCCGAGTTCCGGCGCCGCGATGTGGCGGGCGCAGGCGACGGCGATTTCGAGACATACACCGAGATCGTCGTGTCTCCGGAAGATGACATCGAGCTGCGGCGAGTGCGCATCACGAACCGATCCGAACAGCGCCGGATGATCGACGTCACGAGTTACGCCGAAGTGGTGATCGCGCCACCGGACGCGGATGCGCTTCATCCGGCCTTCAGCAATCTTTTCGTGCAGACCGAGATTCTGCGCGAGCGGCGCGCGATCCTGTGCACACGCCGGCCCCGCTCCGCCGGCGAACCGACGCCGTGGATGCTGCACCTGATGGCGGTGCACGGCGCGGAGGTCGGCGAAGTGTCCTACGAGACGGACCGTCCGCGCTTCATCGGCCGTACGCGAAGCGCCGCCGACCCGCTGGCGTTGAGCGAGGCGGGGCCGCTATCGGGCACCGACGGCTCGGTGCTGGATCCGATCGTTGCAATTCGTTATGTGCTGGCCCTCGATCCGGAACAGTCGGCGACGATCGATATCGTGTCGGGCATCGGCGAGAGCCGCGACATCGCGGTGGGCCTCATCGACAAATACCAGGACCGGCATCTGGCCGACCGCGTCTTCGACCTGACGTGGACTCACAGCCAGGTCGTGCTGCGCCAGCTCAACGCGAGCGAGGCCGACTCGCAACTTCACGCCCGGCTCGCCAGTTCCGTGATCCACGCCAACGCCTCGCTGCGCCCCGATGCGGCCGTGCTCGTCAAGAATCGCCGCGGGCAGTCCGGGCTGTGGGGTTACGCGATCTCCGGCGACCTGCCGATCGTACTGCTGCAGATCGCGGACGCCGCCAACATCGAGCTCGTGCGTCAACTCGTGCAGGCCCACGCGTACTGGCGCCTGAAAGGGCTGGCGGTGGACCTCGTGATCTGGAACGAAGACCACGCCGGTTACCGGCAACGGCTGCAGGAACAGATCATGGGGCTGATCGCCTCGGGCACCGAAGCGAGCGTCATCGACCGGCCGGGCGGCATCTTCGTGCGGCCCGCCGAGCAGATCTCGAGCGACGACCGCATCCTCTTCCAGTCGGTCGCGCGCGTCGTTCTGAGCGACCGTTGCGGCACGCTCGCCGAACAACTCGACCGTCGCGGGCCGGTCGAACCCCGCCCGCCCCAGTTCGTGCCGAGCCGATCCTCACTGCCCGGGGCCACCGCCGACGCCAAAACCACCAACGAAGAGCCACACCGCGATCTGATTCTGTTCAACGACCTGGGCGGATTCACCCCCGACGGGCGTGAATACGTCATTGCGCTTGCGCCCGGTCGGGTGACACCGGCGCCGTGGGCGAACGTCCTCGCGAATTCGCACTTCGGCACGGTGATCTCGGAGAGCGGCGTCGCCTGCACGTGGAGCGAGAACGCGCATGAATTCCGTCTCACGCCGTGGCATAACGACCCGGTGAGCGATTCGGGCGGCGAAGCGCTGTACCTGCGCGACGAAGAGAGCGGCCGGTTCTGGTCGCCGACGCCGCTGCCGGCGCGCGCTGACGTGTCCTGTGTGATCCGGCACGGGTTCGGCTACAGCGTCTTCGAGACCTGCGCCGAAGGCATCCGCTCCGAACTGTGGGTGTATGTGGCCAGCGATGCGGCCGTCAAATTCACGGCGCTGAAAATCCGCAACGAATCGGGTCGGCCACGCCGGCTGTCGGCGACCGGCTACGTCGAGTGGGTGCTCGGGGACCTGCGCGCGAAATCCTCGATGCATGTCAGCACCGAAATCGATCCGCGCAGCGGTGCGCTGTATGCGCGAAATCCGTACAGCACCGAGTTCGGCGATCGGGTCGCTTTCTTCGACGTGGATGACCCGGCACGCAACCTGAGCGGCGACCGCACGGAATTCCTCGGGCGCAACGGCACCCTGCAAAATCCTGCCGCGATGAGCCGCTCGCGCCTTTCCGGCAAGTTCGGCGCCGCGCTGGATCCGTGCGGCGCACTTCAGGTGAGCTTCGATCTGGCTGACGGGCAGGAGCGCGAGATCGTCTTCCGGCTCGGCGTCGGGCGCAATCTGGACGACGCCGGCGAGCTCGTGCAGCGCTTCCGCGGCGCCCCTGCCGCACGCGACGCACTCGAAGCGGTGCACCGGTACTGGCGCCATACGCTCGGTGCAGTGCAGATCGAAACACCCGATCCGTCGCTCGATGTGCTGGCGAACGGCTGGCTCGTGTACCAGACGCTCGCGTGTCGCATGTGGGCCCGCAGCGGCTACTACCAGTCGGGCGGTGCGTTCGGGTTCCGCGACCAGCTGCAGGACAGCATGGCGCTGGTGCACGCCGAACCCGCGCTCGTGCGTGCGCACCTGCTGCTGTGCGCAGGTCGGCAGTACGTGGAAGGCGATGTACAGCACTGGTGGCATCCGCCGTCGGGCCGAGGCGTGCGGACGCGGTGTTCGGACGACTACCTGTGGCTGCCGCTCGCGGTGTGCCGCTATGTGACGAGCACCGGGGACAGCGCGGTGCTGGACGAAGTCGTGCATTTCCTCGAAGGCCGTCCGGTGAACCCGGAGGACGACTCCTACTACGATCTGCCCGGCCGCTCCGTCGAGGTGGCGAGCCTGTACGAGCACTGTGTGCGCGCGATCCGGCACGCTCTGCGTTTCGGCGAGCACGGCTTGCCGCTGATCGGCTCGGGGGACTGGAACGACGGCATGAACCGCGTCGGAATCCAGGGCAAGGGCGAAAGCGTCTGGCTCGGTTTCTTCCTGTTCACCGTGTTCGCGCAGTTCGCCCCGCTCGCTCGCGCCCAGGGCGACCCCTCTTTCGCCGAACTCTGCCTCGCCGAAGGCGAGCAGCTGCGTGAAAGCATCGAGCAGCACGCGTGGGATGGCGAGTGGTATCGGCGCGCGTGGTTCGACGACGGCACGCCGCTTGGGTCCGCGGCCAATGCGGAGTGCCGCATCGACTCGATCTCGCAGAGCTGGTCCGTGCTGTCCGGGGCCGGCGACGCGAGGCGTTCGCACCGGGCGATGAAAGCGGTCGATGAGCGGCTCGTGCGCCGCGACTGCGCGCTCATGCAGCTTCTCGATCCGCCTTTCGACAAGTCGCCCCTCGATCCGGGCTACATCCGCGGCTATGTGCCGGGCGTGCGCGAGAACGGCGGGCAGTACACCCACGCCGCGATCTGGGCGGCAATGGCCTGGGCCGCATTGGGCGAACGCGAGCGTGCATGGGAGTTGCTGACGATGATCAACCCCGTACACCACACGCTATCCGCGGAGGGGATCGCGACCTACAAAGGGGAACCCTATGTCGTCGCCGCCGACGTCTACGCAGTGGCGCCGCACCTCGGCCGCGGAGGCTGGAGCTGGTACACTGGCTCGGCCGGATGGATGTACCAGTTGGTCGTCGAATCGCTGCTGGGCCTACGGCTCGCCGGCGCGATGCTGCATTTGGCACCCTGCCTGCCCGCCGACTGGCCCGGGTACACGATCCGCTATCGGTATCGGGAAACCGTTTATCACATCGCCGTATCGCAATCGCGTCCCGGCGAAGATGCCCAAAGCAGGGTGACGTACGTTACGGTGGATGGCGTCGAACGACTCGACAGGACGTTCCCCCTCATCGATGACCGGCAGGAGCACCGGGTCGAAGTGAACGTCAGCGCGAGGTAAGTCCGGACCTTCCCTTGCAGCCGGACGGCGCACCGCTTGGCCTCGCGAGGTTCCCGGCCGCGTCATTTGCGCAATTCGTCCCTTCTCTGCCCGTCACAGCTGCGACTTCAGCGGCAGCACGAATTTCTCGATCAGCTTGTCCTTCATCGGCCGCTGCTGCCACATTTCATACGTGTAGGCCTGCGCCTGCGCGAGATCGGACTCGAAGACCGCGATCATTTTCTCGGCGAACGCCCGGTCGTATAGATTGAGGCTCGCCTCGTCGTTGAGGCGGAACGAACGGATGTCGAAATTGGTGGATCCGACCGACACAACCTCGCGGTCGACGACCAGCAGCTTCGTGTGCAGCATCGTCGGCTGGTATTCGTGGATCTCGATGCCGGCCTGCAGCAGCGGCCCCCATCCGGCTTTCGACGCGAACCGCACTGCTTCCGAATCGATGTACGGGCCGGGGAGCAGGACGCGGACGCGCACCCCGCGTTCCCGGGCGGCGATCAGCGCCTTGACGATCAGCGCGTCCGGCACGAAGTACGACGCGGCGAGGTCCAGCGAATGTTTCGCCGCGGTCACCGCCATCATGTACATCAGGTGCATGCTCTCGCTGCCGCCCGACGGCGACGCGAGGAAGAGGTGCGCGGCCACGTCTCCGACCGGGGAAAGCTCCGGGAAATAGGCCGGACCGCTGAGCACTTCGCCGGTCGTCTTGATCCAGTTGTCGTTGAACGCCGCCTGCATCTGCGCGACGGCCGGGCCCTCGACGCGGTAATGGGAATCGCGCCAATGTTCGGGATCCTGCGCGTGTCCGAGCCATTGGTCCGCGACCCCGACGCCGCCGGTAAAGCCGATGCGCCCGTCGACAACCAGCAACTTGCGGTGCGTACGGTTGTTGAGCCGGTCGAGCGAGTACCAGTGCAACGGCCGGTAGCGATGGACCCGCACCCCGGCCTGCTCCATCTTCCGCAGCAGGCGCTCGTCCATCTTGATGCTGCCCGCCCAGTCGATCGTGACATGGACCGGAATCCCGGCTTGCGCGCGCTCGGCCAGCGCATCGGAGAATTCCCTGCCGATTTCGCCGGACCAGTAGATGTACGTCTCGAACGTGATCGAAGTGCGGGCGCCACGAATGGCCTGCAACATCGCCGGGAATATCTCGTCACCGTTCTGCAGTGCGGTGACGCGGTTGCCTGCGATGATCGGCGGCCCCAGCAGCACCGACATCTCGCGCCGGAACTGCGGCGCGGCGACGGGGAAGCGGTGCGCGAGCACCTGTTCCAGCTTCTTTTCCGGCGTGGAGAAGTTCATCCCCACCAACGCCACGACTCCGGTGCCCACCGCCGTGATCGCGGCAGTCCAGAGCATGCGTTTGGACATCCATTTTCGTGGCATCGAAAGGCCCTTTTCGGCGAGAAGCAGACAGTCCGACGCGGCAGGCTCGCGTTCTGCCCGCCACGTGGGAAATTGAAACACAGAAGCGCATGACGAGGTGAGGCCTGCTTACCCGAAGTGACCTCTCGGGCCCGGTGCGGGGGCGGCTCGGCACTGAATCTGCACCATTCGGTTGTCAAAACGCTCCCGTCGCGCCCGCAGGCGAGGTTCGGCCTTGCGGAGGGCAGTGCGTGAGGCCGTCCAACCGTGCAAGAATCCCGTCCACCCGTCGCAGGCCCGCCGCGCTCGATCGCAGGCTCAGGGTGACGGCCGGATGTGTACGCGAACGGCAGCCTCAATGCCCGATCGCGCTTTCAGGAGTCCTCCTCGCGATGAAGCCCGAAATCCCTGATCCCGCCACTGCCGCCCTCCCCGCCGCCGCACGTTCCGAACTGCGCCGGCGCATCGACGCCGTCTGGCGAACGCCCGAACCCGAGTGCGTGCCGCCGCTGATCCGCGCCGCGCGGCTCGATGCGGAAATGCAGGCGCGCATTCGTGTGCAGGCGCGCGAGCTGGTCGCAGGACTGCGGGCGACGCGCACTCGCTCCAGCGGCGTCGACGCGCTGATGAAGGAGTTTTCGCTGTCGAGCCAGGAAGGGGTCGCGCTGATGTGTCTCGCCGAAGCGCTACTCCGGGTGCCGGACTCCGGGACTGCCGACCGGCTGATCCGCGACAAGCTCGGCCACCGGGACTGGCACGCGCACCTCGGCCACAGCCCGTCGCTGTTCGTCAACGCTGCGACCTGGGGACTGCTGGTGACGGGCAGGCTGGTGGGGACGAGCAGCGAGCAAGGGCTTTCGAGCGCTCTCACGCGGATGCTCGCGCGCGGCGGCGAACCGCTGATCCGCCGCGGCATGGACTTGGCGATGCGCCTGCTCGGCGAGCAGTTCGTCACCGGCCGCAGCATCGCCGAGGCGCTCGAGCGCAGCGCGGCGGCGCGGCGGCGCGGCTATCGTTACTCGTTCGACATGCTCGGGGAGGCGGCGATGACGGCGGCCGACGCGCGGCGCTACCTGGCCGGCTACGAGCAGGCGATCCACGCCATCGGCGCGGCGTCGGCCGGCCGTGGCGTGGTCGACGGCGACGGCATTTCAGTCAAGCTGTCGGCGCTGCATCCGCGCTACGTGTGGTCGCAGCGCGAGCGCGTGCTCGCCGAGCTGCTGCGGCGGCTGAAATCGCTGTGCGTGCTGGCGAGGGACTACGACATCGGCCTGAACATCGACGCCGAGGAAGCCGACCGTCTGGACCTGTCGCTCGACCTGCTCGAAGCGCTCGCGCTCGACGACGAGCTCGCCGGGTGGCAAGGTTTGGGCTTCGTCGTGCAGGCATACCAGAAACGCGCTCCGCAGGTGGTCGACTGGATCGTCGACCTCGCGCGGCGCAGCGGCCGGCGCCTGATGGTGCGGCTCGTCAAGGGCGCGTACTGGGATGCGGAAATCAAGCGTACCCAAGTCGAAGGCCTCGCCGGCTACCCCGTTTTCACGCGCAAGCTCTACACCGATGTCGCTTACCTCGCGTGCGCCAGACAGCTGCTCGCGGCACGCGACGTCCTCTATCCGCAGTTCGCGACGCACAACGCCCACACGCTTTCGGCGGTGTTCCAGCTCGCGGGCGACGACTACGCGGCCGGCGACTACGAGTTCCAGTGCCTGCACGGCATGGGCGAGCCGCTCTACGACCAGGTCGTCGGCGACGCCCCTTCGCGGCGCAGGGTGCGCATTTATGCGCCCGTCGGCAGCCACGAGACGCTGCTCGCGTACCTCGTGCGGCGCCTGCTCGAAAACGGTGCGAACTCGAGCTTCGTCAATCGCATCGTGGATGAAAACGTCAGCATCGACGAGCTGGTCGCCGATCCGGTCGAGGAGGCGTTGCCGCTCGCCGGCGCACCTCACCCGCGGATTCCGGTGCCGGCCGACCTGTACGGCAGCGAGCGGCGCAATTCGGCGGGCCACGACCTCGCGAGCGAGCCGGTCCGGCAGCGCATCGGCGCTGCGCTGCAGCTCAGCCGCAGCGTCGTGCGCCGCGCCGGACCACTGCTCGCGAACGGTGCAGCATCCCCCGCCTCGCGCGACAACCTGCGCCCAGTGCGCAATCCGGCGGACCACTCCGACGTCGTCGGGATGGTCGTTCACGCCGATGAGATCGACGTCGAACGGGCGCTCGCGGCGGCATCCGGCGCCGCGCCGGGCTGGGCGATGCGGGCTCCGGCGGCACGCGCCGCCTGCCTCGAACGCGCTGCCGAGCTGATCGAGCGCGACACGGACGAGCTCGTCGCGCTGGCGGTCCGCGAAGCGGGCAAGTCATGGGCCAATGCCCTCGCGGAAGTGCGCGAGGCCGTCGATTTCTGCCGCTACTACGCCGCCCGGGTGCGCGACTTCGACAACGCGAGCCATGCCGCGCTCGGACCGGTGCTGTGCATCAGCCCGTGGAATTTCCCGCTGGCAATTTTCACCGGCCAGATCGCGGCGGCGCTCGCCGCAGGCAACCCGGTGCTCGCCAAACCGGCTGAACAGACCCCGCTGATCGCTAACGCGGCAGTGGCCCTGTTCCGCGAAGCCGGCGTGCCCGCGGCCGTCCTGCAGTTGCTCCCCGGCCGCGGCGAGACCGTCGGCGCAGCGCTGGTGGCCGACCCGCGCGTGCGCGGCGTGCTGTTCACCGGCTCGGTCGAAGTCGCCACGCTGATCAATCGCACGCTCGCCAGCCGCGGCGGCGACGTGCCGCTGATCGCCGAAACCGGCGGGCAGAACGCGATGATCGTCGATTCCACGGCGCTCGCCGAACAGGTTGTCGGCGACGCGATTGCGTCGGCCTTCGACTCCGCCGGCCAGCGCTGCTCGGCGCTGCGCGTGCTGTGCCTGCAGGACGATGTCGCCGACGCCGTGCTCGCGATGCTGCGCGGCGCGCTCGATGAAATGCGGCTCGGCGACCCGTCGGACGTGCGCAACGACATCGGTCCGGTCATCGACGTGGACGCCCAGGCGGCGCTCGAGCGCCACGTCGCCGCGATGCACGCGAACGGCGCACGAATCACGCGTCTTGCGTTGCCGCAGCGCTGCAGCCGCGGCACTTTCGTCGCACCGACGATCATCGAGGTCGGCGACATCCGTGATGTCGGCGGCGAGCACTTCGGGCCGATCCTGCACGTGCTGCGCTACCGCGCTGACGAGCTCAACCGCCTCCTCGACGCGATCAACGCGACCGGCTACGGCCTGACAATGGGCGTGCATTCGCGCATCGACGAGACAATCGATGCGGTGATCGCGCGCGCCTGCGTCGGCAACCTCTACGTCAACCGCAACATGATCGGCGCCGTCGTCGGCGTGCAGCCTTTCGGCGGCGAAGGTCTGTCCGGCACCGGTCCGAAAGCGGGCGGCCCGCTGTATGTGCATCGCCTGCTGCGCCGCAGCCTGGGACCAGCGCTGGATGGCCGCGAGCAGCTGCCCGACAGCGAGGCGTTCGGCTGCCTCGTCGCCTGGCTCGACGGCACAGGGCGGACGCTGGTCGACGACATCGGCCACGCATTCCTGCACGAGCGGATCGCCGCCTGCCGCGCGAAGCGCCTCGCCGGCCTGGGCCTCGCGCTGCCCGGTCCGACCGGCGAAGACAACAGCCTGCGTTTCGTCCCGCGCGGCCTCGTCGCCGGCGTCGCCGCGACGACCGTCGGGCGTCTGCACCAGCTCGTCGCCGCGCTCGCGAGCGACAATCGCATCGTGTTCGCGGATGATGCCGTGCATCGCGCACTGTTCGACGCCTTGCCGGACCCGGTGCGAAAAGCGGTGACGCTGGACAGCGACTGGGAAGACCACCCGTTCGGCGCGCTGCTGCTCGACGGCTCTGCGGCAGAGGCCGATACGTGGCGCGTGCGCCTCGCCGAACGCGACGGCCCGATCGTGCCGCTGTTGCAGCCCGAACCCGAATACGATCCGGCTCGGCTCGTCCATGAGCGCACCGTCAGCATCAACACCGCCGCCGCCGGAGGCAATGCCAGCCTGATGGCGCTCGGCGCCTGACGGCAGTCAGCCCGGTTTCACTCGTCGGCGAGTTCCGGATATTCGCCGCGCAGCGTCTCCCCGTCGCGCCGCCATGCGAGGCATTCGCCGACGAACGCGACGGCGCGTGCATCTGGCCAGCGCCGCGGGTCGGGATCGATGGCGATCTGGCGCGCGATGCGGTCCGGCCAGGAGGCCTGCGTATAAGTGTTGCCGACCTGGGTGATGAGATCGGTCAGATGCGCGCATCCTTCCGTGCCGCCGACGCGCTCGCGCACCTGCCGGCCGAATCCGGGGCCGATGTGGAGCCCGATGAGGCGACGATAAGCCGCAGCGGCTTCCGGACACACCGGCCACGGCGATGCCATCATCCGCGCCTCCACGTCGAGGATCGTGAAATCCTGGTCGATCAGGAACGCGATCGTCATGTGATGGATCAGTTCGCCGGGACGGATCGGCTCGCGCGAGCGAAAAATCATCTCCTGCGCTTTCTCGTCCGCGACGGTCGCTTCGACTTCATACAGGCCGTCCTTGCGGCGATAGGCGCGGCAGGTGATCTGTCGCGTATGCGCGAGTTCGCGCTCGCATTCCCCAAGCATTCCGGTTTCCTCCCGAGCGGTGGCGGCGGCGTTCGTCACCGCGATAGCAAAAGTCAATGGTAATGGCCGCGGGCGAAGATCGACAGCGAGCTGTTCATCCACGCGGGCGGTAGAGCGAGGCGCGCATCAGCAGCATCGCAGTCACCGGCGAAGTGAGGACGACGAATACCGCGATCAGCAGTTCATGCACCACCGGCCGCTGCGCGAGCGCCGACGAAACCAGGATCGAGGCGAGCAGGATGCAGCCGGCACCCAGCGTGCTTCCCATCGTCGGCGCGTGGATGCGGGCGTGGAAATCGTGCAGCCGCAGCAGTCCGAGCGAACCGACGAGCGTCAACAGGCCTCCGACCACCAGCAGCGCAGCTGCGGGGAGCGCCGCCCACAATGGCACGCTCATCGCGTTCATGGCTCGATGACCTCGCCGCGCAGCAGGAACTTGGCCATCGCGGTGGCGCCGACGAAGCCGAACAGCGCGATCAGCAGCGCGATGTCGAAGTAGATGCCCGAGCCGAAACCGATCCCCAGCGTGAGCACGACGAGCATGCCGCTGATGTACAGCGTGTCGAGGGCGAGCACACGGTCCTGCGCCTGCGGGCCGCGCAGCAGGCGGATCGTAGCGCATCCCATAGCGACCGAAACGCACATCAGGGCGAAGTACACCGCCCACGGAAGGACGTGATTCATCCGAAGATCTCCATCAGAGGTCGTTCGTAACGCTGCTTGACCGTTCGTATCCACGTGACTTCGTCCTGCAGATCGAGGATATGCAGCGTCAACACGTTGCTCTCCGTGTCGTGTCCCGCCCACACCGAGCCGGGGCAGCCGGTAATGATCATCGCCAGCACGGCGAGTCCGTGCGGATCGCGCAGTTCGAGCGGAATCTTCACGAAACCGACGTGCGGCTGGCGCTTGGACGCGCCGAGGATGATGCGGCCGACCGCGATGTTGGAGCGGATGACATCGACGAGGACGACGACGAACAGGCGAACCGCGACGTCGAAGCGCCGCGGCCACGCGAACACCGGACGCAGGGCGGCGACGGCGAGCGTGACCAGGCCTGCGAACAACACGCCGAGCGCGATCTGCGCCGGCGCGAAGCTGCCGTTGAGGGCCAGCCACATCACCAGGAGGAAGACCGGCAGGACCGGCACCCTGCGTCTCATCGCGCGAAGCCTTCCGTCACCGTCATCCCCGGCAGCACCGCCTCGACGTAGCCGCGGCCCTCGAGGTATTGCGCGGTGGTATTGAAATACGTCATCGCCGGCCCCGCACCGCCGGCGAGCGCGACGCACAGCAGCAGCAGCGCGGTGACGGGAACGGCTTCGGTCCATTGCAGCCGCGGCACGCTGCGCTCGGTGCTCCAGAAGATGCGCGTCCCGATGCGCGACAACGCGACCACGCCGGCGAGGCCGGAGAGCAGCAGCGCGGCGATGAACAGCCCGGGGTGCGGGGCGTTGGAGCCGGGCCCCGGCTCGAAAGCGATCGCCGCGGCGAGCAGCGTGAACTTCCCGACGAACCCCGACAGCGGCGGCAGCCCCGTCACGAGCACCGCACACAGGACGAAAGCCAGGCCGAGGAAAGCCATTGCGGCCGGGATCGGAAAGCCGACGACGCTCTCGATCTGCCTCGGGTCCTGGGGATCCTGGAGCCCGAAGGCTTCGAAGCTGACCGCGAGGAGGTCGGCGGCGATCGCCCGGCCGCGTTCGGCCATTTCGATGACCATGAAGAACGCGGCGCTCGCGAGCACGGAGCTGACGAGATAGAACAGGCCGGGGCCCGTCAGCGCGTAGCCGTCGAAACCGAACGCCGTCAGCAGCGTTCCCGACGAGACGATCACCGTGCAGCCGGCGAGGCGGTCCAGCTGCTGCGCGGCGAGCATTCCGAGCGTCCCCGTCGCGATCGTCGCGAGGCCGGTGTAGAACATCCATTCGCCACCGAACGGCGCCGGCGCAGCGTCGCCGAGCAGCGTTTCGAAGCGCACCAGCGCATACACGCCGACTTTCGTCAGGATCGCGAACACGCCCGCCACGGGCGCAGCTGCCGCCCCGTAGGCCGGAACCAACCAGAAGTTGAGCGGCCAGGCGCCCGCCTTGACGAGGAACACGACGCCGAGCAGCGCCGCGGCCGCGTCGACCAGCGCCCGTTCGTCCCCGACGAGGAGCGGGATGCGCAACGCCAGTTCGGCGATGTTGAGCGTGCCGGTGACACCGTAGATGAGGGCCGCCGCAATCAGGAAAAGCAGCGACGCGACGAGATTGACGACGATGTAATGCAGTCCCGCCCTGACCCGTGTCGCGCCCGAACCGTGCAGCACGAGCCCGTACGACGCGGCGAGCAGCACTTCGAAAAAGACGAACAGGTTGAAGAGATCGCCGGTCAGGAAAGCGCCGCTGATCCCCATCAGCAGGAACTGCGAAAGCGGCAGGAAATGCGCGCCGGCGCGCTCCCACCGTGCGAGCGAATACACGAGCGTCGCGAGTCCCAGCGTCGCGCCCAGCGTGAGCATGATCGCCGACAGGCGGTCGACGACCAGCACGATGCCGAACGGCGCGGCCCAATCGCCGAGCGCATAAACGCCGACGTCGCTCCCCCAGGGCGCACTGATCAGTCCGCCGCTCATTCCCAGCAGCGTGATCGCGACGACCAGCTGCGCGATCGTCGAGGTCAGCGCGAGAATCGTGCGCGCCCGCCGCCGGGTTTCCCCGAACAGCAGCATCGCCGCTCCCGCGAACAGCGGCAGTACGACCGGCAGGATCGGCAGATGCTGCAGCCAGCCGCTCATGCCGGGGCTCCACAGATGGGGCCGTCGACCGGGCGAGGTATCGCGACAGAACGCATCGGCTTCGTCATTCCTGCTCCGGCTCCCGCCCGTCGACGTGGTCGGTGCCCGTCAGTCCGCGCGACGCGAGCAGCACGACGAGGAACAGCGCGGTCGTCGCGAAACCGATGACGATCGCCGTCAGCACCAGCGCCTGCGGCAGCGGATCGGCGTAAAACGCGGGGTTGCTGCCGTGGGACGGCACGATCACCGGCGCGCGGCCGAGATTGAGCCGCCCCATGCTGAAAATGAACAGGTTCACCGCGTACGCCAGCAGCGACAGGCCGATGATGACCTGGAAGGTGCGGGGGCGCAGCAGCAGGTACACGCCTGAGCCGCCCATGATCCCGATCGCCAGTGCGAGGATGATTTCCATCAGACGAATCCTCCGCGATCGAGCATCGCCTTGCGGTGGTGGCTGCGCAGCGACTGGTGCGCGAGCGCGACGAGCATCAGCACCGTCGCTCCGACGACGAGCATGTAGACCCCGAGATCGAACAGCAGCACCGTCGACAGATGGATTTCACCGAGCAGCGGCAGCTCGCCGTGCCAGGACAAGTTCGACAGGAACGGCTCGGTCGCAAGCCACGCCCCGGCTCCGGCTGTTCCCGCGGCAAGCAGCCCGGTCGCGATCCAATATTGGGGATGGATGCGCAGCCGCGACTCCACCCATACCGTGCCGCCGACGATGTACTGCAGGATCACCGCGGTCGCGAGCACGAGCCCGCCGACAAAGCCGCCGCCCGGCGCATTGTGCCCACGCAGCAGGAAGAACAGCGACACCAGCGTCGCCAGCGGCAGAAGCAGTCGCACGATCACCGCCGGCAGCATCAGGTAACCGTCCGGCAAGGGCGCGGCAGGGTCCGGCAGCCGCTCTTCACTGCCGCCGTCCGCTCCGTCCTGCTCGCTTTGCTGGCGTGGCAGCGCGACGCTCTCGGGCGCCGGGCGGAAGCGGCGCAGGAGCGCATACACGGTCAGCGCGACGATCCCGAGCACGGTGATTTCGCCGAAGGTGTCGAACCCCCTGAAGTCGACGAGGATGACGTTAACAACGTTCAGGCCGCCGCCCTCCGACAGCGCCCGTTCGACGAAGAACGGCGAGATGCCGTCGGTCGGAGGGCGAGTCAGGATGGCATAGGCGAGACCGGCGAGCCCGAGTCCCGCCACAGTGGCGATGAGGGTGTCGCGGCCGCGGCGCACGCGCGTGCTCAGCGGCACACGTTCGCCCAGGCGGAAGCGCTCGTCGCGCCGCGGCAGCCAGCGCAGCCCGAGCAGGATCAGCACCGCAGTGACGACCTCGACGGTGAGTTGCGTGAGCGCGAGATCGGGCGCCGAGAACCAGACGAAGGTCAGGCTCGTCGCCAGCCCCGCGCCCCCGGACAGGATCAGCGCCGCAAAGCGGTGATGCTTGGCCTGCCATGCGGCGGTGACCGCGCACGCTGCGCCGATGACCCACATCAGCACGAAAGCCGGATGAGGAGGAAGGATCGGACGCGTGCCCCACGACCAGCCTGCGGTCAGCGCCGGATAAAGCGCACCGCCGACCGCGACTCCGACCACCAGCAGCAGTTGCGTCTGCAGGCGGCGCGAGGACAGCGCACGCAGCGCACGCTCGGAACCAGACATGATCGCGGTCTGTGCCAGATCGAACGCCCGCTTGCCGTCGAAGCGGCCGAGCAGCGGCGCGCGGATCGCCGGATAGCGCCACAGCAGAACGTACAGCAGGATTCCCCCGGCGAGCGCGCTGAAGCTCATCAGCACCGGCAGGTTGAACCCGTGCCACACCGCGAGGCTGTAAGCGGGCGCGTCGGCGCCGAGGATCGCCGTCGTCGCCGTCTTCAGGAATGGGCCGACAGTTTGCGCGGGAAAAACTCCGATGAGCAGGCACATCAGCACCAGCAGCGCGCTAGGCAGCAGCATCCAGCGCGTCGGTTCCTGCGGCGCGCGCGGCAGGTCGGTCGTCTTGGGCCCGAGGAAAACCTCGGCGATGAAGCGCAGCGAATAGCCAACGCTGAACATCCCCGCGACCGTCGCCGCGAGCGGCAGCCCGATCCGCTGCACGTCGGGGCGCTGCAGGAATACGGTTTCGGAGAAGAACATCTCCTTCGACAGGAAGCCGTTGAGCAGCGGCACGCCGGCCATCGACGCGGCGGCGACGAACGCCAGCGTCGCGGTGAGCGGCATCGCCCGGTAAAGGCCGGACAGGCGCTTCAGGTTGCGCGTGCCGGTCTCGTGGTCGACGATGCCCGCGGCCATGAACAGCGAAGCCTTGAACGCGGCATGATTGACGATGTGGAACACCGCGGCGACCAGCGCCAGTTGCGTGTTCATGCCGAGGAGCAGCGTGATGAGGCCGAGATGGCTGATCGTCGAGTACGCGAGCACGCCTTTCATGTCCTCCTGGAACATCGCCAGGTAGGCGCCGATCACCAGCGAGAACAGTCCGGCGCCGCCGACGATCCAGAACCATGCGTCGGTCCCGGAGAGGACGGGCCACAGCCGCGCCAGCAGGAACACCCCCGCCTTGACCATCGTCGCCGAGTGCAGATAGGCCGAAACCGGCGTCGGCGCCGCCATCGCGTGCGGCAGCCAGAAATGGAACGGGAACTGCGCGCTCTTCGTCAGGGCGCCGAACGCGATCAGCGCGAGCACTGCCGGATACCAGGGATGGGACCGGATCACCGCACCCGAATCGAGCACGACGTCCAGGTCGTAGCTTCCGACCATGTGGCCGAGCAGGAGCACGCCGCCAAGCAACGAAAGTCCGCCCGCGGCCGTGACGGTGAGCGCCATGCGCGCCCCCCGTCGAGCGTCCACGCGGTGATGCCAGTACGCGATGAGCATGAACGAGGCGAGGCTCGTCAGCTCCCAGAACATCGTCATCTGGATCAGGTTGCCCGACAGCACCACGCCGAGCATCGCGCCCATGAACGCGAGAAAAAAGGAGAAGAACCGCGGCACCGGGTCGGCCGGCGACATGTAATAGCGCGCATACACGACGACGAGCGTCCCCATCGCGACGACCAGCATCGCGAACAGCCACGCGAAGCCGTCGAGCCGCAGCGAGAAGCTCAGCCCCAGTTCCGGCGCCCACGGCAGCGACGCACGGACGACACCCCCGTCGGCGACCTGCGGGTACAGGCTCGCAGTCAGCAGGGTCGTCGCGAGCGCAACCAGCCCGGCGAGCCATGCTTCGGCGTTTCGGGCGTTCGACGGGAGGAAGGCGGCGCACAGGCTGCCGGCGAACGGCAGCAGTATGATCAGGAGCAGAGTCATTTTGCTCCAATGCTAACCCGTAATTGCGGGTCTCGGCGAGCCAGCATGCCGTGATGCTAAAAGGCGTTATCGCCGGAGCGCAGAAGCAAAAAGGCCAGTCTTTCGACTGGCCCAAGTGCTTGATTATTCTGGCGCGCCCGGAGAGATTCGAACTCCCTACCCCTTGGTTCGTAGCCAAGTACTCTATCCAGATGAGCTACGGGCGCTTTGTGAAGAAGCGAGATTTTAACAGGTCTCGCTGCTGCGTCAACCACCTCGCGGCATTTTTTCGGAATCACCGTAATTTCGTCGAAAACCTTGTCGAATCATCGATTTGGTGAAGTTTTCCCGCTCTTGCGAGCTACCGCGAGACGCCGCAGGCGGGCATTATGGACACGCGCGATGCGCGAAGCAAGCATTTTTGCTGGCCAGCGCGGCTCAGCGCGTGTAATAGCCCACTCCGACGATCTTGTCGCCAACCTTGCGGAAAAAGCTGTGTTTCGACTCGAGCTTTTCCGTCAGTGGATTGCGCCACGCGTAATCGAGTTCCCCTTCGCCCTTGCGCCCGACGATGTTCAGCATGTCGGTGACGACGGCCTTGCCTTTCGGGTCGCGCAGCGCGCTGCCGTCGGTGCCGACCATCGCGGGAGAACCCCCGTGGGCGACGAAGCGCCGGGTCGGGATATCGATGACGAAGACGTAGAGATCATCCTGGATGAAACCGCCATCGACCGCATTGAAAGCGTCCAGCGCGGCGTCGCCCTTTTCGTTCAGCGCGGTCACGGCGCGCTCGAGCAGGCCTTTCGCCTGCTCGGCAGTGGCGCGCGGCGTGTAGTAGCCGACCGCGATGATGCGGTCGTCCACCCGCTCGAACAGCGTGACTTTCGGCTCGACGCGGTTATCGACGCGGTTGAGCCAGCGGTACTCGATACGGCCGTGGCCCGTTTTCGCCGCGGTGTCGAGCATGTCGCGGAAAAACTCCTTGCCCGAGACATCCTTCATCGTCGCGACGTTGCGTCCGACGAGCGTCGCGGACGGCCCGCCGCTCGCGAGCATTTCGCCGTCCAGGGTCAGCACATATACGTAAAGCTCCTTGTCGCTGAAGGCCGGCGACCGATTGAAATCGGCCAGCGCGGCTTCGCCCTTCTCGCGATAGTGCGCGACGGCCTTCTCGAGCAGGCGACGGCTGCGGTTCTCGTCGGCGCGCTGGACGAGGTCGGCCTGTGCGGTCGGAGCGGCTGCGGCGGATGCGGGTGCGGCCGCGTGGGCCGCCGGAAATGCGAAGCTGCACAGGCACAGGGAGGCGATGCGAAGGATGGTTTTCATGGCGTGGAATTAGTTTCAGTAATGATTGGATGCACAAAAATTATCGGATATGACGTTGATTGTCGAGACATGTCCGTTACGCGGGCTCCGCCGCCTTTGCGCAGCGGCAGCCGGTCCGGTCACCGGAGGCGGTACACGCGCGCTTCATACGGCCTGAGCAGCAGGCGGTCCGTCGGCGGGTGGGGCTCGACTGGCTGGTTCGCGAGCAGCAACCCGCTGCCGTCGGGCAGCAGGCCCGGCTCGTGGTAACGGGCTTCATCGGGCGTCATGTTCGTGACGATCACGTAGCGCTGCGCGCCATGGGTGCGGCTGTATGCGTAGACCTGCGCATCGTCCTCCATCAGCAGTTCGTAGTGGCCATGGATGAGCCCTGGCTCGCGTTTGCGCAGCGCGATGAGGTGGCGGTAATGGTTCAGCACCGACGCGGGGTCGCGCTCCTGCAACTCCGCGTTGATCTCGTTGAAGTTCGGATTGACCCGCAGCCACGGCGTGCCGGTGCTGAACCCGCCGTTCGCCGACCCGTCCCATTGCATCGGCGTGCGCGCGTTGTCGCGCGAGACAATCGACAACAGTTCGATGATGTCGCGCTCGGCGACTTCTTCACGCTTCATCAACGCGAAACGGTTCTTCGTCAGGACATCGTTGAAATCGGCGAGCGCCGCAAAGCGGCTGTTCGTCATGCCGAGTTCCTGCCCCTGATAGATGAACGGTGTGCCCTGCATCAGGAAATACATCGTCGCGAGCGCAGTCGCGCTCTCGCGCCAGTAGCGCCCGGTGTCGCCCCAGCGCGAAACGACCCGGGGCAAATCGTGGTTTTCGAGGAACAGCGCGTTCCAGCCGATGCCATCGAGGCTCTTCTGCCATTTCGTCAGCACGGCCTTGAGCGCCGGAAGGTCGAGCCCGTTGCGCGGCGCTTTCTTCCACAGCGCGGAATGCTCGAACTGGAAGATCATGTTGAGCCGCCGATGCTCCTCGCCGACCCAGGCTCTGGCCTGCTCCGGCGACACGCCGTTGGCTTCGCCGACGGTCATCACGTCGTAGTGGTCGAACGTGTGGCGGCACAACTCGTCGAGGTAGTCGAGCACGCCATCGACGTTCATGTGCCTCTCGAACGACGGCACGTAATCGAGGCCGTGCGGATTGGGCATGTCGGGCAGCCCCGGCTCCTTCTTCTTGTGGCTCACGGCGTCGAGCCGGAAGCCGTCGACGCCCTTGTCGAGCCACCAGCGCACCATTTCGTAGATCGCGGTCCGCACTTCAGGATTGTCCCAGTTCAGGTCCGGCTGGCGCTCCGAGAACAGGTGCAGGAAATACTGGTCGGTCTTGTCGTCGTATTTCCACGCCGAGCCCTTGAAGATGCTCTCCCAGTTGTTCGGCTCGCGCCCGTCCTTGCCGTCGCGCCACAGGTACCAGTCGCGCTTGGGGTTGTTCAGCGAACCGCGCGATTCGAGAAACCACGGGTGCAGGTCGCTGGTGTGGTTCGCGACGAGGTCGAGGATCAGCCGCATGCCGCGGCGGTGGACTTCGGCGAGCAGGCGGTCGAAATCCGCCATCGTGCCGAAGTCGTCCATGATCGCCCGGTAGTCGCTGATGTCGTACCCGTTGTCGTCGTTCGGCGACCCGAACACCGGGCAGATCCAGATCACGTCGACGCCGAGCGACTTCACGTAGTCGAGCCGCGTAGTGATGCCATTCAGGTCGCCGATCCCGTCGCCATTCGAATCCATGAAGCTGCGCGGATAGATCTGATACACGACGGCTTCCTTCCACCATGCCCTGCCCGCCGCGTCGTCGCCTGCCGTCCTCATCCGTGCCTCTCCTCGCTGTTCCGTCGAATCATCGATTGTCGCAGTTCCGGCGCGTTCGGCGGAGGGCTGCATGCGGACCGGGGCCGGCAAGGTGGACACTTTTGCGCGCGGCGGGCACTCTCCCGGTTCTGTCCATCCGCTTCGATCGCCCCGATGTCCACTGGCTGCTCCGACACCTACCCCCGGCTGATCGGCGATATCGGCGGCACGCACGCCCGCTTTGCCGTCATCGACTCGCCCGGCAGCCCGCCGACGCGCTTTCGCACGCTGTGCTGCGACGATCACCCCGGACTCCTGGAGGCCGTCCAGGCTTACCTGCTGCTGGAACAGGGGCTTGCCGGGCCGTGTGTGGCGGCGTTCGGCATCGCCAATCCGGTCGAAGGCGATCTGGTACGGATGACGAATCACGACTGGTCGTTTTCGATCGAGCAGCTGCGCATCGATCTCGGACTGGCGCGGCTCGTCGTCCTCAACGACTTCACCGCGCTCGCGCTGTCGCTGCCCGGGCTGCAGGCCAGTGAACGGCGTCAGATCGGCGGCGGCCACGAGCGCGCGGGGCGACCAGTCGCGCTGATCGGACCGGGCACGGGCCTTGGCGTGTCGGGACTGGTGCGCTGCGGCAACGGCTACGCGCCGCTCGAAGGCGAAGGCGGGCACGTCACGCTGGCCGCGTCCACGCCACGCGAAGCGGAGCTCATCTCAGTGCTCGCCGCGCGCTTCGGCCACGTGTCCGCTGAGCGGGCGCTATCGGGACCGGGCCTGATCGCCCTGCACGACGCGATCCGGCAGCTCGGGGGCGCCCCGCCGCTGGCCCTCGAAGCGGACGAGATCAGCGCCCGTGCGATGGCCGCGAGCTGTCCGTGGTGCGCCGAAACGCTGCAGATCTTCTGCGGGATGCTCGGCAGCGTCGCCGGCGATCTCGCGCTGACGCTCGGCGCGTTCGGCGGCGTGTATATCGGCGGGGGAATCGTGCCGAAGCTCGGCGACTTCTTCGATCGATCGGATTTCCGCCGGCGCTTCGAGCAGAAAGGACGGTTCTCGGACTACCTCGCACGCATACCCTGCTACGTGATCCTGGCCGAATATCCTGCGCTGCTCGGCGCCGCGACGGCGCTCGATAACGCGCTCGCCGGCGAAACGGGCACCTGACGGAAAAACCGCCACAGCAACCGGCCGTGCCGGTCAGCCCGGCAGCGGCACCGCGCCCTGCGACAGCAAGCTCCAGCCCGATCCGGCGCACACCGCCTCGCGACACGTCGCGACCGTGAAACGCCCGATGCGCGGGTCGTGATCGCGTTCCTCGATTTCGATGCGCCGCAGGCCCGCCTTGCCCGGCCCCCCCGGCTCGATCGGCGCGAAACGCACCAGATTGTACGAATTGGGCCGACCGTTGCGCCGCCGCGTCGACATCGACGTGCCGGCCTGCAGCACCAGCGCATCGCGCGACCCGTCTCCGGTTGTCACGCAGTACGGCAAATGGATGTGTCCGCCGAGAAACAGGTCGGCCCCCGCGGCGATCCAGGCGGCGAGCGCCGCGTCGGCACCGTGGACGCGGTTGCGCCGGTCCGAAGGCTCGATGATCTCGAGCGGGTGGTGCAGTGCGACGACCTTGAAAGCCTCGCCGAGGGCCGCAAGCTGGCGGGCGACCTCATCGACGAGCGGCGCCGGCAGTTCGCCGTGCTTGTGGCGCAGCATGCGTGTCGAATTGACGCCGACGACGGCGACGCGGCGGCCTCGCCACAGCGGCGAAAGCGACGCGCAGATATGGCGACGGTAGAAGCGGTAAGGCTGGGTGAAGCGCGTGAACAGGTCGAACAGCGGCAGATCGTGATTGCCGGGCAGCGACAGCACCGGAAGCGGCGCGAGGCTGTCGAGGAAAGCCCGTGCAGCGCGAAACTGCGCCTGCCGGGCGCGCTGCGTGATGTCACCGGTCAGCACGACGAGGTCCGGCGCTTCGCGCAGCAAGTCCTCGCGCAGCGCATCGCGGACCGGGGCATCCTCGGTGCCGAAATGCGGGTCCGAAATATGGGCGAGCCGCATCACGCGCGCACCTCCGGCACTGCCGGCACGAGAACCTGCAACGCCTCCGGCACCGATCTCACGACGAGCGGCAGCTCGCAGTCGACGAGTTCGCCGTCGAGCGCGACGCGGATATGCCGCGTGCCCTCGTCGAGCCGCTCGATCTGCACCGTCAGCGCGCAATACTGGCGCAGGTTTTCGGCGGTTTCGAGGCGGGCCAGGGCGCCGCGCAGCACCAGCGCCAGCAGGTCATGGCGACCGACCTCCCGCAGCGCGAGCACCGCCAGTTCGCCGCGCGCAACGCACACCGCCTCGTCGAGGCCGAGCTGCTCCATCTGCAACGCATTGCGGCCGAAGAACACCGTCAGCGTCGACAAGTTCAGCGGGTGGCCGTCGATCTGCAGCGCCAGGCGATATGGACGGTGCTCGCGCATCAGCGTGACGAGCCCGGAGACGAACGCGACGAAGCGGTTGCGCCCGAAGCGGCGCTTGTGCACTTCACGCCATTCGAGCAGGCGCCGGTACAGGCCGATGCTCGCGTTGTTGAGGAAGACCCTGCCATTGACCTCGCCGATCGCGACACGGCGGATCGACCCGTCCACGGCCACTTGCGCCGCAGCCGCCGGATCGAGCGGAATGCCGAGTTCGCGGGCGAAATAGTTGAAGGTCCCGAGCGGGATCACCGCGAACGGCAAACTGCGCTGGTACGCGACCGCAGCGACTGCGTTGAGCGTGCCGTCGCCACCGGCCGCCGCGAGGATGCCCGGGCGCCGATCGGCCGCCCCGCGAACGAGCGCCGCCAGGTCGCGCGGCCGCTTCGCGACCAGCAGCTCGACATCGCGGCCGCTCGCCTCCAGCACTTTTTCGATCGCCGCGCCGGCTTCGGACTTGTCCTCGCGGCCGGAGCCGGCGTTCATGACGACAGTGATCGGCAACCGCCGCAGATCGGCGGCCGGCGGCGACGGGGGAGGCACCGGGTGAAGGGACAGGGTCTCGCGAGTCAAGGTTTCCTCCAGTGTGACCGGATGGCCTGGCAGTTCGACTCGACGTAATGACGGGGCGCTGCGCCGGCAGTTCCGGAGAAATATCCGGGCAAAAGCAGCTGTCCACGGGCCAACGGCGAGTCCCGCGTCGCCGCGAGTGCCGAATGGGGCAGCCGTAGCGATAGCATTCGCCGCCCTCCGATCAGAACCCGATCGCCGGTCCGCTCCACGTCCCGTCTCTCGGTCGCGCCCGGCCCATCGCTTCGGCGACTGGGCACCAGCCTTCGCAGGCGTTACGCCCCGCGCGGCCCCTCCACAGGTTCAGCAACCCCTTGCAGCGGGCGTAAAGATGAAAGAAACGCAGCACCGCGCGGCACTCGGCCGAACTCGGGCGATGCGCGGCGCACACCAGCTTGTCGTCGGTCATGCCGCGGTCCCTCAGGATCACCGCGCCCCACGCTCTCGTCACGACCCGGCTGCCGAGCGGCAGGCGCGGTCCGAGCACGAGCGCGTCGAGCAGATCCCCTTCGCACCCGATGTAGGCCGGCACCGAGCCGTAATTGAAAGGGCATGGCAGCGGCGAGATGAAATCGACGTGACCCGTCGAGCCGCGTTTGACGAAGCTGCCTTTCGGAATCTCGATCAGGACTTCAAACTCCGGCGGCTCCTGATCGAAGAAAGAAGGACTCGAAGTTGCGTCGTTCATTGCAGAAGCCTACGCCTTTCCGGCGTGCCGCGACGGACAAGGGTATATTTCGTCCTCGGCCGAGAGCCCGGACTACCGGGCGTCGCGGCTTTTTCGCCGTTTCGCGCGCTTCGCCCGGAAACGGCCCTCATACACACCGCAATACCCTCGGCAATATCCACGGATTTCATGCCCCTACCCGCCATCGACCCCGCCGAATACGCGTCGCAGCTCGCGGACAAAGTGACACAGTTCAAACACGCTTTCGCCCCCTTTGCCGTCCCCGAGCCAACGGTCTTCCCCTCCGCGCCGCTGCACTATCGGCTGCGCGCCGAATTCCGCATGTGGCACGATGGCGAGCGCGTCGATTATGCAATGTTCGACCCGGCCGAGCCGAAGCAGCCGATCGCGATCGAGCAGTTCGACATCGCCGCCGAGCCGATCTGCGCGGCAATGCCGCGGCTGCGCGAACGGCTGCAGGCCAGCGAAACCCTGAAGCGCCGGCTGTTCCAGGTCGAGTTTCTCGCCACCCTCCGCGGCGAACTGATGATCAGCCTGATCTACCACCGGCCGCTCGACGAAAGCTGGGAAGGGGCAGCCCGCGAACTCGCGGCCGAACTCGGCGTGCAACTCATTGGACGCAGCCGCAAGCAGAAGATCGTGCTGGACCGAGACTGGGTGCTGGAACAGTTCGGGCTCGACGGGCGCCAGCTCCGATACAAGCAGATCGAAGGCAGCTTCACGCAACCCAACGGCGGCGTAAACCGGCAGATGCTCGGCTGGGCATGCGAACAGGCGCGCGGAGCCGGCGGCGACCTGCTCGAGCTGTATTGCGGCAACGGCAACTTTACCGTCGCGCTGGCACCGCTGTTCGATCGGGTGCTTGCCACCGAAGTCAGCAAGACGTCGGTCGAAGCTGCACACTACAACCTCGCCGCGAACGACATCGGCAATGTCGCGATGGTGCGCATGTCGAGCGACGAGATCAGCGCCGCGCTCGCCCGCACGCGCGAATTCCGGCGCATGAAGGACGTGGACCTCGACAGCTATCGGTTCTCGACGCTGTTCGTCGACCCGCCGCGCAGCGGGCTGGACGCGCCGACGATCGAGCTCGCGCGCGGTTTCGACCGTATCCTGTATATCTCCTGCAACCCGCATACGCTGCAGGAAAACGTCGCTGCGCTGCAGGGGACGCACGGCATCGCAGCCGCGGCGGTGTTCGACCAGTTTCCCTACACCCGGCATCTCGAGTGCGGGTTGCTGCTGACGCGGCGCGCAGGCGT
The DNA here is from genome assembly GCF_012910785.2 of Aromatoleum buckelii. GTDB lineage: Bacteria > Pseudomonadota > Gammaproteobacteria > Burkholderiales > Rhodocyclaceae > Aromatoleum > Aromatoleum buckelii. The sequence continues at coordinate 889,201 of NZ_WTVH02000010.1, read as the reverse complement.
CAGATGAAGCGGGCCGCGGGCGGCATGGACCGGCAATAGGGAACGGTTTCGATCTTGACCGAACGCTATGCGCTGATCGCCGCCTGGGTCCTTGCGGCGGCGTCCCTTTTCCTGGTGCTGCGCCTGGACCTGTTGCCGGCGCTGCTAACCGGGCTGCTGGTTCACGAACTGGTCCATCTGCTCGCCCCACGGCTGCCGAAGCAGCTCTCGGGGCGGCGAAGCAAACCAGCCGCGCTGGTGCTGGTCGTTGGGGTGGCCACGATCGTGGTCGTGGCGATGGTTCTGGGCGTGGTCGCTTTTTTCCGCAGCGACGCGGGTGATCTCGCGAACCTGCTCACCCGCATGGCGACGATCATCGAAGGGCTGCGCGAATCGGTGCCGCCGTGGGTCGTCGACCACTTTCCGAACGGCGTCGATCCGATCAAGGAAGCGATATCGCGCTGGCTGCGGGAACATGCGATCGAAGTCGGAGGGGTGGGCAAGGAAGCGGGCGTCGTCATGGCCCACATCGTCGTCGGCCTGATCATCGGCGCCATGGTTTCGCTGCACGAGCTGCAAGCCGGCCAGGAATATGCGCCGCTCGCCCGCGCGCTGAGCGAGCGTGCCGGACGGCTCGCCGACGCTTTCCGCCGCATCGTCTTCGCGCAAGTGAAGATCTCGGCGATCAATGCCTTCTTCACCGCGCTGTATCTGCTGGCCGTGCTGCCGCTGCTCGGCGTGCAACTGCCGTTGGTCAAGACGATGATCGCGGTGACGTTCATCGCCGGCCTGCTGCCGATCATCGGCAACCTGATCTCGAACACCGTCATCATCGTCGTCAGCTTCGCCCATTCGCCGCAGGTCGCTCTCGGTTCGCTGGCATTCCTGGTCAGCGTGCACAAGGCGGAATATTTCCTCAACGCCCGGATAGTCGGCGGCGAGATCCGCGCCAAGGCGTGGGAGCTGCTGTTGGCGATGCTCGTGATGGAGGCCGCTTTCGGCCTGCCGGGCGTCGTCGCGGCGCCGATCTTCTACGCCTACCTCAAGGACGAACTGCGCGCCCGCGGGCTCGTTTGACTTGTACGCGGCACCTGTCACGATAACCCCCGAATTAACCCCGAATTCCACCCACCACTGCAAAGGACCTGCTTTCCCATGTTCGAGCACGTCGACGCCTATCCCGGCGACCCCATCCTCTCCCTCGTCGAAACTTTCCACCGCGACCCGCGCCCGCAGAAAGTGAACCTCGGCATCGGGCTCTACTACGACGAAGACGGCCGCATCCCGCTGCTCGGCTCGGTCGAGAAGGCCGAGGCGGCGCTGGCGGCGAATCCGGGCCCGCGCCCCTATCTGCCGATGGAAGGGGCGGCCGACTTTCGCGCCGCCGTGCAGAAACTCCTGTTCGGCGCGGACAGCGCGGCGCTGCGAGCCGGGCGCATCGCGACGATCCAGACCATCGGAGGCTCGGGCGCATTGAAGGTCGGCGCCGACCTGCTCAAACGGTATTTTCCGGCGAGCGAAGTGTGGGTCAGCGACCCGACCTGGGACAACCATCGTTCGATCTTCGAGGGCGCCGGCATCGAAGTGCACGACTACCCGTACTACGACGCGGCGAGCGGCGGCGTGCGCTTTAACGAGATGCTCGCGACGCTGCAGTCGCTGCCCGCGCAGAGCATCGTGCTGCTGCATCCGTGCTGCCATAACCCGACCGGCGTCGACCTGTCCAAAGCACAGTGGCAGGAAGTGATCGCGGTGGCGGCGTCGCGCCGGCTGATCCCGTTCCTCGACATCGCCTACCAGGGCTTCGGCGACAACCTCGACGACGACGCCTACGCGATCCGCGCGATGGCCGACGCCGGCGTGAGTTTCTTCGTCAGCAACTCGTTCTCGAAGAACCTGTCGTTCTACGGCGAGCGCTGCGGCGGCCTGTCGGTCGTGTGCAAGGATGCCGACGAAGCCGAACGCGTGCTCGGCCAGCTGAAATTCACCGTGCGCCGCAACTACTCGAGCCCGCCCGTACATGGCGGCCGGGTCGCCGCCGCGGTCATGAACGATGCCGGACTGCACGAGGAATGGGTCGTCGAGGTGCGCGGGATGCGCGAGCGCATCAAGGCGATGCGCCAGAAGCTCTACGAAGTGCTGAGCAGCACGTTGCCGGGGCGCGATTTCAGCTACTTCGTCAAGCAGCGCGGCATGTTCAGCTACACCGGGCTGACGCCGGGGCAGGTCGATCGCCTGCGCGAGGAGTTCGCCGTGTACGTCGTGCAGTCCGGCCGCATGTGCGTCGCCGGCCTCAACCGGGGTAACGTCGATTACGTCGCGAAAGCGATGGCCACCGTGCTGCAGGAGCCGGGCACCGCCGCTGCCTGACCCTTCCGCGCACCGCGTGCGGACGCAGCGGCGCTCGTCGCCGCGCCGCGCGCTATGATTCCATTCGGGCCGATCAACCTGCCCGGGAGGGATCCGACATGCGCGCGATGGTTCTCGACGCTCCCGACACGCCCTTGCGGCTGGCCGAGCTTCCGGTGCCGCAGCCGGGTGTCGGGGAAATTCTGCTGCGGGTCGAAGCGTGCGGGGTCTGCCGCACCGACCTGCATCTCGTCGACGGCGAACTCCCCGAGCCGCGGCTGCCGGTCATTCCCGGCCACGAGATCGTCGGGCGGGTCGTCGCGCTGGGCGCCGGGGCGAGCGGTTTCGCGCCCGGCCAGCGTGTCGGCGTACCTTGGCTTGGCCGGACTTGCGGCCATTGCGGATACTGCGCCGAGGGCCGCGAAAATCTCTGCGACGACGCGCGCTTCACCGGTTACCAGCTGCCCGGCGGCTACGCCGAATACACCGTCGCCGACCAGCGCTTCTGCTTTGCGCTGCCGGACTCGCAACCCGCTGCCGAACTCGCGCCGCTGCTGTGCGCGGGGCTGATCGGCTATCGCGCACTGAGCATGGCAGGCAGCGCGCAACGCATCGGCATCTATGGTTTCGGCGCCGCAGCGCATATCCTGGCGCAGCTGCTCGCCCATCAGCGCCGGCCGTTCTACGCTTTCACGCGCCCCGGTGACGACGCGAGTCAGGCGTTCGCGAGAGAGCTCGGCGCCACCTGGGCAGGCGCCGCAGGCGAGAACGCGCCCGACGCACTCGACGCGGCGCTGATCTTCGCCCCCGCAGGCGAACTCGTGCCGGCGGCGCTGCGCCAGCTGAGAAAAGGCGGCACGGTCATCTGCGCCGGCATCCACATGAGCGACATCCCGTCGTTTCCGTACGAGATCCTGTGGGGCGAGCGCGTCATCCGCTCGGTTGCGAACCTGACGCGTGAAGACGGCAGGCGTTTTCTCGAGATCGCCGCCGCAGCGCCAATCCGTACGCATATCGAACATTTTCCGCTGGAACGCGCGAACGACGCGCTGCTCGCGCTGCGTCGCGGGCAGATACAGGGCGCGGTCGTTCTCGTGCCCGACTGAAATCCCCGCCGACCGCCCTGCAGGACCGAGGCGCGACGACACGATCGGCTCCGTCTCCATTCCGGCCTCGCCACCCCGAAGGCGCTCATCGCCAGCGGCCTTCTGCGCCCGGAAACTTCGCGAGGTGATTGCAACGCGCGATTGCAGTTCAGGTTTTGTTCATGTTCATGCGTTTAGATTCCGTCCGTGCCCCGACCGGGGTACGCCAACCGAATCAGGACGCGCATATGAAAAAGCTGCTCGCATCGACCGTCATTGCCCTTTCCGCCACCGCCGCGATCGCCGGCCCGACCTGCAACGTGCCGCAGGAACAGTGGATGAAGGAATCCGACTTCAAGGCCCGCCTCGAAGCCCAGGGCTACCAGATCAAGACCTTCAAGGTGACCAAGGGCAAGTGCTACGAAATCTACGGTTTCGACAAGGACGGCAAGAAGGTCGAGATCTACTTCGACCCGGCCACGGCAGCCGTACTTGAAACCAAGCGCTGAACGACGCGCTTTTCACGGCATGCCGAGCGGGCTCTCTCGGGGAGCCTGGCTACCTATCGCTGAGAGGACGACGATGAGAGATCCCGATCCTGCCAGGGCGATTCGCGTCTGGGATCCGTTTGTGCGGGTGTTCCACTGGACACTGGCGTCCTGCGTATTCCTGAACTTCTTCGTCATCGACGACGGCGAGATACTCCACGAGTGGATCGGCTATGTCGCCAGCGGGCTCGTCGGCGCCCGCATCGTGTGGGGATTCGTCGGTTCGCGACACGCGCGCTTTGCCGACTTCCTTCCGACCGCTGCCGGCATCCGCGAACACCTGCGCAGGATGATTCGGGGCGAGCCGGACTTTCACGCCGGCCACAACCCCCTGGGCGCAGTCATGATGCTCGTGCTGATGGCGCTGGTGCTGGGCCTCGGCGTTACCGGTTTCATGCAGACCCTGGACGCTTTCTGGGGCGAAGAGTGGCTGCAGGAACTCCACGCAACGCTGGCCTCGACGCTGATCGGCCTGGCCGGACTGCACGCCGCGGCCGCTGTCTTGATGAGCCACCGCGAACGCACGAATCTCATCGGGGCGATGCTGACGGGAGTCAAAGTCCGTTCCCAAGCGAGTCGGCGGCGATGATGACACGCTCCATCTCGGCGCCGGGCCATCCCATCCCCGAGCAGCAGCTTCACCGGGCACCCACGCTCGGCTCCCATCTCGCATTCATGGCGCTGTCCGCAATCGCATTGTTGCTGATGTTCACCGCGCTGCGCATTGCGCTGCTCATCTACAACCGGGCGTTGATCGGCGACACGCCGATCGCACCCTTCGTCGAAGCGTTCCTGACCGGCCTGCGATTCGACCTGCGGCTCGTCGTGTACCTCTGCGCACCGCTGATCCTGGCGATGGCGGCCGGGCGGGCGATGGCAGCGCGAAGCGCGCACAGGGCCTGGCTGACGGCGGCGGCGAGCGTTTCGCTGTTCCTCGGCGTGATCGAACTCGACTTCTACCGGGAATTCCACCAGCGCCTCAACAGCCTGGTCTTCCAGTACCTGCGTGAAGATCCGGCGACTGTGCTCAGCATGTTGTGGCACGGCTTCCCAGTGCTGCGCTACCTGGCGGCCTGGCTGCTGGCAAGCTGGGGGTTGTTCCGGCTCTTCGCCGTCATCGACCGGCTGACCGCGCCCCGGCGCGATGATTCCCGCAGCGCACGCCGTTTCGATGCGGGCCCGCGCTGGCTTGCACTGGTGCTGTGCCTGGCGGTTTCGGTCGTTGCCGCGCGCGGCACGCTGCGCCAGGGACCGCCGCTGCGCTGGGGCGACGCCTACACGACCGACTCGATGTTCGCGAACCAGCTCGGGCTCAACGGCACTCTCACTCTCGTCGCCGCGGCGAAGAGCCGATTCCTCGAGTCCGGCGACAAGATGTGGAAAGCTTCGATGCCGCAGCACGAAGCGACCCGGATCGTGCGCAGCATGTTGCTGACCCCGGGCGACCGCCTCGTCGATGCAGAGAGCGCGAACATCCGCCGCGACGTCACTCCGCCCGCCGCCGGCACGTTGCCGATCCGCAACGTCGTCGTGATCCTGCTCGAGAGCTTCGCCGGGCATTACGTCGGCGCGCTCGGCAGCAAGGATGGAATCACGCCGCAATTCGACCGGCTCGCGCGCGAAGGCGTGCTGTTCACGCGCTTCTTCTCGAATGGCACGCACACCCATCAGGGCATGTTCGCGACGATGGCGTGCTTCCCGAACCTGCCGGGCTTCGAATACCTGATGCAGATGCCGGAAGGGGGACACCGTTTTTCCGGTCTCCCGCAGCTGCTGCGGGCGCGCGAGTTCAACGACGTCTATGTGTATAACGGCGATTTCGCGTGGGACAACCAGTCCGGCTTTTTCGGCAACCAGGGCATGACGCGCTTCATCGGCCGCAATGACTTCATCGACCCCGTGGTTTCGGACCCGACCTGGGGCGTGTCGGACCAGGACATGTTCGACCGCGCGGCCGAGGAACTGCAGAAGGATTCCGGCGGCAAGCCGTTCTACGCGCTGCTGCAAACGTTGTCGAACCATACGCCGTACGCGTTGCCGCAGACGCTGCCCGTCGAGCCGGTCACCGGCCACGGTCCGCTCGACGATCATCTGACCGCAATGCGCTATTCGGACTGGGCGCTCGGGCAGTTCTTCGAGAAAGCGCGCAAGTCGGAATATTTCCGCGACACCTTGTTCGTCATTGTCGGCGACCACGGCTTCGGCGCCGACGAACAGATCACCGAGATGGACCTGCACCGCTTCAATGTTCCGCTGTTGCTGATCGGACCCGGCATCCAGCAGGCTTTCGGCACGCGGCACGATTCCGTCGGAACGCAGATCGACATCGTTCCAACGATCATGGGACGCTTCGGCGGCGAGGTGCGTCACCAGTGCTGGGGACGCGATCTGCTCAACCTGCCGGCAGGAGACGAAGGCATCGGCGTCATCAAACCGTCGGGGAGCGACCAGACGATCGCGATCCTCAGGGGAAGCCGCATCCTCGTCGAACCGAAGGGCATGTCGCCGCGGCTCTATGATTACCGGCTCGGCGACGCCCCCGGCAGCACGCGGGTGAACAATGCCGCGGACGAAGCGCAGCTGCGCGGCATGTTGCATGCATTCGTGCAGACTGCCACGCAGAGCCTGCTCGGAAACACCGCGGGCGTAGCGGCGCAAAGCCGGTGAGCCTGCGGCAGCCGGGCCGGGCCGATGCAAAATTTGGATAAACTAATACCCACGCTCGAAGTCTGGATATTTTCTTGCGAAAAACTGCCCCATCCCGGCCGCAATGTCGGCCGCGCCTTCGCCGGCAGCTGCGCCCACCGGCTGGCGGGGCAACAACCTGTGGCAACAATCGAGTCACCCCATGCACGATAACGTTTATGTTTCCGTCCTTATTCCTGCAAGGAACGAAGCCGGCAACCTTGCGCCGCTCCTCGAAGAAGTGCGCAGCGCGCTCGCCGGCGAAGCCTACGAGGTCATCGTCGTCGATGACGGCAGCACTGACGGCAGCGCGTCCGAGCTGCGGGCGCTGAAAAGCGCTGGCTTCCCCCAGTTGCGCATCCTCAGCCATCCCCGCTCGCTCGGGCAAAGCACATCGCTCTACCACGCAGTGCTCGCTGCGCACGGCCACTGGCTCGTGACGCTCGACGGCGACGGCCAGAACGACCCGGCGGACATTTCCGGGATGCTCGCGCTGGTGCGCGGCACCGAAGGTCGGCCGGACGGCATCAAGCTGGTGGCAGGCCACCGCGTCACTCGCCGCGACACGGCCAGCAAGCGCTGGGCATCGCGCTTCGCCAACGGGCTGCGCAGCAGGCTGCTGAAGGATGCGACGCCCGATACCGGCTGCGGCCTCAAGCTCATCGAACGGGAAGCGTTCCTGCGCCTGCCTTATTTCGATCACATGCATCGTTTCCTGCCAGCGCTGATCCAGCGCCACCGCGGGCGAACGATCGTTCACCCCGTCAATCACCGGCCGCGCAGAACCGGCACGTCCAAATACGGAAACCTCGACCGGGCGCTGGTCGGCATCCTCGACCTGTTCGGCGTGTGGTGGTTGATCAGGCGCACCCGCCTGGATACGGTCGCGACCGAAACGGAGGGCTGAGATGGGCAAGGAAACACTCTGGCTGGTGATCGGCTTCGCCGGCCAGCTGACGTTCACGGGCCGCTTCGCGCTGCAGTGGCTGTACAGCGAATACAAGAAACGCAGCCTCATTCCGGTCGGCTTCTGGTATTTGAGCCTCATCGGCAGTGCGCTGCTGCTGGCTTACGCGATCCACCGTGAAGATCCGGTGTTCATCGTCGGGCAGTCGTTCGGCTTCATCATCTACCTGCGCAACCTGCAGCTGATCGCCCGGCAAAAAGAGCAGGAAACTTGAGCGGTGCGCAACGCTATTTCGTCACGCATCGAGCTCATCGGCCTGATGCTGCTGGCGCTGCTGATGGTCGGCGCCGGACTCGGCTTGCGACAGCCGCTGAACGTCGATGAAGAGCGCTTTCTCGGCGTCGCGCTGGAAATGCTGCAGGACGGCTCGTGGTTCATTCCGCATCGCGCCGCCGAAATCTATCCGGACAAACCGCCGCTGTTCATGTGGACGGTGGCGCTGTTCGTTCAGCTCACCGGCTCGCCGGTGGTCGCGCTGTTCCTCCCGGCGCTGCTCGCCGGGGTGGTCGCGACAGCGTGCCTGTACGATCTCGGGCGGCGCCTGTGGCATCGGCGCATCGGGATCATCGCCGCACTGCTGTTTCTCGCGAGCTACCAGACTTACAGCATCCTGAGGGCCGGGCAGATCGACGGTTTCCTGTGCCTGTGGATCGTCCTCGCCGTGTACGGCCTCGTGCGGCATCTCATGCTCGGCCCGGCGTGGGGGTGGTTTTACGTCGCGTGTGCCGCGATGGGATTCGGCGTCATTAGCAAGGGCGTCGGCTTCCTGCCGGCCCTGATGCTGATTCCGTACGCCTGGGCCGTGCATGCCGGCTGGTCAGGCGTCACCCGCATGCCTGGCGAGGGTGTGCGCTGGTCCCTCGGCCTCGCCGCGACGCTGGCGGCGATATCGCTGTGGCTGTTGCCGCTGGTCGTCATGGTGTTGCTGCAGGCGGACGCCGACAGTCTCGCGTACGTGAAAGAGATCCTGCTGCGACAAACCGCCGAGCGCTACACGAAGGCCTGGGCGCACCAGGAGCCGTTCTGGTATTTTTTTGCCGAAGTGATCCCGAAGTACTGGCTGCCGATCGTGCCGGCACTGCCGTGGCTCATCCCGGCATGGCGGCGCCAGCTGGCGAAGCGGGACGGTCGCACGCTGGTGCTGCTAGGCTGGGTGGCGCTGGTGCTGCTGTTCTTCTGCCTGAGCAGCGGCAAGCGCAAGCTGTACATCTACCCGGCGTTGCCCGGCCTGGTGCTGGCGGTCGCGCCCCTCGTGCCGTGGCTGCTGCGCCGCTGGTTTGCCGGCCGCCCGCGTGCGCGAAAGCTCTTTCTCGGCGCGGCCCTGCTCTGGTTCGTCGCCTGGTTCGTGGAAGGTTTCATCGAACCGGTCCGCGACGGCCTCAATCCCCACGAGGGCATCATGCGCCAGGCGGCCGAACTGACGGGCGGAGCGGAACTGGCACTGATCGACTGGCGCGAAGGGCACTGGTTGTTCGCGCGCCAACCGATCGTGCATTTCGGCTTTCAGTCGGAGGTCACGGTGGATCATGCCGCAAGTTGGCTGCGAAGCCATCCGCAATCGTTCGCGCTCGTTCCGCTGCCGGATCTGGCACGGTGCTTCCGGGAGGACAAGGCGCGCAGGCTCGGCGAGACTTCCCGCGCCGATTGGTTTCTGGTCGGATCGGACGCGGATAACGGGCGATGCGGCGGCAAGCCGCCAGCCAGGGTGTACCGATTCACCTGGCACTCGCCGTTGCAGTAAGCGCCTGAAGGGATCCGGCTCAGCGGGGAACCCAAAGAGTTCAGGAAGCACCGAGCGCTGTTTTCGGCAGCGCCCTGCTGGGGTTACGCGCTGCCGGACTCTGTCCCACCGTTCGCGCGTGGGGGTCGCAAGCCGGCGTCATCGGCCGACGGCGCTTCGTCGATGTCGGCCGGAGCTTCGCCAGCGCCGGCTTTAGCGGCGAGCTTCTGCCGGCGTTTTTCTTCCTGCCGGCTTTTCTTCGCCAGATCCCGCTGGCGCTTTTCGAACTGGTAATTTGGTTTTGCCAAGAGATTCCCTTTGGTTCGGCCAAGCCGATTGAAACGAGGTGGACGCGGGCCCGCGATCGAGCCTCCATCCGCCGACTATGCCACAACCGCCCCGCCTGCGCTCGGCCGTACGGGTTTCATACCGTCTCTGCTGCCGTTCCCGCGGCGTGACGAAACGGCAAGGATCGTTCCGCGTTTGGTCCACCGCAACAGGCAGGGGATAATCGCCGCCGGCAATTCTTCCCTCGAGAATCGATTGCTTCACCCCGAAATTCGACAGCATCCGGAGGCAACAACATGGCACAGGTGAAGTTTTTCAGCGGAGAACAGGTTCCGCTGGAAATGCACAAGGTACGCATCGTACAGAAGCTGAACCTTCCACCGGTGGAACACCGGCTCAAGGCGATCACCGAAGCAGGCAACAACACTTTCCTGCTGCAGAACAAGGACGTCTTCATGGACATGCTCACCGACAGCGGTGTCAATGCCATGAGCGATCAACAGCAGGCCGCGATGCTGATCGCCGACGACAGCTACGCCGGCAGCGCGACCTACACCCGCCTCGAAAGCAAGCTCCAGGAAATCTTCGGCCTGCCCTATTTCCTGCCCGCCCACCAGGGGCGCGCGTGCGAGAACATCCTGTCGCAGGTGCTGGTATCGCCGGGCTCCATCGTGCCGATGAACTACCACTTCACGACCACCAAGGCGCACATCACGCTGAACGGCGGCATCGTCGAAGAGCTGATCTCGGATGCCGGCCTCGAAGTCGTCAGCGTGCATCCCTTCAAGGGCAACATGGACATCGCCAAGCTGTCGGCGATCATCGAAGGGCACGGCTCCAGCAAGATTGCGTTCGTCCGCATGGAAGCGGGCACGAACCTCATCGGCGGCCAGCCGTTCTCGCTCGAGAACCTCGCCGACGTTCGCCGGGTGTGCGACAAGCACGACGTCCTGCTCGTGCTCGATGCGAGCCTGCTTGCGGACAACCTCCACTTCATCAAGAACCGCGAGGAAAGCTGCAACGATCTGAGCATTCGCGAGATCACGCGCAAAATGGCGGACCTATGCGACGTCATCTACTTCTCGGCCCGCAAGCTCGGCTGCGCACGCGGCGGCGGCATCTGCATCAGGACCGAGGAGCTGTACCGCAGGATGCGCGGGTTGGTCCCGCTGTATGAAGGCTTCCTCACGTACGGCGGCATGTCGGTGCGCGAGATGGAAGCGCTGACGGTCGGCCTCGACGAAACGATGGACGAGGACGTGATCAACCAGGGGCCGCAGTTCATCAGCTTCATGGTCGACGAGCTGCAAAAACGCGGTGTTCCGGTCATCACGCCGGCCGGCGGCCTCGGTTGCCACATCAACGTCATGCAGTTCCTCGAGCACGTCCCGCAGGCGCAATACCCTGCCGGCGCACTCGCCTCGGCACTGTATATCGCCAGCGGCATACGCGGCATGGAGCGCGGCACGCTCTCCGAGCAGCGCGACCCCGACGGCAACGAAGTTTTCGCCAACATGGAACTGGTCCGGCTGGCGTTGCCGCGCCGGGTATTCACGCTGTCGCAGGTCAAATACGCGATCGACCGGATCTCGTGGGTGTACGAAAACCGCCACCTCATCGGCGGCCTCGTGTTCACCGAAGAGCCTGAAATCCTGCGTTTCTTCTATGGCCGGCTGAAGCCCGTTTCGGATTGGCAGCAAAAGCTGTTCGAGAAATTCCGCGAGGATTTCGGCGACAGCCTGTAGGACTGGGCCCAGTAACCGGCGGCCGTGCGGAAAAGGGTGGCGGCCGCCGCAGCGGCCTCGCCGGCCGGACGCCGCCTGTTCTCGAGCGGCCATTTGAGCTTCAGGACCAGCCGCGGAACCACTGCGCGGCGAAAACGATCCCGACGACGAGCGCCGTCGCGGCGGCCACGAGCACCGCGCCTGCCGCGATGTCCTTGCATGCGCCGATCTCCGGATGCCGTTCGGGATGAAGGTGATCGGCCAGCGTCTCGAGCGCGGTGTTGACGAGTTCGGTCACCATGACGAAACCCGCCGTCAGCGCAAGCACCATCCACCAGACGAGCGGCGGACGGGCCACCAGCAACACGCACAGCATCGCCCCGCCCGCCAGGACATGCGCGCGGAAGCTCTTCTCGCGGCTGATCGCCAGCTGCAGGCCGTGCAGCGCGAAACCGAGGCGTTCGCGGAACCCACGGCCTTTCACGCGCGCTCCCCGTTGCGGATTTTCACGAGCTCCGCCGCACCCCACCATCCCAGCGCCCACGCCGCGCCGGCGGCCCACCCGGCGAGAACGTCGGTCGGCCAGTGGACCCCCAGATAGATCCGGCTGAGGCCGACGATCACGGTCAGCGCCAGCGCGATCGACATCACATAGAGCTTGAGCCGGCGCCGCGGCACCAGTCGCGCCAGCAAGGCTCCGAGCGTCAGATACACGACCGCCGAGAGCATCGCATGCCCGCTCGGAAAGCTTGCCGAGATGACGAAGTCTCCGTGCGGAAAAATATCCGGCCGGGGCCGGGAGAAAGCGCCCTTCAGCAAGACGGAAGCCAGCGTCCCGCTGCTGGTGCCGAGCAGCACGAACATCGCCGTGCGGTGCCGCCTGGCCAGGAGGAGGAAGACCGTCACCGCCGCAACCACCAGCCCCAGCACGGTGAAGCTGCCCAGCGCCGTGATATCCCTCGCGGCCGCCTCGATCCACGGCGGGCCCAACGGGGCCTGCGCGTCGCCGGGCGGACGCAGCGCCATCAGGATCGCGTTGTCGAACGCGTGCGTATCCCCTTCGACGACATCTTCCGCGACCTCGATGAAGATCCACAGCGCGGACGTCACGGCAGCGACTATGCCGAGTATCCGCGGCTCCAGCCAATTCCGAAGAAAACGCAAAATGCTGCCTCCGACGAACCACCTGCCGTTCCTGCCGGTTCGGTTCCTTCTGGATCCGCGCTGCCGCGGCGTTCAGACGCTGCTGCGGCGCAAGGCGTTGAGCAGGATCGCGATCGTGCTGCCGTTGTGCAGCATCGCAGTGGTGATCGGCGACAGCAGCCCGGCTGCAGCTGCAGCGAGAATGCCCGTGTTGAGTCCCACCGTCAGGCGATAGTTGGAACCGATGAGCGCCATCGTGCCGTTCGCCAAGGCCTTCGCGTCGGCCACGCAGGCGATGTCGTCCTCGAGCAGCGCCACGTCGGCGGTCAGGCGCGCAATATCCGCACCTTTTTGCATTGCAATGCCGACATGGGCACCGGCGAGCGCCGGAGCGTCGTTGATGCCGTCGCCGATAAAGGCGATGCGCGCGCCTTGCCGCGAAAATTCTTCGACGATCCGCGCCTTGTCCTCCGGCAGCAACTCGGCATGGCAGCCATCGAGCCCGAGATGCTCGGCAAGTTCTTCGGCCCGCTCGCGGTGGTCGCCGGTGAGCATCAGGATCCGCTTGGCGCCCAACTCGCGCAGCCGGAGAATGGTCGCCGCGCTGTTGGCGCGCACTTCGTCCTTCAGCGCCAGCACGCCGAGGAACCTGCCGCCGAAGCCGATGTAGAGCAGCGTCTTGCCTTCCTCGTAAAGCCGGTCGACGGTCTCGAGATGTGCCGAAATGTCGATCCCTTCGTCATCGGCGACGAAATGCCGCGAGCCGATGACGATGCGCTGGCCATCGATGACGCTTGCGACGCCGTGGGCGACGATGAACTGCACTTCCTGGTGATCGAAATGCTGCCCGTGTATCGCGCGCGCTGCGGTGACGACCGCGTGCGCCAGCGGATGGACGTAGTGCTCCTCGACCGAAGCCGCGAGGCACAGCAGGTCTTCCGCAGTGTAGGTGCTGTCGAACGCGATCGAATCGGTCACGGCGAGCGTGCCTGCGGTCAGCGTGCCGGTCTTGTCGAAGATGAAGGTGTCGGCATCGGCGAGACGCTCGAGGGCGCTGCCCCCCTTGACGAGGATTCCGGCACGCCCCGCGCCGTACATCGCCGACTTGAAAGCGACCGGCGTTGCGAGCTTGAGCGCGCAGGAATAGTCGGCCTGCAGCACCGACGCGGCCCGACGCCAGTCGCCCGAAATAAAATACGTGGCACCGGCCAGCCCCAGCACGATCGGCACGAGGCGGTCGGCAAGGCGCGCGGCGTCGAGTTGTGCCGCGCTTTTCGCCGTCAGCGACTGTTCGACGTAGTCGGCGATGCGCGCAGCGGCCGTGCGGCTGCCGACCTGTTCCGCATACACTCTCAGGCGGCCCTCTTCGACCAGCGTCCCGGAAAGAACCGCGTCGCCCCGCCCCTTCGCTACCGCGGCGCTCTCGCCCGTCATCGTCGCTTCATTGACGGTGGCTTCGCCTCCCAGCACAGTGCCGTCAACGGGAACGACAGCGCCGTCCGCGACGATCACCGTATCGCCGACCGCAACTTCACCGGCCGCAACCAACACTTCCTGCCCGCCGCGCTCGATCCAGACCTCGTCGCTTGCCGGACGCAAAAGGTGTTTGAGCAGATCGTCCGAACGACGGGCGATCGAAATCTCGAGGTATTCCCCCAACGCCAGCATGAAAGTGGTCGTATTGGCGGCCGTATAGTCACCGCGCGCGAGCGAGATCGATACCGCCATCGCCTCCAGCACATGCGACGAAATGCCGTTGGCGACGAGGTCCTCCAGCGCATGCCTGAGCAGGGGCGCGGCCGCCCCGAGCGTCACCGGAAGCTGCAGCGGCTGCGGCAGAAAACGCGTGATGGCCAGTGTCGCCAGACTCGCGACCATCGACGCCGGTCCGCCTTCTTCGACAACGGCCGATCCCCGTACCGCCGCAAGCGGGGCAGACAAGGCCCCAAGCGCTGCACGCAAGGTCTCGAGTTCGACCTCCTTGTCATCGAAATGCAGCACCAGCGAACGGGCCGCGCGATTGACTCGCGCTTCGAGCACGCCGGGGATGTTTTCGGCGGCCCGCTCGATCGTCCTGGCATCGGTCGGCGTGCCCGTCCGGCAGCGGTAGCGAAAGCGCGCGCGCCCGCGCGTGCGATGGACGAGTTCGAGCGTGCCGAACCACGGACCCGAAGTCATGCGTCGCCGCGGCGCTCCGCTTCTGCTTCGGCCTTGAGGTCGGCCATCTGCTCCTTCATCTCCTCCAAGCCGCCGACCACGTTCGAATAGAGTTTGATGCCGGTCTTCACCAGTTTGGCGCGCAGTTCCTCGTCACTGAGCACGTACGCGGCCGCAGCCCCGATTACCGCTCCCATCAGGAACTGTTCGTACTGGCCCGACTTGAGCCGGCCGGGAAGCCCCCGCAGGAAATCCTCGTCGACCAGTCCGGCGCCGAAACCACCCGCATGATGGCCCTGCGCGCCGAAACCGCTGTAATGCGGGTGTTCACCCCAGGATCCGCCGGCGTAAGCCGCGGCCTTGTCGCGGTGCTTCGCCTTCTTATGCTTTTTCTTGCCCAAGAGCCTTCTCCTTGTTGTCTTTGCGCGCAGGTTTGCGCAACAGGTAATCGACAGCGATTACCGCGGCCGCGCCGCCGGTGACAGCCACTACGGCCGTCCGGTAATCGCGACGCTGCAGGGCGCCTGCTGCCGTCCCGCCTGCCGCGAGGGCGATTCCGCCTTGCAGTGCCTGACGCAGGATGGCTTTGCCGGCATTCGGCGCCGTGGCGCTTGCCGCCCCACTCGGCAGCGCTGCGAGGAGGCCGGTGGCGACGAACCCGCGGACAAAATTCGCCGACGCGGGATCTGTGGCGGGGGCCGGATAGGGGCGCAGCCGCCGCTTCACGGCTTGTCCTCGTCGGGCTTCTCGGTTTGCGCGCGTTGACCGGCGGACTCGGCCCTACCGGATGCGGGCTTGCGCCGGCGACGCGGAGCAGCCTTCGACTCCGGCTTCACTTTCGACTCCGCCGGGGTTGGCGCCGCTTGCACCTGGGCTGCCGTTTCGAGCGGCGGTTCGGCGTCTGTGGCGAGCTTCGCGCGCAAGTGGGCCGACGAATGTTCGATCGCGCTAAGACTCGACACAGTCGCCTCCCGCAGGCGCTCCTGGGCTTTGTCGAGCGTGGCGCGGGTCTTGCCCGCCTTGAGCAGCCGGATGCCCAAGGCACCGGTCACCAGGCCGACGGCGAATGGAAGCAAGGGGTACATGTCATCCCTCCTTTTCTTGTTGGTTGCGTTTACGCTTGTCCTTGACGAACAGAACGCCTGCCCCGCCCGCGACGAGCCCGGCGATCATGGCCGGGCGAGTGTTGCGCAGGAGCGGGCCGACGACGCCGATGGCGTGGTGCTGGCTCCCGAGCACGGCGAAGGTTTTCTCGAGAAAATCGGCGAATAGACCATGCTGGATATACGCTTGTTCGGGTGCCACGCCCTGTCGCGCATGAAGCGCTTCCTGCCGCAGCGCATCGGTCACGGCGCGTTGCAGCATCGGCAAATGACGTTCCAGTGCGCTCGCCTGCAAACGCTGGAAGGTCCGGCGGACTTGCGGCTCGGCGATTCCCGTCAGGAGCGATTCGTAAAGGCGCACCCGCCCGATCTCGCCGGCCACGGCCCGCTCGCAGTTGGCGCGCCAGTCGGGCGCCAACGCGGTTTCGAGAGGAAAGGGATCGAGCGGGAGCGGCACGCCGAAGCGCCGTGCGAGCGTTGAAAGGGTCGCCGTGTGCTTCTCTTCCGATTTGGCGAGATCGGCGAATGGAGCGCGCGGGCCGAACGCCTCGACCATCTTCGTGTAAAAGGCCCGTGCTGCATAGGCGTCGTAGAGCGCAATGCGCAGCCCCTGCTGCAGCGGCGCAAATGGCGCAGCGGGGTCGATTCGCCGGCTGCGCAAGATCGCTTCGTCGTAGTTACGCACCAAGCAGCTCCCGATGCTTGGTCACCAGTATGTCCAGCAGTGTTTCCGCCGCGGTCGAGCGCACGCCGCCCAACAGATCCGGCCAGGCGGCGGCCGGGATCGTGCTCGTGTCGTATTCGATCGTGCAGGAGCGGGCCAGAATATTGAGCTTGACCGAATGCACGCCGGAGATGCTATCGAGCGCACGCCCGAAGCGTTTTGCGTCGCCGATTGCCGCGAGCCGAGCCGAGTCCAGATCGCCCTCGAGCTTGAGCCGTATGCGTCCCGGGATGTGGTGCGCGATACGCAGGTAGCCGGTGAAGCGTTGCAGTTGATCGAATTCGTCCATGGGGGATTCCAACACGGTATTTCGAGCTATTTCAACAAGTGGCGCCGGTGCACGGCCATGTGAATCGCAAGCAGCGCCGTGAACAAGCCTCCGGTGGCCGCGTGCAGGTGCTTGTTCCCGACCGCCGCCAGCGCAAGCGACGCCCCGAGACTACCGAGCATGCCAATCTTCGAGTAGGTATTGAGGCGCCGCGCAATGGCGCGCCTCGAACCGAGCTTCCAGCGCCCGGGGGAAGCCGGCTGCACCGCGTTCGGCGCTTCCCGCACGGTCTCCGGGACTTCTCCCAGCACCTTCCCGGCCGCGGTCGTCACCTGCGCTTCCATCGTCGCCCTGTCGATCCGGGCGGCGTCGTAGCGCATCAACAGGCTGCCGGCGTTGATGCTCCCTTCGACGGCCAGAGCCCCGTCGAGATCCTCCAGCAGCGCTTGCAGGCGAGCATGCCGATCGGGTTCACGCAATGCCCGATTGCGTAGCCGCAGCCGGCCCGGTATCGAGGAAACGATGCAATTCATGCGAGTCAACTGTGTCGATATTTCGAACATTATGCTCGACTTTACCGCTCGATGCCCGGGGCGAAAGCGTTCCGGGGTAAAGGACAAACCGGTTCTGCCCGGGTGACCCGGCGACCATCATCGGCGGTTGGCGCTTCGAGCGCCACCCGGCATCGATTCGCGACGCTGGAACCGAAAGACCTGAGCATCATTCCACGCCCTGGCCCAGCATCCTGCCGTTGACGACCATACCGTACAGGTTCACGCCGTCGTTCGCGTGGTACTTGTCGCGCGTCTTTTCGACCGACCCGTCGATCAGCCTGGGGTCCTGCGGCCGCTCGTGACTGTTCATGAACGCCGCGACATGCCAGGCGTCCTCGTCCGACAGCGTGCCCCCCTTGCCCAGCGGCATGTTCTCCTTGATGAACGCCGCGGCAGTATTGATCCGGTGCATCCCGGCTCCCCAGTTGAACGAGTCCGCCCCCCACAGCGGGGGGAATACGTAGTTTTCGCCCGCTTTTTGCCCCTCGCCATCGGCGCCATGGCATATCGCGCACTGGTCCGCGTAGATCCGCTCGCCCTTCGCGAGATCGAAGCCGCCTGCCGGCGGCGGCACTTCGGGATAGGCGCGGCCGGGCAGCTCCTGTCCGGTCGGGGCCCCCATCGCGAGCCAGTACGAATATGCAGTAAGCGCAGCGATGACGCGGCTTTCGGCTTCGGGCGCCTTGCCGTTCATGCTGAACTGGAAACAGCCTTGCAGGCGCTCGGTGTAGCTGTTGACCCTGTCGTTTTTCTTGCGATACGCCGGGTACATCGTGTAGGCGGCCCACAGCGGCGCGGAGTTCGCCCTTCGCCCCTGTTCGAGGTGGCAGTTGCCGCAGCTGAGCCCGTTGCCGACGTACTCCGGCGCGCGGTTCTTCGTATCGACGAAGATCGCGCGCCCTTCTTGCACCAGCTTGCCAAAAGCGTTGTCCGGGATTTCCCTTTCCAACGGCGGCCTGAAATAGCGCCCGCTCGCGGGTGAGTCCGGGCGAGTGAGAATCTGCGACTGGTCTTCCGCGATTTCGGCCCCCTGAGCCGCGAAGGAGGCAAAGCCGAAGGCGCTGAGCAGCACTGCCGTACACGATATCTTCATGTCTGCGCTCCTATTTCTTCAGGCCCGCGAAGTATTTCGACACCGCCTCGATCTCGTCTGCTGTCAGGCTGCGCCCGATATGACCCATGAGATCGTTCGGATCGTTCGTGCGCGTGCCCTGTTGCCAAGCTATCAGCTGGGCGGCGAGGTACTGCGCGGGCTGGCCGGCGAGCGGCGGAAAGACTTCGCCCACCCCTCGTCCGCCCGGCCCGTGGCAGGCCACGCATTCCGGGATGTTGCGATCCCACGCGCCGCGCAGCGCCAGCGTTTCTCCCAGCTCCTGCACCTCGGCCCCCTTGCCGACCGGTGCCACCTCGGGATAAGCCTGGGCGGTGAGCATCGCGGCGAGCGTATCGATCTCTTCGCGTGTCAGCGCCGAAGCAATCGGCTGCATGATCGGATTCGCCCGAGCGCCGGAAGCAAAGTCGGCGAGCTGTTTCTTGATGTAGTCGGCGGGCAAGCCCGCGAGCCGCGGAAAGCCGCCGGCTTCCATACCCTCTCCCTGCGCGCCGTGGCAGCTTGCACATGCAACGGCTGCGGGATTTGCGCCGCCACGACTGTAGACGTCGGCCGGAGCCTGCGCGTGCACCGCGCAAACGAGGAAAATCCCGGCAATAGGCCCGTATCTGAGAATCATGAACGCCTCCGCGCAGTTCCGATCGAGCCATGACGGCCGTCACTTCACCGACAACCGCTGTCACCGAAAAGTGCCCTCGCGCCGCCGCATAGTCGCGGCATGCGGATCCTTACAGCGGGAAAGGTTAGTCGGGCGAATATCTCCGCCGCGGCCCACAGCATTATTCCCGGTCGCTGCGGCCCATGCTGATTGTCGCGCTGCATCGAGCAGCATCCGCTCGACCATGATGACGAGTTCCTTGCGCCGCGCGGTCAGGCCGAGCATGGGCTTGTTCTTGCGAGCGCAGTGGCTTCAATCCTGTTGCCCGTCGCCGCGCGGCTGCCCGCCGAGCCGGTCGACTACAATCTGCGCCTCGCGGCGCGGGCTCCTGCCGCAAGTTCAGATCCTTCCGACGCCGATGACACAGATTCTTCCCGAATGGGCCCTTCCCTGGCTCGCAACGATCACCCTCGGCCTGCAGATCATTCTGATCTTCGTCGGCGCCGGCGCGCTGCGCATGCTGGTGAAACGCCTGATCCGGCGGATCGGCGAGCGCTACAGCCTGCCGGCGGAAATGGTCATCGGCGCACGCAGGGGGAGCACGTTCCTCATCTACTCCGGCGCGCTGCTGCTGATCCTCGACCGCCTCGGCGTATCGGCCACCGTCCTGTGGACCGCCCTGACCGGATTCGCCGCCGTCGCAGCGGTGGCCTTCTTCGCCGCGTGGAGCGTGCTGTCGAACATCTTCTGCACGCTGCTGATCCTCACCGTCCGGCCGTTTCGCCTCTTCGATGAGATCGAGCTGTTGGAAAACGGCGAAAAACCCGGACTCAAAGGCCGCGTGATCGATATCAACCTGATCTACACGACATTGCAAGAGACCTCCGCCGAGCAGGCCGAAACGGTGCTGCGAGTGCCGAACAGCCTCTTCTTCCAGCGCACCATTCGCTGCTGGGGGCGGGAATCGGGGTCGAGATGATTGCGCCATGCTTCATCCCAGGGGGTAATCCCCCCGGATTTAGGGGCGCTCGGAAGTAGAGCTACGCGGCCATAGCCAGCCGCTGTTTTGGAGTGATGCCGCCCAAGGCCATGTTTGGGCGGTCGTGATTGTAGTTGTACATCCACTGCGTGGCGAAGAGCTGGACCTCGTCGAGGTCCGACCAGTAATACTGCGATAGCCACTCGTAACGCACCGTGCGGTTGAAGCGCTCGACGTAAGCGTTCTGCGCGGGCTTTCCCGGCTGAATGTAATCCATCCGGATCTGCCGCTGCTCGGCCCAGCGCTGAACCAGGCCACTGATGTTCTCCGGGCCGTTGTCGCAACGAATCGCCACGGGTTTGCCGCGCCACTCGATGATCTGCTCCAGAGCCCGAATCACGCGCTCGGCTGGCAACGAGAAGTCGATCTCGATGCCCAAGGCTTCGCGATTGAAGTCGTCGATCACGTTGAACAGGCGCAAGCAGCGACCGTCTTCGAGCTGATCATGCATGAAATCCATCGACCAGACTTGGTTGATCGCTGTCGGCACCGCCAACGCTTCCGGCTTCTCCCTGACGAGCCGCTTGCGGGGTTTGATCCGCAGATTGAGTTCGAGCTCCCGGTAAATTCGATAGATCCGTTTATGGTTCCAGGCGAAGCCCTTCACGTTGCGCAGATACAGGTAGCACAACCCGAAGCCCCAGTTGCGATGGTTGTCGGTCAGCCTCATCAGCCAGTCGGCGATTTCCTGGTTCTCGCTGTTTCGCTTGGCCTCGTAGCGATAGCAGGTTTCGCTCACTTGGAAGATATCGCAGGCCAAGCGGATCGGGATGCCGCGTCGCGCAACCACTTCCTTGGCCATCTCACGCCTACGAGATGGCCGCGTTACTTTTTTGCCATCGCCTCCTTGAGGATGTCCGCCTTCAGTCGCTCTTCGGCGTACATCTTCTTCAGCCGGGCATTCTGGGCTTCCAGCTCCTTCATCCGGGCCATCATGGAGGTATCCATGCCGCCGAATTTCGCCCGCCACTTATAGAACGTCGCCGAGCTGATGCCCAACTCCCGGCATAGCTCCGGCACCGACAGCCCGCCCTCCACGCGCTTGAGTGCCTCGATGATCTGGCTGTCCGAAAACCTCGATTTCTTCATCTTGTAGAACTCCCTCACTTCGAGAAAATTCTACTTCTGACGGCCCTTATCTGGCGGGGGGATTACCAGGGCACTAACCGCTGTTTTTCTCCGTTGATCGGCGAGCGGGCCGTCGAGTGGCATCGGCAAAGGCGGTGCCCCTGATAGAAGCGTTTTTCTTTGTGGTTCTGGATGCTGGGTGCAAGAAAAAAGCGCCTCGAAAGGCGCTTGATTCCTGATGCAGTGGCGGAGAGTGAGGGACACTCCGCACGAAGGCATGAAAGCCCAGTAAACACGCCAGTTATAGGCTTATAGACCGTATGATGTGGTAAGAACAGGTGGTAACTTGATATGGTAATATCACCTCTCCGCCACTCCTTCAGAGCCTCCCGCGATGCCCAACATCGAACGTCGAAACAACACTTGGTATGCCACTCTCCACGTACCTTCAGATGTCCGCGAGAAGCTCGGGAAGTCGAAGTTCTTCCAGACCTTGAAGACATCCCACAAGGCTACTGCTGAGAGTCGAGCATCAGTTCTGGTTGCCCGATGGAAGACTGAGATTACTCAAGCTCGGGGAGGAGCTTCGGACCCCTTCATCGAGGAAGCCTTGGTATGGCGCCGGGAGCTTCAACACAACCCTGACCCCGAAGTAGTTCATAGCTTGATGCTGGAGCATGCTGAGGAGGTTGTAGAGCCTTCCAAGGGTCTCGCTGCTGCCAGAGCTTTCGTATCCATCGCCATCGGTCAGTATCGTCCCTTGTCACAGATCATCCCCGAATGGAAAGCGAGCCAGCAGCATTTAGCAGCGAAGACCGTTGATCAGATGGTGAAGGACGTAGGCCGGATGGTTCAGCAGTTCCCGACCATCGAGGGGATCAACAGGAAGTCCGTTCGTGAGTGGCTCGACGGTTTGAGCAAAGGCGATAAGCCGCTCTCTCCCTCCTCCATCACCCGTATCGTCGGCTTCTGCCGGAACTTCTGGCGTTACCTGCAGGAGACTCAGGAAGTCCCTGAAGACGAAGACACGCCGTTCGTGGTCCCCTCCTTCGCCAAGGTTTCCAAGCGCAACGGGACCAAGAAGGGCTGGATACCATTCCATCCATCCGACGTGGTGCGACTCCACGCTGAAGCCACCAAGAACGATCAGCCTCTAGCCGACTTGATCCTCCTCGGTGCCTACACCGGGGCACGGATCGAGGAACTGTGTTCCCTCAAGTTGGCTGACGTTGGAGCGGATTACCTCCGTATCACTGATGCAAAGACCGAAGCGGGTAACCGAACTGTCCCGATCCACTCAGCCTTGGTCGAGACTGTCGAGAGACTGAAGAAGACGCGGAAGGCGAATCCGGAGACTGGAAGCGATGACGGCTACCTGCTATCGGGCCTGACGTTCAACAAATACGGTGACCGATCCAACGCAATCGGAAAGCGGTTCGGGAGACTGAAGGATGAACTCGGCTACGGGGAGCAGCAAGTCTTCCACTCGATCAGGAAGACCGTTGTGACCATGTTGGAGAACGCGGGCGTATCGGAGAACCTCACGGCGGATATCGTCGGGCACGACAAGCCACGGATTACCTACGGTCTGTACTCGGGCGGAGCGTCGCTGGAAGTGATGCGGGAGGCCATCGAGCGCATTCGGTACCCTCTGGGCACCAGCAATGCCACCTCCTAGCGAACTGCACACCCCTGTGCATTTTGCACACCCAGATATGCAGAAATCCCGCCTTATGGTTGCACAGGGGACCACCGCAGACCCCTCAACCCCGTCCGCAGTCCGCCGCCTCAAGTGCTCCTCAGTCTCTGCGGTCATGAGATATAGTCAAGACTGGTGTATGACCAGATCCTGATAGAAGGGCTTGATGAGGCGGCGTGCCTCTGCTGAGAATTGAGTTGTCGAGACCAAATTTTCAGCAACCACGGAGGCGCGCCTTGAAGAAGGATACGAGTGAGCAGTCGGTTGAGCAATCGGAAGTGGGGCTGTCGCTGGAGGAGCTGATCCGGCGCGGCGCGCGGGATCTCATCGAGCGGGCGATTGAAGTGGAGGTGCAGCAGTTGTTGGCCGAGTACGAGAACGTGCGGATGCTGGGCGGGAGCCGAGCGGTGGTCAGAAATGGCTACCTGCCGGCACGCGAGGTGCTCACGGCGGTCGGCAACGTCGAGGTGCGGGTACCCAAGGTGCGTGACCGCTCGGGCGCTGGGGTGAAGTTCAATTCCGCCTTGGTGCCGCCGTATGTTCGCCGCTCGGCGCGGGTGTCGGCGGCGTTGCCGTGGCTGTACCTGAAGGGCATCTCGACGGGCGACATGCGCGAGGCGCTCACCGTGCTGCTCGGCGATGAGGCCAAGGGCCTCTCCCCCAACGTGGTGAGCCGCCTGAAGGCCGAGTGGGCGAGCGACTACGCCGGCTGGATGAAGCGGGATTTGTCCGGCAGCCGCTACGTCTATTGGTGGGCCGACGGCGTGCACACCAGCCTGCGCGGCGAGGACGATGCCCGCCAGTGTCTGCTGGTCGTCATCGGCGTGCGGCTCGACGGCACCAAGGAACTGGTCACGATCGGCGACGGGCACCGCGAATCGAAGGCGTCCTGGCTCGAGTTGCTGCGCGACCTCAAGGCTCGTGGCCTCGAAGTCGGTCCGCGCCTGGCAGTAGGCGACGGGGCGCTGGGCTTCTGGGGGGCGCTCGACGAGCTCTACCCCGAAACCCGCCGGCAGCGCTGCTGGGTGCACAAGAGCGCCAACGTGCTCAACGCGCTGCCCAAGAGCCTGCAGGCCAAGGCGAAGGCGCAGCTCCACGAGATCTGGATGGCCCCGACGCGCGCCGCGGCCGTGAGCGCCTTCGAGCGCTTCGTCGAGAGCTACCAGGCGAAGTACCCGAAGGCGGCCGACAAGCTCGTCAGGGATCGCGACGCGCTGCTCGCCTTCTACGACTTCCCGGCCGAGCACTGGATTCACCTGCGCACGACCAACCCGATCGAGTCGACTTTCGCCACCGTGCGTCACCGCACTACCCGCACGAAGAACTGCGTGTCGCGCTCGAGCTTCCTCGGTCTCGCCTTCAAGCTCGTGCAGGAAGCCGAGAAATCCTGGCGGCGGATTCGCGGCGTTGAGCGCATTGCCGAACTGATGGGCGGCGTCGTCTTCAAGGACGGCGAACCCGTGAAAGACGAAGAGCACGAACAGCAGCGGCTCGCCGCCTGATCAGCCATGCCGGACGGGTCCATACACCAGAATTGACTTTAGCTCTGCGGTCATCCCCTGCCTCCATAAGTGGGTCTCAGGATGATGACGAAAAAAATACCCCACCACAGAGGCGGGGCTAAACACTTCGTCAGGGGCTGGGATTAGTCATCATCCCACCGGCCTTCTTCTTTGGGCATCTGCCACATCTGCTTGAAGAGATTCAGGTCATATCGCTCAAGGGCATCCCAGAACATGTGCGGCTTGTTCGAGAGAGTCCGCCCGAAGGTCTTCGCCAGTTTCTCCACGATCTCGGTCACCTTCTCGTCGTGCATTTCCTCGGTGTAAGGCTGTGCCTCCAGTCCCTTCGCAGCACACTGGGCCTGCCACCAAGACGCCGGCAGTGGCTCTGAAGGCTTCGCGTCTTTGAGCGACGTACGGACCCGGCGCATTGTCGCTATCAGTCCATCGCTGACACCTGCATTGAGACGCTGCTCCTTCTTGGTCCCGATCCCCAGCATTACCAGCCGCCATGCTGCTTCCCTCCGCTCCCGGGGGGTCATCGGAAGCTTGGTACGAGAGTTCGCTCGCAGGGCTTCCGCATACGCTTCTGTGAGCGTCCCTTCAAACGCCTTGGCGGGAACGTGACGATCAGGACGAGCGCTCCGGTACGCCTTCAGTCGATGATGACCGTCAATGCAGTACCACGCTGCCCCAGACCACCAAACCGTAATCGGCTCCAAGTCCTCATCACTGCGGAGGCCTTGTAGCGCCTTTGTCAGTTCGGCTTCGTGGTACAGAGACTGCCCGCTGCCGCGCTCCCTGTGCTGGAACACGCTCTCGCGAATCTGAATGTCCTTCACAGGGAGAATGTCCCCGGGAACCTCCATCGGCTGTCTCTGCTGGCTCTCCTCGATTAGTCGTCCGAAGAACTGCGCGTGCTGTTCAGTGACGTTCGCTACGGTCATGGCTGGGAACTGCTCCCTCTACGTTGGCGGTCATGCTCTGGTGCTGCTTCACGATGATGCTCAGGACTTCGTTGTTCGTGAGACGAACCCCGTGCCGGGCCTCGTAGGCTCGCTGGAACTGCTTCAGGTGGTCGAACACCGACACCGGCAAGGCGAACTGCCGGAAAACTGCCTTCTCATGCTGCATGGTCGGTATCCTCCAGCGGGTCGCCAAGGTCGCAGCTGAACTCTTCCAGAGCACTTTCGAGGAACCTGACCCGCCACCGAAGTTCTTCCTGCATATCGGCTAGCCGTCTTACGGTGTCGGTGAGTGAGCCAATAAGTTCGAGTTGTTTCTGGGTGAGGCTTACGAGGTCTTCATACTGCATGGATGCTTCCTTCAAGTTGGTCACCTGCGCATTCCGACGAACGTGACCGCCTGCACCGACGAACGTGACCGGTGGG
Organism: Aromatoleum buckelii; assembly: GCF_012910785.2. Taxonomy (GTDB): domain Bacteria; phylum Pseudomonadota; class Gammaproteobacteria; order Burkholderiales; family Rhodocyclaceae; genus Aromatoleum; species Aromatoleum buckelii. The sequence continues at coordinate 863,499 of NZ_WTVH02000010.1, read as the reverse complement.
GTCTGCGCGCGAAGCGTGGTGTTCAGATTCTAACCGCGTCGGTCACGATGATGCTCGATTCGAGGGCTGATGCAGGCTTATCCACAGGCGCCCGCCAGCGCGCCTCATACGCTGGCGGGCGGGCGCCTGTGGGTAAGGCGTCTCGCGCGCACGGCCTCATGCCTTTTCCTTTCTTCTCATCGACTCGCCCTTGAGGGCGAGCTTGTGCGCGGCGTGCACGACGCGATCGAGAATGGCATCGGCGAAGGTCGGGTCGCCCAAGTAGGTGTGCCAGTGCTCGATCGGCAGCTGGCTGGTGATCACGGTCGAACGCGTGCCGACCCGGTCGTCGAGCAGCTCCAGCAGGTCGCTTCGCTCCTGAGCCGACGGCGCGGCCAGGCCCCAATCGTCGATGACGATGAGATCCATGCGCGCGAGCTGCATGAGGCGTCGGCTGAAGCTGCCGTCGGCATGCGCGATGCGCAGCTCCTCGAAGAGCCGCGGCAGACGCACGTAGTAGGCCGCGAGGCCCTGCCGGCACGCCGCGTTGGCGAGCGCGCAGGCGAGCCACGTCTTGCCGCTGCCGGTGGGGCCCGTGATGAGGCAGTTCTGGTGGTGACGAATCCATTGACCGGTGCCGAGCGCGGCGATCTGGCTGCGCTCGAGGCCGCGCCCGGCGCGGTAGTCGACGTCCTCCAGGCACGCGGCAGCGGCTTTGATGCGGGCGGCCTTGAGCAGCCGCTCGATGCGTTTGCCGTCGCGCAGCAGAATCTCGCGATCGATGAGCTGGGCGAAACGCTCCTCGAAGCTGAGCGCGGTGATGGCGGGCTGGGTGAGCTGCTCCTCGAAGGCGCGGGCCATGCCTTCCAGGCGCAGGGTGCGCAGTTGTTGCAGGCTGTGTTGCATCAGCATCGATGTTCTCCGGTGGGTGGAATCAGTGGTAGTAGCGCGCACCGCGCAGGTTCTCGTGAGCGGCCGGTAGCGCAAGCTCGCTTTGCTGCGCAGTGGATGCGGGCAGCGGCGCGCGGTCGAGCCCGCTCTTGAGGATCGAGGCGACGTTGCGGTAACGCATCGCCCCGAGGGTGACGGCGCGGGTCGCCGCGGCTTCGAGGCGTTCGTTGCCGTATTGACGACCGAGGCGCATCAGCCCGAGGCATGCCCGGTAGCCCTGCTCGGGGTGCGGCATGCGTTCGAGTTGGTGGCTGACCACCTGCTCGGTGTGAGGTCCGACCGTGGCGCCCCAGCCGATGAGTTTGCCCGGGGACCACTGGCGGTGCGCCTGATGCGATGCGGGCATGTGTTCGGTGAGCGTGGTGAAAGCCCCGTGCCGGTGGCTTCTCGCATGCACCGCAACGCGACGGCCTGCGGCAAAGCATTCGATGCTGCTCGCGGTGAGGCGCAACTCCACCGGTTGGCCGGCGAGCGCATACGGCACGCTGTAGTAATGCCCGTCGAACTCGACGTGGTAGTCGATGTTGGGCTTGGCCCGTTTCCACTGGGCGAACTGGAACGCGGTGGCGGGCAACGGGCGCAGCGCCGGCCGATCGAGCGTCTCGAACGCTTCGTGGCGCGAGCCTGGCAGGCGCCGGAAGGCACGCGTGTTCAGCGGCTCGAGTAACGCGGCGATCGCCTCGTTCAACTCCCCCAGCGAGAAAAAGCGCCGGTGACGCAGCCGCGCCAGAATCCAGCGCTGCACGATCTGCACGCCGACTTCGACCTTGGCTTTGTCCTGCGGCTTGTAAGGGCGCGCGGGCAGGATCGCCACGCCGTAGTGCGCGGCGAACTCGGCGGTGGTGCGCTGCAGTTGCGGCTCATACCGGTCGGCTTGACCGATGAGCGAGCGCGTATTGTCGGGCACGACGAGCTCGGGCACGCCGCCGATGAAGGCCAGCGCCCGGGCGAGCGAGCCCAGCCAGTCGGCCTGCGACTGCGTCGCCGTGGCGCAGGCGAACGTATAGCTCGAGGCGCCGAGCACCGCGACGAAGATCTGCGCGCGCGAAATCTCGCCCGTGTCGGCGTCGACGATCGGCACCGTGTGGCCCGCGTAATCGATGAAGAGTTTCTCGCCGGCGCGGTGCACTTGGCGCATCGAGCGCTTGAGCGTGCGGGCGAACGCGCGGTACAGGTCGCAAAAGCGCGAGTACTGATAGCTCGGCCCGTCGGCCGTCTGCACGTACTCTTCCCACAGCAACGCCAGCGTGACGTTCTTTCGCTTGAGCCCCTGATGCACCGCCGCCAGATCCGGCGGCACGTAGCCCGCCGTCGCCCCGCGCGGGCGCATCGTCCCTCCGAGCCACCCGCGCAGCTGCGCCTCGTCGGCCGCGGACAATTCGGCCCATGGCCGGCCGCACTCCTCGGCCGCCTTCACATACTTGGCGACCACCCCCTTTGAAATCGACAGCGCGCGGGCAATGCGCTCGTGCGACAGCGCGCAGTCGTATTTGAGCCGTAACAGCTCCCTGATCTTGTGCATGGCAATCCGCTCCGCCGGCATCCCGTCTCCGCGCAAAGCACGCGAGGGTAGCCGGCCTGACAAACGACGTTGCCACGCTTGGCCTCACAAACCCGTTCCGATTTGATCGTGACCATTGATTCCGACATCGTGACCGCCCATTCCGACAACTGGCCGAAATCGGTCACGATCAAATCGGAATCCGCGGTCACGACCCGCGGAATCACCGGTCACACTATTTCGGATTCACCGGTCACGTTGGGTCGGAATCCGCAGTCACCTCCCCGGCGGACGCCGAGAAGAGAAGGGACAAACGGAACGTGTCGCGAAAAACGTGCTGACAAAATCCCGCTTTCTCTTCTCTGGTGGCTCTTTTGACGAACGTCGGCGATCTTGCAGGGATCGTGCAAAACCATCCCGTCCGCTGATTACGTCGTTCGCATAGCCTGATCGGACAAAGCGAACTGCTCGTTTCGCTGTACTGAAAAGAAAAAGGGCGATCCGAAGACCGCCCCTTTTGCTTCCCATCCAACTCAGCCGCTTGACTATCGCCTCCCGACTACCCCGGGATTACAGCAGCACACGCTCGCTTCACCGATGCCGTAGAAATCCCGAAGTGTTCCGCGGTGGCCTTGATGCTGGCTTCGTTCTCCAGACGCCACCGAGCCACCGCAGCATCATCGATCACTTTCTCCCGTCCAAGGTTTTTCCCTTCTGCCCGGCTCCGCTCTATCCCTGCCATCTGCCGTGCCTTGATGTTCTCCCGCTCCAGTTCCGCCACAGCGGCAAGCATGGTGAGCATCAGTTTCCCAGCAGGGGTCGCAAGGTCGAACCCTTCCCGCATGGACACCACGGACACGCCTTTCGCCTTCAGAGCTTCCACAGTGGATAGAACATCAATCGTGTTCCTTCCTAGCCGATCAATGGCAACAACAACAACCGTATCCCCCTCCCGGACATAGGCCAGCAGGGAGGCCATAGCAGGACGCTGGCCGGCTGGAATCGCACCGGACATCCCATCGTCACTGAACCATTTCGCAACCTTGTAGCGGGCTTCTATGGCCCTTCTCTGGTTCTCCGTGGTCTGATCGTCAGTGCTGACTCGGACGTAGGCGATGGTGGCGGACATGCTCTGCTCCTCTGGCTCAAATGGTATGGATCAGAGTGTAAAGATGGATCAGAACAAAATCAACAGCAATGATCCATACCGCAGGGGATCGCTGCAGAATGGCTCACAGGGCGTACCTTCTGATCCAACTCTCATGTCCGCTATCGCCGGTCTCGCTCGGTCGTCGGTGGGTAGGTGTTACCACCCCTGTAGTGACCTGAGATACGCAACTGTGGAGAGGCACGACAGCTCATCATCGACAGGGGGCAGTGCTTCAGTGGAGAAGTCTGTGTGTCATCGGATGACATGAGGCTCTGACCGCTGTAGAGGCCGAAGGGGACCACGGGGGACTCTTGCAGCCTGCCGAAGTCAGGAGACCTCAGAGAAATTTGCGGTGAAACTATTGACGGTCCCTTCTCACATCTCGCACTTGATGAACGTTACGTCCTGCTCCCGCAGCAAGTCCACGTATGCGTCATCAGGGGAGACCACGACCAACTTTCCCCGGAAGGCAGTTCGGTATAACTGAAGTTGCCGCATCAGCTCTCCAACCGTCGGAAGTTTCACCTTCGCTTCGATGAGGACTAGCGGCCCTTCCCGCCACGTGACTCCAATCCCGCCGTGATCGTCACTCTCTGAAATCAGCAGCATCGCACAGGCATAGCTGCTTCAGAGCATGCGGCAGCTGGAAAGGTGAACGAGTTCATCCTCCGCTTACGCTCGCATCAGCGCCGGTTACCTCCTGTTGCATTCCTTGCAAGTATGGAAATACGATAGGCCAGTTTGACCGGCCAACGAGGGAGCCATGGAATTTATTGATAAGCTGAAGGGACTTGCCGAGAAGATCCGCCAGCAAGCCAGCGCGATCCAAACAGAGGAGGCCACCAAGAACGCCTTCGTGATGCCCTTCATCAGTTCGGTACTCGGATACGACGTCTTCGACCCGACCGAAGTGATTCCCGAGTACGTGTGCGACGTGGGCACGAAGAAGGGCGAGAAGATCGACTATGCGATCCTGAAGAACGGCGAGATCCAGATACTTGTCGAGTGCAAGAAGATCGGCGAGCCGCTGAACATCAGTCATGCGGGACAGTTGTTCCGGTACTTCCATGTCACGAGCGCGAGAATCTCAATCCTCACGAACGGACAGGTTTACAAGTTCTTCACGGATCTTGACGCGCCCAACAAGATGGACGAGAAGCCGTTCCTTGAGCTGGACCTTCTCGACATCGATGAACACTCGGTCCCTGAACTTCTCAAGCTGACCAAGTCTGCCTTCGACGTCGAGTCGATCCTCAGTGCTGCGGGGGAGCTGAAGTACGTCAGCCAGATCAAAAAGCTCATCGGCTCCCAGTTCACTTCGCCGGAGGACGACTTCATTCGGTTCGTCGCCGCCCGCGTGTACGAAGGTGCGATCACCCAGAAGGTGCGTGAACAGTTCGCTATCCTCACCCGGAAGGCCACCGTTCAGTTCCTGAGCGATCAAGTGAACGAGCGGCTCAAGTCCGCCATCAGCACCGGAGCGGTGGCGGGCACACCGACTCAGACGCATACCCCGGAAGAAACCAGCAAGGAGACCGCGCCTAACGATGCGGACAAGGTAGCTACCACGCTGGAAGAACTCGAAGGGTTCCACATCGTCAAGGCGATTGTTCGCTCGGTACTAGACGCGAAGCGAATCGTAATGCGCGACACACAGAGTTACTGCGGGGTCTTGGCGGACGACAACAACCGGAAACCGATCTGTCGGCTGCACTTCAACCGCAGCCAGAAGTACCTGGGGCTGTTCGATGAGGCGAAGAATGAGACCCGGCACCCAGTAAGCTGCCTCGACGACATCTATCAGTTTTCCGAGCAGTTGAAGACGGCAGCCGCCTATTACGCTTAGGCGAGGGTGGGCGAGGGGCGGTCGAAAATGATGTCCCCGCCCTACCCCCGCAACCTCGCGGAGGTTCGTCGAAGCATCCATGATGCGGACCGATAGGCAGGAATCCCGGTCCCGACGAAGCGGACAACTACTCATAACCGGGCTACCACCGGGGAGGTGGTAAGAGGATGTGGTATATAAGGGAAGAGCCACATTCTCTAAGTCTTTGTTTCGACTAGAAAATGTGGCCCTAACGTGGTACTGGCGGAGAGTGAGGGATTCGAACCCTCGATGCGAGTTTTAGCCCGCATGCTCCCTTAGCAGGGGAGTGCCTTCGACCTCTCGGCCAACTCTCCAACCTTTAGAGGCCGTGATCATAACGATTCTGCGGCCACCGGTCAAACTTCGGCAGCAATTCAGGCGGATTCGAGACCGAAAGCCTTGTGCAGCACGCGCACGGCGAGTTCGAGGTACTTCTCCTCGATGACCACCGAGATCTTGATCTCGGACGTCGAGATCATCTGGATGTTGATGCCCTCTTCGGCGAGCGTACGGAACATTTTCGATGCGACGCCCGGATGCGAGCGCATGCCGACGCCGACGACCGACACCTTGGCCATCGTCTTGTCGGCCTCGATCGCGCGGGCGCCGATGTGGGCCCTGACGGTTTCGAGCACCTTGACTGTCTTGTCGAGCTCGCCGCGCGGGATCGTGAACGAGAAGTCCGTCGTGCCGTCATGGCCGATGTTCTGGATGATCATGTCGACGTCGATGTTGGCGTCGGCGACCGGACCGAGGATCTGGTACGCGATGCCGGGCTTGTCGGGCACACCGAGCACCGTGAGCTTGGCCTCGTCGCGCGTGAAGGCGATGCCGGAGATGACGGGTTGTTCCATGTTCTGATCTTCCTCAACTGTGATGAGCGTGCCCTCGCCTTCCTCCTGGAAGCTCGACAGGACGCGCAACTTGACCTTGTACTTGCCGGCGAATTCGACCGAGCGGATCTGCAGGACCTTCGAGCCGAGGCTCGCGAGTTCGAGCATTTCCTCGAAGGTGATCGTGTCGAGCTTGCGGGCTTCCGGGACGACGCGCGGGTCGGTCGTATAGACGCCATCGACGTCGGTGTAGATCTGGCACTCGTCGGCCTTCAGCGCGGCAGCGAGCGCCACGCCGGTGGTATCCGAACCGCCGCGGCCGAGCGTCGTGATGTTGCCGTGCTCGTCCACGCCCTGGAAACCCGCAACGACGACGATATTGCCTTCGTCCAGGTCCTTCTTGATCGGAGCTTCGTCGATATTGAGGATCCGTGCCTTGGTGTGGGCGCTGTCGGTGAGGATGCGGACCTGGCCGCCGGTATAGCTCTTCGCCTTGACGCCGATGTCGTGCAGGGCCATGCACAGCAGGCCGATCGTGACCTGCTCGCCGGTCGATACGACGACGTCGAGTTCGCGGGCATCGGGGTGCGTCGCGACCTCCTTGGTCAGCGCGATCAGACGGTTCGTCTCGCCGCTCATCGCCGACACCACCACCACGACCTTGTGCCCCTGCGCCTGGAATTTCGCCACTTTGCGGGCGACGTTCTTGATGCGCTCCGGGTTACCCACGGAAGTGCCGCCGTATTTCTGAACTATCAGTGCCATCGTCGTATCCAAGTGCCTGTGGATAAAGGGAGGAATTCTATCGAATGCGGCGAAAATTTGCAGGCCGGCGTCGTGCCACCTCCCGATCGCACGATTTATTGATTTTGACTAGGTTCGGATGCGCCGGTTTTTTTCATTGTATGTGGAAAGAATAGTGATCTATACTTCGGCTACCCTACAACTTAAGTCGTAGGAACTCGGCTACGTACCGCCTTGTCTTATAAGCGGGCTGGATACCCTACAGAGGATGTGAGCATGAAAAACACCGACACCATCGACGTTCGCGAGATTCGGCGCAAGCTGGGTCTGAACCAATCGCAGTTCTGGTCGAAAATCGGGGTCACGCAGAGCGGCGGCTCGCGCTACGAGAGCGGACGCAACATTCCGCGCCCCGTGCAGGCCCTGCTGCGCCTCGTGCATATCGAGCAGATCGACATCAACAAGGTCAAGAAGGAAGACGTGGAAGTCGCGGAATTCCTGAAGACGTCGAACCCCGAGCTGTACAAGTCGCTAAAGAAGGAAGCGCGTGCCAAGCGCAAGGAACGCACGACGCGCTGACCCGATCGTCACTTCCCGCCGGATCAGGGGCTGATGCGAACCATCAGCCCTTTTTTTCGCACCTTCGCCGCGATCGCCTCGAGCTCGGCCTCATCGAGCGGCGCCAGATGCACGGCCTCGGGCTGCATCGACGGCCGCGCGATTCCATATAGCAGCACGCCGGCAAGACGTTCCGGCCCGGCGCGCATAAGCAACTCGATATAAGCATCGATATCGTCACCCGACGGTGAAGCGCCATCCCAGCGGAACATGCAGGTCTGGACCCACGTCGTGCACAAGCCGGCGCTGACCGCCAGGTTGCGCGCCACGACGTCGGGGTCGAGCGACACGCCGTTGATGCGCTCGATCGACGCCTGCGTTCCCGCATCGACCTTGAACCAGACTTCTCCGCCCGCCTCGCCAAGAAGCCTTAGTCCTTCTCTCACCCTCGCCTGCCCGACCAGGCTGCCGTTCGTGATCAGGCGCAGCGGCCCCTCTCGACCGAGACCGACGGCGTCGCGCAACCGCACGACGAGCGACACCGCTTCCGGGAATGCGGCCGCGCTGGTCGGCTCGCCATTGCCGGAGAACGCGATGTCGCGCACGACGCGCAGGCCTTCCGGGACATGGCGCTCGAGGTAATCGCCTTCGACCAGCGCATGGAGGAAACCCGACAGTTCGGCTTCGAGCAGCGACAGGTCGATCTCGGGCGCCCGCCCCCGCACGAGACCGGGCACTTGGCAATACGCGCAATGCCAGTTGCAGGCGCTGTTCGGATTGAGGTTGATGCCGACGGAAACCCCGCCAGCGCGCCGCGACAGCACCGGGTAAACATAGGTCAGCCCGGCCAGGTCGCGGTCATGGTTGCGTATGGAAAGGGTCTGGTCGCGTGCCGTCATGGGTCGAAGCCGGTGAATGAAAAGGTGCCAAAGGGCGCGCCGGGAAGAGCGTCGGGAAGCGGCTATAATTCGGGCCTGTTTTCCCCGGGATCAATCATGCGCATCACTCGCCGACTGGAATTCGATGCCGGCCACCGGATTCCCGATCACGCCAGCCAGTGCCGCCACCTGCACGGCCATCGCTACGCGATCGAGATCACGCTGTCGGGCGATATCATTAATGCCGCAGGCGAAGCCGTCAACGGCATGGTGATGGATTTCGGCGACGTCAAGCTGATCGCCAAGACGCACGTCGTCGACCGCTGGGATCACGCATTCCTCGTATACCGCGGCGACAGCGCCGTCGTCGATTTCCTCGCGACGATGCCGGCCCACAAAACGGTCGTGCTCGACACCGTGCCGACCGCTGAAAACCTCGCCAGCGAAGCGTTCCGCATCCTCGACTCGTGCTATCGCGACCTCTACGGCAATCACCTGCGACTCGAACGCGTCCGCCTTTATGAAACCCCCAACTGCTGGGCCGACGCGCTGCGCCCTGGCGAGTGAGCCCTTTCCGGTTCCCGCGATGCCCGATCGGCCGGTGTGCCGGGCATCGGAAATCAGGCGGTGTACTGGCGCAAGCGGAACGAAAATTCCTGCAATTGCGCGATGCCGCTCTGCTCGGCGCGCGCGATCCAGTCGTGCAACTGCGTGAGCAACTGCTCGCGGGAAGCCGTCGAACGCGCCCAGATCGCGACGAGATCCCGCCGCATCGAGGCGATCGTCGATAATGCTGCGCTGTCGACAAGCGCGAGCTCGAGCGCGCGCCGGTCGTCCGGCGCGAGATTTCTGTCCTCTCCCGACAGCACCCAGCGGCGCAGCGCCCGCGGGTTGAAGTTCCGGCCGTGGGTCGCGGCGAGCCGCTCGATCTCGTCGCCGCAGAGGCGCTTGAGCGATGCGACATAGCGGGTCATCACGTCGTAGCGGTGTGTGATGATCGCCTGCAGCGTGTCGAGGTCGGGAACATTCTTGGCCTCGCCGAACTTCGGCGACGGAATGACCTTCCGCACTTTCGCGAGGCCGAGCAGCGCGAGCACGCGGATATACATCCAGCCGATGTCGAACTCGTACCACTTCGCCGAAAGCTTGGCCGAAGTCGCGAAACTGTGATGATTGTTGTGCAGCTCCTCGCCGCCGATGAGGATGCCCCACGGCACGAGATTCGTCGCCGCATCGCTGCAAGCGAAGTTGCGATAGCCGACGTAATGCCCGAGTCCGTTAACGACGCCGGCTGCCCAGATCGGTATCCACATCATCTGCACCGCCCAGATCGTCAGCCCGAGCGGGCCGAACAGCACGAGGTCCGCGATCAGCATGATTGAGACGCCGACGATCGAATGCCGGTAGACATGGCGTTCGAGCCAGTCGTCCGGCGTGCCGTGGCCGTAGCGGGCGAGAGTTTCCTTGTTGCCCGCTTCGGCACGATAGAGTTCCGCGCCCTGGAACAGGACCTTCCGAATCCCCAGCACTTGCGGGCTGTGCGGGTCGTCGGCGGTTTCGCACTTGGCGTGGTGCTTGCGGTGCACGGCGGCCCATTCCTTCGTCACCATGCCGGTCGTGAGCCACAGCCAGGCGCGAAAGAAATGACTCGCGATCGGGTGAAGTTCGAGCGCACGGTGCGCCTGATGCCGGTGCAGGAAGATCGTCACCGAGGCAATGGTCACGTGAGTGAGTCCCAGCGCGACGAGAATGTAACCCCACCACGGAAGATCGATAAGTCCTGCAAGCATGTGGAACCCGTTCCTTAGATGTCGATGTCCTCCGAATCATCGCGGAGGAGTGCTGCGCGCGATCTTGCCGCCTTGTCCCCGCGAGTCGCGTCGTCGATCGCATGGTTTGCACCCGAAATCTTGCCCGTTTCCGAAAAAACGACCGAAGGCAGCGGCGACAGCAGCCGCACTTCGCGTTGCGGGAACGGAAACTCGATTCCTTCCGCGCGGAAGCGCTGCCACACCGTGAGGTTGATGTCCGAACTCACGCCGAGCGTGCCTTCCTGGGGGTCAGCAATCCACAGTCCCAAGCGCAAATTGATTCCGCTGTCGGCAAATCCCACCAGAAAGGCGTTCGGAGCCGGTTGGTCGAGCACTCGGGGCTGAGCCTGGGCAATCTCCACGAGGATTGCCATTGCACGCTCGACGTCAGAACCGTAACTCACCTGAAAGTTCAGCGGCACCGCCACCCGGGTGTCGGTGTACGTTTCGTTCTGCACCACCGAACCGACCAGCACCTCGTTCGGCACCAGCGATTCGACGCCGCTGGGCGCACGGATGACGGTGTATCGGGTGTTGATCTGCGTGACGATGCCGCGCTCGGCGCCGACGCTGATCATGTTGCCGATTCGCAGCGAGCGGTCGAGCAGGATGATGAAGCCGGAAACATAGTTCGCAGCGATCTTCTGCAGGCCGAAGCCGAGACCGACACCGAGCGCGCCGCCGAACACCGACAGCGTCGTCAGGTCGATGCCGACCATCGGCAGCGCGACGAGCACTGCCACCAGCACCAGCGCCGCCTTCGCGACGCGCAGCATCACAATGCGCACGTTCTCGTCGAGGCCCGCCGTGGTCGCCAAGCGACGCTCCAGCAGCCCGGCTGCCCAGAGCGCAACGAGCAGCGTCAACAGCACCATCGCGATGCCCTGCAGCAGGGTCCACAGCGAAAGCCGCTGGCTGCCGAGCGTGAACGAAACGGAGTCCAGCCCGCCAATGACCTGCGGCAGCCAGCCGACGATGTGCAGCGCGACGACCGACCACGCGACGGCGGCGAAGATCCGCTCGAAACTCGCGATCCAGCTCGATCGGCCGACGGCCTGCCGCACCGCGAACATGACGAGGCGGATCAGCGCGAGCGAGATCAGCAACGGCACCGCGACATTGAGCAGGCTCACGTTGTGAAACTCGTCCAGCACGGCACGCGCGCCGATGACCAGCACCAGCGCCGCAAGCGGAAACAGCACGCGGCGCAATCCGCTGCGCCCGAATCGGTAAGCCGGGGTGTCGGCGTGGTTGTTGGCCGCGACCCGCAGCAGCGTCGAGCGCGCGAACAGCCATGCGAGCAGCAGGCAGCCGGCGAGCGCCGCAAGCTGCCACAGCACGGCAGGGCTTTGCAGATCACGCCAGGTTTCGGTCAGCAGCAGTGCAAACTGCGAGTCATCACGCACGTTCAGGGCTTCCAGGGCAGACGGGTGACCGGCGTCGCGTCCTCGCGATGGCGACGCCAGTTGTCGAGATAGGCAGCGGCGAGCGGACAGTTGTCACGCAGCACGAGCAAGTTTTCGGCATTGCGCTTGTTCGCCGACCATGTGAAATTGTACGAACCGGTCGCGACCACGCACGACGGTCCGCCCCCGTCGGCGATCAGCACCTTGTTGTGGGCCGCGGCGTAACGCGTCTCCAGCGCGACCGGCACGCCGGCCTCGAGGAGGCTCGGCAGCGCATTGCCTTTGCCGCGCCGGTTCATCTGGGCATCGGCGAGCACCTGGACATGCACGCCGCGCCGGTGAGCCTTAACGAGCGCATCGGCGATCGGACGACTGGTGAATACGTATGCCTGCATATGCAGCGTTTCGCGCGCCGCGCCGATGACGCGCAGCAGCGCCTCCTCGCCGCCGTCCTCAGGCGAGAACACGACTTCGATCGAACCGCGCGCCGGTAGCGTGCGCCCGCCGGACGCGAACGCGAGCGCCGGTGCCGCGAGCGCGACGAGCACCAGCAACACACGGCACAGAGGGTCACGCATCGGCCGGCGCCCGCTCCAGCACCGCGGCGAAGAAGCCGTCGGTATCGTGCTTGCGCGGCGACAGGCGCAGGCGTGCCCCGGTGTCGAGCGCGATGCCCTGCTTCTTCAGCACCTCGGTCGCGTCGACCTCGCGGAACTCCGGGTGCGCCGCGAGGAATGCGTCGACGACGGCATCGTTTTCCTCGACGAGCAGGCTGCAGGTCGCATAGACGAGCCGCCCTGCCGGCTTTACGAGGCGCGCCGCCGATTCCAGGATCGCGCCCTGCTTCGCGATCATTTCCGCGACCGATTCCGGCGTCTGACGCCATTTCAGGTCCGGGTTGCGGCGCAAGGTGCCGAGGCCGCTGCACGGCGCATCGACGAACACCCGGTCGGCCTTGCCGGCGAGGCGCTTGACCTTCGCGTCGCGCTCGTGCGCGATCAGCACCGGATGCACGTTCGACAGGCCGGCGCGCGCGACGCGCGGCTTGAGCTTCGCGAGCCGCTTCTCCGACACGTCGAACGCGTACAGCCGGCCGGTCGAGCGCATCAGCGCCCCGAGCTGCAGCGTCTTGCCGCCGGCGCCGGCGCAGAAATCGACGACCAGCTCGCCACGCTTGGGCTGCACGAGGAAGCCGAGCAGCTGGCTGCCTTCGTCCTGCACTTCGAACGCGCCTTCGAGAAACAGCGGATGCTTCTGCAGCGCGGGCTTGGCGCCGAGGCGGATGCCGTGCGGCGACAACGGACACGGCTTCGCCTCGATGCCGGCGAACTTCAGCTTTTCGAGCACTTCGCCGCGATCGGCCTTCAGCACGTTGACGCGCAGGTCGAGCGGCGCCGGGCGGTTCAGGCTGTGCGCGAGTTCGAGCACCTCCGCTTCGCCGTGCGTGGCGAGCAGCCGCTCGGCGAGCCAGTCGGGCAGGTCGGCGCGCTCGGCGAACGAGCCTTCGTCGAGTTCGCGTGCCTTGATGCCGGAGATCCAGTCGCGCTCGGTCGCCGATGCAAGCCCTTCGAAATGGCGCATCGGCCAGCCTTCGCCGCGCGCGAGCCACGCGAGCAGCAGCGTGCGCGGCCGCACATCCTCGCCTACCAGCCGGCGCAGCCAACGCAGGCGGCGCACGATGCCATACACCGCTTCGGCGATGAAGCCGCGGTCGCGGTGCCCGATTTCGCGGTTCTCGCGGAAGTAGCGCGACAGCACCACGTCAGCCGGGTGTTCGAAAGTGAGCACCGTCCCGAGAACGCGGGCGGCATGGATCAGCAGGCTGCGCGAGGCAGCCTCGTCGTGTTTGGACATCGTCAATCGGTTCTCACTGGTGGTTGGATGCGGCGGCGCGATCGTCCGCCCGCAATTCGATCTTTTCCTGCACTGCGGCAAGCGTCCCGATCGGCCCGGACGAAGCGCCTTTGCCATCGCCGGGACCAACAGGCTTCGCGGCGGGCTTGCCCGCCGGCGCCAGGCGCACTTCCACCGCCTGCTGATCGAGCACGTCGCCCTTGTCGTCGGTGATGCGGATGCGCACCGGCAACGTGCCGTATTCCGGCGCCAGCCACACGTCGATCGAGAGTTTCCCGTTCAGCGCCCGAGTGCGCAGGCGTTGTGTGTCGAGCCTGCCGATCGGCAGCACCAGCCGTTCGGCGCCGACCCGCTCGAGCACCGAAGGCGTCGCCGACTTGCCGCTGACGACCTGGAGTTGATCCGGCAGGGCAGCGGTCTCGGTCAGGCCGATCTGGTGCCACAGGCTCAGCAGGTCCTGGTCGCCGCGCTCGACGGGCGCGGTACGAGTGCGGCTGCCGCGTCGCATCGTCACCTGCGCGGTGTTCCAGTCGAACTCCGCCGTCTCGGGCTTCTTGCCCGACTGCTCGACGCGGAACTGCTCGGGGACGAGCCCTTTCGGGCCGATCCTCCCCTCGCTGCGCTGCTCGTACTGCAGCGAGCGCAGCAGACCCATGACGCCGGTGGTCTTGACCGTCACGCTCATGCGGTAGCGCTTGTCGTCGTGCGTCCAGTCGTGCACCGCCTCGCCGACTTCGAAGCCGCCTTCCCCGTACATCACGCGATAGCGGATGCTGCCGTGCGCAGGCCACGCAGCGACGCCCGGCTTGCGCGGATCGCCGTGCGGCACGGCAGCGGGCTGACCGGGTGCTGCCGAAGGCGCGGCCACCGGCTGCAGCCGGACGGCGGACTGCGCCGGCGCGACGAGAGTTTCAGCCGCGCCGGCCAGCGCGACATGGACCGCCAGGGATACGCCGATCGCGGCGATCAGGAGCCGGTGCCGCATGCTCCGCTCGCGGTGATCGGCGCCGCTTCGAGCGCCGGGACGGTCCACCCGGCGTCGGGCCGTGCTTCGCCCTGCACCGACACCCTGCCCGCGGGGGAAAGCGCCAGGCGGCCTTCGACGAACCAGCGCACGGCCTGCGGATAGATGCGGTGTTCCTGCGCCAGCACCCGCGCGGCGAGAGTTTCCTCGTCGTCGCCGGACAGCACCGGCACGGCCGCCTGGATCACCACTGGGCCGCAATCGAGCGCCGCGGTGACGAAATGCACCGTCGCGCCATGGATGCGGATGCCCGCGTCGAGCGCGCGCCGATGGGTGTGCAGGCCCGGGAATGCGGGCAGCAGCGACGGATGGATGTTGAGCAGGCGGCCTTCGTAATGCCGCACGAAATCGTCGCTCAGCACGCGCATGAAGCCGGCGAGAACGACCAGGTCCGGCCGGTGCACGTCGATCGCTTCGGCCAGCGCCTTGTCGAACGCTTCGCGCGTCGCGAACGCCTTATGATCGACGACGGCCGTCGCGATGCCGCGGGAAGCGGCGAACTCCAGCCCCTTCGCGTCCGGCCGGTTGCTGATCACCGCGCTGATGGTCGCACCGGGGATGGCGGCACGCACGATGGCTTCCATGTTGCTGCCGCGGCCGGAAACGAGAATGACGATCGACTTCATAGGTGGATTCTTGAGGTTTGAATCGGGCGCGCCTTGAACGCGCCGGCGGGAAAAACGGCGGCCCATGCGCTGCAGCGCCGCGAAGCCGGCCGGGACGATGCGGCCGAAGCTTCGCCGGCATGATACCGGAAGGCCGCCGAAGCTTCAGGCCGGCGGGGCAAATGGGTATCCCGGCGCCAGCGGCCGATGCGGGCGCGCGGGCTCGTATAATCGTCGCTCTCCGAGCTTCCCGCCGCCCGCATGTCTGCCCATCGCCCCGCCGCCATCCGACCGCTCGCCGACATCCTCGTCAACCAGATCGCTGCCGGCGAGGTCGTCGAGCGGCCTGCGTCGGTCCTGAAGGAAGTGCTCGAAAACGCCCTCGACGCCGGCGCTCGTGCGATCGACGTGCAGCTCGAACAGGGCGGCGTGCGCCGCATCCGCGTCGCCGACGACGGCTGGGGCATCGAACGCGACGATCTCGCGCTGGCGCTCGAACGCCACGCGACGAGCAAGATCGCGACGCTCGATGATCTCGAACAGGTCGGCACGATGGGCTTTCGCGGCGAAGCGCTCGCGGCGATCGCGGCCGTCGCACGCCTCACGCTGACGAGCCGCGCCGAAGGCAGCGCGCACGCGTGGCGCATCGACGGCACCGACCGCAGCCTCGCGCCGGCCGCGCTGAACCAGGGCACCGTCGTCGACGTCGCCGAGCTTTTCTACAGCACGCCGGCGCGACGCAAATTCCTGAAATCCGAGGCAACCGAGTATGCGCACTGCGACGAGGTGTTCCGCCGCGTCGCACTTGCACGCCCCGACATCGGCCTGCAGCTCGCGCACAACGGCCGCGTCGTCCATCGCCTGCCCACAGGGGATCCGCTGCGGCGTGTCGCGGCACTGATGGGCGACGATTTCCTGCAGCACGCGCGCAGCCTCGATGCCGATGCCGGGCCGCTGCGCCTTGCCGGCTTCGCCGCGCTGCCGGCATATTCCCGCACGAGCCGCGACGCGCAGTACCTGTTCGTCAACGGCCGCTTCGTGCGCGACAAGCTGCTGACGCACGCGGTGCGCCAAGCCTACGCCGACATCCTGCACGGCAGCCGCCATCCGGCCTACGTGCTGTTCCTCGAGCTCGACCCCGCCGGCGTCGACGTCAACGTGCATCCGGCGAAAATCGAGGTGCGCTTCCGCGAGCCGCGAGCTGTCC
Source organism: Aromatoleum buckelii (assembly GCF_012910785.2). Classification (GTDB taxonomy): domain Bacteria; phylum Pseudomonadota; class Gammaproteobacteria; order Burkholderiales; family Rhodocyclaceae; genus Aromatoleum; species Aromatoleum buckelii. The sequence goes on along the minus strand of NZ_WTVH02000010.1, from coordinate 847,131 downwards.
ATCAGTTCGTGTTCCATGCACTGACGCGCAGCCTCGCCGCCTCCGGCGCCGGCATCGACATCACGGGCGGTAATGCCGATGCGGCCAAGGCTGCGACGGAAGCGGAGCCGGCCGATTCCCCCGCGCCGGCACGCGCTGCGAATCCGCTTCGGTATGCAAGCGCTGTCGGGCGCGGCGCACCCCCTGTGCAGGGCCGCCTCGCAATGGAGTCGGCGAGCCGCAGCTATTACGACTTCGCCGCGAGCGCCCGGCCGACGGCCGAAAGCGCCTCGTCCCCGCCCGACGCCAGCGGATTCCGCCCGACGGCCTTCCCCCCGTCCGCAGGCCGCCTGCCGGGCGAGGCCGGCCTGGCCGAAGCGCACCTCCCGGCGGAAGCCACAGGCGCTCCGCTCGGCTACGCAATCGCGCAGCTCCACGGCATCTATGTCCTCGCGCAGAACGCCGCCGGCCTCGTCCTCGTCGACATGCATGCCGCGCACGAGCGCATCCTCTACGAGAAGCTCAAGACGGTGCTCGACGGCCAGCCCGCGGTGCAGCACCTCCTGATCCCGGCGGTGCTGTCGGTCGGCGCGAAGGACATGGCGGCCGCCGAAGAGTGCGCCGAAGTCCTCGCCCGCATGGGCTTCGAAGTCGCACCCGTCGGGCCGGCCGAACTCGCGGTGCGGAGCGTCCCGGCGCTGCTCGCGTCCGCACCGATCGGCGAACTGCTGAGAAAGCTCATCGAGGAGCTGCGCGAATTCCCGGCGTCCGAAGTCGTCACCGCACGACGCAACGAGCTGCTCGCGACGATGGCGTGCCACGGCGCGGTGCGGGCGCACCGCAATCTGACGATCCCGGAGATGAATGCGCTGTTGCGCGACATGGAAGCGACCGAGCGCGCCGACCAGTGCAACCACGGCCGGCCGACCTGGACGCAGCTGACGATGGGCGATCTCGACCGCTTTTTCATGCGCGGGCAATGAGCTGCGCGGCTCGCAGCCGCATGCCCGATCCCCGTTCAACGAGTATCCTTGCACCCCCCGGCTTTTCGCCGTGCGGCCACGAAGCGCAGATCACACACTCATGACAGGCAAGCACCACTACGACGAATCGTCCTTTCGCGTCCTCAAGGGGCTCGAACCGGTGCGCGAGCGCCCCGGGATGTACACTCGCACCGACTCGCCCGCCCACATCATCCAGGAAGTCATCGACAACGCCGCCGACGAGGCACTCGGCGGCTTCGCGAAAAAAATCCACGTGACGCTGCACCCCGACGGCTCGATCAGCGTCGCCGACGACGGCCGCGGCATCCCGGTCGGCCTGCATCCCGAGGAAGGCGTGCCGGTCGTCGTGCTCGCCTTCACGCGGCTGCACGCCGGCGGCAAGTTCGACAAGCGCGACGGCAACGGCGCGTACGCGTTTTCCGGCGGCCTGCACGGTGTCGGCGTCGCCGTGACGAACGCGCTGTCGACGCGCGTCGACGTCGAGGTCAAGCGCGACGGCAAGATCCATCGCATCGAGTTCAGTGAGGGCGGCGAGAAGGTCGGCGCGATCACTATGGCGGACGATTGCGGCCGGCAAAGCGGCACGCGCGTTCGCGTGTGGCCGGACGCGAAGTATTTCGAGGCGCCGCGCGTGCCGCAAGGCGAGCTCGAGCGCCTGCTGCGCTCGAAAGCGGTGCTGCTGCCAGGCGTGTCGGTACGGCTCGACATCGAGCAGGCGGGCGGCGCGGCGCTGACGAAGACCTGGACCTACCCCGAAGGCCTGGCCGGCTATCTGCGCGAGCAGGCCGGCGACATCGAAGCGGTCGCGCCGCTCTATACCGGCGAAAAATACGCCGGCAAGGACGACCCCGCCTATGCTCCCGGCGAAGGCGCGGCTTGGGCGCTGGCATGGTTCGAGCACACGGTGCCGAGCGAATCCTTCGTCAACCTGATCCCGACCGTCGCCGGCGGCACCCACGAAAGCGGCCTGCGCGCCGGCATCTTCGACGCGGTGAAGAGCTTCATCGAACACCACGCGCTTTTGCCGCGCGGCGTCAAGCTGCAGCAGGAGGACGTCTGCGGCCGCATGAGCTACGTGCTGTCGGCGCGGCTCTTGGACCCGCAGTTCCAGGGCCAGGTGAAGGAAAAGCTCAACTCGCGCGAGGCGGTGAAGCTCGTTTCGTCGATGATCCGCGACCCGTTCGAAATCTGGCTCAACAATCACGTCGAAGCCGGCCGCGCGATCGCGGAACTGTCGATCCGGCAGGCGCTCGCGCGGCAGAAGAGCGCACAGAAAGTCGAGAAGAGAAAGACTTCCGGCGTCGCGGTGCTGCCGGGCAAGCTCTCCGACTGCGAATCCGAGGACCTTGCCGATAACGAGCTTTTTCTCGTCGAGGGCGACTCGGCCGGGGGCTCGGCGAAGATGGCGCGCAACAAGGAAACCCAGGCGATCCTGCCGCTGCGCGGCAAGGTGCAGAACTCGTGGGAGATCGACCCCGACCGCCTGCTCGCGAACGCCGAGATCCACGACATCGCAGTCGCGCTCGGCGTGGATGCGCATGCAGCCGGAAGCAACCCCGATCTGTCCGGCCTGCGCTACGGCAAGGTCGTCATCATGTCCGACGCCGACGTCGACGGCGCGCACATCCAGACGCTGCTCCTGACGCTGTTCTTCCGCCATTTCCCGGAACTGATCGCGCGCGGCCACATCCACGTCGCGCAGCCGCCGCTGTACCGCGTCGACGTGCCCGCGCAGGGCAAGAAACGCCCCGCGCGCAGGCTCTACGCGCTCGATGACGGCGAGCTCGCCGCGATCCGCGACCGGCTCGAGAAGGAAGGCTTCAAGCCGGACGCGATCGAAGTCGGCCGCTTCAAGGGCCTGGGCGAGATGAACCCCGACCAGCTGCGCGAGACGACGATGGACCCGGCGACACGCCGCGTGCTGCCGGTGCAGGTGCGCGCCGACGCCCTCGAGGACACGAAGCGCATGTTCACGCTGCTGATGGGCAAGGGCGAAGCGTCCGGTCGGCGCGCGTGGATGGAGGAGAAAGGCGACAGCGTCGAAGCGGACGTCTGACGCGGTGCCCGCGGCGCGGGCGACCTTTCCGCAACGCAGCAAACCTCCTATAAAGAAGGCACCGAAAAGGCGCCGCCGGGTTGCCGGCGGACCGATCCTGCACAGTCCCGGCAACGAGTCCGACACCCGAATGACATGTCGTCACAACCCTCGTCACAACCCGTATCCGCCGCCACCGCCCGCCTCGCACGTCGCCCTAAGGCGCTGCTGATCGACCTGGCCGGCGTGCTGCACGTCGGCGATCAGGCCCTCGAGGGTTCGGTCGCCGCACTCGCGCGACTGCGGCAGGCGGCGCTGCCGCTGCGCTTTCTCACCAACACGACACGTTCGCCGCGCCGCACGATTGTCGCGAAGCTGCGCCGGATGGGGTTCGACGTCGCCGAGGACGAGATCCAGACCGCCGCCCATGCCGCGCAGCAGCTCGTCAGGCAGCGCGGCCTGAAGCCGCTCTACGTGGTCCACCCGGACCTCGCGGAGGAGATGGGCCCGAGCGCCTCAGCGCCCGATGCGGTCGTGATGGGCGACATGGGACCGTACCTGGACTACGCGCAGTTGAACGCCGCGTTCCGCCTGCTGATGGCCGGAGGCGCCTTCATCGCGATGGCGAAGAACCGCTACTTCATGGAGGAAGACGGCCTGTCGCTCGACATGGGCGCTTTCGTCACCGGCCTCGAGTTCAGCAGCGGCGTGCCGGCCGAGATCGTCGGCAAGCCGGCCGCAAGCTTCTTCCACAGCGCGCTCGCGGAGCTCGGCATAGCGCCCGCCGAAGCGGTCGTGATCGGCGACGACCTGCACGACGACGTCGGCGCGGCCCTTGCCGCAGGCATTCCGGCGATCCTCGTGCGCACCGGCAAGTTCCGCCCCGGCGACGACGCCGACCCGGCAATCCGTCCCGACTGCATCGCGGACGACTTCGCCGGGGCGGTCGATCGGCTGCTCGCGCTCGACTGACTGTGCCTCACCGCAGCGACGCGCGCGGGGGGCAGACCCCCCTGCCGCGCTGCAGCCAGGTGAGTGAACGTCCCGGGGCAATGATATATACTGACGATAGATTCCCTGATTTTGGAGCCGCCATGGATACCGCCAAGCTTTTCACGAACGGCCGCAGCCAGGCGGTACGCCTGCCCAAGGAGTTCCGCTTCGAGGGCGACGAAGTGTTCATCAAGCGCGTCGGCGATGCGGTGGTGCTGCTGCCGCGCCACGGCTGGGGTACGCTGTTCGGGGCGCTGGATGCCTTCGAGCCGGGGTTCACGATCAAGCGCGACGAGCCGGAACAAGCGGAACGCGAGGCGCTGTTGCCGTGAGGTACATGCTCGATACCAACATCTGCATCTACCTCATCAATCATCGCCCGGCCCACGTGCGCGCCCGCTTCGATGCGCACCCGATCGGCGACATCGGCGTATCGGTCATCACCGCCGCGGAGCTCGCGTATGGCGTAACGAAAAGCGCTTCGACCCGCAACCGCGCGGCGCTGGAAACCTTTCTGCTGCCGCTCGAGGTGGCACCCTTTGACGACAAGGCAATCTGGCGCTATGCGGAACTGCGCACGCAACGGATGCGGCGCGGCACGCCGATCGGCGCGCTCGACACCCAGATCGCCGCGCATGCGCTTGCGCTCGACTGCACGCTGGTCACCAACAACACGCGCGAATTCGAACGGGTTGATGGCCTGCGCCTGGAAAACTGGGCCGACCAGCGCCTGATGGAATCCCCTGCCTCTTACTTCACCGCTCCATGACTATCGAATCCCTGGACCTTTTCAGCAGCCCCCCGCCGACGCCGCCCTCTCCGCCCGCTTCCGCCGGCAAGGACGCTTTGCCTCCCGACGACGGCACGCTCGCCCTCGACCGCTATGCCGAGCGCGCCTACCTCGCGTACGCGATGAGCGTCGTCAAGTCGCGCGCGCTGCCGCAGGTCGAGGACGGCATGAAGCCGGTGCAGCGGCGCATCCTGTACGCGATGAACGAGATGCGCCTGTCGGCGGCATCGAAGCACGTCAAGTCGGCGCGCGTCGTCGGCGACGTCATCGGCAAGTACCACCCGCACGGCGACACCAGCGTCTATGACGCGATGGTGCGCGTCGCGCAGGACTTCTCGCTGCGCTATCCGCTCGTCGACGGCCAGGGCAACTTCGGTTCGCGCGACGGCGACTCGGCTGCGGCGATGCGCTACACGGAGTGCCGGCTGACCCCGATCGCCGAACTCCTGCTTGCCGAGATCGACCGCGGCACCGTCGATTTCGTGCCGAACTACGACGGCGCGTTCGAAGAGCCACAGCTCTTGCCCGCGCGCCTGCCGTTCGTGCTGCTCAACGGCGCTTCGGGCATCGCCGTCGGCATGGCGACCGAGATCCCGCCGCACAACCTGCGTGAAGTCGCCGACGCTGTCTGCCACCTGATCCGCAATCCGGATGCCGGGCTCGACGACGTCCTGCCGCTGTTGCCCGGCCCGGATTTCCCCGGCGGCGGCCAGCTCATCTCGTCGCCCGACGCGATCCGCGACGCCTACGCGTCCGGGCGCGGTAGCCTGAGGATGCGCGCGCGCTGGCGCATCGAGGAACTCGCGCGCGGCCAGTGGCGCGTCATCGTCGAACAATTGCCGCACGGCGTATCGGCTGCCGGCGTGCTCGCCGAGATCGAGGCGTTGACGAACCCTCAGCCGCGCGGCGGCAAGAAGGACGTCAGCCAGGAGCAGAAGAACCTCAAGCAGCTCGTGCTCGGCGTGGTCGAGACGGTGCGCGACGAGTCGAGCGACAAGTCGCCGGTGCGCATCGTGCTGGAGCCGCGTTCTTCGCGCCAGAGCCGCGACGAGTTCATGGCGGTGCTGCTCGCGCACACCAGCCTCGAAAGCTCGGTGTCGGTGAACATGACGATGATCGGGCATGGTCCCGTACAGGGGGGCCGGCCGCAGCAGAAAAACCTCGTGCAGATCCTGCGCGAGTGGATCGACTTCCGCTACGTTACCGTCGAGCGGCGCACGCGTCACCGCCTCGACGAAGTCGACCGGCGCCTGCACATCCTCGAAGGCCGGATGATCGCGTTCCTGCACATCGAGGACGTGATCCGCGTGATCCGCGAATCCGACGAGCCGAAGCCGGCGCTGATCGAGGCGTTCGGCCTGTCCGAGATCCAGGCCGAGGACATCCTCGAGATCCGCCTGCGCCAGCTCGCGCGCCTCGAAGGTTTCCGCATCGAGAAGGAGCTCGCCGAGCTCAAGGAAGAGCGCGGGAAGCTGCAGCACCTGCTCGACAGCCGCGCGGCGATGACGAAGCTGATCCTCAAGGAGATCACCGACGACGCGAAGAAATACGGCGACGAGCGCCGTACGCTGATCGAGAGCGTCGCTGCCGTCGCGCCCGCCGAAATCAGCGTGCCCGACGAGCCGGTGACGGTGCTCGTGTCGAAGAACGGCTGGGTGCGCGCGCGCCAGGGCCACGGCATCGACGCCGCGGCCGTCACGTACAAGGCGGGCGACTTCGCGTTCGCGGTCATCGAGACGCGCAGCACGTGGCCGCTCGTCGTCCTCGACACCCACGGCCGCGCCTACACGATACGCGTCGCCGAGCTGCCCGGCGGGCGCGGCGACGGCGTGCCGATCGCAACGCTGGTGGACTTCCAGAACGGCGCCAAGCTCACGCAGCTCGTCTCCGCCGAGCCGGAATCGGCGTGGCTGTTCGCCAACTCCGGCGGCTACGGTTTCATCTGCACGCTCCTCGAAGCGACGAGCCGCCAGCGCGCCGGCAAGGCGTTCATGAATATCGAGAAAGGCGAAAAAGTGCTGGCGCCGGCGCGCGTGCTCGGCGAGCGCATCGCCGCGGTCTCGGAGAACGGCCGCCTGCTGGTGTTTCCGCGCAGCGAGATGAAAGTGCAGGCCGGCGGGCGCGGCGTCATCGTCATGGGGCTCGACGAGGGCGAATCGATGGTCGCGGTCGCGGCGCCGGCCGATGCCGCGGTGCTGAAAGTCGCAGGCATCGGCCGCGGCAACAAGGCGACGAGCGTCGACCTGAAGCCCGCGCAGCTCGCGACGCTGGTCCACCGCCGCGCGCGCAAAGGCGCGCCGCTGGCGATCCGGATCAAGCCGACCGGGCTGCTCTGAACCCAGCCGGCGCAAGCGCGCGCGTTGGGGGTCCGCGACACCGGCCCGCCCGCGCGTTCGGCGAACCCCGCGTTTACTGCACCCGCTCGGCGCCTGCCTCCGTCGCGTCCGGCATGATCGACCGTATCGGATCGCCAGCGCGGATTCGTCCGGGGGTGCGCGGCGCGGGATCGCCGAGCATCGACTCGATCAGGATCGTGACCCGCCGGTTGCGCGCCCGGCCTTCTTCGTTCGCATTGTCGGTAAGCGGGCGCTGGTCGGCATAGCCGGCCGCGGTTAGGCGATCGCCGCGCACCCCGGTGTCGATGAACAGCCGCACGACCGATGACGCCCGCACCGCAGACAGCTCCCAGTTCGACGGGAAGCGTTCGGTGCGGATCGGCAGGCTGTCGGTGTGGCCTTCGACGGTGATCGGGAAATCCGCGCCGGCGAGCACCTGCGCGACGGCTTGCAGCACCGCGATCGCCGGCGCGGCGAGCGTCGCGTCACCGGGCGCGAACAGCACGCTGGCGTTGATCTCGACCGTGATTCCATGCACGCCTTCGGCAACGCCGACCTGTCCGGCCGCGGTGAGCGGTTGCAGCACGCGGCGTATTTCGTCCGCGATGCTGTTGAGACGCTTCATTTCGGCTTCGCGCCGCGCGGCGGTTGCCGACTCGCGGACGGGGCGCGCCGCGGGCGCCGGCGGCGGCGCGGCGGAGCTCGAGACAGCGATGATCTGCGCCCCTGTCGGGCTGATCGCACCACTGCGAAAAGCGCTGACGAGGGAATCGGACAGGACGCGGTACTTGCCCTCGTTGACGGACGACAGCGAATACATCACGACGAAGAACGCGAACAGCAGCGTGATGAAGTCCGCGTAGGAGACGAGCCAGCGCTCGTGATTCTCGTAGTCTTCGTCAGGGGTGCGGCGACGCGACATGGGCGGGGGCTGGGGGCTAGGGCCGAGCGGCGCGCGACGACAGGAGGAATCGGTTCACCGACTTCGGCTCACATAGCCCTGCATGCGGCTCTCGATGATGCGCGGGTTGTCGCCGTTGGCGATGCCGACGAGTCCGTCCACCAGCATCTCGCGCTGCGAGACACCGCTCGCGACATGCGCCAGAAGCTTCTTCGAAATCGGCAGGAAAATCAGGTTTGCAAAGGCGACGCCATAGACCGTCGCGACGAAGGCGACGGCGATGCCCGAGCCGAGCCGGGACGGATCGGAGAGGTTTTCCATCACGTGGATCAGGCCCATGACCGCGCCGAGAATGCCGATCGTCGGCGCGTAGCCTCCGGCCGCTTCCCAGATCTTCGCGCCGAGCCGCCTCTGCGCACTCCATGCGTCGATTTCGACTTCGAGCACGTCGCGCAGGTGCTGCGGCTCGACGCCATCGACGAGCAGCTGCAGCCCCTTGCGCATGAACGGGTCGGGCAGCGCATCGATGCGCTCTTCGAGCGCAAGCAGGCCTTCCTTGCGCGCGATGTGGCTCCAGTTGGTGGCCTGCGCGATGAGGTCGGCGTGGTTCGAGGGCGGCGGCACGAACACCCATTTCGCCATCCGCATGCCGTCGCGAAACACCGGCAGCGGGCTCTGCAGCATCACTGCACCGAGCGTGCCGCCGACGACGATCAGGAACGCGGTTGGCTGCACCAGCGACGAAATATGGCCACCCTCGAGCACCTGCCCCGACAGGATCGCGGCGATCCCGAGCGTGAGGCCGATGAGACTGGTCTTGTCCATGTCGGGAGTCCGTGGCGCGCCGTTCAGACGGCGGCGGCCCGCGTCTTGCGCGGCCTGCCGCGACGCTCGCCCGCCGCCTCGCCCGCGCCGAGCACGCGTGCCCGCAGCCGCGCGACGGCCTGGCTGTGCAGTTGGCACACGCGCGACTCGGAGACGCCGAACACTTCGCCGATCTCGCGCAGATTGAGCTCCTCGTCGTAATACAGTGCCATCATCAGCTTTTCGCGCTCGGGCAGGTCCTCGATCGCCCGCACCAGGGTGTTGCGCATGTCCGACGCTTCGAGAAGATCGAGCGGATTCGATTCGTGCTCGCCGAGGTGGCGCTCGAAGTAGTCCTCGCCTTCGTCGCCGGCGAAATCCTCGAAGTGCACCAGCTGATAGCCGCGCGCGTCCTGCAGCATGCGCTGGTATTCGGCGAGCGGCATTTCGAGCGACTCGGCGAGCTCGACTTCGGTCGGCTGACGGCCGTGGCGCTGCTCGAGGCTGTGGATCGCGCCCTCGATGCGCCGCATGTCGCGGCGGATGCTGCGCGGCAGCCAGTCGTTGTCGCGCAGCCCGTCGAGCATCGCCCCGCGCACGCGCTGCACCGCGTAGGTCTCGAATTGCGCGCCGAGACCATCCTCGTAGCGGTTGATCGCGTCGAGTAGCCCGAGCATGCCGTTCTGGATGACGTCGTCGATGTGCACGCTCGCCGGCAGCTTCGCCATCAGGTGGTAAGCGAGGCGCTTGACCAGCGGAGCATAAGTCTCCACCAGCTGGCTCTTGTCGAGGTTTCCTTCGGGGTCGTACATCCACTTCGCCTGTATTTTCCGGGCTCCCGGCCGCGGCGCCGGGGCTTCCTGCTTTTCGTCGGCCTGCCAGGGTCCGGCGGGTTGCGCCTTGCCTCGCGGATAAGTCAGTCCGATCATGGTCGCCGGTCCGCGTGCGCCGTCACGGCGGGCCGGCGCGCGGACAGCGCGAGGCGGCGCAGGAACGCGGTTTCGCCTTCTGACGCAGCCGTGCACTGCGCGTCGGCGGCCAAGCCCGCCGCAATGTCGTCGCGCTCGACCTCGCCGAGCCACGCCAGCGGCACCCCGACGTGGCGCCGCACCAGAGCGTTCAGACTCGCAAAGAACGCGCTCGCGTCGTCGCGATGACGCGCACGCGAGACGGCAACATGCAGCGCTCCGGCTCCGGCAGCAGCGATATGCTTGATTGTGCGGTATGCCTCGGTCGCGCCGCTGCGGCTCGCTTCGGCGACGACGAGCCGGCGCGGCGCGGCGAAGACGAACGGCGACGGATCGCCTGCCGAGGCGCAGCTCGCGTGAATCAGCACGAAGCCGGCGAGGCGATGCAGGCTGTGCAGCGCGCCGACGAGGCACTGGCGGCGCTCCTCGTCGAGCAACGGCAGCGCGAGCGCCGCGGCCGCCACCGGAACCCGGCCCAACAATCCCGGCACCGGCTGCAGCAGTTCGCGCGCGGCGAGGCGCCCGCCGAGCACACCCAGCAGGTCGGGGCCGTCGGCGAGCCCGAGCGGGACGGCAAGTGATTCGTGCCCGGCAGCCTCGTCGAGCAGCAGCACCCGGCCGCTCCGACGCGCGACCCGGTGGGCGACGTGGATCGCCGCCGCCGCGCGATGTGCCCCGGTCGCATACAGCGCGACCACGGTCGGCGGCGCCCGCCGGAAAAGCCGGCGCAGTCCGGCCGCCTGGTCCTCGCGCGTGTCGATCATGTCACGCCCCCCGGCCCGATGCCGCGAGCATCAGCGCCGCCTCGTCGCCCTCCAGCTTCCATGCCGAACCGGCCGCCTGCTCGCGCAGCGCGCGATGCAGCAGGTAGGCGCGATTGGGCAGGTGGAGGTCCTCCGGAACGCGCTGGCCGTTGGCGACGTAGAAAACGTCCAGTTCGTTGCTGACCGCGACATCGATCGCCGGAGCGAGCGATGCCGCCTCATCGACTTTGGTCAACACGCAGCCGGCGAGATCCGGGCCGCGATACGCGCGCACGACATCGGCGAGCGTGTCGCCGCGGCACGTCGCGTTCAGCAGCAGCAGCCGGCGCACATTGCCGGCGCCCATCAGCATCGCTGCCTGTTCAGCGACCATGCGGTCGCGCTGGCTCATGCCCATGGTGTCGATCAGCACCATGTGCTTGCCGCGCAGTTCGGCAAGCGTCTGGCGCAGGTCGGCGGCGTCGCGCACCGAGAACACTGGCACACCGAGAATCCGTCCGTAGATGCGCAGCTGCTCCTGTGCGCCGATCCGGTAACCGTCGGTCGTGATCAGCGCGAGCTTCTCGGCGCCATGGCGGACGACGCAGCGCGCGGCGAGCTTGGCAGTCGTTGTCGTCTTGCCGACACCGGTCGGCCCGACCAGCGCGTAGACGCCGCCCCGGTCGATGATGTCGGTATCCGACGACTTGACACGCAGTTCGCGGCCCAACGCATTCCTGACTGCGATTCGGGCGTTCTCGGTGCTGGCGTCGTCGGCGACGGCGCCAGCCAGCCGGCGCGCCAGAGGGCCGGAAAAACCGGCTTCGAGCAGTTCGCCGACGATGTCGGCACGCGCCGGCGCGGTGCGCCGCGCTTCACCCCAGGCGAAGCCGGAGAGCTGGCGCTCGATCAGTTCACGGATGCCGGTCAGCTCGTCCATCAGCCGCGCATTCGCCTGCTGCAGGTCGCGGAGGCGCATGTCATCCGCCTGGGGTGGGGCGCAAGGCGCCCCGCCCGGAACCGCCGCGACAGGACGTGCTTGCGCTGCAGGCCCTGTCTGCGGCCGTTCGGCAGGCACCGCGTGCGCAGCGGGTTCGGGCGCGTACCAGTCGTCCACGAGCGGATCTGTGCTCCGCGGCATTGCCGGTGTGCGCAGCAGGTCCGTGCCCTGCGGCATTGCCGGTGTGCGCAGCAGGTAGTCGGGGGTTTCGAGTCGCGGTGGCTGAAACGGCCGGACGACCGGTGCCGCCGCCTTGGGCGCTGCGGACGGTCTCGCCGCAGCAGGTCGCTGAGCGGACAGGCTGACGTGAAAATCGTCGTCGATATCGGGCAGCGGCGCCAAGAACGGCGTCCGGGCGGGAGCGGCCGCAACCGGAGCGGCAGGGGCCGGGGGCGTCGGACGGGTCGCGCTGTGCAAGGCCCCGACTGCGTCGGCCGGCAGCGCGAGGATCTCGACGCCGCCTTCGACGGGGCGGTTCGCCAGCACGATCGCATCGGCGCCGAGTTCGGCCTTGAGTGCACGCAGTGCCTCGCGGGCGGTCTGGGCGAAATAGCGCTTCACGTTCATTTGAGTGTCCCCCGGCTACGCACTCGGCGCAGGATGGTTCCGATTATCGTCGGCGCCGCGGACCCCGATAGGGTGGAATAAAAGCGGTTTCCCCCGCCTATTCGGACCGGCGTCAGCGTGCCGCGCCACCGACCATCGCGGTGACACGAATCGTGCGCGTCTCGGGCACTTCGGAATTCGCGATGACCTTGAGCGAAGGCACGGCCCGCCGCAGGAAGCGCGACAGCAGCCAGCGCAGTTGCGGCGGCACCAGCAGCACCGGCGGCAGCCCGATGTCCTCCTGGCGCTGCGCGACTTCCGCAGCGTGACGCAACAGGCCGTCGGCGAGGCTCGGCTCGATGACGCCACCCTCCCCGCCGCCGGCGCCGACCGCCTGGCCGAGGATGCGTTCGAGCGAAGGATCGAGCGCCATGACCTGGATCTCGGCATTGCCGGGAAACAGGCTCTGCAGGATCGAGCGGCCCAGTCCCTGGCGCACGCGCGACGTGAGCTCCAGCGGGTCCTGCGTGCGCGGCGCGTTCTCGGCGAGGATCTCGATGATCGTGCGCATGTCGCGAATATTGACCCCCTCTTCGAGAAGATTCTGCAGCACCCGCTGCACCGTCGATACGGACAGCAGCGCCGGCACGAGGTCCTCGACGAGTTTCGGCGTGTTCTTGCCGATATGGTCGAGCAGCGCCTGGGTTTCCTGGCGTCCGAGCAGTTCGGCGGCGTGACTGAGGATCAGGTGGTTCAGGTGGGTCGCGACGACCGTGCTCGCGTCGACAACCGTGTAGCCGAGCGCGTGCGCCTGTTCGCGCTGGCCGGCGTCGATCCAGAATGCGGGCAGATCGAACGCCGGGTCGCGCGTCTCGCGCCCGGCGAGCGGCCCGGTGACGCGGCCTGGGTTGATCGCGAGGAACTGGCCGGGATAGGCCTCGCCGTTGCCGATTTCGACGCCCTTCAACGCGATGCGGTAAGCGTTCGGCTTGAGTTCGAGGTTGTCGCGGATATGCACCGGCGCGGACAGGAAGCCCACGTCCTGCGCGAACTTCTTGCGCAGGCCGCGGATGCGCTTCAGCAGCTCACCGTCCTGCCCCTTGTCGACCATCGGGATCAGGCGGTAGCCGACTTCGAGCCCCAGCACGTCAACCGGCGCGACGTCGTTCCAGCTCGCCTCGAGGTTCTCGGCCGGCGGTTCGAGGGCGGCGGCAGCTTCGGGCGCGGTACGCGCACCCTCGACCGCGTCGCGCCCGGCGTCGCCCATGCGGCGCCACGCGAGCCAGCCGAGCAGGCCGGCGATCAGGATGAACACGAGGTTCGGCATCCCCGGAATCAGCCCGAGCACGCCGATGATGCCGGCAGTCAGCATCAGCACCTGCGGGTTCGAGAACACCTGCGCGATGACGAGGTTGCCGATGTCGGACTCGTCACCGACCCGCGACACGACCATGCCGGCCGCGACCGAGATGATCAGCGCCGGGATCTGCGCGACGAGGCCGTCGCCGATCGTCAGCAGCGTGTAGGTCTCGATCGCAACGCCGGCGTCCATGTCGTGCTGCACGATGCCGACCATCAGCCCGCCGAGGATGTTGATCAGCAGGATCAGGATGCCGGCGACGGCGTCGCCGCGCACGAACTTCGACGCGCCGTCCATCGCGCCGTAGAACTCGGATTCCTGCGCGACCTCCTTGCGGCGGCGTTTCGCCTCGGCCTCGTCGACGAGGCCGGCGTTGAGGTCGGCGTCGATCGCCATCTGCTTGCCCGGCATCGCATCGAGCGTGAAGCGCGCGCTGACTTCCGCGATCCGCCCGGCGCCTTTCGTGACGACGACGAAGTTGATCAGCACGAGGATCACGAACACGACGAGGCCGATCGCGGTGTTGCCGCCGACGAGGAAATGGCCGAACGCCTCGATGACCTTGCCCGCCGCATCCGGACCGGTGTGGCCTTCGAGCAACACGATGCGCGTCGAGGCGACGTTCAGCGCGAGGCGCAACAGGGTGGTCACCAGCAGCACGGTCGGGAACACCGAGAACTCCAGCGGCTTCTTCGTGTACATCGCCACCAGCATCACCATCACCGAGATCGCGATGTTGAACGTGAAGAACACGTCGAGCGCGAACGCCGGCAGCGGCAGCACCATCATCGACAGCACCATGATGATGAAGACCGGCGCGCCGAGCATTCGCAGGTTCGCCGGCGTCATCAACGCGCGCAGGTTCAGGGCTTGGAACATTGCCTACCTCAAGAGAGTCGGGGAGTGGCGCATCAGGCGGGTGCGCCGGGGTCCATGTCTTCGGGCACCGGCAGCTTGCCCGGCACGGCGGGCGGAAGGCCGCCGCCGGCCATCCAGCGGTTGAGCTGGTACACGTAGGCCATGACTTCGGCCACCGCGGTGTAGAGCGCGCCCGGCACCGCCTGCTCCAGGTCGCAGTGCTTGTACAGCGCGCGCGCGAGCGGCGGCGCCTCGAGCAACGGCACCTTGTGTTCCTTCGCCAGCTCGCGGATCTTCAGCGCGACCTCGCCGCGCCCTTTCGCGACGACGACCGGCGCGCCCATTTTCTGCGCGTCGTACTTCAGCGCGACCGAGAAATGCGTCGGGTTCGTCACGACGACGTCTGCCTTTGGGACTTCGGCCATCATCCGCCGGCGCGCCATCTCGCGCTGCATGCTGCGAATGCGACCCTTGACGTGAGGATCGCCTTCCTGCTCCTTGCCTTCGCGCTTGACCTCTTCCTTCGTCATGCGCAGGCGCTTGTGGTATTGCCACAGCTGGAACGGCACGTCGACCAGCGCCAGCAGCGCGAGCCCCATGATGATCAGCAGCGCGGAAAACAGCACCGCCTGCAGAAAATCCGGCACCGCGCTCTCCACCGCCTCGGACGTCAGCGCGAAGATGTGATCGCGTTCGCGCCACATTGCGAAAACGCCGACGCCGCCGACGACCGCCGCCTTGAGCAGCGACTTCAGCATTTCGACCAGCCCGTGCAGCGAGAACATCCGGCCGAAGCCCTTGAGCGGATCCATGCGGTCGAACTTGAGCCCGAGCGCCTTCGGCGAGAACACGAAGCCGCCGAGCAGGATCGGCGCGCCGACCGCCGCCACCATCAACACGCCGAACAGCGGCAGCATCGTCAGCAAGGCTTGCGTGAACAGGTCGCCGAAGTCCTTCAGCATCAGCTGCGGGTCGAACGCGACTGCGCGCTCGAAGCGGAAGCCGTGGCGCAGGATGCCGAGCACGCGTTCGCCGATCCACTCGCCCATCAGCCACAGGCCGCTCGCGCCGGTGATCAGGACGAGGAAAGTCGACAGCTCGCGCGACTGCGGAACCTGGCCTTCCTCGCGGGCCTGCTCCAGTCGCCGTGGCGATGCCTGTTCCGTTTTCTCGAGATCGCTGTCTTCGGCCATCGCCGGCTCCTTGCCTGCATCGCGCCGCAAGCCGCCCGCGCGATGCGGGCGAACGACGAGCAGCGGCAATTATCGCGGCGCGGCGACAGGCGACGGTGGCCGATAAGCGGCGGGAAAGACCCTTAATTCAGGAGCCGGAAGGCGAAACCGGGACGAACCAGTGTGCTCAGCGCGCGGCGGGGAGCCGGTCGATGCCGCGGATCCGGGCGCCGGGCGCGATATTGCGTCCCGCAAACCAGTCCCGGTTCATTTCCAGCGCGAAGCGTGCCGGGCCGGCGGCACAGTGGCTGTCCTCGCTTCGCGGCTGCATCTGCTCGATGTTGAGGATGCGCCCTTCGTCGTCGAGAAACGCGACCGACAGCGGGATCAGCGTGTTCTTCATCCACATGCAATGGCGGGCGTCGTGGGCGAAGACGAAGATCATGCCGCGGTGCGCCGGCATCGCGGGCCTGTTCATCAGGCCGGTCTGGCGCGCTTCGTCGGTGTGCGCGAGTTCCGCCTCGATGCGGTACATCCCCGCCCCGAGTTCGACGAGCGGCAAGTCGGCCTGCGCGGCCGGAACCTGGAGCAGACAGCTCACGAGAAACAGTACGGTGTGACGGACGGAACGACGTGGCAGGAACATGGCAGCAGCCCAGGGGCGGTTTTCGACGCGGAATTCTACCTTCGCCCACCTCTGCGCTGTCCGTCCCCGCCCGCGGATGGCTTCGCATCGGGCACTGCCGCGCTTTCCACTTGCTCGCTGCGCCACTGTCCGGGAGCGAGCCCGGACAGCGACCAGTCGCCGATCGCGACCCGGATCAGCCGCAGCGTCGGAAAACCGGCTTTCGCCGTCATCCGTCGTACCTGGCGGTTCTTACCCTCGTGCAGCACGATTTCGAGCCACGACGTCGGCACGTTCTTGCGGAACCGCACGGGCGGATCACGCGGCCACAGCCACTCCGGCTCGGCGACTCGGCGCGCGCCGCATGGACGGGTGACGAAATCGCCCAGATCGAGCCCGCCCCGCAGCGCAGCCAGCGCCGCGTCGTCGGGCTCGCCCTCGACCTGCACGACGTAGGTTTTCGGCAGCTTGTGGCGCGGATCGGCGATGCGGTGCTGCAGGGCGCCGTCGTCCGTGAGCAGCAACAGGCCTTCGCTGTCGGTGTCTAGCCGGCCGGCGGGATAGACGCCGGGCACGGGGACGAAAGCCTTGAGCGTGACGTGCGCGCCGTCGCCGGAAAACTGGCAGATCACGCCGTATGGCTTGTTGAGGAGGATCAGACGGGACATCGGATCGCTGCTTCGGCCGGCCGCCTCCGGTGCGGCGCGCGGCGCTCCGCGTCCCGCGGCCCGGCTCTCGCGAACCGCCACCCCCGTTCAGTCGTTGGACGATTTGACGCCGGCCGAGGCGGCGGTGGCAGTTGCCGCAGCGGAGGCGGGAGCTTCGCTCACCGCCTCCGCTGCGCTCTGGCGGATTCGCGTCAGCACCGTCTTGCCCTTGGTCGTGAGGAAAGGTTCGACCATCAGCTGGAGGCCTTCATCGACGTATTCGGCGAGCGTGTAGCGATCGCGGAACGCCCAGTATTTCAGCGCCCACGCATGCGCGAACGTGACGCACTGGTAAGACAGGAGATGCTCATTGATCGGGCGCATGAAACCGCCCGTGGTGCACGCGCGAATCGCCTTCTCGATCAGGCGATTGGTACGGGTTTCGCCGTCCATGATCAGACCGCGCCGATCGGCACGCAACGACTTCGTCGAGCGATAGGCGAGCACCGTCGCGTCGCGCTGCGCATCGACGATCGCGCAATACGCCCAGATCGCCCGGCACAGTCGCTCGACCGGGTGCGTCAGGCCTTCGATCTGGCGCGGAATCTCGTTCTCGTAAGTGTCGAGCACCTGCTTCAGCGTCAGGAACAGGATGTCGTCCTTGTCGCCGAAGTACTGGTAGATCAGCCCGGTGCTCACCTTGGCCTCGCGGGCGATCTGCAGAATGGTCGTCGTGTAGTAGCCTTCTTCGGAAAAAAGCTTCGTCGCCGCGCGGATGATCTGGTGACGGCGCTCCTCGACCAGTTTCGGGTCGGAAACCACGCTCTTGACGCTCTCTGCTGAACTCATGATCGTTCCTCGGGGATGTTCTGTTGCTGCCGCTGGCCGGCGCCGGAATCGCGCTGGACATCGTATTGTGCCACCAGTGCGTGCGTGTTTCCGCGCCCGCCGTCATGCCAGCCCGGCACCGCGGTGCCTGTGCCATTTACTGCCGCTGCTTGTCGAGGAATTGCTGCACGCGCCGCTGCGTCTCGGCGTCGGCGAGCAGCGCCGCGCTGCCGGCGAGTTCCACTTCGAATCCATTTTCCTCGGCGGCGACCGCAACGTCGATGCAGCGCTTGCATTCGGCAAGCGCCATACCCGGCAGCGCCGCAATGCGTTCGACCACGGCGCGCGTGACCGATTCCAGCTCGGCAGCAGGCGCGACCCAGTGGGCACAGCCGAGCGCCACCGCTTCTGCGCCGCCGATGACTTCGGCACCGAGGATCAGCCGCCGGGCGACCGCCTCGCCGCAGATGCGCGTCATGCGCTGCGTGCCGCCGGCCGCCGGCAGGAGGCCCAGCCGCGCTTCGGGCAGGCCGATCCGGGCGGAGTCGGCGACGACGCGCAGATCGCACGCCAGCGCGAGTTCGAAGCCGCCGCCCATCGCCGCACCGCCGATCTCGACGACCGACACCTGCGGGAGACGTTCGAGGCGCGCATACACTTCCTGCATTCGGCGCGTCATCGCGATCATCTGCCTGCGCCCGGTCTCGCTGTCGAACAGCGAGCGGATCAGCTCCAGGTCCGCGCCGGCGCAGAACACCCGCTCGCCGCTGCGAATCCACAGCACGTTGACGCGCGGCATGCGTTCGATCTCGGCCAGGATGCCGTCGAGCTGCTCGATCCATTCCTCGTTGATCGCATTGACCGGGGAGCGGCACAGCGTCACCGTCGCGACCGAAGCTTCAATAGTTAGCGAAATCATAAATCCCTCCCGATGGAACCCGACTCCCGGCCCGGGGCGCTGCTACGGCGTCCGCTGAAAGGGGAATCGGCACGGCGCGGTCAAGAATAAAAAGGGGCATCGCCGGCGTTTGCGGACGTCGGAGGAGATGAGCAGCGTGGTATCACGCAAGCCGTTCGATGCGATGCCCCGAAAGCGGATCGCCAGAGCCACGTTCCGGCGGAAGCCGCAGCGGCGCAAGGGACGACGCCCTCTGGCGCCGCCTCCCATGGCCGCGCGGCCATGTCTTCCCCTCCCTGCCCCGACGCCGTACCGACACCGGGGCGCTGCCGTTTGCGGCTCAGTTGCCTTCGAACTTCGGCACCTGCTTGTTCACGAACGCGTTGTAGGCGCGCGTGAAGTCCTTCGTCTGCATGCAGATCGCCTGGGCTTCGGCCTCGGTCTCGAGCGCCTGCTCGATCGTCTGGTTCCATTCCTGGTGCAGGCACTTCTTCGTCATCGAATGCGCAAACGCCGGGCCGTTGGCGAGCGACAGCGCCATCTCCTGCGCGCGTTCGAGCACCTTCTCGGCGGGCACGATGTCGTTGAAGTAGCCCCAGGCGCGGCCTTCCTCGGCGCTCATCGAGCGGCCGGTGTAAAGGAGCTCTGAAGCGCGCCCCTGGCCGATGATGCGCGGCAGGATGCTGCACGCACCCATGTCGCAGCCGGCGAGGCCCACGCGCACGAACAGGAACGCGGTCTTCGCTTCGGGCGTTGCGTAGCGCAGGTCGGACGCCATCGACACGATCGCGCCGGCGCCGGCGCAGATGCCGTCGACCGCCGAGATAATCGGCTGCGGGCAGTTGCGCATTTCCTTGACGAGGTTGCCGGTCATGCGCGTGAAAGTCAGCAGGCCGTTCATGTCCATCTTCGTCAGCGGCCCGATGATGTCGTGCACGTCGCCGCCCGAGCAGAAGTTGCCGCCGGCGCCGGTGATGACCACGCTGCGGACGTCATCGACATACTGCAGCTTGTGGAAGGTGTCGCGCAGCTCGGCGTAGCTCTCGAAGGTCAGCGGATTCTTGCGCTCGGGACGGTTCAGGGTGATCGTCGCAACGCGGTCGGCGACTTCCAGCTTGAAATGCTCGGGGCGCCATTCGGCAGCTTTCAGCTTGTACATGAAATTCTCCTGATGATTGACTGTTGGGAAAGGATTGGGGTTTGGGATTGGGCTGGCAGGGAACCGGTCAGCCCGCGAGGGTCAGACCGCCGCTCACGCTGATGACCTGGCCGGTGATGAAACTCGCCCGGTCGCTGGCGAAGAACAGCACTGCATCGGCAAGTTCGGACGGCTTGGCAAGGCGCCGCATCGGCGTCGCCTTGACGAAGGCCTCGCGGTGCTTCTCCGGCACCGCCTGCAACAGCGGCGTGTCGGTCGGTCCCGGGCAGACACAATTGACGTTGATGTTGTAACGCGCGACTTCGCGGGCGAGCGACTTGGTGAATGCGATCGCACCGCCCTTCGCTCCGGAATACACGGTTTCCCCGAGGCTGCCGACGCGCCCCGCATCGCTCGCGACGGTGACGATCTTGCCCGCGCCGCGCTCGATCATCTGCGGCAGGAACGCGTGCGAAACCGCGATCGGCCCGAGGAGGTTGAGGTCGATGACCTTGCGCCAGAAGTCCGGCGTGTTCTCCATGAACGGCTGGATCTTGCCCCACCCCGCGACGTTCGCGACGATGTCGATCTGGGGGCGGCGGCGGTAGGCCTCGTCCTTGAACGCGGCGATCGAATCGAGATCGGTGACGTCGAGGCGGATGAAATCCACGCCCAGATGCTGTTCGCACAACGCGCCGGCGACGGCGGCGCCTTTCTGCTCGTTGATGTCGCCGATCAGCACATAAGCCCCGGCGCGCGCCAGCGTTTCCGCGGTCGCCAGGCCGATCCCCGATGCTCCGCCGGTGACTACTGCAGTTTTTCCGTCAAGCCGCATTTTGTTCTCGCCTCCTGATTCACAAAGTTTTTGCCTGGTCGGGTGTCCGGATGCCGGCCTTGCCACTCACGAACCCCTTTTGTCACACGCCGCGCCTGGTTTCGTATGGAAGCGCAGCCGGTGTATGAATGATTGTTCAGTCAGTCTATCAAGTCAACCCCCTGATGCAGGAATCCTCTCGTCTACGCGTTAAAGCCACCCTGGCACGCGTTGGCACAGCCCCGATCAGGCGAGCGTCATCGTCGCGGGAACAAGAAATATCCCGTTGCATGATGTAACACGAAAGAGATCGACCCTTTATCTACGACGCTCGCGGACACCGGTTGTCGATCGACGTTCGCCACCTTGGGAAGGCGTCGGATCGAGAAGCCGGGCAACGGTTTTCGCATCGCACGCAGTTGACTGTTGTGACTGAGCGCTCAATCATTCATCCACACTTCGGGGGAAAGCAATGCAGAAGACGTCATGGGCCGCGGTAGGCATCGCGATCTTTTCAGGCATGGTGGCGGCAGCCGCCATCGGCAAAGTCCCGCCCGCGCTGCCGGCGGTGCGCGACCAGCTCGGGCTGACGATGGTCGAGGCGGGCTGGGTGATGTCGACGTTCGCGACGTTGGGCGGCTGTTGCGCGCTGTTTTTCGGCGGCGCAAGCGCCCGCGTCGGCGAGCTTCGCCTGGCGCTGCTCGGGCTCACGATGATGGTGTTGGGCGCGCTCCTCGGCGCTTTCGCGCAGAGTTACACGCTGCTGCTGGTGTCCCGCGTGCTCGAAGGCAGCGGCTTCATCGCCGTCGTCGTCACCCTCCCCTCGCTGATCACGCGCAGCACGGCGCCACGGGACTACCGCCTCGCGCTCGGCCTGTGGAGCATCTACCTGCCGTTCGGCAGCAGTATTGTGATGCTGACGGCGCCGTTCCTGCTCCCGTCGCTCGGCTGGCGGGGACTGTGGCTCGTTCTCGCCGGCGCCACGCTCGCCTGCGCGACGCTGCTCTACCGCATGCGCCAGCGTTTCGTCGCCCCGGCGAACGTCGCCAGGGGCCCCGCTTCCGGCGTGATCCTCGACACCCTGCGCAGTCCGGGCGCGTGGTGCCTGACCGCCGCGTTTTTCACGTATACGCTGCAGTGGTTCACGCTGATGGTGTGGCTGCCGAGCTTCCTCGTCGAGCACCGCGGCCTTTCGGTGTCGCTCGCCGGCGCGCTGACCGCAGGGGTGGTCGCGGCAAACGTGCCGGGCAACATATTCGGCGGCTGGCTCGTCCACCGCAATATCCGCCGCGGCACCCTCATCTGCGGGACCTCGCTGTTCATGCTGGCGTGCGCGTTCGGCATTTTCGACGAGCGCCTGCCGGACGCGCTGCGCTACGGCCTGTGCCTGCTGTTTACGTCTGTCGGCGGCATTCTCCCGGCTGCCGCGTTCTCGGGCCTGACCGCCCATGCGCCGTCGCCGCGGCACATCGGGGCGGTCAATGGACTGCTCGTGCAGGGGTCGAACCTCGGCCAGTTCGTCGGGCCGCCGGCGATCGCGGCAGCCGTTACCGCGGGCGGCGGAGACTGGCGCGCCGCGACCGGTCTCATGGCGGGGGCCGCCGTGACCGGAGTTGCCGCCGGCCTGTTGCTGCTGGGGATCGAACGCCCGAAGCGGGATACGCGCAGCGCTCCCGCGGAACATGCGGTCGCAGAAGGAGGCAGCTCGGGCTGCTGAAGAACGCCGGGACGAAACAACGGCGGTCTTTTGACCGACGTTTATGTGCTTGCTGCTGCAAAGCCGCGTCGGGTTGGCCGGGCTGGAGCCATGCCCGGCCAACCCCCGACGTCGTTCACGTCATGCGGCCGTTTTCATCATTTCCCGCAAACGGTATTTCTGGATCTTGCCGGTGGCGGTGCGCGGCAGCTCCTCGACGAAGCGGATCGTGCGCGGGCACTTGTAGATCGACAGGTTCGCTTTCAGCGTCTTGAGCACTTCCTCGGACAGCCGCGCCTCGTTGGCCGTCGGATCCTTCGCCACGGCGATCAGCGCGAGACGCATCAGCCCGTCGTCCTGCTGGATGCCGACGACCGCGGCCTCGGAGATACCCGGCGCGGTCATTGCACAGGATTCGATCTCCGACGGGCTCACCCATTGCCCGGAGATTTTCAGCATGTCGTCGGCGCGCCCGTTGTGGTACCAGTACCCGTCGCGGTCGAAACTGAACATGTCGCCCGGGTAGTACCAGCCGTCCCGCAGCGCCTTCGCGGTCAGCTCGGGCTGCTTCCAGTAACCGGCGAACTGTGACGGCGTCCTGATCGCGATCAGCCCGGGCACGTCAGGGGTGACGATCTCTTCGCCGGCTTCATCGACGAGGCGGACTTCGGCCCACGGCACCTTCTTGCCGCAGGAACCCGGCCGCTGCTCGAGCGAGTCGTTGACGAGAAACAGGAAGATCGTCTCGGAAGCGCCGATGCCGTCGATGATCGGTTTGCCGCAGACTTCGAGCCAGCGCTGGTAAAGCGTTTCGGGGAGCTTCTCGCCGGCCGACAGGAAATAGCGGATCTCGCGGCAGGCGGGCGTTTCGGCGACGCCTTCGCGCAGCAGGTTGCGATACATCACCGGTGTGCTGAAAAAAAGCGTCGGCTTGTGGCGCTCGATGATGCCGGCCATAAGTGCCGGGTCCGGCCAGCCCGGCGCGATGATCACGGTCGCCCCGCAACGCAGCCCGCCCATCAGCGAATGGCCGAGCGCCCAGCCGAAAAACATCTTGGATGTGGTGAAGATGCGGTCTCCCGGCACGACGCCGAAATACTCGCGCTCCATCTGGTCGGCGATCAGCACGCATTCGTGCGTATGCATCACCGCCTTCGGCCGGCCGGTGGTGCCGGACGAGTAGACCCAGAATGCGACGTCGTTCGGTGCCGCCGGCTCCGATTCGAGCGCATCGGAGCAGCCCGCGACGAAGCTCTCGAGCGACACGCAACCCGCGGGAGGCGCGGCGCCGCGGACGACCACCAACGGCCGGGATGCGAGCTCACCGGCGATTTCCTCGTACAGGTGCACAAACTCGGCATCGATCATCAGCACCCGGCACTCGCTGTCCTCGATGACGTAGCGTACGTCGCGCGGCGCGAGGCGGACGTTGAGCGCGACCGAGACGGCGCCGATGCGCAGCGTGCCAAGGTAGGCCGCGACCATTTCGGGGGAGTCGTCCATGAGGAAAAGTACTCGCTCTCCCTTGACGAGGCCGTGCTCCTTCAGCGCGTTACCGGTGCGATTGACCATCGCATTCAGTTCGCGATAGCTCACCGAGCGGTCGCCGCTGACGATCGCGGCCTGCTCGCCGAGACCCAGGGAAAGGGGGCGACCGATGATTTCGTCGGCCGCGTTCATCGTTCCGTATCGCGCGGTATTGTCAAAACTCATGTCTGCTCCACAACGACAGAAAAAAATCCCCGGCGCAAGGACCGGGAAGCGAGACGACCTTCGGGTCAGTTACTCAGCAGCGCCTGGGCTTCGGCGAGCAGTTTCTGTCCGTCATACCCCTTCGCAGTCACCTCCTTGACCCAGTCGGCAGTCACCGACTCGGAGGCTTTCTGCCACTTCTTCACTTCGTCCGCAGGCACCATGTAGAACGTGTTCTTGCGCTCGACACCGGACTGCCGCCCCGCGAGCGTCGCATCGTCCCAGACCTTGCCGGCCCATGCCGACACTTCGGCGCCGCTGTTCGCGTCGATGACCTTCTTCAGCTCCGGGGGCAGGCTGTCGTATTTGGCCGGGTTCATCGCCAGCACGAAAGCCGAGGTCGACAGCAGCGGCATGCTCGGGTCGGTCTCGGTGTGGTATTTCACGACTTCCTGCACCTTCATCGCCGGCACCACTTCCCACGGGATCATCGCTCCGTCGATGACCCCCTTCGCCAGGCTCTCGGTGACCAGCGGCACCGGCATCGGCACGGGCGTCGCGCCCAGCGCGGTGAGCATCCGCGTCGCCAAGCGCGTCGGTGCCCGCACTTTCAGGCCGCGCAGGTCGTCCATCGTCTTGACCTGCTTCTTCGAGGTATGCAGCGCCATGCCCGAGATCACGTGGAAAACGAGCGGCCGGACGCCCTTGTATTCGTCGGTCGCGTTTTTCGTCGCGTAGGTCCACAACGCCCGGCTCGACTTCTCGCCGGAGATGCCCATGAACGGCAGCTCGAACGCTTCGGTCACGAGGAAGCGTCCCGCCTGGTAGCCGGGCAATGCCCAGACGATGTCGGCGATGCCGTCCTTGGCCTGGTCGAAGAGCTGCGGCGGCGTGCCGCCCATCTGCATCGCCGGGTAGATCTGGCATTTCAGCCGGCCCGCGGATTCCGCGCTGATCTTCGCGCACCACGGTTCGAGGAACTTCAGCTGCGTGTTCGACGACGGCGGCAGGAAGTGATGCACGCGCAGCGTGACGACATCGTCTGCGGCCTGGACCTGGGCTGCGCCGAACGTCATCAGCACGGAAGCGCAAAGCGGGGTGAGCAGGTTGCGGGTTTTCATCGGTTTTTTCCTTTGAACAGATCGAATGAACCGGGCCGGGCTAGCCGCCGAAGGTCCGTACCAGGTACAGCGTGATGACCGGGAAGAACATCAGCAACACGATGCGCGCAAGGTCCGAGGCGAGGAACGGCATCACCCCCTTGAACGTGTCGCTGAGCGGGACGTCCTTGGCGAGACGGTTGATGATGTAGATGTTCATCCCGACTGGCGGATGCACCAGACCGATCTCGACGACCATCAGCACGAGGATGCCGAACCAGATCGATTTGTCCGCCTGGCTGAGATTCCAGAACTCCAGGCCCATCACCACCGGATAGAAAATCGGGATCGTCAGCAGGATCATCGCCAGCGCGTCCATGACGCAGCCGAGGAAGACGTAGATCAGCAGGATCGCGGTCAGCACCAACAGCGGTGACAGGCCGCTGTCCTTGACCCAGTTGGCGAGCTCGGCCGGCATCTGCGTGAGTGCGAGGCCGGTGTTGAGCATGTCCGCACCCAGCAGCACGAGAAAAATCATCGCTGTCGCTTCGGCTGCACCGAGGATGCTGTCCTTGACGCCTTCGAGGCGCATGCCGCCCGAGACGACCGCGAGGATGCCGCATGCGGCCGCGCCGAGCGACGCCGCTTCGGTCGGGTTCGCCCAGCCGCCGTAGATGCCGACGATCACGACCAGGAAGATCAACGCGACCGGCATCACGCTCACCACCGAGCGCAGCTTCTCGGCGAGCGGCACGTGCGGTCCGGCAGGGCCGGCGTCCGGCTTGAGCGTGACGATGATGCGGATCACGAGCATGTAGCCGAGCATCGCGATGAGGCCCGGCAGCACCGCCGCCATGAACAGCTTGCCGATCGATTCCTGGGTCAGCACGGCGTAGATCACGAGCGGCACCGACGGCGGGATCAGGATGCCGAGCGTGCCCCCTGCGGCCAACGCGCCCGTCGACAGCGAGCCGGAATACTTGTAGCGCTTGAGTTCCGGCAGCGCGACCTGACCCATCGTCGCGGCCGTCGCCAGCGACGAGCCGCAGATCGCGCCGAAGCCCGCACAGGCCCCCGTCGAAGCCATCGCGACGCCGCCGCGCCAGTGACCGACCAGCGAACTCACGCAGCGGAACAGCGCGCGCGACAACCCTCCATGCGTCGCGAACTGCCCCATCAGCAAGAACATCGGGATGACGGCGAGGTCGTAGTTCGAGAGCCGCGCATACGCGAGGTTCTTCAGCATGTTGAGGAAAGGCGACCAGTCACCGCCGGTCATCGTCAGGAAGCCGCCGGCCCCCACCGTGAACATCGTGATGCCGATATGCACCCGCAGCACGAGCATCACGAGCAGGAGGCCGAACATCGTGATGCCGATTTCGATGCCGCTCATTTGGCTTCTCCCAGTGCATGACGGAAGCGCCGTCCAGCAATGTACAGGCCGGTGAGCGCGAACAGGATGAAGCTGGGCACGATCAGCGCGATCGCGATCCATCCCGGCCATCCGAGCATCAGCGATGCCTCACCCGACTCGAACGACGACACGGCGCCGATCGCGGTGCGCCACGAAATCAGCAGCGCGACGGCACACATCAAGAGCGCAGCGAGGCCATCGAGGAAGGCGCGCAGGCGCTCCGGCATCCAGGTCGTGAAGAAATCGACCTTCACGTGTCCGTCACTCATCTGGCAGTACGCGAAGAACGTCGCCGCGGCGACGGCCGCACCCATCTGCAGGAGCTCGAAATCACCGGGAACGGGCATTGAAAACAGCTTGCGCCCGACGATCGAAACCAGCGACATCGCGATCAGCACGATGAACAGGACGCCGCCCGCGAGCGCGAAGGCGCGCGTAGCCGCGTGCAGCCGCATCCCCCACGGCCCGTGCGGCAGCGCTTCGGGATGGGCGACGTGTTCGACGGAACCGGGCTCGAGCTGGATTCCCTCTCCGTCGGCGGGCACTTTCGGCCGAACCGGAAATCCTTCGACGCCACGCGGCGTAGCCGTCGCATCGTAGCTCGCAATGCTTGCATGCATGTTCTGTCTCCTCTTATCTGGACTGCATCAACAGCCAGTCACACAGGAACGGGTATCTTCCCGATTGATCCCGGCCCACGCCGCAAAGTCGTGGCTGGGGCGGACGCCGGACGCGAGGGCGAAACGATTCCCGATCGCTCGCCACCGCACGGCCAGCGTCAGTGCTCCTGCTCGCGTGCGTACGCCGAAAGCGTCTGCCGGGCGATGATGAGTTGCTGGACTTCGGTCGCGCCTTCGTAGATGCGCAGCGAGCGGATCTCGCGGTACAGGCGCTCGACGGGATGATCGCTGACGACTCCGCAGCCGCCCCACATCTGCACCGCGGCATCGATGACCTGTTGCGCGGTCTCGGTGGAAGTCATCTTCGCCATCGCGGCGGCGCCGGTGATGGTCCGCCCCTGGTCGCGCAGCCACGCGGCGCGGTAAGTCAGCAGCGCCGAGGTGTCGACTCCGGTGGCCATTTGCGCGAGCTTCGCTTGCGTGATCTGGAAATCGGCGAGCTTCTGGCCGAACATGTCGCGCGTCGTCGCGCGCTTGAGCGCTTCGTCGAGCGCGCGCCGCGCAAAACCCAGCGCCGCGGCAGCAACCGACGTGCGGAAGATGTCCAGCGTCTGCATCGCGACCTTAAAGCCCTGACCGGGCAGCCCGAGGAGGCAGGACTTCGGCACGCGGCACTCGCGAAAGCGCAGGCGGGCGAGCGGATGCGGCGCGATGACGTCGATGCGTTCGGCGATCTCGAGCCCCGCCCTGTCGGCATCGACGATGAACGCGGAGAGCCCGCGGGAACCGGGCGCTTCGCCGGTGCGGGCGAAGACGACGTAAAAATCGGCAATGCCGCCGTTCGAGATCCACGTCTTCTCGCCGTCGATCACGTACTCGTCGCCGTCCTGGTGCGCGCTGCACGCCATCGCGGCGACGTCCGAGCCGGAGCCGGGTTCCGACAGCGCGAAGGCGGCGATCGCCTGGCCGGCTGCGACGCGCGGCAGGTAGTCGCGTTTCTGCGCGTCCGTACCATGCAGCGTGATCGCGCCGGAACCGAGCCCCTGCATGCCGAACGCGAAGTCGGCGAGTCCGGAGTGACGCCCCAGCGTCTCGCGCAGCAGGCACACGGCGCGGGTGTCGATGACGTCGTGGCACCCCCCGTACGCGGTGCCACCGACGACGTAGCGCAGCCAGCCGGCAGCGCCCAGCTTTGCCACCAGCTCGCGGCACGCGGTGTCCAGATCGCTGCCGTGATGTTCCGTCACGTTGGCCGACGCCCAGGCCTCGAGTTCGGTCTGCAGTTGACGGTGGCGCTCGTCGAAGAACGGCCACTCGAGATAGGTCTGATCACTCATCTACTTCTCCTCCTGCATACGGGAAGGTGAGCCGATGTCACCTCCTCCTCTGGTTCATTGCGTCGGTCGGCGCTGCCCCCGGCCGTAGTGTTCAGCCGGCGCCGGGCGACGATTCCTGCACCGCCCGGGGCCCGCGCGACCTCACATGACTTCTCCACCGGACACCGAAATCGCCTGGCCGGTGATCGCTTCCGCTCCCGGCAGGCAAAGCCACAGCACGGCGTTCGCGACTTCATCGGGACGGACCAGACGGCCCTGGGGGTTGTGCTTAGCCAGCTCGACTTGCGCTTCGGCTTCGCTGCGGCCCGTCTTGGCGCGGATATTCGTGATCGCCTCGCGCACGATGTCGGTGTCGGTGTAACCGGGACAAACCGCATTCACCGTGATGTTCTTCTGGGCCAGTTCGAGCGCCAGCGCGCGCGTCATGCCGATGACGCCGTGCTTGGCAGCGCAGTAGGCCGAAACGTAGGGATAGCCTTTCTGCCCGGCGGTGCTCGCGACGTTGACGATGCGGCCCCAGCCGGCGGCGAGCATTCCGGATAGCACTGCCTTCGTCCCGAGGTAGGTGCCGGTGAGGTTGACGTCGAGCATCTGCTGCCACAGCGCGAGATCGGTCTTGACGAACGGCGCGCTCGATGCCTGACCGGCATTGTTGACCAGAATCGAGACCGCCCCGAATCGACGTGCGGCAGCGTCGAAAGCGGCCGCGACGGAGGCCGGGTCGGCGACGTCGACAGCTTCGCAGTGCATATCCGTGAGTGCGCGCAACGCCTCCGCCCGCTCTTCGAGCGGTTCGCGCGTGCGTCCCATCAGCGTGACGCACGCGCCCTGTTCGGCCAGGCGCTGGGCGATCGCGGCACCGATGCCGCGGCCGCCTCCGGTGACCACTGCGTGCTTGCCGGAAAGTTCGCGCACCGTACTCATTTCATCATCTCCTTCCTTGAGTGAAACCCGCCGCCCTCTGCACGGGACTCCGCTTCCTGTTGCGCCGGCCGCGTACCCCGTCAAGGCTGCGCTGCTCCCAAATCAATGAATGAATTGTCACTCATTCATCTCGACACGTCAAGCCATATTCGACGTTGAAAGGACAATTCTTCCGGTCCCTGGATGGGGGGGATGAGGCTCGTTTCTTACGGAGGAGATGAGGGCGAAGGCAGGGTCAATGCGGACCTGGGGATTGTCCAGGGCCCGGCTCAACACGGCGAGTGTGGAGCGCGGCGCGCTTCGGGTGACTGCAGGTGGTCGCGCGACAAGATGTCGCTGCCGGCGGGCAGACCTTGCCGGTCTCACCGCGCCGGCTCTCCCGTCAGGGCAGCTGATATTCCAGATTCACCAGCTTGGATGGCGTGAACTTCTGCCGCGAGAAGAATTTCTCGAGCGCGAAGTCGTCCCAGTTCACCAGCGTGTAGACTTTCTTCACGCCCGCCACCTTCATGTTCATCATGAACTGGTCGAGCATTTCACTCGCGATGCCGTGGTTCTGGAACTCCGGATGGACGCCGATGGTGTCGATCGTCGCCGACGTTTCGGGGATTCCGAACTCGCCGAAATAGACGTCCCCCATGACGAAGCCCACGATCCTGCCATCGACTTCACAGACGATCGACGAGTTGATGTTGTGAGCGGAATTGAGGATCGTCTCGAACTTGCGTTGGTAGTAATCGTGACGGGAGCGCTTGGCACCGATTTCGTCGATTGCGACGACCGCGCCGAGATCATCCTTCTTCAGTACGCGCATTACACGGTTCTTTTCAGCCATTTCCCCTTCTCCTCGATAAATGCAGCGCCAGCAGGGATGCCGGCGCTGCTTCAGCCCCGACTTCAGGCCGCTTTCGCCTGCTTCTGCATCAGCGTGTAGCCAAAGAGCGCTGCGCCCAGCGCGCCGGCGATCTGGCTGTCGATCTTGGTCTCGACCTGCTTGATGCCGAGGATGCGCTCGATGCGCTTCACGACACCCGGGTTCTTCGCGATGCCGCCGGTGATGAAGAAGCCTTCCTCGACGCCGATGCGCTCGAGCAAGCTCACGACGCGCTCGGCCATCGCCTGGCAGTAGGCCGCGATCACCTTGTTCTTGGTGTAGCCGGCTTTCAAGAACCCAGCGCTTCGGACTTGGCGAACACGACGCAGATCGACGACACCGCTTCCGGCTCGACATCGACGTCGAACGAGCGCGGGCCCAGTTCGGCGATCGGGATCTGCATCAGGTCGGAGATGACTTCCATGCCGCGCCCGGTACCGGCCGCGCACTTGTCGTTCATCAGGAAGTTCGTCACCTTGCCTTTCTCGTCGCAGTGGATCGCCTTGCAGACCTGGCCGCCCATGTGACGCTGCGCGAGCCCATGTCGATTCCTGCGGTAATCATCCTCGTGTCCTCAGTCGAATTCAATCCTGATATGCCTGTGAACTGGGCGCGCCGAGACGGCACCCGCGGTACGCAAGGTAGGGCGGGTGCCGTCGAGGGCGGAACGGCGCGCAGGCGGCGCGAAAAAATCAGGCGGCGAGGCGGCGCAGGCCGAGCTGCTCCATGAACGCATCGACGCGGGCCTGGGTGCGGACTTCGTCGAATTCGCGCTCGTCGCCCATGTTCCCTTCATAAGTCATGATCGGGATGCCCGCCTTCGCCATCGCCTGGCGGTTCTCCATGATGCCGACGGACAGACCTTCGCAGCCGCGGTTCAAGTGCATCATGCAGCCGTCGACGTTCCAGTCGCGCGCGATGTTGAGCATCATCTCGGACTTCACCGACGGATCGAAGAACTGCTGCCACAGCGGCTTCGACAGGTTCCAGTCGGCATAGAGACGCAGCGCGGTGTCGCGGTCGTTCATCTCGACCCCCTTTTCCCACGGCAGCGTGCGCGCGCCCCAGCTACCGTCGGCCTTGGTCTCCCACGTGCCTTCGAGGCCGAAGGTGTAGAGCGAGCCGATCGACACCGCGCCGTAGCTCTCCAGATAGCGGAAGATCTTGAGGAAAGGCCACGGCGGCTGCGTGTCCGACATCAGACGGCAGCGCTCGTTGGGCACTGCGGCGATGCCGCGCGCGACGCGGTCCTTCACTTCCTCGTACAGCTCGTCGTAGAAGTCCGCGCACCACTGCGAGGACTTGTGCAGGATCGCCAGCACGTACAGCGAGTACATCGTCTTTTCATCGAGCGGCGCCGGCACGGCTTTCTGCAGTTCGCAGATCTGCGCCCAGCGCGCGGTCGAGCGCATCTCGTTCTTGATCGCGCGGATCAGCAGCTCGTCGTCGCACTTGCGACCCGTGGCTTTCTCGACGAACTCGATCGAGTCGTGCAGCTGGCTCGTCACGTAGTCGAGGCGGTCCGGCGTCAGGTCCTTGTACGCGCCGACCGACACGTCGACGTAGAAGTCCGGGATTTTCTTCGTGCGCGAGACGTGCTGATACCACTTCGCGTGCGAGCAGCAGATCTGCGTCTGGAAGATGAAGTCCGAGGTCGGCCACTTGCCGCCGTAGAAGTACTCGTCCAGGTGCATGCTGCCCCAGTAGATGCGCATGTACGAGCACATGTCGCGCGCGAAGCCATACGATTCGGCCGCATCGAGGCAGCGCTGCGTGAATTTGCGGTCGAGCGACACGCCAGCCGAATACGGCTCGCCGGTCAGCGGATAGACGTCGTCGCCGAGCGAAGTCGGGATCGCGTCGAACGACCAGCCGGCCGCCGACCAGCGGATGCCGCCGTTGTCCTTCGCGCGCGCGAAGTTCTGGTAGTACTGCTCGCGCAGCTGCTTGGCCTTGCCCCACAGCTTGAGCGGTTCGGTCGGGTACAGGTTCGTCATGGTTGGTCTCCTTGAGGGCTCAGAACAGCTCTTCTTCGCTCAGCGTCTCGAGCATCGCTTCGATGCGGATGCGGAACGGGCCGATCGGGTTCGTGATGTCGAATTCGAGGAACAGCGTCGGGATGCCGTTGGCTTCGAGGTGACGCTTCAGGTCCGGGTAGTCGCCCTCGTGGGGGTCGCAGAACTTCTGCTGCAGGAAAATCGCGGCCTGGACGTTGTATTCCTTCGCCAGGTTCAGCACGTGGTCGTAGCGCGTGTGGACCGGGTAATCCTTCGTCGGACACGCCGGGCGGTCGCAGTAGCGCTCGGCGATCGCGCGGATGACGTCGTCGCCGGGCTTCGAGGCGTTCCAGAAGTAACGAGTGCCCGAGCACTGGTCGTCGATGACGATCGTCGCACCGACCGACTCGACCATCGCCATGAACGCGACGTCGTCGTTTTCTGAGCCGATCGTCATGAAGCGCGCGCCCTGCGGACGATCGAGATTGCGCTTCGGCAGTGCCGCCAGCACTTTCTTCAGCTGCTCGTTGTGCTCGCGCTTGTCGATGAACTGGGCAGTGATCGACGCATACAGCGCTTCGACGCCGGTCACCTGCGGGTTCGTTTCCTTGCGGTAGTCGAAGAGCTCGCGCAGCAGGCGACGGTTCTCGTCGACGACGGCCAGCGACTCGCGCAGCATGTCGTCGGTGATTTCCTTGCCGGTCAGCGTCTGCAGGAACACGCGGAAACGCTGCACTTCGGCGATATGCGCCTTGCGCGAATGTGGCGACTGCACGTCGTTCGGCATCGCGACGTAGTAGTCCCACTTCACCGTCGGGACATTCTGGCGCCACGAACTGTAGGTCTGGCGGTACTGGATGCACGACTGCGTCAGCGTCACGCCTTCGGCGTAGTCGTAGCGGCCGAGCAGGCCTTGGGCGAGCGAATCGCGACAGAACGGGCAGAACATGCCGAAGATGTGCGGCTCGGTCACGTTCTGCGGCTCATGGGCGCCGAGCACGCGCACCGGCAGCATGCCGGCAGCGATCAGCAATTCCTCGGGCGAATAGGTACACATCGTCGCCACCACCTGCCCCCCCGTGCGCGCCTTCCAAGCCCGCGCGTAGTCGTGACGCTTCTCGTACCACTCCTTGAACTGGTCAAACAATCCGTCGTTCATGAACCTGCCTCCTTAAGAATGTTCCGCTGCGCGGCGGATCCGGCCATCTCAGAAACCTATCGAGCGATATAAACCCCTCTGCCCGGGTCTTCACTTGTTTGATGTCAATCAAACGACTGAATGAACACTCACTCTACTCGCGGTCAATCGGGAATGCAAGCGTTCAGGGAAAATCTGATTCCGCCACCGAACAGGGGTGGCGCGGGAGTGTCAGCCGGTCGGCGCGATGCCGCAGTCGTGACTCAGCTAATCACGACGGCATGACCCACTAAGGCTGGGCGACTTGCCCTCAATCTCGTTTCGGCTTTGCTGCGTGGGGTGCGGGGTGAACGGAAAAAGCAGCCCAAAAAGCCGCTTTTTCTCGTATTTTGGCGGAAGCGGTGAGATTCGAACTCACGAACGGTTGCCCGTTGCCGGTTTTCAAGACCGGTGCAATCGACCACTCTGCCACGCTTCCCGGGCGGTTCAGGCAGGTTTCCGGTTGCGCTGCCGTGGTGCCGAGAGCGGCGGAGTATACCACCGGGCGCGCCCTGCACTGCCACACGAAAGTTGCCGGCCGCAGCGCGGGCGATTGTGCCCCAGGGGAGTCCTCCGCCTCAATTCCGCTCGAAAAGGGCGATCGACTCCACATGCGAGGTTTGCGGGAACATGTTGGCGATGCCGGCACCTCGCAGCACGTAGCCTTTCTCATGCACCAGCACGGCCGCATCGCGCGCAAGCGTCGCCGGGTTGCAGGATACGTACACGATGCGTGCGGGCGATTGCAGCACGCTAAGTGCCTTGACGACCGCGATCGCTCCCTCCCGCGGTGGATCGATCAGCAGCTTGTCGAGCCTGCCGAGCGCAGCGAGGCTATCTTCGGTCGCTTCGAACAGGTTTGCGGCGTGGAATTCGTTGCGGCCGTGCAGGCCGTTGCGTCGCGCGTTCTTGGCCCCACGCCTGACGAGGGATTCGCTGCCCTCGACGCCTATCACGGTGGCTCCGCAGCGAGCGATCGGCAGACTGAAATTTCCCAGTCCGCAAAACAGGTCGGCGATACGCTCGCCGGGCCGGGGATCGAGCAACTGCAACGAACGGCGGATCAGCAGGCGGTTGATGTCGATATTCACCTGGGTGAAGTCGGTCGGCTGAAACGCCATTGCAACGTCGAACTCGGGCAGGGTATAGGCGAGCGGCGTTGCACCTTTCGGGTGAAGCGGATGCGCCGTCGCCGGCGCCCCCGGCTGCAGCCACACCTGCACGCCGTGCTCGTCGGCAAAGGCCGCCAGCCGTGCCTCGTCGGCAGGAGTCAACGGCAACAGGTTACGGAACACCAGCACGGTCGCCGTGTCGCCGATCGCGATTTCGATCTGCGGCAGCCGGTCGGCGATCGAGAGTCCGCCGACGAGCTCGTGCAGCGCCGGCAACATCCCCGAGACGTGAGGAGGCAGGACCGGGCAGCTACGCATGTCGGCGATGTAGCTGCTGCGCCGTTCGTGGAAACCGATCAGCACTCCGCCTTTTTTCGGCACCACCCTCACGCCGATCCGCGCACGATAGCGATACCCCCAGGACGGGCCGTGGATGGCTGCATAGATGATGCCGGGCCTTACCTTTCCGACGTGCCACAACGCGTCCTCGAGCACGCGTTGCTTGGCGGCCGCCTGCGCGACCGAGTCGAGATGCTGCATCGAGCATCCGCCGCACACGCCGAAATGCTCGCACCGAGGTCGAACGCGCTGGGCGCTGGCCTTGATGATGCGTGTCACCTCGGCGAGGTCGTAACTCGGGCGCTGACGATAGACCGTATATTCGACCCGCTCGCCCGCAAGTGCCCCTTCGACGAAGACGACCTTGCCGTCAACGTGCGCGACCCCGCGACCTTCGTGATCCAGCGACTCGATGACTGCGACAGGCATTGAAGATCCGCCAAAAGTCGGTAATTTTACGTCTCTCCGCAGCACTTTTCCCAGCGGTACACCGCAGGCAGGAAAACTTCACCGCAGTAAATGTCCGATCGGCTTGCTCGGCCGCCCATACAACTGGAAACACGCCGGCGGGAAAGGCTACAGCCCTTGTGTCGTGCGGAGTCGTGCCGTTTATCCCGGTGCGGCACTGCAACACATAACGAATGATTGCGACATTGACATGCTAGAATTTCCATTGGTCTACCGCTTGCATAATCGTTTTGACGATCGGCAGCCAGGGCGGATCAACTGCTGTCATCACCTCTATCTAATAAGGAAACCAGACATGAAACAATCGCTCCTCGTCGCTGCCCTCCTCACTTTCGCCCTGTCCGCATGCGGCGAGAAGGAAGAGCCCGCCGCTCCTCCGCCTCCCGCGCAGGAAGCAGCCCCCGCAGCCGCCGTCGAGGAAGCCGCTAAGGAAGCCGTGGAAAGCGCCAAGGAAGGCGCGGCCAACGCGGTCGAAGCAGCGAAGGAAGGCGCCGAGCAAGCTGTTGCAGCAGCCAAGGAAGGTGCCGAGGCCGCAGTCGAAGCAACGAAGGAAGCCGTTCAGAAGTAACTGCCGGTTCCGCAACGAAAAAGCCGGTGCGAGCCGGCTTTTTCACGAGTCCAGAAACGATCTTCGCGTCGCTCCGGGTCCCGCCAGGGGGGCGTCACACCTCAGCGCAGTTGCTCTTGCAACAGCGTGAGAATCTTGCGCGCCGTAGCCGACGAATCTTCCCCGCCTTCGCGCGTCATCACGGTGATCACCGAGGCATCCTCTTCACCCTGCACCCGCAGGCGATATTCGCTGCCGCTCGCCGCAACTTCGTCCTTGCCGCGCCAGAACGCCAGCTTCGACAGGAAGCCCTCGGATTTCTTCGACTCGACATCGACCTCCGGGTCGACGTAGCGCACGAAATACAGTCCCTTCGAACGGTCGCGATCCTCGACAGTAAAACCGATCCGGTCCAACGCGAGGCCGACCCGCCGCCACGCGCGATCGAAAGACTCCTGCATCGACAGGCTCGCCTTCCCGCCGGCACTCTGCAGCGTTGCGCGCTCGGCCTCGGGGGCCGCGGCAAGGATTGCCTGCGCGCGCTCTTCCTTCGCGCCGAGCCGCACCATCAGGCGGCGCAGCATCTCGGCCTCGAGGTCCGGATCGGCTGCCCGGGGCTGCCAGATCGTCGTGTCTTTCGCTTCGGTGGGATAGATCTCCACCATTCCGCGATGGCTGATATAGATCTCGACCGTGTTCGGCTCCTTGCCCGGCTCGAGTCGCGTGCGGAATTTGTCCCGCTCCGGCGTCGAGAACAAACCGTCGAGCACGCCGCCGATCGCGGAACGCAGGAAATCCTGCGGAATTTTCGCTCTGTCCTCGGCCCAATCGGTTTCCATCACCCCGACTTGCGGGCGCTCTATGTTCACGATGAAGCCCAGTTCGAGCCAGAAATCCTTG
This sequence comes from Aromatoleum buckelii, assembly GCF_012910785.2. Taxonomy (GTDB): domain Bacteria; phylum Pseudomonadota; class Gammaproteobacteria; order Burkholderiales; family Rhodocyclaceae; genus Aromatoleum; species Aromatoleum buckelii. Next base: position 810,495 of record NZ_WTVH02000010.1, on the reverse strand, counting down.
ACCTGCGGCCACAGCACGTCCGGATTCCCCGGAACGACCAGCCAGCGCTGCGTGCCGGCACGTTCGACGCGCATGCTTTGCACTGCAGGCAGAACGTCTTCGGTTGCTGTCGCCTGCGGCTGCGCAGCCCGGTCATTGGTATAGGCCGAGTAGGTCGCGACGCCGCGCGGCGAGACGTCGGGCACCGCATACCGGTCGTCGCGCGTCGGAGCGGTGAGGTCGGGAGGGATCTCGAGCGGCGGCAGCTGGCGCGCACTTTTATAGTCGATCTTCTTCGATTCGACCAGTGAGCCGGAGCATCCGGCCAGGGCGAGTGAAAGGGCGAGAAGTGAAGCCGAAGTGCGGACGCTACGATTCATGAGTTTCCGAAAGTCCTGAAGATTCAAACGTTCACGCCGGCACGACGCATCGCGAGCAGCACGCGCTCCTGCGAGCCTGACGACAGCGGGGTCAGCGGAAGGCGCAGGCCGGACTCCATCAGGCCCATGCGGGCCACGGCCCACTTGACCGGAATCGGATTGGCTTCGCAGAAGAGATCGCGATGCAGACCGACGAGGCGCGCGTTGATCTCGCGCACCCTCAGCGCATCTCCCGCGAGGGCCGCGGCGCACATCTCGTGCATTGCCCGCGGCGCGACGTTGGCGGTGACCGAAATCGTGCCGTGACCGCCGAGAAGGATGAAAGCCGCTGCCGTCATGTCGTCGCCGGTGTAGAGGGCGAAGTCCTTCGGCGCGCGCTCGATCAGGTCGCAGGCGCGGTCGATGCTGCCCGTCGCGTCCTTGATGCCGATGATGTTCGGTATCTCGGCCAGGCGCAGCGTCGTGTCGTTCGACAGATCGGCGACGGTGCGCCCGGGCACGTTATAAAGGATCAGCGGCAGTTCGACAGCTTCGGCGATCGAACGGAAGTGCCGGTAAAGGCCTTCCTGGGTCGGGCGGTTGTAATACGGAACGACTGAAAGCTGCGTGACTGCCCCCGCCTCCTGTGCAAACCGGGCCAGTTCGATCGCTTCGGCTGTCGAGTTGGCGCCGGCGCCGGCGATCACCGGGATGCGTCCGGCAGCATGCTCGACAGTCGTGCGGATGAGTTCGCAATGCTCTTCGACGTTCACCGTAGGCGATTCGCCGGTGGTGCCGACGACCACGATCCCGTCGGTGCCTTCGGCTACGTGGAAGTCGATCAAACTGCGCAGACGGGGGTAATCCAAGCCGCCATCCTCATGCATCGGCGTGACGATGGCGACAATCGATCCGGTAATCATGGAAGTGGCCGAAAGATTAAAAACGCTGATTCTACCCGATCAACGGCAGACGACCACCCTGGCGCAGGCGTCGATCGCGGCGCGTGCCCTCCATCAGAGATCGGCCAGCGCCTTGATATGCGCAACCACCGAACGGGCGAGCGAAGACAGCGCGTATCCCCCTTCAAGGACGGAAACGATGTTCTTGTGTCCGCAGTCCGCCGCAAGCGCCTTGATCTGCTGCGTCGCCCAGACATAGTCGGACTCGACCAGACCGAGCGATCCCATGTCGTCTTCGTAGTGCCCGTCGAAACCTGCGGAGATGAAGATCATCTGCGGGTTGTGGTTTCTCAGCGCGGGGATCCACAGGTCGCTGACGATCTGGCGGAAAGTGTCTCCGCGCGTACCGGCCGGGACCGGCACGTTGACCATGTGTGTCGCTGTGCAGTCCGCGCCGCTGTACGGATAGAACGGATGTTGGAAAATGCTCGCCATCATCACGCGGGGATCGTCACGGAAGATGTCCTCGGTGCCGTTACCGTGGTGAACGTCGAAATCGACGATTGCCACGCGCTCCAGTCCGTGCGCTTCGAGAGCGTGGCGCGCCGCGATCGCGACATTGTTGAGGAAGCAGAATCCCATCGCCCGGCCCCGTTCCGCATGGTGACCCGGCGGGCGCACCGCGCAGAACGCGTTCTCGATCTCGCCCTTCAGCACCAGATCCGTCGCCAGCACGCCCGCACCGGCCGAACGCAACGCGGCCTTCATGGTCTCCGGATTCATTGCGGTATCGGGATCGAGGTGACGGATGCCATGCTCGGGCACGCTGTTCATCAGCTCTTCGAGGTACGCGGCAGGGTGTGCGCGAGTGATCTGCTCGGGTGTCGCCTGGGGCGCGTCGTAAAATGAAAGATAAAGGTCGAGGCCGGCTGCGATCAGGCGATCATTGATCGCCGCAAGCCGGTCGGAGCATTCCGGATGGAACGTCCCCATATCGTGCAGCCAGCATTCCCGGTGCGTAATGAACGCTGTCGTCGTCATATCCCTCCCCTCACTCGTTGCAGGCGATATCACCGCGGCCTGGCTTTCGAACCGTTTCGTCGCCTGCGTCGGGCGCAGCCTGATGATCTTTGTCGTCTATTATCACCGCTTCCCGGTCAATTTCACAGTGCGCAGCCCCATGCCTCACGACCATGCCGCCCCTGCCTGGCGAAGCAATCCCGGCCCTTCCCGTCCTCGGACGGCCCCACGATTTTACGCCGGCAAGTCAAGCTGCCCCGCCCTGCATCAGCGCACTGCATATTGCCGACCCCCTGGTTTTTTTTGGCCGGAACAGGGTGACCACGGGTTCCCGGCGACCACCCAGCACCGAGACACCGAGACACAAATGAAACAACGCGTTATCACCCCACTCCTTGCGCTCGCCCTCCTCTCGGGTACAGCGCTCGCCGATGCGTCCTATGTCCAGCGCGAAGAGGTCAGGACGTTCGTGCGCACAATGGAGGAAAAACACGGCTTCGACGGCGGGGAAGTGCTCGTCGCGCTCGACCGTGCCCGCCATGAGCCCGACGTCATCCGCCTCATCAGTCCTTCCGGCTCGCCCGGCGTCCGCTCATGGCAGCGCTACCGCGCCCGCTTTCTCGACTCGGCACGCATCGTTGGCGGAGTTGCGTTCTGGCAGGAGCATGCGGCGACCTTGCAGGCTGCGCACGAACGCTACGGGGTGCCCCCGGAAATCGTCGTCGCGATCATTGGCGTGGAAACCTACTATGGCCGCAATACGGGAAATTTCGAGACGCTGTCGGCGCTGACGACGCTGGCGTTCGACTATCCGCCACGGGCGCGGCTGTTCCTGCGCGAGCTCGAAAACCTGTTCCTACTGGCACGCGAGCAGCGACGCGACCTTTTCAGCTACTACGGCTCGTATGCGGGAGCGATCGGCTACCCGCAGTTCCTGCCCAGCAGCATCCGCAGCTACGGCGTTGATTTCGACCACAGCGGCGGCATCGATTTCGATCTGGAACCGACCGATGCGATCGGCAGTGTCGCGCGCTACCTCGCCGAACATGGCTGGGTGCGGGGTGAGGTCGTAGCGGAGCCGGCACGCGTCACGCCCGAAGCCGACTTGCAGGCGCTGGTCGACGCAGGCATCAAACCCGCGCTCACACCGGAACAACTGGCACAGGCCGGCGTGACGAGCCTCGATGGCACGTTACGCGCGACTCCTGCAACCCTCGTCGACCTTGCGACGCCTGATGCCGGAACCGAATACTGGCTCGGATACCAGAACTTCTACACGATCACGCGCTACAACAAGAGCAGCTTCTATGCGATGGCCGTGTTTGAACTGTCGCAGGCCTTGCGTGAACAGCAAAAGACTGAAACCGCAAGCGTCGAGTGAACGAACGCGAGCGGGACGGGCTTACAGCAGTTCGTCGCGCGAAATGCCGCGCCGTTTGACGGTCCTTCGCAACTGGCCCAGCGCCTCGAGCTGGATCTGGCGCACCCGCTCACGCGTCAGGCACAGCCGCGACGCGAGCTCCTCAAGCGTCATCACTTCGCATTCGTCGAGCCCGTATCGATGCCGGATCACGAGGCGCTGCTTTTCGTTCAACATCCCGATCCATTCCTGGATCAGCCTCTCGACCTCCGCATCCTGGATGTGGGTATCGGGAGGCTCGGCCTGATCGTCAGCGAGCGATTCGCCGATCGAAAGAGTCGGGTCGATCTCGAGCGGCGCGTCGAGCGACGCGGTGTGTTCGCTCAAGGCGAGGATCGCGCGCACCTCCTCGACCGACTTGTCGAGACGATGGGCGACCTGCTCGAGCGTGAACTCGCCGTTGCCCGACGCTTCGAGGGTGCGCTGCGCGCGCAGCACCTGATTCAGCTCCTTGACCACGTGCACCGGCAGGCGGATCGTGCGCGACTGGTTCATGATCGCCCGCTCGATGTTCTGACGAATCCACCAGGTTGCGTAGGTCGAGAAGCGGAAGCCGCGCTCGGGGTCGAATTTCTCGAGCGCATGCATCAGGCCGAGATTTCCCTCTTCGACCAGATCGAGCAGCGGGATGCCGCGATTGAGGTAATGCTTCGCGATGTTGACGACCAGGCGCAGATTGCGCTCGATCATGATCTGGCGAGCGGAAAAATCGCCAGTCCGCACTCTTCGCGCAAGCGCGGCCTCTTCGGCTGCCGTAAGCAGCGGATTCGCCCCGATCTCGTTCAGGTAGATCTGGGTGACGTCGCTGAGAAACTCGTTCTCGAACGCGGGCGCGACCCGCTCGACGAACACCTCCACCTCGGGGGGCAGATCCGGCTCCTGACTATCGGCATCGTCACGACTCACCGGATCGTACATAGCCTCCTCGTTAGCGTGCAGGCAGATATTTCATCGGATCCACCGGACGTCCCTGCTTGCGAATCTCGAAGTGAAGCTTCGGGCGATCCGCATCGGTACTTCCGAGCTCTGCGATTCTCTGACCCTTGGTAACCGACTCCCCTTCCTTGACCAGCAGCTGCTGGTTGTGCGCGTATGCCGTGAGATAGTTCGCGTCGTGCTTGATGATGACCAGTTTTCCATAGCCGCGCAAGCCGCTGCCCGAATACACTACCTTGCCTCCCGCCGAGGCAATCACCGGATCACCCGGTTTGCCGGCGATATCGAGCCCCTTGTTGGCGGCTTCGTCGAACGTACCGATGACCTGGCCGCTTACCGGCCACAACCATACGGCATCGGCAGCCACCGTCCTATCCGCTTCCGGCGCGGTCGGCGGCACAACCGGAGGCAGGGTCGAGCGAGGCTGGACGGAAGCCCACGCTTCGTCGCTATAAGGCTGCTTTCCACCCTTCGGCTCCTGCTTGACCACCACGCCGTTGCCGTCGCTTCCCGGCTTCACCGGCTGCACTTCCACGGGTTCACCGATCGCGATCGGCTGCGCAACTGCATCCACCGGGGGGCCGACGAGCAATTCGCGGCCCACATGTATTTGATTCGGATCCGTCAAATTGTTCCAGACGACGAGATCCTTTGCTGTCACCCCATGCAACCGTGCGATCCCCATCAGGGTGTCGCCCGGCCGAACCACATGAACGGGCTGCTTGGCACCGGTGGTCGGAGCCTCGGATGGAGCCTGGGTCGAGGGGGGAGGCGTCGTGTCGCGGACAGGAGCCGGGCCGGTCGCTGCGCAGGCCGACAGCAGCGCAGCGAGAAGGACGGGGCCGAAAAACTTCAACGAAGCGGATTTTACTGAATGGATCATTCGGTACCAGTGAGCAAGGGGACGAAGCGCACCGCTTCGAACCGGCTTTCCCTGAAAATATTGCCGTGCCGCTCGGTCATCACGAGACGCTGGTCGGCGGTCCCGAGCGGGATCATCAGCCGCCCGCCCGGAGCGAGTTGCTCCTTCAGCGAGCCCGGAATGCCGGCCGCAGCGGCAGCCACAATAATGGTGTCAAAAGGAGCAGCTTCGGGCAATCCCAGATTGCCGTCGGCGTATTTGAGACGAACGTTCGGCAGCCGCAAGGGCCGCAGGTTTTCGCGGGCACGGTCGAGAAGGGGGCGAATGCGCTCGACGGCATACACTTCGGTCGCCACGAGGGACAGTACCGCGGCTTGGTAGCCGCAGCCGGCGCCGACTTCAAGCGTCCGTCCCAGTTCGCGGCCGGCGCGCAGGATCTCGATCATGCGCGCGACCACCAGCGGTTGCGAAATCGTCTGCTGGTATCCGATCGGCAGCGCCGTGTCGTCGTATGCGCTGAAGGCGAGGCCTTCATCGACAAACGCGTGGCGCGGGATCTGCATCATCGCCCCGAGCACCTTCTCGTCGGCAATCCCCTGCGCCCGGAGCCGCTCGACCATGCGCGCACGGGCACGACTCGAGGCCTGCCCGGGGTCCGGGGGGCGCATGTTCATCTACCGACCCATTCGGCGACGCTGGAAATGAGGCCGTTGTGGGTGAGGTCGATCTGTAGCGGGGTGACGGAAACGAAACCTTCCGCCACCGCCTGGAAATCGGTACCCTCCCCTGCGTCCGCAGCCTGCCCCGCTGCGCCGACCCAATAGACGGTCTCGTTGCGCGGAGTCGTGCTGCGGATCACCGGTTCGGCCTTGTGCCGCTTGCCCAGCCTCGTGACGCGGATGCCGCGCAGTTCTTCGTAGGGGCGGTCCGGCACATTCACGTTCAGCAGTACCGGGTGCTGGAAAGGGACGCGGGTGAATCGCTCCGCGAGATCGCGCGCGACACGCGCAGCTGCCGAAAAATCGGTCGCCGCCTTGCTCACGAGAGACACCGCAATTGCCGGCACTCCGAGCAGGAACCCTTCGGTGGCAGCGGCGACCGTGCCCGAATAAATCGTGTCGTCGCCCATGTTCGCGCCGTGATTCACGCCCGACACGACCATGTCCGGAAGGTGATCGAGCATGCCGGTGACCGCCAGGTGCACGCAGTCGGTCGGCGTGCCGTTGACGAAATGGAAACCGTTTGCCGCCCGCCGCAGTGACAACGGGCGATCGAGCGTCAAGGAATTGCTTGCGCCGCTTCGGTCACGCTCGGGCGCCACCACGGTAACGTCCCCGACCTCCTGCAGCGCTTCAGCGAGGGCGGCGATCCCCGGAGCAAAATAACCGTCGTCGTTACTCACCAAAATGCGCATGATTCTTCCGTTCGGAATGGCACGAGCGCCCACACCGTGCCCGGTGTACGCAAGAGAAGCGGGGAATGTTAGCACAGCGGCACACGCCCTCTGCACCGCATCGGCACGCCCCTCTGAAGCGGCGCTGCCGGCACTCTCATGAGACCGCCCCCTTGCGGGGCGGCACACTTCTAGCAGGCGCCGAAGCAGACTTGGTCTCGGCCGTTGTGCTTGGCGTGATACATCCGCTGATCGGCTTTCTCGATCAGAGCTTTCCAGTCGCCAGTGCCATCGGTACAACGCTCCGCCAGGCCGATGCTGGCGGTCACCGGCGTGCCATCCGGCCCCATGCCCAGACCGAGCCTGCACAGGCGCTCGATCGCCGTCCGCGCTTTCGCGAGATCGGTATTGGGCATGATGACGACGAATTCTTCGCCGCCCCAGCGGACCAGTATGTCGACCCGACGCAGCGCCGCCGTGATATGCGCGGCGAGCGTGATCAGGACCTTGTCGCCCGCTTCATGGCCGAAGCGGTCGTTGATGCTCTTGAAGTGATCGACGTCGATGAAGGCGACCGTGATCGACGCCTGGTTGCGATTCGCGAGGCCCAGTTGCAGTTCGAGCATTTCTTCGCCGCTGCCGCGCGAAAAGGCGCCGGTCAGGGGGTCTCGCACCGACTGGCGGACCAGCGCTGTCATGAACGCGAGCTGGCTCATCCCGGCAGTGATCGATACGCCGGTGATCAGCACCAGCAACCAGAACGAGCCGGCAAACGACGGCCAGTTGAGCGTCGACCAGCTCAGATAGCCGGCAAGGGCCTGGGCGAGCAGGATCGGGCTCGATATGAGCACGTTCTCGATCAGCGTCAGCGGGAAAACCGACAGGCCCGCAAGCAGGACGAACGGCAGGAAAGCATAGCCGGCGCCGATCGCTGCCGAGAGCTCGGACAGCTGGTACGTCCCGAGCAGGGTGTGCGAAGCGACATAGAATGCCGTCGGAATTGCGAACAGGATCGCGATCGCCCCGTAGGCATCGAACAGTTTGCCCGATGGCCGGTAGAAGATCAGGACAGTCGCGAACGCCGCGCTGGCAAGAAGCCGCATCAGCGCGAGGGTGACCCACAGCGACGGCGGAAAGACGACGAAGTCGATCACGCTCCACAGCGGCGTGAGCACGGCGAACAGAAACGCGAACATCCGCACGCGATTGACGATCATGGTCGCCCGGCGCCGCATCAGAAGCGGCATGTGCCGGTTCGGAAGGAAGAGGTAGCCGAGTTCCGACTTATCCAGCTCGCCCGGCAACGGGCCGGCGAATCTGTGCCACAACACGTCGGCCAGATATGACATTCCTGCTCTTTCCCTTCAGAACGTTGGTTCGCTGATTGATGACCGAGCGCCAGTCTAGCAGCCGGCTTTGGCCGTTTTCAGCGTCGATCTGCGGGAAAACGAGACGTTTTTCTCGGCTCGATGCCGATTTCGCAAGGATTGACGAAGTCATAACCCAGGTCGAGCGCGGCACACCGGGGCGCGTCACCCGACGGATCCTTTCTGCAGAATCGTCATAGGGAAGAGTCGGCTGAAGGGACCCTTGCGCCTCTCGCCGTTCTCGTCCCACTTTGGAGCCGGGCCGCAGGACGCTCAGTCGTAACGCTTCCTGTAGATGCGCATCGGACCATCGAGTTCGGCGAAGCGGGCTTCGATGCTCGTCCGTTCGAGCACCTCCTTGAGCCCGAGGCAGAGAAATCCGCCGGGCGGGAGACTGTCGTCGAACAGGCGCAGGCAGCGTTCCTTGAGCGGCGGCTTGAAATAGATCATGACGTTGCGGCACAGGATCATGTTCATTTCGCCGAACTCTGCGTCGGTCGCGAGGTTGTGCGGCGCGAAGACGATATTTTTCCGCAACGCCGGGGACAGGAGCGCATGCTCGTAGCGCGCCGTGTAGTAATCCGCGAAAGACGCGGCTCCGCCGCTCAACTGGTAGTTGCGGGTGAACAGCTGCATGCTCGCGACCGACAGGATGCCTTCCTGCGCGCGCTCGAGGATCGCCTCGTTGATGTCGGTCGCGTAGATCCGGTAGCGCCCCGCCATCCCCTCCTCGTTGAGCAGGATCGCCATCGAGTAGGCTTCCTCGCCGGTGGCACAGCCTGCGTGCCAGATCTTGACAAACGGATACGTCCGTAGGAAGGGAACGACTTTCGTGCGCAGCATCCTGAAGAAGCCGGGGTCGCGGAACATTTCCGTGACGTTGATCGTGATTCCGCGCAGCAGCGAATCGAAGACGCGGCGATCGCGCAACACCCGTGACTGGGCAAGCGAAAACGTCTCGAAGCCGGATTCGGCCAGCCAGTGCACGAGGCGGCGCCGAATCGAGGCTTCTGCATAGTCGCGGAAGTCGTAGCCGTATACCTGCTCGATTCCCTCGAGCAGCAGCCGTATTTCGACCTCTTGCAGGTCCGGTTGCGCGTCGCCCCACTCAGACACGCTGATACATCCACACCCGAATCAGCGAAAACAGCTTGTCGACATCGATCGGCTTGGCGATGTAGTCGCTCGCTCCGGCCTCGAGGCACTTCTCGTAATCGCCTTTCATCGCCTTGGCGGTCATCGCGATCACCGGAAGTTGGCTGAAGCGCGGATTGCGGCGGATTTCGCGCATCGCGGCATAGCCGTCGGTTTCCGGCATCATGATGTCCATGAGCACGATCGACACGTCCGGATGCTCTTCCAGACGGGCCAGCGCCTTGCGGCCGTTGTCCGCCTCGATCACGATCATGTCCTTTTCGGCAAGCACGCTCGACAGCGAGAACAGGTTGCGCATGTCGTCGTCGACCAGCAGGACTTTCCTGCCTTCGAGCATCGCCTCCTTGTCGAGCGCCGCGCGGATCATGCGCCGCTTGTTGGCGGGCAGCCGCGTTTCGACCTGGTGCAGGAACAGGGTCACTTCGTTGATCAGGCGCTCGGGGCTCTTCGCGCCCTTGATCACAATGCTCTCCGCATAACGCCGCAGCCTGCGCTCGTCATCCTCGCTCAGCTCGCGGCCGGAGTGGATGACGACCGGAATGCGCTCGCCACGTTCCATTGCCTGCATATGATCGAGCAGGTCGAAACCGGACATCTCCGGCAGCCCCAGGTCGAGGACGACGCAATCGAAGCTTTCAGATGCCAGCAGATCGACCGCTTCGCGTCCCGAAGCGGCCACGGAGATCTCGACGTCCTTGTCGTCGAGCAGCGCGACGATGCTGTAGGCCTCGTTCTGGTCGTCCTCGACGACGAGGAGCCGCTTGACCGACTTCGTCACCGAGCGCTCGATTGCCCCGAGGACGTCGTTCAGCTGGTCACTGTTGAGGGGTTTTGTCGCGAAGCCGATCGCCGCCATCCCCAAAGCTTTTTGCCGCTCCTCGAGGCAGGTGAGGAAATGCACCGGGATGTGGCGGGTGCGCGGATTGTCCTTCAGGCTGCGCATCACGTTCCAGCCGTCGATGCCGGGCAGCATCACGTCGAGGATGATTGCGCTCGGCAGCTCCCGCTCCGCGAGTTCGAGCCCTTTTTCCCCGCTCTCGGCGACGAGGACGGAGAACCCGCGCTCCCGGATCGTTTCCTGCAGGATCTTCGCGAACTCGTGGTCATCCTCGACGACCAGGATGCTGCGGTCGCCGGCTTTCGAATGAACGGGCTCCTCCGTTTTTGCGGAACGGACCGGCACCTCGGACTCGGTAGCGATCACCGGCGGCTGCGCGAGCAGCGCGGCGGGCGGACGGCGCCGCTCCCGTGCCTTGTCGCTTTCGACGCCGAGCGGCAGGTACAGGACGAACACGCTGCCCTTGCCCTCGCTGCTGCTCATGCGGATATCGCCATTCATTCTGCGGGCGAGCTCGAGCGAGATCGAAAGGCCCAGCCCGGTGCCGCCGTATTTGCGGCTGATCGAACCGTCGGCCTGCCGGAAGGCATCGAAAATCCCTTGCTGCTTGTCCGGCGGAATCCCGATGCCGGTATCGCTGACTGCGAACGCGATCGCGGGCACCGGCAGGGGATTCGCGCTCCCGCAAGGGAAAGTCACGCACAGCCTGACTTCGCCGTGTTCGGTGAACTTCAGGGCGTTGGAAAGAAGGTTCTTCAATATCTGATGAACGCGCTGCGAATCGCCGTGGAACGTTGGGGGCACATCCGCCTCGACTTCCAAACTGAAAGCGATCTGCTTCTGCTCGGCCTGGGACTGGAACAAGGTGCGCATGGAGGCGGACAGGTCCTCGACGGCGATATCGGCGAAGTCGAGTTCGATCCGCCCTGCCTCGATCTTCGACAGATCGAGAATATCGTTGATGAGGTCGAGCAGATCGGTGCCGGCCGAGTGGATCGTCGACGCGAACTCGACCTGCTTTTCGCTCAGGTTGCCGTCCTTGTTCTGCATCAGCAGGCTGGACAGAATCATCAGGCTGTTGAGCGGCGTGCGCAGTTCGTGCGACATGTTCGCGAGAAATTGCGACTTGTATGCGCTGACGCGCTCGAGTTCCTGCGCCTTCAGGCGGAGGTCTTCGGCAGCGAGCTTGATCTCGCGGTTCTTCGCCCGGATGTTTTCGCGCTGCGTCTCGAGCATCTGGGCGCGTTCTTCCAGCTCCTCGTTGCTTTGCTGCAGTTCCTCCTGCTGCACGCGGAGTTCTTCGGCCTGCTGCTGAGTCTCTTCGAGGAGCTCGGCCATCCGCTGCCGCGACAGACTGACGCTCAGGCCGATCGCGATGGCTTCCTGCGCCAGGCTCAGAAACTCGAGCTGGATGTCCGTCATCTCGGAGAACGTGCCGATCTCGAGTGCGCCGATCAGCCGCGTTCCATGCAGCAACGGCAGCGCGAGGACGACTTTCGGCACCGACTCGCCGAGCGCGGAGGCGATCGGCAGATAATCGCCCGGCACGTTCGCGAGGCAGATCGGCTTGCGTTCCCGGGCCGCCTGCCCGATCAGCCCCTCGCCGAGGCGGAAGCGGTCGCCGAGGTTCTTGCGCCGGGTGAAGGCATAGCTCGCTGCGAGGTTCAGTTCCTCCGCGCGCTCGTCGAGCAGATACAGCGCGCCCACCCCCGCTTTCAGGTATTCGACGAGGTACGCCAGCACCTTGTCGGCAATCTCCAACGTCGCCGGCTCTCCCCGCATCACCGAGTTGAGCTCATTCAACCCGCTCTTGAGCCAGTCCGCATCCCGGGCCTGCGCGCGCGCCTGGCGCAACGACGAAGTCATGTTGCGGAAGGAGTGGTCGAGCTCGTTCTGGACGGCGCTCAGTTGCGCCGCCGCCTTGAGCAGGACCCCGGTTTCGTCGTGCGGCAGAGCTTCCGGGTCGATCTTGAGGGGTTTCGACTCTGCGATCTCCTGGCTCAGGTCTCCCGCGCCGATCGCCTCGACGACGCGTGCCTTGTCCGAACTGCTTTCGATCACCCGCTTGACTTCGCCAGCCGCGCGTCGCAGCGAGCGGTTGACACTGTGCGTGACGATGAAGGTCAAGGCCGCTCCCGCAGCCAGGATCAGCACCAGCGTGACGACGAGCAGGCGCTTGGCGGACGCCGCCTCGTTCCCGGCAGCCTGCTGGTAGTTCGAGGCCCGCTCGACCGAGAAATTCGAAACGACATTCATGCGGTCGAGCAGCGCATTGACGAGCCCCTCCGAACGCTCGCGGTGCAAAACGATCGCCTCGGCGCGACGGCCGTTTTTCACCAGCGCGATCGTCTCGGCGCGTGCCGCCCTCCAGTCATCCCGCGCCCGCTGAATCCTGTCCAGGTCGGCCGGGCTGCCACTGTAACGCTCCCGCAGCAGCGCATACCTCTCGTCATTTTCCTTGCGCCGCGCCTCGAGCCTCTGCTCGAGGCTCTCGACTTCCGCGGGGTCGGCATAGTGCACCAGAGTGTTCATGACCTGCTGGGCGACAAGGGCTTCGGTCTTCGCTTCGCGAATCGCGAGGGCCACCGTGAACGGGTGCCGGTACATGCTCGCGGTCGTCTCAGCGAGGCCTTGGATGCTGCGCAGGCTCATCACACCCAGCAGCAGAGTCGCCACCAGCATCAGGGAAAACCCGGCAACCAGGCGGGTGGTGATACTCATTTGTCTTAGCATTGCTTGATACTCTTTGTGCTGAGCCTTACTTTTCGGCGAGGCTAAGCTGGTTTTCGCAGTTCACCGCCAATGCGCGCCAGCGCATGTTGCCCTGCATGCGTTTGGCCCCACCGGTGGTGAATTTCTTCGTCAACTCGCTCGCCGAGAGCGGCTTGCTGTAGAGGTACCCCTGGTATTCATCGCATCCGAGCCTGCGCAACGCGCCGAGCTGGGCTTCGTTTTCCACCCCTTCAGCGATGACGTTGAGCCCGATCGCGTGCGCCATCTGGACGATCGCCGTGACAATGGCATGAGTGTCGCGGTCGTGCGGCAGGTCGCGCACGAACGATTGGTCGATCTTGAGGATGTGAATCGGAAGCGCCTTGAGGATCGCGAGCGACGAGTAGCCGGTGCCGAAGTCATCGACCGCGATCGACACGCCGGTTGCGCCGATCTGCGCGAGCACGCTCGCCGCCTGGTCCACATCGCGCATCAGCAAAGTTTCGGTGATCTCGAGTTCGATATGCGCCGGAGACAGTTCGTGCTCGTCGAGCAGGCGCGCGAGCGTGTCGGGCAGCGCCGAATAGATCTGCGGCTCGGCGACATTCACCGCGATTCGCACGGTGTCCTTGAGCCATCCCGCATCCTGCCATTGCCGCGCCTGACGGCATGCCGCACGCAGCGCCCATTCGCCCAGCGGCACCAGCATGCCGGTCTCTTCGGCGAGCCCCATGAACTGTTCGGCAGAAAGGAATCCGAGTTGGGGATGGTGCCAGCGCAGCAATGCTTCCAGCCCGGCGATCGTTCCGTCGACGACGTTGACCTTCGGCTGGTAGTGCAACTCGAATTCGTCGTTGTCCAGCGCCTGCTGCAGCTCGCGCTCGTGTCGGATGCGTTCGAGGAGGCGACGGTTGAGCTCCTCGTGATAGAACTCGTGGCCGTTGCGCCCCCTCTGCTTTGCTTCGTACATCGCCAGATCGGCATTCTTCATCAGCACGCCCGCACTCGTCCCGTCATCCGGGTAAAGGCTGATCCCGACACTGGCCGACACTTTCACCGTGCTCGAGCCAAGCTCGAACGGATGCGCCAGCGCGGCGCAGATCTTGATCGCCACTTGCGCGGCATCGTCCCTGTCGTGCAGGTTTTCGAGCAACACGACGAATTCGTCGCCGCCGAACCGGGCCAGCGTGTCAGCCTCCCGCACGGCGCAGCGCAGCCGCGCGGCGACCTGTTTCAGCAGCTCGTCCCCCTTGTCGTGCCCGAGCGAATCATTGACGTGCTTGAAGCGATCGAGGTCCAGAAACAGCAATGCGAGACGGTCATTCTGGCGACCCGCGACAGCGATCGCATGTGCGAGACGCTCGTTTAGCGAGCGGCGGTTGAAAAACCCCGTCAGCGTGTCCCGAAGCGCGAGATCCCGAGCCAGCTTTTCCGCCCCCCGCCGCTCTGCAACTTCCGTCTGCAGGGCCGCGTTGGCCCGCTCCAGATCCTCCAGGCGCTGTACCTGCAGCTCGCGATTGAGATCCGCGAGCAAAGCCGCCTTGTGCTCCAGTTCCCGCCGTTGCCGACACAGCTCGACGAACACCCCCACTTTTGCCTGCAGCACCTGCGGGACGAGCGGAGTGAAGAGGTAATCGGCCGCGCCGGCCTCGTAACCCTTGATCCGGTCGAGTTCGTCGGACCGGTGAGCGGTCAGGAAGATGATCGGTATCGCCGCCGAACGGGGGCGGCCGTGAATTAGCCGGGCAGTCTCGAATCCGTCGAGTCCGGGCATGTTCACGTCGAGCAGGATCGTGGCGAATTCATGATCGAGAAGCTGCCGCAGCGCCTCCTCGCCCGATCGCGCAGTCATGATGGTGAAACGCAGCTGCTCGGCCGCCGTTTCAAGCAGGGCAGTAATCGCTTTAAGACTGGCGTCGTCGTCATTGACAACGAGCACCAGCGGGTTCTCTTCGGGATCCATAGGGGGTGCCCGGTACGAATGCGGTTTTAGTGGGATGCCTCAAGGCACAAAATTGCGAACTATAGGGCATGAAAGGCCATCAGCCAGAGCGCAGAGCTACTCGCGCGAGAGCATCGCCCGCAGCGATATCCGGAATTTCAACCTTGCGATCTTCAGGCTCTCAGGGCGCACTCCAGCCACGAAAGCCGCTTTCCGCCTAGGGGTTATTCGGTTCCGGGAGCAGTGAGGAGGGACACGAGTGCGGTCCAGGATTCCCTCCCTGCATGCGGTTATCCGCGACGATTTGATACAAAATCGTCCCCTCTACGTGCAGAGAGGCGAGCGGACTCGCCCGAACCGGCCGCCCGACAAGCAAAAAGGCCAATCCCTGAAGGATTGGCCTTTTTGCTTGAATCTATGGTGCTGCTGACCGGAATCGAACTGGTGACCTACTGATTACGAATCAGTTGCTCTACCGACTGAGCTACAGCAGCAAGGCGGCGAAATATACATCAGGTAGGCGCAGGGTTCAACTGTCGCGTGTGCATAAAAGGGTTGTACTCGTTCGCGGCAAAACGGGCTGCCACCGACGGCTGCCTTCCCATTGCCCACGCCGATCAGCCCGGCCGCCAGTAGTCCGGGCGACCGTAGTGATTTTTCAGGTGATCGATGAAGAGCCGGACGCGCAGCGCGAGATGCTTGCGCTGCGGGAAGACGGCGTAGATGCCCGTCGTTGGCGCGGCGAACGTGTCCAGCACCGACACCAGACGCCCGGCGCGCAGGTCGGCGTCGACCTCCCACAGCGAGCGCCATGCAAGGCCGTGACCGGCGAGCGCCCACTCGTGCAGCACCGCGCCGTCGTTGCATTCGAACCGGCCGCCGACCTTGAGCGTGATCGTCTCCCCGTCCTCATCGCGGAACAGCCAGCCCCGCTGCTGACCGAGCGACAGGCACTTGTGGCCGGAGAGATCCTGCGGCACCGCCGGCGCGCCGAAGCGAGCGAGGTAGGCCGGGCTCGCGACGACGACGCGGCGGTTCTCGGCGAGCCGGATCGACACCAGGCTCGAATCGGGAAGCTCGCCGATGCGGATCGCGCAGTCGATGCCTTCGTTGACGAGGTCGACGACCCGATCGCTTAGATCCAGCATGCATGACACGTCCGGGTTCATTTCGAGGAAATCGCGCATCAGCGGTGCGACGTGGATGCGGCCGAAGCCGGCGGGCGCCGACACCCGGATGTGTCCGCTGGCCTTGACTCCACCGAGGCTGACCGACGCTTCGGCATTCGCCAGATCGTGCAGGATGCGCTGGCAATCCTCAAGGAACGCGGCGCCTTCGAACGTCAGCGCGATGCTGCGCGTCGTGCGCGTCAGCAGCTTGACTCCCAGGCGCTGTTCCAGCGCGTCGAGCCGTCGTCCGATGATGGCTGGCGTGACACCCTCGGCCCGTGCTGCGGCCGAAAGGCTGCCTCGGCTCGCAACGCTGACGAAACTCTCGACCTGTTTGAACGTGTCCACTTTGTACTAAAAGTAACAGATAAATTGACTGATGCACGTCTTCTATCGCGCCCATGATACCAATACACTCCTCCTCAACTTCGGGGTGGAGAACACGCTGCCCGATAAACGAGATGCCTTCGTCCAGCAGGGTTGCCGGTCGCAAAGGCGCACGAACCGGAATTCCGATGACGATGAAACACACTGGCCAGATCCGCGCGATCGCTTTCGACGCTTACGGCACGCTCTTCGACGTCTATTCCGTCGGCGCGCTCGCCGAGCAGCTTTTTCCCGGCCACGGCGAAGCGCTGACCGCGCTGTGGCGGCTGAAGCAGATCGAATACTCGTTGCTGCGCACCCTGTCGGGCCGCTACAAACCGTTCCTCGAAGTGACCGACGACGCGCTGCGGTTTTCGGCGAGCCGGCTCGGCCTGGACATGAACGATGCCCGGCATCGCCAGTTGATGAACCAGTATTCGTGCCTGTCGCCGTTCCCTGAAAACCTCGGCGCGCTGAAGACATTGCGCGAACTCGGCGTGCCGCTGGCCGTGCTGTCGAACGGCACGCCACGGATGCTCGATGTCGCGATCAAGAGCGCCGGCATGAACGGACTGTTCGATCATGTGCTGTCGGTCGACACGGTGCGCCAGTACAAGACCGCCGACGCTGCGTACCAGCTCGGCCCGGACGCTTTCGGCTGCGCGGCGCGCGACATCCTGTTCGTCTCGTCGAACGGCTGGGACGCGGCCGGAGCGACCTGGTTCGGCTACACGACCTTCTGGATCAACCGCTCGGGCCAGCCGCTGGAAGCTCTCGACGTGACGCCGTCGGTGATCGGCCAGCGGCTCACCGACGTCGTCGATTTCGTCCGTCCGCGCCTTGTCGGCGCACCCCGCGCATGAGCGTTCACCGATGACCCCGACCGAACTCCTCGTCATCGGTGCCGCCGCGGCGATGGCTGGCGCGATGAACGCGGTCGCCGGCGGCGGGACGTTCTTCTCGTTCCCGGCGCTGCTTGCGATCGGCGTGCCGCCGGTGATTGCGAACGCCAGCAACGCGGTCGCGCTGTGGCCGGCGAGCCTGTCGAGCGCCTACGCCTATCGCAGCGAACTCGTGCGCTTCGGCAAAGGCCTGCCGGCGCTCACCGCCGTCGCGTTCGTCGGCGGCATCGCCGGCGGCTTGCTATTGCTGTCGACGCGCGACGACACGTTCTCGATGCTGATTCCGTGGCTGTTGCTGATCGCGACGGTGATGTTCGCCGGCAGCGGACGGATTTCCACACTGCTCGCACGGCTGCGCGGGCAGGCCGCGAGCGGCCCGTCCCATGCGACGCCGGGCGGTCTGCTGTTTCAGTTCGGGGTGTCCATCTACGGCGGGTTCTTCGGTGCCGGCATGGGCATCGTGATGATCGCAGCGCTGGCGATCCAGGGCCATCGCGACATCCACGACATCAATGCGCTGAAGAACTGGCTGTCGGCGGTGATCTACAGCGTCGCCGTCGTGACCTTCGTCATCGCCGGCGCGGTGAGCTGGCCTCACACGCTCGTCATGCTGGCGACCGCCGCGGTGGGCGGTTACTGGGGCGCGGTCGGCGCCCGCAAGGTTCCTGCCGTGTGGTTACGGCGCTTCATCATCACGGTCGGCACTTCCCTGACCATCTACTATTTTTACACGACCTACCTGTAATAAAGGCGAGACATCATGACCGAACGAATCCAATGCAATCAGCTCCAGGTGGACGCGGCGCTGCACCGCTTCATCGAAACCGAAGCCCTGCCCGGCACCGGGATCGACGCCGGCGCGTTCTGGAAAGGCTTCAGCGATCTGGCCAACGAACTCGCGGTCAAGAACCGCGCGCTGCTCGCCGAGCGCGACCGTCTGCAGGTCGAGATCGACGCCTGGCACCGTGCCCACCCGGGCCCGATTGCCGACATGTCGGCCTACCGTGCCTTCCTCGAGCAAATCGGCTATCTGCAGCCGGCCCCGGCCCCGTTCAAGATCACGACCGCCAATGTCGATATCGAGATCCGCGAGCAGTGCGGGCCGCAGCTCGTCGTGCCGATCATGAACGCCCGGTATGCGCTGAACGCCGCGAACGCGCGCTGGGGCAGCCTCTATGATGCCCTCTACGGCACCGACGCGATCCCGTCGGACGGCGGCGCGGAAGCCGGCGCGTCCTACAACCCGGTGCGCGGGGCGCGCGTCATCGCCTTCGCCCGCGACGTGCTGAACCAGGCCGCGCCGCTCGCGCAGGGTGACCACTCGAAGGCCGCCGGCTACGCCGCCGAAGGCGGCAAACTCGTCGTCACGCTGCAGGACGGCACGAAGACCGGCCTGGCCGACGCGTCGAAGTTCGCTGGCTTCCAGGGCGACGCGGCGGCGCCGAAGGCGGTGCTGCTGAAGAACCACGGTCTGCACCTCGAGATCCAGTTCGACCGCAACCACGCGATCGGCAAGACCGACGCCGCCGGCATCAAGGACGTGCTCGTCGAATCGGCCATCACGACGATCATGGACTGCGAAGACTCGGTCGCGGCTGTTGACGCCGAGGACAAGATCGTCGCGTACCGCAACTGGCTGGGCCTGATCACCGGCACGCTCGTCGAGTCGTTCGACAAGGGCGGCAAGACGGTCGAGCGCACGATGAACGCGGACCGCGAATACACCGCGCCCGACGGCTCGCAGCTGCGGCTGCATGGTCGGTCGCTGCTCTTCATCCGCAACGTCGGCCATCTGATGACCAATCCGGCGATCCTGCTCGCGGACGGCGCCGAGATTCCCGAAGGCATCCTGGACGGCGTCGTCACGACGCTGATCTCGCTGCGCGACATGAAGCTCAAGCACAACTCGCGCACCGGCAGCATGTACATCGTCAAGCCGAAGATGCACGGCCCGGCCGAAGTCGCCTTCGCAAGCGAACTCTTCGGCCGCGTCGAGCAGCTGCTGGGCCTGCCCGCCGACGCGATGAAAGTCGGCATCATGGACGAGGAGCGCCGCACCTCGGTGAACCTCGCCGCGTGCATCAAGGCGGCCGAGTCGCGCGTCGCGTTCATCAACACCGGCTTCCTCGACCGCACCGGCGACGAGATGCACACGGCGATGGAAGCGGGGCCGATGATCCGCAAGGGCGACATGAAGAGCTCGGCGTGGATCCAAGCCTACGAGCGCCAGAACGTGCTGGTCGGCCTCGACTGCGGGCTGCGGGGCAAAGCACAGATCGGCAAGGGCATGTGGGCGATGCCGGACCTGATGGCCGAGATGCTCAAGCAGAAGATCGGCCACCCGAAAGCGGGCGCGACGACTGCGTGGGTGCCGTCGCCGACCGGCGCGACATTGCATGCGCTGCACTACCACCAGGTCGACGTCCAGGCGGTGCAGCAGGAAATGGAGAAGATCAGCCTCGCCGCCGAGCGCGATACGCTGATGAACCACCTCCTGACCGTCCCGGTCGCCGCGAGCGCGAACTGGAGCACGGCCGAGATCCAGCAGGAACTCGACAACAATGCGCAGGGCATCCTCGGCTACGTCGTGCGCTGGATCGACCAGGGCGTCGGCTGCTCCAAAGTGCCGGACATCAACAACATCGGCCTGATGGAAGACCGTGCGACGCTGCGCATCTCGAGCCAGCACATCGCCAACTGGCTGCGCCACGGCGTGACGAACGAGGCGCAGGTCATGGAGACGCTCAAGCGCATGGCCGCGGTCGTCGACCAGCAGAACGCCGGCGACCCGCTGTACCGTCCGATGGCGCCGAACTTCGACGACTCGGTGGCGTTCCAAGCCGCGAAGGATCTGATCTTCAAGGGCTGCGCGCAGCCGAGCGGTTACACCGAGCCGCTGCTGCACCGCTGGCGCCAGGTCGCGAAAGCGCGCGGCTGACGCTGGCGTTTTCTTTCGCCGACAGCCGGGAGCGGACGTGCTCCCGGCGGCATGCGCTCCGGCACCGCTCCTTGTTTACCGGGCGGCCAGCTGTTTTCCGTACCAGGACCGCGTCGATCGATCGTGCGCGACGCAGCACCCCGCCTGCCCCGACACGTTCCGCTTGGCGACGAAACGCTCATACTGCTGCTTTTGATCCGCGACTTTCCCGATGACCACGCCCGATCTCTCGACCGATGTCCGCTGGCCCGACGTGCCCGCCGTCCATGGATGGCTGTCGCTCGACCGTCGCGGCGGCTGGCGGCTCAAAGGAGAGCCGGTCACGCACGCCGGGCTGAACGGTTTTCTGAACACGAATTACCGTTCGGACAGCGACGGCAACTGGTTCGTCCAGAACGGGCCGCAGCGCGTCTTCGTGACGCTGGATTACACGCCGCTGGTCCTGCGGCTCGACGTCGATAGCAGCCTCACGGCGCACACCGGCGCGACGACGGCCCCGGCCATTGCCGCATACCTCGACGAGGACGGCAACGTGCTGCTCCAGGTGTCGCAGGGGGTCGGATTGCTCGACGACCGGGATCTTCCCGCGTTCGTCGAGCAGTGCCAGGCCGACGACGGCGGGCCGGCGAGCGACGCCGCCTTCACCGAAGTCATGGGCGGCGGCTCGGGAGTGGGCTCGGGAGTGATATGGCACGGCCTTCCGCTGCAGTCGATCAGGCATGCGGAAGTCGCCGCGCGTTTTGCATTCCAGCCCCGCCCGGAGCCCTGAACGCGCGGTTTTTCCCGCTCTTCCTCCGACACCCAATGCGAGAGCACAGCGATGGTGACGGCGACATTCCGATTCTATGAAGAGCTGAATGACTTCCTCGCGCCGGGGCGCCGTCGGCGTGAGTTCGACGCGCCGTGCGCGCAGGCGGCAACGGTCAAACACATGGTCGAGGCGCTCGGCGTGCCGCACACTGAAATCGAGCTCGTGCTCGTCAACGGCGAATCCGTCGATTTCGGCCGCCTGCTGCGCGACGGCGATCGCGTCGCGGTGTATCCGAAGTTCGAATCGCTCGACATCACGCCGCTGCTGCGTGTGCGGCACCACCCGCTGCGCGTGATGCGCTTCGTCGCCGACGCGCATCTCGGCGGGCTCGCCCACCTGTTGCGGATGACGGGCTTCGACACGCTCTACGACAACCATTTCGACGACGGCGAGATCGAGATCATCGCCGGGCGCGACAGCCGCATCGTGCTGACGCGCGACCGCGAACTGCTCAAGCGCCGCACGCTGACGCACGGCTGTTATGTGCGGGCGCTCAAGCCGGCGCAGCAGGTGCGCGAGATCTTCGATCGGCTGGACCTCGCCGGCAGCGCAAAACCTTTCACGCTGTGCCTCGACTGCAACGCGCCGCTGCGACCGATCGACAAGGCCGAGGTCGAAGACCGCCTGCCGCCGGGAGTGCGCGCGAGCCACACGCGTTTCAGTACCTGTGACGTGTGTTGCCGCGTCTTCTGGGAAGGATCGCACTGGCGGCGAATGCGCGCGCTCATCGATGAACTGCTCGCCGGCTCCCCGCCGCCCGCAGCGCAAGCCCCGGCTGCGCCAGACTCCGATCGCGACCCGAAGTGAGAGCCACCTCGCTGCGACACGCGCTACTGCACCATCGGCAACCTGAACTCCTCGGCGTGCAGCGCGACCTCCGGCGGGAACGGCTGCGAGCGGCGTGTCACCGGATTCAGGCACACGACAGTGCAGTCCGAAGTCGAGCAGACTTCGCCGGTTTCGGTGTTGACGATTTCATGGCGGAAGCGCACCACTTTTTCCCGCATTTCGAGCACCCCGCTGCGCACGAACACCGTGTCGCCCGGATACAGCTCCTTCTGGTAGCTGATGTTCTGCTGCACCATCGCCAGATTCACCGCACCGCTGCGCAACAGCGACGCCGACAGCCCGAGCATCGCGTAGAACTGCCAGCTCGCCGCATCGTGGAATTCCATGTAAGCGCGGATGTTGATATGCCCCATGTGATCCCGTTGCCATTCATGCACCGTGCCGCGCGCCGTTTCGACCATCGTCATTGCCATCTCCTCGTGCCATCGCCACTGTCATCGAGCCGCAACGATAGGGCGTTCGGGCAGGTGTCGGCAATACCGGGCAATCGCAGCCCTGCCGCGGGGCGATCCGTCATACGAGCCTGGCGCCCGCCGGCCCAGCCCGTTACCTGCGCGTTCGCCGCTCTGCGGGGACGGACGCCGCACGGTGCCGCTAGAATGTCGCGATCATCCCGCTCGGCCAGCTCCGGAGAGACTTCATGATCGGCGCCCTCACGCTACTCCTCGTGTTCCAGCTCGTCGGCGAAGTGGCGGTGCGCGGGCTGAATCTGCCGATCCCGGGTCCGGTCGTCGGCATGGGCCTGCTGTTCGTCACGCTGATCGTGAGGAGCGGGCCCGGCGAACAATTGCGCGCCACTGCGAACGGCGTCCTGCAGCACCTGTCGCTACTGTTCGTACCGGCAGGCACCGGCGTCATGCTGCATTTCCAGCGGCTCGCCGACGAGTGGCTGCCGCTGACCGTGGCGCTGGTGTTCAGCACCCTGCTGTCGATCGCAGTCGCCGCGCTGCTGCTGCAAAGGTTGACGCACCGCACACCGAGTCACGGAGAATCCCGATGACGCCGGTGCTCGGCGAGGTCTGGGTCTATCTGTCGACGACGCCGCTGCTCGGCCTGACGCTGACGCTGCTCGCGTATCAGGCAGCGCTGTGGCTGTACCGCCGCGCGAACCATCATCCCCTGCTGAACCCGGTGATGCTCGCGGTGGTCATGCTGGTGCTTGTGCTGAGTGTGACTGACACCCCGTACGGAACCTATTTCGACGGTGCTCAGTTTGTGCATTTCCTGCTCGGCCCGGCCACTGTCGCGCTGGCGATCCCGCTGCATGCGCAGTGGGGGCGCTTGCGCAGCATGCTGGTGCCGCTGCTAGCCACACTCGTCGCCGGGTCGCTGACCGCGGCGCTGACGGCGGTCGGCATTGCGGCGCTGCTTGGGGCGAGCCGCGAGTCGATGATGTCGCTTGCGCCGAAGAGCGTCACGACGCCGATCGCGATGGGGGTCGCCGAGCGTCTCGGCGGCCTGCCGTCGCTCACCGCGGTACTGGTGATCTGCACCGGCATCCTCGGCGCGATCTGCGCGCGCTATGTCTACGGGATGCTGCGCATCGACGACCACGCAGTGCGCGGCTTCGCGATCGGCATTGCGTCGCATGGCATCGGCACGGCACGCGCGTTCCAGGTCAGCGAACAGGCGGGTGCGTTCGCCGCGCTCGGCATGGGACTCAACGGACTGCTGACCGCCGCCTCGCTGCCGTGGGTCCTGCCATGGCTCGAGCGGCTGATCGGCTGACGTGCCGCCGCACCGCTTTCCCCTTTCGTTTTCCCCGTCAACCCGATCCGCCCCCTGACCACCGGAATCTCCACCTTGAGCACTGCCCTGTACCGCTGGTTCGACCGCAACATCCTGGAACTCGGCCGCGAGATGCGGCTGTCGTACCTGCCGCCGCTGATGGTGTATGTCGCAGCCGGTGTGTCGGGCCTGACCGGGATCGTCGGCACGTTCTTCGTCAAGGACTACCTCGGCCTGTCGGCGGCTTTTCTCGCCGCGCTCGGCTTCTGGGCCGGCATTCCGTGGGCGCTGAAGATGCCGATCGGCCATCTCGTCGACCTGATGTGGCGGCACAAGGCCGGGTTCGTCTATCTCGGCGCGGCCCTCATTGCGACGAGCCTCGCGATCATGATCGGGCTGATCTCCCGGCCGGACGAGATGCGCACCGTGATGAGCGCCGAAGCGTGGTTCGTGGTGTCTGCGCTGCTCGCGCCGCTCGGCTACGTGATGCAGGACGCGGTCGCCGACGCGATGACGGTCGAAGCGGTGCCGCGCCTCGACGCCGACGGCGCCCCCTACCCGGCCGAGACGGTAAAGCTGATGCACACGACGATGCAGATGCTCGGGCGCGTCGCGATCATCGGCGGCACGGTGCTGGTGTCGCTCGCGAACGTCGCGATGTTCCAGGGCGCCGAAACCCTGCCCGAGTCCGCGAAAGTCGAGATCTACGTGCGCATCTACGAGCTCGCGCTGGTGATCCCGCTGCTGTCGATCAGCGGCGTGCTGCTCGCCGGGGCGCTCAAGCGGCGCGAGGCGCGGCGACTCGAGGCGCTCGGGCACAGCCGCGCGGAAGTCGATCGCCTGGTGCACGCTCCCCAGGAAAAAACGGCGCCGAACTGGTGGATCCTGGGCGGCAGCGCGGTGTTCGTCGCGCTCACCCTCGGCGTCGGGCTGTCCGGTATGCCGTACGGCCAGGAGCTGATCTTCGCGTCGTCGTTCGCGATCATCGGCGTGATGATCGCGAAGCTGCTGCGCGAACTCGCCCCGGAGGCGGCGCGCACGCTGCTCGGCACCGTCATCGTGATCTTCGTCTTTCGCGCGATGCCGACCCCGGGGGCCGGCGCGAGCTGGTGGATGATCGATGTGCTCGGCTTCGACCAGAGCTTCCTGTCGCGGCTCGACCTGATCACGAGCACGCTGACACTCGCCGGCCTGTTCCTGTTTCGCCGCTTCATGGCGGAAAAATCGATCGCGCAGATCGTCATCGTGCTGACCGTTGCCGCGACGCTGCTGTCCGCGCCGATCGTCGGCATGTTCTACGGCCTGCACGAATGGACCGCGCGGCTCACCGGGGGGCTCATCGACGCGCGCTTCATCGCGATCGCGAACACCGCGCTCGAGTCGCCGCTCGGGCAGGTGTCGATGGTGCCGATGCTCGCGTGGATCGCGAATTCTGCGCCCGCTCACCTGAAGGCGACGTTCTTTGCGGTGATGGCGTCGTTCACGAACCTCGCGTTGTCGGCGGCGCAGCTCGGCACGAAATACCTGAACGAGATTTTCACCGTCAGCCGCGAAGTGCGCGACCCGGCCAGTGGTGCCGTGACGATTCCGGCCGATTATTCCGAACTCGGCGTACTGCTCATCACCGTCACGCTGCTGGGATTGTCGCTGCCGCTGCTGGCGATCGCGGCGACGCGGCTGTTCGGACTGCGCAGCGCCTGAACGGGCCTGTCCGACCTGCGGGCGTTGCACGCGCGGCGCGACAGGCGGAAACTCTAGTCAAACGACAACGGGAGGACAACGCCATGACACCGACCTCTGTACACGACATCCGCAACGTCGCCCTGCTCGGCCATTCCGGCGGGGGCAAGACGACTCTGCTCGAAGCGCTGCTCGCCGCATCGGGGACGATCGGCGCGGCTGGCAGCATCGAACGCGGTGACACGGTCAGCGACTTCGACGCGCAGGAAAAGGCGATGGGCCATTCCCTTGCTACATCGATTGCGCACTTCGAATGGGCCGGGCACTGGGTCAATATGCTCGACACCCCGGGCCTGCCGGATCTCGCCGGACGGGCGCTGTCGGCGCTGCCCGCGGTCGAGACGGCGGCAGTCGTCGTCAGCGCACAGGCGGGCATCGAAAGCGGCACGCGCCGGATGATGGACGCCGCGACCGACAAGTGCCGCCTGGTGGTCGTATCGAAGATCGACGCTGCGAGCACCGCGGATCTCACTGCGCTGATGGAGAAACTGACGAGGACCTTTGGTCGCGAATGCCTGCCCGTCAACCTGCCGGCCGCCGACCGCACCCGGGTCATCGACTGCTTTTTCGCGCCCGACCACGATGCCGAAACCGCATTTTCGTCGGTCGCCGCGGCGCACGAGGCGATCATCGATCAGGTCGTCGAACTCGACGAAGCGCTGATGGCAAGCTATCTCGAGCAGGGTGAATCGCTCGACCCCGAGCAGCTTCACGCGCCGTTCGAACAGGCGCTGCGCGAAGGCCATCTGATCCCGGTGTGCTTCGTTTCGTCGCGCACCGGCGCCGGCGTGAACGAGCTGCTCGACATTCTCGGCCGCCTGATGCCGGACCCGACCGAAGGCAATCCGCCGCGCTTTCTCAAAGGAGAAGGCAGCCAGGCGCAGCCGGTCGAAGTCGCGCCGGATCCCGCCCGCCACGTCATCGCGCATGTGTTCCAAGTCGCGAACGATCCGTACCGCGGCAAGCTCGGGCTGTTCCGCATCCACCAGGGCACGCTCGGCCCGAACACCCAGCTCTATATCGGCGACAGTCGCAAGAGCTTCAAGGTGGCGCATCTGCTGCGCCTGCAGGGCAAGAACCAGGTCGAGACGCCGGTCGGCGTGCCGGGCGATATCTGCGCCGTCGCGCGCGTCGACGACATCCACCCCGACGCCGTGCTGCACGACTCCCACGACGAAGACACCTACCATCTCGCCGCGCCACGCTATCCGCAGCCGGTGTTCGGTCTCGCGCTGATCACCCGAAAACATGGCGACGAACAGAAACTGGCCGAAGCGCTGGCGCGGCTCGTCGACGAGGATCCGTGCCTGGAAGTGGGGTTCGATCACCAGGCGCGCCAGACGGTGATCAGGGGGCTCGGAGAACTGCATCTCAAGATCGTGCTGGAGCAGTTGCGCACGCGCTGGAACCTGCAACTCGACACTGCGACGCCGACGGTGCCGTATCGCGAAACCATCGCCGCCACCGCGGAGGCGCGCTACCGCCACAAGAAGCAGAGCGGCGGCGCCGGCCAGTTCGGCGAGGTCGCGCTCCGCGTCGAGGCTCTTCCGCGCGGATCCGGCATCGAACTCGGCAACGAGGTCAAAGGAGGCGCGATCCCGACGAACTTCCTCCCGGCCGTCGAGAAAGGCGTGCGCCAGGCGCTCGCCGAAGGAGCGTTGTCCGGCTTCCCGGTGCAGGATGTGCGCGTCGTGCTGACCGACGGCAAGCACCATGCAGTGGATTCGAACGAAATCTCGTTCGTCACCGCCGGGCGCCACGCGACGCTCGACGCCCTGCTCGCCGCGCGGCCGGTCGTGCTCGAACCGCTGGTGACGGTCACCGTGAAAATCGAGGACAGCCATTTCGGCGACATCACCGCCGAGTTCGCCGCGCGCCGAGGCCGACTCACGGCCACCGAGAGCCCGGCGAGCGGGTGGACAGTGCTCACTGCGACCGTGCCGATGGCCGAGATGGAAGGCTTCGAGGCGCGGCTCAAAGCGATCTGCGCCGGCGAGAGCGAATTCGTGCTCGTCGCGAGCGGCCACGAGCCCGCCCCGCAGGAGGTGCAGCAGCGGCTCGCAAAGCTCCACGCCGAGCGAAGTTCCGGCCAATAGCGCAGGACGCCTCCCGCACCGGGAGAACCGGGCGCATGCGCCGGGGACGCTGCTCCCCGACCACATGCGCTCCCTGTTGCGCTCATCCGGACCTTCGGCTGGAACAATGAAACTGACCGAACAACAGCGGACCTACTGGCGCCGCACCCTGCAGCTCACGGTAGCGCTGCTCTCCGTCTGGTTCCTCGTCACGTTCGGAGCGGGTTACTTCGCCGACGAACTCAACCGGTACTCCTTCCTGGGCTTCCCTCTCGGCTTCTACATCTTTGCCCAGGGATCGCTGCTGACCTACCTGGTCATCATCGGCATCTACGTCCATGTGATGAATCGCCTCGACCGCCGCCACGGGGTCAGCGAACGCCGGTAGGCGAACCTCCCGGGGAACGGCGCGAACGTTCGCCGTAAACGCAAAAAGCCCCCTTTCGGGGGCTGCGAGGTGTATCGACGGACCGCGAGTTACATGCGCGCGATCATCGCGTCGCCGAACGCGGAGCAGGACACTTCCTGGGCGCCTTCCATCAGGCGCGCGAAGTCGTAGGTCACGACTTTGTCGCCGATGGCGGCTTCCATGCCCTTGATGACGAGATCGGCCGCTTCCGTCCACTTCATGAAACGCAGCATCATCTCGGCCGACAGGATCAGCGAACCCGGGTTGACCTTGTCCAGGCCGGCGTATTTCGGCGCCGTACCGTGCGTCGCTTCGAAGCAGGCGTACTGGTCGGAAATGTTCGCGCCCGGGGCGATGCCGATGCCGCCGACCTGGGCAGCCAGCGCGTCGGAGATGTAGTCGCCGTTCAGGTTGGTCGTCGCGATCACGTCGTACTCGGCCGGACGCAGCAGGATCTGCTGCAGGAAAGCGTCGGCGATCGAGTCCTTGACGACGATTTCGCGGCCGGTGTTCGGGTTCTTGAACTTGCACCACGGGCCGCCGTCGATCGGCTGCGCGCCGAATTCCTTCTGCGCCAGCTCGTAGGCCACGTCGCGGAACAGGCCTTCGGTGAACTTCATGATGTTGCCCTTGTGCACGATCGTCAGCGACTTGCGATCGTTGTCGATCACGTACTTGAGCGCGGCCCGCACCAGGCGCTGCGTGCCTTCGACCGAAACCGGCTTGATGCCGATGCCGGACGTATCCGGGAAGCGGATCTTCTTGACGCCCATCTCGTTCTGCAGGAACGCGATGATCTTCCGGACCTGCTCCGAGCCTTCCTGCCACTCGATGCCGGCGTAGATGTCCTCGGTGTTTTCGCGGAAGATCACCATGTTGGTCAGTTCCGGGTTCTTCAGCGGCGAAGGCACGCCCTTGAAGTACTGGATCGGACGCACGCACTGGTAGAGGTCGAGTTCCTGGCGCAGCGCGACGTTCAGCGAGCGGATGCCGCCGCCGACCGGAGTCGTCATCGGGCCCTTGATCGACACCGAGTATTCCTTGAGCGCGTCGAAGGTTTCCTTCGGCAGCCACTCGTCCGGGCCGTAGACCTGAGTCGACTTCTCACCGGCATAGACTTCCATCCAGTGGATTTTTCTCTTGCCGCCATAGGCTTTCGCGACTGCCGCATCGATGACCTTGATCATCACCGGGGTGATGTCCACACCGATGCCATCACCTTCGATGAACGGGATGATCGGATTGTCGGGGATGGGCTGGCCGGGAATGATTTTCTGACCGGCGGCCGGGACCGTGATGTGAGATGTGCTCATGCCTACTCCCTCTATGTGGACTCGATTCGATTGACTCAGTTTTGCACTGAAAACCTTCGACTGGCAGCTTGGGGAATCACCTCGCACGCGGGCGCCCGCGGGGACGACGTATGCGGATGATGCTCCTCCCCCACTCGGGATATCAATTATGGCGCAAAACCCCGGCGCCTTCTTCCGGCGCCAGGATTTCCGCCTGCGCGCGCCCCTTCCGCGGCGGGCGCTTCGCCACGCTCAGGCCGAGGCTTCCGCCAGAATCGCGTTGAATGTCGCGCTCGGGCGCATCACCGCGCCGGTCTTCGCCGGATCGGGCAGGTAGTAACCCCCGATATCGGCCGGACGTCCCTGGGGTGCACGCAGTTCGTCCACGATCTTCTGCTCGTTCTCGGCCAGCGCTTTCGCCACCGGCGCGAAACGCGACTTCAGTTCCGCATCGTCGTCCTGCGCCGCCAGCGCCTGCGCCCAGTACAGCGCAAGGTAGAAGTGGCTGCCCCGGTTGTCCAGCTCACCGGTCTTGCGCGACGGCGACTTGTCGTTGTCGAGCAGTTTTCCAGTCGCCTCGTCGAGAGTTCTGGCGAGCAGCTTGGCCTTGTCGTTGCCGGTCTTGATGCCCATGTCCTCGAGCGACACCGCCAGCGCGAGGAACTCGCCGAGCGAATCCCAGCGCAGGTGGTTTTCCTCGACCAGCTGCTGCACGTGCTTCGGCGCCGAACCGCCCGCGCCGGTTTCGTACATCCCACCACCGGCCATCAGCGGCACGATCGACAGCATCTTCGCGCTGGTGCCCAGTTCCATGATTGGGAACAGGTCGGTCAGGTAGTCGCGCAGGATGTTGCCGGTCACCGAGATGGTGTCGAGGCCGCGAATGACGCGCTCGAGCGTGTAACGCATCGCCCGTACCTGCGACATGATCTGGATGTCGAGCCCGCTCGTGTCGTGATCCTTGAGATAGGTCTCGACTTTCTTGATCAGCTCCGCCTCGTGCGGACGATAAGGATCGAGCCAGAACAGCGTCGGCATGCCGGAGTTGCGGGCACGGTTGACGGCCAGCTTGACCCAGTCGCGGATCGCAGCGTCCTTGGCCTGGCACATGCGCCAGATGTCGCCTTCCTCGACGTTCTGCGTCAGCAGCACTTCGCCAGTGGCGATATCGACGATGCGCGCCTCGCCGGCTTCCGGAATCTCGAAAGTCTTGTCGTGCGAACCGTATTCCTCGGCCTGCTGCGCCATCAGGCCGACGTTCGGCACGGTTCCCATCGTCGTCGGATCGAAGTTGCCGTTGGTCTTGCAGAAGTTGATCATCTCCTGGTAGATCCGGGCGAAAGTGCTCTCCGGCATGACGGCCTTGGTGTCTTTCGGCTTGCCGTCGGCACCCCACATCTTGCCGCCGATGCGGATCATCGCCGGCATCGAGGCGTCGACGATCACGTCGTTCGGGGCGTGCAGGTTGGTGATGCCCTTGGCCGAGTCGACCATCGCCAGTTCCGGGCGGTGCTCGTGGCAGGCGTGCAGGTCGCGCACGATCTCGTCGCGCTTCGATTCCGGCAGCGTCGCGATCTTCTCGTAGAGGTTCGACATGCCGTTATTGACGTTGACGCCCAGCTCGTCGAAGAGCTTGCCGTGCTTCTCGAAAGCCTCCTTGTAGAAGATCTTGACCGCGTGACCGAACACGATCGGGTGCGAAACCTTCATCATCGTCGCCTTGACGTGCAGCGAGAACATCACGCCGGTCTTGCGCGCGTCTTCCATCTGCTCTTCGTAGAACGCGCACAGCGCCTTCTTGCTCATGAACATCGAGTCGATGATCTCGCCGTCGAGCAGCGCGACCTTCGGCTTGAGCACGATGGTCTCACCACGCCGGGTGACGAGATCCATCCTTACGTCGCGGGCACGATCCAGCGTCATCGACTTCTCGCCGTGGTAGAAGTCGCCGCTCTTCATGTGCGCGACGTGGGTGCGCGACGCCATGCTCCACTCGCCCATCGAGTGCGGATGCTTGCGCGCATAGCGCTTGACCGCGGGGGGCGCACGGCGATCCGAGTTGCCTTCGCGCAGCACCGGGTTGACCGCGCTGCCGAGCACCTTGCCGTAGCGCTGCTTGATGATCTTTTCTTCGTCGGTCTTCGGCGTTTCCGGATAGTTCGGAATCGCGTAACCCTTCTGCTGCAGCTCGGCGATCGCAGTGGTGAGCTGCTGCACGGCGGCGCTGATGTTGGGAAGCTTGATGATGTTGGTGTCCGGATCCTGCGTCAGCCGGCCGAGTTCGGCGAGGTTGTCGGGCACCTTCTGCGCGTCGGTCAGGTAGTCCGAAAATTCGGCAAGGATACGAGCGGCGACCGAGATGTCGCTCTTCGCGATATTGATGCCCGCAGGCTGGGCAAACGTCTCGATGATCGGCAGCAGCGAGTAGGTCGCCAGCAGCGGCGCCTCATCGGTGAGCGTGTAGATGATGGTCGGACTCTTCGTTGTCATGCATTTCTCCCTCGTTATTTTGCCCTGTGCGAAGCCTGACGGACGCAAAAACAGGACGAGACACGGCCCTGAAGGCCTGATCGCATCCGCTCATTTCCTGACGGCGCATGATTATAGACCTGCGAGTGCAGCCGGTTGCCGCCAGCCGCACAATCTTACTCTTGTATAAGATACAAGATATCCACGATCGACCTACCGGTACGAGCGGTTCTGCGACCGGGTCGGGAGGGGTGCTCCAGCCAACCCCTATCAGGTTTCGGGATAAAATGGGCGGCGTCACGCTGCTGCGCGCCAACGTCGCACCTCATCACCGAGACGAGGAACCCATGGACGCACCCGTCGGGGAAAACCCGGTCGCCCAATCGATCGCCCAGGCGATGATCGAAGGCTTCAACAAGCATTACCGGATCTTCCGCGAGACCTCGCGCCGCGCCAAGGAAAGCTTCGAGGCCGCCGATTGGCAGGCGCAGATCGACGCGGTGCGCGAGCGGGTGCAGTTCTACGACGAGCGCGTCGATGAGGCGGTCCGGCGACTGCACGAGGAGTTCGACGCCGATTCGCTCGACGACAGCACCTGGCAGCAGCTCAAGCTCCAGTACATCGGCATCCTGATGCGGCACAAGCAGCCCGAGCTCGCCGAGACCTTCTTCAATTCGGTGTGCTGCAAGATCCTGCACCGCACGTATTTCAACAACGACTACCTGTTCGCGCGCCCCGCCGTCTCGACCGAATACATCGAATCCTATCCGCCGGTCTACAGCAGCTATTACCCGCAGGACGAAGGCCTGCGCACCACGGCGCGGCGGATCATCGAGGATTTCGACTGGCAGCGGCCGTTCGCGGATCTGGACCGCGACATCGACAACATCCTGCGCGCCGTGCACGAACACCTCGGCGAATGGCCCGACATGGAAGTCAATTGCCAGATCCAGGTGCTGTACTCGGCGTTCTACCGCAACAAGACCGCCTACATCATCGGCAAGGCGATCAACGGCTACCAGGAATATCCGTTCGCGCTGGCAGTGCGCCACAACCCCGCCGGCCGGCTCGAAGCCGACACGATCCTGCTCGACCCGTGGCGCATCTCGGTGCTGTTCTCGCTGTCGCGCGCGTATTTTCTCGTCGATATGGAAGTGCCGTCCGGCTACGTCCACTTCCTGCGCTCGATCATGCCGAACAAGCACCGTTCCGAACTCTATACGATGCTCGGGCTCGGCAAGCAGGGCAAGACGATGTTCTTCCGCGACCTCATCGCGCACCTGCGCCACTCGAACGACCAGTTCATCGTCGCGCCCGGCATCCGCGGCCTCGTGATGCTGGTGTTCACGCTGCCGTCCTACCCATATGTGTTCAAGATTATCAAGGACGTGTTCGGCGCGTCGAAAAACATGGACCGCGCGACCGTCAAGCGCAAGTATCTGATGGTGAAGCAGGTCGACCGTGTCGGACGCCTGGCGGACACGCTGGAGTTCTCGTACGCCGCGCTGCCGCTGTCGCGCTTTCACCCCGAGCTGCTCGACGAATTGCGCGCGCTGGCGCCGTCGTCATTCGAGATCGAAGGCGACTCGGTGATCATCAAGCACCTGTACATCGAACGCCGCATGACGCCGCTGAACATCTACCTCGAGCGTGCCAACGACGACCAGGTCGAATACGCGGTGCGCGAATACGGCAATGCGATCCGCGAGCTGGCGACCGCCAACATCTTTCCCGGCGACATGCTGTGGAAGAACTTCGGCGTGACGCGCTACGGCCGCGTCGTGTTCTACGACTACGACGAGATCGAGTACATGACGGCGATGAACTTCCGCAGGATCCCGCCGGCGCCGTATCCGGAGATGGAGATGGCCGCCGAGCCGTGGTATTCGGCGGGTCCGATGGACGTTTTCCCGGAAGAATTCGCGACGTTCCTGCTCGGCGCCCCGCGCGTGCGCAAAGCTTTCCTCAAGCACCACCGCGACCTGCTCGACGCCAAATTCTGGCAGGACGTGCAGGCCTCGATCCGCAAGGGTTACCTCGAGGATTTCTTCCCATATCCGACCGAACTGCGTTTTTGCAACATGTGGAGCAAAAAGCGCGGACGCGCAGACCAGGCGGCCTGACGGGCACCCGGCTCACGCGTCGTCCTGCCACCCGAGTTCCAGCAGCCACGGCATCGGACGCTCGGCCAGGGCGCTGCGGATGTAGGGAACGGTCGCCCTGGGAAGGCAGTCACGCCCGAACCAGCCGAGCCGGTCGCATTTGTCCGGCTCGCGAATCTGCGGCTCGCCGGTGAAGCGGCCGGCGCGGACGAAGAAATCGACACGGTTCGTGTCGGAGCGGCGGTGCACGACGCCGACGTATTCGAGCGCATCCGCATGCAAGTAAAGCCTGGTTTCCTCGGACATTTCCCGCACGGCCGCTTCGAGCAGCGATTCACCGGGCTCCACATGGCCGCCGGGAAGGCTGTACAACCCGTCGAAAAACCCAGTGCCCGCGCGTCTGAGCAGCAGCACTTCGCCGTCCCGCTCGACGATGACGTGTACGCCGACCGGAACTCCGTGACGCATTCAGTGCTTGCCGGTGCTGCCGAACCCGCCCGCGCCGCGATCGCTCTGCGGGAATTCATCGACGATGTTGAAACCGACTTGCAACACCGGCACGACCACCAGCTGCGCGATGCGCTCCATCGGCTGGACCGTGAAGGTTTCGCGCCCCCGGTTCCAGGCCGACACGAAGATCTGCCCTTGGTAGTCCGAGTCGATCAGACCGATGAGGTTGCCGAGCACGATGCCATGCTTGTGACCGAGGCCGGAGCGCGGCAGCACCATCGCCGCGAGGCCGGGATCGGCGAGGTGGATCGCGAGCCCGCTCGGAATCAGCGTGGTTTCGCCCGGGTGCAGGGTCACCGGTGCGTTCAGGCACGCGCGCAGGTCGAGCCCGGCTGCACCCGGCGTCGCATACGCGGGCGCATGGGTGCGCAGGCGGTCGTCGAGAATCTTGACATCTATTCGGTGCATTTTCCCCTCGGAACTTGAATCGTCGCCCGCGCAGTCCACAAGCCGCCGCAGCAAACAAAATGACTTTTATCGATTATCGCGCCCGTTGGTCCCGCGTCATAACACCTCGGTCGCGCTCATCTCGCCAGGCGGGTCGCCCGCATCGCCAGCAGACCGGCCAGATGCTCGACGATCTTCTGCGCGACGACGGTTTTCGGCGCGCGCGGCTGCGGATGACGACCGGCGTCGTCATACAGGATCACTTGGTTGTCGTCGCTGCCGAGCCCGTCCTGCACGAGGTTACCGACCAGCATCGGCAGGCGCTTGGCGCGCCGCTTGCCTTCGGCGTACGCATCGAGCTCGCGGCTTTCGGCGGCGAAACCCACGCAGAACGGTGCATCCGGGCGTGCTGCGACTTCGGCGAGGATGTCCGGGTTGGGCGTCAGCGTGAGCTCGGCGGACGACTTCTTCACCTTGTGCTCGGCTGCGGACAGCGGCCGGTAATCCGCGACCGCGGCGACGCCGATGAAGACGTCGGCCCCCGGCAGCGCCGCGACAACGGCATCGCGCATCTGCAGCGCGCTGCACACGTCGACGCGCTCGACGCCGAGCGGCGCCGGCAGTCCGGTCGGCCCGCTGACGAGCACGACTTCGGCACCGGCGCGCCGGCAGGCCTGCGCGAGCGCATAGCCCATCTTGCCGGAACTCGTGTTCGTGATGCCGCGCACCGGATCGATGGCCTCGAACGTCGGCCCCGCGGTCATCACGACCTTGCGCCCGGCGAGCAGCTTCGGCTGGAAAAAAGCGATCAGGTGCTCGAGCAGTTCGTCAGGCTCGAGCATCCTGCCCATGCCGGTCTCGCCGCAGGCCTGGTCCCCGGCGGCCGGGCCGACCACCGTGGCACCATCGGCGGCGAGCTGCGCGATATTGCGCCGCGTCGCCGGGTGCTCCCACATCTGGCGGTTCATCGCCGGCGCGACGAGCAGCGGGCACTCGCGCGCGAGGCACAGCGTCGTCAGCAGATCATCGGCGATGCCGTGGACGAGCTTCGCGATGACGTCGGCCGTCCCCGGCGCGATCACGATAGCGTCGGTGCCACGCGTCAGGTCGATATGCGCCATGTTGTTTTCGACGCGCGGGTCCCAAAGATCCGACCACACCGGGTTGCCCGACAGCGCCTGGAAAGTCACCGGCGTGACGAAACGCGCGCCGCCGGCGGTCAGCACGACGTGCACGTCGGCCCCCGCTTTTCCCAGCAGCCGCACGAGTTCGGCAGCCTTGTACGCGGCAACTCCGCCGGTGACGCCAAGCACGATCCGGCGCCCGCTCAATTCGCTCATGGCATATTCCGTATAATTAACGAATACATCCTCACACCCGCTACCCCATGGCAATCACCGACTGGCCGGAAAACGAGCGCCCGCGCGAGAAACTCCTCACTCGCGGCACTGCCGCGCTGTCCGACGCCGAACTGCTCGCGCTGTTCCTGCGCGTCGGCATGCGCGGAAAAAGCGCGGTCGATCTCGCGCGCGAGCTGCTGCAACAGTTCGGCTCGCTGACCCGCCTGTGCGCCGCCACTGCCGCGGAATTTTCCGCGATCCCAGGCATGGGCCTCGCAAAGTATGCCCAACTGCAGGCGGTCATGGAACTGGCGCGGCGCGCGCTGGCCGAGCAGATGAACGCTGGCGACGTGTTCGAATCACCGCTGGCGGTGCGCGACTGGCTGCGCCTGCGCATCGGCTCGCTGCCGCACGAGGTGTTCCACGTGCTGCTGCTCGATGCGCGCAATCGCCTGATCGAAGCGGTCGAACTGTTCCGCGGCACGCTGACGCAGACCAGCGTCTACCCGCGCGAAGTCGTGAAGCTCGCGCTGACGCACAACGCGGCAGCAGTGATTCTCGCGCACAACCACCCTTCGGGCGCCACCGAGCCGAGCCCTGCGGACGAACTGCTGACGCGCAGTCTCAAACAGGCGCTCGAACTCGTCGATATCCGCGTCCTCGATCACTTCATCGTCACCGCCCACGCGCAGCCCCTGTCGTTCGCCGAGCGCGGGTTGCTGTAGCGCGGCGGCCGGGCGCAGGCTGTCCCAGCCTGCCGAAATGGCAAAAGCACTCGCCCGGGCTTCGCAGTGGTGGTCATGCCCGCCCTGCCCCGCGAACTCCGCCGCCGCCTCCGTTAACCGGCTGAAAGCCTTGAAATCCTTGACTATCATCCACTTCGCAATTAGAGTGCTCGATTCTTTTGCAAACCCATCAACTGGAGCAACACCATGTACGCGGTGATAAAAACCGGCGGCAAGCAGTATCGCGTCGCAGCCGGCGAAAAGATCAAGGTAGAACAGATACCGGCAGACGTGGGCTCCGAAATCACCATCGACCAGGTTTTCATGGTCGGTGAGGGGGAGTCGGTCAAGATCGGCACTCCGGTGGTTTCCGGCGCCGTCGTCACGGCGACCGTGGTGTCCCACGGCCGTCACGACAAGATCAAGATTTTCAAGATGCGCCGCCGCAAGCACTACCAGAAGCATCAGGGGCATCGCCAGAACTACACCGAGCTTCGCATCGAAGCGATCTCGGCCTGAGCCCGGAGGTAATTCGACATGGCACACAAAAAAGCTGGCGGCAGTTCCCGTAACGGCCGCGACTCGGAATCGAAACGCCTCGGCGTCAAGCGCTATGGCGGCCAGTTCGTGCTCGCCGGCAACATCATCGTTCGCCAGCGCGGCACCGAATACCATCCGGGCGAAAACGTCGGCATCGGCAAGGACCACACGCTGTTCGCCCTGAAAGACGGCACCGTGCAGTTCACGATCAAGGGCGCGCAGCGCCGCCGCACCGTCGTCATCGTGCCCGAAGCCGCCTGAAACCCGGCGGCGTTCCGGTTCGAAAAGCCCTATCCTTGCGGTAGGGCTTTTTTGTTTTTGCCACAGGCACATCATCATCATGAAGTTCATTGACGAAGCACGCATCGAGGTCATGGCCGGCGACGGCGGCAACGGGTCGGCGTCGTTCCGGCGCGAGAAATTCGTACCGCGCGGCGGCCCGGACGGCGGCGACGGCGGCCGCGGGGGCAGTATCTATGCGCTCGCGGACCGCAACCTCAACACGCTCGTCGACTACCGCTTCACGCGCATGCATCGCGCGCAACGCGGCGAGAACGGCGGCAACAAGGACTGCTACGGCAAGGGCGGCGAAGACATCGTGTTGCGCATGCCGGTCGGCACGGTGATCACCGATCTCGAAACCGGCGAACTCGTCGCCGACCTCGACGAGGACGGCAAGCAGGCGATCATCGCGCGCGGCGGCAAGGGGGGCCTGGGCAACCTCCACTTCAAGTCGAGCGTCAACCGCGCCCCGCGCAAGCGCACGATGGGCGAGGAAGGCGAGCGTCGCGCGCTGCGCCTCGAACTGAAAGTGCTGGCCGACGTCGGCCTGCTCGGCATGCCGAACGCCGGCAAGTCGACGTTAATCCGCGCAGTCTCGGCGGCCAAGCCGAAAGTCGCCGACTATCCGTTCACGACGCTTGCGCCGAACCTCGGCGTCGTGCGCACCGACGAGAACCGCAGCTTCGTCATCGCCGACATCCCCGGGCTGATCGAAGGGGCGGCTGAAGGGCATGGGCTCGGCCACCAGTTCCTGCGCCATTTGCAGCGCACGCGCGTGCTGCTGCATCTCGTCGACCTCGCGCCGTTCGATCCCGACGCCGATCCGGTGCGGGACGCCAAGGCGATCGTCGAGGAACTGCGCAAGTACGATGAATCGCTGTACAACAAGGCGCGCTGGCTTGCGCTGAACAAACTCGACCTGATTCCCGAAGACGAACGCGCCGCGCGCGTCGCCGCCTTCCTCGAAGCCTACGGGCCGGTCGAACGCCATTTCGAGATCTCGGCGCTGACCGGTGACGGCTGCAGGAAGCTGGTCTTCGCGATCCAGGACTTCCTCGATGCCGGGCGTGCCCAGGCGGAAGCCGAGAAAGCGGCCCGCACCCATGCGGAAACGCTCGCCGCGGCCGAAGCCGAAGCCCGCGTCGAAGCGGCCTACCAGGCACGGCTGCAGGCGCTCCTCGCCGAAGGCGACACTGGCACCGGCGACGACGACCGCGACGGGAACGAGAACGATCCCACCGATGAGCAGGACACCCACCGGCCCAATCATTAGGAACCTTCGCAGTCCGTCATGAGAGACAAGATCCGCAACGCGCGCCGCCTCGTCGTCAAAGTCGGCAGCGCACTCGTCACGAACAACGGCGCCGGACTCGACAAAGCGGCGATGGGCGACTGGGCGCGCCAGATCGCCGCGTTGCGTGCCACGGGCAAGCAGGTCGTGCTGGTATCGTCCGGCGCGATCGCCGCGGGAATGCAGCGCCTCGGCTGGCAAAAGCGCCCGCACGAAATGCACAAGCTGCAGGCCGCGGCGGCGGTCGGGCAGATGGGCCTCGTCGAAGCCTACGAGGACGCCTTTTCGCGTCACAATCTCCACACCGCGCAGATCCTACTGACCCACGACGACCTCGCCGATCGCAAGCGCTACCTGAACGCACGTTCGACGCTGACGACGCTGCTCGAGCTGGGCGTCGTGCCGATCATCAACGAGAACGACACGATCGTCACCGACGAGATCAAGTTCGGCGACAACGACACGCTCGGCGCGCTGGTCGCGAACCTCATCGAAGCGGATGCGCTGGTGATCCTCACCGACCAGCAAGGCTTGTACACTGCCGACCCGCGTTGCGACCCCACTGCAACGCTCGTCTCCGAAGGCCGCGCCGAGGACAGATCGTACGAGGCGATGGCGGGCGGCGCCGGCACCGGCATCAGCAGGGGCGGGATGATCACGAAGATTCGCGCCGCCCAGCGTGCGGCGCGAAGCGGCGCGCACACGTGCATCGCGAGCGGCAACGAAGCCGACGCGCTGATCCGCCTCACGCAGGCCGAACCGCTCGGCACCCTGCTCTACGCGACCAGCTCGCCGCTGCAGGCACGCAAGCAATGGCTCGCCGACCACCTGCAGCTCGCCGGCGACCTCATCCTCGACGAAGGCGCGATCGCCGCGTTGCGCAGCGGGCGCAGCCTGTTGCCCGTGGGGGTCGTCGAAGTCGGGGGCGAATTCGAGCGCGGCGCAGCGGTTGCCTGCCGCAGCGCCACCGGCGACGAGGTCGCGCGCGGCCTCATCAACTACAGCAGCAGCGAGTGCCGCCGCATCGCGCGCAAATCGAGCACCGAGATCGAAAAGCTGCTCGGCTACATCGACGAACCCGAACTGGTTCACCGCGACAACATGGTGCTGCGATAAGCCGCGCGACTTCGTGAAAGCCTGCATTCATCGACGATGGCGAACGACGTTTCCCCACAGCGCTTCCTGATCCAGATCGCGGACGACCTCTCATCCGGCGACATCACTTTCCCGACCTTTCTGGACGCGGCGATGAAGATCCGGACGGCGCTCGACAACCCGATGCTGACCGTCGATGAACTCGCGCGCGTCATCGGGGCCGAGCCGCTGGTATCGGCCAAAGTCATCCGCCTCGCCAACTCGGCCGCGCTGAATTTTTCCGGAAACGATGTCTGCGATGTCAGGAGCGCGGTGATTCGTGTCGGTTTTTCGGCAATTCGCGCGCTTGCGATTTCCGTCGCGATCGAGCAGCTGATGCTCGACAGGGAAATGGCCCCTTATGCCAGCAAAGCACGCCGACTCTGGGAACACAGCCTCGACGTCGCCACCCTGTCGTTCGTCATCGCCCGCAAGCTGACCCGTTTCAACCCGCACGAGGCGATGTTCGCCGGCCTCGTGCACGACGTCGGTTACTTCTATCTGCTGTCGCGCGTTGCCCGCCATCCCGGAGTCGCCCACGAAGACGACCTCTCCCGCCTGCTTTCCGAATGGCATGCGGCCGTCGGCCACGCCGTGCTCGGCGCACTCGATGCGCCCGATGCCATTCTCGACGCGATCTCCGGCTGCGAGACGGCGTACGAAGGCGACTCTCCGGCCACCCTGGCAAACGTTCTCCACTTGGCGAACCGGCTCAGCACCCATCCCAATCCGTTTTCGCGCCCGGGGGAAACCCCTGCCACGCAGCCAGCCGCCTCCATTGCGGTCGCGGAAATCGTTGCCGAGTCACGCGACGAGCGGAACTCGCTGATGTCCGCCCTGGGACAGTAGTTCGCCGGCATTGTGCTGCCGATCAGGGCAGGACACGAGATAGGGCCAAGAGATCTCCGCTCCTCAGGTAGCGACCATCGCCGCCCGCCTCCCCTCGTAGCCCGCCATGACGCCGCCGCGGATAAGCTCCCACATCGGGCGAATCAGCGAACGCAGCCCTTCCTTGCTCTGCTCTACGTCCATCATCGACGGTACTCGGGTGCCGCGATGTTCGATCGGCGGCCCGACCTGCACGATACTGAAACCCAGCCGGGACAAATGGGCGGCGAGGCGCGGCTCGGTGATAACGAAAACCTTTTCTATGGCGCATTGCTCAGCCAGTGCCATCGTCCCCAGATACAAACCGACCGGGATGAATGGAAAACGCGGGCTCGCGCTCGAGCCGAAGTCGCGGTTTCGCAGCGTCATCTCGGTGTGCTTTTCACCGCGACGGCGACGGTACATTTGCCTGACCGCGAGCCGGGAGACTTCCGCGATCTTGTGTCGCGGCAGAGCACGCGAATCGATCGTGTGCTGATCCAGGTTCGCCCGGCAAGTGCTCTCGAACGGAAAAGGATGAGCAGGGTCCTCGGGGCGCGCGAGGACCAACCGGGTGCAGCCGACGAGCGTATGGGAGGCGTCTGATGTGCGCAGCAGGCAATGAACGCTGTGGCGATCGTATTCGTCGGTTTCATGCCGATCCTCGCGCAGCGGCTCGAAGCCGAGGTCTTCGCAGTACACCTCATGCCGAATCGTGAAGACTTGGTCGCGCGTGGATTGATCCAGCGCGGGCAAAATCTCGAAGCGGCTCCCGAATCCCTTACCCAGGTCGGAATCACAAGAAAACGGTGTGCGCATAATTTTCCCCAGTGCGCTCGAATTCGCTGAACCGGCCGATTTTATGATCCGTGCCGCCCTATCCGCAGCGCAGAAAAGGAGCGGGCTCCTTTCATAATCTTGCAGCCGCGTTTGACGCGATGTACCGTCTGAATCCGCACCATTCAGCGCTCATCGTATCCAGTCGATGAGAAATCGGAAAGCCGTCGAACTGAGGGCGATTGATTTTTAGTAACCGGCCTGTCCGCAGCGGGAACCGGCAGCCGTTCATGGTATCGACAACCTCTTTGTAGTCAAGTCTCAGCGCGGATTCAACGCGCGACACGCCGGTGCTGCCGAAGCCCGCCAAGCGTCGGCAGGCACTCAGCAACAAACGGCGGCAGGCCAACACGCAGGACTTCAGCATGAATCGACTCTCGGCGGCGACCGGTGACGCGGAAGTTCTGCAGATCGTGCGCGTGCTCGTCGCCGAGCTTCGTCCGGGACAGCAGTTGACGCCGGAACTGGACAGCCATCTCGAGCAGGATCTGGGGCTCGACAGTCTTGCACGCGTCGAGTTGCTCGCGCGCCTCGAGCGCGCTGCCGGCGTCCGCCTGCCCGCCGGCACGCTCGCCGCCGCCGAGACTCCGCGCCAGCTGCTCGCTGCGCTGCGCGCCGCGCATCCCGAACTTGCAGGACTGCAGACCGACATCGTCCTGCCGGAAACGCCCGGCGACGCGATCGAAGCCCCGGCCCAGGCCGCCACGCTGGTCGAGGTGCTGGAGTGGCACGCTGCGCGCTCGCCCCGGCACGTGCACATCCGCCTGCTGCGCGACGACGTCGAGATCGCGACGCTGACGCACGACGATCTGCTGCAGGGTGCGCGCCGCATTGCCGCGGGCCTGCAGCAGCGAGGACTCGCGCGGGGCGAAGCCGTCGCAATCATGCTGCCGACTGCGCTGGAGTTCTTCACGAGCTTTTTCGGCGCCTTGCTGGCCGGAGGCGTGCCCGTGCCGATGTATCCACCAACGCGACCGTCACAGCTCGAAGACCACCTGCGTCGCCAAACCGGCATTCTCGACAGTTGTCAGGCGCCCGTGCTGATCACCGACACGGACGTGCGGACCGTCGCGCGCCTGCTCGCCACGCAGGCGCCAAGCCTGAAGCGGGTCGCGACCGTGCAGGAACTGGCAGCGAGCCCCGCTCGCAGCACGTCAACCACGGTGGGTGCAGCCGACCTTGCCCTGCTTCAGTACACCTCGGGCAGCACTGGCAACCCCAAAGGTGTCATGCTCAGCCACGCCAACCTGCTCGCGAACATCCGGGCGTGGAGTCGCACGATCGGGATGAGCGCCGACGATGTCACTGTGAGCTGGTTGCCGCTGTATCACGACATGGGCCTGATCGCTGCCTGGCTCGGCAGCCTGTACAACGGCTCCCCGCTGGTGCTGATGTCGCCACTGGATTTCCTGTCGCGGCCCGCGCGCTGGCTGTGGACGATACACCGCTACCGCGGCAGTCTCTCCGCAGGGCCGAATTTCGCCTACGAGCTCGTTATGAAGCACGTCGAAGACGCCGAGCTCGCGGGGCTGGACCTGTCGTGCTGGCGATTTGCGGTCAATGGGGCCGAGCCCGTGAGTCCGGACACGATCGAGCACTTCAGCGAGCGCTTCGCGCCCTACGGTCTGCGCCGCGAGACCCTGACGCCGTCGTACGGGCTCGCCGAGAACGCCGTCGGGCTGACAGTTCCCCTCCCCGGGCGGGAGGCGCGCATCGACCGCATCGCGCGCGAGCCGTTTTTCCGCGACC
This sequence comes from Aromatoleum buckelii, assembly GCF_012910785.2. Lineage (GTDB taxonomy): Bacteria > Pseudomonadota > Gammaproteobacteria > Burkholderiales > Rhodocyclaceae > Aromatoleum > Aromatoleum buckelii. The sequence goes on along the minus strand of NZ_WTVH02000010.1, from coordinate 767,098 downwards.
GCAAGGCGCTCTCGGCAACGGCGAGTGACACGACGGCGATTCGCTTCGTCGGCTGCGGCAAGCCGCTGCCCGAACATGAGGTTCGCATCGTGGATCCGGCCGGCGCCGAACTCCCCGAGCGCCACGTCGGCCGCATCGAGTTCCGCGGCCCGTCGGCCACGTCCGGCTATCTGCGCAATCCGGAGGAAACGCGCAAGCTGTGGCACGGAGACTGGCTCGACACCGGCGATCTCGGCTACCTCGCCGACGGCGAGCTGTTCGTCACCGGCCGCGTCAAGGACATGATCATCCGCGGCGGACGGAACCTGTATCCGTACGAACTGGAGGATGCGATCGGCGCGCTGCCGGGCGTGCGCAGGGGCTGCGTCGCCGTGTTCGGCGCTGCCGACCCCACCACCGCGAGCGAACGGCTCGTCGCCGTCGTCGAAACGAGGGCGACGCGGGACGACGAGCGCAGTAGCTTGCAGCACACGGTCGAAGGCCTCGCCATCGAACTGCTCGGCGTGCCGATCGACGAAGTCGTGCTGGCCCCGCCGCACAGCGTGCTGAAAACATCAAGCGGAAAAATCCGCCGTGTCGGGACGCGCGACCTCTACCTCAGCGGCCTGCTGGGCCGGCAACGCAGCGTACGCATGCAATTGCTGCGCCTCGCGGCGGCGGGACTCGCGGAGCGCGCCTCGCGAACACTGTCTCGCTGCGCGGCGCTGCTGTGGGCGGGCTGGGCGTGGACAGCTCTCGTGCTGCTTGCGGTACCGGCCTGGCTGGCGGTCGCGGCGCTGCCCCGCCCTGCCATCGGCTGGCGCATCGGAAGCCTTGGAGCGCGCCTGCTCGCGCGGCTGGTCGGCATCCGCCTCGACGTCCGCGGCCGGGAAAATCTCCTCATGCATGCGCCCTGCATCGTCGTCGCGAACCACGCCAGCTATCTCGACGGCCTGATCGCAGTCGCCGCGCTCCCGCGACCTTTCGCGTTCGTCGCAAAACGCGAACTGCAGGACAACCCGATCGCCTATCGCTTCCTGCAGGGACTCGGCGCCGAGTTTGTCGAGCGCTTCGCAGTGCAGGACAGCGTCGACGCCGCCCACCGCCTCGCCACCCGGGCGCGTGAAGGGGCAGCGCTGTTCTACTTTGCCGAAGGCACTTTCGTCGGACAGCCGGGGCTGCGCGAATTCCGCCTCGGTGCCTTCCTCGCCGCGTGCGAGGCCCGCCTGCCCGTGGTGCCGGTGACCATTCGCGGCACACGAACCGTGTTGCCCGATGCGACATGGCGCCCTCGCCGCGGCCCGATCACCGTATCGATCGCGCCCCCGATCCTGCCACAGGGCACGGACTGGAGCGCGGCACTCGCGCTGCGCGATGCAACGCGCGCAACAATCCTCGCCCAGTGCGGCGAGCCCGACGCGACTGCGTAAAAGCCCAACACAGGCGGGAAAGCACCCTCTCCCGCGCGCGCTGATCTTCGCCGGCGCGAGATTCGCGAGGCCGAACGCGGCGGGGATGAAGTTCGCCACTGTTTTGATGTATGACGGCCGCGCGCTCCCCGGCCGTCGTGATCAGGCCCCGGGCCTGTAAGGGTGGTGCTCGATCCCGTGGCGGGCGATGTCGGCGCGACGGCACACCCACACCCGGTCGTGCTTCTCGACGTGGTCGAGGAAGCGCTGCAGCGCGCGGAAGCGCCCTGGGCGGCCGAGCAGCCGGCAATGCATGCCGATGCTCATCATCGCGGGCCGTTCGTCGCCCTCGGCGTACATCACGTCGAAGGCGTCGTGCAGGTATTCGAAGAACTCGTCGCCGTGCGAGAAGCCCTGCGGCAGCGCGAAGCGCATGTCGTTGGTGTCGAGCGTGTACGGCACGACCAAGTGCGGCACGGTCTCGCCGTCGGTCTTCTGCACTTCGGTCCAGAACGGCAAGTCGTCGCCGTAGTAGGTGAGCGACACCAGAATGAAGCCGCTGCCGATGTTCTCCAGCCACTTGATGCCTTGGAAGCCCAGCACCGACAGCGCAATCTGCAGCAACTGGAACACCACGAACCAGAACACCAGGTTGTCGAAGCCGAACATCGACACCGACACCGCGTTCAGCGCGCCCGCGCCGACCCAGCTCTGGAAGCCGTACCACACGATCGCCGGCACCGCGCGCACGAGCCCGGGAAACTTCGTGCCGGCGAAGCCGAAGGCGCTGCGCGCCTGCACCACGAAGGGGATGCCGTACTTGTAGCCGGCTGCACCATTCACCGCAAGCGCGATGCCGATAATGAAGCAGCCGATCGCGATCGCGAGGGTTGCCTGCAGCAGGTTCAGGGTGCCGACCACGCTGGAACCCATCGCAAAAGTGCCGATCGACACGCAGCCGCCGGCATACGCCGATCAGAGCCCAGGAGGAGAACATGGCCCGCATGAGAGCAGTCGACGCCGCCGCCGCGGTGTTGCGCAGGGAAGGCATCACCACGCTGTTCGGCATCGCCGGCGCAGCGATCAACCCGTTGTATTCGGCTGGACCGAGGCGCTGATGCGCTAAAGCCCTGCACCGCCAGCCCCGCCGGAGCGCGCCCATCACTTACAAGGAACGGAGAAACAATGGCAGACATCGGATTCATCGGACTTGGCATCATGGGCACCCCGATGGCCCAGCACCTCATCGACGGCGGCCACACGCTGTTCGTGAACACCCGCGGAAAGACACCCCGTCAGATCGTCGATGCCGGTGCGACCGTATGCGAGAGCGCGCGTGAAGTGAAGGCCGAGTTCATCATCCTGATGGTGCCCGACACGCCAAACGTCGAAGAGGCGCTCTTCGCCACAAACGGCGTCGCCCAAGGCCTGACTCCGGGCAAGATCGTTATCGACATGAGCTCGATCAGCCTGGTGGCGAAGCAGTTCGCCCAGCGCATCGACGATCTCGGCTGTGAGTACCTCGACGCGCCCGTTTCGGGCGGCCAGGTCGGAAGGCCGCCACGCTCTCGATCATGGTTGGCGGCATGTATTCGACCTTCGAGAAGGCGCTCCCGCTGTTCCAGCTGATGGGCAAGAATGTCACCCTCGTCGGCAAGAACGGCGACGGCCAGACCTGCAAGGTCGCCAACCAGATCATCGTCGCGCTGAACATCGAAGCGGTCGCCGAGGCGCTCCTTTTCGCGGCAAAGAACGGCGCCGATCCGGCTCGCGTGCGCGAACCGCTGATGGGCGGCTTTGCGTCCTCCCACATCCTGGAGGTGCACGGCGAGCGTATGATCAAACGCGCCTTCGACCCGGGCTTCCGCATCGAACGGCCCCAGAAGGACCTGAACCTCGCGTTGACCGTCGCGCGCCAGATCGGCATGTCGCTGCCCAACACCGCGACCGCACAGGAACTGTTCAACGCCTGGGCCGCCTACGGCGGTGCGGGCCGTGACCACTCGGCTATGTTGCAGGCGCTGGAGAAGATGGCCAACTTCGAAATTGGTCAGTGAGCCGAGCGTTTCGCACGAGCGACAACAGGAAGCCGAGAATGCCCGCCACTCCCCGTGAAGTCCTGGCGCAGATGTTCACCGCCGCCGTGCAGGCGGCACAGCCCGAGCGCTGCCTCGCGCGCCACCTCCCGGCGCCGCCGAAGGGCCGTACGATCGTCCTTGGCGCCGGCAAGGCCTCGGCCGCGATGGCGCTGGCGCTCGAACGCCACTGGCCCGGTGAGCTCTCCGGCGTTGTTGTCACCCGCTACGGCTACGCCGTGCCTTGCGAGCGGATCACGATCGTCGAGCTGCACACCCGGTGCCCGACGCCAAGGGCCTGGCGGCTGCGCGCCGCATGCTGCAGGTCGTGAAGGGTCTCACCAACGACGACCTCGTGATCTCCCTGATTTCGGGCGGCGGCTCGGCGCTGATGCCGCTGCCGGCCGAAGGGGTCACGCTCGAGGACAAACAGGCGATCAACCGCGCACTGCTCATCTCGGGTGCGACGATCTCGGAAATGAACTGTGTGCGCCGACACCTCTCGGCAATTAAAGGCGGACGGCTCGCCGCAGCCTGTTATCCGGCGCGAGTCGTCAATTTGCTGATCTCGGACGTGCCGGGCGACAACCCGATAGACATCGCCTCCGGCCCCACGGTCGCGGACCCGACGACCTGCGCCGACGCGTTGGAAATCGTCGCGCGCTACGGCATCGAACTCCCCGCGGCAGCCCGGGCCTTATTGGAGAGCGGGGAAGGCGAATCGGTCAAGCCGGGCGACCCGCGCCTGGCGCGCGTCACCACGAAGCTGATCGCCACGCCGCAGATGGCGCTCGAAGCCGCAGCAAAGGTGGCGGCCTGCGTAGGCTACACACCGGTGCAGCTCGGCGACAGCATCGAGGGCGAGGCGCGCGACGTCGGCAAAGTCATGGCCGGCATCGCACTGCAGGTGCGCCGCCACCGTCAGCCCGTCGCGGCTCCCTGCGTGCTGCTGTCCGGCGGGGAGACGACCGTGACCGTGCGCGGCAAGGGACGCGGTGGGCGGAACGTTGAGTTCCTGCTTGCGCTCGCAGTTGCGCTCGACTCCGAACCCGGCGTGTTCGCGGTTGCGGGCGATACCGACGGCGTGGATGGCCAGGCGGAGATCGCCGGCGCCTTCGTCACGCCCGACAGCCTGAAGCGGGCGTGGGCAAAAGGCATCCGGCCACGCGACAGGCTCGCCGACAACGACGGACACAGTTTCTTCGAGGCACTCGGCGATTCGCTCGTAACCGGCCCGACGCTCACCAACGTCAATGACTTCCGTGCCATCCTGGTGCTCTAGGCGCGCCAGGCCTGTTGCCCGCAATCGCATCAAAGAACGGAACGGAACGGACATAGGAGAAACCCGATGAAGAACATCAAGGCCTTGACCCTGGACGACGTCAGACGGATTGCGGCGGCGGCCGAGGCGGAGGCGCTCCGTCAAGGTTGGGCCGTAACCATCGCCGTATGCGATGCAGGCGGCCATGCGCTCTGGCTGCAGCGCATGGACGGCGCGCCGTTGCTGAGTGCCAGCGTTGCGCCCGAAAAAGCCCGTACGTGCGTGATGAGCGGCAAACCGAGCAACATCTTCGAGGACATGGTGAATAACGTCCGCTTTGCCGCGCTCTCGATGCCGGTCATGCCACTCGAAGGCGGCGAACCCATCATCGTCGACGACATCGTGATCGGCGCCATCGGCGTTTCGGGGGTGAAAGCCGGCGAAGATGCGCAGGTCGCGCGCGCCGGCCTTGCGGCGCTGGAGCAGTCGTGAACAACAGCAACGAATCCCCGATGAGACGTCATCGCCAGTCACGCATCCTCGCGACACTCGAGCCATCGAGTTCCACCCCGAGCGCCTTCGCACGATCCGCAAAATCGAACGCGAGGCCGGCCGCCCGATCCGCATGCTGATGGATCTGCAGGGCCCGAAGCTGCGTATCGGCACGATGACCGACGGCAAGGCTCAGCTCGTCACCGCCTCCGACTTCCGCCTCGATCTCGACCCGGCACCCGGCGCCGCAACGCGCGCCAACCTGCCCCACCCCCAGATCTTCGCCGCCCTCGAAACCGGTACCGAACTGCTGGGCAGGACTCTCTGGCAGGGTGCGGGCAAGCGTGGCCCGATTTGGTGCGGGCGTGACCGGTGGTAATCCTCCAGTGGATGCGCGCACCTTCGGCACGGGGCTGTAAAGCAAAATGGCCAATCTTTCGATTGGCCATTTTGCTTGATTCAATTGGTCGGGGCGGCGGGATTCGAACTCGCGACCCCTTGCACCCCATGCAAGTGCGCTACCAGGCTGCGCTACGCCCCGACACAAGCGAGCATTATAGCGATATTCTCGACATTTGCCAGTGCTGACTCAGGCCTTGAGGTGCTCCAGCGTGGTGACGATTTCGGACCGCACATGGGCGATCACCGACCGCAGACGGGAGACTTCCTCGGCCTCTTCATGCTGGTGGATTGCCGTCTCGCCGAGCTTGTTGCGAGCGCCCGAAATGGTGAAGCCCTCCTCGTAGAGCAGTTCCCGGATGCGGCGGACGAGCAGGACTTCATGGTGTTGATAGTAGCGTCGGTTACCGCGCCGTTTCACCGGTTTGAGCTGGGTGAATTCCTGTTCCCAGTACCGCAGCACGTGCGGCTTGACGGCGCACAGTTCGCTGACCTCGCCGATCGTGAAATACCGCTTGGCCGGAATCGGAGGCAGCTGGGTTGTCGGAGTCTCATTATGGCTGCTTGCTTGCATCGCTCAGTTGCTCCACGGCGGCCTTGAGTTTCTGACTGGCGTGAAAGGTCACGACCCGGCGCGCAGTGATCGGGATTTCCTCGCCGGTCTTCGGATTGCGACCCGGCCGCTGCGGCTTGTCGCGGAGCTGGAAGTTGCCGAAGCCCGAGAGTTTCACGCACTCCCCGCGCTCCAGCGCCTGGCGGATTTCCTCGAAAAAGCCTTCCACCATGTCCTTGGCTTCGCGCTTGTTGAGGCCGACCCGCTCGAAAAGCAGGTCAGCCAGTTCCGCTTTGGTCAGGGTGACGTTCATTGCACTATCCACGCAGCCGCGCCCCCAAGGAGGTTTCCGCATGGCGGACGATCGCGTCGACCGCGGCATCCACTTCGGCATCTTCGAGCGTGCGCTGAGTATCTTGCATCAACACCCTGAACGCAAGGCTCTTTTTCCCGGCATCGATGCCTTTGCCATGGTAGACATCGAACAGCTCTATCCCCATCACAATCTCCGCCGCCGCCTCGCGCATGACCTCGATCACCCGCGCCGCCGTCAATGCCTGCTCGACGACCAAGGCGACGTCGCGCGTCACTGCGGGTTGCCGGGAAATCTCGCGATACGCGGGAAGATCAGCCAGGAGCGCGGCGTCTAGTTCAATCTCGAACACGACGGGCGCCGTTCCCATTTCATAGCGCTGCACCCATACCGGGTGGATCTCGCCGAGGAGTCCGATACGCCGGCCGTCGAGCAGGATGCTGGCGGCGCGCCCGGGATGCAGCGCGGGATCGGACAGGCGTTCGAATTCGAGCGCACGCGGCGCGAAAAGCGCTTCCACGTCGCTCTTCACGTCATAGAAATCGACCTGGCGGCTCGCAGCGCCCCACTGTTCGGGCAACGCAAGACCCGCTGCGAGCCCTGCGACGCGCAGCGGTTGATGAAAACCGGCAACCGGCTCACCGTCCGCCTTGCGTTCGAAGCAGCGGCCGATCTCGAACACGCGCACCCTGGCCTGCTGGCGCTTGCGATTCGCAACCAGGTTCGCCGCAAGGCCCGGGATCAGGCGGGAGCGCATCACGCTCATCTGGCTCGCGATCGGATTCGCCAGGCGGATCGGTTCGGCGTTCGCACAGAAATCCCGCTCCCAGGCTTCCTCGACGAACGCGTAGTTGACGACCTCCTGGAAATCGCGCGCCGCCAGCAGATGGCGGACGTCCCACACGGAACGGCTCGACTCGGAACGGTCGAGCATCATCAGGGAACCTTGCGGCGCGCAGGCCGGAATGGCGTCGTAGCCGTGCAGGCGCGCCATCTCCTCGATCAGGTCTTCCTCGATCTCGATGTCGAAGCGGAACGACGGCGGCGTGACGAGCAGCGCGTCGCCCTCGCGTTCGACCGACAGATGCACGCCTTCGAGCAGCCTCACGATCGCGTCGTCGCCGAGATCGATACCAAGCAGGCGGCGGGCGCGCGCAGGACGCAACCGGACTGCCGGGCGCGCTGGCAGGTGGTCCTTGGCGACCGCTTCATCGACCGGCCCCGCGGCCCCGCCGCAGATGTCGAGAACGAGCCGGGTTGCGCGCTCGATCGCCCGTCCCGCGAGTTCGAAATCGACACCGCGCTCGAAACGATGTGACGCGTCCGAGACGAAGCCGTAGCTGCGTGCGCGCCCGGCGATGGCTGCCGGGGCGAAGAATGCGCTCTCGAGGAACACATCGACGGTGTCGAGCGTGATGCCGCTGTCTTCACCGCCCATGATCCCGGCAAGGGCCAGCGCACGCGCCTCGTCGGCGATCAGCAGCGTATCGGCCGCGGGAACGACGGTCTGCTCGTTGAGCAGGCGCACTTTTTCGCCTGTGTTCGGATAGCGGACATGGATCGCGCCGACGAGCTTCGCATTGTCGAACGCGTGCAGCGGCTGTCCCAGTTCAAGCATCACGTAGTTGGTCACGTCGACGAGCGCGCTGATCGAGCGCACGCCGCTGCGCTGCAGGCGTTGCTTCATCCAGTCGGGCGTCGGCGCCTTCGCATCGACGCCGCGAACGATGCGGCTGCAATAACGCGGGCAACCGTCGGGTGCGTCGAGGACGACGGCGCGGCGATCATCGACGGCCGGCACCACCGCCTCGATCTGCGGCAGTGCGAGCGGCTGGCCGGTCAAGGCCGCGACTTCACGCGCGACCCCGGCGAGGCTGAGACAGTCCGAGCGGTTCGGAGTGAGCTTGATCGTGAAGAGCGTGTCGTCGAGCGTGAGGAAATTCCGGATGTCCTGCCCGATCGGAGCATTGCCCGGCAACTCGAGCAAGCCCCCGTGATCGTCCGACAATCCAAGTTCTCGCGCCGAACAGAGCATGCCGAAGGACTCGACGCCGCGCAGCTTTGCCGCCTTGATGTCGAAACCAGGCAGTTTTGCCCCCACCATCGCGCACGGAACGCGCAAGCCCGCTGCCGCATTCGGCGCCCCGCAGACGATCTGCAGCAACTCGTCCTGCCCCACGTCAACCTTGCACAGCTTCAGCTTGTCGGCGTTCGGATGCTTCTCGGCCGCGATGATGCGACCGACGACGACGCCCGAAAATGCCGCTGCGGCCGGCACGGCCTCCTCGACTTCGAGACCCGCCATCGTCAGCAGGTGGCCGAGGGACTCGCTGTCGAGCGGAGGATTGACGAGGCTCCGCAACCAGTGTTCCGAAAATTGCATGATTCGATTACCTGAATTGGCTCAAGAAGCGCAGATCGCCTTCGAAGAAGAGGCGCAGATCGTTCACGCCGTAGCGCAGCATCGTCAGCCGGTCTGGGCCCATGCCGAACGCGAAGCCGGTATAGCGTTCGGGATCGATCCCGCCAAAGCGCAACACGTTCGGATGAACCATCCCGCAGCCGGCGATTTCGAGCCAGCGGCCTTTCAGCGCCCCACTCATGAACGCCACATCGATCTCGGCACTCGGCTCAGTGAACGGGAAGAACGACGGGCGGAAGCGGACCTGCAGGTCTTCGGTCTCGAAGAACTTGCGCAGGAAATCGGCGATCACGCCCTTTAGATCGGCAAAGCTGACCGATTCTCCGACCCACAGGCCTTCGACCTGATGGAACATCGGCGAATGCGTCGCGTCGGAGTCGACGCGATACACGCGTCCCGGAACGATCACGCGAATCTCCGGCATCGACTCGCGATCGCCGTAGCGCGCGACGTGGTCGAGCATCGTGCGGATCTGCACCGGACTGGTGTGAGTCCGCAGCAGCACGTCCTCGTGTCCTTCGAGGTAGAAGGTGTCGTGCATCGAGCGCGCCGGATGGTTTTCCGGCGTGTTCAGCGCAGTGAAGTTATGCCAGTCGGTCTCGATTTCCGGACCGTCGGCGACGACGAAGCCGATCGAACGAAACAGCGCCTCGATGCGCTCGAGCGTCCGGCTGACGGGATGCAGCCCCCCCTGCGCGACGCCTCGCCCCGGTAGTGTCACGTCGAGCGCTTCGGCGGCGAGCTGGGCGACCAGTACCGCTTCGCGCAGAGCCTGCCGCCGGGCTTCGAGGGCGGCCTCGATCGCATCTTTCGCGCGATTGATCTCGGCGCCGGCGACGCGCCGCTCTTCTGCGGCGAGCTTGCCCAGGCCTTTCAGCCGCTCGGTCAGCGCTCCGGTCTTGCCGAGGTAGCGCGCCTTGACCTGTTCGAGCTGGACGCCGTCCGCTGCCGCGGCGAACTCCGTTGCCGCCTGTTGAACGAGTTGATCGAGCTTATCCATTTGCTTGCCGTGGAAAATTCAGGAAAAAAAAAGGAGGCCAAGCCTCCTTTTTTCATGCCGCATGTTCTTACGCAGCGAGTTTGGCCCGGGCTTGGTCGGCAAGCGCCGCAAAGGCGGGTTTGTCGAACACCGCCAGATCGGCCAGAACCTTGCGATCGACTTCGATCGCCGCCTTTTTCAGGCCGTTCATGAAGGTGCTGTATGTCAGCCCGACTTCACGCGCGGCGGCGTTGATACGCGCAATCCACAGCGCACGGAACTGGCGCTTGCGCTGGCGGCGGTCACGGTAGGCGTATTGCCCGGCCTTCATCACCGCCTGCTTGGCGATACGGTAGACGTTCTTGCGGCGACCGCGGTAACCCTTGGCCTGATCGAGAACCTTCTTGTGGCGCGCGCGCGCCGTTACCCCGCGTTTAACTCTGGACATGGCGGTCTCCTATCAAGCGTAAGGCAGCATTGCGCGGATCAGCTTTTCGTCGGCAGCGTGAACTCCCGTCATGCCGCGCAGCTGGCGCTTGCTCTTGGTGGTTTTCTTGGTAAGGATGTGGCGCTTGAACGCCTGGGACCGCTTGATCCCGCCACTAGCGCGAACCTTGAACCGCTTCGCGGCTCCGCTCTTGGTCTTCATCTTGGGCATTGCTAACTCCAGGTTTATGAATGCCGTCAGGTAGCGTCGCCGTGCGGCGCGTTTTCAACCTGACACCACTTGTTTTCCGGCAGGCTTGCTGCCGGTAGTTGCCTCCCGCCGGAGAGCGGAGGGCAAATTCCGTATCGCGGATCAGCGGTTCTTCTTCGGCGAGATGACCATGATCATCTGACGCCCTTCCATCTTGGGCATCTGCTCGACCTGACCGATCTCTTCAAGATCCGCCTTCACACGCTCAAGTTGCCGCAGCCCGAATTCCTGGTGGGCCATCTCGCGTCCGCGAAAGCGCAAGGTAACTTTGCACTTGTCGCCTTCTTCGAGAAAACGCTTCAAGTTCCGCAGCTTGATCTGGTAGTCGTTCTCATCCGTTGCCGGACGTAGCTTGACTTCCTTGATCTGCACCTGCTTTTGCTTGAGCCGGGCTTCGTGGGCCTTTTTCTGCTCCTGGTACTTGAACTTGCCGAAATCCATCACCCGGCACACCGGGGGCTGCGCCATCGGCGCAATTTCGACCAGATCCAGACCAGCCTCTTCGGCCGCGTTCAGGGCTGCATTCAGCGAAACAATGCCGAGGGGCTCGCCGTCCTCGCCGACCAGACGGACTTCGGGCGCGCTGATCTCTTCATTGACGCGCTGCTTTTTTTCTTGAGCGATGGTTCAGTTCTCCACGAATGCCAAAAAATCAGATCGAGCCCGACCGCGCCTCAATTTCGCGCTGCCAACGCTCGATCAATGTATCGAGGGGCATCTGGCCAAGATCCTGACCTCCCCGCACGCGCACTGCGACGACCCCTGCTGCCTTTTCCTTTTCGCCGATGACGATCTGGTAAGGCAGCTTGTGCACGCTATGTTCGCGGATTTTATAGTTAATCTTTTCGTTACGCAAATCCGCCTCGATCCGGAAACCCGCCTGCTTCAGCCGCCTGGCGACTTCGGTTGCGTAGTCCGCCTGCCCTTCGGAAATGTTCAGCACGACCGCGTGGACCGGGGCCAGCCATAACGGCAGGGCACCGGCGTAGTGCTCGATCAGGATGCCGATGAAACGCTCGAGCGAGCCGAGGATCGCGCGATGCAGCATTACCGGATAGTGCTTGGCGTTGTCCTCGGCGACGTACTCGGCTCCCAGCCGCACCGGAAGGTTGAAGTCGAGTTGCAGGGTGCCGCACTGCCATACGCGGTTGAGGCAGTCTTTCAGCGAGAACTCGATCTTCGGCCCGTAGAAGGCGCCCTCGCCCGGCTGCAGGTCGTACGCCAGCCCCTGGGCATCGAGCGCAGCGGCGAGCGCAGCTTCCGCTGCGTCCCACTGGTCGTCGGTGCCGACGCGCTTGTCGGGACGCGTCGACAGCTTGATCAGGATCTCGGTAAAGCCGAAGTCGGCATAGACTTTCTGCAGCAGCGCGATGAAGGCCGCCGATTCGGCCTGCACCTGATCGTCTGCGCAGAAGATGTGCGCGTCGTCTTGGACGAAATTGCGAACGCGCATGATGCCGTGCAGCGCGCCCGAAGGCTCGTTGCGGTGGCAGGAGCCGAACTCGGCCATGCGCAGCGGCAGGTCGCGGTAGCTTTTCAGCCCCTGGTTGAAGATCTGGATGTGGCACGGGCAGTTCATCGGCTTGACCGCGTAGTCGCGCTTCTCGGACTGCGTCGTGAACATGAGTTCCGAGTACATGTCCCAGTGGCCGGACTTTTCCCACAGCGAGCGGTCGACAATCTGCGGCGTTTTGACTTCCTGGTAGCCATTGTCGAGAATCGTGCGGCGCATGTACTGCTCCACCTGCTGCCACAGGGTCCAGCCCTTCGCGTGCCAGAACACCATGCCCGGCGCCTCTTCTTGGATGTGGAAGAGGTCGAGCAGCCGGCCGAGCTTGCGGTGATCGCGCTTTTCGGCCTCTTCGAGCATGTGCAGGTAGCTTTCCAGGTCCTCCTTCTTCGCCCACGCGGTGCCGTAGATGCGCTGCAGCATCTCGTTCTTCGAGTCACCCCGCCAATAGGCGCCGGCGACTTTCGTCAGCTTGAAGACCTTGAGCTTGCCGGTCGAGGGCACGTGCGGCCCGCGACACAGATCGATGAAATCTCCCTGGCGATACAGCGACACGTCCTCGGCTTGCGGGATCGAGGCGATGATTTCGGCCTTGTAGTGCTCACCCTGCGACTTGAAGAACTCAACCGCCTTGTCGCGCGGCCAGACCTCGCGCGAGACCGGAATCTCGCGCCGCGCAAGCTCGGCCATGCGCTTTTCGATCTTCTCGAGATCCTCCGGCGTGAACGGACGCTTGTAGGCGAAATCGTAATAGAAGCCGTTCTCGATCACGGGGCCAATTGTCACCTGCGCTTCGGGAAACAGTTCCTTGACCGCATGCGCAAGCAGGTGCGCGGTCGAATGACGGATCACGTCCAGCCCTTCGTCACCTTTTTCGGTAACGATCGCGAGCGGGGTGTCGGTCTCGATGCGATACGAGAGGTCGACGAGCCGTCCATCGACTTTGCCGGCGAGGGCCGCTTTCGCGAGGCCTGCACCGATCGATGAGGCCACGTCGGATACCGTGACGGGATGATCGAAGCTGCGTACGGAACCGTCGGGAAGCGTGATATTCGGCATGATCTCGAGGCCTCGGACAAATGTTTCGACGAATTGTGGACGAAAAAAAAGTGCGGGCGAACCGCACTTTTTTCTGGAGCACTACAGCGGAGCCCGATTTTCAGTTTCCGGCTTCGGTAGTAGTTCGGAACATCACTGTCCAGCTCCATATGTTGGTAGGCGCGATTGGACTCGAACCAACGACCCCCACCATGTCAAGGTGGTGCTCTAACCAGCTGAGCTACGCGCCTGCTAAGAGCTGCGCATTATAGGTATGCCCGCTATGCAGCGCAATAGTCCGCGCAGAAATTTTTCCGGAACGAGCTTCTCTCGGGGATTTCCTTCAACCCCTCGCCCGGACGTAGGCGAATCAGGCGGCACGGGCGGGAGCGGGAACGAGAAGTCGTATCGACGGAAATGAAACGCGGACTTTACGGTCCAATTGCAGTGGAACAGGAGGTTTCTCGATGACGAGGCATGAGGGCGGTTTTGTTTCACGGCTGTCCGGCAGGTGGGCCGGCGTGCTGGGGCTTGCGCTGATGGTGGCCGGGGCGGGCACGGGACAGGCGGCTCCGTCCCCATCGCCCGCGACGGCGATTTTCGCCGGTGGCTGCTTCTGGTGCATGGAGCCGCCGTTCGACGGGCTCGACGGCGTCGTGTCGACAACCTCCGGCTACACTGGGGGACACGTGCCGAATCCCGGCTACGAGGCGGTCTCGTCAGGACGCACCGGGCACGCCGAAGCAGTGCGGATCGAGTACGACCCGGAGAAAATCAGCTATGAACAGCTGCTCGACGTGTTCTGGCGCAATATCGATCCCACCGATCCCGGGGGACAGTTCTGCGATCGGGGCAGCCAGTACCGCGCACAGATCTTCTATCAAAATGATGGGCAGCGAGCCGCGGCCGAACGCTCGCGCGCCGCGCTCGTCGCGAACAAACCGTTTGCCCAGCCAGTCATCACTGAAATCGTGCCGGCGACGAAATTCTATCCGGCCGAGGAATATCACCAGGACTATTACCTGAAAAATCCGCTGCGCTACAAGTTCTATCGGCACCGCTGCGGGCGCGACGAGCGGCTCGAAGCCCTGTGGGGCGTGAATGACGGAGAGAAGAAGTGATGAAGAGACGACTCTTTCTTGCGGCCCTTTTCGGTAGCGCAGCGGCACCGCTCGTTCGCTCGGTCGAGCAGAGCACCGCAACCCCGCCGCCGAAAATCGGGAAGATTCACCGCAGCGACGAGGAGTGGCGAAAGCTGCTCACGCCCGAGCAGTTCCGCGTACTGCGGCGCGACGGGACCGAGCCGGCTGGCAGCAGTCCGCTGAACGACGAGAAGCGCAACGGCGAATACGTATGCGCCGGCTGCGAGCTTCCGCTCTTCACGTCAGACATGAAGTACGACAGCGGCACCGGATGGCCGAGTTTCTTCACGACGATTCCGGAGCACGTCGAAACGAAGCTCGACTTCAGGATGATCCTGCCGCGCACGGAATATCACTGCGCGCGCTGCGGGGGGCACCAGGGCCATGTGTTCGACGACGGCCCGCCGCCGAGCGGCAAGCGCTGGTGCAACAACGGCGCCGCGCTGAAATTCGTGCCGGCGGCCGGCTAGCGACTGCGGCGCCCGGGCCCCGCGCGTGCTTCAGTGGCTCGTGCCTTCCTCGCGCATCGTCTTGTTCCAGACGTTGTATTTGCCGACGGGCTTTTTCATTGGCAAACGCTTGACCTCTTCGAGCGTCTGCGCGTCGTAGACGATCAGCGCCCCGTCCATCTCCCACAGGCTCGCGAGCGCGTAACGGCCGTCGCGCGTGAACTCGACGTGGGCGAGCGTCTGGCCGGGAGGGGCTTTGAGCTCCCTGACGATCTCCAGCGTCTGCTTGTCGATGACCTGGAGGATGTGCTTCGCATCACGGCTCATCATCGAATCGACGAAAGCGTAGCGGCTGTTCTCGTGGCTGCGCAGGAAGAATCCCGGGCCGCGCGTGGGGATGCGCTTGACGACGCTCCAGTCCTCGAGATCGATCACCGTGACTTCGGCCGCCTTGAGGTTCGTACTCGCCATCACCCGCCGCCCCTGCCACTCCCAAGTGATGCCGGAACCAAGGTGCGGCATGCCGTCGAGCGGCAGATCGGCAATCTTGCGGCGAACGTCGAGATTGACGACCTGCCCGACGCCCTCGCGCGATGCGCCGAGCACTGTCGAATAGTCCTGGGTGAAGAAGAAGTCGTCGAGCACTTGCGCGAGCTCGGTGCGGCGCGGGTTCAGGTAGCCGCGAACGAACGCGCCCTCGCGGTACTGGTAGTCGTGGACGTAGCCGGTCGGGATCTCCTCCGCCGTCGGGTCGTAGCTGATTTCCCAGACCTCGGGCACGTCCTTCAATGCGGCGACGAAGGCATTGCGCGGCGTCGCTTCATACACTGCGGAAACGCGCGAGCTGCGCTTGCCTTCGCGGTCGGTGACGTCGATCGATTTCAGCAGATTCAGGTCACCGTCGAGCAGCACCAGCGTATGCGGCAGATAGTTTGCGACGGCGACGTGCCGGCCGTCCGGCGACACTGCGACGTTGCGCGTGTTGATGCCGGCGCGGACCTCGGCGACGACCTTGAGATTCCACAGGTCGTACTTCGTCACCCAACCGTCTCGCGAGCCGAAAAACACGAACCGGCCGTCCTTGGTGAACTTCGGCCCGCCATGCAGCGCCAGCCGCGACGCAAAGCGGTGAATCGATTCGAGCTTGTCGCCGTCGAGCACCGACACGTGGTGGTCGCCCCCTTCGACGACGACGAAGAGGTTCATCGGATCGGCGTCGAACACGGGCTTTGCCGCCAGCGTCGCCGGATCGACATGCTGGATGCGCGACGCGCGGATGTCGGCTTCGCTCCATTTCGGCGCCGGAACGACCGGCGTGTAGATCAATGCGCCGAGCGCGGCGATCTCGTCCGCTTTCAGCGCTGCGCCGAACGCCGGCATCTGGGTCGCGACGCGGCCCTCGCGGATGACCTCCAGCGCCTCTTCCTTGCGCAGGCGCGCGAGATTCTCCGGCAACAGCGCCGGCCCGCTACCGCCGAGGCGATTCGCACCGTGACAGGAGGCGCAGTGTTGCTGGTAATGACGGCTCGCCATGTCGCTGTCGGCAGCGCGTACCGGATTGAAAGCGACGAAGGCCGCCACAAGCAGCACGGGGGCGACGAAAAGACCGGCTGAGGACCGGAATGTTGCCGCTTTGGAACGAAGAAAATTCATTCGATGTCTCGGGGGGATCAGGCAGGACGGCGGCGAGGCACGAAAGGAGTGGTTTTGACCCGCTCGCTGCCGTAGTCGGCCGCCGTGACGCCGATCTCCTCGTCGCTGAGATAACAGGCCGGGTCCTCGACCCATGGATCGCCGGTGATCTGCTGCGCGCGCACGCGCGAGCTGCCGTTGCATACCGCGAGGAACTTGCATTTGCCGCAGCGCCCGCCGAGGAGCCGGGGATGGCGTTTGAGGCCCGCCATCAGAGGATTCGACAGGTCGCTCCAGATCTCGGAGAACGGTCGCTCCCGTACATTGCCGAGAGGCACATGCCACCACATCGTGTCGGGATGCACGACCCCCAGGTTGTCGATGTTCGCGACGTTGACGCCGCTCGCATTGCCGCCCCACTGCAGCAACTTTGCACGGATATGCTCGGCGTGCTCGGGAAACCGGCGCGCGACCCAGTGATACATGTAGACGCCGTCGGCATCGTTGTTGCCGGTGACGAATTCCTTGTCGATGCCGCGTCGATGCAGCGCCAGGGAGGTGTCGAACAGCAGATCCATCGCTTCGCGCGTCGTGCGATGCTGCGCATCGTCGCCGCGGTGCTTGTTGCCGCGCCCGGCATAGTTCAGGTGCGAGAAGTAGAACTTGTCGATGCTCTCGTCCTCGACGAGGCGCAGCAACGCGGGCAGGTCGGCGGCGTTGTCCTCGGTCATCGTGTAGCGCACGCCGACCTTGATGCCGCGGGCCGTGCACAGCCGAATGCCACGCATCGATGCCTCGAAAGCGCCTTCGAGACGGCGAAACCTGTCGTGCGTGGCGCCGATGCCGTCGAGGCTCACGCCGACGTAATCGAAGCCGATCTCGTCGATCCGGTCGATGTTCGATTCGTCGATCAGCGTGCCGTTGCTCGACAGGCCGACATAGAAGCCCATTTTTTTCGCATGGCGGCCGATCTCGAAGATGTCGGGGCGCAGCAGCGGCTCGCCGCCCGACAGGATCAGCACCGGCACGCGGAACGCCTTCAGATCGTCCATCACCCGAAACACTTCCCCGGTCGACAACTCGCCAGGAAAGTCGGTGTCGGCCGAGATCGAGTAGCAATGCTTGCAGGTGAGGTTGCAGCGCCTGATCAGGTTCCAGATCACCACCGGCCCGGGCGGGTTGCGGTGCGGGCCCGCCGGCGTGGGATGATCGAGTTCGCGGATAAAGTTCGAGATGCGAAACATGGCGGGCTCTCCTGAGTGCGGCCATTACATCGGACTGCAACCCGCCGGGAAATGACGGCGGTCAAGGGGATGGCGGACGGGAACGCGGTCGCGTGGGTGAGGACGACAGCAACATGCAAAAACTGCTGCCTCGGCCGCAATGACCAGCCACCCTACAAGCCCTCACGCGCGAAGCAGAGTTGCAGCATCAATCGCCGACGATGACGACGCCCTTCATTTCGGGATGAGGACCGCAGTGATATTCGAAACGCCCTGCCTGCGGAAAGGCGCGCGACCATTTCTCGTCCGGGAAGAACCGATCGGACTCTTCGCCCGTCCCCTCGAACAGCACCGAATGGCTGGTCCTCTTCTCGCGGTTCAGCCACGTGACCGTGTCGCCCGGCTTGATTCGCACTTCGGCCGGTTTGAAGCGGTAGTCCGAAATTTCCACGATCAGGTCGGCTGCCTGCAGAGGCGCGGAAAAACCCAGTACAAAGAGGCCACCCGCGAGGGTGGCCTGGAACATCGCACGCACGATTGTCACTCCTGCGGCAGATGGAGGGGTAGCGAAGTTACTGTTTGGCAGCGGTAATGTCGGCCTTCGCATCGATACCGAGCTTGTGCCCGAGCGACACGTGGTGGAAACGACCCGCCGCGTTGTCGTCATGGATCGCGAAACCGAAATTGTAGACCTTGCCGGACTCGAGGGTTACGTCACCCTCGCCCCCGCCCGACAGCTTGCGCGTAAACACCACGGACCAGTTGTTGCCCTCGAGCTTGCCATCGGCCTTCACGAGCCCTTTGCCGCCTTCCATCACGCGTTTATCGGCGACGTACCCGTCGAAGCCCTTCTTTTCGCCGCTGCGCCATTGCATCAGGTCATAGAACTTGCCTTCGGCCAGTGAGCCACCCTTGACGTACTTCGTCTTGGTATCGGCTGCGCCCGGCATCGTGCGCGAATCCGTGTGACAGGTTGCCCAACAGCCGGCCTGGTCCGCGAGTTCGACCTTGCCGCCGGATTCGAGCATGAACGCGACTTTGACCGGGTTCTTGTCATCCATCTTCGCGGCGCCCGATGCCTTGGGCTGTTCCCACGTGAAGCGCAGGTAGAGGTTCTCGCCATCATGCGAAGCCTGCACCTTAACGGGGATGGCGGGCGCCTTGCCGGCGATCGGGCTCGGCTCGATCTTCTGGCCGCTGACCATCTTCGTGCCCATGTCCTTGGCTTCTTCATCGTGGCAGTCTGCGCAGCGCTCGCCTTTCTTGAGTGCGCGCGCGCCACCGTGCTCGGTCCCCTTCGTGATCCATTCGATGGGCGACACCCCGGGATAGAGCAGCGTGATTTCCTTTGCGGGAATCTTGCTCCAGTCCGCCGGTGCCGCAGCAAGTGCGCTGCCCGCGCCCAGCGTCAGGAGAGTAGTCATCGCACTCACGATCAACGTCTTTCTCATTTTCGGTTCCTCTCGGTGGATGCTCGAAATTCGTGGCTGCCTGCCGCTCACAGGTCATCTTCCTCGGTCATGCCTTCGGGTTTCTGATGCGCGATGCCCTTGTGGCAATCGATGCACGTCATGTTGTCCTCACGTGCCATCTCGTGCTGCTTGCGCGCACGCTGCTTCTGCGACTCAGTGTTCATGCTGTCAAGGCTATGGCAGTTTCGGCATTCGCGCGAATCGACGGACTTCATCCGCGCCCATTCCCGTCGCGCCAGTTCCAGTCGCTTCGCCTCGAACTTCTCGCGCGTGTCGATTGTGCCGGTGAGCTTGCCCCACAGCTCGCGCGACGCCTGGACCTTGCGGATCATTTTGTGCGTCCAGTCCCGCGGCACGTGGCAGTCGGCGCAAACCGCGCGCACGCCGGTGCGGTTCGAGTAATGGATCGTCTTCTTGTATTCCTGATAAACGTTGTTGTTCATCTCGTGACAGGAGATGCAGAACTGCTCGGTGTTCGTCGCCTCCATTGCGGTGTTGAAACCGCCCCAGAAAAAGACGCCGACGATGAAACCGACCGCCAACAGGCCGCCGAGCGAGTACTTCACGCTCGGACGGCGGAGTCGTGCCAGGAGGCCGCGGGAACGTTGTTTTGGATTGCTGTCTGGATCCGTCATGAGAATCTTCCTCGTCACCCCCTCCGGGCCGCGGCCCGGAGGGTTTCAGAACCCGATCGACGAGGCGATCAGTAGATGTCCTGCATCGTGTTGAACACGTTGAACTTGCCGGTCGGCGTGACGATCGCAGGGTCGGTGATGACCTTCTTCAGCTTCAGCGTCTTGTCGTCGTAGATCACGATCGCCGACTGGTCAGTTTTGCCGCCCCACAACGAGATCCACACCTCGTCGCCCGCCTCGTTGTACTCGGGGTGCGTCGCGCGGCGGATCGCCTTGCTTTCGGGCAACCCGGAGTCCTTCGCGACGTCCAGGCGCTTCGGCTCCTTCGACAGGTCGTTCATATCAAAGACATAAACGGACTCGGCGACCTCGCGTTCCGGGTTCATCGGCGCGTCAGCCCAAAGGTTCTTCGACTTCGGGTGCGTCTTGACGAACAGGTTGCCTGCCCCCGGCATCTTCAACTCCTGCACGACCTTCCAGTTCTGGTCCTTGTGCTTGGCGTACTTGGCTTCGTCGGACGCGGTCGAAATCACCGAAATCACGTCAGCACCGAGGTGGCCGGTCGTCCACACCGGACCGAACTGCGGATGCACGAAGTTCGCGCCACGGCCCGGGTGCGGGATCTTCGCCGTGTCGATCAGCGCTGCGAGCTTGCCGGTCTTCGTATCCACTGCCGCGACCTTGTTCGAGGCGTTCGCCGCGACCATGAAGTAACGCTTGGACGCATCCCAGCCGCCGTCGTGGAGGAACTTCGCCGACTCGATCGTCGTGGTCTTCAGGTTCTTGATGTCGGTGTAGTCGACGAGCATGATCTGGCCCGTTTCCTTGACGTTCACCACCCACTCCGGCTTGATGTGCGACGCGACGATCGACGCCACGCGCGGCTCCGGGTGGTACTCGCCGTCGACCGTCTGACCACGCGTCGACACGACCTTGATCGGCTCGAGCGTCTCGCCGTCCATGATCGAATACTGAGGCGGCCAGTACGTGCCGCCGATCAGGTACTTGTCCTCATAGCCCTTGAACTTCGAGGTATCGACGGAACGCGCGTCGGAGCCCAGGCGCACCGTGGCAACTGTCTTCGGCTCCTCGTACCACATGTCGATGATCGTCGTCAGGCCGTCGCGACCGACCGTGTAGACGTAGCGCCCGGATGCCGACAGCCTCGAGATATGCACCGCGTAGCCGGTGTCGAGCACCTTCCAGATCTTGTGCGTGTCGCCGTCGATCAGCGCGAGCTTGCCGGCGTCGCGCAGCGTCACCGCGAAGACGTTCTTCAAGTTGATGTTGTTCATCTGCTTCTTCGGACGCTCGGAAACCGGAACGAGCAGCTTCCAGCTGTTCTTCATGTCCTGAAGCGAGAACTCGGGCGGCACATCCGGCGTGTTCTGGATGTAGCGCGCCATCATGTTGATCTCTTCCTTCGTCAGGATGTCGTCGTAGTTGACCATCCCGCCTTCGGTGCCGTAGGCGATGATCTTCTCGAGACGTTCCGTACCGAGCTTGAGCGTGCCGCCCTCGGTTTTCGTGCCGTCGGCCGCGGTCTTGGCCCAGTGCGGCTCGAGGTTCTTGCCGGTCGCGCCCTTGCGCAGCACCCCGTGACAGCCGGCGCAGCGCTCGAAGTAGATCTGCTTCGCCTTGTCCTTTTCCTCCTGGGTCATTTCGGGGGCGGATTGCGCCCAGACCGTGCTTACTGCCAGCGGCAGCAGCGCCAGCGCGAACGCCTTGCCCATCCAACTCTTGTTTTGCACGTCTTTCTCCTTAAGCAGCTCGGGATGTGAAACAACAATGCAGCCAGTATCGATCTGATAACCGCGGGCGATCCTTGATATGCGTTAAATTTCCCTATCCCCTCTGTGGATAAAACCGCTTGACATAACAATTTCTTATCATAACGTAAAAAGCATAAGCAATTTGCAATCTGGAGTTGCCCGCGGGGGCGAAACGTCAGGGTTTTACCGGGCCGCGCAGAGGGCTGCTACCCGCCTGGGGAAAACTCACTCGCGCTTCTGCACACTTTCTGCTGCGCCACCGATTCGCAGCCCCGTTTTCTTCAGGATCGCAGACGAAAACAACACCTCGCGGCTGCGGCAGGCGCCGGGAAAGTTTGTCGCGATGCGGCCTGCGATGTCGCCGATCTGCTGCCGCACCTCGTCATGGCTGCGTCCGTGGACCATCGCGAAGAGGTTGTACGGCCAGTCCGGGAGACGGCGCGGGCGTCGATAGCAGTGGGTAACGGCATCGAGTGCACCGATGAACTCGCCGACGGCATCGACACATTCGTCCACGACATCCCACACGCTCATGCCGTTCGCGGTGTAGCCGATCGCATAATGATTCGGTACCGCCCCGATGCGACGGATGACTCCGCGCTCGAGCATCCCGCGCACGCGACAAAGCAGTTCGTCGACCGAGAGGCCGACTTCCCGGGCCACTTCGTCCCAAGGCTGCGGGACCAGCGGCAGCCCGCTTTGGGTCGCGACGATGATGCGTCGCTCGATCGCCTCGTCGCAGTCGACGCCGGGCGCGGCACCAGGGTCACTGGGGTCGTGCGCGGGCAGTTTTCCCCGGTCTGCGGTCATCACGCCTCCAGCTTCATTTCGACGAAGTACTCCCGTTCCTTCGGAAACAGGAACACCGGCAGCCCGATCGCCGCTTCGATCCGCCTTGCCGTCGCAGCAATGCCCTGCGGGGTTTCGGTCGCCAGGACGAACCACATGTTGAGCGCGTGGTCGCGTCGGTAGTTGTGCGCCACTTCGGCAAAGGCATTCACTTCGGCCGTGACGCGGTCGAAATCGGCTTCCGGCACGCGGATCGCCGCAAGGCAGAACGCGCCGCCGATCCGTTCGATCTGGAACATCGGCCCGAACCGCGTCAGCACCCGCTGATCGAGCAGGCGCTGCAGCCGGTCGATGACCTGCCCCTCGTCGATCCCGAGCCGGACGGCGACGTCGGCAAACGGGTTGCGCACCAGCGGAAAATCCCCTTGCAGCATGTTGATCAGCGCCCGGTCGGTCTCGTCGAGCAGCGGCGCCTGCCCCTTCGCGGTCGCCCGGCTCATGCGTCACTGTCCGCCAGATAACGTGCGCCCTGCTGCTTGAACCGCCGAGTGCTGAACAACACTGCGCCCGGCCAGCGATTCATGCGGTGGCGCGCGGCGATGGCTTCGCGCACTTCGAGCACCGCTTCGCGCGATTTGCCATGGATCATGCAGAACAGGTTGTACGGCCAGTCCGGCAGGACGCGGCTGCGCCGATAGCAAAGCGTCACTGAAGATTCGGCTGCGAGACTGCGGCCCAGTTCACTGACCTGGTCGTCCGGAACATCCCAGACGCACATCGCGTTCGCGCAAAAGCCGAGCTCATGGTGGCGCACGACGATCCCGAAACGCTTGATCAGGCCGTTTTCGAGCCACGAAGCGATCAGCTCGATGACCATCGCTTCGCTGAGGGCGACATTGCGCCCGAGCGCGGCGAACGGCCGCGGCAGCAACGGCAACCCCGACTGCAAGGCGGCCATCAACCGGCGCTCGATGCCTGGCAGCGCGCAGGCCGTCTCACCGAGGGGCGGCAGATCCCGCGTCGCAACGCTGGCAGCGCCGCGTACCGCACCGCCGAGATCGAAGCCGAGATCGATGTGGAACTCCTCTTCGAGCGGCAGCACGATGACGTTGCAGCCGGTGTCCCGTTCGATTTCCGCGACGATCTGCCGCAATCGCTGCTCCGACGCCGCCGTGATCACGAACCACAGGTTGAGCCGATGTTCGCGCTGATAGTTGTGATTCACTTCCGCCACCGCGCTGACGCGGGCAGCGATCGACTCGAGCCGCGCTAGGGGCGCGGCGAGCGCCGCCAACGCGCTCGCGCCGACACGCCGCGGCGCGAACACTGCTCCAACCCGGCTGAGGACGCCTGAGCCCAGCCAGTCCTGCAGCGCGGCGAGAACAGCCGGCTCGCTCAATCCGCATTCCGCCGCGATCGCGGCAAACGGTTCGGATACGAGCGGAAACCCGCGCTGGTAGTCATTCAGCAGCCGAAACGTCGCCGCGTCGGGCTGATGAACCACTCCGCGCCCGGCCATTGTCGTGGTGCACATCTGCGTGGCGCTCGTGCAAGCCATGTTCTAGAAACCTGTCCGGAATGCGCGGCTGGTGAAGAAAATGCCGCTCGGGCTGGCGGCGGGAAGCTCGGCGCGCTTGTCGCGCTTCGCGGTTCCGTAGATCACGACCTTGTTGTCGTCGCGCGCAGACACCCAGACCTCCTCGCCTTTCGGGGCGAATTCCATATGGAGAATCGCGCGGCCGGGCTGCAGCGTATCGACGATGGCGTTTCCGACCGTATCGATCACCTGGATCCAGCTGTTGTCCGGGAAGGCGAAATTGACCCACACCTCGCGGCCGTCGGGCCTCGCCATGACGAAGACCGGCTGGCTCTTGACCGGAATCCGCGCCACCTCCTTCCAGCTGCCGAGTTCGACGACCAGGACTTCGTGACGGCCGATCGCCGGCAGGTATGCGCGGCCCGCGGCAACCGCCCAGCCGCGCAGGTGCGGCATCTTGTACACCGGCAATGCCTGCTCGCCCCGGCCATAGCCCGGCAGGATCGTGCGCACGCCCTCTTCCGGATGCCACAGGTCGAGCATCGACAGACCGTCCTCGCCGAACAACCCGGCGATGTAGTAGCGCCCGTCGGGCGTCACCAGCGCATCGTACGGTTGCTTGCCGGACGGGTAACGTTCAGTCTTCGGATGGCGCGGATCGGACAGGTCGGTGACGCGGATTTCGTTGGCGTCGAACAGCGAATAGACGAAGCGGTTGCCCGGCAGATCGGCCAGCCCGACGACTTTCGAGCGCTTGCCATCCGTGCCGTAGGTGGCTGGCACATCCGCGAGCAGTTCGAGCGTGTCGGCGTCGAAAGCCTTGATTCCGCCCGGTTCGTAGTTCTGCGCGACGAGGATGCGGCCGTCCTGGGAAATCCCGCCGCCGATCGCGTTGCCGGCCTGTACCACGCGGTTCGCGATCGTCGCGGTGAGGAGATCGACCTTCGTCAGCCCCCCATCACGGCCGAAGACGTAGGCGTAGCGGCTGTCGCGTGAGAACACGACCGATGCATGGGACAGATCGCCGAGGCCGGAAACCTGCGCGAGCGCCCGGCGATGCGTCGTCTCGATGACCTGCAACTGGCCGGTCGCGCGCTCGACGACGACGCCGAGGTCGCCGGTGCCCCGCAACGCGACCGGCTGTTGGGATGCGCACGCCGACAGCAGGAGCATCGAGACAGCCAATGCTGCACGCTTCACTTTGCTTCCGGGAATCATGCGTCTCTCTTTTTCAGGGGCCGATGCGCAGGCTGGCGAAGGCACCATCACCGCGTGTCCGCCGTCTGTTGAGCGGACTCGGGGCCGCCATCCGCGGGAAAACCGTCGACGAGCCGTTCCACGATCCATGCAGCCTCCGATTCATCGACCAGGCCGCGAAACGGCGGCATCGGCGTACCAGGCCGGCCATTGACAATCGTCGCGACCAGCCCCTCCGAAGGCTTGCCGCGTAGCGTCGCAGGAGTGAGGGCCGGGCCGAGGCCGCCCTGCAAAGTCAGGCCGTGACACGATCCGCAGTCCTGGCGAACCATATGCACCAGCTCGCGCTGCCGCTTGTCGTCGGGGGCAGTGTCTTGGGCGTGGACCGGGAAAACCAGCGCCGGAAGGAAAGCCGCGATCAGGATGCTTCGACAGAACACGCTCGGGTCCTCGTCAGTCCGCACTGGAAAGATGGGCCATCACGGACGGGAGGCGGGATGCCAACCTGATCCGCTCAGGTATGGCCGCAGTATCGTGCCGACATAGCCTGGCCCTCCTTGATATCGGTTAATTTCCCGGACGGTAAGTAGGGATAAAGTGGCGACGCCCGAACGCCCTGTTCGCGCCATTCGAACCGCCGCGGAGCACGGATTCGCGGCACACGCGGAGAGCCATTCATGAGCAAGCATATCGGCGGCTTCGATCCTTCGGGAGACGGTCCCGATGACCCGGCAGCATGCAGACGATCGGGCAAGGTGTATCTGGTCGGGGCGGGCCCCGGCGATCCGGAGCTTCTCACGCTGAAAGCGGCACGCCTGCTGTCGAAGGCGCAGGCCGTCGTCTATGATCACCTTGTCGGCGAGGAAATCCTCCACTTGGCCGATCCGGCGGCGAGGATGATCTATGCAGGCAAAGAGGCGGGATACCATTCATTGCCGCAGGACCGGATCAACGGTCTCCTGGTCGATCTCGCCCGCAGCGGGCTCGAGGTCGTACGGTTGAAAGGGGGCGATCCGTTCATGTTCGGGCGCGGCGGCGAAGAGATGGAGGAGCTCCTCGAATCCGGGATCGAATGCGAAGTCGTACCCGGGATCACCGCGGCATGCGGCGTCTCGGCCTGTACGGGCATCCCCCTGACGCATCGCGACCACGCACGCTCGGTGATCTTCACTACCGGGCATCTCAAGGATGGCACCGTCAATCTCGACTGGCCGGCGCTGGCCCGGCCAAACCAGACGGTCGTCATCTACATGGGGCTCGGCGCGCTCGACATCATCTGCCAGCAGCTGATCACCCATGGGCTTCCGGCCGATACGCCGGCGGCGGTAGTGCATGCGGGCACCACGAACAGGCAAATCACCGTGACCGACCGACTCGACCAGCTCTCGGCGACCGTGAAACGGGCACAGCTCAAGTCGCCGGCGCTGATCATGATCGGGTCGGTCGTGTCGCTGCACGCCCTGCTTGGCAATGGAACAACAATCGAGGAACTCGCGCTGACGGGTTGAGTTCCTCGACAACCAGTACCCGACAGAGTCGTTGCGCCACCAGTTCATCCCTGAAGGAGATCGACGATGGGTATCAAGAGGAATCGGATCAGCGGCGTCTTCCTGCTTGCGAGCCTGCCGCTCGCAATGTCGCAGGTATTCGCCCAGGCGAACACCGAGGAGCATGTCGGCGAGGCAGAGGCGAAGTACCAGGCCGGCGGTTCTCCGCTGGCCGATGTCGAGATGTACCAGGACATCAATCCCGACGCGCCGAAGATCACCAAGGCCGAATTCGCGAAAGCCCAGAATATCTACTTCCAGCGCTGCGCCGGCTGTCACGGCGTGCTGCGCAAGGGGGCGACCGGCAAGCCGCTGACACCCGACATTACGCTCGCCAAGGGCAGCGAATACCTCAAGGTCTTCATCAAGTACGGCTCGCCCGCCGGCATGCCGAACTGGGGAACGTCGGGAGAGCTCACCGACGAGGAAGTTGACCTGATGGCGCGCTACATCCAGCAGTCGCCTCCGCAACCGCCCGAGTTCGGCATGGCGCAAATGAAGGAAACGTGGAAAGTCCTCGTCCCCCCCGAGCATCGGCCGAAGAAGAAGATGAACGACTACAACATCTCGAACATCTTCTCGACGACGCTGCGCGACACCGGCGAGATCGCGCTGATCGACGGCGACACGAAGAAGATCATCAATATCGTCAAGACCGGGTACGCGGTGCACATCTCCCGCATCTCGGCCTCAGGCCGTTACCTGTTCGTGATCGGACGGGATGCGAAGATCAACATGATCGACCTGTGGATGGAGAAGCCGGACAACGTCGCCGAGATCCGCATCGGCCTCGAGGCCCGCTCGGTCGACACCTCGAAGTACAAGGGCTACGAGGATAAATACGCGATCGCCGGCGCGTACTGGCCGCCGCAGTTCGTCATCATGAACGGCGATACGCTCGAGCCGCAGAAGATCGTGTCGACCCGCGGCCTCACCGTCGATACGCAGGAATACCATCCGGAGCCGCGCGTCGCCGCGATCGTCGCGTCGCACTTCAAGCCGGAGTTCGTCGTCAACGTCAAGGAAACCGGCAAGACGCTGATGGTCGACTACTCCGACCTCCAGAACCTGAAGACCACCGAGATCGGTTCCGCGCCCTACCTGCACGACGGCGGCTGGGATGTGTCGAAGCGCTACTTCATGGTCGCAGCGAACCAGTCGAACAAGGTCGCGGCGATCGATGCGAAGGACGGCAAGCTCGCCGGACTCATCGATGTCGGCAAGATCCCGCACCCCGGACGTGGCGCAAACTTCACGCATCCGACCTACGGACCGGTGTGGGCGACGGGCCACCTCGGCGACGACACGATCGCGCTGATCGGCACCGATCCGGAAAAGCACAAGCAGTACGCGTGGAAAATGGTCGATACGCTGAAGAGTCAGGGCGGAGGGTCGCTGTTCATCAAGACGCATCCGAAGTCGAAGCACCTGTACGTCGACAACCCGCTTCATCCGGACGCGAAAGTCAGCCAGACGGTCGCGGTGTACGACCTTACGAACCTGCAGGGTGGCTTGAAGGTGCTGCCGATCGCCGAATGGGCCGAGCTGAAGGACGACGGCGCGAAGCGGGTCGTGCAGCCGGAGTACAACAAGGACGGCAACGAGGTGTGGTTCTCCGTGTGGTCGGCGAAGGACAAGGAGTCCGCGATCGTCGTCGTCGACGACAAGACACTCGAGCTGAAGACCGTGATCAAGGATCCGAAGCTGATCACGCCGACCGGGCACTTCAACATCTATAACACCCAGCACGACGTGTACTGAGCGCCCCCCGAGGCTTTGCCGTTTCCGCCCCTCAGGGGGACAAGAAAACGGGGGACGGCCGGGCGTTTTCTTGAGAGGTTGTGCGGCAGCGGGTGCCGCCGACCGTTCAGCACCGACGGCCAGCTTCACGCTGGCCGTTTTTCAGCTCTCTGCGCCGATCATTTGCGCAGGCGGGTCACGATGAACAGAATGATGATTGCGCCGATCAGCGCGCCGATGAAGCCGGAGGGCTCCCCCGGCCGATACAGGCCGAGGAACTGTCCGCCGTACGTCGCGAGCATCGCTCCAGCGATACCAAGCAGCGTCGTCATGATGATCCCAAGGCCGTCCTTGCCCGGATGCAGCAGGCGGGCAAGGAGTCCGACGATGAAGCCGATGATGATGGTCCCGATGATCGACATTAGCATATCTCCTTGAGGTTCAGACTCCGGGCCAGGCGGCAAGGAACTGCTTCCAGTGCGGCGCGTCGATGCGCGCGAGGGCTTCGCGCACGACTGCGAGTTCAGCTCCATGCGACGCCGCATCGAGCTGCCCGCGCATGCGCTGAAAACCCAGGTACACCAAATAGGTGTTGACGACGTCGGTTTCGCAGTAATCGCGGATTTCCGCTGCGCGTCCGTCCTGCCACGCGGACCACACTGCCGAACCGTCCATGCCGAGCTTGCCGGGAAACCCCATCAGCTTAGCCACCTCGTCGAGCGGTGCATTCGCGCGCGGCTGGTACAGCGCGAGCAGGTCCATCAGGTCGAGGTGCCGGTTGTGGTAGCGGCCGATGTAGTTGTTCCACTTGAAATCGCGCGAATCCTGGTAGTCCCCTTCGCCCTGGTCCCAGTACCGCGGCGCCGACACGCCGTGTTTCAGGCCGCGGTAATGCAGCACCGGCAGGTCGAAACCCCCGCCGTTCCACGACACGATCTGCGGCGTGAAGCGTTCGATGCCGTCGTAGAAGCGCTGGATGATCTCGCCTTCCGTGCACTCCGGTTCGGACAGCGAGAACACCCGGAACTGGGAGGCGTCCCGCAGCACGCACGAAATCGTCACGACGCGCTGCAGGTGATGCTGCAGGAAGTCGCTGCCGTTGGCCGCGCGCCTCTCCTGGAAAGCGAACTCGGCGACTTCGTAATCGTCGAGATCGTCGGGCAGATCGTTGAGCACGCGAATGCCTTCGACATCCGGGATGGTCTCGATATCGAAGACGAGGACCGGCATCACTTGCGCACCCAGCTGCCATCGCGCTGGATCAACCAGCCCGGCTGGGCGCGCTCGATCCAGCGCCGCGCGAACGTGGCGCGCACATCCGCCTCCCATTCGGGATGACCGTTGGCGCGCGCAATTTCGCGGTAGAGGGCGGCGCGATCGGCGTTTTCAGCCGCGACCAGCGCATTCGCTTGGCCGCGCTGCGCGAGCGGGACGCCGGAGGCATCGCGCAGGGCGACGTTGCCATCGGCCGCCAGCCCGACGGCACCCGACGCGTACAACGGCGCGAGCTTCGCATGACGCTGCTGCATCGACTGCTTGAGCGCCGCAATCGTCGGCGTGTCGATTTCGATGTTCCCCTGCGCGAACACCAGTCCGGCAAAGCCGAGCAGCAACACGGCGATCCAGCCGCGCCATTTCATCATCGCCTTCGTCATCGTCATCGCATTCATTTCGTCTCCCCGTCCTGTTGCGGTCGGATCGTCGGCGTCTCGCCTTCGCCCAGCTGCCAGACGTCCTCGATGATGCGATCGGCGGCTTTTTCCGCGGCCGCAGCGGGAAAATAGATATTGATCGTCACGCAGGCGCTGGCGATCGCCACCACGGCGCCGAGCACAGCGACTCTGGGGAATGCGGTCATCCAGCCTCCTGTTCCTGCCCGTGGCGAGCCGGGCCTGTTGCGGCGAAGCCGCGAATTCCGACTGCTACTGGATGACGGGCGACGCGTTCGACGCAATCACCCGCTGCAGACGATCGATCAGCTCGTTCCAATCGACGCGCCGATTGTAGCCGATGACATTCAGCGCGGGGATGCCGCCGCCACGCACGATGTAGTAGCCGTCACCGGGCGCCATACGGTCGTCCAGCCCGTCCATGCGGCATACGCCATCGCGCAGGACGCAGGAGATGCCGATGTCGCGATAACCGAATGTCTCGAACAGGCCGAGCAGTCCGCGCTGCAGCGCGGCGACCGCCCCGGGCCCGCCGAGCGCGCTGATGTTCTGCACCGCGCGCTGGCTGATCCGCCGCGGATAGTTTCCGGGGCTGCTGAGGACGCGAGCATCGAAGCGCACCGGTCGCCAGCGGGCGAGTTCCAGCCCGAGGACATGCGCGTCGACAAACCCCGACACGCTGCCGAACGAGAAGGCTTCGGTCAGTTGCGCGAGGTCGAGGTGGCGCGCCTGGACGTCGGCGTAGAGATGCGACGCGACGCCGAACGGTTCGAGCAGTTGCAGCCGCGTCGCCTGCAGGTAGCCGTCGAACACCGAAATCACCAGAGCGCCGTCGAGCGAGATTTCGCCCGGTGCGACGCGCAGCCCCGGCAGCGACGCGCTCAGCACGCCGGACATCGGGGGCAGGCCGGCCGCCTCGGCGAGCAGCGCCATCGAGATCGGCTCGACAACCGCGGCGCCACTGCCATGCCAGCCCGTCGCATCGTGCGCGAGCGCCAGCCGCTCCAGCACCAGCGCTCCATCGAGCACCGGGATCGCGACGCGGTCGACGTCGACGCGCTGTCCATCGAGCTGCGCGATGAGTTCGAAAGCCCCCAGCGCGAGCTTCTGCCAGCGGCCGCCACCGACCGCCAGTCGCGCTTCGGTGCGAGCTTCGGCGCGCCAGGGCACGACGCCGGTCAGCGGCCCGAAACTCAATTCCTTGTCACTGAGGCTGAAGCCCGCCTCGTCGAATGCAAGCTCCACCGTGGTCGGCACTCCCTCTTCAACTGTCGCTGCGGCGCTGACGTGACCGGAAAACCGCAGCCGATCCGTTGCGGACGGCGCAAACGCCGGAGCGAGATAGCGCGGACCGACCACCGCGAGATCGGCGTCGGCGACCGAAAACGCCAGGCTTCTCACGGCTACGGGTTGCAGGCCGATTTCGGCGTTTGCGGCGATTGCGCGCACGCCTTCGAGTTCAAGCCGCGCGCGTGCTACCGTGAGCATTTCCCCTTCAAGCCGCCCTGCTGCCTCGATAACCGGGCCGGCCACGAGGTACAGCGGGTGCAGATATGCCTCCCCGGCGTTCCACGCCACCCGCCCCTGCCAGTCCCAGCCGGCGAGCCCGCGCCGCGCCGCCAGATCGATGTCCAGGCCCACCCCTTCCGCCGCCCGCAGCCCATCGGCCTGCGCAAATCCGCCGTCTCCGAGCGTGCCGGAAACCTTGATGCGGGCGCCGTCGCGCGTCGGGGAATATTCGATACGACCGGCGAGCCGTCCCACCGCATTCCAGCTTGCCAGATCGACAAGCTTGCCCAGACGTGCGACGGAAAGCCCTTCAAGCGACGCGACGATTCGGCCGTCCGGGCGGATCACGATATCAATCGCTTCACGGCCAGGCATGCGGAGGTTGAGTTCCCCGCTCTTGTTCCGCGTGTCCAAATGCAGGTCGATCGCCGTACGTTCGAACAGGCCCGGAACGGTCAACATGCCTCGGAGGCAGCGCACCACGGCACGTTCGAGGCGAAAGTCGGGACAACGGATCGTGACGTCCTGCCAGTCGCGCTTGCCGATCGCGAAGCGTTCGATTGCCAGTTCGGCTGCCTCGCCTTCATCCCCGAGACGGACATGCAGGCCTTCGATGACGAAAACGGGATGCGCGAGGCGGCCCAGGTCGAGCTGCAGGGCGCCCGCGCCGGCAATCCCCGACCAGGCCAGAAGCAAAAGCAGAAAAGCCAGGCGCATCATGCGCTGGCCGGAACGGAACTCAGCCCGGAAACACGCCGGTCGACAGGTACCGGTCGCCACGATCGCAGATGATGGACACGATCACCGCATTTTCCAGGTCGGCCGCAATGCGGACGGCGACGTGCATCGCACCGCCCGAGGAGATCCCGGCAAAAATACCTTCCTCGCGCGCCAGGCGCCGTGTCATTTCCTCGGCGTCGGCCTGGCTCACATTTTCGATCGCATCGACCCGCGGTTTTTCGTAGATCTTCGGCAGATAGGCTTCGGGCCACTTGCGGATGCCGGGGATCTGCGAGCCCTCATCCGGTTGGCAGCCGATGATGCGGACCGCCGGATTCCTTTCCTTCAGGAAGCGCGAGCAGCCCATGATCGTCCCGGTCGTGCCCATGCTGCTGACGAAATGCGTGATCCGGCCGCCCGTCTGCTCCCAGATTTCCGGGCCGGTCGCTTCGTAATGAGAGAGCGGATTGTCGGGATTCGCGAACTGGTCGAGGATGATTCCCCGGCCTTCGTCGCGCATTCGCTCGGCGACGTCCCGGGCCATTTCCATGCCGCCGTCGCGCGGGGTCAGCACGAGCTCGGCGCCGAACGCCCGCATGGTCTGGCGCCGCTCGACGCTCTGGTTTTCCGGCATCACGAGGATCATCCGGTAGCCACGCATCGCCGCCGCCATCGCCAGCGCGATTCCGGTATTTCCGCTGGTCGCCTCGATCAGCGTGTCCCCGGGGCGAACCTCGCCGCGCGCTTCCGCATGGACGATCATCGACAGCGCCGGCCGGTCCTTCACCGATCCAGCCGGGTTGTTGCCTTCGAGCTTCGCGAGAATGACGTTGTTGCGGCCCGCGCCGATGCGCTTGAGGCGCACCAGCGGCGTGTGGCCCACGTAGTCTTCCAGCGTCTTGTAGTCCATGTCCCTGTGGTCCGGTCTGATTTCGATGGGCCGATAGTAAGCGGGCAGCCCGTCCGCGCAAACCCGCGGGGCGGCATAAGCTTATATCGGCAATCGTTCCGGAACGGAGGCTCAGCGCCGTCCGATGCCGTGGTATTCGAGGCCGACGCGTGCCATGACCGAGGGTTCGTACATGTTGCGCCCGTCGAAGACCACCGCGTGCCGCAGCATCTGCCTGATCTGGATGAAATCGGGGCTGCGGAACTCCTTCCATTCGGTGACGATGATCAGCGCATCGGCACCTTCGAGGACATCCATCGGCCGCTCCGCATAGGCCAACCGCGGTTCGTCGCCGAAGATGCGCCGCGCCTCCCCCATCGCGACCGGATCATACGCAGCGACCGTCGCGCCACGCCGCAGCAACTCGGCAACGATTACCCGACTCGGGGCGTCCCGCATGTCGTCGGTGTTGGGCTTGAAGGCGAGTCCCCACAGTCCGAAGTGGCAATCCGACAGGTCCTCGCCGAACCGCGCGACGACCTTGTCGACGAGACGCAGCTTCTGCGCCTCGTTGGCCGCCTCGACGGCGTTCAGGATCAGCAGATCCTGACCGCGCTCGTCGCCGGTGTTGATCAGCGCTTTCACGTCCTTCGGAAAGCACGAACCACCGTAGCCGCAGCCGGGATAGAGAAAGTGCCAGCCGATGCGCGGGTCAGAGCCGATACCCTGACGCACGAGTTCAATGTCCGCGCCGAGCGTCTCGGCGAGGTTCGCCAGTTCGTTCATGAAGCTGATGCGGGTCGCAAGCATCGCATTGGCGGCATATTTGGTCAGCTCGGCGCTCCGGACATCCATAACCAGCATCTTTTCGCGGTTGCGCTGAAACGGGCCGTACAATTCGCGCATCAGATCGATCGCGCGCTCGTCGTCCGCCCCGACGATGATCCGGTCGGGGCGCATGAAGTCATCGACCGCCGCGCCTTCCTTCAGGAACTCCGGGTTCGACACGACACTGAACGGAAAATCGGCTTCGCGGGCCGCCAATTCCGCAACGATCGCCTCGCGAACGCGGTCGCCCGTACCCACCGGGACCGTCGACTTATTGACGACGACGCGGTAGCCATCCATGTGCCTGCCGATGTTTCGCGCCGCCGCGACGACGTACTTCAGATCCGCCGACCCATCCTCGTCCGGCGGCGTCCCGACCGCGATGAACTGCATCGTTCCGTGGCGCGCCGCCTGTTCGACGTCGGTAGTGAAGAACAGCCTGCCGGCCTCGACATTGCGGCGCACGATCTCCAGCAGCCCCGGTTCGTGGATCGGAATTCCGCCGCCCTCCAGGATGCGGATTTTGGCCGGATCGACATCCAGGCACAGCACATCGTTGCCGACGTCCGCGAGGCAGGCCCCACTGACGAGTCCCACATAACCGGTACCCACGACGGTGATTTTCATGAATCGTCCTCAAATGGAAGAGACAGCAAACCGGCGGGCGAGCCGTGCCACTGGCGACAGCCCTCACAGGCGCTTACGGCGCGAGATCGTATTCTTCGGTGCGACGCGGAGGATAGGTTTCCCAGCCGCCGCACGCGGGGCAACGCCACTGGAACTGGCGGGCCTTGAACCCGCATTCGGCGCAACGATAACGCGCGACCCGGCGGGTGTGGCCATGGATTAACTGTTTTACAAGTTCGATGTCGCTGCGCTGCTCGGCCGGCGCATTCAGCAATGCGGCTTCGAGCAACTTGTCGAGCCCGAGCAAGGTCGGATTGCGGCGCAGCTCTTCCCTGACGAGGTCATAGGCCGCGCGCGATCCCTCCTTTTCGAGTTCCCAGTGGAACACCTCGTCGAGGAGGTCGAGCGAGGAATGACGCTCGAGCCACGAGCGCAGCAGCGTCTGCCCCTGCTCGACCCGGTCGAGCCGCTGGTGGGCGTCCATGATGCGTTCGGCGACCAGCGCAAGGTAGACCGGGTCCTGGCTCTCGACGCGCTTCCACACTTCGATGGCCTCGTCGTAGCGCTTCTCCGCCGCCATGAGATCGCCCAGGACGATGCTCGCTCGGACACACCGCCGATTGATCGCGAACGCTTGGTCAAGATGGCGTTGGGCTTCGTCGTTCCGCGAGCTTGCCAAGGCGAGGGTCGCCAGCTCGCAATAGAAATTCGCGACTTCCTTGCGCCACAGGACGCTCTCGTGATCCGGCAGCGCCTTTGCCGCCTCGATCGCCTTTGCCCAGTCCTTCTCCTGCTGGTAGATCTCGAGCAGAAAACGCACTGCAATGTCATTGAGGCGGGTGTCCCGAAGCTTCAGGAACACCGCCTCGGCGCGGTCCAGCAACCCGGCCTTCAGATGATCCTGACCGAGTTCGGCGAGCGCCTGAAGGCGCTGCTCATCGGAGAGGTCCTCGCGGTCGACGAGGCTCTGGTGCATGCGAATCGCGCGATCGGTCTCGCCGCGGCGTCGAAACAGGCTTCCCAGCGCGAAATGCAGCTCGATCGTTTGCGGATCGATCTTCACCGCTTCGATGAACGCATCGATCGCCTTGTCCTGCTGTTCATTGAGCAGAAAATTCAAGCCCGACAGGTACGAACGCGGCAGCGCGCGCGATTCATGCACCACCTGACGTATGTCGATGCGCGCGGCCAGCCAGCCCAGCGCAAAAAAAAGCGGCAGCGCCAGAAACCACCAGAATTCGATTTCCATTGCTCAAAAAGTCTCGGGCGCCTGGACTTCGGCCGTGCTCGGAACCTGGGCGGCCGGACGGTCACGCGTGGCGCGGTCGAGTTGGCGCCGCAGGCGGCCGATTTCACGACGCTGACGCAGCAGCGAGCCGAAAGTCGCCGTCACGCCGAGCAGCGCACCGGCGGTGAATGCGACGAGGATGACGAACACCAGCGGCAACTGCCAGCTGCTGCCGAAAAAGAAATGCAGGCTCACGAGGTGGTCGTTCTTCACTGCGAAACCGAACAGCAGAAAGAACAGCAGGAGCCGGATGATCCACATTACGACGCGCATGGGATGAATTATCTCCGAGCGAAGGGCAAAAAAGAAGGCGGCTCGCGCCGCCTTCCCGGACATTCATGATGCAGCCCCGATCGCCGCGCAGCTCATCCGGCGATGTCGACGCGCTCGCGTAGCTCTTTGCCGGCCTTGAAGTGGGGCACGTACTTTTCCGGAACCAGAACCTTGTCTCCGGATTTCGGATTACGCCCCACCCTCGGCGGTCGATAGTTCAATGCGAAGCTGCCAAATCCCCGGATCTCGATGCGATCCCCGCGCGCAAGCGCTTCGGACATCGCATCGATCACCATCTTGACCGCGTAATCGGCATCCTTTGCGACCAGCTGCGGAAAACGCGCCGCGAGCCTCGCAATCAGCTCCGATTTGGTCATATCCAACCGGATTTACTGCTTCTGCTCGTTGAGCTTGGCCTTCAGCAGCGCACCAAGGTTCGTGGTACCGCTGGCCGCGGAACTGTCCGACGCAAACTTCTGCATCGCGTCGCTCTGCTCGGCCTGGTCCTTCGCGCGGATCGACAGGTTGATCGAACGCGTCTTGCGGTCGACGTTGATGATCATCACCTCGACTCCCTGACCTTCCTTCAGCACGGTCGTCAAGTCATCGATACGATGCGCGGCAGCTTCCGAAGCCCGCAGGTAGCCTTCCACATCCTCGTTCAGCGCGATCACCGCACCGCGCGCGTCGACCGATTTCACGGTGCCGCCGACGATGCTGTTCTTCTCGTGCGTCGCGATGAAATTCGTGAACGGATCGCCTTCGAGCTGCTTGACGCCCAGCGAGATGCGCTCGCGCTCAACGTCGATCGCCAAGACGACAGCCTCGACTTCATCGCCTTTCTTGAAGCGACGCACGGCCTCTTCGCCAGTGTCGCTCCAGGACAGATCGGACAGGTGCACCAAGCCGTCGATGCCGCCGTCCAGGCCGATGAACACACCGAAATCGGTGATCGACTTGATCTGGCCGCGGACCTTGTCACCCTTCTTGTGGTTGATCGCGAAATCGTCCCACGGGTTCGACATGCACTGCTTCATGCCGAGCGAGATGCGGCGGCGGTCTTCGTCGATCTCGAGGATCATCACTTCGACTTCGTCGCCGAGCTGAACGACCTTCGTCGGGTGGATGTTCTTGTTGGTCCAGTCCATTTCAGACACGTGGACCAGCCCCTCGATGCCCTGCTCGACTTCAACGAACGCGCCGTAGTCGGTGATGTTCGTCACCTTGCCGAACAGGCGCGTGCCCTGCGGGTAACGACGCGCAATGCCCACCCACGGGTCTTCGCCGAGTTGCTTGAGGCCGAGCGAGACGCGGTTCTTTTCCTGATCGAACTTCAGGACCTTGGCGTCGATCTCGTCGCCGACGTTGAGCACTTCAGACGGGTGACGCACGCGACGCCACGCCAGATCAGTGATGTGCAGCAGGCCGTCGATGCCGCCGAGGTCGACAAACGCGCCGTAGTCGGTGATGTTCTTGACGATACCCTTGACGACCGTGCCTTCCTTGAGGTTCGCGAGCAGCTTTTCGCGCTCTTCGCCCATCGTCTCTTCGAGCACGGCGCGGCGCGACACCACGACGTTGTTGCGCTTGCGGTCGAGCTTGATGACCTTGAACTCGAATTCCTTGCCTTCGTACGGCGAGGTATCCTTGACCGGACGCATATCCACCAGCGAGCCCGGCAGGAACGCACGGATGCTGTTCGTCATGACCGTCAGACCACCCTTGACGCGACCCGAAATCAGGCCCTTCACCAAGGAGCCTTCGTTGAGCGCCTTTTCCAGATCGTTCCAGGCTGCGATCCGCTTCGCCTTCTCGCGCGACAGACGGGTTTCGCCATAGCCGTCTTCCAGCGCGTCGATGGCGACGTGGACGAAGTCGCCGATCTTGACTTCGAGTTCGCCGCGGTCATCGCGGAACTCTTCGATCGGCACGTAGCTCTCGGACTTCAGGCCGGCATTCACGACGACGAAGTTATGGTCGATGCTCACGACTTCGGCGGTGATCACCTCGCCGGAGCGCATCTCCTGACGGGCAAGGCTTTCTTCGAATAGGTCGGCAAAACTTTCCTGGAAATCGGAAACGGGGGTGGCAGTGGTCATAAAGAGTGAAGGTCCAAAAGCCGCCCGAAAGCGGCTACCAGTAGAGGATTGAAAATCAGGAAGCAAACCTTTCCGGGTCTGCTTCTCGCCTGCGGGAACGCGCTAACGGCGGACCCGGTCGAGCACGAAACCGACCGCCTGCTCCACGTCGATTTCAGTCGTATCGAGGAGCACCGCATCCGGCAATTTCTTCAAGGGAGCGACAGTCCGGGCGGCATCGCGCGCATCCCGTTCATGAAGATCCTTTAGAAGACTTTCCATGCTAGCACCCATCCCTTTTTCCATCAACTGCTTATAGCGCCGCTGCGCGCGTGCCTCGACAGTCGCAGTGAGGAATATCTTGACTGTCGCGTCCGGGAACACGACCGAGCCCATGTCGCGCCCTTCTGCAACGAGGCCGGGCGCACGACGGTAATCGCGCTGGCGATCGAGCAGGGCAGCGCGCACCGCAGGCAAGGCTGCCACCTGCGAGGCGCCGACCGAACACGCTTCGCTGCGGATAGCGTCGGTGACGTCCTCGTCGTCCAGCACCGCTCGCGCTGCACTGAAGCGGGCGGGCAATCGCGCAGCGAGCGTAGCGAGCACCGGCTCGTCATCCAATGAAAGCTCCGCACGCATTGCCGCGAGCGCGACCAGGCGGTACAGCGAACCGCTGTCAAGGTAGTGGTAGCCGAGCGCAGCGGCGACGCGCGCGGCGACCGTACCCTTGCCGGAGGCCGACGGTCCGTCGATCGCAACGACCGGGACCGGCCGGGTGATGCGGGCGAAGCACTCGAAATAGGTCGGGAAAGTCTTGTTCACGCATTTTGGATCATTGATGCGCACGCGGCAGCCGCCCAGGCTCACCAGCGAGAAGCACATCGCCATGCGGTGGTCGTCATAAGTGTCGATCGCCGCCGGCAGAAGCTCCGCAGGCGGTGTGACGCGCAGGAAATCCGCGCCCTCCTCGACAGTGGCGCCGACCTTGCGCAATTCTTTCGCCATCGCCGCGATGCGATCGGTTTCCTTGACCCGCCAGCTGGCGATATTGCGCAGCGTGCTTGGACCGTCGGCAAACAGCGCCGCGACGGCGAGCGTCATCGCGGCGTCGGGAATATGGTTCAGGTCGAGATCGAACGCCTTCAGTCGTCCGCTCTCCGGTGCCCGCGCTTCGATCCAGTTGTCGCCGATGTCGACCCCGGCGCCCAGTTCGGCAAGCGCCTCGGCGAAGCGCACGTCGCCCTGGATGCTGCTGCGGCCCACGCCTTCGACGCGAACCGGTCCGCCGCCGATCGCCCCCGCGGCAAGAAAGTACGAAGCCGACGATGCGTCCCCTTCGACGAACACCGTGCCGGGGCTGCGGTAACGGGCGCCGTCCGGAACGGTGAAGCGGGTCCAGCCCTCGCACTGCACCTCGACGCCGAAACGCGCCATCAGATCGAGCGTGATCGAGATGTACGGCTTCGAGATCAGCTCGCCAACGACTTCGATCGTGGTCCGCGTTCCGGTGAGCGGCAACGCCATCAGCAGCGCGGTGAGGAACTGGCTCGAAACGTCGCCACGCACGCGCAGCACACCGCCAGGGCGAATCATGGCCGGCAGGATATGCAGCGGCGGAAAGCCTTCGACGCCGACATAGCGCACGTCCGCACCGATCTGCCGCAGCCCGTCGACGAGGTCGCCGATCGGCCGCTCGTGCATCCGCGGAACCCCCGTCAGGCGGTATTCGCCGCCCGACAGCGCGAGTGCAGCGGTCAGCGGGCGGAATGCCGTGCCGGCATTGCCCAGGAACAGGTCCGCGGCCTTGACAGGAAAGGGGCCCGCGGCGCCGTCGACACGATAGTCGTCGCTGTAACCCTGGCGTACCCACGACACGCCCAGCGTGCGCAGCGCGTCGAGCATCCGCTCGACGTCGTCGGACGCGAGCAGGTCACGGATTTCCGTCCGTCCCTCGGCCAGCGCGGCAAGCAGCAGCGTGCGGTTCGAAATACTCTTCGAGCCCGGCAGGCGTACTCGCCCCGTGGCGTCGAGCATCGGCGGAAGGTCGAGAAAGTCCATGGTCACTCGGGCATCGGAACAGCGTTGGCAGAGGTGGAAAATTGCTCGGCCCAGGCATTGCGGGCCGCGCGCGCCTCGCCGAACAGTTGCTCGAGTCGGTCGCCGTCGGCAGACAGCAGCAGCGCCCGAAGCTGCGCGAGCTCGGCCAGATACTGGTCCAGCTCACCCAGCAGAGCCTGTCTGTTGGCGATGCAGATATCCCGCCACATCTCCGGATGGCTGCCCGCGATACGCGTGAAGTCGCGAAAGCCGCTCGCGGCGTACCCGAACAGCTGTTCGGCGTTCGACCGCCCGGCCAGGTCGTGCACCAGCCCGAACGCCAGCAGATGAGGCAGGTGACTGACCGCCGCAAACACGCGATCGTGCTCCTGCGGCGGCATCTCGTGCACCAGCGCCCCGCACGCCTCCCACGCTTGGCGCACGCGCAGCACCGCCTCCGGCTCGTTTTCGGGCAACGGCGTGACGACGACTTTCCTCCCGTCGTACAGGCCGGCGAACGCCGCCTCGACACCGCTGCACTCGGCGCCGGCGATCGGGTGCGCCGGGACAACGTACGGGAGATGCTCGGGAAGATTGCGGTAGATCGCCTCGATGACGTCGCGCTTGGTACTGCCGGCGTCGGTGACCACCGTTCCCGGCGCCAGATGCGGCGCCATCGCTGCCATTACCGTATCCATTTGCCCGACCGGAGTAGCCAGCAGGACGAAATCGGCGCCGTCCAGCGCATCGGCCCAGCCGGCGGCCGCCTTGTCGATGACGCCCAGCGCCACTGCGCGAGCGAGCGATGCCGGGCTGCGCCCGATCCCGACGATGCGTCTGACCAATCCGGCCCGGCGCAGCGCCAACGCGAACGAGCCGCCAATCAGGCCGACACCGCAGACGACCAGCTTGTCGATCATGAACATTGTCTGTCCCTTGCCTGAGTCATGCGAGCGCCTGCCGCAGGGCGGTGATGAAACGGGCGTTCTCTTCCGGCAGGCCGATCGAAACGCGCAGCCATTCGGGCATGCCGTAGCCGCCGATCGGCCGGACGATGACGCCTTGTTTCAGCAGCGCCAGATTCGCTGCTCCTGCATCCCCGACCCTGAACGTGACGAAATTGCCCGCCGACGGGATCCATTCCAGCGCGAGCTCGGCGAGCGCCTCGGTGATCTGCGCCATGCCGCGCCGATTGACGTCAGCACTGCGGGCGAGAAACTCCTCGTCGGCGATCGCAGCCGTCGCTGCCGCGAGCGCCACGCTGTTGACGTTGAACGGCTGGCGGACGCGGTTCATCAGGTCGACGACATCGGGGTGCCCGATGCCGTAGCCGACGCGCAGGCCCGCCATGCCATATGCTTTCGACATGGTTCGGGAAACGAGCAGGTTCGGAAAGCGCGGCAACCACGAGAGACTGTCGTAACGCTGCTGTTCGGACAGGTATTCGGTGTAAGCCTCGTCCAGCACCACGAGCACATCGGACGGCACCCGGGCGAGGAAAGTTTCGAGCTCGTGGCCGTCGACGAAGGTGCCGGTGGGGTTGTTCGGGTTCGCAATGAACACGATTCGCGTGTCGGGCGCGATCGCCGCTGCCATTGCGGCCAGATCGTGTCCGTAAGCCCGCGCCGGCACCTCGATGCCGCGCGCGCCCATTGCATTGGTCGCGAGCGGATAGACGGCGAATGCGTGCTGCGAGAACACTGCAGAACTGCGGGGGGCGAGGTATGCATGCGCGGCGAGCTCGAGGACGTCGTTCGAACCGTTGCCGAGCACGATCTGCTCGGGTTGCACGCCGAAGCGCGCGCACAGCGCTGCCTTCAGCTCGAAGCCATTGCCATCCGGGTAGCGCTCGATGTCGACGAGCGCCGCCTGGGCGGCTTCCTTGGCGCGCACGCTCATGCCCAGCGGATTCTCGTTGGACGCCAGCTTGACGATGTTGGCTTCGGGGATCCCCATTTCCCGCGCCAGCTCGCCGATCGGCTTGCCGGGCGGATAGGGCGTGATTGCGCGGATGTGATCGGGGGCCTTGCTGGCTACGCTCATTGCGCTCTCCTCGTGGTCGGTCCCGTTCCGCTCAGATCACCGCGACCGGGTACGACCCCAACACTTTGACGAACCCGGCACGTTCGTTGAGTTCCTTCAAGGCCGCGGCC
The DNA here is from genome assembly GCF_012910785.2 of Aromatoleum buckelii. GTDB lineage: Bacteria > Pseudomonadota > Gammaproteobacteria > Burkholderiales > Rhodocyclaceae > Aromatoleum > Aromatoleum buckelii. The sequence goes on along the minus strand of NZ_WTVH02000010.1, from coordinate 724,764 downwards.
ACCTCCGGGTCGTCGCGGTGGCCTTCGATGTCCATGTAGAACACGTACTCCCACAATCCGCCGCGCGCGGGACGGGATTGCAGCTTGCTCATGCTGACACCGTGCTTCGCCAGCGGTTCGAGCAGCGCATGCACCGCGCCCGGCCGGTTCGGCGCCGAGCACACCAGCGAAGTCTTGTCCTGGCCCGAGCGGTCCGCGTCGTGGTGCGCGATGACGAGAAAGCACGTCGTGTTGTTCGGATCGTCCTCGATGTTCGCAGCCAGCACGCCGAGGCCATAGAGGTCGGCCGCCGCTTCGCCCGCGATCGCGCACGATTCGGCATCTTCAGAAGCGAGGCGCGCCGCCTCGGCGTTGCTCGCGACCGGTACGCGCGAAAGCGACGGCAGGTGGCGGTTCAGCCACTCGTGGCACTGGGCGAGGGACTGGGCGTGCGAATACAGCCGCTTGAGCGCGCCGATGCCCGCAGCTTTCGACAGCAGGTGTTGATGGATGCGCAGCTTGACTTCGCCGCAGATCTGCAACGGATTCTCGAGCAGCAGGTCGAGCGTGCCGCCGACCACGCCTTCGGTCGAGTTCTCGACCGGGACGACGCCGTAGTCGACGTTACCGGCTTCGACAGCGCGAAAGACCTCGTCGATGGTCGAGGTCGGCACGAAGTTCGGCGCCGAGCCGAAATGCTTGCGTGACGCGCTCTCCGAAAAGGTCCCTGCCGGCCCGAGGTAGGCAACCCGGAGCGGCCGTTCGAGCGCGAGGCACGCCGACATGATTTCGCGGAAAATCCGCTGCACCGCGAGATCCGGCAACGGTCCGGGATTGGCAGCACCGAGGCGGCGCAGCACCTGCGCTTCGCGCTCCGGGCGATATACGTTGCCCTGCTTGATCTCGCCGACGCGCTGGGCGTGCCGCGCGCGTTCTGCAAGGCGCACGAGGATTTCCTCGTCGAGGCGGTCGATGTTTTTCCTGAGGTTCAGCAGTTCGTCACTCATGCTCGCCCTTTCAGCCGTGCGTGTTCAACCGTTTCGCGCGGAAAAATCGCGCATGTAATCAACCAGCGCCTGCACTCCGGCGAGCGGCATCGCGTTATAGATCGAGGCGCGCATCCCTCCGACCGACTTGTGCCCCTTGAGCTGCGTCAGCCCCGCGGCTGTCGCTCCGGCGAGGAAAGCATCATTGAGCGCGGCGTCGCGCAGCAGGAACGGGATGTTCATCCGCGAGCGGCTGTCGTGCGCGACGCGGTTCTCGTAAAAATCGCTGGCGTCGAGAAAATCGTAAAGCAGGTTCGACTTCGCGACGTTGTTCGCCTCGACCGCCGCGAGCCCGCCCTGCGCCTTGAGCCAGCGGAATACGAGTCCCGCGATGTAGATCGCGTAGGTCGGCGGCGTGTTGAGCATCGAGCCGTTCTCCGCCATCACGCGATAATCCATCATCGTCGGCGTCATCGGCGCAGCATGGCCGAGCAGGTCCTCGCGCACGATGACGACGACCAGCCCGGAAGGCCCGATGTTTTTTTGCGCCCCGGCATAGATCAGGCCGTAGCAGCTGACGTCTATCGGGCGCGACAGGATATGCGACGACATGTCGGCGACCAGCGGCACGCCCGCATCCGGCAACAGGTTGGCATCGCGCAGTTCGACGCCGTGAATCGTCTCGTTAGTGCAAAGATGCAGATAGCGCGCCCGCGGGTCGAGGTCGAGTTCGTCGGGGCGCAGCAGGCGCGTGAATCCGGCGGTCTCCGTGGAGCCGGCGAGCCGGACTGCGCCGCCGAGCGCGCCGGCCAGATGCTTCGCTTCACCGTAGGCCTTCTTCGACCAGGTCCCGGTCACGAGATAGTCGGCCGACCCTCCGGCGAGCAGATTCATCGGAATCTGCGCAAACTGCTGAGTCGCACCGCCTTGCAGGAACAGCATGCGGTAGTTGTCCGGGATCCCCAGCAGCTCGCTCAAATCCGCTTCCGCCTGTTCGACGATCGACGTGAACTCCTTGCCGCGATGGCTCATTTCCATCACGCCGCAGCCCGCGCCATGCCAGTCGAGCATCTCTTCGGCGGCCTGTCGCAGCACCGCCTCGGGCAGCGCCGCGGGTCCGGCGCTGAAGTTGTATACGCGTGTCATCGTCTGGAACTCCCCCTTCGCAGTCTTACTCCGGCAGGCCATCCGTTTGCGTGCCATCCACTGCAGACGCGGAGTCGGCCGAGGCGATGCCGTCGTCTGGAACGTCAGCCACTGGTTCGTCGACTTCGGACTCCGCGACTTTCTCGATCCCCGCCAGCGAGGTACCCTCGTCGAGGTTGATCAGCGTCACGCCCTGCGTCGCCCGGCCCAGTTCGCGGATGTCCTGCACCCTGGTCCGGATCAGCACGCCGCCGGTCGAAATCAGCATCACCTCGTCGCTTTCCTCAACGAGGCAGGCGCCAACGAGCTTGCCGTTGCGATCCGAGGTCTGGATCGCGATCATGCCCTTGGTGCCGCGCCCGTGGCGGGTGTATTCGGCAACCGGCGTGCGCTTGCCATAGCCGTTTTCGGTCGCTGTCAGCACCGACAGCTCCTCGTCCTTCGCGACCAGCATCGCGATCACGCGCTGGCCTTCCTCGAGATTCATGCCTCGCACGCCGCGCGCCTCGCGGCCCATCGGGCGCACGTCGCCTTCGGGGAAGCGCACCGCCTTGCCCGCGTCGGAGAACAGCATCACGTCGCTGTTGCCGTCGGTGATCGCGACCCCGATCAGGCGATCGCCGTCGTCGAGGTTCGCCGCGATGATGCCGGCCTTGCGCGGATTGGAGAACGCCGTCAGCGCGGTCTTCTTCACCGTACCCTCGGCGGTCGCCATGAAGACGAAATGATCGTCGTCGAAAGCCTGCACCGGCAGCACTGCGTTGATCTTCTCCCCTTCCATCAGCGGGAAAAGATTGACGATCGGACGGCCGCGCGAGTTGCGCGTGCCTTCGGGGACTTCATACACCTTGAGCCAATAGACGCGACCGCGGCTGGAGAAGCACAGGATGTAGTCGTGCGTGTTGGCGACGAACAGGCGGTCGATGAAATCGTCGTCCTTCATCCCGGTCGCCTGCTTGCCGCGACCGCCGCGACGCTGCGCGCGGTAGTCGGTCAGCGGCTGGCGCTTGAAGTAGCCGGCATGCGACAGCGTCACGACCATGTCTTCGGGCGCAATCAGGTCCTCGATGTTGATCTCCGCCGTGTTCAGCACGATCTCGGAGCGGCGCGGGTCGTCGAACTGGTTACGGATCGCACCCAGTTCCTCGACGATGATTGCGGTAATGCGCGGCGGATTCGCGAGAATGTCGAGCAGGTCGGTGATGACCTCCATCACTTCGCGGTATTCGGTAACGATCTTGTCCTGCTCGAGTCCGGTCAGGCGCTGCAGGCGCAGCTCCAGGATCGCCTGCGCCTGCGCGTCCGACAGCCGGTAGCCCTGCGCCGAAAGGCCAAACTCGGGCGCCAGGCCGTCGGGCCGGTAGCTGTCGGCCAGCGCGCGCGCGAGCATCTCCTCGACCAGCGCGGAATGCCACGTGCGCGCCATCAGGCCGCGCTTGGCGTCGGCCGGGGTCGGAGCCGCTTTGATCAGCGCGATGATCTCGTCGACATTCGACAGTGCGACGGCAAGCCCTTCGAGAATATGTCCGCGTTCGCGCGCCTTGCGCAACTCGAACACCGTGCGCCGCGTAATGACTTCGCGCCGGTGTGACAGGAAGCAGTCGAGCATCTGCTTCAGGTTCAGCGTGCGTGGCTTGCCATCGACAAGCGCCACCATGTTCATGCCGAACGTGTCCTGCAGCTGGGTCTGCTTGAACAGGTTGTTCAGCACGACTTCGGGCACTTCGTTGCGCTTGAGCTCGATGACGACGCGCATGCCGGACTTGTCCGACTCGTCGCGAATCTCGCTGATGCCCTCGATCTTCTTTTCGTTCACCAGCTCGGCGATGCGCTCGAGCAGCGTGCGCTTGTTCACCTGGTACGGCAGCTCATCGACGATGATCGCTTGGCGGTTGCCTTTTTCCAGATCCTCGAAGTGCGTGCGCGCGCGCATCACGACGCGGCCGCGGCCGGTACGGTAGCCGTCGTGCACGCCTGAGAGTCCGTAGATCAGCGCGGCAGTCGGAAAGTCCGGCGCCTTGACGAGGGCGATCAGCTCTTCGATATCGGTGTCCGGATTGTCCAGCAGCTTCAGGCACGCATCGAGCACTTCGCCGAGGTTGTGCGGCGGGATGTTCGTCGCCATGCCGACGGCGATGCCCGACGACCCGTTAATCAGCAGGTTCGGGATCTTTGCCGGCAGGATCAGCGGTTCCCTCTCCGAGCCGTCGTAGTTCGGGCCGAAATCGACCGTTTCCTTGTCGATGTCGGCGAGCAACTCGTGACCGATCCGCGCCATGCGGATTTCGGTGTATCGCATCGCCGCGGCGTTGTCGCCATCGACGGAACCGAAGTTTCCCTGGCCGTCGACAAGCATGTAGCGCAGCGAGAAATGCTGGGCCATGCGCACGATGGTGTCGTAGACCGCAGAGTCGCCATGAGGGTGATACTTGCCGATGACGTCGCCGACGATCCGCGCGGACTTCTTGTAAGCCTTGTTCCAGTCGTTCGACAGCTCGTGCATCGCGAACAGCACGCGCCGGTGAACCGGCTTGAGGCCATCGCGCGCATCGGGCAACGCGCGGCCGACGATCACGCTCATCGCGTAGTCGAGATAGGAGTGCCGCATCTCGTCTTCGAGACTGATCGGCAGCGTTTCCTTGGCAAACGGGGTCATTTAGCGGCGGCGGCGAAAACCGCTGGGTCAAAAGCGTGCAATCTTACCATGCGGCGGGTACCGGACGGTCCGCATTGCCAGGGTGGCCGACGGTACGCATCACGAACGCGCTGATGGCGGCACAAACCGACGTATGCTTAAATCGTAGGAAAAACCGAGATGCAAAGCTGTCGCCTCTGCACAGCCCCTGCATCGTCTGGAGCGAGAGTTGAGCCAGCCCGCAGACCTCCTGATTCACGCTCGCTGGATCCTTCCCGTCGAGCCCGCGAACGTCGTACTCGAGCACCATGCCGTCGTGGTGCGCAACGGGCGCATCCTCGCGATATTGCCGCAGGACGAAGCGCGCTCGCGCTATCATGCGCCAGAGTCCTTCGAACTCGCCGAGCATGTCCTGATTCCGGGGCTGATCAATCTTCATGCGCATGCGGCGATGACGCTGATGCGCGGAATCGCCGACGACCTGCCTTTGATGCGCTGGCTGCAGGAGGCGATCTGGCCGGCTGAAGGCAGGCAGATGTCCTACGCTTTCGTCCGCGACGGCACGTTGCTCGCAGCGGCTGAAATGCTGCGGGGCGGAATCACGACCTGCAACGATATGTATTTCTACCCGGATGCGGCCGCTGAAGCGTTCGACCAGGCGGGCATGCGGGCCGTGCTCGGCATCACCGTGCTCGAATTTCCCACGCCCTACGCCACTGATGCGGACGACTATCTGCGCAAGGGACTGGCAGCGCGGGGGCAATGGCACACGCATCCGCGAATCGATTTTTCGCTTGCCCCGCACGCACCGTATACGGTTTCGGATGAAACCCTGGCGCGCGTCGCCAGCCTCGCCGCCGAACTCGACACGACGATCCACATCCACCTCCACGAGACGCTCCAGGAGATTCAGGACTCTCATTCCCGTCATGGCGCCCGTCCGCTCACCCGACTTGCGCGCCTCGGTCTGCTCGGCAGCAACCTGCTCGGGGTCCACGCGGTTCATCTCGACCAATCCGATTTCGACCTGCTCACCCTGCATGGCTGCAGCATTGCCCACTGCCCCACTTCGAACATGAAGCTGGCAAGCGGGATCGCACCGATCGCTCGCCTGAGGGAAGCCGGGATCACGGTAGGCCTTGGCACTGACGGCGCAGCCAGCAACAATCGCCTTGATCTCTTCCAGGAAATTCGGCATGCCTCTCTTCTTGCGAAGGTCTCCACCCTCGACGCCACCGCGATTCCTGCCCACGCCGCCATCCGGATGGCGACACTCGATGCCGCCCGCGCCTTGGGACTGGGAGACCGGATCGGATCGATAGAGCCAGGCAAGGCAGCCGACCTTTGTGCGGTCGCGCTGGACCGGTTCGAGACCCTCCCGTGCTTCAATCCTGCCTCGCATTTGGTCTATGTTGCAGGACGGGAGCACGTCTCCCACGTGTGGGTCGGCGGAGAAATCCGTGTAAATAAAGGGAATTTGATGTTGCAATTAAACGACAGCGAATTGCTCGCGCTTACTGCACTGTGGCAAACTAAGCTTGGTAGCTGAACTGGATATGTTTGGCTCTTACTCTTGGCGGGTACTGCTCAATTCGATTCGCCCGGTTAATCAGTCATCCCCACTCATCCTCCTGCCCATCGACGAGGAAATCATGATCAAACAGACTAAAAAGCAGATGTTCATACTGGCCGCAATCGCCTCGATCGGCCTCTCCGCACCGGCCGCCTTTGCGCAGGCAAAGGATGTCGTGGTCGATGGCAAGGGCGAGATTCCCTACGTTATCGATTCGCGCAACGTCGTCGCGCGTAGTGGCACGGGCTTGTGCTGGCGCACCGGCTACTGGAGCCCGGCTGCTGCTGGTACCGCCATGGCGGGCCAGTTCCCGGCGGGCTGCGAATGCGACAGCGATATCGTGCCGAAGGAAAAGTGTACGCCGGCAGTGATTCCGGCGGCAGTTCCCGCCCCTGCCGCTCCCGCGCCGAGGCCCACCGCTGAAAAGATCAAACTCTCGGCCGACACGCTGTTCGACTTCGACAAGGCCGTCCTCAAGCCCGAAGGCAGGAGCAAGCTTGATCAGCTGGCCGAGCAGGCGAAGAGCGTCAAGCTGGAAGTGATTCTCGCGGTCGGCCACACCGACCGTCTGGGCTCCGACGCCTACAACCAGAAGCTGTCCGATCGCCGCGCCAACGCGGTGAAGACCTACCTGGTGGGCAAGGGTGTCGAAGCAAATCGGATCTATACCGAAGGCAAGGGCGAGCGCCAGCCGGTCACGGGCACGAGTTGCTCGGACAGACTCGGTCGCAAGGGGCTCATCGAATGCCTGCAGCCGGATCGTCGCGTCGAAGTTGAAGTGATCGGCACGAAGTAAACGATCCATCCGAGTGCCTGTGAAGGCCCTGCCCCGGCAGGGCTTTTTCATTTGGCCAGCGAAAGGGGAACACGGCTGCACCGCACTGGTCCCATCGTGACAAAAGACTTCAGGCAATGAACATGAATGCAGACCCCGCAGAACTGCAAAAATTCAGCGAACTTGCCCACCGCTGGTGGGACACCACGTCCGAATTCAAACCGCTTCATGAAATCAACCCGTTGCGCCTCGACTGGATAGACAGGAATGCGGGGCTTGCAGGCAAGCGTGTCCTGGATATTGGATGTGGCGGAGGAATCCTGTCCGAGAGCATGGCAGCCGCAGGTGCTCATGTCACAACAGGTATTGACCTGTCAGAAAAGGCTCTCGGCGTCGCTCGCCTTCACCTGTTCGAAAGCGGGCAGAAAGTCGACTATCACCATGCGAGCGCTGAGGAATTCGCCGCGCAACATGCTGAGGAGTTCGACATCGTGACTTGCATGGAAATGCTCGAGCATGTCCCTGATCCTGCAAGCACGGTGGCCGCGTGCGCCCAACTGGTCCGACCCGGCGGTGACGTATTTTTCTCGACAATCAACCGGAATTTCAAGGCGTATCTATTTGCAGTTCTCGGAGCCGAATACATCCTGAAGCTATTGCCGCGCGGCACGCACGATTATGCGAAATTCATCAGGCCATCCGAACTTGCACGCTATTGTCGCCAAGCCGCCCTGGAAACCACTGAATTGCTGGGCATGAGCTACAACCCCTTGACACATGTGTATTCACTCGGAAATGACACCGATGTGAATTACCTCGTTCACGCCAAACGTGCACCCTGAATATCGTAGAGCTCGTGAAGGAAGCTGTGCTCTATTCAGAATTTATTGGAATACTGGAGTCGTAAAAAGCACGTAAAAGCATTGTGCCCCGAAGATTCCGCGGGTTTTCTTCCGGCCGAGCGACGCGACGCTTCTGGCCGATCGGGCGGGAGGGGGTTTTGCGCGGCGTGCAGACAGCAAAAAGCCGCTTTCCCGTGGAGGGGGAAGCGGCTTTTCGGTGCAAGGGGTAGTCTGACGATGACCTACTTTCGCACCCGCATTGGGCACTATCATCGGCGCGCTCCTGTTTCACGGTCCTGTTCGGGATGGGAAGGGGTGGGGCCAGGAGGCTATGGTCGTCAGACTGTAAAGGGTAACAAAGTGGGGAAGCAAAGTGTGGGGGAGTGGCGTGATGCGTTTTTCGGTGAGTTGTCGCGGTGTTGGATCCAGGGTTATAGGATCAAGCCTCACGGGCAATTAGTATCGGTTAGCTCAACGCATTGCTGCGCTTCCACACCCGACCTATCAACGTTGTGGTCTTCAACGACCCTTCAGGGGGCTCGAGGCCCCGGGGAAGTCTCATCTTGAGGCGAGTTTCCCGCTTAGATGCTTTCAGCGGTTATCTCTTCCGCACTTAGCTACCCGGCGATGCGACTGGCGTCACAACCGGTACACCAGGGGTGCGTCCACTCCGGTCCTCTCGTACTAGGAGCAGGTCCTCTCAAACTTCCAGCGCCCACGGCAGATAGGGACCAAACTGTCTCACGACGTTTTAAACCCAGCTCACGTACCACTTTAAATGGCGAACAGCCATACCCTTGGGACCGGCTACAGCCCCAGGATGTGATGAGCCGACATCGAGGTGCCAAACTCCGCCGTCGATGTGAACTCTTGGGCGGAATCAGCCTGTTATCCCCAGAGTACCTTTTATCCGTTGAGCGATGGCCCTTCCATACAGAACCACCGGATCACTATGACCTGCTTTCGCACCTGCTCGACTTGTCGGTCTCGCAGTCAAGCCGCCTTTTGCCATTGCACTATCAACACGATGTCCGACCGTGTCTAGGCGACCTTCGTACTCCTCCGTTACCTTTTGGGAGGAGACCGCCCCAGTCAAACTGCCTGCCATGCACGGTCCCCGACCCGGATTCACGGGCCAAGGTTAGAACCTCAACGACACCAGGGTGGTATTTCAAGGTTGGCTCCACGGAAACTGGCGTTCCCGCTTCACAGCCTCCCACCTATCCTACACAAGTCCCGTCAAAGTCCAATGCAAAGCTACAGTAAAGGTTCATGGGGTCTTTCCGTCTTGCCGCGGGGAGATTGCATCTTCACAAACATTTCAACTTCGCTGAGTCTCAGGAGGAGACAGTGTGGCCATCGTTACGCCATTCGTGCAGGTCGGAACTTACCCGACAAGGAATTTCGCTACCTTAGGACCGTTATAGTTACGGCCGCCGTTTACCGGGGCTTCGATCAAGAGCTTGCACCCCATCACTTAACCTTCCGGCACCGGGCAGGCGTCACACCGTATACGTCCACTTTCGTGTTTGCACAGTGCTGTGTTTTTAATAAACAGTCGCAGCCACCGATTCTCTGCGGCCCCTTCGCCCTTCGGATGTACTCCTACAAGCTAACGGGGCATACCTTCTCCCGAAGTTACGGTATCAATTTGCCGAGTTCCTTCTCCTGAGTTCTCTCAAGCGCCTTGGTATTTTCTACCTGCCCACCTGTGTCGGTTTGCGGTACGGTCGATCCTAGACTGAAGCTTAGAGGCTTTTCCTGGAAGCATGGTATCAACCACTTCGGGCTCAAAGAGCCCTCGTCATCACGCCTCAGCTCAGCCCCGCGGATTTGCCTACGGGGCACGCCTACACGCTTAAACCGGGACGTCCAACACCCGGCTGGCCTAACCTTCTCCGTCCCCCCATCGCATCTAGGACCGGTACGGGAATATTGACCCGTTTCCCATCGACTACGCATTTCTGCCTCGCCTTAGGGGCCGACTCACCCTGCGCCGATGAACGTTGCGCAGGAAACCTTGGGCTTTCGGCGAGGGTGCTTTTCACACCCTTTATCGCTACTCATGTCAGCATTCGCACTTCCGATACCTCCAGCATCCCTCTCGAGACACCTTCGCAGGCTTACGGAACGCTCCCCTACCATCTCTTGCGAGATCCGCAGCTTCGGTTCATGGCTTGAGCCCCGTTACATCTTCCGCGCAGGACGACTCGACTAGTGAGCTATTACGCTTTCTTTAAAGGATGGCTGCTTCTAAGCCAACCTCCTAGCTGTCTGGGCCTTCCCACTTCGTTTCCCACTTAGCCATGTATTTGGGACCTTAGCTGGCGGTCTGGGTTGTTTCCCTCTTGTCCCAGGACGTTAGCACCCCAGGACTGTCTGCCGTATATCACTTTGCGGTATTCGGAGTTTGCTATCGCGGGGTAGATCGCAGTGACCCCCCCAACGATTACAGTGCTCTACCCCCGCAAGTGTCCGTACGACGCACTACCTAAATAGTTTTCGGGGAGAACCAGCTATTTCCGGATTTGTTTAGCCTTTCACCCCTATCCACAGCTCATCCCCTAATTTTTCAACATTAGTGGGTTCGGACCTCCAGTGCGTGTTACCGCACCTTCATCCTGGCCATGGATAGATCATCCGGTTTCGGGTCTACGCCCAGCAACTCAATCGCCCTTGTCAGACTCGGTTTCCCTACGCCTCCCCTATTCGGTTAAGCTCGCTACTGAACGTAAGTCGCTGACCCATTATACAAAAGGTACGCAGTCACCCCACGAAGGAGGCTCCCACTGTTTGTATGCATGCGGTTTCAGGATCTATTTCACTCCCCTCCCGGGGTTCTTTTCGCCTTTCCCTCACGGTACTGGTTCACTATCGGTCGATCACGAGTATTTAGCCTTGGAGGATGGTCCCCCCATCTTCAGACAGGATTTCTCGTGTCCCGCCCTACTTGTCGCACGCTCAGACCCGCCACCTACTTTTCGCATACGGGACTATCACCCTGTATCGTCGGACTTTCCAGACCGTTTTGCTAAGTAGATGGTTTAGTCGTGCAGGCTCCTCCCCGTTCGCTCGCCACTACTTGGGGAATCTCGGTTGATTTCTGTTCCTGCGGCTACTTAGATGTTTCAGTTCGCCGCGTTCGCCTCCACACGCCTATGTATTCAGCGCGGGATACTCCAAAAGGAGTGGGTTTCCCCATTCGGACATCGGGGGATCAAAGCTCCATTGCCAGCTCCCCCCCGCTTTTCGCAGGCTTGCACGTCCTTCATCGCCTGTGATCGCCAAGGCATCCACCACATGCACTTAGTCGCTTGATCCTATAACCATGGACCCTGTGTTGCCAGGGCACCCACCGCCATAGACGAACTCACGCTTGTGCGCGCACTCACCTGCCGCTGGTTCAAAGCGCAGATGAATGCAAAAATGCAATCACACCAACCCATGCAACAGTGCGCCTTGCGGCCCACTGTCGCACACTTTACTTCTTCCACTTTGTTAAAGAACGCGACCTCAAAAACCTGCCAAGGCCTAAGCGCTGCGGACCCGACGATCCGCACCGCTTAGCCCTTCGACGCCTGCTTCTGCCCACCCCCGAACGCTGGTGGAGGATGACGGGATCGAACCGTCGACCCCCTGCTTGCAAAGCAGGTGCTCTCCCAGCTGAGCTAATCCCCCCGCTTGATCGTGTGGTGGGTCTGGTTGGGTTCGAACCAACGACCCCCGCCTTATCAAGACGGTGCTCTAACCAGCTGAGCTACAGACCCTCATGCCTTCGAGGCTCTCGTTGCCTGAACAACCGATAAGTTGTGGATACTGCGCCGCCGCGGCGTCATCTCTTGAAAGGAGGTGATCCAGCCGCACCTTCCGATACGGCTACCTTGTTACGACTTCACCCCAGTCATGAATCTCACCGTGGTAAGCGCCCTCCCCGAAAGGTTAAGCTACCTACTTCTGGTGAAACCCACTCCCATGGTGTGACGGGCGGTGTGTACAAGACCCGGGAACGTATTCACCGCAGCATGCTGATCTGCGATTACTAGCGATTCCGACTTCACGTAGTCGAGTTGCAGACTACGATCCGGACTACGATCGGCTTTGTGGGATTGGCTCCACCTCGCGGCTTGGCAACCCTCTGTACCGACCATTGTATGACGTGTGAAGCCCTACCCATAAGGGCCATGAGGACTTGACGTCATCCCCACCTTCCTCCGGTTTGTCACCGGCAGTCTCGCTAAAGTGCCCAACCTAATGATGGCAATTAGCGACAAGGGTTGCGCTCGTTGCGGGACTTAACCCAACATCTCACGACACGAGCTGACGACAGCCATGCAGCACCTGTGTCCTGGCTCCCGAAGGCACTCCCGCATCTCTGCAGGATTCCAGGCATGTCAAGGGTAGGTAAGGTTTTTCGCGTTGCATCGAATTAATCCACATCATCCACCGCTTGTGCGGGTCCCCGTCAATTCCTTTGAGTTTTAACCTTGCGGCCGTACTCCCCAGGCGGTCGACTTCACGCGTTAGCTGCGTTACTCAGGAAGTTACCTTCCCGAACAACTAGTCGACATCGTTTAGGGCGTGGACTACCAGGGTATCTAATCCTGTTTGCTCCCCACGCTTTCGTGCATGAGCGTCAGTATCGGCCCAGGGGGCTGCCTTCGCCATCGGTGTTCCTCCACATATCTACGCATTTCACTGCTACACGTGGAATTCCACCCCCCTCTGCCGTACTCTAGCCGTGCAGTCACAAGCGCAGTTCCCAGGTTAAGCCCGGGGATTTCACACCTGTCTTACACAACCGCCTGCGCACGCTTTACGCCCAGTAATTCCGATTAACGCTCGCACCCTACGTATTACCGCGGCTGCTGGCACGTAGTTAGCCGGTGCTTCTTCTGACAGTACCGTCATCCAGGCGGGATATTCACCCGCCCGATTTCTTTCCGTCTGAAAGAGCTTTACAACCCGAAGGCCTTCTTCACTCACGCGGCATGGCTGGATCAGGCTTGCGCCCATTGTCCAAAATTCCCCACTGCTGCCTCCCGTAGGAGTCTGGGCCGTGTCTCAGTCCCAGTGTGGCTGATCATCCTCTCAGACCAGCTACGGATCGTCGCCTTGGTAGGCCTTTACCCCACCAACTAGCTAATCCGACATCAGCCGCTCCAATCGCGCGAGGCCCGAAGGTCCCCCGCTTTCCCCCTCAGGGCGTATGCGGTATTAGCTACGCTTTCGCGTAGTTATCCCCCACGACTGGGTACGTTCCGATGCATTACTCACCCGTTCGCCACTCGCCGGCAGGCCGAAGCCCCCGCTGCCGTTCGACTTGCATGTGTAAAGCATGCCGCCAGCGTTCAATCTGAGCCAGGATCAAACTCTTAAGTTCAATCCAACAAAGTACTCAAAATCATCTCTGACTTGCGAGCACTCAATCTTTGCAATTGCCGAATCCACCCGAAGGCAGTTCGACCACCGCAGCAACCCAGTACCCACACTTATCGGTTGTTCAACTTTTTAAAGAACTGCTGCCGTTGCAGCGAGAAAGAGATTCTGATCGACTTCGCCGCTGCCGTCAACCCCCACCGGACCTTTTCCTGACCACCGGGGAAGCTCTCTCCATCGCCACCGCGCCTCGCACCGTACTGCCAAAACCGCTCGGTGCCGCGAAGAGGGCGAATTATAGACACTTCCGATAGGCAGTCAACCTGTTGCTGAACCGTTTGTTGATTGAAGCGATCCCTGGTCACGGAAATTCTTGTCAATTCAGCACCACGGATGCGAATTTCCGTTTCCCCACCTGCAGAACCACGGTTTGATCGCGCCGCAGCACAAGACCTTTGTCCTCCACTCGCTCCCCATTCAGTCGAACCGCGCCCTGCTCGATCATACGCAGTGCTTCCGAGGAACTTCCAGTCAGTCCTGCCTGTTTGACGACCTGGAACACCGGCAAACCGCCCTCCCCGACTGTGACATTCACTTCAGGCATATCGTCTGGCAATGCACCCCGTTGGAATCGGGCTTCGAAATCAATGAGGGCATCCTCTGCAGCAGCATGGTTGTGGAACCGGGTCACGAGCTCCTGCGCCAACAGCACCTTCAGTTCGCGCGGATTACGTCCACCTTCGACCTCGACGCGACAGTGTGCGATTTCGCCGGCAGGACGAAAGGACAGCAAGTCGAAATAGCGCCACATCAAACTATCGGAGATCGACATGATCTTCCCGAAGATTTCGCGGGGCGCTTCCGTGATACCTATGTAGTTGCCGAGCGACTTTGACATCTTGTTAACGCCGTCGAGCCCCTCCAGCAGCGGCATCATGAGAACGCACTGTGGCGCCTGTCGCTCATGCTTCTGAAGCTCTCTGCCGACCAGCAGATTGAATTTCTGGTCGGTCCCTCCGAGTTCGACATCCGCCCGCATCGCCACCGAGTCGTAGCCTTGGCACAGAGGGTACAGAAACTCGTGGATCGCGATCGGCTGCCCTCCCGCGTAGCGCTTTGCAAAATCGTCCCGCTCCAGCATCCGCGCCACCGTGTGCCGTGATGCCAGTCGAATCATCCCCGCTGCCCCGAGGGACTCCATCCACGAGGAGTTGAAGCAGATCTCCGTCTTGTCCGGATCGAGAATCTTGAACACTTGCTCCTGATAGGTACGTGCATTTTCGAGGATCTGCTCACGCAACAAGGGCGGCCGAGTGGCGTTCTTCCCGGACGGATCACCGATCATTGCGGTAAAGTCGCCGACCAGAAACAACACCTGATGACCCAGTTCCTGGAAGTGCCGTAACTTGTTGAGCAGGACGGTGTGCCCCAGGTGCAGATCGGGGGCTGTCGGGTCGAAACCTGCCTTCACGCGTAGAGGGCGATCCGACTTGAGTTTTTCGACAAGTTCCGCTTCGATCAGTAACTCTTCAGCTCCCCGCTTTATCAGCTCAAGGGCTGCCTGTACGTCAGTCATGCATTTCTCCATTCGTTAGGGCAGCCGGAAAAACTTTGCTAAACTCGCGCAAGTTTTTGCCCAGTGTTTCCCATGCAGGCACGAAAAAACACGATTCTAGCCGAACTGTTCCGCCATCTCCCTTCGGGCCGCCGGCGATGGATGCTTGGGGCTCTCATGGGCACCTCGCTTCTGAGCGTCGTCGCGGCCACTGCAGTGGTTCCCGGCGATGCCTTGCCGCCGTTTCCGGTGCAATCGGTCATCGAGCAGCTTGGATCCGTTACCGTCCAGCCTAGTGCCAGTACCCCGATCCCGTTCGTTTTCGACGAGCGGGTGCAGCCGGGCGATACGATTCAGACGCTCTTTCGCCGTCTCAAGATTGACGACCAGGAAGCGCTCGATTTCCTGTCTGGCGATCCTGAAAGCCGAAGCGCACTTCGCCAGTTGCGCGCAGGACGCTCCGTACTGGCGCTGGTTGACGGGCGTGGAAAGCTTGTTTCCCTGACTTTGCCAGTGGCGAGAGGCGATTCAAGCTTCACGATCGAGGGCACTCCGGAGGGGATCCGTTCGCGCAGTCAAGCTCACCCCGAGGTGGATACCCACATCGAGATGCGCGCCGGAACGATTCGTCATACGCTTTTCGGTGCCACGGATTCGGCAGGTGTTCCTGACAGCGTCGCAACAAAGCTTGCAGAGATTTTTGGCACCGAGGTCGATTTCAGCTCGGATCTACGTGCGGGAGATCAATTCAGCGTCGTCTACGAGACGATCTACGACAAGGGAGCTCCTGCGGGTAGTGGACGAGTGCTGGCGGCGGAGTTCGTCAACCAAGGGAAAAAATATGCGGTGGTACTGCATCGCGACGCGGATGGGAGCGAGGCGTATTACACACCCGAGGGTCGCGGGCTGAATGAGGCGTACCTAAGGTACCCTTTGGAGTTCTCCAGAATCTCGTCCACCTTCGGACGGCGCCTGCACCCCATTCATCGAAGTTGGCGCAGCCACAACGGCGTGGACTTTGCAGCTCCGACCGGCACGCCTGTGAAAGCGGCCTCCGACGGCGTTGTAAACTATGTGGGCAGGCAGAACGGTTACGGCAACATTGTTGTCTTGCAACACCGGGACCGCTACTCCACCGCCTATGCTCACCTCCACGGCTTTGCCGGCGGTCTTCGAAAAGGCGCAAAAATCAGGCAGGGCGATCTGATCGGCTATGTAGGGTCGACGGGCTGGGCGACCGGTCCGCACCTGCATTACGAGATCCGCGTGAATAATGTCGCGCACGATCCGATGAAGATCGCGCTACCTACGGTCCAGCCACTAGGACCCACTGCGCTCGCCGCATTCAAGAGTCAAACCGCACCACTGCTACAACGATTGGCGCTCCTGAATCGAACAGTGGTAGCTCAAGCCGATTGAGCTTTCCCGCGCAGGAAGGCTGAAAGGAAAACGGGGTGCACCAGCACCCCGTTTTTACTTTGCCTTGGCGGAGACAAACCCAAACGTACTTTCCGCTCACGCAGAAAACGAAGAACCGCAGCCGCAAGTGCTTGTCGCGTTCGGATTGCGAATCACGAACTGGGATCCTTCCAGCCCCTCGCTGTAATCGATTTCGGCCCCTACCAGGTACTGGTAGCTCATCGGATCGACCAGCAACGTCACGCCGTTTTTTTCGAAGGCAGTGTCGTCTTCGTTCACTTCCTCATCGAACGTAAAACCGTACTGGAAACCGGAACATCCGCCGCCGCTCACGAAAACGCGCAGTTTCAGTTCGGGGTTGCCCTCCTCCTCGATCAGTTCCTTGACCTTCGTGGCCGCACTATCCGTGAAGACCATCAACTCTGGGGTGTCAACTACGGTGTTCATATTTTCTCCTCTATCAGAACACTGGCACATGATGCGCCACGGGAAGCATTTTCGTCAAAGTCCGATCGCCGGTCCATCCGATAGTTCCCTTACGGGGACACCGGAACGATATCGAGCCCGAGCGACTCATCCAGCTCAAACATGATGTTCATGCACTGGACAGCTTGCCCGGCTGCACCCTTGACGAGATTATCGATAACCGACAAGACCACGACGACATCACTGCCGTGCGGCCGATGAACGGCCACACGGCAAAGGTTGCTTGCCCTCACCGAACGGGTTTCCGGATGACTGCCTGTGGGTAGAACATCGACAAAGAGCTCGTCCTGATACCGTTCTTCAAACAGCTTCTGCACATTCACATCTGTCGAAAGCCTTGCGTAAAGCGTCGCATGGATGCCCCGAATCATCGGCGTCAAATGTGGAACAAAGGTCAGGCCAACGCCCTGCCCGGCCATCGCCTCGAGTCCTTGACGAATCTCGGGTAGATGCCGATGTCCCGCCACTGCGTAAGCTTTGAAGTTGTCGGCGGCCTCGGCAAACAACGTGTGCACTTCCGCCTTGCGTCCTGCACCCGAGACACCGGATTTCACATCCGCGATCAAATGCGACAGGTCCACTACACCGGACTCGACCAACGGCAGAAAGCCCAGTTGGACTGCGGTCGGGTAGCAACCCGGATTAGCCAGTATACGCGCCGACCGGATGCGCTCGCGGTTTCGCTCCGGCAAACCGTAGACTGCTTCGGCCACCAGCTCGGGCGAAGCATGCTTCATCCCGTACCACTTTTCCCATTCCGCGACGTCACGGATGCGGAAATCCGCCGCCAGATCGATCAGCCGCACCCCGGCGTCGACGAGCTCCCTCGCCTGCTGCATTGCGATCCCGTTGGGCGTGGCGAAGAAGACTACGTCGCAGCGGTCGAGCGCCGCGTCCTGCGGAGTCACGAAGCGCAGATCGACACGACCGCGCAGACTCGGAAACATGTCGCAAACAGGCATACCGGCGTCGCCGCGCGAGGTTATCGCAACCAGGTTCGCCTCGGGGTGGCGGGCAAGCAGCCTCAACAGTTCCACCCCGGTATATCCCGTTCCACCGACCACACCAATCTTAATCATGCCTTCTCCTTACCGTGACTGCCTTCCTGAGCGATGAATTATCGCACTCGCAGCGGTTGAATCTTGAGTCCGAAACGAGAAAAGCCGCCTCGAAGGGCGGCTTTTCTGCTTGCAGATACGAAGTATCAGCGCTTCGAGAACTGCTTGCGGCGACGCGCCTTGCGGAAACCGACCTTCTTCCGTTCGACTTCGCGAGCATCGCGAGTCACGAAGCCGGCCTTGCGCAGCACGGGCTTGAGTTCTGCATCATATTCGATCAGCGCTCGGGTGATGCCGTGGCGAACGGCGCCGGCCTGACCCGACTCGCCGCCCCCGGTCACATTGACCATGATGTCGAAACGGCTGTCGTTTTCGGTCAGCACGAGCGGCTGACGCACGATCATGCGACCCGTTTCGCGCGAAAAGAACTCGTCGACCGGCTTGCCGTTGACGACGATGTTGCCGGAACCCGGCTTGATGAACACACGGGCAACCGCAGTCTTGCGGCGGCCGGTGCCGTAGTTGTAACTCACAGCCATTGATCGGCTCCTGTCAGATCTCGAGAACTTGGGGCTGCTGAGCGGAATGCGGATGTTCGCCACCCGCGTAGCACTTCAGCTTCTTCAGCATGGCGTAACCCAGCGGCCCCTTCGGCAGCATGCCCTTCACCGCCTTTTCCAGCACGCGCTCGGGAAAGCGCTGCTGCAGCTTGGTGAAGTTGGTTTCGTAGATTCCGCCCGGATAACCAGTATGACGGTAATACTTCTTGTCCAGCGCCTTGTTGCCGGTCACCCGCAGCTTTTCGACATTGACGACGACGATGAAGTCACCCGTATCGACGTGCGGCGTGTAAATGGCCTTGTGCTTGCCACGGAGGCGACGGGCCACTTCGGCGGCAAGCCGGCCAAGCACCTTGTCCGACGCGTCGACAACAAACCAGTCGCGCTTGACTTCGTGCGGCTTGGCAGAAAACGTTTTCATTCGAATCCTCGATCTTGTCCGGCCTAGGGCGAAGGCCAATAAACGGAAAGCTCGTGATGGTACCCGCAACCCTATCGGGAAGTCAAATTCGGGCTACCGCAACCCTGTCCCATAGACGAGGCAAAAAAAACGCAGCCCCTGAAGGACTGCGTTAAATCCACACCAAAGGAGGAGGGTGGAGGAGACACTGCTTGGATCGCCACACGATCTCGATCCGACTGGTCACGATTATGCTGAAACCCGCCTCCCCTCACAAGCTTTTATTGTGCATTGCACTATAAATGTTTTGATTACTCTATAAACATTGTTTATTTAATCACAAACTATTGATATTGATCAATTTACAGCGCCGGCATGGCCAGTATTGAACCGCCTGGGGGTGATATCCCGTTATGCATTTCATATGTGTTATTGCGCCGCAATAGAAACCCTTGGTGCTACCCCCTCTCGCGCCGGGTTGGCCGCACAGATTTGCCATCCGGTAAGATGCCGCTCCGCCTCGCCCAGAGGTTCCCTCGCTCATCAAGCGGACAACGGAGTAGATGATGGAATGCACGATCAAGTGGGTCGATGGAATGACTTTCCTTGCGGAGACAGGCACTGGTCACGTCGTGGCGATGGATGGCGCACCGGAGGCGGGCGGCCGCAATCTTGCCCCCCGGCCGATGGAAATGATGCTTGCCGGAGCTGGCGGGTGCACGGCGTTTGACGTCGTACTGATCCTTAAACGCGGCCGCCAGGACGTTCGCGGCTGCGAGGTAAAGCTCTCGAGCGAGCGGGCGGAAGCAGACCCGAAGGTGTTCACCCGCATCACGTTTCACTACATCGTCCGCGGTAAAGGGTTGAAGCCCGAGGCGGTGGAGCGCGCGATTCACCTCTCAGCAGAGAAATACTGTTCGGCGTCGATCATGCTCGGCAAGACTGCGGAACTGGTGCACGAATGGGACATCGTCGAGTGCGAGTGATGGGCCTGCCTGGAGGCCCATCACGAGTTTAGCTCGCTATACCCGGTACGCGGTCGTCGTCATCACGCGGGCCATCAATCTCATCGCTCCCTTGAAGGGTGCAGGCAGTTCGTGAGCCCCGAGGGCGAGCGCGACGTCGGCGTGATGCGCCTCGTCCGCCTTCATCTGCTCGAGGATTTCACGAGACTTGCGGTCCTCGGGGGGCAAACGCTCCAAATGGCCACTGAGATGCGCTTCGACCTGGCGCTCGGTTTCGGCCAGGAAGCCGAGATTCCATCGGTCGCCCAGCCTCCCGGCCAGCAGCCCCAGCGCCAGCGACCCGCCGTACCATAACGGATTCAGCAGGCTCTTGCGCCCGCCGAGTTCGGAAATGCGCTGCTCGGTCCACGCCAGGTGCTCGGTCTCTTCGTCCGAGGCCCGCGCGAGCTCGCGTTTGACGTCGAGATCGCCGGCGCTCATCGACTGCCCCTGGTACAG
The DNA here is from genome assembly GCF_012910785.2 of Aromatoleum buckelii. Taxonomy (GTDB): domain Bacteria; phylum Pseudomonadota; class Gammaproteobacteria; order Burkholderiales; family Rhodocyclaceae; genus Aromatoleum; species Aromatoleum buckelii. Next base: position 704,511 of record NZ_WTVH02000010.1, on the reverse strand, counting down.
CGCCTGGGCGCAGATCTCGCCACTGTGGTTGACGCGCATCAGGGCCGCCACATGCTGCCGATCACGATCCCCGAGATGCGTTTCGGGCACATCCACGCCGGGGATCGGGCGCACGCTGCGCGCGGGCGCGAATAGCGTGCGCAAAGCCTTGTCGAACTGGACAATCGCTTCGTCGATCATGAACACCTCTGAATGTCGGTCATTTCAATGCCGGCTCCCTGCCGCGCAGGCGCCGCAGCACTTCGCCGACGTCCCGGGGCGGGACCACTCCGTCGCAGAAATATTCCTTCGCCAAAGCTGCACGCGGACGGTTGTATGCGGTGTCGATGATCGGCTGCCAGCCGGCGTCGCGCGCCACCGCCCACTCGCCCCCGTCGCGGCCGACCGCATAGATACGCCATCCTGCCCCCTCGCAACGAATGCCTTCGAAAGTGACGTTCTCGGCGCCGCCGGCAGTGTGCACCACGAGTACGTAGCGCACGACGCCGTCCTCGCCGACGGTCAGGCTATGCTCATCGAGCAGAAAACGGTTGCGCGAAGTCACATCGACGGGGAATTCACGCAACGCGGAGGGAAGCGGCGGACTGGGCAACTCGTAGTCGCCTTCCTTCCAGTTCGGATCCGGGTCGCTGAAAAGACCAGCGCAAGCGGCGCCGGAAAAGAACACGAGGGCCGTTACCCCCGCTTGGACGATGGTTTGGAACGGTTTCAAGCTTGCAGGTCTCCGCACAGGGACAAACGAATCCTCTCGGGCAGCGAATCCACCACCGCAGAGCAAGCCGGGTGATCGATCCCGATTGTGAGCTCAACCGGCGTTTAACGCCGAGATCATGTCCGGCGGCAGCTCGAATCGGAGGAAATGCACCGCAGAGGTCTTTTCGGCATTGTCACGTTCCGGATCCTCTTCGGCAATCGAAAAAGCCTCGAAGGCCAGTATCACGTCCGCGCGGCCGGCCGATGTGTAGCCCCCTACGGCTCAAGGTTTTCGAGATGTTCGTGTGCGCTTGCCCGGTCTCGTCTTCGGCCTTCCAGGAGGGAAAGCGCCATGAGACACCATGTGAGCCGGGCTTTATGGATCAGGCGGAGATCGCCGCTTCGATTTCAGCGAAATTCCTCGCGATCTCGGTGCTGACCGGCTGGGGCTCCCCGAGCTGGCGCGCGATCTGGGACGCCGAGAAAATCCCCCTGATCAAGCCCCGTCCCCCCTCGCAGCGTTCCAGCACCAGAGCATGCTGCCGACCGGAGCGTTTCAACGTCGCGAGAACATGCCCCACATCCGCGCGCATGACCTCGCCCAGCTCGACGGCCTCGGTGCGCTCGAGTGGCGTCATGACGGAATGGACGGTCAGTTCGCCGACCCGGACCCCGCGTTCCTGCGCGGTCCGCACCGGGCCTTCGCCCAGCAAGTCGGCGACCGAGATCACCCCCATCACCTGGTGACGCGAATCGGTCACCAGCAACAGTCGCACTCCGCGCAGGATCATTGCGCGGTTGGCATCGGCCAGCGACGTTTCAGCCGCGATCGTCGCCGCGGGAATTCTCGTGAGGTCGGTCATGACCTCTATCGCGGGGGAGTTGCGGGAGACCCGGCGGTTGTTATCGGTTCTTGCGACTTCGCAGTGCAGGCCCGCAAGGCGCGCTTGCGGAAGCGGATCGAATTCCCGGTTCATGGACACCTCCCATTGCAGAATATCGACAAGCGCACCGACACCATGTCGTTGATCTTTTCGGCCTGCCGCAAGCACATCTTTTTCATGTCCGAGAAGCTTGGCAGAGGCCGCGGCCGAACGGTCGGAACGCATCCCTTCGACCGAGTCGTTTCCGGCGAGTTCATCGCCGCAAATCGGTGGAATTCGGAAAGAGAATGAGCGGGCTCAAAGAAAACGCCCCGCGTGCCGAACATCGGCAGGCGGGGCAACGAGGAATGGCGTTCAAGGCTCGCGCACTTCGGCCAATGCCTTGTAGGCCTCGGGTGGGTCCCGTGGCCGCGTCCGGAACAACGTCTTCGACAGTTCGAACAACGCCTGCTGGTACACCTGCCGCTTGAACTCAATCACGGCTTCCAGCGGCACCCAATAGTCACTCCAGCGCCAGGCATCGAACTCCGGGTGAGTGCTGGCTCGCAGGCAGACGTCGGAATCACGCCCTACCAAACGCAACAGAAACCAGATCTGCTTCTGTCCCCGGTAGGTATTGCGCCATTCCCGTTTGATCCAGTGCTTCGGAACGTCGTACCGCAACCAACCACGCGTGCGGCCGAGAATCTTCACATGCTCGGGACGCAGACCCACTTCCTCGAACAGTTCACGGAACATGGCCTGCTCCGGCGTTTCGCCGTGCTTGATGCCACCTTGCGGGAACTGCCACGAATGCTCACGGATCCGCTTGCCCCAGAAAACCTCATTGCGCGTGTTGACCAGAATGATGCCGACGTTCGGGCGATAGCCTTCACGATCGAGCATGATCAAACCTTCAATTCAAGAACTGTCACAATTTTTCCACATTTACAGAGGCTTGGAAAGGCGAACCACCGGAAGCGTTCCCGTTTCACAGCTTCGCGGCCGACGTGCAGCACGCCCGGCGGCATAGCGCAATCTGCATATCGGTCGTCGACACGGTAAAATCGCGTCTTTGCTCACCAGCCCGCCCCCCGGATCCAGCATGCGCGCCAGCCAGTATTTCATCTCCACCCTCAAGGAAGCCCCGTCGGACGCCGAGGTCGTCAGCCAGAAACTGATGCTGCGCGCGGGCTTCATCCGCAAAGTCGCAGCCGGCATCTACAGTTACCTTCCCATCGGCCTGCGCGTGATCCGCAAGGTCGAGGACATCGTGCGCGAGGAAATGAACCGCGCCGGCGCCCTCGAACTGACGATGCCGCTCGTTCAGCCGGCCGAACTCTGGAACGAGACCGGCCGCTGGGAACATATGGGCGCCGAGATGCTGCGCTTCAAGGATAGGCACGAGCGCGACTTCGCGCTGCAACCCACATCCGAAGAAGTGGTCACCGATATCGCTCGGCAGGAATTGAAGAGCTATCGCCAGCTGCCAAAGAACTTCTACCAGATCCAGACGAAGTTCCGCGACGAGCGCCGGCCGCGATTCGGCGTGATGCGGGGCCGCGAGTTCACGATGAAGGACGCTTATTCGTTCGACCGCGACGCGGCCGCCGCAGGCCGCAGCTACGATGCGATGTACGCTGCCTACTGCCGCATTTTCGATCGCCTCGGCCTGACGTACCGGGCTGTCGCTGCCGACACGGGAGCGATCGGCGGGGATCGCTCGCATGAGTTCCAGGTGATCGCCGACACCGGCGAGGATGCAATCGTCTACTGCCCCGGTTCCGCCTACGCGGCCAACATCGAACTTGCCGAAGCGCTGCCGTTGCTAGCGACCCGTGACGCGCCGGCCAAGGCGCTCGAAAAGACCCCCACCCCGGGCAGGACGACCTGCGCAGAGGTCGCGAAGCTTCTCGACGTGCCGCTCGAGACGACGGTGAAGTCGCTGGTCCTTGCGACCGATGACGTCGATGACGCGGGCAAGCCCACCGGCGTCACGGTGTGGCTGCTGCTCGTGCGCGGCGATCACGAACTGAACGAGGTCAAGGCGGGCAAGATCCCCGGCCTGAAGGCGGGGTTCCGCTTCGCGACGGAAACCGAGATCACCGAGCGCTTCGGCTGCAAGGCCGGCTACCTCGGGCCCGTGGGCGTGAACAAGGCCGTCAAGATCGTCGCCGATCGCACTGTCGCGAACATGGCCGACTTCATCTGCGGCGCCAATGAAGCCGACTTCCACCTGACCGGCACGAACTGGGGCCGCGACCTTCCCGAACCCGATCTCGTCGCCGACCTGCGCAACGTCGTCGAAGGCGACCCGAGCCCGGACGGCATGGGACGGCTCGCGATCCAGCGCGGCATCGAAGTCGGCCACGTTTTCTACCTCGGCACCAAATACTCGCAGTCGATGAACGCGACGTTCCTCGACGAGGACGGCAAGCCGAAGCATTTCGAAATGGGCTGCTACGGCATCGGCGTCACGCGCATCCTCGGTGCGGCGATCGAGCAGAACCACGACGCCCGCGGCATCATCTGGCCGGACGCGATCGCCCCGTTCCGCGTCGTCGTCTGCCCGGTCGGCTGGGGCAAGTCCGAAGCGGTGCGAAACGAAGCGACGAAGCTCTATGAAACACTGCGCGCCGACGGCATCGACGTGATCCTCGACGACCGCGACGAGCGTCCTGGCGTGATGTTTGCCGACTGGGAACTGATCGGCGTTCCGCATCGCGTCGTCATCGGTGGTCGCGGACTGAAGGAAGGGATGGCCGAATATCAGGGGCGACGCGACGCCGAGGCGGCGAAGATTCCGCTTGCCGAACTCGCGGCCTTCGTCGGGTCGAAGCTCCAGCCGGCCGCGTGAGGAGCGCCGATGGCGGCATGAGTGCCGCATACGGCCTCGTGCTGAGTGTCGTTCTGCTCGCGGGTCTCGCCGGCGCTCCGCGGCAGGCGCTGGCCGGGCGCCAGCAGTACGAACCCATGGCGGCGAGCGTGCGCTCAGCGCTGCACGCAGCTGTCAGCGACGCGGGCGCTCCGGAACTCCTGATTACGAACGAGGGCGAGCGGGTCCGCTGGCTGCAGGACATGTCCCGTCGCCTCGAAAAACGCATCCCGGACCGTCAATACCGGGAAGAATTGCTGACTGCAGTGCACTACGAAGCCACGCGGGCAGGACTCGATCCGCAACTCGTGCTGGGTCTGATCCAGGTCGAGAGCGGTTTCCGGAAATACGCGGTGTCGAGCGCCGGAGCGCGCGGCTTCATGCAGGTGATGCCGTTCTGGATCAAGACGATCGGCCTGCCGGAAGACAACCTCTTCCATCTGCGCACGAACCTGCGCTACGGCTGCACGATCCTGCGTCACTACGTCGATATCGAAAAAGGCGATCTGTACCGCGCGCTGGGACGCTACAACGGCAGTCTAGGCAAGCCGGAGTACCCGAACCTGGTACGCGCAGCGTGGGAGAAGCACTGGAGCTACTCGTCGCTGCGGCTCGCCTCCGACGACCGGGCAAGCCGCGCGAACTGAACTGAAGAGCGGCGCGCCCGGAGCAGCTCACCTCTCGCGAGCCGCCTCCTGGCGCGTGTCGCTACGACACGACAATCGTCAGCCGGCGCCCACGACTGCGACTTTCGGCAGCGACTCCTCGCGCGGCACGGCTCTCCCCGCCTCCTTCGCCGAAGCCAAGGACTGGACGTCGCCCGACAGCTCGCCGCCTTCCTCGATCAGGATCTTGCCGTAGCGGATCTTGCCGCTGACACGACCCGTCGCGTGGATCACGAGTTGGGTGCGGGCAGTGAGTTCGCCCTCGAACCGGCCGTGGATTTCCGCGATGTCGATGCCGACCGTCCCTGCGAACGAGCCGCTTTCGGCGATGCGAATGACGCGGCTGTCCATCGTCGCTTCGACGCGACCTTCGACGATCAGCGTGTCGCAATCCAGTATCTCCGCGCCTTTGAGCTTGACCTCGGGCCCGACGATGAGGCGGCTACCCGAAGCGTAACCCGCATCTTCCGCGGCCTCGTTGGCGCGAGGAAGAGAGGTCGAGGCGGCGGTCCCGCCTCCGACGCTGCTCGTGCCGGCATCGCGCGCGGCTTGGGATGTCTCGGCGGAAGTGTTGGAACTGGCCGGCTGAGCGGCTGCGAAATTGCCCGGCCCTATGCGCGGTCCGCGCGCGGCCTGTGGATCGGCAGCTTTCGGGAACACTGGGGATTTGCTGAACATGATCTCTCCTGGGGTGAATTCGCGTCAGACGACCCGGGACGCGAACGCAAAATCCAGGCCATGAAGATTTAGTCTTTTAAATTCATATTCTTGGAAATATAAGCTGGAACAGTACACGAGATTTTTAGCCATGCTGTGTCGCCTGCAAGCGACGCCTTTCACGGCACTTCATCATAAACAATTGAATATTATCGAGTTGTTCATGTCGCTTCAGAGAGACATAGGTGTAGCCAAAAAGCGCCAGCTTGCATTTCCTTACGGACCCCGACCCAAAGCCCACTCTAAACTGCGACGCCGGACTTCGAGCTATTCGCCGGCCGTCCATGTCCCGCCTGTCCTTCAGTTCCACGCTGCTTGCGAGCTTTCTGCTCATCGCCGCGATCCTCGGCACCGCCGCGCTCGGCGGACTGCTGACCCTGGAAGACTTTGCGGCGCGCAGTCGGGACGGCGCAAAGCACGCGCTCGGTTTTTCCAGCGCGCTCCAGGAACTGGGTGAACGCACGGTGGATCTGGAACGCAGCGCTCGGCAGTTTCTGGTTCTCGACGATCCCGTCCTGCTCAAGCGGTTCGAGCAGGCGCGCGACGACTCGATGACCGCGCTGGTATGGATTGGCGGTCTCGGAAGCGCGAAATCGCAAGCGCTTGTCACCCAGTGGAGCGACGCCGCTGAGCGGGCCGCGGCAGCGTTGAACACTGGCGCGGGAGCCGACGCCGCGCTCCAGGCACTCGGGGAGTTGCCGATCCTCAACGAACAGCTCGCCGCGGAACTCCGTCTGCAGCTGGAGGCCGAGTCGAACCGGCTGCTCGACGAACTCGACGGCAATCGGGAACAGCTGGCGTGGCACCTCTTGGTCGCAGTGACGGCGGCCTTCCTGCTCGCCGCGCTCACCGGATGGTGGGTGCTGCGTCCGCTGAACCGGGTCGAAGGCGCGATCGAAGCCCTCGGCGAGAGTCGCTTCGACGAACCAGTCATCATTGGCGGGCCGGCCGACCTGCGCCGGGTCGGGCGGCGACTGGACTGGCTGCGGGTGCGCCTCGCTGACCTGGAAGCGAACCGGACGCGAGTGCTGCGCCATGTCTCGCACGAACTGAAAACTCCGCTCGCATCCTTGCGCGAAGGGATCGCGCTGCTCAAGGACGGCGTCGTCGGCGAGCTCACGACCGGGCAGCACGAAGTGGTTGGGATTCTCGAGCACAATACTCGCGCGTTGCAGCTGCGCATCGAAGGATTGCTGGGCTACAACGCCGCGGTGTTCGACGCGCGCAGCCTCAAGCGGCGGAAAGTGGCATTGCGACCGCTGGTCGAGTCGGTGGTCGCGGAACAGCAATTGCAAATACAAAGCCGGAATCTTCACGTCGATATCGACGTAAACGGCGATGTCCCGCCGTTGACCGCCGACCCCGACAAGCTGCGGATCGCGTTCGCGAACCTGGTCGCGAACGCGATCTCGTTCAGTCCGCCAGGAGGCGAGGTGCGGCTGAAAATCGCCTGCGAACTGCACGGGGTGACGATCGACTGCATCGATGAGGGCCCCGGCGTGCCTGAAAACGAATCCGAGCGCATCTTCGAACCTTTTTACCAGGGTAGCCGGCAACCGGCGATGCCCCGTCATGGCAGCGGTCTGGGCCTTTCGATCGTGCGCGAATTCGTCCACGCGCATGGCGGGAAAATCGAGCTGCTGCCCACCTCCGCAGGCGCTCACTTCAGGATTGCACTTCCCCATGAAAGCTGAAACCGAAACGGGTCGCTTTGCCGCGTCGGCTCCGGCACCTTCCGTGGCCCGGCGTCCGTTGTGCGTCGAAAAGACGTTCATCGCCTTGCTGGCTGCCCTCCTGTTCGCAGGGTGTGCGACGTTGGCTGCACCCGGCGCCGGCGACGAGCGCGGCGATCAGTCGAAGGACGCCGACCGGCGCGCAGTCGAGAGCGCAATCGAGTACTACCATTTCGTTCGCCGGCTCGAACCCATCGAGCTGGAACGGGAACGGGACGCTCTTGCGGTCGGCGTGGGTGAGCCGCTGCAGCAGCTGCTCCAGGCGATCGCGCTCGCCCGCCCGCCGGGAAGCAATATTCCCCGTGCGCTGGCGCTGCTGGGAGTCGTCGACGCCTCGACACGGCCGGAAGCGGTCGCGTTGCGTCCGCTAGTGCGCCTGCTCGCCGACCAATTTGCCGAGCAGCAACGTCTCGAGACGGCAGCGCGATCCCTCACCCGGCAACTCGAACACACTGGCCAGCATCTCAAGGAAAGCCGCCGGCACGCCCGACAGCTCGAGGAAAAGATCGAAGCGCTGACCGAGATCGAACGCACGCTGCCGGAGCGTCCGGCGGCCCACGCGGCACCGCCGCCGCCCCCGACGGAACGGAGGATCACGCGATGAAAGCCCCTCACAGCCCCGCCCCCACTGCCGGCGCCCACCTGCTGCTCGTCGATGACGACACCGACCTGCTCAAGCTGCTGTCGCTGCGCCTGCATGCAAGTGGCTATCGCGTCAGCACCGCCGAGACGGCGGAGGCTGCGCTCGGGCGCATCGCGGTCGAACGCTTCAGCCTGGTCGTCAGCGACGTGCGCCTGCCCGATCGCGACGGGCTCGCGCTGTTCGAGGAAATCCGGCGCACCTGCCCCGTGCTGCCGGTGATCCTGCTCACCGCGCACGGCAGCATTCCCGACGCCGTCGAAGCGACCTCCCGCGGTGTCTTCGGCTATCTGACGAAACCTTTCGACAGCCAGGCGCTGCTCGAGAAGATCGCGCAGGCCCTGCAGGTGGGCGGCCCGATGCACGTCGGGGACGACGCCGACGGCAGCGACTGGCGCGATGAAATCATCAGCCACAGCAACCGCATGGCGACAGTCCTGGACGAAGCCCGCCTCGTCGCGGCATCGGACGCGAGCGTCCTCATCCGCGGCGACAGCGGCACCGGCAAGGAACTGCTCGCGCGCGCAATCCACCGCATCAGCAGCCGCGCGAATGCGCCATTCGTCGCGATCAACTGCGGTGCGATTCCGGAACAGTTGCTCGAATCGGAACTCTTCGGCCACGTGAAAGGGGCCTTTACCGGCGCGGCAACCGCCAACACCGGGCTTTTCCTCACCGCTAACCGCGGCACGGTGTTTCTCGACGAGATCGGCGACATGCCGCTCGCGCTGCAGGTGAAGCTGCTGCGCGTGCTGCAGGAGCGCGCCGTGCGCCCTGTCGGGGCGAGTCGCGCCGAGCCGATCGATGTGCGGATCATCTCCGCGACGCACCGCGACCTGGAACTCGCGCTTGCCGAGGGACAGTTCCGCGAGGACCTGTTCTACCGGCTCAACGTCGTCAGCCTGACCTTGCCGACGCTCGACCAGCGCCGCGAGGACATCCCGCTGCTCGCCAACCATTTCCTCGAGGTGATCGGGCGCAAATACCACAAACGGCTGCGCGGTTTCGCCCCCGAAGCAATGGAAGCCCTCGCGACGGCAGCCTGGCCGGGAAATATCCGCCAGCTGCAGAACGTCGTCGAACAGGCCTGCGCGCTCGCGACGACGTCATTGATCCCGCTCGCCCTGGTCGAACGGGCGCTACGGGTGCCGAGCATCGAAGCCCTGAGTTACGCCGAAGCGAAGCAACGCTTCGAACGCAACTACCTCATCCAGCTCCTCAAGCTCACCGACGGCAATGTTTCGGACGCGGCGCGCCTCGCGGATCGCAACCGCACGGAGTTCTACCGTCTGCTGCAACGGCATGCGCTGACTCCCAGCCTGTTTCGCGACGGCGGAGTTGTCGCCCGCGAACGACAGCAATAACGCCTTCGATACAACGTCTTGTCCGGGGCGCCCCGCTTTAGTCGCCGCTCCCCGACAAATTCGGCCCGACAGCGCGCGAACGCGCACCGTCCGACCCTGCCCTGCTACAGCAACCCGTTGATTGAGGTCGCCATTCGGCAACTGGCATGAAGTCTGCTGCTACGGGGATCCGGCCTTCGCCTTTTTAGCCTGTTTATTGCACAAGGAGCCTGCATGATCAGACGGAAGACTATTGCCTCCGTGCTCACCACCACTGCAATCGCTTTCTGCATTGCCCCCACACCCGCCCGGGCAGCGGACATGGCTTCCGCCGCCGCGCCGCCCAACGAACGCGACCGCGGGCTGCAGCGCGACGTCAAGAGCGCGCTTGTCGCCGATCCGGCGCTGCAGCAGACCCATATCGCGGTATTCACTGAAGGGGGACAGGTGACGCTTGCCGGCGTCGTCACCACCCCAGCGCAGCGGGACCGCGCACAGCGCAATGCGATGACAGTCCGCGGCGTGCGCCAGGTGGAGAACGCAATCGAGGTCACTGAACCCTGAGCGGCACCGACGGAGGCAGCTGGGTACTACTCCGCCGGGGCTACAAGCAGCTCCGCGTCCCGGTGTTTGGACGCAGGGGCGCCGGCGATCTTCAGCCGGTTCCGCCGACGGTCAAGCCATCGATGCGCAGCGTCGGCTGCCCCACCCCGACCGGCACGCTCTGGCCATCCTTCCCGCACGTGCCGACGCCCGGATCGAGGGCCATGTCGTTGCCGATCATCGATACACGCGTCAGCGCGTCCGGGCCGTTGCCAATCAGCGTCGCGCCCTTGACCGGGCGCGTGACCTTGCCGTTCTCGATCAGGTAGGCCTCGGCGGTCGAGAAAACGAACTTGCCTGACGTGATATCGACCTGCCCGCCGCCGAAATTGGCTGCATAGAGGCCTTTTTTCACCGACTTGATGATTTCCTCATGCGACTTGTCGCCGTTCAGCATGTAGGTGTTCGTCATGCGGGGCAGCGGCAGGTGGGCGAACGACTCGCGGCGGCCATTGCCGGTCGGCTTCACGCCCATCAGGCGCGCGTTCATCGTGTCCTGCATGTAGCCGGTGAGAATGCCGTCCTCGATCAGCATGGTGCATTCGGTCGGATTGCCTTCGTCGTCGATCGTCAGCGAGCCGCGGCGATCCGGCAGCGTGCCGTCGTCGACGACCGTGACGCCTTTCGCCGCCACCTGCTGCCCCATGCGCCCGGAGAACGCGGAACTGCCCTTGCGGTTGAAGTCGCCTTCCAGGCCGTGGCCGATCGCTTCGTGCAGCAGGATCCCGGGCCAGCCCGGCCCGAGCACGACGCTCATCGTGCCCGCCGGCGCCGGCCCGGCGCCGAGGTTCGTGCGGGCCTGATGCACCGCGGCGAGGGCATATTCGCGCAGCCGGTCGTCGTCGAAATAACCGTAGTCGAAGCGGCCGCCACCGCCGCCGCTGCCTTGCTCCCGGTCGCCGTTTTCTTCCATGATCACGGTGACCGAAACTCGCACCAGCGGACGCACATCAGCCGCCATGTGGCCGTCGCTGCGCATCACCATGACGACTTCCCACGAGCCGGAAATGTGCGCCATCACCTGCGTGACGCGTGGGTCTTCGTCGCGCGCGAAGCGTTCGAGCCGTTCGAGCAGCTTCACTTTCGCGGTGTCGTCGAGCGAGGCGAGCGGATCGTCGCCGCGATATAGGCGCGGGAGGCCGGCATGCGGCCGGACTGCGACGCTGCGCTGCCCGCCACCGTCCGCGATCGCCCGCGTGGCTTCAGCAGCCGCAGTGAGCGCCGGCAGCGAAATGTCATCGGAGTAGGCGAAAGCGGTCTTCTCGCCGCAGATCGCGCGCACCCCGACGCCCTGCTCGATGTTGAAGCTGCCGGACTTGACGATGCCTTCCTCGAGGCTCCAGCCTTCGGAACGGTGATACTGGAAATACAGATCGGCATAGTCGAGCTGGTGGCTCAACAGCTTGCTGAACACTTTCTCGAGTTCCGGATGGCCCAGATCGTAGGGGTTCAGCAGGTACCGGTCGGCAACCTTAAGCGAATTTTGTGTCGGGCTCATTGTTTGTCCAGTCGTTGGATCGCCCCGTTCGACAAGGCCGACCCGATAAAGGTCACCGGAGTCTCGTCCGGCCCCCGGTTCAGGTTGCGAGGCAGCGGTGCCGCAGCGCCGGCAGGCTCTCGCGCACCGCCGCGATACGCTCCGGATCGAGGTCCGCGGCGACGACGCCGGGCCCTTCGTCCCGGCATGCGAGCACCTCGCCCCACGGGTCGACGATCAGGCTGTGTCCCCAGGTCACGCGCCCGCCCGGGTGGCGTCCGCCTTGCGCCGGGGCCATCACGTAGCACTGGTTTTCGATCGCGCGCGCACGCAGCAGCACTTCCCAATGGTCGCGGCCGGTCGTCCACGTGAAGGCCGCCGGCAACACGATCAGATCGACCTTGCCCATCGCGCGGAAGAGCTCGGGAAAACGCAGGTCGTAGCACACCGACAAGCCGACGCGGCCGCACGGGCCGTCAAACGTGACCACCTCGTGCCCGGCCTCGATCGTCGCGGCCTCGTCGTACTGTTCGCTGCCCTTGCGAAAGCCGAACAGATGGATCTTGTCGTAGCGGGCGACCTGCTTACCGCCCGGGTCATACACCAGCATGCTGTTGCGGACCTTGCCGTCGGCGTCGGCGACGAGCGGAATCGTGCCGCCGACGAGCCACACGCGATGACGCACGGCCGCCTCGCGCAGGAAGTCCTGCAGCGGACCGTGGCCTTCGGTCTCGCGGATCGCGACTTTCGCCGTTTCGTCCGGCGTAATCAGCGGAAAATATTCCGGCAGCGCGACGAGCTGCGCGCCGTCGGCCGCCGCTTCGGCAACCAGCGCTCCGGCGACGCGCAGGTTCTCCGCGACATCCGGGCCGGACACGGTCTGGATCGCCGCGATCCGGCACGCTCCGGGCGAAGGGTCTGGGGACACGCTCACGTTCATCATTCCTGGTCAGGTTGCGGATTCGCCGCGGCCGAACGGCCGGCGAGCTTCTCGACCTTCGGATCCGCCCAGCTGCCGGTGATCGCGTAATTGAAGGCGAACAGCTTTTCGATCGGGTCGCTGAGTGCTTTCTGCGCGACGTAGGCGACGACGCCGGCGACCGGATTGATCAGTCCGGCCGCCGCGCCGATCGCGACCGATTCGGACAGCGTCGGCTGAACCGTGACTTTCAGATCCTGGGTTTCCCTTTCGACGTCCGCCGAACCGCTCATGAGGATCCGGGCCGCCGGGCCGCGGATCAGCAGATCATCGGTCCGCATGACGCCGGCGCTGACGTCGATGCTACCGGAAATGCGATCGAACGCGAATCCTTCACTGAGAACGTCGCGAAAATCCAGCGTCAGCCGTCGCGGCAGCGCCTGCAGGCTGAGGACGCCGAGTAGGCGGCCCATCCCCGGCTCGAGCTTGCGGAACTGGCCGTTGCCCGCTTCGACGAGCATCGCACCCGACAGCGACGGGTAGTGGATGCGCGTCGGTGCGCCGCTCCAGCCGAGCTTGCCGCTAAGGAGTGCGTGGCCGCCGCGCACCGCCTCCTCGTAACCCATGCGCGTCGCGAAACGGCCGATGTCGTTGGCTTCGAGACGGAAATCGAGCGTGGTACTGGGGCGGGTGCCGGGACGCCACTCGCCACTCCCCGTGAGCGTCGCATCGGCGTTGGCGATCGCGAAGGCATCGAGATGCCAGACCTCGCCGCGATTGCGCGCCTGCAGCTCGAGGCGGCCTAGGTCGATGCCGCGCAGCACGAAGCGGTCGGCGACGACATTCAGTCCGGGCAGCCGGCGCGGCGGCTCGTAGGCGTCGAGCGGATCAGCGCCGCCGCCGTCGCCCTCGTCCGCGGCACCGACGACAAGACGCTTCAGGCGCGCCTGGAGCGCGCCTTCGCCGCGCTCGCGCCAGTCGAACTCGCCCTCGACTTCAGTGCTCGCGATGCGTCCCTTCCAGCCGCCGGCATCGGTTCGGGCCGCGAGCCGCACCCCCGACAGGCTCTGCCCGAATGCCGTCGCGCGCTTCGCCTGCAGCTCGATGCCCGCCAGGGGCGGCATCTGCCCGGCGACAGCACCCGTGCCCGGCTGCTCACCGGTGCTCTCGTCGCCATCGAAGACCGCACGCCACGCATCAACGTCCAACTCGTCGAGATCGGCGACCACCAGCACGCCGCGGTCGGCCTGGCGCAGCGGCGCAAACAGCGCCAGGCCACCACGTTCGATCTCCCATCCCTGCTCGCTGCGTCGCCGCACGAGCTCGAGTTCGGCGCGCCCGTCGAGCGAGACGCGGATGTCCTCACGCGCGCCGCCGGGAAAGGCGAACGCGACGTGCAGCGGCCAGCGCGCCGTCGCACTCTTGTTCATCGGCGCCGGCAGACTGGACGCCACGCCCGACAGGTCGGACTGCACGACGACGCGGGTCTGCTGCGCGCGCAGGTCGATCGTCGCCTGCCACGGCAGCGTTCCCGACAGGTGCGCGAGCACCGGCCAGTCCTGCGCGTGCCGCAAGGCCTGGATGCTGGCCGCACCCGTCGCCCTGAAGCTCACGCCGCCGTCCTTCGCGGCATCGGCAACCAGTTGCATCGGTTCGCCGAAAAGCCGTCCGTGCGCATCCGGGATCGCGAGGTCTTTTTCGGTGAAACGCACCCTGCCCGCAGCTTCGGTCACCGGGGGCAACGCGTCGACGAGCCACAGGCGATTGTCGGCGAAGCGGAATTCGCCTTTCACGGTGCTGTCGGCGATGTCGCGCAGCGGCATCACCAGCTTCAGGTCGAGCGTTCCACGCCCCTCGGCGCGCATGCCGTCGGTGAAACCGTCGATCCGCCCGCTGACCGGGCTCGCCGAGACGAAGCGGAGAAACTCCGCAGTGGGACCGCCTGCGCGCCCGTCGATCGTCATCACCTCGCCGGCTGGCGCGTCGAGCTCCGGCACCTCCGCGACGACGCGGCCCAGCGTCGCGCCGAAGATGCGCGCCCGCTCGGCAACGATTCGCATCCCCGGCCCATCGAAACGGACTTCGCCGTGGATGTCGGTGATCGCCGGCCACCCTTCGGCATAGTCGAGGCTCGCCCCGGCGACGCGCGTCGTCACGAGGAACTGGCCCGATGCGCCGTCGCGAAACGGAAAGTCGTCGAGCTTGCCCCGGAGCCGCAACCGCGCCTCCGGCACCGTGCCGCCACTGAGGGCGTGGCGCAGCCAGTCGCGCGTCGCGTCGTTGACGACTTTCGGCAGGTAGCGCCACACGGCCTTGCTTTCGGCGCGCGTCAGGTGCGCCGCGAGGTCGATTTCTCCACGCCCTTCGGCCGCAGGCCGATACCAGCCGGAAGCACTGCCAGCGGCATCCGGGTTGTCGAAACTCGCACGGTCGATCGCGATCTCCAGTTGCCCGTCCTTCCGCGTCCAGCCGCCGTCAGCGCGCAGCATCGAAAACGCGAGGCGGGATTCCGGGAAGACCGCAGGCAGGTCGAGCGCCATGTCCTGCCCGACGAGACCGAAACGGCCGCGCTGCTCGTCGCCTTCGATCTCGCCGGACAGCCCCGCGAGGCCCGGCAGCACGCCTTGCGGGCGCAGCCCGAGCTCGTGGAACCGCGTCTTCAGGCTCCAACTGTCCGGCCGCGCGACATCGCCGCGCCATGCGAGCTGCAACGCCTCCAGCCGCCCCTGCGGATCGACCGCCGCAAGGCGCTCACGCACCGCCTCGTCGAACGGCAGATGCGCCGCCAGACGCGCGAGCACGGCGAAATCGAGCCGGTTCGCACTGAACTGTCCCCCATCCGCGTTGCCGTCGATCGGCTCGCGCAGCATGAAGTCGAGATCGACAGGCTCGACCTCCAGGCCGTCGTCGGTGACGATTCGCAGCGCCCGCGTCGATGCGCTCAGTCCCGCTGGCGAACGCCGCCCGGACAGCCAGCCGCGGGCGCTGGCGAGCTGCAGTTCGGGCAGGTCCGCAGCGAGGCGAGTCGCGACCTCATCGGCAGCGAAATTCGCCGTGAACGCTTCCGGCTGCCCGCGCGTGAATTCCAGCCACGCCCGCACGCCGCCGCTGCCCGCTAGTTCGATCGGGTAGTCGATCCATGCTCGCCATCCTCCCAAATCGGCCTGTGCGAGAGCCAAGTAAAGCTCGCCACTCCACGTCGCGGGCTCGGCAGGCTGTGCACTCGTGATGTCCCCGCGCAGGTCGAGTGTCGACGCGAGCGCCGCCGGAGGCGTGGCCTGCAGGCCGAAGCGGTAACGTCCCCCAGCGTGGGCAAGACGAAAATTCACGTGCTCGAGCCGCAGCTCGGGCGCGGCGCGCTGCGCATCGTGCCAGCTCACCGCTGCGTCGCGGATCACGATCTCGCGCTGCCCGAACAGCCAATCGGACAGCCCGCCGGAAGGGCCGCCTGAGGCGACCGGAATCCCGGCAACGAAGAGCTGCCCGGCGGCGTCGCGCCGCAACGCCAGTTGCGGCGCATGCAGGACGAGCCGGTGAAAGTGCGGCTGCCCGCGCAGCAGCGACGACCACGCGAGCGTCGCATCGACGGTGTCGAGCCGCAGCGCGGGACGGCCTTCACGATCGCGCAGTTCGACGCCCGACAGATGCAGGCGCGGACGCAGCCCCGACACGTCGGCCGACAATGCGTCGATCGAAACCGGCAGGCCGAGGGCGTCGCCGATCAGCGCGGCGAGGTGGCCGCGGTACTGGTCGGCACGCGGCAGCAGCACGTCGCGCACGAGCAGGAACGACAGCGCCGCGACGAAGAATGCGACCGCGAGCCCGATCGCCACGGGACCCCACGCGGCGCGGCGGCGCGTGGCCGGGGAGGCGGCGTGTGCGGCAGGAAGGACGGAAGGAGCGTTCATCTCGACAATGCTTGAGGCCGATGCTGCACGACTGAAAACGGACAGGCTTGGCTACAATCCGCTCCACGTCCTCCGCGCCGACGCCGCCACGCGGCGTCAGGAGCCCGCCATTCTAACAATGATCCGGAGCTCGCCTCCCATGTCCGTCGACTCCTCGCCGCTGCCCGAACCGCTCCGCCGCGCCGCGTCCATTTCCCGATTCATGCGCCGCATGCTCGACAGCCGGCCGTGGCTCGCCGCACAGCTCGCTGGTTCGATCGGACAACCGCTCGACAGCGAGGCGATGTCGTCGTTCCTCGCGAACCGCGGCCTCGATGAAGCGAGGCTGCGGGCGAGTCTGCGCCACTTGCGCAGCTGGGTCCTCTGCCACGTCCTGGCGCGCGACCTGAACGGATTCGCGGACCTCGCCGAAGTGACCGAAACGATGACCGTCCTCGCCGAAGTGACGGTGCGTGCCGCGTACGAAGTGCTGCGCGAAGGGCTCGTCGCGCGTTATGGCGCGCCGCTGTCGCCGACCGGCTGGGAGCAGGAGCTGCTGGTCATCGGCATGGGCAAGCTGGGCGGGCGCGAACTCAACGTGTCGTCGGACATCGACCTGATCTTCGTCTACCCGGAAGACGGCGACACCGGCGGCAACAAGGTGATCAGCAACTTCGAATTCTTCGAACGGCTCGGCAAGCAGATGATCCAGGCGCTCGCCGACGTCACCGAGCATGGCCAGGTGTTCCGCGTCGACATGCGTCTGCGGCCGAACGGCGATTCGGGGCCGCTGGTGTGCTCCTTCGATGCGCTGGAAAACTATTTCATCACCCAGGGTCGCGAATGGGAGCGCTACGCGTGGATCAAGGCGCGCGTGCTGGCCGGCGAGCGCTATCACGAGCTGGAACAGATCGCGCACCCGTTCGTGTTCCGCAAATACCTGGATTTCGGCTCGATCAACGCGATGCGCGCGCTGCACGCGCAGATCCGGCGCGAAGTCACGCGGCGCGACCGCGTGAACAACATCAAGCTCGGGCCCGGCGGCATCCGCGAGATCGAATTCACCGCGCAGGTGTTCCAGCTGATTCGCGGCGGGCGCGAACCGGGACTGCAGGTACGCGCGACGCTCGACGTGCTCGCGGTGCTCGGCGAGCGCGGCATGCTCACGCCGCAGACAGTCGGAGAGCTGGCCGAAGCCTACAACTTCCTGCGCCGCCTCGAGCACCGGCTGCAGTACCTCGACGACGCACAGACGCACGACCTGCCCGGCAACGACGAAGACCGCGAGTGCATTGCGCGGGCGATGGACTTTCCCGACTACGCGTCCTTCCTCGGCGTGCTCGACCACCATCGTGCCGCGGTGAGTCGCCATTTCGATCACGTGTTCGGCGATCCGAGCGAGGAAGCCCACACGCTCGACAGCATGTGGGCGGCCGCGCGGGACATCGAGCAGGCCGAACCGATCCTCTCGCGCCTCGGCTACGGCGACCCGTCCGGCGCCGCACACCGGCTTGCGGCGCTGCACGGGAGCGCACGCTACCAGCAGCTGCCGAACCACATCCGCAGCCGCCTCGACGCGCTGATGCCGCGCGTCGTCGAAGTCGCTGCCGCGACGCCGGGCCCGGACGAAACGCTCGCGCGCTGCATCGACCTGATCGAGGCGATCAGCCGCCGCGGCGCCTACCTCGCGCTGCTGCAGCAATACCCGCAGGCGCTGCGGCGCGTCGCCGACCTCGTCGGCGCGTCACGCTGGGCGGCGCAGTACCTCACGCGCCACCCGATCCTGCTCGACGAACTGCTCGACGACCGCAATCTCGAACCGGCTCCGGACTGGGACGCGCTGCGCGCGCAGATGCGCGACACGCTGGACACGCTCGAGCCCGACATGGAGCGCCAGATGGACGTCATGCGCGAGCAGCACCACGCGCAGGTGTTCCGGCTGCTGACGCAGGACATCGCCGGCCTGCTGTCCGTCGAGAAGCTCGCCGACCACCTGTCGGCGCTCGCCGACCTGATGCTCGAACTCGCGCTGCCGCTGGTGTGGCGCAAGATCAAGATCCGTCATCGCGACGAGCCGGCATTCGCCGTCATCGCGTACGGCAAGCTCGGCGGCAAGGAACTCGGCTACGCGTCGGACCTCGACATCGTGTTCCTGTTCGACGATCCGGCCCCCGAGGCGCTCGAGGTCTACACCCGGCTCGCGCAGCGCATCAACACCTGGCTGTCGAGCCAGACCGCCGCCGGCATCCTGTTCGAGACCGACCTGCGGCTGCGCCCGAACGGCGATTCCGGCCTGCTCGTGACGTCGATCGAGTCGTTCCGCAAGTACCAGCTCGAATCGGCATGGGTGTGGGAACACCAGGCGCTGACGCGCGCCCGCTTCGCCGCCGGCGACGCGACGATCGGCGCGGCTTTCGAGCGCATCCGCTGCGAAGTGCTGCGCCTGCCGCGCGACCTGGACAGCTTGCGTGCCGAAGTGCTGACGATGCGCCGCAGGATGAGCGCCGCGCACGCCGGAAAAAGCGAACGGTTCAACCTCAAGCACGACGCCGGTGGCCTCGTGGACGTCGAATTCCTGATCCAGTACCTCGTGCTCGGCCACGCGCACCGCTACCCGGAACTCACCGGCAACCTCGGGAACATCGCGCTGCTGCGCATCGCCGGCGAACTCGGCCTGATTCCCGCCGAGCTGGCTGCGCGCTGCGGCGACAGCTATCGCCTGTTCCGTCGCCTGCAGCACCGCCAGCGCCTCAACGGCCTGCTGTCGCTGGTCGATCCGGACGAGGTCGCGGCTGCCCGGGAATCGGTCCAGGCGCTCTGGGCAATCGTGTTCGGCAGCCCCTGAGCTGCGGCGGCGCCCCGCCCTGAGCCGCGGCGGCGCCCCGCCCTGAGCCCGCCGCTGCGCGCCGAACTCCCGCCGCGCTCACATCGCATCGCCATGCATCTTCGGTAACGGCACGCGGACTACAATCGCCCACTTCTTCACCCATCGTCCGCCTCCTTCCGATGAGCCAGGAAATCGAACTCAAGCTCAGCCTGCCTGCGAAAGCGGTGCCCGCGCTGCGTCGCCATCCGATCTTCAGCGGTGCCGCCCGGCAGGGCAACGCCGTGACGCTCGACAACACTTACTTCGACACGCCGGAGCTCGCGCTGAAGCAGCGCAAAGTCGCGCTTCGCATTCGCCGCCACGGGCGGGTGCGGCTGCAGACGGTGAAATGCTCGGCTGTCTCCGCAGGCGGCCTGACGCAGCGCCCGGAATGGGAACAGCCGTACAGCGGCGCCTTCGATTTCGCCGCCATCGATGCGCCCAAGGTGCTGAAGCTGCTGAAGCGGCACGAAGCGGCGCTGCAGCCGGTGTTCTCGACACGCTTTCGCCGCGAGACGCGCCTGTACGCCCCGCGCGAAGGCGTGCACATCCTGATAATGATCGACACCGGCGAAGTGATCGCCGGCGAACAGCGCGAGCCGATCTGCGAGCTCGAACTGGAGCTCGTCGAAGGGGAACCGCTCGACCTGCTGCTGCTCGCGTCGCAACTCGCTGCCGACCTCCCGCTGCTGCCGAACGACGTCAGCAAGGCCGAACGTGGCTACCGGCTACATCTGGGCGGCGAGCCTGAAGCGATGCGCGCCGAAGCGTCGACGATTGACGCGAACGAGACGCCGGTCGAAGCGTTCCGGACGCTGGCGTCCTCGTGCCTGCGGCAGTGGCAGGCGAACGTGAGCGCCGCGGCACATAGCAGCAAACCGGAATTCATCCATCAGTTGCGTGTTGCGTTGCGGCGCCTGCGCTCGCTGCTCGCGCTGTTCGCGCCCGCCCTGCCCGCGGATTTCGTCGCCGACTGGCGCGAACGGCTCAAGCACAATGCCGATCGCTTCGGCGACACGCGGGACCTCGACGTGCTCTACGACGAAGTGCTCGCTCCGGTCGTCGCGGGCGCGACGACCGAAGAACCGGCGATCAGGCGGCTGGCCGGACTCGCGCTCGCCGCACGCGATGAAGCGCGCGACGCGGCGGTCCATGACCTCGACCTCGCTGCCCAGGGCCGCCTGCTGATCGGATTCACCGCCGCACTCCATGCGCTGCCGACCAACGAGCTGATCGACGCGATCGATCTGCGCAATTTCGTGCGCCTCCAGCTCACGCGCCTGCGCAAGAAAGTGCGGCGACGCTTCGAAGCCGCGGCCGATCTGGTGCCGGCGCATCTGCACGCGTTGCGGATCGCGCTCAAGCGCCTGCGCTACGGAGTCGAGTTCTTCGCTCCGCTGTTCCCCGCCAAGGCCAGCCGGCGCTATCTCGAGCGCATCGTCCGGGCCCAGGATGCGCTGGGCTTCGTCAATGACGTCGATGTCGCCCGCGGACGGTTGCTCGGGTGGGCCGGCGAGGACGCCGAACTGCGCGCGGCGGCGGCTTTCGTCAGCGGCTGGCACAGCCCGAGATATGCGCGCCTGGCGCGGCGTTCGCTGCGCGAGCTCGAGCCGCTGCTGTGGGGCAAGACCCCGTGGGCCCGCTGAGCGCGTAAGGGCACTCGAACCGAGGGACGACGGTCGACCCGTCATCGAGGCGTAACCAGCCGCATTCAGGCTGTCGCCCTTTGACCGGGAGCAAGCGATGGATTTGTTGTTGTGGCGTCACGCGGAGGCTGTCGAAGGCAGTCCGGACGGGGCCCGAGAACTGAGCGCGCGCGGGCGCGAGCAGGCGCGGCGCATGGCGCGCTGGCTCGACGAGCACCACCCGAAAGCACTGCGGATACTCGTCAGCCCGACGGTGCGCACGCGCCAGACCGCGCTGGCGTTCACGCGGGATTTCGAGATCGTGCCGTCGATCGGGCCCGAGGCCGGCGTCGCGGACCTCATCGCCGCGGCCCGCTGGCCGGAGGGGCGCGGCGCGTGTCTGATCGTCGGCCATCAGCCCACGCTGGGGCGGCTCGCGGCGCTGCTTTTGTGCGGCGCGGAAGCCGACTGGACGATCAAGAAAGGCGCGCTATGGTGGTTCAACAACCGCGTGCGCGAAGGCGAGCCGCAGACAGTGCTGCGGGCCGCAATCCCTGCCGATTTAACCTGATTCGGGAGGGCGTAGGGATGTGAAGCGCCCAAACTGCCCAACCTGGGGCGTGCCGCATCCAGGATGACGGGGAAACATGATTTCGTGCAGTGCACAACGCCCGGTTTCATGCCTAAACTGTCAGTCACATGAACCGAAATGGGCCGCCATGAACACACTGATCGCCAATGGCACTGTTCGCGTCATCGGGAACATCGAACGCGTCTTCTACGACGGTTACTGGATCAAGGCCTACGATCCGCCCGTGGACTCGCTGCGAGCAAAGAAGCAGCTGATCGAAGCCCTGACGCGCCGGCTGTTCAATCACGTCGAACACGG
Source organism: Aromatoleum buckelii (assembly GCF_012910785.2). Lineage (GTDB taxonomy): Bacteria > Pseudomonadota > Gammaproteobacteria > Burkholderiales > Rhodocyclaceae > Aromatoleum > Aromatoleum buckelii. The sequence goes on along the minus strand of NZ_WTVH02000010.1, from coordinate 682,716 downwards.
CATCAACATCCCGGGACGTCGGCTGAACGAAGCGCGACAGGCCTTCGAGTCGGAGACCGAACCGGCGCGCAAGCGGGTCAAGGGAGCGATGCTCGCCGGAGCATTGTTCAACCGCGCGACCGACATCTTCACGAAACTCATGGAACTGCAGGAGCTCGGCATCGAGATCGACGAGGAAAACGCGTTGATGCGCGAGTGCGGCTTCTGTCTGCAGGAAGCGCTGACTTTCGGCAAAATGGTGCTGCACCGCAGCGGCGAAGAGGGCATCGACGAGCTGTGGGGCGAGCCGTTCCGGGCATTCTCGATCCCGGTCGAAGCCTTCTACGACAGCCGCTATATCAAAATTGCCCAGACCCTGCGTGACATCGATCGCATTGCGCAGGTGATCGTCGGGACTTTCGGCGGGACGCGGCTGTTCGAAGGCATCGAAGGCCCGGTGCTGCGCTTCACCGAGGCCGCCAAGATCAAATGCGAAACGCTGCGCACCGACCCGGCGATTTTCGACGTGTGGGCGGATTTCGCCGTAGCCGGCGAAGAACTCGCCGCGTTCGCGCCGCGGCTCGTCGGCGCGACGTCGGCAGAGGACCTGCAGCTTGCGGCCGACGGGCTGCAGCTCATCGTGAAAGGCCGTGATCTCGTTGGCCACATCACGCGGGCGCGGGTGGCGATGCCGAAGAGCACGCGCGAATACATCGAGCACTGCGAACATTACAGTGCGAGAATTCACAGTCATTTTCAGGGCTGCATGAGCCTGCCCTGAACCCACACCGGCCCGCCACCGTGGCCGATTCCTACCAGGACAAAGTCGATGAAACGCACCGATCTCGAAAAACTCAACGGACTGAAAATCCAGGGCCGGATGAAGCGCGACGGCACGCCCGAGCGGTTCCGCTCGGGGGCCGAAAACGAGGCGAAGGCGCCGCTCAATCCGTTGATCGAAAAATTGCTGCGCAAGAGCCTCGGAGCCAAGAGCGGGGGCTGAGCGTCCGCGCCGGGCCAAGCCCGACCGCAGCGGTCAGGCGATCACGCCCCCGCCGAGGCACACCTTCGATTCATACACGACGACGCTCTGCCCCGGCGTCAGCGCCCATTGCGGCTCCGCGAACACGATCTCGGCGCGCCCGTCGGCAATCGCCTCGATCTCGCACGGCATGTCCGGCGTCCGGTACCGCGGCTTCGACGTGTACACCCAGTGCGTATGCGGGTCGCGACCGGCGATCCAGTGCAGGTCGGTCGCGGCTAGGCGGGTCTTCAGCAGGGCCGGATGTTCGTGCCCCTGAACTGCGTACAGCACGTTGGCCTTGACGTCCTTGCCGGCGACATACCACGCATCGTGCTCACCCGCGTCGTCCTGGCGGCCTTTGATGCCGCCGATGTGCAACCCTTTGCGCTGGCCGATCGTGTGGTACATCAGGCCCTGGTGCTCGCCGATGACGCGACCGTCGTCGAGGTTGCGGATCTCGCCCGGGCGCATCGGCAGGTAGCGCATCAGGAATTCGCGGAATGGCCGTTCGCCGACGAAGCAGATGCCGGTCGAATCCTTCTTCCCGGCGACATGCAGGCCGGCGTCGGCCGCGATGCGCCGCACGTCGCGCTTGTAGAGGGCGCCGAGGGGAAACAGCGTTTTCGCGAGCTGCGCCTGGCTCAGCCGGTACAGGAAATAGCTCTGGTCCTTCGTGCCGTCCTCGGCCTTCAGCAGCTGGTATTCGCTGCGCCCGTCATTGGTCCATTCGCGCACCTGCGCATAGTGACCGGTGGCGATACGATCTGCGCCGAGCGCCATCGCATGATCGAGAAAACAGCGGAACTTGATCTCGGAATTGCACAGGATGTCCGGGTTCGGCGTGCGCCCGGCCTCGTATTCGCGCAGGAAATCGGCGAACACGCGATCCTTGTACTCGGCCGAGAAATTGACGACTTCGAGGTCGATGCCGATGACGTCGCAGACCGACGCCACATCGACGAGGTCCTCACGCGTCGAGCAGTACTCGTCGTCGTCATCGTCCTCCCAGTTCTTCATGAACAGGCCGGTCACGTCAAAACCCTGCTGCTTGAGCAACAGCGCGGTCACCGAGGAGTCGACGCCGCCGGACATGCCGACGACGACCTTCATCCCGTTGGGATCGGTATTACTGGACATTCGGTCCTTCTCCATTGAGCCATTCGGCCAGCGGCAGCACGACTGCCGGCTCGCCATGATTTCCGAACCAGCTATCGACGACGAAACGTCCGGCCGGGGCAGCGATCTCTGCAGCACCAGGCGCCAACGCTTCGGGGTCGTGCGGTCGCGGGATGTCGTCGACGACATTCTGGCAGTCGCACAGCGCGAGCAACAGCGGCACGTGATCGGGAACACTGCCCGCCACAGCGTCGGGAACCTCCGGTGCCGCCGGCCAAGGGGGCGGGACCTCCTCGATCAGCGCCGAGAAATGCTGGAAGATCACGCGCGAGCGACGCGCCGGCTCGAGCACGCGGTGAAAACGCAGCCAGCCGCGGCTTGCCATCAGCGCGAGCAGACGCGTCGTTGTCGTCGCGTGGTCAATGCAGTCCATTCGCCCGTCGATGCCGTCATCGAGAAAATTGCCGGCACGATCGGCCGCGATCGGCGATTGCTCCCCGGCGATCCGGTGCAACGCGGCGACCGCGAGCGATATCGCCGCCCGTTCCCGCTCTGCATCGCCGGCGTCCGAAAACAGCCGCCCGACCTCGTCGAGCCGCTGGTCGCCAAACCGCACTTCCGCGCTCGCCGCACAGCCGTAATTGAAGCAGACGTCGACGGAGGCGGCCGCCTGCACGGCACTGCCGACGGACATCGCGAAGATGAACGGCCAACGATGCATCGGTGCCGCAGTCAGCCGGGGTAGTGCGTGATGAACTCGAGCGGGTAGCGGCGCCCGGCAATCCAGTCGTCGATGCAGCGCATCACGAGCGGACTGCGGTGGCGGGCCCTGCAGTTGCGTAGCTCGTCCGCCGTCAGCCACACTGCCCTGACGATGCCGTCGTCGAGTTTCGCGCCGGTCGACTCGCCGAGCACCGGCCCGCCAAAGGTGAAGCGCAGGTAGGTGATGTCGCCGTCCGGCACCGGCCACTGATAAACGCCGACGAGGCACTCCGGCACGAAACGGTACGCGGTCTCCTCGAGCACTTCACGCGTCGCCGCCGCGACCAGCGACTCCCCTTCTTCGAGATGCCCCGCCGGCTGGTTGAAGCGCAATCCGTCGGCAGTCTCTTCCTCGACGACGAGGAAGCGGCCGCCGCGCTCGATGATCGCCGCGACGGTGACGTTGGGTTTCCAGGATCTGTTCATCGCTTTGCCGCGCAAAGGCGCAATTTTAGCGCCTCGGGCGCTGCCCTTGAAGGTTGCGGCGCGCCGGCACTTGATGACGCGCAGGCGCCCACGGCTTTTCGTCGTCTACAGTTTTATTTCGCCAAACCGTCCGGCGACTTGCCGGACGCATGGTCCGGCAAGTCGCCGGACAGGTGCCGAGAACGCGCCGCGGCGCGGCAAAAATACCGGACTTTGCGCTAGAATCGCCCGCTTGATCCGCTTCGCCGCGGACGCCTACACCAACCTGATTTTCCGCTGGAGAACACGCACCATGTCCATGGCTGACCGCGACGGTTTCATCTGGCAGGACGGCAAACTCGTGCCGTGGCGCGAAGCCACGACTCACGTCCTGACCCACTCCCTGCATTACGGCCTGGCCGTCTTCGAGGGCGTGCGCGCGTACAACACCGCCAAGGGCACCGCGATCTTCCGCCTCGCCGAGCACACGCAGCGCCTGATCAACTCGGGCAAGATCTACCGCATGGAGATCCCGTTCTCGAAGGAAGAGCTGATGGAAGCGCAGAAGGAAGTCGTGCGCGCCAACAAGCTCGAATCCTGCTACCTGCGCCCGCTCGCGTTCTACGGTTCGGAGAAGATGGGCATCTCGACGCGCGGCGCGACCGTGCACGTCGCGATCGCCGCGTGGCCGTGGGGCGCATACCTCGGCGAGGAAGGCCTCGAGAAGGGCATCCGCATCAAGACGTCGTCCTACTCCCGCCACCACGTCAACGTCACGATGCCGCGCGCGAAGATGTCCGGCAGCTATGCGAATTCGATCCTCGCCAACCTGGAGGCGACCGAGGACGGCTACGACGAGGCGCTGTTGCTCGACACCCAGGGCTTCGTCGCCGAAGGCTCGGGCGAGAACCTCTTCGTCATCAAGGACGGCAAGATCTACGAACCCGAGATCGCGTCGGCGCTGACCGGCATCACGCGCGACTCGGTGATCCAGGTCGCACGCGAATTCGGCTACACGGTCGAGTCACGCCGCATGACGCGCGACGACATCTACATCGCCGACGAAGCCTTCTTCACCGGCACGGCGGCGGAAGTGACGCCGATCCGCGAACTCGACAACCGCACGATCGGCGAAGGCCGTCGCGGCCCGATCACCGCCAAGATCCAGGCCCGCTTCTTCGATATCGTCAATGGCCGCGCGCCCGAATACGAGCGCTGGCTCACCCACGTCTGAGGATTCCTCCATGGCCGAAACTCGCGACAAGACCCAGCCGATCGCCGTCACGGCGGCTGACCTGCCACTCGCCTGCCCGCGCCCCGACGCCCCGCTGTGGGCGCGGCACCCGCGGGTGTTTCTCGACGTGCTGAAGGAAGGCGAATCGGTGTGCCCGTACTGCAGCGCCAAGTACGTGTTCACCGGCGAGCATCCGAAAGGCCACCACTGAACGGCCTCGCCGCGCGGGGGCCTCTTCCCGGCTGTCCGTTCCGTAATCAATGGGGGGCGAAGATGCTTCCGCGCAGTTTCGCTCGGTTGCGGGAGAGGATTGAAACATCGTGAGCAAACCCATCTACACTTCGGTCGCCGAAGCGGAAGCGGCGTTCTACGACGCGCTGGCACGTTCGGACCTCGATGCAATGATGACGGTCTGGTCGGAAGACGACGAAGTCGTCTGCGTGCATCCGGACACGCCGCGCCTGGTCGGCCTCGCCGCAGTGCGCGAATCGTGGCGGCAACTGTTCGCCGGCGGCACGCGGCTGCAGGTGCGCACGTCCCACCACGTGGTGTGCCAGAACATGCTGCTGACGATCCACAACGTGATCGAACACGTCGCGGTCGAAGGCGAGGACCGGCTACCGCCGCCGATGATCGCGACCAACGTTTATACGCGCGGAGCGCTCGGCTGGCGCCTCGTCATGCACCACGCATCGCCGGCGCCGGAAAACCCGCACGCGCCGACTCACGGCACGTCGCACGTCATGCACTGAACGGGCTGTAACAGCCCGGACAGGGCGCCCGCTGGCAGGTCTGCGATAATGCCGCCCGTCATTCACCCACCTTCGACCGGCCTGCGCCATGACTCCTACTCCGAACTCCGCGACGCCCTCCTCCTACGCTCCGCCCGCTGCCGAGATCTTCAAGGCCTACGATATTCGCGGCATCGTCGACAAGACGCTCACCGCCGAAGCCGTCGGCGCGATCGGCCATGCGCTGGGTTCCGAGGCCCGCAAACGCTCGCAGCGCGCGATCGCGATCGGCCGTGACGGGCGCCTGTCGGGCCCCGAACTGGCGGGCGCGCTCGCCGACGGCATCCGCGCCGCCGGCGTCGATGTCATCGACATCGGCTGCGTGCCGACGCCGCTGACGTACTTCGCCGCCTACCATCTCGGCACCGATTCCTGCGTCAGCGTCACCGGCAGCCACAACCCGCCCGACTACAACGGCCTGAAGATGGTGCTCGGCGGCGAGACGCTCCACGGCGACCTTATCCAGGACCTGCGCCGGCGCATCGTCGACAATGACCTCACCCATGGTGCAGGCGAGCTGCGCGAAGCCCGGGTCCTCGACGCCTATCTCGACCGCGTCACCTCCGACGTGAAGCTCGCCCGGCCCGTGAAGATCGTCATCGACTGCGGCAACGGCGTCGCCGGCGCGGTCGCCCCGCAGCTTTTCCGCCGCCTCGGCTGCGAACTCGTCGAGCTCTTCTGCGACGTCGACGGCACGTTCCCGAACCATCACCCCGATCCGTCCAAGCCCGAGAACCTGCAGGACGTCATCCGTGCGCTGCGTGACACAGACGCCGAACTGGGCCTCGCGTTCGACGGCGACGGCGACCGCCTCGGCGTCGTCACGAAAGCCGGGCAGATCATCTACCCCGACCGCCAGCTGATGCTGTTTGCCGCGGACGTGCTGTCGCGCGTGCCGGGCGGCGAGATCATCTACGACGTCAAATGCACGCGCAACCTCGCCGCCTGGATCCGCGAGCACGGCGGCAAGCCGACGATGTGGAACACCGGCCACGCGCTCGTGAAGGCGAAGCTTAGGGAAACCGGCGCGCCGCTCGCCGGCGAGATGAGCGGCCACGTGTTCTTCAAGGAGCGCTGGTACGGCTTCGACGACGGCCTGTACGCCGGCGCGCGCCTGCTCGAGATCCTGTCGCGCGCAGCCGATCCCAGCGCGGTGCTCGACGCGCTGCCCGATGCGGTGAGCACGCCCGAGCTCAATATCAAGATGGCCGAAGGCGAGCCGTTCGAGCTTGTGCGCCGGCTGAAGGAGTCCGCGCGCTTCGACGGCGCCACCGATGTCGTCACGATCGACGGCGTGCGCGTCGAATACGCCGACGGCTTCGGCCTCGCGCGGCCGTCGAACACGACGCCGGTCGTCGTGCTGCGCTTCGAAGCCGACTCGCAGCACGCGATCGAGCGCATCCAGGCGGATTTCCGGCGCGCGATCGAAGGCGTGTGGCCGGGCGTGCAACTGCCATTCTGAGCGACCCGCGCGGCCTGCGAGGGGACGGCCGGGCGCGGCCGCGGTCCACTCGCGGCCGGTCGGAACCGAAAAAAAGCCGCCCGCAGGCGGCTTTTTCCGGAAGCGCGGGTGCTCAGAGGCGCGCTTCGGCCCAGGCTTTGACCGACGCGAGCGCTGCCGGCAGATGCGCCGGTTCGGTGCCGCCTGCCTGCGCCATGTCGGGGCGGCCGCCGCCTTTGCCGCCGACCTGCTGCGCGACCATGTTGACGAGCTCGCCCGCCTTCAGCTTCGCCGTCAGATCCGCCGTGACCCCCGCGATCAGGCTCACGCGCCCGTCAGCGACCGCTGCGAGCACGATCACTGCGGACTTGAGCTTGTCCTTGAGCTTGTCGAGCGTCTCGCGCAGCGTCGCGACATCGGCGCCTTCGAGCATCGCGGCGAGCACTTTCGCACCCCGCACCTCGACTGCCTGCGCGACGAGCTCGTCGCCCTGGCTCGCGGCAAGCCGCGACTTCATCCGCGCAAGCTCTTTTTCGAGCGCGCGCACGTTGTCGAGGATGCCGGCGATGCGCTCCGCGACCTCGTCGGGCTGCACTTTCAGCAGCGCCGAGATGCCCTGCACGCGCCGCTCCTGCTCCTGCGCGTAGCGCAGCGCGTTCGCGCCGGTCACCGCCTCGATGCGACGTACGCCGGCCGCGACGCCGCCTTCCGAAACGATCTTGAACAGGCCGATGTCGCCGGTGCGGGTCACATGCGTGCCGCCGCACAGTTCCTTGCTCGAGCCGATCGCGAGCACCCGCACCTCGTCACCGTACTTTTCGCCGAACAGCATCATCGCGCCGGACTTCTGCGCGTCGTCGATCGACATCACCCGCGCCTCGGTCGCGATGTTCGCGAGGATCTCGGCATTGACGAGCTCCTCGACTTCGCGGATCTCCTCGGGCGACAGCGGCGCGGTGTGCGCGAAGTCGAAGCGCGTCTTGTCGGCGTCGACCTGCGAGCCTTTCTGCTGCACGTGCGCGCCGAGCACTTCGCGCAGCGCCTTGTGCATCAGGTGCGTGACCGAATGGTTGCGCTGCGTGCTCGCGCGCGCCTCGCCGTCGACCCGCGCGACGAGCTCCTGCCCGAGCGCGAGTCGCCCGGTCTTGACGACACCGTGGTGCCCATACACTGCGGCCTGGATCTTCTGCGTGTCCTCGACCTCGAAAATCCCGGCGCTGCCGCGCAGCTCACCCCGGTCCCCGACCTGGCCGCCGGACTCGGCGTAGAACGGCGTGTTGTCGAGGACGACGACGCCGATGTCGCCTTCCTGGAGTTCCGCGACCGGCGCGCCGTCCTTGTACAGCGCCAGCACCTTGCCGCGCTCCTCGAGCCGCTCGTAACCGTGGAACTTCGTTTCCGGGCCCTCGTATACGAGGTTCATCGCCATGCGGAACTTGCCGGCGGCGCGCGCCTGCTCTTTCTGGCGCGCCATCGCCGCGTCGAACGCTGCCGCGTCGACGGTGACGTCGCGTTCGCGGCAGACGTCGGCGGTGAGGTCGAGCGGAAAGCCGTAGGTGTCGTGCAGCTTGAACGCGGTTTCGCCGTTGAACGTCCGGTTGCCGGCCGTCGCCATCGCGGCCAGCTCGGTTTCGAGAATCGCCATGCCGTTCTCGATCGTCGCGAAGAAACGCTCCTCTTCCTGCTTCAGCACGTCGGCGACGCGCGCCTGCCCGGCTTTCAGCTCCGGGTATGCGACCCCCATCTCGGCCACCAGGTCCGGCACCAGCCGGTGGAAGAACGCCGCTCGTGCGCCGAGCTTGTAGCCGTGGCGGATCGCGCGCCGGATGATGCGGCGCAGCACGTAGCCACGCCCCTCGTTGCCGGGGATCACGCCGTCGGCGATCAGGAACGAGCACGCCCGGATGTGGTCCGCGATCACGCGCAGCGAAGGGCTGTCGAGGTCCGCACATATGGTCTCGCGCGCCGCCGCGCGGATCAGGTTCTGGAACAGATCGATCTCGTAGTTGCTGTGCACGTGCTGCAGCACCGCCGAGACGCGCTCGAGGCCCATGCCGGTATCGACGCTGGGCTTGGGCAGCGGATGCATCACGCCCGCGTCGTCGCGGTTGAACTGCATGAACACGTTGTTCCAGATCTCGATGTAGCGATCGCCGTCCTCGTCCGGCGATCCCGGCGGGCCGCCCCAGATCTCGGGACCGTGGTCGTAGAAGATCTCGGTGCACGGGCCGCATGGTCCGGTGTCGCCCATCATCCAGAAGTTGTCGGACGCGTAGCGCGCGCCCTTGTTGTCGCCGATGCGGATCACGCGCTCGGCCGGAACGCCGATTTCCTTCGTCCAGATGTCGTAGGCTTCGTCGTCGTCCGCGTAGACGGTGACCCACAGCTTGTCCTTCGGCAGCCCGAACTCTTCGGTCAGCAGTTCCCACGCGTACGTGATCGCGTCGCGCTTGAAGTAGTCGCCGAAGCTGAAGTTGCCGAGCATCTCGAAGAACGTGTGATGCCGTGCGGTGTACCCGACGTTCTCGAGGTCGTTGTGCTTACCGCCTGCGCGCACGCATTTCTGCGACGTCGTCGCGCGGCTGTACGGCCGCTTGTCGAAGCCGAGGAAGACGTCCTTGAACTGGTTCATCCCGGCGTTCGTGAACAGCAGCGTCGGGTCGTCGTGCGGCACCAGCGAACTGGAGGCGACGATCTGGTGACCTTTGGATTCGAAGAACTTCAGGAACTTCTCGCGGATTTCAGCGCTTTTCATGGGGGAGGTTCGCCTGGACAGATCGGATCGACACAGCGGAATTCGTAAAACGGCGATTCTAACGGATGAAAGGAGGGCGAGAGGCTTCGCCTATAATCGGCCGACCCCCAACTGCACAGGAAGACGAGAAAATGGGACATCGGCTCTCGAAGATCTACACCCGCACCGGCGACGCCGGGACGACCGGGCTGGGCGACGGCAAGCGCGTTGCGAAGAACAGCCTGCGCATCGACACGCTCGGTGAAGTCGACGAACTGAACGCGGTCGTCGGGCTGCTGCTGTGCGAGGACCTGCCGGACGACGTGCAGGCGCTGCTGACGGACGTGCAGCACGATCTCTTCGACCTCGGCGGCGAAATCTGCATCCCCGGCATGAGCATGATCAGCCAGAAACATGTCGACAAGCTCGAGACCGAACTCGACCGGCTCAACGAGCCGCTCGAGCCGCTGAAGGACTTCATCCTGCCCGGCGGCAGCCGCGCCGCGGCGCTCGCGCACCTCGCGCGCACGGTTTGCCGCCGCGCGGAACGTGCGATCGTCGCGCTGGGACAGGAAGAAGCGATCAACGACGGGCCGCGCCAGTATTTGAACCGGTTTTCCGACCTGCTGTTCGTGCTCGGACGCGTGCTCAACCGTGCCGCAGGTCGCGGCGACGTGCTGTGGCAGAAGGGCAAGAACGCCTGAGATCAGCGTCACGGCCGACCGTCGTCGTGCGGAGCGAGGCCCGCGAACAGCTCAAGCTGCGGGTCCGGCGCCGCAGGGGCGGCGAAGCGCACCCCGACACCGAGCAGGCGCACCGGCAGCGCGCGGCGCCGATACCCTTCCGTCAGGAGCTTGATCCATGTTTCCAGGCCCGGACTCGGATTGACGCACTCGGCTGTGGTCCGGGTGAAATCGGAGAACCGTAGCTTGACGAAGACCTTGTGGACCGTCTCGCCGTCTTGTAGCCGCGCCATCCGGCGCGAGAATTGCTCGACGAGCGCCGGCAACGCATCGAGGCAGGCCTGCAGATCGGGAAGATCGCGGTTGTAGGTCGTCTCCACCGAAAGCGATTTGCGCTCGCGGTCGGGCGCAACCGGCCGGTCGTCGATGCCCCGGCACAACCGATGCAGTTTCGCGCCGAAACTGCCGAATTCCTGTGTCAGGTCGGCGACGCCCCAGGAGCGCAGATCACCGCACGTCTCGACTCCGAGCCGCAGCAGATGCTCGGCGGTGACCTTGCCGACGCCGAAGATCTTCTTCACCGGCAACTCGGCGACGAAGCGGTCGACCTCTTGCGGCGGCACGACGAACTGGCCGTTCGGCTTCCTCCAGTCGCTCGCGACCTTCGCGACGAATTTGTTCGGCGCGATGCCGGCTGACGCGGTGATGCCGACTTCGTCATGAATGCGGCTGCGGATCTCCTGCGCCATCAGCGTCGCACTGCCGCGGCAGCGATCCACCGCGGTGACGTCGAGATAGGCCTCGTCGAGCGACAGCGGTTCGACGAGCGCGGTGTATTCGCGGTAGATCGCGAGGATCTGGCGCGACGCGGCACGGTAGCGGGTGAAGTCCGGCGGCAGCAGCAGCAGGTGCGGGCACAGCCGCAGCGCGTGCGCCGTCGACATCGCCGAGCGCACGCCGAAAGCGCGCGCCTCGTAGTTGCACGTCGCGACGACGCCGCGCTCGTCGGGCTTGCCGCCGACCGCAAGCGGACGGCCGACGAGCGACGGATCGTCGCGCATCTCGACTGCCGCATAGAAGCAGTCGCAATCGCAGTGGATGATCTTGCGCGACACGCGCTGTGCCCGATACGGAGGATCGACGTTGCGAATTCAGGCGCCGGACCCGGCATCCATCACGGGTGGTCCGGGAAGTCGCGGCGTCTTGCGGCAGGTCGGCGCATCCATGATCCCGGCCTTCAACTGCCGGCGCGGCAGCTACTCGAGCGCCGCGTCACTCCAGGTCGGCGCGTTTGACGCGGCGCTGGCGTACCGCCTCGGCGAGGATTTCGAGCACGGTGACGCTGTCTTCCCAGCCCAGGCACGCGTCGGTGATGCTCTTGCCGTACTCGAGTTCCTTGCCCGGAATCAGGTCCTGGCGCCCTTCCTTCAGGTGCGACTCGACCATCACGCCGATGATGCGGTCGTCGCCGTCCGCCATCTGCACGCCGACATCGCGCGCGACCTCGATCTGCAGGCGGTGCTGCTTGCGGCTGTTCGCGTGCGAGAAGTCGATCATCACCTTGCCCGGCACGCCCGAAGCGGCGAGTTCCTTGCAGGCTGCATCGACGCTGGCGGCATCGTAGTTGGTGCTCTTGCCGCCGCGCAGGATGACGTGGCAGTCCTCGTTGCCGAGCGTCGTGACGATCGCCGAATGCCCCGCCTTGGTCACGGACAGGAAATGGTGCGGCGACTGTGCAGCCTTGATCGCATCGACGGCGATCCTGACGTTGCCGTCGGTGCCGTTCTTGAAGCCGACCGGGCACGACAGCCCGGATGCGAGTTCGCGGTGCACCTGGCTCTCGGTCGTGCGCGCGCCGATCGCGCCCCACGCGATCAGGTCGGCGATGTACTGCGGCGTGATCATGTCGAGGAACTCGGTGCCCGCCGGCAGGCCCATCTCGTTGATCTCCCACAGCAGCTTGCGCGCGAGCCGCACGCCTTCGTTGATGCGGAAGCTGTTGTCGAGGTATGGGTCGTTGATCAGGCCTTTCCAGCCGACCGTCGTGCGCGGCTTCTCGAAATAGACGCGCATCACGACGAGCAGATCGTCCTTGAGGCGCGCCGCCTCGACCTTGAGCTTGCGTGCGTATTCGAGCGCCGCGTCCAGATCGTGGATCGAGCACGGCCCGATGACGACCAGCAGGCGGTCGTCCGCGCCGAACAGGATGCGGTGGATCCCCTGCCTCGCCTCGTACGCCACTTCGGCCGCTTTCGGCGTCGCCGGAAATTCGCGCAGCACGTGGGCGGGCGGAATCAGTTCCTTGATCTCCTGGATGCGGACATCATCGATGTGAATCTTCACTGAGGCGGACATGGCGAAACTCTGTTGGGCAGCGTTGGCAAGCGCACGATTCTAGCCGAAGATCGCCCGTTCCTGCGCCGGCAGCGTCCCGCAGCGCGTCCGGAGTCAGGCCTTTTTCGCCCGGATCGCCTGCTTCGGACGGAAGGCCTTGATGACGTCGTCATTGGTCTCGACGTACGGCCCGCCGATCAGGTCGATGCAGTACGGAATCGCCGCGAAGATGCCGACGTGGCTCACCGAACCGTCGGCCGCGCGCAGTCCTTCGAGGGTTTCACGGATCGATTTCGGCTGTCCAGGCAGGTTGACGATCAGGCTCTTGCCGCGGATCACGGCGACCTGCCGCGACAGGATCGCGGTCGGCACGAAGTTGAGGCTGATCCGGCGCATCTCCTCGCCGAAGCCGGGCATCTCCTTTTCGCCGACCGCAAGGGTCGCTTCCGGCGTGACGTCGCGCGGTGCCGGGCCGGTGCCGCCGGTGGTCAGGATCAGCGCACAGCCGGCGGCGTCGGCAAGCTCGATCAGCGTGCGCTCGATCGTCGGCCGGTCGTCCGGAATCAGCCGCATTTCGGCGCGCCACGGCGAAGTCAGCGCGCGATCGAGCCACTCGCGCAGCGCCGGAATGCCCTGATCCTGATACGTGCCGTCGGAGGCGCGGTCGCTGATCGACACCAGGCCGATCGTGATTTCGTCACTCATGAGAATCCCCTTTCGATCATCGGCCACTGCCGGAACACCCGGCGGTGCTCACTCTTCGTCGTCATCCTGCGGCTCGTCCGCCGGCGGTGCGGCAGCGCCGGCGTCGAGGTCCCGCAGCACGCGGAACAGCTCGCGGAACGCGCGCGGCGGCTTGTTCTGCTCGCGCTCCTTCAGCGCATTGCGACGCAACATGCGCAGCTGCTGGAAATCCGCCTCCGGCCAGGTCTCGGCGATCCTCTGCAGCACCTTCTCGTCGTCGAGCACATCGGCGCGCAGGCGCTCGAGCCGATGCTGGCGCGCGATCTCGGCCTTCGACAGGCCGTTGAACACGTCGAGCTGCGCCTGGATAGGTTCGGGATCGATGTGGCGCATCAGCTTGCCGACGTATTGCATCTGGCGGCGCCGCGCCTCGTGCTTCGTTATGCGCTTGGCCTCGCGCACCGCGTCGGCGAGCGCTTCGGGCATCGGCACTTTCTTCAGCTGGTCGACAGACAGCGCGACCAGTTGCTCGCCGAGATCCTGCAGCGCGTGCATGTCGCGCTTGCGCTGGCTCTTGCTCGGCGGCAGCGGCAGCGCTTCCTCGTCGTCGGGCAGGTTGTCGTCGTGGTCGGCGTGGATCATGAAAAGTACAGTGCGTGGGAACGGGGTAAGATTATAGCCTTTGCTCCCTGGTCTCCCGCCCATGTCCGCTCAAGGCTTCTCGTTCCCCCCCGACCGGCTGCACGAAATCGCCGCCGATGTGCTGAAATTCGCAAAAAAGCGCGGCGCGACGGCATGCGAAACCGATGTTTCAGAAGGGTTCGGCCAGTCGGCGACGGTGCGCAAAGGCGAAGTCGACACGATCGAATACAACCGTGACAAGGGCATCGGCGTCACGGTCTACGTCGGCCAGCAGCGTGGCCACGCGAGCACTTCGGATTTTTCGAAGGCGGCGCTGAAGGCGACCGTCGAAGCGGCCGTCTCGATCGCCCGCTTCACCGCGCCCGACCCGTGCGCCGGCCTCGCCGAGCCGGAGCTGATGGCAAAAGACTGCCCGGATCTCGACCTCCACCACCCATGGCAGCTCAGCGTCGAGGACGCGATCACCGCGGCGCGCGAGTGCGAGGAGGCGGCGTTCGCCGTGAGTCCGAAGATCACGAATTCCGAAGGGGCGAGCGTCTCGACACAGGAATCGCACTTCGTCTCGGCGAACAGCGCCGGCTTCATCGGCGGCTACGCCAGTTCGCGCCACAGCATCTCGTGCTCGGTCATCGCCGGCGAAGGCGACGGCATGCAGCGCGAATACTGGTACGACTCGCGCCGCGACGCGGCCGACCTGATGGCGAGCGATCTGGTTGGACGGCGTGCAGCCGAACGAGCCCTCGCCCGCCTCGGCGCGCGCAAGATCAAGACCTGCGAGGCGCCGGTGCTGTTCGAAGCGCCGCTGGCGGTCGCGCTGGTCGGGAATTTCGTCCACGCGGTCAGCGGCGGCTCGCTGTACCGCAAGTCGTCGTTCCTGCTCGACAGCCTCGGCCAACCGGTGTTCTCGCCGATCGTGAACATCTCCGAGCGCCCGCACGTGCCGAAAGGCTTCGGCTCGAGCCCGTTCGACAGCGACGGTGTCGCGACGCGCGACCGTGAAGTCGTCAGTGACGGCGTGCTGCAAGGCTATTTCCTGTCGACCTATTCGGCACGCAAGCTCGGGCTTCAGACGACCGGCAACGCCGGCGGCTCGCACAACCTCGTCGTCGGCGCCGGGGGCATGGACTTCCCGGCACTCGTCAAGCACATGGACCGCGGCCTCGTCGTCACCGAACTCCTCGGCCACGGCGTCAATTACGTCACCGGCGACTACTCCCGCGGCGCGGCCGGCTACTGGGTCGAAAAAGGCAAGATCAAGCACGCGGTCGAGGAAATCACGATCGCCGGCAACCTGCGCGACATGTTCCGCAGCATCGTCGCGATCGGCAACGACGCGCTGCCGCGCGGCGCGAAGCATTGCGGCTCGGTGCTCATCGAGCGCATGAAGATCGCCGGGCGCTGAACGCGCTGCATCTCATTGTCGTGGCGTGGCATACCGGATGGCCGTACGCTTTTGAAGCGGCGGGCGTTTCTCTGTGAGGCCGCGCCCGCACCACCCTTCGGGAAATCTCGCCGGCATTGCCGGGAATTCATAAAGCACAACAAGGAGAGATCGTGGAACGTCGAAAATTTCTCAGAAGCGCGGGTCTGGCCGGCGTGCTCGCCGGAGCCAGCGCCCCGGCGATCGTCCATGCGCAGGAAAACATCCGCTGGCGTCTCGCGTCGAGCTTCCCGAAGTCGCTCGACACGCTGATCGGCGCCGCCGAGACTTTCGCGAAGAACGTCGCCGAATCGACCGGCGGCAAGTTCACCGTCACGGTGCATGCCGCCGGTGAACTGGTGCCGGCCTTCGGCGTCGTCGATGCGCTGCAGCAGGGGTCGATCGAATGCGCGAACACCGCGCCCTATTATTTCTTCGGCAAGGACGAAGCGTTCGCGTTCGACTGCGCGATCCCGTTCGGCATGAACGCACGCCAGCTCACGGCATGGATGTATGAGGGCAATGGCCAGAAGCTGCTGCGCGAATTTTATGCGCCCTACAACATCATCAGCCTGCCGATGGGCAACACCGGCGCGCAGATGGGGGGCTGGTACCGCAAGGAAATCAAGTCCGTCGCCGACTTCGACGGCATGAAGATGCGCATCGGCGGCTTCGGCGGGCGCGTGCTGGCAAAACTCGGCGTGGTGTCGCAGAACATTCCGGCCGGCGAGATCTACTCGGCGCTGGAAAAAGGCACGATCGACGCAACCGAGTTCGTCGGCCCGCACGACGACCTCAAACTCGGCCTGCACCGGGTCGCACCGTATTATTACTATCCGGCATGGTGGGAGGGTAGCGCACAGACCACGCTGTACATCAACGCGAAGGCCTTCAACGGGCTGTCGAACGAGTACAAGTCGATCGTGCGCCAGGCGGCATCGGATTCGCACGTCGTGACCCAGGCCCGTTACGATGCCCGCAACCCGGCCGCGCTCAAGCAGCTGATTTCCGAAGGCGCCAAGCTCAAGCGGCTACCCAAGGATGTCATGGACGCCGCGTTCAAGGCGTCGCGCGAAGTCTATGCCGAGCTGAACGACAAGAACCCGGCGTGGAAGAAGATCTACGCGGACTACTCGCGCTTCATGCAGGCACAGTACCAATGGACGCCGCTCGCCGAAGGCAGCTACGACCAGTACATGGCCGCGCAGAAGCTGTAACGAGCCCGTCGGAACGCCCGCCGGCAGCAACGCCGGGGGGCGCTTCCGGAAAGTCCCTTTCCGCCTACCCGCGGGCATGGCGAACACCCCTGTCGTATCCCTGCAGCTACCGCCGCCCAACCCCTTCCGGCCCGGCTGAAACACAGGATATTAGGGTTTCCCGCGAATTTCGCCGCCGCGCGAACCCTTGTACTCTCAGCGCCATTCCAACAACGGAAGGCCAAGGGAGACATCGTGGAACGTCGTTCATTTCTGAAAAATGCAGGTATCGCCGGAGTCCTCGCTGCCGGTTCCGCCCCCGCCATCATCCACGCGCAGCAGAACCTGCGCTGGCGTCTGGCGTCGAGTTTCCCGAAGTCGCTGGAGACGCTCTTCGGCGGGGCCGAGACTTTTGCGAAGAACGTCACCGAAGCCACCGGCGGGAAATTCACGGTGAGCGTCCATGCGGCCGGCGAACTCGTCCCGGCTTTCGGGGTCGTCGATGCGATCCAGCAGGACACGATCGAATGCGCGCACACCGCGCCGTATTACTTCTTCGGCAAGGACGAAGCTTTTGCGCTCGACTGCGCGATTCCGTTCGGCATGAACTCCCGGCAACAGACCGCGTGGATGTACGAAGGCAACGGCCTGAAGCTGATGCGCGAATTCTATGCCAACTACAACATCATCAATTTCCCGATGGGCAATTCGGGCGCGCAGATGGGCGGCTGGTACCGCAAGGAGATCAAGTCGCTCGCCGACGTGAACGGACTGAAGATGCGCATCGGCGGCTTCGGCGGCCGTGTGCTGGCCAAGCTCGGCGCAGTGCCGCAGAACATTCCCGCAGCGGAAATCTACCAGTCGCTCGAGAAAGGCACCGTGGATGCCGCGGAGTGGATCGGGCCCTATGACGACCTGAAGCTGGGCCTGCACAAGGTCGCCAAGAACTACTACTACCCCGCGTGGTGGGAAGGCAGCACGCAGTTCTCGGTCCTGATCAATACGAAGGCGTTCAACTCGTTGTCGAACGAGTACAAGGCGATCGTACGCCAGGCCGCCTCCGACGCGCATGTCAGTGTTCAGGCGACTTACGACGGCCGCAACCCGACGGCGCTCAAGCAGCTGATCGCCGAAGGCGCGAAGCTCAGCCGCCTGCCGAAGGAAGTGATGGACGCGGCCTTCAAGGCGTCGCGCGAAGTCTATGCCGAGCTGAACGACAAGAACCCGAACTGGAAGAAGATCTACGCCGACTACTCGCGCTTCCAGGCCGACGCGTATCAGTGGGAAGGCATCGCCGAAGGCAGCTACGACCAGTACATGTCGGCACAGAAACTCTGATCTGCATCACGCACGGCCCCCGCCGGGGGCCGGCGCCGCTTCCCGCCGCCCGATGCGGCGCTGTAGCATCCCGCGGGTAGCATCGAATTCTCGCGCCAAGCGCGGCCCCCGCATGCCGCCGCTCGCGCCACTTCCTTCCGTTTCAGGCGAATTACCCGATGGGAACTCTGCTCAAGTTGTCACACCTCATCGACGCATTCAGCCGCTTCATCGGCAAGTCGATCATCTGGCTGGTGCTGGCCGCGACGCTGATCAGCGCCGCCAACGCCGTCGCCCGCAAGGCGTTCAGCATCGGCTCGAACGCGTTTCTCGAAATCCAGTGGTACCTGTTCGCCGCAGTGTTCATGCTCGGCGCCGGCTATGCATTTCTGCAGAACGCGCATGTGCGCATCGACGTCATCGCGAACAAGATGAGCAGTCGCATGCGCAACTACGTGGACGTCTTCGGAATCATCGTCTTCCTGCTGCCGCTGTGCTATTTCATGATCAGCTTCTCGTGGCCTGTTGTGCATGGCGCCTACGTGTCCGGCGAGATGTCCTCCAACGCCGGCGGCCTGATCCGCTGGCCCGTCTACGCGCTGGTTCCCGTCGGCTTCGCGCTGCTCGGGCTGCAGGCCGTCTCCGAACTGATCAAGCGCGTCGCCTTTCTCACGGGCCGCGGCCCGGACCCGCTGGCCACTGCTGGACATGACGAAACGAAGGACCACATCCACGCCGCCGTCGGCGACACCTCCGAGACCAACGCTGCCGGCGAGTCCCAAAAATGATTGAATTCGTCTCCGCCAACATCGCCCCGATCATGTTCGGGGTCATCATCTTCTTCCTGCTTTCCGGCTTCCCGGTCGCGTTTTCCCTTTCGGCTTGCGGGCTGTTCTTCGGCTTCGTCGGCCTCGAACTCGGCCTGATTCCCGCCGCCCTGTTCCAGGCGCTGCCGTTGCGGGTGTTCGGCATCATGCAGAACGACACGCTGCTGGCGATCCCGTTCTTCACGCTGATGGGCCTGATCCTCGAACGAAGCGGCATGGCCGAGGATCTGCTCGAGACCGTGGGACAGGTGTTCGGCCCGATCCGCGGCGGCCTCGCCCTCGCGGTGATCTTCGTCGGCGCACTGCTCGCGGCGACGACCGGCGTCGTCGCCGCGTCGGTGATCTCGATGGGCCTGATTTCGCTGCCGATCATGCTGCGCTACGGCTACAGCCGCCCGGTCGCCGCCGGCGTCATCACCGCCTCCGGTACCCTCGCCCAGGCAATTCCGCCGTCGCTGGTGCTGATCGTCATGGCCGACCAGCTTGGCCGCAGCGTCGGCGACATGTACAAGGGCGCGATGATCCCGGCGCTGATGCTCGTCGCGCTCTACGCACTGTTCATCGTCGGGCTGGCAATCTTCAAGCCCAAAATGGTGCCCGCCCTGCCGCCCGAGGCGCTCACCTACCGGGAACCCAACGGCAGTTCGGGCATGCCCTCGCTCGGCGTCCTCTTCGTCCTTGTCACCGCGATTTCGGTCGCGCTGGGCAAGTACTACGGCGAAGTCCTGAGCTTCATGGAGGGCCAGCCGGTGACGGAGCCGGCCCTCGACGAAACGATCGTCGTCGCGATGACTTTCGGCACCCTCTTGGCGCTGCTTCTCGCCGTCCTGAACCGCATTTTCCGGCTCGGCCTGCTGTCGCGCATCGCCGAACGCGTGACGTTCGTGCTGATCCCGCCGCTGACGCTGATCTTCCTCGTGCTCGGCACGATCTTCCTCGGCGTCGCGACACCGACCGAAGGCGGTGCGATGGGGGCAGTCGGCGCGCTGGCGATGGCAGTGTCGCGTCGCCGGCTCGATTTCAAGACGCTGCTCCAGGCGCTCGAAGCGACGTCGCGGCTGTCGATCTTCGTACTCTTCATCCTCGTCGGGTCGACGATCTTCAGCTTCGTCTTCACCGCGGTCGACGGCCAGATCTGGGTCGAACACCTGTTCGACCGGCTGCCCGGCGGGCAGCTCGGCTTCCTGTTGTTTGTGAACACCGTGATCTTCTTCCTCGGTTGCTTCATCGACTTCTTCGAGATCGCGTTCATCCTGCTGCCGCTGCTCGGACCTGTCGCTGAAAACATGGGCATCGACCTGATCTGGTTCGGCGTGATCATCGCGATCAACCTGCAGACCTCGTTCCTGACGCCACCGTTCGGCTTCGCGCTGTTCTACCTGCGCAGCGTCGCGCCGGTCGCCTCGTACCCGGATCGTGTCACCGGCAAGCGCATCGAGGGCGTCAAGACCGCCGACATCTATCGCGGATCGATCGCGTTCGTCATCATCCAGCTGATCATGGTCGGTCTTGTCATCGGCTTCCCGCAGCTGGTGACCGGCGGTCTCGATGACAACGTCAAGATCGATCTCGACACCATCCAGATCCAGCGGCCGCCGGGCGACGGGGGCGGCTGGGGCGACAACACGGGCGGCGACGCATGGTGATGATGCGGGCGACGCGGCTGTGCCTGGTTCGCCACGGCGAAACGGCGTGGAACGCGGAAAGACGCCTGCAGGGACACTTGGACGTGCCGCTCAATGAAATCGGTCACGCCCAGGCGGAAGCGACTGCCGCGAGCCTCGCCGAACACCGCTTCGCTGCGTTCTACTGCAGCGACCTGCGCCGCGCGCAGCAGACCGCGGCGGCGGCGGGCCGCACGCTCGGGTTCGAGGCGACGCTCGAACCCGAGCTGCGCGAACGGCACTACGGGATATTCCAGGGCCTCACCTACGACGAAGCCCGCGAGCGATTCCCCCAGGACTTCGCCCGCTTCCACGCCCGCGACCCCGACTTCGCGTTTTGCGGCGACGGCGAGAGCCTCGCCGCCTTCGCCGCACGCATCCACCGTGCGCTCGACCGTATCGCTGCCCGTCATGCAGGCCGGCAGACGCTGGTCGTCACGCACGGCGGCGTGCTCGACATCGCCCATCGCCTTGCGACGGGCAAGGCGCTCGACGCGCCGCGCGACTTCACGATTCCGAACGCCGCGCTCAACTGGATCAACTGGATCGAGTTCGACGGCCGCCGCTGGCACCTTCTCGCGTGGGCCGATCAGGCTCACTTGCCAGCCGCCCGCGACGAACTGCCGAACACCTGACGGTCCGCCTCGACACAGCCGCCTGCGATCGGCAGGGCGCCCTTGCCGCGGACGCGTCTGCAAGAGATGTCCGCGCCGCCGAGGGCGAATGCTTGCCCCACCATGGCCGCTTGCGGTGCGTGCTAATATCCGCTTTTAAAACCAATCGCTTCGAGTCCGTCTCATGTTCTCTGCGCAAGACACCCTCGCCAAGGTCGACCCCGAACTGTGGGCAGCCATCCAGGCCGAAAATCGCCGCCAGGAAGACCACATCGAACTCATCGCTTCGGAAAACTACGTTTCCCACGCCGTGATGGAGGCGCAGGGTTCCCAGCTGACCAACAAGTACGCTGAAGGCTACCCGGGCAAGCGTTACTACGGCGGTTGCGAGCACGTCGACGTGGCCGAGCAGATCGCGATCGACCGCATCAAGAAGCTGTTCGACGCAGAGGCCGCCAACGTCCAGCCGAACTCCGGTTCGCAGGCGAACCAGGCAGTGCTGATGGCCTTCGCGAAGCCCGGCGACACGATCATGGGCATGAGCCTTGCCGAAGGCGGTCACCTCACGCACGGCATGGCGCTGAACATGTCCGGCAAGTGGTTCAACGTCGTCGCCTACGGTCTCGACGAAAAGGAAGAGATCGACTACGACGCGATGGAACGGCTCGCACGCGAGCACAAGCCGCGCGTCATCATCGCCGGCGCTTCCGCCTATTCGCTGCGCATCGACTTCGAACGCTTCGCGAAAATCGCGAAGGAAATCGGCGCGATCTTCTGGGTCGACATGGCGCATTACGCCGGCCTGATCGCCGCCGGCTACTACCCCAACCCGGTGCCGCACGCCGACGTCGTGACTTCGACAACGCACAAGACGCTGCGCGGCCCGCGCGGCGGCATCATCCTGATGAAGGCCGAACACGAGAAAGCCATCAACTCGGCGATCTTTCCGGGGTTGCAGGGCGGCCCGCTGATGCATGTCATCGCCGCCAAGGCGGTCGCTTTCAAGGAAGCGCTGACTCCGCAGTTCCGTGATTACCAGGAACAGGTCATCGCGAATGCGCGAGTCATGGCCCGCGTGCTCGGCGAAGAGCGTGGCCTGCGCATCATCTCGGGACGCACCGAAAGCCACGTCTTCCTCGTCGACCTGCGCTCGAAAAACATCACCGGCAAAGCGGCCGAAGCGGCGCTTGGCTCGGCGCACATCACGGTGAACAAGAACTCGATTCCGAAGGATCCCGAAAAGCCTTTCGTCACTTCCGGCATCCGTATCGGCTCGCCGGCAATGACGACGCGCGGCTTCACCGAGATCGAAGCCGAGCAGGTCGCGCACCTGATCGCCGACGTTCTCGATGCGCCGCAGGACGAGGCAGTCCTCGCGGAGGTCCGGTCCAAGGTCGCCGAACTGTGCGCCCGTCACCCGGTGTATGGAAAATAGGAGATTGCGCCTGAGCCGCGGACGGGTGCCCGCGCACGGCTGCGGCTTTTCGCCGACCGCTCGGGCCGCCGCCGCGCCCCGGCGCCGATCATGAAGTGCCCTTTCTGCGGCGACCCGAATACTCAGGTCGCCGACACGCGTGAGAACGAAGGCGGCGAAGTGGTTCGCCGCCGGCGGCGGTGCCCGAAGTGCGACAAGCGCTTCACGACGTACGAGCGCATCGACCTGAAGATGCCGCACATCGTCAAACGCAATGGCAACCGTAGCGAGTTCGAGCACGACAAGCTTGCCGGCAGCATGAAACTCGCGTTGCGCAAGCGCCCGGTCACGCTCGAAGCGCTCGACGCGGCGGTCGACCGCATCGAGGCGAAACTGCTCGCGCTCGGCGAACAGGAAGTGCCGAGCGAGAAAGTCGGCGAACTCGTGATGCGCGAACTGAAGAAACTCGACAAGGTTGCCTACATCCGTTTTGCCTCGGTTTATCGCAACTTCGCCGACGTCGACGAATTCGCCGAGGTGATTCGCGAAGTCAAAGCGCGCCCCAAGCGCAGTCGTCCCGCAGAACCCCCGGAACCGACATCCGAGAATGACCTATTCCGAAGCTGACCATGTCGCGATGGCCCGCGCGCTGCAACTGGCCGAGCGCGGGCTGGAGACGACGACGCCGAACCCGCGGGTCGGCTGCGTCCTGACGAAGGAAGGCCGCATTGTCGGCGAAGGCTGGCATCAGCGCGCCGGCGAGCCGCACGCCGAAGTCATCGCGCTGCGCGCCGCCGGCGACACCGCGCGCGGTGCGACCGCCTACGTCACGCTCGAACCCTGCACCCATCACGGGCGCACTCCCCCGTGCGCCGACGCGCTGATCGCCGCCGGCGTCACGCGCGTCGTCGCGGCGATGGAAGATCCGAATCCGCTCGTCGCCGGCACCGGAGTCGCCCGCCTGCGCGCAGCGGGCATTGCCGTCACCACGGGCCTGCTCGCGACCGACGCGCACGAGCTCAACATCGGCTTCGTGTCCCGCATGACACGCGGGCGCCCGTGGGTGCGGCTGAAAACCGCCGGCACACTCGACGGCAAGACTGCGCTGAGCAACGGCGTGAGCCAATGGATCACGGCAGACGCGGCGCGGCGCGACGGGCATCGCTGGCGCGCGCGCGCGTGCGCAGTACTCACCGGCATCGGCACCGTGCGGGAGGACGATCCGCAGCTCACAGTGCGAGCCGTGCCGTGCGAACGCCAGCCGCTGCGGGTCCTCGTCGACGCGCGGCTCGAAGTCGCTCCGTCGGCGAAACTGCTGCAGGGAGGAGGCTGCCTGATCGCCACGGCCATCGAGGACCGCGAGAAGAGCGCGGCGCTGGCAGCGCTCGGTGCCGAAGTCGTCGTGCTGCCGAATGGCCTGGGGAAAGTCGATCTGCCGAGCCTGATGCGCGAACTCGGCATCCGCGGCATCAACGAAGTGCATGTCGAAGCGGGGCTCAAGCTCAACGGTTCGTTGCTGCGCGAGAACTGCGTCGACGAACTGTTGCTCTACGTCGCGCCAATGCTGGTCGGCGACGCCGCCCAGGGACTGTTCAACCTGCCCGAACTCGTGCAACTCGACCGCGCGATACGGCTGCAATGGCGCGACGTCCGCTTCATCGGCGGCGATCTTCGCCTGCTCGCCCGTCCGCTGAAAGCCGGAACCTGAAGCGAGTCGCCCGAAAACTCAGTCGTCCCGGCCGGCGCACACTTCGCAGGCCGGATCGCGACCGAGCAGGACGCTGCGCCATTCCATTGCGAGACCGTCGAGCAGCAGCAAACGGCCGTCGAGCGACGTGCCGCAGCCGATCAGGAGTTTCAGCGCCTCGGCCGCTTGCGTCGCCCCGATGATGCCGGTGAGCGGCGCGAACACGCCCATCACCGCGCAACGCACTTCGTCGACCTCCTGGCCTTCGGGAAACAGGCAGTGGTAGCAGGGGCTGTCGGAGCGGCGCAGATCGAAGACTGAAACCTGCCCGTCGAAGCGGATCGCCGCGCCGGAGACGAGCGGCTTGCGAAAGCGGACGCAGGCACGATTGATCGCATGACGCGTGGCGAAATTGTCGGAACAGTCCAGCACCAGGTCCGCCGCAGCGACCTGTTCGTCGAGCGCCGCTCCGTCGAGGCGCATCGCGAGCGGCTCGATCCGCGCCTGCGGGTTGAGCCGGAGCAGCGTGTCGCGCCCCGACTCGACCTTCAGGCGCCCCACCCCTTCGGCGGTGTGCAGGATCTGGCGCTGCAGGTTCGTCAGATCGACGGTGTCCCCGTCACACAGCACGACGGTTCCAACTCCCGCCGCCGCAAGATACATCGCTGCCGGCGAGCCGAGCCCTCCGGCCCCGATCACCAGGACTCGCGACGCGAGAATCGCCTCCTGCCCCTCGACGCCGATTTCGGGCAGCAGGATATGCCGGCTGTAGCGCAGAAGCTGGTCGTCATTCATCGGAGAGAAAAACCCGGGTGAGGCGGGAGCGCCGGCATGGAAAAGGAAGGAGCCCGGGGGAAGGAACCCGGGGAACCCTGCCTACTTGTATTCGCGGAATTCCACCGGCGTATCATCGTGATCGCCGTGGAGGTGATGGTCATACACCGTCACGTAGACTTCGTTGGACTTCTTGATCAACCGCTCGGGCGACCCGAGATTGTGCCGCTGCGTTTCCTCGCAAAAATAAACGAAAGTCCGCACCAGCCGCCAGTAAAGCGCGTTGTCGAGGTGGAAACCTGCCTCGGACAACGCGCTCTCGACGATTTCGAGCGAAAACTCGAGCACCGAATAGGAGACGACCAGCGACAGGGGATGTTCCCCCGTCGCAACACGCAATCCCCTGAACGTCTGCAGCGAGCGCATCGCCTGCGTGACCTGGCCCGGCGGCAGGGATGTGAAACGGATTTCCCGCTGTTTCTCCAGTCCGGCTCCGGCAACCGGGTGGTCATGATGCCTGCCGGCCAGCTTGTAGGCAGTCTCCCGACGCATCACGTCTCCTTATCGCGCTTTTATTCCTTCTTATTCTGGACGATCTGCAGGCCCTTGAGAAGGTTGATCGCCTGATTGAGCTGGTAGTCGTCCTTGCTCGCGAGTTCCGGACGCGGCAGCGCTTCGGCCTCGTCGTCGGCAGGCGACTGTTCGCCCGTCTTCGGTTCGTCGGCCTTCTTCGGCTCTGCCTCGGGATCGCGGTCGTTGCCGAGGTGACGCTCCAGGTCGGCCTCGCGCAGGCGCCGCGAGGAGCCGTTTGCCGTTTCCTCGACGATGATGTCTGGCTCGATGCCTTTCGCCTGGATCGAGCGGCCGCTCGGCGTGTAGTACCTGGCCGTCGTCAGCTTGATCGCGGTGTTGCTGTTGAGCGGCAGGATCGTCTGGACCGACCCCTTGCCGAACGTCTGCGTCCCCATCACGACCGCGCGGCGGTGGTCCTGCAATGCGCCGGCGACGATTTCGGAAGCCGATGCGGAACCGGCATTGACGAGCACGACCATCGGGAGCGTGCGAGCGGCCTCCGGCAAGTCTTTGAGGAAATCCTCACGGCTGCCACGCAGGTAATCGTCCGCCCGCGCACGATATTCACGCTTCGCGTCATCGGTCCGCCCATCCGTCGACACCACCAGCGTATTCGCTGGCAGGAACGCCGAAGCCACTCCGATGGCGCCGTGCAGCAAGCCGCCGGGATCGTTGCGCAGGTCGAGCACCAGGCCTTTCATGTCACCTTCCTTGGCGAGCTTGGCAAGGTGCTCGGCGACGGCTTGCGAGGTGTTTTCCTGGAACTGCGCGACGCGCAGGTAACCATAGCCCGGCTCGACCATCTTCGACTTGACGCTCTGCACCTTGATCACTTCGCGCGTCAGCGTCAGCACCACCGGGCGATCCTCGCCCTTGCGCACGATGGTCAGCGTGATGTCGGTCTTCGGTTTGCCGCGCATGCGCTTGACCGCGTCGCTGAGCGTCATGCCCTTCACCGGCGTTTCGTCGAGCTTGACGATCAGGTCGCCGGCCTTGACGCCCGAGCGGAACGCCGGAGTGTCCTCGATCGGCGAAATGACCTTGACGAAGCCGTCTTCCATGCCCACTTCGATGCCGAGCCCGCCGAACTCGCCGTGCGTGCCGACCTGCAATTCCTTGTACGCTTCCACGTCGAGGTACGCGGAGTGGGGATCGAGCCCGTTCAGCATGCCGCTGATCGCGTGGTTGATGAGTTTCTTGTCCTCGACGGGTTCGACATAGCCCTGCTTGATCGCGTTGAACACGTCGGCAAATGCGCGCAGCTCCTCGACCGGCAGCGGGGCAGCTGAAACTTTGTCGGCACTGGCGGGGAAATTGAGACTGATCAGCACCCCGGCGAACACGCCGGTCATGATCAAACCCGCTTTCTGAAGCTTGTTACGCATGACTACTCCATCGAGGAAAAAACGCCGGGAACCCCGGAAAAGCTAATTGAGCCGCACCCACTGCAGGGGATCGACCGGCTGTCCGCGGTAGCGGATTTCAAAGTATAAACCCGATTCGGAGGCGCCTCCGCTCGCCCCAACGCTGGCGATCGGATCCCCTCCCGCAATCACGTCGCCGAGCTCCTTCAGCAAGGCGTCGTTGTTGCCGTATATCGACAGGTAGTCACTGCCGTGGTCGACGATGATGAGGTTGCCGTAGCCGCGCAGCCAGTCCGAGAACACGATCTCGCCCGCCGCCACTGCCCGCACCTCCGCACCGCCGGAGGCGCGTATGAAAACGCCTCGCCACGTCGTGCCACCTTCCGCCCTTGGAGCACCGAAACGTCCAACCAGTTCGCCGCGGACCGGAAATCGCATCTTGCCGCGCAACTGCGCAAAACTCACGCCTGTCGGAGTGGCCTCCGCAGCCTGCCGGACTTCGCCGACCACCGCTTCCGAACGGGAGCGCGGTGTCGTCCGCGCCGCTCCCGCCGCGTCCGCCCGTTTTTCCGCTGCCGCCCTTGCCGCCGCGCGGGCCGCAGCTTCCCGCGCCGCCGCAGCGGCCGCGGCACGCGCGGCTTCCCGTTCGGCCGCCCGGCGGGCGAGGACCTCCACCAAGCGACCGAGCCGCTGCTGATCCTGGTGCAGCGTCTCCTCTTCCTTGCGCTGGCTGAGCAGTTGCCGGGATATCCCGTCGAGGGCCTGCTTGCGCCTGCCCTGCATCGATTCGAGCGTGGCATGCTGAGTGCGCTGTTGCGCCTCGAGCGCCACCAGGTGGTCGCGCCGGCCGGCAATCGACTCGCCGAGCTCGGCTTTCTGCCGCAGATCCCCGCGCAGCGACTCGATCAGCGCTAGGCGCGCCCTGCCGAGGTGTTCGAGATAATGAGCGTCGCGTGCGAACTGATTCGCGTCGCGGGTCGACAGGAACGGTGCGACCCCGCCGCCCGCGCCATGAATATAGTGCCGGCGCAGCCACTCGCCCAGTTCCGCCTGCCGCCCCGCGATCCGGGCTTCCACCGCGTCCTGCTCGGCTTCGAGGATCGCAAGCGATTTCTCGGTCGTCGCCCGCTCCGCGGCCAGGGCGTGCAGCCGGCGCTGCGCCTGCGAAACTGCCCTTTCCGCCGCGGCGAGCTCGGCGGCAGCGCCCGAGCGGGTTTCCTCGGTATCGGCAATCTCCTTGCGCAGATCGGCGATGCGGCGTTTCACCTCTTCGAGGTCGGAACGCTTCTGCACGACCTCGGCCGGCTCGCTGGCCCGTGCCGCCGGGGCGCCGAGCAGGAGCGCCACCGCCAGCGCAGGGACAAGGGACCGCAACCCGAGCAGGACCGTCATTCTCGGGCGGCTTTCAACCCTTCGCCTTGCCCTGCCCCGCCACCGCCGCCTCGGCCGCGCGGATCGTGTCGGCATCAGCGAGGTAGTAGCTCCTGATCGGGCGCAGGTTCGCGTCCAACTCGTAGACGAGCGGCTGCGCGGTCGGGATGTTCAGGCCGACGATCTCGCTGTCCGAGATGTTGTCGAGATACTTGATCAGCGCGCGCAGGCTGTTGCCGTGGGCCGCGATGAGGATGCGGCGGCCGGCGAGGATATTCGGCACGATCACCGTCTCCCAGTACGGAACGAAGCGCGCAACCGTGTCCTTGAGGCATTCGGTGCGCGGGAACTGCGCACGCGGCAGCGATGCATAACGCGGGTCGCCGCTGGTGAGCCGTTCGTCGCCCTCCGGCAGGGGCGGCGGCGGGGTGTCATAGGAACGTCGCCAGACGAGCACCTGGTCGTCGCCGAATTTCGCTGCGGTCTCGGCCTTGTTGAGCCCTTGCAAGTCGCCGTAATGCCGTTCGTTCAGACGCCACGAATGCTCCACCGGCAGCCACAGCGAGTCGAGTTCCTCGAGGACGATGTTCAGCGTCTTGTTGGCACGCTTGAGCACCGACGTATAGGCCAGGTCGAAGGTGTAACCCTCGCGTTTCAGCAGCTGGCCGGCAACCCGGGCCTCCTCGACACCCTTCTCGGTGAGATCGACGTCGGTCCAGCCGGTAAAGCGGTTGTCCTTGTTCCAGGTAGACTCGCCATGGCGAAGCAGAACGATTTTGTACATGAACGCTCGGGAAAAAGTGGTTGAAATTGTGAAGCTGACATCGGACGCCAGGACGAGGCCGGAACCGGAGCGCCCGCGGCGCAACACAAACACACCGGACTCGCCCTTAATCGGGCCGCGGTATTTTATACTAGTCATCTGATCTGCACTTCACGGCCACAGTGGACAACAACGCCATCATCGACCTGATCGACAAGCACGAGCACATCGAGACCGCCGCTCGCGCCCTCAAGGCGATTGCACACCCCCTGCGGCTCAAGATCCTGTGCGTGCTCGGCGAGAGCGAAATCTGCGTCCAGGAAATCGTGGAGGCGGTCGGCACCTCGCAGAGCAACATCTCCCAGCACCTCGCGATCCTTCGGGACAAGGGAGTGCTGCAAACCCGCAAGGATGCGAATCGCGTCTATTACCGCGTCTGCGACCAGCGGACGCTGCAGCTGATCGTGCTGATGCGCGAAGTGTTCTGCGGCGTCGCCCGCGACAGGCTGTAAGCCGGCACCGCCGACTGCAATCCCGGCTGCCGCCTCAATTGTCATCTCGATTATCACCCTTCGCATCGACCCCCTAGAACGGAGCAAGATTTCGTGGAATTCCTCCAGCAAAACTGGTACTGGGCTGCGCTTGCGGTAGCGAGCGGCAGCTGGCTGCTGTTCGACTTCGCGCGCGCGCAAGGCGACAAAAGCCAGGTATCACCGATCGAGGCGACGCTGCTGATCAACCGCGAAGAGGCGATCGTCGTCGACATTCGCGACCAGGCCGAATACGCCCGCGGTCATATCCCGAACGCGCGTCACATACCGCAGGGCGATCTCGAACGACGCAGCGCGGAGCTCGCGAAATTCAAGGATCGTCCGCTGATCGTTTATTGTTTCACCGGTGCTCGCTCGTCTGCGGCGGTCGCAACGCTGAGGAAAGCGGGATTCGAGAAACTCTTCAACCTGCGGGGCGGCCTCGTCGAATGGGAAAAAGCCGGGCAGCCGGTCAGCCGCAAGAGGAAATGAACATGGCAAAAATCAGAATGTATGCCACGAACGTGTGCCCCTACTGCGTGCGTGCCGAACAGCTCCTCAAGCGCAAGGGCGTGACCGACATCGAGAAGATCCGTGTCGATCAGGATCCGTCGCTGCGCGACGAGATGATCAAGCTGACCGGGCGCCGGACGGTGCCGCAGATCTTCATCGGCGACCAGCATGTCGGCGGTTGCGACGACCTGTTCGATCTCGACCACGCCGGCAAGCTCGACCCGCTGCTGGCCGCCCCCTGAGCGTCCTGAACGCACGCCGCGCCGTTTACGCCCCCGCCGCCCCTAGCGGGGCGATCTCAACATCATCTGCACCGACCTGATCCACTTCCCCGATTCACTTCCTTTTCCAGGCCTTTCCATGACCGAAAACGCACAAGCCGCGCAACCCGTCTTCTCGATCGAAAAACTCTACGTCAAGGATCTCTCGCTCGAAGTGCCGAACGCGCCGAAGATTTTCCTCGAGCGCGAGAATCCGCAGATCAATGTTCAGCTGCGCACCGAGGCCAGCAACGTCGACGAAGGCGTTTTCGAAGTCACGCTGACGGTGACCGTGTCGTCGAAACTGGCGGAAGACCGGACGGTGTTTCTCGTCGAAGTTGCGCAGGCGGGCATTTTCCAGATCCGCAACATTCCGGAAGGCGATCTCGAGGCGGTGATGATGATCGGCTGCCCCAACATCCTTTTCCCGTATGCGCGCGAATCGGTGTCGGATGCGATCACCCGCGCCGGTTTCCAGCCGGTGGTGCTTGCCCCGGTGAACTTCGAATCGCTGTATCAGGCCCAGCAGCAACAGCAGGTCACAGCCGCCGCGCAGGCCGGCGAACTCCCGATCCAGTGAGACGAATGCGCCCGAACCTCCGCTTCTCGCTGTCCCTCGCCGCCGCGCTGGCCCTGTCGGCCGGCGCCGCCGAAGCGATCGAATTCCGTTCGGTCGGCGAACCCGCCGTGCTGTTCGACGCGCCTTCCGAGAAGGGCAAGCGCCTGTACATCGTCGCGCCGGGCACTCCCGTCGAAGTCGTCGTGACGCTCGACAAGTGGGTCAAGGTGCGCGATGCGGGCGGAGCGCTGACCTGGATCGAACGTCGTGCGCTGTCCGAAAAACGCACCGTGATGGTCGCCGTGCCGCGGGGCGTGGTGCGCCAGCGCCCCGCGGACGATGCGCCGGCGGCGTTCGAGACCGTCAAGGACGCGGTCCTCGAATTCGTCGCGCAATCGGGCGATGGCTGGATCCAGGTCCGCCACAAGGACGGCACGCAGGGCTATCTCAAGATCAGCGAGGTGTGGGGGCTTTGACGCGGATGCGCATCGCCGTGTTCGGCGCCGGCGCCTGGGGCACCGCACTGGCGCTCGCGTTCAGCCCGCGCCACGACGTCATCCTGTGGGGCCGCGACGCAGGCCACATCGACACTCTCGCGACGACGCGGCACAACGAGCGTTATCTGCCGGGCGTGCCCCTTCCGGAAGAATTGGCCCTGACGGCCGATTTTGCCGCCGCTGCACGCGCCGCTGATCTGCACCTCGTCGTCACGCCGCTCGCCGGGCTTCGCGCCACGGTGGGCGAACTCAAGACGCTGCAGCCCGGCACCCCGTTGATCTGGGCGTGCAAAGGTCTCGAAGCCGGGAGCGGCAAGCTGCCGCATGAAATCGTCGCCGAGGAGCTCGGACCCACAGCCCTGTGCGGCGTATTGACCGGCCCCAGCTTCGCCGCCGAAGTCGCCCGCGGAATGCCGACCGCGGTGACGCTGGCCGCGGTCGACCCGGCTTTCGTCCGTCACTGGGTTCATGTGCTGCACCAGCCGCGTTTGCGCATTTACGCGAACTCCGACCTCGTCGGCGCCGAGATCGGCGGCGCGGTCAAGAACGTGCTCGCGATCGCCGCAGGCGTGTCGGACGGCATGGGGTTCGGCCTCAATGCGCGCGCGGCGCTGATCACTCGCGGGCTGGCCGAAATCGCGCGGCTCGCCGAAGCGCTCGGCGGACGCCCCGAGACCCTGATGGGTCTCGCCGGCATGGGGGATCTGATCCTGACCTGCACCGGCGACCTGTCGCGCAACCGACGCGTCGGACTCGCACTCGCCCAGGGCAAGACCCTCGTCGAGATCCTCGGCGAACTCGGCCATGTCGCCGAAGGCGTGTCCTCCGCCCGCGAAGTCGTCAAGCTCGCTGCCCGCCACGGCGTCCAGATGCCACTGTGCGAAGCCGTCGAGACCCTGCTCCACGACGCCCGCCTCGGCCCGCGCGAAGTCGTCGAGCAACTGCTGTCGCGCGAGCCGCGGCACGAGTGAGCCGCAAGGCGTTCGCGCCTGTTCCAGCATCACAGCGCCGCCCGGTCCGCCCCCGTCGCTTCCCCGCGGGGCGGACGCGCCCGAGCTCAAGTCGCGCCTGCAAATCCCAGTTGGCGCCACGCCTCGAAAACGACGACCGCGACGGCGTTCGACAGGTTGACACTGCGGTTGGCCGGGCACATCGGGATGCGCAGCGTCTGCATGTCCGGCACCGAATCGAGAACTTCGGCCGGCAGCCCGCTGGTTTCGCGCCCGAACAACAGCACGTCGTCCGCACGGTAGTCGACGAGATCGTAGCGCGTCCGGCCCCTGGTGCTCAGCGCCAGCAGGCGCCGGCCGGCGAGCGCGGACAGGCACGCGTTCCAGTCATCATGAACGGTGACCGTCGTCAGGTCGTGGTAATCGAGGCCGGCGCGCGCGAGTTGCCGGTCGGAGAGATCGAAGCCGAGCGGGCGCACGAGATGCAGCCGCGCACCGGTGTTGGCCGCGAGCCGGATCGTGTTGCCGGTATTCGGCGGGATTTCGGGCTGGAAGAGAACGATATCGAGCATGTCAGTCGGGGGAAGGGGTGCGTGCCACGACGAGGTTTTCGACTCGCGCGGCGCCATGCATCTTGAGCGTGCGGGCGAGCTCATCGAGCGTCGCGCCGGTCGTCATGACGTCGTCGACAACGATCACCGTGCGGCCGACAAACGAGGCCGCGCAACGGAAGGCGCCCCGCATATTGACGCTTCGCTCCTTCCACGGCAAGGACACCTGCGGCGCGGTGTTCAGCGCGCGCCCGACACCGGCGAGTTCGAGCGGCATGCCCCACGCGCGTCCGAGCGGGCGGGCGATCTCGACGGCCTGGTTGAAACCGCGCTGGCGCAGCCGACGGACATGCAGCGGCATCGGCAGCAGGACCGCAGCCGGCCGGGGCTGGCCGAGCGGCAACAGCGCCTCGGCGAAAAAATTCGCCAACGCCAGCCGGTGCCGATACTTGAGCCCCTGGACCATCCGATTCACGGGAAAAGCGTACGCAAACGCGGCACGGCTCGCATCGAACGCCGGTGGGCTGCGCAGGCAGCGCCCGCAGGTGGCACCATCGGCAGTCGGAACAGCACATACCGGGCACGACGCCGGCTGGCGCGGCAGATCGTTCCGGCAGGCGCTGCACAGCGCCGCTGCGCCCGACATCGAACCGCACACGAAGCAGTCCTGCGGCATCAGCAAGTCTGCGATCCGGCGTGCGCGAAAGCGCAACGCATCGAGCACGTTTGACAAGATTTCGGCCAATGAAGGAACATGCGAGGCTTCGCATTACATCCCGGAACCGCTTTCATGACAATGACTTCAGCGCCCGCTGCCGAACGCCAGGCCGACCCGGCCGTACCCCGCACCCAGTGGACCGTGGCCGAAGCCGTCGAGCTGTTCGAACAGCCTTTCATGGACCTGCTCTTCCGCGCGCAGCAGGTGCATCGCGCGCATTTCGACGCGAACGCGGTGCAACGCTCGACGCTGCTGTCGATCAAGACCGGCGGCTGCTCGGAAGACTGCGGCTACTGCTCGCAATCGACGCGCCACAACACTGGCCTGGACCGTGAACAGCTGCTGAAAGTGGCCGAAGTCGTCGAGCACGCGAAAGCGGCAAAAGCGAAGGGAGCGTCGCGCTTCTGCATGGGCGCGGCGTGGCGCGGGCCCAAGGACAAGGACATGGAGACGGTGCTCGCGATGGTGCGCGAGGTCAAGGCGCTCGGCCTCGAGACCTGCGTGACGCTCGGCATGCTTAAAGGCGACCAGGCGCTGCAGCTCAAGGAAGCCGGCCTCGACTACTACAACCACAACCTCGACACCGCGCCGGAGTTCTACGGCCAGGTCATCACGACGCACACGCTCGCCGACCGCCTCGACACGCTCGAACAGGTGCGCGGCGCGGGCATCAACGTCTGTTCCGGCGGCATCGTCGGCATGGGCGAAGGACGGCGCAGCCGCGCCGGGCTGCTGGTGCAGCTCGCGAACATGGCGTCGCCGCCCGAATCGGTGCCGATCAACAACCTCGTGCCGGTGCCCGGCACGCCGCTCGAAAACGTCGACAAGATCGATCCATTCGAATTCGTCCGCACGATCGCCGCGGCGCGCATCATGATGCCGACGAGTTTCGTCCGCCTGTCCGCCGGACGTGAGCAGATGAGCGACGAGCTGCAGGCGCTATGCTTCATGGCCGGCGCGAACTCGATCTTCTACGGCGACCGCCTGCTGACGACCGACAATCCGGACACCGACCGCGACGAGGCGCTGTTCGCGCGCCTCGGCCTGCGTCCCGCCTGAGCAGGATGAGCGCTCCGGCCGACTTCGCCCTCGCCCGCGAACTCCTCGTCCGGCGCTTCGGTCGTGCCGCGGTGACTTACGACGAGGTCGCGGTGCTCGCGCGCGAAGTCGCGCGCCGGATGGACGAGCGGCTCGACTACATCCGCATCGAACCGAAGCGCATCCTCGACCTCGGCTGCGGCACCGGGGCGGACTTCGAGGCGCTCGGCAAGCGCTACCCGAAAGCGATGCGCATCGGCGCCGACTTCGCGCTGCCGATGCTGGACCGCGCGCGCGGCGAGCGCAGCTTCTTCGGGCGGCTGCGCTCGCTTGGCCGCAGCGCGCCGCCGTCGCTCGTCTGCGCCGATGCGTCCGCCCTCCCGTTCGCCCGTGCCAGCGTTTCGCTGGTGTGGTCGAACCTGCTGCTCAACTGGTTCGCTGATCCGCTGCCGGCGTTGCGCGAGATGCACCGCGTGCTCGAAACCGACGGCCTGCTGATGTTCTCGTCGCTCGGGCCGGACACGCTGAAAGAGCTGCGCGCGGCCTTGCCCGATGCGCACGGCGAGCGGGTGCACCGCTTCATCGACATGCACGACCTTGGCGACGCACTGGTCGCGGCCGGCTTCTCCGATCCGGTCATGGACATGGAAGTGCTGACGCTGACCTACGCGAACATCGACGAACTGCTGCGCGACCTGCGGCTTTCCGGCAGCGCCAACGCGAGCCGTGCACGGCCCCGCGGGCTCTCGGGCAAGTCGGGCTGGGCCGCGGCGCGCCATGCCCTCGAGGCGCTGCGCCGCGACGGGCGCGTGCCGGCGACTTTCGAGATCGTCCAGGGCCACGCATGGAAAGCGCAGCCGAAGACGACCGAGGACGGCCGCGCGGTCATGCAGTTCCAGCCGCGCAAGCTGCGGGGATGAACGCTCCGCTCCCGCCCCGACTGGTGTGGCTGTTCGACCTCGACAACACGCTGCACAACGCCAGCGCCCACATCTTCCCGCACATCAACCGCAGCATGACGGCGTACCTCGAGCAGCACCTGTCGCTGAGCCCGGAGGAAGCGAACGCGCTGCGGGTTCACTACTGGCATCGCTACGGAGCGACGCTGCTCGGCCTCGTGCGCCACCACGGCACGAACCCGCACCACTTTCTCGAGGCGACGCATCGCTTCGAGAAACTGCACAAGCTGATGGTGTTCGATCGCGCGCTGCGCTCGATGCTGCGTCGTCTGCCGGGGCGCAAGATCGTGTTCTCGAACGGCCCGCAGCGTTACGCCGAAGCGGTCGTCGAGGCGATGGGCATCCGCCGGCATTTCCATGACGTGTTCGGCATCGAGCAAATGCGCTTCCATCCGAAGCCCGGCGTGCAGGCGTTCCGCCACCTGCTCCACGACCACCGCCTGGATCCGCGCCGCTGCGTGCTCATCGAGGATTCGGCCGAGAACCTGCGCACCGCGAAGCGGCTCGGCATGAAGACCGTGCTGGTCGGCGAGGGCCTGAAGCAGCCGGCCTACGTCGACATGAAGATCAGCTCGATCCTGCGCCTGCGCCGCGCCGCCCGGCCCTGGCTCGCGTGACGTCGGACGGAAGGGTCAGGCGGCGGCCTTCAGCCAGCGCGCTGCGTCGAGCGCGAAGTACGTCAGGATACCGTCGGCGCCGGCACGCTTGAACGACAGCAGCGCCTCCATCACGCACGCCTCCTCCGCGAGCCAGCCGTTCGCGATTGCCGCCTTCAGCATCGCGTACTCGCCGCTGACCTGGTACACATACGTCGGCACCTGCAGCTCGGTCTTCACCCGGCGGACGATGTCGAGGTACGGCATCCCGGGCTTCACCATGAACATGTCGGCCCCTTCGGCAATGTCGAGCGCGACTTCGCGGATCGCCTCGTCGGAGTTCGCCGGGTCCATCTGGTACGTATATTTGTTGCCCTTGCCGAGACTCCCGGCCGAGCCGACCGCATCACGGAACGGGCCGTAGAAGCTCGACGCGTACTTCGCCGCGTACGCGAGGATGCGGGTGTGGATCCGGCCGTCGAGGTCGAGTTCGGCGCGGATGCGCGCGATGCGCCCGTCCATCATGTCGGACGGCGCGACGACATCCGCCCCGGCCTGCGCGTGGCACAGCGCCTGTTTCGCCAGCGCCTCGAGCGTCTCGTCGTTGAGCACATAGCCGCGCGGGTCGTCGGGATCGATCAGCCCGTCCTGGCCATGGCTGGTGTAAGGATCGAGCGCGACGTCGGTGATCACGCCGAGTTCAGGAAAACGCGCCTTCAGCGCCTGCACGACCCGCGGCACGAGGCCGTCGGGATTCCACGCCTCTTCGGCGCCGGGTGTCTTGCCCCCGGCCTCGATGACCGGGAACAGCGCCAGCGCCGGCACGCCGAGCGAAACCGCCTCTTCGGCGACGCGCAACAGGTGGTCGAGCGACACGCGGTTCACCCCCGGCATCGACGGCACCACTTCGGTGATGCCGGTCCCTTCGAGCACGAACACCGGATAGATCAGGTCATCGGTGGAAAGCCGGGACTCGCGCATCAGGCGGCGGGAAAAGTCATCGCGGCGCATCCGCCGCATGCGGGTCGCGGGAAAGGTTCCGGTAGGGCGCATGGTCAGTCCAGTGAAGTGGGGCGAAACACCCGGTAACGAAACCGCGGAGGAACTTCGCCGAAAGAGGCTTATCTTATCGTACAGATGGTGACGAGCCATCTCCCGCTTCACCTCCCTGAGCGGGTGCCTTAATCCAGTTAAGGCGTTTGACCCCGGGCTTTATCCCCTTTAGCCCGGGGTTTTTTATTGCCCGGTCGTTTATTCGTGCGGCGTATCGATTATTTCCCTGCCGCGCGCAGCTGGGCCGGGGTCGGAATTGCCGGCAAGTCGTCGCTCGGCAGACAGAGCCAGCCCGCCACCTTGTGCTCGACCTCTTCCATGCCGATTTTCTTCAGGCTGGAGAACAGTTGCACGCTGATCTGCGGCCCGATTGTCGCAACTTCGCGCCGAACGCTGGCAAGCGTGGCCGCAGCCTCGTTGCGCGACAGCTTGTCGCATTTTGTCAGCAGCGCGTGGATCGGTCGCCCGCCGGGCACGAACCAGTCGATCATCTGCCGATCGAGCGGGGTGAGCGGATGACGCGAATCCATGATCAGCACCAGTCCGACCAGGTTTTCACGTTTGCGCAGATAGTGCTCGAGCAGCCCCTGCCATTGGCGGCGGATGTTTTCCGGCACTTTCGCGTAGCCATAGCCCGGCAGGTCGACGAGCACCGCGCCACAATCGAGGCGAAAGAAATTGATCAGCTGGGTGCGCCCGGGCGTCTTCGACACGAATGCCAGACGGGTATGATCGGCAAGCGTATTGATGGCGCTCGACTTCCCCGCGTTGGAGCGCCCGGCGAACGCGATTTCCGCGCCTTGCGGAGGGGGCAAATCCCCTGATTTTGCAATGGAAATTTCGAATCGTGCGTTACGGAAGATCGGCATCTGGGAATTGGCAAGAACAAGGGCGAGAGCAAGGACGGGGTTGGGGCGCGCCCACCTTGCATCGCGCAAAACGGGGTACTTGATATAGAATAACGCGTTTGTGACGACCGCTCACGGCTTTCTGAGGACACCATGATCAAGCGTTCCCTGCTGCTCCCGCTGCTGCTGGTTGCCGGCGGCCTTCAGGCCCAAGAACCGGCTCCCGATCTTGCAAAGGCGAAAACGACGGCCGAAACCGTCTGTGCCGGCTGCCATGGCCCGGACGGCAACAGCCCGATTTCGGCCAATCCCAAGATCGCGGGGCAGCACGAGGAATATCTCTACAAGCAACTGAGGGCGTTCAAGTCGTGGGACGGCAAGCCGCCCGAGCGCGAGAACCCCATCATGGGCGCCATGGTGGCCGGACTCGAAGACGCGGACATGAAGGCGCTCGCGGTCTACTTCGCGTCGCAGAAACTGCAGCCCGAGAGCGCGAAGAACGCAGCGACGGCACAACAGGGCCAGGACATCTGGCGTGCCGGCATCGCCGCGAAAGGCCTGCCGGCCTGCGCAGGCTGTCACGGCCCGACGGGCGCCGGCATGCCGGCCCAGTACCCGCGGGTGGCAGGCCAGTTCACCGAGTACACTGAAGCGCAACTGAAAGCTTTCCGCGACGGCGTACGCAAGAACGATCCAAGCCAGATGATGCAGACGATCGCGCTGAAGATGACCGATGCGGAAATCAAGGCCGTCTCGGATTACGCGGCAGGACTGCGTTAAGAGCTCAACAGCAGGATCGCGGTTCGTGAATGGGGTGGCTCGACCACCCTTTTTCTTGCCGGCCCGCGAATCGCCGGGCGCTACCGGCGCCCTTGACCACCACGACACGACATGAGTTGCCGCACTGGCGGTCGACCGTGCGATGATAATCAGCAGTGTGGCGGCGCGCCGCCGCGTCAAGGGATGAGAGTCATGAATCAGAACTCCGGCGCGAAGTCCGCGCCCCGCTCCCCCCACCTGACCACCGCCGAAGCGCGGCGAACGATTCTCGAACGCCTGGCGCCGATCGGCGGGTGGGAACGCGTCGCGGTCCGCAACGCGCTCGGACGGGTTTTGCTCGACGACGTGATCGCGCCGTGCAACGTGCCGGGCCATGACAACTCGGCGATGGACGGCTATGCGGCGCGGTTTCGCGATCTCGCTGTCGGGCACGAAACTGCGCTTACGGTGGTGGGCACTGCGTTCGCCGGCAAGCCGTTTTCAGGCATCGTCGGTGCCGGACAAGCAGTTCGGATCATGACCGGCGCGCCGATTCCCCAAGGCGCTGACACCATCGTGGTGCAGGAAATGGCCCGCGCCGGCGACGGCCAGGTGTTCATCCCGCCGGGACAGCAGGCGGGGCAAAACCTGCGCCGGGCGGGCGAGGATCTCGCCCTCGGCAGCGTCGCGCTGCCGGCTGGCAAACGCTGCGGCCCCGCCGAACTGGGTCTGATCGCTTCGCTCGGCATCGCCGAAGTCACCGTGCGTCGACGCCTACGCGTCGCGTTCTTCTCGACAGGAGACGAACTCGCGTCGATCGGCAAGCCGCTCGCACCCGGCGAAGTCTATGACAGCAACCGCTACACGCTCTTCGGCGCACTTTCCCGTCTGGGCTGCGACATGCTCGACATGGGCGTCGTGCCCGACAACCCGGCGGCCCTCGAAGCCGCTTTTCGCGGTGCCTTAGCCGATGCGGACGTGATCCTGACCAGCGGCGGCGTTTCTGTCGGCGAGGCCGACTTCATCCGCGAACTGGTGAATCGCCTCGGCGAAGTTGCGTTCTGGAAAATCGACATCAAGCCGGGACGGCCGATGGCTTTCGGCCGCGTCGGCGATGCCTGGCTGTTCGGCCTGCCGGGCAATCCGGTCGCGGTGCTGGTGACTTTTTACCAGTTCGTGCAGGATGCCCTGCTCGTCCTCTCCGGCGTTTCGCCGTTGCCGGAACCTGCGCTGTTCGAAGTCCCGTGCGGCGAAGCGATCCGCAAACAGGCCGGCCGCCGGGAGTTCCTGCGCGGCCAGCTGGAAACGGTCGACGGCCGGCAGACGGTGCGCCTAGCCGGAGCGCAGGGCTCGGGAGTGCTGCGGTCGATGTCCGAGGCGAACTGCTTCATCGTCCTGGCCGAGGAGCGCGGCGACGTGGCGGCCGGAGAAGCAGTGACGGTGCAGGTTTTCGACGGACTGATCTGAAGCGACGTTTCACCGGATGGACATTTCACCATGACCCAGGACGAACTCAAGAAGGCAGCCGCGATCGCGGCACTCGACTACGTCGAGGACGGCATGATCGTCGGTGTCGGCACCGGATCGACCGTCAATCATTTCATCGACGGTCTGGCCGGCATCAAGGAGCGCATCGCCGGAGCGGTGTCCAGTTCGGAAGCCAGCGCGCGTCGCCTTGAGGCTCACGGCATCCCGATTCTCGATCTGAACGACATCACCGACCTGCCGGTGTACGTGGATGGGGCCGACGAGATCGACGCCGGTTTTTGCATGATTAAGGGCGGAGGCGGCGCGCTGACCCGCGAAAAGATCGTCGCGGCGGTTGCGCGCCGGTTCATCTGCATCTGCGACACGAGCAAGAAGGTCGCCTGTCTCGGCCGCTTTCCGCTGCCCGTCGAGATCATTCCGATGGCTCGCGCCTACGTCGAGCGCGAACTCGCGGGGATCGGCGGCCGGCCCGAATTGCGCGACGGATTCGTCACCGACAACGGCAACCTGATCCTCGACGTGCACGGTCTGATGATCACTTCGCCGCGCGCGCTCGAAACCGAGCTGAACCAGATTGTCGGGGTGGTGACCAACGGCCTGTTCGCGCGCCGCGGTGCGGACGTGCTGCTGCTGGCAACGCCCGCCGGGGTCGAGCGACAGGTTGCAAGCTGAGCAGCCTGCACATCTGACGCCCACCTGAAACATTCCGGTCACTTTTTGCTGCTAGCCTCCTCGCACACTGAGGATTCCGACATGCCGAGCAAACACACTCTCACTCATTTCGACACCGAACTGGAAGCCATCCGCAAGCGCCTGCTGGAAATGGGCGGCCTCGTCGCGCAGCAGCTGAGCCGCGCGATCGAGGCGCTGGGCAGCGGGGACATGGCAACGATCGAAGCGGTCATCGAAGACGACCGACGCGTCAATGAAGAGGAAGTCGCGCTCGACGACGCGTGCATCCTGCTCATTGCGCGCCACGGCCCCACAGCGCGCGACCTGCGCATGGTCATGACGATGATCCAGATGATCACCGATCTCGAACGGGTCGGCGACGAAGCGAAGAAGATCGCGAAGGCGGGCAGGCAGATCATCGGTTCCGACGCGATGTTCGTGCCGAAAGTCGAACTGCGGCACGTCGCGGCGATGGTCGTCGACATGCTGCAGCGCGCACTCGACGCCTTCGCCCGCATGGATCCTTCGGCGTCAGCCGACATCGCCCGCGAGGACAAGGAGGTGGATGCGATCTTCAAAGGCATCATGCGCCAGCTGATCACGTACATGATGGAAGATCCGCGGCTCATCACGCGCGCGCTCGACGTGCTGTTCATCGCCAAGTCGATCGAGCGGGTCGGGGACCACGCCAAGAACGTGTCGGAATACGTGGTGTATATGGTCAGGGGCCGCGACGTGCGCCACGAAGGGATCGAAGCGCTGGAGCGCGAGTCGGGCAGGCGCTGACAGGGCTGCTGCGGCCGGAAAAACGAAGGGATGACCCGCAGGTCATCCCTTCTTCGTTTGCAGCCGCGGCATGCGCCCGGATTTACTGTGCGGGCGGAACGTAGCCGCCGACCTGGTCCGCGCCACCGCCGAAGAAATGCTTTTCCATCTGTTCGGCGAGGTACTTCCGCGCCCGCGCGTCCATCAGGTTGAGGCGATTTTCATTGATCAGCATGGTCTGGTACTTCACCCACTGCTGCCAGGCTTCCTTGGACACATTCTCGAAAATGCGCTTGCCCAGCGCGCCTGGCACCGGCGGCAGGTCCAGCCCTTCCGCTTCGCGCCCAAGCTTGATGCAATTGACCATACGGGTCATCGTTCAATCCCCTCTGCAAATGGGTTCATCGGATTCTGAAGGCACCATTCTATCGGATTCATGCGCTCGACTCCCGGCCAGCGTCCATCTGTCGCGACCCCGGTTCTTCGAGCAGTACATCGCCTGATCGGCGACCGCGATGAGCTGTTCTGGGTTGTCCGCGTGTTGCGGGAACAGCGCGATCCCGAGGCTCGCAGTGAGGCTCGCGGAGCGCCCCTCGAATTCGAAGCGCTGCGTCTCGATGACTTCGAGGATGCGCCGGGCGAGTTCGCACAGATCGCGCTCTTCGGCATCCGGCACCAGCACGCCGAATTCGTCGCCGCCGAGGCGGAAGAACATCTCGTTGCGCCGGATCACGCCGCCGACGGCCTGGGCGAGGCCGACGAGCACGGCATCGCCCGCCTGGTGACCGAACTCGTCGTTGATCGGCTTGAAGCCGTCGAGGTCGATCGCGATCAGGCCGACGCGCACTGCGTGGCGGCTTGCCTCGGCCACCAGGCGATTGAGCTCCTCGTGGAAGCGCCGCCGGTTGAAAAGGTTCGTCAGCGGATCGCGTTCGGCCAGCTCCACCATCTTCCGGGCGATCTTTCGCTCTTCGGTGACATCCTCGTAGATCCACACCCGCCCGATCCAGCGCCGGCCCTGGACCGGCTCCGCGACCGACTCCACGACCGTCGACACGTCGGTGACGATGCGTCCGTCGCGCAGGCCGATCTCATGCGTTTCGCTGACACCATGCATCTGCAGCACGCCCGCGATGTGCTCGAAATACGCTTCGGGCTGCTCCAGCAACGGGGCCACGCGGCTTTGCAGCACCACATCGCGCATCCCGATCAGGTTCTCCTCGGGCGCGAACCCCCAGATGCTGAGCATCGCCCGATTGTAGTAGAGCACTCGGTGATCCCGATCCATGAACAGGATGCCGAGGCGGATCACGTTGAGCAGAGCCGAAAGGCGCTGGCGCTCATCGTTGCTGCGGGCCAGGTAGCGTTCGCGAAGTGCCTGCGCGCGACGCAGCTCGGTCACCGTTTCGAGCAGCTTGTATTCGGTTTCCTTGCGCGCCTGGATGTCTTCCGCCGACATCCGCAAACCTGCCGGATGAGTGGAATCGTCGCCGAGGGGCCGCCAGTGGCACGCCACCCAGCAGATGCGCCCGTCGGCGCGCATCAGACGCATCTCGAAATTCGCCGGCGGGCCGCCTTGGGCGACTTTGCGCGCCGTGCGCAAACAATAATTGCGGTCCGACTCATGCACGAGGAACACGATCGCATCGGGCGCTGCGAGGCATTCAGCAGGCGTACGGCCGGTGATGCGGTGGATCGACGGGCTGATCCAGACGAGGCGCCCGCCGACATCAAACAGC
Source organism: Aromatoleum buckelii (assembly GCF_012910785.2). GTDB lineage: Bacteria > Pseudomonadota > Gammaproteobacteria > Burkholderiales > Rhodocyclaceae > Aromatoleum > Aromatoleum buckelii. The sequence goes on along the minus strand of NZ_WTVH02000010.1, from coordinate 639,408 downwards.
GCCTCGAGGCCATACACCCCTTCGGCCACCTCCCGCAGCCGCCGCACTTCGTCGGAGGCGGCGTCGATGCGGGCGAGCGCGTCCTGCGGCCGAACCTCCCGCGAAGGCGCGAGCGGAATCGCCGCGTCGGCATCGAGTCGGTCGAGCCGCGCCGCGATCGCGATATTGCCCTGCTCCCTTTCGCGCGTCCGACGCAGCCTGTCGCAGTGCACGGCGGCTCCGGCCAGCAGGCCGATTACGGCGATCGTGACGATTGCCCCAAGACGCGCGCCCTCGGCACCGCCATACATTCCGATTCCCACGGCGAACGCGGCAAGTATCGCGGCGACCACACCGGCGAGCACCGGAAGCAGCTTCGCGTCGCTCCCTTCGCCGCTCAATTCGTCGCCTCCTCGCATACTGCGAGGAACCTCTCGGCGGCAGGCAATGCATCGCGAATGTTCATAGCGGCTTCGTGAACACCTTGGAACGGCGCTGGTAGTTGTAGAGTTCGCGCTTCTGCCGCGGCAGGGCGTCCGGCCCGATCTCGCTGAAGCCGCGCTCGCGGAACCAGTGGGCGGTGCGCGTCGTCAGCACGAACAGCCGCTCGAGGCGCTGCGCCCGCGCGCGCTGTTCGATCCTTCGCAGCAGCTGGTCGCCCAGCCCCGCCCGCCGGTATTCGGGAGTCACTGCAAGGCAGGCGAGTTCGGCGGCGCGTTCGTCGCTGAACGGGTACAGCGCGGCGCACCCGACGAGCACCCCATCGTGTTCGACGACAGTGAAGCGGTCGACTTCCTGTTCGAGCAGCTCGCGGCCCCGCCGCACCAGCGTGCCGTCCGCTTCCATCGGCGAGATCAGCGCGACCAGCGCGGCGACGTCCTCGAACGTGGCTTCGCGCAATCGGAACAGCGGGTCGCGTGACACGACAGTGCCGACTCCGGCGTGCGTGAAAAACTCCAGCAACAGGCCGCCGTCCTTGTCGTGGTCGATCAGATGCACGCGGGCAACGCCACGGCGCACGGCGCGGATCGCACAGGGCAGGTAAAGATCGAGATCCTCGGTCAGCCCTTCACCGGCGTTGAACATGCGCTCGGCTTCGTCCGCGGTGACGGAATCGATCAGATGCTGGTCGTCATCCAGCAGCCCGGGCGCATCGCACAGATAGATGAGCTTTTCGGCGTGGACCGCTATCGCGACCGCTTCCGCGACTTCCTCCATCGGCAGATTGAAAATCTCTCCGGCCGGCGACACGCCCAGCGGAGTGATCAGCACGACGTTCTGCTGATCGAGGTCGGCGTTGATTTCCTCGGCGATGATCTTGCGCACCGCGCCCGTGTACAGGTAATCGACGCCGTCGACGACGCCGACCGGGCGCGCGGTGATGAAGTTGCCACCGGTGATCCGCATATAGCTGCCCGCCATCGGCGTATTCGGCAGCCCTTGGGACAGCAGCGCTTCGACTTCGATGCGCGTCACCGCCATCGCTGCCTTGACGCATTCGAGCGCGTCGGCGTCGGTTACGCGCAGGCCATTGTGGTAGCGCGGCTCGAGCCCGCGCCTTGCCAGTTCGGCATCGATCTGGGGACGCGCACCATGCACGAGGACGAGACGGATGCCCAGCGCCGCCAGCAGATTGCAGTCGTACGCGAGACTTTGCGCGCGCGCGCCGGCGGCGACTTCACCGCCGAAGCCGATCACGAACGTCCGGCCGCGAAACGCGTGGATGTAGGGCGCCGCCCCGCGCACCCAGGCAACGAACTGGTCGGTGCTCGCAGGGACTTCGGTTGCGGCACGGGAAGGAGTGGTTTGCCCGTTCAAGCGATCACCGTCAGGAGTCTTTGAGCTGCGTGCGCGGCCGAAGGGGCGGCGCGGAGCCAGCAAGATCCGCATTCTAACGAAACAAGGACGTTTCGCGCGCGCTTACCGCCTTCCGCGGCGCGAAACGTCGTTTTTCAGCTCGGTTTCAAGCCGTACACAGAGGGTTTGCAACACTTTGATACGCGCGAACAACTTGTTTTCCGCTTCGACCAGCGTCCAGGGCGAGGTTTCGGTGCTGGTTCGATCGACCATGTCGCAGACTGCCCGTACGTAATCGTCCCAGCGTTCGCGATTGCGCCAGTCGTCCTCGGTGATCTTGAACCGCTTGTGCGCTTCGGCCTCGCGCGCCCTGAACCGCAGCAGTTGCTCGTCCTTGCCGATTTGCAGCCAGAACTTGACGACGATCCCGCCGGCGGCGGCGAGCTGATCCTCGAAATCGTTGATTTCCGAGTATGCACGCATCCAGTCCGCCTCGGAACAGAAGCCTTCGACCCGCTCGACGAGCACCCGTCCGTACCAGGAGCGGTCGAAGATCGCGACCTTCCCTTGCCGCGGCAGATGGCGCCAGAAACGCCACAGGTATGGCTGCGCGCGCTCTTCCTCGGTCGGCGCGGCGACCGGGATGACGTGATAGAGACGCGCGTCCAGCGCCGCCGTCACGCGCCGGATCGCGCCCCCTTTTCCCGCCGCATCGACGCCCTCGAAGACCAGCACCAGCGAACGCTCGCGGAAAGCGGGATGGCGCGTCAGCAGCGCGAGCCGGCACTGGTAGCGCTCGAGGAGCTCGTCGTAGGAGTCCCGCTCGAGCGGCTGGTCGAGCGTCAGGCTGTTGAGGATGTTGCGCTCGTCGAGTACCGGCGGCAGCGGCGCCTGGGTTTGTCGCGGCGTCCAGGCTCGGGTCGAGACGTCGAGGCGTTTGCGCATCGCGTCGAGCAACGTGCGCCCGACAAGCAGCGCCCGGAAGCGCGGGTCGGAGCCATCGACGATCAGCCACGGCGCCTCGCCGCTGCTCGAATGGCGCAGCACGTGTTCGGCGACTTTGCGATAGCGAGCGTATTGTGCGTAGTACTTCCAGTCCTGCCGGGTGACGCGCCAGCGCGTGCGCGAATCCTTTTCCAGCGCCTTCAGCCGCTTCCTCTGTCCGTCCTTCGACAGGTGGAACCACAGCTTGATCAGCAGCACCCCTTCGCGCACCAGCATCGTCTCGAAGCGCTTGATTTCATCGAGATGCTGGTCGAGTTCGGGCTTCTTGCTGAGCCGCTCGACCCGTTCCCGGATCGGATCGGTGTACCAGTTGCCGAACAGCACGCCGATCTTGCCGCGCGGCGGCAACGCGCGCCAGAACCGCCACATGAACGGGCGTTCCGCTTCGTCGGTGGTCGGCGAATCGAACGCCCAGCTCTGGATGTGGCGCGGGTCCATCCACTCGTTGAGCAGGTTGACGGTTTCCCCCTTGCCCGCGCCATCGATGCCGTTGATCAGCACGACGACGGCAAACGCCTTCTGCTCGAGCAGGTCGAACTGCGCATCGAGCAGTTGCGCGCGCAACTGCGGCTCCACCGCGTCGTATTCGGCCTTGTCGATCTTGTGGCCGAGCTCAGCCGACTCGAACACGTCGCCTCCCGTCCGGATTCAGAAGTCGCCGCACAGCGCCTGCAGCGCCGCGACTGCAGCGAGCCCGGCCGTCTCGGTACGCAGCACTCGCGGCCCGAGGCCGACCGGAACGCACCCCGCAGCCTGGCACATCGCGAGCTCATCATCCGACCAGCCGCCTTCGGGGCCGACGAGCAGGTGCAGCGCTGCTTCGGGGCGGGCGAGCGACGCCAGGCGGCGGCCGTCGACCGGGGTCAATACGAACCTCGACGCCGCTGCGGCGCTGCTGGCGAGATACTCGCGCAGCCCGGTGATCGGCTCGATCTCCGGCACGCGATTGCGCCCGCTCTGCTCGCACGCGGAAATCGCCACTTGCCGCCAGTGCGCGACGCGCTTTTGCGCCCGGTCGCCCGACAGCTTCAGCACCGAACGCTCCGCGTGCACCGGGACGAGCGCCGACACCCCGAGCTCGACGGCCTTCTGCACGATCCAGTCCATCTTCTCGCCGCTCGCGAGCGCCTGCACCAGCACCAAGGACAGCGGCGATTCCCGTTCCAGCGCGTGGTGTTCGCCGCGTACCGCGAACGCGTCCCGGCCGCGCACTTGCAGGCGGGCGACCAGCTCTCCACCGCGTCCGTCGAACAGCACTAGCGGGTCGCCGTCGCGCAGGCGCAACACGCGCAACGCGTGGTGCGCGAGCGCGTCCGGCAGCTCGATTTCGCCCGAGTCAGGCAATGGACAGGGAAAAAAGAAGCGAGAAATCATCATGCTATTATAAGGAAACCCTTGTCTTTCCGGAGCTTCCCGATGGTCGCAACGACAACTCCGCTGTGCAATTTCGGCTGGCCGGCGCCGGACTTCGACCTGCCGGGCGTCGACGGCAAGCGTCATACGCCTGCTTCGGCGCGCGGCCCCAACGCCCTGCTGGTGATGTTCATCTGCAATCACTGCCCGTACGTGAAAGCCGTCATCGACAAGCTCATCCGCGACACGCGCGAGCTGGCGGAGCACGGCATCGGCAGCATCGCGATCATGGCGAACGACCCGGCCGACTATCCGGAAGACTCGTGGGACAACATGGTGCGCATCGCCCGCGACCTCGACTTTCCGTTTCCGTACGTGCTCGACGCGACACAGGCGGTCGCGAAAACGTACGGCGCGGTATGCACGCCGGATTTCTTCGGCTTCAACGGTCGGCTCGAGCTGCAATACCGTGGCCGCCTCGACGCATCGGGCCGCGGCCCGACACCGGCCGACGCGCGCCGCGAGCTCTTCGACGCGATGCTGCAGGTCGCGCGCACCGGCGAAGGGCCGCGCGAGCAGACCCCGAGCATCGGCTGCTCGATCAAATGGCGGGAGGCGTGACATGTCGACTGTCGGGCAACGACTCGCCTGTGCCCGTGCGCTCGAATCGGTCGTGCGCGACATCGCCCGCGAAGTCATCCTGCCGCGCTATCTGAAGACCGCGCGCAACCGCAAGCCGGACGGGTCGCTGTTCACCGAAGCCGATCTCGAATCGCAGGCGCGCTTCATCGAAGCCCTGCCCCGCCTGCTGCCCGGCCCCGTGCTCGGCGAGGAAATGAGCGGCGAAGAGCAGGCGCACCTGTGGAGCAGCGGGCGGGCCGGCATGTGGTGCATCGACCCGATCGACGGCACCACCAACTTCGCCAACGGCATTCCGTTCTTCGCTGTGTCGATCGCGTATCTGGTCGAACAGGAAACCCGCTTCGGCGTCGTCTATAACCCGGTCACCGACGAATCGTTCTATGCGGCGAAAGGCGCCGGGGCGTTCCTCAACGGCGTCGAGCTCCCTCTCCGTCCTGCTGCGCCGCGCCTGCACGACGCGGTCGCCGGCATCGACTTCAAACGCATCAGCCATCACCTCGGTGACGAACTCGCGGTGCGTCCACCGTATTTCTCGCAGCGCAACTTCGGATCGAGCGCGCTCGAATGGTGTTTCGTCGCCGCCGGCCGGCTCGACGTCTACCTGCACGGCGGGCAGATGCTGTGGGACTACGCAGCAGGTCGGCTGATCCTGGCCGAAGCCGGCGGGGAGGCTGCGGCGCTCGATGGCGGCTCGCTGATGGCCGGGCCGGCGATCAAGCGCGGCATCATCGCCGCGGCCAATCCGACGCTGTTCCTCGAGTGGCGCAGCTGGGTGGCCGCACACTCCTGAGCTTCCCGACCGACCTCATCCGGCCTGCGTGCGACAGCTTCACCCCATACCGCGAACCTCACCGCTTTCAAGATCAGCGCTTCAAGATCACCGCTTCAAGACCACATCTCCCACGAACCTGTCCGCGGAACTTCGCCATGTCCATGAAACATCCGATCATCGCCGTGACGGGCTCCTCCGGCGCCGGCACGACCACGGTGAAACACACGTTCGCCGCGATCTTCCACCGCGAGCGCGTCAACGCCGCGATCGTTGAAGGCGACAGTTTCCACCGCTACACGCGCAACGAGATGAACCGCATGATCGAGGATGCGGAACGGGTCGGGCAGCGCGGCATCAGTCATTTCGGGCCGGAAGCCAACCTCTTCGAAGAGCTCGAGAACCTGTTCCGCGCGTACGGCGAATCGGCGACCGGACGCAGCCGCTCGTACATCCACAACGAGGAGGAATCAGCACGCCTCGGCCTGGCGATCGGCACCTTCACCGAATGGGAAGACCTTCCCGTCGGCACCGACTGCCTGTTCTACGAAGGGCTGCACGGCGGCGTCGTCGCCGACAAGGTGGATGTTGCGCGGCACGTCGATCTGCTGATCGGCGTCGCACCGGCGATCAACCTCGAATGGATCCAGAAGCTGCACCGCGACACGAAGATTCGCGGCTACTCGATGGAAGCCGTGCAGGACACGATCCTGCGCCGCATGCACGACTACGTGCATTACATCGTGCCGCAGTTCTCGCTCACGCACATCAACTTCCAGCGCATCCCGATCGTCGACACGTCGAATCCGTTCATCGCGCGCGACGTGCCCACGCTCGACGAATCGATGGTCGTGATCCGCTTCAAGGACCCGCGCGGCGTCGATTTTCCCTATCTGCTGCGCATGATTCACGAGTCGCAGATGTCGCGCGCGAACTCGATCGTAATCCCGGGCGGCAAGATGGACCTCGCGATGCAGCTGATCCTGACGCCGCTGATCTGGAAGCTGATGGAACGCCGGCGGCAGTGGGTGTAGGACCGGCCCGATCCTTCAGGCGGCGGCAATAGCTTTGCCGCGCCAGACACTTATCCATTTTGCACTGCAGCAGGCCCTACCCCATCGCTGCCGTTTTCGGCGATAATTCCGCTTTTTCCAAGCCGTCACAGGCCAGAGAAAGCCATGCCGCCAGCCGCACACACGATTCCGCGCAACGTCACCCCCCCGGTCTTCAACCCGGTCACCGGCGCGATTCGCGCGCTCGCGATGGACGCCGTCCAGCAAGCCAACTCAGGCCATCCGGGCGCCCCGATGGGCATGGCCGAGATCGCCGAAGTCCTGTGGCGCCGTCACCTCCGCCACAATCCGGCGAACCCGCAATGGGCCGACCGCGACCGCTTCGTGCTGTCGAACGGCCACGGCTCGATGCTGATCTACGCGCTGCTGCACCTGACCGGCTACGATCTGCCGATCGAAGAGCTCAAGCGCTTCCGCCAGTTGCACAGCAAGACTCCCGGCCACCCCGAGTACGGCTACACGCCCGGCGTCGAGACGACCACCGGGCCGCTCGGCCAAGGCCTCAGCAACGCCGTCGGCATGGCGATCGCCGAAAAGGTGCTCGCCGCCGAATTCAACCGGCCCGGCCACGACATCGTCGACCACCACACCTACGTGTTCGTCGGCGACGGCTGCCTGATGGAAGGCATCTCGCACGAAGTCTGCTCGCTCGCCGGCACGCTCGGCCTGGGCAAGCTGATCGCCTTCTATGACGACAACAGCATTTCGATCGACGGCGACGTCGCAGGCTGGTTCACCGACGACACGCCGAAGCGCTTCGAAGCCTACGGCTGGCATGTCGTGCGCGACGTGCAGGGTCACGTGTCGACCGAGATCGACGACGCGATCCGCGCGGCGAAAGCCGAGACCGGCCGGCCGACGCTGATCTGCTGCAAGACGATCATCGGCGCGGGCTCCCCGGCCAAGCAAGGTTGCCACGACTGCCACGGCGCGCCACTCGGCGCCGCCGAGATCGCCGCGACGCGTCAGCAGATGGGCTGGACGCACGCGCCGTTCGAGATCCCCGCCGATGTCTATGCTGAGTGGGACGCCTGCGAAGCCGGCAGGGTCCGCGAAGCCGACTGGAACGCGAAGTTCGCCGCGTACGCCGAGTCCTTCCCCGAAGCTGCTGCCGAATTCGAGCGCCGCATGAAAGGCGAGCTGCCGGCGAACTGGGCCCAGCACGTGGACAGCGTGCTCGCGAAGTTCGGCGAGAAGGCCGAGACCATCGCGACGCGCAAGGCGAGCCAGAATTCGATCGAGGCGTTCGCGCCTGCGTTGCCCGAGCTGATTGGCGGCTCGGCTGACCTCGCCAGCTCGAACCTGACGCTGTGGTCCGGCTCGAAAGGCGTGTCGAAGGACTCCGGCGGCAACTACATCTACTACGGCGTGCGCGAGTTCGGCATGGCCGCGATCGCCAACGGCATCGGCCTGCACGGCGGACTGATCCCCTACACCGCGACGTTCCTGATGTTCAGCGAATACGCGCGGAACGCATTGCGGATGGCGGCGCTGATGAAGCTGCGCCAGGTGTTCGTGTTCACGCACGACTCGATCGGCCTCGGCGAAGACGGCCCGACGCACCAGCCGGTCGAGCAGACCGCGACGCTGCGCCTAATTCCCAATATGCACGTGTGGCGTCCGTGCGACACCGTCGAAACCGCAGTCGCCTGGGCAAACGCGATCGAACGCCGCGACGGCCCGTCGTCGCTGCTGTTCTCGCGCCAGAACCTGCCGTTCCAGACGCGCAGCCCGGAGCAGGTCGCGGCGATTCGCCAAGGTGCCTACGTGCTGTCGGAAGCGGCGAACGGCAAGCCGCAGGCGATCATCATCGCCACCGGCTCGGAAGTCGGCTTGGCGATGGCAGCGCAGCAGGCGCTCGCCGGCGACAACGTCCACGTGCGCGTCGTGTCGATGCCCTCGACCAACGTGTTCGACCGCCAGGAAGCCGCGTACAAGGCGTCCGTGCTGCCGCTTGGCGTCCCGCGCGTCGCGGTCGAAGCCGGCGTTACCGGCCTGTGGCACAAGTATGTCGGCCTCGAAGGCGCCGTCGTCGGCATCGACACCTTCGGCGAATCCGCTCCAGCCGGAGACCTGTTCAGACATTTCGACATCACCGCCGACGCGGTCGCGCGCGCGGTGCGCTCGGTCCTTCTTTAACCGCCCCGTTCCTTATACCTATATTCCTCGAGGGAGATTCTTCGATGACCATCAAAGTCGCCATCAACGGTTACGGCCGGATCGGCCGCTGCACGCTGCGCGCGCTGTACGAGCTGGGCCTGCGCGACCAGTTCGAGATCGTGGCGATCAACGCTTCCGGCGATCTCGCCACGAATGCGCACCTGACGCGCTACGACACGACGCACGGCCGCTTCGCGACTCCGGTCGCGACCGAAGGCGACAATCTCATGATCGTCGGTGACGACCGCATCCCGTTCTTCTCGACGAAGGATCCGCTGGCGGTGAACTGGGGCGAGCTCGGCGTCGACGTGCTGCTCGAATGCACCGGCGCTTACACATCGAAAGCGAAGGCCGAAGTGCTCCTGAAGCAGGGTGCGAAGAAAGTGCTGATCTCCGCTCCGGGCGGCGACGACGTCGACGCGACGATCGTCTACGGCGTGAACCACGACGTGCTGACTCGCGACATGACTGTCGTGTCGAACGCGTCGTGCACGACCAATTGCCTCGCCCCGGTCGCGAAGGTGCTGCAGGACAACATCGGCATCGAGCAGGGCCTGATGACCACCGTCCACGCCTACACCAACGACCAGGTGCTGGTCGACGTGCGCCACAAGGACCTGCGGCGCGCGCGCGCTGCAGCCCACAACATCATCCCGACCAAGACCGGCGCAGCGAAAGCCGTCGGCCTCGTGCTGCCGGCACTGAAAGGCAAGTTCGACGGCTTCGCGCTGCGCGTGCCGACGATGAACGTGTCGCTCGTCGACCTCACCTTCACCGCCAGCCGCGCGACCTCGAAGGAAGAGATCACCGCACTGATGAAGGAAGCTGCCAACGGAGCGATGAAAGGCGTGCTGGCGGTCAACGAAGAGCCGCTGGTGTCGATTGACTTCAACCACGACGCGCACTCGTCGGTGTTCGACGCGACCCAGACCCGCGTCATGGACGGCACGCTCGTCAAGGTGCTGGCGTGGTACGACAACGAGTGGGGCTATTCCTGCCGCATGCTCGACGCCGCCCGCGTTTTCCATCAGGCCAGATAACCGTCCACCGACTCCCGACGCCCTGCTCTTCGCAGGGCGTTTTTCCATCCGGAAGAAATCCTCATGAACGTCAAGAAACTCGCCGACCTCGACGTCGCCGGCAAGCGCGTCTTCATCCGTGCCGACCTTAACGTGCCGCAGGACGAAGCGGGCAACATCGTCGAGGACACCCGCATCCGCGCGTCCCTGCCGTCGATCCGCTACTGCCTCGAACGGGGCGCCGCCGTCATGGTCACTTCGCACCTCGGCCGACCGACCGAAGGCGAATGCCGCGCCGAAGACACGCTCGCGCCGATCGCCGTGCGCCTCGGCGAGCTCCTCGGCAAGCCGGTACGCCTGATCCGCGACTGGGTCGAAGGTGGCTTCGAAGTCCGCGCCGGCGAAATCGTGCTGCTCGAGAACTGCCGCTGCAACAAGGGCGAGAAGAAGGACAACGAGGAACTCGCGAAGAAGATGGCCGCGCTGTGCGACATCTACGTGAACGACGCGTTCGGCACTGCGCACCGCGCCGAAGCGACGACCCACGGCATTGCGCGCTTCGCGCCGGTCGCGTGCGCCGGCATGCTGATGGGCGCCGAAATCGACGCATTGACGAAAGCGACCGAGAATCCGGCCCGTCCGCTCGTCGCGATCGTCGGCGGCGCGAAAGTGTCGACGAAGCTGACGATCCTGAAGACGCTCGCGCAGAAAGTCGACCAGCTGATCGTCGGCGGCGGCATCGCGAACACTTTCCTGCTCGCGTCGGGCAAGCGCATCGGCGAATCGCTCGCCGAACCGGAGCTCGTCAAGGAAGCGCAGGCGATCATGGACATGATGAAAGCGCGCGGCGCTGAAGTGCCGCTGCCGGTCGACGTCGTCGTCGCCGACGAAGTGTCGGCGCTCGCGCGCGCGAACCGCATTCCCGTCGACGAAGTCGGCCCGCACGACCGCATCCTCGACGTCGGGCCGAAGAGCTCGGCAAAGCTCGCCGATATCATCGCGCACGCCGGCACGATCGTGTGGAACGGCCCGGTCGGTGTGTTCGAGCACAACCAGTTCGCCGGCGGCACGAAAATGATGGCCTCGGCGATCGCGCACTCCGAAGCGTTCTGCATCGCCGGCGGCGGCGACACGCTGGCGGCGATCGCGAAGTTCCACATCGCGCAGGACATCGGCTACATTTCGACCGGCGGCGGCGCCTTCCTCGAGTTTCTCGAAGGCAAGAAGCTGCCCGCGATCGCTGCGCTCGAAGCGCGCTTTGCCGACTGACCCCCTCCCCCGACCGACCCGCAGCGGACAATCCATGCCACGCCACACCAAGATCGTCGCCACTCTCGGCCCCGCCTCGTCCGACCCGCAGGTGCTTGAACGCATGGTCCACGCCGGCGTCGATGTCGTGCGGATGAATTTCTCGCACGGCAAGGCGGAGGATCACGTCGCGCGGGCCGAAGCGATCCGCGAAGCGGCATCGCTGGCGGGCCGGCCGGTCGGCATTCTCGCCGACCTGCAGGGACCGAAGATCCGTGTCGGCAAGTTCGCCGAAGGGCAGGTCGAACTGCGGCGCGATGCCGAATTCATCCTCGACGCGCGCTGCGAGCTGGGCAACGCGGAGCGGGTCGGGCTGGACTACAAGGACCTGCCGAAGGACGTCAAGGCCGGCGACGTGCTGCTGCTCGACGACGGACGGCTGAAGCTGACGGTCGCGCGCGTCATCGGCCACGAGATCCACACCGTCGTCAAGGTCGGCGGCACGCTGTCGAACAACAAGGGCATCAACCGCCAGGGCGGCGGCCTGACTGCGCCGGCGCTGACCGCGAAGGACATGGACGACATCAAGACGGCGGCGAAGATCGGCGTCGATTTCGTCGCGGTGTCGTTCCCGAAGAGCGCCGCCGACATGTACATGGCGCGCCAGCTGATGCGCGCGTCAGGCGTCGATGCGCTGCTGATCGCGAAGATCGAACGCACCGAAGCGGTCGCGAACCTCGATGAAATCCTCGACGCGTCCGACGGCATCATGGTCGCGCGCGGCGACCTGGCCGTCGAAGTCGGCGACGCCGCGGTGCCGGCGCTGCAGAAGAAGATGATCCGCGCCGCACGCGACCGCAACAAGCTGACGATCACCGCGACGCAGATGATGGAGTCGATGATCACGAGCCCGGTGCCGACGCGCGCCGAAGTTTCCGACGTCGCCAACGCGGTGCTCGACGGCACCGACGCGGTGATGCTGTCGGCCGAAACCGCTTCCGGCAGGTTCCCCGTCGAGGTCGTCGAGGCGATGAGCCGCGTGTGCCTCGAAGCCGAGAAGTCTTCCGACGTGGCGCTCGACCGCGACGTGCTGAACCGCGTCTTCACACGCATCGACCAGTCGATCGCGATGGCAGCGATCTGGACGGCGTGGCACCTCAAGGTCAAGGCGATCGCGTCGCTGACGCAGACCGGCTCGACCGCGTTGTGGATGAGCCGCCTCAACAGCGGTGTGCCGATCTACGCACTCACTCCCGAAGTGAGCGCGCGCAACCAGATGACGTTGTACCGCGAAGTCTTCCCGCTGCTGATGTCGCAGACGCACCAGGACCGCGACGTGCTGCTGTGGGAGGCCGAGCAGATCCTGATCGACCAGGGCGTCGTCGAGCGCGGCGACCTGATCGTGCTGACGATCGGCGAGCCGATCGGGGCGTCCGGCGGCACCAACACGCTGAAGATCGTCCGCGTCGGCGAACACCCGCCGCCGCACGTTTCCGACCAGTAAATCCGACCCCTCCCCGGCCGGCCTGCCGGGGCGAGCGCGCGCGACGTCGCCCGCAGGCACGGGACGCGGGCAAGCTACGTGCTTTTCCGGCTCGGCCTGCGCGGGCCGTTTCACATCGAAACGCCGTTCGCCTACGCCCCGGCCCACGATGCACGAACAGCGCTAGAATGCGGTCCAAATTTCAACGTCGCGCGCCCGCCCTGCCGGCGACCCAACTGCGGAGAAGTACCATGCCCCTCGTTTCGATGCGCCAGCTGCTCGATCACGCCGCCGAGAACGGCTACGGCCTGCCGGCGTTCAACGTCAATAACCTGGAACAGGTCCAGGCGATCATGGAAGCGGCCGCCGAGGCCGACAGCCCGGTCATCATGCAGGCTTCGGCCGGCGCGCGGAAATACGCCGGCGAGCCGTTCCTGCGCCACCTCATCGACGCGGCGATCGAAGCGTACCCGCATATCCCGGTCGTCATGCACCAGGACCACGGCCAGTCGCCGGCGATCTGCATGGCCGCGATCCGCTCGGGCTTCTCGAGCGTGATGATGGACGGGTCGCTGCTCGAAGACGGCAAGACCCCGTCGTCGTATGACTACAACGTCGCAGTGAGCCGCGAGGTGGTCAAGTTTTCCCATGCGATCGGCATCACCGTCGAAGCCGAGCTCGGCTGCCTCGGCTCGCTCGAGACCGGCCAGGCCGGCGAGGAAGACGGGCTCGGCGCCGAAGGCACGCTCGACCATTCGATGCTGCTGACCGACCCCGACCAAGCCGCCGACTTCGTCAGGCAGACCGACTGCGACGCCCTCGCGATCGCGATCGGCACGAGCCATGGCGCGTACAAGTTCAGCCGCAAGCCGACCGGCGACATCCTCGCGATCGACCGCGTCAAGGCGATCCATGCACGCATCCCGAACACCCACCTCGTCATGCACGGCTCGTCGAGCGTGCCGCAGGAACTGCTCGAGATCATCAGGCAGTACGGCGGCGACATGAAGGAGACGTACGGCGTGCCGGTCGAGGAGATCCAGACCGCGATCAGATTCGGCGTGCGCAAGATCAACATCGACACCGACATCCGCCTCGCGATGACCGGCGCGGTGCGCAAGTTCATGGCCGAGAATCCGTCGAAGTTCGACCCGCGCGAATTCCTCAAGCCGGCGCGCGAAGCGGCCAAGCTGGTCTGCAAGGCGCGCTTCGAAGCGTTCGGCTGCGCCGGCCAGGCGAGCCGCATCAAGCCGATGTCGCTGGAAAAAATCGCTGCCCGTTACAAGAGCGGTGAATTGACCCAGGTCGTGCGCTGAGCGCGCATCGCGTCATCGGTCGGCGACGAAGCGCAGGTCGCCGAACAGCGTCGTCACCCGCTCGCCGGTGTTGTCGGTATCGGCGCTGACAGCGACACCGACGATGCGCGGCGCCGCTTCGCCGAAGGCCGCGCGGAAATCGGCAGCGACATTGCGGCGCACGCTTACCCACTGCCCGGCATGCGCCGCGCCGCTGTCGACGACGACCATCCTGACCCGGTCGGTATAAGGGTTCGGGCCGATCGCCCCTGCCGGCTGCGCCGTGCCCCATACGTACGCGAGCGCGGCCGCGGGCAGATCGGCTCCATACAGGGCGCGCCCGAGCGTGATTTTGGCCCGGTCGGCGAGCGACAGCCGTTCGACCGGATAGTCGAACAGCACATACACCCTGGCGGCGTAGTCGTCGCCGCTCTTGTGGCTGAAGTCCGAGCCGGCCACCGGCCGGGAAACTTTCCAGCGCCATTCCAGCACCGGCGTTTCCGCCGGGTCGACGTCGAGCGGCTGGGCGAGCGTCGACGCGGCGGCCTCCGAGCGGACCCGCAGGACTGTCCGCCCGTCGTCCTCGACGAGGTCGAAGCGGTTCTGCCGCTCGACTCGCGGCAGCGGCTGGTGTCGCCACGGAGCCGGCGGCGGCGTGTCCGGTTCGGCCGCCGAGAACGGTGCCGGTGTTTGCGACAGGAGCGGCGACGGGAAGATTTCCGCGGCGAACGCCAGCAAACATGCGGGTACGATCCTTCCGATGCTGTGCGCGACGCGACGGCAAAGTGGCAACACTCTTTTCATGCGCGTCTCCCGCAGCATAGGGTTGTCGATGCCCCCTCGCCGGGGGAGCTTTCCGTTCCGACGGACGGCAACGATGTGACTGGCCACGAGTGTAGACTGCGGGCCGCTGTCGCCGGCACGCTCCCGGCATAGAGCGGTGCCTCGCGTACGCACCACGCCCATGGAAAAACCCGTGCCTGCTCCGCTGTCCCGGCTGCATCGGACGATGAAGCTGTCGATCGTCATCCCGGTCCTGAACGAGGCCGGCAACCTCCCCGGGCTGCTCGCGCGGCTCGCCCCGTTGCGCGCCCGCGGCACCGAGATCATCGTCGTCGATGGCGGCAGCAGCGACGGCTCGGCCGGGATCGCCGAACGCGCCGGTGTCGTCGTCATCCGAAGCCCCGCCGGCCGGGCGCTCCAGATGAACGCCGGCGCTGCCCGGGCGACGGGCGACGCGCTGCTGTTCCTCCATGCCGACACGACGCTGCCGCCGTCCGCCGACCGCATCGTCGCTGCAGCGCTGCACGGCAGCTGCGCGTGGGGCCGTTTCGACGTCCATATCGACGGCCGCAGCCCGATGCTGCCCCTCGTCGCGGCGATGATGAACCTGCGTTCGCGGCTCACCGGCATCGCCACCGGCGACCAGGCGATTTTCGTCACGCGCGCGGCTTTCGAGACCGTCGGCAGCTTTGCGCCGTTGCCGCTGATGGAAGACATCGAATTCTCCCGGCGCCTGAAAGCGCTCTCTCCTCCGGCGTGCTTGCGCCAGCGCGTGCACACCTCGGGACGACGCTGGGAGACGCGCGGCGTGTGGCGAACGATCCTGCTGATGTGGCGGCTGCGCTGGGCGTGGTGGCGCGGCGTGCCGGCCGAGCAGCTCGCCGAGCGGTACCGCTGACATGACTGTCGACGTCGCGGCGAAGCCCCTCCGCATCCTCGTCTTCGCCAAGGCGCCCCGGCCCGGCTTCGCCAAGACGCGGCTGATCCCCGCGCTCGGGACCGTCGGTGCCGCGGCGCTTGCGCGGCGCATGCTGGACGATACGCTCGCCGCCGCCCTCGCCGCCGCAGTCGGGCCGGTCGAACTCGTTGCCACTCCGCATGTCGGCACGCTCGCGTGGCGCGATATCGCGTTGCCCGCCGGAATCGCGGTCGCTGACCAAGGCGAGGGAGACCTCGGTCGACGCATGGCCCACGCGGTGCGGCGCACGACCGAACGGGGCGAAGCGGCGTTGCTGATCGGCACCGATTGCATCGAGCTCGGCCCCGCGGTGCTGCGTGCCGCGGCAGCCACCCTGCGCACGCACGACGCGGTGATTCACCCGAGCACCGATGGCGGCTACGTGCTGCTCGGCCTGTCGCGTTTCCACCCGCGGCTCTTCAGCGGCATCGCGTGGAGCACCGAAACGGTCGCTGCGGTGACGGTCGCACGCCTCCGCGAGATCGGCTGGTCATTGCATATCGGAGACGCGATGCATGACATCGACGTGCCCGGCGACCTGCGACATGTCCCCGCACTCCCCCCACCACGACACGGGCCGCCACAGCAGTAACGCGTTTTGCAAGTGGCCCGGTTCGCGACCCATCGGCATGGCGATGCGCTCGGACACGCCGTCGAAACGACGGACCCCTTCCTTCTCGCCGACCCGCGGCAGTGATTGCCGAAGCGCTCGACGTGCGACCGCATTGACATACTTTTGGATACTCCTTTGTCCTCGCGAACGCCGGTGGCTGCGCCTAGAATGAAACGGTCCGGACCGTTCCGGGGTGCGAACGGTGAGGGCGCGGCGATTCCCGGTCGAACAAGAAGAGGAGACGAATCATGAAACAGCTACAACGACTGTTCGCAATGCTGCTGGTCATCTGCTTTTCGAATGCGACGATGATCCAGGCCGCGCAGGCGGCGCTCGTCACGACCGAACAGATCGCCGGCATGGCCGCAGCTTCGCCAGAAGATTCGCCGCATGCGCGTCTCGGGGCGCTGATGACCCGCGCCGACGTGCAGGCCCAGCTTGAGCGCTTCGGTTTGAGTCCCGACGTCGCCAAGGAGCGCATTGCGGCCCTGACCGATGACGAAGCATCGCTGCTCGCGCAGCAGATCGAAAACGCGCCGGCCGGCGCCTCCGACGTGCTTGGCGTGCTGCTGTTCGTGTTCATCGTGCTGCTCGTCACCGACATCCTCGGTTTCACGAAGATCTTCCCGTTCACCCGTTCGATCCGCTAGCGCACCGAACGACGCCGTGCGGCCCGGCTTTCGCCGACACCCTGCGCTCCCTTTCGCCGCGCTGTGCGCAGCGATGCTGCTGATGCTCGCGCTGACGGGCTGCGCGGTTCAGGCGCCGCAGTTGCTCGGCCGCCCGCCGCCCGACCTGCCACGGCAGGTCGAGCTGGTGGAGACACCGTTCTTCCCGCAGCTCGAACTCCAGTGCGGACCAGCGGCGCTGGCGACGGCGCTGTCGGCGAACGGTCCCGAGATCCGGCCGGAAGCGCTCGTCGACGAGGTGTTCCTGCCTGGCCGCGAAGGTTCGCTGCAGCTCGAGATGCTCGCCGGCGCTCGGCGCCACGGCATGGTCGCGACGCTGCTGCCGGGTTCGCTCGAAGCGGTGATGCGGGAGACCGCAGCGGGCCACCCGGTGATCGTGCTGCAGAACCTCGGCCTGTCATGGGCGCCGACCTGGCACTATGCGGTCGTGGTCGGCTACGACCTTGACGCGGCGGCCTTCGTGCTGCGCTCCGGCACGACCAAGCGCCTCGAACTCGCGTTCCGCACTTTCGAACACACTTGGGACCGGTCGCAGCGCTGGGCCTTCGTCGCGCTGCCTCCCGGCAGGCTGCCCGTCACCGCGACCGAGGACGAAGCGACGCGCGCGCTCGTCGCATTCGAACGCAGTGCGCCACCCGATGCCGCCACGCGAGCCTACGCCGCGGCGCTCGCGCGCTGGCCCGACAGCCTGGTGCTGGCAATGGGCCTAGGCAACGCGCGCCATGCAGCGGGCGACAAGGCCGGCGCCGAACAGGCGTTCCGCAACGCCGCTGCCCGCCACGACTCGGCCGCCGCATGGAACAACCACGCCTCGGTGCTGCTCGAACTCGGACGACGGGATGAAGCGAGACGCGCCGCCCAGCGCGCGGTCGAGCTCGGCGGCCCGCTACGCGAAACCGCGCTCGCGACGCTGCGTGCCATCGAGCGATAGGATCGATGGCATGGGGCAGAATCCGTACATAAAACACAACAACACGTAGAGGTCACGAATGATGAAAACAGCCCTTCTTGCCACCGTCACGACGCTGCTGATCGCCGGGTGCGCCCAAAACCCCTACTACGGCGACACCGCGAAAACCGCCCGCGGAGCGACGATCGGCGCCGGTGCCGGCGCAGTGCTGGGCAGCGTCGTGTCGGGATCCGGTGATCGCACCAAAGGCGGCCTGATCGGCGCGGCCGTCGGCGCGACGGTCGGCGGCCTGATCGGCCGCCAGATGGACAAGCAGGAAGCGGAACTGCGCGAGCAGATGGCAGGCACCGGCGTCGAGGTCCAGCGCCAGGGCGACACGATCCGCCTGCAAGCCCCGGAGAACATCACGTTCGACACGAACCGCGCGGATATCAAGCCGCAGTTCCAGCCGGTGCTGGGTCAGCTCGCGCAGAGCATCCAGCAGTATCCGGACACCGTCGTCCAGGTCGAAGGGCACACCGATTCGGTCGGCTCCGCGAGCTACAACCAGACGCTGTCCGAGAACCGCGCCAGCGCGGTACGCAGCTACCTGATCCAGCGCGGCGTTGACGCAAACCGGCTGGCAGCAGTCGGCTACGGCCTGACGCGTCCCGTTGCCGACAACAGCACCGCTGCCGGACGCGCGCAGAACCGGCGCGTCGAAATGCTGATCGTTCCGGCGCAGCAGCCGGCACAGCAGCAGCAGCCGGCACAGCAGCAGCAGCCGGCACAGCAGCAGCCGATACAGCAGCGGCCGGTACAGCAACAACCCGCGCAGCAACCGCTGCAAACTCCGCGCTACTGAGTCCGGGTCGCCTTGCCGCCGGGCGTTGTCGGGACGCCCGGCGCGGCGGAGCTTCCGCGATGCCGGCAGGATGGGTACTCTTGCACACTCCTGCGGCTCGTCCCCTCATCATGCCCCTGTTCGAAGAACACCCGCAGCGCCGCGCGCTGAACGACGAAGTTCACTCGCGCCCGCCGGTGCCGCTCAATACGCCGGAATTCGTCAGCTACCTCGCCTTCCTGCACATCGACGGCAGCGCCGATCTCGAGCCCGCGCACCTCCACCAGCTCGCCGCGCAACTCGGCTTGCCGGAGCCTTCCACCGACACCGGCCACGTGTCGCTCGACACCGGCGAATTCCGTGTCAGATGGGAACGGCACAGCGAATTTTCGAGCTATACGTTTTTTCGCGTCGGCGATGGCGCCGAGCCTGCGCTGCAGGCGGTTCCCGCCGAGTGGCGCAAGGGCATCCCGGGTCAGCTGATCGTCGCCACCCAGGTCGAAGTGCGTGATGCGGACGATGTTCCGCCGGAAACGGTCATCGCCCAGGAGGGTCATGAGTTCATTCCGACTGTCGCGTCGCAGATTGCCAGCGGGGCCGGATGGGTGCTGACCGACTTCCGCATCGTCGAGGGTTTTTCACGCTTCGTCGTCTTCAACCGCTCGCTGACTCCGCGGCAGGCCGGCCGCAGCGTCCAGCGGCTCGTCGAGATCGAAACCTATCGCATCATGGCGCTGCTCGCGTTCCCCGTCGCGAAGGACGTCGGCCGGCTGCTCGCGCGCGCCGAGGGAGAGCTCGCCGACCTGATGGACAACATGGGCAATTCGACTTCGACCGACGACGAACGCCACGTCCTGAACCGGCTGACCCGGCTCGCCGCCGAAGTCGAGCGCTCCGTCGCGCGCACGACGTTCCGCTTCGGCGCCGCCGCCGCGTACTACCAGCTGGTACGCCAGCGCATCGAGGACCTGCGCGAAGTCCGTCTCGACGGTTACCCGCCGATTCGCGAGTTCATGGACCGCCGGCTCGCTCCGGCAATCGCAACCTGCGCGACGATGGCGCGCCGGCAGGAAGACCTGTCGGGCCGCATCGCGCGCAATTCGCAGCTGCTGCGCACGCGCGTCGACATCGAGATCGAGCGGCAGAACCAGGAACTGCTCGCGCAGATGAACCGGCGCGCGAAGCTGCAGCTGCGGCTGCAGGAGACGGTCGAAGGCCTGTCGGTCGTCGCGATCACGTATTACGCGTCGCAGCTCGTGCAATACCTTGCGAAAGGCGGCAAGGACTACCTCGCCCCAGCCACCCCGGAAGTCATCACCGCGGTGTCGATTCCGATCATCGCCGGCCTGGTCGCGCTCGGCCTGCGCCGCATGCGCCGCCAGCTTGCCGCGGAGGAGGCGGTGCCGAGCCACTGAGCGGCGCGGCGAGCGGCTGCCGGACAAGCTGGCCTATAATCGCGTTTTGCCTGAATGAGTCCGATCGTGGCCCAACCCCTGTTCGAATCCACCATCAAGAGTCTGCCGTTGCTCGGTCGCGGCAAGGTCCGCGACATCTACGCCGTCGATGCCGACAAGCTGCTGATCGTCACCAGCGACCGGCTATCCGCGTTCGACGTGATCCTGCCGGACCCGATTCCGGACAAGGGGCGCGTGCTGACCGCGATGGCGGCGTTCTGGTTCGCGCGCCTCGGCCACATCGTGCCGAACCAGCTCACCGGCATCGACCCCGAATCGGTCGTCGCAAGCGATGAGCGCGACCAGGTGCGCGGCCGCGCGCTCGTCGTCAAGCGGCTCAAGCCGCTGCCGATCGAGGCGGTCGTGCGAGGCTACGTGATCGGCTCGGGCTGGAAGGACTACCAGGACAGCGGCGCGATCTGCGGCATCAGGCTGCCCGCAGGGCTCGCGCAGGCCGCGAAGCTGCCGTCGCCCATCTTCACCCCTGCGTCGAAAGCCGACGTCGGCGATCATGACGAAAACATCTCGTTCGCCGAAGCCCAGACGCGGTGTGCCGCCGAACTGACCGGTCTTCTCGCCGGCACCGGGACGAACGGTGCGCAGCTCGCCGCGCAGGCGCGCGACGCGGCAATCGCGCTGTACGTCGAAGCGGCGAACTATGCCGCGGGGCGCGGCATCCTCATCGCGGACACGAAGTTCGAGTTCGGCGTCGACGCCACCGGCACGCTCCACCTCATCGACGAGGCCCTGACGCCGGACTCGTCGCGTTTCTGGCCGGCCGACAGCTACCGCGAAGGCATCAGCCCGCCGAGCTACGACAAGCAGTACGTGCGCGACTATCTCGAGACGCTGACGTGGGGCAAGAAAGCGCCCGGCCCGCACCTGCCGGCTGACGTCATCGCGAAGACCGCGGCAAAGTACCGCGAAGCGTTCGAGAGCCTCACCGGACAATCGCTGGCCTGAACAGCCCGGCTTCCGACGACAGGCCCGAACCGGTAGCGCCGGAAAAGCGGAGCGCCTTCCGCGGTATTTTCTGCCGGCGGGCGGCGCTCCTCTCCCTACCCGTCAGCCCACGCAGGAATACAGGGGGCGTCCGCGCCGGGACCGCACCGCAACGAGCCCGGTGAACCGGTTTGCCGGTCGCGAACTTGCCGCTGGCGCCTCTCTCTAATTTGCGTCGCGCGGCCCGCACCGACGGCGAAAGGGGGGCGGGCAGAAACTCGCGACTCCTGTTCCGGAGGAAGCCGTCATGGACAAGCCACACGGTGCGCTCGATCGCCATTTCCAACTGCCTCAGGTGCGACGGGTCGACAGCGGGCGGCCTTTCGCGTGGCTGCGGAGGGGCTGGGCCGACATGCGCGACAACCTGCCGGCAAGCATGAGCTACGGGCTGCTGTTCGCGGCCGCCGGTTCGTTCATCCTCGGCTATGCGACCGGCCTGCCGCATCTGTTCACGGCAGCGATTTCCGGCTTCTTCCTTGTCGGCCCGGTCGCTGCGGCCGGCTTGTACGAGATTTCGCGGCGTCACGACCGCGGCGAACCGGCCAGCTTCGTCGATTCGCTGCGCGGGTTGAGTACGCATGCCGACCACCTGCTGTATTTCGGCGCCTTCCTCGCTTTCGTGCTGCTCGGCTGGGAACGGCTGTCGGCGATCCTGTTCGCGTCGTTCTACCCCGGGGACGCGAGCGGCCTGGGCAGCTTTTTCCTGAACGTGTTCCTGACCGGCGCTTCCGCCTCGTTCGTCGTGTGGTATCTCATCATCGGCGGCGCGATCGCGGCCGTGGTCTTCGCGCTGTCGGCGGTGTCGGTGCCGATGCTGATGGACCGCGACACCGACGTCGTCACCGCGATGGTCGCGAGTGCGCGCGCGGTTGGCGTGAACTTCGGCACGATGGCCTTGTGGGCGCTGATCATCGTCGTGCTGATTGCCGTCGGTTTCGCGACGATGGCCGGCATGATCGTGCTGCTGCCGCTGCTCGGTCATGCCAGCTGGCATGCCTACAAGGATCTCGTCGAGTAACGCTCGTTCTGCCCCCGACGTGGCGAAGAGCCGCGCCCGGGAAACCCCGCAGCGGCGATGCGGTTAGAATGCGACACGTGCTCCAGCGCCGTTTCCTCCCGTCCTCCTCCCAGTCTGCCGGAGAATCCCCATGTCCAATCCCCTCCTCGATTTTTCGGCGCTGCCGCGCTTCGACGACATCCGCCCGGAGCACGTCGCGCCGGCAATCCGCCAGCTCATCGACGAGAACCGCGCGCTGATCGCGGAACTCGTCGCCGACCCCGCGCCGCCGACTTGGGCGAACTTCGTCACGCCGATGACCGAGGAAGGCGAACGGCTCGGTCGCGCATGGGGCATCGTCGGCCACCTGCACAGCGTCATGGACGTGCCCGAATGGCGCGAAGCCTACAACGCGATGCTGCCCGAAGTGTCGAGCTTCTATGCCGAAGTCGGACAGAACCTCGAGCTGTTCGAGAAATACCGCCTGCTGCACGACAGCGCCGAATACGACATGCTGTCGCCGGCGCGCCAGCGGATCATCGACCACGAGCTGCGCGACTTCCGCCTGTCGGGCGCCGAGCTGCCGGACGCCGACAAGCCGCGCTTCAAGGAAATCCAGGAAGAGCAGTCGGCGCTCGCGGCGAAATTTTCCGAGAACCTGCTCGACGCCACCAACGCCCATGCCGAATGGATCGACGATGAAGCAGGACTCGCCGGCCTGCCGGACGACGCGATCGCCGCGGCGCGCGCAGCCGCTGAACGCGACGGCAAGCCGGGCTGGAAATTCACGCTGCAGATGCCCGCGTACCTGCCGGTGATGCAGTACGCCGACAACCGCGAACTGCGCGCACGAATGTATCGCGCGTATGGGACGCGCGCGTCAGAACAGGGCAGGCCGGAGCTCGACAACGGGCCGCTGATCGGCCGCATCCTCGCGCTGCGCGCCGAAGAGGCGAAGATGCTCGGGTACCGCAACTTCGCCGAAGTGTCGCTCGTGCCGAAGATGGCCGAAACGCCCGAGGAGGTGCTCGCCTTCCTGCGCGAGCTGGCGACGAAAGCCAAGCCGTTCGCCGAGCGCGATCTCGCCGAACTGCAAACCTTCGCCCGCACCGAACTGGGCCTCGATCCGCTCGAGCCGTGGGACATCGGTTATGCGTCGGAAAAGCTGCGCCAGGCGCGTTACGCCTTCTCGGACCAGGAAGTGAAGCAGTATTTTCCCGAGCCGAAAGTGCTCGAAGGCCTGTTCGGCGTGATCCGCACGCTGTATGGCGTCGACATCGTCGCCGACGCCGCGCCGCTGTGGGATCCGGGCGCCCATTTCTTCCGCATCGACCGCGATGGCGCGACGCTGGGGCATTTCTACCTCGACCTGCACGCGCGCGAGACCAAACGCGGCGGCGCGTGGATGGACTCGGCGCGGAGCCGCTACGTCGGCCCGCGCGGCACGCAGACACCGGTTGCGTACCTCGTGTGCAACTTCCCCGGCCCGGTGGGAGGCAAGCCGCCTACTTTCACGCACGACGACGTGCTGACGCTGTTCCACGAATGCGGTCACGGTCTGCACCACCTGCTGACGCAGGTCGACGACCTCGCGGTATCGGGCATCCATGGCGTCGAATGGGACGCCGTCGAACTGCCGAGCCAGTTCATGGAGAACTTCTGCTGGGAATGGGACGTGCTCAGCGGCATGACTTCGCACGTCGATACCGAGGCCCCGCTGCCACGCGAGCTCTTCGACAAGATGATCGCGGCAAAGAACTTTCAGAGCGGTATGCAGACGGTGCGACAGCTGGAGTTCTCGATGTTCGACCTGCGTCTGCACAGCGAGGTCGACGCGTCGGCCGGGCCGGTTCCGATCGAGCGCGTCATGGAGCTGCTCGACGACGTGCGGCGCGAAGTCGCGGTGATGATCCCGCCGCCCTGGCACCGCTTCCCCCACAGCTTCTCGCACATTTTCGCGGGCGGCTACGGGGCCGGGTATTACAGCTACAAATGGGCTGAAGTGCTGTCGGCCGACGCGTTCGCGGCGTTCGAGGAAGCGGGCGCCGGGAAAGGGACCTTGCTGGATCGTGAAACGGGGGAACGCTTCTGGCGCGAAATCCTTTCCGTCGGCGGCAGCCGGCCGGCGCTCGAATCATTCAAGGCTTTCCGCGGCCGCGAACCGCGGGTCGATGCGCTGCTCAGGCACAACGGCATGGTGAGCGCCTGACCCACCGCGGCCCCGCTGGCCGGGCGGCAGCGGGGCCGCGGGAGATTCAGAGATAGGAGGCACTTCCCTCCAGCACGCGCCGCTGCACGTGCAGCGGGACACCGCGCTCGGTCATGTTCATCTGCGCGTTCGCATGGTCGCCCCCGCGGGCGAGGTAATCCATGATTGTCCCGACGAACTGGCGCATGGCCCAATCGACACGCATTTCCAATCCACTGAATGCCACCGTCGCCCCCTTTCATGGCGAAATGCATGAATATGCATGACGCCATGTCATAGCCTCCCGAGAGCCAAAGCCAGTTTTGTGCCACGTGCAGGACACGACGTGAATACAATGAATTGCAGCGGGCACGGCGAGGGCTGCGCGCAGCATCGCCGCACGATGTAAGAATTTTCGACACCGCCGATCCGGCTAAACTGTTCAATCCCCAGGCCATCCTGCACACGATGAAAATCGCCACCTGGAATGTAAACTCCCTCAAGGTCCGCCTGCCCCACGTGCTCGACTGGCTCGTGGCCAACCGGCCCGACGTGCTGTGCCTGCAGGAACTCAAGCTCGAGGACAAGTCGTTTCCGGTGGCCGAACTCGAAGCGGCCGGCTACCAGGCGGCGTTCAGCGGCCAGAAGACCTACAACGGCGTGGCGATACTGAGCCGCTCTGCGCTCGCCGACATCGGCTACGGCATCCCCGGTTTCGATGACGAACAGAAACGCGTGCTCGCGGCGACGGTGAACGGGGTGCGCGTAATCTGCGGGTATTTTCCGAACGGACAGGCGGTCGGCTCGGAGAAATTCGCGTACAAGCTGCGCTGGCTCGCGGCCCTGACGGAGTGGCTGCGCGAAGAACTCAAGGCACATCAGCGGCTGGTGCTGACGGGCGACTTCAACATCGCCCCCGAAGACCGCGACGCACATCCGGACTGGAAGGACGAGATCCACGTCTCGCCTGCCGAACGCGCCGCTTTCGCCGCGTTGACCGGGCTCGGCCTGGTCGACGCTTACCGGCTTTTTCCGCAGGACGAAAAGAGCTTTTCGTGGTGGGATTACCGCATGGGCGCGTTCCGCCGCAACTTCGGCCTCCGCATCGACCACATCCTGCTGTCGCCGGCGCTGCGCGATGTCTGCTGCGCGTGTACGATCGACAAGGCGCCGCGCAAGCTCGAACGCCCGTCCGACCATGCTCCGGTGATCGCCGAACTCGAGTTGTAGCCCCATCGGCGCAGCGCGCGACGGAAAGACGATGATGACGACTTCGCCCATGCCAGAGCCGGCCCGCCTCGCCCACCGCTATCCGGTACTCGCCGCGCTGTCCGAATCGGCCCGGCAGCGCGTGCTCGACAGTGCGCGCTGGGCGCGCGTGCCGGCCGGCGCGGTGCTGTTCGACGACCACCAGGCATGCGAAGGATTTCCGTTCGTCGTCGAAGGGTCGGTGCGCGTCGTCAAGTGCGCCGCCAACGGCCGCGAGCTGCCGCTGTATCGGGTCGCGGCGGGCGAAACCTGCATCATCTCGTCGTCCTGCCTGCTCGGCCACGAGGACTACAACGCGCGCGGCATCACCGAATCCGACACGGTGCTGATGCTGCTGCCGAAAGCCGAGTTCGACGCGCTGCTCGCCGAGCCGGCGTTCCGCAATTTCGTCTTCCACCTGTTCGCCGAGCGCATCGCCGACCTGATGCAACTGGTCGAGGAAGTCGCGTTCCAACGGCTCGACCAGCGCCTCGCCGGCCTGCTGCTCGGTAAGGGGCGCGTGCTGCACGTCACGCACCAGCAGCTCGCCGACGAGCTCGGCAGCGTGCGCGAATTCATCAGCCGCCTGCTCAAAGGCTTCGCGGCGCAGGGGCTGGTGAAGCTGTCGCGCGAGCAGATCCAGATCCTCGATCCGGCGGGGCTGCGCCGTATGGCGAGCGAAGGTCGCCACGAGTAAGGCGAGGCGGAGGCCGCGGCTGTGTAACCGAGGTTACAGACCGTGCGGCGCTGTGGTGGTCCAATACGCTCGTCATCCACCCAGCGCAACGGAGAACACCATGAATGCAAACGTCGGCGGCATCGACCGGATCCTGCGCATCGTCGCCGGGCTGGTCCTGGTCATTCTCGCCATCCTCGGCATCGGCAGTCCCTGGACCTGGATCGGTGTCGTCCCGCTCACGACCGGGCTGCTCGGCTGGTGCCCCGCCTATACCCTCTTCGGCCTGCGCACCTGCCCGCTCAGGAAAGCCTGAGGGCTACGGGGCGATCTGCTGTCCCGGGATCACGCGTTGGCGAGCGCGCGCGGCGACCTCGCGGCGATGTAGTTCGTGATCGCGACGTAGTCGGCTACGGTCAGGCGTTCGCCGCGCAGGCCCGGGTCGATCCCGAGCGCAGGGAAATCCGCTTCGTCGAGCCATTCGCGCAGCGTGTTGCGCAGCGTCTTACGGCGCTGGCCGAACGCCCCGGCAACGACGCGCTCGAGCAGCGCCTCGTCCTTCGCGGTGCGCTGCTCTGCCGGCAGCGGCATCATGCGGACGATGCTCGACGTGACTTTCGGCGCGGGGCGGAACGCCCCGGGCGGCACGTCGAACAGCCGTCCCATGCGGAAGCGGTACTGCAGCATCACCGACAGGCGGCCGTAGTCCTCGGTGCCCGGCTCGGCGACCATGCGCATCACGACTTCCTTCTGCAGCATGAAAGTCATGTCGCGCACGTGGGCCGCGAACTCCGCGAGGTGGAACAGCAGCGGCGTCGAGATGTTGTACGGCAGATTGCCGACGACCCGCAACGGCGCGCCGAGCGTCGCGAAATCGAACTTCAGCGCGTCGCCTTCGTGGATCGTCAGCCGCTCCGGCGAATAACGTTCGCGCAAGCGGGCGATCAGGTCGCGATCGATCTCGACGACGTGCAGGTGACCGAGCCGTTCGACGAGCGGATCGGTCATCGCGCCGAGGCCCGGGCCGATCTCGACAACGATTTCGCCCGGCAGCGGGCGGATCGCGTCGATGATCTTGCGGATGATGTTGGGGTCGGACAGGAAGTTCTGGCCGAAGCGTTTGCGCGCGCGGTGTTCGCTCATCGGGCGGCATCCCGGCTGCGCACCATCGCGATCGCGAGTTCGACCGCGGCGAACAGGCTGCCCGGATCGGCCCGGCCCGTGCCCGCGAGATCGAGTGCAGTGCCGTGATCGACCGACGTGCGAATAATCGGCAGCCCCAGCGTGACGTTCACCCCGCCGCTGAAGCTCGCATGCTTGAGCACCGGCAGGCCCTGGTCGTGGTACATCGCGAGCACCGCGTCGCCCTGCGCGAGCATATGCGGCACGAACAGCGTGTCGGCCGGCAGCGGTCCGACGAGGTGCATGCCTTCGCCGCGCAAGCGCTCGAGCACCGGCGCGATGACGTCGATTTCCTCGCGCCCCATGTGCCCGCTCTCGCCGGCGTGGGGGTTGAGGCCGGCGACGAGAATGCGCGGCGCGACGAGCCCGAAGCGTCCGACCAGATCGGCGTGCAGGATGCGCAGCGTCTCGTCGAGCAGCGCCGGTGTGATCGCAGCCGGCACGGCCGCGAGCGGCAGGTGAGTTGTCGCGAGCGCGACGCGCAGTCCGCCGCCGACGAGCATCATCACGACGCGCGGCGTGCCGGTGTGCTCGGCGAGGTATTCGGTGTGACCGCTGAACGCGACGCCGGCGTCGTTGATGACGCCCTTGTGCACCGGCGCGGTGACGATGGCGCCGAACTCGCCGCTGCGGCAACCGTGCAGCGCGCGGTCGAGCAGCGCCAGCACGTAGCCGGCATTGGCAGGATCGAGCCGGCTGGGTCGTGCGGCGACGTTCAGCGGCAGGTGCAGCACGTCGAGCACGCCCGCTGCCGCAGGCACGTCCGGCGTATAGGCGCGCACGATCGCCGCGCCGTCTGCGCGCGCCCGGATCAGCTCGAGGTCGCCGAGCACGACCGGGCGCAGCGGCCAGTCACGGCGAGAGAGGTGCGCGCACAGCTCGGGCCCGATGCCGGCCGGCTCGCCGCTGGTGATTGCAAGGATCTGAGGAGAAGCCACGGTGCCGAGCTATTCCCTGCCGGTCCGGTACTCGACATACGTGCGGTCGCGCAGCTGGCGCAGCCAATCCTCGAACGCCTCGTCGGCCTTGCGCTCGCGCAGCGCATTGCGGGCCGCATTGCGCTTGCGCTCGTCGGACACGTCCTGAACCCGGCGCGCCTCGACCTGGATCAGATGCCAGCCGAACGGCGAACGCACCGGCGCACTCACTTCGCCCGGCTTAAGCGCGTTCATCGCGCGCTCGAATTCGGGGACGGTGTCGCCCGGGCTGAGCCAGCCGAGATCGCCGCCTTTCGCCGACGACAGGTCCGCCGAATGGGCTTTCGCGAGATCGTCGAAACTGGCGCCGTTGACGATCCGCTCGCGCAGCCCCAGCAGGCGGCTTTCCGCGTCGCTGTCGTTGAGGATTTCCGAAGTCCGGATCAGGATGTGACGCGCCCGCGTCTGTTCGAGTTGCTGGGGCCCGGCCGCCGCGCCGCCGCGCTTGTCGAGCAGCTTGACGATATGCAGGCCAGCGGAGCTGCGCAGCACCGGCGACACGCTGCCGGGGCTCAGCTCGCGCACCGCCTCGGCAAACAGCGGCGGCAGGCGGTCGCGGCTGCGCCAGCCGAGCGCACCGCCGTTCATCGCATCCGGGGCGTCGGAATAGCTAGCGGCGACACGCGCGAAATCGTCCCCGGAGTTGAGCCGCTGTTTCGCGGTTTCGGCGCGCGCCACGAGGCTCGCCATCTGCTGCTGCGTTGCCGCTTCGGGCACGCGGATCAGGATGTGGGCGAGCTCGAATTCCTCGCCGGACAGTGCGTCGGCGTTGTTCGCGAGGAAGTTGTCGACTTCGGCGTCGGTCACGACGATGCGGCTGTCGACTTCGCGCTCGCGCAGGCGCGTCAGCAGGATTTCGGTGCGGATATTGTCGCGGAAGCGGCTCCAGCTGACCCCGTCCTTTTCGAGCGCGGCCTGCAGCTGCGCCATGGTCAGGCGGTTGCTCTCCGCGATCCGCGCGATCGCCCGCTCGAGCGTCGCCTCGTCGACCTGCAGCGACGTGTCGCGCGCCAGCTGCAACTGCGCCCGCTCGAGCACCAGACGCTCCAGCAACTGCCGCTCGAGCACGTCGGCTGGCGGTTGCGGCGTGCCTTGGCGGTTCAGCTGGTGAATCGCCTGTTCGACCCGCTCACGCAATTCCCTCGCCGTGATGACTTCGTTGTTCACGACCGCGGCGATGTGGTCGACTTCGACGGAGCGGGGATTGGCCGCATGAACCGGAAACAGGGCTGCGGCGCAGGACAGGGCGGCGAACAGGACGAGACTGAGGCGGGATGGAGTTCGACGCCAGGAAATGCGACGCAAGGGAATTCGTATCATGGTTTCTCGAAAAATGAATCGACTCGTGTAACGCTGAAATACGGCCGCCGGATTCAGTAGACACCGAAAACGCGGTCGGACACGGGTTCGTTGATCTTGCCATATCCCGCAACGCTGCGTTTGAGCAGATTGACCGGACTGGAACCGACACTGGCCAGGCCGTTGAGTTCAAGCTGCACGAACAGCGCCTCGGTGACGTCGTCGGGATTGGTCGCGAAGCGGTGCACCGCGCTGCGCACCACCCAGCAGCCGCCATCGTATTCGAGGCCGGCGATGGTCTCGGTGATGCGGTTTTCCTTCAGCGAGCGCGTCACGCGCGCGACGCCGTACCAGCCGCGGCCGAGCGGCCACTGCCCGGAAAGGTCGAGGTCCTCCAGCACCTCGCGCGAATAACGGTAACCAAGATTGAGCGCCTTCGCGAATTCCGGCTGATAGCGCACGGTGAAGTTGAAGCGCTCCGTCAACTGCTCGCGCGGGTTGTACTGCCACGCCGAATCGATCGACGAGCTCGTCGTCACGCGCCCGCTGAACGCCGCAAGCATGTCGGCGCGGCGCCCGCCGCGGCGCGGTTCGCCCGGCAGCGTGACGCGCTGGTCGTCGAAATAGTAGCGCTGGCCGACGGTTGCGCGCAGGCGCTCGGCCCCGGTTCCCGGATCGATCAGCCGCGACGTCACGGCCGCAGTGACCTGGTTCGCGTCGGCGATGCGGTCGCCGCCGGCATAGAGGTTTTCGGAGAAGATCTGCGCGAAGCCGAAGTCGAAGCGGGCCGTGTCGAAAACCGGGATGTCGTCCTGATTGCGGTACGGCGTGCGCACATAGTAGATGCGCGGCTCCAGCGTCTGGAGATAGTCGCGGGCGAACAGCGTCGTGTCGCGCTCGAAGTGGAGTCCGCTGTCGAGCGTGAAGATCGGCAGCGTTCGCGTGATCGAGTCGCTCTCGCCGGCCAGGTCGCGATCGAGCGCGTACTGCGTGTGATGCACGCCGATTTTCGGCGTCACGTAGTAGCCCGGCCGCTCGAACGGCAATGACAGCTGCGGATACAGCGTGAAGCGGCTGCCTTCCGCCTTGCGGCTGTCCGAGTGTTCGAACTGCACGTATTCGCCGCGAAAGCCGAAGACCGTCCCCGCCGCCATGTCCTGCCGGTTCGCGTTCAGCAACAGCTGCGGCAGGCGCCGGTAAGGATCTTCGCCGGACAGCGTCTGGTAGCTTTGCACCAGCGCCGACGCGCTCCACCAGTCGCTCGCGACATAGCTGAGCCGGCCTTCGCGCAACAGGTTGACCTGCGACGCGACCGACAGGCGCGAGCTGAGGTCTTCGAAATACTGGTCGTCGGAAACGGCGTTCAGGTCGAGCGAACCGTACAGGTTCGGCGTGATCCGCTGCTGGTGCTGCACCGATCCGAGCGCGCGCTCCTCGCCGGTGACGGCGTCGCGCGGCAGCCATTCGACGCGGGACTCGCCGCGGTAGCCGGGCGTCAGGTAACGGAACTCACCCCCAAGTTGTACGCCGCGGCGCCCCATGAAGCGCGGCGCGAACGTCGCGTCGTAGTTCGGCGCGAGGTTCCAGTAATAGGGCACGGAGATGTCGACGCCGGCCTTGTTCGAAACGCCGACCGTCGGCGAGAGGAAACCCGACTGGCGCTGGGCGACGAGCGGAAATTCCGCCCACGGCCACCAGAAGATCGGCACGTCCTGGAAGATCACCGACCCGCCGCGCACGACGCCGACTTCGCGATCGTAGTCGAGCTCGAGGTCGCGCGCCTTGATGTACCAGTCCGGGTCGTCGGCTTGGCAGGTCGACCACGTCGCGTTCTCCAGGCGGTAGTGGTTCTCGCCTTCGAAGTGCATCACGTCGGCATGCCCGCTGCCGGAGATCTCGCGCACGGGCTCGCCAGGCGCAGGATCGGAGCGGCGACTGAAACGGTATTCCGGCGCCTCGAATTCGCCAACCTGCTCGGCGATCTTCAGATTGGCACGTGGCCCCTCGACCCGGTCCGTGCCCTGCGCCAGCAGCACATTGCCTTCGGCCCGCGCCTCGTCGGTCAGCTCGTTGTATGTCAGCCGGTCGGCTGACAGCAATATTCCGTCGCGCCGCAGCTCGGCGTTGCCTTCGGCGACCAGCTCGACGGCTCGCGTTCCGCTGATCTGTTGCGCGCGGATTTCGGTCGATCCCGCAGCGATCGGCGGGCTTTCCGCCGCCGCAGGGTCGGCAGCCGGTTCGGCGGGAACTCCGGCCGCTGGGGGCACGGCAGCCGGTGGCGATTCCGGCGTGGTCGATGGCCTCGCCGGTGCAGGCGGCGGCGCCTGCACCTCAGGCGCCTCCGCGCTTCGGGCCGGCGCCTGTCCGGCCGGGCGTTCCGGCCGGCTCTTCACCAGGTCCGGGGAAACCACCAGACGTGGCAATCCTGCCGCCACCGCAGCTCCCGAGAAGCAGCACATCAGCAGCGGGATAAGCTTCAGCCGCGTTCTCAATCGCGTTTCGCGCAAGCGTCTTCCCCAATCGTCAAGAGTCAGCCCGACGGCGAGCGGCACGGTCGAAGCCTTTGATAAACTCACCGATTTTACACGAAGCCTCGCGGAGAACCCGGTGCAAAGACTCACCCAACTGAACGCCTGGCTGACGGCGCAGCTACCCGGACAGGATTTCGAACTGAGCCCGGCCTCGGCCGACGCCAGCTTCCGGCGCTATTTCCGCGTGCGTTTTGCCGACGGCAGCCCGAGCCGCATCGTCATGGACGCACCGCCCGAACACGAGGACACGCGCCCTTGGCTCAAGGTCGCCGAACTCTTCGGCGCCGCCGGCGCACACGTTCCCGAAGTGCTGGCGCGCGACCCGGAGCACGGCTTCCTGCTGCTGTCCGATCTCGGCAGCACGACCTACCTCGCCGCGCTGACCCCGGCGAACGCCGCGAGCCTCTATGCCGACGCCCTCGGCACGCTGATCGCGATCCAGAAAACGAGCCGCCCCGGCGTGCTGCCGGACTATTCGCGCGAGCTGCTGCGGCGCGAGCTGATGCTGTTCCCCGAGTGGTACATCACGCGCCACAAGGGCGTGAGCCTCGACGAGCGCCAGCGCGCCGCGCTGGAGGGCGTGTTCGACCGCATCCTCGCCGTCAACCTCGCCGAGCCGCAGGTCTTCGTGCATCGCGACTACCACTCGCGCAACCTGATGTACCTCGCCCAGGGCGCCAACCCCGGCGTCATCGACTTCCAGGACGCGGTGTACGGCCCGCTGACCTACGACCTCGCTTCGCTGTTCAAGGACGCCTACATCCACTGGGAAGAGGAGTTCACGCTCGATCTGCTCGCGCGCTACTGGGAAGCCGCGCGCAAGCTCGGACTGCCGGTGCGCGAGGATTTCTCCGACTTCCACCGCGACTACGAATGGATGGGCGTGCAGCGCCACGTCAAGGTGCTCGGCATCTTCGCCCGCCTGTGTCACCGCGACGGCAAGGACGGCTACCTCGCCGACATGCCGCGGGTGATGGACTACCTGCGCCGCGCGTGCAAACGCTACCGCGATCTCACGCCGCTGCTGCGGCTGCTCGACCAGGTGGATCCCGAGCCGGTCGAAGTCGGCTACACGTTCTGATGCGCGCGATGATCCTCGCCGCCGGGCGCGGCGAGCGGATGCGCCCGCTGACCGACGCGTGCCCGAAGCCGCTGCTCGTCGCCGGCGGGCGGCCGCTGATCGCGTGGCATCTCGAGCGGCTGCGCGCCGCGGGCTTCACCGACGTCGTCATCAACCACGCCCATCTGGGAACGATGATCGAAGCGGCGCTCGGCGACGGCCGGCAGTTCGGGCTGCATATCGCGTACTCCGCCGAAGCCGAGGCGCTGGAGACCGCTGGCGGCATCCGCCAGGCGCTGGCGCTGCTCGGCGACGCACCTTTCCTCGTCGTCAACGGCGACGTTTTCTGCGACGCGGACCTCGCCGCGCTGCGCCCCGTCGGCGCCGAACTTGCCGCAACGGGCGACCTCGCCCACCTCGTGATGGTGCCCAACCCGGGCCATCACCCCGGCGGCGATTTTCGCCTCGACGGCGAACGCCTGCACCGCGACGGCGAACCGCGGCTGACGTTTTCCGGCATCGGCGTCTATCGGCCGGCGCTGTTCGCCGCCGTCGCAGCGGGAACGAAAGCGCCGCTGGGCCCGCTGCTGCGGGAGGCGATGGACGCGGGCCGGGTGCGCGGCGCGCTCCATCGCGGCTACTGGCTCGACGTCGGGACGCCGCAGCGCCTCGCCACGCTCGACCGGCATCTGCGACAGGTCATCGACTGAGCGCCGCTCGCGAACAGGGTCGGTTCCGCAGGGTCGAAACCGCAAATCGCCCCGTGCCATAATGAATTCATGAAAAACCTTTCAGAGCGCCCCGTGCCCGACATCGCCCCGTTTCACGCCCGCCGCGAACGACTTCTCGCGCGCATGAACGCGCTCGGCGGCGGCATCGCGGTGCTGCCGACCGCCGCCGAATGCACGCGCAACCGGGACACGCACTATCCGTTCCGCCACGACAGCTACTTCCATTACCTGACTGGCTTCGGCGAGCCCGAAGCGGTGGTCGTGCTGGTTGCCGGCGAATCCCCGCGCTCGATCCTATTCTGCCGCGAGAAGAACGAGGAACGGGAGATCTGGGACGGTTACCGTTTCGGCCCCGATGCGGCCCGCGAGCGCTTCGGCTTCGACGAAGCGTGGACGATCGGCGACCTCGACCAGCGCCTGCCCGACCTCCTCGCGAACCAGCCGAAGCTGTGGTGCGCCCTGGGCTACGAAGCCGACTGGGACGCCCGCGTGATGCGCGCACTGAACACAGTGCGGGCGAACGCGCGCGCCGGCGCAGTGCCCCCGCATGCGATCCACGACGTGCGTACCGAGCTCGACGAAATGCGCCTTGTGAAGGACGACTCGGAGCTCGCAATCATGCGCCGCGCAGCCGCAATCTCGGGTGACGGCCACCGGCGCGCGATGGCCGCGACCCGCCCCGGCCGCCACGAATACGAGGTCGAGGCCGAACTCCTGTACAGCTTTCGCCGCGCCGGCAGCCAGGCGCCCGCCTACCCGTCGATCGTCGCCAGCGGCCCGAATGCATGCGTGCTGCACTACGTCGAGAACGATCGCATGATGGCCGACGGCGAGCTGCTGCTGATCGATGCCGGCTGCGAGCTCGACGGCTACGCGTCCGACATCACCCGGACATTTCCCGTCAATGGCCGGTTCACCGGCGCGCAGCGGGACGTCTATGAACTCGTGCTCGCCGCGCAGCGCGCTGCGAAAGACATGATCCGTCCCGGCGTGCTGTGGAACGACCCGCACGACGCCGCGGTGCGGGTCATCGCGCAAGGCCTGCTCGATCTCGGCCTGCTCTCCGGCCCGCTCGATGCCGTCATCGAACAAGGCCTCTACCGGCGCTTCTACATGCACCGCACCGGCCACTGGCTCGGCCGCGATGTCCATGACGCGGGCGAATACAAGCGCGCCGGCGAGTGGCGGCCGCTCGAACCCGGCATGGTGCTGACGGTCGAGCCGGGTTGTTACATCCGCGCCGCCGCCGACGTGCCGGAAGCGTTCTGGAACATCGGCGTGCGCATCGAGGACGATGCCGTCGTCACCGCAACCGGGTGCGAATTCATCACCGATGCGGCGCCACGCTCGATCGCCGACATCGAGGCGGTGATGCGCGAGGGCGCCGGTGCGACAGCCTGACCTCTTGGTCGTCGGCGCCGGGCCGGTCGGGCTCGCGCTGGCGCTCGCGCTGAAAGACAGCGGACTTGCGATCGTGCTTGCCGACGCCCGCCCGCGCGCGGCCGTGCTCGCCGACCCGCGTGTGCTCGCGCTCGCGCACGGCACGCGCCTGACGCTGGAGCGCCTCGGCGTGTGGGACGCGCTGCCGGTGACGCCGATCCGCCGCATCCACGTCTCGCAGCAAGGGGGGTTTGGCCGCACCGAACTGCGGGCCGAGGACTACCATCAGCCGGCGCTCGGCTACGTCGTCTCGGCCGGCGCGCTCGCGGGAGCCCTGCGCGCGGCGGTGGACCGCAGCGGCATCGCCGTCCTTGACGAAACGGAAGTCACCGCGCTCACGCCGCAGGCTGACGCTGTCGTTGCCACCCTCGTTGCCACCCTCGGCGGCACTGCGGCGAGCGCCCCGGACGACACGCCGTGCCGCGCGCGCCTCGTCGCCTGCGCTGAAGGCCGGCTCGAGGCCGGCAGCCGGGACGTCGTCGAGCACGACTACCGCCAGCACGCCCTCATCGCGCGGATCGACGTCGACGGCGGTCATCACCATCGCGCTTTCGAGCGCTTCACGCCACAGGGCCCGATCGCGCTGCTGCCCTGCGACAGCAACTATGCGCTGGTCCAAGCCGTTTCGCCCGAACGCGCCGACGAGCTGCTCGCCCTCGACGACGCGGGCTATGTCGCGCAGTTGCAGGACCGCTTCGGCACCCGCTTGCGGTTCGGCGCTGTTTCCCGCCGCCATCGCTATCCCCTCGGCCTGCGCTACCGGCGTGATCCGGCGGGCGCCCGCACCGTGTGGCTCGGCAACGCCGCCCAGACTCTCCATCCGGTCGCCGGACAGGGCTTCAACCTCGCGCTGCGCGACGTCTGGGCGCTCGCGGACACGCTGCTGCGCCACCGCGGCGATCCGGGCGGCGCGGCAGTCCTGGACGCCTATGCCGATTCCCGCGGCCTCGACCGCTTCGGCGCGATCCACTTCACCGACGCGCTTGTGCGCGTGTTCAGCAATGACTTCGCCCCGCTGCGCCAGCTGCGCGGCGCCGGCCTGCTGGCCCTCGACCTCATCCCGCCGCTGCGCGATTTCGTCGCGCGGCGGATGATGTTCGGCGCGCGCGCCTGGCCCTGAGCGGCACCGTCCCGGCGGGGCGCTGCGCGGGCGCAAAAACGACAGGATGTGATGCAATCGGCGTCGGCGCTGCATTCCGCTGCTCGGCCGGCGGCGCATGGGGTAAAATGCGCCCTCTTCCCCGAACACCCTCTCCATCCATGCAGTACGCCGGTTTTACCCTGCGCAACAATCTTTTCGTCGCCCCGATGGCGGGCGTGACCGATCGACCGTTCCGCCAGCTGTGCAAGAAGCTCGGCGCAGGCGTCGCAGTCAGCGAAATGGTCACATCGAACTCGCTGCTCTACGGCAGCGCGAAAACCCGTCGCCGTGCCGAGCACACCGGCGAGGTCGAGCCGATTTCGGTGCAGATCGCCGGCGCCGATCCGGCGATGATGGCCGATGCCGCGCGCTACAACGCGGACAACGGCGCGCAGATCATCGACATCAACATGGGTTGCCCGGCGAAGAAAGTATGCAACGTCATGGCAGGCTCGGCGCTGATGCAGAACGAGCCGCTCGTCGCGCGCATCCTCGAGGCGGTCGTCGCCGCCGTGCCCGCCACTCCGGTGACGCTCAAGTTCCGCACCGGCTGGAACCGCGACAACCGCAACGCGCCAGCGATCGCCCGCATCGCCGAAGCATCGGGCATCCGTGCGGTCGCGATCCATGGCCGCACGCGCGCCGACCAATACACCGGCAACGCCGAGTACGACACGATCGCCGAAGTGAAATCCCTCGTGAAGATCCCGGTGATAGCCAACGGCGATATCACGACGCCCGAGAAAGCCCGCTACGTGCTCGACTACACCGGCGCCGACGGCGTGATGATCGGCCGCGCCGCGCAGGGCCGGCCGTGGATTTTCCGCGAAATCGAGCATTACCTCGCGACCGGCACGCTGCTGCCGCCGCCGCTCGTCGCCGAGATTCTCCAGGTATGCCGCGAGCACCTGGGCGACCTGTACGCGTTCTATGGAGAGGAAACCGGAGTCAGGATCGCGCGCAAACACATCTCCTGGTACACGAAGGGCCTCGTCGGCTCGGCGGCATTCCGCCGCACGATGAACCAGCTGTCAGATGTGCGCGAACAACTCGAGGCTGTTGACGACTTCTTCGGCCGCCTCGCCGAGCAGGACGCCCGCCTGCGCTACGAAGAACTTCCGCAGGAACTCGCAGCATGACCCGCTCGAACGAGATCGCCGAATCGATCCATCGCACCCTTGACCAGTACTTCCGCGACCTGGACGGTGAGAAGCCGGCCGCAATTTATGACATGGTGATTCGCAACGTCGAGCGCCCGATGCTCGAATTCGTGCTTCGCCAGGCCAATGGCAACCAGACCGTCGCCGCCGAGATGCTCGGTATCAACCGCAACACGCTGCGCCGCAAGCTGACCGAATACGAACTGCTGTAGCGCAGCCCGACCCTCACTCCCCCCGCGGCGAAGCCGCCGCGTCGCCCACCCGATTTTTTCTTGCGATCCTCACGATGAAAGTCTCCCAAGCCCTGATCAGCGTCTCCGACAAGCGCGGCGTCCTCGAATTTGCCCGCTCGCTCGATGCGCTCGGCGTCAAGCTGCTGTCGACCGGCGGCACGGCCGCGATGCTGCGCGAGGCCGGCCTGCCGGTCACCGACGTGTCCGAGCACACCGGTTTTCCGGAAATGCTCGACGGCCGCGTCAAGACGCTGCACCCGAAAGTGCATGGCGGCATCCTCGCGCGTCGTGACCTGCCCGAGCATATGGAGACGATTGCCGCACACGACATCTCGCGCATCGACCTCGTCGTCGTGAACCTCTATCCGTTCGCCGCAACCGTCGCCAAGCCCGACTGCACGCTCGACGACGCGATCGAGAACATCGACATCGGCGGCCCGACGATGGTGCGCGCGGCGGCCAAGAACCACGGCAACGATGCGGGCGGCGTCGGCATCGTCACCGACCCGGAAGACTACGCACCGATCGTCGCCGAGCTGAGATCGGGGGACGGCGCGCTGAGCTACAGGACGCGCTTCGCGCTCGCGGTAAAAGCTTTCACGCATACTGCGCGCTACGACGCGGCAATTTCCAACTACCTGACGGCGCTGAGTTTCGACGATGCCGGAGCAGCCACGCGGCAGGCCTACCCGGAGCGCTTCCAGCTCGCGTTCGACAAGGTCCAGGACCTGCGCTACGGCGAGAATCCGCACCAGTCCGCGGCCTTCTACCGCGAGCCGTCGGTCCCCGAAGGCGTGATCGCGGCGTACCGGCAGCTGCAGGGCAAGGAACTGTCTTACAACAACATCGCCGACGCCGACGCGGCATGGGAATGCGTCAAGGCGTTCGACGTCGAGGCCGGCCGCGTCGCGTGCGTCATCGTCAAGCACGCGAACCCGTGCGGCGTGGCCCTCGCCGAAACCCCGCAGGCCGCTTACCGCAAGGCTTTCTCGACCGATCCGACGTCGGCCTTCGGCGGCATCATCGCGTTCAACTGCGAAGTCGACCGGGCCGCTGCCGAGGCCGTCGCAGCGCAGTTCCTCGAAGTGCTGATCGCGCCGTCGTACAGCGCCGACGCGCTCGCGGTGCTCGCCACGAAGCAGAACGTGCGGGTGCTGACGTGCGCGCTCGGCAAGCCGTCCGGCGCCCTCGACCTGAAGCGGGTCGGCGGCGGGCTGCTGGTGCAGAGCGCCGACGAGGCGCGCATCGCGGTCGCCAATCTCAGAATCGTCACCCGCCGCGCGCCGACCGAACAGGAACTCGGCGACCTGCTGTTCGCGTGGCGGGTCGCGAAATACGTCAAATCGAACGCGATCGTGTATTGCCGTGACGGCATGACGGTCGGCGTCGGCGCAGGACAGATGAGCCGCGTCGATTCGGCCCGCATTGCCGCGATCAAGGCCGAGAACGCCGGGCTGACGGTGCACGGCTCGGTCGTCGCCTCCGACGCGTTCTTCCCGTTCCGCGACGGGCTCGACGTGCTCGGCCAAGCCGGCGCGACCGCGGTGATCCAGCCGGGCGGCTCGATGCGCGACAGCGAGGTGATCGCGGCGGCGGACGAACAGGGCGTGGCGATGGTGTTCACCGGTTTCCGTCATTTCCGGCATTGAGAGCGGCACAGGAAAACTCATGAAAGTTCTCGTCATCGGCTCCGGCGGCCGCGAACACGCGCTGGCCTGGAGACTCGCCCAGTCGCCCAAAGTCACACGCGTGCTGGTTGCCCCGGGCAATCCGGGCACCGCGCGCGAACCGCTGCTCGAGAACGTCGCGGTCACTGCGATCCCGGACCTCGTCGAACTCGCGCGCACCGAGCAGGTGCAATTCACCGTCGTCGGCCCCGAAGCACCGCTTGCCGCCGGCGTCGTCGACGCTTTTCGCGCCGCCGGGCTGCCGATCTTCGGTCCGACGAAAGGCGCGGCGCAGCTCGAAAGCTCGAAGGACTTCGCCAAGCGCTTCATGGCCCGGCACAACATCCCGACGGCGAAGCACGCGACTTTCTCCGACCCGTCCGCGGCCCACGACTATGTCGAGAGCGAAGGGGCGCCGATCGTCATCAAGGCCGACGGCCTCGCCGCCGGCAAGGGCGTTGTGGTCGCCGCGACGCTCGCCGAAGCCCATGCCGCGATCGACCTGATGCTGGGCGGCAGCCAGAGCGGCGTGCAGTACGACGAAGCCGGTGCACGCGTCGTCATCGAGGAGTTCATGGCGGGCGAGGAAGCGAGCTTCATCGTCATGGCCGACGGCAAGCATGCGCTGGCGCTGGCGACTAGCCAGGACCACAAGCGCCTGCGAGACAAGGACGAGGGCCCCAACACCGGAGGCATGGGCGCCTATTCGCCGGCGCCGGTCGTGACGCCCGAAATCCATGCCCGCGTGATGCGCGAGATCATCCTGCCGACTCTTGCCGGCATGAGTGCCGACGGGCTGGCCTATACCGGCTTCCTGTACGCTGGCCTGATGATCGACGAAGCGGGCCAGCCGCGCGTCGTCGAGTTCAACTGCCGCCTGGGCGACCCGGAAACCCAGCCGATCATGATGCGCCTGAAGACCGACCTGTCCGACCTCGTCGAAGCGGCGATCGGCGGGCGGCTCGACCAGGTCGAAGCCGAATGGGACCGCCGCGTCGCGCTCGGCGTCGTGCTCGCCGCCGCAGGCTATCCCGAGGCGCCGCACAAGGGCGACGTGGTATCCGGGTTCCCGGCCACCGAGAGCGAGGACGTGCATGTCTTCCATGCCGGCACCGCGGAGCTGGACGGGCGGGTTGTGACTGCCGGAGGCCGCGTGCTGTGCGTCACCGCGCTCGGCGACAACATCCGCAGCGCGCAGAAGCGCGCCTACGAGGTGGCCGACGGGATCATTTTCGAAGGACGCCAGTACCGCCGCGACATCGGCCACCGCGCCATTGCCCGCAAAGGCTGAACGATGGACGCGCCCGATTCGCGCGTCGTCAGGCAGCACCTGCTCGACCTGCAAAGCGGCATCGTCGCCGCACTCGAACGGTTCGACGGCGGCAGCTTCCGCGAGGATGCGTGGCAGCGTCCGGCGGGCGGCGGAGGCCTCACGCGCGTCATCGAGGAAGGCCATTTCTTCGAACGGGGCGGGGTCAATTTCTCGCATGTGATCGGCGACGCGATGCCGGCTTCGGCAACCGCGCGCCGCCCCGATCTCGCGGGCCGCGCATTCGAGGCGATGGGCGTGTCGCTCGTGCTGCATCCGCGCAACCCGTACTGTCCGACGGTGCACATGAATGTGCGCTTCTTCATCGCGTCGCACCCGGACGCTGCCGTTGCACCGCCCGCCGCGGCGCCGGTGTGGTGGTTCGGCGGAGGCATGGACCTGACGCCCTATTACCCGTACGAGGAAGACGTGCGCGCTTTTCACCGCGCCTGCCGGGCCGCGGTGCTGCCGTGGGGCGGGGAGCCGGAATACCGTCGCCTCAAGGAATGGTGCGACCGGTACTTTTTCCTCAAGCACCGCAACGAACCCCGTGGCGTTGGAGGCCTGTTCTTCGACGATCTCGGCGCCGACGGCAAGACGGACTTCGACGCCGCATTCGGGCTCGCGCGCAGCGTCGGCGACGCATTCCTCGACGCCTACCTGCCGATCATCGAGCGGCGGCGCGACGTCGAATACGGCGATCGCGAACGCGACTTCCAAGCCTACCGCCGCGGCCGCTACGTCGAATTCAACCTGGTGTTCGACCGCGGCACGCTGTTCGGCCTGCAGTCGGGCGGACGCACCGAGTCGATCCTGATGTCGCTTCCGCCGCTCGTCAAATGGCGTTACGACTGGCAGCCGGAGCGGGGCAGCGCCGAGGCGCGTCTATACGACGAGTTTCTCGTTCCGCGCGACTGGTGCTGACGGCCCCGCGGAGCGAGGCAGCTCAGGCAGCCGAATGTTCGGCTGCCGTGCGATAGTGGGCGTGCGCCTCTTCGGGCCGTTCGAGGCGTTCGAACAGATGCGCGAGCGCGAGGTGGGTTTCGATCGTCGGCGCAAGGTTCAGCGACGCTTCGAGGTAACTCTGCGCCTTGCCCCACAGCTGCGCCGCCACGCATAGCCGGCCGAGCGCATACAGCAGGTCCGCATCCTTCGGGTGCTTGCGCAGCCACCCTTCGGCACGCGCCAGGCAGCCGGCCGCATCGCCGTTCGCACACTGGGCGTACAGCCGCGCCAACCCCCCATCCCACTCGGTGTCGAGCATGCGTTCCACGGTCTTGCGCACCAGCGCTCCCTGTCCCGCTGCGGCAAGATAGGGAACGGCTTCCTCGACCATGCGCCGGTCACCCAGTTCGGCAGTGGGAATGCTGCGCCAGTACGCCGCGAGCGCTTCGCCGTCGCCGGCCAGTTCGCGTATCCGTTCGACGTGCGCGCGGCGCACCACCGGTTGTGCCTGCTCGTCCGTCAGCGCCTTGTGCTTGCGCAACTGCCGCGCGAGGCGCAGAACCTCTTCCCAGTGCCCGAGCGCCGAAGCCACTTTCAGCGACAGGCGCAGCGCAGCGATGTGCCGGTGCCCGGACAGGCGCAGATTTTCGAGCCGTTCGGCGGCTTCCTCGAAGCGCCGCCCTTCGACCGCGAGTTCAGCTTCGGTCATCAGGCGCGCAACACGGGCTTCTTCTTCCTGCTCGGCAGCCCGCCCGATCCAGATCCGGTAGCGGGCGTCATCATGCATGCCATGCGCCGCACGCGCTGCGACCAGCGCCGCCATCGAGCGGCTTTCCCCGGCGTCGAAAGCGCTGCCGGAGAGCTTCAACGCCTGCGCGAAGCGACCTTCGAAAAGCGCCCGCAAGCCCTCGCGCAGCGCTCGGCCGGCCTTGTCCTTGCGCCGGCGCTCGCGAAACACGCCGACCCGCCCGGGCAGCGCGAGCGTTTTTCCGACCAGCCGGAGCACCACGTAGCCGATGAAAAACGCCGCGAGCAGCGCGACGATGAGAAGATTCAGTGACAGCTGGGCGCGCCACGGCGGCAGCACGACGAGCACGTAGCCGGTGTTGATGCTCGCGAGCATCGCCACCCCGGCAGCGAGAGCGAACAGCGCGATGAGCCAGAGCAGAGTACGCATCGGGCCTCCTCAACGCTCGCCGGCGACCGGCGGCTGCTCGCGCGGCTGCGCCGGCGCAGCAGGCGCCGACCGGCCCTCGGGAGCGGAAGCTGCACCGGCGGGTGGACGGCCCGCACCGGAAGCGGCACCACCACCGGGCGCTGGCGTGCCGTTGAGCGGCCGCCGACTTTCGGCCGAGCGCGCCTGCAGCATCCGCAGTGCAGCGATGCTTTCGGTCGGCGTCGGCTGCTCGACCTTGACCGGCATTGCCTGCAACGCCGCGAGTTCGGCGAGCGTTTCCTGCACTGCCGGGTCGCGCTCGTCGAAAAAGCGTTCGATCCAGCCTCGCGCCTGCGCGAGGTCGGCGGCGAAAGTCCGGCCGTCGCGGGCGAGCAGCGCGAGCCGCGCGGTCAGCAGGCGAATCTTGAGATTCTCGCGCAGGTAGGTGCTTTGCGCCGGCGCCAGCAGCACCGGTTCCGACTGGTCGAGACGCTCGATTCGCACCAGCGTCAGCATTTCGCGCCAGATGTCGCCCGCCAGTCCGGTGATGAAATCGATCACCGAAGGGTCGGCCGAAGCGCCCTCCGGCGCGTTTGCCCCCTCGTTGCCGACGGCAGCGGGGTCGTCGAGTTGCCCGGCGAAAGCCAGCGGCAGCGTGTCGACCCGCTCGAGCAGCGCCTCCAGGCGCAGCGCGATGCCGGGGATGTCGACCTGCGGCGCAGCCTGGAGCCGCTCGATGTCACGCACCAGCGCGCGGCGCAAGGCCTGGAATTGGCCGCGGTCCTGCGCCGCGAGCCGCGCCTCGGCCCCCTGCAACGCGATCAGCGCAGCTTCGTGGTTGCCGGCCAGCTGCAGTTGCTGCGCGGCGATGCCGATCGCCTGCTCGGCCTCGGCGACGATCCGATCGTCCCGCGTTCGCGAAAACTCTTGGTAGAGATTTTCGAGCGCGGCGGCCTGCCCTTCGGTGGCCGCGACGTGCGCCTCGAGCGCGCCGATCTTGCCCTGCAGCGACGCGATCGACTCCTGCTGCTGACGCGCCGATCCCCGCGCTTCGGCAAGCGCGGAATCGCTCGCCGCCAGGCGCTGGGCGACTTCCTCGCGAATCTCGATGACGCCCGAGCGCAGCTCGTATACCTGCCAGCCGGCGAGCCCGGCCACCGCGAGCGCGACCAGCGCCACGGTCGTGGCGAG
Source organism: Aromatoleum buckelii (assembly GCF_012910785.2). GTDB lineage: Bacteria > Pseudomonadota > Gammaproteobacteria > Burkholderiales > Rhodocyclaceae > Aromatoleum > Aromatoleum buckelii. The sequence continues at coordinate 595,222 of NZ_WTVH02000010.1, read as the reverse complement.
GCCGCTGCCCCGCTTCGAGGAGGAAGCCGGCGGCGTGGAGGACGAGGTGGACGGCGTCGATCCGGAGGGGGTATCGGAACGCGGAGGCTGGGAAAGCGCTGGAATTTCTTCTTTCATGCCGGAGAGTTTAACCGAGGTCGCTGGAAATGAGATTCGAGTGCGCGAATGAGCCCTTCGTCACCGGGACCGGTTTCGACGACGCACACGAAGCCCGCCGCGCGGGCGTGGGCCGCGATTCTCGGGTGCGGCGCGAAGATCGGGACCGGGCACAGCAGGCGCAGGCCCTCGGCGCCGACGATCGCGACGAGCTTGGCGACGCCTTCGCTGCTCGTCAGCGTGATCGCATCAAGTGCGCCGCGCCGCGCGAGGTCGAGCAGCAGGGCCGGGTCCTGGTCGGGCTGGAAGCGGCGATAACAGCTCACGTATTCGACGTCGGCGCCGTGTTCGCGCAAGGTTTCGCCGAGCAGGTCGCGACCGCCGTCGCCGCGGAAAATCACGATCCGCCGGCCGCGCACCGCTTCGGGCCGGAATTCCGGAAGGGCGAGCACCGACTCGCTGTCGAACCCGCTGCGCGGCGCGACGACGGCGCCGAAACCGAATGCTGCGAGCGCCCGCTCGCTCCCCTTGCCGACCGTCGCGACGACCACGCGCTGCGGCCACGCGCGCCGCGCGAGGATCGGCGTGAGCGCGTGCTGGACGGCGTTCGGGCTGACGAAAAACGCGAGGTCGAACTGATCGAGCCGGGCAGCGATGTCGTCGAGTTGCGCGCCGTCGACGGCGCCGATCGCGAGCACCGGAAAGCGCACCGGAATGCCGCCGCGTGCAGCGATCGCCTCGCACAGGCTGTCGGCCTGCCCGGCCGGGCGGGTGACTGCGACGTGACGTCCGCAGAGTGTCTTGCGCATCGTCGGCGTCATCGACAAGGCCGTGCCGTCCGGACCGGGCTCACCCCAGGCGCGCGAGAATGTCTTCGGCCCCTTGCGCGCGCAAGTCGTCGGCCAGTGCGAGCCCGAGCGCTTCGGCATCGGCCGCATCGCCTTCGCGTTCGGCGCGGACCATGCGACTGCCATCGGGCAGCGCGACGAAGCCGCGCAGCCACAGCCGGCCGGCGCGCATCTCGGCGTAGGCGCCGAGCGGCACTTCGCAGCTGCCCGCGAGCGCGCGCGAGACCGCACGCTCGGCGCGCACGCAGGCGGAAGTGTCGGCATCGTTCAACGGCGCGAGCCAGGCCGCGATGTCGGTGCGCTTGGCCAGGCATTCGATGCCGAGGGCGCCCTGCCCCGCCGCCGGCAGCGACACTTCGGACGGCAGTTCGGCACGGATGCGATTCGTCAACCCGAGCCGCTTCAGGCCGGCGGCAGCGAGGATGATCGCGTCGTACTGCCCCTCGTCGAGCTTGCGCAGCCGCGTGTCGAGGTTGCCGCGCAGGCTCGTGACCGCCAGGAACGGGAACTGCGCATGCAGCTGCGACTCCCGACGCAGCGACGAGGTGCCGACGACCGTGCCCGGCGGCATGTCGGCGAGGCTCGCGTAGCGCGGCGACACGAACGCGTCGAGCGGCACTTCGCGCGCCGAGATGCACGGCAGCGCGAACGGTTCGGCCAGTTGCATCGGCACGTCCTTCATCGAATGCACGGCGATATCGGCGCGCCCCTCGAGCAGCGCGGCTTCGAGTTCCTTGACGAACAGCCCCTTGCCGCCGACTTTCGCGAGCGGACGGTCGAGGATCTGGTCGCCGCGCGTCGTCATGCCGAGCAGTTCGACGCGACAGCCCGGGTAGAGCGCTTCGAGCCGGGCCTTGACGTGTTCGGCCTGCCACAGCGCGAGACGGCTTTCGCGGGTGGCGATTACGATGCGTTCGGGGGCGGGAAAGTCGGGGGTAGCGCTCACGGTGGGCAGACTCGTCACGGAGGAATGGATCGATGTCGCCCGCGGCAAAGGGTTGCCGCAACGCAACATCAGGGTTGGCGCCAATGGCGCACGGGCTGGCCGGCATTCTAGCATGGGTGCAAATTGAGCCTTTCGTGCCTCGGCGGGCGCAAGCCCCATCACGTCGGCCGGCGAGCCGGCCGGCCGCTCCCACAACGTAGCCCCCACACCCGGAACAGACCATGACTGAAGACAAGGACGCCCCGCTGCGCGAAGACATCCGGCTGCTCGGCCGCGTACTGGGTGATACCGTGCGCGACCAGCAGGGCGAAGCGGCATTCGCCCTCATCGAGCGCATCCGCCAGACTTCGGTGCGCTTCCGCCGCGACGACGACAAGGCGGCACGGCGCGAACTCGAAGGCATCCTCGACGCGCTGTCGCGCGAACAGACGATCGAAGTCGTGCGCGCGTTCAGCTATTTCTCGCACCTGTCGAACATCGCCGAGGACCAGCATCACATCCGCCGCAGCCGCGCACACCTGATCGCCGGCTCGGCGCCGCGCGAAGGCAGCGTCGCGCACGCGCTCGTGCGCGCGCTGGCGAGCGGATTGCCGCCGGGCCGGCTCGCGGCGTTCTTCGACACCGCGCTGATCTCGCCGGTGCTGACGGCGCATCCGACCGAAGTCCAGCGCAAGAGCATCCTCAACTGTGAGACCGACATCGCACATCTCCTCGACGCGCGCGATCGCATGACGCTGACGCCGGAGGAGCGCGAGGAAAGCGACGACGCGCTGCGCCGCGTGGTGCTGACGCTGTGGCAGACGCGGATGCTGCGCCCAGCCAAGCTGTCGGTCGTCGATGAAGTCGCGAACGGCCTGTCGTACTTCGACACGACTTTCCTGCGTGAGCTGCCGCGGCTCTATGCCAACCTCGAAGACCAGCTCGCGAGCCGCGACCCGGCGCTCGCCGGACTCGAATTGCCGGCGTTCCTGCAGGTCGGCAGCTGGATCGGCGGCGATCGCGACGGCAATCCTTTCGTCACCGCCGACGTCCTCGAGCGCGCGCTCGCGATGCAGGCGGGGGCCGCGCTCGGCTTCTATCTCGACGAACTGCACGTGCTCGGCGCGCGCCTGTCGCTCGCGCTCGGGCTGGTCACCGCCTCCGATGCGCTGCTCGCGCTCGCCGACCGCTCGCCCGACCATTCCCCGCACCGCAACGACGAGCCCTACCGCCGCGCGATCTCCGGCATCTACGCGCGGCTCGCGGCGTCGCACCGCGCGTTGCTCGGCACCGAACCGCCCCGCCACCCGGTGGCAGTGGCGGAGCCCTACGCCGCCGTCGCCGAACTCGCCGACGATCTCGACGTCATTCACCGCTCGCTCGTCGCGAACGGCTCGGCGGCGCTCGCGCGCGGGCAGCTGCGCCGGCTGCGCCGGGCGGTGCGCGTGTTCGGCTTTCACCTCGCGCCGATCGACCTGCGCCAGAATTCCGACGTGCATGAGCGCGTCGTCGCCGAGCTGCTCGCGGCCGCACAAGCCGGCACCGACTACGCGGCGCTCGACGAGGCGGCGCGCGTCGCGCTGCTGCTCGAGGAACTCACGACGCCACGGCCGCTCGCGTCGCCGCACGTGCGCTATTCGATTGAAACCGAAGGCGAGCTGGCGATCTTCCGCGCTGCGCGCGCGGCCCACTGGCGCTACGGGACCGGGGCGATCCCGAACTGCATCATCTCGAAGACCGACGACGTCTCCGATCTGCTTGAACTCGCGCTGCTGCTGAAGGAAGCGGGCCTGCTGCGACCGCACGAAGGGGCGCTGGACGTCAATATCGTCCCGCTGTTCGAGACGATCGAGGATCTCGCGAACGCGCCGGCGGTGATGGACCGCCTGTTCGCGCTGCCCGGATACATGAACCTGCTCGCCGCCTCCCGCGACCGCACGCACGAAGTCATGCTCGGCTATTCCGACAGCAACAAGGACGGCGGCTTTCTGACGTCCGGCTGGGCGCTCTATAAGGCCGAGATCGGCCTCATCGAGGTGTTCGCCCGCCACGGCATCCGTCTGCGGCTGTTCCACGGCCGCGGCGGTTCCGTCGGACGGGGCGGCGGCCCGAGCTACCAGGCGATCCTCGCGCAGCCGGGCGGTGCGGTGCAGGGGCAGATCCGGCTCACCGAGCAGGGCGAAGTGATCGCGGCGAAATACGGCAACCCGGAAGTCGGCCGGCGCAACCTCGAAGTCATCGTCGCCGCGACGCTCGAGGCGAGCCTGCTCGCCGATCGCGCTCCGGCACCGCGCGCCGAGTTCCTCGACACGATGCAGGCGCTGTCGGACGTCGCGTTCGCTGCGTACCGCGGGCTGGTCTACGACACCGAAGGGTTCGAACGCTATTTCTGGGAGTCCACCGTGATCTCGGAGATCGCCGAACTGAACATCGGCTCGCGGCCCGCGTCGCGCAAGAAAGGCACGCGCATCGAGGACCTGCGCGCGATCCCGTGGGTGTTCAGCTGGTCGCAATGCCGCCTGATGCTGCCGGGCTGGTTCGGCTTCGGCAGCGCGGTGAAAACGTGGCTCGCGGCCCACCCCGACGACGGCATCGCCCGCCTGCAGGCGATGCACCGCGAATGGTCGTTCTTCGCCGCGCTGCTGTCGAACATGGACATGGTGCTGGCAAAGACCGATCTGGCGATCGCGTCGCGCTATGCCGGCCTCGTCAAGGACGTGAGCTTGCGCGAGGCGATCTTCGAGCGCATCCGCACCGAATGGCACGACACTGTCGAGGCGCTGCTCGCGATCACCGGCCAGCGCGAGCTCCTCGACGGCAACCCGCTGCTCAAGCGCTCGATTCGCAACCGTTTCCCCTACCTCGATCCGCTCAACCACGTGCAGGTCGAACTGCTGCGCCGCCACCGCGAGACGCACGACGACGCGCGCATCCGGCTCGGGATCCATATCTCGATCAACGGCATCGCGGCCGGTTTGCGCAACAGCGGCTGAGGAAGTCGGCGCGTCGGAGCGAGAGTCAGAGCCCGAGCGCGTGCCGGACCGCCGGCCACTGGCGCCGACTGATCGCCAAGCGTTCGGCGAGGCCGGCGAGCACGACGTCCCAGTGCGGCTCCCCGTCGTCCTCGCCCGCGCGTTCGACACCCGTCACGGCGCTGCGCGAGACGAGACAGTTGCGATGGATGCGGACAAAGCGATCGCGGAACTCCTGTTCGAGCTGGACGAGCGACTCATCGAGCAGGAACTCGCGCGCCGCGGTGCGCGCAGTGACGTACTTGAGTTCCGCGCGCAGGAACAGCACGTCGGCAACCGGCACCAGCACAATACGCCCGCGCTCGTTCACGCTGAAATGGCGCCTTGCACCGCGCGAAAGACCGGCCAGCAGCGCGTCGGCAGCGGGCGAACGCCTGCGTGCGCGCGCGAGCGCTTCGGTAAGCCGCGCCGCGCGCACCGGCTTCAGCAGGTAGTCGGTCGCCGCCAGGTCGAACGCCTGCACCGCGTATTCGTCGTATGCCGTCGTGAAGATCACCGCAGGTGGGCACTCGAGACTGCCGAGGTGGCGCGCGAGTTCCACCCCGTCCATGACCGGCATGCGGATGTCGGCGAGCACGACGTCGGTCGCCAGGTCTTCGATCAGGCGCAACGCTTCGAGCCCATTCGCCGCCACACCGACGACGCGTGTCGGCTGCGTCTGCGCGATGTCGTCGAGCAGGTCCTTGAGGCGTGCGCGAGCGGGCTCCTCGTCGTCAACGATGACGACCCGCAGAGCAGCGTCGGTCATGCAGGAATTCTCCGTTGTGGCGACGCGGGGAAAGCCCGCGTCGCAAGCGCCTTGCAGAAGCCGGCGAAGCTTTTGCTTTATACTTTTCACCCCTTGTATGCGACGGACGAAGTCTGCGCCGCCGCAGCATCGAACGGTTTTCCCGGTCGGTTTTCCTTCCACGGACATTATGACAGACACCTCTTCCTCGCAGCCGGCCAAGGCGTGGTCCGGCCGTTTTTCCGAACCGGTCTCGGACCTCGTCAAGCGCTATACCGCCTCGGTGTCGTTCGACCAGCGCATGGCTCAACAGGACATCCGCGGCTCGCTCGCGCACGCGAAAATGCTCGCCCGTCAGGGCATCATTGGCGCGCAGGATCTCGCCGACATCGAGCGCGGCATGGTACAGATCCGCGGCGAAATCGAGCGCGGAGAGTTCGACTGGAACCTCGACGACGAGGACGTGCATCTGAACATCGAAAAGCGCCTCACCGCGCTCGTCGGCGATGCGGGCAAGCGGCTGCACACCGGGCGCAGTCGCAACGACCAGGTCGCGACTGACATTCGCCTGTGGCTGCGCGACGCGATCGACGAGATCCTCACGCTGATCGGCGAGTTCCAGAATAACCTGCTCGACGTCGCCGAAGTGAATGCAGCGACGCCGATGCCCGGCTTCACGCACCTGCAGGTCGCGCAGCCCGTCACGTTCGGCCACCACCTGATGGCCTATTTCGAGATGACGCGCCGCGATGCCGAGCGCTTCCAGGATTGCCGCAAGCGCGTGAACCGCCTGCCGCTCGGAGCCGCGGCGCTCGCCGGCACGAGCTACCCGATCGACCGCGAATTCGTCGCTGCCGAGCTGGGCTTCGACGAAGTCTGCTACAACTCGCTCGACGCCGTTAGCGACCGCGATTTCGCGATCGAATTTTGCGCCGCCAGCGCGCTCTTGATGACTCACCTGTCGCGCCTGTCTGAAGAGCTGATCCTGTGGATGAGCCCGCGCGTCGGCTTCATCGACCTCGCCGACCGCTTCTGCACCGGCAGCTCGATCATGCCGCAGAAGAAGAACCCCGACGTCCCCGAACTCGTGCGCGGCAAGACCGGCCGCGTCAATGGCAGCCTGATCGCGCTCTTGACGCTGATGAAAGGCCAGCCACTCGCCTACAACAAGGACAACCAGGAAGACAAGGAGCCGCTGTTCGACACCGCCGACACGGTGATCGACACCTTGCGCATCTACGCCGACATGATCACCGGCATCAGGGTCAAGGCGGACGCCATGCGCGACGCCCTCAAGCAAGGCTACGCGACGGCGACCGACCTCGCCGACTATCTCGTCAAGAAAGGCCTGCCGTTCCGCGACGCACACGAAGCGGTCGCGCTCGCCGTGCGCGCAGCCGAGGCGAAAGGCTGCGACCTGCCGGACTTCAGCCTCGACGAGCTGCGCGCCTTCTCACCGCTCGTCGGCGAAGACGTGTTCGCAGTGCTGACCGTCGAAGGCTCGCTGGCGTCACGCGCGCACGTCGGCGCCACCGCCCCGGAACAGGTCCGCACGGCCATCGCGCGAGCCCGCGGCGCGTGGATCCAACTTTTGAGCAGCGGCTGCGGCAATCGGAACGGAAATATTACGCGGGTGTTCGACCGTTAAGCATGACGGAGCGTCGGGGAATTTTACATCCGCCTTTCAGGACTCCGCACAGTGTCGAATTTGTTCTTTTTATATCAGTATCTTGCCCAACCGAGATAGAACGGGTGCAAAATTTGCTTCTCTTCGAGGGAGCTTAAAAAGAATCAAAAATTTCACTCAGATGGCGATAGCCCATATATTCTTTTGGCAACAAAAGAACGAATTTCGGAGGAAATTTTCATGCGCGACGCCCAGCAGTCGAATTCGGTCGAGCAGCGCCGCAAGCTGCTGAAGGGCGCCTTGGCGGCTTCCGGAGTGATAACCATGGGGTACAGCGGGTCGGCGCTGGCTTCAATCAATTGTATCGAGAAAGTACGAACCGACGTGGGCTTCCCGGGCACTGATTTGCAGTTCAGAGAATTTGCTCCAGATCCTCTTTTGGGGGAGCAGGACTGGGCTTGGGTGAAAGTGGAAATCCGTAGATTCACCGTCATATTCAATGGAACTCTGACAGAGTTTGCTGGTTTTCAACCTGCCATCGATCCCGCTGTCGTTGACGCTATGGCTCCTGTTTACACAGTGCCCACTCTGGAGTGGCCGATGCTGCTTGCCACCGACCCATCTTTATCTTTAATTGGCTCCTACGATCCCCCCCGCTATGGTTGGGTGTTGGCTTATTTCGACGACAGTGGCGCGATAACAGGCGTTTTTCCAACCACGAACACTTTTGAGGAAGGTTTTACGCCGGCGACAGACCTTTGCCTGGCGTCCATAAACCCGACCCTGGACCGGACGAACATGTCCTTTGGGGGCTGAATTTGGATGGTTTCTCCGACGGGGCTGACTCCCGGTGAATGGTTACAGCGTTACTGCCCGGTCCTCGACGGGCAGTTCGTTTTTCTGAACCCGCTGTCTTGGGAAACGCATCTGTTGACCGAGAGCGCAGTACTGGTGCTGCGGGAAGCTGCTGTCAGCATCGAGGAAAACCGGTTTGACGCCTTCCTCGACGAGGTGGCCGAAGCCGGCGGATGGCCGCCCGGACTCGAATTTCTGGCCCGCTCCCTCACGACGCTTGTCGACCAGAAACGGGAAGCGGGACAATGACTGTCTCGCTCGACTACCGGCTGTTCGACGTCGGCGCTGCCCGCATCGCCGTGGCATCGTCGCTCGACGCTTTCCGCCGCCACCTCGATACCGTGTATCCCCATCAGGAAGTGCTCGACGGGTCCGCCTTTGCCGACGTGCGCATGTCGCTGCTGCCCCAGTCCGCATGGCGCTTGCACACTCGCCAAGTCGAACTGTGGTCGGAAGGACAGCGGCCGTTCGAACCGTATCCGGCGAATAGCGCACTGCCGCTATTTGAATGGGGCAGCAACTGGTTGCTGGCGCAGCGGCTCAACGCTTACCTGCTGCTGCACGCCGGTGTCGTGGCGCGCGACGACAAGGCGCTGATCCTGCCGGCCGAGCCCGGTTCGGGCAAGAGTACGCTGACCTGTGCCCTGCACTTGGCCGGTTGGCGCTTCCTGTCGGACGAATTCGGCGTGATCGATCCGGAAAGCGACGAAGTTCTGCCGATGCTGAAGCCGGCCGCACTGAAGAACCAGTCGATCGAAGTCATCGGCGCACGCCCCGGAGCGGTGATCGGCCCGGTGTTCCCCAAGACGCGCAAAGGCGACGTCGCGCACTTCGTACCCGATCGACGAAGCTTCGAGGCACGCCATCGTCGCGCCCAACCCCGCCTGATCGTCTTCCCCCGCTACCGGTCCGGCGCCCCGCTGCGAAGCAGGCGAGTTCCGGCGGCGCAAGCCGCACTGCGCGTGGGGCTGAACAGCTTCAACTATCAAGTGCTCGGACCGGTCGGCTTCGGCATCACGACACGACTGGCACAAAGCGTCCGCGCCCACGAACTGGTGTACGGGGATCTCGACGAAGCGGTCGCCCATATCGAAACCCTGTTCCGGGATGCCGGATGACCAACCACGCCTCGACCTCCGACATCGCCGATGTCCCGCTGCTGCTGATGGGCCTCCGAACACCGCTGGCGATCGATGAGGCGCGCTGGGAACGACTGCTGCGCATCGGACGCCTCACGGGCCTGCACGGCCGGCTGGCGGCACGCAATCTCCTGCACCCGGAACTTCCCCCGCCGGTGCGGCGGCATCTTCTGTCGTCCGCACGGGTCGCCGCATTTCGCTCCCAGATGCTACGCGCCGAACTTTTCCATCTGGCTCCACTGTGCAGGAACGATTTCCCGGTAATCCTGTTGAAAGGCAGCGCGTACGTACTGCAACGACGCAGGATGGCGGAGGGGCGTTTCGCTTCGGATATCGACTTGCTCGTGCCGCGCGAACAATTGCGCGTCATGGAGGACCGGCTCAAGGCCGCGGGCTGGCAAGCGCAGAAGCTCGATGCCTATGACGAACGCTACTACCGGGACTGGAGCCATGAGACGCCGCCCCTGCGTTACCCGGGGCGCACGCTGGAAGTGGATTTGCACCATGCGATCACGCCCGTGACAGGACGCCGGGCGTTCGACCCTGCCACCCTGTTCAACCGCAGCCAGCCGATTCCCGGCACCCCGTTTTACGCATTATGTGCGGAAGACCAGGTGCTGCACGCCTGCCTGCACTGCTTCAACGATGGCGACCTCGAACTGCGCGTGCGCGAGGTGGTGGATATCGACGGACTGGTACGCGAATATGCCGATCGTCCCGGTTTCTGGGACCGGCTGGGGCAGCGCGCGACCGAACTCCGTCTTGAACGCCCGCTGTGGTATGGATTGCATTACGCTCACAAGTGGTTGGCATGTCCGGTTCCGGGGTCGGCGGTGGCCGCGCTGAAGCAACCGCCGGCCTTGCATCGGCGACTGATGGACATGCTGGTTCCGATGACGATGTTGCCACCCTCACCGGATCACCCGCCCGCACTAAAGGTCAAGTGTGCCCGCGTGCTGATGCTAGCGCGCCACCATCTGTTGCGCATGCCGCCTCATATGCTGGCACCGCACCTGACGCGGAAGTCACTGCGCCGGATGCGTGCCCACCTTAGGGGTAACGTTGAAGCGGGCAGTGCCTGAAAGCCGACGGGGATCCCCGTTGGCCAGGAATGTTACGAGGCGACACCTGCATTCTGCAGCATCGTCTTCAATTCGCCGTTTTCATACATCTCGCGCATGATGTCGCAGCCCCCGACGAATTCGCCGTTCACGTACAGCTGCGGGATCGTCGGCCAGTTGGCAAACTGTTTGATGCCGTTGCGGATTTCGTCGTTCTCGAGAACGTTCACCGAAAAGAATTTCGGCACGCCGCTGTGCTTGAGGATCTGCACGGCTGTCGACGAGAAGCCGCACTGCGGAAACTGGGGCGTGCCCTTCATGTACAGGACGACGGGGTTCGTGGTGACCTGTTCGCGGATGACTTCCTGGATGTCCATGGTTCATGTCCTAAAAGTTGAGTGTTTCAGTCGGGTAATTCTATGGATGGATGTCGCACGCGTCAATAGCCTCCGCGCGAGGGCTTGCCACGGTCAGCGACCGCGCCATTGCCCCCCCGACACCCGTTCGATGCCCGCCAGATCCTTCCAGGACGCGATCGACGAAAACCCGGCATCAGTCAGCAGCCCGCGTACCGCGGCAGCCTGGTCAAAGCCGTGCTCCATGAACAGCCAGCCGCCGGGCTCGAGGTGGCGCGGCGCCTGCGCGGCGATGGCCGCGAGGTCGTCGAGCCCGTCGGGGCCGGCGGCAAGCGCGGTGCTCGGTTCGAAGCGCACGTCGCCCTCTTCGAGATGCGGGTCGGCGGCCGCGACATAAGGCGGGTTTGCGACGATGAGTTGATAGTGATCGTCGCCGAGCGAAGAAAACCAGTCGCCAAGCACGAAGGAGACGCTCGCGCGCAAGCGCGCCGCATTCGCCATCGCCACCCACAGCGCTTCGCGCGAACGATCGACCGCGACGACGTCGGCCTGCGGCAGCTCGAGCGCGAGGCTGACCGCAAGCGCGCCACTCCCGGTGCCGAGGTCGAGTACGCGCGTATGCGGCTTGTCGCCGAAATGCGCCAGCGCCAGTTCCACCAGCAGCTCGGTGTCGGGACGCGGAATCAGCACCGCCGGCGTCACGATGAACCGGTGGCCGAAGAACTCGCGCTCGCCGGTCAGGTACGCCACCGGCTCGCCGGCCTCGCGGCGCTCGACGAGCGAGCGGAACTCGGCCCACTCCGGCGCTTCGAGCCTGGCTTCCGGATACGCTGCCAGGCGCACCGCCGAGCACTGCAGCACGTGCCGCAGCAGAAGGCGCGCATCGACGATCGCGATTCGCGCCCGCGCCCAGTTCAGGGCGCCGCCGATATCAGGGGCAGCTTCAGCCATTTTCAAGTCAGTCGCCTCCCAGCGCCGCAAGCTGGTCGGCCTGGTGCTCCCGCGTGAGCGCATCGATGAGCTCGTCCAGATCGCCCTGCATCACCGCGTCGAGCTTGTAGAGCGTGAGGTTGATGCGATGGTCCGTGACGCGCCCCTGCGGATAATTGTACGTGCGAATGCGTTCAGACCGGTCGCCGCTACCGACCAGGCTCTTGCGCGTGGCGGCCTCGCGCGCCTGCTGCTCGCGCAATTGCCTGTCGTGGATGCGTGCGGCGAGCACCGACATCGCCTGCGCGCGGTTGCGATGCTGGGAACGATCGTCCTGGCACTCGACGACGATGCCGGTCGGAAGGTGCGTGATGCGCACTGCCGAATCGGTCTTGTTGATGTGCTGGCCGCCAGCGCCGCTGGCGCGGAACGTGTCGACGCGCAGGTCCGCGGGATTGATGTTCACCGCTTCGACTTCATCGGCCTCGGGCATCACCGCCACCGTGCACGCCGAAGTATGGATGCGTCCCTGCGTTTCCGTCACCGGGATGCGCTGCACGCGATGCCCGCCCGACTCGAACTTGAGCTTCGAATACGCCCCGGCACCCGCCACGCGCAGAATCACTTCCTTGTAGCCGCCCAGATCCGACGGGCTCGACGACACGATTTCGACTTTCCAGCGCTGGCGCTCGGCGTAGCGCGTGTACATTCGCAAAAGGTCGCCGGCGAACAGCGAAGCTTCGTCGCCCCCGGTGCCGGCACGCACTTCGAGAAACAGGTTGCGCTCGTCGCTCGGGTCGCGCGGCAGCAGCGCACGCTGCAGTTCGGCCTCCAGCGCCTGCAGGCGCCCCGCCCCCGTTTCGAGCTCGCTCTCGGCGAGCTCGCGCATCTCCGCGTCGGCGAGCAGCGCGCGCGCGCTCTCGCAATCGGCCTCGGCTTGGCGGTACGCGCCGTACAAGGCGACCACCGGCTCGATCTCGGCGCGCTCGCGTCCGAGCGAACGGAACCCGTCCAGGTCGCGCACCGCGTCCCCGGACGACAACTCGCGGTCGAGTTCCGCCAGGCGGTGGGTCAGGAGTTCGAGCTTGTCGCGGATGCTCTGCTTCATGAAGGGCGGGATCGAGTGGAGAACGAAACAGGTTGGGGGCCGACGACTAATCGGGGGAGTTGAGATTGAACAGCTGCTGCACGAGCCGGCTCGCATCGGCCTGCTGCTCGCCTTCGGACTGGTTGAGATAGCGGGTCGGACTGTGCATCAGCTTGTTGATCAGCCCATGACTGAGCGCATCGAGCACTTTCTGCGGGTCTTCGCCTTTTGCCAGCAGACGCGTCGCCCGCTCCAACTCGACCGCGCGCACCGTCTCCGCGTGCTGGCGCAGCGCGCGGATCGTCGGCACCGCATCGCGCGCCTGCATCCAGTGCAGGAAACCATTGACGCGCGAATCGATGATCTCCTCGGCTTCGAGCACGGCCTGCTGTCGCGACTCGAGACCCGCGTCGACGATCTGCGCAAGATCGTCGACGGTGTACAGGAAAACGTCGTCGAGTTGGCCGACTTCGGCTTCGATGTCGCGCGGCACCGCAAGATCGACCATCACGATCGGGCGGTGGCGGCGCGCCTTGATGGCGCGTTCGACCATGCCCAGACCGACGATCGGCAGCGGGCTCGCCGTACAGGACACCACGACGTCGAAGTGCGGCAGCATCTCGCCAACCACGTCGAGCCGCATCACTTCAGCGCCGAAGCGATGTGCGAGCAACTGCGCGCGCGCTTCGGTGCGGTTCGCGACGGCGATCCGCTTCGGGCACGCCCCGGCGAAATACGCGGCACACAGTTCGATCATTTCGCCAGCGCCGATGAAGAGCACGCGCTGGTCCGACATCCGCTCGAAAATGCGTTCGGAAAGGTGCATCGCTGCCGCCGCCATCGACACGATGTTCGCTCCGATCGCCGTCGTCGAACGCACTTCCTTCGCGACGGCGAATGTGTTCTGGAACAGTTTGTGCAGTAGCGTGCCCATCGTCCCGGCTTCTTCGGCACGGCGGGCGGCGTCCTTGACCTGGCCGAGGATCTGCGGCTCGCCGAGGACCATCGAGTCGAGCCCGCTCGCGACGCGGAAGACATGCCGGATCGCGTCGCGTTGCGGGTAGGTGTAGAGGTACGGCGAGACTTCACTCAACGGCAGGTGATGAAAACGTGCCAGCCAGTCGGCAGCGTGCTGCGGCTGCTCGGTGGCGAAGTACAGTTCAGTGCGATTGCAGGTCGACAGGATCGCGGCCTCGCGCACCGTCCGCTCGTGCGTCAGATCATGCAGCGCGTCGTCCAACCGCTCGGGCTGAAACGCCATCTGCTCGCGAATCGTGAGCGGCGCCGTATGATGATTCAGGCCAAGAGCATAAAGTTGCATGCGCGATCGCAGTGGAGCGTAATGCCGCGAATTATAGCACTCCGCGAAACTGCGAAAGATTGAGCAAAATCAGGCAGTTCTGGCAGGCCTTCGGCAGCCCGAAAGAAAACGGGCCGGCAAGTGCCGGCCCGTTTTCGTGTTCTGGTGGCCAGGGACGGAATCGAACCGCCGACACGCGGATTTTCAATCCGCTGCTCTACCAACTGAGCTACCTGGCCGGGAAAGCGCGCATTATAGCCGAATCGGGACCGCCGTCAATCACCGATGCAAAAATCGTTTCCGCATCAGCGAACGCCGGTTCCTCACGTTACCGAAAATGACGGGAGGAAAGGCTGGGCCGGCGGGGTGACCAGCGGTCCGCGCGGGAAAAGGACTTGTGCTGTCGTACCCGGACCTGTCGGGTTCGGATTCAGCGTCACCGTGGCGCGGTGCAGTTCGGCGATCTCCCGCACGATCGGCAACCCGAGGCCCGAGCCGTCCACCCCGCTTCCAAGCACACGATAGAAGCGTTCGAAGACGCGCTCGCGGTCCGCTTCCGGAATGCCGGTACCGGTATCTTCGATCTCCAGCACGATCGCTCCCGCGACGCGGGTTCGCGCGGTGACGCGCCCCCCAGGGGGTGTGTATTTGATCGCGTTGTCGAGCAGGTTCTTGATCAGTTCGCGAAGCAGCACCGGGTTGCCCTCGATCGGCAACGGCCGCCCCGCATCCTCGACCCCCAAGTCGATTCCTTTCACCTGCGCGCGCGGATAGAGCTCGAGCGCCACATCCCGCACCATCGCGTCGAGGTCCACCTGCTCCACCGCGTACAGTTTTTCGAAGCTCGCTTCCGCGCGGGCCAGCGACAGCAGTTGGGTGATCAAATGGCTGGCCCGGTCGGTGCTGTCCGCGATCCGCTGCAACGACTCGCGCAGTTGCTCGGGGTCCGTTTCGAGCAGCGCAAGGTCGGTCTGCATCTTCAGGCCGGTCAGCGGCGTGCGCATCTGGTGAGCGGCGTCGGCGATGAAGCGCTGCTGCGCGTGCAAGTTTTCTTCGAGGCGCGCCATCATGTCATTGAACGCGACGATCACCGGCCGCACTTCCTCCGGAACGCTCGCCGCGGCGATCGGCGACAGGTCCGTCGGACGCCGGCGGCGGATCAGGCTTTGCAACCGGTTCAACGGCGCGATGCCCCGTGTCAGGCCGACCCACACGAGCACGACCGCGATCGGGATGATCGCGAACTGGGGCAGCAGCACGCCGGTCACGACGCGCGAGGCGAGATCGCTGCGCTTGTTGCGCGTCTCGGCCACCTGAACCAGCACCAGCGGGCTTGCGGGTTCGGGCCAGGCACGCAGATACTGGTACGCGACGCGCACCTCCTCGCCATGAATCACGTCGTCGCGGTACAGCACCTCTTCCGCGACCACCGTCGCAGGGGGCGCGACCCACGAAATTTCGCGGTCTCCGGTGACAACTTCGCCGCTGCCGTTGGCGACCTGGTAATAGACGGTGTCGTCCTGGTCGGCGCGAAACAGCGCCCGCGGCGGCGCCGGAAAATGCACCACGATATTCCCGTCTTCGACCGACACGAGGCGTCCGAGCGCCCGCACACTGTCGGCCATCGCACGATCGTAGGGCTGGTTCGCGAGATTGTCGGCGACGTTGTGCGTGACGATGATGGAGATCGGCCACAGGAACAGCAGTGGCGCGAGCATCCAGTCGAGGATTTCGCCGAACAGCGAGTTCGGCTGCGCCGGGGGCCGGTTCGCTGCCGCCGTCTTGTCAGGCTTTCGCCGTCTGGACCGCATCCGGGTTTTCCAGGCAATAGCCGAGTCCGCGCACGGTGACGATGCGCACGCCGCTGTCTTCGAGCTTCTTGCGCAGCCGGTGGACGTAGACCTCGATCGCATTGCTCGAGACCTCTTCCCCCCAGCCGCACAGGTGATCCACGAGCTGATCCTTGCTCACCAGTCGCCCGACCCGCAGGACGAAGACTTCGAGCAGACCGACTTCCCGCGCCGACAATTCCACCACTTGCCCGTTGATCTTCGCCACCCGGTCAGCCTGGTCGTACGAAAGGCTGCCGATCTCGATGCGCCGCGGTTGTCCCGTGCCTCGTCGCGTCAGCGCGCGCACGCGTGCCTCCAGTTCCGGCAGCGCGAAAGGCTTCGTCAGGTAGTCGTCCGCCCCGGCATCGAGTCCTCGCACACGCTCCTCGACCCCGTCCTGGGCAGTGAGGATCAGCACCGGCAGCGCCGACTTGCGCGCGCGCAGCCGTTTCAGGACGTCGATCCCGGGGAGCTTCGGCAAGCCGAGGTCGAGAATCAGCAGGTCGTATGTCTGGCTGGCCAGCGCGGCATCCGCCTCGCTGCCGGAAGCGACGTGATCGACGGCATACCCGCCGCGTTTGAGGGCCCGCCCAAGGCCGTCGGCAATGACAGAGTCGTCTTCAGCAAGAAGGATCCGCATGGAAATATGGAAAATATGGATGTAAGTTGTCCGTAAGCGGGCGCGCCTAGTCTTACCCCCGCTGTTCTCCTATTACCGGCCCGGGGAATGGCGGCGCCTTTCGGCCCGCACATTCCGGGGAGCGCCGGTGTGCACAACCTGCACAACCCGCGCTCCCTGCCCCTTTTTCCCCACGATCGATTGATTATCCCACCTTTCCGCAGCGTGGCGCGTCGACACGTCCATCGCCCACCCCAAAGCAAACGGCCCCGCCGCAGCGGAGCCGTTTGCTTTGGCGCCACCGGGCCCGCAAGCCCGGAAGCACGAGGCGAACCTCAGACTGGCATTACATGCCCATGTCCATGCCGCCCATACCACCCATGCCGCCCATGCCACCCATGCCGCCCATCGACGGCTTTTCTTCAGCCAGCTCGCCGACCATGCAGTCGGTGGTCAGCATCAGGCCGGCGACCGAGGCTGCATTCTGCAGCGCGATACGCTCGACCTTGGTCGGATCCAGCACGCCCATGTCGACCAGGTCGCCGTACTCGCCGGTGGCGGCGTTGTAGCCGAAATTGCCCGTGCCTTCGACGACGCGATTGACGACGACAGAGGGCTCGTCACCGGCGTTGGAGACGATCTCGCGCAGCGGCTGCTCCAGCGCGCGCAGCACGATCTTGATGCCGGCGTCCTGGTCGTGGTTGTCGCCCTTGAGGGTGCCGAGGTTCGCACGGGCACGCAGCAGCGCCACGCCGCCGCCCGGGACGATGCCTTCTTCAACCGCGGCACGGGTCGCGTGCAGCGCGTCTTCGACGCGGGCCTTCTTCTCCTTCATCTCGACTTCGGTCGCGGCGCCGACCTTGATGACGGCAACACCGCCGGCGAGCTTCGCCACGCGCTCCTGCAGCTTCTCGCGGTCGTAATCGGACGTGGCTTCCTCGATCTGCGCGCGGATCTGCTTGACGCGGCCTTCGATGCGCTCGGGTTCGCCGGCGCCGTCGATGATGATCGTGTTTTCCTTGCCGATCTCGATACGTGCCGCCTGGCCCAGCTCGGCCAGCGTCGCCTTCTCCAGCGTCAGGCCGACTTCCTCGGCGATGACTTGGCCGCCGGTCAGCACGGCGATGTCCTCGAGCATCGCCTTGCGACGGTCGCCGAAGCCCGGCGCCTTGACGGAGCAGGTCTTCAGGATGCCGCGGATGTTGTTGACGACGAGGGTCGCCAGCGCTTCGCCTTCAACGTCTTCGGCGACGATCAGCAGCGGGCGGCCGGCCTTCGCGACCTGCTCGAGCACCGGCAGCAGATCACGGATGTTCGAGATCTTCTTGTCGAACAGCAGGATGAACGGGCTTTCGAGAATCGCGACCTGGCGGTCCGGGTTGTTGATGAAGTACGGGCTGAGATAGCCGCGGTCGAACTGCATGCCCTCGACGACGTCGAGTTCGTTCTGCAGCGACTTGCCGTCCTCGACGGTGATCACGCCTTCCTTGCCGACCTTGTCCATCGACTTGGCGATGATTTCGCCGATGTCGGCGTCGGAGTTTGCCGAGATCGAGCCGACCTGGGCGATTTCCTTGCTCGTCGAGCAGGGCTTCGACAGCTTCTTCAGTTCTTCGGTGACCGCGATCACCGCCTTGTCGATGCCGCGCTTGAGGTCCATCGGGTTCATGCCGGCAGCGACGAACTTCATGCCTTCGCGCACGATCGACTGGGCCAGCACGGTCGCGGTCGTGGTGCCGTCACCGGCGATGTCGGAGGTCTTGGACGCGACTTCCTTGACCATTTGCGCGCCCATGTTCTCGAACTTGTCCTTCAGTTCGATTTCCTTCGCGACGGAGACGCCGTCCTTGGTCACCGTCGGGGCGCCGAACGAGCGCTCGAGCACGACGTTGCGGCCTTTCGGGCCGAGAGTGACCTTGACCGCGTTGGCCAGGATATTGACGCCGGCGACCATGCGGTCACGGGCGGAATCACCAAACTTGACTTCTTTTGCAGCCATCGTTCATTGCTCCTTGAATTCGTGGGACGGGATCGACCGGGGCGCTCAGGCCTCGACGACGCCCATGATGTCTTCTTCGCGCATGACGAGCAGTTCGTCACCCTCGACTTTGACGGTCTGGCCGGCGTACTTGCCGAACAGCACCTTGTCGCCGACCTGGACGGCCATCGGGCGAACCTTGCCGTCGTCGAGGATCTTGCCGTTGCCCACCGCGAGCACTTCGCCCTGATCGGGCTTTTCGCCGGCCGAGTCGGGGATGACGATGCCGCTGGCGGTCTTGCGCTCGGCTTCCAGGCGCTTGACGATCACGCGATCATGCAAGGGACGAATTTTCATCGTGATGACTCCTTCAGTTCGAATTCAACATATCTGCGGGCAGACCCGCAGCATAAATTTATCAAGGGCGCGGACCGGCCCGGGACGGTTAGCACTCACTGCCAACGAGTGCTAATAATAGGGACGGCCCCGGCCGATTTCAAGAGCGCGGAAAGTGTTTTCCTGCCACCGCAGGCAGGCACGCCGAATGCTGCGCCCTTTACTCCCTCGAAAAGGAGAGCAGACATGGCCAAAAGCAGCATTCTCGGTGGCGACGAGACACCCAGCGTACCGCCCGGTCACAGCACCGCCGACCTGGGCCCGAGCGACAGTTCCGACAGCGGCAGCGACATCGCCGGCGCGCCCGGCCTGGTTGACGACGCGGGCATCGCGACGGACAGCGGCACGACGTCGGACATGGATCATGGTCGTGGCGCAGGCGCGGACATCGGCGACACCGATCTCGACAGCGACACCGATGCCTCCGGCACCGGCGAACGCCGCGCCGCGGGCCGCGACGACAGCAGCCGCGAGGCGAACGACATCCAGCCGGACAGGATCACGCGCAATCCGGGCGGTCTGACCGGCAAGCCGTGACGGCCTTGTCGAGCAACTGAAAAATCTGCCGATATCCCGCCGGAAATACCTGCTCCTGTTGCCACGGTTCAGGCCGACGACGGTGTTCAGAACGCGATCGCGATGCCGAAATGCAGGCGCAGCCGCTTTTCCTCGTGGCCGTACGCGAGATCGACGGCGAGCGGGCCGGCAGGACTTTTCCAGCGCGCGCCGACGCCGTAGCCGGTCTTGAGCGCGAAGGCGTCGCGACTGTCGGCAGCATCGCCCGCATCGACGAACGCCGCCGCTCCCCACTGCGGCAGGAACCAGCGGACATATTCCGCGCTCAGCGTCGCGAGGTAACGCCCGCCGACTGTCGCATCGCCCTCTCTGACGCCCAGGCTCTCGAACGCGTAGCCGCGCACCGTTTGCGTGCCACCGGTGCGGAACAGGAAATCGTGCGGTACGCCGTCGCGACTCGGCGCCAGCGTCGCTCCGCCTTCGACGCGCAGGATCAGCACGTCGCGTTCGACAAAAGGCAGGTAGCACACGTAGCGGCCGTAAAGCCGGAGGAAATCCTGGTCGGACAGTAGCGCCTTCGCGCCGCCGCCGATATCGAACTGCAGCACGTCGCCTCGCCGCGGATCGAGGAGGTCGTCGACGCGCCGCCGGATCCACGTCCAGTTCGCCGTCAGCGAGTTGCGGCTCGTCGATGGTGCGCCGTCCGGCTCGCGTTGTTCGTGCTGCAGCCGCAGCGCGAGTCGTGTGTCGATGTTGCCCCGTGTCCTGGTGCGCGCCACGCCCACTGCCTGGGTCGTCAGCGTCAGTCCCTCGACAGTGCTGCGCTCGATCGCGCCACCAAAGCTGTCCCGGTGACCGGCTCGCGCGGGCGGCAGGAAAACATCTGCGTACGCAGCGTTTCGGCGCTGCTCGAGGCGCACTCCGGTGGCCAGCTCCCAGCCGCGGTCGAGGAAATTCACGTCGCGCCAGCTCATCTCGGTGCGAAAACCGGTATTGGTCGAATAGCCGACGCCGAAACCGAGATATCGGGACTGCGCTTCGGTGACCTGGACGCGGATCGGCACGGCGGCGGCAAGCGCCGGATCGCGCTCGATATCGACGGTCACCGAGGCAAACTGCGGGGAATTCTGCAGGGCCGCCTGCAGCAAAAGGAGGCGCTCCTGATCGAACGGTTCGCCAGCCTCCAGCATGTTGAAACGTTCGACGAAATCGGGCGGAAGATCCTGCAGGCCCGACACCTCTAGTGGGCCGAGGAAAAAGCGCGGCCCGGAGTCGACTGTCACCGAAAGCTGCACGGTCGCGTTGTCCGGATCGACTTCGGCCCGGCTGTCGACAATGCGCGCCGCCGCGTAATCGCGCATCGCAACCCCGTCGAGGAGGCGCGCTTTCGCATCGTCCCAGGCGCTCTGGCGAAAAGGTTCTCCCGGCTCGAGAGGCCAGGCCCGGCGCAGCGCAGCGCGACGGGCCGCGCGCGCCTCGTCGTCGCCGGCCAGATCACCGTCGAACAGCAGCTCGACACCTGCGATGCTCGCCCGCGGACCGGGCTCGACCGACAGCCGCCACCGGCCGTCCGGCTCGCGCTGCAAGCGGATCTCGGGCGTGAAATACCCTTCGGTCGCCAGCAGTTCCGCTGCTTCGCGCCGCGTGCGCCGGGCCAGCGCGACGCGGTCGGCCTGCACCTCCGGCAAGACCTGCCCGTCGGGATCGAGGATGCGCAGATGGCGCTCGAGCAGCGGCCGCACGCTGTCGGGGGCGTCGAGTTCGACCTGCAGCAAGGCCTGAGCGAACACGGTGCCGGACGAAAGCCCGAGGCACAGCGTGATGAGCCGCAGCCGCAGCCACGCATGAGTCCGTAAAGCTGTCATGCCAGGATTCTACGGCAGAGGTACGGGGTCGGCAGTTTCCGGATCTTGCTGCGCCTTCCGGCTGCGGCCGGTGCCCACCCCGCGGTCCGGCCCGCCCCCATTCCCGGATCCGCCGCTCAACTTTCGAGATGATAGGCGGTCACGCGCTCCACTTCATGGGTCGAACCGAGGATTACCGGCACGCGCTGGTGCAGCTTTTCCGGCTGCACGTCGAGAATCCGCTGGCGCCCCGTCGTCGCCGAGCCGCCGGCCTGCTCGACGATCATCGCCATCGGATTCGCCTCGTACATGAGGCGCAGCTTGCCGCCCTGGTCACGACACTTCTCGTCCAGCGGATACATGAAAATGCCGCCGCGCGTGAGGACGCGATGCACATCGGCGACCATCGAGGCGACCCAGCGCATGTTGAAATCCTTGCCGCGCGGCCCCGTCCTGCCCTGCTGCAACTCGCCGACATAGCGCTGCACCGGCGACTCCCAGTGGCGCGCGTTCGATGCGTTGATCGCATATTCCTGGGTATCCACCGGCACCGTCATAAACGGGTGGGTGTAGACGAAACTGCCCATCTCGCGATCCAGCGTGAAACCATGCACGCCGTTGCCGACCGTGAGGATCAGCAGGGTCGAGGGGCCGTACAGCGCGTACCCCGCGGCGACCTGCTCGCGACCGGGCTGCAGGAAGCACTCTTCGGTGGGCTCCTTGATCCCTTCGGGGAAGCGCAGCACCGAGAAGATCGTGCCGACCGAGATATTGACGTCGATGTTCGACGAACCGTCGAGCGGATCGAACAGCAGCAGGTAGCCGCCCTTCGGGTAGTCGAACGGAATCTGATGCACTTCCTCGACCTCTTCGGACGCCATCGCCGCGAGGTGCCCGCCCCATTCGTTGGCCTGCAGCAGGATCTCGTTCGCGATCACGTCGAGCTTCTTTTGCGCCTCGCCCTGGATGTTGTCGGTGCCCGCCTCGCCGAGCAGATCGGCAAGCGCTCCTTTCGAGACATTGACGGCGATCGCCTTCACCGCCCGGGCGACGACTTCGATCAGCAGTCGCAGGTCGGGGCTAGTGCGGCCGGCGCGCTGCTGCTCGATCAGGAATTGGGTTAGCGTGACGCGTCGCATGAATTGACTCCTTGTTGGTCCAGCCGGGCCAGACTTCAGTTTGTTTCGCAAGCTTGCGGCGCGGATTATCCCGCGGAAGGCGATCGAGCGCACCACCGTACGCGAACGCGGTTATGATCCTTGCGCGATCGCTGCCCCTGCATGTCCGCACCGCCTCGTACTGCGCCACGTGGGCATCGGGGACGTCCGGTCCGGCGCGGCTCAAAAACTGTTTCCGTTCAATCCACTCCCTGACTATGCACGTTCTGGTTCTCGGCGCCGGTGTCACTGGCGTCACCACCGCCTGGTATCTCGCCAAAGCGGGCTTCGAAGTAAGCGTGGTGGACCGCCAACCCGAGGCCGCCCTTGAAACCAGCTACGCCAACGGCGGCCAGATCTCGATCAGCCACCCTGAACCTTGGGCGAACCCGGCGGCGCCGCTCAACGCCCTGCGCTGGTTCGGCCGCGAGGACGCCCCGCTGCTGTTCCGCCCCCACGCCGATCCCGCCCAATGGGCCTGGACGCTCGCGTTCCTGCGTGAATGCCTGCCGCACCGGGCGCGACGCAACACCGCGGCCATTGCCAGTCTGGCCGTGCATAGCGGCGAACGCCTGCGCGCGCTGCGCGCGGAAACCGGCCTCGCCTACGATCACCTCGAGCGCGGCATCCTGCATCTGTTCTTTACGCCACAGGAGTTCGCGCGCGTCGGCCCCAAGGCTGCGGAACTCGCGACCTACGGCATCCCGGCCCGCCCGTGCAGCCGCGACGAATGCCTCGCGATCGAGCCTGCGCTCGCCGGCACGGCCGGAGAGCTTGCGGGCGGCCTGTATGCCCCGAACGACGAGTCGGGGGACGCGTTCGGTTTCACCCAGGCGCTTGCCGAGCGGGCGGCGCAGGCGGGCGTGCGCTTCCATTACAACACCACCATCACCCGCATCGACCACAGCGGCGGGCGCATCGACGGCATCGAAGTCCACGACGCCGACGGGCGCAACGGCGGGCTTACCGCCGCGGCCTACGTGCTGTGTCTCGGCAGCTACAGTCGCTCGCTGGTCGCCCCGCTTGGCGAGCACCTGCCGATCTACCCGGTGAAAGGATATTCGGTGACCGTCCCGCTCCGCGACGCGCAACGCGCGCCCAGCGTGAGCCTCACCGATGAGTCGCGCCGCATCGTCTGCTCGCGCCTCGGCGACCGGTTGCGCGTCGCAGGGACGGCCGAATTGAACGGCTACAACACCGGCATCAACCTGACCCGCTGCCAGGCCATCCTCGACTGGCTGGAGGCGCGTTTTCCCGGCGCCACCGACACCGCCGCGGCGCAGCTGTGGGCGGGGTTGCGCCCCGCCACGCCCGGCAACGTCCCGCTGATCGGGCGCAGCCGCGTGCCCAACCTTTGGTACAACACCGGCCACGGGACATTGGGATGGACGCTTGCCTGCGGCTCTGCCAGCTGCCTCGCCGCCCTGATGTCGGGCCGTCCGGCGCCGGTGCCCAACTTCCCGTTCCTGGGAAACAAAACCTGACCTGCGCACGGTAGCGTTCGCCCCGCTGACCGAGGGCCTTCCCAACCTCGCAGTCACGCTACCGCCTGCGGGCGAACCCAGACCGGTAAGACATTCCCGATTCGGCCCCGGCCCCAATACACCGGAACGCCCCCGGGCTGTGCGGCAGCCGGTTACTTGACGATCTTCAGATGGTTGCGGGGCGCTGTCGGACGCTTTTCCACAGGCGGCGTGGCGACAGAATTGTTCTCGTCCTGCTGTCCGCCGAGCTCCTCGCCCGGGACACCCGATGCCTCGACCGCCGCCTCAGGCTCGAACGCCATGCCGTGCCCGTTCTCCCGCGCGTAGATTGCAAGGACGTTGGACACCGGGACCGACAGCGCGTGGGCGACGCCGCCGAAACGCGCCTGGAAAGTGATCAGGTCGTTGCCCATGACCAGTTGCTGCGTCGCTTCGGAACCCAGGTTGAGCACGATCTGCCCGTCTTGCGCATAGCCCGCCGGGACCACGGTACGCTCGTCGACGAGCACCGCGATATGGGGCGTGAAGCCCTGGTCGACGCACCATTCGAAAATGGCGCGGAGCAGGTAGGGTTTGGTAGATATGTTTGTCATGGTCGGTAGCGCCCCTCACACGGGGCCTCGGCGTTCAGCGCCGCATCACCTTTTCGGACGGGGTCAGGGCGTCGATGAAACCCTGCCGGCTGAAAATGCGTTCGGCGTATTTCATGAGGTTCGCAGCGGCCTTCGGCAGTTCGATGCCGTAATGCTCGAGACGCCACAGCAAGGGGGCGATCGCGACGTCGAGCATCGAGAACTCGTCGCCTAGCATGAACTTCTGCTTGACGAAGATCGGTGCGAGTTGAACGAGTTGGTCACGCACGTGGGCGCGGCTCTTTTCGACGCCCTTCTGGTTCTTCTCGAGCACGTCGATGTGCGAGAACAGTTCCTGCTCGAACGTGTGCAGCAACTGGCGGGCACGCGCGCGCAAGATCGGGTCGGGCGGCATCAGCTGCGGATGCGGGAAGCGCTCGTCGATGTACTCGTTGATGATGTTCGCCTCGTACAGGACGAGGTCGCGATCGACCAGCACCGGCACCCGGTTGTACGGGTTGATGATGGCGATGTCTTCGGGCTTGTTGTAGAGGTCGACATCGATGACCTCGAAGTCCATTCCCTTTTCGAAGAGCACGATCCGGCAGCGGTGACTGAACGGATCGGTTGTGCCGGAATACAGGTTCATCATGTTGTTGCAGCTCCTGATACAAAAGCAAAGCGCACCACGCGATGACCGCGTGGTGCGTCAAATTCAATGAGTGCGCGGATCAGGTCCGGCGGGTTCTCAGTGAATATCCTTCCAGTAATTTTTCTTCAAAGCATAGGAGAGCACGAACAGCCCCGCCAGGAAGATCAATACGTACATCCCGATCGTCTTGCGTTTGTCGGCCATCGGCTCCCCCATCCAGACGAGGAAGGAGACCAAGTCGGCAACCGTCTTGTCATATTCCTCGACGCTCATCCTGCCCGGCGTCGCAAGTTCAAGGGCGACCGATTTCGTGCCGTCCTCGTGCTCGGTGACCTTCGCGACCTGTTGGCCCTGCAGTTCCCACAGCGCGTGCGGCATGCCGACGTTGCCGAATACCACGTTGTTCCAGCCTGTCGGGCGCGCCGGATCGCGGTAGAACTGACGCAGATAAGTGTACAGCCAGTCGGCGCCGCTGCCGAACTCGGATGCGCGCTGGCGCGCGATCAGCGTCAGGTCGGGCGGGGTCACCCCGAACCACACCTTCGATTCGGCCGGGCGCATCGCGATCTTCATCAGGTCGCCGACGCGTTCGCCGGTGAACATCAGGTTGTCGCGGATCTGCTGCTCATCGAGACCGATCTGCTGCAGCGTGTTGTAACGCGCGAAGCTCGCGCTGTGGCAGTTCAGGCAGTAGTTGACGAACACCTTGGCGCCATTCTGCAGTGCGGCCGGGTCGGAGCTGACCGGCGCCTTGTCCAGATGCAGTTCCGCCCCGGCGGACAACGCGAGAGCCGGCGCGAACAGCACGATGGCGGCCAGGCGCTTGAGAGTCTTGATCACACGAATGCTCATTTGAACGTCACCCTTTCCGGTTCGGGTTTGCACTTGTCGAGTTTGCTGTACCACGGCATCAACAGGAAGAACGCGAAGTACAGCACCGAGCAGATCTGGGCGACCAGGGTACGACCCGGGGTCGGGGGCAGCACGCCGAGGTAGCCGAGGATGAAGAACGCGACCAGGAACACCGCCAGGATGGCCTTGAACAGCCCGCCCTTGTAGCGGATCGACTTCACCGGGCTGCGGTCCAGCCACGGCAGGAAGGCGATGATCACGACCGACGCGCCCATCGCGACGACGCCCCAGAACTTCGCATCGACGCCGAACAGCGGGTACGTCACCGCGCGCAGGATCGAGTAGAACGGCGTGAAGTACCACACCGGCGCGATATGCGGCGGCGTCTTCAGCGGGTCGGCGGGGATGAAGTTGTTGTACTCGAGGAAGTAGCCGCCACCCTCGGGCGCAAAGAACAGGATTGCCGAGAACACGATCAGGAAACCGACTACGCCCATGATGTCCTTCACGGTGTAGTACGGGTGGAACGGGATGCCGTCGAGCGGGATGCCGTTGGCGTCCTTCTTCTTCTTGATCTCGACCCCGTCCGGGTTGTTCGAGCCCACTTCGTGCAGCGCGACGATGTGCGCCAGCACCAGGCCGATCAGCACCAGCGGCACGGCGATCACGTGGAACGAGAAGAAGCGGTTCAGCGTCGCGTCGGACACCACGTAGTCACCGCGAATGACCAGCGACAGGTCCGGCCCGATCACAGGGATCGCGGAAAACAGGTTCACGATCACCTGCGCACCCCAGAACGACATCTGCCCCCACGGCAACAGGTAGCCCATGAATGCTTCGGCCATCAGCGCAAGGAAGATCAGCGTGCCGAAGACCCAGATCAGCTCGCGGGGCTTGCGGTACGAGCCGTACAGCAGCCCGCGGAACATGTGCAGGTAGACGACGACGAAGAACGCCGACGCGCCGGTCGAGTGCAGGTAGCGGATCAGCCAGCCGCCCGGCACTTCGCGCATGATGTATTCGACGCTGGCGAAGGCGACGGGGATGCCGGACGCGTTCACCGAAGCATCGGGCTTGTAGTGCATGACCAGGAAGATGCCGGTCACGATCTGGATCACCAGCACCAGCAGCGCGAGCGACCCGAAGAAGTACCAGAAATTGAAGTTCTTCGGCGCGTAATATTCCGACAGGTGCGCCTTCCAGGTCGACGTGAGCGGGAAGCGCGCGTCGATCCAGTGCATCAGTTCTTGTGATTTTGTAGTCATCGCTTAGGCCTTTCCGTCGTCACCGATGAGAATCCGCGTATCCGCGAGGAACTTGTAGGGCGGAATCTCGAGATTGTCCGGCGCCGGCATGCTGCGATAAACGCGCCCGGCAAGGTCGAACAGGGAGCCGTGGCAGGGGCACAGGAAGCCGCCCGGCCAGTCGGGCCCGACGCCGCTCTCGGCACCGACCTTGAACTTGTCGCTCGGCGAACAGCCCAGGTGGGTGCAGATGCCGACCGCGACGAGATATTCGGGGTTGATCGAACGGTGCTTGTTTTGCGCGTATTCCGGCTGCATCGGCTTTTCCGAAGCCGGATCGCTCACCAGCGGCTCGGTCTTTTCCAGCGACGCGAGCATTTCGGGCGTACGCCGCAGGATCCACACTGGCTTGCCGCGCCACTCCACAGTCATCATCTCGCCTGGCGCGAGCTTGCCGATATCCGCTTCGACCGGGGCGCCTGCCGCCTTGGCACGTTCCGACGGCGTCAAGCTGGCAACGAACGGCACCGCCGTCGCGACCACTGCAACGCCGCCGACCGCCGACGTTGCGACAAGCAGTTGTCGCCGGCCACTGTCCATCTTCTGATCCACGCTCATGACATCATCCCTGAAAAAAAGCCATTTCCGGATACAAAAAAACTGCCGGATTCTATCAAACTGGCCGCAACATAAAAAGCATAAAGCTCAAAGGTGTATTCGGATCATGGATTTAGCATTCCGCGCGGGCGCCCGGAACGCAGCTGCAACGAGGTGTTTTGTGCGGCGCAGCAGCATGCTGCCGGGGGTCAGAGCGGGCGCCTCTCGACGAGCGCCTGCGCGATCGTGCCGGTGTCGGTGTGTTCGAGTTCGCCGCCCACCGGCACGCCCCGCGAGAGACGGCTGACCTTGACGCCGCGCGCGGCGAGCAGTTCCGCGACGATGTGGGCCGTCGCCTCGCCTTCATTCGTGAAGTTCGTCGCGAGGATCACTTCCTGCACGGTGTTGTCGGCGACCCGGGCGAGCAGCTTGTCGAGCTTGAGTTCGCGCGGACCGATGCCATCGAGCGGCGACAGACGGCCCATGAGCACGTAATACAGCCCGTTGTACGCATGGGTCTGCTCGATCACCGCGAGGTCGGCCGGCATTTCGACGACGCATAGCAGCGACGCGTCGCGCTGGGGGCTCGCGCAGCGCTGGCAGATCTCGGTTTCGGTGAAGGTGTTGCAGCGTTCGCAATGACGCAGCACCGCGAGCGCATTGCCGAGCGCCCGGGCAAGGCGTTCGGCGCCGCGCTGGTCGCGCTGCAAAAGATGGTAGGCCATGCGCTGCGCAGACTTCGGCCCGACCCCGGGCAGGCCGCGCAACGCGTCGATCAGTTCGTCGAGACTGGAAGGGGACATTCAGAACGGCAGCTTCATCCCGGGCGGCAGGTTGAGGCCGGACGTGAAGCCCGCCATTTTCTCCTGCGTCGTCGTTTCCACGCGGCGCACCGCGTCATTGACAGCGGCCGCGAGGAGATCCTCGAGCATTTCCTTGTCGTCCATCACCGAGTCGTCGATCGTCACGCGGCGCACGTCGTACTTGCAGGTCATCAACACCTTGACCATCCCGGCGCCCGACTGCCCCTCGACTTCGACCGAGGCCAACTGGTCCTGCATCTTCTTCATGTTTTCCTGCATCTGCTGGGCCTGTTTCATCAGCCCGGCAATTCCGCCTTTCATCATCGCCAGATTCTCCGCAAGAGAAATTCAAAGTGGTCTTACCGACGCTTCCACGAGGGACGCGTCGAATCGTTCGATCAGTTCACGCACGAAAGGGTCGCTCTCCAACGCCGCCACAGCCTCGACGTGCCGCGCCCGTTTTTCCGCCTGGTCGCGTTGCGCCGGGGTTTCGCCGGCGATCGCGCCGGTCTCGATCCTGAGCCGCAGCGGACCGCCATACTGCGTCGCGAGCGCGTCCTGCAGGCGGTCGAGGAGTCCCGGATTCATGCCCAGCAAATGGCGATGGGTTTCGGACAGCCGGAGGTTCAGCACGCCGTCGGCAAATCCGGTCCATTCGCAGTGCTGCGCGAGTTCCCGCATCATCCCGCCGAGGCCGAGCGCGCGCAGGATCGCATGCCATTCGCCGGCAGCGAAGGCCGATGCGATTTCGGTCACCGTTGTGCCCAAAGGCGCAGCCCTGGCTTCCGGCCGCTCGACGCACGCAACAGCACTTCCGGCTGCCGCCGTCGCGCTTCTTGCCGGCGCGGGCCGCTCGACCTCAGTGTTGCCTGAGCGCAGGAGGGCCGGCGAAGCCGACGAGACAGGTTGCGACACGGAGCCTTCACCGGCAAACGCTTCCGGCGGCAGATCCTCCCACGGCGGAACGGAGTTCGACGGTTCGATCGGACTTTCGGCGACTGCCCCCGCAGGGCCAGGCGTCGACAAACCTGTCCCGACTTCGGCCATCGCGCGTTCGCGTCGGGGCTGCTCCGCTGGGAGCACCCTTGCCACCGGTGGTCTTGCCGCCGGCGCCGTGTCGCGTGGCGCCGCCGGTGCCGTCGCCCGTGCTGCGAGGCTCGCACCCGGATGGGGGACGGGGATGACACGCGCCCGCCCGGCCCCCTCCGCCGGCCGCATCGTCGGGACTGCCGAGGGCCAACGGCTGCTCGGGGCGAAACGCGTGCAGGCGCAACAGGCTCATCGTGAAGCCTGCATAGTCGTCCGGCGCCAGCGACAGTTCGTCGCGCCCGTGGATCGCGATCTGATAGGCGAGCTGCAGGAACTCGGCGTCGAAGGCTTCGGAATACGGCGCGAGACGTTGGCGTTCCGTCTCGTCGGCGATCGCTGCCGGGGCGAACTGCGCGAGCGCGATGCGGTGCAGCAGCGAGGCGAGCGCCTGCAACGCCGCGTCGAACGACAGACTGCGCGCCTCCATGCGGTCGGCCACGGCGAGCATCCCGGCGACGTCGCCCGCGGCCAGCGCGTCGAGCACTGCGTACAGATGGTCATCGCCGACCGTACCGAGCATGTGCGAGACCTGCTCTTCCTCGACGCGCCCCGAACCGTGCGCGATCGCTTGGTCGAGCAGCGACAGTGCATCCCGCATCGAGCCGTTTGCCGCCTTGGCAAGGTGGCGCAGCGCGTGGGCCTCGAAGGGCACGCCCTCGGCCTCGAGAATGCCGCCGAGATGGTCGATGATGTGCCCCGGCGGCATCTGCTTGAGGTTGAACTGCAGGCAGCGGGAGAGCACGGTCACCGGGATTTTCTGCGGATCCGTCGTCGCGAGGATGAACTTGACGTGTTCGGGAGGTTCTTCGAGCGTCTTCAGCATCGCGTTGAACGCATGCCCGGTCAGCATGTGGACTTCGTCGATCATGTAGACCTTGTAACGCCCCTGCACTGGCGCATAGACCGCCTTGTCGAGCAGCGCCGCCATGTCCTCGACGCCGCGGTTCGAGGCCGCGTCCATCTCGACGTAGTCGGGAAAACGGTCCGCGTCGATCGCGCGGCAGGCCGCGCAGGTGCCGCAGGGTTCGGGCGTAACGCCGGTCTCGCAGTTCAGCGCTTTGGCGAGAATGCGCGAAATGGTCGTCTTGCCGACGCCGCGCGTACCGGTGAACAGCCACGCGTGGTGCAGCCGGCCGGTAGCGAGCGCATGGCTGAGCGCACGGACGACGTGTTCCTGGCCGATCAGCGTCGCGAAATTCTTCGGGCGCCACTTGCGGGCGAGAACCTGATAGCTCATGGCGGGATTCTAGCAGAGCAGCCTCCGTCCCGCGGCGCCATCGCCCGCACCGCCACAGCGCGCACCGAGAGGAAACGGGAGCCGGCGGTCCGAAAATGCCGAAGGGCGTCTTCGTGGGAAGACGCCCTTCGCGCGATTGTCCGGGGTGGCGAGCCTGACCCCCGGCACTTGCAGGGAACGGCTGTGGCTGCTGCCTTCCGGCCCTGACCAGGTTCACCGCGCTGCAATGCGGGGAGACCCGCCACGACCGCAATTGTACCAGCTTTGCAGCGGCCGGGCCGCTCCGGTGATGCGGTGCGCAACTGTTGCGACACCGTTCGGGCAGAGCCTGTCGAAGCCCTGCCACAGGCTCAGGGAGAACGGGTCTCTTGGGATCAGCCCTTCAGCTCCGGGAAGTCCTCTTCGAAGAACTCCAGCGGCCCGCGCACGGTCGAGGCGTCCTTGCCCTGTTCGCTCCTGCGCAGCTCGACGCGCCGGATCTTGCCCGAGATGGTCTTCGGCAGGTCCGAGAACTCGATGCGGCGAATGCGCTTGTACGGTGCGAGCTTGTCGCGCGTGAAGGCGAAGATGTCCTTCGCAAGCTCCTTGCCGGCCTCGAAGCCGGGCGCGAGGATCACGTAGGCTTTCGGCACTGCGAGGCGCAGCGGGTCCGGGCTCGGCACGACCGCGGCTTCGGCAACCGCCGGGTGCTCGATCAGCACCGATTCGAGCTCGAACGGGCTGATGCGGTAGTCCGACGCCTTGAACACGTCATCGGCCCGACCGACGTAGGTGATGTAGCCGTCGGCATCGATGCTCGCGACGTCCCCGGTGTGGTAGTGACCGTTGCGCATAACTTCGCTGGTCTTCTCGGCGTCCCCGGCGTAGCCGAGCATCAGCCCGACGGGGCGCTTCGCAAGCACCAGCGACACTTCGCCCTCTTCGGCCGGCTTGTCGTCGGCGTCGAGCAGCGCGATCGTGTAGCCGGGCAACGGCCGGCCCATCGAACCGGGCTTGAGCACCTGCCCCGGCGTGTTGCCGATCTGCGCCGTCGTTTCGGTCTGGCCGAAGCCGTCGCGGATCGTGATGCCCCACGCCTTCTTCACCTGGTCGATGACTTCCGGGTTGAGCGGCTCGCCGGCGCCGATCAGCTCGCGCAGGTTCGTTTTCACCGACGCGAGGTCCTGCTGGATCAGCATGCGCCACACTGTCGGGGGTGCGCACATCGTCGTGATCTCGTATTTCACCAGCACGTCGAGCAGCGCGCGCGCGTTGAAGCGGTTGTAGTTGTACAGGAACACGCATGCGCCGGCGTTCCACGGCGCGAAGAAACAGCTCCACGCGTGCTTCGCCCAGCCCGGCGAGCTGATGTTCATGTGGCGGTCGCCCGGCTGCAGGCCGATCCAGTACATCGTCGACAGATGGCCGACCGGGTAGGACTGGTGGCTGTGCTCGACGAGCTTCGGCTTCGACGTCGTGCCGGACGTGAAATACAGCAGCAGCGGATCGGTGACGCGGGTCACGCCTTCGGGGGTGAATTCGGGCGACGCTGCGTATGCGTCCTCGAACGAGAGCCAACCGCCAGTCGCACCGCCGACGCTGATGCGGGTGTAGTCGCCCGGAAGTTCCGCGAACTTGTCGGTGTGGGCCTTGCCGATGACGACATGCCTGACTTGGCCGCGGTCGAGGCGATCGAGCAGATCTTCGGGCGTCAGCAAGGTGGTCGCCGGGATCACGACCGCGCCGAGCTTGATCGCCGCCAGCATCGTTTCCCACAGCGGCACTTCGTTGCCGAGCATGATCAGGATGCGGTCGCCACGCGCGACGCCCTGCGCGCGCAGCCAGTTCGCGACGCGGTTCGAGCGCGCCGACATCTCGGCGAACGACAGCTTCGCCTCGCGGCCGTCTTCCTCGACGATCCACAGCGCGGGCTTGTCGTTGCCCTGCGCCATCGTGTCGAAGTAGTCCAGCGCCCAGTTGAACTCGGTCAGTTGCGGCCACTGGAAGCCGGCGTACGCGGTAGCGTAGTCGGTCCGGTTGGCCAGCAGGAAGTCGCGGGCTTTCAGAAACTCGGCAACTGCAGTCATGTGCTCTCCTTTCCCATGTGCCACGCCCCGGACGCCCGTCCGCGACGCGTGTTATACGCCGGCTCACCGTCCCTGGCTGCCACGTCCTGCACCGCCAAATGGCGCAGAAGCGGGGGAACAGTCCGCTGCTGGCGGAATGATTCGGATCCGGCGATTCGTGAAGATCGCCGGGCGGTATTGTGACGTTGACGTCAACGTCACGCAATCATCTCCTGACGGTAGCCCGCAGGGGGTCGAGCGGCCAATCGCCTTCGAGCATCGTGTTTTATCGAATCCGCATATCGATCCCTGTCCGGAGGAAAGTGTCGAAAAATTTTACAGCCTGCTTGCACGCGATCGAAGGGCCTCAAGTTGTTCCCGTTTAAACAGCGGTTTGCATGCCGCAGGAATGCCCCTTGCTGCCTCTCGAACCACTCTTCATCGACCACGCGGCGAGGGCTTCATGCGTATGTTCAGCACTGTCAGGTCCATGGTTTTGCTCACGCTGCTTCCCGTCACGGCGCTCGCGGCACCTTTCAGCAATGTCTATTTCTTCGGCGACAGCCTGTCGGACACCGGCAACGACTTCCTTCTCAGCAGCGCGATCCATGCGGACGATTCGAGTTTTCCTATCGTCCCCGACCCGATCGGCTACCCCGCTTCCGGGCGCTTCTCGAATGGTCCGGTATATTCGGAACTCTTCGCGAGCCGACTTGGTTTCGACCTGCAGCCGTCGCTGCTCGGCGGGACGAACTACGCTTATGGCGGCGCCGGGACCGGTTCAGTGATCCTGCCGTTCTCGCTCAGTTTCATCGAGCAAGTTGAGCAATACGTCGCCGCTCCGGGCGGCGCGGACCCCGACGCGCTCTACGTCCTGTTCGTCGGATCGAATGATGTTCAGGATATTTTCACCGGTGCGCCACCCGCCGCGACGATCGAGGCCGCGATCGGCCGGATTGGCATGGCCGTCGAGGCGCTCGCGCTCGAAGGGGTGAACCATTTCCTCATTCCCAACATCCCAGATCTGGGGCTCGTGCCGGCGACCACCGGGAACGGCGCGATTGCGCGAAACGAGGAGGCAACCGCTGCGAGCCTCGGGTTCAACACTGCCCTCGCCGCGTTGCTCGACAGCCTCGACCACCTCGACATCCGGGCTTTCGACACGTTCGCGCTGCTCAACGATGTAGTCATGAATCCTGCCGCCTATGGCCTTGCGGACGCGCAGCACTGGTGTCAGCGCGAGATCGGCATCGCGCCGGACGGCCAGCCGCAATACGAGCTGCTGTGCAGCGAGGCCGAAGCCGACCGTCATCTCTTCTGGGACTACACCCACCCGACGACTGCCGGACACCGCGCGTTGGCAGATGCGCTGTTCGCCGCCCTCCAGATCCCGGAACCGGGAACGTTCGCGCTGCTGCTCACGGGCCTGGCCGCGTACTCGCTGCGCCGTCGCGCGCCGCGCTCCGCCCGCGCGTAACCAGCCCTGCCGGCGAAGGCAACAGCGATGCGGGCGCTGGCCTGCATCCTGAAAAGGGATGCATGAACTCCGATCACCGCATCCTGTTCGTGCCGGGTCTCGACCGAGCATGTCGCTCGGCACGGGGGGGAAAAAACCCGGCGCCTTCGGCCGGCACGACCCATGCCCGTTTACGCCACGCTGCGTCCGGCGGCGACAAGGCGCTTGATCTCCGGTATGCACGAGCCGCAGCTCGTGCCGCATTTGAGTTTCGCCTGCAGCACGCCGAAGCCGTCGCCGCCCGCGATCGCTGCGGCAATGTCGCTTTCCGCCACGTTCAGGCACGTGCAGACGATACGGCCGCGGCTCTTCGCCGCCTCCGGCGGGTTCGCCAACGGCGCGAGAATCCAGCGGCGCAGGTCCGTGGTCGGCCGGCGCTCGACGAGCACGTCGCGCAGCCAGCCGGCCGCCGCGGTCTCGCCGGTGAGGCGCAGACCGACGAGGAGTCCGTTGTCGATGCGCGCGCGCTTCGTCACGCCGCGCCGCGTGTCGCTATACGCGAGGCAATGCTCGTCGTCGAGCCCGAGCAACGCATCGAGCTCGGCGAGCCACTCGGGCGGGATCGGCTGGTGGTGCGCGATGCGCAGCACGACCGCAGGATGGTCGCGGCCGGCGAGCGCCAGCGACGCGTAACTGAAGCGTTCGAGCCACGGCGCGAGCGCCGCCGCGCGTTCCAGCGCGAGGCCGGCAGCGTTGGCCGTGACGCCGCCCGCGGGGACCTTGCCAGGGATATCGATCGGCGCGGCGTCCTCGTTCCCGTTCCCCTCCTCGTCGCCGGCCGCACCGGGCTCGCCGCGCATGATCAGCGCCTGGAAGGGCAGCACCGCCTTCTCGACCTGCACCGCCGCATGCTTGAGCTCGGGCTGCTTCGAGTAGGGGTCGACGTCGCGCAGCGTCAGCGCGTTCGCACCGGCCGAGTTCAGGCTATTGCCGCCCCAGTGCATCGCGATGAACGCCTGGCCGGAGCGGATTTCGGCGGAGGCTTCGGCGCGCAGCACGACGTCGCCGCGGCGGCTCCTGACGTGCACCAGATCGCCGCTCTTGAGCCCGCGCAGCGCGAGGTCGTCGGCGTGCATCTCGATGCGGGCCTCGTCGACGTGGTTGTACAGCCGCGCGACCTTGCCGCTGCGGCTCATGCCGTGCCACTGGTCGCGCAGGCGGCCGGTCGTCAGGTGCAGCGGATAGCGCGCGTCGGCGCGCTCGGCGGTGAGCCGCTCGGTCGGCACGACGAAATGCGCCCGGCCGTCTGTCGTCGCGAAGCGGCCGTCGGCGTAAAGGCGTGAGCGGCTCGCCGCGTCGGCGACGTCGGCGCCTTCCGGGAAGGGCCACTGCTGCGGGCCGGCCGCATCCAGCAGCGCGTACGACAGCCCGCCGATGTCGAGATCGCGGCCGCGCGTCGAGGCGGCGTGCTCGGCGAAGATTTCCGCCGGCGACGCGTACGGGAAGAGTCGCGCCGCGTCCTTGCCGAGCCGCGGCCCGAGTTCGCGCGCGAAATCGCAGACGATGCGCCCGTCGGCCCTCGCTTCGCCCGGCGGCGTCAAGGCGCGATGAACGTGCGTGATGCGCCGCTCCGAGTTCGTCACCGTGCCTTCCTTCTCGCCCCACGTCGCGGCAGGCAGCAGCAGATCCGCGAACGGCGCGGTCTCGGTGTTGCAGTAGGCCTCCTGCAGCACGACGAAGTCGCAGCGCGAGAGCGCTTCGCGCACCCGCTCCTGCTCGGGCAGCGACTGCGCGGGGTTCGTGCAGGCGATCCACAGCGCCTTGATCTTGCCGTCGTGCGCCGCGTCGAAGAGTTCGATCGCCGTCAGCCCCGGCGTCGAAGGCACGCTGTCGACGCCCCACAGCCGCGCGACTTCGGCGCGATGCTCGGGGTTCGCGAGGTCGCGGTGGCCGGACATCAGGTTCGCGATGCCGCCAACTTCGCGCCCGCCCATCGCGTTCGGCTGGCCGGTCAGCGAGAACGGGCCGCAGCCGGAACGACCGATCTTACCGGTCGCGAGCGACAGCGCGATCAGCGCAGTGCCGTTGTGCGTGCCGTGCGTCGACTGGTTCAGCCCCTGACACCATAGCGACATCGCAGCGTTCGCCTCGCCCCACCAGCGCGCGGCAGTGACGATGTCGTCGGCGCCGCGCCGGCCGAGCCCGCAGACTTCGGCGGCGATCGCCGGCGTGACGTCGCG
Organism: Aromatoleum buckelii; assembly: GCF_012910785.2. GTDB lineage: Bacteria > Pseudomonadota > Gammaproteobacteria > Burkholderiales > Rhodocyclaceae > Aromatoleum > Aromatoleum buckelii. Next base: position 558,626 of record NZ_WTVH02000010.1, on the reverse strand, counting down.
GACGTGGTCGCGCAGCGCGTCGAACCCGGTCGTGTGCTCGCGCACGAACGCCTGGTCGACATGTCCTTCCCACAGCAGCACGTGGAGCATCGCGTTGTAGAGCCAGATGTCGGTGCCGGGCAGCACGGGCAGGTGCAGGTCGGCGGCCGCGGCGGTGTCGGTGCGGCGCGGATCGACGACGATGATCTTCATGCCGGGGTGCGCGGCCTTCGCGTCCTCGATGCGGCGGAACGCGACCGGATGCGCGTACGACGGGTTCGCGCCGGCGATCAGAAGGCAGTCGGTGTGCGCGAAGTCCTCGTACGAACAGGGCGGCGCATCGGCGCCCAGCGTCTGCTTGTACGCCGCGACGGCGCTCGACATGCACAACCGCGAGTTCGAGTCGATGTTGTTCGTGCCGATCAGCCCTTTCACGAGCTTGTTGAAGACGTAGTAATCCTCGGTCAGGAGCTGCCCGGAAATGTAGAACGCGGCCGACTCCGGGCCATGCTCGTTGATCGCGGCGGCAAAACGGTCGGCGGCGGCCGCGAGCGCGACGTCCCAGCTGACACGTTGGCGCGGCACCCCGCGGGCGGCGCGCAGCTCCGGATGCAGCAGCCGTGTTTCGGGCCGCGCGGAGAGGTGCAGCGTCGCTCCTTTCGTGCACAGGCGCCCGAAGTTCGCCGGATGTTCGGGGTCGCCGGCGACGCCGGTGATGCGGCGATCGTCATGTTCGATCAGCACGCCGCAGCCGACGCCGCAGTAGGGACAAGTGGCTTTCGTTTTCATCGGGGGCTCCGCGGGAGAGGCTCATCATCGGTCTAGCGCCGACTGAGCAGGAACAACAGGATCAGGTTCAGCAGCAGCGACGCGGCGGCGAGGAGCTTGACTGCGAGCGCCGGGTTGCGCGCGATGAGGGGCATGCGGCGCTGCGTGGCGAGCGGGCGGTGGGCGCTGCGTTCGAGCGCGAGCACGAACTCTTCGGCAGTCTCGAAGCGGTCCTTTGCGTCGCGCGCGCAGGCTTTCAGCAGCACCGCTTCGAGCCATCCCGGCGTGTCCGGGCGGTAGCGCGTCGGCGGCACCGGCTCGCCAAAGCGCGGCCGCTGGAACGGCTCGACCTCGCCGTACGGGTACTTGCGCGTCAAGAGTTCGTACAGCGTCACGCCGCACGCGTAGAGGTCCGACGACTCGTTCGCCGTCCCGCCGCTGAAGAGTTCCGGCGCCATGTACGACGGCGTGCCGGGATTGTTGATTTCGCGCAGGTCTTCGGCGTCCGACGCGGCGACGCCGAGGTCGAGCAGGCGAAGCTGGCCTTGCCGGTCGATATGGACGTTGTCGGGCTTGACGTCACGGTGCACGATGCCGAGCCGGTGCAGGCTGCCGACCGCGCGCAGCAGCGGCCCACCGATCGCGACGAGCTCGTGCGGCGCGAAGCGGTGGCCGCGCGCGAGCTTCGCTTTGAGCGTCTCGCCTTCGTGCCAGCTCATCAGGTAATACAGCGCGCTGCGCGCGTCGGCTTCCGCGACCGCGGGGAAGCTTTGCGACGGGACGCGTCGCGCGAGCCATTCCTCGCGCAGCAACGCGCCCCCCGCCTCGTCGTCGGCCGCGTCGGGGCGCAAGGTCTTCAACACCAGCGCCTCATCGGTCGCGAGACGCGTGACGCGGTACAGCAGCGTCACGCGCGATTCGTGCAGCAGTTCCTCTACCCGCAAGTCGTCGAGCACGTCGCCCGCCTTCAGCCGCGGTGGCAGCGGCAGGTGGCGCGCGCTGGCGTACCGGTCGCGCAGCGTGTCCCGCGGCACCGCCTCGACGTTCGCGACCAGCGCGGTGCAGTTGTCGGTCGCGCCGCGCGCCAAGGCTTCGAGCGTCAGCACGTCGGCCGCGTCTTCGGCGCCCGGGTGGCGCTTGAGGATCTCGATGATGCCGCCGTCGCCGAGCGTGCCCCACACACCGTCGGTGACAAGCACGAAACGATCGCCGGCGGCCAGCTCGCCGTCGTCATAGTCGACGGCGAGCTGCGCATCGAGTCCGACCGCGCGACGCAGCACGTTGCTGAGCTCGGGGTGTTCCCAGGTGTGGTCTTCGGTCAGGCGGCACAGCTCACCCTCGCGCAGCAGGTACGCGCGCGAATCGCCGACGTGCGCGACGTGGTAACGGCGCCCGCGCAGCACGAACGCGGTCAGCGTCGTCGCCATGCCGGCGTACTCGCGCGACTTCGCCGACTGGGCGAGCAGCCAGCGGTTCAGCGCGCCGATCACGGCGTCGAGCGATTTCTCGACGCTCCACGTGTCGGGCGTCGAGAAATAGTCGGCGAGGAGCCCGCGTACCGAATATTCGGCCGCCTCCCGGCCGCGCGCGTGGCCGCCGACACCATCGGCGATCGCGAGCAGCAGCCCCTTGGCGGCGAGCGGCGCGCCGTCGGGCGTCACCGCGCCGACGAAGTCCTCGTTGCCGGGCCGCAGCCCCTGCTGCGAGGCGTGGCCGAGCGTGACTTCGAGTGATTTCGCTGCAGCACGAGGCGACGACGACGCGGGGACGGGGACCGCCGCGTTCCCCGGCGGCACGGGAGCCGCCCTGAACCGCGAACTCGCATCGATGATCCGCGCCACGCCGCTTCTCCCCGAACGCGTCAGATCTTCGCCGATGTCAGATGCGCCGCACCCCACGTCGTGCGCCAGCGCGTCTTGACCGCAGTGAGCCCGACCAGCGCCGCGAGCGCGAGCGCGGCGAAGATCAGGAAGCCGGATTGATAGCTGCCGGTTGCCTGTTTCGCGTAGCCGAGCGACGACGCGAGATAGAAACCGCCCACGCCGCCGGCCATGCCGACGAGCCCCGTCATCACGCCGATCTCCTTGCGAAAGCGCTGCGGCACGAGCTGGAACACCGCGCCGTTGCCCATCCCGAGCGCGAGCATCGCGGCGACGAACACCGCCAGCGCCATCCACGCCGCCGGCAAACCAACGCTGACGATGCCGAGAAACAGCGCCGCGAGCACGTACATCACCGACAGACTCTTGATGCCGCCGATGCGGTCGGCGACCATGCCGCCGATCGGACGCACCATCGAGCCGGCGAACACGCACGCGGCGGTGAAATAGCCGGCCATCTTCGCGTCGAGGCCGTACTGCGTATTGAAGTAGATCGTCAGCGACGACGCCAGCCCGACGAAGCCGCCGAAAGTGACCGCGTAGAAGAACATGAACCACCACGCATCCTTGTCCTTCAGCACCCTGAAATATTCTGCGACCCGCTTCGCCGGCGGGCATTCGGGCGCATCCTTCGCGACGACGAGGTAGAACACGAACACCAGCACGAGGGGCACCAGCGCGAGGCCGAACACGTTCGTCCAGCCATACGCGATCGCGAGGCCCGGCGCGACGAGCGCGGCGATCGCGGTGCCGGAATTGCCGGCGCCGGCGATGCCGAGCGCCGTGCCCTGATGCTCCGGCGGATACCAGCGCGACGCGAGCGGCAGCGCGACCGCGAACGACGCGCCGGCAACGCCGAGAAAGACGCCGAGCACGAGCGTCTGCTCAAAACTGTGGATGCCGAACTGCCACGCGACGAAGAGCGCGGCGATGACGATGACCTGACCGATCGCGCCGGCCGTCTTCGGCTTCAGGTGGTCGACGAGCACGCCCATGAAGAGCCGCAGGATCGCGCCCGCGAGCACCGGGAGCGCGACCATCAGGCCTTTTTGCGCGTGGTCGAGGCCGAGGTCGGCGGCAATCTGCACGCCGAGCGGGCCGAGGATGACCCACACCATGAACGCGAGGTCGAAATACAGGAAAGCTGCGAGCAGCGTGGGCGGGTGGCCGGCTTTGAGGAAAGCTTTCTTGTCCATCGGGTTGGCTCCGGAATCGGTGGTGCGATCAAAGGGTTCGGTGGAAAGCGCGGCGCTCCTGGCTGCGGCGAAACGGAGACTGCGTCGAAGCTTCGCTTTCCGCCCTGCCCGGCGCGCTTACGCTTTCAGCAGCACCAGCCCGTCGACGAGCTTCACGGCGAACGGCTTCGTGCAGCCGACGTCGGGCGCGGCGGCCTCGCCGCTGTCGAGCTGAATCTTCCAGCCGTGCAGCGGGCACGTGACCTGACGCCCATGCACGATGCCCTGCGACAGGGGACCGTTCTTGTGCGGGCATTTGTCATGCATCGCGAAGACCTCGTCGTCGGCTGTGCGAAAGATCGCGATGTCGCCGTGCTTGGACGCGACGACGCGCGCACCGAGCACCGGAATGTCGTCGAGCACGCAGATCGTCTTCCAGCCGGCATCGGCATCCGCGTCGGTATCGGTCTTGCGAAGGGTCATGGCATTCATCGTCTTTCTCACGCTTCCAGGGTTTCGAATTGCGCGCGCAGCGCCGGGGCCGCATCGGCCGCGTAACGCTCGGCCCACGGATCCTTGTAGTCCTGCACCGCGTACAGCAGGCGCTCGTACAGGGCCTTCCGGTTCGCCGCGTCCTCGACAACGCGTTTCTTGACGTGCTCGAGGCCGACGCGATGCACGTAATGCACCGTGCGCTCGAGGTAGAAACCTTCCTCGCGGTAGAGCTGCAGGAACGCCGCCGAATATTCGAGCACTTCCTCGCGGGTCGCGACCTTGCACAGGAACTGCGCGACTTCGGTCTTGATGCCGCCGTTGCCGGCGACATACAGCTCCCAGCCGGAATCGACGCCGATGACGCCGATGTCCTTGATGCCGGCCTCGGCGCAGTTCCTCGGGCAACCCGACACCGCGAGCTTGACCTTGTGCGGGCTCCACATGCCGAACAGCATGCGTTCGAGATCGACGCCCATCGCCATCGAGCGCTGCGTGCCGAAGCGGCAGTGCTCGGCGCCGACGCAGGTCTTCACCGTGCGGATGCTCTTGCCGTACGCGTGGCCGGTCGGCATGCCGAGGTCTTGCCAGACGTGTGGCAGATCTTCCTTCCTGATGCCCAACAGATCGATGCGCTGCCCGCCGGTGACTTTGACGGTCGGCACGTTGTACTTCTCGGCAACGTCGGCGATGCGGCGCAGTTCGGCCGGCGTCGTCAGGCCCCCGAGCATCCGCGGCACGACCGAGTACGTGCCATCTTTCTGGATGTTCGCGTGCGCACGCTCGTTGATGAAGCGGCTCTGCGGGTCGTCCTTCGCCTCGTGCGGCCACGTCGAGATCAGGTAGTAGTTCAGCGCCGGGCGGCAGGTCGCACAGCCGTTCGGCGTCTTCCACGCCATCATGTCCATCGCGTCCGGGATCGACAGCAGCTTGTGGTCGCGGATCGCTTTCCTGACGTCGCCGTGCGACAGCTCCGTGCAACCGCACACCGCCTTGTCGTGCACGCTGACCGCCTGGTAGGCCCCGCCGATCGTCGAGGCGAGGATCTGCTCGACAAGCCCGGTGCACGAACCGCACGAGGACGCGGCCTTCGTGTGCTTCTTGACGTCGTCGACGGTGAAGAGGCCTTTCTCCTTGATTGCCTTGACGATCGTGCCCTTGCACACGCCGTTGCAGCCGCACACTTCGGCAGTATCGGGCATCGCCGCCGCCTTGTTCTCGCCCTTGTGGCCGGCGTCGCCCAAGTTGTTCTGGCCGAACATCAGGTGGTCGCGGATCGCGCCGATGTCCTGGCCGTCCTTCATCAGCTGGAAGTACCACGCGCCGTCGGCGGTGTCGCCGTACAGGACCGAGCCGACGATGCGGTTGTCGCGGATCACGATGCGCTTGTAGACGCCGCCCTGCCTGTCGTGCAGCACGATCTCTTCGGTATGCGTTCCTCCCGAAAAGTCGCCTGCGGAGAACACGTCGATGCCGGTGACTTTCAGCTTCGTCGAAGTTACCGAGCCTTCGTAACGACCGATGCCGAAGTTTGCGAGGTGGTTCGCGCATACCTTGCCCTGCTCGAACAGCGGCGCGACGAGGCCGTAGGCGACGCCGCGATGCGCGACGCATTCACCGACCGCGTAGATGCGCGGGTCGGTGATCGTCTGCATCGTGTCGGAGACGACGATGCCGCGCACGCGCCCGTCCCCGCAGAAGAGACCCGCGGACTCGGCGAGCGCGCAGTTCGGGCGGATGCCGGCGGCGACGACGACGAGGTCTGCCGGTATCTCGCCGCCGTCCTTGAAGCGGATCGCGGCGACGCGGCCGCCGTTGCCGTTGCCACCGTCACCCTCGACGAGTGCGTCGGTCGTCTTCGACAGCAGGAACTTCATGCCTTTGGCTTCGAGCGAAGCCTGCAGCATGTCGGCGGCGGCGCGGTCGAGCTGGCGCTCCATGATCCAGCCCGCCAGATGCACGACGGTCACGTCCATGCCGCGCAACATCAGCCCGTTCGCGGCTTCGAGGCCGAGCAGCCCGGCGCCGATGACGACCGCGTGGCGGAAGCGCGCCGCCGCGGCGATCATCGCCTCGGTGTCGGCGATGTCGCGGTACGCGAGCACGCCCGGCAGCTCCTTGCCCGGAATCGGCGGGATGAACGGGGTCGACCCGGTGGCGATGAGCAGGCGGTCGTATTCCGCCTCGGTGCCGTCGTTGGCAATCACGCGCCGACGCACCCGGTCGATCTTCGTGACCATCTTGCCGGCATGCAGTGTGATGCCGTTGTCGCGGTACCAGTCGAGATCGTTGAGCATGATCTCCGGCAGCGTCATCTCGCCGGCAAGCACCGGCGACAGCAGAATGCGGTTGTAGTTGCCGTGCGGCTCGGCGCCGAACACGGTGATGTCGTACAGGTCGGGCGCGTGCCTGAGCAGTTCCTCGAGCGTGCGCACGCCAGCCATGCCGTTGCCGATCATCACGAGTTTCACTTTCTTCATGCCGTATCTCCTTGCGAATCCAGTCGAGCTGCCTGGCGTGCTGCGATGACGCCGAGCGCGACAACGCCTCGACCGAGTTATCGCAAGACCGGTGCCAGCTTTGCGGGACTCTTTCAAGAGACTGTTTTGATTGTATTTATCGAGCAGGTCACATTAGAAAATGGCGGTTCCGTGGCCGCACCGAGAACACCATTCCGGTGCATCGTCCGGTATGCTGCACCACAACATGGCGTGCCGCGGCGCAGGCAAACGGTCCCGCAGCGCACCCGCGAGCGGCTTATATTGTTTCAAAATGTAAGTCAAAAGAACTCTGCCCAACTTGTGTCGTAAATTTCCCGCGCTGGCAGTGCGCTGTCGGCAGCTCTGAAAAAGGCAAACCCGTCGAAAGGCGGGGACGCAAAATCACCGGTCTACAGGGGTCGCCCCATGACAGCGGGATTGCCAGGCGATGGAGTCGCGCTCCTCTCGGACGGGTGCTGTTCATCTGCTGTCCGCATTTCCTCGCGTGTTCCAGGGATCGACCCAGAGAAACGCGAGAGGAATCGAAGATGAACGATACGCCCAGGAACGTCCGCCCCGACCGGTCCCGGCGGGTTTCACCGCAGCGCCGCAATGTTTCCCTCGTGCTCGCGCTGGCCCTTGCCGGTTCGGGAGGCTCGATGGCGGCATACGGGGCGAGCGACACTCCCGCCTGGGTGCCCGGACGAATCCTGGTCCAGCCCCGCCCCGGTTTGCCGGAAGCCGCCCTCGAGAAGATCCTCAAAGCTCACGGCGGCAAATCCGTCGAGCGCATCGAGGCGATCGACGTTCATATCGTGCAGCTGCCGCCCAATGCGTCCGAGAAAGCAGTGGCCGCGCTGCTGAGCAAGAACAAGCATTTGAAGTTCGCCGAGCCGGACATGATCGTGCCGCACGACAGTACCAACGATCCCTACTACTCGAAGGCCTGGCACCTTCCGAAGATCGGCGCACCGACTGCCTGGAGCACCAGCACCGGGGAGCGAGTCACCATTGCCATCCTCGATTCGGGCGTCGATGGCAGTCACCCCGATCTCGCCCGCAAGCTTCTGCCCGGCTGGAATTTCTATGATGGCAACTCGAACACCGCCGATGTCAGCGGTCACGGGACGAAAGTGGCCGGAACCGCTGCGGCGGCGAGCAACAACAGCCTCGGAGTCGCGTCGGTAGCGGGTGGCGCGATGATTCTTCCCGGACGGGTCGGCAGCCCGAGCGGCACCGCGTCGTACAGCACGATGGCAAAAGGCGTGACGTGGGCGGCCGACAACGGCGCGCGAGTGGCGAACGTCAGCTACAGCGGTGCTCGGGGGTCGTTGACGGTGCAGAACGCCGGGCAATACCTGAAGAGCAAAGGTGGCTTATTGGTCACCTCCGCCGGAAACTCCGGTGCCGAGGAAGCCGTTGCCCCGAGCGACACGCTGATTGCGGTATCCGGCACCACGAGCAGGGATGTCAAGGCGAGTTGGTCGAGTTACGGCGGCTACGTGGACGTCGCCGCCCCGGGAGCCAGCATCTATACGACGGTGAACGGCGGCGGGTATGGGTCCGTAAGCGGGACGTCGTTCGCGAGTCCGGCTGCCGCCGGCGTCGTCGCGCTGATGATGGCGGCCAACCCCTCGCTCTCGCCGGACGATATCGCCGGACATCTTTTCAAGACCGCTGTCGATTTGGGAACCGCAGGTTTCGATAAATACTACGGACATGGCCGGATAAATGCCGCGGCTGCGGTGCAGGCGGCTGTTGCGGCCGTGGCGAAGGATACGGCAGCGCCGACCGTGAACATCGTTTCGCCCTCCGGCGGCGCAACGGTCCAAGATCTGGTGACCGTCGACGTGGCGGCGAGTGACAACGTCGCCGTTAGCCACGTCGAGCTGCTTGCGAATGGCGCCAAGTTCGCCAGCACCGCGAGCGCGCCTTACGGTTTCAGCTGGGACAGCACCACGGTCGCCGACGGGGGCGTCACGCTTACCGCGCGCGCCTACGATGCGGCGGGCAATTACGCGTCGCGCGCCATCAACGTGACGGTGGCCAACACTGCCACCTCGGACACTGCTGACACAGTGGCTCCGGCGGCGACGATCAGCAACCCCGGCGACGGCAGCAAGGTTAGCGGCAACATCACGGTACAGGCCCATGCTTCCGATAATGTCGGAGTGTCGTCGATGCGCCTGTATATCGACGGCGCGCTCGTCAGCACCGTCACCGGGAACAGCCTGAGTTATCGCTGGAATACGAGGAAGATTGCCGCCGGCCCGCATGCAGTGGTGGTGGACGCGTTAGATGCTGCCGGAAACACGGACCGCAAGACCGTGTCCGTGTCCCGCTGACGCTGTGATGGCAACCGGGCGGCCATTCCATGCAAAAGCGAAGCGCGCAGGACTGCCTGCGCGCTTCGCCCGAATCAGGCCGCAAAGAGAGCCGCAATCACGCCCCGGTTTTCCTGCGGCGCATTGCCCACAATCCCAGCAGGCCGGCTCCCAGGAGGAGGGTCGTACCGGGCTCGGGAACTTCCTCTTCGCCGCCCTCGCCCCCACCGCCGGGGCCACTCTGGGCGTCATGGGAGAACGGCGCGAACAGGGACTGGTCGACGTCGCCGACGACGCAATTCGGGTTGTTGCCGCAGCTTGCAATCACTTCGAGGTTGTAGAGGTCGAAGTGGATCGAAACGCTTTCGTCGAGATCCCCGACGTCGATGGTAAAAGCCTGATAGAACATGCCCGTACCTGTGATCGGGCCTTGGCCGGTATCGTCCTGCGTGTTGTATTCGCCGGACTCGGACGCCCCGACAAAATCGAAGGTGTATTCGGAGAAGAAAGTGTCGAAGATGCTGTGGTCGGCGAGATCACCGGGATCGGAGAGTTGTGTCGCGACGGTTTCGATCGGCGGCACGCCATAGGTCATGTCCGCAGTCACGGCGATCGTGCCGCTGTTGAACGTGAACGATCCCAGATCCGAGTCCGCGGGCCCCGTCGGGGGAACAACCGCCATCGACAACCCGTAGGTGTCGGTCAGCGTGCTGGACGCGTCGGGAATCAGATACGCATACAGCGTGAACGTGTCGTCTTGGGCGATGACCGTTTGGGTATCGGGATCGTATACGCCGCCGAGGATATCCAGTTGCAAGGTCGGTTGGGCATGCACTGCGCCTGCGAAGGCGAGACTCAATGCGGCCGCTAAAGTTTTATGCACGATTTTCATGATCCAGCCCTCATCTCCGTGTTTGTTGCGCAGGGGTCTCAAAACGATTTACTCCCCTTCACGGCGTCTAAAGCACATTCCGTACCGAACACGTACACAGATGATTGGAAAGCGTTTTTTTGGCTTTTCTCTTCCGCGTTAAGGCTATGTGTAAAAATCGCCGACAGCGTGCGAAAGTTGCTTGACAGATGAAAGCTGCTACCGAAAGTCCGATTTTTTTCTGCGCGGTGCCTCGCCCTCGCGCAGCACGACGGCGGAGAAAGGCCGCCGCCCCTGCTTTGGCGGTGCCATGCGACAATTTCGCGCCTGATTTATCACGAGAAAACGCAGAAGACAGGATGGTCATGACTGCAACTCGGCCGCCGCCGAGTGGGGCTGCCCGTTTCTCCCGCCGTCCGCGCGGCTTCACCCTGCTCGAACTGCTCGTCGTGATGGTCATCATCGGCCTTCTCGCCGGCTACGTCGGCCCACGCTTTTTCGCGCAGATCGGCAAATCCGAAGTCAAGACCGCCCGCGCGCAGATCGACGCGCTGGAAAAGGCGCTCGACCAGTACCGCCTCGACCTCGGCCACTATCCTTCCACTGAGCAAGGCCTCGATGCGCTGGTGAACTCGCCCGGCGAGGAACGCTGGGAGGGCCCTTACCTGCGCAAGGCCGTGCCCAGCGATCCGTGGGGGAAGTCCTATGAGTATCGCTATCCGGGCGAACGCAGCGAGTTCGACCTCTACTCTTTCGGTGCCGACGGCCAACCCGGCGGCGAAGGCGACGGGGCGGATGTGGTGAACTGGTAAGCGCCGCGGCCCTTCATGCGCTACCGCCTCAAGGCCCTCGCCGCCGACGCGTCCGTGATCGAAACCGAGCTGGAAGCCACCAGCGAGGGCGAAGCGCGGGCGCTCGCCGCGGCGCAGGGGCTGTCGATCCTGACCCTGCGCGCGACTGCGGGCGCCTCGCGCGTCGCCGGGCGCTTTCCGCTGCTGCTGTTCAATCAGGAGATGCTCGCCCTGCTGCGTGCGGGCATTCCGCTCGCCGAGGCGATTTCCGCCCTGGCTGAAGGGGAAGGCCGCCGGGCCGTGCGAGCCGTGCTGCTGAAGCTGCAAGGCGCACTGCGCGAAGGGCGCTCGCTGTCGAACGCACTGGAAGGCGCGTCCGAAGCGTTTCCGTCGTTCTACATCGCGATGATCCGGGCGGCGGAACGCACCAGCAATCTCGACCTCGCACTGGAGCGTTACATCGCGTACCAGCAACAGGTCGAGACGCTGCGCGGCAAACTCGTGAGCGCGGCGATCTATCCGGTGTTGCTGCTGGCGGTCGGTGGGCTGGTCGTGCTTTTCCTGCTGGGCTACGTGGTACCGCGCTTCTCGCATATCTACGCCGACGTCGGCGGCAATCTTCCGTGGCTGTCGCGGGTGTTGCTCGACTGGGGCCAATTCGTCGAACATCACGCGGCCGGGCTCGGCGTCATCGTGCTGGGGGTCGTCTTCGCCACGATCGCTACGGCGCGCGCTCCGGCGCTGCGCGCCGCGGCCGGTCGCCAGCTCTGGAAGCTGCCCGTGCTGGGCAAGCGGCTGAGGGTGTTCCAGCTCGCCCGCTTTTACCGCACGCTGGGCATGCTGCTGTCAGGAGGAATTCCGGCGATCACCGCGCTGCGCATGGTCGCCGGCCTGCTTTCGCCGGGGTTGCGTGGCAGCCTCGAACTCGCGATCGAAGGCATTCGCGAAGGCCGCGCATTTTCCGCGACGCTCGCGGCCCACGGCCTCACGACCCGAGTGGCGCTGCGCATGCTGGAAGTGGGCGAACGCGCCGGCAATCTCGGCGAGATGCTGACCCGCTCGGCCGAATTCCACGAAAACGACACCGCGCGGCAGGTCGAATGGCTCACCCGCCTGTTCGGACCGCTGCTGATGCTCATCATCGGCTGCGCGATCGGCCTGATCGTCGTGCTGATGTACCTGCCGATCTTCCAGCTCGCCGAAACGATCGGATGAACCACGAAGCCGTGATCCCCGGGCACGACTTGACACGCCCGCAGCGCCCGCCTTTCTCCGCGAACGAACTCGCCGCTGCGCGCGCGGCCGGAGGCCGGCTGCTCGATGCGCTCGCCCGGCTCGAAGCCGCGCCCGCCGAGCGGCTGGCGCGTCTCGGGGCAACCGTCCATCTGCCCGTCGTCGCCCCTGCCCGCCTGATGAATCTCGCTCCCGACTTCGCCGCGATCGACTTCGAGACTTCGCTGCGGCGCGAATGCGTCGCCGTGCGGGACGAGCACGGGGCGCTGCTGGTGGTGCTGGCCGATCCGTTCGATGACGACCTGCTCGACGGCCTCGGCGCGCGTCTGGTCGAGCCTTTCACGCTGGCGCTCGCGGACCGCGACGACCTCGGCGGCTGTCTGGCGCGCCACGAGGACGAAGTGCGCCGCGCCGCCGGCGTGACCGACGCGCGCGAGGCCGGCAGTGGCAGCGATGACGTCGAGGACCTGTCGCTGCGGCGCATCAGCGCCGACGCGAGTCCTGTCGTGAAGCTGGTCAATTCCACGCTCTACGACGCGCTCAAACAGGGCGCGAGCGACATCCACCTCGAGGCAGTGCCCGGCGGCCTCGTCATCAAGTATCGCGTCGACGGCGTCCTCTCCCGCGTCGGCGGCGCTTCCGGCAACGAGTTGGCCGAACAGGCGATTTCGCGCCTCAAGGTGATGGCCGAGCTCGACATCGCCGAAAGCCGCGTGCCCCAGGACGGTCGCTTCAAAGCGCAGGCGGGCGGGCGCGAGATCGACTTCCGCGTGTCGATCATGCCCAGCATCCATGGCGAGGACGCAGTGCTGCGCATCCTCGACAAGGAGCACCTGACGCGCGAGATGAGCGGCCTGACGCTCGAGGCGCTCGGATTCGATCCGGGCTCGCGCAGCCTGCTGCGCCGCCTCGCCAGCGAGCCTTACGGCATGCTCCTCGTCACCGGGCCTACCGGCAGTGGCAAGACGACGACGCTCTACGCGGTGCTCGGCGAAACCAACCACGGACTGGACAAGATCGTCACGATCGAGGACCCGGTCGAATATCAGCTCGCCGGCGTGCTGCAGATTCCGGTGAATGAAAAAAAAGGCCTCACGTTCGCCCGCGGCCTGCGTTCGATCCTGCGTCACGACCCGGACAAGATCATGGTCGGCGAGATCCGCGACCCCGATACTGCCGAGATCGCCGTGCAGGCCGCGCTCACCGGCCACCTGGTGTTCACGACCGTACACGCCAACAGCGTGTTCGATGTGATCGGCCGCTTCATGCACATGGGGATCGATCCCTACAACCTCGTCGGCGCCCTTAACGGCGCGGTCGCCCAGCGCCTCGTGCGGATCAACTGCCCGCACTGCAGCCGCGACGTCGTCCCCGACCCGCAGCTCGTCGCCGAGTCGCAACTGGGCGACAGCGCAAGCTTCCGTTACCGCGCCGGCACCGGCTGCGGCCACTGTCGCGGCTCGGGCTACCGTGGCCGACGGGCCGTCGCCGAAGTGCTGCTCCTCGACGACGAGCTGCGCGAACTGATCGTCAGCCGCGCGCCCCTGCGCAGCATGAAGGAGGCGGCGCATCGCCGCGGCTTCCGCTCTTTGCGCACCGCCGTCACGCAGCTGGTGGAGAAAGGGGAAACGACCCTCCAGGAGTTGAACCGTGTCACGCTCCTCGGCTGATCTGCTGCTGTGTCTCGAAGCCGGGGCATGGACGCTCGGCACGGGGGCGGGCGCGCGCCGGATCGCGTTCGGCGAAGCGACGCCGGCGGCCGCGCTGGAAGCGCTCGAGGCCAGCGCCACCCCCGCGCGCAGCCGCCTGCAGGTCGTCATCGACGACAGCTGGCTGCGCTACCTGGTCGTGCTCTGGCCCGCTGCGTTGCGCGGCCGCGAGGAGCGTCACGCTTACCTCGCCCACCGTTTCCGCGAGGTACACGGCGTCGCCGAGCCGGAATGGACTTTCGCATTCGACCGCGGCCCGGTGCACTTCCCGGTCCTCGCGTGCGCAGCGCAGCGCAGCGTGACCGATGCGCTCCAGGCTTTCGCCCGCGCACGCCGGCTGCGCCTCGTCGGCGTCGCAGGTTGCTTCGTGCATCGCTTCAACCGGTTGCAGCGCCGCCTCGACAGCGCTCCGGGAGCGTTCGGTGCGCTCGCGGTAGCACGTGGCTCCCGGCTCACCGTCGGCTTATGGCGCGACGGGGCGTGGCAGGCGCTGCGCAGCCAGAACGTGGGCGAGGACGGCGCGCAGGTCCTGCGCCAGACGCTCGAGAGCTGGACGCTGCGCATGGCGGGGGCGGATCGCGCAGGCGCGCTCTATACCTCCGGCATCGCACCCGCCGCGCCTGCGGGCTGGAGCATCGAAGACACGGGAGACGCTTCATGGCCCTGATTCGCGGCGCCCCAGCGCCGCTGGTCCTCGATTTCGCGCCGCTTCGCCGCCGTTCCGGCTGGCTCGGCTGGGTGCTGCTGAGCGTCGGGCTCGTCGCCGTCGGCTTCGAGGTAGTGGCGTTCGAAGCCGCCCGGACCGACCTCGCCGAGCGCGAAGCGATCGTCGCCCGCCTGCGCCACCAGCTGCAGCGCAAGCTTTCGGCAGCCCCTGCGCCCCCGTCGCCTCCCCCTTCGGCGAAGGAAGTTCAGGCAGCGAATAAGGTCGCGGCGCAAAGGAATGCGGACTGGAGCGGCCTCTTCGCCGCGCTTGCGCGCACGCGCAGCGACGACGCCGCGCTTCTCGAAATCCATGCCGACGCTGCGGGCGGAACCCTGCGTCTCGTTGGCGAAGCGCCCGCGCTCGGCGCCGCCTTCGACCATCTCCACCGCCTGCAGCAACAAGGCGGGCTGCGCGATGCACGCATCGATCGCCATGAATGGACGAGTGGCGACGGGGGCGACGTCGTGCGTTTTGCCACCAGCGCGCGCTGGAGAACTGCGCGATGAGGCATGGTGCGCGCCTCCAGGAAGCGGTCCTGCGGGCGATCCTGCACGCGGGCTGGCCCGGTGCGCTCGGCGCATCGCTGCTCGCCTTTGCCTTGGCGTTCGGATTCTCCGGCGACGCCGAGATCGGCGCGCAACGCGACGCGCTCGCCGAGGAGCGCGCCCGGCTGTTGCGTCCCGCGCGACCTGCAGCGCATGCGACGCCCGATCCCCGCAGCCGAATCGACCGCTATTACGCGGCGTTTCCGGTGAGGGCGGCATTGCCGGCGAGGCTCGACCACCTGCATGCAATGGCCGAAGCGCAAGGCATCGCGATCGAGGGCGCCAGTTACGACAGCGCCGACGTCCCTGACACCCCGCTGGAGCACATCTCGCTTGCGCTTCCGATCAGCGGCAACTTCACGCGCGTCTACGCCTGGCTTGCCGAGACGCTGCGCGAGATGCCCGAACTCGCGCTGGAGTCGCTGTCTGTCAAGCGCGCCGCCTCCCGAAGCAGCGAGGTTGAAGGCGAGGCGCGGTTCGTGCTTTTTGTGAGGAAGGAGCGATGACGCGAGACAAACGCCGCAGGTTCGTCATCGGCGCCGCGCTCGTCGCCACCTTGGCGGCAACCTGGTGGGCGGCTTCGCTGGAGGACGAGACCGGCTTGGCGGCGGATGAAGACAGCGCGGTTCGCGACAGCCGGCGCGCGCCGGCAACGACCCGGCGCGCCCGCGTGCCGCAGCCGATGCCGTCGCTGAACGGGTTGAGCGTCGACCGCGCGCCTCTGCCGGACGTGGCCGCCGACATCCTGCCGCCAATGCAGCTTCACCCTCCCGCCGAGCTGGCAGTCCCGTCCCCCGTACCCGACGCGCCGCCCTTACCTTTTCGCTTCGTCGGCGCGCTGGAAGAACGCGGCGAGCTGACTGCGTTCCTCCTCGAAGGCGAACAACTGCGCGTCGTGCGCGCGCACGACACCATCGACGACCGCTACCGGGTCGAACGCGTCACGACCGCCTTCATCGAATTCACTTATCTGCCGCGGCGCACGCGCCAGGTACTCACCGTTTCGGGCTCGTCATGATCCTCAGTACACGCATCGCCATGGCGACATTCCTACCGATTTTCCGCATTCCGCCCGGGCAGCGGGGCCGTCGCGATCCGGGGGCGAAGTGGATGGACTACGGGCGCGCGATTTTCGCTGTCCTGGTGCTGACCTCCTTTCTTTCCGCATGCAGCACGACGAAAGACCCGGTCGAACGTAGCCGCGCCGAATTTTCCGGCGGCGATCGCACCGAGGCTTTCATCCGCCTGCAGCAGGCAGTGCGCGATACGCCCGACGATCCCGAACTGCGCGCCTATTACCTCCGGCAGCGCGAGCTGCTCACCGCGGAGCACCTCGCGGACGCCGAACGCGCCCGCGCGGCGGGACGTCTGGACGAAGCCGCACGACGCTATCGCGAGGCACAGGAGATCGATCCCGATCATCCTCGCGCCCGGGCCGGGCTCGAGGCGATCGAAGCCGACCGGCGCCGCGCGGCGCAATTCGCCGAGGCCGAAGCCGCGTGGGCGCGGAACGACCTCGCGACCGCCGAGCGGCTCGTGCGCGGGCTGCTCGCCGGAGCACCGAACAACGCCCGCGCGCGCAGGCTGCTGCGCGACATCGAGGAGCGCGCCGAGCGTCGGGCACCGCCGGCCGAGGCGCTCAGCGGTCCGCTCGCGAAGCCGGTGAGCCTGCAGTTTCGCGATGCGCCGCTGCGCGTGGTTTTCGAGGCGCTGTCGCACGCGGCCGGGCTCAATTTCGTCTTCGACCGCGACGTCAGGATCGATGCGCCGGTGACGCTTTTCGTGCGCGACAGCTCGGTCGACGAAGTCATCAAGCTGGTCGCCATCACGCAGCAGATCGAGCGCAAGGTGCTTAACGCGAATTCAGTACTGATCTATCCCGCGACTCCGGCGAAGCAGCGCGACTACCAGGAACTCGTGACGCGCAGCTTCTACCTCGCGAACGCCGACGCAAAACAGGCCCAGAGCCTGCTCAAGCAGTTGGTCAAGAGCAAGGACATGTTCATCGACGAGAAGCTCAACCTGCTGGTGATCAAGGACACGCCCCAAGCAGTCCGCCTCGCCGAACGCCTGCTCGCCTCGCTCGACGTCGCCGAGCCCGAAGTCATGCTGGAGGTCGAAGTGCTGGAAGTGGCGCGCAGCAAACTGCGCGAGCTCGGCCTCGATTTTCCCGACGAGATCGGTTATGGCCTGCTGCGCAGCCAGCAGCAGATCACTCAGACCCAGACTGCAGCCGGAATCGTCAGCGAAGTCGTCACGCTGCCCGGCAGCGAGATCGCGCCGGGCGTCGTGCCGCGGGCGCAGTGGGGCGACCTCACCGGCTACGTGACGAATCCGGCCCTGACCCTTCGCCTGCGCGCCGAGGACGGCGACACGAACCTGCTCGCGAACCCGCGCATCCGAGTGAAGAACCGCGAGAAAGCGAAGATTCACATCGGCGAGAAGTTGCCCGTGTTCACGACGACGTCGACCGCGAACGTCGGGGTTTCGGCATCGGTGAGCTACCTCGACGTCGGCCTGAAGCTCGACGTCGAACCGGCGGTGACGCTCGATGACGAAGTCGCGATCAAGGTCGCGCTCGAAGTCAGCAACATCGTCCGCGAAGTGCCGGGGCCGTCGGATTCGCTGGCCTATCAGGTCGGCACGCGCAGCGCCGCGACGGTGCTGCGGCTGCGAAACGGTGAGACCCAGGTCCTCGCCGGCCTGATCAGCGACGAGGAACGCCGCAGCGCGCAGCGCCTGCCCGGCCTGGGCGACCTGCCGCTGATCGGCCGCCTGTTCTCGAGTGAGCGCAACAATGCGAGCAAGACCGAGATCGTCCTGCTGATCACGCCGCGCATCGTGCGCAACATCGTCGCCCCGTCGCTCGCGCGTGCCGACCTGCCTGCGGGCACCGACGCGAGCATCGGCGCGGCGCGGCTCGCGCTCGGCCCGACCCTGCCCGGCAGTCTCGGGCTGTGGGGTTCGGATACGGGCGCGCCGAGCCAGCCGCCCGACGCCCTCCCCCGCAGGCCATCGCTCCCGGACGACGCACCGCCGCTCGCGCCGCCCGCGACGGAGCCGGACGGCCCGGCCGTCCTGAGCATCCAGGGGCCGTCCACGGCCCGCAGCGGGGAGCGGATTCACGTCACGCTCGATCTCGTCGTGCCGGGCTCGATCGCCGGGGGCGAAGCCATCCTCGGCTTCGATCCGCTGCGTCTTGAACCTGCGGGCGGCCAGCCGGCCGGGAATGGCCGAATCAGCGTCGACCTCCCCGCGGGCGTGGAGCACGTCACTGTCCAGGTGCCGTTCGTCGTGCGTCCGGGCACGAGCGGCACGCTCGATATCTCGCTCGACGAGGCGATCGTGCGCCGCAGCAGCGGTGAAACCACGACGCCCGAAGGCAGCGGAGGCGTCGTCAGCCTCGAGGTAACGCTTTGAGGAGGGCAACGTGAGCGCAAGAGCGGTGCGCGGCTTCACGCTCATCGAACTCGTCGTGACGGTTGCGATCGTCGCCGTGCTCGCGAGCGCCGCGATGCCGCTTGCCGAGCTCACCGCGCAGCGCGCGCGGGAGTCGGAACTGCGCGCGGCGCTGCGCGCGATTCGCAGCGGCATCGACGCCTACAAGGCCGCTTTCGACGCGAACCGGATCGAGCGCGAGGCCGGAGCTTCGGGCTATCCGCCCGACCTCGCCGCGCTCGTCAAGGGCGTGCCCGACATCACCGATCCGAACAGCCGGAAAATCTATTTTCTGCGGCGCATTCCGCGCGACCCCTTCTTCACCGACCCGAGCGTGCCCGCCGAACGCACTTGGGGCCTACGCAGTTATGCGAGCCCGCCGGAGACGCCGGCCGAAGGCGAGGACGTTTTCGATATTCACTCGGTGTCACGACGAGTCGGGCTGAACGGGATCCCGTACCGCGAATGGTAGAGAAATCCGGACCGGACATGACTGAGCACCGCTCCCCGAACGTTTCGCGCGGCCCGTCCCGCCCGGCCGGTTTCACGCTGATCGAACTGCTGGTGGTGATGGCGATCATCGCGACCCTGCTGTCGATTGCGGCGCCGCGCTATTTCAACCACCTGGACCGGGTGCGCGAAGCGACGCTGCGGCAGTCCCTCGCCGTCGTGCGCGACGCCATCGACAAGTACCGCGCCGATACCGGGATCTATCCGCAGAAGCTGGACGACCTGGTGAGCCGGCGCTACCTGCGCGCGGTGCCGAAGGATCCGATCACCGAATCCGACGCGACGTGGGAGTTCCTGGCGCCGCCGGACGGCGACGGCGAAAACGACGGTGTCTGGGACATTCGCAGCGGCGCCCCAGGACAGGCCTCCGATGGCGGGAATTATGCGGACTGGTAAGCACCAGCGCGGCTATACCTATCTCCTGGTGCTGTTTGCCGCCGCTGCGCTGGGATTGTTCGCAGCGGAGGTCGGAGTCGTGTGGCAGAAAGTGGCGGCGCGCGAACGCGAGGCCGAGCTTCTCTTCATCGGCAGCGAGATCGCCCGCGCGATCGGCCGCTACCATGCCGACTCGCCGGGGGCTCCGGCGTGGCCGACGAGCCTCGATGAACTCGTCGAAGATCGCCGCTTCCCGACCGTCAGGCGTCATCTGCGGCGCATCTACCCCGACCCCCTGACCGGGCACCCGGACTGGGGGCTGGTGCGGGAGGGCCAGGCGATCGTCGGCATTCACAGCCGGGCGACCGGTGAACCGATCCGCAAGGCCGATCTGCCGCCCGAGCTAGGCCCCGCTGCGCCCAGTGCGGCGCGCTACGACGAGTGGATCTTTCGGCCGGCTGAACCGATTGCGAGCGATGCGGCTTTGACGAGGGCCGCAACCGCCGGGGTCGCTCGGCGATAGCCACGCGTCGGGCGCTTGCAAGAAAGCAGCCTGCCCCGATGCGCCGCGGGCAGGCCGCATACGAAACGGGAAATCCCGTTCAGGCCGTCCTGCGGTCCCCCGCTTGGGGTGCCGTGCTCTCCAGCTGCGCGCTGCGCTGACGCCGCGCCTCGAACAGGCAGATGCCGCTCGCGACCGAGACATTCAGGCTCTCGACGGTGCCGAGCATCGGGATGCGGGCGAGTTCGTCGCAGGTCTCGCGCGTGAGCCGGCGCAGGCCGTCGCCTTCGGCGCCGAGAACCCACGCGACGGGCCCTTTCTGGTCGACTTCGTACACCGATTTCTCCGCCTCGCCAGCCGCTCCGACGACCCAGATACCCGCTTCCTGCATTTCGCGCAGCGCGCGGGCGAGATTCGTCACGGTGACGTACGGCACGCTGTCCGCGGCGCCGCTGGCGACCTTGATTGCGGTCGCATTGAGGCCGACTGCGCGGTCCTTCGGCGCCACGACGGCATGCGCGCCGACAGCGTCCGCGACGCGCAGGCAGGCGCCGAGGTTGTGCGGGTCCTGCACGCCGTCGAGCACCAGGATTAGCGCGTTTTCCTCGAGCACTTCGAGGACGTCGGCAAGCTTCAGCTCGCGGCTCTTCGCATCGACGCGCGCGACGACCCCTTGGTGGCGGCGCGTGCCGACCATGCCGTCGAGACGCTCCGCCTCCGCCTGGATCAGGCGCACGTTCTGCGACTCGGCGAGCCGCACGACGTCTTTCGCGCGCGCATCGGTACGCTGTCCGGACAGGTAAAGCTCGAACACCGAGTCCGGGTCGCGTCTGAGCTTGCCGAGCACGGCATGGAAACCGTAGATCAGCCGCGACTCCCCGCGGCTTTCACGCGCCGCAGGCGCGTCGGGGGCCTCTCCCGGGTCCGACTCCTTGCGGCTTCGTGCCGGGCCGCGGCTGTCGGCGGCAGAGCCGGCGTCGCGCTGATGCGCCGGGCGCCTGCCGGCTGCCGTCGTATGGCTCGGGCGTTCGTTGCTTGAGGACTTGTTAGCCACGGGCGGTGCCTTTCTTTTTACCTGTTGCGGGTTTATCGGTGGCCGGTTCACCAGCCGGCTTTGCCTTGCGGGGCTTCTTCGCGACCTTCTCTTGTGGCGAGGCCGCCTGCTCGTCCGGCGTGACCGTGACGGGAGGCTGGAACAGCGCCGCGACCTGTTTGCGTCCGCGTCCCGTCCGCGGGGCGGCCGGCGCATTGACGACCGCGCTTGCGACCTCGGCGACCTCGCCCGCGTCACCGACTTCGACCCCCACAGCCCGCTTGCGCTCCTTGGCGGTCTTGCCGACCCGTTCGGTCGGCCGCTGCGGCCCTTCGATCAGGCGAAAATCGATCTTGGTCGTCTCCAGATCGACGCGCACCAGCTGCACGCGCACGCGGTCGGAAAGCCGGTAACGCGCCCCGGTGCGCTCGCCGGCAAGTTCGTGGCGCGTTTCGTCATAGTGGAAATAGTCGCTGCCCAGATCCGAGATGTGCACCAGCCCCTCGATGAAAATTTCGTCGAGGGCGACGAAGAGGCCGAAGGGTACCACCGCCGACACGCTGCCGGAAAACTCCTCGCCGACCTTGTCCTGCATGTAATAGCACTTCAGCCATGAGACGACGTCGCGCGTCGCCTCGTCGGCGCGCCGCTCCGTGGCCGAGCAGTGCATGCCGATCTGGTCCCAGTCACCGGCCTCGTACGTACGGTTCTCGAGCGCCGCCTTGATCGAGCGATGCACAAGCAGGTCCGGGTAACGCCGGATCGGCGATGTGAAGTGCGTATAGGCTTCGTACGCGAGACCGAAGTGCCCGACGTTGTCCGGGCTATACACCGCCTGACGCAGCGAACGCAGCATCACCGTCTGCAGCAGCTGCGCGTCCGGGCGCTCTCTGACTTTCTCGAGTAGCTTGCCGTAATCCCCCGCTTTCGGCTCGTCGCCGCCGCCCAAGCCAAGGCCGAACTCGGCGAGGAAGTTGCGCAGCTTCTCGAGCTTCTCGGGCGTCGGTCCTTCGTGCACCCGGTACAACGCCGGATGTTCGCGAGTCTGCAGGAATTCCGAGGCGCAGACATTCGCCGCGAGCATGCATTCCTCGATCAGGCGATGCGCGTCGTTGCGCACTTCGGGGACGATGCGCTCGATCTTGCCGGCGTCGTCGAAGATCATCCGCGTCTCGGTCGTCTCGAAGTCGATCGCGCCGCGCTTCGCCCGCGCCTTGAGCAGCACACGGAACAGCTTGTCGAGATTTTCGAGGTGCGGCAGCAGCGCGCCGACTGCCTCGCGCGCGCCCGCATCCTGTTCATACAGCGCGGCGGCAACTTGGTTGTATGTGAGCCGCGCGTGCGAGAACATCACGGCCGGGTAGAAGCGGTATGCCTTGATCGCACCAGTCGGCGAGATACTCATGTCGCACACCATGCACAGGCGTTCAACCTGCGGATTCAGCGAACACAGCCCGTTGCTGAGCTTTTCCGGCAGCATCGGGATCACGCGGCGCGGGAAATACACCGAGTTGCCGCGGTCCTGCGCGTCCGCGTCGAGCCCGCCGCCGGCCTCGACGTAGTGCGATACGTCGGCGATCGCGACGATCAGCCGGAAACCCCGGCCCTGGCGCTCGCAATACACCGCATCGTCGAAGTCCTTCGCCGTTTCGCCATCGATCGTCACCAGCGGCAGGTTCGTGATGTCCTCGCGGCCCGCCCAGTCCTTCTTGCGCACCTTGAGCGGCAGCTTGCGCGTCTCGGCCTTTGCTTCGGGCGAAAACTCGTACGGCAGTTCATGCTTGCGCAGCGCGATCTCGATTTCCATGCCGGGATCGGCATAGTTGCCGAGCACTTCGACAATCTTGCCGATCGGCTGCGCGAATTTCGTCGGCTGCACAATCAGTTCAACGGTCACGACCTGGCCCGGCACTGTCTTCTTGCCCCCCGGCGCGAGCAGGATGTCCTGGGCGAGACGGCGGTTTTCCGGCACGACCACCTGAACGCCGTGCGCATCGAGCACGCGCCCGACGACGCGGGCGTTCGCGCGTTCGAGCACTTCGACGATCTTGCCTTCGGGCCGGCCGCGCCGGTCGACGCCGGTGACACGCGCGATCACGCGGTCGCCGTGCAGCACTTCACGCATTTCCTTCGGCCCGAGAAAGACATCGGGCTGCCCGTCGTCGCGGATCAGGAAGCCGAAGCCATCGGCATGCCCCGCGACGCGGCCGCGGATCAGGTCCGCCTTGTCCGGCAGCAGGAACGCATCGCGCCGGTTGCGGATCACCTGGCCGTCGCGCTCCATCGCGCGCAGACGGCGCTCGAACAGCGGCGCTTCGTCGGCGGTGACGTCGAGCGCACCGCACAGCTCCGCGAAACTCATCGGCACCCCTTGCTCAGCGAGCGTCTGCTCGACATATTCGCGGCTCGGCAGCGGATTCTCGTACTCTGCGGATTCGCGCTCGAAGAACGGATCGGCGCGCCGAATATCACTCGGCGGGTGGCTTCCCGCGGGGCCGGCAGGACTCTTCGTTTTCGGTCTGGAATTTTTTGGTCTTGTAGTCATTGACATTCTCGGATTGATGCTTATAATGCGCGGCTCTTGCCCAGATGGCGGAATTGGTAGACGCACTAGTTTCAGGTACTAGCGCTGCGAGGCGTGGAGGTTCGAGTCCTCTTCTGGGCACCAGTTCTGCAGGAAAGCCGACCTTGAGTCGGCTTTTTTGTTGCCTGTCCTTCCTGTTCCATCCTTCGCGTCGTGAACTCGTTGCAGCCGGGTGTCGGCGCCCCACTTTGCCAAAACCCGACTTGCCGGTATACTCCGTCCGCCTGCCCAGATGGCGGAATTGGTAGACGCACTAGTTTCAGGTACTAGCGCCGCGAGGCGTGGAGGTTCGAGTCCTCTTCTGGGCACCAGATTCAAGCAAAAGCCGGTCATTCGACCGGCTTTTGCTTTTTCCAGCCCTGCGCGAGCGCCGCGACTTGCGCTCTCAGGCACCGAAAGGATGGCGGCGCAGGATCGTTTCGTCGCGCTCGGGGCCGGTCGAGATCACGTCGATCGCAATCTCGCAGATCTCCTCGATGCGGTGCAGATACGCACGCGCTTCCTGCGGCAGCGCGTCCCAGCTCTGCGCGCCGAAAGTCGTGCCGCTCCAGCCCGCCATCGTCTCGAAGATCGGCTCGCAGCGCGTGACCTCTTCGGACCCCATCGGCAGCAGATCGATGCGCTGGCCGTCGAGCATGTAGCCGGTGCAAAGCTTCAGCTCCGGCAGGCCGTCGAGCACGTCGAGCTTCGTGATGCACAGGCCGGTCACGCCATTGATGATGATCGAGCGCTTCAAAGCGGCGAGGTCGAGCCAGCCGCATCGGCGCTTGCGTCCGGTGACCGTGCCGAACTCCCGCCCTTTCGACGACATCTGCTGCCCCGGCGTGCCGGCGGTCTCGATGTCGAGTTCGGTCGGAAACGGACCGCCGCCGACACGCGTGCAATAAGCTTTCGTGATCCCGAGGACGTAATGCAGGCGCCCCGGACCGACTCCCGAGCCCGCGGCCGCCTGACCGGCGACGCAGTTGCTCGACGTGACGAACGGATAGGTGCCGTGGTCGATGTCGAGCAACGTGCCCTGCGCGCCTTCGAACAGCAGGCTGCCGCCGGACTTGTTGACCGCATACAGCTCGGCGGAGACGTCGGCGACCATCGGCCGGATCTCTTCCGCATCGGCCATCGCCTGCTCGAACACCGGCTCGAATTCAACCGCTTCGGCATCGAGGTGCTGCGTCAGCACGAAATTGTGATAGTCGAGGTTCGCGCGCAATTTTGCGGCAAAGCGCTCGCGGTCGAACATGTCATAGACGCGCAGCGCGCGCCGCGCGACCTTGTCCTCGTAGGTCGGGCCGATGCCCTTGCCGGTCGTGCCGATCTTGTCGCCCGCGCTTTTCGCTGCCTCGCGCGCGCGATCCAGCGCCGCGTGGTAGCCGAGGATCAGCGGACAGCCCGGGCTGATGCGCAACCGGTCGCGCACCCTTATGCCGCCTGCCTCGAGCGTGCGGATCTCGGACAGCAGGTGGTGCGCGTCGAGCACGACGCCGTTGCCGATGTAGCATGCGACGCCTTCGCGCACGATGCCCGACGGCACGAGGTTCAGCTTGTATTCGTTCGCGCCGATCACCAGCGTGTGACCCGCGTTGTGCCCGCCCTGGAAGCGCACCACGCCGCGCGCATGATCGGTCAGCCAGTCGACGATCTTGCCTTTGCCTTCATCGCCCCACTGGGTACCGACAACCACTACGTTCTTAGCCATTTACTTCATTCTCCCTGAAGCGATTCGACCGTCCAGCGGCCCTCACGCCTGATCAGTTGCCGATCGCAACCGGCCTCGTTCCAGCTTCCGTCATGGCCGGGGAGTTCGGTCATCACGACCTCGCCCCGGCTGCGCAATTGTGCGATGACCGCTTCCAGCCCAGCGTCGCCGTCGGCCGGCGCGAGGATCGCGCCGCGCTGCCCCGCATCCGCTAGGCGCACCGCCAGTTCGCGCAGGTCGAGGCTGAAGCCGGTAGCCGGCCGTCCGCGGCCGAAAGCTTCCCCGACCCGGTCGTAACGCCCGCCGAGCGCGAGCGCCGCCGGCGAGCTTCCACCGTAAGCTGCGAACACGACGCCACTGTGGTAATGGTAGCCGCGCAGGTCTGCCAGATCGAAGCTGATCGGCAGGTCGCCGAGCGCCGCGGCAAGGCGGCTCAGATCGTCGAGCGCCGCGCGGATTTCGGCGTCGTCGGGCAGACACACCCGCGCCTTGTCGAGCACCTCGGGGCCGCCGTAGAGGCCCGGCAACGCAAGCAGTGCGGAGCGCACCGGCTCGGCGACGCCGGCGACGAGCTCGTGCAGGTCCGGCAGATCCTTCGCCTGAAGCAGGTCGAAGAGTTCCTCCTCGCGCCCTGGCACCAGGCCGGCGCGCGCCGCGAGCACGCGAAACAGGCCGACGTGCCCGAGGTCGATGCGGCTCGCCGGGACCTCCGCCAGGCGCATCACCTCGGCGAGCAGCCGAATGATTTCGATGTCGGCCTCGAGGCCCGCATGGCCATACAGTTCGGCGCCGAGCTGCAGCGGCTCGCGCGTCGCCGTGAGCGTCGAAGGCAGGGTATGCAGCACGCTGCCGCAATAGCACAGCCGCGACACGCCGCGACGATTCAACAGGTGCGCGTCGATGCGTGCGACCTGCGGCGTCATGTCGGCACGCACGCCCATCGTGCGGCCGGACAGCTGATCGACGAGCTTGAAAGTCCGCAGCTTGAGATCCTGCCCGGCTCCGGTCGTCAGGGAGTCGAGATATTCGAGCAACGGCGGCACCACGAGCTGATAGCCATGGGAGCGGAACGCGTCGAGCAGGCGACGGCGCAGACGTTCGATCTTGTCTGCCTCGGCCGGCAACGCGTCCTGGATGTGATCGGGAAGAACCCAGCGCATGATAGTCAGGAAAGGAGAAACAGCAGCAGGATGCCGATCAGCATCGACGACAATCCGATGAACCGGATCTGACCGTCAGCCATCTGCGCCAGCCGCAAAAAAGTTTCGCGCCAGGCGGCTGGCGCGACAAAGGGCAGGATGCCTTCGATCACCAGCATCAGTGCGAAGGCCATCAACAAGGTGTTGCCCATCCGTTCAGTTCTTGCTGCCCCCGCCGGAATCCTTCATGAATCTGAAAAACTCCGAACTCGGGTCCACGACCAGCAGGTCGTTCTTGCTGTCGAAAGCTTGGCGGTAGGCCTCGAGGCTGCGGTAGAACGAGTAGAACTCCGGATTCCGGCCATACGCTTCGCCGTAGATGCCCGTCGCCTTGGCGTCGCCCGCACCCTTGGCCTGCTGCGCGTCGCGGTAGGCCTCGGCGATGATGACTTCGCGCTGACGATCCGCATCGGCACGTATCTTCTCCGCAATCGCCCCGCCTTCCGAGCGCAGCTCGTTGGCGACGCGCTTGCGCTCCGCCTCCATGCGACGATAGACCGATTCCGACACCTCGAGCGGCAGATCGACGCGCTTGAGCCGCACATCGAGGATCTGGACGCCGATCTTGCGCGCGTCCTCGTCGGCACGCGTACGCATGTCTTCCATGATCTGGTCGCGCGCGCCGGACACCACGTCATGCACCGTGCGCCGGCCGAATTCCTCGCGCAGCCCGGAATTGACCGTCTGCAGCAGGCGGATGCGCGCGCGCGCCTCGTCCCCGGCCACCGAGACGTAATAGAGCTTCGGGTCGATGATCCGCCACTTGACAAAGTGGTCGACGAGGACGTTTTTCTTCTCCGCGGTGATGAAGCGCTCCGGCTCCGGCGTATCCATCGTCAGGATGCGGCGGTCGAAGAAGCGCACGTTCTGGATCATCGGCCACTTGAAGTTCAGGCCCGGCTTGTCGATGACTTCCTTGACCTCGCCGAGCTGGAATACGACCGCGAACTGACGCTGATCGACGGTAAATAGCGTCATTGACGCAAGGACGCCGATAAACAGCAGCGCGCCCGCAACGAGCGACATCTTGTCACGCATCAACGCTCTCCCCGCTCACGGTCACGCAACACATCGCGGCTGCGGGCATCGAAGGAACTGTCGGCCCGCGGTGTCGGGACGGGTGCGGCCGGGGTCGCAGGCGCCGAAGTCACCGGCTCCTGCGCTGCCTGCCCCGTTCCGACGCCCTGCAGCAGCTTGTCCAGCGGCATCAGGAGCAGATTCCCGTTGCCCTTCGCATCCACCATCACCTTGCTGGAATTCGACATCACGTGCTGCATCGTATCCAGATACATCCGCTCGCGCGTCACGTCCGGTGCGCGCCGGTATTCCTCGAGCACCTGGGTGAAGCGACTCGCCTCGCCCTCGGCATTCGCCACTACCCGCTCCCGATAGGCATTCGCCTCCTCGATAAGACGGGATGCCGTTCCGCGGGCGCGCGGTATCACGTCGTTCGCGTAGGCCTCGCCCTCGTTGCGCGCGCGCTCGCGATCCTGACCCGCTTTCACCGCGTCGTCGAAGGCTGCCTGAACCTGCTCCGGCGGCTGCGCATTCTGCATCGTCACGCGGCTGACCTGGATGCCGGTTTCGTAACGATCCAGAATTTTCTGGATCAGTTCGTGGGCGCTCGCCGCGATCTGCTCGCGTCCTTCATACAGCACGAAGTCCATCTTGCTTCTGCCGACGATCTCGCGCATCGCCGATTCGGCGGCCTGGATCACCGACTCGTCCGGAAAGCGGTTGTTGAACAGGTAATTCTCCGGGCTGCTCAGCACGTACTGGACCGCGAACTGGATATTGATGATGTTTTCGTCATCGGTCAGCATCAGCGACTCGCGCAGCACCTTGTTGCGCTCGGTGCCGCGATACCCGACCTCAACGGTTCGCACCCCGGTCAGATCGACGATCTCATTGCTCTCGATCGGATAAGGCAGGCGCCAGCGCAGGCCGGGATCGGTGGTCTGGACGAAGTTGCCGAAGCGCAGCACGACGCCGCGCTGGTTCGCGTCGACAATATAGAAACCGCTCGCGAGCCAGACGATGAAGATCAGCGCCAGCAGCGCGCCAATTCCGCCGCCGAACTGGCGGAAAGAAATCTGTGGCATCTGCGGTCCGCCGCCGCCTCCACCGCTGCCGCCGTTGCGTCCGCCCCGCTTGCCACCGAACATGCTCGACAGCCGCTGGTTGAAATCACGCCAGATGTCTTCGAGATCCGGGGGACCCTGTTTCCCGCCGCGATTTCCGTCGCCGCGTTTGCCGTCGTCATTCCCCTGGTTGCCCCAGCGAGGGTCATTGAGTGACATTAGAACGCCTGTAATCACGTTTGAATAGGATCGATGTCGGTGAGATTCGGCGAAGATCCCGCAGGATCTTCCGGGGCAGCCGCAGCCGCACGTGCCGCTTCGGCCAGAGCATCGCGCAGCAGGCCCAGTCCTTCGCCTGTCCTGGCGCTCAAAAAAACGCGGTCGATCTTACCATATTCATCCCGATTGACCGCCGCTTCGGCCTGGGTGAGGTCGATCTTGTTCATCACCATGATCTGCGGCACGTCGCCCGCGCCGATCTCGACGAGCACGCGATTGACCGCATCGACCTGCGCCTCACGGTCCTCGCTGGCGGCATCGACGACGTGCAGCAACAGGTCGGCGCTGGCGGTTTCCTCGAGCGTCGAGTGAAAGGCCGCGACCAGTGAATGCGGAAGATCGCGGATGAAGCCGACGGTATCCGAGAGCACGACGTTGCCCCCCTCACCGACATACAGGCGGCGCGAGGTCGTGTCGAGCGTTGCGAACAGCTGGTCGGCCGCGTAAGCACCGGCTTTCGTCAGCGCGTTGAAAAGCGTCGATTTGCCGGCGTTCGTGTACCCGACGAGGGACACCGACAGCACGCCTCGCCCGAGCCGGCCGCGCCGACGCACGCGCCGCTGCTTCTCGATCCGGGCGAGCCGCTCTTTCAGCGTCCTGACCCGCATGCCGAGCAGGCGGCGGTCGGTTTCGAGCTGCGTCTCGCCGGGCCCGCGCAGGCCGATGCCGCCTTTCTGCCGCTCGAGGTGAGTCCAGCCGCGGACGAGCCGTGTCGACAGGTGGTCGAGCTGCGCGAGTTCGACCTGCAGCTTGCCTTCGTGGCTGCGCGCGCGCTGCGCGAAGATGTCGAGGATCAGTGCAGTGCGGTCGATGACACGGCACTCGAGCGAACGCTCGAGGTTGCGCTGCTGTGCCGGCGACAGCGCGTGATTGAAAATGACGAGGTCGGCGTCATGAACGCGCAACGCCTCGGCGATCTCGTCGACTTTTCCGCGCCCGGCGAACAGCGCGGGATCGGGCTTCGCACGCCGCCCGCCGATGACCGCTTCGACACTCGCGCCCGCGCTGACGGCGAGCAGCCTGAGTTCGGAAAGGCGTTCGTCGAGTGCCCCCTGATTCAGATCGAGTTGAACAAGAACGGCCCGCTCACCGGAAGCAGGACGCTCAAACATGGAGACTCGACAAAGCCGGGAATGACTGCTCGATGGATCGGGACTCAGCTATTGCCTTCACCCGAATCCTGCTGCTGGATATTGACCGGACGTGCAGGCACGACCGTGGAGATCGCATGTTTGTAGACCATCTGGGTAACGGTGTTCTTCAGCAGAACGACGTATTGGTCGAAGGATTCGATCTGGCCCTGCAGCTTGATGCCATTCACCAGGTAAATCGCGACCGGCACATGCTCCCTGCGCAAGGTATTCAGAAACGGGTCTTGTAGAAGTTGCCCTTTATTGCTCATTTTAAAACCTCGAAGCTCTATATCTTCTTGTGAATGTAAAGGATTTTATGCTGCGCCGCAATATTGGCGCCGGCACGTCCTCCCGGTGCGGAGCCTATTCTTTCCCTATAAACGGATTGTGCGCAGTACGGAATTGTATCCGCAACGGCGTCCCCTGCAGCTTGAACGCTTCCATGAAGGTCCGTTCGAGATAGCGCACGTACGAGGTCGGCACATGGTCGAGTGCCGCGCCGTGAATGACGACGACCGGGGGGTTGTTGCCGCCCTGGTGCGCATAGCGCATCTTGGGCCGGAAAACACCGTGGCGCGGGGGCGCCTGTTTCGCGAGCGCCGCCTGCATCGTGCGCGTGAGGCGCGGGGTCGACAGATTGATCATCGCGGCAGCATAGGCCGCATCGACCGACTTCATGACTGCGGCAACGCCCGCCCCTTTCAGCGCCGAAATGTAGTGAAAGCGCGCGAAAGACAGGAAATTGAGCTTGCGGGCGAGATCCTGCTTGATGAGCTCACGGCGGTAGTCGTCGACGTCGTCCCATTTATTCACCGCGACGACCAGCGCTCGGCCCGCCTCGAGGATGAATCCGGCGATATGCGCGTCCTGGTCGGAAATGTCCTGCGAAGCGTCGAGCACCAGGACGACCACGTTCGCCTGCTCGATCGCCTGCAGCGTCTTGATCACCGAGAACTTCTCGACCGCCTCGAACACTTTGCCGCGCCGGCGCAGGCCCGCCGTATCGATCAGGGTGTAGCGGCGCCCGTCCCGCTCGAACGGGATCGCGATTGCATCGCGTGTCGTGCCCGGCATGTCGAACGCGATGACACGCTCCTCGCCGAGCAGGCTGTTGACGAAAGTCGACTTGCCGACGTTCGGGCGGCCGACGATCGCGATCCGCGGCGTGCGCCCCTCGTCCTCTTCGGGTTCGGCATCCGGCGGAAAGGCGCCGAGCACGAGATCGAGGAGCTGTTTCACCCCCTCGCCGTGGGAGGCGGAAACCGGCAGCGGATCGCCGAGCCCGAGCGCATGGAATTCGGCCGCGACCATCGTCCGCTCCATGCCTTCCGACTTGTTGACGACGAGGTAGACCGGGCGCCCGGCGCGGCGCAGGCGTGCAGCGATCTGCTCGTCATGAGGCGTGAGGCCGCTGCGGCCGTCGACCATGAACAGCAGCGCGTCGGCCTCGGCAATCGCCTGCTCGGCCTGCCGTGCCATCTCGTGCATGATGCCGTCCTTGGCGACGGGATCGAAGCCGGCCGTGTCGACGACGAGATAATCGCGGTCGCCGACGCGGCCGATGCCGTAGTGGCGGTCGCGCGTCAACCCGGGCTGGTCGGCCACGAGTGCGTCACGGGTTTTCGTCAGCCGGTTGAACAGCGTGGACTTGCCGACATTGGGCCGGCCAACCAGAACTATTGTGGGTTTCAAGCGCTCATTCCCGCCTAGCGGACTTCAAAGACGCGGATGTTGCCGTCACGCGTCTGGATGACAAAACCCTGGGCACCGAAGCGGCGCGGATCGGCAACGATCGCGCTGTCGTCAGCGCGCGCCCGCGCCGCGAAAGCGCCGCTCTCGCGGTCGAGGAGATGCACGTAACCTTCCATGTCGCCCACGGCGACGAAGTTCCCCGCGACAAGCGGGCGCGATACGGTCCGTCGCGCCAGCGCATCCTGTTTCCACGCGCTCGCGCCGCTGCCGGCCTCCAGCGCATGGACGGCGTCCCTGTCGTCCGTGATGTAGACAAAGCGCGCGTCGCGGTCCATGCCCGCGCTGCTCGAGAACTCGCGCGACCAGATCGCGTTGCCGTTGGTCGCGTCGAAGCACGCCGCGCGTCCCTGATAGGCCACCGCGCACACTTCCCGCCGGCCGAGCACCGGCGTTCCGGCGACGTCGGCAACCCGCTCGAGTTCGGTCGCGCCGCGCGGCGTCGCCACCGTCAGCTCCCACAGCGGCCCGCCGTTGGCGAGATTGACCGCGACCAGCTTGCCTCCCGGATAGCCGACGAGCGCCACGTCACCTTCGATCGTCATGCCGGCGAAACTGCGCAGCGCCAGCGGCGGCGTCGGCCGCTGGAACACCCAGCGCCGACTGCCATCGCGAGCGTCGAGCCCGATCAGGCGGCTGTCGGACGCGCGCACGACCACCACCGCGTCACCGACTGCCGGCGGCGCTAGGACTTCGACTCCTGCCGGAACTCGCCAGCGCGGCTCACCGGTCGCGGCGTCGTATGCGACCACTTCGCCGCCAGTCGTCACGACGACTGCCAGGCGACCGTCGCTGCCGACTCCCGCGGACAGGCGCTTGCCGACTTTCGCCGTCCACACGGCTTTTCCATCCTGGTAGCGCGCGACCGTGCCGTCGTGCGCCGCCGCATACACTTCATCGCCGACCACGGCCGGCTGGAACACGTACGGCCCCGACGAGCCGACTTCCGCCTGCCAGACCGTGTGCAGCTCGGCCGAAGGCTTGAAGGCGAGGAGCTCGGCCGGCTGGGGCGTCGACGAGGCAAAAGGATTCAGCGACGAGCAGCCGGCGGAAAGCGCGAGCGAGCCCGCGAGCAGCAGGGTGACCAGAGGACGCGTCATCGCTCAGCCCTCCAGCGCCTGAAGCTTCAGGCGGACCACTTCGCGCAACGTCTCGCCGCCTTCGGTGCCGCCCTGCGCGATCGCGTCCAGCGCGCCCTGGTAGGCGCTGCGGGCCTCGTCAGGCTTGCCGCTCGCCGCGAGCACATCACCGCGCAGATCGGCGAAACGCCCTTTCAGCGCCGCATCCGGCTCGGCTTGTAGCCGGGCGAGCGCATCGGCATGGGCGCCTTCGTCGAGCAACACGCTGGCGAGCCGCAGCCGCGCAATGTCACGCAGCGCCGGGTCGTCACCGTTTTCCACCAGCCACTCGAGCTGGGCACGCGCGTTCTTTCCCTCGCCGGCGCTGAACTGCACTCCGGCCGACAGCAGCGCGGCCATTTCGGCATAGGGGGTGCCGGAGAATTTTTCGATGATCTGCCCGGCGGCCTCGCGGGCTTTCTGCGCGTCGCCTCGTTCGGCGGCCTGCTGCACGACAAAATACAGCGCGCCGGCCTCGCTCGCCTGCTTGTTCTGGTACCACCTGAAGCCCTGCCAGCCGACCGACGCGAGCGCCGCCGCGACCGCGAGCGTCGTTATGAGCTTGCCGTACTGAGCCCACCAGGCCTTCAGCTCGGAAATCTGCTCCTGTTCTTCCAGGTCATAAACTGCCATCTTCTTCCTCATTTTCCGTGAACAGGCATTCGGCCACCGCATTGGCCAAGCCGTCGAGCGCGACACGCTGCTGGCCGCCGGGGCCGCGCAACGGCTTGAGGCCGACTTCGCCCGTCGCCGCCTCGTCGTCACCGATGACGACTGCGATCGGCGCCCCGCTTGCGTCGGCTTTTTTCATCTGCGACTTGAAGCTGCCGCCGCCACAATGCGTCAACACCGCGAAGCCGTGGCCGCGCAGCGCCTCGGCGGCGCGAAACGCGAGGCGCTGCGCCTGCTCGCCGAGATTGACGACATATACATCCGGCTGGGCCGGTTCGGCCTCCCCGCCCCCTTCGCGCCACAGCGCGAGCAGCCGCTCGATGCCCATCGCGAAACCGGCGGCCGGCGCCGGACGGCCGCCGAGCTGTTCGACAAGGCTGTCGTAGCGGCCGCCGGCGCACACCGTGCCTTGCGCGCCGAGCCGCGTCGTCACCCACTCGAACACGGTGCGGTTGTAATAGTCGAGGCCGCGCACGAGCCGGTGGTTGATGCGGTACGACACGCCGGCGTCCTTGAGCAGCACCTGTACGCCGTTGAAGTGCTTCAGCGAATCCTCGCCGAGGAAATCGAGCAGCCTGGGGGCATTGTCGACGAGGTCCTGCAGCTCGGGGTTCTTCGTGTCGAGAATGCGCAACGGATTCGTGTGCAGGCGCCGCTTGCCATCGTCGTCGAGGCGCTCGCGATGCCCTTCGAGGTATGCGACGAGTTCCGCCCGGTGGCGCGCCCGCTCGTCCGGCGATCCCAGCGAGTTCAGCTCGAGTTTGACGTCCTCGAGCCCGAGGTCGTCCCACAGGCGCGCGCACATCAGGATATGTTCGGCGTCGATGTCGGGACCGTCGAAGCCCAGCGCCTCGACACCGATCTGGTGAAACTGGCGGTAGCGCCCTTTTTGCGGCCGCTCATGGCGGAACATCGGGCCGTGATAGTAGAGGCGCTGCGCGCCGGCCGACAGCATCTTGTGCTGGATCGCGGCGCGCACGCAGGATGCCGTGCCTTCCGGGCGCAGCGTCAGCTGTTCGCCGTTGAGCGCGTCCTCGAAGGAGTACATCTCCTTCTCGACGATATCGGTGACTTCGCCGATCGCACGCTTGAAGAGCGGCGTCGGCTCCACGATCGGCATGCGGATCGGGCGGTAACCGTAGCTGCGCAGCCAGTCGCGGACGATGTCTTCGAAATGCTCCCAGGCTTCGGCCTCGTCGGGCAGGATGTCGTTCATCCCGCGTACGGCCTGCAAGGCCTGAATCATCGGTTTTTTTTCTGTCATAAGCTGAAGTTCAGCCCGCCTTTTTCACGTATCGGGTGGCCACGTAGTCGTCGACGATGGCCTTGAATTCGGTGCCGATATTGTCGCCGCGCAGCGTGACGGTTTTCTCGCCATCGACGAACACCGGAGCCGCGGGAGTCTCCCCGGTGCCGGGCAGCGAGATGCCGATGTTGGCGTGCTTGCTCTCGCCGGGCCCATTCACGACGCAGCCCATCACCGCGACGGTCATGTTCTCGACGCCGTCGTACTGCTCGCGCCACACCGGCATCTGGTCCCGCACGTAGGACTGGATGCCCGACGCCAGTTCCTGGAAGAACGTGCTGGTCGTGCGCCCGCATCCCGGGCACGCGATCACCATCGGCGTGAACGCGCGCAGGCCCATTGTCTGCAGGATTTCCTGCGCGACGACGACTTCCTGCGTGCGGCTGCCGTTCGGTTCCGGCGTCAGCGAGATGCGGATCGTGTCGCCGATGCCTTCCTGCAGCAGTACCGCGAGTGCCGCGGTCGAGGCGACGATGCCTTTCGACCCCATTCCCGCTTCGGTCAGCCCGAGGTGCAGCGGATAGTCGCAGCGCGCCGCCAGATCGCGATACACCGCGATCAGGTCCTGCACGCTCGACACTTTCGCCGACAGGATGATGCGGTCGCCCCCGAGCCCATATTCTTCGGCTTTCGCCGCCGATTCGAGCGCCGAAACGACGAGGGCTTCGCGCATCACGGCGTTCGCGTCGCGCGGCTGCGCGAGCTTCGCGTTCTGATCCATGACGCGCGCCAGCACGGACGGATCGAGGCTCCCCCAGTTCACGCCGATGCGCACTGGCTTGTCGTGGCGGCACGCGATGTCGATGATCGCCGCGAACTGCGGGTCGCGCTTCGCGCCCGCGCCGACGTTGCCCGGATTGATCCGCAGCTTCGCCAGCGCCTCGGCGCAGGCCGGATGCTCGGCGAGCAGCTTGTGGCCGTTGTAGTGGAAGTCGCCGACGAGCGGCACGTCGACGTTGAGCGCCAGCAGGCGGTCGCGGATATGCGGCACGGCTTTCGCGGCCGCCTCGTTATTGACGGTGATGCGCACGAGCTCGGAGCCGGCGCGGGCGAGCTCGGCGACCTGCATCGCGGTCCCGAGCACATCGACGGTGTCGGTGTTCGTCATCGACTGCACGACCACCGGCGCGTTCGAACCGATGTTGATCCGTCCCACCCTGACCTGCCGCGTCTTGTGACGGACGAGTGATCCCGAAGAAGAATTCGTTGCCATTTCAGCTCACTTCACGGTCAGCTTGGCGACGCCGACGCGAATATGGGGAACAAGATCCAGCGGCTGGCCGCGAAATTCCGTCGTGACCTTTTGGGCGTTGCCGACGACGAGCCCGAATGGCGGCTGGCCCTGGACCGTACGGGTGCTGCCGGCCGGATTGAGGCCGGAAAAAATGACCTTCCCCGTCGCATCGCGCACCTCCACCCACGATTCACCGGCGAAACGGAACACCAGGTGTTCGACGCCGGGCAGTCCGGTGGGAACGGTCGTGGCCGCGCTGTCTCCCGCAATGGGCGCGGGAGCGGCTTCCGGCGAAGGCGCCGCGATAGGCGCCTGCGGCGGCACGTCATTCGCCGCCACGCCATCCGGTGCCACCGCAGCAGGCGAGGACAGTTGCGGTGCCACGTCGGGCTCGGCGGCGGGGGCCGGAGGTTCGAGCGGCACCGGCAATGGCGTTGCCTCCCCTTCGGACGGGGCCAATTCGACAGTCGCGGTTTCGGTATCCGGCATCTGGAACCAGTCGAAAAACCATCCCGCGACGACAACGGTCAATAAGGCGCCGGCAACCAGCGCTGCCGGCAGACGGGCCGAACGCGTCGCCCTGCCGCTCGGCATCACGCCTTCGGCATTCGACAGCGGCGCGAGTTCGACCGGCATCGCAGCGGCGTTTTTTGCGAGGCTGGCGAGCAGCGCGGCCGGGTCGAGCCCGAGATACCGCGCGTAATTGCGCAGGAAGCCGCGAACAAACGCCGGCCCGGGCAGCAGGTCGAAGCGCTCGGCTTCCATCGCCTCGATCTGCCTGGTGGTCAGTTTCAATGCATACGCGACGTCGCTCACCGTCTCGCGGCGCGCTTCGCGTGCACGACGCAGCATCTCTCCGACAGAAGTTGCAGCAGCCGGCTCGACCGCGGTCGTGCCCTCTTCACGATGAACGTCGTTCACTCGTAATTTCCCTGATTCATTGCCCGATGTTCCCCGCTGTCGGCAAAACGGCCGCGCAGTTGCGCCGCGTAGCTCGACTCGGCCTCGCGGTTGCCGAGCTTGCGCTCGGTCCGCACGCCGAGCCATACGGACTCCGCCGTCGGCTCGCTTTGCTGGTGCAACTGCACGAGATGGTTCCGCGCAACCTCATAGGCGCCGCGGCGGTAGGCGATCGCGGCGAGGTGGTAGAGCGCCTGCGCGTTGGATGGGTCGAGCTCTGCCGCGCGCTGGAACTCGGCCTCGGCCGCGGCGTCGTTGCCGCGCCGCAGATGACACAGGCCCGCGTTCGCGTAAGGCCGCGAAGGCGTGCGGTAATAGGGGTTGCGCGCGGCGAGCGCGAGCCGTTCGAGCCCTTCCGCTTCCTGCCCCGACACGCACAGGAACCAGCCGTAGCTGTTGTTGAATTCCGGGTCATTCGGCGCCTTCTGCAGTGCGCGCAGAAAATTGTCGCGCGCCGCGTTCCGGTCGTCGATGAACATATAGACGAGACCCATCAGGTGATAGGCCGGCGCGTACGCCGAATCGCTCGCGAGAGCCGCCCGCGCCTCGTCGAGCGCAACCGCGTAGCGCCCGACCTGGAGATAGGCCATGCCGAGATCCACGTGGACCTTGGCGCTCGCGGTCGCCGGATTCGTCGCCGGCACGTCGGAGACGGGTCGCTCCGCAATCGGGCGTCCGGCCCCCGATGGCGCCGCGCACGCCGTCAGCCCGAACACGGCCGCGTAAAGGAGCAGCGGCACTGCCAACCCGCCCATCCTCAACGGCCCTCCATCGACTTCACCAGCCTGACCGTGCGCCGCGACCGGTCCTGCACTTGTCCCGCGAGCTGCCCGCAGGCCGCATTCACGTCGTCGCCACGCGTCTTCCGCGTCGTCGTGACGATCCCGGCATCGATCAGGATCCCGGCAAAGCGCCGGATGCGGTCGGCCGGGGACCGATCGAAGCCGGAATTCGGGAAAGGATTGAACGGAATCAGGTTGAACTTGCACGGCACGTCGCGCACCAGCTCGATCAGCGCGCGGGCGTGCGCATCCGAATCGTTGACGCCGTCGAGCATGACGTATTCGAACGTCACGAAGTCGCGTGGCGCCCGTTCGAGGTAGCGCCGGCACGCCGCCATCAGCTCGCGCAACGGATATTTGCGATTGATCGGCACGAGGCGGTCGCGCAACGCGTCGTCCGGCGCATGCAGCGACACCGCCAGCGCCACCGGACACTCGTCGCGCAGGCGATCCATTGCCGGGACGATGCCGGACGTCGACACCGTCACGCGCCGGCGCGACAGTCCGTACGCGTGATCGTCGAGCATCAGCCGCAACGCGGTGACGACGTTGTCGAAGTTCGCGAGCGGTTCGCCCATCCCCATCATCACGACGTTGCTGATGACACGGCCGTTGTGATCCTCCTCCGGCTCAGAGGATCGCCACGAGTCGGATTGGACGCCCTTGGCGTCCGCGCCACCATGGTCCCGCTTGGTCGCACGGGACGCGTGGTCGGGCTCGCCGTCCCCGTCCTTCGAGCCTGCCGGCGACGCGCTGCCGCCGAGGAGCCGGTTCGCGAGCCACAGCTGGCCGATGATCTCGGCGGCCGAGAGGTTGCGGTTGAACCCCTGCTTGCCGGTCGAGCAGAACGCGCAGTCGAGCGCGCAGCCGGCCTGCGACGAGATGCACAGGGTGCCGCGGTTCGTCTCGGGAATGAACACCGCTTCGACCGCATTCGCGCTGCCGACATCGAGCAGCCATTTGCGCGTCCCGTCGGCCGACACCGAATCGCGGATCGCGCGAGGCGCGCGGATGCAGGCTTCTTCGGCGAGCTTCGCGCGCAGGCTTTTCGCCACATCGGTCATGTTGCCGAAATCGGTTTCGCCGAAACGGTGCATCCAGCGCATCACCTGGCGCGCGCGAAAAGGCTTCTCGCCCCGTTCAGCGAACCAGTTGACGAGACCGTCGACGTCGAAATCGAGCAGATTGACCGGTGTAAGCATCTGTGTTCCGTACAGCTCCCATAATGCAATCGGCCCGCTATCGATGAAGATGCGCGGGCCGATGCGCGGGCTTTCCCCGTGAGGGGTTCAGCGGGTGTAAACGTTCATGCCGGGAAAGAAGAAGGCAATCTCGACGGCCGCCGTTTCCGGCGCATCGGAACCATGGACCGCGTTCGCGTCGATGGATTCCGCAAAATCTGCACGAATCGTGCCGGCGTCAGCTTTTTTCGGATCGGTCGCGCCCATCAGGTCGCGGTTCTTCGCAATCGCGCTCTCGCCTTCGAGCACCTGGATCATCACCGGCCCGGAAATCATGAAGGACACGAGATCCTTGAAGAACGGGCGCTCCCGGTGCACGGCGTAGAACTGGCCGGCTTCGCGCTCGGACAGATGCACCATCTTCGATGCGATGATCTTCAGGCCTGCATCTTCGAAGCGCTGGTAGATCTTGCCGATCACGTTCTTCGCGACGGCGTCGGGCTTGATGATGGACAGGGTACGTTCGATTGCCATGAAAAACTCCGGATGGACGATAAGCGGAAAAAAGCGCAGCGGAGGATTCTAGCAGTTTTTCCCTGCCGGCTCCCAGCAACGAAAAGCGCCGGGCGAGCCGGCGCTTTTCCACTGCGCGGGGTGAGTCGTGCTTACAGCATCGCCTTCAGCAGCTTGGCCATCTCGGACGGATTGCGGGTCACCGTGAAGCCGCACTCTTCCATGATCGCGAGCTTCGCGTCGGCAGTGTCCGCGCCACCGGAAATCAGCGCGCCGGCGTGGCCCATGCGCTTGCCGGCCGGCGCGGTGACGCCGGCGATGAAGCCGACGATCGGCTTCTTCATGTTGGCCTTGCACCACTGCGCGGCTTCGGCTTCGTCCGGACCGCCGATCTCGCCGATCATGATTACCGCATCGGTGTCCGGATCGTCGTTGAACATGCGCATCACGTCGATGTGCTTCAGACCGTTGATCGGGTCGCCACCGATACCGACCGCCGACGACTGGCCCAGACCGATTTCGGTCAGCTGCGCGACGGCTTCGTAGGTTAGCGTGCCCGAACGCGACACGACGCCGATGCGGCCCTTGCGGTGGATGTGACCCGGCATGATGCCGATCTTGATCTCGTCCGGCGTGATCAGGCCCGGGCAGTTCGGTCCCAGCAGCAGCGTTTCCTTGCCGCCCTTGGCAACCTTCTCTTTCATCTTGTTGCGCACGATCAGCATGTCGCGGACCGGAATGCCTTCGGTGATGCAGATCGCCAAGTCGAGGTCGGCTTCGCAGGCTTCCCAGATCGCATTGGCCGCACCAGCCGGCGGCACGTAGATCACCGACACAGTCGCGCCGGTTTCAGCGGCGGCTTCCTTCACCGACCCGTAGATGGGGATGTCGAAGATTTTCTCGCCCGCTTTCTTCGGATTCACGCCAGCGACGAAGCAGTTCTTGCCGTTCGCGTATTCCTGGCACTTCTCGGTGTGGAACTGGCCGGTCTTGCCGGTGATGCCCTGGGTAATGACTTTGGTGTCTTTGTTGATCAGGATGGACATTCACACTCTCCTTACTTGACCGCCGCGACGATCTTGGTCGCAGCTTCCGCCATCGTGTCGGCGGAGATGATCGGCAGGCCCGACTCGGCGAGAATCTTCTTGCCGAGGTCTTCGTTGGTACCCTTCATGCGCACCACGAGCGGGACGGAGAGATTGACTTCCTTGGCTGCGGCGACCACGCCGGTGGCGATGGTGTCGCACTTCATGATGCCGCCGAAGATGTTGACCAGGATGCCCTTGACCTTGGGGTTCTTGAGCATGATCTTGAACGCTTCGGTGACCTTCTCGGTCGTCGCGCCGCCACCGACGTCGAGGAAGTTGGCCGGCTCGGCGCCGAACAGCTTGATCGTGTCCATCGTCGCCATCGCGAGACCGGCGCCATTCACCAGGCAGCCGATGTTGCCGTCGAGCGAGATGTAGGCGAGGTCGAATTTCGAAGCTTCGATCTCGTCCGCATCTTCTTCGTCGAAGTCACGGAAATCGACGATTTCCGGGTGACGGTACAGTGCGTTCGAATCGAAGTTGAACTTGGCGTCGAGCGCCTTGATGTTGCCGTTGCCTTCGAGGATCAGCGGGTTGATTTCCGCCAGCGAGGCATCGGTTTCCATGTAGCACGTGTACAGGCGCTTCAGCGCATCCACGGCCTTGGCGACCGAAGCTTCCGGCACGCCGATACCGCGCGCGAGGTTCTCGGCCTGCGCGTCGGTCAGGCCGACCAGCGGGTCGACGAATTCCTTGAGGATCTTCTCGGGCGTGCTGTGCGCGACTTCCTCGATGTCCATGCCGCCTTCGGAGGAGGCCATGATCGCGACCTTCTGCGTGGCGCGGTCGGTCAGCGCCGCGACGTAGTATTCCTTCTGGATGTCGGCGCCTTCTTCGATCAGCAGGTTGCGCACTTTCTGGCCTTCCGGGCCGGTCTGGTGCGTCACGAGCTGCATGCCGAGGATGTCGCTGGCGTGCTGGCGGACTTCATCGAGCGAGCGGGCGAGTTTCACGCCCCCGCCTTTTCCGCGCCCGCCCGCATGGATCTGTGCCTTGACGACCCAGATCTTGCCGCCCAGTTCTTCAGCCGCCTTGACTGCGCCATCCACCGACACGGTGTGGAAACCGCGCGGCGTGACGACGCCGTACTTTCTCAACAGCTCTTTTGCCTGATACTCATGAATCTTCATGGTTGCCCTTCGATCGAAGACGCGACGCCCAAGCGGCGCGAACAGGTTGATGGGACGCTTCGGAGCTTCGCTCCGCGACGGGCGCCGTCTCCCTCGTCCGACGCACGCCGCTGCCGACCGGACACTGCAGCCCGGCCCCGTCTCATGACTCGCTCCCGAAACGGGCGCGATTGCCGCAAGATCGCGGAATTATAACCGGAATTGCGCAGTGCGGAATTTCAGCCCGGACTGCCCGTACCCGATACGGATCACGAGTCGTTCGCCCGGCTCCGATGCCACTTCGGGTAGTACAGGCGCACCGTCTGCGTCGAGGTCTCGAGGGCGTGGCAACGGTCGAGCTGGAACGGCTTCTCGCCCCCGTCCTCGTTGTCGCGGCGAAAAGTGGCCAGCGTCTGGATTGCGGCGGTCGGCAGGCTCAGCAGCAGCTCGGTCATGTGGGAGCAGCCGCGCACATCGCTGAACATTTCACTGACGGTCCGGCGAAAACCGCGCATCAGGTTCAGGCCGATCAGCTGCCGGTACGCCGGCGCGATGGTCTCGCAGCCACCCGGATACGGCACGCGCTCGGAACAGGCTTCCGCGTCGACGATCGTGAAATCGGCGTCGAGGGTGACGCGGAGCCTCATCTCGTGGATCGCGTCGCCGGCCGGACGGACACCGGAAGCGAGCACATAGTCGAGCTCTTTCGTGTCCCGCAGGCAGGCTTCGAGCTCGAGCATTCCGTCGTCGCGCCGGTATCCTTCGACGTTTATCTGGCGCAAATGGACTTTCTGGCGGGGAACACGTGGAGGAGGAAGGGGCATCGTCACGTACGGCAGCGTATGGGATTTCGATACTACCGTGAATTCCGAAGTCGTGACGGGAGCGCTGCCATGAAATACGAGCCTTGGCAGGCACCCATGCCCCGGCCGGGGGGCAGAGAGCCGCAAGCCGGATCCGACGTTTTCCGCATTACTGCACATCCGCCTGCAGAATGCCCGCTCCCTGCACATGCAGACTGTTTAAAATGGCGGCACGATTTGACACAAGATGTAACGCTTCCCTGCCCCAATGCGGCGCCGACGAGCCGACCATGAACAGAACCGCACACCTGGCCGTCTCCTTTTCCGTTGTGCTGAGCGTCACGGCGCTTGCGGCTTCGTCCGGCACGGCAGCGGTCGCGCTCGGCGAAGCGGTGGCGGTGTCGGCAATCGGGGCGCCGCTGCGAGTGGAGATCGCGATCGCCGGGGGAGAGCCCGCTCGCACCGGCGAATGCCTGAAGCTGACGCCAGGCACCAGCGAAGGCGGCGTGCCATGGGTACGGGACGCACGGATAGGCGTCGTCGGCCAGGGGCGTGCGGCGCGCATTGTCGTGTCCGGGACGGCACCGCTCGGCGAGCCGGTAGTGCAACTCGGGATCGAAGATACGTGCGGCGCGCACCTGCGCCGCGAATACACGCTGCTGCTGTCCTTTCCCGACTTTCCGCCGGAAGCGCCAGCAGTCGCCGATGAAATCGGACCTGAACTCCAAACCCCTCCCGCGCCGCCCGAGCCCTCCGCCTTCAGGACGAAACCACGCACTGTCCCGGGCGGCGGCACGTCCTCCGTGCAAGCTGCACGTTCGGCAAGAAAGACACCCCGAACGCCCGCACCCGCCTTCGCCTCTGCCGCGGAAAGAGAACCTGCGCTCCGCGACGAAGGCCATCCGTCTCCCTCCGGCACAGAAGTTCGCCGTCAAGACGGTTTGCGCCTCAGCAGCGCAGCCCTCAAAACGGAGCCGCCCAGGACGGCAACGGATGGGGGGCCGGATCAGTTGCAGCGCGAGCAAAGCGCGATCGCCGCGATCGACCGGACGATCGTCGCCCAACTCGAACTGAACGAACGCATCCGCCGGCTGGAGCAAATCCAGGCGGCGATGATGGAGCGATTACGCGCAACTGCCGGCCCCATTTCCCCAACGAGCACAATCGCCCCCTCCGCAACGGCGCCGTCTGCAATCACGCCCGCCTCCTTCACGCCCGCCTCCTCATGGCGCGACTGGATCGTTCCTGCGACGGTCCTCGCCACCCTGTTCCTCGTCCTGGCCGCACGGGGGCTGTGGCTGCGCAGACACCGAGCTGACGCTGCAACCCGGTCGGCCGCGGCCGGCCTTGCGAGCCTCCCATCACTTCCTGCCCTGCCCGGGCGACTCGACGCCCCGTGCGCAACACGAGGCACTCCCGCCGCGCCGGCCTCGTCGGCAGGACCCGGATTCCCGCTGTCTGCAGCAACTTCCGTCCAGGCGCGCCCACCCGTTTCACGGCCTGAATACCCGCGCACGAAACTCCCGGCGGCGGCGCTCCTCGTCGAGGACGAAGCAGAGGAGCATGAATCGGCGATCGAACTCGCTGAAATCATGATGGCTTTCGGCCGCGTGCAAGGGGCGGCCGAGACGCT
Organism: Aromatoleum buckelii; assembly: GCF_012910785.2. Lineage (GTDB taxonomy): Bacteria > Pseudomonadota > Gammaproteobacteria > Burkholderiales > Rhodocyclaceae > Aromatoleum > Aromatoleum buckelii. Next base: position 514,695 of record NZ_WTVH02000010.1, on the reverse strand, counting down.
CGCCGAGTTCATCCAGTCGAACCCAAAGAAAGCCGTCACGCCGTGGCTGAAACTGCTCGAGGTGTACCGAGCCGCGGGATTGCGGCCCGAGTTCGACACGCTCGCGCGGCAGCTGAACAAGACGTTCAACGTCAAGGCGGTAACCTGGGACACGTTCGACGAGGCGCGCCGGCCGACGAACACGATCGAACAGATGCCCCACGTCATGAGCCGGATCCAGGTCCTGTGGGGGAGTCGCGACTGCCAGGCCTATCTGGAAAACCTGGTCCGCGACAATCGCGACGGTCTGCGCGAAGGCTTCCCGCTCAGCGTGATCGACGAGATCCTCGTCCTGGCGGGCGTTCTCGAAGAGGGTCTCGGCCCGTATCAGCCCGACGTCCGGAAAGAGCTGTCCCTCTCGTCCTGACTCCGCGGCCGCTGCACCGCCCGGCAATCAGACCGGATTGTCGAGATCGGCAAAGCGGGCGTCGAGCCCGAAAGCGTCGGACAGGTACTGCGCGAGCGCGTGGACGCCGTAGCGCTCGGTCGCGTGGTGCCCGGCGGCGATGAACGCGACGCCGGATTCGCGGGCAACGTGCACCGTCTGCTCGGAGATTTCCCCGGAGACATAGAGATCCGCCCCCGCGGCGATGGCGTCCTCGAAATAACCCTGGGCGCCACCGGTGCACCATGCCACCTGCCGGACGACGCGCTCGGGATCGCCGACCAGCAACGGCTCACGGCCGAGCCTCGCAGCGAGCGAACGCGCGATATGGCCGGCGCTGTTGGGCTGCATCGGGGTTCCGATCCAGCCCAGTTCCTGATCGCCGAACCGCCCTTCCCCACGCCACCCCAGCAGCTTGCCCAGCTGAGCGTTGTTGCCGAATTCCGGGTGGGCATCGAGCGGAAGATGGTAGGCGAGAAGGCTGATGTCGCTGCGCAGCAGGGCGGCGAGGCGGCGCTTGCGGATTCCCGTGATGCGGCCGTCCTCGCCGCGCCAGAAGTAGCCATGGTGCACGAGCAGCGCGTCGGCCCCTTCGGCGACTGCCAGATCGACCAGCGCCTGACTCGCCGTCACTCCGCACAGCACCCGCCTCACCTCCGGGCGTCCTTCCACTTGCAATCCGTTTGGGCAATAATCCCTGAATCGTGCGACATCCAGCAGTTCATTCAGATGGGTTTGCAGCTCGATGAGTTGCATGCGCTCTCCGCTCACCAACTTGTCCGGTTTGGTCCGATTCCTCCGCGGGTAGCTGTTCGGCCGCTCGCGCATCAGAGCAACATTATGCGCCGCCTGTGGCTGATCTTCGCGCAGGCCGTGACGATCAGCGTCGCGGTGCTGTTTGTCCTCACCACCCTGAAGCCGGAGTGGCTCAAAGGTGCTGCGCCGTCCTCGGTGGTGGAAATCCTCGAAGCTCCCGGCGCCGCTTTCGATTCGGCTGTCGTTGCCCCGGGTTCGTACGCGGAAGCCGCCAAACGTTCGATGCCGGCGGTGGTGCACATCTACACGACAAAGGACGTCGCGCGCCCGCGTCATCCGCTTCTCGATGATCCGATCTTTCGTCATTTCTTCGGCGAGCGCCAGGACAACGCACCGCCGCAGCGCGCGTCGGGGCTGGGCTCGGGCGTCGTCGCGAGCCCCGACGGATTCATCCTCACGAACAATCACGTGATCGAAGCCGCGGACGAGATCGAGGTCGCACTCAACGACGGGCGGAAATTCCCCGCCAAGCTGGTCGGCCGCGACCCGGAGACCGACCTCGCGGTGCTGAAGCTCGAAGGCAACGGAAAGCTTCCGGCGATCACCTTCGCGGCAACCGACGCCGTCGAGGTCGGTGACGTCGTGCTTGCGATCGGCAATCCGTTCGGCGTCGGCCAGACGGTGACGATGGGGATCGTTTCGGCGCTCGGCCGCAGCCAGCTCGGAATCAATACGTTCGAGAACTATATCCAGACGGATGCGGCGATCAATCCCGGAAACTCCGGCGGCGCGCTCGTCGACAGTCACGGGAACCTCGTCGGAATCAATACCGCGATCTACTCGCGCTCGGGCGGCTCGCTCGGTATCGGTTTCGCGATACCGGTCTCGATCGCGCGAAACGTCCTCGAGCAGATCGTTTCCACCGGTGAAGTGACACGCGGCTGGATCGGCGTCGAGATACAGGAAATGACTGCCGAACTGGCCGAATCCTTCGGCCTGCCGAAAGTCGATGGCGCCCTGATCGCCGGCGTGTTGCGCGGCAGTCCCGCAGAGCGTGCGGGAATCCGGCCGGGCGACGTGCTGCTCAGCGTCGATGGCACCCCGGTGCACGACCCCAGAGGAATGCTGGAAACGGTCGCAGCCCTGCCGCCGGGACACGAAGCGCTGTTCCGCGTGCGCCGGCCGACTGGCGAAGTCGATCTGAAAGTCCAGGTCGGACGCCGGCCGACCCCGCCGGCCGAACGCTGATCGCGCTTGCGCGTCCGGCGCGCAAACCGTGCTTATTTCCCGTCCGGCTCCGGAGCTTCGAGGCGATCGAGGCCCGGCTCGACCCGCTCAGGCTCGCCCGTTTCCGCATCGCGCTTGCCGACGAACTTCGCCAGCAGGATCCCGACTTCATAGAGCAGGCACATTGGCACCGCGAGCATGAACTGGGATACGACATCGGGAGGCGTGATGATCGCGGCAATGACGAACGCGCCGACAATGACGTAGGGCCGGACTTCGCGGAGCTTGGCAATGCTGACCACGCCGGCCTTGACGAGCAGGATCACCGCCACGGGAACTTCGAACGTCAGACCGAAGGCGATGAACAGGGTCATGACAAACGAAAGGTACCGCTCGATATCCGGCGCGGGGACGATGCTCTTCGGCGCGAATTCAGCGATGAACTTGAAAACGGTGCCAAACACGAAGAAATAGCAAAAGGCCATGCCGAGCAGAAACAGCAGCGTGCTGCCGAGCACCAGCGGCAGGCCGAGCCGGCGCTCGTGAGCATACAGTCCCGGCGCGATGAACGCCCAGGCCTGATAGAGCACGAAAGGCAGCGCCAGAACGAAAGACACCATCATCGTGACCTTGACCGGCACGAAAAACGGCGTGACCACGCCGGTCGCGATCATGTGCGTGCCTTCCGGCAGCGTATTCATCATCGGCCGGGCAAGCAGGTCGTAGATCTCGCCGGCCCACGGCATCAGGCAGACAAACACCACGATGACCGCAACCATCGCCCGCAACAGGCGATCGCGCAGTTCGACGAGATGCGAAATGAAGGTTTCCTGAAGCTCGCTCATGCTTTCTCCGAGCGCGCCGTGGAGACGGCGGCCGGCTCCCTGCCCGCCGAAGCCGGATCACCTTGCTGCGCAAGGGACACGGGAGCGGGAGTCACCGGCCCTTCCGCGACGTGCGTGACCGGCCGGGGGCCGGCAACAGCTGCCGATCCGCCCGCCCCGGACGGCTCGGCGCCTGGCATACGATCGGGATCGACCGTCACGCCGGATTTCACCTCCGCGACGGTCTTATTCACGTCCGCCTCGATTTTCGCCGCCTCGCCCCGCATCGACGATTCCAGTTCGCGTGCCTGTTGTTCCACCTGCTGTTGCAGCGCCTTAAGCTCTTCGAGCTGCATTTCACGCTTGATGTCCGACTTCACATCCGAGACATAACGCTGCAACCGACCCAGCAGATGGCCGGCGGTACGGGCCACCTTCGGCAGGCGCTCCGGGCCGACAACGATCAGCGCCACCACTGCGATGACGACAAGTTCCGAAAAACCGAAATCGAACATGATTTTAGCTGGTTGTCCCGCGTGGATGCTGCGCTCGCGGATCGCTCCAAAACGAAGGGGCGCACTGCAGCGGCGCCCCTTTGAGCGGGTAAATCCCGTGTGAGGTCAGTGGCTGACCTTGTGGCTCTTGTCCGTCGCCTGCGCATCGAGCGTGTCACCGCCGATCTTCTGCTGCACGTCGTCACCGGACTTTTCGGAATCCCGCATGCCGTCCTTGAAACCCTTGACCGCGCCACCCAGATCCTGGCCCACATTGCGCAGCTTCTTCGTACCGAAGACCAGCACCACAATCACCAGAACGATCAGCCAGTGCCAGATACTGAATGAACCCATTACGTCTCTCCTTAACGCCTCAACATGGCCGGAAGCACCTCCGGGCCGCCCACGATGTGGACGTGCAAATGATACACCTCCTGCCGTCCCACCCGTCCCGTGTTAACGATCGTTCGAAAGCCGTCAGCGCATCCTAGTTCCCCGGCGATCCGGGCAGATTCGGTCATCAACCGGCCCATCACTGCTGCGTGCTCCGGCCGCAACTCGGCCATCGACGGGATGTGCAGCTTCGGGATCACGAGGAAGTGAACCGGCGCGACAGGATGGATGTCGTGAAAGGCGAGGATGTCTTCGTCCTCGTAGATCTTTTTCGCCGGGATCTCGCCGGCCACGATCCTGCAGAAGATACAGTCGCTCATGGTTCGTGCCTCACGAAGTCGTGCGGGATTTCTTCTCGTCGATGCCGGAGACCCCTTCGCGGCGCCGGAACTCGGCGAGCACGTCATCGACCGACAGGCCGAAATGCGTCAGCAGCACCAGCGAGTGGAACCACAGGTCGGTGACTTCCCAGACCACGTGGAGCATGTCCTTGTCCTTGGCTGCCATGATCGTCTCGGCCGCCTCCTCGGCGACCTTCTTGCAGATCGCGTCGGTGCCCCTGGCATACAGGCTCGAGACGTAAGACGAATCCGGGTCCGCTTTCTTGCGCTCGGCAAGGGTCGCGGCGACTCGGTGCAGCACTTCGATATCGATCATTTGTAGATATCCTTCGGATCTTTGACGACCGGATCGACAGCTTCCCACGAACCGTCGGCCAGGTAGCGCTGGAAAAAACAACTGTGGCGGCCGGTATGGCAGGCGATGCCACCGACCTGCTCGATCTTCAGGAGGACGACGTCGCTGTCACAGTCGACGCGGATCTCCAGCACCTTCTGGACATGGCCGGACTCCTCGCCCTTGTGCCACAGGCGGCGGCGCGAACGGGACCAGTAGATCGCCTCGCCGGTTTCGGCGGTGCGCTGCAGTGCCTCGCGGTTCATCCACGCGAACATCAGCACGTCACCGGTCGCCGCTTCCTGCGCGATCACCGGCACGAGTCCCTGGTCGTCCCACTGCACGTCGTTGAGCCAGCGCACGGAGTTTGGTCTGCTCACAGCCTCACCTCGATGCCCCGGCTGCGCATCAGCTCCTTCGCTTCGCGCACAGTATGCTGCCCGAAGTGAAAGATGCTGGCGGCGAGCACCGCATCCGCGCGCCCCTCCGAGACGCCCTCGGCCAGGTGCTCGAGCGTCCCGACGCCGCCGCTGGCGATCACCGGGATCGGCACCGCGTCGGCGACAGCGCGCGTCAGTCCCAGGTCGAAACCGATTTTCGTGCCGTCGCGGTCCATGCTGGTGAGCAGGATTTCACCGGCGCCGAGCGCGGCGACCTTCTGTGCCCACTCGACTGCGTCGAGCCCGGTGTTGTTGCGCCCGCCGTGCGTGAACACCTGCCACCTGCCGGGCGCCGTCTGTTTCGCGTCGATCGCGACAACGATGCACTGGCTGCCGACTTTGCCGGCGGCGTCGGCGACGACCTGCGGGTTATTCACCGCGGCGGTGTTGATGCTGACCTTGTCGGCGCCGGCATTAAGCAGCCGGCGCACATCCTCGACCGTGCGCACGCCGCCGCCCACCGTCAGCGGGATGAAAACCTGCTCGGCAACCTGTTCGACAACATGCAGGATGATGTCGCGAGCATCCGAGCTGGCAGTGATGTCGAGAAAGGTGATCTCGTCGGCACCCTGCTCATCATAGCGGCGCGCGATCTCGACCGGATCGCCGGCGTCGCGCAACTCGACGAAATTCACCCCCTTGACGACCCGCCCGGCACTGACATCGAGACAAGGGATGATGCGTTTGGCAAGCATCAGGCTTCGCCGCCGTTGAGTTCGTCGGCGCGCGCCTGTGCGGCGGCAAAATCCAGCGTCCCTTCGTAGATGGCGCGCCCCGTGATCGCGCCCATGATCCCTTCGGCCTCGACTGCGCACAGCGCATCGATGTCCGCGATGCTGGCGATGCCGCCGCTCGCGATGACCGGAATGCGCAGCGCCTGCGCAAGGCGAACGGTCGCTTCGACATTGACGCCCGAGAGCATGCCGTCGCGGCCGATGTCGGTGTAAATCACCGCTTCGACGCCGTAGTCCTCGTATTTCTTCGCCAGGTCGACGACGTCGTGGCCGGTCATCTTCGACCAGCCGTCGACGGCGACCTTGCCGTCCTTGGCATCCAGGCCGACGATGATGTGGCCCGGAAACGCGCCGCATGCGTCATGCAGGAAGCCAGGGTTCTTCACCGCAGCGGTGCCGATGATGATGTACGAAATGCCGTTGTCGAGATAATGCTCGATCGTGTCGAGGTCGCGGACGCCTCCGCCGAGTTGCACCGGGATGTCGTCGCCGACCTCATCGACAATCGAACGGATCGCGGCGCCGTTCTTCGGCTTGCCGGCGAACGCACCGTTCAGATCGACCAGGTGCAGGCGTCTCGCCCCTTGTTCGATCCAGTGCCGGGCCATCGCGGCCGGATCCTCGGAAAATACGGTCGCGTCGTCCATTTCGCCCTGCTTCAGGCGTACACAATGGCCGTCCTTGAGATCGATAGCGGGAATCAGCAGCATACGGGGGATGGGGTCAATATCAGAAGTGGATGGGAAACGGCAATGGCCAGACGGGTCAGGGCGCCCAGGAAATGAAATTCGCAAGCATTTTCAGGCCCGCCTGGGCGCTCTTTTCCGGATGGAACTGAACCGCGAAGATGTTAGCCCGGGCGACTGCACTGGTAAACCTTGTCCCGTAGTCGCTTTCGGCGGCGACCAGCGCCGCGTCGGCTGGCGCGACGAAATAGCTATGGACGAAATAGAAGCGCTCGTTGTCCGGGATCCCCTCCCACATCGGATGAGGCTGGCGCTGGCACACTTCGTTCCAGCCCATGTGCGGCACTTTCAGCCGGCTGCCGTCGGCCGCGACCATCTTCGCGTCGGGGAAGCGGACCACGCCCCCCGGCAGGATTCCGAGTCCGGGCACGTTTCCTTCCTCGCTGTGCTCGAACAGCATCTGCTGGCCGATGCAGATGCCGAGGAAAGGCTTCGACGCTGCGGCGGTTTTGACCACCTCGCGCAGGCCGCGCAGGTCGAGTTCGCGCATGCAGTCGGGCATCGCGCCCTGCCCGGGGAACACGACCCGTGCGGCGGCGGCGACGACGGCCGGATCGGAGGTCACGGTCACCCGCTTGCCGGGCGCCACATGTTCGATCGCCTTGGCAACCGAGCGCAGATTGCCCATGCCATAGTCGATGATGGCTACATCGCTCATCGCGGAATCGCTCGTATCGTAATCAGATGAATCGGGAAGGAATCAGAGGGCGCCCTTGGTCGACGGAATCGCTCCCGCCGCACGCTCGTCGCGTTCGGCCGCCATCCGCAACGCGCGGCCGAAAGCCTTGAAAATCGTTTCGCACTGGTGGTGGGCATTGTCGCCGCGCAGATTGTCGATGTGCAGCGTCACGCCGGCGTGATTGACGAAGCCCTGGAAGAATTCGCGCGCGAGATCAACATCGAAGCTGCCGATCCGCGCCCGCGTGTAGCTGACGAAATAATGCAAGCCGGGGCGTCCGGAAAAATCGACGACGACACGCGACAGCGCCTCATCGAGCGGCACGTAGGCGTGACCATAGCGGCGGATGCCCCGCTTGTCGCCCAGCGCCTTGGCGAAAGCCTGCCCGAGCGTGATGCCGACATCCTCGACGGTATGGTGGTCGTCGATGTGCGTATCGCCCTCCGCCCGGATATCCAGGTCGAACGCACCGTGGCGGGCGATCTGGTCGAGCATGTGGTCGAGGAACGGCACTCCGGTGGCGAAAGCCGCCTTGCCACTGCCATCGAGGTCGATGCGCGCGGTGATCCGGGTTTCGAGGGTATCGCGAGTAACTTCGGCTTGCCGCATGGAAGTGGGAACAAAAATGAGAAGGGCCGGAAGCCGGCAGGCATCGTTCTCGCGCCATGATACCATCGCCCGCGAGTCGCGCCGCAATGCTGCCGTTGCGGTACCTGCGCGAGCGGCGACATGCGGGACGCAGCAGCGATCCCTTTCCCTTTCCGGTCCGACACACCCTGATCCGCCGATGAGCCAATACTGGAGCGCCGTGGTCCACGGCCTGACCCCTTATGTCCCGGGCGAGCAGCCCAAGCTCGCCAACCTGGTCAAGCTCAACACCAACGAGCATCCGTATGGGCCGTCGCCGCGCGCGCTCGCGGCGATCCGCGCCGAAGCGTCGGACGCGCTGCGGCTTTACCCCGACCCGCACGCCGACCGGCTCAAGGCCGCGATCGCGGCACGCTTCGGCGTCGAGCCGCGCGAGGTGTTCGTCGGCAACGGTTCGGACGAAGTGCTCGCGCATACGTTCATGGCGCTCCTGAAGCACGAGCGCCCGCTGCGCTTTCCGGACATCTCCTACAGCTTCTACCCGGTCTACTGCGGGCTGTACGGCATCGCGTTCGAGACCGTGCCGCTCGACGACGACTTCGCGATCCGCCCGGCCGACTACCTGCCGCATGGTCCGCTCGCCGCCGGCGGGATCATCTTCCCGAACCCGAACGCACCGACCGGCCGGTTGATGCCGCTGAGCGACATCGAACGCGTCGTCGCGGGCAATCCGCAGTGCGTCGTCGTCATCGACGAAGCGTATGTCGACTTCGGCGGCGAATCGGCGATTCCGCTCGTGCGGCGCCATCCGAACCTGCTCGCCGTCCAGACGTTGTCCAAATCGCGTTCCCTCGCCGGCCTGCGCGTCGGCTTCGCCGTCGGCAACCCGGATCTGATCGAAGCGCTCGACCGTGTCAAGGACAGCTTCAACTCGTATCCGCTCGACCGGCTAGCGATCGCCGGCGGTGTGGCCGCGATCGAGGACGAGGAGCACTTCCAGCGCACCCGCACGGCGGTGATCGCGACCCGTGAGCGCCTTTCGGCGGATCTCGCGTCGCTCGGCTTCGACGTGCTGCCGTCGGCAGCGAACTTCGTGTTCACCCGGCATCCGCACCGCGATGCGGGAGAGCTCGCCGCGCAGCTGCGCCAGCGCGCGATCATCGTGCGCCACTTCCGTCAGCCGCGAATCGAACAGTTCCTGCGCATCACGGTCGGCACCGACGCGCAGTGCGCAGCCCTCGTCGAAGCGCTGCGCGACATCCTGCGTTAGGGCAGCGCGGCGGACGTCGCTGGCCTCTGCCCGCCCGTCGGGGGGCTATCGGTCGTGCAGGCGCATTTCGGCCGAGCGCGCGTGCGCCTGCAGGCCCTCACCGCGGGCGAGGATCGACGCGACGCGGCCGAGCGTCTGCGCGCCGGCTTCGGATATCTGCACGAGGCTGGTGCGCTTCTGGAAGTCGTACACGCCGAGCGGCGACGAAAAGCGCGCGCTGCGCATCGTCGGCAGAACGTGGTTCGGCCCAGCGCAGTAATCGCCGAGCGCCTCGACCGACCAGTGCCCGACGAAAATCGCTCCGGCATGGCGGATGCAGCCGACCCACGGCTCGGCATCGTCCAGCGACAGTTCGAGGTGTTCGGGGGCGATGCGGTTCGCGATCGCGCAGGCCTGCTCGAGGCTGTCGACGTGGATCAGTGCGCCGCGGTTCGCGAGCGACGCGGCGATCGTCTCGCGACGCGGCATCGTCGGCAGCAGGCGCTCGATCGACGCGGCGACCGCGTCGATGAAAGCTGCGTCCGTGCACAGCAGAATCGACTGTGCGAGCTCGTCGTGCTCGGCCTGCGCAAAGAGATCCATCGCGACCCAGTCGGCATGGCCGCTGCCATCCGAGATGATCAGCACTTCGGACGGACCGGCGACCATGTCGATGCCGACGGTGCCGAACACGCGGCGCTTCGCTTCGGCGACATAGGCATTGCCGGGCCCGACGATCTTGTCGACCTGCGGCAGGGTCTGCGTGCCATATGCGAGCGCGGCCACCGCCTGCGCGCCGCCGATCGTGAACACGCGGTCGACGCCGGTAATCGCGGCCGCGGCGAGCACCAGCGGGTTCTTCTCGCCGTGCGGCGTCGGCACGACCATGATCAGCTCGCCGACCCCGGCGACCTTGGCCGGAATCGCATTCATCAGCACGGAACTCGGGTACGACGCGCGCCCGCCCGGCACGTACAGGCCGACGCGGTCGAGCGGCGTGACGATCTGGCCGAGCCGCGTGCCGTCGGCTTCGACGTAGTCCCAGGATTCGGCGCGCTGGCGTTCGTGATAGACGCGCACGCGGTCGGCCGCGACGCGCAGCGCCTCGCGCTGCTCGACGGTGAGGCTGTCGAGCGCCGCTTTCAGCTCCGACTTCGGCAACTCCAGCTGCGCCATCGACTTCACGTCGAGATGGTCGAAACGCCGCGTGTATTCGAGCACCGCCGCATCGCCGGTGGTGCGCACCGCGCGCAGGATATCGCTGACCGCGGCGCCGATGCGTGCGTCCGCGCCGCCTTCGAACGCGAGCAGCGCATCGAGGGTCGCCAGGAATTCGGGTTCGCGCGCGTCGAGGCGGCGGATCGTCGCAGCCGGTGCAGTCATTTCACGGCTCCTGCAAAGGCCTCCAGCAGCGGCTGGATAAGTTCGCGCTTGAGCTTGAGCGAAGCCTGGTTGACGATCAGGCGCGAGCTGATCGGCATGATCTCTTCGACTTCCTCGAGATTGTTCGCGCGCAAGGTGCTGCCGCTCGACACGAGGTCGACGATCGCATCGGCGAGGCCGACGAGCGGCGCGAGTTCCATCGAACCGTACAGCTTGATCAGGTCGACGTGCACGCCTTTCGCGGCGAAATGCGTCTTGGCGCTGTTGATGTATTTCGTCGCAACGCGAACGCGCCCTCCCGGCCGGGACGCCGCGGCGTAATCGAAGCCCTTGCGCGTCGCCACGCACAGCCGGCATTTCGCGATGTCGAGGTCGAGCGGCTGGTACAGCCCCGCTCCGCCGTGCTCGAGGAGGACGTCCTTGCCGGCGATGCCGAGATCGGCAGCGCCATACTGCACATACGTCGGCGTGTCGGTTGCGCGTACGATGACGAGGCGCACATCCGGACGGTTCGTGTCGATGATCAGCTTGCGCGAGGTTTCGGGATTGTCGGCGGGTACGATGCCGGCCGCCGCGAGCAGCGGCAGCGTTTCCTCGAAGATGCGGCCCTTCGACAGGGCGAGGGTGATGCTGGACACGGACGGCGCCTCGGAAGAAATCGGGCCGACATTGTAACCCGGCACGCCTTCTGTTAGCCTGCAGCGGTTGGCTGAACCGCGCGGCGGTTCGGCCATTTTTACTTTTCCAGCAAAGATTTGAGGTGAGATGAGATGAAACCCGAGATCGTGATCTCTTCACGCGACCTGGAGCGCCTGGAAGGCCTGCTGTTCTCGCCCGCCGCTCGCAACCGCAGCGACCTGAACGGCCTGCGCGATGAACTGGAGCGCGCCGTGGTGCGCGAACCGGACGAGATGCCGGTCGACGTGATCACGATGAACAGCCGGGCGCGCTTTCGCGAACAACCCAGCGGCCGGGAATACGAGCTGACTCTCGTCTATCCGGGCGATGCCGAGCAGGGCTCCGCGAAAGTGTCGGTATTCTCGCCGGCCGGCAGCGCGCTGCTCGGCCTGTCGGTCGGCCAGGCGATCGACTGGAAGACCGACGACGGGCGTTCGATCCATCTCGAAGTGCTCGAAGTCCGGCAGCCGGAAGCCGCCGGACACTGAGCTGCCGGCGTGCGCCGCGCCTGCCGCTCAGGCGACGCGTCGCACGTGGGCGCCGAGCGCGGCGAGCTTCTCCTCGAGCCGCTCGTAGCCGCGGTCGAGGTGATAGATGCGCTCGATGACCGTTTCGCCTTCGGCGACGAGGCCGGCGATGACGAGACTCGCCGAGGCGCGGAGGTCGGTCGCCATGACCGTCGCCCCCTGCAGCCGCTCGACCCCCTGCACCACGGCGGTGTTGCCGTCGATGCGGATGTCGGCACCGAGACGCTGCAACTCGACCGCGTGCATGAAGCGGTTCTCGAAGATCGTCTCGCGGATCATCGCCGCGCCGCTGGCGACCGCGTTGATCGCCATGAACTGCGCCTGCATGTCGGTCGGAAACGCCGGGTACGGGGACGTGCGAATGTTCACCGACGTCAGGCGCGCCGGGGCTTTCAGGCGGATCGCGTCGCGCTCGGCGACGACATCGCAGCCCGCGTCCATCAGCTTGTCGACGACGGCATCGAGATACGCGGTCGACGTGCGCGTCAGCCGGATCTCACCGCCAGTCGCCGCCGCCGCGCACAGGTAGGTGCCGGTTTCGATGCGATCCGGCATGATGCGGTGCGTCGCGCCGTTGAGGCGGTCGACGCCACGGATGCGGATGACGTCAGTGCCGGCACCCGAGATGCGCGCCCCCATCGCGACGAGGCAGTTCGCCAGATCGACGATTTCGGGCTCGCGCGCAGCGTTCTCGATCACCGTTTCGCCGTCGGCGAGACAGGCCGCCATCATCAGGTTCTCGGTGCCGGTGACCGTCACCATGTCGGTGAAGAGGCGCGCGCCGGCGAGGCGCGGCACGACCGCGTGCACGTAGCCGTGCTCGACGGTCACCTGCGCGCCCATCGCCTGAAGGCCCTTGATGTGCTGGTCCACGGGGCGCGCCCCGATCGCGCAGCCGCCGGGCAGGCTCACGCGCGCTTCGCCGCAGCGCGCGACGAGCGGCCCGAGCACGAGGATCGACGCGCGCATCGTCTTGACCATCTCGTACGGCGCGACCGGGTTGTCGATCGCGGACGCATCGAGCGTGACCATGGCGTTGTCGCGGCTGACCTTGACTCCCATCTGCCCGAGCAGGTTCAGCAGGGTGTCGATGTCGTTCAGCTGCGGCACGTTCGTGAACGTCATCGGCTCGCGGGTCAGCAGCGCGGCGCACAGGATCGGCAAGGCCGCGTTCTTCGCGCCGGAAATCGCAGCTTCTCCGGCCAGGCGCACGCCGCCTTCGATCAGTAGCTTGTCCATCGCGTCGCTCAGAACCCGAGTCCGCCGCGCACTTCCGCCCACTTCTCGGGCGTGAAGGTCTGCAACTGCAGCGCATGGATCTCGTTGCCCATCAGCTTGCCGAGCGTCGCATACACGGCCTGGTGCTGGCGCACTTTCAGCTTGCCCTCGAATTCGGCGCTGACGACGATGCCGGTGAAGTGAACGCCGTCGTCGCCCTGGATTTCGACGAATTCGCAGGGCATCCCCTGCTCGATCAGTCTCTTGATTTCGCTTGCTTCGAACATTTTGATTTCCTCAGGCACGCAGCTTGTAGCCCCGGGCGAGCATCGCCAGGGTCAGAGCCGCAAGTAACATCAGACACACACTAACGACACCCAGACTCAGCCACGGCGACACGTCGGACTGGCCGAAGAAACCGTAGCGGAAACCGTCGATCATGAAGAAGAACGGGTTGGCGTGCGACACGTCCTGCCACAGCTGTGGCAGGGAATGCAGCGAATAGAACACGCCGGACAGCATCGTCAGCGGCATGATCAGGAAGTTCTGGAATCCGGCGAGCTGGTCGAACTTGTCGGCCCAGATGCCGGCGATGACGCCGAGCGAAGCGAGGATCGCGCTGCCCATCAGGGCAAACGCCAGCGCCCAGCCCGGCGCGGCGAGCGACAGATCGACGAACGGGATCGACACCAGCAGCACGCCGGCGCCGACGAACAGCCCGCGCAGCATCGACGCGATGACGTAGGCGGCATAGAACTCGCGGTACGACAGCGGCGGCAGCAGGACGAAAATGATGTTGCCGGTGATCTTGCTCTGGATCAGCGACGACGAGCTGTTCGCGAACGCGTTCTGCAGCAGCGACATCATCACCAGCCCCGGGACGAGAAACGCCGTGTAGGCGACTTCGCCATAACCGGTGACGTGGCGGTCGAGCACGTGCGAGAAGATCAGCAGGAACAGCATCGCGTTGATCACCGGCGCCAAGACGGTCTGGAACCCGACTTTCCAGAAGCGCAGCACTTCCTTGTACAGCAGCGTGCGAAAACCCGCGAGGCGAGATTCAGGCATGGTGCATGACCTCGACGAAGACCCGCTCGAGATCGGCTTCGCCGAGTTGCATCTCGACGATCCGCCCGCCGGCTTCGCGCAGGCGCGCGAGCGTCGGTTCGACCTCGTCGTAGGTGTCGAGGGCGAACTCCGCCCAGCCGCCTTCGGCGAGCGTCGCGCCGAGACGGCCGGCGATTTCGGGACGGTCGAGACGCACGCGCAACGAATGCGTCGCGAAACGCTGCAACAGGTTGTCGGTCGTGTCGAGGGCGACGACGCGCCCCGCTTTCAGCATCGCGATGCGTCCGCACAGCGCCTCGGCCTCTTCGAGGTAGTGCGTCGTCAGCACGATCGTGTGGCCGTCACGGTTGAGCTTGCGGATGAACTGCCACAGGCCCTGGCGCAGCTCGACGTCGACGCCGGCAGTCGGCTCGTCGAGCACGATCACCGGCGGCCGGTGCACCAGCGCCTGCGCGACCAGCACGCGGCGCTTCATGCCCCCCGACAGCATGCGCATGTTCGCACTCGCCTTGGCAGTCAGGTCGAGGCTCGCGAGGATCTCGTCGATCCAGTCGTCGTTGTGGCGAATGCCGAAGTAACCGGACTGGATGCGCAGCAGCTCGCGCACCGTGAAAAACGGGTCGAATACCAGTTCCTGCGGCACCACGCCCAGCTTGCGGCGTGCATTGCGGTAATCGGACACGACGTCGTGGCCCATCACTTCGAGCGTGCCGCTGTCGGCGCGGACCAGTCCCGACAGGGACGAGATCAGCGTCGTCTTGCCGGCACCGTTCGGGCCGAGCAGGCCGAAGAATTCGCCGCGGTCGACCTCGAGATCGACGCCGGCGAGCGCCTGCACGGAGCCATACCGCTTCGTCACCGAAGCAATGCGGATTGCCGGCAGGCTCATCGAGTCGACGCGGCCGGGGCTTGCGCCGGCAACAGTTCGTCGACTCCATACAGGGCGGCGAGACTGCCCAATCCCTCCGGGACGCCGCTCAGCGTCATCCGGTGCCTGGCGTCACGGGCCGCTCGCAGCCAGTCCAACAGCAGCGCCAGCGCCGCCGAATCGGCTGTGGTGACGCCGGACAGGTCGACCGTCAGGTCGCCGGCCGCGGCCTTTGCGCGCCCGGCCTGCACGAACCCGCTCACGGTCCTCATCGTCAGCGGTCCGTCGAGCCGCAGCACTCCAGTCACGTCGCCGTTCATGAACGCGCCGGGGAACCGCTCAGGTCCTGCGTCTTCGCATGCAGGGAACGGATCAGCCCGTCGATGCCGCCAGCGCGGATTTCCTGCGTGAACGTGCCGCGATAATTCGTCACCAGGCTGACGCCGGCGACGACGACGTCGAACACTTTCCAGCCGCGATCGGTCTTTTCGAGCACGTAGTCGATGTTGATCGGCTGCGCTCCGGCCTGGCGAACCTCGGTCTGCACGCGCACCGTGGTATCGGCAGCGCCGAAGCGCGCCGGCTTGTATTCGATGACCTGGTTGCGGTACTGCGTCAGGGCATTTGAATAGGTGCGAACCAGCAGCGTGCGGAACGCATTGACCAGCTCGTTCTGCTGCTCGGGCGTCGCCTGGCGCCAATCCTTGCCGACGGCGAGCATCGTCATGCGACGGAAGTTGAAGTGCGGCAGCACTTTTTCCTCGACGAGATCGACGACGCGACCGGTATCGCCCGCACGGATCGCGTGGTCGTCGCGGACGATCGCCAGCACGTCGCTGCTCACGTCCCGAACCAGCGCGTCGGGAGCCATCAGCGTAGCCGTCGCTCCGGCACCAGGCGCCGCGGCGGGATCGGCTGCGGCACTCGCGCCGATCGCCAGGAGCAGACACAGAGAAAGGAAGAGTTTTTTCATCTTGTATTACCTTGTGGCCGGGCGGTCATCACCGGATCCGCCGCTCCCCTGCTGAAATTCGTCGGCATCCGTCGCTGCCGCGCCACCGCTGGCAGGCGCAGGCGGCGATATGGCGCCGTCACCGCCGTTGAAATCCTCGTATTCCTGCGGCGGGCTCCCGTCATGGACCCGGTAGCGACGCTGCTGCAGGTAGAAGTCGCGCGCGTAGGAATACTTGTCGAGAGTGCCTTCTTCGAGCGTCTTGTCGATGCCGAGCAGGTTCGCCCGGCCATGCACGAGACGCAGCGCAGTCAGGCTGTTGCGTGCCGCGACGTCGCTCACGCCCCAGACATTGTCGCCGTACATGTCGATCGGCAGCACGGCGGCGTCGCGCACCGTGCGCGGACCGAAGAACGGCACGACGAAATAGGCGCCTTCGCCGACTCCCCAGCGCCCGAGCGTCTGGCCGAAATCCTCGTCGCTCTTCGGCAATCCGAACTCGGAAGCGACATCGAAGACGCCGAGGATGCCGAGCGTCGAGTTCAGGCCGAACCGGGCGCCGTCGGACAGGCCTTCCCTGAACTTGCCCTGCAGCAGGTTGTTGACGCCGTTCCAGACGTCGCCGACGTTGCCGAAGAAGTTGCCGACGCCCGTGCGCACCGGAGGCGGCATCGTCGCATCGTAGGCCTCGGCGACCGGGCGGATCGCGGCGCGGTCGACCGTTTCGTTGAAACCGAACATCGCGCGGTTGTAGCGCTCGAGCGGATCGTCCGGGTTCGCGATGCGCGTCGTGCAGCCGGCGGCGAGCATCAGGCAGAGCGCGATCGCCGCGAGCGTCGTGTGTCGGGGGGAGGAATTGTTATTCATTTTTGTTCGATGCGATGCGGCAGGGTCAGTTCGCCGGCGTCTCCGCTGCCTTGTTGAACAGGAATTGTCCGATCAGCTTTTCGAGCACCACCGCGGATTGCGTGATCTGCACTGCCTCCCCGCTTTTCAGCATCTCGACGTCGCCGCCCGGCTCGAGCCCGAGGTATTGCTCGCCGAGCAGCCCGGACGTCAGGATTGTCGCGATCGTGTCGCGAGGGAATTGAAACCGGGTATCGACGACGAAAGTCACTTCGGCGCGATAGCTGCCGGTATCGAAGCCGATGTCCGTGACGCGCCCGACGACGACTCCTGCGCTCTTCACCGGCGCCCTGACCTTCAGGCCGCCGATGTTGTCGAATTGCGCCTTGATGACGTAGGACTCGCTGAAATTGGCGCTCGCGAGATTGCCGACCTTCAGCGAAAGGAACAGCAGCGCAGCCATGCCGATGACGACGAAGAAACCGACCCACAGGTCGAGCGTTGTACGGCTCATGACTGGCCCCTGAACATGAAGGAAGTAAGCACGAAGTCGAGCGCCAGGATCGCCAGCGCTGAGCTGACGACGGTGCGGGTGATCGCACGCGAGACGCCTTCGGCGGTGGGCGTGCAGTCGTACCCTTCGAACACCGCGATCAGTGACACCGCGGCGCCGAACACCACGCTCTTGATCACGCCGTTGACGACATCGAAGCGAAAATCGACGGCCGCCTGCATCTGCGACCAGAAAGCGCCTTCATCGACGCCGATCAGCACGACCCCGATCAGCCAGCCGCCGAACACGCCCATCGCGGAAAAAAGCGCGGCGAGCAGCGGCATCGAGATCACCCCGCCCCAGAAGCGCGGCGCGACGACGCGGGCGATCGGATTGACCGCCATCATGTCCATCGCCTTGAGTTGCTCGGTCGCTTTCATCAGGCCGATCTCGGCCGTCACGGCCGAGCCGGCGCGGCTCGCGAACAGCAGCGCGGCGACGACCGGCCCCAGTTCGCGCGTCAGCGACAGGGCCACGAGCACGCCGAGCGCATCGCCGGAGCCGAAACGCTGCAGCGTCTCGTAACCCTGCAGGCCGAGCACCATGCCGACGAAAAGCCCGGACACGACGATGATCAGCAGCGACAGCACGCCGCTGAAATAGACTTCGCGGATCGTCAGGTGCACGCGCAGCAGCGACTGCCCGGAATACAGCAGCAGCAAGCCGAAGAAGCGCGCCGCGAAACCGAGCCGCCACACCGCGTCGGTGACGCCACGGCCGAGCCGGCGCACGAGAGCGAGCAGGCCGTTCATGCCGCGCCCCGCCCCAGCAGGCTGTGCGCAAGAGGCTCGGCCGGATAATGGAACGGCACCGGGCCGTCGGCTTCGGCATGGATGAACTGCTGCACGAACGGATCGGTCGAGGCGCGGATCTCGTCCGGGGTGCCATGCGCGACGATGCGTCCTTCCGAGATGAAATAGACGTAATCGACGATCTGCAGCGATTCGAGGATGTCGTGGGTGACCATGATCGTGCTCGCCCCGAGCGCATCGTTGAGCCGGCGGATCAGCTGCCCGATGACTCCCAGCGAGATCGGGTCGAGGCCGGCGAACGGCTCGTCGTACATGATCAGCATCGGGTCGAGCGCAATCGCGCGCGCCAGCGCAACACGGCGTGCCATGCCGCCTGAGAGTTCCGCGGGTTTCAGCGTCGCCGCGCCCCGCAAGCCGACGGCATTGAGCTTCATCAGCACGAGGTCGCGAATCAGTTCAGGCTGCAAGTCGGTGTGTTCGCGCAGCGGGAACGCGACGTTGTCGAACACCGACATGTCGGTGAAGAGCGCGCCGAACTGGAACAGCATCCCCATGCGTCGACGCAACGCATAAAGTTCGCGCGTCGACAAGCGCGACAGGTCCTGGCCCGCGACGTTCACGGTCCCGCCGCTGGCGCGCAGCTGCCCGCCGATCAGGCGCAGCAAAGTCGTCTTGCCACAGCCGCTGCCGCCCATGATCGCCACGACTTTCCCGCGCGGGATGTCGAGATCGATGCCGCGCAGGATGACCCGCTCGCCGTATGCGAAGCGAACGTCCTGCAACTGAACGAGCGTGGCGGAGGAGTTGGATGACAAGCGAGGCAACCCGAAAAATCTTTGGAAACGCAGACTAACGCATCAGGGACGAGCGGCACTTCACGAAGATCAAGTGCTTTCGCGCATTACCCGGCGCATCGGTCAAACGGCGAAGTTTATCAGAGCGCGGACGGTCGCAGTGGCGCCCGAGAGGCGCTCAGGCCCCGCCGAGCAGGCGGCGCTCGGCCTGCTCGAGATCGGCCTGGATGCCGATCAGGACGACGACATCGCCTTCCTCGAGCTGCGTTTCCGGCCCCGGCGACAGCCCCCGGATGTTCCGCCGGCGCACTGCCGACACGCCGACGCCGACGCCGATTTCGCCGAGCCCGATCGCGCCGATCGTCATGCCCACTGCGCGGGCGCCGCCCGGCAGCGTCACCGAGCGCAGGCGCGCCTGGTTCGCGTCGGGCCCGTCCGCTGCGTCGCTCGCGCCGTGGAAGAAGCCGCGCATCAGCGCATAGCGCTGGTTGCGGATGTCACGGATGCGTCGCACGATGCGGTTGAGCGGCAGGCCGATCAGCGCCAGCGCATGCGAGGCGAGGATGATGCTGCCTTCGAAAGCCTCCGGCACCACTTCGGTGGCGCCGCCTTGCGACAGCCGCGCCATGTCCTTCTCGTCGCTCGCGCGCACGACGATCGGCAGGTCCGGCCGCAGCAGATGGGCGCGGTGCATGACTCGTAGCGCCGCTTCGACTTCGCCGAACGAAATCACCAGCGCACTCGCCCGCATGATCCCCGCGGCCATCAATGTTTCGTGGCGCGCGGCATCGCCATACACGACGGTATCGCCGGCTGCACCCGCTTCGCGCACGCGCTCCGGATCGAGGTCGAGCGCGACGTAGCTGACGTTTTCCTGCTCCATGAAGCGCGCCATGTACTGTCCGCTGCGACCGTAGCCGCAGACGATGATGTGCTTGCTGGTGTTCATCGTCTGCGCGGCGACGCGCGTCAGCTCCATCGAGCGCTGCAGCCATTCGGAAGCGACGAAACGCAGCACCAGCCTGTCGCTCAGCTGCACGATCAGCGGCGCGACAAGCATCGACAGCACCAGCGCGGCAACCGTGACCTGCAGCAGCGCCTCCGGCATCAGATTGACATCGTCGATATGCGAGATCAGCACGAAGCCGAACTCGCCGCCGGCGCACAGCCACAATGCCGTGCGCAAGGCAGTGCCACTCGACGAACCGAAAGCGCGCGACGCGGCGAAGACGATCGCCCCCTTGAATACCAGCAGCGCCACCAGCAGGCCCAGCACCGCCGCGAGGTTCGCCACGATCAGCCCGACGTCGAGGAACATCCCGACGGTGACGAAAAACAGGCCCAGCAGCACGTCGCGAAACGGCTTGATGTCCTCCTCGACCTGGTAGCGGTACTCGGTTTCGGAAATCAGCATGCCCGCCAGGAACGCCCCCAGCGCCAGCGACAATCCCACCGCCGCGGAAAGCCACGCCAGCCCGAGCGTGATCAGCAGCACGTTGAGCATGAAGAGTTCGCCCGAGCGCCGCTGCGCGACGACGGTAAACCACCAGCGCATCACGCGCTGGCCGGCGACGAGCACCAGCGCGAGCAGCACCACGGCCTTGAGCGCCGCGATGCCGAGCCTCCCGGCGAGTTCTCCGGCCGGCTGCGACAGCGCGGGGATGAGAATCAGCAGCGGCACGACCGCGATATCCTGGAACAACAGCACACCGATCGTTTCCCTGCCGTGCGGCCGGTCGAGTTCGAGGCGGTCGGACAGCAGCTTCGAGAGGATTGCCGTCGACGACATCGCGAGCGTCGCGCCGAGCGCGAAGCTCGCCCCCCACCCGAGCCCGAAGATCGTCCCCGCCAGCATCGTGAACAGCAGCGATCCGA
Organism: Aromatoleum buckelii; assembly: GCF_012910785.2. GTDB lineage: Bacteria > Pseudomonadota > Gammaproteobacteria > Burkholderiales > Rhodocyclaceae > Aromatoleum > Aromatoleum buckelii. The sequence goes on along the minus strand of NZ_WTVH02000010.1, from coordinate 493,952 downwards.
GCACCTGCGCCGCGCCGAGTCCGAACACGATGCGTTTCATCGCGAACAGCCGCGGCAGCGAAAACTCGAGTCCGATAGAGAACATCAGGAACACCACGCCGAACTCGGCCAAATGGCTCGCGCCGTCCGACGCTTCGACCAGGTCGAGCGCATGCGGGCCGACTCCGGCGCCGACGAGCAGGTATCCGAGCACCGGCGGCAGGCTCAGGCTGCGAAAAACCGCGACCACGACGACGCAGGCCGCCAGGAGCAACAGGACCAGCTCGAGCGTGTTGTGCATGAATGAGGGTGATCGGTGGAATGTGCACGATGCGGGGCCGCTCGACCCGTCTGCTATACTTCGCAGCTTCGATTTGCACCGCCGGGCCTGCTGTTCGCCGCCGGTTTTCCGGCTGTCTCGTGCGTCAGAGTGTAACCGCTTCGAACCCTATGAACCCAGTCCCGCCCGCTCTCCCCGATGAAACCCGCTGCGTCGCCCTCGCCCGCCGCGTGCTGCACATCGAAGCCGCCGCCGTCGCGGCGCTGGCCGAACGTCTCGGCGCCGATTTCGAGCGCGCCGTGCAGCTGATCCTGCAGCGCCACGGCCGCGTCATCGTCACGGGGATCGGTAAATCCGGCCACATCGCGCGCAAGCTCGCCGCGACGCTCGCGAGCACCGGCACCCCCGCCTATTTCGTGCATGCGGCGGAAGCCGCGCACGGCGACCTCGGCATGATCACCGCCGAAGACGTCGTCATCGCGCTATCGAACTCCGGCGCCAGCGAGGAGTTGCTGACGATCGTGCCGCTCGTCAAGCGTCAGGGCGCGAAGCTGATCTCGATGACCGGCAAACCGGATTCGCCGCTCGCGCGCGAAGCCGACGTCCATCTCGACGCCGCGGTCAGCGAGGAAGCCTGTCCGCTGAACCTCGCGCCGACCGCCAGCACCACTGCGGCGCTCGCGCTCGGCGACGCGCTGGCAGTCGCGCTGCTCGATGCGCGCGGCTTCGGTGCCGACGATTTTGCCCGCTCCCATCCGGGCGGCAGCCTCGGCAGGCGCCTTCTCACGCATGTCAGCGACGTGATGCGCGGTGCGGACCGCGTTCCGCAGGTCGCGGAAACCGTCCCGATGACCTCTGCCCTGCTCGAAATGACGCGCGGCGGCATGGGCATGACGGCGGTCGTCGACGCCCGCGGCGCGCCGATCGGCATCTTCACCGACGGCGACCTGCGCCGGGCGCTCGAGCGCGGCTGCGACGCACGTACTGCGGCGCTTGCCGAAGTCATGACGCGCGCGCCGCGTAGCATCAATCCGGACGCGCTCGCCGTCGAAGCAGCGGAAATCATGGAACGGCTGCGCATCAGCCAGCTGCTCGTCGTCGGCGCCGATGGCACGCTCGCGGGCGCGCTGACGACCCACGACCTGATGCTCGCGAAGGTGATCTGATGCCGGCCCGCGAAAACGCCTCGCGCATCCGCCTGATGGGCTTCGACGTCGACGGCGTGATGACGGACGGGAGCCTGTATTTCACGCCCAATGGCGAGGAGCTGAAAGTCTTCTCCAGCCTCGACGGACATGGCCTGAAGATGCTGCAGAGCGCCGGCGTCGAAGTCGCGATCATCAGCGGGCGCAGCTCTCGCGCACTCGAACTGCGGGCGGCGAATCTCGGCATTCGCGAGCTGCACATGGGGGTAGAAGACAAGCGCGCCTGTCTCGAGGCGCTGCTTGCACGCCGGAGCCTCCCCGCCAGCGAAGCCGGCTACATGGGCGACGACGTCGTCGACCTGCCGATCCTGCGCGCATGCGGATTTTCGGCGACCCCGTCCGACGGCCACGAATTCGTCCGGCGGCATGTCGGCTACGTCGCAAGCAAGCCGGGCGGGCGCGGGGCGGTGCGCGAAGTGTGTGACTACCTGCTGGCCGCACAGGGCAGGCTCGAAGCGATGCTCTCGGCCTATCTCGTCTGAAGCCGGCGATGCGCCCGTCGATCCTGCAACTCTATCCGGTCGTCGCGCTCGTCGTGCTGGCCGGCGCCACTCTGTGGCTCGAGCGGGTCACGCGCGACGAGGACGGCGCAGCCCGCACCGAACAGCGACGCGCTCCGGACTTCATCGCCGAGCAGACCCGGCTGGTCAGCTTCGGCGCCGACGGGCAGCAACGCTACGAACTGCTCGCCGACCGGATCACGAACTACCCCCTGTCCGGCATCACCGCGCTCGACCGTCCACGACTGCGCTACGACTCAGAAGGCCGTGAGTTGCGCATCACGGCACAGTCCGGCGAAATTCACGAAGGCGGAAGCGAAGTGCTCCTGAGCGGTGACGTGCGCGTACATCGCGCGGCCGCCGCCGGCAGTCCGGCGATGAGCTTCGCTTCCGAGACCCTGAAAGTCTGGCCCGACGACGAGCGCGCCGAAACCAGCGACCCCGTCATCCTCACGCAGGGCAAGACGACTGCGCACGCCGGCGGGCTCAAGTCGGACAATATCTTCGGCACCCTCGACCTGCTCGACGGGGTCACCGTTCTCATGCCACGCACCTCGCGGACCCAACCATGAAGCATGTCCTTGCACTCGCCTTCCTCGCGCTCGGGCTCGTTGCCGCACTGCAGCCGCTGCCGGCGCTCGCGGAACTTGCCGACCGCGAAAAACCGGTCAACATCGAGGCGAACCGCCTGACTGTCGATGACCGCAACAAGGTGCACGTCTTCGAAGGCAATGTCGTCCTCACACAGGGCTCTCTCGTCATCAAGGGCGATCGGCTCGTCGTGACGCAGGGCCCGGACGGTTTCCAGACGGGAGTGGCCACCGGCAGCGACAAACGGCCCGCGACGTTCCGCCAGAAACGCGAAGGCAGCAACGAATTCGTCGAAGGCGAGGCCGAACGGATCGAATATGACAGCCGGGCGGAGCGGGCGCGCCTTTTCAATCAGGCGCGCGTCGAATCCGGCGGCGACGAAGTACGCGGGCATTACATCGAATACGATGCCCTGAGCGAGAAATACGTCGTCACGAACCAGCCCGGCACGAGTTCGGCAACGGCCGGCGACTCACGCGTGCGGGCCGTCATCCAGCCGAAAGGCTCGGCCGCGGAACCGGGCAGCGAAGCGCCGCAAAAACCCCAATAACATCCCCATAACACCCCAATAACACCCCAATAACACCCCCAGCAAAGCCTCAATCACCAGGAGATGAGACGCATGAGTTTCCAGAACATCCTCGTTGAAACGCGTGGCCGGGTCGGCCTGATCACCCTTAATCGCCCGAAGGCGATGAACGCGCTCAACGATCAGGTCGTAGATGAAATGTGGGAGGCGCTCGACCACTTCGAGGCCGACGAGGGAATCGGCGCCATCGTCATCACCGGTAGCGAGAAAGCTTTCGCCGCGGGCGCCGATATCGGCGCAATGGCGAACTTTTCGCATATGGACGCCTACAAGGGCGACTACATCACGCGCAATTGGGAACGCGTCAAGACCTGCCGCAAGCCGGTCATCGCAGCGGTCGCCGGCTTCGCGCTCGGCGGCGGGTGCGAACTGGCGATGATGTGCGACATGATCATCGCTGCCGACAACGCCAAGTTCGGCCAGCCCGAAATCAAGCTCGGCATCCTGCCCGGCTCGGGCGGTACGCAGCGCCTACCGCGGGCGATCGGCAAGGCGAAAACGATGGACATGTGTCTCACTGCACGGCTGATGGGGGCCGAGGAGGCGGAACGGGCGGGACTCGTTGCCCGTGTGGTGCCGGCCGACAAACTGCTCGACGAAGCGCTTGCGGTGGCCACCGAAGTCGCCAACTTCTCGCTGCCGGTCGTGATGATGATCAAGGAATCCGTCAATCGCGCCTTCGAAGGAAGCCTGAACGAAGGCCTCCTGTTCGAGCGCCGCGTTTTCCATGCCGCGTTCGGCCTCGACGACCAGAAGGAAGGGATGGCTGCCTTCGTCGAGAAGCGCAAGCCCGAGTTCAAGCACCGCTGACGTTGACGCACCGCCGCATCCCGGCGGCGGCGCACCAAACCTTCATCATTCCTCAGTCATTTTTACCGTGATGTTGCAATTGCAGCATCACGGTAATTTTCATACCTGTTTACCGTTAAAAAGATCCTCGCATAGAGCTCGAAACATCGCCGAAAAACCGTGTCTTGCTGGGCTTTTCGCGCTTGGTCCGGACAGCATTGGCGGGTATTCCTTGGGTATTGTGCAGCGCACAAAAAAAACGCTTGACAAGGGCCTTGCCGCCTCTATAATCCGGACCATGTTGCGACGCACCAAGCAGGCCGAAAGAGTTGCGGAGCAAATCATTGAAGCACCACCATCAGGAGATGAAGAAATGTTTGCTACCCCCGAGCAGTTTGCAGCGACCAATAAAGCCAACGTCGAAACCCTGCTGACCCTGGCCAACAACGTTTTCGCCAGCGCCGAGCGCTTTGCCGCCCTTAACCTGAACACCGCCCGCTCGATCCTCGAAGACAGCATCGCCAACTCGAAGGCCCTGCTCGGCGCGAAGGACGTGCAGGAGCTGGCAAGCCTTCAGGCCGCCCTGGCCCAACCGCTGGTCGAGAAGGCCGTCGCCTACAACCGCAGCGTCTACGAGATCGCGTCGCAGGGCCAGGAAGAAATCTCGAAGCTGGTCGAAACCCAGATCGCCGAACTGAACAAGAACCTGTCGTCGGCGCTCGACAAGGCTGTCAAGTCCGCTCCGGCCGGTTCCGACGTTGCCGTTGCCGCCGTCAAGTCGGCGATCGCCGCCGCAAACAGCGCGTACGACAGCGTCAGCAAGGCTGCGAAGCAAGTTGCCGAGATCGCCGAAGCCAACGTGGCTGCCGCGACCAACGCCACGGTCAAGGCCGTCGGCGCCTCCGCGAAGGCTGGCGTGCAAAAGGCCAAGGCCGCCTGATACGCTTCGGCTCACACCGAATCAAAAAGCCCCGCTCGCGGGGCTTTTTTCATTTCAGCGGCAGGCCGCGTCCGAAATCCGGATCGGCCCCGTTTCGAATCAGGCCGTGTGTGCCGCCGAGGCGCCGGACGCGGGCGGCAGGTCCGCTTTTTCCGCCTCGTCGGAATCTTCCTCCCCGGATTCCTCGATCGACAGGCTGAATTCGCTCCCAACACCCGACGGTGGCTGCCCGCGGCCGGCCTTCAGCTTGATCTGCAGGCGCAGCTCGTTTGCCGAGTCGGCATTCCGGATCGCCTCTTCGTAACTGATGTGGTGCGCGTCATACAGCGCGAACAGTGCCTGATCGAACGTGCACATCCCCAGTTCGCGCGACTTCGCCATGATCTCCTTGATCGAATGAAACTGCCCCTTGAAGATCATTTCGGCGATCGTCGGCGTGTTCAGCAGGATTTCGATCGCCGCCTTGCGCCCGGTGCCGTCCTCGGTCCGGACGAGACGCTGCGAGACGATCGCCCGCAGGTTCGACGAAAGGTCCATCAGGAGCTGATTCCGGCGCTCTTCAGGGAAGAAGTTGATGATCCGGTCGAGCGTCTGATTCGAGTTGTTCGCGTGTAGCGTCCCGAGACACAGGTGCCCGGTTTCGGCAAAGGCGATGGCATGCTCCATCGTCTCGCGGTCGCGGATCTCGCCGATCAGGATCACGTCCGGCGCCTGGCGCAGCGTGTTCTTCAGCGCGTGCTCCCACGAATGCGTATCGACGCCGACTTCGCGGTGCGTGATGAGGCAGCCCTTGTTCTTGTGCACGTACTCGACCGGATCCTCGACCGTGATGATGTGGCCGGCCGAATTCGTGTTGCGGTGGTCGATCATCGCCGCCAGCGTCGTCGACTTGCCCGATCCCGTACCGCCCACGACCAGCACCAGACCGCGCTTCGTCATGATGACGTCCTTGAGCACGGCGGGCAGGCCGAGCTTGTCGAGATTCGGAATTTCCGACGCGATCGTCCGGATCACCATGCCGACCTGCTGTTGCTGGATGAACACGTTGACGCGGAAGCGGCACACGTCGGGCAGCGAGATGGCGAAATTGCACTCCATCTCAGCCTCGAATTCGCGCCGCTGGCGCTCGTTCATCAGGCTCAGCGCGAGCGACCGGGTCACTTCGGCCGCGAGCCGCTGCTGACTCAGCGGTTTCATGCCGCCGTGCGACTTGATGCTCGGCGGGAAATCGGCCGAGATGAAAAGGTCCGAACCTCCCATCTGGTGCATCGCCTTCAGCAGCTTGTGCATGTAGTTGCGTGCTTCTTCAGGGCCGAGCGCGGATGCCATGCTGCCTCCCGAGTTGATTCAATGAGATCGTTGCGACCGGGCCTGACAATGGGCAGGCTGCCGGACGGAATTCGTGCCCGACTGACGGCTGTCGGGAGAGCGGATAGGACGTGTCGAAGCGGACGCTGGAGGAAGAGCGCTCAGCTCTCGCCCGAGCCCGGCGGTGCTGCCGCGACGACGCCGCTGCCCGGCTCGCCGCCGCGTTTTGCGCCGGACGTGTAGTGATGCGCGAACAGGCGATGCATCTCCGCCTCGATCCAAAGCTGGGCCCGGGCGTTGACTTCGTTCGCGTCGAGCCCTTCGGGTCCGATCGCCGGCCCGATGCTGACGATGATCTCGCCGGGATATTTCAGGAATGCGTTGCGCCGCCAGAACTCGCCGGCGTTGTGGGCCACCGGCACCACCGGCACGCCCGCTTTCTGCGCGAGCCACGCCCCGCCCGGCTTGTAGCGCCGCGTCGTGCCTGGCGCGACCCGCGTCCCCTCGGGGAATACGACGACCCAGAAGCCTTCTGCCAGGCGCGCCCGCCCCTGCTCGACGACTTGCGTCAGCGCGTCCTTGCCAGCCGCCCGGTCGATCGCGATTCCCGGAATCTGCGCGAGCCCCCAGCCGAAGAACGGCACTTTCAGCAACTCGCGCTTGAGCACGAAACACAGCGGCGGGAAGATCACCTGCAGCGCCATCGTTTCCCACGCCGACTGGTGCTTCGCCAAGATTACCGACGGTCGAGCAGGAATGTTGTCGCGCCCGAGCACGCGGTAGCGGATGCCGAGCAGATGCCGCACGAACCACATCACGAGCGGCGCCCACGAGGTGATGATGCGATGGCGCACATGCGGCGGAAGCGGAAACGTCAGCATTCCGAAGATCGCGTAAGGCGGGGTGACGATCGCGAGGACGATCGCGAACAACAGGGAGCGCAGGACGATCACGGTTTTCTTCAGGCGGTGAGGTCGGCGACGACCGTGGCGAGATCGGGATAGATCAGTGTTCCTTCCGGCAGCGCCGGATCGTCGCGCGTCTTGAGGCCCTTGCCTGTCAGCACGAGGTAGGGCTTGCAACCGACTTCCACGCCGGCCTGCAGGTCACGCAGGCTGTCGCCGACTGACGGCACGCCGGCCAGCGTGACGTTGAAGCGCTCGGCGATCTGCAAGAACAGGCCGGGCTTCGGTTTGCGGCAGTTGCACGTGGAATTCGCCGCATGCGGGCAGAAGAAGATCGCGTCGAGCCGGCCGCCGACCTGCGCCAGGCTCCTGACCATTTTTTCGTTGATCGCGTTGAGGGTGTCCATGCCGAACAGTCCGCGGCCGATGCCCGACTGGTTCGACGCGACGATGACTCGCCAGCCCCACTGGTTGAGCCGGGCGATCGCCTCGAGCGAACCCGGGATCGGCTTCCACTCGTCGGGCGACTTGATGAACTGCTCGGAGTCGTAGTTGATGACGCCGTCGCGGTCGAGGATGATCAGTTTCATCGCAGTGGGGCGCCTTTACGCAGACAGCCGCGACAGGTCCGCGACCTGGTTCATGAGGCCTGCGAGCTGGCGCAGCAGCGCGAGGCGGCTCTGGCGCGTGAGCGGCTCCTCGACCATCACCATGACGTCGTCGAAGAAGGCGTCGACCGCTGCGCGCAGGCCGGCAAGTGCGCATAGCGCATCGGTGTAATCCTCGTTCGCGACGTGCGACCGCACCAACGGCGCGACTTCGACGACAGCATGGAACAGCGCCTTCTCGGCCTCTTCCTGCAGCAGCGCGACGTCCGGTTCCGACAGTTCGTCCTCGGCTTTTTTCAGGATATTGACGATCCGCTTGTTCGCCGCGGCGAGCGCCTCGGCTTCCGGCAGTCCGCGGAACACGCGCACCGCGTCGAGTTTTGCCGGGACGAGGTCGATGCGCGTCGGGCGCAGCGCGAGCACTGCGTCGACGACGTCCACGGCGTGGCCCGCGTCGCGCAGCAGGTTCTTCAGGCGCTCGAACATGAAGTCCAGCAATTGCGACTCGAAATCCGCGGCGGTCAGCAGACCCGGCCCGAAGCCTTCCGCCGCGTCGCCGACCAGTGCCGCGAGGTCGAGTGGCAGCGGCGTCTCGATGAGGATGCGCAGCACGCCGAGCGCCGCGCGGCGCAGCCCGAACGGGTCCTTGTCGCCGGTCGGCAGCTGGCCGATGCCGAAGAAACCGACCAGCGCATCGAGCTTGTCGGCGAGCGCGACCGCGCACGCGGTGTTGCTTGCGGGCAACGTATCGCCGGCGAAGCGCGGCTGGTAGTGCGACTGAACGGCATCGGCGACGACTTCGCCTTCGCCGTCGTTGAGCGCGTAATAGCGCCCCATGATGCCCTGCAGCTCGGGAAACTCCCCAACCATGTCGGTGACGAGATCCGCTTTGGCGAGACGCGCCGCGCGCGAGGCGGCAGCGACGTCGCCGTGCAACCGACTCGCGATCCGCCCGGCGAGGCGTTCGAGACGTTCGACGCGCTCGAGCTGACTGCCGAGCTTGTTGTGGTAGACGACCGGCGCCAGCCGGGGCAGGCGGCTGTCGAGCGTGTGCTTGCGGTCCTGCTCGAAGAAGAAGCGCGCATCCGACAGGCGCGGGCGCACGACGCGCTGGTTGCCGGCGACGATGTTCGACGGGTCGGCGAGACGCATGTTCGAAACGATCAGAAAGCGGTTCAGGAGCCGGCCGGCGGCGTCGAGCAGCGGGAAGTACTTCTGGTTCGCGCGCATCGTCAGGATCAGGCATTCCTGCGGCACGGCGAGGAACTCGGCCTCGAACTCGCCGACGTAGACCGTCGGGTGCTCGACCAGTGCGGCGACTTCGTCGAGGAGGTCTGCATATTCGCCGAGGCTCGCGTGCTGCGCCTGCGCGGTCGCGACGAGCTGGCGCTCGATGTCGGCGCGACGTTCGGCGAAGTCCGGGATCACCTTCCCTTCGGCGAGCAGCGTCGGTTCGTACGCTTCTGCAGTCGCAAGCTCGATCTCGCCGCGGCTCATGAAACGGTGCCCCATCGTCGCGCGGCCGGCGTCGAGATCGAGCACGCGGCCCGGCACAACGCGCGCGCCGTGCAGCATCGCGAGCTTGTGCACCGGCCGGACGAACTGCGCGTCGCCCGCGCCCCAGCGCATCAGCTTCGGAATCGGCAGCGCCTTCACGGCCTCCTGGACGATCGCCGCGAGCACGTCGTCGAGCGCGGCACCCGGTTCGAGGCGCGTATAGAACAGCGCTTCGGCTTTGCCGTCGACGCGTCGCTCGAAGCTCGCGACCGCTTCCGGCGCGATGCCTTTCGCCTGGAGCTTCTTCAGCAGCGCCGGCGTCGGCCGGCTTTCGGCGTCGAGCGCGACCTGCACCGGCATGATCTTTTCGGTGACTTCGCGAGCCGGCGCAGTGGCGCGCACGCCCGGCACCGTGATCGCGAGCCGGCGGGGCGCGGCGAACCAGCGGAACGGCCGGTCTTCCGCGACGAGACCGCAGGCCTTCAGCCCCTCGTGGATGCGCGCGGCGAACGTCTCGCCCAGACGCGGCAGCGCCTTCGGCGGCAGCTCTTCGGTCAGGAGTTCGACGAGCAGGGTCGCGGTGGTCATCACGCGGCCTCCTGCGAAGGATTCTGATTCAGCATCGGGAAACCCAGACTCTCGCGGGAGGCGAAATAGGCTTGCGCGACGGCGCGCGACAGGTTGCGGATGCGGCCGATATATGCCGCCCGTTCGGTGACCGAGATCGCGCCGCGCGCGTCGAGCATGTTGAAGCTGTGCGCGGCTTTCAGCACCATCTCGTAAGCCGGCAGCGCGAGGCCCGCTTCCATCAGGCGCTTCGCCTCGGCCTCGTAGTTGCCGAACAGCGAAAAGAGAAAGTCGACGTTCGAATGCTCGAAGTTGTACGTCGACTGCTCGACTTCGTTCTGGTGGAAAACGTCGCCGTAAGTCACTTTCGAGCCGTCCGGATACACCGCCCAGACGAGGTCATAGACGTTCTCGACGCCTTGCAGGTACATCGCGAGCCGCTCGAGGCCGTACGTGATCTCGCCCAGCACCGGCTTGCAGTCGAGCCCGCCGACCTGCTGGAAATACGTGAATTGCGTCACTTCCATGCCGTCGAGCCACACTTCCCAGCCGAGCCCCCACGCGCCGAGCGTCGGGTTCTCCCAGTCGTCCTCGACGAAGCGGATGTCGTGCGCGTTGGTATCGATACCGAGCGCGCGCAGCGAGTCGAGATACAGCTCCTGGATATCGAGCGGCGACGGCTTCAGCACGACCTGGAACTGGTAGTAATGCTGCAGCCGGTTCGGGTTCTCGCCGTAGCGGCCATCCTTGGGCCGGCGCGACGGCTGCACGTACGCGGCGTTCCACGGCTCCGGGCCGATCGCGCGCAGAAAAGTCGCGGTATGCGAAGTGCCGGCGCCGACTTCGAGGTCGTACGGCTGCAGCAGCACGCAGCCGCGCTCGCCCCAGTACTGCTGGAGCGTCAGGATGACTTGCTGGAACGTGGGTTTGTGCGGGGACATGGTCTCGGACGGCTGGGGAGGCGGCACGCGGGCCGCGCTGCGAACGCAAAGAAGCGGATTTTACTGGCATTCGCCGGCAGGGGCGACGTTTAGTCTCGCGCTCGCGCGGGAATTGTTGCCGGACAACCTAGCCGGACACCGTTTTCAGCCTGCCGGCCGTTTGCCGCCGCGCCCCGGCGACGCCCGCACCTGCCGCGACGAGCGCCAGCAGCATCGCCGCGCGGTCGCCCCAGCGCGCATACGGCGTCAGCCCTTCGTGGCCCTGCACCGCGACGCGCAGCGCCCCTTGCGTGAACGGCGGGAGCACGCCCGAAACGCTGCCATCGGGCCGGACCACCGCGGTCATGCCGGTGTTCGTCGAGCGCAGCATCGGCCGACCGGTTTCGAGTGCCCGCATGCGGGCGATCTGCAGGTGCTGCGGCTGTGCGAACGAATCGCCGTACCACGCGAGGTTCGAGATGTTCAGCATCAGCGTCGCGTCCGGCAGGCTGCGGATCAGCTCGCGACCGAACAGGTCCTCGTAGCACACGTTGACAGCGACACGCTGCTCTCCGAGCTTCATCGGCGCCTGGTCCGGCGCGCCGCGCGTCTGGTCCGACATCGGAATGTCGACGAGGTCGTAGAACCAGCCGAACAGCGGCGGCGAATATTCGCCGAACGGCACGAGGTGACGCTTCGCGTAGGTCTGGCTCGGGGAGGCGCCGAGGCTCAGCGCCGCGTTGTAGATGCCGCCCTGCGCATCGCGCAGGAAGACGCCAAGCACGAGATTGCCGCCGGCGGCCCGGACGTCGCGCGCGAGCTCGTCCAAATAGCTCTCCGGCAGGCGGTCGGCCAGCAGCGGCAACGTCGTTTCAGGCAGCACGACGAGATCGGCCGCATGCTCGCGGGCGAGCCGGGCGTTGGTCTGCAGCCAGTCGGCGAGACGTTCGGGGCGCCACTTCAGCCCCTGCTCGATGTTCGTCTGGATCAGCGCGACCTCGAGGGGCTCGCCCACGGGTCGGGTCCAGGCGACCTGTGCGAGGCCGAAGCCCGTGACGCCGAGGCCGACGATCGCGAGCCCGGCCGCGGCCGCCCCACGTAGGCGCCGCCAAGGCGTCACGGCGGCGAGCGCGGCGGCAAAGGCGAGCAGTCCGCCGACGCCATACACGCCGATCAACGGAGCGAACCCGGCGAGCGGGCTCGGCGGAGTCTGCGAATAGCCGATCGCCAGCCACGGGAAGCCGGTGAACAGCCAGCCGCGCAGCACTTCGGCGCCAACCCACAGGCCCGCGAACAGCGCGGCCTGCCGGAAAGGGCCGCCGCGCCGCCAGCGCACGAACAGTCCCCCGACCAGCGCGGGAAAGAGCGCGAGATAGGCGCAGAACAGCGCGATCGCAAACCCTGCCAGCGGCATCGGCATGCCGCCGTAACGATGGAGCGCGACATAGAGCCACGACACGCCGGCGAGAAAGGCGCCGAATCCCCACGCGAATCCCCCGACGAAACCGCCGCGAGCGCCTGGCATGCGCTGCAGGGAGCCGGCGAGCACCGCCAGGCTCGCGAAAGCCAGCGGAAAAATCCCGAACGGCGCAAACGCGAACACCGATGCGCCGCCTGCCAGCGCGGCGAGCACCACGATCCGGACCATCAGCGCTCAGCCACTGCGCGTTTCGTGCGAAGCCCGCGCATCACGCCTGTCTCGCGTCGGCGACCGGCACCGCGTGTTCGACGAGCAGCGTATATACCCGTCGACTGTCAGCGCGCAGCACCTGGACCTTCATGTCTCCGAGGATCACGGTGTCGCCACGCTGCGGCAACCGGCCGAGCGCGCGGATCACCAGGCCGCCGATCGTGTCGACGTCGGCGTCGCTGAAATTCGTCGCGAAAGCGGTGTTGAAGTCGGCGATCTCGGTCGTCGCCTTGACCCGGTAACGCCCGTCCTGCATGAGCCGGATGTTGTCGCCGGCGAAGTCGCTGTCGTATTCGTCCTCGATTTCCCCGACGATCTGCTCGAGCACGTCCTCGATCGTCACGAGCCCCGCGACACCGCCGTACTCGTCGACGACGATCGCCATGTGGTTGCGGCTGACGCGGAAGTCGCGCAGCAGCACGTTCAGGCGCTTGGTCTCCGGCACGAACACCGCCGGTCGCAACGCGTCGCGCAACTCGAATTCCTGCCCGACGAAATAACGCAGCAGGTCCTTCGCGAGAAAGATGCCGACGACGTCGTCCTTGCTTTCGCCGACGGTGGGGAAGCGCGAATGGCCGGTCTCGATGACGAAGCTGGCGATCTTGTCCATCGGGTCGTCGACCCCGATCACCTCCATCTGAGAACGCGGAACCATCACGTCGCTGACCTGCAGGTCGGACATCTGCAGCGTGCCTTCGATGATCGAAAGCGCGTCGGCATCGAGCAGGTTGCGCTCGAACGCCGAGTGCAGCAGCGCCATGAGTTCGCCGCGATCTTCGGGCTCGCGCGACAGCAGCGCCGAAAGCCGTTCAAGCAATGAAAGGGGTTTCCCGGGGAGACTGTCCATGAAGTCGGTTTCGTTTAGAAGGCACGCTTAGGCGTAAGGATGGCACGCCTCAGGCGTAAGGGTTCGGGTAGCCGAGCGTCGCGAGCACGCGGGTTTCGATGCCTTCCATTTCCTCGGCCTCGTCGGGCGCTTCGTGGTCGAACCCCTGCAGGTGGAGCATGCCGTGCACGATCAGGTGCGCGAAATGGGCTTCGAGCGGCTTGCCCTGCTCGGCCGCCTCGCGCGCGACGACGGGAACGCACAGCACCAGGTCGCCGGCCAGCCGCTCGCCTTCGTCGTAGACGAACGTCAGCACGTTGGTGGCGTAATCCTTGCCGCGATAGTCCCGGTTGAGGCGTCGCCCTTCGGCTTCGCCGACGAGGCGCACGGTCAGTTCGGCGTCGCCGCGCAGCGCGGCGAGCGCCCAGCGCCGAACGAGCACGCTGGCCGGCGAACGGGCGCGGTTCTCGGCCCCGATCGCCCGTTGCACCGTCAGCGCGAGGCGAGGCGGCGCAGTCTCGGTGTCCACGCTCACGACTTGCGGGCGAGCGCAGCCTGGGCGTCGCGCGCGGTCTGGTTATCGTAAGCCTCGACAATGCGCGCAACGAGCGGATGGCGCACGACGTCTTCCTTCTGGAACTCGGTGAAGGCGATGCCGCGCACCGTAGCGAGCACTTCACGCGCCTCGAGCAGCCCGCTGCGGTTGCCGCGCGGCAGGTCTACCTGCGTCAGGTCACCGGTGACGACCGCCTTCGCGCCGATGCCGATGCGCGTCAGGAACATCTTCATCTGCTCGGGCGTGGTGTTCTGTGCCTCGTCGAGGATGATGAAGGCGTGATTCAGCGTGCGCCCGCGCATGAACGCGAGCGGCGCGATCTCGATGCTGCCGCGCTCGAACAGCTTGGCGACGCGATCGAAGCCCATCAGGTCGTACAGCGCGTCGTACAGCGGCCGCAGGTACGGGTCGACTTTCTGCGCGAGGTCGCCGGGCAGGAAGCCGAGCCGTTCGCCCGCCTCGACTGCAGGGCGCGTCAGGATGATGCGCTCGACGAGCTGGCGCTCGAACGCGTCGACGGCGCTCGCGACCGCGAGGTACGTCTTGCCGGTGCCGGCCGGGCCGATGCCGAACGTGATGTCGTGCGCCTGGATGTTGCGCAGGTAGTCGATCTGGCGCGGCGTGCGCCCGTGCAGTTCGGTCTTGCGCGTCAGGAGCGCCGGCGCCGGCTGGTCGGACTGGCGGCGGTTCGCGAGCTCGATCAGCCCGAGCTGGATGTCGTCGACCGACAGGTGCTCGTCGGCCTGCTCGTAGAACTCGCTGAGCGCCTTCGCCGCGAGCTGCATCTGCGCGGCACTGCCCTGTAGCGTGAAACATTCGCCGCGACGGGCGATCGTCACGTCGTACGCCGTTTCGATCTGGCGCAGGTTCTCGTCGAGCGCGCCGCACAGGTTGGCAAGCCGCTCGTTGTCGACCGGCTCGAGGACCACTTCCGTCGGACGCCCCATTCAACTCTCCGTTGTGACGATTTCGCCGCGCAGGCTGTGCGGCAGAGCGGCAGTGATCGTCAGGTCGACGAACTGCCCGATGAGGCGCGGATTGCCGACGAAATTGACGACGCGATTGTTGCCGGTGCGCGCCGCCAGTTCACTCGCATCCTTGCGCGACAGTCCTTCGACGAGCGCGCGCTCGACCCGACCGACCATCGCCTGGCTGATCGCCTGCGCCTGCTCGTCGATGCGCTTTTGCAACCGCGCGAGCCAGCGCAGCTTGGTTTGCTGCGGCACCGGGTCTGCGAGATCCGACGCGGGGGTGCCGGGCCGCGGGCTATAGACGAAGCTGAACGACGCATCGAAACCGACTTCGTCGATGAGCTTCATCGTCTTCTCGAAATCCTCCTCGGTCTCGCCGGGGAAGCCGACGATGAAGTCGGACGACAGCGACAGGTCCGGGCGCGCCGCGCGCAGCTTGCGCACGACCGACTTGAACTCCAGCACCGAATAGCCGCGCTTCATCGCCGCGAGGATGCGGTCCGATCCGGACTGCACTGGCAGATGCAGGTGGCTGACGAGCTTCGGGATCTTCGCGTACGCGTCGAACACTCCCTGCGTCATTTCGCGCGGGTGCGAGGTCGTGAACCGCAGGCGCTCGATGCCGGGGATCTCGGCGACGCATTCGAGCAGGAACGCGAAATCGCCCTGCTCGCCGCCGTCGCGCGTGATCTCGCCGCGCCACGCGTTGACGTTCTGGCCGAGCAGCGTGACTTCCCTGACGCCCTGCCCGGCGAGTCCCGCGACTTCGGCGAGCACGTCGTCGAGCGGCCGCGACACTTCCTCGCCGCGCGTGTAGGGCACCACGCAGAACGTGCAGTACTTCGAACAGCCTTCCATGATCGACACGAAAGCGCTCGCGCCTTCGACGCGCGCCGGCGGCATGTTGTCGAACTTCTCGATCTCCGGGAACGAGATATCGACCTGCGACCGCCCGCTGTTGCGCCGTTCGGCAATCAGCTGCGGCAGACGGTGCAGCGTCTGCGGGCCGAACACGACGTCCACGTACGGCGCACGCGCAACGATCGCATCGCCTTCCTGGCTCGCGACGCAACCGCCGACGCCGATGATCAGGTTCGGGTTCGATTGTTTCAGATGCTTGACGCGACCGAGGTCGTGGAACACCCGCTCCTGCGCCTTCTCGCGCACCGAGCAGGTGTTGAAAAGGATTACGTCCGCCTCTTCCGGGTTGTCGGTCTTCACCAGCTCTTCGCTGGCGCCGAGCACGTCCGCCATTTTGTCGGAATCGTACTCGTTCATCTGGCACCCGAAGGTGCGGATGTAGAGTTTCTTCATCAGCGCGTCTTGACGCCTCGTTTCTCAAACCTATATATTAGCAGGCTCGCGTGGTGATGTAGCTCAGACGGTTAGAGCGATGGATTCATAACCCATAGGTCGGCGGTTCGATTCCGCCCATCACCACCACGTTTTCGAAAGCCGTTGAGCCGCAAGGTTCAACGGCTTTTTCATATCCGGAGGCGCGCTGGACTCGCGTCCGGCCGGTCGGAAAATTCACTTCTTCCCTGCCGCACCGGAGTCGAGGTAAGAGATGCCCCACGGACCCGTGCCGTGAATCTGGAGGATTGTCTCCTCGGCGCTCGTATATGCAAACATCGGCATGCCCGCCGGAATCATCGTCACACTGCCAGGCGGATAGGCTCTGGCTTTCGCTTTGTCGACCGTCTCCCCGACACCCAGATGGAAGGTGCCGGAGAGCACCGTGACTCGTTCGAGCAACGGGTGCGTGTGCAGTGGAATCGTGAAGTTGGGCGGGAGCTTCAGGCGGAAAGTGATCGGAACGGCCTGCTTCAGGTCGCCTTCCAGCACCGCGATTTTCGCGCCGGGACCGACCGATGGCGCATCGGCCCATTTGATTTCCGACGGGACAATGGAAATGAGGCCCTCGGTCCCGGCCTCCGCTGCCATCGCCGCAGGCGTGACGAGCCCGCTCAGAATGAATGCCGATAACATCGTAACGAATTTAAGGCTGCGCATGATCTGCCTCACTATGACTGGCTGTTGCAGGGGCGGGGACGATCATCGGAACTGTTCGACCGCGCTCGGCTCCGTGCCGACCGCCTGCCGAAAATGAGCTCCCGGCCCTCTCGCCTTTCGCGCCTACCCGACCCTGAAGGGTGCAATGCAACGCGCGAGTGAATGCGTTCGGGTCGCGCATCAAAAGGCAATTCAATTCAAGCACGCGGAGCGGGGAAATCCAGCGCTTGTGAGCGAGCTGCGGCCGCGAGAATCGTGACCCCGCCCCCCGTTTTCTCACGGCGCGAGCGACGTCGATAACAGCTCCTGGATCAGCGCGCGCAGCCAGCGGTTGCCCGGATCGTTGTTGTAGCGCTCGTGCCAGTGCTGCTTGACGGCGTATTCGGGCAGCGGGAAAGGCACTGGGTACACGCGCAGCCGCTCCTCGTCGGCGAGCAGTTCGCCCAGACGCTGCGGGATCGTCACGAGCAGCGCGGTGCGCTCGACGACGTAGGCGATGCCGACGAAGCTCGGGATGCGCAGCACGACGCGACGCTTGATGTCCTGGCGCGCGATCTCGCGGTCGATGATCAGGTGGCCGGTGCCGGAAGTGCTGACGACGGCATGCTCTTCGGCTTCGAACCGCGCGAGCGTCAGGCCGCCGCGAATCCGCGGGTGCGTCGCGCTCGCCATGCACACGTAGTGCTGCCGGAACAGCGCCTGCTGGTAGAAGCCGGCTTCGAGCTGCGGCATGAAGCCGAGCGCGACGTCGACCTCGCCCGATTCGAGCATGCCGGCGGTGTTCGCCGAGAGATTCGCGATGTCGATATGGATGCCCGGTGCGACGGTGCGCAGCCGCTCCCACAGTCGGGGCAGCAGCACGAGCTGGCTGATGTCGGTCATCGCGATGCGGAACGTGCGGCGCGCCCGCGTCGGATCGAACTCGGCGCGACGGCCCGATGCGGCCGCGACCGCCGCAACGGCAACCCGAATCGGCTCGGCCAGTTCCTCGCCGAGCGGCGTCGGCTCCATGCCCCCCGACGTGCGCACGAACAGCGGATCGCCGAAATGCTCGCGCAGCTTGCCGAGCGCGATGCTCACTGCCGGCTGGCCGAGCCCGAGATTCTCGGCTGCGCGGCTGACGCTGCGCGTCTTGTAGATTTCGTCGAAGACGCTCAACTGGCGGATTTCGAGAGTTTCCATCGCTTCACTCTATTCTGTTTTCGAATAAAGGGCATTCGATGCAACGAATGGATTGAATGTCTGCTGTTCAGTACATTTCGCCCATCGATAACAATTTTGTTGATTTAGATCAAAAGAATTGATCGAAAATCAATACCCAAAGGAGGAGTGCAGCCATGTCGGAACTCGGAACCCTTGAAGATCTGCCGCTCGATTACCGGCAGGCGTTGAGCGCGCAGAATCTCGTGCCGCTGTGGCCGAGCTTGCGCGCGGTCCTGCCGCTCGGCCAGCCCGGCCCCCGCACTCGCGCGACGATGTGGTCGTACAAGAGCCTGCGACCGCTGCTGATGCAGGCCGGCGAGCTGACGCCGATCGAGAAGGCCGAGCGCCGCGTCCTCGTGCTCGCGAACCCCGGCCACGGCCTCGAGAAGATGCAGGCGAGTTCGAGCATGTACCTCGGCATGCAGTTGCTGCTGCCGGGCGAATGGGCACCCCCGCACCGGCACACGCCGAACGCGGTGCGCATGATCGTCGAGGGAACCGGCGCCTACACGACGGTCAATGGCGAAAAATGCCCGATGCAGCGCGGTGACCTGATCCTGACTCCGACCGGGCTGTGGCACGAGCATGGCCATGACGGCGACGAAGCGGTCGTGTGGCTCGACGTGCTCGACCTGCCGCTGGTCTACTACATGGAAGCGTCGTACGCGGTCGAAGGCGAGAAGCAGGACGTCATCCCGCGCCGCGGCGACCGCGAATACCTGCGCGGCGGCGTCGTGCCGAGCCCGGTGTTCACCCGCGACACGTCAGCCTATCCGATGCTGCGCTACCCGTGGGTCGACGTGCGCGCAGCGCTCGAAGCACTCGCCGCCGACCGTCCCGGCAGCGACGCGGTGCAAGTCGCCTACGTGAATCCCGAAGACGGCAGCAGCTGTCAGAATATCCTCGGTTTCTCGGCGCTGATGCTGCGCCCGGGCGAGACGCTCGCGCTGCCGGCCCGCTCCCCCGCGATGGTGTTCCACGTCATCGAAGGTGGTGCGCTCGTTTCCGCCGACGACACCGCGTTCACGCTCGCCGAGGCCGACACATGCTGCGTCCCCGGGTTCGCGCGCGTCACGCTGAAGAACCGCTCGACGACCGAACCGGCGTTCATCTTCATCGCCGACGAGTCCCCGCTGCACCGCAAGCTCGGACTCTACGAAGTCCGTGCCTGATACGCCTGCCACTGGAGAGATCACGATGAGCCAAGCCGAATACGTCTTCACCCCGCCACCGGTCCGCTCGCTGCCGGTGTGCGGCAGCAATGCCCGGTTCCCGATCAACCGCCTGTTTTTCGTCGGTCGCAACTATTACGCCCATTCGGTCGAGATGGGGAATCCCGTGGACAAGGCAACTTCGCGGCCGTTCTATTTCACCAAGGCGCCTTCGACGCTGACCGAATCCGGCGCGACCGTCGCGTATCCCCCCGGGACAAAGAATTTCCACTACGAGATGGAGCTCGTCGTCGCGATCGGCGCACCGGGTTTTCGCGTCGCCGAAGCCGATGCGGAAAAGCTCATCTACGGCTACGCCTGCGGCCTCGACATGACGCGTCGCGACCTGCAGCTCGTCGCGCGCGAAGCCGGCCGGCCGTGGGATCTGGGCAAGGATGTCGAGCAGTCGTCGGTCGCGTCAGAGATCGTGCCGAAAAGCGAACTCGGCGTCGTGTCGCAGGGGGCGCTGACCCTCGCCGTCAATGGCCAGACGAAGCAGTCGTCGGACGTGTCGCTGCTGATCTGGAGCATCCCCGAGATCATCGCCGACCTGTCGCAGTTCTATCATCTGCAGCCGGGCGACCTGATCTACACCGGCACGCCCGAAGGCGTCGGCGCCGTCAATCCCGGCGACCGGCTCACCGGGCGGATCGACGACATCGGCGAGATCAACCTCGTGATCGGTCAGCCGGAATAAGACAAAGAGAGACACCCGAGAACTGCTTCCGACCGCGAACAGCCGGGCCGGAACCTGCGGACCGCAGAGAACGGCCCGCGCATCGACACAGAGGAGACGGACATGAGCGAGACACTTCCCGTAATCGTCGCCGGCGGCGGCATTGGCGGCTTGGCCGCGGCACTGGCGCTCGTGCGCCAGGGTTTTTCGGTCAAGGTGCTGGAGCGGGCGGCCGAGATCGGCGAAATCGGCGCCGGCATCCAGCTCGGCCCGAACGCTTTCCACGCGTTCGACGCGCTGGGCGTCGGCGACAAAGCGCGCGCCCGCGCGGTCTATACGGACGAGATGGTGATGCACGACGCGCTCGACGAGAGCCTCGTCGGCCGCATCCCCACCGGGGAAGCGTTCCGCAAGCGCTTCGGCAACCCTTACGCCGTCATCCATCGCGTCGATGTGCACCTGTCGCTGCTCGAAGGCGCGCAGGAAACCGGGCGCGTCGAGTTTCTGACGTCGACCCGCGCCGAGCGTGTCGAGCAGGACGAGCACGGCGTGACGGTGTTCGACCAGCATGGCAACGCGCACCGCGGCATCGCGCTGATCGGCGCCGACGGCGTCAAGTCGGCGGTGCGCGCGCAGTACGTCAATGACCCGCCGCGCGTCACCGGCCACGTCGTCTACCGGGCGGTGATCGACAAGAAGGATTTCCCCGAAAACCTGCAGTGGAACGCCGCGAGCATCTGGGTCGGGCCAAACTGCCACCTCGTGCATTACCCGCTGCGCGGCGGCGAGCAGTACAACGTCGTCGTGACGTTCCACAGCCGCCAGCAGGAAGAATGGGGCGTCACCGAAGGCAGCCGCGAAGAGGTGCAGAGCTACTTCCAGGGCATCTGCTCGAAAGCGCGCCAGCTGATCGACCTGCCGAAGAGCTGGAAGCGCTGGGCGACTGCCGACCGCGAGCCGATCGGCCAGTGGTCGTTCGGCCGCGTGACGCTGCTCGGCGATGCGGCGCACCCGACGACGCAATACATGGCGCAGGGCGCGTGCATGGCGCTCGAAGACGCCGTGACGCTCGGCGAAGCGCTGCGCGTCCATGACAACGACTTTGTCCGGGCTTTCGATCTCTACCAGCGTTCGCGCGTCGCGCGCACCGCGCGCATCGTGTTGTCGTCGCGCGAAATGGGCCGCATCTACCACGCCAAGGGCGTCGAGCGCCTCGTCAGGAACGACCTGTGGAAAGGCCGCACGCCGGAGCGCTTCTACGACGCGATGGAGTGGCTGTACGGCTGGAACGTCGACAACTGCCTCGCCGCGGCGGCATGAGGGAGCGAGCGATGCAGCTCTACAACTTCTTCCGCAGCGGCACGTCGCATCGTCTGCGCATCGCGCTGAACCTCAAAGGGCTCGACTACGAATACGTCGCGGTCGACCTGCGCAGCGAGGAACACCTTGACGCCGCCTTCAGGGCGGTGAATCCGCAGGCGCTGGTGCCGGCGCTCGTGTCGGAGTCCCCTGAGGGCGACCTGACGCTGATCCAGTCGCCGGCGATCATCGAGTGGCTCGAGGAACGCTACCCGACGCCGGCGCTGCTGCCCGCCAGCGCCGAGGATCGCGCCCGCGTGCGCGCGCTCGCCGCGATCGTCGGCTGCGACATCCACCCGATCAACAACCGCCGCATCTTGGAATACCTGCGGAAGACTCTCGGCTGCGACGAGGCGGCAGTGCTCGCGTGGTGCGGCACGTGGATCAAGGCCGGTTTCGACGCGCTCGAAGCGCTGCTCGCGGCCGACAAGTCGCGCGGGGAGTTCTGCTTCGGCAACGCGCCGACGCTCGCCGACGTCTATCTGATCCCGCAGGTGGAGAGCGCGCGGCGATTCAACGTCGATCTGTCACCGTACCCGAACCTTCTCGCGGTCGACGCGGCGTGCGGGCAGCTCGACGCATTCTGTCGCGCCGCGCCGGCAAGACAACCCGACGCGCCGCCGTCGACAGCCTGAGCACCCGAGCCGTACAGGCCGTAAATGCGCACGCGACCGCTGGCGGCGCCTGACTCCCCGCTTCCCGGTGCCTCGCCGGAACCCGGCGACGCTCATCACGCGCCGGTCGTCACCGCGTCGGCAAGCGTCTTCAATGCTGCTATCGGTCGCGCATCGCGCAGGCGGACCATCCCGGTCGGCACACGGCCGACGTCCGCCGGCAACGCCTCGACGACGAGTTCGGCGGCAAGCGGCGAGCGTTCGACGACGCGCCGTGGCATCAGCGTCCAGCCGAGCCCGACCGACACGCAGCCGAGGATTCCTTCGAGCGTGCCGAACTCCATCACGTCGGCGCACGCCTGCCCGCTAGCACGCTGCCAAGCAAGCGCCCGGGCGCGGTACGCGCAGCCTTCACGGAAAATGATCAGCGGCAGCGCTTGGGGGCCCGCGCCGTCGGCGCACACCTGCACGAGTTCCTCGACGACAAGTTCTTCGAACTGAAGATCGGGGTGCTTCACCGGCCCGGCCACGAATGCGCAGTCGAGCTTGTGGTCGAGCACCTTCTCGGTCAGCGCGGCACTGGTGTCCGCCTGCACCCGCAGTTCCAGCGCCGGATGCGCGGCGCGCACGGCCTTCAGCGCTGCGGGCAGGTGCAGCGCGGCGAAAGTCTCCATCGTGCCGATGCGCAATTCCCCTGCACTCTCGCCGACCTGCCGCATCGCTGCGGTCGTCTGGCGTTCGAGCAGCAGCATCCGGCGCGCATATTCGAGCAGCACCCGCCCGGACGGCGCGAGCTCGATCCCGCGCCCCTTGCGGAAAAAGAGTTCCGTTCCCAGCTCTTCCTCGAGCCGGCGGATGCGGCTCGTGACATTCGACTGCACGGTGTTGAGCTTGCGCGACGCGGCAAGGATGCCGCCCTCTTCGACGACCGCCTGGAAAGTCCGCAGCGCGACGAGTTCCATCACCCATCTCCAAAAGAGAATTTTTCGTTCAGAACAAATCGTTTGTTTCGATAGATTATCCTGTCTATCGTGTCCGATCGGAAGAATTGACGAGCCTCTGATGAACGAACAGAAAGAACGCATCAAGATTTTGAGCGCAGGCATCTTCAGCCTGATTCTCGTGCTGGGTGTCGCGCGTTTCGCGTATACCCCGCTGCTGCCGCTGATGCAGCAGCAGGCGGGGCTCGGGATTGCCGAAGCCGGCTGGCTGGCGGCCATCAACTACGCCGGTTATCTCTCCGGCGCGGTGCTCGCGGCGATGATCAGCGATCTCGTGCTCAAGGACCGCCTGTACCGGATCGGGATGGTCGTTGCAGTCCTGAGCACCGCGATGATGGGCCTGACGACGGACTCCACCGTGTGGGCGGTGTCGCGCTTCATCGCCGGGCTGAGCAGTGCCGCGGGCATGCTGTTCGGCACCGGGCTGATCCTCAACTGGCTGATCCGTCACAACCACCGCAGCGAACTCGGCATCCACTTCGCCGGGATCGGCCTCGGCATTGCCGGGTGCGCGGCAGCGGTCGCGCTGATGAGTTCGTGGCTCGACTGGCGCGAGCAGTGGTTCGCGTTCACCGCGTTCGGCTGCGTGCTCCTGGTGCCGGCGCTGCGCTGGCTGCCGCCGCCCGATCGCAGCGCGGTGACGAAAACCGGCGAAGTCATGGCCGACCGGCCGCCGACGCCGCTGTTCATGCGCCTTTTCATGGTCTCGTACTTCTGCGCGGGAATCGGCTACGTCGTCAGCGCGACCTTCATCGTCGCGATCGTCGACCAGTTGCCGGGACTCGCCGGGCGCGGCACGCTGGTGTTCCTCGCGATCGGCGTCGCCGCGGCGCCGGCGTGCATCGTCTGGGACTTCGTCGCGCGCCGCACCGGGGATCTCAATGCGCTGATCCTCGCGGCGGTGCTGCAGATCGGCGGCATCCTGCTGCCGCTTGCCGGCGGCCTCGCCGCGGCGCTCGCCGGCGCGCTGCTGTTCGGCGGCACGTTCATCGGCATGGTCAGCCTCGTGCTGACAATGGCCGGCCGCTACTACCCGACGCGACCGGCAAAAATGATGGGCAAGATGACCGTCTCGTACGGCATCGCGCAGATCGCGGCCCCCGCGCTGACCGGCTGGCTCGCGGCCTCGCTCGGCGGCTACGCCGCGGGACTGTACCTCGCCGCCGCGGCGATGGTCGTCGGCGTCGTGCTGCTGCTGGTGCTGAAAGCCGTCGAACGGCGCGAAACCGCAGGCAACGTGCCGGCCTTCGAAGCCTGACGCGCAATCGCACCATTCCGTTCGACATCGCCCGGCAGGTTCCGGCCACCGGTCGATGCAGCGTTCTACGCTACGGCATCACTTCGACGTAGTCGTAGATCTCGCAGTCGGTGATCTCGCGCCGCACTGCAAGCGGCGCGTTCGCGAACCACGCGTGCGGGTCGCGGCGGTCGATCTCGGCGCCCATGAACTTCACCAACTCGCAGATCGGCTCGACGACCTGCTCGCGATACGGCGCGTCGTCGAGCACGTAACCGACGTAGAGGTTCTTCATGCAGTTGCGCCGGCAGAACGGCAGCGCTTCGCACGATTCGCACGGCATCGCAGGCGTCGGCTGCAGCGGACTCGGCTTGAGCCAGTTCGCGACGAGGTCGCCCTGCTGCATTTCCGGGCGGTGCGTCAGGTCCGGGCACGGGAAGATGCGCCCGTCCGGCAGGATGTTGAGGATATGCGTCGACGCGCGGCATTGCGACAGCCCGCTACACGCCTCGCGGGCGCGCGACGGCAGCACCTTGTTGCGCACCGTGCCCATCAGAGGAATGAACGGGTACAGCGCGGGCGAAGCGAAGAACTTGTCGATCAGCAGCGTCAGCGCTTCCTTCTTGGCGGGCATGGCTTCGGCGTCGTAGAAGCCTTCGGCCTGGGTGAACTGCCAATACACGTAGTCGAAGGCCGGCAGCAGGCTGTCGAGTTCGTCGAAGCTGATGTCAGGATGTCCCCAGGTCACGCGCGCGGTGAGCCTCCCGCCGAGCTTCGGCCGGATTTTTTCGATGTTCGCCGTCACCTTGCGATACACGCCGCGGCCGCGGTAATGGTCGGTGGTGTGCTCGGCGCCATCGACCGACACGAGCACGTTCGACAGCTTCGCCAGCACCGCATCCGGCAGCCGGTGCAGCAGCGTGCCGTTCGTCTGCAGCTGGAAGCGGAACGTCGGGTGGCGCTCCATGAGCGCCGCCATGAACGGGATGTTCAGCGTCGGCTCGCCGCCGTAGAACGTGACGTAGATCTCCTTGTCGGCGAGATGCGTCGCGATGAAGGTGTCGAGCGTGTCGAGCGAATACGCGACCTTGCCCTGCGAACCGAGGACGTCGCCGACTGCGATCGAGCAGTACGAGCACTTCAGGTTGCAGGCGAGCGTCGTGAAGATGTTGAGTTCGACGCGGTTGCCGACGATCGGCCGGCGCAGTTCGGGTGCGTTCATGATTTGTCGTGCGTGAGCTGGGGGGAAAATGTTTCCGCGGCGGGCGCGGATTATAGCCGCAGCCCGCCGCCGAGGAGCCTTACGTGAGGCGTTCGGCTAGATGACGGCGTACCGAGATCGCGCTGCCGAGCCAGCCGAGGAACGCGGCGAAGCCGAGGATCGCTGCGCTCTCGTGCAGGCCCGGCCCGCTCAGCGTGAACACCGCGCCGTAAGTCTCGGCGAGACTCGCGACCGGCCCGCGCAGCGCCTGCACGGTCGCCCACACCGTCGCCAGCGCGACGCCTCCGCCGAGCAGGCCCTGCAACGTGCCGAACCAGTAGAACGGGCGACGGATGAACGGATCGGTCGCGCCGAGCAGGCGGCTGACGTCGATCTCGTGGCGCTGCGTGAGGATCTGCAGCCGGATCGTGTTGAACGTGACGATGACGAGCGCGAAGCCGAGCAGCCCGGCGAGCAGCAGCACCGCGGACTGCCCGAGCCCGAGCAGCGCATGCAGGCGCTTGACCCACGCCGAATCGAGCTGTACGTGGGCGATGCCCGGCCACGCCACAAAGCGCGCATGGAGCTGCTCGTACGCAGCCGGATCGTCGCTGCCCGGCGTGACGATGAACGCGTCGGGCAGCGGGTTCGACGTCAGGCCGCCGAGCACGTCGCCGAGGCCGCTGTGCTCGAGCTGCCGCAGCGCTTCGTCCTTGGGCACATGGCGGTAGCCGGCGAGCTCGCCGTCGGCGCGCAGCCGCTTGTCGATCGCGTCGACGTCGGCGTCCGACGCGTCCTGCGCCATGAAGACGCTGATTTCAGGCGTGCCGGAAACGCCGCGTGCGAGCGACGCGACGTTGTCGAGGAGCAGGTAGCCGGCTGCCGGCAGCGACAGCGCGATGCCGACGACGAGCGCCGACAGCAGCGTTCCGAGCGGCTGCGCGACGAGGCGCCGCAGCGCCAGCGCGAACGCGCGCAGATGCAGCGAGAACCAGTTGATCATGCCGCGGCCTCGATCAGCAGGCCTTTGCCGAGCACGATCCGGCGCGGCTGGTGCTTGGCGAACAGGCGGTCGTCATGGGTCGACACCAGCACCGTCACCCCCGCCGCGTTGAAGGACTTGAACAGGGTCGCGATCTCGGCGGCGTAGGCGGTGTCGAGGTGCGCGGTCGGCTCGTCGGCGATCAGGATCGAAGGCCGGTTGACGATCGCCCGCGCGATTGCGACGCGTTGCTGCTCCCCGCCGGACAGCCCGGCCGGCATTTCGCGCTCGCGCCCTGCGAGGCCGACGCGGTCGAGCGCCGCGGCGACGCGCTTTGCCGCATCACGCGGCGGATGGCCGGTGATCACCAGCGGCAGCATCACGTTGTCGAACACGTTGCGGTCGTACAGCAGCCGGCTTTCCTGCAGCACCAGCCCGAGATTGCGGCGCAGGTACGGAATCGCGCGCCGCCGCAGGCCGGACACGTCCTGGCCGCTGATGCGCACCGTGCCCGAGGTCGGGCGCTCGATCGCGGCGATCAGTTTCAGCAGCGTGCTCTTGCCCGCGCCGGAATGCCCCGACAGCACCGTGAGTTCGCCGGCAGGGATCTCGAAGCTCACGCCGGCGAGTGCGGTGTAGCCGCCGGGATAACGCTTCACGACCTCTTCGAAAACGATCATGCCGCGCTGCCGGCTCCGTTCGTGTCGAACAGCGCGTCGACGAACTCGCGCGCCTTGAACGGCTGCAGGTCGTCGATTCCTTCGCCGACGCCGATGAAGCGCAGCGGCCGCGGGTACTGCCGTGCGATCGCCGCGACGACGCCGCCTTTCGCGGTGCCGTCGAGCTTCGTGACGACGAGGCCCGTGACGCCGATCGCGCTGTCGAAAGCCTTCACCTGCGCCAGCGCGTTCTGGCCGATGTTCGCGTCGAGAACGAGCAGCACTTCGTGCGGCCCGGTCGGGGAAGCTTTCGCGATGACCCGTTTGACTTTCGCGATCTCGTCCATCAGATGCAGCTGCGTCGGCAGGCGGCCCGCGGTGTCGGCGAGCACGACATCGATGCGGCGTGCCTTGGCCGCGTTGATCGCGTCGAAGATCACCGCCGCGGAGTCGCCGCCGTCCTGCGCGATGACGGTGACGTTGTTGCGCTCGCCCCACGTCATCAGCTGTTCGCGTGCCGCAGCGCGGAACGTGTCGCCGGCGGCGAGCAGCACGCTCCTGCCCTGCGCTTGGAAATATTTCGCGAGCTTGCCGATCGAGGTCGTCTTGCCCGAGCCGTTCACGCCGGCGATCATGATGATGTAGGGACTGTGGCCGGACACGTCGAGCGGTTCCTCGAGCGGCAGCAGGATCGCGTGCAGCTCGTCGGCGAGCGCCTTCTGCAGCTGGTCGGCAGTCTCGAGCCGGTCGCGCTTCCAGCGCTTGCGCAGTTCGCCGAGCAGGTGCTGCGTCGCCTCGACGCCGCAGTCGGCCATCAACAGCGTCGCTTCGAGCTCCTCGAGCAGTTCCTCGTCGATCTTGCGCCGGCCGAAGAGGCTCGCCAGCCCCCCGCCGAGCTGCTGACGGGTGCGGCTGAGTCCCGCCTTGAGCCGCTCGGACCACGAACGTTTCGCGGCGGGCCTCGCCGTCTCCGCGGCAAGCGGGACGGGAGCTTCAAAAGGAGCTTCGAAGGAAGCTTCGAAATCGGGACCGCCGTCGGCGGGCGGAGCCGGCTGCACCGCTTCGGCGATCGGTTCGGCCTGGTCGCGCGCAGGCTCCGCCGGGATCTCGTCCGGCTGCGTCTTGTCTTCCACCGCATCGGGCTTCGCGGGCTTTTTTCTCAGGAAACCAAACATGGGTATTCGGGTCTGTTGTGACGTTTGAACTTCGGCGGCGCCGAAGTCCCAATAACGCTAAGATGCGGCTGCACGTTCGAGCGGCGCCGGGTTCAGTCCGGACCGCGAGCCGCGAATTCTACCAGATGCAGGACATCTCCATGTTTCGCCAGAACTTTCCCCGCCTCGCCCTGCTTGCCGCCGCGCTGTTCGCCGCAGCGGGGCCGCTTCACGCGAATCCGTTCGAGACGACCCTCGACAACGGCATGCAAGTCATCGTCAAGGAAGACCGCCGCGCCCCGTCGGTGGTTCATATGGTGTGGTACGACGTCGGCGCGATGGACGAACCGGCAGGCGTCTCAGGCATCGCGCATCTGCTCGAACACATGATGTTCAAAGGCACGGAGAAAGTCGGCCCGGGCGAGTTCAACAAGCGCGTCGCCGCGGTCGGCGGGCGCGACAACGCGTTCACGTCGCGCGACTACACGGCATATTTCCAGCAGATCCCGCCGGCCGAGCTGGACGACATGATGATGCTCGAAGCCGACCGGATGGCGAACCTGAAGATCACGCCTTCGCTGTTCGCGCCGGAGCTCGACGTCGTGCGGGAAGAACGGCGCCTGCGCACCGAAGACGAGCCGCGCGCGCTGGTGCATGAGCAGTTGATGGCCACGACGTTCCAGGCCCACCCGTATGGCCGTCCGGTCATCGGCTGGATGACCGACCTCGCCTCGATGACGGCCGAGGATGCGCGCACCTGGCACCGGAACTGGTACGCGCCGAACAACGCGCGCCTCGTCGTCGTCGGCGACATCGACCACCAGGCGGTGTTCGACCTCGCCCGCCGCTACTACGGCGCCGTGGCCGCGCGCGAACTGCCGAAGCGCCGCATCACGCCCGAACCGGAGCAGCTCGGCCCGCGCCAGAGCGTCGTCAGGGCGCCTGCCGAACTGCCCTACGTCGCGCTGGCATGGCGTGCGCCGACGCTGCGCGATCCGGCGAACGACCGCGACGTGTATGCACTGCAGGTGCTCGCGGCGGTGCTCGACGGCTATGACGGTGCGCGTCTGCCGCGCCGGCTGGTGCGTGAGACGCGCGTCGCGGTGTCGGTCGGCGCCGGCTACGACGGCACGGCACGCGGCCCGTCGCTGTTCACGCTCGACGCGGCTCCCGCAGCGGGCAAGACCGTCGCCGACGTCGCCGCGGCGCTGCGCGACGAGATCGCGCGCATCCAGAACGAAGGGATCGCCGAGGACGAGCTCGAGCGGGTCAAGACGCAGACGATCGCCGGCGAAGTCTACAAGCGCGATTCCCTGATGGGCCAGGCGATGGAGATCGGCTTCCTCGAGGCGAGCGGCCTGTCGTGGCGCGACGAGGCGGCGCTGCTCGAAGGCGTGCGTCGCGTCACCGCTGCGGAAGTCCAGGCGGTCGCGCGCAAATATTTCACCGACACCACGCTGACCCGGGCACAGCTCGACCCGCTGCCCGTTCCTGCCGGACAGCCTCGCCCCGCGGCGCCGGCGACGAGGCACTAGCATGAATCCGACCACCCTGATCCGGAAGATCGTCCCTGCCCGCGCGACGCTGCTCGCGCTGGCTGCCTTCGCAAGCTTCGGCACGGCGATTGCCGGCCCGGACATCCAGCACTGGACCGCGCCGACCGGCGCACGCGTGTTTTTCGTCGAAAGCCACGCGCTGCCGCTCGTCGACGTGCAGGTCACGTTCGCTGCCGGCGGCGCACTCGACCCGGCAGACGCGGCCGGCGTCGCGAGCCTGACGCGCAGCCTCCTCGATGCAGGGACGGAAAACCTGAACGAACAGCAGATCGCCGAACGGATCGCCGACACTGGCGCGCGCATCGGCGGCGGCACGGACAAGGACATGGCGGCTCTGTCGGTGCGCACCCTGTCGAGCGAGGCCGAGCGCGAAGCGGCAATCGGGCTCGCCGCGCGGCTGCTCGCGAAGCCGACATTCCCGGCGGAGATCCTCGAACGCGAGCGCGCGCGCAGCATCGCCGGCCTGCGCGACGCGCTGACGCGCCCGGACACCCTCGCCGCGCGCAGCTTCACCCGTGCGATCTACGGCGATCACCCCTATGGCCGACTCGTCACCGTCGAATCGCTGCAGCGGATCACGCGCGACCAGATCGAAGCGTTTCACCAGACGCACTACACCGCGCTCGCGGCCAGTGTCGCGATCGTCGGCGACGTCAGCCGCGACCAGGCCGAACGGATCGCGGTCCGCCTCACCGAAGCCCTGCCCGCCGGGACGCCGCCCGCCCCGCTGCCCCCGCCGCAGCTTCCGCCCCGCCTCGTCGAACATATCGAACACCCGTCTGCACAGGCCCATATCCTCATGGGAATGCCGGGAATCTCGCGCGACGACCCGGATTATTTCCCGCTCGTCGTCGGCAACTACGTCCTCGGCGGAGGCGGTTTCGTGTCTCGGCTGACGAAGGAAGTGCGCGAAAAACGCGGCTTCGCGTACAGCGTCTTCAGCTCGTTCCAGCCGCTGCGCGTCGCCGGCCCGTTCGAAATCGGACTGCAGACGCGCGGCAGCCAAGCCAAGGAGGCGCGGCAGGTGACGCGGGCGGTGCTCGACGAATTCGTCGCCGCCGGCCCGACCACCGACGAACTGCAAGCGGCCAAGGACAACTTCATCAACGGCTTCGGGCTGCGGCTCGACTCGAACCGCAAGATCCTCGACTACGTGTCGATGATCGGCTTCTACGGCCTGCCGCTGGACTGGCTCGACACCTATCCGGAGCGCGTCGCCGAAGTCACCGTCGAGGCGGTGCGCGACGCTTTCTCGCGCCGTATTCGCGACGAGCACCTCGTCACGGTGGTCGCCGGCGGCGACGGCGACGCGGTCGCCAATGGTGAACGTGCCCCCGCGGCCAGGGCGGAACCTTCCAATTGAGCCGGGTGCGCATCGTCGGTGGCGCATGGCGCTCGCGCCTCATCGACGTCGCGAAAGTCCCCGGCCTGCGGCCGACTCCCGACCGCGTGCGCGAGACGTTGTTCAACTGGCTCGGCCAGGACCTCACCGGCCTGACGTGCCTCGACCTCTTCGGCGGCTCGGGCATCCTTGGCTTCGAGGCCGCTTCGCGCGGCGCCTCGCGCGTGACGATCGTCGAGCACGACGCTCGCGCGTTTGCCGCATTGCGACAGGCGGCCAGGGCGCTGGACGCGGAGCAGGTAGAGGTGATACGCGGCGATGCGGTAAGATTCGCGCAAACGGCGTCGGAACGGTTCGACGTGGTCTTCCTCGATCCACCCTACAATCAAGGCTGGCTTGAGCGGTTGGAACCCTGGCTCGACCGGGTTCTGAAGCCGGACGGCTGGCTCTATGCGGAGTCGGAAACGCCGGTAGGCGGACTTGGCGCCTGGCGGACGACGAAGCAGGGTCGCGCCGGCCAGGTCCATTTCCATCTCTTGCAAGGGAGGCAAGAATGAAGGAAGGGGTCGCGATTTATCCGGGGACGTTCGATCCGTTCACCCGGGGCCACGAGGATCTGGTGCGCCGCGCGTCGCTGCTGTTCAACACGGTCGTCGTCGCGGTCGCCGAGAGCCACGGGAAAGCACCGATCTTCACGCTCGCCGAACGCGTCGAGATCGCCCGCGAGGTGCTGGCGCCGTTTCCGAACGTCGAAGTCACCGGTTTCGACGGGCTGCTGATGGACTTCCTGCGGCAACGCGACGCGCGGCTGATCCTGCGCGGACTGCGGGCGGTGTCGGATTTCGAGTACGAATTCCAGATGGCGGGAATGAACCGAAAGCTGTTTCCCGACGTCGAAACGGTGTTCCTAACGCCGGCCGAAGAATACATGTTCATTTCGGCGACGATGGTGCGTGAAATCGCTCGCCTGGGCGGCGATGTTAGCAAGTTCGTGCAGCCTGCCGTGAATCAGCGGCTGCTGCAGAAAGTGTCTTTGAAGCGATAGCGAGGAAGTAGAAGATGGCTCTGATGATTACGGACGAATGCATCAACTGCGATGTATGCGAACCGGAATGTCCCAATGGTGCGATCTACCAGGGGGATGAGATTTACGAGATCGATCCGGACAAATGCACCGAGTGCGTCGGTCATTTCGACGAACCGCAGTGCCAGCAGGTCTGTCCGGTCGACTGCATCCCGATGAACCCGGATGTGGTCGAAACGAAGGAACAACTGATGGAGAAGTTCGTCCGCCTGACCAGCCAGAAAGTTTGAGCAGTTCCCCCGCAGTGCGGGGAGCAGACAGGCGAAGCGCACCCTCCGGGGTGCGCTTTCTTTTTCCGGACTGGCGTTTACGCGGCGCAGGGAACCGGCGCGC
This sequence comes from Aromatoleum buckelii, assembly GCF_012910785.2. GTDB lineage: Bacteria > Pseudomonadota > Gammaproteobacteria > Burkholderiales > Rhodocyclaceae > Aromatoleum > Aromatoleum buckelii. Next base: position 461,606 of record NZ_WTVH02000010.1, on the reverse strand, counting down.
CGGAGCGGGCAGCGACCGCCAATACCGAGGCGCCGAGCACCGCGTGGATCGCTCGCTCGAGCCCCGTCAGCTCGTCGAGCTGCGCGAGCATCGCGACCTCGGCCTGTTCGAGTTCAGCGATCCGCTCTTCGAGCGTGTCGGTTGCCTGGTGAATGCGCTTGACGCTCTCGAGCCGGCGCTTGAGCTGGAACTGGTATTCCCGCACCTGCGTCTCGAGCGGCGACATCACCGCGCGCAGCCAGCGCTCGACGTCCCGGTTCGCGACTTCGAACGTGCGCCGCGCCTGGACCGCGACCGTTTCGAAGAAACGTTGCGTCAGCGTGTGCTTTTCGGTCGTCACGAGCGTGAGCGCGGTGTTGATCTGGCGATTGAACGCGGCTTCGAGCCGTTCGAGTTCGCGCTCGTAGCGCAACGTCGAGAACGCTTCGGGTGCGGCGAGCTTCAGTCCGTGCTCGACGCTGAAACGCTTGTACATGCTGTCGAGCATACGCGTGATCTCAGCGATCTCGCCGGCCGATCGCGCAAGACTGGCGCGCAGATTTTCGAAGAAGCCTTCCATCGCCGCGCTCAGGCCTTTCGAGAACGTGGATTCGAGCATCGCTTCGCGGGTACGGCGCGTCTCGTCGCGCAACATGTCCATGCCGAGGTGCGCGAGCAGGTTGTTCGTCAGGTTCGAGAACACGCTCCGCACTGCGTAGTACTTCTGCAGCCCTTCCTCGAACTCGGTCTTTTCGGTGCGGATCTTGCGCATCATGTATTCGATGACGCTCTGGTTCTTGCCCCGCAGATCGGTGAGCTCGTGCAATTGCTCGCGCAGCCCGGAAAGCCGCGCGCCGAGGAGTTCGCGCGCCTGCAGGATCAGGTCGTCGGTTTCGCCGAGCGCACCGTTCCGGACGATTTCCTGCTTCGTCGGCAGCAGCTCCTCGCTGAGCGCGCGCTCGAGCGCGCCGAGGCGGCTGCGCTCGAGCAGCGCTTCGTCATCGTGGATCCGCGCGACCAGCCCTTTCTGCGCCGACACCGGGAAGACGCTTTCGACAGGCACATCGAGCGCCTCGGCGACCGAGTGCAGCTGCCGGTCGATTTCCTCGTCGATGCGGGCCTCGTCGCGCAGGCCGTCCCACAGGCCGTCGATCTTGTTCAGCACGACGAGCCCGCCTCTCCTTCCTCCGCCCGGCCCGCCGCGCACGTATTCGCGCCACACTGCGAGGTCGCTGTGCGTGACACCGGTATCAGCGGCGAGGATGAACAGCACCGCGTGCGCATTCGGCAGCAGCGACAGTGTGAGTTCGGGTTCCGCGCCGATCGCGTTGAGTCCCGGCGTGTCGAGCACGACCAGCCCCTGTTCGAGCAGCGGGTGCGGAAACTGGACCACGACGTGCCGCCAGCTCGGGATTTCGACGAGACCGTCCGAACCGGGCTTGAGCCCGTCCGCGCTGTCCGGATCGACTTCGAAGCCGAGCTGCCGCGCCTCGACGGGCGACACCCGCTCGGTGTCGCCGACCCGCGAGAATCCCTGCTGCAGACTGCCGACCGAGCCGACGTCGAGCGGCAGCACGAGCCATTCCTGCGCGAAGCGTTTGAGCTCGCTGACACTCGCGTGCGTCGCGCGGGTGCGGATCGGCAGCAGACGGATCTCGGGGCGCGCATCTGCGCTCCATTCCAGTTCGGTCGGACACATCGTCGTGCGACCGGCGCTCGACGGCAGCACGCGGTCGCCATAGCCGGAGAAAAAGAGCGCGTTGATCAGTTCCGACTTGCCGCGCGAGAACTCGGCGACGAAAGCGACCGTGAGCTTGTCGTCGCGCAGGCGTTCGAGCACGCACTGCAGCCGCAGGTCGCCCTGCGCATCGCCGATCTCGTTGTGCGACAGCCATTGCCGCAAACGGCCGACCGCCGACGAGGCGGCGGCCCGCCACTGGCTGTAAGCCGAGAATTGGTCAACCAGGCTCATGTCGTCTCGCTCGCGCGCGGAGGTTCGCCCGCGCAAAAATTACACACCGCGCCAGCATAACCCCGTTTCCGGCGCCATCCAATTTGGGACACGCGGAATGTAACGACGGTATCCCGCCGGTATCGCTCCGCCGGGGGAGAGGTTTTCCGGGGCCGTTCAGCGACGCTGGCAGCGCGGGCAGAAAAAAGTCGAGCGCTGGCCGACCACGACGCGGCGAACGGGCGTGGCACATACCCGGCACGCCAGGCCTTCGCGCCCGTACACGAAGTACTGCTGCTGGAAATACCCGGCGCGCCCGTCTCCGCCGACGAAGTCGCGCAACGTGCTGCCGCCGGCGTCGATCGCCGCGAGCAGCGTTTCGCGCACCGACGCGACAAGGCGCGCGAGGCGCTGCGGCCCGATCGCGCCGGCCGGTTCGAGCGGATGGATGCGGGCGCGGAACAAGCTCTCGGACGCGTAGATGTTGCCGACTCCGACGACACGATGCGCATCCATCAGCGTCTGCTTGATCGACATCCGCACTCCTCGCGTCGCCTCATGCAGCCAGGCACCGGTAAAACCGCTCTCGAGCGGCTCGCAGCCGAGCGCCGCGAGCAGCGGATGGGACAAGCCGTCGCCCGCGTGCCACAGCACGAGGCCGAACCGGCGCGGATCGCGCAGCCGCAGCGCCTCGGCGCCGAACACCAGGTCGACGTGATCGTGCACGCCCGCGGGCTCGTCGGCCGACACCACCCGGAGGCTGCCGGACATGCCCAGATGCACGAGGACGCTGCCGTGCGGAAAGTCCAGCAGCAGGTATTTCGCGCGGCGTCGCACGTCCTGCAGTCGCTCGCCGACAAGCGTCTGCGCGAGATCCGCGGGCACTGGCTGACGCAGCCGCGGATTGCGCACTTCGAGCGCAGTCAGCGTCCGCCCGGCGACGAACGGGCGAATGCCGCGGCACGTGATTTCCACCTCCGGCAATTCCGGCATCGGCAATCCTTCTTCGAATTCCTCACGCAAGCGCGTGCTTGCTCATGCGACGTGAAACTGCATAACATGGGGCGAACGGAATCGCCTCCGGCCCTTCTAATCCACCACTACCTCGTTGGCGGACCCCAGCATACAGCCGGATACGGCGACTTGCAGCGTCCGCGGCTTCACGGAATCCCCTCGGGCATCAACCATGAATCGCACTCTTTCCCTGCTCACTGCCGGCCTCGGGCTGGCGATCGCGTTTGCGTTCCCGGCATTCGCCCAGACGGTCGACCCCGACGCCGATGCCCCTTCGACGGCGGCGACCGACATTCCCGGGCAGTCACTGACCGCGCAGATGCTGTACACGTTCCTGTTGGCCGAAATCGCCGGGGCCCGTGGCGATCTCAGCGTCTCGGTGCAAGCCTACCTCGATCTGGCGCAACGCACGCGCGACCCCCGCATCGCGCGGCGCGCAGTCGAAATCGCGCTGTTCGCGCGCGACCTCTCGGCCGCCACCGAAGCAGCCAGGATCTGGGTCGACGTCGAGCCCGAGTCCGCCGAAGCCCGGCGCGTGATGGCAGGCATTCTCTCGGGCGGCAGCGGGCAGCTCGAACAGGTGCAAATCCAGCTCGCGCGCCTGCTCGCAGAGTCGCCGGACCAGATCGAAAACCACCTGATGGGGCTCAACCGCGCGTTCGCGCGCATCAGTGACAAGCAGGCGGTGAAAGGCATCGTCGACCGCCTGACCGAACCGTACCTCGACCTCCCCGAGGCGCAGTTCGCCCGCGCGCAGGCCGCGATCGCCGCCGACGACGCGATCGCATCCCTCGCCGCGATCGACCTCGCGCTGGGGCTTCGCCCGGACTGGGAGCTTGCGATCCTGTTCAAGGCGCAGCTGCTGGCGCAGTCCGACTCGCCCGACGCGGCGCTGCAGCTCATCAAGGAGCATATCGACCGTCACCCCGAGAGCCAGAACGCGCGTGTCGCCTACGCGCGGGGGCTGGTTTCGGCGCGCCGCTTCGACGCGGCACGCGACGAATTCCGCAAGCTCCTCGACAACGCGCCGGATGATCGCGACCTGATGTACGCGGTCGGCCTGCTGTCGGCCCAGCTCGACGATTTCGACGCCGCGGCGCCGCTGCTCGAGCAGGCGCTGAACGCCGGCCATCCGGAAGCGGACGGCATCCGCCTCAACCTCGGCCAGATCGCCGAACGCCGCGACGACAGCGAAGGCGCGCTGCGCTGGTACCGCACCGTCGAGCCCGGACGCCACCACACCGACGCCCAGATCCGCATCGCGGCGCTGCTCGCGCAACAGGGAAAACTGCAGCACGCGCGCGAACATCTGCAGTCGGTGCAGGCGGGACCCGACACGATCAAGCGCCTGCGGCTCGCCGAATCGCAACTGCTGCGGGCCGAAGGGCGCGAAGCCGAAGCGCTCGAACTCCTCGACGGCGAACTGCGCAAGGCACCTGAAGACCCGGACCTGCTCTACGAGTCGTCGATGCTCGCCGAACAGCTCGGCCAGCTCGACGTCATGGAAGGGCGCCTGCGCAAGCTCATCGCGCTGCAACCGGACCACGCCCACGCCTACAACGCGCTCGGGTATTCGCTGGCCGACCGCGGACTGCGCCTCGACGAAGCCGAAACGCTGATCGCGCGCGCACTGGAACTGACGCCCGGCGATCCCTTCATCCTCGACAGCATGGGCTGGGTCAACTTCCGTCAGGGCGACACGGCCACGGCGCTCGCACATCTCGAAAAAGCCTACAGCCTGCGTCCCGACCCCGAAATCGCCGCCCACTTGGGCGAAGTGTTGTGGAGCCTGAACCGCCAAGCCGACGCCACGCGGATCTGGAACGAAGCCTTGCAAGCTCACCCGGACAGCACGGTGTTGAAGAACATCATGCAGCGTTTCGGCCATCGATGAACCGGCGTCTTGCAAGGTTCGGGGCGATCGTGGCGTTCACGACCGCCGGGCTGTCCGGCTGCGCGATCCAGCCCGCCCCGCCGGCGACGACAGTCGCGGCGCGGGCGATCGCATCGTCGTTCGAACTCGAAGGCCGCATTTCGGCGACGGACGGCGAGCGCGCCGCGAACGGCGGACTGCAATGGTTTCACTCGCCGGCCGTCGACGAATGGACCGTCCTGAGCCCGCTCGGCCAGATCGTCGGCCAACTCGTCACGACCGCGGAAGGCGCCCAACTGCGCACCGCGGACGGCCGCGTCGAGCACAGCGACGACACCGCTGCAATGCTGCACCGACTGCTCGGCGTCGCCGCACCGCTCGACGGACTCGCCTACTGGGTGCAGGCGACAGCACGCCCCGGCGCCCGCGTGCTCGACACCGACGAGCGGGGCCGGCCGGCCCGCATCACCGACGCCGGCTGGACGATCGAGTACGTCGAATATGCCGGCGCCAGCGCCGAGGCGTTGCCGCGCCGGATCGATGCCCACTGGGGCGACGCCCGGATCCGGCTTATCATCGACCAATGGACACCGCTGAATTGACCCGTCTCGCCGATTGCCCGGCGCCGGCGAAGCTGAACCTCTTCCTGCATGTCATCGGGCGCCGTCCGGACGGCTACCACCTGCTGCAAACCGCGTTTCGCCTGCTCGACTGGGGCGATGCGCTGTCGTTCGAGCTGCGCCACGACGGCGTCGTCGCGCGCGTCACCGACCTTCCCGGCGTTCCCGCCGAACATGACCTCGTCGTGCGCGCCGCGCGGCTGCTGCAGTCATACACCGGCTGCCGGCTCGGCGCCGACATCTGCGTGGATAAGCGGCTGCCGATGGGCGGCGGTCTCGGCGGCGGCAGTTCGGACGCCGCGACGACGCTGATCGCGCTGAACCGTCTGTGGCGCACCGGCGTCCGCGGTGAAGAGCTTGCTGCGCTCGGACTGCGCCTCGGCGCCGACGTCCCGTTTTTCATCTTCGGCCGCGACGCTTTTGCCGAAGGGGTCGGCGACGAACTGCGCCCGCTCGACCTCCCGCCCGCCTGGTACGTCGTCGTCGCGCCACCGGTCACCGTACCCACCGTGGAAATTTTTGCAGCGCAGGAGTTGACGCGGAATACCGAACCCATCAAAATTACGGACTTCGCAACGAGCACCACTCGTAACGATCTGCAAGCGGTTGCGTGCAGCCGTTATCCCGAGATCGGTGCAGCAATCGACTGGCTGGCGCAGTTTGCGCCGGCGCGAATGACCGGTTCGGGCGCCTGCATTTTTGCGCAGGTGGCAAGCGAGGACGATGCCGAACGCATCGTTGCAAGCTGTCCGGGGTCGTGCCGGGCATGGAAGGCGCGCAGCGTGATGCAGCATCCGCTTCGGGACTGGGTCGATTGAGCGGGCGAAAAGGTTTTACTGGGGAGTCGCCAAGTTGGTCAAGGCACCGGATTTTGATTCCGGCATTCGAAGGTTCGAATCCTTCTTCCCCAGCCAGTAAATTACGGGCAGGCCGCGCGCCTGCCCGTATCGTTTTTATCGCCACCATTCTATCGGCATCGGAGTTTCGGACATGGCCTACGGCAGCCTGATGGTCTTCACCGGCAACGCCAACCCCAAGCTTGCCTCGGACGTCGTGCGCAGACTGGGCATTTCGATCGGGGCGGCCACGGTGGGCCGGTTCTCCGACGGTGAAGTCAATATCGAACTGCTCGAGAACGTCCGCGGCAAGGACATCTTCGTCCTGCAGCCGACCTGCTCGCCGACCAACGAGAACCTGATGGAACTGCTGGTCCTCGTCGATGCGCTCAAGCGCGCGTCCGCCGGCCGCATCACTGCAGCAATCCCCTACTTCGGCTATGCCCGCCAGGACCGCCGCCCGCGCTCGGCGCGCGTGCCGATCACCGCGAAAGTCGTCGCCAACATGCTGCAGGCCGTCGGCGTGCAGCGCCTCCTGACGATGGACCTGCACGCCGACCAGATCCAGGGGTTCTTCGACATCGCGGTCGACAACGTGTATGCGGCCCCGGTGCTGCTCGCCGACCTCGACAAGCAAAAATACGATGACCTGCTGGTCGTGTCGCCCGACGTCGGCGGCGTCGTTCGCGCCCGCGCGTTCGCCAAGCGCATGGAATGCGATCTGGCGATCATCGACAAACGCCGCCCGAAGGCGAACGTGTCCGAAGTCATGAACATCATCGGCGAGGTCAAGGATCGCACCTGCGTGATCATGGACGACATCGTCGATACCGCCGGCACGCTGTGCAAGGCCGCGACCGCGCTGAAGGAAAACGGCGCCCGCCGGGTCCTGTCGTACTGCACCCACGCGGTGCTGTCCGGGTCGGCTGCGGCGCGCATCGCCGATTCCGATCTCGACGAACTGGTCGTCACCGACACGATCCCGCTGCGCGACGACGCGAAAGCCTGTTCGCGCATCCGCCAGATCTCGGTCGCCTCGCTGCTCGCCGACACCGTGCTGCGGATCAGCAACGAGGAATCGGTCAGCTCGCTGTTCATGGAATGAATTTTCGCCGCCGGCACGAGCCGGCGGCCCAACCCATCCGCCTGGTCGCGGGCGGATCGTTTCAACCAGGAGTCACACAATGCAAATCGAATTCAAGGCCACCCAGCGCGTGGAACAGGGCACGGGTGCGAGCCGCCGCCTGCGTCGCGCCGGCCAGATCCCCGGCATCATCTACGGTGCCGACGCCGACGCCCAGGCGATCACGGTCGACCACAACGAGCTCTACCACCTGCTGAAGAAGGAAACTTTCCACGCTTCGGTGCTGGGGATCGAGATCGAAGGCGCCAAGCAGACCGTCGTGCTGCGCGACGTCCAGTGGCATCCGTACAAGCAGCAAGTGCTGCACCTCGACTTCCAGCGCGTCGATGCGGGCCACAAGCTCCACCTGAAGGTGCCGCTGCACTTCATCAACAACGACACCAATCCGGCGGTCAAGCTCGGCGGCTGCATGATCTCGCACACGATGACCGAACTCGACGTCGCCTGCCTGCCGGCGAACCTGCCTGAATTCATCGAAGTCGACCTGCAGACGCTCGAAGCCGGCCAGTCGATCCACGTCTCGCAGCTCAATCTGCCCGAAGGCGTCGAAGTCGTCCACCACGGCGAAGGCGACCCGGTCGTCGCGACCGCGCTGATGGTCAAGGGCGGCGCAGCCGAGGCCGCCGAAGGCGAAGCCGCGGCCTGAGGCTGCGACTTCTCGTTCGCAGCCCGCCGGGATCATGAGGATATCGATTCGATGAGCGCAGCAGCCCCGCGCCTCGTCGTCGGCCTCGGCAATCCCGGCGCCGAATACACCGAAACCCGGCACAACGCCGGGTTTTGGTTTTGTGAGCGGCTCGCCGACAATCTCGGCGTGCGTTTCAGCCACGAGTCGCGTTTTCATGGCTTCGTCGCCCATGCACGCGATGCAGGCGTGTGGCTGCTGATGCCGCAGACTTACATGAACCGCTCGGGCCAGTCGGTCGGGGCGCTCGCGCGCTTCTACCGCATCGCGCCCGCCGAGATCCTCGTCGTGCATGACGAACTCGACATCCCTCCGGGTCAGTTGCGGCTGAAATTCGGCGGCGGACTCGGCGGCCACAACGGTCTCAAGGATACGTCGGCTCACCTCGCCACCAACGATTACTGGCGGCTGCGCATTGGTATCGGCCATCCGGGCGACCGCAACGAAGTCGTGAATTACGTGCTGAAATCCGCGCGTCGTGAAGAACAGGTGCAGATCGACGAAGCGCTCGACCGTGCACTGGAAGCGTGGCCGCTGATCGCGCGCGGCGAATGGAATGCCGCCACCACCCGACTCAACGCCCGCCCGGCCGCGCCGAGGTAGGCTGAAATGGAGCCCGGCGTTTCGTACACCTGCCCCCGGTCATTGATGGCACGTTGCTGGGAAATTGCCGCCGGCGGCAGCCCGCTTCAGTTGCAAGCCATTGATTCCACAATTAGAATCATGTCTTGACTGGTGCCGGAAGAGGGACTCGAACCCTCACAGTGTCACCACCGGCGGATTTTGAATCCGCTGCGTCTACCGATTCCGCCATCCCGGCAGGGAAGCGCCGCATTATCCATGAAACTGCCCCCCACCAGCAAGCGCATGTCACTGACTCTCGACGATTTCGATTATTTACTCCCGCCCGAACTGATCGCCCAGGCACCGCTTGCCGAGCGTTGCGCCAGCCGTCTGCTGGTGCTCGACGGCGAGCGCCTGGATGATCGCGGTTTTTGCGACTTGCCGGAACTGGTGCAGCCCGGCGATCTGCTGGTATTCAATGACACGCGAGTCATCCACGCGCGCCTGTACGGCACGAAGGAAACCGGCGGTCACATCGAAGTCCTCATCGAACGCGCGGTCGGCCCGCACGAAGCGCTTGCCCAAATCCGCGCGAGCAAGTCGCCACGCGCCGGCAGCCGGCTGCGCCTCGCGGACGCGTTCGATGTCACCGTGCTCGGCCGCGTCGGCGAATTCTTCCATCTGCGCTTCCCCGACAGCGACGACCTCCTCGATCTGCTCGAAGACCACGGCAAGCTGCCGCTGCCGCCTTACATCGACCGCAGCGCCGACGAGCACGATGAGTCGCGCTACCAGACCGTGTATGCGCGCGAGCGCGGTTCGGTCGCGGCGCCGACCGCCGGGCTCCATTTCGACCAGCCGATGCTCGCCGAACTGGCGAAGAGAGGCGTGCGCGGTGCATGGCTGACGCTGCATGTCGGCGCGGGCACGTTCCAGCCAGTGCGCGTCAACGACCTCGGCGAGCACCGCATGCACCGCGAACGGTACGTGATACCGCAGGAAACCGTGGACGCGATCGCCGCGACGCGGGCGGCAGGGCGTCGCGTCATCGCAGTCGGCACGACCAGCCTGCGCGCACTCGAAGGCGCCGCGCAGGACGGGCCGCTCGAAGCGGGCACCGGCGAGACCGAACTCTTCATCCTGCCGGGCTACCGCTTCCAGGTCGTCGATGCGTTAATCACGAACTTCCACCTGCCGAAATCGACGCTGCTGATGCTGGTGTCGGCGTTCGCGGGTCTCGAGCCGATGCGCCGCGCGTACGCGCACGCGGTCGACCACTCCTACCGATTCTTCAGCTACGGCGATGCCATGTTCATCACCCACCGCAACGATGCAATTTGAACTCCTCGCCCAGCACGGCACGGCACGTCGCGGCCGCCTGACGCTCGCCCATGGCACCGTCGACACCCCGGCGTTCATGCCGGTCGGCACCTACGGCACCGTCAAGGCGATGACGCCCGCCGCACTCGCCGATACCGGCGCGCAGATCTGTCTCGGCAACACGTTCCACCTCTGGCTGCGCCCCGGCCTCGACGTCGTCGGCGCGCACGGCGGGCTGCACCGCTTCATGAACTGGGACCGGCCGATCCTCACCGACTCCGGCGGCTTCCAGGTGTTCAGCCTCGGCGCGCTGCGCAAGATCACCGAGGAAGGCGTGAAGTTCGCGTCGCCGATCGACGGCGCGAAGCTTTTCCTGACGCCGGAAGAGTCGATGCGCATCCAGACGGTGCTGAACTCGGACATCGCGATGATCTTCGACGAATGCACGCCGCACCCGGCGACGCACGACGAGGCGGCGAAGTCGATGCAGCTGAGCCTGCGCTGGGCGCGCCGCTCGCGCGACGAGTTCGACCGGCTCGCGAACCCGAACGCGCTGTTCGGCATCGTCCAGGGCGGCATGTTCGAAGACCTGCGCGACGAATCGCTGGCCGCGCTCGACGCGATCGGCTTCTCCGGCTACGCGATCGGCGGCCTGTCGGTCGGCGAACCGAAGGAAGACATGGCACGCATCCTCGCACACACCGCGCCGCGCCTGCCCGCCGGCCGGCCGCGCTATCTGATGGGGGTCGGCACGCCGGAGGACATCGTCGCCGGCGTAGCAGCCGGGATCGACATGTTCGATTGCGTGATGCCGACCCGCAATGCGCGAAACGGCTGGCTCTTCACCCGCTACGGCGACATCAAGATCAAGAACGCGACGCACAAGCAGGACACCCGCCCGCTCGACCCGTCGTGCGACTGCTACACCTGCCGCAACTTCAGCCGCGCCTATCTGCACCACCTGCACCGCGCCGGCGAAATCCTCGGCAGCATGCTGAACACCATCCACAACCTGCGCTATTACCAGACGCTGACGGCAGAACTGCGCACGGCGATCGCCACCGGCGACTTCGATAGCCACGTCGCGCGCTTCCACTCCGATCGTTCGACCGGCATTCATTGACACGCCAACGGTCGCGGCGCCAGGCGGGCGGGCGCCGCGACGAGGCGCGACTTATCCTGCTGCTATAATCGGCCGCTTTACGCAACCACCCGGAGTCCCACGTGTTCATTTCCAACGCTTACGCCCAGGCCGCACCTGCGGGCGACCCGACCGGCGGCCTGATGGGCATGCTGCCGCTGATCCTGATGTTCATCGTGCTGTGGTTCCTGATGATCCGCCCGCAGATGAAGCGCGCCAAAGAACACAAGGCGATGGTCGCGGCGATCGCGAAAGGCGACGAAATCGTCACCCAGGGTGGCATCGCCGGTCGCGTGACCCAGGTGGGCGAAAATTTCCTGCACGTCGAAGTGGCCGACAACGTCAATATCATCGTCCAGGCCCAATCGGTCACCAACGTGCTGCCGAAGGGCACGCTGAAGACCCTGTGAGGCCCGCGGCGGCGTGAGCGTCCCGATCCGCCGCCCCTGCGCTTGGCGCCTCCCCACCCCACTTCATTCAAGTCATGAACCGCTACCCGCTCTGGAAGAACATCCTCATTGGTCTGGTCCTGTTCTTCGGCCTGATCTACACCCTTCCCAACTTCTATGGTGAAGTCCCCGCAGTTCAGGTCTCCAGCGGCAAAGCGACGCTCAAGCTCGATTCCGCGCTGGCCGCTCCGATCGAACAGGCGCTGCGCGACGCCCAGGTCCCCTACGACGGGCTGTTCGTCGACGCCAACAGCATCCGCGTGCGGCTCGCGAGCACCGAGAACCAGCTGCGCGCGAAGGACGCGATCGAGAAACGGCTCAATCCCGATCCCAGCGATCCTTCCTATATCGTCGCGCTGAACCTGCTGTCGGCTTCGCCGACCTGGCTCACCGCGATTCACGCGCTGCCGATGTACCTCGGCCTCGATCTGCGCGGCGGCGTGCATTTCCTGCTCGAAGTGGACATGCCGGGCGCGATCACGAAGCGCCTCGACGCGACCGCCGGCGACCTGCGCACGCTGCTGCGCGACAAGGACGTGCGCCACGCGGGCATCGTGCGCGAAGGCAATGCCATCCAGCTGCGCTTTCGCGACGCGGCCCAGCGCGACGCGGCACGCAACGCGATCCTCGACAGCACGCGCGACCTCCAGCTCGTCGACCGCGACGACGGCTCGACCGACCTGAAGCTGATCGCGACGCTGACTCCGGTCGCCCAGCAGACGATCCGCGACTTCGCGATCAAGCAGAACATCACGACGCTGCACAACCGCATCAACGAGCTCGGCGTCGCCGAGCCGGTGATCCAGCAGCAGGGCGCCGACCGCATCGTCGTGCAGCTGCCGGGCGTGCAGGACGTCGCGAAAGCGAAGGACATTCTCGGGCGCACAGCGACGCTCGAAGTGCGCATGGTCGACGACAGCCCGGGCGCACTCGAAGCCGCGCTCGCCGGCAACGTGCCGTTCGGCACCGAGCTCTACACCGAGCGCGGTGGCTCGCCGCTGCTGGTGCGCTCGCAGGTCGTGCTGACCGGGGATCGCCTCACCGATGCGCAGCCCGGCTTCGACGGGCAGACCAACGAGCCGGCCGTGCACCTGACGCTCGACGCCGCCGGCAGCCGCATCTTCCGCGACGTCACGCGCGAGAACGTCGGCAAGCGCATGGCGATCCTGCTGATCGAAAAAGGCAAGGGCGAAGTCGTCACCGCGCCGGTGATTCGCAGCGAGATCGGCGGCGGCCGCGTGCAGATCTCCGGCAGCATGACGACCACCGAGGCGAACGACGTCGCGCTGCTGCTGCGCGCCGGCAGCCTCGCCGCGCCGATGGAGATCATCGAGGAACGCACCGTCGGCCCAAGCTTGGGCGCCGACAACATCGCCAAGGGGTTCAATTCGACGCTGTGGGGCTTCATCGCGATCGCGGTGTTCATGAGCGGGTATTACATGCTGTTCGGCGTGGTGTCGGTGATCGCGCTGGCGGCGAACCTGCTGCTGCTGGTCGCGCTGCTGTCACTCCTGCAGGCGACGCTGACCCTGCCCGGCATCGCCGCGATGGCGCTGACGCTCGGCATGGCGATCGACGCGAACGTGCTGATCAACGAACGGATTCGCGAGGAACTGCGCAACGGCGTGTCGCCCCAGGCAGCGATCCACACCGGCTACGATCGCGCGTTCGATACGATTCTCGACTCGAACATCACGACACTGATTGCCGGCATCGCGCTGCTGGTGTTCGGCTCCGGCCCGGTGCGCGGCTTCGCGGTCGTGCACTGCCTCGGCATCCTGACCTCGATGTTCAGCGCGATCCTGATCTCGCGCATGCTCGTGAACCTGATCTACGGTCGGCGCCGCAAAGTCGAGAGCCTGTCGATCGGCCAGATCTGGAAACCCGGCAAAGCCAGCTGAACGAGCACCTGACGAACACGCAAGGAATGCGGCGCCCGGCGCCGCCCCTGATGCAACCAAAGGCCTGAGAAATGGAATTCTTCCGCATCAAGAAAGATATCCCGTTCATGCGCCATGCGCTGACGTTCAATATCATCTCGTTCATCACTTTCCTGCTCGCGGTGTTCTTTCTCGCGACCAGCGGCCTGCACCTGTCGGTCGAATTCACCGGCGGCACGCTGGTCGAAGTCACGTACCCCGAGGCGCCCGAACTGGAACCGATCCGCGAGGCGCTCGACGACGCCGGTTACCCTGACGCCCAGGTGCAGAATTTCGGCAGCGCCCGTGACGTGCTGATCCGTCTGCCGAACCGCGATGACCTCGATACTGGGCGGGTTTCCGAGCTGACCATGGCGACGCTGCAGTCGGTCGCCGGACCTGCGCCGGAGCTGCGGCGCGTCGAGTTCGTCGGCCCGCAAGTCGGGAAGGAACTCGCGTCCGACGGTGCAATGGCGCTGCTGCTGGTGATTTTCGGCATTGTCGTGTATCTGGCGATCCGCTTCGAATGGCGCTTCGCGGTGTCCGCGATCATCGCCAACCTCCACGACGTCATCATCATCCTGGGTTTCTTCGCGTTCTTCCAGTGGGAATTCTCGCTGCCGGTGCTCGCCGCCGTGCTGGCGGTGCTCGGCTACTCGGTGAACGAGTCGGTCGTCGTGTTCGACCGCGTGCGCGAAACCTTCAAGAAGCGCCGCAACCTCTCGACGCCCCAAGTGCTCGACCACGCGATCACGTCGACGATCTCGCGCACGGTGATCACGCATGGCAGCACGCAGATGATGGTGCTGTCGATGCTGCTGTTCGGCGGCGCGACGCTGCACTACTTCGCGATGGCGCTGACGATCGGCATCCTGTTCGGCATCTACTCGTCGGTGCTCGTCGCGAGCCCGCTCGTGATGTGGCTCGGCGTATCGCGCGAGCAGTTCGTCAAGCCGAAGCGGGAAAAGGAAGAAGCGGTCGTGTGAGCGCCGCGCGAGGGGACGGCGGTCCCTCGCCACGCGATACCACTCCGGGGGCGCCTCGACGCGCCCCGGCCAGAAGCACTTTCAACGCGCGGACGTCACACCGCGAAAACCTGCTTCACCCGCAGTGTCTCGCCGCGCTCGATCAGCCCGATCAGGCGGTCGATGTTCGGATGCTTGCCGGGATTCGCGCGGGCGTCCTCGCTATGCTCGCCGTACAGCTCGAGCCCTTTCCGCGCCGCTTCGGCACCGATCGCGCCGTAAAGCTGCGCGAGGTGGTTATAGACCGCCAGCGAGCCGGCCTGCCCGGCCTTGTTCTCGATCGTGGCGACGATCGAATCGTCCGCATCGATGAGGTTCAGCGCGGCCAGGTGCGAGATTTTCGGCAACTGCTTGAGGTTGTCGGCAAAAGCCATTGGAACTCCGGTTGATTGCGATGGCGGCAGAACGCCACCCGCAGGTGGCGCTCGTCGAGGCCCGTTGCGTGACAGCGCTCAGATGCGTTTCGCCAGCGCCGCGGCCTTGCCGACGTAGCTCGCGGGCGTCATCGCCAGCAGCCGGGCACGGTCCGCTTCGGGAATCGCGAGCCCGCCGATGAACTCGTGCAGCGCCTCGCGCGTGATGCCTTTGCCGCGCGTCATCGCCTTGAGCTGCTCGTACGGGTTCTCGATGCCGAAGCGCCGCATCACCGTCTGCACCGGCTCGGCAAGCACTTCCCAGGCGCCGTCGAGGTCGGCCGCGAGCCGTGCCGGCTCGGCTTCGAGCTTGTTCAGACCGCGCAGGCACGAATCGAGCGCCAGCACCATGTGGCCGAAACCGACCCCCATGTTGCGCAGCACTGTCGAATCGGTCAGGTCGCGCTGCATCCGCGACACCGGCAGTTTTTCAGAGAAGTGACGCAGCACACCATTGGCGATGCCGAGGTTGCCTTCGGCGTTCTCGAAATCGATCGGATTGACCTTGTGCGGCATCGTCGACGAACCCACTTCGCCTTCCTTGAGCTTCTGCTTGAAATAACCCAGCGAGATGTACATCCAGAAGTCGCGGCAGGCATCGATCAGGATCGTGTTCGTGCGCGCCATCGCATCGAAGAGTTCGGCCATCGCGTCGTGCGGTTCGATCTGGATCGTGTACGGGTTGAATTCGAGGCCGAGGGATTCGATGAAGCCGCGGTTGAAGCTTTCCCAGTCGAATTCGTCCCATGCCGACAGGTGGGCATTGTAGTTGCCGACCGCGCCGTTGAACTTCGCCGTCAGCGACACGCGGGCGATCGCGGCACGCGCGCGGACCAGGCGCGCAGCGATGTTGGCCATCTCCTTGCCGAGTGTCGTCGGGCTCGCCGGCTGACCGTGGGTGCGGGACAGCATCGCCAGGTCGGCGTGCTGGTGCGCAAGCTCGCGCACCCGGGCGATGACGCGATCGAGCGCCGGCAGCAGCACCGCGTCGCGCCCCTCGCGCAGCATCAGCGCATGCGACGTGTTGTTGATGTCTTCCGACGTGCACGCGAAATGGATGAACTCGGAGACTTTCGTGACTTCGGCGTTATGCCCGAGGCGTTCCTTCAGCCAGTACTCCATCGCCTTGACGTCGTGGTTCGTGGTCGCTTCGATCGCCTTGACCGCTTCGCTGTCCGCGGGCGAGAAATCGGCGACCAGCGCATCGAGTTCGGAGACGGTCACAGTGGAGAACGGCGCGATCTCGGCGAGGCCCGGCTCGGCGGCAAGCGCCTTCAGCCAGGCGACTTCGACTTTCACCCGGTTGCGGATCAGGCCATGCTCGGAGAAGTGTTCGCGCAGGCCCGCAACCTTGTCGTGGTAACGGCCGTCGAGCGGAGAAAGAGCGGTCAGGGGCGAAACGGACATAAGGGAATTTCCGGGCAAAGGTGCTATTTTACCCTTCCGGGCCCCTGGCGAGCGTTCGCCGGCGAGGATGTTCTCCGTTCGTCCGAACAACTGTCGAACCATCAAACCCGCCCCAGCCGAGAGACCAGACTATGAGCGAATCCGAAAAATATCGCATCAAGGTGGAAGCCACCGCCGAGTTTGTACCGGGACAATCCGACCCGGACGAAAATCGTTACGTCTTTGCATACCACATCACGCTGACGAACACCGGCGAGGTGCCTGCGCAGCTGATCAGCCGGCACTGGGTCATCACCGACGGCGCGGGCAAAGTCCAGGAAGTGCGCGGACTCGGGGTGATCGGCGAACAGCCGATGCTCGCGCCCGGCCAGCAG
Source organism: Aromatoleum buckelii (assembly GCF_012910785.2). Classification (GTDB taxonomy): domain Bacteria; phylum Pseudomonadota; class Gammaproteobacteria; order Burkholderiales; family Rhodocyclaceae; genus Aromatoleum; species Aromatoleum buckelii. The sequence continues at coordinate 444,892 of NZ_WTVH02000010.1, read as the reverse complement.
TTCAGCTATTCGAGCGGCTCCGTCCTCGAAACTCCGGTCGGCACGATGCAGGGCAGCTACCAGATGGCGGCCGAGGACGGCCACCGTTTCGACGCCGAAATCCCGGCCTTCATGCTGGCGATGCCACGCGTGCTGCACTGAGCGGAGCATCCCGCTGCCCGCGTCGGGAGGCGAATCCGGGAATTCGAATCCGGGAATTCATGTCGCTGCCAGTTCCGGGCGCCACGCCCGCAGCCACGCGGCCAGTTCGTCGGCCGGCAGCGGCCGGCTGAACAGGTAGCCCTGCACCTCCTGGCAGCCGCTCGCGCGTAGGAAGGCGAGCTGTTCCGGTTTTTCCACGCCTTCCGCGATCGTGCGGAACCTCAGCGTGCGGGCGAGGCTGACGATCGCCTCGACGATGGCTTCGCCTTCGGGGTCCTGGGTCAGGTCGCGCACGAACGACTGGTCGATCTTGAGCTTGTCGATGCGGAAGCGCTTGAGGTAATTGAGCGATGAATACCCGGTGCCGAAGTCGTCGATCGACATGCGTACGCCATCCCGGTGCAGCGCGTCCATCATCGCCCCCGCCGCGACAGGATCGTCCATCATCGCGCTTTCAGTCAGTTCGAGTTCCAGGCAACTGGCGGACAGGCCCGCTGCGGCGAGAATGCGCGCCACGACGGCAGGCAGGTTTTGCTGGCGAAACTGGTGCGCCGACAGGTTGACCGCCACCTGGCCCAGCGGCAGCCCGGCGAGCTGCCACGCCTTGAGCTGCAGCAGCGCCGTCTGCATGACCCACTCCCCGATCGGAAGGATCAGCCCGCTGCTCTCCGCAATCGGAATGAACTCCGCCGGTGACACCAGCCCGAGTTCCGGATGTTGCCAGCGGATCAGCGCCTCGACGCCTGCCACGCGCCCGAAGTCGACGAGATCGATCTGCGGCTGGTAGTGCAGCACCAGTTCGTTGCGCTCCAGGGCGCGCCGCAGCGCAGCCTCGAGCCGCAGCGTGCGCGCCGAGCGCTGCTGCATCTCCGCAGTAAAGAACCGGTAAGTGTTGCGCCCGTCGCTCTTCGCCCGGTTCGTCGCGGTATCGGCCCTTTGCAGCAGCGTCTCGAAGTCCTCGCCATCGGCCGGATACATCGCGATGCCGATCGAGGGCGTCACCAGCATCTCGTGACCTTCGATCAGCATCGGGTCGGCGGCGGCGACGATCAGTTTCTCGGCCACATGGGCGGCGCTCTCGACCTGCGCGCGCGGCAGCAGGATCAAAAACTCGTCTCCGCCCAGGCGTGCCAGCGTGTTTTCCGCGCACAGAGCATTCCGGAAACGTTCGGCGATCTCGACCAGCAGCCTGTCGCCGATGCGATGCCCGAGCGTGTCGTTGATGTGCTGGAAGTGATCGATGTCGACATACATCACGCTCAGCGACTCGCCGCTGCGCTGCGCGTTCCCGATCGCCTGGCGCAACAGGTCCGCGAACAGGCTGCTGTTGGGCAGCCCGGTAAGCGTGTCGAAATGGGACAGGCGCCGGATATGCTCCTGCGCCTCGTCACGGCGCGACAGGTCGCGCACGAACAGCGAAAAACATGCTGCACGTCCGGCATCGAACGTCACGCTGACTTCGACCGGCTTGAGTTCGCCCGACTTCGTGCGGTGCCGGGTCTCGAACGTGGCGTTGCCGTCCTCGACCGCGGATTCGATATGCCGTGCCACTTCCGAAGCGTCGGAGGCATCGAGCTGCGTGACATGCATGCCGACCAGTTCATCGCGGCAATAGCCCGAGAACTCGACGTAGGCGTCGTTGACTTCGGTCAGCAGCCCGTCGCGGTCGAGCAGCCAGAACCCGTCCTGCGACGTTTCGAGCACCGTGCGGTATTTCACTTCGCTCTCGCGCAGCGCGGCGCTCGTTCGCGCCTGCTCGGCAACCAGGTCGATGCGGTCGAGCGCGTAGCCGATGTCGGTCACCATCTCGCTGATCAGATCCCGCATCTTCACATCGAACCCCTGGACGGTCGTGTCGTAGAGGTTGAGCACCAGATGCACCTGCCCGCCGCGCAGGATCGGAAACGCTGCAGCCGAGCGCCATCCGAATTCGCGCGCCCGCGCATGCCACGGCCGCGTTGTACTCTCGGCGAGATAATCCTCGACGATCACCGGCCGGTTGCTGCGCCACGCAGTGGCAGTCGGCCCTGCCGATTCGAGGCCGTGCGGCTCGAGCGGAATCACCAGCCCGTCGACATACTCGACACCCTCCCCAAAACGCGTCACCGGGACGAGGTTGCCGCTATCCGGATCGCGGCGCCCGACCCATGCCATCGCCACGCCGCCAAGCTCCACCGCGATTTCGCAAATGCGCCGCAGCAGTTCGGGTTCGCTGTCGACCCGCACGATCATCTGGTTCGTTGCCGAGAGCGCTGCGTAGATCCGGTTCAGCCGGGCATATTGCGCGTCGTGGCAGGCGAGCGCTGCCGCCATGTCGTTGAAGCTGGTCGCCAGTTCAGCGAGCTCATCGCGCCCGGACACCCCAGCCCGGGCCGACAGTTCGCCCTGCGCAAGTTGTTGCGTCACTGCGCGCAACTCGCGCAACGGCCGCACCACGAGCCGCTGCAGCAGCCCGCCGAGCAGAATTAGGAGCAGTACGTAGCCTCCGCTGCGCAGGCCGAATTGTTGCCACCAGACTTCCGCCGCACGAACCCGCACCTCGTCCATCGGCAGCTTGATGCTCATGAGGCCGCGCAGGTCGCCAACTTTGTAACCGTAGGCCTCGCCATAGGTGTCGCGAATCGTCGCGGGCGCCGCGCCGCGCTCGCCGTGGCAGCGCAGGCAATAGGGTTCGAGCCAGATCGGTGCGGTGAAGTGATAGACATCCGGCCCGCCCTCGTCGCGGATTTCGGCAATGCGCTCGCTGGCTGTCGGATGCTGACGAAACCAGTCCATCGCCGCGATTTCGTGCGCGTCGGCGCGGTTGTCCGGATTGCGCGGACGGTCCGAGACGTTGTTGAACCACAAGCCGGTGCTGATCCATCGAGGAAAATCACTCGAGATGCGCGACAGCGCGTGCGCTGGCAGGAAGCCGATGGTTCTTTCATCAACGGGCAGCCCGCTGGCGAGGAACTGCTGCTGATAGACCCGCCGCGTCGCCATCAGCAGCGCCCGCACGACGCGCGCGTGCTCGTCGAGCTCGGCGCGCACCTGCTTTTCGATGCCGCGATAGCCGAGGTACAGGTCGGCACTCATGATCGTGACGATCACGGCAGCGACGCCCAGCCATATTTTCGATTGCAGGTTCATGCTTTCATGTAAGCCATTCGACCGCCCGGGCCGCGACGTGGCCCGAGGGACATTCGTCATTTTCCACGCCGCCAGCATCACGCCGATGGCATGAAAAACGTCATTATGGCTTCGCCGCTGGCCGAATCACGTGCACAAATCAACACCCGCGCGATGATTTGTGGCGGCAGCGAGGCGCCGCGAGCGCCATCCGGCGGTTCTCGCCGGCCCGCCGCGAGGAGGATCGCCGGGCGCGGGGAAGTGCGCCGCGCTGCGGTAGTCACACAACAGAGATGCAACCCGATGACGACGCTACGTTTTCAGCCAGGCTAAACCGCCTTGTTACTCTCAACCTTACTCACATTCGCCATCGCTGCCTTCAAAAACCCCCTCACCCGCTCTATACCTCCGCCCGATCACAAAAGAGCTAAGGCGCGCCGTCGATTTCCTTGTGCGTGCCGATCCGGCGGAGAATTGCAGTATCCCCGTCGATTTCGAACGAGAGCTTGTGCGAATGATTCGGGGTGACGTGGACCGTGTAGATGCTCGGCCTTCGATACCCACCCAACTTCTCAAAGCGAAGCATGGGAGACCGGGGATTCTTAGTGAGGTTGAGGAGCACAGTATCAACCTTCCCCTGGAGGCCGTGATCGAGGCGCTTATAGTCACGCTCAAATCGCCCGGTCATGGCAAGGCGGCGGATGACGACTCCGCCGTTTTGGTGCTCCTGCCTCATCCCGCTTTTAGCAGGGAGAGCATTTGTTCAACTGAACTGAACGGTCCGCTAACTGGTGACAAGTCGGCGTCGTGCTCCATGATCGCCCAGCGAAGCGCGGTCATGGCGGAGTGGAGATGTTGAAATGCCTCGATGGTCTCGTCGTAAGCGCTAAGGACGCAGGCCTCGTGCTCACCCCCGAGTTCGCGATCTTTGACCGCTGATTGTCGCCGAATACGAAATTGCTCGATCAGACGCTCGATGGCACTTTCGGCGTTGTGAATGGTATCGGCCGTAATGTCATCGGGGTCAATCTCGTCTTGTGGCTCTGCCTTGCAGATCAGGTCGGCAAAACGCTCAGCCTTTGCTGCAGCAGTTTGAGCCTCATCGGAAAGAGTGGTGAGCCAGTCGACGACGCCATCGACGGCGCGCAGCAGTGTGAGGTTCGCAGTGCAACTATCTGACACCACGTCGCAAAACTGGTGCACAGCCTCCGGACCTCTTAGCTTAATGTTCATTCGCATTCACTCCATATCACCGTCCTACACGGGCGGTTCCGCTTTCGATTGAGCGGATTTGGTCACTACTCATCCCACAACAAGGCCCGCAAAGCGCGGGCCAATCGGGAAGGTCTTGCCATACTTGAGAGTATAGCCACCGACTCCGATGACGTCAGCTCAGTGTTGCGGATGGACAACGGAAGCGACGGCCAGTTCTGGAGCTAAAGTCAATTCTGGTGTATGGACCCGTCCGGCATGGCTGATCAGGCGGCGAGCCGCTGCTGTTCGTGCTCTTCGTCTTTCACGGGTTCGCCGTCCTTGAAGACGACGCCGCCCATCAGTTCGGCAATGCGCTCAACGCCGCGAATCCGCCGCCAGGATTTCTCGGCTTCCTGCACGAGCTTGAAGGCGAGACCGAGGAAGCTCGAGCGCGACACGCAGTTCTTCGTGCGGGTAGTGCGGTGACGCACGGTGGCGAAAGTCGACTCGATCGGGTTGGTCGTGCGCAGGTGAATCCAGTGCTCGGCCGGGAAGTCGTAGAAGGCGAGCAGCGCGTCGCGATCCCTGACGAGCTTGTCGGCCGCCTTCGGGTACTTCGCCTGGTAGCTCTCGACGAAGCGCTCGAAGGCGCTCACGGCCGCGGCGCGCGTCGGGGCCATCCAGATCTCGTGGAGCTGCGCCTTCGCCTTGGCCTGCAGGCTCTTGGGCAGCGCGTTGAGCACGTTGGCGCTCTTGTGCACCCAGCAGCGCTGCCGGCGGGTTTCGGGGTAGAGCTCGTCGAGCGCCCCCCAGAAGCCCAGCGCCCCGTCGCCTACTGCCAGGCGCGGACCGACTTCGAGGCCACGAGCCTTGAGGTCGCGCAGCAACTCGAGCCAGGACGCCTTCGATTCGCGGTGCCCGTCGCCGATCGTGACCAGTTCCTTGGTGCCGTCGAGCCGCACGCCGATGACGACCAGCAGACACTGGCGGGCATCGTCCTCGCCGCGCAGGCTGGTGTGCACGCCGTCGGCCCACCAATAGACGTAGCGGCTGCCGGACAAATCCCGCTTCATCCAGCCGGCGTAGTCGCTCGCCCACTCGGCCTTCAGGCGGCTCACCACGTTGGGGGAGAGGCCCTTGGCCTCATCGCCGAGCAGCACGGTGAGCGCCTCGCGCATGTCGCCCGTCGAGATGCCCTTCAGGTACAGCCACGGCAACGCCGCCGACACCCGCGCCGAGCGGCGAACATACGGCGGCACCAAGGCGGAATTGAACTTCACCCCAGCGCCCGAGCGGTCACGCACCTTGGGTACCCGCACCTCGACGTTGCCGACCGCCGTGAGCACCTCGCGTGCCGGCAGGTAGCCATTTCTGACCACCGCTCGGCTCCCGCCCAGCATCCGCACGTTCTCGTACTCGGCCAACAACTGCTGCACCTCCACTTCAATCGCCCGCTCGATGAGATCCCGCGCGCCGCGCCGGATCAGCTCCTCCAGCGACAGCCCCACTTCCGATTGCTCAACCGACTGCTCACTCGTATCCTTCTTCAAGGCGCGCCTCCGTGGTTGCTGAAAATTTGGTCTCGACAACTCAATTCTCAGCAGAGGCACGCCGCCTCATCAAGCCCTTCTATCAGGATCTGGTCATACACCAGTCTTGACTATATCTCCCAGTTCTGGAATGTTGAAACGTCTTAAGCCGAACCATACGTAGTTCTTTCTGGAGAAAAACGTGGCGTTCTTTCTACCCTCACCCACCCCACGACGCCCGGCCGCTCACCCGTCGCGCTACACCCCGCGGCGGCACATGCACGGCCGGCAGCAGCGGGTTGCGGCTCGTCACCTCGCCGAAGCGGTAGCGCCGCGTCTCCTCTTTCGTGCGCGCGGTACCGCGATAGGTGACGATTTCCTCCTGCACGATGCCGCGTGCGACCATGCGGCGAAAGGCGAAGGCAAGGGGGCGCCACTTTACCCGCAGCGCCTCGGCCGCAGCGACGGCGCCGACCCATTCCCCCTCATGCGCGACCAGTACGGCCAGCGCCGCGATCTCGACCTGACGGCGGTGTTGCTCGGTGCGATGACTGCGCGGCACGGCGGCTAAGGACACGGGAAACCTCCTGCTCGATGCCGGACGCGCGCCGGCGGACATAGCGGATTTTCCGGGCGATGGGAGTGAGGGGGCGCCCTCACGGTGCGGACACCCCCTTGTCGGGCTACCTGCTGCCAGCGGCGAGCCTTTGCTGGCGCTTCGCATCCTGCTGCTTGAACCGTGCGACAAAGTCGTCATAGAGCTTGGCCTCGTCGCGCTCCATCGTGCGGATCAGGTTGCGCCGATACGCCAGGCTCTTCGACTCGTCGGCCCGGACCGCGTCGATCGCGTCGCGCTGGGCAGAGATGGCTTTGCTGTAGCTGTCGACGGCTTTGCCGAGCCCGAGCAGTTCGGCCTGTTCGTGCTGGATCCTCGACTGCAGGCTGTGCCGCTGGGCGTGGTCCTCGACCTTCACGGCGCGCCGGAACGCGTCCATCGCGTCCGTTGCTTCCTCGGCGTACTTCCAGAACCGCGCCCTGGTGCCCCGGATGTCGCCGGCCGTCTGCACGAACTTGCGCACGATCGGAACCTCCCGGCTCTCGACGTCGGCGAGCGGGAGCCCGTCGGCAGCGGTGTTCTTCACCAAGGCCGCGCTATCGACGAAGAACCGCCCGGTGCCGCCGGTTGCCGTGCCCCACAAGTAGCGCATGGTCTCGGGGCTCACGTCGAGCCAGCCCTTTTCGACCGCGCTGCCGCCCGTGATCGCGTTCAGCGTCTCGGCGCTGCGCTGCCAGACCGTGCCGACCGTCGCGCGCCACAGCTTGAGGTTGTCCGGGCGGCTCTCGTCGAACTTGCTTTCCGGGTAGATCGGCGCGTTCAGGCCGGTGCGGTTGGCGATCGGCGAGGCGATGATCTGCGCGACGGTCGGCAGCAGGAAGAGCACGTTCTTCTCGTCCCCGTCCGCATCCGCCGCGGCGCCCCACACGCTGAACTCGGAAACGAAGTTCGAGGCGAGGTGCAGAGCGATCTTCGCCGGATCTTCGCCGGCCTGCAGTTCGTGCAGCTTGCGGCCGAGCGTGAAGAAAAAGCCGTAGCCGTACGCGATTGGAATTTTCGCCCAGCCCGTGCCCGTCCAGATCGTGGCGTGGCGCTCCTTGGTGAATTCGCCGAGCCTCTCGTATTCGTCCTCGTCGCCGCCGCCGCGGGTCATGGCTATCAGGTAGCCGAGTCCGACCAGCCCCGCGGTCAGCGCCTGGGCCTGGTGCTTGTGCTTGCCCTTGAACAGCGCATGAGCGATCGACGCCGAGCCCTGCACCGCCGGGTTGAAGAACAGATACATCGCGCCCAGCATCGGCCCCAATTCTCCGCTGCGATTGAAATTCACAGTGCTGTTCTTCGCCAGCGCGGCAGCCTGTGCACGGGTCTGGCCCATCTCGACGGCAGTGCGATACGCGGCCAGGCGCATGCTGTTCTCGCCGGCCTGGTTGAGCTTCTCGACCCAGCCGACGAAGGCGCCGACGGTCTTGCGGCCTGCGACACGCGCGGCCCGCAGCGGTCCGCCGTGGCGCGCCGTCTCGAGCAGGCCGGCGTACTCGTCGTAGGCCGCCTGGACGTCGCGCCCGACGCGCTCGAGGTCGGAGAGGTACGCGGCGCCGGTCGATCCGCCATCGGCGCGGTACTGGCGGATCCAGTTCGACGCGTTGCCGGTAAAGGCGTAGCGCAACAGTTCGCCCATCGCCTTCGGGTAGTTCGCGACGGTGCGTGCGGTGAACGCGGCGCCTTCCTCGCCGGTCAGGTTGATCACGCCCGTCGTGAAGTCGCGGATGATGTTCGTCGATATGAATTCGACGTTGTACCCGGTGTAGGCCTTCGACAGCCAGGTGTTGATCATCCGCGCGCTGCGGAAAATCATGTTCATGTGCTCGGCGCCCTGCGCGTTCCAGGCGCGGGCGAGCAGCTCATCCTTGAACTGCACGCGCACCGCGTGGCCCTTCACATACACCTGCGTCTCGCTCGGATCGAGCACGGGGCTGGGCATCATCACGACGTCCAGATCGTGGCTCGTGGCGATGTTGAAATCCTTCGCGCTGCGGCCCCGCTTCAACGCCTCCTGCCCGACGTAGCGCTGCGCATCGGCGAGGTTGTGGAACGTCTCGACGGTGGCGCCGCGGTAGCTCACCGCATAGGCCTTCGCATCGCGCAGCACCTTGCGGCGCACCGGCTGGCCGATGGTGATCAGGTCTTCGTTCGCGGCCTCGATCGCGAGCTGCAACAAGTGCTGCCCGACGCGGTTTTTCTCGACCTGCAGGATCGCCCGCTCGTGGTCACGCAGGATGTTCTCGATGATCCATTCGTCGCGCGCTCCGTGGCCCAGCGCGCGCTTGACCTTCTGCTTCACGGTCAGGCCTCGGCCGGTGCCCTGGTTCGCTGCATCCTCCTCGGGGCCGCCTTTCAGCGGTATGTAGTGCTGGTAAGCCGCGGTCCAGGCGTCAGACATCTCCTGCGTGAGGATGCCGGCGTCGAGCAACAGGCGGCGCGAGTCGTCGGTGATCGCCCGCAGCTGATTGGCCAGGCGCACGAGCTCCGGCCGCTGGCGGTACTGCGCGAGCTTCGCCTGCGCCTCCGCGGTCGTCATGCCGCTGCCGCCGTCGGGCATCTCGCTGTTGAGCTTCGCGATCTGCGCATTGCGCTCCTCAGCGTGCTGCGCGTGGAGAAAATCGGCGACCTCCGCCATCGTGAACCCGGCCTTGCGGATGTCCTGGATGAGCGGTTGCACGCGAAGGGTGCGGAAGTCCTCGACCTGCGTAGCGGTCCGGCCGTGCATGCGTTCCTCGGCGCGGAACACGTCGGCTTGTTCGGAGAGCGTCACGCCCTGCGCCTTCAGCCAATCCTGGATGACGGTGAAGCGGCCGAGCTTGTCCTGCCAGCGGCGTTGAAGGCGACGGGCGAGCGTCTCCTCAGGTAGCGCCGGACGCGCGGGGTTGTAAGGCTGCCCCTGCTGCCCGACCCGTGGCACATTCGGCTCTGCGCCCTGACCCGCCACCTTCGAGCTCGTACGCCATGCGGGTTCGGCCTCTGACCGGTCGGGGCGCTTCTCGTTCTGGCTGCCGTAGTCGATGCTCGGTTCGCGCGTGATGTCCCGCTCGGCCACGCCGAACGCCCCGGAGTTGCCGGTCGCACTCTTGATCTGCTCCGGCTTGAACACGGCGAAGATGTCGCTGATCTCGGCGTAATCCTTGTGCATCGAATCTTCGGCGTTACGGAAGATCACGCCGTCATGGCCGGCCGCTTTTGCCTTCGCCACCACCGCGCCGAAGCTCTGCTCGCGGTACTCGTTGCCCTGGTAATCGACCACGAGCGGGTTCTGCAGCGACAGGTACAGCGGCAGCACGTTGGGGCCTTTCACCGGATCGGCCAGCGTGTCGCCGGTGTAGCCGGACCACTCGGCGGCTTCGGCCTGCTCGGCCGGTGTCGGTGTGTCGAGTTTCTGCGCGATCAACCGGCGCAGGTTCTCCGACAGCGTGTCGCTTTGGGCCGCGTTCTTCAGGATCGCCACGCCCAGCGACGGGCGCGACTGGGACAGCATCGCGTAGCCGGACGCGACTTTCGGGCTGGCAGCGAAGAAGAACGCCCGGCGCGCTGAGCCCGCTTTGGTGTTCGCGCCGAGCGCGAGCGGGTCGAAGAACGTCACGTCGGCCGCGGTGCCGTGATAGACGACGAGCGGCGCGCCTTGTGCGTCGATGACTTTGCTGGCGCCGAACCAGCGCTTGAACTCGGGGGTTTGCGTCTGCCGTGCGCGATAGGCCGGCGCGTCCTCGCGCACGATGTCCGCGTCGAGCGGGTCGAAGGTGCCGGTGTTGCCGATCGCGCTCTTGATCGACGCCGGATCGAAAGTCACGAGCTCGACCGTGCCGTCATCGAACACCAGCGCGGATGCATCGTAGCCGGCGGCGCGCATGCGGCGCGTGGCTTCATCGACCGTCGCCTGCGAGACACGCGACAGCTTGCGCTTCAGCTCCAGATCGGCCGGGTACGCGTTCGCCGATCGGACGAACACCGGCAGGATGTTCGGCCCGGCGTCGCCCGGCTGCTTGACCCTCGAATAGGTTTCGGCGATGAAGTCGTCGCTGCTGACGTACGCACCACGGCCCAACCAGCCCGCGTCTTTGCGGCGCGGGTGATTGAAGTCGAACGACTCTATGGTGTCGCTGGTCCCGTGGAAGAAGACTCGCGGCTCTCCGGTGTCTGGGTCGAGCGCGACTCGATCCACGCGTCGACTTCCTCGACTGTCCGCGCCTGCTCCAGCGTCGCGGGTGCCGGCGGCGGTAGTGGCCTGTTCGGGTCGTCCGGCTGGGTCATCAGCCATTCCCGGATCTGCTGCGCTATTGCTGTCGTCGTCATGTTGCCAATCTCCGAACCAGTTGATGAATGCCGGGGTGCGGACCTGTACCCACTGCCGATACCCGAGCTTAGTACGCCCTTCGGCGCGGGCCTGCTCCCAGGCGGGGCGGCTGCCATGCGCTTCGGCGGTCTGCTCGTGCTCGCTCGCGTACGAGTATGGCTCCGCTTCGGCAACGCGCGCGGCGGGTTTGAAGTTCTGGTCGAGAAAGTCGCCGGAAAACGGGACGCCGGCAGTGCGCAGGCTCAGACCGTCGGCCTGGACCACGTCAGTGAAAATGCCTTGGTGCAGCAGATGCCGCAGCGCGTGAGCGTCGCCGTCGGCCGGCAGTACGATGAACCGCGAGCCCCCCGCACCGACAGCACGAGCGGCACGCCTCACGACACCTTTGAGCTTCGCGATACCGACCGTCGAGTCGTCGGTCAGGAGCGCGGCCGGCAGATCCACGATGAGCTGCACTTCGCCGGCGCGGCGCGTGAACACGAGCGTTGCGTGTCCGCCTTCGATCTGCAGCGCCTTGCCCAGCGTCGCCACGTCCTGCGGCCCGCCGAGCTTCGTCCCGAGCAGCGCGTGTTCCAGTTCCGGTTTCGCGTGAATATCGACGCCGTTGAGCTCGGGCGCGGCGATTGTCTGCGCGCTGCCGTTGGCGTCGATCGTGGCAAACTCATTGTGGTCGATGACGACGTGACCGCGAAAGCCCGGAACCGCCGCCGCGATCGTGCGCGTCAGCTCCAGATCCGCCGCTGACGGGGCGGCGCGGCCAGACGGGTGGTTGTGCAGCACGAAATACCCGGCGGCGCCATAGGCCGCTGCGTCGCGCTGGATGTCCGGGACGATGTTCGGTAGATAGACCGCAGCCGGCAGGCGGTTCGAATAGCCTGCTTCGCCGATGATGCGCCCGCTGGCGTCCGTGTAGAAAACCCGGAACGTCTCGAAGCGTGGATCTCGATAAACCTGCGCCAGGGTGGCGAGGTCGGCGGGGCTCTCGACTACTTGCCCGACGAGTCGGTTTCCGCCGGCAGCGGTGAAGCCTCCGAAGAGCCCGCTACCAAGTACGGAGATGGCGCCTCGACCTTCAGGAAGCCCCCGCCCGGGGTCGCTTCGAGCCGAGAGCCGTCGGGCCAGATCTCGCAGCGCGTGCCGTCCGGTTTGTAGCTGATCGTCGGTAGTGCCGGGTCGGGTTTCGATGTGGTCATAGACGGTGCTCCAGTCGGCCGGTGCGGTGCGGAACGCGGCGGTGCTGCGGACGCTCTTCGCGAAGGCGTCGAGGTGCTCGGGCGTGTTCAACACCTTGTAGTGTGAGGTGCCGCTTTTGAACCGGACAAAGCCGATGCGCTCGCGCAGTTTCGCGAGGTCCTGTTCCGCATTATCCGCCCATCTCGTCAGCTCCTGCGCCTTCGCCCGTGGGGTCTTCTTCAAGCCTGCGACCCGGCGCGCCTCGCTCACGCGCTGCACCAGGTCGTGATACTCGGCGACTGCCGTCGGGTCGCCCGTCCGCTGCTTTGCCTGGTCGATCGCGGCGAGGATCGCGGCGCGCCCGTCGGGCCGGCGCGCTGCTGGCTTGCGTGGGGCCGGGGGAGCGACTGGTGCGGGTGCCGCCTCGATGGACGGAGCCGTTTCGCGCTGCGCCAGCCCCCAGCCGCCGGGCACTTCGACGGGCACCATGTTCAACGTGCGCTGCTTCGCGCTCGCGGCGGCGAGTTTGGCCGATGCGAAAGGCTGGCCGTTCGCCATCAGCGCCGGTGCAGGCGATGGTGTCTCAGCGGGCGCGGGATCGGTAGCCGGCGCTGGATCGGCAGCCGGTGCCGGTTCGGTAGCCGGTGCTAGATCGGTAGCCGGCGTGGCGCTCTGTTCAGCCTGGAACTTCCGTGCCAGCGCGATGAACTTCGACGGCTCCCACTTCACGAGTTGGTCGAGGTGCGCACGTAGTTCCTTGTCGCCGAACTTCGGCCCGAGCTTCGCCTGCATCGCTGGCCACAGCTCGGTGAAGAGCGCTTGTGCCTCGGCTTTTGCAGCCTTGCGTTGCGCGGTGTCGTCCTTCGCCTGAGCCTTCGCGGCTTTCGCCTGGTCCCGCTTGTGGCGGTCGAGCTCGGCGTTGATGCCGTTCGTGCGGCCGGGGATGTTGCGCACGCCGTGATCAAGCGAGGGGAGTGCCGCGGGCGGGATCTGCGGTACCGCAGTGCGCTCCGGCGCCGTCGGGATGGCTTCTTGCGGCACAGTCGGCGAATCGGTGCGCAGGGCCGGCGCCATCGTGCTCGACAAATCGGCCGGCGCCTGGTCGAGCGGCGCGCCTTGTGCCGTGCTGTTCGAGCCGTAGCCCGTGCCGACAGTTGCCGGCGGGACGACGGGGCGGCTCTCGACGTCGTTCTGTGCCGGCTCGATCTCGAGGTCAGCGTCACGTGGTGCTGCGGAGCGATCGACGACGGCCCAGCCGGTGAGGCGATGCTCGACCGCGAGGTCAGCGTCAGGATGCCTGCCTTGCAGGATCCGCAGCGCGACCGTTGCGCCGCCTTTGCACGGGAAGGTTGCGACGGTGTCGGGCGCCTGGTCGGTGAAGACGCCATTGGTCGGCGCCCAGCGGTGGCGCTGCAGTTGATCGCGCAGGTTCTCGACGGTGACGACGGCGGGAGGAGGTAACGTTTCGGTACGCCCTGCGAGCGGCTCGTCGAGGGGGCGGTTTTCAGTTCCGGTCCCTTGAGCCGGTGCGGCGTCCGCGGGGCGGGGAATCGCCGGGTCGGCTTGGCCCGTTATGCCGTCGATGCTGTCGGTTTTTGCCGCTTCGACGGGTGCGGGTGCGGCGCCTTCGGTCGTAGTGGTGTTCGGTTCCGTGGGTGCTGCGCTCGGCTCCGTCGGTGCGGCGGCGCGTGCCTGGTCGAGCAGCGTGTTTTGATCAATCGGCGCCGCTTCCTGCCGCCCGGTGGTGCGGACCGCGTCGCTTTCGAGTCGGGCGATGGCGAGCTCGAGCGGGTCGCCACGCTGCGCAGCGTCGGTCTCGCGCTGCCGAAGGATGGCTTCCTGCTGTGCGAGGGCCGGGTTCAAGGCGGCACGCGCGGCCGCTTCGATGCTCTCGGGCGTGAAGTCCATGCCGGTGGTGGCATCTTCCAAGGGCGCGCGCAGCTGCGTGGCAACGTTCGCGGTCGTCGCGCCAGCCCCCATGCCGAGCCCGGCGATCATGCCGTGCGCGGCCGCTTCGGGAACGCCTTCCGCCCACGGCCGGTCGGTCGCGAGGTTCGTGAACACCTGCTCCTGCGCCGACTGCGGCAGCTCCTCGACGATGCCTTCCTGTGCCGCGCCTTTGACGATCTTCTTGCCGGCGTCGACGGCGGTGTTGCGCTGGCCTGCGCCGAGTCCGATCGTGCCGGCGGCCGTGTCCGCGTCGGGCAGAACCTTCGCGGCCAGCCGGCCAATCGCAGCGGTCCCGACCCCTCCGGCGACTGCGTAGGGCGCCGCCTCGGACCACGTCCGGCCTTCTTGTCGCGCACCTTCCTGGATCGAGCCGGCCGCGGTCGCGCCTTCCGTGGCGCTGCCGACCGTCGCCAGCCGAGCCAGGATCTCCGGGCGCTTGAGAAACTCCCCCGCAGCAGCGGTGCCCGGCGCGATGCCAGCACGGGCAAGCAGCCCCGTCGCGGCACTGCGCACGGCACCCGCGGAGCCGAGCATCAGCGGTGCGGATTCAGCCATCGCCCCGACGGCGGTAGCAGGGTTCTCGAGCAGCGCACCAGCCGTATCGACGAAGCCGTCAGCGGCCTGCACACGGGCGTTCTCGGCCTTGCGCGCCTCGGAGTAGCCCGAGCTGATGATTTCCTTCGTCCGCTTCGGATCGTAGCCGACGTGCGCCAGCGCATCCCCGGCGGCGTTGCCGGTCAGCAGATCCGCGACGCCGACGACGGCTTCGCCTGCGCCGACAACGCCTTTCGACAAGTCGAGCCCCACGTCGGAGACCCGTTCGAGCGCGCGCCGGCCAAGGCTCTTTTCTTCCGGCGCGATCGGTTGATCGGTGCTCGGCGGTACCGGCGCGGCAGCACGCGACGGCAGCGGCCGCGCGGCGAGGAACTCGGCGATTTCGCTGTCGGTTACGCCGTCCGCGTGCGCACGGTCGAGGTTGAAGCCGTGCTTGGCGGCGAGATGGGCGGCAATCGCGGTGTCTTGTGCGCCGTCGGCGCGGGCCTGCTGTAAATTGAACGACATGTGTTGAGCCTCAGCGGAAGTACCGGTCGAGGTTGTTCGGAGCGGCGACGGGTGCGCCGCGCTGGTCGGTGGCTTGCGGCGCCTGGCCGGGGCGGTTGCCGGTCGTGATGCTCGGCACGTCACCGCTGCCTGCTCCGGCGCCCAGCTTCAGCCGGATGTCGCGGCGCAGCTCCTCGACGACCGCCGGATCCTTCAGCTGCATCTGTGCGAAAGGATCATCGCTGGCTTGTGTCCGAAGTGCCGCAAGCTGCCGCTCAACTTCAGCGTCGACGGCTTCGGTCGAGGCGCTGCGCCAGTAGCCCGCCTTCTTCGCTTCCGGCGGCACATAGGGTTGTTCCTGCGCCGCGGCGTCCTGCAGCACCGAGAACAAATCCGCTTCTTCCGGCGTGGCCGTGCCGGTCGCGACCTTGCGCGCAAGCGCCGCCCGCGTTGCCTGCTCCCGAGTCTTCGCGCTGAAACCCGTTGTCGGATTCGAAGCTGCCGACGATCGGCCGCCCGTGCCCGGCGCGGGTGCCTGGTTGCGTTGATGCGTGAGGGCGTCGGCGGCGCGGGTCTGCGCCTGGTTCTCGACGGTCCTGGAATGTAGTTCGCGCAGCTTGAGCTGGCGCTCCTGCTCGTCGCGCATGTCGCTAACCCCAACCAATGCGCCCAGCCCAGCTTCGGTGAGCACATCGCTCGGCTTGCCGTCGGGCCCGAGGATCGTGAACACCGTCGTCTTGCCGCCGAACTCGTCCTTGCCCGGCGCGGTGCTGAACGTCGCTCCGGCACCGTACATCGACTCGATGCCGCTCTTGAGCCGCACCGGGTCGCGCGACTTGATCGCGCCGATCAGGCCCGACTCGCGGAAGCGATTGACGGCCGGCATCAACTGCTCGATCTGGTCCGGCGCGAGGTCGCCGCTCGCGGCCAGGTCCGAGAAGATCCCGGCATTGACCGCGACCGGATCCGCGTCCGGTCCGGCCTCGCGCCAGCGCTTCGCGTGGATGCCGCGCACCCGCGCCTGGCGTTCGGCTTCCAGCTTCTTCACGGCCTGCTGGTCGCGGTTCCAGCCGTGCTCTTCGTTGAGCATGTCGAGCCGCGCCTGGTTCTGCTGCAGGTGGGTTTCCTGGTTGCGCAACTGCGCGTCCTGGGTGTTCTTCTGCTGAATGAACTGGCTGCCTTGCATCAGGCCTTTGCCGAGCCCGCCAAGTAGATCAAGTCCGGCCATGAGAGTCTCCTTCGATCGAGTTGTGCCCCGCCAGGTCCGTCAGCACCCTGTGCGTCAGGGCGCCGGGCATTTCGGGTGTGCGAGCGGCTGTGATCACCGCGGTCGCTTGCGCTTCCGTTTCGCGTACTGCGCTCCGTGCGTCGTGGATCGCTTCGAGGGCGAGGATGTGGGCAGTCTCCTGCGCGACCACGGCCCCTACCTCGGCGGCGCTGGGGGTGCGGTGGCGGCGCGCCATCACAGCACCTCGGCAATCGCGGCGCGGTCGATCTCGTCGCGCAGTTCATCGGTCAGGTGTTCGCGGAACTGCACGAGCAGCGCAGCTCGCTCGCTCGGGTCGAACAGATCGAGACCGCCGAGGCGGATATCCGGCTCGTTGTCGTCGCCGCCTTCGGCCTCGAGGAACGGCCGCAGCACGTCGGCGAGGTTTTCCGAACCGAAGCCCGCTTCGTCCGACCACAGCGCCCCATTCGGATATCGAATGTGAACCTCGTCGCGAAACCGGACGAAATCGCCCGGAAAGCGCGGTTCAACCCCGTCGGTGCTCGCTGCCCACGCAACGATGGGGCGTTCGGACACGCGGGTCGTGTAATCGCCAGGTTGCGAGATGACGATAACGGTGATGCGGGGGTCGTGATTGGCGACGACGGTGGCGGTGGTCATTGAGGTGCTCCTGTGAGGTGGCGCGGGATCGAGCTTTGCCGGGCTCGGGAGGGTTTAGCCGTGGATCTCGGCGCGCGGCCGCGAGGCGATCCAGGCCTGCAGTTCGGACCGCGGCCACGCAATGGCGCGGGCGCCGATCTTCAGCGGTGCGGGGAATTCACCGCGGGCCACGCCGCTCCGGATCGCACGCGGCGAGCGGGCGGTGATGCGCGATGCTTCGGGCATTCGGACGAGTTCGTCGTCGGGCATGGGTAGGTCTCCATCAAATCGATGACGGATCTTCGCGGCTGTCGCGGTCGAGGGGTGCCCTTGATGCCATACCCAGCGCGGCAATGACGCTTCTACCGCTCGAAACGCATATGCCTGTGAGCTGTTTTCACAAACCGTGAAGTGCGCTCACGGAGCGGACCGTGCAGACGCAAAAAAGCCGGCGCTCGGCCGGCTTTTCGATGTGGTGAGAGAGAGCTGCGTTTCAGTGCGGCGCGTTCGCCCGCCGGCGTGGATCCTCGCCACGCATCCAGCTGAGCACGTCCGCCTTTCGATAGTAGATCTTGGCGCCGCGCTTGAGATAGTCCGGCCCTTCGCCGGAAACGCGGAAATTCTGCAGCGTATTGGCGGCCAGCTCCGTGACGGCCGCCACGGTCGCGGCCGGGTGGATCGATTCGTCGGGCGCCGCCCAGAAAACGAGCTGGGCTTCGGCTTCGCGCGAGAGGGTGACAGGCGCCAGGGCGGGATTGGTCGACGGGGTCATGAGCGGCTCCTTGGGGTGATGTGTGCGTTAGACATCGTCGAAGAGTCAGCCAGCCCGAGCGATGCACGGGAGCGGACCGGAACCGGGTCGCTCGCGCCGCAGATGCGCCGCAGGGCAGGGATGCCCAGCGCACAGCCCTGGCGCTGCTTCAGCCGTTCCTACCGCATCCACTGTGGCGAGCGCGCGCTCAACATCGCACACGCGCATGCGGTCCGCCTCAGTGACCCAGCTGCGGTTCCTGCGCACCGGAACACCGACAGTGTCCAGGACGTGGAGCCAGATCCGGGAGGTGACGCAGCAGCGCGCCATCATGGCCGGGGCGGTGTCGGCGATAGCGTTGATGCGGTCGTGGAGTTCGGCGAAGTGGGTCTGGTTGATGGTTTCGGCGGCGGTGCTCAAGCGAGACTCCCTGTTTGTCGTTAATCGAAACACGGTATGTGTGTAACCGAATGTTTCCATAACCCATGCCCATCGGGAATGCAACATGTACTCACGTCCTGATCGCTCGACCGTGCGATGTACTCACGGCGTTGCTGCGGCTGACGTTGCGGCCGATGGCGATAGCTAGATGGCGGCGCGGGCTGAGCTCGCCATAGAAATCATTTATCCAATGAACGTGAAGCGCCGGGTGTGCGCCGCCACGTTTCGATACACATCCTCGCGCGCACCGGTTTCCGCTGGGGGCTGGTGGCGCCGCTCACGTTGCCGATGGGGTGCCGCGGGTGAGCACGAGCGCGCCTGTGCTCTTGCACGCGTACTGCCCGACGCGTTGTCGGCGGACGTGAGCCGCGGCGAGTGCTCCCCCGCGCGTACTGCGCCATTTCTTCGATGGGTCGGTGCCTAGTGTGCCGCTCAGGGCTCGCGCGCGCGGGAAATGTCGCAAGCCCGGGGTGGCCCTTGCCCTGCCGGTGTCGTGTCGGTAGTGTGCTGAGAAGTGTGCAGAAGCGCCTTCGGCTGGAAGGCGCGGGTGGCCATGGCTAAGGTTGATTGTCGGATCGACCTTTAACCCCGTGGAGAGGGCAGCCATGACCACGATCAAGCGTAGTTCGAAGGGCGCGACAGTGGAAGCATTGGTGGCGTCGGATCCGGAGCTGATGAAGGCGCTGATGAAGCAGGCGCTGCAGGAGGTCCTGGAAGGCGAGATGACCGAGTTGCTGGGAGCGGCGCCGGGCGAGCGCACCGACCGCCGTCAGGGCTACCGGGCCGGCTACTACAGTCGTGGCTTGGTGACGCGCATCGGAAAACTGGAGCTGCGCGTGCCACGTGACCGTAACGGCGAGTTTTCCACCGCGCTGTTCGAGCGCTATGCGCGCAGCGAGAAGGCGCTGGTCGCGGCGCTCGCCGAGATGTACGTGCAGGGGGTGTCGACGCGCAAGGTCAAAATGATCACCGAAGAGCTGTGCGGGCACAGCTTCTCGGCCTCGGCCATCTCGGCGATCAACAAGAGCCTGGACGAGGCGCTGGCGCGCTTTGCCGCGCGGCAGCTGGACGAAGCGTACCCCTATCTGATCCTCGATGCCCGCTACGAGAAAATCCGCGAAGACGGCGTGATTCGCGCGCAAGCGGTGCTGATCGCGATCGGCATCAATTGGGAGGGGCACCGCCAGGTGCTCGCGGTCGAGCTCGCCCACCGCGAGAGCCAGAGCAGTTGGAAGGACTTTCTGCTGCGGCTCAAGGAGCGGGGCCTCGCGGGGGTCGAGTTCGTCGTCTCGGACGATCACGCAGGGCTCAAGAAGGCCATTTCCGAAGTGTTGAGCGAGGCGGTCTGGCAGCGCTGCTACGTCCACTTCCTGAGGAACGCCCTTGATTACCTGCCGCGCAAGGCTGACGACGACTGTCTGCAGGAGCTGCGCTGGATCTACGACCGGCGCGACATCCAGGAGGCCCACCGCGACCTGGCCGCGTGGATCACGAAGTGGCAGGCAAAGTATCCGAAGCTCGTCGACTGGGCCGAGTCGAACATCGGCGAGACGCTGACCTTCTACCGGCTGCCGCGCCAGCATCACAAGCACATGAAGAGCACCAACATGCTCGAACGGCTCAACGAGGAGATCAAACGACGCACCCATGTCGTGCGCATCTTCCCCAATACCGATTCGTGCCTGCGACTGATCCGCGCGCTGTGCGTCGAAACGCACGAGAGCTGGCTCGAGGACAACCGCTACCTGAACATGACCCTGCTCGCCGAGCAGAAGAAGGAGGCCCTGCGGCTGGCCGCGTGAGGCCGCCACCCGCTTTCAGCGCCGCTTCGGGCTACGCCCTGTGCGGCGCTGAAAGCGAAATGACATCAACCATGTCGTGCTCACCCAATTTGCACAACTTGACGCACACAACTGTCGTGTCGGCGTTACGTTGGCAATTTGTGTTTGGGGGTTCGGCGCTTCGGCTTTGCAGGCTGGGCAGTGTAGGTAGGGCAGGTAGGGCAAGGGTAGTGCAGATTTTCGGCTGCACTACCCGGCTGAAACCCTTGCTGCTATTGACTTCTAGGACTATGGGTAGTGCAGGTAGTGGAGAATATGGAAGAAAGCAGAGAGGAAGAGAAAAAAGTGATGGAGCATGCCAAGCCCTGTAAAAATATTCCCCTACGTATACTCTCCAGAACCTGCACTACCCCGCTACCTGCACTACCCAAAACGCCTTAAATCCGCGCCGCTATTGGGATTCAGCGGGTAGTGCAGTCGAAAAAGCTGCACTACCCTTGCCCTACCTGCACTACCTACAGCCCGCAATTCGGCGGCGCAAATGAAAACCGGCCATTGGGAGGCCGGTTGTGGATGTGAATCGTAAGCGCCCTATTCGAAGTCGCCGATGAAGTTTTCCTCATCAACAACCGGCTGCGGGACGGGTCCTGCACTCGATGATGCGGTGCTCCCTACGCTCACGAAAGATCGTTGGATCGGCGGGACAAGCCAGACAGCCCGCCCTTTCGCTTTTGTCGGCTCCCCGAGCAGCGCGCGCAGTGCGCTGCCGCAATCTTTCGCCTGTGGATTCGTCGGCGTACCGTACCCGATCGCGTGCAATACTTCACTCGCAGACAGCCGGTGCCAAGTTGCCCGGTCGCTCTCGAGGTTCATGCTTGAGGCGAGAGTGTCGTAAATCGCGCTGCGCTGCTGATGGTGAGCGTTGTTCTGTTCGAGCAACTCTTCCTCGGCCGATTCCAGCCACCAGCGCTCCCCCGCTTCATACCGCACTGCAACCTGAGCCCACAACTGTTGCATGTCGATGGTGTGCCTGTACCGGACTTCCGCCACCGGGATCGTCCACCAACGGACGTTGCCGGTCTCATCGGGTAGGTAAGCTTCGGGGTTCACCGATGCGCAAAAGACCGTCCGGCGTTGGAACTCAGCGTCCGTACGAGCATAGGGAGGGCGCAGCTTATCTGCACCCTTGGAGATGAACGCCTTCACAGCGGGGATGTCCCGCTTCATCGTCGAATCCACCTCGCCAAGCTCTACAAGCCAATGCGAGAGGGCCGTTATCATGCTGTCCTTGTTTGCCGGGTCGAGGTGGGCGCCTGACAGAATGTACTGCTGGGAAAGGTCGCCCGGCAGCAGCCGCTCAAACCAAGCGGACTTGCCCAGGCTCTGCGCCCCCTGGAGGGTCAGCACACCCTTCGAATGGAACCCGGACGGTTTCAGCGCAGCGGCTACGGCACTGATCAGCCAGCGGCACACCAGCTTATCCCGCAAGGAGATGGGGAATCCATCGCGCGGGACGAGCGTGTTGAGGAGTTCTGAGATGCGGTCTTGTCCGTCCCAGCGCTTCGATTTGATCCAGTCAGCGATGACGTTGCGGGGAGCGCGAAAGGCAACGGTTCCGACAAACTCGGCGACGAGGCTGGGGGTCTTGATATCATTGACCGCCGCCAGTGAAACGACAGTGCTGATTGCCGCGTTATCGGCCTGATCGGGTGTGGTGGCGAGAGACGGAACGACGATCACGGGCTTCTTCTTGATCACATCGTAATACACGGTAATGCCGTACCCCTGCAGGAGATGTTCGATATTCTCCACCGTCGTTTTCAGGCTGGGGCCCTTCTCGGTTATGGACATATGCGGGAACCCGGACATGCCAAGGGAGGCAGGCGCGCCCGCTCGTGACAGGTCGACATGGTCAGCCCCGTGGAGTCGCGCCGACGGCGGTGCCAAGGCTTTCTTTATGGTCGGCATACTCCGCGGGTTATTCAGCGCCTTGAGCCGTTTCGAAATCACATCTGCCAGCGTATCTCGCGGCCCGCTATCGAGGCCTGCTGCCTTGATCTCCGGAACGATATCGATGTCGATGGTGCATACGTCCGCGGCGGCGATGCGTGCACGAAACAGGTCGACGGCCGACAAAGCGGCTTCGGCATCCAACACCTTCGCCTTCTTGAGCTCGGCCTGCACTTCAGGCAGCGTCGCAACCCACGCCCGCATCGCCTCGTTGCTGGCGGACTTCGTCGCGTCCGCGTCGAAAGCGTCGTCCGGATCGTCGAGGTGCCCGAACTTGTAGTGGCGTACCAAATCCCATTTGTTCGTCGCCCGCCCGCGAAGCGGATCCGTGTTGTGGGTATTTGAGATGTACTCACGGTCCGGCGTGATGAACGCCCCGCCTTTCGCACCGTTGCCCTGCAGGAAATTCAGTCGCCGGCCGTCGCTGATGGATTCGAACTCGAAGACGTCAGCGAGCCACTGCTCCATCACGTCTTCGATCGGGAACGCGCGGCAGAACGCACCGATCAAGCCCGGCTTCTCTTTCGGATCGACGAGGTTGCGATCCTCGCCTTCAATCCGCTCCCGCGCCGCAGCGAGCAAACCGGGCGGGATCACGAGCGGCACTTCGTCTCCGCAGAACCCATCGACGAGGCCGCCGCGCACCGCAACGGGATCCACGACCCCCGCTTCGAACACCGGGTCTGCCGTGTAGTGGATCTGGACCGTACGGAACGTCACGACGTCCACCTCGATACCCAGCCCATGCTTCCACGCCGTGAGCTGGCCTTCGGTGTACGGATTCTCGAGCCAGTACCACAGGTGCGCCTTGAGCTTGCCCCCTGCGCTCGGGTGCCCGGCAGAGGCCGAAAGGCGCCAGTAATAGGTGATGCCGTGGAAGCATTCCGGCAGTCGCCGGCTGATGAACTGCTCGACGGCAGCCTGCGGTGTCCGTACCGAGTCGATCCCGTCAGGCAGGTAGCCGTCGATGTCGAACATCACGAACCGACGCGCCTGCTCGCGGAAGTTGCGGGTGTTGCGCAAATACAGGCCCGGGCGTTCGGGCACCGCATCGGGCGCGAGCGCTCCGCGGATGATGCAGCAATCCGGCTCGACCGCGAGTTGCTCGAGCAGATTCGCGAGCCCCTGGATGCTGGACCGCGCCACCGCAGCCGTAGTGTAGCGCTTCGCCTGGTCGTACGGCCGGATCGTCCCGTCGGCGCACCAGGTCTTGGTGAGCGGAATCTTGGCGAGGGTTTTCAGGACCGTGATGTTTTCGGCCGTGGCCCGGAGCTTTCCGGCAGCAGCAGCCGGATCAGGTGCACCGGCGGCTGAGCGGCGCGCCGCTGCGATTGCTCTCGCCGCTTCGGTTTTAGCTGCCGCAGCGGTTTCAGCAAGGGGCGCATCCGGCTTCGGAGCCTGTGCAGCCCGGGCGGCTTCCCGGCGCGCGCTCATGCTGCACCCCCCGCGACGGTCAGAAGGTCGCCCCCGGCAGCGCGTTGTGCTAAGGTAGCGCTGTGAGGAAAGCGCACATTTTGGCCTTGGTTCGGTTGCCGCCGACCAAGGCCGTTGTACGTCTGGGGGTCGGAGCGCGAGACGGACTCACGCGTTGAATTTTCAGTCATGTTGGTTCCTTTGCTTTTGGAACCGGCTCTGGTGACATTGGAAATTGGCGAGAATGGTGCAGTTGGCGAAATGCCGGTTTGAGAGATGTACTCACTGGTGTGCCGATTCAGGCGGCCGCTTTGCTGCCGCGAGAAGTACTCACGCGTTCGGCGATCCACGCGTCGACTTCGGATTCGAGCCAGCCAACACGGTTGGCGACACCGAGATTGATCTGCCGCGGGAATTTCCCCGCCTTCGATAATTCGTAGATGGTCGATGTAGCGAGGCTGGTACGGTCCTTCACCTGCTTCAGGCGAAGGATCCGGAGGGCTGCCTTGACTTGTTCCATGGTCATACTCCTTTGCGCGGGACGCGCTGAACAACAGCGCATGGAACGAAGCGTAAAGGCTCAGAATATGCAAAAAGAAGAGGGGGCTTTTTGCACACCCCCATTGTGAGAGAGGCTCACCGGCGCACCCCCTTGCCCGACATGCCGTTTAGGCGGCAAGCGTGAGATGCCCTCAACTAGAGCCAGTCGGGGTACAGCGCCTTCGGCATCGCGTGAAAGGCGTCGGTGTCTTTGCCGTCTCGCCTGAGCTTCTCGAGCCCATCCTTCCCGTCTTGAATCGCAGCGTCGACGGCGCGCTTGGACCGGCCCGATGCGGAGGCCAGCTCCTTCGAAATCAATGTAGCGGAACCCACCCTCAGCGAGGCCGCGAGCGCGTAGCCGACCGGGTTGCCGATGCCGCGCCGGTTGCCGGCCTTCAGGCTGAGGAACTCCCCCAGGGTGCTGGTGCGAGGGTGCTTCTTGTCCGAGTTGCGCGGCTGGGCCGCGGCTGCCCGGAACGCGGTGGCGAAATGCAGCGCGAGCGGCCCGGGCAACGCTTCGTCCCGCTCGAGGAATCCAGCCGCGTGCACGAGCAATCGCCCCGCCGCGTCCTCGTCGTATGGCGCCTGTGCAAGATCTGTCTCCCAGCTCATGCGGCCACCCGCTTGAACGCCACCACCGTCCCGCCCCGCTTCGCCTGGCCTGACAGATCACACCACCACTGCAGGAGCTCGCGACGCTCGTCGAGCAGCTGCGCGTGGTTGTACGCGCGGCGGATCTGGTTGCGTTCCTGGTGCGCGAGACACAGCTCGATGACATCGGCTCGCCACCCGGCGCCGTTGGCGATGGTCGAGAACGTGCCGCGCACCCCGTGCGGCGTGAACTTCCCCGCGTAGCCGGCGCGCCGGAAAAGATCGCGAATCGCCTCCCCGCTCATCGGGCGCTTCCGGTCGGAGCGGTGGGGGAACACGTGCTCGAGCGTGCCGGTATGAACCTGCACCCGGCGCAGGATCTCGACGGCTTGCCGGGTGAGCGTAACCACGTGCTCCTGTTTCGCCTTCATGCGCCCGGGCGGGATCGTCCAGAGCCCCGCGTCAAGATCGATTTCCGCCCAGCGTGCGCCCGTCACCTCATTGATGCGGCAGGCCGTCGCCCACATCAGACCGACAGCCTCTTTCACGGTCGCTTCCCCGGGAGCGGCCGCGATCGCCTGCAAGAAGGCGCCGATCTCGTCGTTGCGCACGATCGCGTGGTGATTCACCTGAGTGGGTTTCAAAGCGCGACGGAGCGGAAACGTCGGGTCGTCCTCGCGCAGCTGCTCGTTCACGGCGAAGCGGAACACCCCGCCCACCCATGTCTTGACGAGCGCGGCCTGAGTGGGTGAGCGCTTCTCCACCTTGCGCAGCATCGCCAGAACGTGCGCCGCTTTAAGGTCGGCGATCGGGTACTGCCCGATCTCTGGAAACACGTCACCAGCCATGCGGGCACGCACCTGTCGAATGTAGTTTGCCGACCAGTCCGGGCGTTTGTGTTCGATCCATTCCGCCGTCACCGTCTCGAACGTTGAGCCCAGCGCGAGGATGCGCTCGGCCTTCTCCAGCCCGCGATGGTGTGACGGGTTGATGCCCTGCTTCACGAGCGCTCGTGCCTCGTCGCGCGCGCGTCTTGCCTCCTGCAGCCCCATCGCCGGGTATTCACCCAAGGCGTGCATGTTCTGTTTGTCGGCCAGGCGGAAGCGATAGCGCCAGAACTTCGCCCCGGAAGGCCTTACCTCGAGGCACAACCCATGCGAGTCGGCCACGCGATATGTCTTGTCCGTAGCTTTGACAGCCCGGCATTTGGCATCGGTGAGCATGACGTATCCGTCCAAAAAGTGAGTAATCCGGGCGTTACTCACACCCGAACGAGAGTAACGCTCCTCGTTACTCGCTATCTTACTCACTTTTTAGTCGGAAGCACACGGAATAAATCGGAAGGGCATGGAACGAAAAAGCCCGGCAGTACCGGGCTTTTGTTCTTACGCTGCATTCCGCAGCATTACGTAAACGGGCTAGCTGCGGTAGTCGGCGTTGATCTTCACGTAGTCGTACGAAAAATCGCATGTCCACACGGTTGCCCGTGCACGGCCCCGACCGAGGTCGACGCGCACGGTGATCTCGGCTTCCTTCATGACCCGGGCACCGTCTTCCTCGCGGTAAGTCGGGGCGCGGCCGCCGAGTTCGGCGACAAGCACCTCTTCGGCTGCGCTGCCGAGCCACACTCGGAGGCGTCCGACGTCGAGATCCTGGAGGCCGGCATAGCCGATCGCGGCGAGGATGCGGCCGAGGTTCGGGTCCGATGCGAAGAACGCGGTCTTGACGAGCGGCGACTGGCCGATCGCGTACGCCACTTTGCGGCATTCGACGATGTCGAGACCGCCTTCAACCGCGATCGTCATGAATTTGGTCGCGCCTTCGCCGTCGCGGACGATCGCCTGCGCGAGCCGGATCGACACGTCGATGACCGCGGCGCGCAGCGCGTGGAAGTCCGGGCCGAGCGGATCGGCGATCTCGGCGTTGCCGGCCTGGCCCGTGGCGACGACGATGAACGAGTCGTTGGTCGAAGTGTCGCCATCGACCGTGATGCTGTTGAACGACAGGTCGGCGGCCTCCTTGGTCAGCGCATCGAGCAGGGCCTGCGAGACGGCGGCGTCGCAGGCGAGAAAGCCGAGCATCGTCGCCATGTTCGGCTTGATCATGCCGGCGCCTTTGCTGAGGCCGGTCAAGGTGACGGTGCGGCCGCCGATCTCGACCTGCCGCGACACCGCCTTCGCCAGCGTGTCGGTCGTCATGATCGCGTGCGCCGCGTCGAACCAGCCGTCCTCGCGCAGATCCGCGTGCGCGGCGGGCAGTCCGGCGATCAGGCGGTCGACGGGCAGCGGTTCGAGGATCACGCCGGTCGAGAACGGCAGCACCTGCTCGGGTGCGACGCCCAGTGCGCGGCCGACTGCGACGCAGGTCGCGTAGGCGTCCGCAAGCCCCTGTTCGCCGGTGCCGGCGTTCGCAACGCCGGTGTTGATGACCAGCGCCCGCACGTCGCCGCCGGCGATGTGCTGCTTGCACAGCTGTACCGGCGCCGCGCAGAAGCGGTTGAGGGTGAAGACCCCGGCAACCCGGCTGCCGGCCGCAAGTTCGATCAGCGTGAGGTCACGCCGGTTGGCCTTGCGGATCCCGGCCTCCGCGACGCCGACGCGGACGCCGGGCACCGGAATGAGATCGGACGGCTGCGGAGCGGTCAGATTCACAGGCATGGTTTTCTCCGTGGAACAGAATACGAGGTGGAAGGCCGCCGTGACGGTCAACCGTGGCGGCCATGCCCGGAATAACTGGACTCCAGGTCGTGGCGGACGATCACGCGAGCGCCCCGGGGGCAAGTCCCGGCAGTTCCCCGCGCATCGCGCCTCAGCTCAGTTTGCCGTGGCAATGCTTGTATTTCTTGCCCGATCCGCACGGGCACGGATCGTTGCGCCCGACTTTCGGCCCCGCCGGCGCTGCTGCCTGCGCGGTCTCCGCAGCGGTGGCGACACCGAGCGCCTCGTCGAAAGCGGCATGCTGGTACTGCACGTTCTCGAGCTCGGGTGGCACCTCCGCCTCCTCGAGCTGTGCTTCGGTGCGCACCTGGACCGTCATCAGGAGTTTGGAGACGTCGCTGCGTACGGCATCGAGCAGGGTCTCGAACAGCTCGAAGGCCTCCCGCTTGTATTCCTGTTTGGGATTCTTCTGCGCATAGCCGCGCAAGTGGATGCCCTGCCGCAGGTGATCGAGCGCCGCCAGGTGCTCGCGCCAGTGCGTGTCGAGGCTCTGCAGCATCACGTTGCGCTCGAACTGGTGCCACGCGGTCGGATCGACCTGCGCGGTCTTCGCCGCGTATGCCTCCTCGGCCGCAGCGAGGAGGCGCTGGAGGATCGCCTCGTCGTCGAGGTTCGGTTCCGCCTTGAGCCATTCGCCGATCGGCAACCGGAGCTGGAACTCCGATGCGAGCGCCTGTTCGAGCGCCGCGATGTCCCATTGCTCCTCGACGCTGTCGACCGGCACGTGGATGCGGAAACTGTCGTGCAGCACGCCTTGGCGCATTGCGCGGACGGTCTCCGAGATGTCGTCGGCTTCGAGCAGTTCGTTGCGCTGCTGATAGATGACCTTGCGCTGGTCGTTCGCGACATCGTCGTATTCGAGCAGCTGCTTACGGATATCGAAGTTGCGCTGCTCGACCTTGCGCTGCGCCGACTCGAGCGAGCGCGTCACCATCGCGTGCTCGATCGCCTCGCCTTCGGGCATTTTCAGCCGCACCATGATCGCGTTGAGGCGCTCGCCGGCGAAGATCTTCATCAGCGGGTCTTCGAGCGACAGGTAGAAGCGCGAACTGCCCGGATCGCCTTGGCGTCCCGCTCGGCCGCGCAGCTGGTTGTCGATGCGGCGCGACTCGTGCCGCTCGGTGCCGATGATGTGCAGGCCGCCGTTGGCGAGCACCTGCTCGTGCACCGGCTTCCACTCCTCGCGCAGCGCGGCGGTGCGCGCCTCCTTCTGCTCGGGCGTCAGCGTCTCGTCGTCGCGTACTGCGGCGAGCTGCCGCTCGATGCTGCCGCCGAGCACGATGTCGGTGCCGCGCCCGGCCATGTTCGTCGCGATCGTGATGACGCCGGGGCGCCCCGCCTGCGCGACGATCTCCGCTTCGTGCTCGTGCTGCTTCGCATTCAGCACCTGGTGCGGCAGATCGACGCGGTTCAGCTCGCCCGACAGGAACTCGTTGATCTCGATCGACGTCGTGCCGACCAGCACCGGCTGGCCGCGCTCGACACAGCCGCGGATGTCGGCGATCACCGCGTCCCACTTTTCCTTCGCGGTGCGATAGACCTTGTCGTTCTCGTCCTTGCGGATCATCGGACGGTTCGTCGGCACGACGACGGTTTCCAGCCCGTAGATCGAGTGGAACTCGAACGCCTCAGTGTCGGCCGTGCCGGTCATGCCGGCGAGCTTGCCGTACATGCGGAAATAGTTCTGAAAGGTGATCGACGCGAGCGTCTGGTTTTCGGCTTGGATGCGCACGCCTTCCTTCGCCTCGACCGCCTGGTGTAGGCCATCGGACCAGCGCCGGCCGGCCATCAGGCGGCCGGTGAACTCGTCGACGATGACGACTTCGTTGTTCTGCACCACGTAATGCTGGTCCTTGTGGTACAGCGCATGTGCGCGCAGCGCCGCGTACAGGTGATGCACGAGCAGGATGTTGCCCGGGTCGTAGAGGCTCGTGCCTTCGGCGAGCAGGCCCATCCGCGTCAGGATCTGCTCGGCGTTCTCGTGGCCCTGTTCGGTCAACAGCACCTGGCGCGCCTTCAGGTCGAGCGTATAGTCGCCCGGCTTGGTGACGTTGTCGCCTTCGCCTTCCTGCTCGGTGAGCATCGGCGCGACCTGGTTGAGCTTGAGGTAGAGGTCGGTGTGGTCTTCGGCCTGCCCGGAGATGATTAGCGGCGTGCGCGCCTCATCGATGAGGATCGAATCGACTTCGTCGACGATCGCGAAGTTCAGCCCGCGCTGCACCCGCTCGCCGGTCGAATAGACCATGTTGTCGCGCAGGTAGTCGAAGCCGAACTCGTTATTCGTGCCGTAGGTGATGTCGGCGGCGTACGCGGCCTGCTTCGCCTCGTGCCCCATGCGCGACAGGTTGCACCCGGTCGTGAGGCCGAGAAAACCGTAGATTCGCCCCATCCAGTCCGCGTCACGGCTCGCGAGGTAGTCGTTGACGGTGATGACATGCACGCCCTTGCCGGTGAGCGCGTTGAGATACGCGGCCAGCGTCGCGACGAGCGTTTTGCCTTCGCCGGTGCGCATTTCCGAAATCTTGCCGTTGTGCAGCACCATGCCGCCGATCAGCTGCACGTCGAAGTGCCGCATGCCGTGGACCCGCTTGCCGGCTTCGCGCACGACGGCGAACGCTTCCGGGAGAATGCTGTCGAGCGCCTCTCCGTTGGCGACCCGCTGCTTGAAATCGGCAGTTTTCGCCTGCAAGGCCTCGTCCGGCAGCGCGGAGATTTCCGGCTCGAGCGCATTGATCGCACGTACGGTCTGGGAATACTGGCGGATCAGGCGCTCGTTGCGACTGCCGAAAATTTTCTTGAGTAGGCCGGAGATCATGGATGGTGGGGTCGGACGATTCGGCAAAGGCGCAAGTTTAGCATGTGGGTGGAATCGATCCGTATTGCAAGTCACGCTACGCCGCAAGGGCTTGACGAGGTCCCGCCCTTGCGGCGCTTGCAGACGCGGGGCGCGAAACCTACCATGGGGAATGATCGCGAGCGCACTTCCATGACCCAGCTTATCCAGCGATTTCTCGGCAGCGGCGACGCGCTGGCCCGTTTGCGCGACCACGCTGCGCGCCTGCGCAAACTTCAGGCGGTGCTGGAACAGCATCTTCCTCCGGCCCTGGCGTCCGCCTGCGCAGTCGCCAATGTCAAGAACGACACCCTCGTGCTGTTGGCACATGGCGGAGCGGTCGCCGCGCGACTCAAGCAGATCGCCCCGACCCTCGCGGAGCAGTTCGGCGCGGCCGGCCTGCCGATCCGGACGATCCAGGTGAAAGTTCAGGTGATCGAGGAGCGCGAAGCGCCGCGCCCGGCCCCGGACCGCACGCTGTCGGAGGCGGGGCGGCGCAGCCTCGCCGATTTTTCATCGAGCCTGCCGGCCGATTCGCCGCTGCGCGAATCGCTGGAGCGACTGATAGACCGCAGCCGGGCCGGTTGAAGCGCTCACGCGAGTGGCAGGAACACCCGCTCGAGCGCGAGCAGCGCGAGGAACACGAAGACGACGACGAGGCCGGCGCGAAGGAAATTCCATGCCCAGCGCCGATAACGGGAATTGCCGGTCAGCATCCACGCGATCAGCGAGGCGCCGATGCCGATCGCCGCGAGGACGGCGAGAAGACGAATGACCAGCATCGTCGGGATCAGGTCGCCGGTGCGAGCTCGAACTGATGACTCACCGCGGCGGGAGTCATTCCCGGCTGTTCGAACGTGACGATTTCCCACGCCGAGCGGTCCTCGAGCAGGACCCGCAGGATCTGGTTGTTCAGCGCGTGCCCCGCCTTGTGCGCACTGTAGGCCGCGAGCAGCGGGTGGCCGCACAGATACAGGTCGCCGATCGCGTCGAGCACCTTGTGCTTGACGAACTCATCGACGTAGCGCAAGCCGTCGGAATTGAGCACGCGGTATTCGTCCATGACAATCGCGTTGTCGAGGCTGCCGCCGAGGGCCAGTCCGTGGGCGCGCATCGAATCGACATCCTGCATGAAACCGAAGGTACGGGCACGGGCGACGTCGCGCACATAGGAATGCTCGGCGAAGTCGATCGTCACGCTGGTCGAGGTCTTGTCGATCGCTGGATGATTGAAGACGATCGAGAACGTCAGCCGGAAGCCGTCATGCGGCTCGAGCCGCACCCACTTGTCGTCCTCGCGGTACTCGACTGCCTTTTTCACGCGCAGGAAGCGCTTCGGCGCCTTCTGCTCCTCGATCCCTGCCGACTGCAGCAGGAATACGAACGGGCCGGCGCTGCCGTCGAGGATCGGAATCTCGGGCGCATCGACGTCGACGTGGAGGTTGTCGATGCCGAGGCCCGCCACTGCGGACATCAGGTGCTCGACGGTGCCCACTTTCGCCCCGTCGCGCTCCAGCCCCGAGCACATCCGCGTGTCGCAGACGGAATACGGATCGGCAGGCAGGTCGCGCGGCGGATCGAGATCGACGCGGTGAAAGATGACCCCCGTGTCTGGCGCCGCCGGCCGCAGCACGAGTTGGACCTTGCGTCCCCCGTGCAGCCCTACCCCGGTGGCCTTGACGATCGATTTGAGGGTGCGCTGCCTGATCATTTTTGAATTATTCCTGTTTCCGGCCAGCAGTTTAACACGGCAACGGGGGCCTTCCGGGAACGCGCAGGCCGGACGGGTCCACGGGCGGCACTGCCGACCACAGTTTGTTGGACCGCGGCAGGATCGTTTCGCTCCGGGGAAATGACGAGGCGGAAAACCGGGAGACGAGGCGGGAACGCGGAACGGCCGCAGGCGCCCGACGCGGACCGGAGGCAGCGGTCCGCGTCAGGGCGCCCGTCGAACGGGACGAGACGCCGGCGGCGTCAGTCGGCCTGCTTGCGCAGGAACGCCGGGATGTCGTATGTGCCCATGCCGTTTGCGCTCATCGCCTCGACGGTGGTGCGCCGGGTGTGGCGGATCACGGCGGGGACGTCGAGGTTGCCCATGTTGCCGTTGCCGCCGAGCGGGCCGTAAGTGCCCGTGCCCTGCACGACCTGCATCACCGGCTGGCGGCCGGTGCGCGGCGTGCCGAGGCCGGTCGCGACGACGGTCACGCGCACGCGGTCTTCCATCGCCTCGTCGAACACGGTGCCGTATTTCACGAAGGCTTCGGGGGCGGCGAACGCCTGCACCGTCTTCACCGCATCGCGCACTTCCGACATCTTCAGCGAGCGGCTGGCGGTGATGTTGATCAGCACGCAGCGCGCGCCGGACAGTTCGGTGCCTTCGAGCAGCGGGCTGACCGCGGCCTGCTCGGCCGCGATGCGCGCGCGATCGAGGCCGCCGGCTTCGGCCGAGCCCATCATCGCGCGGCCCATCTCGCCCATCGCAGTGCGCACGTCCTGGAAGTCGACGTTGACGAGGCCGGGGACATTGATGATCTCGGCGATGCCGCCGACCGCGCTCCTCAGCACGTTGTCGGCCGAGCGGAAGCAGTCCTCGAAGCCGGCGTCGTCGCCATACACTTCGAGCAGCTTGTCGTTGAGCACGATGATCAGGGAATCGACGTAGCGGGTCAGTTCCTCGACGCCGCTTTCGGCGACCCGCAAGCGGTTCTCGAAATCGAACGGTTTGGTGACGACCGCGACGGTCAGGATACCCATCTCCTTCGCGATCTCCGCAACCACTGGGCCGGCCCCGGTGCCGGTGCCGCCGCCCATGCCGCCGGTGATGAAGCACATGTGCGCGCCGTCGAGCGCCGCAGCGATCGCGTCGCGCGAATCCTGCGCGGCGGCGCGGCCGGCTTCGGGCTTCGATCCGGCGCCGAGCCCGGAGCTGCCGAGCTGGATCTTGTTCGGCGCGAGGCAGCGGCTCAGCGCCTGGGCGTCGGTGTTGGCGACGATGAACTCCACGCCCTGCACATTCTCGCGGATCATGTGGTCGACGGCGTTACCGCCCGCCCCGCCGACGCCGATCACCTTGATCACCGTGCCGGTCTGTTCCTTCTCAACGATTTCGATCATTTGCCTCGTCTCCTGAATATCAACCGTTTTGCGCACTGTGCCCTCAGCCACCGGATTTAGTATCAAACGAAAATTCTATAACTAAATAGCCGGTCAACACGGGCGCACCTTCAAATTCGACGGACGACTCCCCGTCCGCTCAGAAATTCTTCTCGAACCATGATTTCATCCGCCCGAACACTTGGCGGACACTGCGTGTTTCACGCGCCAGCATGCCCCGCCGGCGCTGCGCGGACCCTTCCATCACCAACCCCATCGCGTTCGCATAGCGCGGCTGGCACACGACGTCGGCAAGCCCTCCTGCATACTGCGGCGAGCCGATGCGCACCGGCATGTGGAACACTTCCTCGCCGAGCTCGACCATGCCCAGCATCACGGAGGAACCGCCGGTCAGGACGACCCCCGACGACAGCAGCTCCTCGTAGCCGCTGCGGCGCAATTCGGCCTGCACCAGCTCGAACAGTTCGGAGACCCGCGGCTCGATGACATCGGCGAGACGCTGGCGCGACAGCGGCCGTGGCGGCCGGTCGCCGACGCCGGGCACTTCGATCATCTCCTCGGGGTCGGCGAGCGTGTGCATCGCGACGCCGTGACGGATCTTGATCTCCTCGGCTTCGGAAGTCGGCGTGCGCAATGCCATCGCGATGTCGTTGGTGACCTGGTCGCCGGCGATCGGCAGCACTGCGGTGTGGCGGATCGCGCCATGAGTGAAGACGGCGATGTCGGTCGTGCCGCCCCCGATGTCGACGAGGCACACGCCCAGATCCTTTTCGTCGTCGGTCAGCACCGCGTAGCTCGACGCGAGCGGCTGCAGGATCAGGTCCATGACTTCGAGGCCGCAGCGACGCACGCACTTGATGACGTTCTGCGCCGCCGACACCGCACCGGTGACGATATGCACCTTGACCTCGAGCTTGACGCCGCTCATGCCGATCGGCTCGCGCACGCCGCCCTGGCCGTCGATGATGAACTCCTGGGTCAGGATGTGCAGGATCTGCTGTTCGGCCGGGATCGGCATTGCGCGCGCGACTTCGATGACGCGCTCGACGTCGAGCGGCGTGACTTCCTTGTCCTTGATCGCGACCATGCCGTTGGAATTGAAGCTCTTGATGTGGCTGCCGGCGATCCCGGTATAGACGTCGCGGATCTTGCAGTCGGCCATCTGCTCGACTTCCTGGATCACGCGTGCGATCGCATCGACCGTGGCCTCGATGTTCACGACCACGCCACGTTTGAGACCGCTCGTCGGCTGGGTCGCGAGCCCGATGACATTGAGGCGCCCATCCGGGCGCGACTCGGCCACCATGCAGGTGACCTTGGCGGTACCGATATCGAGGCCGACGACCAAGTCCTTGTATTCCTTGCTCATTGCTTGCCTTTCGTTGCTTTCAAGTCGCCCACCGGAGTGAGGGCGAATCCGCTCGGATAGCGGAGATCCGCTACCGCCACCTGTACTCCGACGCCATCGCGCGCGTTCGGCCACGCATGAACGAAGCGCGCCAGCCGCTGATCGGTCGGGGCCTTTTCATGGTCCCGGCCGAGCACGATCACCAAGCCGTCGTCGAGGCGCAGCTGCCACGCCTGGCGCGCCGACAGCGCGAGGCCGACGAGACGGCGGCCGAGCGGCTCGAGCACGCGCTCGAACTCGCGATGCCGTGCCTGGATGTATGCGGCCGAGCCCTGCGGGCCCGAAAAAGCCGGGATGTCGGCGTTGCTCGCGGCGATGAACACTTCGCCGTAGCGATTCACGAGCTGCGATTCGCCGCTCTCCGAAACCGTCCAGTACGCCGCCGCCTGGTGCTCCTCGAGCCGCAGTTCGAGGACATCCGGCCAGCGCCGCCGCACTTCGGCGCGGCGCACCCACGGCAGCTTCTCGAACACCCCGCGTACCTGCTCGAGGTCGACCGAGAAAAAATTGCCGCGGATCGCGGTGCGCGCGACGTATTCGAGCTGCGCCGTCGTGACCTGCGCGGGCGGCGTCAGCACGACGACTTCGCGCAGCGGGAAAAGCGGCCGCGACAAAAACCACACCACGAGCGCGTAGCCGAGCGCGACCGCGGCGAACAGCATCAGCACCTCCGAAATCAGGTTCAGCGTCGCCGGCTTGTCCCACAGTCCTTCCTTTTCGCGCGCGCGTGCCGGCCCTCGGCTGCCGCCGAGGCCGCCGTGGCGCAACGCGTCGCGGGGACGGAAGTCAGCCAAGGCGCGCGTCCTCGAGGATCGTCAGGCACAGCGCGGTGAAGTCCAGACCGACGGCTTTGGCCGCCATCGGCACGAGCGAATGGCCGGTCATGCCGGGCGACGTGTTCATTTCGAGCAGGTACGGCCGGCCGTCCGCGGTCAGCATCAGGTCGGCGCGGCCCCAGCCGCGGCAGCCGAGCACCCGCGCGCTCTTCATCACCAGCGCCTGTAGCGTCTGCTCCTGTTCGGCGGGCAGCCCGCTCGGGCACAGGTAGCGGGTTTCGTCGGTGAAATACTTGTTTTGGTAGTCGTATTTCCCCCCCGGCGCCTCGATGCGGATTACGGGCAGCGCACGCTCGCCGAGGAAAGGCACTGTCAGCTCGGCGCCGGCGACGAACTCCTCGGCGAGCACGAGGTCGTCGAAGCGCGCCGCGAGCTCCCACGCCGCCTTGAGCTGGCCCGCCGCGGTGACTTTCGTTGCGCCCATGCTCGAGCCTTCATGCACCGGCTTGACGAAAATCGGCAGCCCCAGCTCGGCGACGACGGCGTCCCAGTCGGTGTCCGCGGCGAGGATCGCGTAGCGCGGCGTCGGGAGGCCGCACGCCGCCCACACCATCTTGGTGCGCCATTTGTCCATCGCCAGCGCGGAGGCCATCACGCCGCTGCCGGTGTAAGGGATCTTCAGCAGTTCCAGCAGCCCCTGCACCGTGCCGTCCTCGCCGCCGCGGCCATGCAGCGCGATGAACGCGCGGTCGAAACCCTGCTCCTTAAGGATGTGCAGATCCTGCTGCGCCGGGTCGAAGCCGTGTGCATCGACGCCGGCCGCCTGCAACGCCGCGAGCACCGCGCCGCCGGACATCAGCGAGACTTCCCGCTCGGCAGACGTGCCACCGAGCAGCACTGCGACTTTCCCGAATTTTGCCCCCACGCCGTTGCCCCTCACACCAGTTCCTCGCTGCTTGCCAGTTTGCCGGGCACCGCACCGATCGAGCCGGCGCCCATCGTGATCACCACATCGCCATCTCGCACCGCCGCGAGGATCGTCGCCGGCATCTCGTCGATGTCTTCGACGAACACCGGCTCGACCTTGCCCGCGACGCGGATCGCCCGCGCCAGCGAGCGGCCATCGGCAGCCACGACCGGGGACTCCCCGGCGGCATAGACTTCGGCGAGCAGCAGCGCATCGACGGTCGACAGCACTTTGACGAAATCCTCGAAACAGTCGCGCGTGCGCGTGAAGCGGTGCGGCTGGAACGCCAGCACCAGCCGCCGGCCCGGGAATGCGCCGCGCGCCGCGGCAAGCGTCGCCGCCATCTCGACCGGGTGGTGGCCGTAGTCGTCGATCAGCGTGCAGCTGCCTTGCGGTGTGCCTTCGGCGTCGCGCAACGCCACCTCGCCATAGCGCTGAAAGCGCCGGCCGACGCCGCGGAATTCGGCCAGCGCCTTGACGATCGCCGCGTCCGGCACCTGCACTTCGGTCGCCACGGCGATCGCCGCCAGCGCGTTCAGCACGTTGTGCACGCCGGGCAGGTTCAGTTCGATCGGCAGCCGACTCACTGAGCCGTTGGTGCGCACGACGTCGAACAGCATCCGCCCGCCTTCGGCGCGGACGTTCTCGGCGCGGATGCCGGCAGTCTCCGACAGGCCGTAGCGCACGACCTGCTTCGACACCAGCGGCATGATCGAGCGCACGTGCGGGTCGTCCTCGCACAGCACCGCGACGCCGTAGAACGGCAGGTGCTGCAGGAAGTCGACGAACGCCTGCTTGAGCCGCGCGAAGTCGTGCCCGTAGGTGTCCATGTGGTCCGCGTCGATGTTCGTGATGACCGAAATCACCGGCGTCAGCAGCAGGAACGATGCATCGGACTCGTCTGCTTCGGCGACGAGGAAATCGCCCTTGCCGAGCCGCGCGTTCGCGCCGGCCGCATTGAGCTTGCCGCCGATGACGAAAGTGGGGTCCATGCCCCCTTCGGCGAGGATGCTCGCGACCAGCGAAGTAGTCGTCGTCTTGCCGTGCGTGCCGGCGATCGCGATGCCGTGCTTCAGGCGCATGAGTTCCGCGAGCATCTGCGCGCGCGGCACGATCGGCACATGACGCGATCGCGCCGCGACGACTTCCGGATTGTCGTTGCGCACGGCCGTCGAGATCACGACCGCGTCCGCGTCCGCGACATTCTCCGCCGCATGGCCGAACCTCACGCGCACGCCGAGCGCGGCGAGCCGCCGCGTCGCGGCGTTCTCGCCCAGATCCGAGCCGCTGACCATGTAGCCGAGGTTCGCCAGCACTTCAGCGATCCCGCTCATGCCGGCGCCGCCGATGCCGACGAAGTGGATGCGCTTGACCTTGTGCTTCATTTCTTTTTTCTCCCTGCCGCGAGTTCCTCGCAAGCC
The DNA here is from genome assembly GCF_012910785.2 of Aromatoleum buckelii. Lineage (GTDB taxonomy): Bacteria > Pseudomonadota > Gammaproteobacteria > Burkholderiales > Rhodocyclaceae > Aromatoleum > Aromatoleum buckelii. The sequence goes on along the minus strand of NZ_WTVH02000010.1, from coordinate 407,225 downwards.
TGTGCAACCGCTTCGGTCGCGCGCGGCTTGGCCAGCGCCCGCGCTTTCGTCGCCATGTCGAGCAGGCGGTCGCGGGCGAGGCTCTCGATGATGCCTGCCAGCCGTTCGGCATCGAACTCCGGCTGCGGCAGCAGGTAGGCGGCGCCGCGATCGGCGAGAAAATGCGCGTTTCCCGTCTGGTGATCGTCGACGGCGTGCGGGAACGGCACCAGCAGGCTCGCCGCCCCGACCGCCGCGAGTTCCGCGACCGTCAGCGCCCCCGCACGGCAGACGACGAGATCGGCTTCGGCATATCTGGACGCCATGTCGTCGATGAACGGCAGCAGTTCGCCCTCGACGCCGGCCGCCGCGTACGCCGCGCGCAGCGCTTCGAGCTGCTTCGCGCCGGCCTGGTGCGTGACGATCGGCCGCTGCGCCTTGTCGATCCGCGCGAGTGCTTTCGGCACGGTGTCGTTCAGCACCGCCGCACCGAGGCTGCCGCCGACGACGAGCAATTTCAGCGGCCCGCTGCGCCCGGCAAAACGTTCGTCCGGCGGCGGCACGGCAGCAATGTCGGCGCGCACGGGATTGCCGACCCAGCCGGCTTTCTTTAGTGCGTGCGGAAAGCCCGACAGCACGCGGTCGGCGACGCCGGCGAGCACGCGGTTGGCGAGTCCGGCGACCGAATTCTGTTCGTGCAGCACCAGCGGACGGCCGAGCAGCGCCGCCATCATGCCGCCCGGGAAAGTCACGTAACCGCCCATGCCAAGCACGACGTCGGGCCGGATGCGCCGCAGTTCGCCCTGCGCCTGCCAGAAACCGCGCAGCAGGTTCAGCGGCAGCAGCAACTTGCGCAGCAGCCCCTTGCCGCGCAACGCGCCAAAGCGCACCCACGAGGTCTCGTAGCCGTGCTGCGGCACGATCCGCGCCTCCATGCCATCCGGGTTGCCCATCCACACGATGCGCCAGCCGCGCCCGCGCAACTGCTCGGCGACGGCGACGCCGGGGAAGATGTGGCCGCCGGTGCCGCCCGCCATCACGAGCAGCGTCTTCATTGGGGCACCCTCGCGCTGCGCGCGGTCCCGCCAAGCGGGACTGAGCACTTCTTGGGGCGGCCCGGCGAAGTGCTCATGCTGCGGTCCCCCGCTTCAACTGGCGCACTTCCCAGTCGACGCGCAGCAGGATCGCCAGCGCGAGGCAGTTCGCGACGATGCCCGAACCACCGAAACTCATCAGCGGCAGCGTCAGTCCCTTGGTCGGCAGCAAACCCATGTTGACGCCCATGTTGATGAACGACTGGACGCCGAACCACAGTCCGATGCCCATCGCGACGAGGCCGGAAAAATAGCGCTCCAGCTTGACCGCCTCGCGCCCGAGGACCAGCGCGCGATGAATCAGGATCGCGAACAGCGCGATCACCGTCAGCACTCCGGCGAAACCTAGCTCCTCGGCGATCACCGCGAGCAGGAAATCCGTGTGTGCCTCGGGCAGGTAGAACAGCTTCTCGACGCTCGCGCCGAGCCCCACGCCGAACCATTCCCCGCGGCCGAATGCGATCAGCGCGTGCGACAGCTGGTAGCCTTTGCCGAACGCGTCCTGCCACGGGTCCATGAAGCCGAAAATGCGGTCGCGGCGATACGGCGACAGCCAGATCAGCAGCATGAAGCCGATCACCGCGACGAGCGCGAGCAGCGCGAACACTCGCACGTTGATGCCGCCGAGGAACAGCACGCCGAACGCGATCGCGGTGATGACGACGAAAGCGCCGAAATCGGGCTCGCCGAGCAGCAGGAAGCCGACCAGCAGAATCATCGCCGCCATCGGCAGGAAGCCACGACGAAAACTGCCCATGTCGGGCAACTTGCGTACCGTGTAATCGGCGGCATACAGCGCGACGAACAGCTTCATCAGCTCCGACGGCTGCAGGTTCAGCGGACCGAGCGGCAGCCAGCGCTGCGCCCCGTTGACCTCGCGACCGACGCCCGGGATCAGCACGACGATGAGGAGCAGGAGGCCAACGAGGAACAGCCACGGCGCGAGGCCCTGCCACTGGCGCATCGACAGCTGGAACGCGGCGAGCCCGGCGCCGACCCCCACCGCCAGGAACATCGCGTGCCGCAGCAGGAAGTAATGCGACTGGTGGCCGGTGAAGCGGCTGCCTTCGGCGATGGCGATCGACGACGAGTAAACCATCACCAGCCCGATCAGCAGGAGCCCCGCCGCCGGCCAGATCAGCAGCGGATCGAGTTCGCGCTGCGAATCGGCCGGGCGCATCAGGCGGTCGACCGCGCGGCTCGTCTGCGTGCCGCCGTTTTCGTGGCGCGTGGCAAGGAAACCGGCGAACGCGCTGGCGAACTTCATGATGCGCGCACCTGCGGCAGCCGCCGTGCTGCAGCGACGAACACTTCGGCGCGATGCGCGTAGTTGCGGAACATGTCGAGGCTCGCGCAGGCAGGCGACAACAGCACCGCGTCGCCGGGCCGAGCCTGCTCGTTGGCGCGAACGACCGCTACCTCGAGGTCCGGTGCATGTTCGACCGCGACCGCCGACCCTTGCAGCGCGGACTCGATGCGGGCGGCATCGCGCCCGATCAGCACCACTGCCCGGGCGTGGCGCGCAACGGCTTCGCGCAGGGGCGAAAAGTCCTGTCCCTTGCCGTCGCCGCCGGCGATCAGCACGACCGGGCAGTCCATCCCGTCGAGCGCAGCCACCGTGGCGCCGACATTGGTACCTTTGGAATCGTCATAAAAGCGCACGCCGTCGCTGCGCTCGGCGACCAGCTCGACGCGATGCGGCAGGCCGCGAAACGCGACGACAGCGTCGGTCAGGCGCTGCGGCGCGATGCCCAGGCCGCCTTCGCACAAGGCCAGCGCGGCCAGCGTATTGCCGGCGTTGTGCCGGCCCGCAAGAGGCAGGTCGGCCAGCGCGAGCAGGCGTTGTGATCCGCGCACCAGCCACGCTTCGCCGGCGATCTCCGCGATGCCGTAGTCGTCCGTCGCCCGCGGCGCCGAAACGCCGAAGCGGATCAGCGGGCGTCCGGGCAAGGCCATCGCCGCCACCCGTCCGTCGTCGCGGTTGAGTACCTGCACGCCGCCGCCTTCGAAGATCGCAGCCTTGGTGGCAGCGTATTCGTCGACGTCGACATAGCGATCGAGATGGTCATCGCTGACGTTCAGCACGGTCGCGGCCTCGGGATCGAGTGCACGCATCGTCTCGATCTGGAAGCTGGACAGCTCGAGCACCCAGCACTCGGGCAGCGGAGCGCCCTGTGCCAGCCGGTCCATCAGCACATCAAGAGCCGCCGGGCTGATGTTGCCCGCCGCCACCGCATCCACGCCTGCCGATCGGGCGAGAGCGGCGGTGAGCGCAGTGGTGGTGGTCTTGCCGTTGGTGCCGGTAATCGCAAGGATGCGGGTCTGCGCCCGCACCCCGAGTTCGTCGAGCGCCTCGGCGAGCAGGCTCATCTCGCCGGTCAGCGGCAATCCGCGGTGGCGCGCTTCGGCGGCGACGCCGACGCGCGGGTCGAGTCCCGGACTGAGCGCAACCAGATCGATACCGTTCAGCACTTCCGCGCCGAAGCTGCCGACGACGATTTCGGCCAGCGGCGCATCCGCATGCAGCGCATCGAGCCCGGGCGGCGTCTGCCGGCTGTCGGCAACGCGCAGGCGCGCGCCGCGCAGCGTACACCAGCGCGCCATCGCCAGCCCGGACTCGCCCAGCCCGAGAACCAGAACGTGTTTTCCGGTCAGTGCACTCATCGCAGCTTCAGCGTCGACAGGCCGAACAGCACCAGCATGATCGTGATGATCCAGAAGCGGACCACCACCTGGGTTTCCTTCCAGCCGCCCAGCTCGTAGTGGTGATGAAGCGGCGCCATGCGGAAGATGCGCTTGCCGCCGCTGGCCTTGAAATACAGCACCTGGACCATCACCGACAGCGTCTCGGCGACGAACAGCCCGCCCATGATGAACAGCACGATCTCCTGGCGCACGACGACGGCGACCGTGCCCAGCGCCGCGCCGAGCGCAAGCGCGCCGACGTCGCCCATGAACACTTCGGCCGGATACGCGTTGAACCACAGGAAACCCAGCCCCGCCCCGGCGAGCGCGCCGCAAAACACCGCGAGTTCCCCGGCGCCGGCGATGTACGGCACGCCGAGGTATTTCGAGAATCCGGCATGGCCGGCGACATAGGCGAAGATCGCCAGGGCGCCTGCGACCATCACTGTCGGCATGATCGCGAGCCCGTCGAGGCCGTCGGTGAGGTTCACCGAGTGGCTCGTGCCGTTGATGACGAAATACGACAGCGCGACGAAGCCCAGCATCCCGAGCGGATACGACACGGCCTTGAAGAACGGCACGATCAGTTCGGTCTGCGCCGGTTCGTTCGCCGTCAGGCCGAGGAACAGCGCCGCGGCGAGCGCGATCAGCGACGTCCACAGGTATTTCCAGCGGCTCGCGAGCCCTTTCGGATCGCGATGCACGACCTTGCGCCAGTCGTCGACCCAGCCGACCGCGCCGAAGCCGAGCGTCACCAGCAGCGTCACCCATACGTACTGGTTGCGCAGGTCCCCCCACAGCAGCGTCGTGACGGCGATCGCGATGAGGATCAGCGCACCGCCCATCGTCGGCGTGCCGGCTTTGGTCAGGTGGGACTTCGGCCCGTCGTCGCGCACTGCCTGACCGATCTTCTTCGCCGCGAGCCAGCGGATCAGCGCCGGGCCGAAAGCGAACGAGATCAGCAGCGCGGTCATCGCGGCCATGACCGTGCGCAACGTGATGTAGCCGAACACATTGAAGGCGCGGATGTCCTGGCCCAGCCAGAGGGCGAATTCGAGCAGCATCGATTACTTTGTTTCCGTCGAGGGGGCGCCATTGTGCACCGCCACAAGGGCGTCCGCCACCCGTTCCATGCGCATGAAGCGCGAGCCTTTGACGAGCACGACGGTCTCGGCATCGAGCTTTCTCGTCAGCGCCGCGACCAGCGCTTCGACACTCGTGAAACGGCGCCCGCCGTCGCCGAAGTTGCTCGCCGCCACCGCGCTCATTTCGCCGAGCGCGAACAGCGCGTCCACGCCCTTGCTTTTGGCATAGCCGCCGATCTCGTCGTGAACCTGCGCGCTGGTCCAGCCGACTTCGCCCATGTCGCCGAGGACCAGGATCTTCTGTCCCGGGGTGGCCGCGAGCACGTCGATCCCGGCGCGCAGCGAATCGGGATTCGCGTTGTAGCTGTCGTCGAGGATCACCGCACCGTTGGGCCCGGTTCGCCGCTGCAACCGTCCCCGCGTGCCGGCGTAGGCCGCGAGCCCGACAGCGATCGCATCAAGACTCGCTCCGGCCGCAAGGCACGCTGCAGCGGCTCCGGCCGCGTTCCGAGCGTTGTGTTCGCCCGGCACTTGGAGGTCGACAACGATGCGCCCCGACGGAGTCGTCAGGTCGAGGTGGGAGCCGAGGCCGCGCAGCGTGCATTCGCCGGCGACATCGGCTTGCGGAGTGAGCGAAAAGGTGAGCGTGCGGCGCGCCGCGTTGAGCTCCCGCCAGTACCGCGCCTGCAAATCGTCGACGTTGATGACTGCGACACCATCCGGCCCGAGCGCCTCGTAGATCGCGCCCTTTTCGCGGGCGATCTCGATCACCGTCCCCATCCCCTGCAGATGCGCGCGCTGCGCGTTCGTCACGATCGCGACGGTCGGACGCGCGAGGCCGGCGAGGTAGGCGATTTCGCCGGGGCGGTTCATGCCCATCTCGACGACCGCTGCGCGATGACCGCTGCGCAGTTCGAGCAGCGTCAGCGGCAGGCCGATGTCGTTGTTCAAGTTGCCCGCAGTCGCGAGCACCGCTTCCGCACCACAGCCATCGCGCCGGGCCTGCGCGCGCAGGACCGCGGTGCACATTTCCTTGACCGTGGTCTTGCCGTTGCTGCCGGTGACTCCGATCACGGGCAGTTCGAAGCGCGCACGCCAGTGTGCGGCGAGCCGTCCCAAGGCCAGCCGCGTGTCTTCGACGACGAGCAGCGGCAACCGTGACGGCTCGGGCTGCGCGCCCGCCCACTGCGCATCGACGAGCGCCGCTGCCGCCCCTTCGGCCGCCGCCTGAGCGACGAATTCATGGCCATCGAAACGTTCGCCGCGCAGCGCGACGAAAAGCCGCCCGGCCGTGATCTTCCGGCTGTCGGTTCCCACCGAGCTGAAATGTCCCGGCGTCGTCGCGACGACACCCAGAGCTTGCGCCGCTTCGTGCAGCGTCATCATTGGTCTGCTCCCTGGCTTCGATTCCATGCATGCACCGCAAGTCGCGCCTGCTCGACGTCGGAGAACGGCAAGCGCACGCCCAGCACCTCCTGGTAAGGCTCATGCCCCTTGCCGGCGAGCACGATCACATCGTTGGCCCCCGCTTCGCCGACCGCGATGCGAATCGCCTGGGCGCGATCGACGACCCGTTCGGCGTTCGGGCCGGCGCCTTGCACGATCGCGTCGATGATCTTCAGCGGATCCTCGCTGCGCGGGTTGTCGCTGGTGACGATCACGCGGTCGGCAAGCGCGCGCGCGACATCTCCCATCATCGGCCGCTTGCCCGCGTCGCGGTCGCCCCCGCAGCCGAACACGCACACGACGCGCCCGCCCCGCCCCTGCGCCGTGCTGCGCACCGCTTCGAGCACCTGGGCGAGCGCGTCGGGCGAGTGCGCGTAGTCGATGACCACCAGCGGCTCGCCGACGCCGCCGACCAGCTGCATGCGCCCGGCCGGCGGCGTCAGCCGCGACACGCTGCGCAGGATGTCGTCCATCGGCACGTCGCGGACCAGCAGCGATCCGATCACCGCCATCAGGTTCGAGACATTGAATGGCGCGACCATGCGCACCTGCACGGTGTGGTGCCCGCCCTCCCAGCCGAGCGCGAAGCGCAGGCCCGACGGGACGTTCTGCTCACCCGCGGCGACCAGCACGCGCGCGCCCGGCACCGCGCCGGCGCGGTCCGCGAAGCGCGTATAGCCGATCACCGGCATGCCGCTCGCCGCGAGCCGCCGCGCCTGGGCGAGGCCGAAGTCGTCGTCGAAATTGATCACCGCGGCACCGATGCCCGGCAGGTCGAACAGGCGCGCCTTCGCGGCTGCATAGGTTTCCATGCTGCCGTGGTAATCGAGATGATCGCGGGTCAGGTTCGTAAACACCGCGACGTCGAACTCGACGCCATTGACGCGCTCCTGATCGAGCCCGATCGACGAGACTTCCATCGCCGCCGCGCCGGCACTTTCCGCGACGAACGCGGTGAGCATGCGGTGCACCTCGAGCGCGTCGGGCGTCGTGTTGCCGCTATCGACGAGCTCGCCGGGGAAACCGCAGCCCAGCGTGCCGATGACGCCGCAGCGCAGGCCGAGCCCGGCGAGCGCTGCGGCGAGCCACTGGCTCACCGTCGTCTTGCCGTTGGTCCCCGTCACGCCGGCGATCCACAGTTTGCCGGAGGGACGGGAATGGATCTCGTGCGCGAGGAAGCCGCCGAGGCTGCGCAAACCGGGCACCGGCACGGCGGGCACCGACAGCGCTTCGAGCCGCATGCCGTCGCTGTCGTCCCACAGCACCGCGGCGGCGCCGCGCTCGATCGCGGCGGCAACGTAACGCCGGCCGTCAGCTGCGAATCCGGGCCACGCGGCAAACAGATCCCCGGGTTGCAGGCGACGCGAGTCGGCGGTGATGCCGTGCGCGACGACACCGGACAGCCGCAGCCGTTCGAGGATTTCACGGGCGCGGGCGGCGCTCACATGCCCCCCCGTGCGGTTCGTGCCTGCTCCGCCTTGCCGGCGACCTGCAGCGGAACAAGCGGTGCATCCGGCGCTACGCCCAAGGCCCGCAGCGCCCCTTCGGTGATCTGCGCGAAAACCGGCGCCGCGACCGTCCCGCCAAAATATTGACCGGCAGAAGGTTCATCGATCATCACCGCTACGATAAGTCGCGGATCGGACGCCGGGGCGAAACCGACAAAGGACGATACATATTTGTTCGCGTATCGCCCGCCCTCGAGCTTGTGCGCCGTGCCGGTCTTGCCGGCCACGCGGTAGCCGCGGATCTGTGCGCGCGGCGCGGTGCCGCCGGGGCCGGCCGCGAGCTCGAGCATGTACCGCATCTCGCGCGCGGTCTCGACCGAATACACGCGCTTGCCGGCAGCCAGAGGGGTGTCGACGCGCGTCAGCGAAAGCGGCAGCAGTTCGCCGTCGCGCGCGAACGCGAGATAGGCGTGCGCCATCTGGATGAGGCTGACGGAAATGCCGTGGCCGAACGACATCGTCGCCTGCTCGATCGGCTTCCACGTCTTCACCGGACGCAGCCGCCCGCTCGCTTCACCAGGAAATCCGAGATCGAGCGGGGCGCCGAAACCGAGCTCGTTGAACATGCGCCACATTTCCTCCGGCGCGAGGTTCATCGCCATTTTGACGGTGCCGACGTTCGACGATTTCTGGATCACTTCCGCGACGGTCAGCGGGCCGTGCCGGTGCGAGTCGGAAATCGTCGACCGCCCGATCGACACCCGCCCCGGCGCCGTGTCGATGACGGTGGTCGGCTCGACCTTGCCACGATCGAGTGCGAGTCCGACGATGAAAGGCTTCATCGTCGAGCCGGGCTCGTACGTGTCCGTGAACACGCGGTTGCGCAATTGCGCGCCGCTGAGGTTGGTACGGTTGTTCGGGTTGTAAGTCGGGGCGTTGACGAGGGCCAGCACTTCGCCGGTGCGCACGTCGAGCACCACCGCCGCGCCCGCCTTGGCCTTGTGCGTCTGCATCGCCTGGTTCAGCGCGGAGTACGCGAGATACTGGATCTTGGCGTCCATCGCCAGCACGAGGTCCTGGCCATCGTGCGGCGGACGGATCGCCTCGACATCCTCGACGACCTGGCCGCGCCGGTCGCGGATGACCCGGCGCGCTCCCGCCGTACCGGTCAGCAGCTTGTCGAACGCTAGCTCGACGCCTTCCTGGCCCTTGTCGTCGACGCCGGTGAAACCGAGCATGTGCGCCATCACTTCGCCGCCCGGATAGTAGCGCCGGTATTCCTGCTGCTGATGGATGCCGGGAAGCTTCAGCGCGGTGATTTCCTGCGCCAGTTCGGGCGACAGCTGGCGCTTCAGATAGACGAAGTCGTGACTGGTCGCAAGCCGTCCGTTCAGCTCCTCGACACTCGTCTCGAGCAGCTCGGCGAGCTTGCGCGCGTCTGCCGGCGACAGCCGTGCATCCGATGGAATCGCCCAGATCGACCGCACCGGCGTGCTGATAGCCAACACGTCGCCATGCCGGTCGATGACGCGGCCCCGCGTTGCCGGCACCTCGATCGCGCGGGCGTAGCGCGATTCGCCCTTCGCCTGCAGGAACTCGTTGTTGAACCCCTGCAGATACAGCGCGCGTCCGACGAGCGCCAGCAGGCATGCAAGAAGGGCGGACATCACCAGCCGCGAACGCCATGCCGGAAGAACGTTCTTCAGCAACGGGTTGTGGTTGAAGGGCAACGGGCGCTGTTTTCTCATGCGCACGTCCTCACTTCGGCAGCCCTGGTTCGGCGGACTCGTGCCCTCCCTCCACCGTGAGCACCTGTCCCGGTGCAGGAGGACGCATGCCGATCCGTTCGCGCGCAATCTTCTCGACCCGCGCATGCGCAGCCCACGTGCTTTGTTCGAGCTGCAGCTGCCCCCACTCGACTTCCAGGCCCTGGGCGCGCGCCTGTTCCCGCTCGAGCTCCGAGAACAGCTTGCGCGCCTGATGCTGCGCTGCGACCACCCCGAGCGCGCTGCTCACGACGAGCGCGACCAGAAACGCGTCGGCGCGGATCATGCCGCGCCCCCTGCCCGTTCGGCGACGCGCATCACCGCGCTGCGCGAGCGCGGGTTGGCGGCAACTTCGGCGGGCCCCGGACGCTGGCTCTTGCCGACGAGCCGCAGGCGCGGCTGCGGCAGTTCGGCCGCCCGCAGCGGCAGACGCGACGGCAACTGCGGCGGACGCGATTCGTCACGCATGAAGCGCTTGACGATGCGGTCTTCGAGCGAATGAAAGCTGATCACCACCAGCCGGCCGCCGGGCTTGAGCCGCTCGACCGCAGCCGGCAGCACTAGCGACAGCTCTTCGAGCTCCTGATTGATGAAAATCCGTAGAGCTTGAAAGCTGCGCGTCGCCGGGTGCTGCCCCGGCTCGCGTGTACGGACCGCTTTTTCCACGATCTCGGCAAGCTGTCGAGTGCTTGCGACAGCCCCCCCTGCCCGAGCAGCTGCAATCGCCTTTGCAATCGCATAAGCAAACCGTTCTTCCCCATAATCCCTCAGCACCTCGGTGATTTGCGCGACCGACGCATCGGCCAGCCATTGCGCCACGGTTTGCCCGCGGCTCGTATCCATCCGCATGTCCAGCGGCGCGTCAAAACGAAAACTCATACCCCGCGCCGCCTCGTCGAGCTGCGGCGACGACACGCCCAGATCGAGCAATACGCCGTCGACATGTTCCAGTCCGAGCCGATCGAGCTCCTCGGCGAACGCGCTGAACGGCGCGTGCACGACGGTCAGCCGCGGATCGGGCAACGCGAGGGCCACCTCGATCGCGCGGGGATCGCGATCGAACGCGATCAGCCGTCCGTCGGCATCGAGCTTCGCGAGGATTGCCCTGCTGTGGCCGCCGCGGCCGAACGTGCCATCGACATAGACGCCGCCCGGCCTGATCGCCAACGCCTCGACGGCCTCCGCGAGCAGCACGGTGACATGTTGCGGAGCGGCACTCACAGCGCCAGGCTCTCGAATCCGGGGGGTAGCGCGTCGCCCGTCAGCGCCAGCATCGCCTCCTGCTGGGCCTGCCAGCCCGCATCGGACCAAAGCTCGAAATGGGCCCCCTGACCGACCAGCCAGACCTGCTTTTCGAGTTGCGCCCATTGCCGCAGCGAGCCGGCGAGCAGCACCCGCCCGGCGGCATCGAGGACTTCCTCTTGGGCAAAACCGACCAGCAAGCGCTTGAATGCAGAGGTGCGCGGATCGAAGCCGGGCATCGCCGCAATCCGGTCGCGAATCGGTTCCCATGCCGACAGCGGATAAACGAGCAGGCACTTGTGGGGGTGGGCGGTGATCACCAGGGGCGCGCCGTCAGGGACGAGTGCGTCACGGTGCCGAGCCGGAATCGCGAGGCGACCCTTCGCATCGAGACTGAGCGCAATGGCTCCCTGGAACATTCATCCCCCGCAATTCTTCTTCGAGTGAAACGTCGTATGACACTTTGACCCACCAATCCCCACCGGTTCCCACTCTAGAGGAAAGGTAAACCCCGGTCAAGCCGCGAGAACGGACTTTTCCGTTGCGACACAATGACTTATGAAAAATATGAAGACTCCGTATAAACCCTGAAAAATCAAGGCCTATAACGGATTTCAATGAATAATGGATAAAATGCAGGTAGGAATTACCCGATGTGGGGCTACCCCTTAACGGGGATGACAAGGTACTTGCCCGAAGGGATGGGAAGTTCGCCGATAAGCCGGGTTCTGTCGAGCGCCTGCGACTCGCATCACAGGCACCGGGCAGTCATTCCTCTGGGCGCCGCGTTGCCGCGGCGCTCAAGCAGCCTACCCGGGAGCAGCGCGAGCCACGCCATTGCTCCCCTATTTGGCCTTGCCCCGGATGGGGTTTGCCGTGCCAGTCCTGTCGCCAGTCCTGCGGTGGGCTCTTACCCGACGAAGCTTGCACCCCGTCCGCAACGACGCTCGACGCGCGCTGCGCACCATTTCACCCTTGCCTGATCTCCTCGCGGAGCCATCGGCGGTTTGCTTTCTGTTGCACTTTCCGTCGCCTTACGACGCCCGGCCGTTAGCCGGCATCCTGCTCTGCGGGGCCCGGACTTTCCTCCACGCACACGAATGCACGCAGCGACTGCCTGGCGAACTTCCCGCGGCGATTATACGCGCGCGATCACCGCGCCGCGGGGATAAAAGCGGCAGCGCCTTCCTGCAGCTCGAACGTGCCGACGAGTGGCCCCGGCCGCGTACCGGGGACGTTCTCCCAGTCCTGCACCTGGCATCCGGCCGTGCTGACGAGATACCAGCGATCCCCCTGATGCAGCGCCCACAGCCGGTCGCCGGCTTCGAACACTTCGAGGCGTGTCAGCTCGGTGCTGTCAGGATGGATCGCGACGCGCCGCTGGCACTGCGGCAGGCGCGACGCGATGACAGCCTGATTCACCGTGCTGCGCCAGAAATAAGGTTTTTCGCGCACCAGGATCAACGCGTGCTGGCTGCCATCGATGACGTAGGCGGTGGCGCTGTTCTCGCACGCAGCCAGCGCCGGCAGCATCGCTACGGCAACGAGGGCACGCAGCACGACGGACGGGCTCATCGCGACATCCTGTCAGAGCACGCGCCAGGCGACTGTTTCGCCGGCACGCAGCGGGACCAGCGGGTCGTCGTGCAGGTATTCGTATGCAGTCGGCACTTCCCACGCGTCTTTCGCCAGCGTGATCCGCTCGGCGTTCGGCGCAAGGCCGTAGAACGCGGGGCCGTTCAGGCTCGCGAAAGCCTCGAGCCGGTCGAGCGCTCCGGCCTGCTCGAAGGCCTCGGCGTACAGCTCGATCGCGGCGTGCGCCGTGTAGCACCCAGCGCAGCCGCAGGCGGCCTCTTTCGCGGCGCGCGAATGCGGCGCGGAGTCGGTACCGAGGAAAAACTTCGCGCTGCCCGACGTCGCCGCTTCGACCAGCGCCCGACGGTGGGTTTCGCGCTTGAGCACGGGCAGACAGTAATGATGCGGGCGGATGCCGCCGGCGAAAATCGCGTTGCGGTTGAGCAGCAGGTGATGTGCTGTCACGGTCGCGCCGACGTTCGGGCCGGCGTCCTGCACGAAGCGCGCGGCTTCGGCGGTCGTGATGTGCTCGAAGACGACGCGCAGGGCGGGAAAGCGCGCCACCAGCGGCGCCAGGACCTGCTCGATGAACACCTGCTCGCGGTCGAACACGTCCACGTCGCCGTGAGTGACTTCGCCATGCACGCACAGCACCATGCCGAGCTTTTCCATGCGCTCGAGCACCCCATGGACTTTTTCGATGCCGGTCACGCCTGCATCGGAGTTCGTCGTCGCGCCGGCCGGATACAGCTTGACGGCGACGACCGCGCCGCTCGCCTTGGCACGGTCGATTTCATCGGGCGAGGTGTTGTCGGTGAGGTACAGGCTCATCAGCGGCTCAAAGCGCAGGCCGGACGGCAGTACAGCGAGGATGCGGGCGCGGTATTCGAGCGCCTGCGCGGCCGTCGTCACCGGCGGGCGCAGGTTCGGCATGATCAGCGCGCGACCGAAGCGGCGCGCGGTATGCGGCACGACGGTCGCCAGCGCTGCGCCGTCGCGCACGTGCAGATGCCAGTCGTCGGGGCGGATCAGGGAAATCGTCTGCATGATCTTCGATTCGAAAGAGAAGCCCGGATAGGGAAACTTCGGAGTCGGGAAGCTGGAGTGGGGTTCGGGATGCGTCGCCGGCAATAATTATAGGCGCGCTTCAATCTCCCCTGAGTTCCAGCGCCCGCGCATAGAGAGCATTCTTCGGCGCACCGGTGATGTCGGCTGCGAGCCGTGCGGCGGTCTTGACCGGCAGCTCCGCGATCAGCAGCGCGAGCACCCGCTCGGCCTGCGGGTCCAGCCCTTCGCGCGCGGGCGCCCCTGACACCACCAGCACGAATTCGCCGCGCACGCGGTTCGCGTCCTCGGCCAGCCACGCCGCCGCGTCGCCGAGCGGCACCCGCACGATCTGCTCGAACAGCTTCGTCAGTTCGCGCGCGATGACGATCTCGCGCTCCGCTTCGAGCACTGCTGCGAGATCCGCGACGCATTCGACGATGCGGTGCGGCGACTCGTAGAACACCAGCGGCACCGCGACGGCGCGCAGCGCGTCGATGTCGGCGCGGCGCGCGGCGGACTTCGGCGGCAGGAAGCCGACGAAATGGAAGCCGTTATCGACAAAGCCGGCTGCCGACAGCGCGGCGATCGCGGCACACGGGCCGGGAATGGGCACCACCGGGAACCCCGCTTCGCGCACTCGCGCGACTGCGCGCGCCCCGGGGTCGGAGATCGCGGGCGTGCCGGCGTCGCTGATCAGCGCGACGTGCTGCCCCGCCTGCAGCATGCGGATCACCTGCCCGGCGGCCGCCTGCTCGTTGTGCTCGTGCAGCGCGACGAGCCGCGTGGCGATGCCGAGCGCATCGAGCAGGCGCTGGCTGTGGCGCGTGTCCTCGGCCGCGATGACTTCCACGCCCGCCAGCACGGCCTGCGCGCGCGCGCTGATATCCTGCAGGTTCCCGAGCGGCGTCGCCACCACATACAATGACGGCATACTGGAAAGGGGCGAGGAGCCGTGAGCCATGAAGGGTGACCGGAACGTGAAGGAAGGCGCCATTGTCGGCGCCTCCACGACCCGGAAGCAAGCGTCGGGAGCGGCAGCCGAAGCGCTCGCCGAGCGCTTCCTCGCGCGTCGGGGGCTCATCGTGCTGGCGCGCAACGTGCGCTGCCGCGGCGGCGAGATCGATCTCGTATGCCTCGACCACGGCATCGTCGTGTTCGTCGAAGTGCGGCTGCGCACGAACGCTCGCTTCGGCGGCGCCGCGGCCAGCATCACGCCGGCCAAGCAGCGGCGCGTCGTCCTCGCCGCGCGGTGGTGGCTGGCCGGCGCCGGCCGTCGGCACGCCGGACGGCCTTGCCGTTTCGACGCGGCGCTGCTCGCCGATCTCGACGAGGACAGGGTCGAATGGCTGAAAGCCGCGTTCGACGCCGATGGATCGTAAGCACGACGCCCGCGTTTCACCGCTCGCCCGTGCGACACGGCGTCCGCGCGCCCCCATGCTAGACTTTTGCCCCCGACGAAGTGACCCGAAGGCCATCCATGGACCTCATCCATCGCATCTCCAGACAGTTCGAAGACAGCGCGCGCGTCAAGCTCGACGCGCTCGAAGCGCTCGCCGCGCCGATTGCCGGGGCTGTGGAAATCATGATCGGCAGCCTGTTGAACAACGGCAAGATCCTCGCGTGCGGCAATGGCGGCTCGGCCGCGGACGCGCAGCATTTTGCGGCCGAACTGGTCAATCGCTTCGAGATGGAACGCCCTCCGCTCGCGGCGATCGCGCTGACGACCGACACCTCGACGCTGACGTCGATCGCCAACGACTACGATTTCACGCAAGTATTCTCCAAACAGGTGCGCGCGCTCGGACATCCCGGCGACGTGCTGCTCGCGATCTCGACGAGCGGAAACTCGCCCAACGTCATCGAGGCCATCGCGGCCGCGCACGAACGCGAAATGCGCGTCATCGCGCTGACCGGCAACGGCGGCGGACACATCAACGCCCTGCTCGGCGACGACGACGTCCATCTGTGCGTTCCGGCACAGCGCACCGCCCGCATCCAGGAAGTTCACCTGCTGACCCTGCACTGCCTGTGCGACGGCATCGATTGTCTGTTACTCGGAGTAGAAGACCAATGAGCGAATCACGCCCGCAAGTCACCCGCCGGACCTTCCTTCTCGGCCTGACCGCCACTGCAGCGCTGCCGGTCCTGCAAGGTTGCTTTCCGCTCGTCGCCGGCGGCGTTGGGGCCGGAGCGGCGATGGTGGCCGACCGGCGCACGTCGGGAGCCTACGTCGAGGATGAAGGGATCGAATGGCGCGCGGCAAGTGCCCTGCGCGACCGGATGGGCGACGCCGTGCACGTCAACATCACTTCGTTCAACCGCAACGTCCTCCTCACCGGCGAAGCGCCGAGCGAAGCGCACCGCGCCGAAATCGAACGCGTCGTCAGCGGCGTGTCGAACGTGCGCGGCATCACGAACGAAGTGCAGGTTGCCGGCATCGCATCGCTGACGTCGCGCAGCAACGACTCGGTCATCACGTCGAAGGTCAAGGCCCGTTTCGTCGATGCCGCAACCTTCGGCGCGCACCACGTCAAAGTCGTCACCGAAGCCAGCACCGTCTATCTGCTCGGCCTTGTCACGCGCCGCGAAGCCGATGCCGCGACCGACGTCGCGCGCACGACGTCCGGAGTGCGCAAGGTCGTGCGGGTGTTCGAATACATCACCGATCAGGAAGCGCGCCGGCTCGACGGCCAGCGCAGCGCCGGCACGTAACAGGCGTTTCGCGAATCGGCGGTCGGCCGCGCTGCGGCCGGCGCCTATCGACGCCGCAAACAAATACCATTCGGGCTGACCCCTTCGGCCTCGCTCAGGACAGCTTGTCGAAGCCTTGGCAGCGCCCTTCGACAAGCTCAGGGCGAACGGTTGCAACGCTTGTTTTGATTGCCGCCTTAACAGCTTCCCGGGCGCGCGAGCGCGGCGAGCAGTTTGTCATGGACCCCGCCGAATCCCCCGTTGCTCATCACCAGCACATGATCTCCCGGCCGCGCCGCCGCCGCGACGTCCTCGACGAGCCGGTCGAGATCGGCGTACGTCGCACCCCGGTCGCCGAGCGGCGCGAGCGCGCCCGCAACGTCCCACCCGAGGCCGTTCGCGTAGCAATAGACGCGGTCCGCCTGCGCGAGGCTCTCCGGCAGCCGGTCCTTCATGACGCCCAGCTTCATCGTGTTCGAGCGCGGCTCGAGCACCGCGAGGATGCGTCCTGCCGGCTCGCAGCGGCGCAGGCCTTCGACGGTCAGCGCGATCGCGGTCGGGTGGTGGGCGAAGTCGTCGTAGACGGTGATGCCGCGGACCTTTCCGCGCACTTCCATGCGGCGCTTGATTCCCCGGAAGCCGGCCAGGCTCGCGACCGCCTGCACCGGCGTGACGCCGACATGGCGGGCTGCGGCAATCGCCGCGAGCGCATTGCTGCGGTTGTGGCTGCCGCTCATCGGCATCGCCACACTGCCGACGATTTCGTCGCGCAGACGGAATACTGCCTCGCTCTCATCCGCGCCCGCTGCCGCGGACCACTGGGCCCCGTCGCCGAACCATTCCAGCTCGGACCAGCAACCGCGGCCCATCACGCGTTTCAGGCTCTCCTCGTCCGCGTTCGCGATGATCCGCCCTGAAGCGGGAATCGTGCGCACTAGATGATGAAATTGCGTTTCGATCGCGGCCAGATCGCCGAAGATATCTGCGTGATCGAACTCGAGGTTGTTCAGGATCGCAGTGCGCGGCCGGTAATGAACGAACTTCGACCGCTTGTCGCAGAACGCGGTGTCGTATTCGTCGGCTTCGATGACGAAAAACGGAGAATCGGTCAGGCGCGCCGAAACGCCGAAGTTCCCCGGCACGCCGCCGACGAGGAACCCGGGCTCGAGACCGGCGTCTTCGAGCATCCACGCGAGCATCGACGTCGTCGTCGTCTTGCCGTGCGTTCCCGCGACGGCGAGCACCCAGCGCCCCTGCAGCACGTTCTCGGCGAGCCACTGCGGCCCCGACACATAGGGCAGGCCGCGATCGAGAATCGCTTCGAGCAGCGGATTGCCGCGCGACACCGCGTTGCCGATGACGTAGACGTCCGGCGCGAGATCGACCTGCGCCGCATCGTAGCCTTCGGTCAGGCCGATGCCTTGGGCTTCGAGCTGCGTGCTCATCGGCGGGTACACGTTCGCGTCGCAGCCGGTGACAGTGTGACCGGCCGTGCGGGCCAGCAGCGCGACGCCTCCCATGAAGGTGCCGCAGATGCCGAGAATGTGGATGTGCATGAAAACTCCGGGAGCCGGGCAGCGTCTCAAGGTGATTGAAACCCGCCCGTGTAGAATGGGCGGCATTCTACATCGACCGTCTGCCGGACTCGCGACCATGACTTCCCGCGCGAATGCTTCCCGAAGCGGCAACCTGCGGCGCGGAGTCGCCGCGCTCGCCGCCCGCATGATGGCCGAGGACGGCATCAGCGACTTCGGCTTCGCGAAACGCAAGGCAGCCCGCCAGCTCGGCATCTCCGAGTCCGAGGCGCTGCCCAACAACGCCGAGATCGAAGCCGAGCTGCGCGCGTGGCAGGCCCTGTACCAGGACGAAGAGCAGCCCGAGCGGCTGCTCGAAATGCGTCGCGCGGCGATCGAGGTGATGCGCCTGCTGGGCGAGTTCCGACCCTATCTCACCGGGGGCGCACTTGACGGCACCGCGGGGCGCTACACCGAAGTCGACATCGAGCTGTATCCCGAAAGCGCCAAGGACGTCGAGATCTTCTTCCTCAACCACGACATCGGCTACGAACACCGCGAACCCCGACGCGGCGCCCCGAATGCTCCCGAAGCCATCCTGAGCTTCGACTGGAACCACGTGCCGATCAGGCTTTCGCTCTACACCGCCCACGCCGAGCGCGTCAGCCGCCGCAACATCGAGCGCGCACGCCTGCCGGCGGTCGAAGCGCTCGTTCAGGCAAGCGAAGGCCGGAGCGCATGAAAGGGATCGGCAGGCGTCACCTCATCATCGTCGCCGTCGCCGTGCTCGCCGCGGTGGCCGGTTTCCTGGTTTCCCGCAGCACGTCCGATCCCGCCCCGGCTGTGCAGGTCGATCCGGCAGCGGGGAACGCGATTCTCGCGCTGACGCTGCCTGATTCGCACGGCGAACCCCAGGCGCTGCAGCAGTGGCGGGACCGCGTGCTGGTGGTCAACTTCTGGGCGACGTGGTGTCCGCCCTGTCTGACCGAGATTCCGGACTTCGCCGCGGTCAGCCGCAGTTTTGTCGATTCCCCGGTGCAATTCGTCGGCCTCGGCATCGACAAGGCCGAGAGCGTGCGGAAGTTCGGCGAAGAGCACGACGTTCCGTATCCGCTCCTGATCGGCACCCCGCAAACGCTGGAGCTGACTTCCGCGCTCGGAAACGCGGTGCAGGCGTTGCCCTACACGATCATTTTCGACCGCGCGGGAAAGATCGCGCACATCAAGCTCGGCACCTTGAATCGCACTGAACTAGAAGGCAAAATCCGCGCACTCGTCGATGAGTAATTCACGGCGGCGCGCCGCACGCCACTGGACAAAATGCGGCTAATTGCGGCAAACTTGCCGGCATGACGCGCCAAAAACGCAGTAAAAACCCAGATGCCGCGCCTCCGCCGCAGCCCCGGATCCTGGTCCTGCACGGACCGAACCTAAACCTTCTCGGCACCCGGGAGCCCGATGTCTATGGCCGCACGACGCTTGCCGACATCCATTCCGCGATGGAAGCCCGCGGACGCGCCGAAGGCGTCCTCGTCGAATCGTTCCAGAGCAACCACGAAGGCGAGCTGATCGACCGCGTGCAGGCGTCGCCGCTCGAAGAGATCGGCTTCATCATCCTCAATCCCGCCGCTTACGCTCATACCAGCGTCGCGCTGCGCGACGCCCTCCTCGCGGTCGCGATCCCGTACGTCGAGGTGCATCTTTCCAACATTCATGCCCGGGACGCGTTCCGGCATCACTCCTATTTTTCCGACTGTGCAGCCGGCGTGATCTGCGGACTGGGGCCCTACGGCTACCTGGCCGCGCTCGAATACGCGCTGTCGGAGCTGCGGAAACCCTGACACAAACCCCCGGGCGCCCCGTGCGGCGGCGCCCCGCTCGGAGAACAGCATGGATCTGCGCAAGCTGAAGAAGTTGATCGACCTCGTCCAGGAGTCGGGCATTTCGGAACTGGAAGTCACCGAGGGCGAAGAAAAAGTCCGCATCGCCAAACACAGCACCGCCCCCGTTTCGAATTACCTCACGCAGATGCCGGCGAGCGTGCCGCAATTCGCGGCGGCACCGGCTCCGGCGATCGTGCTGACCCCGCCCGTCGATGACGTCCCCGAAGGCCTGGTTGTGAAATCGCCGATGGTCGGCACGTTCTATCGCGCCTCGGCGCCGGGCGCCAAACCTCTCGTCGATGTCGGCCAGGCCGTCGCGATCGGCGACCGTCTGTGCATCATCGAAGCGATGAAGCTGATGAACGAGATCGAATCCGAGTTCGCCGGCACCGTGAAAGCGGTCCTCGTCGAAAACGGCCAGCCGGTCGAATACGGCCAGCCGCTGTTCATCATCGCCTGAAAGCCCTCATGTTTGAAAAGATACTGATCGCCAACCGCGGTGACCAGCCGCCTGCAGGCGGCGCAGCGGCGCAGCCAAATCGCGCGGTACGCGCCGCATCCGAGCGCGATTTCGCCGCGGAGGCACCCCATGTTTGAAAAGATCCTGATTGCCAACCGCGGCGAAATCGCGCTGCGCGTGCTGCGCGCGTGTCGCGAGCTGGGCATCCGCACCGTTGCGGTCCACTCGGTCGCGGACACCGAAGCGAAGTACGTCAAGCTCGCCGACGAATCCGTGTGCATCGGCCCCGCGCAATCGGCGCTGAGCTACCTGAACGTCCCCGCGATCATCTCGGCAGCCGAAGTCACCGACGCCGCAGCGATCCATCCGGGCTACGGTTTCCTGTCCGAGAACGCCGACTTCGCCGAACGCGTCGAGCAGTCCGGCTTCGTCTTCATCGGCCCGCGCTCCGACACGATCCGGCTGATGGGTGACAAGGTCAGCGCCAAGGATGCGATGAAGGCTGCCGGAGTGCCGTGCGTGCCGGGTTCGGAAGGCGCGCTGCCCGAAGAACCGAAAGAGATCGTCAAGATCGCCCGCGCCGTCGGCTACCCCGTCATCATCAAGGCGGCCGGCGGCGGCGGCGGTCGCGGGATGCGAGTCGTCCACACCGAGGCGGCGCTGCTCAACGCGGTCGCGACGACCCGCGCCGAAGCCGACGCGGCGTTCGGCAACCCGGTCGTCTACATGGAAAAATTCCTCGAGAACCCGCGCCACGTCGAGATCCAGGTGCTCGCCGACGAGCACGGCAACGCAGTCTATCTGGGCGAACGCGACTGCTCGATGCAGCGCCGCCACCAGAAAGTCATCGAGGAAGCGCCGGCCCCAGGCATCGACCGCAAGGCCATCGCGAAAGTCGGCGAGCGCTGCGCCGAGGCCTGCCGCACGATCGGTTACCGCGGCGCGGGCACGTTCGAGTTCCTGTACGAGAACGGCGAGTTCTACTTCATCGAGATGAACACGCGCGTGCAGGTCGAACATCCCGTCACCGAGATGATCACCGGCATCGACATCGTGCAGGCGCAGATCCGCATCGCGACCGGCGAAAAGCTGTGGTTCCGCCAGCGCCACATCGAGTTCCGCGGCCACGCGATCGAGTGCCGCATCAACGCCGAGGACCCGTTCAAATTCACCCCCTGCCCGGGGAAGATCACGAACTGGCACATGCCCGGCGGCCCCGGCATCCGCGTCGATTCGCACGTCTATAACGGCTACACGATCCCGTCGCATTACGATTCGATGATCGGCAAGCTGATCGCGTACGGCGACACGCGCGAGCAGGCGATCCGGCGCATGCGGATCGCGCTGTCGGAGATGGCGGTCGAAGGCATCAAGACGAACGTGCCGCTGCATCAGGAGCTGATGCTCGATGCGCGTTTCGTCGAGGGCGGCACGAGCATCCATTACCTGGAACACAAGCTCGCCGAACGCAACGAAGTCAAGAACCTTGCCTGACCAGGCCGCGGACGCGCACATCATGTGGATCGCGGTAACCCTGCAGGCCGAAGCGCACAAGGCCGAAGCGCTATCCGAGGCGCTGATGGACGCCGGCGCGCTGTCGATCAGCATCGAGGACGCCGACGCCGGCACCGACGCCGAGAAGCCGCAGTTCGGCGAGCCGGGGCATCATCCGGTTGGGCTGTGGGATCACAGTCGCGTCATCGCGCTGTTCGACGCGGACGCCGACCTCACTGTCGCGCTGGCCCGTGCGGCGGCCGACGCCGGCTTCGATGCGGTGCCGCCTTTCACGCTCGAAGAGATCGCCGAGCAGAACTGGGTGCAGCTCACCCAGAGCCAGTTCGAGCCGATCCGCGTCACCGATCGGATGTGGATCGTGCCGTCGTGGCATGCTGCGCCCGACCCGGCAGCGATCAATATCGAGCTCGATCCCGGCATGGCTTTCGGCACCGGCTCGCATCCGACGACGCGGCTGTGCCTAGAGTGGCTGTGCGACGCGGTGCAGGCGGGCGACACGGTGCTCGACTACGGCTGCGGCTCGGGGATCCTCGGCATCGCCGCAGCGCGCCTCGGCGCCAATGAGGTGCTCGGCGTCGACATCGACGACAAGGCGCTCGACGCGGCGCGCGACAACGCCGCGCGCAACCATGTCGCGCTGCGGCTGCAGCACTCTCGCCAGCCGCTCGACGCGCGCTTCGACGTCGTCGTCGCCAACATCCTGACGAATCCGCTGTGCGTGCTGGCGCCGCTGCTCGCCGCCCGGGTCGCTCCCGGCGGCAGGATCGCGCTGTCCGGCGTGCTCGAGACCCAGACCGAACAGGTGATCGCGGCATACGCACCGTTCCTGCCGTTGCGCGTCGGCGCGACACACGAAGGCTGGGCGCGGCTTGAGGGCGGCTCTCCGCGGCAAACCGGGAGCCAGTGATGTTCGCGCGCTGCCCGGCCTGCCAGACGGTATTCCGGGTGCAGCCCGAGCAGCTGCGCGCGCATCAGGGCGAAGTCCGCTGTGGACGCTGCTATGCGTCGTTCAACGCGCTCGATCGCGTGCTGCACGTTAAACCCGCGTCGGCACCCGCCACGCCGGTGTCCCCACCGCCCGTTGCCGCAGCGCCCCGCCCTCCCGAATCGGTTGCGGAGCGCGACGACCGCTTTTTCATCCTCGACGAGCTGCCTTCAGCCCCTGCAGTGACGCAACAGGGGGCTGAACACCGAACAGGAGCAGCGCCCAGACTGGACGCCGAAACCGAAATTCCGCAGCCCGACGATTTCAGCGACAGGCTGGATTTCGAGATCCCGGAAACTTTCCTGGCTTCCTCCCGCCCTGTCGCTGCGCAACCGCCCCTACATTCCCCGCAGTCGTGGCCGCAGCACGCTAGTTACGAGGCGTTCGACGAATTCATCGACCGGCCGCAGTCGCGGCTCGACGCAAGGGGCGACGGGGATCGTGACGAGCCCGAAGCCGTCGCGACATTCATCCCCGAGCCGTTCGAACCACGCGACTACCGCGAACCCGTCCTGCCAAGCGACGGGCATCTTCCCGGCGCAACCGGCGATGCGGCCGCCGAAGACGATCCCTTGCCGCCGATCCGGCGTGCGCGCTTGGCGAGCATTGCGCCAAAACCGCTCGAGGCCCCCGATGCTGTCCAAAGCGCGACGTTACCGGACCACCAGGATGACGAGCTGTCGGCCGGATCCGCTTCCTCTCGCACTCAGGCAGCCGAAGACGCGACCGACCGCGAGCATCTCGACGCAACCTACGGCTCGCCGGCTTCCCGCGGCAGGCGCTGGCTGTCCGGGCTGGGAATCGGCATCCTGCTTAGCGCGCTGGCGGTGCAGAGCGCTTTCGTCTTCCGTGACGGCATCACCCGCACGTGGCCAAAGTTGCGCCCGGCTTATCTCTCCGCGTGCGCGCACCTGAAATGTACGCTCCCGCTGCCGCGAGTCGCCGGTGCGATCAGCATCGAAGCTTCCGAACTGCAATCCGAGCCCGGCCGCGCCGCGCGCTTCGTGCTGAACGCGACGATCCGGAACCAGGCTCCTCACCCTCAGGCTTATCCCCATCTCGAACTGACGCTGACCGACGTTCAGGACCAGCCGCTCGTGCGCCGCGTGCTCGGGCCGGCGCAGTGGCTCCCCGCCGGCCTCCTCGAACAGGGAAGTGCCGAACAAAGATTCGACGCCGGACGCGACATCGTCGTGCAATTGCCGTTCGAGGCACCGGGGGTCGAAGCCAGCGGTTACCGGGTCTATGCTTTCTATCCGTGAACCGGCGTGACGCACGAGCCCGGGCGGCTGCCGGGCCGATCCTCGATAATCTGGAATCCTGATGCAGCACTTTTCCCCGGACACCCGCAAAAGCCCGTTCAAAGGCAAGACCGGCCTGATGCGGATCTGGAACGCCTTTCGCTACTCGTTCGCCGGACTTCGTGCCGCGATCGAACATGAAGACGCGTTTCGTCAGGAATGCGTGCTGGCCGCCGTGCTGGTGCCACTCGCGCTCTTCATGCCAATCAGTGGTACGAGCAAGGCGCTGCTCGTCGGCAGCGTGCTGCTGCTGCTGATCGTCGAACTCGTGAACTCCGCAATCGAAGCGACTGTCGATCGTGTCTCGCTGGAGCACCACCTCTTGGCCAAGCGCGCGAAAGACATCGGCAGCGCGGCAGTGCTGCTCGCGCTGGTCAATCTCGTGATGGTGTGGGGATTGGTGATCTTCGGTTGAAGCGCTCCCGACCGACTTCGCGCCGGCCGGGAACGCAATCTCAGCGCGTGACCCGCGTCGTGCCGGCGTCCCGCACCAGGCGAACCCGTTCGCCGATACGGAAGTTCTCCCCGCCGTCCTCCTGCACCACCGCCAGCACCTGGCCGTTCTCGAGCCGCACGGTAACTTCGACGCCCGGCTGGCGCGTCGCGCCTTCCTCGACTGCAGCGCCAGCCAGACCGCCCGCCACTGCGCCGATCACCGTCGCGATCGCCTGCCCACGTCCGCCGCCGACGCCGCTACCGGCAATCCCGCCGACCGCGGCGCCCGCTACCGGCCCGACTGGCGTCTTCGTGCCTTCCAGCTTCACCGCCCGCACTCCCTCGACCGTGCCGTACTGGACGACCATCGTGCGCCGCGCCTCGCCGCGCTGGTAGGCGCCGCCGCCGAGGCCGGACGCGCAACCCGCCACACCCAGGGCCGCGACCAAGGCCGCGACCAGCGCGAGCCGTTGCGTTTTACCACGATTCACCTTCATCCCGCTCACCATAACGCCTCTCCAAATGCTGCCGCATACCGTTCGGCAATGTCGTTGCGCGCGGGCGCGTGGTTCTGCCCGCCGCGGTACCCAATCTTGATCGCCCCCATCACCGACGCGAGCCGCCCCGTTCGCTGCCAGTCGTAACGGTTCGCAATACCGTAGAGAACTCCGGCGCGATAGGCGTCGCCGCAGCCGGTCGGATCTGCCAGTTGGTCGGGGGCGACACAAGGAATCGTGATGCACCGGCCTTCCGCGTAGATCTGCGAGCCTTCCGGCCCGAGCGTCACGACCAGCGCTTCCACCTCTTCGGCGAGCTCGGCGAGCGTGCGCCCCGTCTTCTCGCTCAGCAATTTCGCCTCATAGTCGTTGACCGTGCAGTAACGGGCCAGTTTCAGGCATTCCAGCAGCTCGCCGCCGGACAACAGCGGCATTCCCTGCCCCGGGTCGAACACGAACGGGATCCCCGCCTCGGCAAACTGCGACGCGTGGTTCAGCATGCCGTCGCGCCCGTCCGGCGACACGATGCCGAGCTTCACGCCCGCCGCGTCCTGCACGCGGTTCAGGTGCGAATGGTTCATCGCCCCCGGATGGAACGCGGTGATCTGGTTGTCGTCGAGATCCGTCGTGATGAAAGCCTGGGCGGTGAACGTGTCGGGCACGTGCGTGAGGTGATCGTCGCGCAGGCCGAGCTCGCGCAACCGCTCCCGGTACGCTCCGGCGTCGTCGCCGACGGTCGCCATGATCAGCGGATCGGCGCCGAGCAGCTTGAGGTTGTAGGCGATGTTGCCCGCGCAGCCGCCGAACTCCCGGCGCATGTCGGGCACGAGGAACGACACGTTCAGGATGTGGATCTGTTCGGGGAGAATGTGGCTCTTGAAGCGATCATGAAAGACCATGATCGTGTCGTAGGCGACGGAGCCGCAGACGAGAATGGACATGGCGCACCTGCCGGACGGAAAAGGCGGCCATTATAGAACTCTTGCACCCCCGCCCGCGGGCCGACCCGCAGGCGCAGGCGCACGGGCAACAGCGGACGCTCAGATCACCGCGCGCAGCTTCGCCGCCATCTCCTCGAGCGCCTCGCGCGGCGGATTCTTCGCCGGCCACGCCAGCGCCAGCCCGTCGCCTTCCCAGCGCGGCAGCACGTGGATGTGGAAATGGAACACCGTCTGCGCCCCGGCCGGCTCGTTCGCCTGGAACAGCGTCACGCCCTCGCAGCCATACGCCTTCTTGACCGCCCGCGCGACCCGCGCCGCCGTGCGGAAAACCGCCGACGCCAGTTCGTCGTCGAGTTCGTAGATGTTCGCGCGATGCGGCTTCACGACCACCAGCGCATGGCCGGGATTCACCGACTGCAGGTCCATGAAAGCGAGCGTCGCATCGTCTTCGAATATCTTGGACGCCGGCAGCTCGCCTTTGGCGATGCGGCAGAACACGCAGGTTTCCATAGTCTCTCCTTCCGGGTGTTGGGGGGTGTGGGGGTGCGTTGTCGAATCGATTTCGAACACCAGCCGGTTGCCATCGCCCACTTACACGAGAGCGCCCATCCGTCCCACGAGGCCATGCCACACTCCCTTCACCATCATCCGGAAGGTTTTTCCTCGGGGCGACTTCGCGATTGCGTAAAACAAAAACTTGAGCAAAAAACGGCGGCCGTCGGCAACCTTCCAATCGTTGGGCATGCCCCGGCGGCGGTAGAGCCAAACGGCGTTGCGGAACTGGTAGTACCGTCGGGTAGGCGAGTGGATGCTGATGAGCCGGCCGAACACCCGTACCGGAGCCTCTCCGATTGCGTGATTCATTGTGGCACTGCAGACACCGAACGAGCGATATCCCATTTCCCGCGCGCGCAGTCCCCATTCGATATCCACGTAGTCGATGAAGAGGCGCTCCTCCATCCCGCCGATCGCCTGCCAGGCAGTGCTGTCGATGAGGCTGCCGGAAGTGATGACGAAATCGACATCGACATAAGGTTCGTCCCGGGTAAATTCCGCTGCCCGCAGACGCCCTCCGCGGATGCGAACGAACGGCGGAGCGTCACTGCGCATGCGGTCCACGTAACGCGGCCCGACCGCCGCGACGGCCTGTCCGGCGTCCTGGAGGGCCCGGGACGCATGCAGCAGTTCCCGGATCATGCCGGAAGACGGCAAGCTGTCCTGGTCGAACAGCGCGACATGCGTTGCACCAAGCGAAAACGCAGTCTCGGCACCTTCGTTGATCGCACGGGCAAGACCGGCGTTACCGTGCATCGGCAGATGCCGGCAACCGGCAAGCAGTTCCTGCGCCAGTTCCGGTGCGATTCCGTTATCGACGACGATGATGTCGTCGACTTGCGGCCGCAGGGCATCGAGCAAAGCCTCGAGGGAAGCCCGCTGTGGCCGATAAACAACGATCACGGCAAACACTTTTGCGGGCTGATGGTTCCTGAGCGTCATTTACCCTTCCTCAACCATGCGAGCCAGCCACTCCAGCGCGACCGGGGCACCAATTCGTCACGGGGTGCGAATTTCTTGCGATAACGCACCAGGCGAGCCGGATTTCCGACAACGATCGCATACTCCGGGACGTCGCGAGTGACGACCGCACCGGCCCCGACGACAGCCCCGCGTCCAATAGTGATCCCCTGCAGCACGATCGCGCCAGCGCCGATCCACGCGCCTGCACCGACCCGCAGCTCGCCGTGAGTCAGCCCATTATGACTCACGCGGAAATCACCGCTGTCGAATTCGTGCCCGGCGGACAACAGCTTCGCATGAGGGCCGATCAGCACGTCATCCTCGATAACCAGTCCGCCCTCCCCGGACAAATAGCTGCCGACATTGATATGCACGCGGCTGCCAATGGCCAGCCTTGTCGTCGCGCACTGCCCCGTGTCGCCGAGCACGAGGCGCACGGCCGGGTAGATTACCGAGTCGTCGCCAACGATCAAAGCCTGATCGGCACTGCCAAAGCGGAAAACCGACACATCTGCGGCAATCCGGCTCCCGGTGCCGATGCGATCGAATCCCGGGTGAGCTGCGACCGGATCGGGAACCCCGAGAATCATTACCTCCCCGCCTGCAGCGTCGGCTTGATCGCGGCAACCACCGCTTCATGCATCGTGACCTGATACCGTGCATACAGCTCCGCACGCTTGGCCTGGAGGTTCTTGCGCTGGCATTCGCGAACCAGCTGCCGCTTCGCATCGTTTCTGGCGCCGTCCCACGTGAACAAAACCGGCTCGCGCCGGTCCAGCACTTCGAAGGCGAACACATGGCCCTCCTGCGCCACCGGTCCGATCAGCTCGCCGCTTTTCGCCTCGGAAAGCTTCCGCAGCATGTCGTTCGCGGCGATTTCCTCGCGTCTGAGCTGGATGAATCCGAGGTCGCCCATTTCAAGCGCGGCTCCTCCAGCTTTTGCGGCTTCGCCGGCGCGCGCGACGACGTCGGAAAAGGACATCTCGCCACTGCGCACTTTCGTCAGCATCGCAGCGATCGCCAGCGTCGCCGGCTCACCGTCGATGGAATCGCTTTCCCGCAGCGCGACGCGGGCGACGCGGACAAAGGCCGGCGTCGCAAAGCGCGCAGGATTCGCATCGAAGAACCGGCGCGCTTCGTCGTCCGAAGGAGTCGCGCATTTTTCGATCGTCGCGAACTGCACCTTGAAATAGTAGCCGTCGTTGTCCACCGGTATGCCCGGATCGGAGGAGATGCCGAGCCGCACCCCTTCGTGCCGGAACACTTTCGAATCGACGAATTCGGCGACGGCTTCGCGGATGCCTTCCGCCGTCAATGCTTGCGCGCCCACTGCCGGCCGTTTCTGGATGAACGTCCGCAGGTCCGAAATCCTGAAGCTCTCACCGGCGATTTCGGCGAACACGGGGTCGTCCTGGTCGGCCGCGAACGTCAATCCGGAAAACATCAGCACTGCGCCCGCCAGACACCAGCTTCGCCACGAAAACATCATTTATCCCATCCCTCGTCCATCACGGCGCCCTAGCCGCCGCCTCACTCCAGCGGTTTCGCGCGCTCCCACAGCGGACCGAATTGTATATCGATGCCGCCGCCGGCGGAGTTGAAGACGAGAACGTCTTCGATGCCATCCCGGTCGATATCCGCCACCCTGAGCGGCGTCGGCAGCGAGCCGGCGGGCAGCCGGCGCATCTCCCAGCCGGCGCCGGATCGACGCGCGAGCAGCAGCTGCTCGTCTTCGCCCAGCACGACTGTACCGTCCTGCATGACGCCGGCCGCGACGTAACCGAGCGACTGCGGCGGAATTTTTTCGACCTGCAGACCGCCTTCGCCAGTCGCCAGCAGCACTTCCGCCGCGCCGACTTCGACGGCGACGACAATATCCTCGCGCCCGTCGCGATTAACATCCCCCACTGCAATATGACGCGGCGTCGTTCCCGACACGCGGTGCAGTTCGACCACTTCGAAAGCCCGTCCCGCTTCGCTGCGGGCAAGTTTCACTGCGCCGGTATCCAGTTCGGCCCACAACAGATCGGGGCGCCCGTCGCCGTCCCAGTCATGAACGACGGGATGCCACGGAGACCGTCCGGCCGGGATGAACATCGGCGCGGACAGGCGAGTATCGCCTTCGCCCCAGTACACCGCGAGCTGATCGCCGTTGTAAGGCGCCGTCACCAGATCCGTATGGCCGTCGCCATCGAAATCTCCGGTCACGAGGTCGCGCACCGGAAACGCGCTGCGCAGCTCGGCGGTTTTTTGCATGTCGCTCGCGGCGATGTGCCAGAACTGGATCAGGCCGGCCCCTTCGACGGCGACGACAAGGGTATTCGCGTCCCATGCGGCGACACTGTCGGGGTGGTAACCGGTCTCCTTCTCGGGACCGTGAGGTGCAATCTGACGATCGGGCGCGATTTTCCATACGCCGAGGAGGTTGCGCCGATGCAACGCGGCGGCAACATAAGTGTCGTCTTCACGCGGCAACAGCGTCCCGCCCCACGGATCGTCAGCTTTCGCGATCCTGACGCGGTCGGTGACGGCGGTCTGCGCCATTTCACGCGTTCCGTCGGCTCCGTGCGGAGCCAGGCCGGTGCAACCGGACAGAAGCGCTGCCGCGAACGCGACGGGCGCAATTGCTGCCAATCGGACTGTTTTCATGGCTTTACGTCAGTTTCTCGCCAAGTTCGATAAAAGCGCCCGGCCGGCGACAGTTGAAGAAACGATCACTGCAAAAAAAGAGCACCCTTACGGGTGCTCTTCGTTACAACCGGGCTAAAAAATATTAGTCGGCCGTAGCCACATGCGTATTCAGCAGGGTCTGGGCAGCACCGAACGACTGCGACGTGATGACCGAATAGCTGACTGCGGACTGCTCTACACCCTCCACGTCGGGCACGGCATAGGTGATGAAACCGTTCGTGAAATCCACCGGACGGCCGGCGATCGTGGTCGGATCGATGAAGCACAGCTCGTCGAATTCGCACGTGAAGTTCACCGACTTGCGCTGCTGCTCGTCGTTGAACATGTTCACGGTCGTCGAGGCAGCCAGACCACCGGTCGCCCACAGCGCGATGTTGGTCGAGAAATCGCTATCCATCTGATAGCGCATCGCGATTACGTCATCCGTCACCGGGGCATTGGTCACTGCAACCAGCGAATCAGGGCCGAGGTTCGTCAGATCCGAGCCGAGAACATTGCCATCCTGGAGCGGGAAGGTCGGGACGAAGGCCGCATCGGAAGCAGCGGCATCGGCCTGGAAGGCAGCGCCCGAAATGGCACGAGCGTACACGGGGGCGCCGGTTGCCGTACCGACGTGGAACACCAGATAGCCACGCTGGCCTTCGAGGCCAAGACCGGCTTCGTTGGCCCACACAAAGCCTTCCATGTCGTTGGCGGTCATGTCGAACTGACCGTCGGTGATGTGATTCGAATCCTGATCGAAGAACGTCCAGTACACCGTGATTGCAGCAGCGGTGTGGTTGGTCAGGCCGACGGCAGTCGTGTCGGTCGCGCCGTTGTGGATCACGTTCGGAACCAGCAGGCCCGATCCCGGAACGGCGACTTCATACGCATTCGCAACGCCGGCACCCAAAGTTGCGGCAACTGCAATAGCAAGACTCAGTTTCTTCATGAAATGCTCCTAGTTGAGAGTAATTTACAGCTCAGTGTGGTGCCAAACAGTTGTTGGATACCAACCTTACCAATCCCGATGCGATCAGCAATCAGCGCGTTACAAACGCTAACGGCACTATAGCGTCGGCCCATCCCCATGGCAAGTTGCCAATACCCTGACGGCAAGCGCCTATGCAAGATTACAACACTTTTCAGTTGTAGGGGCATTGCGCCGGAAGCGTTCAGTCGTCGGCGCCCGGCGCCGCCGCAGCGGGCTTGTCGCCTTTCCCGGCACGAGGCGGCAGGCGATACCAGTCTCCGTCGATGAGGCGCCACTTGTCCCACAAGTCTCCCTTGATCGGCGGATTGCGTTGCCCCATCAACGGAATGCGGTATTCGACCAGCACGTTCACTTCCGCATTGTCGTCCGCAAGCAGCCGCACTTCGCGTACCTCGGCGCGCACATACTTGATCGAGCCGCGGGTGGCGAGATAGCGCTGCAGATCGGCCTTGTCGCTGACGGAGACCGCTTCGTGCCGGTACGCGGTGAGATGGTCGCCGGCGACGCGCGCGGACCAGAACGTCTCGGCGCGCGTGCGCAGCTCCGCCGCAGGGTCGCTCCAGGGCATCGCTGCGCACCCGCCCAGCAGTGCCGCGGCGAGCAGCCCGCAGACGCGGGCAGCCGTCACCGCCGAGCGCGATCGGAAAACCGGACTCATGCAATCACTCCTTTTTGATTTGTCGTGGATATTACAGATTGATGCCCGGCCGGTCAGCGCCTGAAGAACTGCGCGAGCCAGCGGGCAAAAGGCCGTGTCGTCTCCGGCCGATCACCGTCGTGGCCGGACTTGCCGTGTTCCGGCGCGGCCTGTTCCGGAACTGCCGGTTCCAATGCTGCCTGTTTCGGCGCCAGCGGAGGCCGGCTGCGCAGGTCCGCTAGCTCGGCGTCGCGCGCGGCAATGATCTGCCGGGCTTCGGAAAACGCCTTCTGATGCTCCCGCAGATCGGCCAGCACGCGCTCATGTTCGCGCAGCAGCGTCTGATGCGTATCACCGAGCGCCTGCAGCGCTTCTGCCTGGCGGCTCAATACTTGCGCCTCGGTGGCCGGTTCGGCGAGGACGATGAACTGGTAAACATCTCCGTCCGGGACGGACGCGAACTCGCGCCGGAGTTCGTCGGAGAGGGCAAGCCAGTCGCCGCGCAGCTCGGTCTCGGCCGGCGGCACTCGGTTCGCCTCCCACGCGAGCGCGAGCCAGCCTGCCGAGTGAAGCATCGCTTCGATGCCTGCGCGGGTGAAGAATCGCAGATGAGTGCGGTCCAGCAGCCCTTTGTCACGGTAATCGAAGCGCCCGTTGATCAGCCCGGCGATGACGGCGGCGTGGCCGATGTTCGGCACCGACAGGACGAGCCGCCCGCCTTCCCGCACGTGAGGACGCAGGCGTTCGAGCACAGCAGTCGGGTCGCGTAAATGTTCGAGAACATCGGCCGCGACGATGACGTCGTATTTCGCGGCTGCAAGTTCGCGGCCGAAATCGAGTGTTTCGAGATCGCCGACGAGCATGCGCTCGCACCACCGCTCCGCCTCGCGGGCCATTTCGCTGACGCACTCCACGCCCGTGACGCGGCATCCTTGCCGCTTCAATTCACGAGTCATCGCCCCGGAAGCCGTCCCCAGCTCGAGCACCCCCTTGCCGGCTCCCACCCAGCGCAGCACCTTGTTCGCTGTCGACTCCCCGGCCGGATCGATCGCGTAGTCGTACTGTCCGGTCACAGGCTCATCGCCTCCCACGTGAGCCGCAGCCCCTCCTCGAACCGCACGCCGGGGTGCCAGCCCAATACTTCTCGCGCGCGAGTGATGTCGAGCACGATCGCCGGAATATCAAAGCCGCGTGCCGCGACATATTCCACTTCGACGGGCGCGCCGTTCAGCAATTCGAGCTGATGCACGATGTCCCGCACACTGCGCCCTTCGCCCGAAGCGATGTTGAACTGGCGCAACGGCCCGGCGTACCGGGCGGCGAGGATAAACGCGCGGGCGACATCATCGACATAGACGTAGTCGCGGATGATGCTGCCGTCCCCCCAGATCTTCAGCTGCCGCCCCTGGCGAATCTGTCGCATGAAAACGGGAATCACTCCCTGGTTCGGATCATAGTGCCGCGGACCATAGGGATTGCCGATGCGCAGGGACACGGTTTGAAGCCCCTTCTGGCGCTCGAACAGTTCGGCGTAGCGTTCGATGACAAGCTTGGTCAGGCCGTACGAAACGATGGGGAGCGTCGGCATATCCTCACGCACCGGAAGCGACGACGGAATCCCATAGACCGTTCCACCCGAAGAAGCGAAGAGCACGCGCCCCACCCCTTCGGCAGCGCAGGCCTCGAGCAGATGAATCGTCGCAACCACGTTCGTCTGAACATCAAAAGCCATGTTCACGTTCGAACTCGCGGGCTTCGTCGTGCTGACCAGGTGAAACACCCAGTCGGCGCCGGCAACAGCCTCACGAACGGCAACTTCGTCGAGAAAATCGAGCGTCAGGCACTCGAGGCGCGAATGAGGCGCGATCGAGCTGAATTCGCGAGCGAGATCACAGGCGATCACATGATGGCCCGCTTCGAGCAGCTGCGGGGTCAGAGCACAACCGAGAAAACCGTTGGCGCCGAGAACGACACAACGCTTTGACTGCATCAAACTTTAGCTCCGGAGGACCAAATATAGTCAAGGATATTCCACTGCCACCATTGCCATGGTGTAGCGCGCACGTCGCGCTCCAGTTCGCCGACCGCGGCAGCCAAGCCCGCGGAAGGGTCGGCCGGCAATGCCCGCACGTCGCCGACGAGACGACTGCCGCGCTCATTCACCGCTCCATACACCATCCGGGCTCCGGTGCGCGCCGCGATCCGTTCTATTCCGCCTGACAGTCGCAAAGTCCCGCCAAGAAAGGGGAACTCTCGCCATTCACCAAAATCGGCCATGTAGGCATCAGCGAGGACCACCCAAACTTCTCCTCGAGCCAGCCCCGTATACATCGGCCGCAAGTTGTCTCCCAGACAGATCCAGTTCCCCCGGATCACCTGACGAAGGCGGTCGATCTTCATCTGCAGGAACCGGCGCATCGCCGGAGCCAGCGCCTCGTTCGAGCTATCGACCCGCATCGTCAACATGCCGATGCGAAATCCCATCATGCCGAGTGCCGCGAGCAGCATGATAAGCCGACTGAAGTGCGCCATCACGAGAATGACACCTCTTCCTTCCTGCTGCGCCTGCGCGAGGGCACTTACGTCGTCGACATCGATCAGGCGGCGAATCGTGCCTGCGTCGAGACGGTGCATGCGAAAGACGTCCATCGTTTCGCGTGCGAGCATGTCCGTGTAGCGCCGACCCCAGCTATCCAGCAGAGGCGGGTCGCTCGCCATTTCCGGCCACACCCTGAGGTATCCGTTGCGCACCGCCGTCCTGGCGTTGACCAGATCCTGGCCACTCCACAGACCGACGCGCGTGGCCGCTGCGTATGCAAGGCCGGGAGGAAGTTGGGACAGAACCGGGAAAGCCGAGCCAAGCCGCAGACGCTGCCCGACACTCACGAGGCGTTCTCCCACTCATGCGCCATATAAACCATGCCGAACTCGCGCCCGACATGAAGGACCCGAAACGGACGAACCCGTTCCGCCATGTCCAACACCTGGATACCCGTGTCGTCCAGCACATAGGCGCTGATAAGGTAGTCTCCCGAAAGGATCGGAAACCGCGGAAACTGAACTGCCACCCGATGCTCTCCCCTCCCCTTCAACGGCCGGTCCGGCCTGACGAAGTGGGTGGAGCTGCCGAAAATGTTCTCCTTGTCGTTTCGAACAATCGAGAACCCGACATGAAACGCCCGTCCCTCTTCGTGGCTTTCAACGTCGAAGATCAGTCGAACGGGTTGGAATGTCTCCACGAAGGCGGGGTTGATACCGTCCGACGTTTCAATTGTGATGTCCACAAGGCGCACCGGAGAAACGGCGCTCGACCGTGAAGCGGACGCGGCCTCGGCAACGACGGGGGCTGCAATTTCGCGGGCGAGGGCATCCCGCTCACGCTCATAACTCTCATACGCGGTAACGACACCTTCGGTCTCGCCGATCGCGGCAACTTTTCCTTCGTGTATCCAAGCCGCCCGGGAGCACAGGGAACGTACCTGATAGAGGTTATGCGAGCAGAAGAGCACCGTTTTGCCCATATCCCGGAAGCGCATGATCCGGTCCAGGCTTTTTTTCTGAAAATACATGTCCCCGACCGACAGCGCCTCGTCAATCACAAGCACATCGGGGTCGACCGCAGTTGCGGCGGAAAACGCCAAGCGCATGAACATGCCTGAGGAATAGGTCTTCACGGGCCGCGTCAACGCTTCCTCGCTAAGTTCGGCGAATTCGATGACTTGTGAGTAGTATTCCTTCATGCGCGAGGGCGCAACTCCGTTCAGAGCGCCCATCATCAGCACATTGTCGCGCCCCGTTTCTTCAGGATGAAAGCCGGCTCCGAGTTCCAGCAGGGCCGCGACCCGCCCACCTACCGTCACGCTGCCCTCGCTCGGCCTGATCGTGCCTGCGACCAGTTTGAGAAAGGTGCTCTTGCCTGCTCCGTTTTCCCCCACTAGGCCGAAAGTCTCCCCAATTGGAATCTCGAGCTCCACCCCTCGCAAGGCCCAGTGCTCGCGGCGCAGGTGCTTTCGAAACAAGACTTCGCGCAGCCGGTCGCCCGGGTGATCATAGAAGCCGTACGCCCTGCCGAGAGACGACAGCTTGATTGCGCAACCCATGTCCCGTTTCACACGCCGTCTCCGACAGTGGGCCTCAGAACACGAAACAACGCGATTCCGCCTACTCCGAGCACCAAAGTCCAGCCAAGCAAGGCAGCGGCTTGCAAAAATCCGAACGGCAAGCCGAGAAGAATGGCCTGATGAGCCTGAATGAGAACCGCGAACGGGTTGAGTAAAAACAATGGATGATAGGCTTCCGGGACCATCGTCATCGAAAAGAGGATTGGCGTCGCATAAAAAAGAAACTGTATCAGCACCGGAAGACCGTGCACAAGGTCACGCAGATGCACGGCAAGAACAGACAGGACAAGGACGATGCCGGACACCATCAGCACCTGAAGTCCGAGTACGCCAGGCCAAAGCAGCCACCTTATCGGCTCCCCCACTCCGGCGACGGCCAGCAGTCCGAATAAGACGGCGGTGCCGACGAACTGCGGAAGCAGGGCGGAAAACACGACACTCAGCGGAAGGACTTCCACAGAAAAAACCTGTTTCTGCAGGAATTGTTCATACGCCACGATCACGCCGGTGCCGCGTGAAAGAGCTTCCGCGATTGCAAGCCAGGGCACGAGCCCGGCGAGCAGATAATAGAGGTAACCGGTGTCCGTGGTGAGCTCCGGCACACGGACTTTGAAAATGTGAGCGAAAAGTACATAAAAAAGTCCCATGGTTGCAAGGGGGCCGAGGAAAGCCCAGGCCATACCGACCAGGGAGCCGGCATAGCGGGACTTGATATCGCGCCGCAACCACATCCAAAGTATCTGCAACGTAGGGCGCATCAACTCGTTACCCTCAACTCGTTCAGCACTTTCGCCACCCGGCGTCCCTCGCGCGGCCAGTCGGTTTGACGTGCGAATGCAAGACCTCCCGCGACAATCCGGTCGCGAAGTGTCGAATCCACAAGTATTCGTTCCAGTGCATCAGCGATTGCAGCAGGCGTCGGCGCGCAAAGCAAGGCATTCTGTTCGTCCTTGAGCAACCACTCGACGTTCGGGCCCTGGTTCGATACGACCGGACAGCCGCAAGCCATTACTTCAAGCGGCAGCAAAGAAAGGTTCGTAAACGAAAGCACAAGCGCGACATCACACTGGCTATAGAGCTCCGGCAGTTCATCAAGTGCGACTACGCCTGCGTTGAGGTGGGGAAAGGGCACGTCGAACTCGCTGGCATCCCAGCCGGCAAACACCATTTCCACATCCGGCAAACGCAGATGAAGTTCGCTCAGGGCAAGCAACCCGAGTTCGAAGCCGCGGCGAGGAGTGACGTGGCGCGCGTAGAAGAAGACTCGGCGCGGACCCGGTCTTCTCGGCTTGGGTGAATAAAGATCCTTGTCATAGGAAAATCCGAAAGGAAAAGTCTTCATTCCATATTCCCGGGACAGTTTCTCTGCCAGCCAATCTCCGGCCGTGATGCCGGTCAGACCGAAATGGTAAGTCCGCTCGGCAAAGGCGTACTCGCTTCCAACCGGATAAAAATAAGGCTCGAAATCCTGCACGAAATAGAGGCGGTGCCCTGCCGCCGGCGCCTTTGCAGCCCAGTACGCCGTGTCCCAGGACGTTGCTACGACAAACTCGGCCGGTCGCATTGTCTGAACTCCGAGGACGACCTCCGCCTTGAGCGGAACGAAATGCTCGTTGATCAGATCCGAGACCTCCGCCGGATCAGCACAACCTGTATCCCCCAGAAAATGCAATCGAATACGCACCCCCTCCCCTTCCAGCATGGCAACCATGCGAAAAATGTTGAGGTGACCTCCACTACCGATCGAAAAGGGAGGAAGTATCCAGTTCATCCACCCTGCCGGGTCGAGACCGTCGTCCGTGAGGGCGATGTCCGTATCACAGAACATCCCGTACGACTTGGCTACATTTCGTTTTTGCGGCAGCAGGATCTGCGATGGAGAGCTACTCGACAATCGCCCTGCGATGCGAGTTGCCAGAAAACGCAGCGTCCCGAAAAAACCCAGTTGCCATAGTTTGTAGCCCAAGGCACGTATCAATCGATCGGTCATTCACTGCTTTCCAATGTATTGACTTTCCGCTGCACCGTACGCAACGCTCGATCACGTGAGGCCACGCGCGCGAGCAGAACAGGAAGCCTTCCCTCTCGCTCCCCTAAATACAGGCCCGCCAACTTGCTCGCAGCGTGCAAGGGGGCTCGCAACGCGAAAAACAACCGCTCGACAAGGGGAGCAGGCGACTGCCACGACCAACCCATGTTGCGGCGGGTGAGGTAGTTCCAGCTGCGGATCCCCGCCAATGGCGAAGCCACCTGCCTATAACCAAAAATCCTGTGAAGCGCTCGGGCTTCGTCATAAGCACGGCGCGCCGTCTCAATGATTCCGAAATCGTGGGAGTGGTAGACCGCCGCAGCGGGGGCATATGCTTTGCTGTACCCGGCTTCCATGATCTGCTTGGCCCACGCCTGATCTTCTGCGAAGTCCACATCCGGATATGGGATTCGTTCCCAAACGCTTCGCCGGAGACATGCATTATTGTTCGAGAAAAAGTGAAGAAACTGGCGGAGCCCCTCGTCCTGCGCGTAGCGTTCGCGATCCTCAATACGAAAAATGCTGGTGGCGCCACCAAAACCTGAAAAATGTTCTTCAAGCTCGCGCTTCGTTACCGGAGATGCCGCAGGGTAGGCCACGTGGCGGCCGAAGACACCCGCAACGGCAGGCGAAACTTCGGCCGCCGCAACCAGATTTGCGAGCCACTGGTCATCCACAGGCAAGGCGTCGTGGGTAATAAAAACAAGAAATTTTCCGGACGCCATGGACGCACCAAGATTTCGAGTGCGCCCATGGCCGAATTCGTCCGAGCGAATCTGTTTCAAGCGTACATCGGGTTTCGACTCGGTATATTGGAGCGAGCCGTCCCAGGAGCCTGAATCCAGCACGATGCACTCGAAAGGCCAGGGCGCTCTCTGTGCCAGCACCTGGTCGAGGACGTTGCGATACAACGCCCCTCCATTCTTCACGGGAATGATGATCGACGCATGAATCGCTTCGCTCACAACATGACCTCCGAAGACAGCCCCTGACGATCAAAGCTGCCCGGAGCACTGCCGCGCCTTCGATCGACGACTACAACTCTTCTGGAATGGCTGTCCACGGCGGCTTCCCTTGCCCTTGCCCTGGCCCTCTCCGCACCACTCGAGGCAACACAAATGCGTTTAATGCATGCACGAAAACAAAAAAACGAATTATCCACTTAAAATTTCCCTTGGTAGGTTTTCGCAACAGGCTAAAACCACGCGGAAAACCATTCATGCCAAGCGCAAAAAAGCCGCACCATCAGAAGTAGCTACGAAAAACATCATTTTTTGCGCAGCTACTCACAAGCGAACCAGTCGGATAATTAACCGGCATTAATGGCAAAACTTCCGCCCCAGAAATACGGCGTCACTCGAGGGTCGAACGGGAGAGGACCTGGACTTCGGCAAGATCCGGCATCTGTCCGGATCCGCTTCGACTCGCAGAGTCCGGATACTGCCAGAATCATGACCGGCGGGCTTATGCCGACAACGCTTTCAAAAGTAACTGGTTGTAATATTCGTGGAGGCCGGCCGCTACGTGCGCTGTCGCACGTCCCGGATGTCGGTCGCCTGCGGACAAAACTCCACGGCAGAGCATTACAGTCGAAAATCGGACCAAAATATACCGGAATCACTGAATAGGCACGGTGCTCTTGTCGTGACCGGGAACCGACTCGATACTTTCCGCACTGTCCCCCCGCAACGCAGAAATGCGTCTGGGCAAATGGTCCAGGCTGCGCATGCGCAACTTCAGCTCGTCTCCGATTTGGCGGAGCGCCGCGTCATTATCGACCACACGCGGGGTAAGCATTACCAACAATTCAGTACGGACAGTAGTGTCCGATGTCGTCCCGAACAGATCCCCCAATATGGGTAAATCATGCAACAGCGGAATACCTTGCCTGTCCCGATTATTGTTATCCCTAATCAATCCGCCCAGCACGATCGTTTCACCGTTTCGAACAGCCACCCTGCTCGCCAACTGTCGCTGAAGGAAGGTCCGCTGGCCTGTTGCGATGTCCACCTGACCGACATCCGTGACTGCCTGCTCGACCGTCATCGTCACCATCCCGCCCGCATTCACAGAAGGAGAGACTGCGAGTTTGACTCCGGTGTCCTTGTACTCGATCGAGGTGGTGGTGAGGCCACCATCAGTGATGGTCTGCGACGTGCGAATAGGCTGCTGGTCGCCGACGTGAATTTCTGCAGTATTGTTGTCCAGCACCAGAATGCTCGGGCTTGAGATCACGTTCAGCAGGGACTTCTGCGCAAGCGCATTCAACACGGCTCGGATTTGCCCGAGGGGATTGATTACAGAGTAGGAGAAACCCGGGTTGGTCGGCGAAAGCACACTGGTATCACCGCTGGTAAGCTGCCCTTGACCGCTCCATCCGTTCGATCCGATTTTCCCGCTGAAGTGCCACTGCAGGCCGTATTTGAGCTCGTCGTTAAGCGTGACTTCGAGAATCGTCGCTTCGATCAGAACCTGGGTCGGGGCGACATCGAGTTTCCGGAGTGCTGCTTCGATCTTGTTATATTCACCAGGAGGAGCGTATAGCAGGATCGCGTTATTCTGCTCATCGGCGACGACACGGACCTGAGAACCGAGAGAAAATTGCACCAGCTCCTGCGCCGTGACATTGGAATCATTCCCGGCACCGAGTCGAGACACACCGAAACGGCCGCTGCTCAGCCCCAGAGTGCCGGAACCTGAAGCTGATCCGCTTATCCCGAGCCCGCCGCCAAGAACGCTGGCTCCTAGCCCTGGGGCGACCGATCGTGGAGTCTGTGGTTGCTGAGCGGTAGCACCGGCACCGAAAATGCCGTTAAGCAGGTTGGCCAGGTGCTGCGCCGTTCCGTTTTGAATCGGATAAACATAGAGCTGGGGCTCGCTCCCGCCGGATCTAGGCTGATCGAACTTTTCAATCCACTCGCGTGCGGTATCCAGATAATGGGAACGGGGAGTGATCACAAGCAGCGCATTAAGGCGATCGAGCGCGACAATCCGAATGACTCCTGAAACCGGACCGGAGATTTGCAGTGCGGTCATGTCCGGAACGGCAGAGGTCCCCGCAGTCCCCGCAGTCCCCGTAGCACCTGTCGCCCCCTGGTTCGCCGGCCGAGCTGCAGGCTGAGGCGCAGCAGCACCGCCGGGAGAACCTGTGCCCGCCAGTACGGCTTTGAGCCCGGCGTCCACTTCTCGCGCGGAAGTATGTTTGAGGGGAAAGAGGCCTAGAGACATCCCCTTCAACACGTCGATATCGAAGGTGCTGACAATCTCTGTCCAACTTTCAATCTGGGCTCGCGTACCTGCGAGAATCAGCAGGTTGCGGAAAGTGTCGACGCGGACGAAGGCTTCGGGAGTTGCCAACGGTTTGAGAATATCTGCCATTTCCGCGGCACCCACATATTGCAGCGGCAAGATAACCATATTGTGCCCGAGCGGTAAACTTCCAACGTTTTCCAGCGAAGGGGCCACGCTGCGTAGCGTCTCGGGGCGGCCGATGTGATATACCCCGGCCGCATCCTTTACCACTAGAAGACCGTTTGCCTTGAGTGTGGACTCGAAAACCGAAAAAACCTTGTCGCGCGGCAAAGGCAGATGGGTATGCAGCGTTATCACGCCGTCCAAGGCCTGGCCAATCGAGTATGGCACATTGAGAATGTCGCCCATTACGGCGTGGACGACTTCTGCCACTGGCGCCTGCTCGAACTTCAGCGAGACGTCCGCACCGCGCAGTTTTACTGCTGGTTCCGACTTGGGGGGCGCGAACATGCGATCCGTGCCCCGCAAGAGAGTTGGTGCACCGCCACTTGCGCTGTCCGAGGGCGCCTCGATCTTGTCCGCGTTCTGGCCATTGTCGTTTTCCGCCCCGTGCTCCTGTGGGACGCGCCCCTCTTGCCCTGGAACGGACGCGCCGACCCTGCGACTCGTTTGAACCGAGGGAGCCATAGTGGTGCAGCCGGATACCGCCAGCACAACAGCCAGGAATAACGTACTGGATCTAAAGCGCATATTGCTCACTTGTTGCTGAATCATGGACGCTGCTGTCGAAGCTCTTCGAGACGGGCCCGTCGTTCATCTGCTCGAGCACGACGTTTTTCAGCAAGTAGACGCCGAGCTTCCTCGCGCGAGCCGGCACTCTCGGACGCCGTTCCGGCACGAGTCCCTTCGGGTCCGGCGGTCGCCCCCTCGATGGCACTCTCGGGCGACGCCTCGTTGGCGCGGGCTGAACCTGGCGCGGGCTTCGTCAAATATCGCATCTGGAGAACGGTTTGCTTGCCCCCATTTCCGACAAACACGGCGCGCGTACCGTCAACACTTTGCAGTGCCCAAGGTCCGATCTTGTCGCCATAGCGTACCCGTTTGGGTTTGCCCTCGACGAGCAAAACCGCCCCACCCTCTTTGTCTGAAGCAAATAACCCGAGAACCCTTATGTCTGCAAAGGGATCAGGCCCCTCCTCAGCCTTGCGCTCCGATTCAGGCGAAGCTCTTCGGGTTGAAATGAACAAAGGACGCAGGCGTGTTTCCCCCGAAGTTCCCTCTTCAGGAGACTTGTGTTCGATTTTCGGGATGTCAAAAAGTGACTCGTCCAGAGACCGGGGTTGCGGCGGCGCCCAGTTCTTTTCCCCGCTTTGCCACAGGAGGACAATCCCCACCGCGATTATTGCACTCAGAAGGAGCGCGTAGCGTGTGATCGGGGCAATCATGGCAGCAGGCGGATGGAGCTGACATTGATCTGGATACGAATTCTTCCTTCCGCCGCCGAAGTCCGCTGACGAGAACTCGTCACTTCGATGTTATCTACCTGTATGGATGGCCGCTCGACCGGCAGGGCAAGTAAAAAATCGGCGAGACCATTTGTGTCGGCATCGAGGGTGGCGGACAGGGGGACCAATTCCACTCCCGCCGTCTCGCGAGGCGGAAGAATCTGACTGCCGACGACCGTAACTCCGGCGGCCTCGGCGATACGCCGAACACGCTGCTGCAGATCGGCGCCGACCCGACCGCTGCCGATTTCGGCCGGGTATGCATGGCGCTCTAGCACAGTGAGTGATTCGGCAAGAGCTGCCTTGATGCGTGGGGCGGCATCGCGCAGGCCAAGCAGGCGGGCATGCCGCGACTCGATCTCCGCCAAGGTCTGCGTTGCCCAGCTATAACGAAAGAGAAATTGATCCACCACCGGGACGGCGAAAAGCATAACCAGGACAACAAGAAACCCGACGCTGAGATAGGCGCGCTGTCTCATTGCACGGCCACCGCGTTTTTTTCGTTCCGGTAGATGAACTCGACAGAAAAGGACTCCTTGCCATCGCTGCGCCGCGAGATTGCACTCGGGGTACGCACGTCGCGAAATCCCGCCTGCGCACCCAGTGTTTCGACGAGAGCAGCCGCATTGTCGGCAAATCCTCCGATACGGACCCTGTCTCCGGAGACTTCGAATCTATTGAGAAACGCCGTGTCGGGGAAAATCCGGGTGAGGGCCTCCAGCACAGCCGGCAGATCCACCTGCCCCCGGAGCTGCGCTTTCACTGCATTTACTCGCGCCATGGCCTTGAGCAATGCCTCGCGGTCAGCGACGACTTGCGCTGTTTCATTAACGAGAAGGACGTGTCGTGCCTGGGCATCGAAAACTTGTGCACGCTTCAACAGGAATGGCATCGCCACGAGCGAGAGCAGCATCAACACGAGCAGCGCCACGCTGAAAACCATCCCGATACGCTGACGAGCGCAAGCGCGCTCGCGCCGCGCCTCTCCGAAGCCTGCTATAACGATGGGCAGGCCGAGGTCGGCCCATATTTCCTGACTCCCGGCGGCAGTCTGATCCAGCGAAAGAAGGTATTTTTCCACATGAGCGCGAGAGCACAGCGCTAGACGAACATCCTGACAGCCATCTTCCCGCTCGGACGCACGCCATCCCCATACCAGCTCGTCGGCGCCGAACGGACTGTGCTCCCGGGCCTGCAATGCAACCGCCTGCTGAAGATCGGACAGGACCAGATCGGGACATACCAGATCGCGGAAAAGAACCAGATCGTCTGGCAACAGGACGGCCTGGATGCTGTTTTCCTTCGCCGGGGGAGTTGCGCGGGCCGATGCGCCTGCGCGCCACTGCGTGGAGCCGTCGGGGAGTTGCACCCTGACCGGCACCACTGGGCGAAACCAGCGAAAAAGGGGCCAGTCCAGCGCATCGGACCATCCCTGTCGCAGCGTCCGCCAGCCGCGGCCCAAATCCAGGCCGAAAAGGCTGAGATTGCCTGCGTCAAACGCCACTGGGGTATTCCCTGACCACCCGTTCCGCCGTTACCGGCTCCGCGTCAAACTCGATCCAGGGAATGCCCGTTGAACTCACGCGTCCCAGATCGAGCCACCGCACACGCGAGAGGCGTAGATCGCCCTCCTGCCGCCAAGCCTCGAAGCGGTAGTGAAGCGTAGAGGCATCGGCGAGATATTCTTGTTTCAAAGCTGTCATATCGATAAGGGGATCGTTCCGCGCGCGTGCGGCAAGGACACGATCAACGGCACGGATATTTCCTGCGGCCAGGACTGCAAGAACGGGAGCCGGCGCGTAGCGCGGGTCCACCCCCGGGGACTCACCACGGGTAGTGAGCAAGCCGCGAAGTTTATCATGAAGATCGAGACTTACCCCGAGCACCTGAACGAGGTCATCCACTGATTCGAAGGGCCCGTCACGGGGCCGGAATCGACTCTGTGCAGCTTCGTATTCAGGACGTTCGGCTCCGTCAGGCAGTGAAGACCGGTCCGGGTCTCGCCAGTCCACAATGCGATCGGCAAGGATCCGAGCGTCATTTTCGGATAGCTCCGCCCCATAGGCCAACGTTTCGCGCAGGAG
Organism: Aromatoleum buckelii; assembly: GCF_012910785.2. GTDB lineage: Bacteria > Pseudomonadota > Gammaproteobacteria > Burkholderiales > Rhodocyclaceae > Aromatoleum > Aromatoleum buckelii. The sequence continues at coordinate 362,826 of NZ_WTVH02000010.1, read as the reverse complement.
ATCGGTGGACGCGTGGTTAAGGTCAACGAAGCCAGACGCAGGGTACACCTCGACGTTCAATGTCCGCCCCTCGAAGGCAAACTGGAACTTGACCGGCCCCGACGCCGTAGGTGCCATGAGCATAGCCACGGCAGCAAGCCTTATCGCAGCGTCCCCTGCAGCCGCATGCTCGGCAAAAAGCCGGAAATTCTGGGTAGTGCGCAGATCTGCGCGAGCCGTGGCAATTATCCCGGTCACCAGAACGGAGAGGGCAGCGACCAGCCACATGACGGCAATCAGTGCGAGCCCGGAACTGGTGAAGGAGAAGGAAATGTTGAGGGAACGGCGTGAACAGGATCGGTCCGAACAAAACATAAGCTTATTTCCGCCGTACTGCGGGTTTTGCCACCGTTTGAGACTCGGGCTGCAGCTCGGCCTGTTCCAGTCGCACGACCAGCGGCGGCCAAGATCGCCCGCGCACGGTAATCATCACCCGGACAAATCCGGGCAGGACGGCGGGTTCATCCCACACGTCGAGCCAACCGGTTTCACCGAGGCTCTGATATTGCAGTTGCAGGGACTCGATATCGTCAAGCAGCACCAAAGATTCAAGCGCACCCCAGTCGGGAGGACTATCGTCACCGGCATAAGGGGTCAGCTGAAGAGCCAAGTATCTGCGCTCATCGGATGGTGACCTCGTGTTGCTCACAAACAAGCGTAGATGGTTAAGACCCCCGACACCATGCCGGACAGGCAGGTGTCCCAGCCAGACGAGGCCTTCAGGACCCCCTGCGAACCAGGTTCGTACCGCTTGAGTGGACGGATCCTTCCATGTGCGCGACGAAGTGCGAGCCATTGTGCGTTGAAGCAAGCCGCTAACCAATCGTAGGTCATCGGCAGCAAGCGTTTGCGCTTCAAGGCGAACACTCGTCTGTCCGAAATTGCGAAGCGCCCCTACCAAACCGAGCAGAACCAGTGACAACAGGGTGAGCGCAACAACGACCTCGACTAAAGTAAAACCCGAGTTACGTGGATTTCTTCTTCTCACTATCAGCTTACCCATCACCGCAGTTCGGATCGTTCGGGCGCAATGCTCGCCAGGGTAAGTTGCCGCTGGCGACCACGATCGGACCATTCGACCTCGACGACAATGCGATGCAGGAGCACGGGAGGAGAGTCGCCCGCTACGGGCCAGGCCTCTGAGATGAGTCGCCAACGCATGTCGTCGTACAGCCCTTGATCCCGGACGCCACCATTTGGCACCGCGGGATATTGAGCCAACATCGACTGGGCGAGGAACAGTGCGCGGGTTTGCCGATCCGCCTCGACCATGGCACGGACGCTGCCGCCAGTCGCGTGATAAAGACTGGCTAGCGAAAGTGCCATGATCGTGAGGGCGACCAGCACCTCGAGTAGCGAAAAGCCACGCTGCTGCACGATGGAGGATTTAACCATCAAATGGCGATCGCCTGCTGACTGAGGCGACCGAGGAGCCAATCGACAGTAATTCGTACGCCGTCACCTGAGGGGCGCAGAATCTCGAGCGTCCCGCCGGTGGCACCGCCGTCAGGATAAAAGCGAATGCCGCCGCGACTTTGGTCGATCTCGACATCCGCGACAATCAGTCGCATCGTCAGTCTTTCTGGCAGTTCGCTGTCAAGATGCCCTTCGATCCCGAACCGGCGTGCATCGAGGTCGACGTTGAAGGCGGTGCTTTGCCCCGAACGCAAGGCTTCCACACGGGCAAGTTTGATACCGGCGAGGACCTGCTTGACCGTCGCCCGGTACTCCATGGTTTCATATGCACGCGACACCGCGAACGGCGCCGCGCTCAAGGCAAGCACGCCAATGCTCAACGCAACAATGAGTTCGATCAGGGTAAAGCCACACTGCCTCCATCGGATGACCGATTGAAGACGTGAGCACACGCGCTGACTCAATGCCAATTGCCGACATCGGCGTTTTCGCCCTCACCCCCCGGGGAATTGTCGGCACCGAGCGTGTAGATGTCGATGTCGCCATTCCTGCCTGGAACTTCCAAATGGTAAGGATTGCCCCAGGGATCCAGCGGTAGGCCGCCCTTCTTCAGATAGGGTCCATTCCAGCCCGCAGCAGCGCTCGGCTTCGAGACAAGTGCTTCGAGCCCTTCTTCACGCGAAGGGAAACGGCCTACGTCGAGTTTGAACAGTTCCGCCGCCTGTTCAAGATCCTTGGTCTGAACGTTAGCCGTCTTGCTCTTCGCCCCACCCAGTTGCCCCAGCACGCGCGGGCCGACCAGGCCGGCAAGGAGCCCGAGGATCGCAAGCACCACGAGGAGTTCGACGAGCGTGAAGCCCTTTGCAGGCTTGCGGGAAGGATGATTTCGTGTCATTACGTTTCCAGTTCTGGCCATGTGGCGCAGCAAAAAACATGATTTTATACGCAGAGGAACCCTCGAAAACAACCTGCGAGAACATCGTGTCGATATGAGTTGATCACCCGGATGAAGCTACATCGCCAGATCATTGACAGAAAGAATGCCCATCAGGATCGACACGATGATCGCAGCGATCACCGCGCCCAGGGTCAGGATCAGCAATGGTTCGAGCAGGGTCAGCGCCCGCTTCACGCCGGCCTGCACTTCGACGTCGTGCACCCGGGCCAGCTCCTGCAGCATCGCATCTAGCCGGCCGGTTTCTTCCCCCAGCCGTATCATGTTGAGCCCGAGCGGGGTGAAGAGCTGGGTTTTTCCGAGCGCGTCCGCCATGCGCCCGCCTTGCTTGATCGCGGGGGCCACGCCCGCCATCGCCGCACGCAGTCGCTGGTTGGTCATGGTTTCCGCTGCGATTTTCAGCGCGGTGACGATCGGCACGCCATTGCCCAGCAGCGTTCCCATGCTGCGCGCGAAACGGGTGACTTCGTACTTGCGGGTGACTTCGCCGAGCACCGGCAGGCGCAGCATCCACGCATCGCGCTTGTCGCGGCCGGCCGGCGTGGCGAGCCAGCGGCGCACGAGCCAGACGAGGCCGGCAACGACGAGCACGATCAGCCAGCCCCAGTCGGCGACCAGATGGCCGGCGGCGACGATCAGGCGCGTCGGCAGCGGCAGCGCTTCGCCCATGTCGTCGAAGAGGGTTTCGAATTGCGGCACGACAAAGCCGAGCATCAGGAAAACCGAGATCGCCGCGACGACGACGAGGATCGCCGGATAGATCAGCGCCGAAACCACTGATTCGCGCAGTTCCTTGACGCGCTCGAGATGTTCGGCGAGGCGACCGAGCACGTCGGCGAGTTGCCCGCCGGCTTCGCCGGAGCGGACCATGTTGATGTAGAACTCGCCGAACAGCGCCTGGTGCGGGGCCAGCGCTTGGGACAACCCCTTGCCGGCCTTGACCGACTTGAACACGTCTTCGAGCAGCGCGGTGACCGAAGGTTTGCCGCCCATGCCGATCAGGACGCGCAGTGCCCGGTCGAGCGGCAAGCCCGCGCGCAGCATCACCGATAGTTGACCGGTAATGCTATGGACGTCGGCGTGGTCGGGGCCGCGGTCGGCGGAGAACAGGCGCATGCGCCGTCGGGCGGGGAAAGCCGCCTCCCCCGCCGCGGGCCCGGCGCCGTCCTTCCCTGCTGCCGAAGCGGCATGAAGGTCGGCGCCCCTCCGCTCCGTCACATCGAGCTGCAAGGGCGTCAACCCCTTGCCGCGCAGCGTACGCATCGCAGCTTCGCGGTTGGCGGCGTCGACATGCCCTTCGAAAATGCGGCCGTCCGCTTGCGCCGCGCGGTAGGCAAAATCAGGCATTGCCCTGATCCTGGGTCACACGCAGCAGTTCGTCGAGCGAAGTGATGCCGGCGGCGACCTTGCGCAGGCCGTCTTCGTACAACGTCAGCATGCCGCCCTTGCGGGCGACCTGGTGCAGCGTCGTCGCGTCCGCCCCGGCGAGGATCGCCTGATGTGCGGCGTCATCCATGACGAAGAGCTCGTGAATCGACGTGCGCCCGCGATACCCCGTGTGTTTGCACGCGGGGCAACCGCGCGCAACCTGCACGGTGCGGCTGCCGGACGTCATGAAACGGTCGAGCCCGGCCTTTTTCACCGCGGCTTCCGGCAGTTCGGCAGCTTCCTTGCAGTGCGGGCAGAGCTGGCGCAGCAGGCGCTGCGACAGCACGCCATTCACCGACGAGGTAATGAGGTAACGCTCCACGCCCATGTCTTCGAGGCGGATGATCGCCCCGACTGCAGTATTGGTATGCAGGGTCGACAGCACGAGGTGGCCGGTCAGCGCCGACTGCACGGCGATCTGTGCGGTCTCGGTGTCGCGCATCTCGCCGATCATGATGATGTCCGGATCCTGGCGCAGGATCGAGCGCAGCGCATGGGCGAAAGTCATGCCGATCTGCGGCAGCACTTGCACCTGGTTCACGCCTTCGAGCTGGTATTCGACCGGGTCTTCGACGGTGAGGATCTTCAGCGCGGCCGAATCGAGCTTCGCAAGTGACGCATAAAGCGTCGTCGTCTTGCCCGAGCCGGTCGGGCCCGTGACAAGCAGGATGCCGTGCGGACGGTCGATCAGCTCACGGTAGCGGGCAAGGTTGTCGGGCGCAAAGCCCATGTCCTCGAGGTTGAGCCGGATGCTCGCGCGATCGAGCACCCGCATCACGACGCTTTCGCCGTGGACGGTCGGCAGCGTCGATACGCGCAGGTCGAGTTCGTGGCCCTTCACGCGGTTCTTGATGCGCCCATCCTGCGGCAGGCGACGTTCGGCGATGTTCAGATGAGCCAGCAGCTTGATCCGCGACGTGACGGCTGCGGCGAGGCCGCTGTCGGCAAGCTCGGCGTCCTGCAGCACGCCGTCGACGCGGTACCGGATGTGGAGCCCGTCTTCGAACGGTTCGATGTGGATGTCGGACGCGCGCAGGTCAATGACGCGGGAAATGATCTGGTTCACCAGCCGGATGACGGGAGCTTCGCTGGCGAGATCCTTCAGGTGCTCGACGAATTCGCTGTCGCCGTCGATGGCGCCGAGAAAACCGTCTCCTTCGTCCTCGTCGACTTCCTCCGGGGGAGCGTAGAGGCGCTCGAGCGCCGACTGAAGCTCGGACTCGATCGCCAGCCAGGGCTCGACGGACAGGCCCGAAGCGAGCCGCAGCGCCTTGGTCAGGAAGGGGTCCTGCGGCATCGCCATCGCGACGACGACGACGCCATCGACCACCCGCACCGGCAGCACAGCGTGCGCCAGCAGATAGTCCACCGACAACCCGGGCACTTCGATCGGCTCGTCGGGAAAATCCGGCGTTTGCGCGAGCGGAATGCCAAGCTGTTCCGAAAGCGCACGGGCGACGTCGATCTCCGACAGCAGCCCCAGCCGCACCAAAACACGGCCGATGAGGTCGCCGATTTCCTGCTGTGCAGCAAGCGCCTGCTCGAGGTCACGATTGGACAGGCGATTGCTGCGGACAAGCAATTCCCCCAGGCGGGGGCGGGATGCGACCGCAACGGCGCCGTTTTCGGCAGGCGCGGACTGGGCGTTCATGTCTGGGGGGCCTTGCACGGGCAGAATCGAAGCAAGGGAGTTTACCCGGTTACCGAAAAATTATCGCCTCGCCGATCCATCGCCGGAACGCGGTCGGCGCCGGCGTGAGGATAGGCAGGCGATCAGCCACACCCCATTGCCGCAAGGATGCGCGCGTTCGCGCGGCGCACGTCGAATTGCGCCTCGGCGAGGCGCCTGCTCGCGGCCCCCATCGATGCGATTCGCTCGGGCCGCTCGATGAAACCGAGCATCGCATCGACCAGCGCATCGACATCGCGCGGCGGCACCAGCCAACCGTTTTCACCCGGCTCGACAGTATCCCTGCACCCCGGCATGTCCGTCGTGATGATCGGGCGGCCCATCGCCATCGCCTCCTGGATGCTGCGCGGAACGCCCTCGCGGTAGTACGACGGCAGGACGAAGACGCTCGCTTCGGCAATGGCCGGGCGAACGTCGCCGACGTGACCTCGCCATTCGACGACACCTTCGGCATTCCACGCACGCAGTTCGGCTTCGCTGACCGAACCCGGATTGGCGTCGATGCTGCCAAGCAGGATGAAACGTGCGGACGGATGCACGGCGCGAACCCGCCGCGCCGCCTCGACGTACTCCCGGACGCCCTTTTCGGCGAGCAGCCGGGCCGCGAGGAGAAAAGTCGGCGGATCCGTGACCGGCGGCGCGGCGGCAAACCAGCCGAGATCGACGCCGATGCCCCCGAGCATGATCACGCGCTCGGCAGCGACCATGCGGCTGCGGACGAACAGTTCGACATCGTCCCGGTTGAGGAAGAACACGCGATGCGCCCCGGCGAGGCCCGCCCGGTACAAGCCGCTGACCGCGGCGCGCAGCACGCGGCGGCGCAGCGAGAAGCCCGGGCTTTCTTCCGAATAGACATAGCCCGCGCCTTCGACCATCGCGAAGCGATTCGGCACACCGGCGAGGCGCGCCGCGAAAGTGCCATATATCACCGGCTTGATGAAATACGTGAACGCATAGTCGGGTTGCAGCTGGCGCAGCAGGCGCACGAGCCGGAAAATGTCGCGCACGTCACGCAGCGGCCGAATGCCGGCCCGCTCGAGGCTGTAATCGACGGGTTCGGCGCCGAGCGCGGCCACGGCGTCGCGGCTCGCGGTGTCGTAGTCGGGTGCGAGCGCGAACACCTGCAGGCCACGCGCGACCCAGTCGCGGATCAACGGGCCGCGGAAATTGTGGATCGAATACGCCTGGCTCGAGATCAGCGCGAGTCTCGCTTGGCGCACCGGCGCAGTCGCACGGATTTCCACCGCCGGCAGCGACTCAGAACGACCCAAGCCGCTTCCCCGCATGCACCTGGAATACCTGGCGATCCTCGAGTCTCACCGCGGTGAGCTTTTCGCCCCATACGCAGCCGGAATCGAGGGCGAGCAGGTTCGGCTCCCTGCGCAATCCGAGCGCGGACCAGTGGCCGCAGACGATGGTCGTGTCGCTGCTGGCACGGTTCGGGTGCGCGAACCACGGCAGATGATTCGGCAGCGCGCTGTCGGGCGGCCCTTTCGCATCGAATTCCATGCGCCCGTCGGGCGTGCAGAAACGCATGCGCGTCATCGCGTTGACGATCACCCGCAGCCGCTCCCACCCGGCGAGGTCATCGCTCCACGCTTTCGGCGAATTGCCCCACATGTGCTGCAGGAACGCTTCGCAGGATTCCCCCGAGAGCGCGGCTTCGACTTCGCGCGCGAGCGCCCGGGCGCGTTCGGCGGTCCATCCGGGCAGCAGGCCGGCGTGGACCATCGCGTAGTCGCCTTCGAGATGCATCAGCGGCAGTGTCCGCAGCCAGGCGATGAGTTCGTCGCGATCCGGCGCCTCGAGCACCTGCTGCAGCGTGTCGTGGCGCTTGCGGCCCGACGCGCCGGCGTACGCGATCTTGAGGAGATACAGGTCGTGGTTGCCGAGCACGCTAACCGCTGCGTCGCCGAGCGACCGGACGAAGCGCAAGGTCTCGAGCGACGCGGGTCCGCGGTTGACCAAGTCGCCGACCAGCCACAGGCGATCGTTCGACGGGTCGAAGCCGCACTGGTCGATCAGTTCTCGAAATTCGCGGTAACACCCCTGAATGTCACCGATTGCATAAATTGCCACCCTGGACTTACCTCAACATGCTTCGCGTGCCATTTTCGCTGCCACGAGGAAAGGCTTCGGGGGATTATACGGGGCATATTCCGGAACCCAGCGCCGCAGCACGCGCCGCACCTCGTCGTCGCTGCGGGTGTTGCCGGAGCGCACCCACTGCAGCATCTCGGCCATTTCGAAGCCGTCCGGCAACGAGGCGCGAGCGACACGCAGCTTGGAGTGATGCGTCGGGCGGGTGCGTTCGCTGTGCGCGAGGACTTCCTCGAACAGCTTTTCCCCCGGGCGCAGGCCGGTGAACACGATCGGGACTTCGCTCTCGCTCTTGCCGGACAGGCGGATCATGTCGCGCGCGAGTTCGAGCACCTTGACCGGCTGCCCCATGTCGAGGACGAAGATCTCGCCCCCCTCGCCCATTGCGGCCGCCTGCAGCACGAGCTGCGCCGCTTCGTGGATCGCCATGAAGTAGCGCGTGATCTCCGGATGCGTGACGGTGACCGGCCCGCCGCGTTCGATCTGCGCCTGGAACTTCGGGATGACGCTGCCGGCGCTGCCGAGCACGTTGCCGAAGCGGACCATCTCGAAACGCGTGCGGCGCGACTGGCGCTGCATTTCCTGGCAGATGATCTCCGCCAGGCGCTTGCTCGCCCCCATCACGTTGGTCGGGTTGACCGCCTTGTCGGTGGACACGAGGACGAATCGCTCGACGCCGACCGCCGCCGACGCCTGCGCGAGGATCCACGTGCCGAGGACGTTGTTGCGCACCGCCTGCCACGCGTTGTGCTCTTCCATCAGCGGCACGTGCTTGTAGGCTGCGGCGTGGAACACCACCGCCGGCGCATGGCGTTCGAGGATTTCCATGACCCGGCGGCGATCCTTGACGTCGCCGGCGATCGCGACGAGGCCGATTTCCGGAAACTCCTCGGCGAACTCCTCGCTGAGCGTGTACAGCGCGAACTCGTTCAGTTCGAACGCAATGATCTGGGCCGGCCCGAAGCGCGCGATCTGCCGGCACAGTTCGGCGCCGATCGAGCCGCCCGCGCCGGTCACCATCGCCACCCGCCCTGCGAGCATCTCGCGCACCTGCGGAGTGTCGATCTCGACCGGCTCGCGCCCGAGCAGATCCTCGAGGTCGAGGCTGCGCATCTGCGACAGCGTGTCGTGCCCGGCGATCAGCTGCTCGATCGCGGGCAGGATGAACACCCGCACGCCCGCGCGCACGCACAGGTTGGCCACATGGCGATGACGTTCGGCATTGGCGCCCGGCATGGCGATGATCGCGTGGCGGACCCGCAGCGCGTCCGCGCACTCGGCGATCTCGCCCACCGGCCCCAGCACCCGCACACCGCACACCTCGCGATGCCGTTTCAACCGATCGTCATCGAGCAGCCCCACCACATGCCACTCGCGCGAGCGGCGCAATTCCTGGATCAGGTTCATCGCCTCGCGGCCGGCCCCCAGCACCAGGACGGGTTTGCCGACGCCACGCAGCGCGCCGAACTCCCGGTGCTCCTTGAAAACACGGTAAGCGGCGCGCCCGCCGCCCATGATCGCCACCAGCAGCAGCGGATAGATCAGCAGCAGCGAGCGCGGCAGCGGTGGCTCGGGGGCGAGGAACACGGCGCCGAGCGCGATCACCACCATGCTGAGTCCCACCGCGCGACCGATGCGCAACAGGTCGGGCAGGCTGGCGAACACCCAGATGCCCCGGTACAGCCCGGCCGCGCGAAAGATCAGCGCCTCGACCGGCACGAGCAGCAGCGCGCCGTAATTTGCGATCGGCTGGTATGCCCCCAGCCCCTCGAAATTGAAGCGCAACATGAAGGCGCCGAACCAGGCAGCGACCACCGCCGCGAGGTCGAATCCGAATACCGCCAGCGAACGCCAGTGCAACGCCACGCTCAGGTTCATTTTGCGGGTTCCGTTTCCATATGACGATCCCATTGCCGGTCGATGCGGTGCCCGAGGACGATCAGCACCGCGCTCCATGCGGCAGCTCCGGCCCATCCGCCCCTATCGAGGAACAGCAGCATCACCACAGCCAGGGACGCGCCGGACAGCATGACGAGCAGCCAACGCACGCACATCGCACCGTGGGTGAACCCGCCGCGCACCATGCGCTGATAATAATGTTCGCGGTGTGCGTGCCACACCCGCTCACCCCTGCCGGCCCGGCGAACCAGGGTCACGGTCGCGTCGAACAGAAACGGCGCGAACACGAGCGGCGCAAACCACAGCGGCCACGCGCCGATGTCGTGACCGTACCAACCCAGGCCCCCGGCCAGAAAACCCGATGGAATCGCGCCGACGTCGCCCATGAAAATTCGCGCCGGATGCCAGTTGAACACGAGGAAACTGGCCGAAGCCGCAGCCACCGCGATGCACAGGCTGGCCAGCGCCGGCTGCCCGGCCTGTGCGAATCCGATTGCATAAGCGGCGAATCCCACCGCGGACATACTGCCAGCGAGGCCGTCGGCGCCGTCCATGAAATTGTAAGCGTTTATCGACCATGCGATGACGATGACCTGCAGCGCGACGAGCAGCGGCGATCCCGCGCCGTGAAAAAATACAACAGCCGCGGCCGATGCCAGATGCACGCCGAGCCGCAGCCAGAACGGCAGATCGGTCCAGTCGTCCGCCCACGACACCGCGGCGAGGACGAACACCGGGATCAGCCATATCGGTGCAGCGCCCGCCCACGCTCCGCACGCCAAGGTTGCCGCGACGATGCCGAGCCCGCCGCCGTGGGGTGTCGGCCGCTGATGGAGCGACCGATGCCCGGGCTGGTCGACGCCGCGGTCGGCGAAACGCAGCCGCAGCGCGATCGTTCCCGCCGAGATCGTCGCGGCGACCGCAGCGAGCGCGAGGAGGTCGACCGCTCCGATCATCGCGCCCGCTCCGCCCCGCAGCCCACTGCGAAGGTCTCCTGCAGCCCCTGTTGCAGCGACACTCGCGCACGCCAGCCGAGCTCGCGCCCGATCAGCGCCGACGAATAGCTTTCTGGGCCGAGCAGGCGCTCGACCGCCGCCCGGTCGAGCGGCACTGGCCGGCGACGCAGCTTCTCGAGCCAATGGCCGATTTCGCCGCCGAAGCGAAGGACGCCCGTGGGACAGCGCAAGCGGACCGGCGCGAGCCCCAGTGCCGCACGCAGCGCGTCGTACAGCTCGCGCCCCGAGTAGCTGCGCGGATCGGCGACGATGTAGGTTTTCCCCGCCGCACGAGCGTCATCCGCGACCAGCAGCATCGCCGCGAGCACGTCGTCGACATGCACCAGCGAACGCTTCGCACCGGTCTCGGGCAGCGGCGGGAACCACCCCGCGCAGATGCCGCGCGCCATGCGCTCGAGATTTCCCCGGCTGCCGGAGCCATACACCATCGCCAAGCGCAGATTGGTCACTCGCAGGCCGAAGCGCGGGCCGGCGGCGAGCACGGCATGCTCCGCGTCGCGCTTGGCCTGCCCATATGCGGTTTCGGGCAGCGCCGCCCAGGTTTCATCCACAAGCGCGGCGCCGGGCGCGCCCATCGCCTTGACGCTCGACAGGAACACCAAACCGCGCACCCCTTGACGGCCGGCGGCATCGACGAGGTTCGCGGTGCCGATGAAATTCACGTCGCGGTGGCGGCGGGCGGCAGTGTCGCTGGGCGAGTCGAAGGCGTGCGCGTGCCCTGCACAATGGAATATCTGTTCGACGCCGCGGCATGCGCGGTCGAGCGCGTCCGGGTCGAGCAGGTCGGCACGGACTGCCGACGGGCCGGGCAATGCCAGCCGCGACATCCTTCGAACGTGTTCACCCCGCGCCTCGAGCGCCGCCGCGAGCCGGCTGCCGATGAAGCCGGTCGCGCCGGTGACGAGAACGGTGCGCGCTGTCATTCAGGAGCGGTAATAGTCGCGATACCAGGAAACGAAGCGAGCGACCCCTTCCGGCACCGGCGTCGCCGGCGCGAACCCTGTCCAGGCGTTGAGTTCCGCGGTATCCGCATATGTCGCGGGCACGTCGCCGTCCTGCAGCGGCAGGAAATTCTTCTCCGCCTTCCTGCCGATCGCGTCCTCGATCGCTTCGATGAACGCCATCAGCTCGACCGGATTGTGGTTGCCGATGTTGAATACGCGGTACGGTGCGTTGCTGCGGGCGGGGTCGGGCTGCAGCGCGTCGAAACCCGGATCGGGTTCGGCGACGCGGTCGAGCGTGCGGACGACGCCTTCGACGATGTCGTCGATGTAGGTGAAGTCGCGCATCATCCGCCCGTGGTTGAAGACGTCGATCGAGCGGCCTTCGAGGATCGCCCGCGTGAACAGGAACAGCGCCATGTCGGGGCGGCCCCACGGGCCGTAGACGGTGAAAAAGCGCAGCCCGGTGGTCGGCAGGCCGTAGAGGTGGCTGTAGGTATGCGCCATCAGCTCGTTCGCTTTCTTCGTCGCGGCGTAGATGCTGACCGGGTGGTCGACGCTGTCGTGCTCGGAAAACGGCATTTTCGTGTTGCCGCCGTAGACGCTCGAGCTGCTCGCATACACGAGATGCTGCACGCGGCTGTGGCGGCAGCCTTCGAGGACGTTCATGAAGCCGACCACGTTGCTGTCGACGTACGCGTGCGGGTTCTGCAGCGAATAGCGCACGCCGGCCTGCGCCGCGAGGTGGACGACGCGGTCGAACCGTTCCGCGGCGAAGAGGCGCTCCATGCCGTCGCGACCGGCGACATCGAGCTTGACGAAACGAAAACTCGGGTGCGGCGTGAGGCGCGCGAGACGGTCTTCCTTCAGGCGCGGGTCGTAATAATCATTGAGGTTATCCAGGCCGACGACCTCGTCCCCGCGCCCGAGCAGCACTTGGCAGACATGCATGCCGATGAAGCCGGCTGCGCCGGTGATGAGAACTTTCATGGTCGGGCCCGTCCTGTTCACGTCGAGCGGCGGATTATCTCATACCCGGTTGTAATGCCGCCTGCGCAACCTACGGTTACGAAAGCGGCCTCGCACCGCACGTCGCTATACTTGCCGCACCGTTCGGACCCTTTTTCAACCTTTTTGATGCTCGCCCGCCTGCCCTACACCCTGCTCTGGATTCTCGCGCTGCCGCTCGTGCTGCTGCGCCTGTTGTGGCGCGCGCGGCGGCAGCCGGAATACCTGCGGCATGTCGGCGAACGTTTCGGGCGTTACCGCATTGCCGCGCCGGCCCCGGTATTCTGGGTGCACGCGGTGTCGGTCGGCGAGACGCGCGCCGCCGAGCCCCTGGTGCGGGCGCTGCTCGCGCGCTGGCCAGACCGCAGCGTCGTGCTGACGCACATGACGCCGACCGGTCGGGCGACTTCCAAAACCCTATTCGGCGACGATCCGCGCGTGCTTCGCGTTTATCTGCCGTATGACCTCGGCTTTCTGTCGGCGCGCTTCCTGCGCCGCTTCCGGCCGCAGGTCGGGCTGATCATGGAAACGGAGTTGTGGCCGAACCTGCTCGCAGCGTGCCGGAAGCGGCGCGTGCCGGTGCTGCTCGCGAACGCGCGCCTGTCGGAGCGTTCGGCGGCGCGCTATGCGCGCTGGCCGGCGCTGACCGGGCTCACGCTCGTCGCGTTGAACGCGATCGCGGCGCAGACCGACGACGATGCACGGCGGCTCGCTGCGCTCGGCGGCGGGCGGGTCGACGTAACCGGCAACATCAAGTTCGACATCGCTCCGCCCGAATCGCTGCTGCAGCTCGGCGACGCTTTCCGCGCGCGTTTCGGTACCCGCCCGGTGATCCTCGCAGCGAGCACGCGTGAAGGGGAAGAGGCTTCGATTCTCGACGCGTTCGCAGCGTGCGCCCCGGACGACGCGCTGCTCGCGCTCGTGCCGCGCCATCCGCAGCGTTTCGACGAAGTCGCCGGGCTTGTCCGGGCACGCGGCCTGAGCCTGCAGCGGCGCTCCGACGACGGGCCGGTCGCCCCCAACACGCGGGTCTGGCTCGGGGATTCGATGGGGGAAATGTTCGCGTATTACGCGGCAGCCGACGTCGCACTGCTCGGCGGCAGCTGGCTTGCGTTCGGCGGGCAGAACCTGATCGAGGCGTGCGCCGTCGGCACCCCGGTGGTCCTCGGACCGCATACGTTCAACTTCGCGCTGGTCGCGGATCAAGCGGTCGAAGCGGGCGCCGCGCTGCGCGCAGACGATCCCCGCGCCGGAATGGCAGCGGCGGTCGCGCTGCTTCGCGATCCGTCACGCCGCCAAGCGATCGGAGCCGCGGGACGGGGTTTCGCGGCGGCGCATCGGGGGGCGACCGAACGAACGATGGCGATCGTCGAGGAGCTGGTCGGCTGCGGCAAGGCACCGCTCCCGCCGGGGCGGCGATGAGGCGAGCGAGGACTAACTAACGCGAGGCCGGCCCGAGTTGCGCCGGCGGAAGATTCATCGCGCTCTCGGCGAGCAGCGCGTTGATCACCTGAACGTCTTCTTCGCCGAGCGTCCCCGCCGCCGCCTTCAGCCGCAACTGGGCGAGCAGCGTGTCGTAACGGGCGCGGGCGAGCTGGCGCAAGGTGTCGGCGAGCTGGCTTTGCGCATTCAGCACGTCGATGTTGATCCGTACGCCGACTTCATAGCCGAGGCGGTTGGCCTCGAGCGCCGACGTCGACGACACCTGCGCGGCTTCGAGCGCGCGCACTTGCGCCATGCCGCTGGTCACGCCGAGATAAGCCTGGCGCGCGGCGAGCGCGGCGTTGCGGCGAGCCTCCTCGAGATCGGCGTCGGCCCTGACTCGCAGCGCCGCCGCTTCACGCGTCCGCGACGAAACCGCACCGCCCGCGAACAGCGGCAAATTGAACTGCAGGCCGACGGTCTGCGCATCGCTTTCCGTCCGCCCGCCCAAGCCGGCGAAACTGCTGCTGCTGCTGCTGCCGCTGCTGATCCCGCTCTGGTGGCCGTAGGTCGCGACGACATCGACGGTCGGGTAGTGGCCCGCACGCGCAAGCTCGACCTCGCGCGCCGCGATCTCGCGCGACACCTGCTGGGCCTGCACGCCATAAGCGCCCTGCTCCGCGGCGCTCGCCCAGGCCATGATGCTGTCCGGCTGCGGCCGCGACAGCGTCACGCTGCCGCGCAACCCGGCCAGCGGCTCCGGGTCCTTGCCGATGATCTGCGCGAGCGCGTGGCGGCGCACGTCGAGATCGTTGCGTGCGGCGATTTCCTGCGCCACCGCGAGATCGAAGCGCGACTGCGCCTCGTGTACATCGGTGATCGTCACCGTGCCGACTTCGAAGCTCGCCTTCGCGAGCTCGAGCTGTTCGGCGGCCGCAGTGCGCAGCTGCGTCTGCGCGATCAGCACGTCCTGGGCGTTCAGGACATCGAAATAGGCCTGCGACACACGCAGGATCAGGTCCTGGCGCGCCTCGCCGAACTGCACGCCGGCGAGCGCGGTCTGCAGCTCGCCCTGCTTGTACTGCACCCAGTTCTGCCAGCGGAACAGCGGCTGCGTCAGCTGCACGCCGTACGCGTTGCTGTTGTAGCGCCGCTCGCCGAACTGGCTGCTATCGACGTCGTTCCACTTCGTGTCGGCCGACGCCCCGACCACCGGCAGCAGCCCGGCGCGACCCTGGATGACCCGTTCCTGGCCGGCATCGAACAGCGCGCGAGCCGCCGCATAGCGGGCGTCGTTCGCCAGTGCGTCGCGATACACATCGAGCAGATCGGCGGACCACGCCGCTGCCGGGATCAGGCTCGCCACACAGATTGCCAGCGCCCGCTTCATCGGCTTCATCCTCCGCTTCATTCAGTATCGCGCCATGCCCGGATCGACCTGCGCCGCCCAAGCTGCGACGCCGCCCGCCAGATTGATGACGTTGCGGAAGCCCTGGCGCTCGAGGAACATGCCGACCTGCGCGCTGCGCGCACCGTGGTGGCAGATGACGACCGTCTCGGCGCCGGCGTCGAGCTCGCCGAGGTGGGCCGGCACCGTCGCCATCGGCATCGGCTGCGAACCTTCGATGTGGCAGGTTTCGAATTCCCACGGCTCGCGCACGTCGAGCAGCACGGGTTTTTCGCGCGACGCATCGGCAAGCCGGTCGGCGAGTTCGGGAGCGGTCATCTGGCGCATCGTCACATCCTCCAAAGTGGAGTTTCGCTTACTCTCGCAGCGGTGGCGTGCGCCCGCGATCGGGTCGGCGGAAGCCGCCGCTGCTCAGAACCTGAATTCGTCGGGGCGCTGCGCGTTCTTCAGCATCGGCACGACGGTTTCGAAAATATCCTCGCTTTCGTACGCCCCTTCGCCGACACAGGTCACGAGCCGCGCCTTCATCACCGGCGCTTCGCCGACGAACGCGAACAGGCGCCCGCCGACCTTGAGCTGCGCCAGCAGCGCGGGTGGCAACATCGGCAGGCCGCCAGACATGACGATGACGTCGTAGGGAGCGCGGCTGCTCCACCCCGCGGCAGCGTCGCCGTCCTCGACGATGACGTTCTCGACGCCGTAGCGGGCAAGGTTTTCAGCGGCAAGCTTGACGAGTTCGGGCTCGATGTCGATCGTACGCACCCAGTCGGAGCACGCCGCGAGCAGCGCGGCAAAGTAGCCGGAACCGGCGCCGACTTCGAGCACCGTGTCGGAGCGCTTGACCTGCAGCGCCTGCAGGATCTTGCCTTCGATGACGGGCTTGAGCATCGACTGGCCGCAGCCGATCGGGATTTCGATATCGGCAAAAGCGAGCGTCTTGTAGGCGGCGGGAACGAACTCCTCGCGCCTGACCGCCATCAGCAGATCGAGCACATCCTGATCCAGCACATCCCAGGGGCGGATCTGCTGCTCGACCATATTGAAGCGGGCTTGTTCGAAATTCATTTTGGGCTTCCTGTGCAAATATTAGCACACGCTAATAGAGTGCGCGACCGGATGAGAAAAACCTTCGCATTCTAGCGCACTTGCGGCGCCGCGACGTTCGCCGCGGGACTCCCGGAGCGCTCGTCCTGCGCCGGTTTGACGCGGTACCAGGCCGCGTACAGCGCCGGCAGGAACAGCACCGTCAACACCGTCGCGACCGTCAGGCCGCCCATGATCGCGACCGCCATCGGGCCGAAGAACGCGCTGTCCGACAGCGGGATCATCGCGAGGATCGCCGCGGCGGCAGTCAGCATGATCGGTCGGAAGCGGCGCACCGCCGATTCGACGACCGCGTCCCACGCGCCGCGCCCGGCTTCGCGGTCCTGGCGGATCTGGTCGACGAGGATCACCGAGTTCCTCATGATCATCCCCGACAGCGCGATCGTGCCGAGCATCGCGACGAAGCCGAAAGGCTTGTCGAACAGCAGCAGGAACGCGGTGACGCCGATCAGGCCGAGTGGCGCCGTCAGCAGCACCATGAACACCAGCGAGAAGCTCCGCAGCTGCAGCATCAGCACGGTCAGCACGACGACGAGGAACAGCGGCATGCCGGCAGCAACTGAACTGCCGCCTTTCGCGCTCTCCTCGACCGAGCCGCCGACTTCGATGCGGTAGCCGAGCGGCAGTTTCCCGCGCAACGCGTCGATGGCGGGCGCGAGGTCGGCGACGACACTCGCCGGCTGCACCGTCCCGTACAGGTTCGCGCGCACGGTGACAGTCGGCAGCCGGTCGCGCCGCCAGATCACCCCCTGTTCGAAGCCGTATTCGGTCGTCGCGACCTGCGCGAGCGACACGCTGGTGCCGTTTGCGGTCGGGATCGCGAGGTCCGGCAAAAGGCCCAGATGCACGCGCTCGGACTCGGCGCCGCGCAGCACGACTTCGATCGTCTCGGTGCCGTCGCGGAACTGCGTCACCGCGAGGCCCTGCAGCGACGTGTTGAGCAGGTTCGCGATGTCGCGCGTGCTCAGCCCGAGCAGGCGCGCCTTGTCCTGGTCGATCTTCAGCCGCACCTGTTTCGACGGCTCCTCCCAGTCGAGATGCACGTTCGACAACTCCGGGTGCGCGCGCAGCGCCGCCGCGACTTCGTGCGCGATGCGCCGCATCTGGCCGAAGTCCTGGCCGCTGACCCGGTATTGCACCGGGAAACCGACCGGCGGACCGTTCTCGAGCCGGTTGACGACACCGAGCACGTCGGCCGGCCCTTCCTCGAAGAGCCGGATCAGCTTCGTGCGCACCGCTTCGCGCGCTGCCGGACTTTCGGTGAGGACGACGAACTGCGCGAAGTTCGTCTGCGCGAGCGCCTGGTCGAGCGGCAGGTAGAAGCGCGGGCTGCCGCCGCCGAGCCACGCAACGTAGTTTTCGATGCCTTCCTGCTCGTCGAGGAAAGCTTCGATGCGCCGCACCGCCGCATCGGTCGCGTGGTGCGACACGCCTTCGGCGAGCCGCAGGTCGACGAGCAGTTCGGGCCGCGTCGAATCGGGGAAGAACTGCTGCGGCACGAAGCGTCCGAAGACGACGATCGACCCGGCGAAAGCCAGCACCGTCAGCGCGATGACGAGCCAGCGATGCCGGACGCAGCCGTTCACGAGCGCGCGCAAGCGCGTGTAGAAGGGGGTGTGGTAGATCGCGTGTTCGTCGTGCAGCTCGTGCCCGTACGCGGCGCGCGCGGCGAAAAACCGCCCGAGCCGCGGCGACAGCCGCCCGGTGACGCGCGCGAGCCGTGACGGCTCCGTGCGCCGCGCGCGAAAGTCCGGCAACAGGTGGAAACCCAGGTAGGGCACGAACAGCACTGCCGCGACCCACGACACGAGCAGCGCGATGACCGTGACCTGGAAGATCGAGCGCGTGTATTCGCCGGTCGACGACGCCGCGGTCGCGATCGGCAGGAAGCCGGCCGCCGTCACGAGCGTCCCCGACAGCATCGGCATCGCGGTCGAAAAATACGCGAAACTCGCCGCTTTCGCGCGCTCCCAGCCTTCCTCCATTTTCGTCGCCATCATCTCGACGGCGATGATCGCATCGTCGACCAGCAGGCCGAGCGCGAGGATCAGCGCGCCGAGCGAGATCTTGTGCAGGCCGACGCCGAAGAGGTTCATGAACAGGAACGTGATCGCGAGCACGACCGGGATGATGATCAGCACGACGACACCGGTGCGAAAACCGAGCGACAGCAGGCTGACGATCATGACGATGACGACCGCCTCGGCGAGCACGGTGACGAACTCGCCGACCGAGCGCTGGACGGTGCGAGGCTGGTCGGCGACCCGTTCGAGGCGCACGCCGAGCGGCAGCTGCGCGCCGATACGCTCGACTGCGTCGTCGAGCCCGCGGCCGAGCGTGATGATGTCACCTCCGGCGCGCATCGACACGCCGAGCCCGAGCCCGTCCTCGCCCATGAAGCGCATGCGCTCGGCCGGCGGGTCGGCGAAGCCGCGCTTGACCTCGGCGACGTCGCCGAGCCGGAACGCGCGGCCTTGCGCGCGGATCACCGTGTCGGCGATCGCCTCGACATCGTCGAACGCGCCGGACGGGCGCAGCCACACGCGCTCGTCAGCGGTCTCGAAGAAGCCCGCGCCGGTCAGCGCGTTCTGCTCGGCCAGCGCATCGACGAAGTCGCGCAGCGACACGTCGAACGTCGCGAGCTTGGCATTCGACAGCTCGATGAAGATGCGCTCGGGCTGCTCGCCGAACAGGCTCACCTTGGCGACATCGGGCACGCGCAGCAATTCGCTGCGGATCGCCTCGGCGTAGCGCTTGAGGTCCGCGTAGTCGAGGCCGTCGCCGACGAGCGCGAAGATATTGCCGTAAGTGTCGCCGAACTCGTCATTGAAGAACGGGCCGATCACGCCCTGCGGCAGCAAGGGGCGAATGTCGCCGATCTTCTTGCGGATCTGGTACCACACGTCCGGAATCTCGTGCGCCGGCGTCGAGTCCTTCGCGGCGAAGAACACCAGCGATTCACCCGGCTTCGAATAGCTGATGAGGTCGTCCGCCTGCACGACCTCCTGCAGCTTCTTCTCGATCTCGTCGGTGACCTGCTCGGCGACCTCCCGCGCGCTCGCGCCGGGCCACTCGGTGCGCACGACCATTAACTTGAACGTGAACGGCGGGTCTTCGGACTGACCGAGCCGGGTGTAGGAATAAAGCCCGATCAGCGTCAGCACGACGATGAAGTACAGCACCAGCGATGGGTGGCGCAGACCCCACGCCGAGATGTTGAAACGGCCGTGGTTGAAGCGGCCGTGATCGCCCGCCTCTTCGGCGCCGCGGCTCATCGCTTCACATCCACCGCGACGGGGGCGGCTTCGTCGACCGGCCGCACGGTTTCGCCCTCGATCAAGCGATGCACGCCGGCGACGACGACGCGAGCGCCCGGCGGCAGGCCTGAACGGATCACGACGCCGTTCTCGCGAAACTCCCCCGCTTCGACTGCGAGCGGGCGCACCGTCGAGGCGTCGTCGACGATCCAGACGACGTCGCGCCCGTCGACGCGGGTCAGCGCCGGCAAAGGCAGCACCGTCTGCGCCGCCGCCTCCGACGCGAACGCGACGCTCGCCGTCGCTCCGAGCGGGAGCGCTTCGCCCGCGCGCGGGACGCTGACCCGCACTGCGAACGAGCGCGTGGCGGCATCGGCCGACGGGGCAATCTCGCGCACCACCCCCGCGAACTCGCGGTCCGGATCGGACCACGAGCGCACGACCGCTTTCGCCCCGGCCGCGAGTCCACCGACACGGCTCTCCGGCACGTGGATCAGTACCTCGCGTTCGTCGAGCCGTGCAACGCGCACCACCGGCTGGCCGCTCGAAACGACTTCGCCCGGCTCGGCAGGCGCCGCAATGACGACGCCGTCGTGGTCCGCGACCAGCGTCGCGTATTCAGTCTGGTTGCCGGCGCTTGCCGCTTCGGCGCGCGCCTGGCGCAACCGCGCCTGCGCCGCCTGCAGCGCAGTGCGGCGGCTGTCGAGCGCGGATTCGCTGATGAAATTGCTCTCGCGCAGGCTCTTGCTGCGATCGAACTCGCTGCGCGCGAGCGCAACGTCCGCTTCGGCCGCGACGACCTGCGCGCGCGCGGCGTTCGCGGCGAGCCGGGCATCCTGCGGGTCGAGCCGCGCGAGCACGTCGCCGCGCCGTATCCGCGCGCCGACATCGACGCGTCGCTCGGTGATCTTGCCGCCGATGCGGAACGCGAGATCCGTTTCGAACCGCGAACGCACTTCGCCTGTATACACGTTCACGTTCGTCATCGACCCGGACGTCTCGGCGACACTGCGCACGAGCACCGCGCGCGGCGGCTTGTCGGCGACCGGCGGGTCGGAACAGCCCGTCAGCAGCGCCAGCAGAACCAACGGGACAGCGAGGAAAACAGGGACCTTCATCGGGAACCTCCGCCCGTGCGCAAACAGCCGCGGGAGCGTTCAGGATCGAGTGGCAATGGATTTCGGCGTATTGGTCGGTGTCCGCCGCACGGCAGAACCGGCCGCAAGAATAGCGCGATATCGCCGAATGCCGTAGCGGGGCTGCGCACCGTGTAGCCGCCGTATCGACCTCGCCCGGGCGAAACGACGGCGCGCTGCGCCTCAGGCGACGACGAAAACGAGCACGAAGCGACGACATGATGTGGAGGATCGGCGCAAGCGAAAGGCCGCTGTTGCGAACGAACAAACAGGACTGCGACAGCCTGTTCGGCGGGAACCATCACAGCGCGTCCACGCGCGCCGCACCGGCGCCCAGAATCTCTGCGTTCTCTCAAATAAACGCTTATTTATCAAGATATTGCAAGAAATTCCAACCATTTACAGACAACTGGCACGGTCTCTGCGATAGGTCTGCTGAGCGCGCGAAAGTGCTCGATGCAAATCCAACCCTTAACAGAGCTCTCAGGAGAACGACCATGAAATCCAACCTGATCATCAAGGACCTGTCCCTCGACAAAGCCCTCGACCGCAAAGCCATGTCGTCGGTTCGCGGTGGTGTCGGCAATCAGGCCAACGCGACGCAGCAGGGGAATTTCCAGGAAATGTTCGCGCCGGTGGCAGTCGCCAATGGCGCCGACTTCGGCGGCAGCGGCCCGGTGAATTTCCAGGTCACGTCCACGCCGACCCAGGACGCGTGGAACGACGCCGACAACAAGAACAAGATGGGGTACGCGCACTACTACCCCTACGCGTAATACCAGCGACCCCAGCGAATCGATCCATCACCGACCCTTCAGGAGAACCATCATGAACTCGACTCTGACCATCAAGGATCTGTCCCTCGACAAGGCGCTCGATCGCAAGGCAATGTCCGCGGTACGCGGCGGCTTCTTCGATCAGGCCAATGCCACCCAGCAGGCGAACGGCCAGAAAATGACAGCGCCGGTCGAAGTCGCGAACTTCGCCAACTTCGGCGGCAGCGGCCCGGTGAATATGCAGGTCACGTCCGAGCCGACGCAACACGCATCGAACGACGCCTACAGCAAGAACAAGGTCGGCCAACCGTACTACTACTGGTAAATGGCGACGAGCCTGGCGGAGGCGACAACCGCCTCCGCCGGCTTCCGCCGCATCAACGCCTGCTTGCCCAACCTACGTTTCAGGAGAATTACCATGAATTCGACTCTCACCATCAAGGATCTTTCCCTCGACAAGGCCCTCGATCGCAAGTCCATGTCCGCCGTGCGCGGCGGCTTCTTCGATCAGGCCAATGCGACCCAGCAGCAGAACTTCCAGTCGATGTTCGCGCCGGTGGCCGTCGCCAACGGTGCAAACTTTGCCGGTAGCGGCCCGGTGATCATCCAAGTCGACTCGATGCCGACGCAAGTGGCCTCGAACGACAGCGACAGCAAGAACCGCAACCTTTTCAACGACCTCTTCCGCGGCCTCGCCTGACGCCGCGGTCCCGGTGGAAGCTTCGACACGGCTTCCACCGGATTCGGGAAAAGCTGCACCGGAGGATATATGGCTGCCATCACCGTCAAGGACCTGCTGGCCGACTTCACCCTGGACCGCAAGACAATGTCCTCCGTCAAGGGCCGGGGAGGCGCGTCGTGGGTCTATGGATGGATAAGCCCTTATATCGGGCATGCCGCGACCCGCGTCGGCGCCGTCACCAACTTCTACCAGACCAACAACATCTTCGTCGCGGATCAGATCAACAATCAGATCCAGGTGATCGACATCGACAATTCCGCTGCCAATGCAGCGATCAACGTCGCCGCGGCCCAGACCGCCGTCAACTTCAAAGGCTAGGCGGCATGCGGTGACAGCTTCGGCCTTCCAGCCCGGGACGGCGCAGGCCTTGCCGCTGCGTGCGAGCGGAAAATGACCTTCCGGACAGCTCGCGCAGGTGACCTATACTGGGGACATCGGGCGGTCGTCATTCCAGCCACGAACTTCGAGGAACCCATCATGGCCACGATAGTTATTAGGGACTTGCCGGAAAACATGGCGCTCGACCGCGAGGCAATGCGGGCAATCAGCGGGGGTGCCCGCGTGGGCGGACGTACGCCCGGCGGGCGCGCGACGCCGCGCACGGTTTTTCGTCCCGCTGCGGTCGGACAGGCGCCGCGCCGCGCCGCGCCGACGCTGCTGTTCCCGTAGCGGTCGCAACTGCCCGCACGGGAATCGACACCGGACCGCCATCAATAGCCGGCGCCCCGCAGCGCCGCAAGACTTTCATGCCCCCTGCCGACCGGATCCGCTGGACTTCAGCGGCCCGCTGCCACGTGGGTCTGGTCCGCGACGTCAACGAAGACGCGTTCCTCGACCGGCCCGAGCGCGGCCTGTGGGTCGTCGCCGACGGCATGGGCGGGCACGACGCGGGCGAGCTCGCGAGCCGCATGATCGTGTCGGCGATCGACGGTCTCTCACCGTGCGCCGACCTGGGAACCTTGATCCTGACAGCGCGGCAGCGCCTGCAGGCTGTCAATCGCCAGTTGCGTGCAGAAGCAGCCATGCGGGAAGTGCCGATCATCGGCAGCACCGTTGTCGTCATGCTCGGCTGCGGACCGTTCTGTGCATACCTGTGGGCCGGCGACAGCCGCATCTATCTCTATCGCGCCGGCCGCCTGATGCTGCTCAGCCGCGACCACAGCCATGCCGAAGAGCTGCGTGCGCAAGGCCTTGCCGATAGCGAAACGCTCGCATCCGCGCAGAACCTCGTCACGCGCGCCGTCGGCGCCCTCGACACGCTCGACCTCGACGAAGGTTCGATGCCGGTCGTCGACGGCGACATCTTCCTGCTGTGCAGCGACGGCCTGACGAATTACGCGAGCGAGCGGGACATCGCCAGCGCGCTCGCCGCCGGTGACTGCTCGCAGGCGGCCGACGCGCTCGTCGAGCTCGCGCTCAAGGGCGGCGGGCGCGACAACATCACCGCGATCGTCGTACAGGCCGAAGACTCCTGCGACTCCGACATGACGGTGCTCAACCCGGCGGTGTGAGAAGGTTCCAGCGAGCCGCCCGGACTGTGGTTCAACGGTCGTCCTCGGTTCAACGGTCGTCCTCGGCGTGCGGCGGCCGGTTGCGGAAGTCCTTCGAGCGCAGGCCGTGTTTCTTCAGCAGCGTCTGCAGATGCGAACGGTTCATGTCGCAGCGCCGCGCAAGCTCCGCGACGATGCCGCCGACCTGCTGCAGGCCGCGCTCGAGGAACAGCTTCTCGGCTTCGTCGCTCGCGGCGCGTTTTGCATCGCTGAACGATATCGAGGCCGGGGTCGTGGCCACGACACCGGTTGGGGTTGCCACCGCGGCGGCCGCATTTGCCGGAGCCGGTCGCCCGGCCTCGGGGCGGATGTCGGCAGGGAGGTGCTGCAGATCGGCGGTCTCGCCGGCCAGGCAGGAGATGCGGTAGATGATGTTGCGCAGCTCCCGTATGTTGCCCGGATAGGGATAGCTCAACAGGAACTCGCGCAGCCGCGGCGTCATGCGCACCGGGCGGCGCTTCAGCGCTGCCGCGGCCTCATCGCCGAAGAACGCGAACAGCAACGGGATCTCGTCACTGCGCTCGCGCAGCGGCGGCAGCGTCACGTGGATGACGCCGAGGCGGTAGAACAGGTCCTCGCGGAACCGGCCTTCTTCGCTCAGGCGGCGCAGGTTGCGATTCGTCGCCGCGACGATGCGGGTGTCGACGGCGATCGGCTCGTCGGAGCCGACGCGCTGGATCTCGTGCGATTCGAGCACCCGCAGCAGCTTCACTTGCCCGGACAGCGGCAGTTCGCCGATCTCGTCGAGGAAGATCGTGCCCGTGTGCGCGCTTTCGAACTTGCCTTTGCGGTCGCTCACCGCGCCGGTGAACGCGCCCTTCTTGTGGCCGAAAAGCTCGGACTCCAGCAGGTTGTCGGGGATCGCGCCGCAGTTGACCGAGATGTACGGCTTGTCGGACCGCGAGCCGTTGGCATGAATCACTTTCGCCATCAGCTCCTTGCCGGTGCCGCTTTCGCCGTCGATGAGGACCGGCAGGTCGGTCGGCGCCGCTTTCTCCGCGATTTCGAGCGCCTCGAGCAGCTGCGGGTTGTCGCCGAACGCGCCTTCGAAGACGAAGCTGCGATCGAGCAATGCGCGGCGCCGTGCGCCCGGCGTGCGTTCGACGCGGACGTTTTCGCCCGCGGCCGCCTCGACGAAGCGCTCCTTGTGCGACAGCTGCATCACTTCGTCGCGCACCGCGTTGGCCTGGCGCAGGAGCTTCTCGATCTCGGGCCGCGCGAGCGTCGGCGCCCAGCGCAGCGTCGAGCGCAGGATCTCGATCTTCTCGAGCAGCCCGGCGTACGAAATGACCGCGCTGCCGCGCAGCCCCGGAGTCAGGATCTTCATGCCGCCGCCAGCTGCTTCTGCACCAGTTGGTAATACATGCCGCGCCGATCGACCAGTTCGTCGTGGCGCCCCTGCTCGACGATCGAGCCTTCGTACAGCACGAGGATCTTGTCGGCGCGCATGATCGTCGACAGCCGGTGGGCGATGACGACCGCAGTGCGCCCGGCGAGGATGTCGTGCATGTTGCTGATGATGTTGCTCTCCGACTGCGTGTCGAGCGCGGAAGTCGCCTCGTCGAACACCAGCAGGCGCGGGTCGTGGTACAGCGCGCGAGCGATGCACAGGCGCTGGATCTGGCCGCCGGACAGGCCCACGCCGCGCTCGCCGACGATCTGCTCATAGCCCAGCGGCATCTTGCGGATGAACGCGTGGGCGTCGGCCATGCGCGCGACTTCCTCGATGCGCCGCCGGTCCGGCGCCTCGTCGCCGCTGGCAATGTTCTCGGCGATGGTGCCTGAGAACAGCAGGTTGCTCTGCATCACGTAGCCGACCTGCGCGCGGTAGTAGTCCTTGTCGATCGTCGCCATGTCGTAGCCATCGACGACGATGCGCCCGTCGGTCGGCGGGTAGAAGCCGACGAGCAGCTTCGCCAGCGTCGTCTTGCCCGAACCGCTGCGGCCGACGATCGCGACGAGCTCGCCGGGCTTGATCTCGAAGCTGATGTTCTCGAGCACGTACGCCGTCTCGTCGCCGCCGTAGCGGAAATACACCCCTTCGAGGGCGATGTGACCTTGCAGGTCCGGCAGCACGACGCGCGAAGCGGCCTCTTCCGGTCGCTGCTCCGGCTCCATGTCGAGCACGTCGCCAAGGCGCTCCATCGCGACCCCTGCGTCATTGACCTGGCTCCACAGCGCGACCAGCCCCATCAGCGGCGCGAGCACGCTGCCCATCAGGGCGTTGAACGCGATGAGCTGGCCGATCGTGAGCTGATGCGCCAACACCTGCGAGGCGCCGACCCACAGGATCGCGATCGTCGTCGCGGCGCTGAGCACCTGGCTCGCGATGCCGACCAGCACGTTGAAGCGCTGCGCGCGGTATTGCACCTCGAGCGCCTTCGCGTATTTCTTCTCCCATTTCAGGCGCACTGGCCGCTCGATACCCATGCCCTTGACCGTCTCGACGCCGCCGAGTGCTTCCATCAGGAAAGCTTTGGCGTCGGTCGACGTGGTGAACACTTCGCGCGCGTAGTTCTTGATCTTCGGCGTCACGACCACCGTCAGCGCCATGATCGGGATGACGAACGCGAGCAGCAGCAGCGTCATCTTGACGTTGTAGAGGAACAGGATCGTGAAGTAGATGAACACCATCAGCAGGTTGAGCACCGTCGTGACCGTCGATTCGGTCAGGAACGCGCGGATCGTCTGGTTTTCCTGGAAGCGCGCGAAGATGTCGCCGGTCTTGCGCTTGGCGAAGAACGAGAACGGCAGCGACAGCGTGTGCTTGAAGAACTGCGACATCATCGCGAAATCCATGTTGCGCACCATGAAGTTCGCGAGGAACGCCCGGATGCCGGACATCAGCAGCGTGAAAAGATTGGTGATGACGAGTCCGGCGATCAGGAGGTGCAGCAGGCTGACGTTCTCGTGCACGATCACGCCGTCGAGGATGTTCTGGATGATCAGCGGTGGCACGATGCCCAGCACCTGGATGACGAAAGTCGCCATGACGAGGTGCGCGAGGATCTTCTTGTACGGCCGCAGGTACGAGACGAAGCGCAGCCACGGCGAACGCGACACCGTCAGCTGCGCGAGATTCTGCCCCGGCGTGAACAGCAGGCAGGTGCCGCTCCAGCCGCGCTCGAACTCTTCGATCGCGATCTTCCTGAAGCCGACGGCCGGATCGGCGACCCACACCTGCCGCTTCGACACGCCATACACGACGATGTAGTGGTAGCCCTCCCAGTGCACGATGAACGGCAGCTCGAAGCCGAGCAGCGCGTCGAACGTGCATTGCACGCCGCGCGTCGTGAAGCCGAGCGCTTCGCCGGCGCGCGCGAGGCTGTCGAGCGTCGCGCCCTGCGTCGTGACGTTCGCGAGTTCGCGCAACTTGCCGAGCGTCATCGGAATGTCGTAGTGGCGGCAGATCATCGCCAGGCACGCCGCGCCGCAGTCCATTTCCTCGGCCTGCTCGACGAGCGGGAAGCGCCGGATCACCCGCTCGCCGAGCTCCGGCTTCGACTGCAGGTCGAGCATGACCCGCAGGTTGCGCCGTTCGGCGAGCTTTTTCTGGCGCTGCAGCTCGCGCTCGACGAAGCGGATACGCTCCTCGAGCACTTCGCGCAGCTTCGGATTGCGCTCGAGGATCTGGTGGACGGATTTTTCCGGGACCACCAGCAGCGTCGTATCGACGACCGCGATCACCGACGCGACCTGCTCCTGGCGCATCAGGCACGCTTTCTCGCCGAAGATCTCGCCGTGACCGAGCGTCGCGAGCGGGTACTCGGTGCCCTGCTCGGTGCGCACGAGGCGCACTTCGCCCTGGCGGACGACGTACAGGCGACGGTCGTCGCGCGCGTCCTGCTTGAGGATCTCCCGGCCGGCGGCGACGCGCTTGACGCCGACGCTGCGCACCAGCTCCTCGAGTTCGGCACGATCGACTTTGCCGCGCAGATCGAACAGCCGCGCGACAACGCCGCCGGCCGAGCCGATCGCAACAAAGCTGGTGACGAACGCCTGCGCCGCCGGGTTCTTCGCGAGGACCGGCTCGAACGCCTGGCGCGGGATCAGCAGCAGCTCGGTCTTCGCCGACGCGCGCGCCGAGAATTCGTGCCGGTACTCGCGCAGCATCGCCATCTCGGCGACGGTCTCGCGCGCCTTGCGCACGCCGAGGCTGATTTCCTTGCCGTGCTCGTCGGCGAACACCCGCACCGAACCGGAGCGGATCACGAACACGCCGTCGGCCGGCTCGCCGGCATTGCAGACGGTTTCGCCGAACGCGAAGAAACGCGGCTGGGCGTGCGCGGCGAGGTGATCGAGTTCGTCGCGCGTAAACGGCGACAGCAGCTCCACCGACGATAGGAAGTCGGCGACAGAATCGAGTTTCGGTGGGGCGTCGGTGGACATGATCACCTCGAGAGGGCTAGCGCATTTCGATGACGTGTTCCTGCGCCCGGGCCGCGAGCCAGCCTTCGCGCAGCAGGCGCCGCACTTCGGCCGCGGTCTCTTCGTCGAGCCGCGCCGGGTTCTTCGCATTCACGAGGAAGATCTCGTGGAACGCGCCGTCGGGCGCCGCGAACGGTCCGAGCAGGTCGCCGGGCGCGGCGTTGAACACCTTGGCCTCGATTTCGGTCTTCAGCGAACCGCGCATCACCTTGCCGATGAAGCCGCCGTCGTCGCGCGTGTCGGCGATCGAGTGCTCGCGCGCGAGCTCGGCGAAGCTCTCCGGGTCCTCTTCGAGCAGCGACATCATCTCCTTCGCCTGGCCTTCGGTTTCGAGCACGATGTGGCTGACCTCGATGCTGTCGAACTTCGGCGAGTTGAGCTGGAAGTACTCTTCGACCGCCTGGTCGTTGCAGACGCGCTGCATCATCTTTTCCTGGTACAGGCTGTCGGTGATGAACGCCTCGAACTCGTCGAGGCTCACGCCACGCGCGTCGAGGTAATGGTTCATGTCGGCCGCCCGGTGCAGCCCCAGCACGCGGCGGAACTGGTCGGCGCGCTCCTGGATCTCGTCGGCCGACACGGCGACGCCCTGCTTCTTCGCCGCATGGACGGTGAGCCGGTCGCGGACGATCTCGTCGATGAGGCTGTCGAAGCGCCCGGTGAGCTTCAGTATGCGGACGAATTCCCCGGTGCCGATGGATTCGTCGTCGATTCGCACTATCGCGGTCATCTCGTGTGCTCCTTCTGGTAAGCGCAGGATCGGGTCAGCCGCTGATCTGGCGGAACGGATCGAGCGCGAGGTCGATGAGGCGGCGCTCGCGGACGACGATCTCCGCGGTCGCCGTCATCCCGTAGCGCACCGGGTAGCGCGTGTCCGCGACTTCGTAGTGATCGCGCGACAGCGTCACGTGGCCTTCGTAGACCGGCTCCTTGCTCTGCGCGGCGGGCGAAGTCGCCGGCGAGATGAACTCGAGCCGGCCGTCGATGAGGCCGTAGCGCTGGTACGGGAACGCGTTGAACTTGAGCTTCACCGGCAGGCCTTCGCGCAGGAACGCGCGGTCGCGCTCGGCGATGTCCATCTTCAGCACCGCGCGCGCGTCCTTCGGCGCGATGCCGCCGAGCGGCGTGTTCGCCTGGATCTTGTCGCCAGGCTGCGTCGAGGCGACGTCGGTGATGACGCCCGACACCGGCGCGATGATCAGCAGGAAGTTGTCCTTGTCGATGTTCTCGAAGCGGATCCGTTCGGCCGCGTTCGCCGCGAGCCGCGCGGTCTGCAGCTGCAGCCGCAGCTTGTCCTCTTCGTTCGCGATTTCGCGCGCCGCCGCGTCGTACTGGATGCGCAGCCGCGTCAGCTCCTGGTCGCCGCTTTCGAGCTCGACGCTCGCCCGCGCGGTTTCCTGGCTGAGCCGGAAGTCCAGTTCGCCGAGCCGCGACTGCGCGACGCGCAGCGCGTTTTCCGCCGCCAGATACGCGCTCTTCTTCGCTTCGACCTCCAGTTCCGACACCCCGCCGCCGCCCGGCAGCGCCAACAGCCGCTGGAAGCGGTCGAGTTCCAGGCGGGCGCTGTCGCGCGTCCGGCGCGCGTTGTCGAGTTCGCTGCGCGCCTGCTGCAGCTGCGCGCGCTGGGCTTCGGCGAGCTTCGTCGTGCCTTCCGCGGTGCGCCGCTCGTGCAGTTGCAGCGCCGCTTCGATCTGCTGCTTCAAAGCCGCGACCTTGCGTTCGAGCAGCGCTTTGCGTTCAGGAAACTGCTTCCATTCCCGCTCGGCGTCCTCGAGCTTGAGCTGCGCCTCGAGCGCGTGCGTCGCCGCCTCGACCGCTCCGCGCGCGTTGAGGCGGGCGAGGACGTCCCCCTGCGACACCGGCTGCCCCGCTTCCATGTAGATGTCGGCGAGCTCGCCATCGATCGGCGCATAGACGCGTCGCACGTCCGACTCGGGCGCGAGCACGCCGTGCGCGGTGACGATCACGTCGGCGCGGCCGACGAACGACCACACCAGCGCGGACAGCACGAGCCCGAGGACGGCAGCGACGAGGGCGAGGCCGAAGCGCGACGGTTCGGCGATCAGGATCGCGATCCCTTCGGCGCTGTGATCCTCGAGGGCCTCGGTCAGCGGCTTAAGGTTATTTTCGCTCTTCATCGCTCTGCTCTCCGATCAGCGCCAGCTTGGCCTTGAGCAGCCCCGGCTCCAGCACCCTGTGAAGTTCCTGCAGCGACTGCCGCTGCAGCTCGGCTTCCGCGTCGATTTCGGCGCGGACCGCAACCGCTTGCTCGTCCATCTCGGTTTTCAACATCTCGTGGATCCGCGCGCCCTGTCGCGCTGCGGACTGCGCTTCGGCGAGCAGCCGGGCCTGCGAGCGGAACCTGCCCGAGATGCCCGATTCGAGCCGCTGTTCGCCGCCGATCCCCCCGGCGCTGCGATACTGGCGCCACGACGTTGCGGCACGGACCAGCAGACCGTTGGCGCGCGCGAGCGCCTGGTCGCGGTAGGCGTCGACATCGGCCCCGGTCGCGCGGATGAAATAGGCATCCTCGCTCTCGTCGAGCGATGCGTGAAACGCCAGCAGCCGCTCGTCGTAGCCTTTGCCGTCACGCGCCTGCTGCAGCGCGCCGAACTGCTGCAGCACGGCCTTCTTGCGCGCGAGCTCGGCGGCGGCGACTTCCGCCCACGGCCCCGTGGAAATCTGCTGCAGGCCAGCAAGCGCCTCTTCGCCCCGGCCTTCATGCCACGCGCGGGCGGCCGCCTGGTGCTGACGCACGACTTCGGCGGAAGGCAGTCGCGTCTCGCCGAGCTTTTCGAGGTGCTGGCGGAAAGGCGGCGTGGAAAAATGCAATTTCCCGAGCAGCGCGATCAGCGGCTCGAGGCGGCGCGCCTGCAGCGCGCGGTCGAGCTCGACGAACTGGCGCAGGTCCTTGCGCACGACGTCGAGGCCGGCGAGCCGCGGGTACTTTTCGGCGTAGTCGTCCAGCAGCGCACCGAGCGTGTCAGCGCGGCCGGCATCGAGTTCGGCCGCGATGCCCGCGTTGAGCCGCTCGATCGCGGCCAGATACACCGACTCGTCGCTTTCGAGCCGGCGCAGATGGGTCAGCACTTCGGCATGGACGTCCCTGAACTCGGGCACGTGCGCGGCGACGCGGGCGAGCGCGCGCTGGTGGGCGCGGGTATCGGCGTGCCAGCGCTGCAGCAGCGTGCCGATCCGTTCCTCGTCGGCGTAGATGCGGATCGGCGCATCTACGCCGCCGCGCTCGACGACGAACCGCTCGAGCTCGCCGACCCACTCGAGCTCGGCGAGCAGCGGCTGCGCGTCGGCGTTGTGCGCGGCCTGCGCTTTCATGTCGGCGACGAGCGCCGCGGCGCGGTCGAACGCGTGCGACTGCACGCTCCCGACCCACTCCGGGAGCTTCGCCTTCAGTAGCGCCTCGGTGCCGAGCGCCTGCAGCGCCGCATCGTCCGGATTGCTCGCGAGGTACGCGTCGGCGACCACCGCGGCGCGTGCAAAGTCGCCTGCGGTGACGAGGTGCCCGAGTTCGCGTTCGGCACTGCCGGCGCGGTAGAAGCCGAGCGCGACCGCGACGAGCAGCGCGACGACGGGAAGGGCCCAGCGCAACATCCGTTTCACCGTGCCGCGGTCGCCGCCGGCGAAAGCCTTGCCCAGTTCGCGCACGAAAAGCACGGTGCGGCTGCGCTCGCGCCGCAACGGCCGCACCCGGCTGCCGGCGTGCGCCGCCTCGTCATTGACTTCGTCCGGCTGGGGCGGCGGGGAAATGCAGAAGATGTCGAGGAACGAGTCGGGCGCCGCGATGAACATCGTCCTGTCCGGGTTGCCTGCGTCATCTTCTGCAGCGGGGGCGGCAGGGGTGAACCCGGTCAGCGTCGGCTCGGCCTCGATCTCGGCTTCGTGTTGCAGGCTCACGCGGTACACGAAGTGACTGCCGGCGAACGCGACGATGTCGCCGTCGTGCAGTTCCACGGCGTGCTCATCGAGACGCGTGCCGCCGACGAAAGTGCCGTTCGTGCTGCCCAGATCCTCGATGAACGGCGCGCCGCCTTTCAGGAAAATGTGCGCATGGCGACGCGAAATGTAATTGACCTGGTGCGGGTATGCGCTCTTGTAGCGCGCGATCACGTCGTCGATCTTGCTGATCAGGAATGGGAAGGAGGCAATGACGAGCGGTTCGAGCAGCAGGTCGTCGCGCTCGGGGGTCAGCGTCAGGCTCAGGAGCGTCCCCGCCCGCTGCACTTTCTTCGCCCGCGCGACGAGCCGGACGCGATACGACAGCACGCCGCCGAAACAGACTTCGTCGCCGTCGCGCAGCGCAGCGGGCTTCTCGCCGACCGCAACCCCATTGACGGTCGTGCCGTTCTTGCTGCCAAGGTCGGCGACGTACAGCTCGCCCGCTTCGCGGAACACTCGCGCATGGCGGCGCGACAGCTCGGCGACGATCTCCTTGTCGTACGTCGCGAACGGCAGCTCGTTGCGCCCGATCGCGAACAGCGACTCCTCGATCAGGATGTCGCCCAATTCGGGGCGCGACACCGCCTGCAGGAGCACGTTGGGCTCCTGTCCGGCAGCGGTCGGGGTCCGGGCGACGAACGCCCCCGCGTCACTCATGCGACGACACGATGGTCATGAACAGGCCTCTTTCGCGTGGCTGAGCCGATCTTTCCCGTTTTCCCATAGGCACTTCCTCATCTGCATGCTCAGCGCCGGACATTCGCGACTTCGATGGTCGGCCAGCCGCCGCCGAGCGCTTTGTAGAGCGTCACCGTGTCGGCCAGAATCTGCTGGTGGTTCGCGAGCAGCGCGAGCTGCGCGGCCAGCAGCGAGCGCTCGGTCTCGAACACTTCGAGCTGGGATACGAGCCCTTCGCGGAGCTGCGCCTCGACCTGTGCCGCGACGATCTGCAGCTGCTCGATCTGCTGCTGCAGCTCGGTGCGCTGCTGGCGGTGGGCGTCGAGGTTCGTCAGCGCGTTCTCGACTTCCTCGAACGCGGCGATCACAGTGCGCTGGTACTCGTGCTCGAAGACTTTGGTCTGGGCTTCGGTCGTCTTGAGGCGCGCCTTGATGCTCGGGTCGAACGCCGGGATGTTGATGCTCGGCAGAAAGCCGAACGTGAAGGACTTCAGCAGGTCGCCGAGCGCGAAGCTCGACGTGCCGCCGCGGCCGGTCAGGCTGATCGACGGCAGCTGCGCGAGCCGCGCCTGCCCGACGAGGTCGTAGGCTTCGAGCAGGCGGAACTCGGCGGCGACGATATCGGGGCGGCGGTTCAGCAGCTCGGAAGGCAGCCCGGCCGGCACCGCCGGCAGCTCGACGCGCTCCTGCAGCTTTCCGGGAGGCACGGTGAATTCGCCGGCCGGCACGCCGAGCAACGTCGCCAGCGCGTTGCCGGCGAGGCCGCGGGCGCGCTGCAGTTCGAGCAGGTCGCGGGTCAGCGCGTTGTTCTCGGCGCGCTGGCGCAGCACCTGCGTGCGGGGCACAAGGCCTTGCCCGAGCATCGCCTCGAACGTCGCGAGAATCTGCCGGCTGCGGTCGAGCGCGCGCTGCTGGCGGTCGATCTGCTCGTCGAGCTGGAGGATCTGGAAATACGTCGTCGCGACGTCCGAGACGAGCGTCAGATATCCCGCCCGCCAGTCCGCTTCGGTGGCGTGGAATTCGGCGGTCTGCGCCTGGACACCTTTTTCGACCTTGCCCCAGATGTCGATGTCCCAGTTGACCTGGGTGCCGAGGTTGAACTGCTTGCGGAAGTTCTGCCCGGTGCTTTTCTCGAAACTCGCGCCGGCGCCGACATCGAGCGTCGGCAGCGCGCCGGCGCGCGCTTCGCCGATCTGCGCCTGGGCGACCTGGATGCGCGCGGCGAGGATCTTGACGTCGAAGTTGCCGGCGATCGCGCGGTTGACGAGCTCGTCGAGCGTCGGATCGCGGAACTCCCGCCACCAGTTAGGCGCGATCGTGTCGGCCGCCGACACTGCGGGACGCGACCACGCCGCCTTGCCGGGCGTGTCGGGGCGCTGGTATTCGGACACTTTCACGCCCGCGCAGCTCACGAGCAGCAACGCCAGCGCGCCGGCCAGCAGCGCCCGCAGCAGCGGCAGCGTCCGCCCGCCCGGCCTTGACATCGACATTGGGAAATCCATTGCGTCTCCACCTTCCGCGGGAAAAATTCGCGCTCCGCGGCTCAGGCCGCGGCCCACGCCTTCGATTCGACGAACACCCTGAAGAGCCGCGCATCGAGCCGTCCGGCGCGGCATTCGGCATCCAGCAGGTCGAGCGCATGCTCGAGCGACATCGCCTTCTTGTACGGACGATCTCCGGCGGTCAGTGCGTCGTAAATATCCGAGATCGTCAGAATGCGCGTCTGGATGCTGATCTGCGCGCCGCGCAGGCCCATCGGGTAGCCGGAGCCGTCGAGCTTTTCGTGATGGGCGTGGGCGATCGCCGGCACGCCGCCGAGGTCGCGCGTCCACGGGATCAGGATCAGGAACGAATACGAATCGGCGACGTGCGACTCGATCTGCTTGCGCTCTTCGGCCGTCAGGCAGCCTTTCGACACGCTGAGCGCGGCGAACTCGCTGTCGCTCAGCAACGGTACGGAAACGCCGTCCGCTTCCTCGACCGTGCAGCCGAGAATGCGGTCAAGCTCGTGCGAGCGCTCGGTGTACGAAATCGCCGGCTCGTTGGCGCGGCGGATCGCGGCGAGGAACTCGTCGAGGCGCGCGACCTCTTCGCGCAGTCCCTGCTCGAGGCGGCGCTTTTCTTCGCGGAACGCGGTGATGCCCAGTTCGCGCTCGCAGTGCAGCTCGGCCAGTTTCCGGTAGGCCTGCCGCTCGAGGCATGCACACGCGTATTTGAAGCGCTGTTCGAGCAGGCGCATCTCGGCGTGGTGGAGCTTCTTCTCCTTGCGCAGCACATGCTCGCGCACGCCCACTTTGCCGAAGTCATGCAACAGCGCGGCGTAACGGATTTCGCGCAGCTGGTCCTCGGAGAACGCGATGCCGCGCAGTTCGGGTTCGTCAGTGCGGTCGACCGCCCGGGCGAGGTTCTCGGCGTAGTGCGCGACGCGGAACGAGTGCCCGGCGGTCGCCGGATCGCGCTCCTCGATCGCTTGGACCGACGCACAGACGAAGCCTTCGAGCAGGCGCTCGATATCCGAGTACAGCTGGAAGTTCTTCAGCGCGACCGCCATCTCCGCGCACACGCCGGTGAGCATTTCGAGATCCTGGCCATTGAACGCGTACGGATCCGAAGACGTATCGAGCTGGATCAGTCCGAGCACCTCGCCCTCGAGCAGCAGCGGGACGCACATGACGCTCCGGATGTCCTGTGCAACGATCGATTCCTGGCAGCCGAAGTGGCGATCCGCCAGCGTGTCCACGGAGAGAATCGACAGTTTCCTGTTTAGCACCTCGTCGACGATGGTGCGAGAAATCCTCAGCTGCTCCGGGTCCTCGACAGTGCCGTCGCGCCAGCGCGCCGCGACCGGCACCGGCGCTTCGCCTTCGTTCTTGCGCAACAGGATGAACGCGCGCTCGGCGCGCGGAAACAGCTCGAAGATCAGGTTCATGATCTTCTCGGTCAGCGTCGCGGAATTCGTGACGGCGCCGAGCGCGATGCCGACCTGCGCCATCGCGTGGAGCTTGCGAATCATCACCTGCGCGTCGCCATCCTCGGTCTGCAGCGGCCCTTCGAGCGGCCGGGCATACTGGGTCGCGTCGACCGTCTGCCGGATCACGGCCGGCGCGCTGTCGCGAGCCGGCACGAGCAGCGAATGGAACGCGAGCGGCGTCGACGAGATCGACAGCTCGTCGCCGTCGTGCAGCGGATGCCAGACGCCAGGCCGCAAGCGTTTGCCGAGCACGAACGTGCCATTGAACGAGTGCAGGTCCTCGATGAAATACTCGCCGCCGCTCAGGCACACACGCGCATGCCGACGGCTGATGGTGTGCTCGGGGATGCAGAAGAAATGCCCTTCCGCCAGCGAATCCTGCGGATCCCGGCCGATCACCACTTCGTCGTGAAGCGGGAACACTTCGCCCGTTGTGGTGACTTCGAGATACGCGGTCACGGGGCCCGGTGACTCGGGAACGGCCACTGTGTTTCGCATTCCCACCCTCCCGCGTGCGCCGGACGATCGCTTAACTTTGACTCGGGAGAAAAATGCCGGTTCCGCCCAGACTGGGCCGCGAAAGCACCTCTCCCGGCGCGCCCGCTCTGTTGTCAAAACGCGCGTCCTCGGTCGCCGCCGGATCGTTGAACGTCAAGGTTTTCATGGAGGGTCTCCCGGAGTTCCTGTTGCAGTGCGGACTGCGAGCGAACGTTTTTCGCAGGTTCGGCAGTGCTGTAGCAGGGAGCGTGCCATTTCATCGGCAGCGCGCGGCAAAACTCTCCAAATCATTGAAAAATAGTTTATTTGGCGGAAAAGAAAATTCCTCAGCGGGTATTCACCGCATCCCGCGCCGAGTGCCAGCGGGTTTCATCGAACACTTTTCGGCGGTTCTGTTTGCCGCCTTCAAACACTTGGTTCGAAAGGCCGCGTGCTGCGACCGTAGCGCTTCTCGATCGCACTCGGGCCGCCGCCAACCGGGCGCGGATGGGCTATATTTTTTAAGGAGGCTTCGATGGACGAATCCGTGCAGCGTGACGCGGGGATCGTTCCCCCTGTTCGACACGCTCCGATGCGCGCCCATCCATCAACTCGCACCATCGCCCGCGTCATCCTCGTAATCCCGAGCGAGCGCGAACGTGAGCCCGGAAGACTCCTGGCCGACCGAGGGGAAGCAGATGGCTAGTCTTTCGCACGCGATTCACGCTTTCCGCAGCGGCGGTCTGTCTCCCCACGAGTTTTTCGCGCAGGTCGATCGCGTCCTGGCGACGAACGAGCCCGACCAGGCGAAGCTCCTCGAGGTCCTGAGCGAAGAGCACACGAAGCTGCCGCTGCCGCCTGACGTGTACGCCGAAGTGCATCGGCGCATCGAGCACCTCACGGACACCGGGCACGGGGACGCGAACGATGATCAGACGCGCATGCAGATTCCTGCCGGCACCCCCGCTCCCGGCACTCCCGGCGTTCACTTCCCCGCCGCCGGAACGGCGCCATCCGACCCGGACCGCATCAAGGGCGTCGGAGACACGGTCAACGGCCGCTTCCTGCTCGAGGAATGCCTGGGCTTCGGCGGCATGGGCACGGTGTATAAGGCACTCGACCTGCGCAAGCTCGAAGCGTCGGACCGGAACCCGTATATCGCGATCAAAGTCCTGAACGTGCAGTTCCGCGGCCATCCGAAATCGCTGATCGCGCTGCAACGCGAGGCACGCAAAGCCCAGGCGCTCGCCCATCCGAACATCGTCGCGGTGTACGACTTCGACCGGGACGGGTCGATGGTGTACCTGACGATGGAGTACCTGTCCGGCAAGCCGCTGAGCCGCGTGCTGCGCGCGCAAGGTTTCCGCGGCATGCCGTACGCACAGGCGCTGCCGATCATCACCGGCATGGCCAACGCGCTCGCCTACGCGCACGAGCACGGCTTCGTTCACTGCGACTTCAAGCCGGCGAACGTTTTCCTCACCGACAAGGGTCCGGTCAAAGTCATCGACTTCGGCATCGCGCGGGTCTTCCGCCGCTCGGAGGAGGAAGCCGAAGCGACGGTCTTCGACGCCGGCAGCCTCGGCGGCCTGACTCCGGCGTACGCGAGCCCGGAGATCCTCGAACACCGCGAACCGGACCCGCGCGACGACATCTATGCGCTCGCCTGCATCACCTACGAGCTGCTGACCGGCGCGCATCCGTTCGGGCAACTGCCGGCAACCCAGGCGCGCAACGCCGGACTGCGTCCGCCGCGGCCGAAACATCTGCCGGCCAGAGCGTGGCGCACGTTGCGCACCGCGCTGTCGTTCGACCGCGAAACCCGCACTCCGAGCGTCGCGCAGTTCCTCGCCGGGATGAAACCTCAGCGGCGCATCGGGCTGCCGGTCGCCGCGGGGATTGCAGCGGCGGTGGCCGCGGCGCTCGTCGCGATCGCGTTTCTCCAGGATCGGAAACCCGCGGAAGTCGCACAGGGCGAGGTTCCCTCCGCCGCTGTCGTTGCCCCCCCGGAGGCGCCAAGGTTTCGATCACGCTGCATTTGTCGGCGCTGACCGAGGGCGATTCGCTGATCATCGACGTGACGACTCCGGCATACGAATCGTACGTCCACGTCGATTATTACGTCCTCGACGGGACTGTTGTCCATCTCGTGCCGAGTCGGCGGGCGAGAGCCAACCGGGCGCCGCCGCGTTACAGCGCGACGATCGGCACGGTGGCAGGATGGACGATTTCGAAGCCTTTCGGTACCGAGCTGATCGTGCTGCTGGTCACGCCGGTGCCGCTTTTCGACGAGCTGCGCCCGGAATCGGAATCGCGATCGGATTATCTGCGCGCTGTCGACAAAAGCCTGCGCGACATCGCCGCGAAGCATGGCCAGGACAAGATCACGGCGGATTTCGTCCAGATCACGACTCGCGCCCGTGAGCCCTGACTCCTGAAAGCGGCGACGCGCCGGACCGGGCCGACCTCTCGAGGATCGCTACTCGACGTCGCGCGCGACGCGGAACCCGTTCTGCGAGTGCCGCACGCTGGCACCGTACTTGAAGCGGGTCGACGAGAGCATGTAGTCCGCCCCTTCCCGCCAGGAGCCGCCGCGTATCACGCGCACCCGGCAATCGGGTTCGTCCCACGAACGCCCGTCGGCCGGCGCTCCTTTGTAGGAGTTGTGCCAGCAGTCGCTGACCCATTCCCAGACGCTTCCGTTCATGTCGTGCAGGCCGTACGGGTTGGCGCGGAACGAGCCGGCATTCGCCGGGCCGCCTTCGCGCCAC
The DNA here is from genome assembly GCF_012910785.2 of Aromatoleum buckelii. Taxonomy (GTDB): domain Bacteria; phylum Pseudomonadota; class Gammaproteobacteria; order Burkholderiales; family Rhodocyclaceae; genus Aromatoleum; species Aromatoleum buckelii. Next base: position 323,660 of record NZ_WTVH02000010.1, on the reverse strand, counting down.
GGATCGCCGCAGCCCTTGCAGTTCGCGTTGCCGCCGACCATCTGGTTGCCCCACCAGTATCGCGTCGTCGTGCCGCCGCGGAGCGCGTATTCCCACTCCGCCTCGGTCGGCAGCCGGTAGCTCTTGCCGGTGGCCCCGCTCAACCACTTCGCATAAGCTCGGGCATCGTCCCAGTGCAGGTCGCGCACCGGAGCGTTCTTCGCCGCGCCCTCTTCCCTCGTCAGGTGCGGACACGCACCGGCTGCGACGCAGGCGTCCCATTGCTCGTTCGTGACCTCGTACTTGCCGATCGCGAACGGCCGCGCGATCGAGACACGATGCGCCGGTCTTTCCGATGGATCGTCAGTGTTGCTTCCCATGACGAACTCGCCGCCGGGCAGCCCGACCATCACCGGGCAAGCGGGGCAATCCTTGATCTCGGCAACAGGTGCCGCTGCGGCCGGAGGTTTTTCCGGCGCCGACGGTGCGGGAGCAGGAGTGGGGGCAGGGGCTGCGCGCGGCCGTTCCGGCGCGGCGGGCGCAGCGGGCGCGGGCCGCGGACGCTCCGGCGCAGGCGGTGTCGCGCGCGGGGCGGGTGGCGTCTCGACTTTTGGCGCAGCCGCGCGCAGCCGTTCGATGCGCGCGCGGGCGAGCGGTGCGAAACGTCCGTTCGGGTACGCTTTCAGGTACGCCTCGTAGTCGCTCGCATGTTCGCTGTCCTTGATCGAGTCCCAGAACGTCAGCTCGTACTGCTCCGCGCTGTCCTTGGGGAGGATTCCGGCAAGCTGGATGGGCGCCGCAAGTGTGCTCCGCTGCGCCGTCCCGACGCCGCTACCGGCGCTCGTCGTGGCCTGGACAAATCCGGCCGCGAACGCCCCGAACACCCCGACGATGAGAAGTTCTCGCCACACGTGCAGACCCCGCTTGTCCCGTAGTGGAGATGCAGCCCGCAGCGCAGCTCCGGAGCTGGATTCAGTACGCTTCGCACGGGACCGCACCGCGCGGAGCAGGACATGTTTCCGGTCACGACCCACCGGATTCCCGGTCCCGAGCGAGGCCGGGAAACGGCTATGTCCCGATTCATTATATGTATCTTTCAGCCAACTTCCGTCCTAATCTTAGGTGGCGATCCGGCCGGCTCGCAGCGGATCCGGCAAGCGTTCGCTCCAGCGTTTATCCGACGTTTACCCCGCGTGTTTCCTGGGGAGGATGCCCGACATGTCCAGGGAAATCATTCTTGGCTCGATAGCAGCGATCGTCATGGCAATCGCGCCCGCGTCCGCAGCGGGGACACCATCGCCGAAAGATGCCGAGGCCTACATCATCTGGCCGCCGGACGGCGCCGTCATCAGTGGCGGCAAGCTGTGGGTGCGCATGGGGCTGCGCAACATGGGCGTGTGCCCGAAAGGCGTCGAACTGCCCAACGTGGGCCATCATCATCTGCTCATCGATACCGAACTCGCGACCGACGGGCAGATTCCGCTGGACCGGAATCACGTGCATTTCGGCGCCGGCGAAACCGAGGCGCGCATCGAGCTTCCGCCCGGCAAGCACACGCTGCAGCTGCTGATGGGCGATCACAACCACGAGCCGCACGATCCCCCTGTGCATTCGAAGAAGATATCGATCACGGTGCGCTGACCGGGTGACGCCCGGGTTCCAATTTGATCTTCCGTCAAGACCGGGAGCCGATCCATGCACAAGCCCATGCACAAGCTGTTCATCGCCGCCGCGTTCCTGCTGCTCGCCGAAGGCGCCGTCGCCGGCACCACCGCTGCGCCGGCCAATGCCTATCTTTACATCGGCTGGCCCAACGACGGCCAAGTCCTGCCTGCCGGACGGCCGTTCAAAGTCTGGTTCGGGCTGCGCAACATGGGCGTCGCGCCGAAGGACGTAAGCTTTCCGAACACCGGCCACCATCACCTGCTGATCGACACCGATCTGCCGTCGCCGGACCAGGAAATTCCTTCCGACCGCAACCACCTGCATTTCGGTGCGGGGGAAACGGAAACGACCGTGGAACTGCCTCCGGGCAGGCACACGCTGCAGTTGCTGATGGGCGACGACAAGCACCTTCCGCATAACCCGCCGGTGTATTCGAGGAAGATCACGATCACCGTGCGGTGAGGGCATAACGCGGAACGCGGTACCGCAGCCCAACCCATGCCACGTTCGTACCGATATCTACACACCCCTGTAAGACTTACCCCGCGACGCTCCGCCGCCATGACGTGGAGCGACTGCGCTCGCATCCAGCTCCCGCTCGCACGCCGCCGTGTCGCCATTCATCGCTGCAACGCCCTGCCCCGGCGCGGGAACGGCGCTTGCTATCCTCCACTGCAGCCCTAACTTTTGACGGAGGCCAGTCCATGAACTCGCTGATGCGCAAACTCTCCCCGAGTGCGACGCACATGATCCGTACCGACCACTCGCACGTGCTGTCCATCTTCCATCAGTACGAGACCGACACCTCGCCGCAGACCAAGAAAGCGCTCGTGCACAGCGCGTGTCTGTCGCTCGAGATCCACGCCCAGCTCGAGGAAGAAATCTTTTATCCGGCGATGCGGCAGGCGATGGCCGAAAGCGCAACGGTCGACAAGTCCGTCGGCGAGCATGAGGAAATGCGGCGTCTGATCGCGCAGCTGCGCGGCATGGAGCCGACCGACCCGCAATACGACGAGACTTTCATGAGCCTGATGCGGGACGTTCTGCATCATGCAGCCGAGGAAGAGACGATCATGCTGCCTAAGGCGGAACGCCTGCTCGGCAACCGGCTCACGGAACTCGGCGCGGAAATGATGAAGCGCCGGCTTGAACTGTCTGCGCCGCATGCAGGCGAAATCGCGATGAACGGCGTGCGCACGATGCACACCGGCACGCTGGTAATGACGACCGGGGCGGCGGTAGCAGGTGCGTACCTCCTCAAGAAAGTGTTCGACCGTGGTCATCATCACGCCTGACCGGTCGCGGTGACGTTTGTCGAGCGTCACCGTACATTCCCGAAGGCCGCGAACTTCCAAAAGCCGCGGCCTTCGTCGTTCACATCGTGCTTTTACGGACGCAGCGCCACTGGTGGCCACGGCGCGAGCAGCGCGGGCGTGGCCATGTCGGGTGGCATCTCGAAGTCCTTGCGGGCCGCGCCGCGCATCGCCACCGGCGGCAGCGGCAAGCCGCGCCGGTCGTGATAGTCGCGCACCGGGGGTCGCCCCCGCCGTTCGATGCGGTCCAGGGCATTCGCGCAGCCCGCGTCGAGCGCGGCAACTGCCGCCACGGCGCCAAGCAGCGCCCGCGAGGCGGGCCGGCGGACATTGTGCGCGCTGCCGAGCGCCGCGAAATCGAACGCGTCGCCGGCCACGCGCACCCACATCCACGGTCCCGGCCGGCGCGCGGCAAGGATGCCGATGCCGGTGACGATCTCGCGCACGCCGCACGCGCGGACGAAGCGCTCGCTGCCGCGCAGCCCGGCCACGCCGGCAACAACGCGCGGCATCAGCACCTGGGCGACGCCGAGCCCGATGCTGAACCAGCCGAGGCCGCGGGCGGCGGCGCGGGTGCGGCGGTGACGGGTCGTGGTCCTCGTGAAGGCAGTCGCACTCATCGCTCATCTCCTCAGGGCTTCAGGACGACCTTGATGCAGCCGTCTTTCTTGTCGCGAAACGTCTTGTACATTTCCGGCCCGTCCTTGAGCGCGGCAACGTGCGTGACGACGAAAGTCGGGTCGATCTGCCCTTCCTCGATGCGGCGCAGCAGATCGGCTGTCCAGCGGTTGACGTGGGTCTGGCCGGTGCGCAGCGTCAGCCCCTTGTTCATCAGTGCGCCGAACGGCAGCTTGTCGATCAGCCCGCCATACACGCCCGGTACCGACAGCGTGCCGGCCGGGCGGCACACGTAGATCATCTCGCGCAGCACATGCGGCCGGTCGGTTTCGAGCATGATCGCCTGCTTCGCGCGGTCGTACAGCGAGTCGAGCGACTGCGTCGCGTGGGCTTCCATGCCGACCGCGTCGATGCACTTCTCCGGCCCCTTGCCGCCCGTCAGCTCGTTGAGCCGCTCGACGACGCTCTCGTCCTCGCAGTTGATCGTCGTCGCCCCCCCGGCCTGCGCCATGCCGAGGCGTTCGGGGACGCGGTCGATCGCGATGACCTGCTTCGCGCCAAGCAGCACGGCGCTGCGGATCGCGAACTGCCCCACCGGCCCCGCGCCCCAGATCGCGACCGTGTCGGTCGGCTGGATGTCGCACTGCACCGCCGCCTGCCAGCCGGTCGGCAGGATATCGCCGAGGAACAGCACCTGGTCGTCGGAAAGACCGCTCGTGATCGTCACCGGCGCGACGTCGGCGTACGGCACGCGCACGTACTCGGCCTGACCGCCGGCATAACCGCCGGTCAGGTGCGTGTAGCCGAAAAGCCCCGCGGTCGCATGGCCGAACGTCTTGTCGGCGAGCGCCTTGTTGCGGTTGCTGCGTTCGCAGACGGAAAAGTTGCCGCGGCAACATTGTTCGCATTCGCCGCAACAGATCGTGAATGGCACGACGACGCGGTCGCCGACCTTGAGGCGATGGTCCGCCGCCCCGACCTCGACGACTTCGCCCATGAACTCGTGGCCGAGGATGTCGCCGGACTCCATGCCCATCATGAAACCGTCGTAAAGATGAAGATCCGAACCGCAGATCGCGCAGCTCGTCACCTTGACGATCGCATCGCGCGGATCCTCGATGCGCGGATCGGGAACGGTGTCGTAGCGGACGTCCTTCTTGCCATGCCAGCAAAGCGCTTTCATCGGGTGGCTCCTTCGATTCCCGGTATATATTTCGGGGACGGCGTCGCCCCTGCGGCGACCGGCGTCTCGCGCGTCCGCAGCAAGCGTCATTCCTGTCCGGGCCCCGAGCGCGGCGGCCGGCACGAGGAAAAGCGGGTCCAGGGCAGTGGAAAAGTTGCGCGGAGCGCAAAATGCTTGGCTGCATGAGGTCCGGCGCGAGGGGCTGTTCATGAGGAAAGTATTCGGCTACTGGTTTGGCGTGCTGCGCCGCACGGTGAATTACTGGCTCGACAGCGACGCGTTCATCCACGCTGCGGCGCTCGCGTTCTTCACCGTATTCTCGGTCGCGCCGGTCGTCATCATCGTCGTCAGCATCGTCGGCGCGGTGCTCGGCGAAGACGCGGCACGCGGCCAGATCGCAGCGCAGCTCGAACAGGCGATCGGCCCCGAGGCCGCCGAAGCGGTGCAGACTGCGGTCGCGAGCAGCCGGCTCGAAGCCAGCGGCCTGCTGCCGACGCTCGTCGGCGTCGGTGCGATGCTGTTTGGTGCGACGACCGTGTTCGCGCAGATGCAGCGCTCCCTGAACGCGATCTGGGGCGTGATGGCGAAACCCTCGCGCAGCAGCGTCTTCCTGCTCGTCAAGGCCCGCCTGCTGTCGCTGATGGTGGTGCTGGCGATCGGCTTCGTGCTGCTCGTATCGCTGCTGCTGAGCGTGATCCTGAACTCGATCATCGCCTTCGCGAGCGACTGGCTCCCGGTGCCGGCGCCGTTGCTGGCGGGCGTCGAAACAGTGGTGTCGCTCGCAGTCGTCACGCTGCTGTTCGGGACGATCTTCCGCGTGCTGCCGGACGTGATCCTGCGCTGGAAGGACGTCGCGCTCGGCGCCTTCGTCACGGCGGCGCTATTCACGTTCGGCCGGTCGTTGATCGCGCTCTACCTAGCGAAGACGGCGCCGGCTTCGACGTACGGCGCCGCGGGCTCGCTGGTGCTGCTGTTGTTATGGGTGAACTATTCGTCGCTGATCCTGCTGTTCGGCGCGGCGTTCACGCGCGCGCACCGGGAATGCCGCGGACTGCCGATCCGGCCGCGCCATTCGGCGGTGTTGGTGCATACCGAGGTGGTCGAGGAAAAGGTTTCCGACCTCGAAGGCCGGCCGCCGCCGCAACCACCGTCGTCCGCGTGAGGAGGAACCGTCGGCGGGCTGCGCCAGCTACCTAAAATGGGGAGCGAGCAGCACAGAGCACTTGTCCAGAAGAACCGGCGCGAGTAGATTAAATAAGCATTTAATAATTAAGTGAACTTCAGTGCAGAGAGGAGACAAATGAAAGCGAAACTGCTCGCGGCAAGCCTTGCCGCCGTTCTCGCCAGCGCCGCCGGCGCCGCGGACGAAGGCGCGAAGACGAGTCTGCTCGATCGTCCCGCGCCGAATCCGGAAAATCTTCCGGACGATGCGTACGACAGACTGGTGCGCTACGGGCACGAACTGACGACACGCACCTTCGCGCTGATCGGACCGGAAGTGCAGGACAAGGAAAAACGCTTCGCCGGCAACAATCTCGCCTGCACTTCATGTCATCAGGACAACGCGACCAAGCCTTACGCGATGCCCTGGAGCGGCGTGTCGGCGACCTTTCCGCAGTACCGTTCGCGCGAAGATTCGATCAGCACCGTCGAGGAGCGCGTCAACGGCTGCATGGAGCGGAGCATGAACGGGCGCGCGCTGCCGCTCGATTCGCCCGAGATGAAGGCCTTCGTGACGTACATCCACTACCTGTCGCGCGGCATTCCGGTCGGCGCGCAAATCGAGGGGACCGGCACGAAGCCGACGAAGGTCCCCGACCGGCGCGCCGACCTCGCGGCGGGCGAAGCGATCTATGGCAAGACCTGTGCCGCATGCCACGGCATGAATGGCGAGGGACAGCGTCGCGGCAAGGTCGGCGATGCCGAAGGCTACATCTTCCCCCCGCTGTGGGGGAACGACACGTTCAACAACGGCGCGGGCATGAACCGTCTGCTGACCGCGACGCGTTTCGTGAAACACAACATGCCGCAGGGCACGACGCACCTGACGCCGGTGCTGAGCGACGAGGAAGCCTACGACGTCGTAGCCTACGTGCTGTCGAAGCCGCGCCCGATCAAAGCCGGCCTCGACAAGGACTTCCCGGCCCGCTGGAACAAACCGGTCGATGCCGCATTCCCGCCGTATGTCGATGGCGCTTCCGCGGACCAGCACCGCTACGGGCCTTACCCCCCGCTCATGGAAATGGCGAAGCAGCGCGCGCAAGCGCGCGATGCAACAGTCGCACCGCAGAAGCCGGCCGAAGGCGCGAAGTGACCGTTCGCCGACGGCCGCTATGCTGGCCGTCGCGCGCCGCCGCCATCCGAAGAATAAGCCGGCCGTTGCTCGCGCGCTAGCGAGCCCTGCAATCCCCCTCCCGCCCCGCGCGGACGACGATTCACCCGTCGACAGGCTTCAGTACGATCTCGAAATCCCGGCCCGGATCGAGCGACAGCACAAGCGCGGCGAAGCGCAGGCGCGCCGCCTCGAGCGATGCTGCGCTCCAGCCCGAACCTTCGGTCACGAAGGACCCTTCCGGGTGGAAATTCCACTGCGTCGGCCCGACGATCGCATACTCGGCGACGCGTCCGTCGTCGAGCCGCACCGCGTGCAGCACCAAGCCGCGCGCGGTCTCGACCCACGCGAGTCCTGCCCGTTCGCCGAGCGGCGCCGCGTCGAGCAGCGCCGGCATATCGTCCGCGAGCGGGTGACGCAGTCGGCTCGCGCAATCTGCCAGATCGATGACGCGCGCAAACAGGCGCGCCGCGATGCGGTGGCCTTTCTCCAGCAGGATGCGCACGAGCATCGAATCCGCATGGCGCGCGAGCACGCCGGTTTCATGCGCCTGCCCGTGCAGCGACGGCGTGCGACAGAACTGCGGCGAGGGCAGCCCCCCGAGCGTCTCGCCCCATGCCTGCGCCGACAGCGGCGGCAGCAGCGGCACGGCGTCGTGCTCGGAAGTGGAAGTGCCGATTTCGATCAGGTCGGCAAGCGCCTCGCCGATCGTGCCGCCCTGGCGGGCGCGTTCGACGAACTCGCGCAACGCCGTCGGCTCACGCGTCGCGCGAAAGAAACCGCCGAGCAGTTCGACCGCAACCAGATCGAGCAGATCGCCGCCGAGCTCGTAAGCTGCCCGCCCGCCGCCGATCTGCGCGAGTCCGTGGTGCAACACGGCGAACCGCTGCCGGCGCGGCGCGTGACCGAACAGCACCGGCCAGTCGAGCATCAGCCGCGACAGATGCTCCTGCGCGGTTTCCGCCGCGACCGTGCGCTCCTCGTCGCGCGCTTCGCTGCGCACTGCGCCTTCCGCACCGGCGGCGGCAAAGGCCGCGATTGCGGCAATCGTCTGCGCCCGAGGAGCCGTTACGCCCAGCCCGGGAATCCGGGCCAGCGCCTCTCCGATCGTGCAGCCGACGAGCTGCTGCGTATCCGGCAGACGTGAGTCGAGGATGGCCGGCGCCGTGACACGCTCGCCATCCCATCGCGCCTCGACGTGCAGCGGCTCGCGCGGCGCGCGCCGCTCCCGAACTCGTTGCCGGGCCGCCGGGACAGGAATTCCGACACTGCGAGCCCCCGCTACCACCCCTTCGAACATGAACCCTCCTTGCCCCGATGACCGCCATCCGCGTTCCGTCGTCATTGCGGTTCGCTCATGAGATTCGCTCACGAGACGCAGCGGCAACGGGGGATGTCATGATAGGCGCCCCTCTGGGCCGGGGAAAGTCCGGAGCCGCCACCGAAGTGCGCCATCCGGGCGAAGGCGACTCTGCGCAGCACCTCCTCAGCGCGATTCGAGAACCAGGCGGCCGTTGAGCGGCTGGATCGGCCGCCCGTTGCGCGGATAAAGACGCGCAAAGACGCGCACCTGCTCCGCCGATATCTTCACCGGCTCCTTCATGACCGCCCACACGACGCCTTCGGTACAGGGCGGCGTCACCAGCGATCCGGCATACAGGTAGTGGGCGGGACTGGCGGGCAGGAGGCTCGCGAGGTCGATCGGCGACGCCGGCGCATAGCTGCTGCCGCGCTCCAGCGGCAGGCTGTTCCACAGCGTCTGGACCAGCGGATGTCCGTCGGAGACCCCTTCGAGCAGCACCGCGACAATCGCGGTCCGTCCGGCCGCATCGCGATGATGGAAATGCACTGTCATGTCGGAGGCCTGCCCGCCGACCCGCGCGAGCGACGGACGGTGGAACTCGAGATGCTCGAGTTCATAGCGCTGGCCGCGGATCTCGACTCCCATGCCTTCGCCGACCCGCACGTCGAGCGTGCGCCCCGTGTCGGTGATGCGAAACTGCGTCTCCCGGTAATCGAAGCGCAGGGCCTCGAGATCGACGGCGACTCCGCCGCCCAGTTCGATCGGCGACTGGCGCCTGCCTTCGGCACACAGCGACCAGTCCGGCCGCAGGCTGCCCCAGTGCTCGGGGCCCGTCGCACCTTCGTAGCTCCATGCGGCCTCGCTCACGAACGGAACCCAGGGCGCCAGCGCGGCTTTGGCGACCGGCGAGCGGGCGACCTGCATCGCACGCAATTCGGGTTTCGGCTCGGGTTTCGGCTCGGGTTTCGGCTCGGGTTTCGGCTCGGGTTTCGGCTCGGGTTTTGGTTCCGGGTTCGCCTCCGGCCGTGGCGCGATCGAAGCGGCGGCGGAAGGCGCCGCTCGCGGCGAAGCTTTCGGTGACGCCACCGGGGGCGCCGGGATCGCGATCGCTGCGAGCCCGACCGGGGAGCCGATCGTGGAATCATCGATCACCGCCGCCGTCGACGCGACGGCATCGTGCGCAACTTTTTGCAGGTCGCCCACCGACGGGGGCCGGCAGACCTCCTGCCACAAGCGCTCATCGACGCTGTTGCGCGCTGCCGATATCGGCCGCTGGTCGAGCACCGCTTCTTCGCGCAGCACGAACTGGTGCGCATCGAGGTAGACGCGCTTGACCGTCTGGAACCTGCGGTTGTGGCAATCGAAGCGATTCAGCGCCTTCACCACGGCATATCCTTCCGCAGCCGACCGTTCCGGTGACAGCACGATCCGTCCCCACGCGACCTTGCTGCCGGCATCGGACGCCATGACGCTGGAGCGGTCGATCTCCACCTGGCGCTCGCGGTCCCTGACGACCACCTCCCACGGCCCGGCGAGCGCAGCAAGGCTGACGAACGCCAGCGCGACGAGCAGGGAGCGGTGCAGGAGGGGCAGCGGGAATTTCATCGTCATCAGGGAGGCGGAGAGGTGTTACGGTCTTCGGCCGGGATCGGGATATCTTTAGCGGCAATCGGCTGCGAGGGGTGAAGGGGTGAAGGGGTGAAGGGTCCGGTCAGCCGGCGCCGATCCATTCCGGGTTGCCCGTCGAATGCCTGTCTTCCCATCAACGCGTCACATCGATAGAATTCGCTCCGTCATCAGGGAGTAGCCGCCCGCGCGCATTCGCGGGGACCACGTCAACAGACTTGCCCGTCGGGCATGGCGTGGCCAGCCTTCGGGCCTGGCGAGACTTTTGGCTGCATGCCCTCCGATTTTTCGGGCCCGGGAGGCGTGCGGTCATCCGTCCTCAGCCGGCCCGGAGAACCTGATGAATCTTCCTGCCGAAGCTTTCCTGATGTCCTCGGGTATCGTCGCGCTCGCCGAGATCGGCGACAAGACCCAACTGCTCGCCTTCATGCTCGCCGCCCGCTTTCGTCGCCCGTGGCCGATCGTCGCCGGCATCCTGATCGCGACCGTGGCGAACCATGCGTTCGCCGGCGCCGTCGGCACGTGGATCACGAGGCTGCTCGGGCCGGACCTGCTGCGCTGGGTGCTCGGCGCGTCCTTTCTCGCGATGGCGGCGTGGATCCTGGTCCCGGACAAGCTCGACGACGACGATCTAGCCACACCGAAGCTCGGCGTGCTGGCGACGACGATCGTCGCGTTCTTCCTCGCCGAGATGGGCGACAAGACGCAGATCGCGACGGTCGCGCTCGCTGCGCAGTATGGCGCCTTCGCCGCGGTCGTCGCCGGCACGACGTTCGGCATGATGATCGCCAACGTGCCGGCCGTCGTCGCCGGCGACCGCTTCGCGAACCGGTTGCCGGTCCGCCTGATCCACGCTATCGCGGCGGCATTGTTCGCACTGCTCGGCGTCGCCGCGCTGGCGGGCTTCGGCGGCGAGTGATCGCAACATGGTTCATGAGGAAATGAACGGTTGCGATCGGGACGCTAAAAATCCTTGCCCAAGCCCTTTCCGTCCGGTAACGTTCGCAGTTCGTTGGGGGTGCCCGTGCGGCTTTCGCACGCGCTGAGAAAAACCCTTTGAACCTGATCCGGATCGCACCGGCGTAGGGAAACGCTTTCATGCAGACCTGTTCACCACCGCTCCAGCCATTCTCCCGCACGGGACTGCGCGCATGACGCGCCCGCCTCCGAACGTCGTCTCGATCGCCGGCGTCGATCCGAGCGGCGGCGCTGGCGTGCTCGCCGACATCAAGACTTTCTCCGCGCTCGGCGCCTACGGCTGCGGCATCGTCGCCGCGCTGACCGCGCAGAACACGCAGGCCGTCACCGGCGTGCATACGCCGCCGGTCGCGTTCCTGCGCCTGCAGATCGACACGCTGTTCGCCGACGTCAAGCTCGCCGCAGTCAAGCTCGGCATGCTGGGGACGACCGAAGTGGTCGCGGCCGTCGCCGACCGGCTCGCCCATTTCGACGCACCCTTCGTCGTCTGCGACCCGGTGATGGTCGCGAAAAGCGGCGATCACCTGCTCGCGAAGAACGCCGTCGCGATGCTGATCGAAGCGCTGCTGCCGCAAAGCTTCATGATCACTCCGAACCTCCCGGAAGCGGGCGTGCTGCTCGAACAGCGCGCCCCCGAATCGGTCAAGGAGATGTACCGCGCTGCGGAGCGGTTGCGCGACATGCTGCCGCTGTCGTCGGAGCGCTGGGTGCTGCTCAAGGGCGGCCACCTGCCCGGCGCCGAAGTCGTCGACCTGCTGTTCGACGGCGACCGGATGATCGAGCTGCCGTCGCCGCGCCTCGAGACGAAGAACACGCACGGCACCGGCTGCACTCTGTCGTCGGCGATCGCCGCGCTGCTGCCGCAGCATGCGGGGAGCCTGCGCCCAGTCGAAGCCGCGGTGCGCGACGCGCGCCACTATCTGCTGCGCGCGATCGCGTCCGCCAACGCGCTCGCGGTCGGCCGGGGGCACGGCCCGGTCCACCATTTCCACGCCGTGTGGCCCCGCCAGCAGGCATAACGACACGCCGCGCTGCACAGCGGCCTAACTATCCCCAGATACGGAGACACCATGAACGCCAGCGAAAAATTCATCGCCGCGAAAGCCCATGTCGACGAAGCGGCGGTTGCGCCGCTGCCGAACTCGCGCAAGATCCACGTCGCAGGCTCGCGCCCCGACATCCGCGTGCCGATGCGCGAAATCTCGCAGTCCGACACGCCCGCGTCGATGGGCGCCGAGCCAAATCCGCCGATCTTCGTCTACGACTGTTCCGGCCCGTACACCGATCCCACCGCGAAAATCGACATCCGCTCCGGCTTGGTGGCGCTGCGCCAGCAGTGGATCGAGGAGCGCGGCGACACCGAGGTGCTCGCCGACCTGTCTTCCGAATTCGGCCGCGCCCGCGCTGCCGACAAAGCCCTCGACGAGCTGCGCTTCCCCGGCCTGCACCGCAAGCCGCACCGCGCGAAAGCCGGCACGAACGTCAGCCAGATGCACTACGCGCGCCGCGGCATCATCACGCCGGAGATGGAATACGTCGCAATCCGCGAGAACATGAACCGCCGCGCCTACGTCGAATCGCTGCGCGCCGCTGGGCCGACCGGCGAGAAGATGGCGAAGCTCCTGACCCGTCAGCATCCGGGCCAGTCGTTCGGCGCGTCGATCCCTGAGGAAATCACCCCCGAGTTCGTGCGCGCCGAAGTCGCGCGCGGCCGCGCGATCATCCCGAACAACATCAACCACCCGGAAAGCGAACCGATGATCATCGGCCGCAACTTCCTCGTGAAGATCAACGCGAACATCGGCAACTCGGCGCTCGGCTCGTCGATCAGCGAGGAAGTCGACAAGATGACGTGGGCGATCCGCTGGGGCGGCGACACGGTGATGGATCTGTCGACCGGCAAGAACATCCACGAAACCCGCGAGTGGATCATCCGCAACTCGCCGGTGCCGATCGGCACGGTGCCGATCTATCAGGCGCTGGAAAAAGTCGACGGCAAGGCCGAAGAGCTGACCTGGGAAATCTTCCGCGACACGCTGATCGAGCAGGCCGAACAGGGCGTCGACTACTTCACGATCCACGCCGGCGTCTTGCTGCGCTACGTGCCGATGACCGCGAACCGCATGACCGGCATCGTGTCGCGCGGCGGCTCGATCATGGCCAAGTGGTGCCTCGCGCACCACAAGGAAAGCTTCCTCTACACGCACTTCGAGGACATCTGCGACATCATGAAGGCCTATGACGTCGCGTTCAGCCTCGGCGACGGCCTGCGCCCGGGCTCGATCTACGATGCGAACGACGACGCGCAGCTCGGCGAGCTGAAGACGCTCGGCGAACTCACCAGCATCGCGTGGAAGCACGACGTGCAGACGATCATCGAGGGCCCCGGGCACGTGCCGATGCACCTGATCAAGGAGAACATGGATCTCCAGCTCGAGGCCTGCCACGAAGCGCCGTTCTACACGCTCGGGCCGCTGACGACCGACATCGCGCCGGGCTACGACCACATCACGAGCGGCATCGGCGCGGCGCAGATCGGCTGGTACGGCACGGCGATGCTGTGCTACGTGACGCCGAAAGAGCACCTTGGGCTGCCGAACAAGCAGGACGTCAAGGAAGGCATCATCACCTACAAGCTCGCCGCGCACGCCGCGGACCTCGCGAAAGGCCACCCCGGTGCGCAGATCCGTGACAACGCGCTATCCAAGGCGCGCTTCGAGTTCCGCTGGGAAGACCAGTTCAACCTCGGCCTCGACCCGGACAAGGCGAAGGAATTCCACGACGAGACGCTGCCGAAGGATTCCGCGAAAGTCGCGCACTTCTGCTCAATGTGCGGCCCGCATTTCTGCTCGATGAAGATCACGCAGGACGTGCGCGACTTCGCCGCGAAGGAAGGCCTCAAGGAAGACGAGGCGCTCGCGAAAGGGATGGAAGTGAAGGCGGTCGAATTCGTCAAGAGCGGGGCCGAGGTGTATAGCAAGATCTGACGCAGCACGCTGCAACGCAACGAGGGAATGGGCCGCAGTCACGGCCCATTTCTTTTCGGCGTGCCGAAAACCTCCCCCGGGTGGGTGAAAACGAGGTTTCGGCGCCGCCAAAAGCACAGTGCCTTTCGCCGCATCGAAAGCGAATGCGGCGGACTACGCCTTCGGCTCATCCGCCTGCGCAGCCGCGGTCAACGAAGCGACACCGGATCGGGGCGCGGCTGCGGACCCGGACCCGGCTGCGGCGGTGGGTAGGGGTCCGGCCCGGGTTGCGGGACCGGCGTTGGCGGGCCAGGATCGGGTTCGGGCTTCTGTCCCGAGGCGGATTTCGGATCGGGGTTCGGATCGGGGTTCGGATCGGGGTTCGGATCGGGGTTCGGATCGGGGTTCGGATCGGGGTTCGGATCGGGGTTCGGATCGGGGTTCGGATCGGGGTTCGGGTTCGGGTTCGGGTTCGGGTTCGGGTTCGGGTTCGGGTTCGGGTTCGGGTTCGGGTTCGGAGTCGGGTCCGGAGTCGGGTTCGGATAGGGCTCCGGGTTAGGAATCGGATAAGGGCCGGGATGAGGGGACGGGGTGGGGTGCGGCGTCTTCCCCGGGACAGGGTCGCCGATCGACAGGCGCAGGACCATGAAGATCGGCGCCCGCAGCATCGCCGCGAATCCGGCAGAAAGCGGCATCAGGGCGCGGAAGCCGCCCGTCGAAGCGCCGGTAACAAAGAGGCTCAAGCTGGTCGTGGTCGGAATGGCCATTTTTGAACTCCGCATGAACACGCCGTGCCAGGCGCGAGTGGGGAAGTGGCGCCGGACTGTGGACACCCGGCGGGACGATCGGCGATTCCCTGCAAACCGCACTCCTGCGAAACCGCCCGCGGAGCGCCGGCACCGCGGTAACGCGATCCGATATTGGACAAAAAATCCGGCTGCCGCTTCATCGCTGCGGCGCCGGATGAGAGAATCGCGTACTCATCCCGCCAGCCCGAGTCCGCCATGTCCCCTGATGCCCTGCCGATCGCCGCGATCCTGTACACGCCCGCCGACCACATCGAGCCGGTGCTGATCGAAGCCGCGCGGCAGCTCGCGCAGCAGGGAGTGCGGCTCGGAGGCGTGCTGCAGCACGACATTCCGACGACCACCGAGGATCCGTGCGGCATGGAACTCGAAGACCTGTCGGGCGGCGAACGGTTTGCGCTGTCGCAGGATCTGGGGAGCGGGTCCGAGGCGTGCCGACTCGATCCGGACGCGCTCGCGCATGCCGCGATGGCGGTGCGCAATGCGCTCGAACAGGGCGCGACGCTGGTGTTCATCAACAAGTTCGGCGCGCAGGAGGCCTGCGGCTCCGGCCTGCGCGCCGAGATGGCGATGGCAGTCGCATCGGGCGTTCCCGTCGTCACTGCGGTCGGAGAGCGCTTCCTCGACGAATGGCAGCGCTTCACCGGCGGCGGTTCGACGCTGCTCGCGCCCGACGTCGCGGCGATCCTCGAATGGTGGGACACCGTGCGCGACGCGGCGCAGCCGGCGTGACGCTGCATGGGCCCGACTCGAGCCGAGAGGATCGTGGCGCCCACTTCGCCTCCGACTCGGCTGACAACCGGCGGCAGCGCCTCGCACGTGATGCAATGCCGGGCAGGCTGCGGCGCTTGCTGCATCGCGCCGTCGATCTCGTCGCCGATTCCCGGAATGCCGAACGGCAAGGCGGCGGGGGTGCGGTGTGTTCAGCTCACTGCGACGAACCGCTGCGCGATATTCGGCCGACCGGACCGCCCGGCCTGCTGCGCCGGCCTCAAGCCCGCCGAAGAGATGTGCGGCGCCTCGTGTGCGGATGCACTGCAGTGGCTCGCGAAGCTGGAAGCGGCGACGCGTCCCTAGCGTGCGGCCCCTCCGCCGCGCGCTTCTCCTAAAAACACGGCGTGCGCCGTGCTCCTTCTCTCTCTCGTCGCCGAGAGGCCGGTCGACACGTCAGATGCCGATCTCCCCACCATCCTCGCGCGTGATGACGATCGTCGCTGAGCGCGGCCGGGCACGGCCGCCGTCCGGCCAGTGGCTGCCGAAGCGAGCTGTCGCGTAATCGGGCCGCGTGGCCTCGCCCGGGTGCTGGATGTTGATGAACAGCGCCCGTCCGTCCGGCGTTTCGGCAAGCCCGGTGATCTCGCACTCCTTCGGCCCGACGAGGAACCGGCGCAGGTTCTCCTCGCCGAGCGGCGCGCCGACGTACGTGTTGACCGCCCTGCTCGAGACGCCGTCGCTGCTGACGATCGTGCGCGGTCCGCCGTCGCCGACACTTCCGGGCACTGCCGCAAGCAGCATGCAGTTCGTGACGTCCGTGTAAGCGCGGTCGTCGGTCCCGATCCACAGCACGCCGGTCGCCGGACTGAACCACAGGCCGTCGGGGCTCGAGAAGTCGTTCGCGTCGGTGAGCCCGGAGATGTTCACCGCCTTCGCGTCCGCGCTCGCCCGCGCGCCGAACAGGAACACGTCCCACGTGAAGCTCGTCGCACCCGCTTCGCCGCCGGCCTCGGCGAAGCGGATGACATGACCATTGGGATTGCCCCGCTGGTCCTGGCCGGTCGTCTTCCGATCGGTATAGAAGCGCGGATTCGCGGCATCGAGCTCGGCCAGCGGGCGGTTCGATGCGTTCGCGTTCGTCAGCGAAACATAGACTTCGCCATTCGCCGGATTCACCGCCGCCCACTCGGGCCGGTCCATCTTCGTCGCGCCCGCGGCGTCCGCGGCGAGCTGCGCGTGGACGACGACGTCGGCCTGGTCGGCGAACGGATACGCGGCGTTCGCCCCTGTGACGTTGCCGACACCGAAGCGCAGCTCGATCCATTTGCCGCTGCCGTCGGCGTCGAAGCGCGCGACATAGAGCCGGCCGTCGTCGAGGTACTTGTCCCCCGCGGCGAGCCCCCCGTCCGCGTCCGCGGGGTTCCACGGCTGGTTCGACACGTACTTGTAGATGTATTCGTCGCGCGAATCGCAGCCCATGTACCACACGAGCGGCGCGCCAGCTCGCACCGGCCCGAGCCACGCCCCTTCGTGCGCGAAGCGCCCCAGCGCAGTGCGCTTTTGCGGCGTCGAGGCCGGCGCGAACGGGTCGATCTCGACGACCCAGCCGTACGTGTTCACGGCGTTGCGATAGTCGTCGCCGCCGTCGTCGGACGCGCCGAGCTTCATCGCGTTCCAGCGACCGTAGAGGTCGTCGGGGATGTCCGGCGTCACCGTCGCCCACAGCTCGCGTCCCTTGCCACGCACGCCGTAGCGCGCGAACGCGACGAGCTCCTTTGGGCTGCGGCGGGGATCGTCGATCGACGCGATGCGGCGGAAGTAGCTCGCCCAGTTCTCCTCGCACGTCAGGTATGTGCCCCACGGCGTGTGTCCGCTCGCGCAGTTGTTGACCGTGCCGCGCGTGCGGCTGCCGTCCGGCGCGTATTTCGTGACCATGTAGCGCGTCTTCGCCGCTGGCCCGGCGAGCGCGATGTCGGTCAGCGTGTGGATGCGGCGGTTGAAGCGCGAGCTGCGCTCGTAGCGCCATTTCCCGCCCCCTTCGACGGTCTCGACGGTTTCGACGATGGTGACGCCGTGGGCGTAGAACTCGCGCAGCACTTCGCCGGCGTCGGTGCGCACGCCGTCGGCGACCGTCTGGCCGCGCGGATGCAAGTATTCCGCCGTGATCGCTTCGTGGTTCATGCACAGCAGCCCGCGCCGCGACGCGTTCCTCTGGTGCCGGCCGTTTGCGCCGAGCCCGAAGTAATGCATGCCGTCGTGGTGATCGCCGGCGCGCAGTGCGAAGCTCGCCGGGTCGTCCTCGCCGTTGTTCAGGTATTCGCCGACGCTCGCCGCGATCGGGTCGCCGACGCGAAACAGGACGCTGTAGCGGTAGCCGTCGGGCAGCACGACGGCATCTTCGAGGCTTTTTCCAACCAGGGTGAAACCGAGGCGCGGGGTGCGGCGGCCGGGAGCGGCGGCCTCCGGGACGGCGGGCGCAGCGAAAGCGTTCGGCAGACCGGCTCCGGTCAGCGTCAGCACCGCGGCGCCGAGGCCACCGCCGAGCAGTTGGCGACGCGACAGCCGCGCGTGCAGCACGGCTTCGAAGCGCGTGTTCCCGGAGGTGTTCGTCGATGCGTCGTCGCGTGACGGGAACAGGAGGGGGTCGGTCATCGTGAAATCCTCTGCAGGGTTTCTTGTGTCGGGGGAGCTGCTCCCGCACGGTATGCGGCAATTGCTGGAGATGCATGAAGATGCATGACAGCGCAATGCCCGTTCCCCGCCGTGTCGGATCAACAGCGCCCGTTTATAGATCATTTCGCTGCCCCGCAACAATCCGCTCCGTATAATCCCCGCCTTCGACCGCCCAAGGACCCGGCATGGATCTTCCCCTCCTCGTTATCGCGCTCATTCTCGGCATTGTCGAGGGACTGACCGAATTCCTGCCGATCTCCTCCACCGGCCACCTGATCATCATCGGCGACCTGCTCGGCTACAACGACGCGACGAGCAAGGTATTCAAGATCGTCATCCAGTTCGCCGCGATTCTCGCCGTATGCTGGGACTATCGCGAACGGCTGGTGCGCGTCGCGGCCGGCGTCGGCAGCGAGCCGGCGGCGCAGCGCTTCATCGGCTTGCTGTTCATCGGCTTCCTGCCGGCGGCGGTGCTCGGCCTGATGTTCCATTCGACGATCAAGGGCCTGCTGTTCAACCCGCTGACCGTCGCAACGGCGCTCGTCGTCGGCGGCCTGCTGATTCTCTACCTCGAGCGCCGCGCGTACCATCCGCATATCAACGCGATCGACGAGATGCGCTGGCCCGATGCGCTGAAAGTCGGGTTCGCGCAGGCCGCAGCGATGATTCCGGGCACGTCGCGGTCCGGGGCGACGATCTTGGGCGGGCTCGTGTTCGGGCTGTCGCGCAAGGCCGCGGCGGAATTCTCGTTCTTCCTCTCGATTCCGACGATGTTCGCAGCGACCGTCTACGACCTGTACAAGAACCGCGACCTGCTCCACATGGCCGACCTGCCGGTGTTCGCGATCGGCTTCGTCGCGTCCTTCTTCGCGGCGATGTTCGCCGTCAAGGCTTTCATCCGCTTCATCTCGAACCATACTTTCGTCGCTTTCGCGTGGTATCGCATCGTGTTCGGGCTGGTGGTGCTCGCGACGTGGCAGCTGGGGCTCGTCGAGTGGAGCGAGTTCTAGCCGTGCCGCAGGCCGCCGCCCGCGGCTAGACTGTCGCTTTCCGGCCGTCCCGAGAGGCTCCGATGATCATCTACCTGCACGGCTTCCGCTCCGCTCCGGCGTCGATCAAGGCGCAAGCGTTGCAGCGCCACATGACTGCGAAAGGATTGGCGCACGCGTTCTGGTGCGAACAGCTGCCGGTGTCGCCCCGCGCAGCGATCGCGCTGGTCGAGGCGCAGATCGCGCACTGCCGCCGCGAACGGCCGGAGCTTCGTCCGACACTGGTCGGCAGCTCGCTTGGCGGCTTCTACGCGACCTGGCTCGCGGAGAAGCACCGGCTCGCGGCGGCGCTCGTAAACCCGGCCGTCGTCGCGCCGCTGTCGCTCGAAGCCTGGATCGGCCCCCAGACGAACCTCTACACCGGCGAGCGTTTCGACTTCACCATACGGCACATCGAGGAACTGCGCGCGCTCGACATCGCCGCGATCACGCGGCCCGAACGCTACTGGCTGCTCGCCGAAACCGGCGACGAAGTGCTCGACTACCGCGACGCGGTCGCGAAATATGCCGGCGCGCGGCAGATCGTGCTCGCCGGCGGCGACCACGGATTTTCGCGCTGGAACGATTATCTCGACGCGCTGCTCGCGTTTGCGGGACTGCCATCATGACCGGGTCCGATTTCGACGCGCGCCGCTTCAAGTCGATCGAGCGGGCCGGCTTCAACCGCATCGCCGCCCGCTACGCCGATGGCGCCCACCTGCGTGCGGACCTTGCCGACGCGCTGCTCGGCGCGGCACGGCTTGCACCCGGCCAGCAGGTGCTCGACCTCGCCAGCGGTCCCGGCCTGCTCGCGCGCGCAGCCGCCCGCCAGGTCCAGCCGGGCGGCTGGGTGCTCGCGAGCGACATCGCCGAGGAGATGCTCGCCGAAGGCGCGCGGCGCACGCTCGGCGAAACTGTCGCCGCTGCGCTGCCCGCCGGCACGCCGGCGCTTTCGTTCGCTGCCGCCGACGCCGAACAGCTGTGCCTGCCGGATGCGAGCTTCGACTGCGTGCTCGCCGGCCTCGCGCTGTTCATGTTCCCGCATCCGCAGCGGGCGCTGGCCGAGATGCACCGCGTGCTGCGCCCGGGAGGGCGGGTCGCGCTGTCGACGTGGGGCGCACGCGACGACGTCCCGCTGATCCGCTGCGCCCAGGACTGCATCGCCCGCCTGCTGCCGGCACCGAAAGTCGCACGCCCGTCGGTGTTCCGCTTCGGTGACGCAGCGGTGCTCGAAGCGGCGCTCGAAGCGGCGGGTTTCGTCGACGTGCACGTCGAGCCTTGCCGCTTCACGTGCCATTTCGCCGACGCCGCGGCCTACTGGCAGGCTTTTCTCGATCTCGCCGGCGGCGCTGCCGAAGCGCTCGCGCGCCTGCCGCAGGCCACGCAGCACGCGTTGCGCGACGCAGTCGCCGCCGAGCTCGAAGCGCATCGCAGCACCGGCGGCACCGGATATTCGATCGGCGCGCTCGCGCTCGTCGCCACCGCGCGCCGCCCGGCCGAAGGAACCCTTGCCGGGCGGAGCGCGCCCAACGGCGGGTGACGACACGGGCGCACCGGCTCTGGCCCGGGACTTCGAGCCCGCTGCGACCGAATCCTTTAAACTGTCGGGCTTGCTCATTGATGGCGGTAGCCGATGTTTGTGCTGTTCGAAGAGGACGGGGCCTTCAAGGCCGGGACGGTTCTCGCTGATAACGACTCCTCGTTGCAGGTGGAGACCTCTCACGGCAAACGGGTGAAGCTGAAAAGCAGCCACGTGCTGCTGCAGTTCCGCGAGCCCGCGCCGGGCGAACTGCTCGAACGCGCCGCGGCCGACGCCGAGGAACTGGACACCGGTTTCCTGTGGGAAGTGTGCGGCGACGGCGAGTTCGGCTTCCAGGACTTCGCCACCGAGTACCACGGCCACACGCCGAACGCGGTCGAAGCTGCTGCGGTGCTGCTGCGCCTGCACTCGGCGCCGATCTATTTCCACCGCAAGGGGCGCGGGCGTTTCCGCAAGGCTCCCGCCGAGATCCTGCAGGCGGCGCTCGCCGGCCTGGAAAAAAAGCGTCAGCAGGCCGAAGCGATCGAGCGCATGCGCAGCGAACTCGTCGCCGGACGCCTGCCCGCGGAACTCGCAGGCATGCTGCCGCAGCTGCTGTACCGTCCGGACCGCAACCGCATCGAAACCAAGGCGTTCGAGGCGGCGTGCGTCGACGCCGGCCTGTCGGCGCCGCGGCTGCTGCTCAAGTGCGGCGCGCTCGCGTCGAGCTACGATTTCCACTATCACCGCTTCCTGTTCGAATATTTCGAGGACGGCGTCGCGTTCCCGCCTTTCGAGCCGCCGCACGATCCGGCCGAACTGCCGCGCGCCGATGTCGCCGCGTTCTCGATCGACGACGCGACGACGACCGAAATCGACGATGCGTTCTCGGTGACGCCGCGCGAAGGCGGCGGCTGGCGTATCGGCATCCACATCGCCGCGCCGGCGCTCGGCTTCGCGCGCGGATCGTCGCTCGACGCGATCGCGCGCCGCCGGCTGTCGACGGTGTATATGCCGGGCAACAAGATCACGATGCTGCCGGACGCCGTCGTCGAAGCGTTCACGCTCGCTGCCGGACGCGACTGTCCGGCAGTGTCGCTGTACCTCGACGTCACCGCGGCGCTGGCGATCGTCGGGCACGAGAGCCGCGTCGAGCGCGTGCCGATCGTCGCGAACCTGCGCCACCACGATATCGAGCCGCTGTTCAACGAGCAGGTGTTGCACGAACAGGACGGCCTCGACTTCGCGTGGAAGCGCGAGCTCACTTTGCTGTGGGACCTCGCGACGGTGCTCGAAGCCGGCCGCGGCAAGGCCGAATCGAACCAGAACCAGGTCGATTTCAACTTCTACGTCGACTGGCAGACCGAGACCGCCGACGGCGCCGGCTACGTGACGATCACGCAGCGCCGGCGCGGTTCGCCGCTCGACAAGCTGGTCGCCGAGATGATGATCCTGGCGAACGCGACGTGGGGCAAGCTGCTCGACGAAGCCGGCGTGCCCGGCCTCTATCGCGCCCAGAGCGGCGGCAAAGTGCGCATGACGACGGTCGCTGCGCCGCACGACGGCCTCGGCGTCGACTGCTACGCGTGGTCGAGTTCGCCGCTGCGCCGCTACGTCGACATGATCAACCAGTGGCAGATCATCTCGGTGCTGCGCCACGAACCGCCGGCCTTCGCGCCGAAGTCGGCGGACCTGATGGCGGCGCTGCGCGACTTCGAACTGACTTACGCCGCATATGCCGATTTCCAGCGCCAGATGGAGCGCTACTGGTGCCTGCGCTGGCTGCGCCAGCAGCCCGGCATCGCGGTCGACGGCAAAGTGCTGCGCGACAACCTCGTGCGCCTCGAGACGATTCCGCTGCTGCTGAAAGTGCCGTCGCTGCCGGTGCAGCTGCCGGGCAGCCGCGTGCGCCTGACGATCGAGGACAGCGACGTGCTCGACGTCGATGTCCGCGCGCGCTACGTCGAGACGCTCGCCGAGCCGACTCCGGAAGAGGCCGCCGACGCCGCGCTGGAAAGCTGAGCCGGCTGCGCAATGTCGAGCCGCCCGACCCTCCGCCGACCGAAGCCCGCCGCGAGCGCCCTGCGCGCGCTGGCGAAGCTGAGCGGCGGCGCGGGGCGGGACGCGCGTCGGCTGCAGCTGGCGCTCGCCGTCTCGGTACTGCTGCATGCGCTGGTCCTGAGCATCAGTTTCACGCTCCCGGTGCGCCCGCCGAATCGCGACCCCGGGCTCGAAGTCGTCCTCGTCAATGCCCGCCACGCGCGCGCGCCCGACAAAGCCGACGCGCTTGCACAGGCGAACGTCGACGGCGGCGGCAACAGCGACCGGCAAGTCAGGCCGAAGACTCCGCTGCCGCCGCAGGAAGTCCGCCGCGACGGCGACACGCCCGTCGAAGCGAGAAAGCGCGTCGCCCCGCGCGCGCCGGTCGAGCGCCGCGTGCTGACGCAGCCGAAAGCCGCGACGGCAGTCTCCCGCCCCCCGCCGCGCACCAGCGAGGCGCCGCCGGCACCCGCCGCGACGCCGTCCGGGCTCGACCTGCTCAACAGCGCCGCCACCGTCGCGCGCCTGGAAGCCGAGATCGGCCGGCAGCTCGACGATTACGCCAAACGCCCGCGCAAGAAGTTCATCGGCGCGCGCACGAAGGAATACCGCTTCGCGCAGTACGTCGAGGACTGGCGCCACAAGATCGAGCGCGTCGGCACGCTGAACTATCCGGAAGCGGCGCGCGGGCGCTTGTACGGCAGCCTGCTGCTGGTCGTCGCGATCCGTGCCGACGGCTCGATCGAGCGCGTCGAGATCCAGCGCTCGTCGGGCGAGCCGGTCCTCGACGAAGCGGCAAAACGCATCGTCCGGCTGGCCGCGCCGTTCGCGCCTTTTCCCGGCGACATCCGCAGCGACACCGACATCCTCGAGATCGCCCGCACCTGGACTTTCACCAACGCCGACAAGGTAATCGCCCAGTGACCCTCGACCGCTACGCCGTCATCGGCAACCCGATCTCCCACAGCCGCTCGCCGGCGATCCACGCCGAGTTCGCGCGGCAGACCGGGGAGCAACTATCGTACGAGGCGCTGCTCGCGCCGCTCGACGGCTTTCGCGACGCGGTCGAGCGCTTTCGCCGTGCCGGCGGTCGCGGCATGAACGTCACCGTGCCGTTCAAGCTCGAAGCGTTCGCGCTCGTCGAGCGGTGCTCGCCGCGTGCGCGCGCCGCCGGCGCCGTCAATACGCTCGCGTTCGGGCCCGACGGCATCTTCGGCGACAACACCGACGGCGCCGGTCTCCTCCGCGACCTCGTCCACAACCTCGATCGCCCGCTCGAAGGGCAACGCATCCTGCTGCTCGGTGCGGGCGGCGCGGCGCGCGGTGGGCTGCTGCCGCTGCTCGCCGAGCGCCCGGCATCGCTGACGCTCGCGAACCGCAGCGTCGCCAAGGCCCACGCGCTGGCTGCGGCGTTCCGCAGCCACGCGCCGGACGTCGCGCTCGACGCGTGTGGCTTCATCGACTTGACCGGGCGGGCGTTCGACGTCGTCATCAACGCGACCGCCGCCAGCCTCGCCAACGAAGCGCCGCAGCTGCCTCCCGGGCTGTACGCGGCGAACGCGCTCGCGTACGACATGATGTACGGGCGCGGCGACACGCCTTTCCTCGCCGCGGCCCGCAACGACGGCGTCACCCAGCGGGCTGACGGCCTGGGCATGCTCGTCGAGCAGGCGGCGGAGAGCTTCCTGCTGTGGCGTGGCGTAAGA
The DNA here is from genome assembly GCF_012910785.2 of Aromatoleum buckelii. Taxonomy (GTDB): domain Bacteria; phylum Pseudomonadota; class Gammaproteobacteria; order Burkholderiales; family Rhodocyclaceae; genus Aromatoleum; species Aromatoleum buckelii. The sequence continues at coordinate 299,211 of NZ_WTVH02000010.1, read as the reverse complement.
CCGGATACCGCTGCGGTGCTCGCCGCGTTGCGCCGCCAGCTCGCCGGCGAATGAAAACCGTGTTGCGCGGCGCAGGCTGGGTGCTGCTGGCGCTGGCCACGCTGTTCCTGTTGTACCAGCTGTGGATTTTCACGCTCGTGCTGTGGTGGAGCCACTTCAATCCGTCGAGCACGAGCTTCATGCAGCTGCGCCTCGACGAGTTGCAGGCGAAGCGGCCGGACGTGGAACTGCGGCACGAGTGGGTGCCGTACGAACGCATCTCGATTCACCTCAAGCGCGCCGTGATCACTGCCGAGGACGACACTTTCATCGACCACGACGGTTTCGACTGGGAAGGCATGCAGCGCGCGCTCGAGAAGAACCAGCGCAAGGGCCGCGCCGTCGCCGGCGGCTCGACGATCAGCCAGCAGCTCGCGAAGAACCTGTTCCTGTCGCCGTCGAAGAGTTACTTCCGCAAGGCCCAGGAGGCACTCATCACGGTGATGATCGAAGCGGTGTGGAGCAAGCGTCGCATCCTCGAGGTCTATCTCAACGTCGTCGAATGGGGCAATGGGATTTTCGGTTGCGAAGCCGCGGCGCGACGCTATTTCCGCGTCGCGGCAAGCCGCCTCGGCCCTGCCGAAGCCGCGCGCCTGGCAGTGATGCTGCCGAATCCGCGGCGCTACGAGAAGCAGTTCGGACCGCGCCTCGCAGCCCATGCCCAGCGGATCCGGTCACGGATGGGCTACGCGACGGTGCCCTGAAACCGCCTTCCCGGGAATCGCTCGGCACCGTGGTCGCGGGCGTCGACGAGCAGCTGCGACGAACTTTCGCGGCAGCGCAGCATTTTGCGGGATCTGGGGTCGCAAGGGCGGGTCGAAGTCCGTAGAATTCGCGCCTTACGCCCTGACCCCACCCGACTCCACACCCGCCCCGGAGGCGCCGATGAGCGCGCAAGACGAGCTCCACCCGGACGACATCCAGCAGCACCTGCGCGAAGTGCAGGCGCTGCTGTCGCGCCACAAGGTGGTGGAAGAACTCGTCCATCGGCAGGACATGCCGCGCCACGAGCTCGTCGAAAACCTCGTCCACAAGCAGCACCTGGCCGAGCTGCAGACTCGCCTTGACAAGCTCCACCCGGCCGACATCGCGTACATCCTCGAAGCGCTGCCGCCCGAGGACCGCCTGTTCGTCTGGGACCTCGTCAAAGCCGATCGCGACGGCGAAATCCTGCTGGAAGTGTCGGACGCGGTGCGCGAGACGCTGATCGAGACGATGCGCCCCGACGAGCTCATCGCCGCGGCGGAGACGCTCGACGCCGACGAGCTCGCCGACCTCGCGCCGGACCTGCCGCCGGAAGTCATGCAGGACGTCTTCCAGGCGCTCGACAGCGAAGGCCGCGAACAGCTGCGCGCGGCGATGTCATTCCCGGAGGAATCGGTCGGCGCGCTGATGGATTTCGACATGGTGACGGTGCGCGAGGACGTCACGCTCGAAGTCGTGCTGCGCTACCTGCGCCGCTTCGAGGAGCTGCCCGACCACACCGACAAGCTCTTCGTCATCGACCGCAACGATCACCTGAAAGGCATCCTGACGCTCGAGTCGCTGCTGATCAACGATCCGGAGATGACCGTCGCGGATGCGATGCATCGCGAGAACATCATCAGTTTCGAGCCCGACGACGAAGCCGACGACGCGGCGCAGGCGTTCGAGCGCTACGACCTCGTGTCCGCGCCGGTCGTCGACCGCGAGCGGCGCGTCATCGGCCGGCTGACGGTCGCCGACGTCGTCGATTTCATCCGCGAGGAGTCCGAAGCGGAGATCCTCAGCCACGCCGGTCTGCGCGAGGAAGAGGACATCTTCGCTTCGGTGTGGGACTCGGTGAAGAACCGCTGGGCGTGGCTCGCGGTGAACCTCGTCACGGCGTTCATCGCGTCGCGCGTGATTGGCGCGTTCGAAGGCTCGATCGAGAAGCTCGTCGCGCTCGCCGCGCTGATGCCGATCGTCGCCGGCATCGGCGGCAACTCCGGCAACCAGACGATCACGATGATCGTGCGCGCGATCGCGATGGGCCAGGTCGAACAGTCGGCGATGCAGCGCCTGATGAAAAAGGAGATCGGCGTCGCGCTGTTCAACGGCGTCGTGTGGGGCGGCCTGCTCGGCGTGCTCGCGTGGTGGCTCTACGGCAGCGCGTCGCTCGGCGCCGTGATGACAGCCGCGATGATGCTGAACCTGCTGCTTGCCGCTGCGGCCGGCGTCGTGATCCCGATGTTGCGCATGCGCCTCGGCGGCGACCCCGCGATCGGCGGCTCGGTGATGATCACCGCGCTGACCGACTCGGGCGGCTTCTTCATCTTCCTCGGGCTCGCGACGCTGTTCCTGCTGTGATCCCGCGCCGCCGCCACAGGCGGCGGGACGGGGGCAGCCGTCCGGTTCAGCCGAGACGCGCGAACACTTCGCGCGCCGCCGCGATCGTTCCGTCGATGTCGGCAGCGGTATGCGCCGCCGACACGAAACCCGCTTCGAACGCCGACGGCGCGAAGTAGTGGCCGGCGTCGAGCATCGCGTGGAAGAAGCGGTTGAACGCGTCGCGATCGGATGCCATGACGTCGGCGAAGGACTTCGGCACGGCGGCGCTGAAATACACACCGAACATGCCGCCGACCGAGTCGGCACTGAACGTCACGCCGGCGTCGGTCGCCGCCGCGGCGAGCCCCGTGACGAGCTGCGTCGTGCGCGCGCTGAGGTTTTCGTAGAAGCCGGGTTCACGCAGCAATTTCAGCGATGCGAGGCCCGCGGCGACCGCGACCGGGCTGCCCGACAGCGTGCCGGCCTGGTACACCGGGCCGAGCGGCGCGATTTTCTCCATGATGTCGCGCCGCCCACCGAACGCCCCCACCGGCATCCCGCCGCCGATGACCTTGCCGAGCGTCGTGAGATCCGGCGTGATGCCGTAGAGCCCCTGCACACCTTGCAGGCCGACGCGAAAGCCCGTCATGACTTCGTCGAAAATCAGCACGACGTCGTATTCGGTGCAGAGCCGGCGCAGCCCTTCGAGGAAGCCCGGCAGCGGCTTGACGAGGTTCATGTTGCCGGCGATCGCCTCGACGATGACTGCGGCGATCTCGCCGCCGCGCGCGCGGAACACGTCCTCGACCTGCTGCAGGTCGTTGTAGTCGAGCACGATCGTGTGCTTCGCGAAGTCCGCCGGCACGCCGCCCGACGACGGGTTGCCGAACGTCAGCAGCCCGGATCCGGCCTTGACGAGCAGGCTGTCGGCGTGGCCGTGGTAGCAGCCTTCGAACTTGACGATCGCGTCGCGGCCGGTGAAGCCGCGCGCGAGCCGGATCGCGCTCATCGTCGCCTCGGTGCCGGAGCTCACCAGCCGCACCATCTCGATCGACGGCATCAGCTCGCAGATCAGCTCGGCAATGTCGACTTCGGCTTCGGACGGGGCGCCGAACGACAGCCCGGCGAGCGCCGCCTCGCGCACCGCCTCGACGATCGCCGGATGCGCGTGGCCGGCAATCGCCGGCCCCCACGAACCGACGTAGTCGATGTAGACCTTGCCGTCGGCATCCCACACGCGCGCCCCTTCGGCCCGACTGATGAAGCGCGGCGTGCCGCCGACCGAGCGGAACGCGCGGACCGGCGAGTTGACGCCGCCGGGGATGGACTTCTGGGCACGCTGGAAAAGGGCTTCGTTTCTGCTGGTCATGTCGATGGCAACCCGTGTGGCATTTGAAGGGAAAAAAAGCGGACGCGTCAGGCGTCGAACAGCGTGCGGTAGGCGGCGGCGCGCGCACCCGGATCGGGGGCGTCGAAGACGTCGGCGACGACCGCGAGAAGACTCGCGCCGGCCGCGATCACTTGCGCCGCGTTGTCGAGCGTGATGCCGCCGATCGCGGCGAGCGGCACCTCGAGTTCGCACCTGCCGCGGACGAACAGCTCGAGCGGGGCGCGCACCGCGGCCGGTTTCGTCGCCGACGGGAACATCGCACCGAACGCGACGTAATCGGCGCCCGCCGCACATCCCGCGACCGCGCGCGACCATTCGTTGTAGCAGGTGACGCCGAGAATCCGGCCCGGCCCGAGCGCGCGTCGCGCCGCGTCGAGATCGCCGTCCTCGCGGCCGAGGTGCACGCCGTCCGCGTCGGTCGCGAGCGTGAGCTCGAGGCTGTCGTTGACGATGAACGGCACGCCGGCTTCGCGGCACAGCGCCGCGATCTGCCGCGCCTGCCCGAGCCGCAGCGCAGCGTCCGGCTGCTTGCTGCGGTACTGCAGCAGCGCGGGCCGCCCGCCGAGCGCGCGCTCGACCTGCGCGACGAGCGTTGCCGTGTCGGGACAATCGGGCGTGATCAGGTACAGCCCGCGCAGGCGTGGGTCACGCATCGTCGCGCTCCTCGGGCCGCGCCCAGAAGAAGCGGTCAGGCAGCGCCAGCCCCATCCCCGGCCGGTACGCGCCGGACAGCGCCTGAAACGTGAACTCCTGCGCTTCGCGCACCGCTTCGGGAACTTCCATGCCGTGCGCGAGCGCAGCGGCGACCGCGCCGGCGAGCGTCGCGCCGGCGCCGAGGAAACGTCCCGGCAGCCGCTCCCACGCATCGGTGCGCACGACGCCTTCGGCCCCCATCAGGATATTGACGACCTGCGGCCCCGGCTCGCCGGCTCCGGTCAGCAACACGTATTCCATGCCGAGCGCAAGCAGGTGCGCGACCGCGTCTTCGAGCAGGAGCTGCTCGTCGGCGTCCGCGTCCTCGAGGCTGGCGTTCGCGAGCCGCAGCACTTCGTGGCGGCTCGCGACGAGCACCGTGACCTGAGGCAGGACCAGTTCGGCCAGTGCCGCGAGCATCTCGTCTGCCGCGCCTTCGTCGCCATCGACGTACGACAGCGCGGGCTCCATCACGAGCGGCAGATCCGGGTAGTCGGACAGGATTTCGGCGATCGCGGCGACGTTCTCGACGTTCCCGACCAAACCCAGCTTGAGCGCCTGCACCGGGATGTCTTCGAGCACTGCGCGCGCCTGCGCGGCAACCGCGTCGGCATCGAGCGCGAAGAGCTCCTCGATGCCCCGCGTGTCGCGCACCGCGACCGCCGCGACCACTGTCAGCGGGTGGCATCCCATGCTCGCGAGCGTCAGGACATCGGACTGCAGGCCGCCCCCGCAGGTCGCGTCGCTGGTGGCAAAACAGAGCACGGAAGGCGGAACGTCGAGGGTACCGTAGGACATTTATTCAGGCTACCTGCAGTGGGGTACGCCGGCTGGTCTGGCGCGGCAGGGAAAATGCGGTAAGATGCGGCGGATTTTACAGCCAATTCGCGCCGAGCACGCCGCCAGATGCCCAACACGCAACACAGCACCTGGATGTGCCTGGTCTGCGGCTTCATCTATGACGAAGCCGTCGGACTGCCCGCGGAAGGTGTCCCGCCGGGCACCCGCTGGGAAGACCTTCCGCCGAACTGGACCTGCCCCGAGTGCGGAGCCCGCAAGGAAGACTTCGAGCGGGTCGAGATCTGAAGTGTACGGAATGTCCGCGCAGGCCAGGCGGAACGGCGGGCCCTGACCCTGGTCCGGTTGCGCCGCGGAAGGGCCGCAAGAACGAACCAGCAAGGATTGACGTCATGGATCTGACCGGACTCAGGGTGATGGTGATCGACGACAGCAACACCATCCGGCGCAGCGCCGAGATCTTTCTGACCCACTCGGGCTGCGAAGTGCTCCTCGCCGAGGACGGCTTCGATGCGCTGGCGAAGATCGCCGACCATCGCCCCCATGTCATTTTCGTCGACATCATGATGCCGCGCCTCGACGGCTACCAGACCTGCGCGCTGATCAAGAAGAACCCGCGGCTTTCGGCGACGCCGGTGATCATGCTGTCGTCGAAGGACGGGCTGTTCGACCGCGCCCGCGGCCGCATGGTCGGCTCCGACGAATATCTCACCAAGCCGTTCACGAAGGACAGCCTGCTCAGGGCGGCAGCTGTCCACGCCAGCCGCACCACCGATTGACCGCCACGGGAGCACCGGGACAAATGACGATCAAGAAAATTCTCGTGGTCGACGATTCGCCGACCGAACGCTTCGCCCTGACCGAGCTGCTGTCCGCGCGCGGCTACCAGGTGGTCACGGCCGAAAACGGCGAGGACGCGATCGCCAAGAGCAAGAGCGAAATGCCCGACCTCATCCTGATGGATGTCGTCATGCCCGGCATCAACGGCTACCAGGCCACGCGCATGATCGCGCGCAGCGAATCAACCCGCTCGATCCCGATCATCATCTGCACCACCAAAGGCCTCGAGACCGACCGCATCTGGGGCATGCGCCAGGGCGCGCATGACTATCTCGTGAAGCCGGTCGACGGCGCCGAACTGCTCGTCCGCATCCAGGCGCTGGGCTGAGGCGGATGGCGAAGCGACTGAGCCTGCGCGAGTTCCAGGAAGACCTCGTCCGCCGTTTCGCCGAAGCACGCAGCGGTGACCGCCACGCGCTGCTGGGCGTGCGCGCAGGAACGGAAAACTGGCTGATCAACCTGACCGACACCGGAGAGATCCTGCCGGTGCCGCCGCTCGTGCCAGTGCCGCTCGCATGCGAATGGTTCCGCGGCCTCGTGAACGTGCGCGGCACGCTGTTCAGCGTCGTGGACTTTTCGGCCTTCCACGATGGCGCGCCGATCGATCCGGGCGGCGCCACGCGGCTGCTGCTGGTGGGCATGCGTCACGGCGCCAATTGCGCGCTGCTCGTGTCGCACGCGATCGGCCTGCGCAGCCCCGACGATTTCCAGCCGGACCATAACGGGGGCGACGATGCGCGGCCATGGGTCCAGGGCCGGCTGCGCGACGCGCGGGAGCGTCTGTGGCTGAAGCTCGACGTCCCACAACTCCTTGCGCATCGCAGCTTCCTGAACGCTGCCATCGACTGACGCAAACCCGTTTTTCCCCTGAACGACGATCCGAACTCGCGGAGCAAGAACATGGCCCTCAAGCTTCCAAAGCTGGACTTCACCATCGCCAGGACGGCCTACGTCGAGGACGCGCCGGCCGCGACCACGATCATGGAAGCGCCGCTGCTGCGCCGCCCTGCGGCGAAGGAGCGGAAAGCGCCGCGGCAAAAGCGCGCCCGCACCGCGTCCGAAAAGATCACCCTGCTGGGGATCGCCTTCGCGCTGACGACGATCGCGGGTCTCGGGCTGATCTTCCACCAGTTCCGCGAATCGGGGAACGTGACGACCTACATTTCCGTCGCCGGCGAAATGGAAACGCTGTCGCAACGGATCGCCAAGGCGGCGCAGCTGTCGCTGCAGGGCAACCCGCAGGCGTTCGTGGACCTGCGCAGCGGGACGAGCCGCTTCGCCGAACTTCTCGACACGCTCGATCAGGGGGGCTCGATCGCCGGCAGGGAAATCCCGCCGGTGCCTGCCGTCGGACAAGCCGGAATCGACGCGCTGCGCGGCGCGTGGAGCGAAACCGCCCGCAACGCCGCCCGCCTGCTCGACCAGGAGAAGACCCTTCTCACGCTGACCGACTCCATCACGACGCTAAACGAGGAAGACGAACAGCTGTTCGAGCAGGCCCGACACCTTGCGCAAGTCCAGCTGCAGACCCAGGCCTCCAACGCGGACCTCGTGGCGGCGAACACCGTCGTGATGTTGACGCAACGCCTCACGAAAAACGCGAACGCGCTGCTCGCCCCCAATGCGGTCGAACCGCAAACGGCTACCGCGCTCGGCAAGGATGCGCGCGCCCTCGTCGACCTCGTCGCCACGATCACACAGGCGACGACGGATCCTGCGGCGCGCGCGCGCCTGCAAACATTCGAGGCGCACGCGCAGAACACTCTCGGCGCAGTCACCCGCATCGTCGATAACATCGACGTCCTCGTGCGGGCGAAACAGGCCGGTCGCTATATCTTCTATCGTGATTCCGAGGCCCTGACGACCCACGTGCGCGCGCTGTCCCACACCCTCGACGAGAGCTCCCGCGGCCTGACTCCGGCGACACTCGGGATCGCCGTCGTCGCGCTGCTCGGTCTGGCGATCCTCGGCCTGATGGCGAAAATCAACAATGCGGAGATCGCTGCGCGCGGTGCCGAAGCCGAAGCGTTGCGCAAGAACGCCGAGAACGAACACAACCTTGCCCAGCAGGCGATCCTGCGGCTGATGAACGAGATGGGCGAACTCGCCGACGGCGACCTGACGGTGCGCACGACCGTCTCCGAGGACATCACCGGCGCGATCGCGGACTCGGTCAATTACACGATCGAGGAACTCTCGGTGCTGGTGCGGCGGATCAACGACGCTGCGGGCCGCGTTACCGCCGCGACCGAATCGGCGCAGCGCACGTCGACCGAGTTGCTCGACGCGACCGGACGCCAGTCGCAGGAGATCCAGGAAGCGGGCGCCGCCGTGCAGCAGATGGCACGCTCGATGACCGAATCATCCGAACTCGCGTTGCGCTCGGCGCAGGTCGCACGGCGCTCGCTCGACTCGGCGCACAAAGGCGCCGGTGCCGTCGAGAACACGATTCGCGGCATGAACGACATTCGCGGCCAGATCCAGGAAACCTCGAAGCGCATCAAGCGGCTCGGCGAGTCGTCGCAGGAAATCGGCGAAATCGTCGAGCTCATCTCGGACATCACCGAACAGACCAACGTCCTCGCGCTGAACGCGGCGATCCAGGCCGCGTCGGCCGGTGAAGCAGGGCGCGGCTTCACCGTCGTCGCCGAAGAAGTGCAGCGCCTGGCTGAACGCTCGGGCGAAGCGACGAAGCAGATCGCAGCGATCGTGAAAACGATCCAGACCGACACCAAGGATGCGGTCGGCGCGATGGAAACGGCAACGCGCGACGTCGTCGAAGGGGCGCAGCTGTCCGACGCCGCAGGTCAGGCGCTGGCCGAGATCGGCGACGTATCGACGGAAACGGCGCGTCTCATCGAACAGATTTCCGGCGACACGCAGCAACAGGCCGCGGCCGCGACGCGCGTGGCCGAAGCGATGAAGGAGATCCTCGCAGTCACCGAGCAGACGGCGCGCGGCACGCAGCAGACCGCTGTGTCGGTGGGCCAGCTGGCGGACCTCGCGGTCGAGCTCAAGGGCTCGGTGTCGGGCTTCAAGGTCTGACCCGCGCCATCGAGGACGCCCATGAGCCACCCTGACGCCCTGGATCTGGGCCCGCTGACCTGGGTCAAGACCGAAATCGACCTCGCGCTCGCGCGCGCCGACGAATCCCTCGAGCAAGCGCTCGGCGCAACGGGAGCCACCGCCTGCGTCCAGTTTGCGCAGACTCATCTCCACCAAGCGTGCGGCGCGCTGTCGATCGTCGGCCTCGACGGGCTGAGCCAGTTCGCGTCCTCGCTCGACCAGCTGCTGGGCCTGCTCGCGCACGGTGAACGGCCGATCGACGCTTCGACCGTGGAGCTCGCACGCCGTGCGCTGGCGACGATCGGCAACTATCTCGAAGAGCTTGTGCACGGCACGCCGGATCAGCCGCTGCGCCTCCTGTCGCTGTACGAGGAAATCGGCGCTGTCCGGGGCGTCGGGCCGCTGTCGCCGGCGGAACTGTTTTTCCCCGACCTCTCGCTGCGTCCGGCGCGCCGGGGCGTGGCGGAGGGATTGGCCGAGGACGTCCGCCAGCAACAGCTGCGCGCCCACCGCGCGCTGTTCCAGCGTGGCCTGCTGCAATGGCTGCGCACCCCCGCGGACGCTGCCGGTCCGCAGACGATGCTCACAGCGGTCAGTGAGATCGAAGCTCTGCATACGGGCAGCCCGGTCGGTGTACTGTGGTATGCCGCACAGGCTTTCCTCGAGACGCTGATCCATCAGGACCTGCCGGCACGGCCGGAAATCAAGCGCCTGTGCTCGCAGCTCGATGCCCAGCTCAAACGCCTGTCCGACATCCCCGTCGTCTTCCCCGACCGCCTCGTGCGCGAGCTGCTGTACTGGACCAGCCAGGCGCCGGCGCGCACCGATCACCAGAAGGAGGTCCGAGCGACCTGGCAACTCGACGCGCTGCTTCCGGAACCCGGCGCGACAGTCAGCGCGGCTCCGCTCGCGGCGCTGCTGAAGACCCTGCAGGGGCTGATGAGCGCGGCGAAACAGGCCTGGGACGGCTTCGCGGAAGGCCACGCCGTGGAGCTGCCGCGCTTCGACGCGCATCTCGCCGAGCTCGCCGCACAAGCCTCCCGGCTCGGCCGCCCGGCGCTCGACCGGCTGCTTCGCGGCATCGTCGAGTTCATCGCATGGCTGCGCAAAGACCCGCTGCACTGCAACGATGCGATCGCGCTGGAGGTCGCGACCGCGCTGCTGCTGTGCGAAGCCGGGCTCGAGCGCGGCGCACCGGGTGCCGGATTTTCCGTGCACGTCGACGATACGGTGGTGCGCCTGGAAGCGCTCGCGCGAGGCGAGCCGGTTGCCGCTGTCGAGCGTTCGCCGGCAACGGAGGCGGCACGCCGTGCGCAAGAGCGCGACGCGCTCGGGCAGCTTTCGCGCGAAATCCTGTCGAGCCTTGCACAGGTCGAGCAGGTTCTCGACGATTTTTTCCGCAACGAGCAAAAACGCGCGCCGTTGGCGAACCTCGCAAAGCCGCTCAGGCAGATCGCCGGCGCGCTCGCGCTGATCGGCGACGCGCCGGCCGTCGCCCTCGTCGATGACGCCGCCGACACGATCGCCGGCTTGGCAGACGCCGGGCAGGGCCTCGATCAGGGCGAACACGAACGGCTCGCGCGGCGACTGTCGGCGCTGGGTTTTTACGTCGAAGCCCTGCAGCACGGCCCGGTGCGGCTGGAACGCTTCCTCGACGCGCAAGACGTCGAAGAGACGCCGGCCCCCGCGCCCGCCCCCACGCCCACCGCCGCGCAGGCCGCAGAGCCTGCCGCGGCACCGCCGGCAGCCGAAGCCGCCGGACTCGATGCCGAACTGCTCGCGATCTTCATCGAGGAAGCCCATGAAGTCCTGGCAGCGATCGGCGAACGCCTCGACCTGTCGTGCCGCGATGCGGACGCGCCCGAGCATCTCGTCGCGATCCGCCGCGGTTTCCACACTCTCAAGGGCAGCGGCCGCATGGTCGGTCTGCACGACCTCGGCGAGACCGCGTGGGAGATCGAACAGACGCTGAACCGCTGGCTGCAGCTCGAGCGGACACCCTCACACGCCCTTCACCGGCTGATCGACGCGGCCCGCACGCTGTTGCTGGAATGGGTGCGCGATCTGGAAGCCGGCCGAAGTCAGGTGCGGGACGTCGCGGCACTGGTCGTCGACGCGCAGCGTCTGCGCAGCGACGAGAGCGCGGTCGACGCGTCGCCCCCGGCCGCACCGGAGGTAATAACCGAGCCGCAGGCGATCCCCGAATCACAGGCGATCCCCGAATCACGGGCGATCCCCGAGCTCCAGGCGACCCCCGAAGCACCGGCTGAAATCGCCCTACCGGAAGACGAGGCGCCGCCGGTGTTTTCCGCGCCTCCCGCCGAACACGACGCGCTCCCCGACTGCGCGCCGCTCGACGAGGCGAGGGCCGACGCCTTCGCACCGAGCACGCCCTTCGGCGACGACGACCTCGACGACGACCTCCTTGCCGGCCTCGAAATCGAGAGCTCGATCTTCGATTTCGGCGATCTTCCGGGAAGCGATCCCGAAGCGACCTTGTTGCCGTTCGAGCCGGAGGTGTTCGGCCTCGCACCGGGCGCGTCGTTCGAAGCCGCTGCCGCGGCGTCCCAGGCTGACGAACCGGCCGCACTGCCCGCAGCCGCCGAGCGGGAAGTCGTGCGCATCGGCGCCGCGGAAATCAGCCGACCGCTCTATGACCTCTACGTCGGCGAAGCGCGTCAGCATCTCGCGGCCCTGCACGCCGAGCTCGCGCGACTGGACGCCAATCCGACCCTGATACCGGCGGAGGAAGCGCTTCGCGCCGCGCATACGCTGGCGGGAATCTCGGGCACCACGCGGCTGATGCCGCTGCACGAGCTCGCACGCGGATTCGAGCACGCGCTCGAACGCCTGCGCGACACCGCCCAGGTCCCGACGGCCGAACAGACTGCGCTGCTGAAGTCCGTGAACGACACGCTCGACGCGATGCTGGCCGAAGTCGTCGCGCGCCGCATGCCGCTCGCAGTGCCGGAGCTCGTCGAGCAACTCGACGACGTCGGCCGCGAGACGCCCCTGGAAACCGGAATCGAAGCGGCGCCAGGCATGCGCGGCGTCACGAGCCCCGACAACACGCTCGCCGCCCGACCGGTCGAGGCCGCAAGCGTGCCGTCCGGGCCCGCCTCCGCGGTCCGGGACGAACTCGACGCGCAGCTGCTGCCGGTTTTTCTCGACGAAGGCGCGGAGCTGCTCGGCGAGCTGCACGCGGCGCTGCGCCGCTGGCGCGCGGGCGGGGCGACCGATGCCGCGCAAGCCACGGCACGATTGCTGCACACGCTGAAGGGCAGCGCGCGCATGGCCGGCGCGATGACGCTCGGGCAGCACGTCCACGATCTCGAAGCGCAGCTCGTGGCCGCGCTCGAACGCGGACAGGAGCCGGCCGGCGGGCTGATCGACGAACTGACCGCCGGGCTCGATCAGGCCGAACAGCTGATCGACGCGATCGCCGGCGGCGAGCCCGCACAACCGGCGCCTGCACCGGACGACGCGGCGCCGGCAACGCCAGCCGAGCCGGAAGGGGCGAGCGGCGCTGCGACTTTGCGCGTGCGCGCGGACGCGGTCGATCGCTTCGTCAACCAGGCGGGCGAAATCGGCATCACTCGCACCCGCGTCGCCGGCGAACTGCGCACGCTGCGCCGCTCGCTGCTCGACCTGACCGAAAACGTCATCCGCCTGCGCAACCAGCTGCGCGAAGTCGAGCTCCAGGCCGACGTGCAGATGCAGTCCCGCCTCGCGCGCAGCGACGCGCACGACGGCGAGTTCGACCCGCTCGAGATGGACCGCTACACGCGGCTGCAGGAACTCACGCGGATGATGGCCGAGAGCGTCGGAGACGTGACGACCGTCCAGCAGAGCCTGTTGCGCAACCTCGATGGCGCGGAGCTGGCGCTCAACAGCCAAGCGCGCCTGTCGCGGGATCTGCAGCAGGCGCTGATGCAGGTGAGAATGGTGCCGTTCGACAGCCTCGCCGACCGGCTCTACCGGGTCGTGCGCCAGAGCGCGAAGGAACTGGGCAAGCGTGCCGACCTCGACTTGCGCGGCGGACGCATCGAAATCGACCGCAGTGTGCTCGAACACCTGGTCGCGCCGCTCGAGCATCTGCTGCGCAACGCCGTCGCGCACGGCATCGAACATCCAGACGCGCGACGCGCCGCCGGCAAGAGCGAAATCGGCCAGATCACGCTCAATGTGAGCCAGGAAGGCAACGAAATCGCGATCGCGCTCGCCGACGACGGCGGCGGCCTCGACTACGAGCGCATCGCCGCACGGGCGCGCGCAAGCGGCCTGCTCGGCGCCGACGAGGCGGCCGACGAGTGGCGTCTGACGAACCTGATTTTCATCCCGGGTTTTTCGACTGCCGACAGCGTGTCGCCGGTCGCCGGCCGCGGCGTCGGCATGGACGTCGTGAAGTCCGAGACGGCGGCGGCGGGCGGTCGCATCGACGTTCATTCCGAGGTCGGCCGCGGCACCGAGTTCCGCATCCATCTGCCGCTCACGCTCGCCGTCACGCAGGCCTTGCTGGTCCGCGCCGGCAGCCGGACTTACGCGATCCCGTCGAGCATGATTGCGCAAGTCCTCGAACTCAAGGCCGAGCCGCTCGACGCGCTGCGCCGCGAAGGCAGCACCGAGTGGCAGGGCCGGCACTTCGCATACCGCTATCTTCCGCAGCTGCTCGGCGACGGCTTCGCCCGGCCCCCCGAGCAGCGCTTCAACTGGGTCCTGCTGCTGCGCGTCGGCGCGCAGACGCTCGCGCTGCACGTCGATGCGCTGCGCGGCAACCAGGAAATCGTCGTCAAGAACGCCGGCCCGCAGCTTGCTCGCATCGTCGGCATTTCCGGTGCGACAGTGCTCGGTGATGGCGAGATCGTGCTGATCCTGAACCCTGTCGCACTGGCGAGCCGTCGCGTCGCCGAAGCCACCGCGAGCGCGGCAAACGCCGGCGGCGAAGCGCCGGAACCGCTGGAGCCGTTCGAGGCGGCGCCGGTCCGTGTCCCCACCGTGATGGTCGTCGACGATTCGCTCACGGTGCGCAAGATCACCGGACGCCTGCTCGAACGCGAAGGCTATCGGGTGGTCGTGGCGAAGGACGGCGTCGATGCGCTGGAGCGGCTGCTCGAAGCGGTGCCGGACATCATCCTGTCGGACATCGAGATGCCGCGCATGGACGGCTTCGACCTGCTGCGCAACATCCGCGCCCACGAGCATACGCGCGACGTGCCAGTGATCATGATCACGTCACGGCTCGCCGACAAACACCGCGAGTACGCCGGACGCCTCGGCGCGAACCACTATCTCGGCAAGCCGTACGACGATAACGAGCTGCTCGGGCTGCTGCGCAACCATACCGGGCGAGCGGCCGTGCCGGCCTGACGACGCGTGCGGAGAAAACGGCGGCCTGGGAGCGTCAGTTGCTACGCGGGAGCACGAGGAAGCTGCGGCGAAAAATCCCTTCCGCCGCATTCCTGCGCATCCTCGCCACGACGAGCTAAAATGCAGCCATGAGCGCAATCACTTCGAATCTCACGCACCATTTCCTGATCGCCATGCCGAACATGGCCGATCCGCATTTCGTGCGCAGCCTCACCTACATCGCCGAGCACAACGAGCAGGGCGCATTGGGAATCATCGTCAATCGACCGATCGACATGACGCTCGCGGCACTGTTCGAACGCATCGACGTGCCGCTCGAAGCCGACGGGCTCGCCGGCCAGCCGGTTTATTTCGGCGGCCCGGTGCAGACCGATCGCGGCTTCGTGCTGCATCGTCCGGCCGGCGAATGGCATTCGACGCTCGTCGTGAACGACGAAGTCGGCCTGACGAGTTCGCGCGACATCCTGCAAGCGGTCGGCAGCAGCGGCGAGCCGCCCGAAGTGCTGGTGACGCTCGGCTATGCGGGCTGGACCGCCGGTCAGCTCGAGCAGGAGATCGCCGACAACAGCTGGCTGACCGTGCCGGCCGACCTCGCGATCGTTTTCGGACTCCCGCCCGAGGAGCGTCTCGCTGCGGCGATGCAAATGCTCGGCATCGACTTCGCGAACCTGAGCGAGTCTGCGGGGCATGCCTGAGGCGCCGGGACCAGCGCCCGCCGCCCTGCCCGCCCGCGGCACCCTGCTCGGCTTCGACTTCGGTCTTGCGCGGATCGGCGTTGCCGTCGGCGAACTCGAAACCCGCCGTGCGAGCGCGCTGCTGACCCTACATGGCGAAGCCAGCGCGCCGCGCTTCGCGGCGATCGCGAAGCTCCTCGACGAATGGAAGCCGGTCGGACTGGTGGTCGGCATGCCGGCTCATCTCGACGGCACGCCCCACGAAATGACCGCCCGCTGCCGACGTTTCGCGAACCAGCTGCATGGCCGGTTCGGCCTGCCGGTGCTCGAATGCGACGAGCGGCTGTCCTCGGCCGCGGCGGACGCCGCCCTGGCCGAAGCCGGGACGCACGACTGGCGCGCCCGCAAGGAAGTCCTCGATGCGGTCGCGGCCCAGATCATCCTGCAACACTTTCTGGACACTCATGGACATGCAAAGCCTTGATGCCGAGGCGCTCTGCAAGACGCTGGTCGAGCAGATGCGCCCGCACGTCTCACCGGCGACCGCGCTGGTGGGCATCCATACCGGCGGCGTGTGGCTCGCCGAGCGCCTGCACCGCGCGCTCGGGCTGAGCCAGCCGCCGGGTTCGATCGACGTATCGTTCTACCGCGACGACTTCGGCTCGAAAGGCCTGCATCCGCAGCCCAAGCGCACCGAGATCCCGTTCACGGTCGAGGGCGCCGACGTGATCATCGTCGACGACGTGCTCTACACCGGGCGCACGACGCGCGCGGCGATCAACGAGCTGTTCGACTTCGGCCGCCCGGCGCGCGTCGACCTCGCGGTGCTCATCGACCGGGGCGGCCGCGAACTGCCGGTCGCGCCGCGCTGGTGCGCGCTGACCCTGCCCGAACCCCTGCCCGCGAACCAGAGCCTGCAGCTCGAAGCCGGCGCGACGGGCGAACTGACGCTGAGGCTGATCGATGCGTAATCCGCAGCTCAACAAACACGGCGAACTGCAGCACCTCCTGACGATCGACGGCCTGCCGCGCAGCATCCTGACGGCGATCCTCGACACGGCCGCGCCCTTCACCGCAGTCGCCGAACGCGAAGTGAAGAAGCTGCCGCTGTTGCGCGGCAAGAGTATCTTCAACCTGTTCTTCGAAAACTCCACGCGCACGCGCACGACTTTCGAGATCGCGGCGAAGCGCCTGTCGGCAGACGTCGTCAACCTCAACGTGTCGACCTCCTCGGCCGCAAAAGGCGAGAGTCTGCTCGACACCGTCGACAACCTGTCCGCGATGCAGGCCGACATGTTCGTCGTGCGCCACGCCGCGAGCGGCGCGCCGTTCCTGATCGCGCAGCACCTGTTCGCGACCGGGCGCGACCACATCCACGTCGTCAATGCCGGCGACGGGCGCCACGCGCACCCGACGCAGGGGCTGCTCGACATGTACACGATCCGGCACTTCAAGCGTGACTTCACGAACCTCACCGTCGCGATCGTCGGCGATGTGCTGCATTCGCGCGTCGCCCGCTCGCAGATCGGCGCGCTGACGACGCTCGGCGTGCCGGAAGTGCGCGTCATCGGCCCGAAGACGCTGCTGCCGACCGACGTCGAGCGGCTCGGCGTGCGCGTCTTCCATGACATTCGCGAAGGCCTGCGCGGCGTCGACGTCGTGATGATGCTGCGGCTGCAGAACGAGCGCATGAACGGCGCGCTGCTACCGACGCCGCAGGAGTTCTACAAAGTGTGGGGCCTGACTGCCGAGAAGCTCGCGCTGGCGAAGCCCGACGCGATCGTGATGCACCCGGGGCCGATGAACCGCGGCGTCGAGATCGATTCCTCGGTCGCGGACGGCGCGCAGGCGGTGATCCTGCCGCAGGTCACGTTCGGCATCGCGGTGCGCATGGCAGTCATGAGCATGCTGGCCGGTCAGCAGGGGAGCAAGTAAATGAAGATTCGCATCGCCAATGGCCGCGTCATCGATCCGGCCAATGGACTCGACGACACGCGCGACATGTATCTCGCGGACGGCAAGATCGTCGCCCATGGGCGCGCGCCCGACGGCTTCGCCGCGGAGCGCACGATCGACGCGACCGGCCTCGTCGTCGCACCCGGCCTGATCGACCTGGCCGCTCGCCTGCGCGAGCCGGGCTTCGAATACCGCGCCACGCTCGAATCCGAAATGGACGCGGCGATGGCGGGCGGCGTCACGAGCCTCGCGATTCCGCCCGACACCGATCCCGTGCTCGACGAACCCGGCCTCGTCGAGATGCTGTGCTACCGCGCGAAGAAGCTGAACCGCGCGCACGTCTATCCGGTCGGCGCATTGACGATCGGGCTCAACGGCGAGCGCCTGTCGGAGATGGCCGAGCTCGTCGAAGCCGGCTGCGTCGCGTTCGGCCAGGCCAACGTCCCGGTCGTCGACAGCGCGGTGCTGTTACGGGCGATGCAGTACGCCGCGACTTTCGGCTTCCGCGTCTGGCTGCAGCCGCTCGCGCCTTTCCTGTCGCGCGGTTTCGCGCACGACGGCGAAGTCGCGACCCGTCTCGGCCTGCCGGGCATCCCGACCGCTGCGGAAACGATCGCGCTGTATACCCACATCCAGCTCGCCCGCGCGACCGGCGCGCGCCTGCATGTGACGCGGCTGTCCAGCGCCGAAGGGCTCGCGCTGATCCGGCAGGCGCGCGCCGACGGGCTCGATGTCACCTGCGACGTGTCGATCAACCACCTGCACCTGTCCGAGATGGACATCGGCTACTTCAACAGCAACTGCCATGTCGTGCCGCCGCTGCGCAGCCAGCGCGACCGCGACGCCTTGCGACAGGGCCTTGCCGACGGCAGCATCGACGCGCTGTGCTCCGACCACACGCCGGTCGACGACAACGGCAAGCTCACGCCGTTCAGCGAATCCGAGCCCGGCGCGACCGGCCTCGAACTGCTGCTGCCGCTGACGCTGAAGTGGGCGCAGGAAACGGGGCTGCCGCTGGGCCAGGCGCTCGCCCGCGTCACGTCCGACGCGGCACGCATCGTCGGCATCACGAAAGCCGGACATCTCAGCGCGGGCGCACGGGCCGACCTGTGCGTGTTCGATCCGGCCGCCCACACGGCCGTGCGCCGCGACACGCTACGCAGCCAAGGCAAGAACACGCCTTTCCTCGGGCTGGAACTGCCGGGACGCGTGCATTACACGCTGGTCGAAGGTCAGGTGATGCACGAGCTGAGCTGAGCTCGAGCTGAACTCCGGCTTTTCGAGGGCGCGGCAGGGACCACTGCGATCGGGCTGGACCTTGATCCGTCGGGCCCGCCGCCTCCACCGCGAACGAGCTACCCGAGCGCGCGCAGCCGGGCGAGCGCTTCGCTGCCCGCCCCTTCGATCCGCACGCGTTTCGCGCGCGAGGTTTCGCCGCTGAGAAGGCTCACCGCTGAACGGCCGACACCGCAGAAAGCGGCGAGAAAAACCGTCAGCGCGGCATTCGCTTTGCCATCGACAGGCGGCGCAGCGAGGCGCAGCTTCATCGCTTCGCCGTGCAGACCGACAAATTCGGTCTTTTTCGCGCCGGGCTGCACATGCAGCGACAGGACGAGGCTGCCATCCCCGGCTTCACGCAGCCAGTCCACGCCCGTCAGCCCACGAGCAGCGCCGCAAAGTTGCCGCGCAGCCCGCTGACGACCATCAGCACGATCTGCAGCACCAGCAGCAGCACCAGCGGCGACAGGTCGACGTTCGCGATCGGTGGGATCACGCGGCGGAACGGCCGCAGGAACGGCGCCGACAGATTGTGGAAGACCGATGCCGCCGGAGCGTGCGGGCTGACCCATGACAGCACCGCCGACATCAGCACCACGGCGATGACGAGGTAGATCGCCATGCGCAACAGCTCCAGCAGGCCGAGGCCCCAGACGCCGAGCAGCAGCCCGGCGACGCTGCCGTCGAGCGGCACTCCTCTCACCCACAGCTCGATGAACACCATCAGCGTCTGCAGCACCCACGCCGGCACGAGGCTCGCGAGATCGATCCCCATCAGGCCAGGAATCACGCGACGCAGCGGACGGACGATCCAGTCGGTCGTCGCGACGACGAACTGGCCGATCTGGTTGCGGAACGACACCCGCTGCCACTGCATGAAGAAGCGGGCGAGCAGCATCAGCGTCAGGAAGCCGGCGGCAGTGTTCAGGATCAGGAGCAGCACGTTGCCGAGCATGGGCGATCAATCCTTTCCGAGCTGTTCGCCGAGTTCGCGGCCGCGCAGGTTCGCGGCGTGCACCGCGCGCACGATCGCGTCGAACACGCCCGACGACGCCATGCTCGCGAGCGCGGCCTCGGTCGTGCCGCCTTTCGAAGTCACGCGCTCGCGCAACACGGCGGGCGCCTCGTCGGAGCCGGCGGCGAGCTTCGCCGCGCCGAGCACGGTATCGAGCGCCAGCCGCCGCGCGGTTGCCGCATCGAAGCCGAGCGAGACGCCCGCCGCTTCGAGCGCTTCGATGAAATGGAACACGTAGGCCGGGCCGCTGCCGGAGACGGCCGTCACCGCGTCCATCTGCACCTCATTGGCGATCCAAACCGTGCTGCCGACGGCGCCGAGAATGCGTTCGGCCGACTCGCGCCCGGCGGCATCGACCGAAGGATCGGCATACAGGCCGGTGATGCCTGCGCCGATCAGCGCAGGCGTGTTCGGCATCGCGCGCACCAGCCGATCGTAGCCGCCGAGCCAGCGACCGACATCGGCGAGCCGCAGGCCGGCGGCGATGCTGACGACCACCTGGCGCGCCAGGCGCCCGGCCAGCGGCGCGACGGCCGCCTTCATCTGTTGCGGTTTGACCGCCAGCACGACGACGTCGCACGCGAGCACCTCGTCATCGACGGCCGGGGCCGTGCGGATGCCGAAGCGCTCCGCGAGGCGCGCGCGGCTGTCGGCCTGCAGGTCGACCGCCTGGATGTCCGCGCTCGCAAAGCCGCGCTCCGCGAGGCCGCCGATCAGGGCGGTCGCCATGTTGCCGCCGCCGAGGAAACTGATCTTCATGCGTTCCGTCATGCTCGCTCCTCGCGCACGTTCCGTGCGCCGAAAATTGCAGTGCCCACGCGCACCATCGTCGCGCCTTCGGCGATCGCCAGTTCCAGGTCGTCCGACATGCCCATCGACAATGTATCGAGCGCGAACCCAGTGTCGTTCAGCCCGTCGCGCAGCTGTCTCAACGTCGCGAAGCGCGCGCGCAACAGCGCTTCGTCGCCCCCCGCTTCGGGAATGCACATCAGGCCGCGCAACGCCAGGCGCGGCAGCTTCGTGACCGCCGCCGCGAGCGCCGGCACTTCGTCGGGCGCGACGCCGCTCTTGCTTGCCTCGCCGCCGACATTGACCTGGATGCAGACGTTCAGCGCCGGCAGCTCGTCGCCGCGCTGTTCCGACAGCCGTTCGGCGAGCTTGAGCCGGTCGACCGAGTGGACCCAGTGGAAATGCGTCGCGACCGGGCGTGTTTTGTTGCTCTGCAGCGGACCGATGAAATGCCATTCGAGTTGCAGCGCGTGCAGCTCGGCCGCTTTCGCGACACCTTCCCGGACGTAGTTTTCGCCGAATAGCCTCTGGCCGGCGTGCGCTGCCTCGGCCACGGATTGCGCCGGCTGCGTCTTGCTGACGGCGATCAGCGCGACGTCCTCCGGCGTGCGTCCCGACGCCCGGGCCGCAGCCGCGACGCGCCGGCGCACGGCTTGCAAGTTCGCGGAGATTGATGTCATATAGCGGCGGATTTCGGCCGTGGATCAGGCGAGCGAGTATAGCATCGCGACCGGGACGCCCCCGCGCCCCGCAATCCGCCCGGTCAACCTCAAGCGACAATCCCATGGACATCACCGAACTGCTTGCCTTCGCGGTCAAGAACAAGGCATCCGACCTGCATCTGTCGTCCGGACTGCCGCCGATGATCCGGGTGCATGGCGACGTGCGGCGCATAAACCTGCCACCGATGGAGCACAAGGACGTGCACTCGATGGTGTACGACATCATGAACGACGGTCAGCGCAAGCAGTTCGAGGAAATGCTCGAATGCGACTTCTCGTTCGCGGTGCCGAACCTCGCGCGCTTCCGCGTCAATGCGTTCAACCAGAACCGCGGCGCCTCGGCGGTGTTCCGGACGATTCCGACGAAAGTACTGAGCCTCGAGGAACTGGACGCGCCGAAGATCTTCAAGGAGATCGCCAAGCAGCCGCGCGGCATCGTATTGGTCACCGGCCCGACCGGCTCGGGCAAGTCGACGACCCTCGCCGCGATGGTCGATTACGTCAACGAGAACGACTACGGCCACATCCTGACGATCGAAGACCCGATCGAATTCGTCCACGAATCGAAGCGCTGCCTGATCAACCAGCGCGAAGTCGCCCGCGACACGCTGTCGTTCAACAACGCGCTGCGCTCGGCGTTGCGCGAGGACCCGGACGTGATTCTCGTCGGCGAGCTGCGCGACCTCGAGACGATCCGCCTCGCGCTGACCGGCGCCGAAACCGGCCACCTCGTGTTCGGCACGCTGCACACCTCGTCGGCGGCGAAGACCGTCGACCGGATCGTCGACGTCTTTCCCGCTGCCGAGAAGGACATGGTGCGCGCGATGCTGTCGGAGTCGCTGCGCGCGGTGATCTCGCAGACGCTCCTGAAGACCAAGGACGGCCAGGGCCGCGTCGCGGCGCACGAGATCATGATCGGCACTCCGGCGATCCGCAACCTGATCCGCGAGAACAAGATCGCGCAGATGTACTCCGCGATCCAGACCGGCCAGGCCGTGGGCATGCAGACGCTCGACCAGAACCTCGCGGACCTCGTGCGGCGCAACGTCGTGTCGGTCGGCGAAGCCAGGCTGCGCGCGCAGAACAAGGACAATTTCGCCGGCTGATTTTCACCGGGTGAGTTCCGCCGGGCGGATTTCGTCGGATAATTCCGGCCGGATTCGCCGCGCGCCGCAGCCCACCTGTTTCACCCCGATTGGCGGCGACAATCGGACGACCCGCCATTCACAGCGGACACTTTCCGCGGGAGCGCAGCAATGGAACGCGATCAGGCCCTGAAGTTCATGCACGACCTGCTGCGGTTGATGGTGCAGAAAAACGGCTCGGACCTCTTCATCACCGCGGGTTTTCCGCCGGCAATCAAGGTGGACGGGCGCGTCACGCCGCAGTCGAACCAGACGCTGACGGCGCAGCACACCACCGAACTCGCGCGCGCGATCATGAACGACCGCCAGGCGGCCGAGTTCGAGTCGACGAAGGAATGCAACTTCGCGATCTCGCCGCCGGGGGTCGGGCGCTTCCGCGCCAACGCGTTCATCCAGCAGGGCAAAGTGGGCCTCGTGCTGCGCACGATCGCGCAGACGATCCCGAATTTCGACGAGCTCGGCATGCCGGCAGTGCTGCGCGACATCGCGATGGCCAAGCGCGGGCTAGTGATTTTCGTCGGCGGCACCGGCACCGGCAAGACGACGTCGCTCGCAGCGATGGTCGACTTCCGCAACGAGCACTCGTACGGCCACATCATCACCGTCGAGGATCCGATCGAATACGTGCATCAGCACAAGAACTGCATCGTCACGCAGCGCGAGATCGGCATCGACACCGACAACTGGGAAGCGGCGCTGAAGAACACGCTGCGCCAGGCGCCCGACGTGATCCTGATGGGCGAAATCCGCGACCGCGAGACGATGGACTACGCGATCGCGTTCGCCGAAACCGGCCACCTGTGCCTCGCGACGCTGCACGCGAACAGCGCGAACCAGGCGATCGACCGCATCATCAACTTCTTCCCCGAAGACCGTCGTCCGCAGCTCCTGATGGACCTGTCGCTGAACCTGCGCGCGCTGATCTCGCAGCGCCTGCTGCCGCTCAAGGAGCGCAAGGGCCGCGTGCCGGCAGTCGAAGTGCTGCTGAATTCGCCGCTGATCTCCGACCTGATCTTCAAGGGCGAAGTGCCGGGACTCAAGGAAGTCATGAAGCGCTCGCGCGAGCTCGGCATGCAGACGTTCGACCAGAGCCTGTTCGACCTCTACGAGGAAGAGCGCATCAGCTACGAGGACGCGCTGCGCAACGCCGACTCGGTCAACGACCTGCGCCTGCAGATCAAGCTCCACAGCAAACACGGCGACAAGGACCTGGTGTCCGGCATCCAGCACCTCGGGATCGTGTGAAACTTTCGCGGCAGGGCGCTCCCTGGCCGGAGGCATCGCCCTACTCGCCCATCGCCCTACTCGCCCATCGCCCTACTCGCCCACCGCCCTACTCGCCGCCGGCCGGCTTGCGCCGCATGCTGCCGGCGACCATCCGGTATTCGAACAGCCGGCATTCGAGCGCGCCGTTGAAGAGCGGTGTACGCTTGCTCGCCTTGAGCCCGATCAGCTTGGGCAGCGCCGGGTCGGCCGTGAGGAAATAGCAGCGCCAGCCGCTCCAGCGCTGCTTCAGCGCGTCGCCGAACTGCGGATACAGCGCCGCCAGCTCTTCCGCCTCGCCGATGCGCACCCCATAGGGCGGGTTGGTCACCAGCACGCCCGACTCGGCCGGCGGTTCGAGCTTGAGGAAATCGGCGCGGTCGAGGACCACGCAGTCGCCGAGCCCCGCCGACTGCAGATTGACGCGCGCGCGCCGCACCTGCTCGCCGACGATGTCCGAGCCGTAGATCTTCAGCTGCCGCGGCGGCTGGCGACGTGCCTCGGCCGCGTGCCGGATGCTCGCCCAGGCTGCGCGATCGAGGTGGCGGAAGCGCTCGAACGCGAAACCGCGACCGAGGCCGGGCGCGATATCCAGCGCGATCTGCGCCGCCTCGATCAGGAAAGTGCCGCTGCCACACATAGGATCGAGCAGCGCCTCGCCCGGCTGCCACCCTGACAGCCGCAGGATGCCGGCGGCAAGGTTTTCCTTCAGCGGCGCTTCGACGGCCGCCGGTTTGAAGCCGCGCTTGTACAGCGGCTCGCCGGAGGTATCGAGGTACAGCGTGACGCGGTCGCGCGTCAGGAACGCGTGGATGCGGATCGCGGGGTTCGCGGTATCGACGCTCGGGCGCTTGCCGGTCACGGTGCGGAAGTGATCGCACACCGCGTCCTTGATGCGCAGCGTGATGAATTCGAGGCTGCGCAGTGGCGACTGCTTCGCCGTGACATGGATGCGGATGGTGTCGTCGACGGTGAACCACTTCGCCCACGTCACGCCGTAGGCGAGGCGATAGATATCCTCCTCGCTCTGGTAGCGGCCTTCGGCGAGCCGCCACATGACCCGGGTCGCGAGCCGGCTCTCGAGGTTGGCGCGGTAGCACACGCGCCAGTCGCCGGAAAAACCGACTCCGCCGTGCGTCGGTGCGATCGACGCGGCGCCGAGCGTCGCGAGTTCCTCGGCGAGCGTCGGCTCGAGGCCGCGCGGACAGGGGGAAAAAAAGGATTCGGACATATCGGGGGCCACGGCGGAAAAGGAAGGAGAATCGGAACGGAGGCGGCGTCTCGGAGAGGCACGGGCGGCAAAACGGCGCGGGCCGCCTCGCCGCCGGCAGGGTACGTCAGAACGGCCTCAACACCGCGAGAAAGACGACTGCGAACAGCACCAGCACGGGTATTTCATTGAACACCCGGAACCAGACATGGCTGCGGGTGTTGCGCCCGGCCGCGAAATCACGCATCAGCCGGCCGCAGTAAAGGTGGTAGGCGATCAGGAAAACCACCAGCAGCGTCTTGGCGTGCAGCCAGCCGGCGTTGCCGAAACGGTCGCCGAAGCCGAACCACAGCCAGAAGCCGAGCACGACCGCGAGGATGCCGAGCGGCGTCATGAACCGGTAAAGCTTGTACTCCATCAGCGCGAGGCGCTCGCGCGTCGCTGCATCGTCGACCATCGCATGATTCACGAACAGGCGCGGCAAATAGAACAGCCCCGCGAACCAGCTGACGACGAACGTGATATGCAGCGCCTTGACCACCAGCATCAAATGTTTCCTCCGCGATCGTTGAGTGCCGCGGCGAACCCTTCGCGCACGGTCGGGTATTTCAGGCGTACGCGCAATTCGCGCCGGATGCGCTCGTTCGACAAACGGCGCGACTCCGACATGAACGACAGCGCCATCGGCGAGAGTGCCGCGGCGATGTCATCCCGGCTCATGCGCGGCTGCCGCGGGACGCCAAAAAAATCCGCGGCGAAGTCGAAATAGTCTCCCATCTTCATGCTCGTATCATCGACCGCGTTATACACCCGCCCCGGTCGCCCGCGAAAGATCGCAAGACAGGCGAGCTGCGCGAGGTCATCGGCATGAATGTGGTTGGTATGCACGTCCTGCGCGGCCAGCAGCACCGGCTCGCCGCGCTGCAGACGGGCGAGCGGCAGGCGGTCGGCAGCGTAAATGCCCGGCGCGCGCAGGATGCTGACGGCGACTGCGCAGCGGCGGCCGAAACGCCTCAGGCGGCGTTCGGCGTCGACCCGGCGCCGTGCCCGATCCGTCCGCGGCACGCAACGGCTCGCCTCGCCGACCCAGGCGCCGCCGCAGTCGCCATAGACGCCCGTCGTACTAATGTATATGACCCGCTGTGGTAGACTCGGCCGCTGCGCCAGCGCTGCCAGCAGTGCTGCGGTACGCGGGTCCTGGACGCCGTGTGCGGGCGGCGGGGCGAAATGCAGGACTACGTCGGCGATCCCGGCCAGTCGTGCAAGACTGCGCCGGTCGTCGAGATCCGCGAGCAACGGCATCGCGCCGCGGGAGCGGAGCGCGGCGCACGCGGCGAGGCTGCGCGTCACGGCATACACGCGGAAGCGTTTCGCCAGCCACGGAATCGCCCGCATGGCAACGTCACCGCTGCCGACGATCAATATTCTCTTCATGTTTTAATTATCTCACGCCCGATGCCGTTCCAGATTTCACTCGAGCCTGACGGACAGCGCTTCACCGCCGAAGACGACCAGACCATTCTCGACGCGGCGCTCGCGGCCGGACTGCTGCTTCCACACGGCTGCCGCGACGGGGCGTGCGGCGCATGTAAGGGGCGGGTGCTCAGCGGCGAGGTGGACATCGGCCAGGTTTCGGCGAGCGCCCTGCCCGACGCGGAGCGCGCCGCCGGCCTCGCGCTGTTCTGCCGCGCCCGCGCCCGCAGCGACCTCGTCCTCGAAGCGCGCAACGTGCGCCGCGCCGGCGACATCCCGGTCAGGAAGCTGCCTTGCCGCGTGCAGCGCCTGCGCCGCGTCGCTCACGACGTGATGATCGTCGAGGTGAAGCTGCCGACCAGCGAGACTTTCCGCTTCCACGCCGGCCAGTACATCGACTTCATCCTCGCCGGCGGCGGCCGCCGCAGCTTCTCGATCGCCAATGCGCCGGAGGATGCCGATCACCTCGAACTGCACGTCCGGCACGTGCCCGGCGGACAATTCACCGACCACGTGTTCAACACGATGAAAGAGCGCGACATCCTGCGCTTCGAAGGCCCGCTCGGCAGCTTCGGCCTGCACGAAGGCGCCACCGAACCGGCGCTGCTGATCGCGGGCGGCACCGGGTTCGCGCCGATCAAGAGCATCGTCGAGCACGCGATCCGCACCGGAGAACGACGTCCGATGACGTTGTATTGGGGCGCGCGCGACCGCGCCGGTCTTTACCTCGACGACCTGGCCCGCTCCTGGGAATCGTCGCTGCCCGGCTTCCGGTACGTTCCGGTCCTCTCCGAACCCGGCCCGGGCGACTCGTGGAACGGGCGGACGGGCCTCGTCCACCACGGCGTGATGCAGGACTTCCCCGATCTCTCCGCCCATGAAGTGTATGCCTGCGGCGCTCCGGCGATGATCGACGCGGCGCGCCGAGATCTCGTCGCCGAGCGTCACCTGCGCGCAGAAGCTTTCTTCTCCGACGCCTTCACTTTCGCTTCCGACGCGGGTCGCTGAAACCATGGCCGACACCGCCTTTCTCACGCGTGAACCGGTCGTTAACCGCAACCGGGCGATTACCGCGAACCGCCTGATTGCCCATGGCCCGCATATCGCCGCCGTGGTGGAAATGCTCAACGGACTCGGCGAGACGTGGCCGACCCATCACCCCGTTTTCCTCTGCCTCGGCAAACTCGTGCCGACGCCAGAGCTGATGAAATGGCAGGCGCCAACGAACGCGATGATCGAGATCCCGGTGCAGGCCCTCGCCCATCCGCAGACCCAGGCCTTGCTGCCGCAGCTGCGCGAAGCCGGCGTCAGCGTGTGCCTGAGCTGGTTCTCGCCGGGAACGCCTGTGCCGGCCGGCTACGACTGGCGCTTCGTCCTGATGGACAGCAGGAAGCATCAGCTGCCTTCGGGTTCGCCCGGCATTGCCCTCGCGTGGGGACTGGCGAATGTGGACGCCTTCGGGCAGGCTATCCAGTCGGGCTACGACGGCGCTTCCGGCTGGTTCTTCCTGCACGGCAACCAGCCACCGAAGCAGCTGTCGCCGGCGCACGCGCAACTCGTCCGGCTGATCGGGCTCGTGCGCAACAACGCCGAGCTCTGCGAGATCGAGGCCGTGCTGCGCCAGGACGTGGCGGTTTCCTACAAGCTGTTGCGCTACATCAACTCCGCCGGATTCGGGCTGATGTGCGAGATCCAGTCCTTCCGCCATGCGGTCAGCATCCTGGGCTACGCAAAACTGCACAAATGGCTGTCGTTGCTGCTGGTTACCGCAAACCGCGATCCGGGTGCGCCAGCGATGATGCAGACATCGATTTCGCGTGGCCGCTTCATGGAGGAGATCGGCGCGTCGTTCTTCGACAAGTCCGAGCGTGACAACCTGTTCATCACGGGCGCATTTTCGCTGCTCGACGTCATGCTCGGGACGTCGATGCACAGCCTCCTCGAAGAGATGAGCCTTCCCGCCGCGGTCAGCGACGCGCTGCTTCTGGATCAGGGCGCCTATGCGCCCTTCCTGAAGCTGGCGAAAAAGTGCGAAAGCTTCGACCCTGCGGCGTTGCAGAAGCAGGCGGCGGAACTGCAGATCGCTCCGGAGCAGATCAACCGCGCGATCGTCGGCGCGCTGGGCTTCGCGGACAGCCTGCAGGTCTGAAACGGCTCGCCTCCGACGACCCTCCTGGCGACCGCCTCCGGAGATGCAATATCTGGCATGCGGCATTCATTGCCGCAGGCATTCGGTCACATCGCGCGCAGCGCGTCGCACCTAGAATGCGCCATCGTCCCGACAAAAGCGCCCGGTCACCCGATGACGGTCCTGTCCGAGCAAGGCCTCTTCTCCTTCCGTTCTTTCGCCCCGCTGGCCGAGCACCGGGAGGATGCGCTGCGGCTGCTCGCTCCCGACGCACCCGACTGGGACGAGCTCGCGTCGCTGATCCTGCGCGATCCGGCCCTGCTCTGTTCGATTTTCGTCGCTGCCCCGCTGCCGCCGCGCCAGCGCCTCGCCTCGACGCTGCGCGTCGAACTCTCGCAGCGGCTGCAGGTCCTCGGTGCGAGCGTGCTGCGCGCCTGGCTGCTGCAGCTCGCCTGGAACGCGGCTCCTGTCGAGCGCGATGCCCGCCTGCGCTCCGGCCACGCCCTGATGGTGGCCGAATGCGCGCTCCATCTCGCGCTGGAAACGCGCTACCCGTACCCCGATGAAGCCTATCTCGCTGGATTATGGCACTCGTTCGGCGCGGTCGTCGCCCCACAGTGCGGGCTCACCGGCCCGCTTGCCGACGCGCTGGCATTCGACCATCCGCTGGAAGAAGCCGCCCTGTCCGCCCATCCGCTCGTGCTCCTGCTGCGCACGGCGCGCCGACTCGCCGGCGAGGGTTGGGAACAGGAGCTGCCAAGCCTAGCGCAGAGATGCGGCTTGACCGTCGAAGCGCTCCTGAGCCTGCGCACCGACGTTGGTTTCCTGGTGCGGCAGTCCTCGACCCGGCAGGCGCTGACCGACGGAATGGCTGATGAGCCGGGTGACGAACGGACGGGCAGCGGCGCACCGCGTGTTGCCAGGTCGGCAGCCTCTTGCGGATCGGGTCTTGATCCGGTGCTCGACACGGCGCTGTCCGGACTCCTGCGCACTGCCTTCTTCGACCTCGACCCGCAACGCGTCGCCGAGCGCCTGACAATGGCGCTGCGCCTGCTGTGCGGAAACCATGCGGAGGCGGTGTTCGTGGTCGCTGCCGACGGGCACGGCATCCTCCAGGCGCTGCCGCTGGGCGCGGGGCAGGACATTGCGCAACCGTATGGCGAATTGGGACTGCGCCTCGAGGACGAAAGCAGCATCATCGCGCTGGCGGCCCGCACGGCGAGCCCTACGTCATGTTTCCTGCGTCCCGGCATTCCCCCCCGGAGCGTCCCCGACTGGCACATCGTGCGCTGGCTCGGCCGGGAAGGGATCCGCTGCGTGCCCCTGGGATTGAAGGACGGCACAGGGGTTGCCGTCATCGCGGCCAACGAGCTCAGCCCGCTGCCGCCCGCCGTCGCCCGCGTCGTGGCGGCACTCGCGACCGCTGCTGCGCGGGCGTTGCGCGATCTCAGCCAGCGGCAGAGGGCTCGCGCTGAAACCGAAGAACGCATCGAGGCGCATCATCGCGAACATGTCCGACGCATCGTCCACGAAGCGCGCAGTCCTCTCACCGTCATCAAGAGTTATCTTGGCCTCGTCGCCCAGCACCATCCGGGCGTCACAGGACTCGCCGGAAAAATGGACGCGTTGCACGGCGAGATTGACCGCATCACCGACCTTCTGGAGCGGGCAGCCCGCCCTCCCGTTGCCGAACCCGAACCCGCGCGCTGCCGCATCCCCGAGCTGCTGCAGGAACTCCAAGGCCTGTACGGCGAGTCCCTGTTCGCCCGGCGCGGCATCCATTTCGAGTTGCGCGCCGCAGCCGCGCTGCCTGCCGCTGCAATCCCCGGTTCGGCACTGCGCCAGGTGCTGTTGAACCTGTTCCGCAATGCCGCCGAGGCCCTCCACCCCGGAGGCCGCTTCTCGGTCGCCGTTCCCGGCCAGGTGCTTGCGAACGGCAGGCAATGCCTGGAAATCCGCCTGATCGACAACGGGCCCGGCCTGCCCGCGGAACGGCTCGCGAATCTTTTCAGTCCGCGCCCGAGCGACAAAGGCAGCGGACACGACGGCATCGGCCTGTCGATCGTCCAGGAAATCCTCGAGCAATGGCACGGCCTGATTCTTTGCCGCAGCCAGGCCGGGAGCGGCACCAGCTTCCAATTGTTGTTACCTCTGGATACAAATGCCTGAACTGAGGCATTATTGTCCGTCCAGCGAATGCATTGATCGGATCGGAGAACCATGGCTATTCCGGCAGAAGAGCCTTTCTATGACAGTGCATCCGACTCTCGGACGGATTGCGCCTCGGCGCGCATCCTGGTCGTCGATGACGACGCACCGCTGCGGCGCGCCCTGCCGCATCTGCTCGCAAGCGAAGGGCGCAGCTTCGACGATTGCGCCAGCGTCGCCGAAACAATCGCACGGCTGCGCGACACGCAGTACGACCTGATCCTGCTCGACTACCGCCTGCCCGACGGCACCGGTCTTGCCGTGCTCGACTGGCTCGCGAGCCGTCGCCGCAGCGAAGCCGTGATCATGATTTCGGGCGAAGATGCGATCGACGCCGCGATCGGCGCGTTGCGACGCGGGGCGGACGACTTCGTGCGCAAGCCCTACCATGTCGCGCAGCTGCAGCGCGCGGTGCACGGCGCGCTGCACAAGACGGCGCTGGAGCGCGCGAACCAGGCGATGAGCCGGCGCCTGCGCGCGTCCGAACGACTGCACCGCTATCTCGTCGAGAGTTCGCCGGACCTGATCTTCACGCTCGATACCGCCGGTCGCTTCAGTTACCTCAACCCGCGCGTCGAAAACCTCCTCGGATTCGAGCGCGACCAGCTGATCGGCACTCCGTTCCTGTCGCTCGTGATGCCGGAAGACGCGGAGCGCATCGAACGCCTGCTGGAGGCGGAACAAAAGGGGGCTGATGCTGCCTTTTCCGTCGAACTGCGCCTGCGCCGCCCAATGCACGCCGGAGCCGGATACGTCACCGTGGCGCTGCAGGCAACGCCGATGCTCGCCGCGAGCCCCGACCGGCGTCCCTGCGGGCTCTACGGCGTCGCGCGCGACATTTCCGAGCGCAAGCGCGCCGAAGAAATCATCACTTTCCAGGCCTATCACGACCAGCTCACCCAGCTGCCGAACCGGGTGCTGTTCAAGGACCGGCTCGAGCTGGCGATCGTCCAGGCGCAGCGCCAGCGCGGCATGCTCGCCGTGATGTTCATCGATGTCGACCGCTTCAAGCTGGTTAACGACAGCTACGGCCACGCCGAGGGCGACGCGCTGCTGCGCGGTATCGCAGCGCGCCTGTCCGCTGCACTGCGACGCGGCGACACGCTGGCGCGCCTCGGCGGCGACGAGTTCACCGTCCTGCTTCCGGACATCGGCCACGCCCGCGATGCCGAAACTGCTGCGCGCAAGATCCTCGAGGCGCTCGATACGCCGTTCACGCTCGGGCATGGCGAGTTCCGCGCGACGGCCAGTGTCGGCGTCGCGCTCTACCCGCGCGACGGCGGGACTGCCGAAGCCCTGACGCAACACGCCGACATCGCGATGTATCAGGTCAAGCGTTCGGGAAAAAACGGTTTCCGGTTTTTCGACCCTGAACTCAACCACCACCACCATGACCGCATTACGCTCGAGAACGATCTGCGCGCGGCAATCGACCACTCGCAATTGCAGCTTTACTTCCAGCCGCAGGTCAGCCTTTCGCAACAACGGGTCGTCGGCACCGAGGCCTTGTTGCGTTGGAACCGTCCGGCCCACGGTTTCGTCGCCCCCGATCTGTTCATCCCGCTCGCCGAGGAACTCGGCCTGATCGGCGAAATCAGCCGCTGGGTGTTGAATGAGGCATGCGGGCAACTGGCGCAGTGGCGACAGGCAGGGTTTGCCGACCTGAAGATGTCGCTCAATCTGTCGACGCACGATTTCGAACGGGAGGACATCGTCTCCGCAGTCATCGACTGCCTGCAACGGCACGACATTCCGCCCGGCCGTCTCGATCTCGAAATCACCGAAAGCATGATGATGCAGGATACGGCGCTCGTCGCGCACAAGGTGAGGCAACTGCGCGATGCCGGCCTCGGCATCGCGATCGACGATTTCGGCACCGGTTATTCGGCGCTTGCGTATCTGCAGAAAATCCCCGTCAGCACGCTGAAGATCGACCGCAGCTTCGTGCGCGACCTCGACGGGCCCGTGACGAACCCGATCATCTCGGCAATCACAGGCATTGCGCGTGGCTTCGGGCTGCAACTGATCGCCGAAGGCATCGAACGCCCGGCGCAGGCCGAAACGCTACGCGCTCTCGGATGCGACGTGATGCAGGGCTTCTACTATTCGCGCCCCACTCCGCCAAATGAAACCATCGCGTGGATGACGAGGCCGCCGGCCAGTTTCTGAACTGAGCCCGACGGCCACTGCCTCCTCGAACGGACGCAAAAAAAAGCCAGCTCGCGGCTGGCTTTTCCGACGTGCCACCGATTACTTCTGCGACATCACCCAGGTGGCGAGCAGCTTGGCTTCATCGGCGGTGACTTGCGGGTTCGCCGGCATCGGCACCGGCCCCCACACGCCCGAACCACCTTTCTGGATCTTGTCGGCGAGCTTGGCGACCGCGTCGGCCTGACCGGCGTATTTCTTCGCCACGTCCTGGTACGAGGGGCCGACCAGCTTCTTGTCGACCGCATGACAGGCGAGGCAATTCTTGGCCTTGGCCAGTTCAGCGGAGGCGAACGCCGGAGCGGCGGACAGCAGGCCAGCGGCAACCGCGGCGGCAACGAACAGTTTCATGCTCTTTTCCTCATCAGGGGTGGTGTAAAAAGGTGGCCGGATATTAAACCAGCGACCCGGATTTGACTATGGCGCAACACTGTTGCGCGATCTCGGTTCAAGTCTCGCCAGCGCTTTACCCGAATCCAAACAATCAACGCCCCGGTCCCGGTTTGCGTTGACGTCGACTTTCCTGCCCGGAATGCAGAGCATGCGGCGCAGCGTCCCCGCGGGGAATGTTCTCCTCGCTTGGAACTGTTCGAGGCGAGAAACGCTCCCCAGCATAAGGCAGGCTCATAACACCGGACGAGACACGCGCCGGCAGGGATATTGGCAGTGGCCCGACCGAAATACGCCTGCGCAACGGTCTCGCGCAAGCCGCGTCATCCCGTATGTTGCGGCCAGGGACGAAGGGGCGACTCATGAGTGTTGGCGACCAGCAATCGGACTTCTCCCGGCCCCGCGAGCCGCTGTGGCGTCTGGCCTACCGTTTTCTGTGGCCGTTCCAGTATTTTCGCGACGTCACGCGTGGCAGCCGCTTCGAGCGCCAGCAGAACTACCGCCACAACCGCGCGATGCGCGTGTATCTGCCCGGCTTCATCATGAAATGGGTGATCCTGACGGGGCTGTCCTACAGCGCCGGAGGTGCGCTGTGCCACGTCGGCGCGGACGTTCTCGCGGCCGGCTGCTTCGTCGTCGCGTGCTGGGCGCTGATCGTCGTCGTGCTGCTCGGCGTCGATTGGCTGTGGCTCGGGCGCTTCACCGACCTGTATTAGCGGCGAGCGGTGCGCTGCGGCATCGGGCGGCCCGGAAAGCGTGCGGATTTATTGCCGCACTTCGGCGACATTGTCGAACTGCGTGAAGTGGCCGGTCGAGCGGAAGGGATTGATGTCGAGCCCGCCGCGCCGCGTGTAGCGCGCCCAGACTGCCAGATGTCGCGGCGCACAGCGGCGCAGCACATCACAGAAGATTCTTTCGACACATTGCTCGTGGAACTCGTTGTGGCTGCGGAACGAGACGATGTAGCGCAGCAGGCCCGCGCGGTCGATCGGCGGACCGATGTAGCGCACGACGACGGTCCCCCAGTCGGGCTGGCCGGTGACGAGACAGTTGGATTTCAGCAGATGCGAATAGAGCGTCTCGCTGACTTCGTCGGCACTGAAGTCGGTTTGCAGGAAAGCAGGGTCGGTCTGGTAGGTGTCGATCTCGATGTCGATCTCGTCGAGCAACACACCGTGCGGGTAGCCGAAAACACGCGTCGGCCGGCGCGACAGAATCTCGATCGACACCGCCACTGGCGCGCCCGCTGCGCCGGACAGGTCGCGCGTCAGCGTGTCATGCACGAGCGTCGGATCGACGAATCGGTGCTGGTTGAAAGAGTTCAGGTAGAGCTTCAGCGATTTCGACTCGATCAGGCGCGGTGAGCTGACCGGAACGCGGAACGTGCCAATCGCGGCGACCGGCTTGCCGCGCGAGTTCAGCCATGACAGTTCGTACGCGTTCCACAGATCCTCGCCGACGAAAGGAAGCGTGTCGGGGGCGAGGCCGAGTTCGTCGCGCTTGATCTGCCGCGCGATCGGAAACAGGAGTTCCGGGGCGTAGCTGTCGCGATAGACGACGGACTGGCCCAACGGCGATGCCTCGGCGCCGTGGTCGTGGGTGTCGGAAGGGTTCATGCCGGCGATTGTAAGGGAATTGCCTCCTGCCGGAATCGGTACCTGGATGGCGAGCGCGGATAGCGGTCCGACGCGGGGAGAATTCTCCTTCAGTCGAGGCGCTGGCTGCCGCGGCGGCAGGGACGCCGACAGCAGGCGCGTCCCCGTACGGTTAAAACCGGTCAATTGCCCGGGCGCGTCGTGCCCCCGACGGACCTGATCGCCTCGGACAGCAACGCTTCCTTGTCGATCTCGACGATTGCGGGCGCTTCCGGCGGGCAGACCGTCTGCGGATCGATGCCGCTGCGATCCTGGCCGATTTCTTCGGGCGCCGGCAGATCCTCGCGCGAAACACCGAGAGCTCCCATCAACTGCCCCAGGCCGGTGAGCGTGCGGGCCTGCGCGATAATCCGGTTGTATTGGGCGTTCACGTAGGCGCGCCGGGCCTCGAAGTATTCGTTCTCGGTGTCGAGCAGGTCCAGCAGCGTGCGCTGCCCGATGTCGAACTGCCGGCGATAGGCTTCGCGCGCCTTCTCGATCGAGAGCTGGTGCTGATCGAGATACACGAGCTGCTCGGTCAGCCGTCGCACGTCGTTGTACGCGATCGACAGCGTCTGGCGCAGGTCGCGGCACGCTTTCTCGCGCAGGTCCTTGGCCAGGTCGAGCGTTTCGGCCGCCTGGCGCAGCCGCGCCTGATCTGCGCCCCCGCGGGACAGGTTGTAGCTCAGCACGGCTTCGATTGCGCCATCGCGCGAACGTCCATCGACGCCTTCGAAGTTGTGATCGACCCCTCGGCGGGCCCGCACATCGACGCGCGGGTGGAACGCCGCCTTGCGCGACTCGATCTGGGCCTGTCCGGCGCGAACATTTTCGACCGCGGCGTTCAGCGACGGGCTGGTGACGAAAGCGCTCCGCAGCGCCTCCTGCGCGGTCGGCGGAATCGCACCCACCACGGCGTCGGAGGCAAACCGCTGCGCCTGGGCGGGCGGCGCTTCACCGACGATGCGCAGGTAGCGTGCGCTGACGTCGTGCAGATTGGAGACTTCCGTGAGCAGATTCGACTCGGCCAGCGCCAGGCGCCCGGCGGCCTGCTCGAGATCCACTCTTCGGCCCACACCGGCGCCGGCGCGTTCGGCGATCTGATCGTGGATCTGCTTGTGCTGGACGTAGTTCTCCTGCGCGAGGCGCGTCAGGTCACGGTAGCGCAGCACGTCGCTGTACGCACGCAGCGCTTCGAGCGCCGCGGTCTCGGAGACGTCCCGCAGCTCGTAATAGCGGGTGAGCTTCGCGTAGCCGAGCCGCGACACCTCGCTGCGCGTCAGAAAACCGTCATAGACCATCTGATTCAGCGACAGGCTCACGTGGCGATGATTGAAGTCGTCCGACGACTGCCGCGGGCGTTTCAGCGTTTCGCGCCCTGTGCCGGCAATCAGGTCGACCTGCGGAAAGTAGCGGCCGCGTGCGGCGCCCTGCTCTTCCGCGGCAGCACGGAATGCATGCCACCCCGCCTGCACTTCGGGATTGGCGACCACCGCCTTGCGCGCCGCATCGCGCAACGCCTCCGGGACTTCCGCCACCGCGAACCGGGGCAGCGCAGCCAGGACGGCAACACAGATCACGGCTCCCAAGTTTTTCATGTCATCTCCATAACGGTGCGTGGGTCTCTGCGCGCATCCCGCGAATGCAGGGCGCAGGTGCTTCAATCCGTTTGAATAAATGATATGCGGTTGAATTCGACGGCTCCGCCAACTACGCAACACTTCCCGTCAAATAAGGGCGCGGCACGGCCCCTGCAGCCCCCGGCCGATAGCCGATAATGGCGACGACCGAACCGCCTGCCGTCCGATGCCGACACGCCGCCTTCCGCACGGAATGTTTTCCCGGCCATGCCGACTGGGCAACTCGGCGCTCGTCCGGCTGGCCGGCCTGTGCGTGCTGATCGGCGTCGGGCTCGCGACCGCCGGCGGCGATGCGGATCTCATGGAGCGCTTGGCGGGCGAACGTTTCGGCACGAGCGGCACGGCATCGGTGCGCGCGTGGCGCCAGATGATCGCCGACGCGCTGCCGCTGGACGACCTGGAAAAGCTGCAGCGCACGAATACGTTTTTCAACCGTCGCATCCGCTTCGACGACGACGCGGCGATCTGGGAGGAGGCGGACTACTGGGCAACTCCGCTCGAGACGCTCGGCCGCGAAGCCGGTGACTGCGAGGACTTCTCGATCGCGAAATACATGAGCCTGCGGCTGCTCGGCATTCCGGCCGACAAGCTGCGCCTGATCTATGTCCGGGCGCAGCTCGGCGGCGCGCAAAACGGTCTTTCGCAGGCCCACATGGTCGTCGGCTTCTACCCCTCGCCGCACGCCGAGCCGCTCGTTCTCGACAACCTGATCGGCGAGGTGCGCCCCGCCGGGCGCCGGCCCGACCTGTTGCCGATATTCAGCTTCAACAGCGCAGGTCTGTGGATCGGCGGCGCGACCGCCTCGTCCGCGGATCCGACCACCCGCCTGTCGCGCTGGCGCAGCGTGCTCGTGCGCATGCAGCAGGAGGGCCTGCAATGACAGCCCGCCGTCCGAGCCCGACCCGTCCCGGAGATTTGCAGTCATGTCCCTGATTAAGCAACTGTGGATCGCGATCGCGATCGTGATGTCCCTGTCGCTCGGCGGAAGCCTGGTCGTCAGCACGCTCTCGGCACGGCATTATCTCGAGCAGCAGCTGCAGGTGAAGAATCTCGACAATGCCACGTCGCTGGCGCTGGCGCTGTCGCAGCTGCCGAAAGATCCGGTGACCGTCGAATTGCAGGTCGCCGCCCAGTTCGACGCCGGCCATTACCGCCTGATCCGCCTCACCGGTCCGTCCGGCGACGTCGTGATCGAACGCGAGTACGCCGGCCCCCGCAACGGCGCGCCCGACTGGTTCTCGCGGCTGATTCCGATCGAGGCGCGGCCCGGCGTCGCCCAAGTGCAGGACGGCTGGCACCAGTTCGGCACGCTCACGCTCGAGAGCCACAAACGTTATGCGTACGACGCGCTGTGGGTCGGCACGAAACAGCTGCTGCTGTGGTTCGGCCTCGGCGGCGCCCTGACCGGCCTTATCGGCACGCTGATCATCAAGCACATCACGCGACCTTTGCGGCAGGTCGTCGAGCAGGCGGAGGCGATCGGCGAGCGGCGCTTCGTCACGACACCGGAGCCGGGCACGATGGAGTTTCGCCGCTTGGTGCGTGCAATGAACACGCTGAGCGAGCGGGTGCGCACAATGCTCGCCGACGAATCACGGCGGCTCGAGCAGTTGCGCCGCCAGACGCAGCATGACGACATCACCGGGCTCCTCAATCGCGACCAGTTCATGAACCGCCTGGATTCCGTGCTCGCGCGCGACGACGCGCGTTCCGCCGGCACCTTGCTGATTGCGCGCCTCGGCGACCTTGCAGCGCTGAACCAGCATCTCGGACGCGAGACGACAAACCGCCTGCTGCGCGATATCGCCGCTCAGTATGCCGCGTTCGCCGTGCCCCACGGGGACTGGGAAGCGGGCCGCATCGGCAGCAGCGATTTCGCGCTGCTCGCGCCCGGCCAGCGGGATCCCGCAGCGATCGCGAGCGAGCTTGCGCAGCGCCTGGACACGGCGCTCAACGTCACTGCGGAAGGGCGCGGAATCCGCCTGCCGCTGGCTGCCGGCGCATTTGCGGCAGGGGAATCGCGCTCGTCGTTGCTGGCTCGCGTGGACAGCGCGCTGGCCGTGGCTGAACGCGCAGGGGAACGCGCAATCGAAATCGCCACAGAGAGCACCACCGCCCTGCCTTTTCCCGATCCTCAGGCATGGCGCACCGCGCTCACCGAGTCGCTCGAGCGCAACGACATTCGCCTCGCTCGGTTCCCGGTGCTCGGCCCGGACGGCACGCTGCTTCACTACGAAGCGCCGATGCGTCTGATGCTCGACGGCACTTGGCAGTCGGCCGGCTATTTCATGCCGTGGGTTGCGCGCCTCGGCCTGGCAGCCCGCTTCGATGCTGCCGTCGCACGCCTCGCGATGCGCGAAACCGCCACCAGCGCAACACCGCTGGGAATCAACATTTCCGCCGAATCGCTCGCCGACGCGAGCTTCCGCAGCGAACTGTTCACCCTGCTGCAGGGCAATCCGGCAGCGGCGCAACGACTCTGGATCGAGGTGCCGGAATACGGCGCGCTGCTCCACCAGCCCGAGTTTCGCGCGTTCTGCCTCGCGCTGCGACCGTTCGGCTGCAAACTCGGCATCGAGCATGCCGGTCCGCGCTTCGCCCGCTTGAACGACCTGCACGAGCTCGGCCTTGACTACATCAAGATCGACGCGGCGCTCATTCACGGCATCGACAGCGACGCCAGCAGCCAGGGCTTCCTGCGCAGCCTGTGCACGATCGCCCATTCGATCGGCCTGCTGACGATCGCCGAAGGGGTCGGCACCGAAGCGGAGAAACGCGCGCTGCCCGCTTTCGGCGTCGACGCCATGACCGGGCCGACGATCGAGGCGCCGCAGCCCCTCCAGGCCAGCCCCGCTCCCGGCGCTGTGCGACTGTAATCAGCCGATCAGCTTGCGCCGGCCGATCGCCATGTCGAAGATGCGCAGGTAACTGGCCGCCACGTTGCGGATGTGGAAGCGTTCGTGCGCATCGTGCAGCGCGTTTTCGCCGAGATGGCGGAAATCCGCCGGTGCGTCGATCACCTCCGTCGCGTATTGCACCCACGTCTGAATGTCGTCGTACTTGCACAGCAGGCCGTTGTAGCGATGCCTGATGACCTCGGGGATGAAACAGCGATCGCTGCCGATGACGACTTTCGCGCGGAACAGCAGCTCGAAGAGCCCCCAGTTTGCGGAGCCGAACTGCAACGGATACAGGAAGAGATCCATCGCTTCGACATAGCCGGCGAACTCGTCGTACGACGCGAAATCGACATGCTGGAAAGCCGAATCCTCGCCGAGCGTGATTCCTTCGCGTTCCAGCACGTATTTCATGAACGACTCGGGCCGGTTTTCCTTTTCGAAGCGGTTTTGTAGGAACGCATCTTCGTAACTGTAGAGCACTTTCGGCGCCCCGCAGAAGACGAAGCGGACGTTCTGCCTTTTTTTCAGGATTTCCTTCGCGATCAGGATGAACTGCTCGAACCCCTTCGCCGATGACAGGTCGCGCGCAGCAAAACCGACGTGGAAAACGTCGTCCTTCCGGGCGAAGGTGGCCGGACGGCGGGTGATGTCGAAGCCCTCCATCTGCGCGATCACCTTGTCGTACAGGCACGCCGGAAACATTCCTTTTGCATAGACGCTCGGCACGATCACGAGTTCGCTCTTCAGCACCTGGTGATAGCTGGTCATTTCGAACACTTTGTCGCGATAGGAGGCGTAGTCGGGCTGCGGGTACTTCGCGTCGTAGCCGTGGCGCGTGAACGACGGGAATTCGATATAGGTAATGATCGGGATATCGAATTCGCCGAACAGTTGCAGCGGAAAGCCGCCAGACCCGTGCGCAACGATGACGTCGATGCCGGTACGCGCGAGCAGTTCGGAGATCGATTTCTTGATCAGGAACGAGCGCTGGATGCGGGCTTCGAGATTCTTGGTATAGAAATAGGTATTAGCGTTCTCGGCCGGCACCTGGAACGGCACGAGGTTCGCAATCCTGTCCTTGTTCGCGTTATAAACCGAGGTCGAGCACAGGAACCACGAATGCGCGAGGCTCTCGGCATTCAGGTGCTCGTGCAAGGTCTGAAACTGCCCCAGTCCTTCGTGTATGAAAAGTATGCGCATCGCCACGCTTTCCTGATCCATCCGAAAAAATGGCGGCCCCGCAGGCCCGCCATCGCCGTCACCCCTTGACGCGTCATTCGCCCGAAGGCACGTCGTTCCTCAACATCCGGCTGATTGCGTCCTGATCGAAGGATTCGAATCCGTCGCCGCCGGAGGCACCCGAACCACTCGTTTGTCCGGAGCCTTCGATCAGTGGATCGTCGTCACTGATCACATCGATCGCCGCCAGCTGCTGAATCGGCGAATGACCGGTTTCGGCGGTCATCGTCTCGGTGACGGTCTCGGTGAAGTGGCCGACGGTCACGGTCTCGGTGAATTCGCCTACCGTCACGGTGTCGGTGAATTCGCTCACCGTGATGGTGCTGGTGAATTCGGTCAGCGTGACTGTCTCGGTCGCGCCGGTGATCGTTTCGGTCGCCGTCACTACGGTTTCGGTGACGAAGCTTGCCGTCTCGGTGCCGGAAGTCACGGTTGGGGTCGTGGCTGTGCCGAACTCTTCGATCGTCTGCGTGCCGACGGTCACGGTATCGGTCACGGCTTCGGTCGCCGTCACGTCCACCGTCTCCGTGCCCGTCGTCACGGTTTCGGTCGCGTCTTGCGTCGCCGTCAACTCGACCGTCTGCGTGCCCGTCGTCACCGTCTCGGTCGCCTCTTCGGTCGCCGTCACTTCGACCGTCTGCGTGCCTGGCGTCACCGTTTCGGTCGCGGCTTGCGTTGCCGTCACTTCGACGGTCTGCGTCCCCGCCGTCACGGTTTCGGTGAGGACTTGGGTTGCCGTCACTTCGACCGTCTGCGTCCCCGCCGTCACCGTCTCGGTCGCCGCTTGGGTTGCCGTCACCTCGATCGTCTGCGTCCCCGTCGCCACCGTATCGGTCGCGGCTTGAGTTGCTGTCACCTCGACCGTCTGCGTCCCCGTCGTCACCGTTTCGGTCGCGGCTTCGGTCGCCGTCACCGCAACCGTCTGCGTCCCCGTCGTCACCGTCTCGGTCGCCGCTTGGGTTGCCGTCACTTCGGCCGTCTGCGTCTCCGTCGTCACCGTTTCGGTCGCGGCTTCGGTCGCCGTCACCGCAACCGTCTGCGTCCCCGTCGTCACGGTATCGCTGACAGTTCCGGTAGCGGTAACGGTGACCGTTTCGGTTGCCGTTGCGATGACCGTTTCAGTCACCTGCACGTCCGTTGCAATCCCGACAAGGGGACCCAGTCTGAACGCCCCGCTCACACCGGTAATCGTCAAAGCGGTGTAATCGCCAGGAATGAGCACTTCCCCGCCTGCCGTCAAAATCGTGCCGCTACTGCCGTTAGAGGCCAACCAGTCGAAGCTCGCAGCACCGCCCGTCACAAAGATTTCGAGCGTTACGTCATTGACGGGCACAGGCTGGCCTTCGGCTTCGAAACGGATCAAGAGCGTCTCGTCCGGATTGATGTTGAGGTTATCGATCGCGATATAGCCATTGTTCGCGTTAACCAAGTGTCCCGGCGTGGTCGAAAATATGACCGTCAGCGGAGCATCGGTGACGGAATATTCTCCATTCGGGCCAGCCGCAGTGATCGCGAGATCGGACGTGTCGAGCGAAGTGGTTGTCGTGATCGTTTCGGTGACGTAGGTGCTTGTCACCGTGTCGGTCCCGACAGTCACCGTCTCGGTCGCGGCTTCGGTCGCCGTCACGTCCACCGTCTGCGTGCCCGTCGTCACGGTTTCAGTTACGGCTTCGGTTGCCGTCAGGTCGATCGTCTGCGTGCCCGTCGTCACGGTTTCAGTTACGGCTTCGGTTGCCGTCAGGTCGATCGTCTGAGTGCCCGTCGTCACCGTTTCGGTCGCGGCTTCGGTCGCCGTCAGCTCGATCGTCTGAGTGCCCGTCGTCACGGTTTCGGTCGCGGCTTCAGTCGCTATCAGCTCGACCGTCTGAGTGCCCGTCGTCACCGTCTCAGTCGCAGCTTCGGTTGCCGTCAGCTCGATCGTCTGAGTGCCCGTCGTCACCGTTTCGGTCGCGGCTTCGGTCGCCGTCAGCTCGATCGTCTGAGTGCCGGTCGTCACCGTTTCGGTCGCAGCTTCGGTTGTCGTCAGCTCGATCGTCTGAGTGCCCGTCGTCACCGTCTCAGTCGCAGCTTCGGTCGCTGTCAGCTCGATCGTCTGCGTGCCCGTCGTCACCGTCTCGGTCGCGGCTTCGGTCGCTGTCAGCTCGATCGTCTGAGTACCGGTCGTCACCGTTTCGGTCACGGCTTCGGTCGCTGTCAGCTCGACCGTCTGAGTACCCGTCGTCACCGTTTCGGTCAATGCTATCCCGGTCACCGTTTGCGTGCCGGACGTCACGGTTTCCGTGATGCCGGTGACCGTGATCGTCTGAGTGCTGCCGACAGTGGCCGTCACGATTCCACGCTCCGTCGCAGTGACGACGCCTGTCATCGTTTCGGTCACCACCCCTTCCACGGTGTCGGTGACGACCCCCGTCACCGTGCTGGTAACGGTCAGCGTTTCGGTCAGCGTCGGCGTGACCGTCACCGTCTCGTCGACGACCTGCGCGTTGCCCGTCGGCACCGGCAGCAACTCGTCCTCGGCGAAGAGACTGAAGTCGAACTCGAGCGGGTTCACCTCTTCGACGATTCGCAGCAGGCGCACGAAGTTGTTGCCTTCACCGCCGCCGCCTCCGGAGAGGCCGGCCACGGGGGCCTCGAGTATGTCATCGAGATTTGCGCCTTCATTGATCGCCTTGATGATCAGGTTGACGGTGTCGCCGGCGATGCGGGCATCCTGGGCGTCCGGGCGGGATGCTTCGGTGAGGTCGGCGGCGAGCTTGACGGACTGATTTTCGGCCATGGCGAACAGGTCGCCATCGGGGAGGATGATTTCGACGCGGGCGCCCCCGGCGGTGACGACCGTTTCACCTTCCGTCAGCACGTCCCCCTGACTGAGGGATCGAACCCTGCCTTCGGCGTCACGTGCGTATGCGTTACCGTTGACTGTAATGACGGTTGCGATGAGGCCGGCCATGATTGCTGCTCCTGGAGGATCGAGAGGCGTCGCCGGCACCCCGCCGGCGGCACGACGTCTGCTGTCGACGGATAACGTACGCCGCCCTTCGCGCCGAACCTATTGCACCGGAGGACAAGTGCCGTGAGAAATTTCACGGCCTGATGTAATTACGCCGGCATTATTCCGATGACGACGCCAATCGCCGGGAAACCGGCTGCGAAGAAACCTGTTACAGCACGTCATCGGTCCCGTCGAGCGCCCCTAGCCGGTGCATCGCCTCGCGGGTGCCGCGCCGCTCCATCAGCTTGGCCTGCGCAGCGGGCGGCAGGTCGGTGAAGCGGATCACGGCGCGGTCGATCAGCAGGTCGATCAGGTCTTCGAGCACACGCACCAGCCCGAGGTCGGAAGGGCTGAGCGGATTCGCGGATTCGGTGAGCAGGCCGCAGAAGGCGACGACTTCGGGTTCGTCACCGTTGGCGACATCCCAACCGCCTGATTCGGAGTTGTCGCAGCCGATCGGTTCGCGGCTGGCGGCGATCACTTCGCCTTTGGCGTTGCGCTTGATGAAGATCACCGTTCAGTCCGCAATCGCCGCGCTGCTGTGGGTCGACAGGCGGAGGACCAGCTGCAGCCGGTCGCGCACGCCGAGCTTGTCGAAGATTGCGCCCAAGTGCGCTTTCACCGTCCGTTCCGTGATCCCGAGCTTCGAAGCGATTTCCTTGTTGCTCAGCCCCGCGGCCGTCTCGCGCGCGACTTCACTCTCGCGGGCCGAAAGATTCGCCGGCAACGGACCCCTGCCGGGGGCGGGGAGCGCCCGGGCAGCGGCCTCGACGACTCGCGCCATCAGTGCCGCGCCGACCCACAGACCGCCATGCCGTGCGACGAGCTCGACTTCGCGCAGCATTCCGGGCACCGCCAGCGCGTGGCAATAGCCGCGCGCGCCATGCTCGA
The DNA here is from genome assembly GCF_012910785.2 of Aromatoleum buckelii. Lineage (GTDB taxonomy): Bacteria > Pseudomonadota > Gammaproteobacteria > Burkholderiales > Rhodocyclaceae > Aromatoleum > Aromatoleum buckelii. The sequence continues at coordinate 254,974 of NZ_WTVH02000010.1, read as the reverse complement.
GCGCGATGATCGCCTCGTCGACTTCCGGCACCATCGTGACGACGACGAGCGGGGACTGTGGCAGCATGCGATGGAACCGGGCGACCAGCGCCGGCCAGTCGGCATGGGCGGTGGAGACCCAGATGACGTCCAAGGGGAGCGTCGTCGAGAGGACGTCGCCCGCCTTGGTGCACATGCCGTCCGGAAACGCTTCGAGCCAGCGTTCGGACGGGACCACCGCTGCAGAGCAGGCGAAGAGGTTTCGTGTCATCGTTCGGACAGTGCGTTGGCCTTGGCCCGCAGGACGGGCTTCAGCAGGTAGGAGAGGATGGTTTTCTTGCCGGTGAGGATGTCGATTTCTGCGACCATGCCGGGAATGATCGGGAGATCCTCGCCGAGGCTGGATTTTTGCGTGCGCACTCGGACGGTATAGAACGCGTTGCCCTTGTCATCAGTGACAGTGTCCGCACCGATATGCTCCACCGTCGCATCGAGCCCGCCGTAAATCGCGAAATCGTAGGCGGTGAATTTGACGAGCGCCGCCTGTCCCGGGCGCAGGAAAGCGATGTCCTTCGGCTTGACCTGCGCTTCGAGGATCAGCGCGTCGTCGAGCGGGACGATCTCGACGACCTCCCGTCCCGGCTGGACGACGCCGCCGACGGTATTGACGAGCAGGCGCTTGACGGTGCCGCGCACCGGCGAGCGCACTTCGGCATGCTTGACGCGGTCGGCGAGCGCACGGCTGCCTTCCGCCAGGCTGCCGAGCCTGGCCATCGTGTCGGACAACTCGCTGCGCATCTCGTTACGCACGCTCAGCTCGACTTCCTGGATCTTGCGCGTCGCCTCGGCGATCGCCGATTGGATGCGCGAGATCTGCGCAGTCGACTGGTCGCGATCGCCGCGCAGGCGCGACACGTCACGTTCGAGGCGCAGGATATCGACCTCCGACACTGCCCCGGACTTGACCAGCGGCCGAGTGACGCCGAGCTCCTGCATCGCCAGCTGGAACCCGCGGCTCGCCTGTTCGTGGCGCGCGCGCACTTCGTTGAGCTCCTGCTGGCGCTGGGTCAGCTGCTGGCGCGCGATCGACAGCTGGGCTTCCATGCCGGCGACGCTGGACGCGTACAGCAGGCGCTCGTGGGCGGCGATTTCGGGGACCTCGCGCAGCACTTCGTCGGGCAGCGTCAAGGCCGTGCCGTTGGTCAGCGCCTCGAGGCGCGCAGCCTTCGCCTGCAGCGCGAAGAACTGCGAGCGGTTTTCGGCCAGCGACGAGACGAAGCGGGTCGGATCGATGCGCAGCAGCAGCTCGCCCGCGTTGACAATCTGCCCTTCGCGCACCGGCATCTGCTCGACGACGCCGCCGTCCACGGTCTGGATGATCTGGACCTGCGACGACGGGACCACTTTCGCTTCGCCACGGGTGACTTCGTCGACCTGCGCGAAACCCGCCCACAGCAACAGCAGCACGATCACGCTGGCGACGACGCGCAGCAGCATACGGGCGCGCAGTGGTTCCTGCTGCAGGCGCGCCCAGTCGGCGTCGCACGCCCAGTCGAGGCCGTCGTCGGCCGCGGGCGGTGGAATTAGGTGGGCAAAAAACCGTCCGAACAACGGGCGCGCCGGTCGCGCGACCCGCGCCGACACGTCGCCGACGCGCTCGAACGCCCCCCGGCCGTAATCACCCATCACAGCGCCCTCCCGATCCGACCCTGGCGCAGCGCTTCGACGACCTGCTCCTTCGGGCCATCGGCAACGATCCTGCCGCCGTCGACGACGATGATCCGGGTGACGAGATCCAGCAGCGAAGTACGGTGAGTGACGACGATCATCGTCTTGCCGCGCGCAAATGCCCGCAGCCGGCCCTTGAGCTCCTCCTCGCTCGAGCGGTCCATCGACGCGGTCGGCTCGTCGAGCAGCAGGATCGGCGGATCATTGATGACAGCGCGCGCGATCGCGACCCCCTGCCGCTGGCCGCCGGACAACGACACCCCGCGCTCGCCGACCTGCATGTCGAAGCCTTGCGGATGGATATTGACGAACTCGGTGATGCCGGCAGTCGTCGCCGCGCGCAGCACTGCGGCATCGTCGGCGAACGGCGTCGCCATTGTGATGTTCTGCCGCAGCGACCCGTAGAACAGCGTGACGTCCTGGGCGACATAGCCGATATGGCGGCGCAGTTCGGCCGAATCGAGCTGGCGCTGGTCGATGCCGTCGATCAGCACCGCACCCGCCGTCGGACGGAACAGCCCGAGAATGAGCTTCTCGAGCGTCGTCTTGCCCGAGCCGATGCGGCCGAGGATCGCGACGTGCTCGCCGGAGCCGATCTGCAGCGACACGTTGCGCAGCGCTTCGGTCTCCTGGCCCGGATAATGGAAGCTGACGTTGCGGAACTCGATGTCGCCGCGGAACGACTGGCGGCTGATGAACGACGACGCCTCGGGGCGCTCGATTTCCTTCTTCATCAGCGTGTCGAGCGACGCGAGCGCCGTGGCTGCGGCATGATACTGAACCAGCAGTCCGGCGACCTGGCCGATCGGCGCCATCGCGCGCGACGAAAGCATGAAGCACGCGACCAGCCCGCCGACGCTGAGCCGGCCGTCGCCGATCAGGTACACACCGAGAATGATGACCACCACGCTGACGATCTGCTGCACCCACGCGGCACCGTTCGTCGCCGTCGCGGACAGCAGCCGCAACTGCGAGCCGACACGTGCGAGCAGCGCGACACTTTTCTCCCATTTGCGCTGGATCGGCGCTTCCGCGCCGAGCGCCTTGACGGTCTCCATGCCGACCAGCGCCTCGACAAGCGTCGCGTTGCGCTGCGCGCCGGCGCGATAAGTGGTTTCCGCCAGTTCATGCATCCGCCCCTGCACCGCCATCGCGTACACGAGCAGCAGCGCGACGCCGAACAGGAAAGGCAGCACCAGCGGCCACGCAATCCAGCCGATCACGAGCAGGAACAGCAGCGCGAACGGCACATCGATGAAGGCGACGACGGTGGCCGAGCTGATGAAGTCGCGTACCGACTCGAACGCACGCAGGTTCGCAGCGAACGATCCGGCCGACTCGGGACGCTGCTCCATGCGCAGGCCGAGGACCCGCTCCATGATTGCGGCCGAAAGCTTCACGTCGGCGCGGCTGCCGGCAAGATCGACGAAGTAGCCGCGCATCGTGCGCAGGACCACGTCACCGACGAGCACGATCAACATCCCCGCTCCCAGCACCCACAGCGTTTCGACGGCTTGGTTCGGGACGACGCGGTCATAGACGTTCATGACGAACAGCGGCATCGCGACGGCGAACAGGTTGATCGTCAGCGCCGCCAGCAGCACGTCCCGGTACAGCGCGCGATTCTCGGTGATCACGCCCCAGAACCAGTGCTGTCGGCGCGGGGGGCGCACTTCCGGCGCGCGCGCATCGAAGCGATGCGCGGGGCGCACGTAGATCGCATCACCGGCGTAGCGCGCCTCGAGGTCCGTCATCGGGATCTCGACCTCCGAGTCGCCCAGTTTCGGGAACACCACGCGGGCGACGTTGCGCTGCCCATCGCGGCCGATCAACATGCACGAGGACCGGCCGTGGAGCAGCAGGACGACGGGAAACAACGCCTCGTTCAGGCCCTCGAGCGGACATCGGACAATGCTGCTGTTCAGGCCCGCACGCTTTGCCGCGCGTGCAAACAGCGACGGCGGCAGGCGGGAGCCTTCGAGCGGCAAACCGGCAACAGCGGCATCACGCGTCAGGTTGCCGCCGTAGGCGCGCGCAAGCAGCAGCAGGCACTCGAGAAGAGGGTCGTCGGGTACCGGTGCGGCTGCATCGCCGGGTGACGGTTCGGCGCGAGCCGGGTCCGGCTCTCCGGCGGCTCCCATCTCCGCGAGAACGCAGTCACCAGAACGTTCGTCCGCTTCTGCCACGCACTCTCCACCGGGAATACTGGAAACAGGACCGGCAACACCGCGACTTCACGCCACTCGTTGCCTCGAACAAATTGTTACATGACTCTCCATCAGAGGCTCGTGACAGGCTTCTCACTTCAGGGCGGGGGCGCGCCGCTGAAATGCTACAATGTTGCATTAGTGACGCCCTGCTCACGCACCAGCCATGCCCGCCCCGACCCTGCCTTCCGAACAAAGCGCTGCCGCACTGATCGCCGCCTGCGGGGGACGCATCACGCGCACCCGCCTCGCCGTGCTCGGAATCCTGCGTGACAGCGCGCATTCGCTGAGCCATGACGACATCGCGGCGCAGCTGCTTGCGCTCGACGTGCATCACGACCGCGTCACGCTCTACCGCACGCTCGACTGGCTCGTCGAGCAGGGGCTCGCCCATCGCGTCAGCGGGCCGGATCGCGCGTGGCGCTTCAACAGCGGCCGCGACAACGCCGGGGCGCATGCGCATTTCCATTGCGACCGCTGCGGCCACATCGTGTGCCTGGAATCGATCCGCCCGGACGAGAGCCTTGCGCTGCCTGCGGGGTATCGCCCCGAGCGGGCCGAACTCGTCTTTCACGGCACGTGCCCGGACTGCGGCCGGCGGCGGGCCGAGGACGCATGAGTGCCGGCGCACCCGGCACTTCCCGCGACGAACCTGCCACCCCTCCTCCAACGATGAATCCCGCCCACTCTCCGGCCGCCGCAACCGCGCCGCACCACCACATCGCGCACGAGCATGGCCGGCGCGCTCCGCTCGCGCCGCCTTATCACGCCTCGTTCAGCTCGTCGGCGCTCGTGCAGGGGGTCGGCGCCCGGCTTGCGCTCGCCGCCGTCGGGGCAGCGCTGTTGTGGATCACGATCGGCTGGGCGCTGTCATGAAACGCGACACCGAGCTCCCGGCGCTGCGCCTGGAAAACCTCACCCTCGGCTACGACCGGCACCCGGCCGTGCACCACCTCAGCTGCGACATCGCGAGCGGCGCGCTGGTCGCGATCGTCGGCCCGAACGGCGCCGGCAAATCGACGCTGCTCAAGGCGCTGACCGGCGAACTCGCCCCGCTGCAGGGGACTTTTCGGCTGAAGGCCGGCCGCGCAGGCGTCGCCTACCTGCCGCAGCAAAGCGAGATGGACCGCAGCTTTCCGGTATGCGTCTTCGACATGGTCGCGATGGGATTGTGGCGTGACATCGGCGCGTTCGGCGGCCTGCGCCGCGACCAAGCCGAACGCGTGCACGCGGCGCTCGCCGCGGTCGGCCTGTCGGGCTTCGAGTCGCGCCAGATCGGCGCGCTGTCGGGCGGACAGCTGCAGCGTGCGCGCTTCGCCCGGATGATGCTTCAGGACGCGCCGCTGCTGCTGCTCGACGAGCCGTTCAACGCCATCGACACCCGCACCATCGAGGATCTGGTCGCGATCGTCCTCGGCTGGCATGCCGAAGGGCGAACGATTCTCGCGGTGCTGCACGACCTGGAACTCGTGCGCCGGCACTTTCCCGAATGCCTGCTGCTTGCGCGCGAACCGGTCGGCTTCGGCCCGACCGCCGAAGTCCTCACTAGTGAGCGGCTCGCAATCGCGCGTCGCCTCGCGAGCGATTTCGACGACGCCGCGCGCGTCTGTCAGCGGCAACCCGAGCGAGGGGCAGCATGATCGCCGATGCGCTGTTCACGCCGTTCTCCGACTTCGAATTCATGCGCCGTGGCCTCGCGGGCTGCCTCGCGCTCGCGCTGGGCGCGACGCCGGTCGGGGTGTTCCTGCTGTTGCGCCGCATGAGCCTGATGGGCGATGCGATGGCGCACGCAATCCTGCCCGGCGCGGCGCTGGGCTACCTTGCGTTCGGCCTGTCGCTCGGCGCGATGACGGTCGGCGGAATCATCGCCGGCCTGGTCGTCGCGCTCGCTGCGGGGCTCGTCGCCCGCTCGTCGATCCTCAAGGAGGACGCCAGCCTCGCCGCGTTCTACCTGCTGTCGATCGCGACCGGGGTGATGATCGTGTCGCTGCGCGGGCGCAACCTCGACCTGCTGCACGTGCTGTTCGGCTCGGTGCTCGCCCTCGATGACAACTCGCTGCTGCTGATCAGCGCGATCTCGACGCTGACGCTGTTCGCGCTGGCGCTGCTCTACCGGCCGCTGGTGATCGAATGCTTCGATGCCGCGTTCCTGCGCAGCGTCAGCGGCACCAGCCCAGTCGCCCACTACGGTTTCCTGGTCCTCGTCGTGCTGAATCTCGTGAGCGGCTTTCACGCGCTCGGGACGCTGATGGCCGTGGGCATCATGATCCTCCCCGCTGCCGCGGCGCGGCTGTGGGTCAGGCGCCTGCCCGCGATGCTGGCGCTGGCGATCTTGATCGCCCTGGCGAGCGGGATCGGCGGCCTGCTCGCGTCGTTTCATGCCGACGTCCCCGCCGGGCCGGCGATCATCCTCGCCGCCGGAGCGGTCTATCTGCTGTCGCTCGCGCTGGCGCCCGGTGGCATGCTCGGGGTGCGGCTCGAGCGCCGCCCGCATCTCGAATCCTGAACCGCCTTGTCATCACTGTCACGGAATCGATGAATCCGCTGAAAATCGCCCTCCTCGCCGCGCTTGCGCTCGCTCTTGCACTCGCAGCCCCCGCACTGCACGCCGCGCCGCTCGAAGTGATTGCGAGCTTCAGCATCCTCGGCGACTTCGTCACCCGCGTCGGGGGAGAACGCGTCGTCGTGACGACGCTCGTGGGCGCCGGCGCCGACGCTCACAACTACCAGCCTCGCCCCTCCGACGCCCGCCGCCTCGGCAATGCGCGGCTCATCGTCGCCAACGGCCTCGGCTTCGACGAATGGATCGAGCGCCTGGCGCAATCCGCGGGTTACCGGGGCACGATCCTGATCGCCAGCGCCGGGATCCGGCCGCTCACGGAGGAAGACGAACATCGACATGCCCACGAAAGCGCCGTGGACCCGCACGCGTGGCAGGACGTCTCGAACGCGAGCCGTTACGTCGCGAACATCGCCGAGGCGCTGAGCCAGGCCGATCCGGCTGGCGCGGCGGTTTACCGGCAGAACGCCGCCCGTTACACCGCGGAACTGGAAGCCCTCGACGCGACGATCCGTCGCACGCTGGCGACGGTACCGGCGGAGCGGCGCAAGGTCGTCAGCTCGCACGACGCCTTCGGCTACTTCAGCCACGCCTACGACGTGCGGTTCCTCGCCGCCGCCGGCATCAGCACCCAGTCCGAGCCTTCGGCGGGCGGCATCGCGCAGCTGATCCGCCAGCTGCGGCGCGAGAAAGCGCCTGCCGTGTTCGTCGAGAGCATCAGTGATCCGCGTCTGGCCGAACGCATCAGCCACGAGAGCGGTGCACGGCTCGGCGGGATGCTGTACTCGGACGCACTATCGAACGCCGACGGCCCCGCACCGACCTACCTCGCCATGATGCGCCACAACCTCGAGACGCTGATGAAAGGATTGGCGCCGGCACCGTGAAGGGCTGCCGCGAGGTGTTTCAGTCGCCGTCCTCGGCGAGGCGAAAGCCCTGGAACTGCCAGCGCTCGTGCGGATAGAAGAAATTCCGGTAAGTCGGGCGCACATGGTCGGCAGGCGTCGCGCATGAGCCGCCGCGCAGCACCATCTGACTGCACATGAACTTGCCGTTGTACTCGCCCAGCGCGCCGGCCGCGGCCTGGAAGCCCGGATACGGCAGATACGCCGAGGCGGTGTGTTCCCACACGTCGCCATAGAGCTGGCGCAGGCCTTCACCGGCGTCGGCGACGACAGGATGGAGATGACCCGCCTCGCGGAAGTTTCCGCTCACCGCTCGACCGGCAGCCGCCACTTCCCATTCGGCCTCGCTCGGCAGGCGCCGCCCCGACCACGTCGCGAAGGCGTCCGCTTCATAGTAGCTGACGTGGCAGACCGGTTCGTCCGGATGCACGCGGCGCATCCCGCCGAGCGTGAACTGCCACCATTCGCCTTCGATGCGCTCCCAGTACAGCGGACTGCTCCACTCCGACTGCTTGACCCGCGCCCAGCCGTCCGACAGCCACAGCGCCGGGTTGGCATAGCCGCCGGATTCCATGAAGGCAAGATACTCGCCGTTGGTCACCGGCCGGGACGCCAGCCGGAAAGGGTCGAGCCACACGCGATGGCGCGGACGCTCGTTGTCGTACGCGAATCCTTCGCCGGCATCACCGATTTCGCACAGGCCGCCGCCAAAATCTATCCACTCGAGCGAGCTGCGCGGACGCGCCGGCGCCATCGCCAGATCGGCGCGGTACGCGGGACGCAGGGGATTGACGCTGAAATTGCGCTTGATGTCGGTCAGCAGCAATTCCTGATGCTGTTGTTCGTGGTTCAGCCCGATTTCGAGCCGCTCGAGTATTTCCGGCCACGGCCGATCGCGACGGTCGTCGAGCAGCTCGAGCATGTGGCGATCGACGTGGGCGCGGTAGCGGTAGATTTCCTCGACGGTCGGCCGGGAAAGGAATCCGCGCGCCGCACGCGGGTGGAAAGCGCCGATCTGCTCGTAATAGGAATTGAACAGCACCCGATACGCGGGATCGAACTCGACGTAACCCGGCGAGTATTCGCGCAGGATGAAAGTCTCGAAGAACCAGCTCACGTGAGCCAGGTGCCACTTGGCGGGGCTCGCTTCGTCGGCCGCCTGGATGACGAAATCCTCGGTGCACAATGGTGCAACCAGCGCTTCGCTGTCTGCCCGGATGTCGCGGTATGCACCGACGCATACCTCGCGCAATGCCTCCGGATCCGCGTCGGCCATCTCGCCGACCGCCCGCAATCGCTTCATCCCCGACCTCCCTGCGCCGCCGCAAACCCGCCCGACTCAAAAGAAAATCGCGTGCAGCATCTTCGCGCACAACAGGATCAGCACGCCCGCGAATACCTTCTTCAGCGTTGCGACCGGCAACTGGTGGGCAAGTTTCGCACCGACCGGAGCGGTGAACATGCTCACGCCGCTGACCAGCAGCAACGCCGGCAGGTAGATGAAGCCCAGGCTGTATTCCGGCATTCCCGTACCGTCCCAGCCGTTGACGAGGTAACCCACGGTTCCGGCAAGCGCGATCGGCAACCCGATCGCCGCCGATGTGCCGATGGCGTTATGGACCTTGACGTTGCACCAGGTCATGAACGGCACGGACAACGACCCTCCGCCGATCGCGACGAGGGCGGATACGCCTCCGATCCCTGCCCCGACCGCGCTCATGCCGAGCAATCCGGGCAACTCGCGCGAGGGCTTCGGCTTGACGTTCGCGAGCATCTGCAGCGACACGTAAGCCATGAAGCCGGCGAAGAAAATAGCCAGCGGTTCGGACGCGACCCGGGACGCGATGAAGGTCGCGGCAAAAGTGCCGAGCAGGATTCCCGGAGTGATGCTGCGCACGACGTCCCAGCGCACGGCTCCATGGCGATGGTGGGCGCGCAGACTCGACAGCGAAGTCATCACGATCGCCGCCATCGACGTCCCGAGTGCGAGGTGCACGACGCTATCGACGGCGAAACCCTGGGCGATGAAGAGGCTCGTCAGCACCGGCACCATGATTCCGCCGCCGCCGACGCCGAGCAGGCCGGCAAAGAAACCGACGAACGCACCGAGCGCTAGGTAGCTTAACCACCACACATCGAAAACCATGCTTCCAGTCCTGTCTGCTGGGAATTATTAAGGCGGCAATTAAATGCAACCGTTCGCCCTGAGCCTGTCGAAGGGCATTGGCAGGGCTTCGACAGGCTCAGCCCGAACGGTATTTGCCTGCCGGGTTAATAATGAAAAACGCCCGCACAAAACAAGAGAGGCACGGACCGCGATCCGTGCCTCTCAATTTGGCCCCCCACCTGTTTCGTCTCCGCCGGCATCCTGAACCTGGGGTTCAGGGAGGTCGCTTCCCTTCCGCATCAGGCTCACCCGGCGAGGGGCGTGCACACCTGCGGCATCCATGGTCCGCGACCAAGTCTCTCGACATTGGTCCAAGGAATCTACGACTTCAACGAACAGGCGGGGGATTGATTTTTCAACTCACGCCAAGCTTTTGCCCAACTCGCGCCAAGCCTTTGTCAGAAAAGCTTTTCCCGCTGCGCGAGCACCCCGTCGAGGCGTGCGTTTACGAAATTGATTCTACGCTTCACGGCCTGCATGTCAAACCCGCCGGTACGCTGAAACTGCAAGAATTCGTGGGCGATGTTCAGCGCCGTCATCATCGCGAGCTTCTCCCCCGACGCATGCGTCTTGCCGGCCACGCTGGTGAGTTTTTCGTCCAGATAGGAAACCGCCGCGAGCAGATCTTCCTTGTCTTCCGAGCGACAGGTCACGGAGTAGGCTTTGCCGAGCAACGTGATGTCGAGTGTGTCCGAGGGCATGTCAGGATTCCGGCAATTGTTCGAGCAGCGATTCAAGTTTGCCCGTCGCGAAGCGCACCTTCTCGGCCAGCGCCCGGTTATCGGCCTCCAGCCGGGCAACGCGGGTCCGCAGTTCGCGTATTTCGACCCTGCCTGATTCGTACAGGCCGATCATCTGTTCGAGCTGGTTCTCGAGCTTGTTCAGTTCTGCGTCCATGCGCCGGATGGTAGAGGGCGGTCGCGAGGGGGTCAAGAAGGGCTGTCGGCGTGCCAGCCGAAGCGCAATCAGGCCTCGGCGAGCTGAACCCAGTCGAGCGCCTCGAACTGGAGCCGGGCGAGCGCGCCCGGTTCGAGGCCCAGCACGTCGGCGAAGGACTTCATCCGCTGCGCGTCGCCCTCTTCGAGCGCCAGCGCCAGTTCGAGGTACGGCGCCATGGGCCCGCGCCGGGTGAGGATCGCATCCTGCATCGCCGCCGAGAGCTTGAGCGGCCGGATCGCCTCCTCGATCGGCACTTTCAGCGCCACGTCGAGCAGCGAAAAAAGGCCCAGCACGAACAGCTGCGCAGCCGGATCCCGCTCGCCGCGAAGCGCCCCGAGCAGCTCGAGGAAACGGGCTCGTGTCAGCGCCACTTCGAGCACCGCACCTGTGCCGGGCACGCCGCGCGCGCTCCCGAGCAGCATCATCGAGACCCAGCGCTGCAGCGGCTCGCGACCGAGCAGCACCACTGCCTGCTCGACCGAAGTGATGTGGTGGTTGAGTCCCCATCCGGCCGCATTGACATAACGCAGCAGGCGATAAGCGAGCGCGAGGTCGTGCTTGAGGATCTGGGCGATTTCCTGCGTTTCGACGCCATGATGCAAGCGGGCGAGCAGCGAGGCGAGGCGTGCCGCGTGCGGCGACAGGCTGTTGCCTTTCCAGTCGTCGCGGCGGGTGACGAATCCGCCGGAAAACGCCGAGCATCCAGCGCTGCGCGCGAGTTCGAAGTCGTCGTGGGTGCCGACGTCCCATGCCCACACTGCCACCCCCGATTGTCGCCGCGCGATCGCGCGGGCGAACAGCGAGACCTCCTCGGGCACGCAGAATCCCATGCGGAACACGACCGCATCGGCGACCGGCAGCAGGCTGTCGAGCCACGGCCCGGGGTCGTGGTGGTCGAGCACGACGCGCATTCCCAGCCCCTGCAGCCGTCGCGCACGGCCGATCGTTTCGCTGCCAGCGGCACGGGCGGGGTTCTCGGGCTGGACGAGCAGCGCGACATGCAGCCCGGCGAGGCGTTCCAGCACGGGCTGCTGTGCGAGAAATCCGTCCCAGACGCGTATGCAAAGCTCGCGATTGCGCAAGGTTGCGCCGTGCCGGTAGAGGGCAAGCTGCTCGACGAGCAGCCCGTTGAGGAAATCGCGCGCGCGTCGTCCTGGGGCGCGGATGCGGCCCGCGAGATCCTCGCGCAGTTCGAACGCGTAACCAAGGGGGCACTGGTCGCGATCGAGGACTTCACTGCGACACAGCAATGGCGGAGCCAGAGCGTCCCCGTCTACAGCATCTACAGCAACGTCTTCGTCTACAGCAACGTCATCAGGCGGTGCCGCCAGTCGAACGGCGGCTGACGACACCACGATGGAGTCGGCCAAGGGCGCCGCGACTGTCGGGGGCGGCGCCGCACCGACGAGCGTCGCCGCCGGCCTGCCGCCGACCAGCCGCATCAGCCAGCCGAACAACTCGCCCACCGCAGCATGGCCGCGCCTTTCACCGGATTCCGTCCGCCTCGGGTCAGCGCTGGACTTGCGTGACGTCCCGCACGCCGCCGGTGTCGGCACTGGTCGTCAATGCTGCGTAAGCCTGCAGCGCCGCCGAGACGACGCGTTGGCGCCCTTCCGGCTTCCATGCCTTGGCGCCCTTCGCGTTCATTGCGGCACGGCGCGCGGTCAGCACTTCATCGGGTACGGCGAGGTGGATGCGCCGGTTCGGGATGTCGATCTCGATCGAGTCGCCCTCCTCGACCAGGCCGATTGCGCCGCCGCACGCCGCTTCCGGCGAAACGTGGCCGATCGACAGGCCCGACGTGCCGCCGGAGAAACGCCCGTCGGTCAGCAGCGCGCACTCCTTGCCGAGCCCTTTCGATTTCAGGTAGCTCGTCGGATACAACATCTCCTGCATGCCGGGACCGCCCTTGGGCCCTTCATAGCGGATCACGACGATGTCGCCGGCGACGATTGCATCGCCGAGGATGCCTTCGACGGCCGCTTCCTGGCTCTCGAACACGCGCGCGCGTCCGGTGAAAGTCCAGATCGACTCATCGACTCCGGCGGTCTTGACGATGCAGCCTTTCTCGGCGATGTTGCCGTACAGCACCGCGAGGCCGCCCTCCTGCGTGAACGCGTTGGCCCGATCGCGAATCACGCCGTGCGAACGGTCCATGTCGAGTTCGTTCCAGCGCCGGTTCTGCGAGAACGCGACCTGCGTCGGCACGCCGCCGGGTGCGGCCTTGTAGAACTCGAACACGGCGTTGTCGTGCGCCTGCATGACGTCCCAGCGCGACAGCGCTTCGGCCATCGTCTTGCTGTGCACCGTCGGCAGCTCGGCATGCAGCAGGCCGGCGCGGTTCAGTTCGCCGAGGATCGCCATGATGCCGCCGGCGCGGTGCACGTCCTCGATATGCACGTCGGCGATTGCCGGCGCCACTTTGCACAGGCACGGGACTTTGCGCGAGATGCGGTCGATGTCGGCCATCGTGAAATCCACTCCGGCTTCGCGCGCGGCGGCGAGCAGGTGCAGCACGGTGTTCGTCGAGCCGCCCATCGCGACGTCGAGCGTGATCGCGTTCTCGAACGCCTGGAACGTCGCGATCGAACGCGGCAGCACCGACGCGTCATCCTTTTCGTAGTAGCGGCGCGCCATGTCGACGATGGTGCGGCCGGCGCGCAGGAACAGCTGCTCGCGGTCGGCATGGGTCGCGAGCACCGTGCCGTTGCCCGGCAGCGACAGGCCCAGCGCTTCGGTGAGACAGTTCATCGAGTTCGCGGTGAACATGCCGGAACACGAGCCGCAGGTCGGGCACGCGGAGCGCTCGATCGCATCGACTTCGGCGTCCGAGCAGCTGCTGTCGGCCGCCTTGACCATCGCGTCGACGAGATCGAGCGAGATCACTTTTGCTTCCCACTTGACCTTGCCCGCTTCCATCGGACCGCCGGACACGAAGATCGCCGGGATGTTCAGCCGCAGCGCGGCCATCAGCATGCCGGGAGTGATCTTGTCGCAGTTCGAGATGCACACCAGCGCGTCGGCGGTGTGCGCATTGACCATGTATTCGACGCTGTCGGCGATCAGCTCGCGCGACGGCAGCGAATAGAGCATTCCAGCGTGCCCCATCGCGATGCCGTCGTCGACGGCGATCGTGTTGAATTCCTTTGCCACGCCCCCCGCCGCCTCGATCTCGCGCGCGACCAGCTGGCCGAGGTCTTTCAGGTGCACGTGGCCGGGCACGAACTGCGTGAAACTGTTCGCGATCGCGATGATCGGTTTTTCGAAATCGCCGTCCTTCATGCCGGTGGCGCGCCACAGCGCGCGGGCGCCCGCCATGTTGCGGCCAGCGGTGGAAGTGCGGGAACGGTACTGGGGCATGATGTCCTCGGCTCGGAATTCGGGCGCTCGGCGCTCGTCGGCCTGCGCCACTTCGGGTTCAGGCCTGGAATTCTAACCGAAGCGAAACCTAACCGAAGCGAAACGCCCGTCGGCTATCATTCCCCTCCCGCCGCGGGCACGCCAGCGGCACCGAATGGGAATGCAATGACCGACCATACTCCGGCCGACGCCGATGAAGGCTTCGACCTCGACCTCGCCGAGATCCGCGTCCTCGGCGTGCTGATGGAGAAAGCCTTCGTCACGCCGGACAACTACCCGCTCTCGGTGAATGCGATCGTCACCGGCTCGAACCAGCTCACCGGCCGCGACCCGGTGATGAATCTCACCGAAACCGAAGTCCAGGACGCGCTCGACCGGCTCATCGCGCGCAAGCTCGTGTCGAAGCGCGACCAGGCCGGCGCGCGCGTCGGCAAATACGAGCACCTCGTTCGCCTGCGCCATTCGCTGCCGCCACCCGAACAGGCTGCGCTCGCGACACTGATGCTGCGTGGGGCGCAGACCGCTGGGGAGATCCGTCAGCGCAGCGAACGCATGCATCGCTTCGACGACATCGCGGCCGTGGATAAGGTGCTCGAGCACTTGGGCGAAAAATACCCGCCGATGGTCGCCGCGGTGCCGAAAGCGCCCGGCACGAAGGAGACGCGCTACGCGCATCTGCTGGGCGGCCGGCAGGCTTTCGTGCAGATGGGCGAAGCCGTCGCGAGCGGGTACGCGGCAGGGGGTGCGGTGCGCGGGCGGACATCGGAACTCGAAGAGGAAGTGCGGCGCCTGCGCGACGAGCTCGATCTTTTGCGCAGCGAGTTCGAGAAATTCCGCTCGCAGTTCGAATGAGCGGCGCGCTCCCGTCCATCAGACTCCTTTGCGCTCACCGCCCATGCTGATCCATCCCCAGTTCGACCCCGTCGCATTTTCCGTCGGCCCGCTGTCGGTGCGCTGGTACGGCCTGATGTACCTGATCGCGTTCGTGCTGTTCATGACGCTCGGCCGCGTGCACGCGCGGCGGCGCCCCGAGCTGGGCTGGAACGCGCAGCAGCTCGACGACCTGCTGCTGTATGGGATGCTCGGCGTCGTGCTCGGCGGGCGGCTCGGCGAAGTGCTGTTTTTCCAACCCGCGTATTACCTCAGCCACCCCACGGAGATCCTCGCGATCTGGAAAGGCGGGATGAGTTTCCACGGGGGCTTTCTCGGCGTGCTCGTCGCAATGTGGCTGTATGGACGCCGCAGCGGCAAGGGTTTCTGGCAGGTGACCGATTTCATCGCGCCGCTCGTACCGACCGGGCTTGCCGCAGGGCGCCTGGGCAATTTCATCAATGGCGAACTGTGGGGCCGGCCGGTCGAGACCGACGTCCCATGGGCGATGGTGTATCCGTGGGTCGACGCGCTCCCCCGCCATCCGTCGCAGCTTTATCAGGTGGCCGGCGAAGGCCTGCTGCTGTTCGCGATCCTGTGGGTCTATTCGGCCCGCCCGCGGCCGCTGAAGGCGGTCTCCGCGATGTTCCTGATCGGTTACGGAACACTGCGCTTCGCAGCCGAGTTCTTCCGCACGCCGGATCCCGGAATATTCGGCACCCTGTCGCTCGGGCTGTCGACGGCCCAGTGGTTGTGCGTGCCGATGATCGCCGTCGGTATCGGGTTGCTCGCGTCGGCTCGGGCGAAGCCGGCGTATTGACCGGTTTCCGCACTCGCTGTGTCGTCCGTCGCCCCCGCCAGCGCCGCGAGTGCTGCGGGCAACCTGGCGCAGGTCGCGACGACATCGGCGCCGAGCGCCGACGCAGCGCGGGCAGGCATCGAGTCGAACGACGGCACGATCGAAACGATGCATGCATCCGGTGCGACGCGGCGCAATAACCCGATCAATCTTGCCGGCTCGTTCGCCGTGACGCGCCAGTCGAGCACCGTGACGTCGGGCCGGACGCTGAAATACAGCTTCAGCGCCCGGCTTTCGGCATCGGCCCTGGCGACGAGATCGAACAGCGGCGAGTTCAGCAGGAAGTCGTCGAGGCGCTCGCAGCAGCGCTCTCGCGGAGCCGCCAACATGACGCGCAGCGGCCGCCCGGGAAAGGTTTGTTGACGGTGGGGGTATCGGAGCAGCGGAAGCATTCGGGCTCGTCCCGGAAATATTTCGGCCGATCTTGCCACAGACCTGATCTTGATGACATTGGGAATTCCATGCAGCATCGGGCGGACTCGGCGAGATCCCGCAGGAGGAATCCGCGACCGGATGGAAGCGGCGGGAGGAACGTCATCTCCGTTCATCGAGGCACTGCGCCTTGTCATACCTGACACACTTCGTCACATTTACAGACTATGATCCTCTCATTGCAAGAGGAGCGACTTTAGGAGACATGACGTGGCATCCGGACTTGTTTCTCGCAGCCTGTCAAAAGTGCGCGCGATGGTCACCGGAGCAGGAGGGAAAAACGGCGAGCCGTCGGAAAAAGTGCTCGCGCGCATCCGGCGGCAACTGAAGGAGTGCGCCGAAGGACTGGGCGGCGAAGTGTCGACGCGGCTGCGCGCAGGACGTCTCGCCGAAACCTATCTGAGCCTCGACGATGCGGGACGGATCGCATTCCTGCGCATGATCGCGCTCGAGTTCGGCCCCGATCCGGAAAAAATCGCGAAAGCGCACGAAGCGTATCAGGCCGCCGTGGGGACGGAGCGCCAATGGGACGCCGAAGCGCAGCTGCGCGCCGCGATGCGCTCGTCGCGGATCCGCATCCTGACCCAGTTCAACGCGATCCCGCAGGGCGTGAAGTTCCTCGTCGACCTGCGCGCGGACCTGCTTCGCTTCCTCGAGCAACACAAGGAACTCAAGTCGCTCGACCGCGAACTCGAAGCGCGCCTGACGGCATGGTTCGACGTCGGCTTTCTCGAGCTCACGCGCCTCACGTGGAACTCCCCTGCCGCGCTGCTCGAGAAAATCGTCCAGTACGAGGCGGTGCATGAAATCCAGTCGTGGCGGGACCTGAAAAACCGGCTCGGCTCCGACCGTCGCTGCTACGCATTCTTCCACCCACGCATGCCGCAGGAGCCGCTGATCTTCGTCGAAGTCGCGCTGATGGAGGAACTCGCCGACAACGTGCAGAAACTTCTCGACGAAAACGCTCCGGCAGCCGACACGGGTCGCGCGACCACTGCGATCTTCTATTCGATCAGCGCTACCCAGGAAGGGCTGCGAGGGGTGTCCTTCGGCAATTTCCTGCTCAAGCGCGTCCTCGACGATCTCAAGCGCGACTTCCCGAAACTCGACACTTTCGCCACGCTTTCGCCGATCCCGGGATTGGTGCGCTGGGCTTCGAAGCACCCGGACAAAGTCGCCGCAGCGTTCACGGAGGCCGACTGGAAGCGCCTGGCCGCGATCGGTATCGAGAGTCCGGACTCGGAGCGGCTCAAGCCGGTACTGGCCGGGAGCCACGAATGGGTCGCCGACCGGCCCTTGGCGCGCGCGCTGCGCGATCCGCTGCTGCGGGTCGCTGCCGCTTACCTGCTCAGCGGCCGGCGAGACAGCAAGGCCATCGATCCGGTCGCCCGCTTCCATCTGGGCAACGGCGCCCGCATCGAGCGGCTGAACTGGCTCGCAGACACTTCGGACAAGGGACTCGACCAGTCGTGGGGGATCATGGTCAATTATCTCTATGACCCCGACCGCATCGTGACGAACGTCGAGACTTTCGCCGCCAGCGGGGAAATCGACGCGGCGGCGGGCGTCAAGCGGCTTGCGCGGCGCTGACGGCGAGGGACCGTGAAGTTTCCTTTCCGCAGCACGTCTATCCGTGTCCGCCTGCTGCTGGCCAGCACGGTCGTCCAGGTCCTGCTGCTGACGCTGCTGCTCGCCAACAGCGTGCGGCTGATGAACGACGCAACCTCCGCGAGCCTCGACACCCTCATCGACCAGAACGCGACGATGCTCCACGCGATGGCGATCGCATACGGCGACCAGCGCCAGTTCGATGTGCTGCAGGACGTGCTGGGGGAATTGCTCGACGAAGCAGAGGAAGGCCTTGTCTATGTGCGCATCGGCACTGCGGACGGCCGCCCCCTTGTCAGCGCCGGGATGCCCGGGATGGCCAGGCTGCCACCCGACAACTCGGACGTCGCTGACGGCAGCCATCCCAGCGAGCTGATCCACGTGCGCCGGCCGCTGCTGCTCGAACGCAACGAAATCGGCTTCCTGCAGTTCGGCGTGTCGGTGTCGGTGCTCGCGGCGGCGCGCAAGGCGATCACCGAGCAGGGCGGGATGATCGCGCTGGTCGAGATCCTGCTGACTTTCGCGCTGTTGTCGGGCATCGGTTTCCTGCTCACCCGCAAGCTGAGCCGCCTCTTGGCGGGCAGCCAGGCGATCGCCGAGGGGCGGCTCGACCACCGCCTGCCGGAGGACGGCCACGACGAGCTCGCGCGGCTTTCCCAGCATTTCAACGTCATGGCGGCGAACCTGCAGGACCGGATCGGCGAACTGCAGGACACGGCGGCGCGGCTCAAAGCCAGCGAGCAGCGGTACGAACTCGCGATCCAGGGCGCCCACGACGGACTGTGGGACTGGGACATCGCCGCCGGATCGGTGTATTGCTCGCCGCGCTGCTGCGAGATTGCCGGACTTTCGGCCGACCGCCCGCTGCAGTCGCCCGCCGACATCCTCGGCGCAATCCACCCGCTCGATGTATCGACATACCGCAACAAGCTGGTCGAGCACCTGAAAGGAAACAGCACCCAGTTCAAGGCGGAATACCGCATGCGCCAGCACGACGGCAGCTATTGCTGGGTCATGAAGCGCGGCGTCGCGCTGCGCGGCGCCGATGGCCGCGCGTTCCGCATGGCGGGATCGATCAGCGACATCCACCTGCACAAGCTGGCGCAGATGCAGCTCCAGTTCGATGCCCTCCACGACCGGCTGACGGGATTGCCGAATCGTGCGCTGTTCCTCGAGCATGTGCGCAGCGCGCTCGGCCAGCAGCAGCGGCGCGCCGACCGTTTCGGCTTTGCCGTGCTCGCGATCGACCTCGAACGCTTTCGCCTCGTCAATGACAGCTTCGGCCACGCCGCAGGGGACGAGCTGCTGAAGAAAGTGGCGGAGGCGATCCGGGCGACGCTGCGCCAGGGCGACGTCGCTGCGCGCGTCGGCGGCGACCAGTTCGCGCTGCTGCTAAATGGCATCGACGATCCGGCCGAATCGCTGCGCCTTGTCGAAGCGCTGCGCGAGAACCTCACGCAGCCGACGTCGCTCGCCGGCCACACGCTGTACCCGAAATGCCGCGTCGGCATCGCCTTGAGCACCGACCACGACGACGGCGAAGCCCTGCTGCGCGACGCCGACAACGCCCTGCAGCAGGCGCGCGAAGGGGGCTGTGAGAGCCGCGTGGCGATGTTCCATGCGTCGATGCATACCCACGCGCTGCAGAGCCTGCGGCTCGAAGGCGAACTGCGCATGGCGCTGCGCAGCGGCGGGCTGGCCGTGTATTTCCAGCCGATCGTCGCACTCGCCAATGGCAGCATCAGCAGTTTCGAAGCGCTGGTGCGCTGGCCCCATCCCACCGAAGGGATGCTGGCGCCGAACCTGTTCATTCCGCTCGCCGAAACCCTCGGCCTGATCCACGAACTCGACATGCTCGTGCTCAGACACGCTTGCGAGCACCTCCTGCAGTGGCAGCGCAGGGCCAACGGCGAACCGGTCCCGCGCGTCAGCGTCAATCTTTCCGCGTTGCAGTTTTCCCGCCCCGATCTCGCGGGCGAGATCATCGCCGAAGTGCACCGTCACGGCTTGTCCCCCGGCCTGCTGCGCGTCGAAGTCACCGAAAGCGTCCTTGCCGAGACGTCCGGCCCGGCGACTCAGGTGCTGCAACGCCTGCGCGACATCGGCATGTCGGTGCTGATCGACGATTTCGGTACCGGCTACTCGGCGCTGAGCTATCTGCACACTATCCCGTGCGACATCGTGAAGCTCGACGGTTCGTTCGTCCGCAGCCTCGAGCACGACGAGCGCCTGCGCAAGATCGTCGCGCGAAGCATCGAGCTCGCGCACGATCTGGGCATCCGTGTAGTCGCCGAATGCATCGAAACGCCCGAGCAGGACGCGCTACTGCGGGCGATGGGATGCGACTACGGGCAGGGCTACCACTATTCGCGCCCGCTGGACCCTTTAGCGGCCGAACAATTGCTGTACGGCGCTTCGACGGTAACCGAGCCCTCCACATGATCTTCCGTCCCCTGCATTGCGCACGCGTCCTCATGCTGCTGATGCTGTTCGCGGCCTTCCGTGCGCCGGACAGCGCCGCGGCCGACGCGCTAAAACCCGAATTCTCGGGTTTCGCGACGCTCGGCGCCGTGACCACCGACCGCGACGACATGTGGTTCATGCGCTACGGCGTCAACTACCCCGGCAGCAACGATCCCGATTTCAGCCCCGACTCGCTGCTGGGTCTGCAGGCGAGCCTGCGGCTTCTGGCCGACAACGACGTCACGCTGCAGGCTCTCGTCATGGAGGACGGGAGGAACAGCTACGACCCGCGGGTCACGCTCGCTTTCTTCCGCCAGACGCTCGCGCCGGGCCTGTCGGTACGCGTGGGCCGGGTCCGCGCGCCGTTCTTCATGCTGTCGGATTCGCTCTACGTGAACTACGCGAATCCCTGGGTGCGCCCGCCCGTCGAAGTGTACGGGCTCAATCCGTTCAACGACCTCGACGGCGTCGATTTCATCTACCACGCCCGGATCGGCGACCTGGACGCCGAAATCCACCCTTATTACGGCCGCAGCACGATCCCGTTTCCGCAGGGCAAGGCTCGCCTCGAGGCGAGCCGGGGCATCAATCTGGTACTGACGCAGGGCAGCTTTTCCCTGCACTTCGGCCACACTCGCGCGCAGCTCGAGATCGAATATCGCGACCCTCAGCATGTAGCGCTTGCCGCGGACCTCGATGCGGCCGGCTTGGGCAGCGTGAGGAGCGAGCTGGCGGGCGGCGACGGCAGGGCGAGCTTCGATTCAGCCGGGCTGCAATGGGACGACGGTCGTTGGCTGGTCAGCGGGGAATACGTACGCCGACGAGCCGATCGCTACGTGACGAGTTCGAGTGCGTGGTACGTGAGCGTCGGCAGGCGCTTCGGCGCCTTCACGCCTTACGTCTCATTCGCCCGCCAGATCCTCGACGAGCCCATCGCTCGTGTGGCGCTCCCCGCGTCCTTCGCGGCGCTCGAGGCTGACTGGAAAGCCTATCTGACCTCGCGCAACAACGCCCAAGGCAGCATTACCACCGGAGGGCGCTGGGATCTCTCCCCGACTGCCGCGCTCAAGGCGGAATTCACTCACGCCCGTCTGGACCGCAACGCGTGGGGGTCCTACTTCCCGCGCGGCAACGTGCAGACCAATCCGATCGGGGGACACACCGCGAACACGTTCAGCCTGTCGCTCGATGTGACTTTCTGAGGCGACCCACGTGAAACGGCTCCCCTCCGGAATCCTCGTCGCGGCGGCCCTGATGCTGTTCGCCCCGCTCGCCGTCGCGCAGATCCTCATCGTCACCGGCGCGCGCGGCGCAATCGGTGAATTGTCACGACAGCAAGCCGAGCAGTTGTACCTCGGGCGCACGCGCAGCCTGCCCGACGGGACGCCGGTCACCCTTGCGGACCTGCCGGCAGGCAGCGTGCGGGACCGCTTCTACGAGCAGCTCACCGGCAAGAACCCGAGCCAGATCCGCGCCTACTGGTCGCGCATGGTCTTCACCGGCCGCGCGCTGCCGCCTCAGCAAGTCGGAAACGTCCGCGAACTCGGCGCGCTCCTCATGGCCAACCCGAACGTCATCGGCTACCTCCCCGCCGCCGACGCCGATTCCCGCATGAAAGTGCTGCTCGAACTTCCCTGAGCGCCACGCTGCCTGCCCTCCATTCGAATCACGACCGCAAAGACGCTTGACCGATCCGGCAGGCAATGTTGTAATGCGAATCGTTCCTATTCGTTATATGAAACATGCCAAACGATCTCCTCCTCCCGCCGCGAGCCACGCACCGCCCTCCGGTCGAGGGTGCCTCGCGGGGAAGCGCGATGGAACAGCACTCGCAGCCGATCCCGAGCACTCAGCTGTTGCTCGGGCGCCCAAGCGTGACGATCGACCATGACGGAATGCATTACGTCCTGCGCGCGACCCGCGCAGGGAAACTTATCCTGACAAAGTGATCCCGCGCCAAGCGGGCGAACAAACGGAATAACGAGGCTAGACTATGTACGTCTGCGTCTGCAACGCGGTAACGGATCGTCACATCGAACAGGCAGTTAGCGAAGGGGCATCGACCTTGCGCGAGCTGCGCACGAAACTCGGCGTGGCGAGCGAGTGCGGCCGCTGCGCGACGTGCGCCCGTGATTGCCTGCGTTCCGCGCTGGCAGACCAGACCGCGACTCCGGCTCCCGCCAGCGTCGCGTCCTCGTTCTCGTTTGCCGCGGAGGCCCTATGAAAGGCGACGTCAAAGTCATCCAGTTCCTCAACAAACAGCTGACCAGCGAGCTGACCGCCGTCAACCAGTATTTTCTGCATGCCCGCATGTACAAGAACTGGGGGTTCGAGCGGCTCGGTCATCACGAGTACGAAGAATCGATCGAGGAAATGAAGCACGCCGACAAGCTCATCGGGCGCGTGCTGTTTCTCGAAGGGCTACCGAACCTGCAGAACCTGAACAAGCTCCTGGTCGGCGAAAACGTCCCCGAGTGCCTGGAAGGAGACCTGAAGCTCGAAGTGGCGGCGCGGACCGACCTCATCGAGATGATCGCGTACTGTGAAACCTGTCAGGACTATGTTTCGCGCGAACTGTTCGAGGAACTCCTCGAAAATACCGAAGAGCATATCGACTACCTCGAAACGCAGCTGGAGCTGATCGGCAAAGTGGGCCTGCAGAATTATCTGCAGTCACAGATGGAAAGCTCCAGCTAGGCGTCGTCGCCGGGTCGGGCGCGTCACGCCGCGCCCCTGCACCCGGCTGCCACTTTCCCCTCCACTTCACACCGACTTCCAGCCACTCCCGCCCGTTCTCGCGCAGAACCCGCCAGGCATCGCACCCCGACACGAACAGGCGAACATGAACCAACCGATTTCCCCGCTCCGCGGCACGATTCCGCTGCCCGCAGCCTTTGCCGCGCGTCGCGTCGCGCTCTACCTCGTCGTCACCGCTGTGGCAATCGACCGTCTTCTCGGATGACCCCTGAGTTGCCTGCAGGCCCAGCCGATGCCCCCGCAGGCCGCGCGAACCAGACCCGATGAATCTCCCGCATAGCCTTTCTTCAGATTCGTTCCTCGACCGCCAGAATGCGGCGCCGCGGGGTGCCGCGTCTACTGCGCCACGTCCGGCAACGTCCCGCCCGAGCATCGCACGCGAGTCGCGCCTGCCCGCCGGAGCCCGCAACCGGCGCGAGCGTCGCCTGATGCTCGTGCTCGTCGCGCTCGCGCACGCCGCCGCAGCGATCGGATTCGCGCGATTTCAACCGGCTCCCGCCGAAGCGCCGCTGCCGCCGATCGCCGTCTCGCTGATCGAGCCTCCCGTCGCAGTGCCGACACCCGAACCGCCGGCTCCCGCGCCACCGGCTCCCGTGCCGCCGCCGAAACTGGAAGTCAGCAAGCCGGCGCCCCCGAAACCGGCGCCACGCCGCGTCCGGCCGGCACCCACAAAAGTCGCGCCGCCGGTCCCGCTCACGCAGGCGCCTACCGCGGTCAGCCGCGAAGAGCCGCCGCCTGCGCCCGCTGCACCCGTCGCCGAAACGCCCCCACCGCCCGTCGAGGCGCCCGCCACACCCCGCCCCTTCCCGCGCAGCCGAATCCCACCCGGCCGAAACCGTCGCGGCACGCTTCGACGCCGCCTACCTGAACAACCCGGTACCCGCGTACCCGCCGCTGTCGCGCAGGATGCGCGAGGAAGGCAAAGTCCTGTTGCGCGTCTTCGTGACAGGCGAAGGCTTGCCGGGCAAGATCGAACTTTCCGCCAGCTCGGGCTCGGCGCGCCTCGACGCCGCCGCACGCAACGCCGTGTCCGGCTGGCGCTTCGTGCCGGCGAAGCAGGACGGACGCAATATCGACGCTTGGGTCGTCGTGCCGATCATTTTCAAACTCGAAGGAATGTGAACATGCCTAGCGACACTTTCGGTCTCGCGCACCTGTGGGGCCAATCCGATCTCATCATCAAGCTCGTCGCCTTCGCGCTCGTCGTCATGTCGGTCGCAAGCTGGTACTTGATCCTGGTCCGCAGCGTGCGCCAGTTCCGCGCCCGCCGCTTCGACAACGCCGTCGAAGCATTCTGGAACGCTCCGCATCTCGACGAAGGCCTCGCGCGGCTGTCCGGTGCGGCGCCCGATTCGCCGTTCGAAGCGCTCGCCCGCCAAGGCGCGGCCGCCGCCGAACATCTGCGCCGCCACACGCACGACGACACGCTGGGCGGCAAGCTCGACGCCGACGAGTTCGTCACGCGCGCGATGCGCAAGTCGATCGCACTGTCGACGGCGCAACTCGAGTCGGGCCTCACGGTGCTCGCGTCGATCGGCTCGACCGCGCCTTTCGTCGGCCTGTTCGGCACGGTGTGGGGCATCTACCACGCGCTGATCGGCATCAGCACGTCGGGGATGGCGACGCTCGACAAGGTCGCCGGCCCGGTCGGCGAGGCGCTGATCATGACCGCGTTCGGCCTGTTCGTCGCGATCCCGGCGGTGCTCGCGTTCAACGCGTTCACCCGCGCGAACCGCCTCGAGCTCTCCGAACTCGACGCTTTCGCGCACGACCTGCACGCCTGGTTCACGACCGGCACGCGGCTGGCGAGCGCCCCGACCGGCGACGTCACCGCAGGCGCGAATCCGCGCAGCGCGGCGCCGGTCAAGCTGCGCGTGCCGACACCGGGAGCCGCATGATGGCTTTCGGCGGATTCAGCCAGGAAGGCCGCGGCGCGCCGATGAGCGAGATCAACATGGTGCCGCTGATCGACGTCATGCTGGTGCTGCTGATCGTGTTCATGATCACCGCCCCGCTGCTGACCCATGCGGTCAAGATCGACCTGCCGAATGCGGCCAGCGCCGCGGCGAATGAGAAGCCCGAAACGGTGACGCTGGCGATCGACGAAGCCGGCACGCTGTACTGGAACGACCACCGGATCAGCGACGCCGAGCTGCAGGCCCGCTTCGCCGAAGCCGCGGCGAACCCAGTGCAGCCGGAGCTGCACCTGCGCGCGGACCGCGAGACGCGCTACCAGAAGCTCGCCGAAGTGATGTCGGCGGCGCGCCTCGCCGGCATCCAGAAAATGGGCTTCGTCACCGTTCCCGAGAACTGATCCGCAGGCGCGGCGGCGTCCACATCCACGTCGCCGCCTGCCCGCACCTCCCGGCCGCCGTCCGCGCGGCCTCACGCACCGGCGTCGCGGCAAGCGCCATGGGGTGATCGCCCGCTCCGCCCGGGGCGCGGGAACCCCTGCCTGCAATACGATACAAAGCAGCGACATGCCTTCCCGTATTCTTCGGGCTGCAATCCTTATCGAATACGCGGCACACTGCGCGCAGGCAACTCCAGTCCGGTCACCGACATGAATCCCTCCGCACCTTCCCCGAAGCGACGCTGGCGTCGCACCGTGATCGCCTTACTCAGTCTCGCACTGCTCGGCGCAGGAGCTTACTTCGCCTGGTCGAAATACCTCGCGAAACCCGACGAAGCGTCCGCTTACCAGCTCGCGAGCGTCTCACGCGGCGACATCGAGGACGTCGTCACCGCGACCGGCATGCTGCAGCCGCGCGACTATGTCGATGTCGGTGCGCAGGTGTCCGGGCAGTTGAAGAAAATCCACGTCGAAGTCGGCTCCGAAGTGAAAGCCGGCGAGCTGCTCGCCGAGATCGACCCGATCGTGCTGCAGAGCCGCGTCGATGCGACGCGCGCGCAGCTGCGCAACCTGCGGGCACAGCTGATGCAGCGCGAATCCGACCGGCGACTCGCCGACCTGCAGCTGCGGCGCCAGCGCAACCTGATGGCGGAAGACGCGACGACCGCGGACGCGCTGCAGACGGCCGAAGCGACGCAGCTCGGCGCACAGGCGCAGGTCGAAGCGCTCAAGGCGCAGATCGACCAGACCGAATCGAACCTGCGTGCCGACGAGGCGAACCTCAACTACGCGCGCATTTATGCGCCGATCACCGGCACCGTCGTGTCGATCACCGCGCGCCAGGGCCAGACGCTGATCGCGAGCCAGCAGGCGCCGGTGATCCTGCGCGTCGCCGATCTGTCGACGATGACCGTGCAGACGCAGGTTTCCGAAGCCGACGTGAGCCGTCTCACGCTCGGCATGGACGCCTACTTCACGACGCTCGGCGGCGAAGGGCGCCGCTGGCACGGGACGCTGCGCAAGATCGAGCCGACGCCGGTCGTGCAGAACAACGTCGTGCTCTACAACGCGCTGTTCGACGTGTCGAATCCCGAGCAGGCGCTGATGACGCAGATGACGGCGCAAGTGTTCTTCGTCGTCGCCGCGGCGCGCGATGCGCTGCTGGTGCCGATGTCGGCATTCTCCACACCAGCGGCGCAGCGTGCCACGCGCACGGCTGCCGGCGGCGGAGAAGCCCGCCCGGCGCGCCCGCGCGCCCCGACCAGCGACACCGCCGGCCCGCGCCATCGCACCATCCGGGTCGCGGCGGCCGACGGCACGCTGCAGGAGCGGCGCGTCGAAGTCGGAGTCAGCAATCGCGTCCAGGCCCAGGTGCTGTCCGGCCTCGAGGAAGGCGACCGCGTCGTCTCCGGCGCGGCGCTGCGCACCGACGCGCCCGCTGCCGCGCGACGCACGCCAAGGCTATGAAAACCGAGCCGTTCATCGGCGCGCTGGGCGCCGAGCCGAAAGTCGGTCCGTCCGCGGGCACGCCGCTGATCGAACTGTCCGGCGTGACGAAAACGTTCCGCAACGCCGAGCTCACCGTCGAGGTGCTGCACGGCATCGACCTGACAATCCTGCCGGGCGAATTCGTCGCGATCGTCGGCAGCTCGGGGTCGGGAAAATCGACGCTGATGAACATCCTCGGCTGCCTCGACCGCCCGACGAGCGGCAGCTACCGCTTCATGGGCCGCGACGTCGCAGCGTTCGATCGCGACGACCTCGCGCGGCTACGGCGCGAGACGTTCGGCTTCGTGTTCCAGAGCTACCATCTGATCGGTGGCGCTAGCGCGCGCGAAAACGTCGAAGTCCCGGCGGTCTATTCGGGCATGCCACCGGCCGAACGCCACGCGCGCGCCACCGGACTGCTCGCGTCGCTCGGCCTGGGCGAGCGCATCGAACACCGGCCGAACCAGCTCTCCGGCGGCCAGCAGCAGCGCGTGTCGATCGCGCGGGCGCTGATGAACGGCGGTCGCGTGATCCTCGCCGACGAACCGACCGGCGCGCTCGACAGCAAGAGCGGCGCCGAAGTCATGCAGCTGCTCAACACGCTGTCCGCCGACGGCCACACGATCATCCTGATCACGCACGAGCGCGAAGTCGCCGAGCAGGCCCGGCGCATCATCGAGATCCGCGACGGCCACATCGTCGCCGACCCCGGCCCCCATCCGCGCCCCGGCGTCGAGCCCGACTTCGCGCCGCACGTCGACCGCAGCTCGCCGCTGTCCGACATCGTCGAAGCCGCGCGCACTGCGTTGCGGGCGCTGCGCGCAAACATCTTTCGTGCCGCGCTGACGCTCCTCGGCATCGTCATCGGCGTCGCGGCGGTCATCGCGATGCTCGCGATCGGCGACGGCGCGAAGCAGGATGTCGTCGATCGCATCAGCTCGATGGGGACCAACCTGCTGACGGTGCGCCCCGGTGCGCCGAACCAGCGCGGCCGCGACACGGCGACGCTCGTGCTCGACGACGTGCGTGCGATCGCCGACCTGCCCAACGTCCTCGCCGCAGTTCCCGAGCAAAGCTCGACGGTGACGATCCGCTCCGGCAACGCCGACCACCGGACTTCGGCGAACGCGACGGGCGCCGACTTCACGCTCGCGCGCGCCTGGCCGATCGCCCGCGGCACGTTCTTCAGCGCCGCCGACGAACGCAGCTATGCGACGGTTGCCGTCCTCGGCCAGACGGTCGCGAAAGCGCTGTTCGGCGACGCCGATCCGGTCGGCGAGTTCGTGCTCATCAACAGCATCATGTTCCAGGTGCTCGGTGTCATGGGCCCGCAGGGCGCGACGCCGTGGGGCACCGATCAGGACGACGTGATCTTCGTGCCGTACTCGACCGGCAGCCTGCGGCTGTTCGGTCAGCGCCACCTGCGCAGCGCAACGGTCGCGGTCGAGGACGTCGCCGCCATCGACGACACGCAGGCGGCGGTGCACGAGCTGTTGCAGGCACGCCACGGCGGCATCGAGGACTTCCAGATCCGCAACATGGCGTCGGTCATCGAGAGCGTGTCCGAAACGCAGAACACGCTGACAGTGCTGCTCGGCACCGTCGCCGCGATCTCGCTGCTGGTCGGTGGCATCGGCGTCATGAACATCATGCTGGTGTCGGTCACCGAGCGCACCCGCGAGATCGGCATCCGCATGGCGACCGGCGCGCGGATGAAGAACATCCTGCAGCAGTTCCTCATCGAGGCGCTCGTCGTCTCGGCGCTCGGCGGCGTCATCGGCGTCGTCGTCGGCTTGGGCGCAGCGGCGATCATCGAAGCTTTCGACACGCCGATCGTCTACTCGCTGCCGCCGGTGCTGCTCGCGTTCGGCTGCGCCTTCGCGACCGGCCTCGTCTTCGGCTACCTGCCGGCACGCAAGGCAGCCCGCCTCGATCCGGTCGTCGCGCTCGCTTCGGAATGACATCCCCGATGCACTCATCCTCCTTTCCCGCGCCGCCAGGTGGCTCGTCCCGAGCCGGCCGGCGTGGACGGCGCGCTTTGCTCCTCGCCGTCGTTGCGCTGCTCGCCGCTGGCTGCGCGATCACCGAGCCGACGACGCGGCCCGCGTTGACGATGCCAGGGGGGTGGTCCGAGCCCGTTCCCGCCGCCCCGATGCAACCGGGCGCCGGCTGGTGGCGCAGTTTTTCGTCGCACCAGCTCGAAGGCCTGATCGGTGAGGCGCTCGCCGGCAGCCCCGATTTCCGCATCGCGGCGGAACGCGTGCGCCAGGCCGAGATCCGGTTACGCACCGCCGGCGCGACGCTGCTACCGTTCGCCACCATCGGTGGCGACACCGACTGGCGCCGCACCGAGCCCGCCCGAGGACGTGCGATCGACAGCGAATCGTCGGGCGCGAGCCTCGCGGTCAGCTACGAAGTCGACCTGTGGGGCAGGCTGGCCGCGGGCGTCGCCGGCGCCGACGCGAGTCTTGCGGCGACCCGCCACGACTTCGACGCGGTGCGGCTGACGCTCGTCGCCGGCGTCGCGAGCACGTATTTCCAGCTGCTCACGACCCGCGCCCGCCTCGACATCGCGCGCGACAACCTCGCGATCGCCGAGCGCGTGTTCGACATCGCCGAGGCCCGCTATCGCAATGGCGCCGCGTCCGCGCTCGACGTCAGTCGCCAGCGCGGCATCGTGCTCGCGCAGCGCGCCGCGCTGCTGCCGCTCGAAAACCAGGAGCGCCAGACGCTCACCGCGCTCGCCGTGCTGCTCGGCCGCGTCCCGCAGGACTTCGGCGTCAACGGCGAAACGCTCGCCACGCTCGCGATTCCCGAAGTCGCCCCAGGCCTGCCTGCCGACCTGCTGGTGCGCCGCCCGGACCTTGCCAGCGCCGAAGCGCAGCTCGCCGGGGCGGACGCCGACGTCGCCGCCGCGCGCGCCGCGCTGTTGCCGGCAGTGCAGCTTTCGGGCTCAGCCGGCTTGGCGAGCACGGCGCTGCTGTCGCTCGCGAACCCGTCGAATAGCGTCGCGCTCAGCACGAGCCTTGCGCAGACGCTGTTCGACGGCGGGCGGCTGCGCGGCGACGTCGAGTCAGCGCGCTCACGCCGGCGCGAATTCGTCGAGAATTACCGCGCCGCGATCTTCACCGCGCTGAAGGAGGTCGAAGACGCGCTCGGCAACGCGGACCGCAACCGCCGCGAGGAAGACACCCAGCAGCTGATCCGCGACGAGGCGGCGCGCGCGCTGCGGCTCGCCGAGCTGCGCTACCGCGAAGGCGCCGACGACCTCCTCGCGGTGCTCGACGCACAGCGCACGCTGTTCCAGGCGCAGGACCGGCTCGCACAGCTGCGCTTCGCGCGGCTCGCCGCCGCGCTCGACCTCTTCAAGGCGCTCGGCGGCGGATGGGAGCACTCGGGTCCGGCAGCTTCCAGCACCGACGAAAACATCCGGCATGTATCCCAGCGATGACGCCGGGGACTGACCAGCTGCGCCCGCCCCTTCACCGCCAAGCCTCGCCCAAGGCCTGCCCCCTGGCATCCAAACCTCACGCGGCGACGCATTCCGAGCCTGATCGACGGGGCTGAGGCGCGATTCCGGCGGCGCCGTTCGTGCCGCCCGTCCCGAGTCCTGCCACCGTCGTTCCTCCCGGGCGGGATATTCGTTCCACGACAGCGAATCTCAAATTGGCTATTGCGAACAACTCTCATTATCTTTATTATTCTCACACATTCCGCTCATGGGTGCCGCATCCTGCCCATTCCAATTTTCGAAAGGATTCCCGATGCACCGTTTCCCGCTTCGCCCCCTCGCCGTCGCCGCGCTGGCCAGCCTGTCGTTCGCCACCCATGCCCTGGAATATCCCATCGGCACGCCGCAGCACCGCGACGGTATGGAAATCGCAGCCGTCTATCTCCAGCCCATCGAGATGGAACCGGACGGCATGATGAAGAAGGCATCGGAGTCCGACATCCACATCGAGGCCGACATTCGCGCGCTGGCGAACAACCCGAACGGCTTCGAGGAAGGCAGCTGGATTCCGTACCTGACGGTCAAGTTCGAGATCGCGAAGCTCGGCAGCGACTGGAAACAGTCGGGCGAGTTCATGCCGATGGTCGCAAGCGACGGCCCGCATTACGGCGACAACATCAAGCTCGCGGGCCCGGGCAAGTACAAGGTCAAATACACGATCCTGCCGCCGGGCGCCGCCCACCATGGCAGCCACTTCGGCCGCCACACCGACCGGGCGACGGGCGTGCGGCCGTGGTTCAAAGAGTTCGAGGTCGAGAACGAGTTCACGTACGTCGGCGTCGGCAAGAAAGGCGGCTACTGAAATGGCGCTGACCCGATTCGCCCGGACCGCCGTCGCGCTCGCGGTGCTGGGCGCAACCGGTGCGGGCCACGCCGCGCCCGCCCCGGACAAGGTGCTTGCCGAACTCAGGCGGCTCGCCGAACGGATCGAGAAACTCGAGCAGCGCAACAGCGAACTCGAAGCACGGCTCGCGGCGACTGCAACGCCCGCTCCGGCACTCGCACAGCGCGTCGAAGCGCTGGAACAGGCGAACCAGGATCTCGCCACGAGCCTCGGCAGCGACCGCATCAGCGAGCGTGAACCGGAGCTCGCGATCCGGCTCAAGGCGATCGAGGAACGGACCAATGCGATGGGCGCACCGTCGCGCCTGGCGGAGGCTCTCGATGGCATCGCGGTCGAAGGCAGCGTCGCTACCGTCGCGCAGCGGATCGACGGTGACGCGCGCGAAGACGGCAGGCACGAATCGCAGCTGTCATGGCGCGGCGACCTCGGCATCACGTTGCCGGCGGGCGATATCGGCCGGGGCCAAGGCGAGTTCTACACGCAGTTGCGGATGGGCCAAGGCGACAGCTTCACCGGCCTGAAGCCCACGTTCACCGCCGCGTTCAACAGCCTCGCGTTCCAGACCGGTGGCGGCTCGGAGGAAACCTACGTGATCGTCGCGCAGGCCTGGTACCAGCTGACGACGCCGCTCGGCGACAGCGCGGAGTCGCCGCACAGCCTGCAGCTCACCGTCGGCAAGATGGACCCGTTCGTGTTCTTCGACCAGAACGCGATCGCCGACAACGAAGCCGAGAAGTTCCTCAACAACGTCTTCGTGCATAACCCGATGCTCGACTCGGGCGGCGGGGTCGGCGCCGACAGCTACGGTTTCACGCCCGGCCTGCGCTTCGCGTACCGCAACGAAAGCGGCGCGCCCGACTGGTGGCAGGCGTCGATCGCGGCGTTCGGCGCCGGCGAAGGCGCGCGCTTCGGGCGCAGCTTCAACAAGCCGTTCGTCATCGGCCAGCTGGAGTACGGGCGCAAGAGCCACGGCTTCGACGGCACGTACCGCCTGTATGCGTGGCGCAACGGCCAGCACGAAGGTTTCGACGCGACGACCCGCAGCGCCAGCGGCTGGGGCGCGAGCGTCGACCAGCGCGTGCATGAGGACGTGACGCTGTTCGCGCGCTTTGGCCAGTCGAGCAGCAGCAAGGTGGCGTTCGACCGCGCCGTGACGATCGGCACCGAGATCGCCGGCAACGCCTGGGGACGCGGCGCCGACAGCGTCGGGTTCGCGTGGGGCTGGCTGCGCGCGAGCGACGAATTCCGCGACGCCGCCCCGCTGCTCGACGATTTCGGCTTCACCGCGCGTGGCGCCGAGCAGGTTGCCGAGCTGTATTACCGCTGGCACCTGAACGACCAGCTGTCGCTGACGCCGGACCTGCAATACGTGCGTCGCGCTGCCGCCGACCCGGACGCGAAAGCGATCACCGTCGTCGGCCTGCGCGGGCTGTATGCGTTCTAGACCTGCACGCCCCTCCTGCCCCGCCCGGCTCCCCGCCGCGCGGGGTTTTCGTCATTTTCAGCACAGGAATTCCCGATCGTGATTGTTCCGCGCCTGCTCGCCCGTGTACTGGGCATCCTGGCCCTGACGGCGTCGAGCGCCGTGCAAGCCGAATTGCCGACGTTCGAAGTCGTGGCCGAAAACGGCCGCTTCACGCCCGACACGATAACGGTGCCGGCCAACACCCGCTTTCGCTTGCAGCTGACGAACCGCAACGCCGGCCCCGAAGAGTTCGAGACGACGAGCCCGTTCAAGGAACTCGTCGTCGCGCCGGGCGTGACGCGCAGCACCATCTTTCCGCCGCTGAAGCCCGGCACCTACCCGTTCTTCGGCGAGTTCCACCCCGACACGGCAAAAGGCCGGTTCGTCGCCCAGTAACCGCAGATTCAGGAAACATCATGGGTAATTCGCTCTTCATCGTGTGGCGCGAGAGCGTCGAAGCGATCCTGGTGATCAGCATCCTCTACGCGTGGATTCGCACGCGCGGCAACGGCCGTATCGGCGTCCATCACCTGTGGGCGGGCGTGGCCGGCGGGCTGCTGCTCGCCGGCGTGCTCGCGCTGGCGATGCTCGGACTGCAGAGCCAGCTCGCCGGCGACGCGCTGGAGGCGTTCCAGGCCGCCATCGTCATCGTCGCCGCCGGCCTGATCACGCACATGGTGTTGTGGATGCGTGCGCACGGGCGGCACATGAAGCGCGAGCTCGAAGCGGGGCTGGCGAAAGCCGCCGACGCCGCGGGCGGAGTGTCGGTCGCGCTGCTCGCGGCGATCGCAGTCGGCCGCGAAGGGGCCGAAACCGTGCTGTTCCTGTACGGCCTCGGCGTCGAGCAGTCCGGCGACACGCTGACCCGCATGCTCGCCGGCGCCGGCCTCGGCTTCGTGCTGGCGCTGGCCACCGCGTGGCTGATTCAGCGCGGCTCGCACTGGCTGCCGAGGCGGGTGTTCTTCGGCGCGACCGAGATCGTGCTGTGTTTGCTCGCGGCCGCGCTGCTCGTGTCGGGCGTCGAACGGCTGATCAACATGGAATGGCTGCCGCCGCTGCTCGAGCCGGTATGGGACAGCTCCGCGCTGCTCGCCGACGGCAGCACGGCCGGCGGCATCGCCGCGGCGTTCGCCGGCTACCGCGCGCAGCCGTCGCTGACCGTGCTGATCACGTGGTTCGGCTACTGGGCGCTGTTCGCATGGTTCGGCCGCCCGCCGCGGAGAACCTGAGCATGACGAGCTGCAGTCTGCCCGCAATGCGCCCGCCGCGGCTCGCCCGGCTCGGCGACCTGATGCGCCGTCACCGCAACTGGATCGTCGGGGTCCAGTGGGCAGTGCTCGTCGCCTACGTTTTCCTCGTCGTCACGCCGGCTTTCCTGCCGCTGCCCGAGTCCGGCGCGCACGTCTGGGACAACTTGACATTGTTCGCACAGTTCGTGTTCTGGGGCATCTGGTGGCCGTTCGTGCTGGTGTCGATGATGCTGATGGGGCGCGTGTGGTGCGGCGTACTGTGCCCTGAAGGCTTCGTCGCCGAGCAGGCGTCGCGCGTCGGCCTCGGGCGTCCGGTACCGCGCTGGATCAAGTGGGGCGGCTGGCCGTTCGTCGCGTTCCTCGCGACGACGGTGTATGGCCAGCTCGTCAGCGTGTATGAATACCCGAAAGCCGTGCTGCTCGTGCTCGGCGGCTCGACTGTCGCGGCGGCTGCAGTCGGCCTCGTATACGGCCGCGGCAAGCGCGTGTGGTGTCGGCACCTGTGCCCGGTGAGCGGCGTGTTCGGCCTGCTCGCGCGGCTCGCGCCGGTGCATTTCCGCACCGATCGCGAAGCGTGGCAGGCGCATCCGGCAAAGCGGGTGATCCCGATCAACTGTGCACCGCTGGTCGATATTCGCCGCATGGAGAGCGCTGCCGAGTGCCACATGTGCGGGCGCTGCAGCGGTCACCGCGACGCGGTGCAGCTGGTCGGGCGCATGCCCGGTGCCGAAGTCGCGAGACTGCGCAGCGACGAAACCGACGTATGGGAAGCGCGCCTGCTGGTGTTCGGCGTCATCGGCACCGCTATCGGCGCGTTCCAGTGGTCGGCGTCGCCATGGTTCGTCCAGGCCAAGCTCGCTGCCGCCGAATGGCTCGTCGAGCGCGACGCCTTCGCGCTGCTCGACAGCGACATTCCGTGGTGGGTGCTGACGCATTACCCCGAAGCGAACGACGTGTTCACGTGGCTCGACGGCCTGATGATCCTCGGCTATATCGGCACGACCGCGCTCGTTCTCGGCGGCTGGATCACGCTGTGGCTGCGTGCCGCCGCGGGGCTCCTCGGCGACGCGGCGGCGCACCGGCGGCTCGCCTACGCACTGATTCCGCTCGGCGGCGTCGGCGTGTTCCTCGGCCTGTCGGCGCTGACCGTCACGCTGCTGAGTGCCGAAGGCGTCGTGCTCGCGAACCTGCCGCTGGTGCGCGGACTGCTGCTCGCCGTGGCTGCCGGAGCCAGCCTGGTGCTCGGCGCGCTGCAGGTGCGGCGTACGGTATCGTCCGGCCTGCGCCGGGCCACTGCGCTGCTCGCTTTTTGCACCGCCGCCGCAGGCGCGGTTGCGCCGTGGGTGACAATGTTCTTTATCTGGTGAAACGGGGTACGGGCGAGGACAGCAGTCCGCCGCCCCGACGCCTTCAGGCAGCCAGGTCCTGAATGCGGGACGCGATCAGCGTCTGCGCCGCTGCTGGGGACCGAGAGGCCCGCGACCTTCGATGTGGCGGAAAGTGATGCGCCCCTTGCTCAGGTCGTAAGGGGAAAGTTCAAGTGAAACTTTGTCGCCGCACAGGATGCGGATATGGTGCTTGCGCATCTTGCCCGCGGAGTAGGCGACGAGGTTGTGGCCGTTGTCGAGGGTGACACGGAAACGGGAGTCGGGCAGGACTTCAACTACCATCCCGCTCATTTCGATCAGTTCTTCCTTGGCGATGACGATGTCTCCAGAAGGAAAGCAGAAAGGGAAAAAGTCCGGCATGCGCCGTAATTTTTCCCTCGGGGAGGCGTTCTTGAAGGAATGCCGCAATCCCGGCCCCGTGTGGGGCCGAAGGCATGGCATTGCTGCCATGCCGCGTCCGGGAACGCTCAGTCAGCCGGACGGATGTTCGACGCCTGCTGGCCTTTCGGGCCGGAGGTGACGTCGAAGCTGACGCGCTGGCCTTCAGCCAGGGTCTTGAAACCCTGTCCCTGGATCGCGGAGAAGTGCGCGAAAAGATCGTCGCCACCGCTTTCCGGGGTGATGAAACCGAAGCCTTTGGAGTCGTTGAACCACTTCACGGTACCTGTTGCCATGTCTTGAATATCCTGAAAAATGAAGGGACGTGCCCTAAGGTGAGGGCGAAGCTCAAGACGGCAGGGTGATGAGGGAGAGATACCGCAGAAAAGCAGATACTGAACCTGACAACAACGGTGCTACTTGAAGATCGCTGCGGTGCACTGTGGACTGGATCACCGGGTTTTGCAAACGGAACGCACATTCTTACATCTGCTCAGCTCCGGATGAATGCCTCCGACATCGCCGATTGCCGCCGTTCCGGGGTGGTCCAAAAGGCGGGCATTGCAAATCGAAGCGGCGCTCCACGCGCCGCCGCGGACAGTTATAATCCGTGCCTGCCGAGGAGCGCTGCGAGACTTTCGTCCCAGGCTCGGCTCATTTTCCGCAACTGCGCTCACCTTAACCCGTGCCGGGCACGGGGTGACGAAGGTGAGCCCACCGCAGCACCCCTTCCCGGCCACACGTTCAAGGAATTCACATGAACTCTGTGGCTGAAAACTTCACCGATTACGTCGTCGCCGACCTCGCGCTCGCCGGCTGGGGTCGCAAGGAAATCCGCATCGCCGAGACCGAGATGCCCGGCCTGATGGCGATCCGCGACGAGTTCGCCGCCGTGCAGCCGCTCAAGGGCGCGCGCATCACCGGGTCGCTGCACATGACGATCCAGACCGCGGTGCTGATCGAGACGCTGACCGCGCTCGGCGCCGACGTGCGCTGGGCATCGTGCAACATCTTCTCGACGCAGGACCACGCTGCGGCCGCGATTGCCGCGTCCGGCGTGCCGGTGTTCGCGGTCAAGGGCGAGTCGCTCGCCGACTACTGGGACTACACGCACCGCATCTTCGAATGGCCGGGTGCGAACGGCGAGCCGGCCTTCAGCAACATGATCCTCGACGACGGCGGCGACGCGACGCTGCTGCTGCACCTGGGCGCACGCGCCGAGCAGGACATTTCGGTGCTCGCGAAGCCCGGTTCGGAGGAGGAACGCATCCTGTTCGCGGCGATCCGCGCGAAGCTCGCGATCGATCCGACGTGGTATTCGGAGCGTCTCGCCGCGATCCGGGGCGTCACCGAGGAGACGACGACCGGCGTGCATCGCCTGTACCAGATGTTCGAGCGCGGCGAACTGAAGTTCCCTGCGATCAACGTCAATGATTCGGTGACGAAGTCGAAGTTCGACAACCTGTACGGCTGCCGCGAGTCGCTCGTCGACGGCATCAAGCGCGCGACCGACGTGATGATCGCCGGCAAGGTCGCAGTCGTGTGCGGCTACGGCGACGTCGGCAAGGGCTCGGCGCAGGCGCTGCGCGCGCTGTCCGCTCAGGTGTGGGTCACCGAGATCGACCCGATCTGCGCGCTGCAGGCGGCGATGGAAGGCTACCGCGTCGTGACGATGGACTACGCCGCCGAACATGCCGACATCTTCGTCACCTGCACCGGCAACTACCATGTGATCACGCACGACCACATGGCGAAGATGAAGGACCAGGCGATCGTCTGCAACATCGGGCACTTCGACAACGAGATCGACGTCGCGAGCATCGAAAGCTACGAGTGGGAAGAGATCAAGCCGCAGGTCGATCACGTGATCTTCCCGGACGGAAAACGCATCATCCTGCTCGCGAAAGGCCGCCTCGTGAATCTCGGCTGCGCGACCGGCCATCCGAGCTACGTGATGTCGTCGTCGTTCGCGAACCAGACGAT
Source organism: Aromatoleum buckelii (assembly GCF_012910785.2). Lineage (GTDB taxonomy): Bacteria > Pseudomonadota > Gammaproteobacteria > Burkholderiales > Rhodocyclaceae > Aromatoleum > Aromatoleum buckelii. The sequence continues at coordinate 217,480 of NZ_WTVH02000010.1, read as the reverse complement.
CGCGCAGATCGAGCTCTTCACGCGCACCGCGGATTATCCGGTGGGCGTCTATACGCTGCCGAAGCACCTCGACGAGAAAGTCGCGCGGCTGCAGCTGAAGAAGCTCAACGCGCAGCTCACCGAACTGCGCCCGGACCAGGCGGCCTACATCGGCGTGCCGGTCGAAGGGCCGTACAAGTCCGCCCACTACCGCTACTGACCGGGGGGCATCATGCACAAACCCGAACTTTCGATCGAGTTCTTCCCGCCGCAGACGCCGGACGGGGAAGAAAAGCTGCGGGCGACGCGCGCCACGCTCGCGGCGCTGAAGCCGACGTTCTTCTCGGTGACGTACGGCGCAGGTGGCTCGACGCGCGAGCGCACGTTCTCGACCGTCAGGGAGATCGCCGCCGACGGCTTCGAAGCCGCTCCGCACCTGTCGTGCATTGGCTCGACGCGCGCCGGCATCCGCGAAATCCTCGACGACTACGCGTCGGCCGGGATCCGGCGCATCGTCGCACTGCGCGGCGATCTGCCGTCCGGCGTCGGCGATCCCGGCGAGTTCCGCTACGCCAACGAGCTCGTCGAGTTCATCCGTGCGGAAACCGGCGATCGCTTCCGCATCGAAGTCGCCGCGTATCCTGAATGGCATCCGCAGGCGAAAAACCCGAAGGACGACCTCGCGGCATTCAGGCGCAAGGCCGAGGCCGGCGCGGATTCGGCGATCACGCAGTATTTCTACAATCTCGACGCTTACGTGCATTTCGTCGACCAGGTGCGCGCGATGGGCGTGGAGATCCCGATCGTGCCCGGCATCATGCCGATCGCGAGCTTCTCGAAGCTCGCGCGCTTCTCGGACGCGTGCGGCGCCGAGCTGCCGCGCTGGATGCGGCGCAAGTTCGAGGGGTACGGCGACGACACCGACTCGATCCGGGCGTTCGGCCTCGACGTCGTGACGAACCTGTGCGAGCGCCTGCTCGCTGCCGGCGCGCCCGGCCTGCATTTCTACAGCATGAACCAGGCCGGGCTGACGACGGCGATTTGCGAGCGTCTCAAGCTGGGTTGAAGGAGGCCTTCCGTTGAAGGCTCGTCGGACGGCAACCGAACGGAGCAAGTAATGAAGATTCGCAACAGTTTCCTGGCCGCTGCCCTCGTAACCGTCTCCCTGCTTTCGGGCGGCGCGGCAATCGCTCACGGAGAGGCGACGCACGCAAGGAACGCGGCACCGGTCAACAAGGAACAGCAGGACTGGGGCATCGCCGGGGACGCGGACGCAGTGACTCGCACGCTCCGGGTGACGATGACCGATCAGATGCGTTTCGACCCGGACCGCATTCAAGTGCGGCTGGGCGAGACGATCCGGTTCGTGCACCGCAATGCCGGGAAGGTGATGCACGAGATGGTGATCGGAACCAAGTCGGCGCTTGACGAACATGCCGATCTGATGGTGCGGTTCCCGGAAATGGAGCATGACGAGCCATGGATGACACACGTGGCGCCCGGCGGAAGCGGCGACATCATCTGGACTTTCAATCGGCCGGGCGAGTTTGACTTCGCGTGCCTGATTCCCGGCCATTACCAAGCAGGGATGGTAGGCCGCATCATCGTGTCCGGCGGATGACGGGGCCTGCCCCATACCCCTTGCAGAACCAGCTCGTACCACGCCTGCAGCCAAGTTTGCATATCGGCGACCTCGGTCTGCTGAGCGGCGATGATCTGCTGGCACAGCGATCGCAGCTTTTCGTGGACGGCCTTCGCAGGTTTCAACTTCGAAGCCGGTGATCAAATGCAGCCGTTCGACCCGAGCCTATCGAAAAGCGTCGACACTGTCGCTCGCACGGCGGTTAGCTCATGCCGTGGCGTCGCATCCAGTTGCGGAAATCCTCCTTCGCCGCGGCGCCCCGCAGGCGCCCGAGATGCAGCACGAGGTTTTCCACCATCGTGTGCGCGGCTATTGCGGCCATCACTTCCAGCCGTGCTTCGGCAGTCATGCCATGTTCGGCGAGTTTGCGGTCGATGGCGCAGAAGTGTTGGGCCATCAGGCGGCGGGCTTCATGCTCGCCGATGGCGAGGTCGCCGAAGTCGATGCGGTCTTCGGCCTCGATCTCGGCAATCAACGATTCAACGGATTGTGGCGTCATCGCGGACCTCCAGCTGACAATTGGTGGCGATTGGACCTGCGCCACCCCTCATCAGTGCCCGCCGACGCGTCATCCGTCTGCGACAGTCGACCCGCGCACGCGCAAAATCAGCGCTTGCGGCTGCTCCCGCCGAACAGCGAGCCGAGCACGCCGCGCACGATCTGCCGACCGACCGAACTGCCGATCGTGCGCGCGACGGTTTTCGCCGCGATATCGACGAGCCCGTCGCGCTTGCCGCCGCGTGGGCCGGTCGAACCGAACAGGATGTCGCCCATGCCGCCCATCAGGCCGCCCGACCCCGTACCTTCGGCCGGGCCAGGTCCGGAAGCCTGGGCTGCATCCGCCGCGGTCGCCGCAGCCGCCTGCGCCCGCAGTAATTCGTACGCGGACTCGCGGTCGAGCAGCTTCTCGTAATGACCGTACAGCACCGAGCCGCGGATCGCCTGGCTGCGCTCGTCGGGCGTCAGCGGACCGAGCCGCGACGCGGGCGCGATGACGGAGGCGCGTTCGACGATTTCGGGACGGCCTTTTTCGTCGAGGAAGGACACCAGCGCTTCGCCGACACCCAGCTCGGTGATCGCCGTTGCGGCGTCGAACGCCGGGTTCGCGCGCATCGTCTCGGCCGCGGTGCGGACCGCTTTCTGGTCGCGCGGCGTGAAAGCGCGCAACGCGTGCTGCACGCGGTTGCCGAGCTGGCCGAGCACGGACTCGGGCACGTCGAGCGGGTTCTGCGTGACGAAATACACGCCGACGCCTTTCGAGCGAATCAGCCTCACGACCTGCTCGACCTTGTCGACGAGAGCCTTCGGCGCGTCGTCGAACAGCAGGTGCGCTTCGTCGAAGAAGAACACCAGCTTCGGCCGGTCGAGGTCGCCGACTTCGGGCAGCTGCTCGAAAAGCTCCGCGAGCATCCACAGCAGGAAAGTCGAATACAGCGCCGGCGAGTGGTACAGCTTGTCGGCGGCGAGCACGTTGATGACGCCGCGGCCGTCGGCATCGGTCTGCATCAAGTCGGCGAGGTCGAGCATCGGCTCGCCGAAGAACTGGTCGCCGCCCTGCTCCTCGAGCGCCAGGAGGCCGCGCTGGATCGCGCCGATCGACGCGGCCGAGACGTTGCCGTACTGCGTCGTGACGGACTTCGCGTTCTCGCCGACGTGCTGCACCATCGCGCGCAGGTCCTTCAAGTCGAGCAGCAGCAGGCCGTTGTCGTCAGCGATGCGGAAGACGATCTGCAGCACGCCGGCCTGCGTCTCGTTGAGGTTCAGCAGCCGCGCGAGTAGCAGCGGTCCCATGTCGGAGACGGTTGCGCGCACCGGGTGCCCGGACTCGCCAAACACGTCCCAGAAGACGACGGTGTTCGCGCGCGGCGTGTAGTCGGTGATGCCGATCGCGGCGAGCCGTTGCAGCAGCTTGTCGCTCGCGACGCCGGCCGCCCCGATGCCGGACAGGTCGCCCTTGATGTCGGCGACGAACACCGGTACGCCGATGCTGGCGAAGGATTCGGCCATCTTCTGCAGCGTCACCGTCTTGCCGGTACCGGTCGCGCCGGCGATCAGGCCGTGCCGGTTGGCGAGTCGCGGCAGCAGGTTGATGTCCTTGTTCCCGGTGCGGGCGATCAAGAGCGGCTCGACCATGGCGAAATCCTCGATGGATGAATTCGCCCGAGTTTAGCAGGATGCCGGGGCGCAGGCCTCCCGGCATCCTGCGGCGATCACCCCGGAACGCGTTCGATGACCAGCGCGATGCCGTGGCCGACGCCGATGCACAGGCTGACGACCGCGTAACGCCCGCCGCGGCGCTCGAGTTCGCGCGCGGCCGACAGCGCGATGCGTGCGCCGGACGCGCCGAGCGGATGGCCGATCGCGATCGCGCCGCCGTTCGGGTTGACACGCGGATCGTCGAACGCGACGTCGAGCAGCTTCAGGCAGCCCAACACCTGCGGCGCGAACGCCTCGTTGATCTCGATGACGTCCATGTCCTTGAGCGTCAGCCCGGCGCGCGCGAGCGCTTTCGGGATCGCGTAAGCCGGTCCCACGCCCATGATGCGAGGCTCGACGCCGGCGACCGCGCCGCCGAGGATGCGCGCCATCGGCGCAGCGCCGGCCCGCTCGCCGGCCGCACGGCTACCGACGATCAGCGCAGCCGCGCCGTCGTTGATGCCCGAAGCGTTGCCGGCAGTGACGACGCCGTCGGCGAACAGCGGCTTCAGTTTCGCGAGCGCCTCGTACGTCGATTCAGGGCGCGGATGCTCGTCCTCGGCGACGACCAGCGGCGGCGTCTTGCGCCCGGTCGGCACCGAGATCGGAAGGATCTCGCCGGCATAGAAGCCGGCTTCTTTCGATGCCGCGTATTTCGCCTGAGACGCGGCGGCGAAGCGATCCGCGGCGTCGCGCGTGATGCCGAACTCCGCGGCCACGTTGTCGCCGGTCTCCGGCATGCTCTCGTTGCCGTACTCTTCGACGAGGCGCGGATTCGGGAAGCGCGCGCCGATCGTCGTGTCGAACACCTTGAAATCACGGCTGTACGCGGATTCGGCCTTCGCGACGACGAACGGCGCGCGGCTCATGCTTTCGACGCCGCCGGCAACGTACAGATCGCCTTCGCCGCAAGTCACCGCGCGCGCGCTGTCGAGCACTGCGGCAAGACCGCTGCCGCACAGGCGGTTGATCGTCTGGCCGGCGACCGTGGTCGGCAGGCCGGCGAGCAGCGCGGCGTGGCGGGCGACGTTGCGCGAATCCTCTCCGGCCTGGGCCGCGCAGCCGAGGATCACGTCCTCGACATCGGCGCCCTGGAACGGCGAGCGGACCAGCACTTCGCGGATCACGGTCGCGACGAGGTCGTCGGGGCGAACGGCAGCGAGCTTGCCGGCGTGGCGGCCGATCGGGGAGCGCAGACCGGCGTAAATGTAAGCGTCGAGCATCAATAGTCCTTGTAGGAAAAGCAGGTTCAGTTTTCGGGAGTCAGCAGCGACACGCCGAGGCGTGCGCGCCGGATCAGCCACGGACTCGGGCGGTAGCGCGGGTCGCGGTAGAAATCGTGGAGCCGCTCGAGGATCGTCAGCACCGTGGCGGCGCCGAGCGCATCCCCCAGCGCGAGCGGGCCTTTCGGGTAGCCGAGGCCGAGCCGGACTGCGGAGTCGATGTCCTCGGGAGTTGCGACGCGCTGCTGCGCGATGTCGCAACCGATATTGACGATCATCGCGACGACGCGCTGCGCGACGAAGCCCGGGCTGTCGTGGATCACCGAAACCACGATATCTTCGCCCGCGAGCGCGGCCCACGCGGCGTCGCGCGCGGCGGACGTCGTCAGCGGGTTCGTCATCAGCGTCAGGTGGCCGTCGAGAAACAGCGGATCGAGCGCGAGCGTGCGCGACGGGTCGAGTTCTTCGGCGAGCGCGGTCGTCGTCGTATCAAAGCCGACCGGCAGCACGAGGCACACCGAGCTGTCGGCCGGACGCTCGCCGTAGTCGATCGGGATGCCGCGCCCGGCGAGGAGCGTCAGCACGCGCGCGTGCCGGACCGGGTCGCTCGGGCTGACCCAGATTGGCGTCTGCGTCAGCGCCGGCACCGCCGGCGTCGCGACCGGCTCGGCTTGGCCGTTGGTATATGTATAGAAGCCGCGCCCGCTCTTGCGCCCGAGCAGCCCTGCGGCGAGGCGCGTGCGCGTCAGCGGCGACGGACGGAAACGCGGCTCCTGGTAATACTGCGCGTAGATCGACTCCATGACCGGGTGCGAGACATCGAGCCCGGTCAGGTCGAGGAGCTCGCACGGTCCCATGCGAAAGCCCGCGGCATCGCGCAGGATCGCATCGACGGCCGGGACTTCGGCAATGCCTTCGCCGAGGACGCGCAGCGCTTCGGTCAGATAGCCGCGCCCGGCGTGATTGACGATGAACCCCGGCGTGTCCTTCGCGCGCACCGGCGTGTGGCCCATGCGCCGCGCGAGCGCCGTCAGCGCTTCGCCCGCCCACGGCGAGGTCAAGGTACCGTCGATGACTTCGACGATCTTCATCAGCGGCACCGGGCTGAAGAAATGGAAGCCGGCGACGCGTTCGGGCACGCGGCAGCCGGCGGCGATCGACGTCACCGACAGCGACGACGTGTTCGTCGCGAGCAGGCACACGTCGGGAACGATCGTTTCGAGGTCGCGGAACAGCTGGCGCTTAGCGTCGAGGTCCTCGACGATCGCCTCGACGACGATGTCGCAGTCGGCGAGATCCTGCAGCGTATCGGCGATGTGCAGGCGCGCGACAGCGGCCTGCGCGTCGTCGGCGCTGAGCTTGCCTTTCTCGGCGAGCTTCGCGAGCATCTGCGCGACCGCATCGCATGCTTCAGCCGCGGCGCGCGGGCGGCTGTCGAAAAGCCGCACCTGCACGCCGCCCTGCACCGCAATTTGCGCGATACCGCGGCCCATCAGGCCGGTGCCGACGACTCCGAGAGTCAGGTTCTGGCGTGTCGCATCGAGCATGATTCACTTTCCTTCAAAGTTGGCTTTCCGTTTCTCGAGGAAGGCCTGCATGCCTTCCTTCTGGTCTCGGCTCGCGAACAGCAATTGGAATGCCTTGCGCTCGAGCATCAGCGCCGTCTCGAGCGAGGCGTCCTGGCCGGCGATCAGCACTTCCTTGATCTGCGCGATCGCCAGCGGCGGCAGCGCGGCGATCTGCGCAGCCAGTTCGATGGCGTGCGCCTGCACGTCCGCATCGGCGACGACTTCGCTCGCCAGGCCCATTTCGAGCGCGTCGCGCGCGCCGATCGGCTGGCCCGTTAGGACCATCTTCATCGCCTTGAACTTGCCGACTGCGCGGGTGAGACGCTGCGTGCCGCCGGCGCCCGGCATGATGCCCACTTTCACTTCCGGCTGGCAGAACGATGCGGATTCGCCCGCGACGATGATGTCGGCGTGCATCGCGAGCTCGCAGCCGCCGCCCCACGCGTAGCCGTTGACTGCGGCGATTACTGGTTTCGGGCAGCTCGCGATCGCCTGCCACAGGCGATGGGTGTGGCGCAGCATCATGTCGATCGCGCCAGCATCGGCCATCGCGCGGATGTCGGCTCCGGCGGCGAAGAACTTGTCCCCGCCCGTCAGCACGATGCAACGCACGTCCGGGTCCTGGCCGAACGCGGTGAAATGCGTCGCGAGCTGCTGCCGGACTTCCTGGTTCAGCGCATTGCGGGCGTCGGGCCGGTTCAGGCGCAGCAGCACGATGCCGGGCCCCGGGCGCTCGATGAGGACTTCGTCCATGGTCTTCCCCTTTTGTTTCGCTCTGCGAACGATGCGTTTGCACAACACGTTGAATCAACGATACGGTCTTTGCCGTCCGGTGTAAATACTGCGCCCAGGAGGGCCGTAGCACGCGAGCCGTTGTGTTTCGCTGTGCGAACCATGATGCCGCATTTGCATTGACACGTGCGAATTCGCCATGTCACCATGGCAGCGGAAAACGAAACTGAAAACCGCCACGCGGAACCCGGGGACTTCTCATGGATGACGACATCCAGGTATTTGCCGACGACGAGGAAAGCAGGGACCGCCAGTTCGTCAACGCGCTCGCACGCGGCCTCGAGCTGTTGCGCTGCTTTCGTCCCGGCGACACCGAACTGAGCAACGCCGAACTCGCGCGCCGCACCGGCCTGCCGAAACCGACCATTTCACGGCTCACCCATACGCTGACCAAGCTCGGCTACCTCGGTTTTTCCGAGAGCCGCGGCACCTACCGTCTGGCCGCCGGCGTGCTCGCGCTCGGCTACGCGCTGCTGTCGAACCTCGACGTGCGCAAGGTCGCGCGGCCGTACATGGAAGAGCTGTCCGAGTACGCGCAGGTGTCGGTGTCGATCGGTGCGCGCGACCGCCTGAGCGTCGTTTATATCGAGAGCTGCCGCAGCAGCGCAAACGTCACGCTGCGCCTCGATGTCGGCTCGCGCATCCCGCTCGCAACTTCCGCGGTCGGGCGCGCGCTGCTGTGCGGCCTGCCGCAGGGCGAGCGCGACTACCTGATGGATCACATCCGCCTGCGCGACGAGGAAAACTGGCCGCGCGTCAAGGCCGGCATCGAGCAGGCGCTGCGCGACTACCACGAGCGCGGCTTCGTCGTGTCCGCCGGCGACTGGCAGAAGGACGTCCACGCGGTCGGCGTGCCGATGACCGGCGTCGACGGCGAGCGCGCGATGGCGTTCAACTGCGGCGGCCCGGCTTTCCTGCTGTCGCGCGAGCGGCTCATCGGCGAGGTCGGCCCGCGTCTCGTCGAGCTCGTGCACAAGGTGGAAGCCGATCTCGGCCGCGCCTGAAACACGCGCCTGAAACATTCTCGGATCGAGTCGTTCCGCGGCAGAGCGTGGCGGAACGCGACGAAATACAGCCTGTGGAGATGCAAAGATGAGTCGTGAAGCAATGGAATTCGACGTCGTGATCGTCGGCGGCGGCCCGGCCGGGCTTTCCGCGGCGATCCGCCTGAAGCAGCTCGCTGCGGACGCCGGCAGCGAGCTGTCGATCTGCGTCATCGAGAAAGGCTCGGAAGTCGGCGCGCACATCCTGTCCGGCGCGGTGATGGACCCGCGCGCGCTCGCCGAGCTTTTTCCCGACTGGCAGGCGCTCGGCGCGCCGCTGAAAGCGGCGGTCACCGAAGACCGCTTCCTGCTGCTCGGTGAAGCCGGCGGGCGGCAGCTACCGAACGCGCTGCTGCCCGACTGTTTCCACAACCACGGCAATTACGTCGTCAGCCTCGGCAACGTGTGCCGCTGGCTCGCGACCCAAGCCGAAGCGCTGGGCGTCGACGTCTATGCCGGCTTCGCCGGGGCCGAGATCCTGTACGACGCCGAAGGCCGCGTGACGGGCGTCGCGACAGGCGACATGGGACGGCTGAAGGACGGCTCGGAAGGCCCGAACTTCCAGCCCGGCATGGAGCTGCAGGCGAAATACACGCTGTTCGCCGAAGGCTGCCGCGGCCACCTCGGCAAGCAGCTCGAGGCGAAGTTCGACCTGCGCCGCGACTGCGATCCGCAGACCTACGGCATCGGCATCAAGGAGCTGTGGGAACTCAAGCCCGAACGCCACCGCGAGGGTCTCATGATCCACACCGGCGGCTGGCCGCTCGAGCCGGACACCTATGGCGGCGGCTTCCTGTACCACATGGAAGACAACCTGGTGTCGGTCGGCTTCGTCGTCGGCCTCGGCTACCGCAACCCGCACCTGTCGCCGTTCGACGAGATGCAGCGGCTCAAGACCCACCCGCTGCTGAAGGATTTCTTCGCCGGGGCGCGGCGCGTCGGGTACGGCGCGCGCGCGATCGCGGCCGGCGGCCTGCAGTCGATGCCCAAGCTGGTGTTCCCGGGCGGCGCGCTGATCGGCGACGACGCAGGCTTCCTCAACGCGAGCCGCATCAAAGGTTCGCACTGCGCGATCAAGTCCGGTTCGCTCGCTGCGGAAGCCTGTTTCGCCGCGCTCGCGACGAGCCGCGCGCACGACGAGCTCACCGCCTACCCCGAGGCGTTCCGCGCCAGCTGGCTGTACGAGGAGCTGCACAAGGCGCGCAACTTCAAGCCGTGGATGAGCAAGGGGCTGAAGACGGGCTCGCTGATGTTCGGCATCGACCAGATCGTGCTACGCGGGCGCGCACCCTGGACGCTGAAAAACAGCGCCGACCACGGCAAGCTGCGACCCGCAGCCGACTGCGCCCCGATCCTCTATCCGAAGCCGGACGGCGTGCTGACGTTCGACCGGCTGTCGTCGGTGTTCATCTCGAACACGAACCACGAGGAAGACCAGCCCTGCCACCTGACGCTCGGCGATGCCGCGGTGCCGATCGACGTGAACCTCGCGCAGTTCGACGCGCCGGAGCAACGCTACTGCCCGGCCGGCGTCTATGAGGTCGTCCGCGACGCGGACGCCTCATCCGCCAGCGGCGCGCGCCTGCAGATCAACGCGCAGAACTGCCTGCACTGCAAGACCTGCGACGTCAAGGATCCGACGCAGAACATCACGTGGGTCGTGCCGCAGGGCGGCGAAGGGCCGAACTATCCGAACATGTGAGCGCCATCACGCCCGCCGCGGCAACCGCGTTCGCGAACCGGCGCCGCTCGCAGCGCGTGTCGTGATGCCGCCCCATCCCGACCCCGCGCCATCCGACCCTATTTCGCCCGCAGTGCGCGGGCAGCAAGGAGACAGCATGAAACCGCCCCGCGTCTATGCCATCGACGGCGTCGTTCCGGTCATCGACCCGAGCGCCTACGTCCACCCCTCCGCCGTGCTGATCGGCGACGTCATCGTCGGCCCCGGCTGCTACGTCGGCCCGTGCGCGAGCCTGCGCGGCGACTTCGGCCGGCTGATCCTGAAGGCCGGTGTCAACGTCCAGGACACCTGCGTCATCCACAGCTTTCCGGACCACGACACGGTGGTCAACGAGAACGGCCATATCGGCCACGGCGCCGTGCTGCACTGCTGCACGATCGGCCGCAACGCGCTCGTCGGCATGAACGCCGTCGTCATGGACAATGCGGTCGTCGGGGAGAACGCGTTCGTCGCCGCGTGCAGCTTCGTCAAGGCCGGCATGCAGGTGCCACCGGGCACTCTTGTCGCCGGCACGCCGGCGAAAGTCGTCCGCCCGCTGACCGAACAGGAGATGGCGTGGAAAGTCCAGGGCACCGGCATCTACCAGAATCTCACCCGCCGCTGCCTCGCAACGATGGTCGAGACCGACGCGCTCGCCGCCGTCGAGGCCGACCGCAAGCGCATCGTGATGCCGGAAATCATCCCGCTGAGCGAGCAGAAACAGCGCAGCTGAGAAAAAACCGGCCCGACGCTGCTGCGTCGGGCCGGTGAAAACTCCGGCGAATCAGGAAGGAGGAGAGGGAGAAACTTTCGCCGGAGGCAAGACCGGGTTCAGGCGCGGTCTGAGCGCCAAAGCTCAGAGCAAGCGTCGTTCCCTGCCGGGTGGCCTGCGAACGGCCGAAAGCTCGGCGCCGCGAACAGGCCCGGCAGCCCGCCGGGGGCGGCGTCGAAAGGCCGGAACGGCGGGTGCGGTGCGAACAGCGCCGGCGACATTGCGGACGCCTTATCGGCGGCCCCGATGTCCGGCGGGGTTTCGTCAGCCCGCATGCTCGCGGATCATGTTGCGGGCGATGACGAGCTGCTGGATCTGCGTCGTGCCTTCGAAGATGCGGAACAGGCGCACGTCGCGGTAGAAGCGCTCGATGCCGTACTCGGCCAGATACCCGGCACCGCCGAAGATCTGCACTGCGCGGTCGGCAACGCGACCGCACATTTCCGACGCGAAGAGCTTCGCGCACGCGGCTTCGGTGCCGACATCGAGCCCGTCGTCGCGGCGCCGCGCGGCATCGACCACCATGCTGCGCGCGGCATAGATCTCCGCCTTGCTGTCGGCGAGCATCGCCTGGATCAGCTGGAACTCGGCGATCGGTTTGCCGAACTGCTTGCGTTCGAGCGCGTAGCGCAGCGCATCGTCGAGCATGCGTTCGGCGACGCCGACGCACACGGCAGCGATGGTGATGCGGCCCTTGTCGAGCACTTTCATCGCGGTCTTGAAGCCGACTTCCTCGCGCCCGCCGATCAGGTTCGCGGCCGGCACGCGGCAGTCGTCGAAGATCACGTCGCAGATGTGCGCGCCTTTCTGGCCCATCTTCTTGTCGATCGGCCCGAGCGACAGGCCCGGCGTGCCCTGCTCGACGATGAACGCCGAGATGCCGTGAGCGCCGCGCGAGTCCGGCGTCGTGCGCGCCATCACCGTGAAGATGCCGGCTTCCGGGGCATTCGTGATGTAGCGCTTCGTGCCGTTGAGCACGTAGAAGTCGCCGTCGCGGCGCGCGCTCGTGCGCAGGCTCGCAGCATCCGAGCCGCTGTCGGGTTCGGTCAGCGCGAACGAGCCGATGATCTCGCCGGACGCGAGCTTCGGCAGGTAATGGCTTTTTTGCTCTTCAGTGCCGTCGATGACGATGCCCTGCGCGCCGATGCCGTTGTTGGTCGCGAACAGCGACCGGAAGCACGGCGAGGTCTTGCCGATCTCGAAAGTCGCGAGGACTTCCTCTTCCATCGTCAGCCCCATCCCGCCGTATTCCTCGGGGATCGACAGGCCGAAGAGGCCGAGTTCCTTCATCTCGTCGACGAGCTCCTGCGGAATCTGGTCGGTTTCGGCGACGTGGGCTTCCTGCGGCACGAGGCGCTCGCGCACGAAGCGCGAGATCGTGTCGAGAAGAATGTTCAGAGTCTCCTGATCGCGGATCATGTCCTGTTCCCTCTCCGGTCGTGATGGTGCGTTGTGGTTTTCAGGGTGATGCGTGCGAAACGCCGCCGGCCGATCGATGACCGGCCGGGACGGCGGCACCTGCGCCAGGGCTTACTTGGCGTGCTTGCGGAACTCGGGCTTCCTCTTCTCGCGGAACGCGTTTCCGCCCTCGGCCGATTCGGCCGTCTCGTAGTACAGCTTCAGCGCGTGCATCGCCAAGCCGCCCATGCCGCGAATCATCTCGGTGTCGACGTTGAACGACTTTTTCGCCAGCGCGATCGCAGTCGGGCTCTTCTCGACGATCTCGTCGCACCACTTCTTCACTTCGGCGTCGAGCTGGTCGTGCGGCACGACCGCATTGACGAGGCCCATCGCGAGCGCTTCCTGCGCAGTGTAGCGGCGGCACAGATACCAGATCTCGCGTGCCTTCTTTTCACCGACGACACGCGCGAGCAGCGCCGTGCCGAAGCCGGGATCGACCGAGCCGACACGCGGACCGGCCTGGCCGAGCTGCGCCTTTTCCGAGGCGATTGCCAAGTCGCAGACCGTCACGAGCACGTTGCCGCCGCCGATGGCAAAACCATTCACGCGCGCGATCACCGGCTTGGCGATGTCGCGGATCGCGCTCTGCATCTCCTCGACCGGCAGGCCGATGACACCGCGGCCGCCGTAGCCGCCGTCCTGCGTGCCCTGGTCACCTCCGGTGCAGAACGCCTTGTCGCCCGCGCCGGTCAGCACGACGACGCCGATCTGGCGATCGAAATCCGCATCCTTCAGCGCGTGGATAATTTCCTCGCAGGTCTGCGCGCGGAACGCGTTGTATTGCGCCGGACGGTTGATCATGATCGTCGCGATGCCGTCTTCCTTGGTGTACAGAATGTCCTGGTATTCCATTTTGATTTCCTCTGAATGTTAGATTGGGGGTCACGAGTCCGCGCTCAACCAGCCATCGTCAGGCCGCCGGACACGCTCAGCACCTGGCCAGTGATGAAGGACGCGTCGTCGCTCGACAGGAACAGAATCGCGCCGGGCAGGTCATCGGGCTGGCCGAGCCGCCCGAACGGCACCGCGCGCGTGAAGGCGGTGCGCAGCTTGTCGCCCTTCTCGCCTTCGCCGCAGATGTCGTCGAGCAGCGGCGTGTCGGTCGGGCCGGGGCACACGACGTTGACGCTGATCTGCTGGCGGGCGAGTTCGCGCGCCATCGTCTTCGAGAACGCGATCAGACCGCCCTTGCAGAACGAATACACTGCCTCGCCCGACGAGCCGCCGCGGCCGGCGTCCGACGCGATGTTGACGATGCGGCCCGAACCGCGCTCGACCATGCCCTTGGCGACGGCGTGGTGCATGTACAGCGCGCCGTACAGGTTGATCGCGACGATCTTGTCCCACAGCGGCTTGTCGGTGCTGAGGAAGTTGCCGATCTTGTCCCAGCCGGCGTTATTGACCAGCACATTGGTCGGGCCGAGCGCCTGCTCGGCGGCCGTCACCGCGGTGATCACCGAATCCTGGCTCGTCAGATCGACCGCGAACGCCTGGGCGTTGCCGCCTTTCGCGCGGATATCCGCAGCGACCGTTTCGGCCGCTTCGCGGTTGATGTCGAATACCGCGACTTTCGCGCCTTCTTCGCCGAAGCGGCGGCAGATTGCCGAACCGATGCCGCCTGCGCCGCCGGTGACGATCGCGACTTTGTCCTTGATTCCTCTCATCTGTGCTTCCTCCTGTTGGATACCGCTCAATTTCCGACCCGTTTGCGTCCGGGCCGCTGTTTGCGTTTCAATGGGCGCCGTTCGAACCCTGCCTGCCCATCCGATGACCGATGCTTCCGCCGCCAAGAACCTCGCCACGATCGAGATCAGCAACCGCCTGTTTTTCCGCTTCTTCCAGGCGGCCAACACGCTGCACACTAAAGGCACGCAGGCGCTCGACGAGTTCGGCGTGACGACGCAACAGTGGTCGGTGCTCGGCGCGCTGTCCCGCCCGAAGGCGAAGGACGGCATGGGCATCAACGAGCTCTCCCGCTTCCTGCTCGTCAGCCGCCAGAACCTGTCCGGCCTGCTGACCCGCCTCGAACGGGACGGCCTGATCGAGCGCGTGACCAGCGAGGAAGACCGCCGCTCGCGCAAGGTCAGGCTGAGCCCGAAGGGCGAAGAGCTGTGGATCAAGCTCGCCGAGCCGATCCACGCGTTCTACGACCAGGCGCTCAAAGGCTTCTCGTTCGACGACCGCCTGCAGTTCATCCATTACGTGAGCCTGCTGCAGCGCAACATGGCGAAGCTCTAGCGCCGCCTCAGATCCGGTGCGCTTCGAGCTTCTCGCGCCCGATGATCATCTTCATGATGTTCGCGGTGCCGTCACCGATCTGCAGTCCCATGACGTCCCGGTAGCGCTGACCGAAGTCGTAGTCGGCTGCGTAGCCGCCATGGCCGTGCGTGAGCAGGCACTGGTGGATGATTTCGCACGCGAGCTTCGGCGCCCACCACTTGCACATCGCGGCTTCCGACGTGTGCGGCAGCCCCTGATCCTTGAGCCACAGCGTGCGCAGGCATAGCGCGCGGCAGGCTTCGTACATCGTCTCGGCTTCGGCGAGCGGGAACGTCACGCCCTGGAAGTCGCCGATCTTCTTGCCGAACGCCTCGCGCTCCTGGATGTAGCGCCAGGTCTCGTCGAGCGACGCGCGCACGACACCCATGCACTGCAGGCCGATCAGCGCGCGGCTGTAATCGAAGCCCTGCATCACCTGGATGAAGCCCTGCCCTTCGGTGCCGAGCATCATGTCGGCCGACACTCGGACGTCGTCGAAGAAGATCGAACCGCGGCCGACCGGACGCGTGCCGATGTCGTCGAACGCCGTGCGCGTGATGCCGGGCAGGTCCATCGGCACGAGGAAGGCGCTGATGCCGCGGGCACGGTCGGCTTCGCTGCCAGTGCGCACGAAGACGACCGCGACATCGGACTGCGTCGCCATCGAGATCGACGTCTTCTCGCCGTTGAGCACGAAGTCGTTCCCGTCTCGCACCGCCTTGAGCTTCAGGCGTGCGGCATCGGACCCCGCGGAGGGCTCGGTCAGCGCGATCGCGATCGTCTTGTGCCCGGCGATCACTTGGCCCAGCCATTCCTTTGCGATGTCCGGCCGGGCGTGGCCGGCGACGATCTGGCCGCACAGCGACGTGAGCAGGTTCACATACGAGACGTTGAAGTCGCCGTACGAGATTTGCTCGAGCAGCAGCCCGCTGGTGAGGCAGTCGACGCCGAGCCCGCCGTGCTCCTCGGACAACTCCGGACCGAGGAAACCGAGTTCGCCCATTTCGCGGATCACTTCGCGCTCGATGCGCTCGGCTTTCTCGCGCGCCTTGTAGCCTGGCGCCAAACGTTCGCGGGCAAAGCGGCTCGCGGTATCGACCAGCGCCTGCTGTTCCTGACTGAGACTGAAATCCATCACCTCTCCTCCTTTCTAGCGTTGAATCGATTCTAGGAGAACGAAGGTTTTTGTGTCAATAGATTTACTTATATTTAAGTTACGAATGGTAATCCGGCATCTCTGCACTTCCTCAATGTAACGCATAATTCCTTTAGAAATAGCGCTTTCAAGTCCCATAGCAAATTACCAAGCGATTGGACACGACGCCGAAATATAACAATGTATTGACTTATAAAAATCGAAGCGATAGCTTGGTGTGCCGTCGGGACAGACCGCCGGAAGACGAACCCAAGGAGAGAGACTTGCGCGCAAAACAATCAGAAACCGGCGCGGCCGCCAATGCCGCACTGCCGTTCAACGAATCCAACAGCAAGCTGGTCCGGCGGTGAGCGGGCCGGTCGAGAGAGGAGACTGCCAATGAACTTCGAACCGGTACTGCTTGCGGACCGCATGGGCCCGATGAAGGCCGCCGGCCTGTGGCGCGACGAGACGATCGACATGCATTTCCGCCGCGCGCTCGAGAACTGCCCCGACAAACCGGCCGTGGTCGGATATCGCGACGGCGAGCCCGAGCCCGTGCAGCTCAGCTACCGCGAGCTCGACCGCCGCGTCGACCGCATCGCGCGCGGCCTTGCCGTGCTCGGGGTCGGCTACGGCGACGTCGTCACTTTCCAGTTGCCGAACCGCTGGGAATTCATCGCGCTGTCGCTCGCCTGCGCGCGCCTCGGCGCGGCGGCGAACCCGGTGATGCCGATCTTCCGCCAGCACGAACTCACCTACATGCTGAACTTCGCCGAGTCGAAAGTCTTCATCGTGCCGGCGGTGTTTCGCAAGTTCGACCACGCCGCGATGGCGCGCGAGCTGCAGCCGAAGCTGCCCCATCTGAAGCAGGTCGTCGTCCTCGATGGCGACGGCGACGACAGCTTCGAGCGCCTGCTGATGCGCGACGACTTGCCGCCTCTTGCCGGCCCCGGCCTCGACCCCGACGACGTCGCGCTGCTGATGTACACGTCGGGCACGACGGGCGAGCCCAAAGGCGTGATGCATACGTCGAACACGCTGTTCTCGAACCTGCACGCGTACATCGAGCGGATGGAGCTCGGCGTCTCCGACGTCGTCCTCGGCGCGTCGCCGATGGCGCACCTCACCGGCTACGGCTACCTCGCGATGCTGCCGCTGATCCTGAACTCGACGACCGTGCTGCAGGAAACCTGGAACGCGGCGCGCGCGCTCGAGATCGTCCGCGACGAGGACGTCACGTTCAGCATGGCGTCGGCCGCGTTCATCTCCGACCTATGCACCGCAGTCGAAGCCGGCGCGCCGGTGTCGCCGAAATTTACGAAGTTCAACTGCGCCGGCGCGCCGATTCCGCCGGTCGTGGTCGAGCGAGCCTACGCACTGATGGGCCTCCTCGTGTGCTCGGCGTGGGGCATGACCGAATGCGGCGCGGTCACGATTACCGAGCCCGCGCGTGCGCTCGAGAAGTCCGGCGTGTCGGACGGCCGGCCCGTGCCCGGCATCGAAGTGAAGATCGCCGATGCGAACGGTGCGGAACTGGCGGAGGGCGAAACCGGCCGCCTGCTGATCCGCGGCGCGTCGCTGTTCGCCGGCTACCTGAAGCGCCCGCACCTGAACAGCGTCGACGCCGAAAGCTGGTTCGACACCGGCGACCTCGCGTTTCAGGACGCCGAAGGCTACATCCGCATCAACGGCCGCAGCAAGGACATCGTCATCCGCGGTGGCGAGAACATCCCGGTCGTCGAGATCGAGAACCTGCTGTACCAGCATCCGTCGATCACGACGGTGGCGGTCGTCGGCTACCCGGACCGGCGGCTCGGCGAGCGCATCTGCGCGTTCGTGTCGCTCAAACCCGGCTGCACGCTGACGTTCGCCGATCTCACCGCGCATCTCGACCGCCAGCAGGTCGCGAAACAGTACTACCCCGAGCGGCTCGAGATCGTCGCCGACCTGCCGCGCACGCCCGCCGGCAAGCTGCAGAAGTTCAAGCTGCGCGAGACTGCGAAAACTTTCGGCGACGCCGCCAACGCCGCCGTGGAGAAATCCTGATGAATCCCGTGATCCTCGTCGAAACCCGACACAAGGTCGGCCTGATCCGCATCAACCGGCCCGAAGTGCACAATGCGCTCAACGACGAAGTGATGACTGAGCTCGGCCGCGCGCTCGATGCGTTCGAGGCCGACCGGACCATTGCCTGCGTCGTGCTGACCGGCTCCGAAAAAGCTTTCGCCGCCGGCGCCGACATCGCGGCGATGCGCGCAATGGATTTCATGGACGCCTACAAAGCGGACTTCATCACGCGCAACTGGGAGCGACTGCGGACTTTCCGCAAGCCGGTCATCGCCGCGGTGAACGGGGTCGCGCTCGGCGGCGGGTGCGAACTGGCGATGATGTGCGACATCGTTTTCGCCGCCGACAACGCGCGTTTCGGCCAGCCCGAGATCAAGATCGGCACGATTCCCGGCGCCGGCGGCACACAGCGCCTGCCACGCGCGATCGGCAAGACCAAGGCGATGGACATGTGCCTGACCGGCCGCCTGATGGACGCACAGGAAGCCGAGCGGGCCGGCCTCGTCGCACGCATCTTCCCGGCCGCCAGCGTGCTCGACGAGGCGCTCGCGGCCGCCGCGCAGCTCGCCGAGTATTCGCTGCCGGTGCTGATGATGATGAAAGAGTCGGTCAACCGCGCTTACGAGAGCCCGCTCAGCGAAGGGCTGCTGTTCGAGCGGCGCACGCTGCACGCGACTTTCGCGCTCGCCGACCAGAAGGAAGGCATGAACGCGTTCGTCGAGAAGCGCAGGCCGCAGTTCGCGCACTGCTAGCAACGCTCGTTCCAGGCTCTTATCGAAAGGGAATCAATGAACAAAAAACAATCAACGGTCGCAGCCGGCGTTGTTTTGGCGACTATGGCGCCGGCGCCCGTCCTGGCTCAGTCGACGACGACGCTCTACGGTGTCGTCGACGCCTATTTCAGCTACGGAAAAATGGGTGACAACAGGAAGACCGGCATCGATTCGGGAGGCCTGACCGGCTCCCGCGTCGGCTTTCGCGGCACCGAAGAGCTGGGCAACGGCGTGGCGGCCGTGTTTGCGCTCGAATACGGGCTTCTGAACGATGCCAACGAAGGCATCGGCACCACCGGACTGCGCGCGCGCCAGCAATTCGTCGGGCTCAAGGGCCGCTTCGGCTTCGCCGGCCTCGGCCGTCAGTACGCGCCCGGCTACTATGTCTTCAAATACGACGCTGCGATCGGAACGCCGTGGGGGCCGCAAGCGATGCTCGGCATCAAGGCCGGCGCGACGATCGTGCCCGCGAGCCCGGCACGCGCGAACAACGCGCTGAACTACATTTCGCCGAACATGGGCGGTCTCACCATCAACACGATCTACGCATTCGGCGAGGAAAATCAGGCGACGAACCGCCGCCAGGGCGATCGCTTCAGCATCGGCGCCGAATATGCGAACGGACCGGTCGGCGCGAACGTGATCTACCACCTCGGCCGCGACATGCCGGCCGCAGTCGGCGTCGACGACAAGAAGGAATGGTACGCGGGCGGTTCCTACAATTTCGGCGTCGTCACGTTGCTCGCCAGCTACCAGCAGGTCGAGCAGGATTCGGACACCAACACGGTCTACCAGGTCGGTGCGATTGGGCCGGTCAGTTCGGCCGGCAAGCTCCATTTCGCGATCGGCCGCCTCGATCACGAGAATTCCGACATGGACGCGACGAATCTGACCATCGGCCACAGCCACGCACTTTCCAAGCGGACCACGGCTTACGCCTTCGCCACGCGGGTGAACAACGACTCCGCGCAAAATGCGACGTTCGTCGCCAGCGCGGTCGGTCAGACGGGTGAGAACAGCACGAACCTCATGGTCGGCGTGAATCACACCTTCTGATCCTTTCCTGACCCGTGCAGTCGACGGGCGCTGCGGCGCCCGTTTTCGTTTGCATCCCCGCAATACTGGCACCCAGCGTGATCAGCCGTTGCGACGGAAGCACTGCGGACGCTGCTCGATCAGCTCCCGAATGAAGTCCCACACGACGCGGATGCGCTTGATCCGCAGCAGGTCTTCGGGCGCGGCGATCCATAGCGTCCGGGTCACCAGCGACTGTCCGGGGAACACGCACACCAGGTCGTCGGACAGTTCGGCGACGAAAGGCGACAAGGCCACGAGCCCCATGCCGGCCGCTGCGGCCTCGCGCTGGGCAAGCACGCTGGTCGAGGTGAAGATCCTCCGGGGATGCGGCGTCAGCTCTTCGAGCACGCGGAAGTGGCCGCTGAGCGAGCCGTCGTGGATGTAGTCCACGAAGCTGTGCTCGGCGATATCGCTCAACTCGCGGATGCGTGGGTGGGAGTCGCGGTAGCCGGGCGAGCAGTAGATGGAATAGTCGACGTCGGTCAGCCGCGCGACCTTGTAGCGTCCCACCTCGGGCGGGTCGAGCGTGATCAGGATCTCGACCTCGCGCGTAACCAGGCTCGGATACTGCGGCTGGGGCATCAGCTGGACATGCAGTTCCGGGTGCTCGCGATGCAGTTCCGCCAAGCCCGGTGCGATCAGGTGAATGCCCAGGCCCTCGGGCGTGCCCACGCGCACCGATCCCGTCACCCGCACCCCCAGACCCGCACTCTCCTCGACAGCCTCGAGCAGCGCGCTTTCCATTCTTTCGGCATGAGGAATGAGCGCATGACCGGCCTCGGTCAGTGAATACCCGGTGCGCCGGCGATCGAACAGGACAACACGCAGGCCGGCCTCGAGGCGGTCGATGCGGCGCGAAACCGTCGAGTGCTCGATGCCCAAGCGCTCGCCGGCGAGGGAGATCGTCCCGAGCCGTGCGACCGCGAGGAAGATGCGCAAATCGTTCCAGTCAGGGAGGGCGTCCATGCGGGCCATTGTGCATTGGCGCACAAGTCGTGTGCAACTCGTTGCTTTGGCGTGGGAAATTTGAAGCAGATGATAGATGAGCGCAGGCCCCAGATTATGAAAACCATGAATGCTCGCCCATGCGCCGACCAAAAACGCGACGTCGAACCGAATCGTCCACCCACTTCCATACCCATAGGAGACACCAATGGACTTTGACGCAGTCTTGCTCCCCGCTCGCCGTGCGGCCTGCATTGCCGCCAGCACGTGGCCCGATCGCACGATCAACGATGAACTCGACGCGTGCGTCGCCGACTTTCCGGAAAAAGTTGCGCTGACCGCGATGCGCGCCGAAGACGGCGCAACGCGGCGATTTACGTACCGAGAACTGGCTGCGCTGGCCGATCGCGTCGCCGTCGGTCTCGCGCGCCTCGGTGTCGGCCGCAACGATGTCGTCGCGATGCAGCTGCCGAACTGGTGGCAGTTCACGGTGCTGTATCTCGCCTGCACGCGCATCGGCGCGGTGGTCAATCCGCTGATGCCGATTTTCCGCGAGCGCGAGCTGTCGTTCATGCTCGGCCACGGCGAAGCGAAAGTGCTCGTCGTGCCGAAGACTTTCCGCGGCTTCGACCACGAGGCGATGGCGCGCGCACTGCAGCCGAGCCTGCCGGCACTCAAGCGCATCGTCGTCATCGACAGCGACGGCCCGGACTCCTTCGACGCGCTGCTCGCCGCGCCGGCTTGGGAGAACGAACCCGACGCTGCCGACATCCTCACGCGCAGCCGCCCGGGTCCCGACGACATCACGCTGCTGATGTACACCTCCGGCACGACCGGCGAGCCGAAAGGCGCGATGCACTCGGCCAACACCGTGATGGCGAACCTCGTCGAGTACGCGCGGAAGCTGCGCCTGGGCCACGACGATGTGGTGCTGATGGCCTCGCCGATGGCGCACCAGACCGGCGCCGCGTACGGAATGATGCTGCCGATCCTGTTGCGCGCGCGCTCGGTGATCCTCGACAAATGGGAGCCGGCGAAGGCGGTCGAGCTGATTCGGGCCGAAGGCGCAACGTTCACGATGGCCTCGACGCCGTTCCTGACCGACTTGACGAAGACCGTGCAGGAGCTCGCGCTGCCGGTGCCGACGCTGAGAAGCTTCCTGTGCTCCGGAGCGCCGATTCCTCCTCCGCTGGTCGAGCAGGCGCGCAAGGTCCTCGGCACCAAGATCGTGTCGGCGTGGGGCATGACCGAGATCGGCGTGATCACGATGATCGATCTCGACGACGACGACGAGCGCGCGTACTCGACCGACGGCAAGGTGATTCCGGGTGCCGAAGTCCGCATCGTCGATGAAGACGGTGTCGAGCTTCCGCGCGGCTCCGTCGGTCGCCTTGTCGTGCGCACGTGCTCGGCGTTCGGCGGCTACCTCAAACGGCCGCAGTGGAACAACGTCGATGCCGAAGGCTGGCTCGACTCCGGGGATGTCGCGAAGATGGACGAGCGCGGTTACATCCGCATCAGCGGTCGCAACAAGGATGTGATCATCCGCGGCGGCGAGAACATTCCGGTGTTCGAGATCGAATCCTTGCTGTATCGCCATCCGGCCATCGACCAGGTGGCGATCGTCGCCTACGCGGACGAGCGGCTCGGCGAGCGCTGCTGCGCCGTCGTCGTGCCCAAGCCCGGCCAGACGTTCGACTTCGCGTCGATGGTCGCCTTCCTGAAAGTGCAAAAAGTCACGCTCCAGTACATCCCCGAGCGCTTGATCGTGCGCGACGCGATGCCGTCGACGGCGACCGGCAAGATCCAGAAGTTCAAGTTGCGCGAGCTGCTGCGCGACGAGCTGCTTTGACCCCCGCGGCAAGGCAGGGTTAGGTCGCGTTCAATCATCAACGCAAAAACAAGCGCATTTCGCGACCCCACACAACGAAGGAGACAGGCAATGGAAAAGACCGTAAAGACGGCCAAGCAATTGGTGGAGGAGACCGGGAACGGCGTAGTGTCGGTCGCTCCGGACGCGCTCGTGATCGCGGTGTTGCAGACGATGGCGGACAACAACGTCAGCGCCGTTCTGGTCATGGACGAGCAAAAACTGCTCGGCATCGTTACCGCGCGCGACTACGTGCTGAAAGTCGAATTGCTGGGCCGGAACGCCAGGGACACGCGGGCGCACGAGATCATGACCCGCGACCTCCTTTGCGTCTCCGCCGACGATTCCAGCGAGCGTTGCATGTCGATCATGCACAACAAGCAGGTGCGCCATCTCCCGGTGATCGAGCAAGGCAGCGTGATCGGAACGCTTTCCATGCGCGACGTGCTGGAGGAGGTGGTCGCCGAAGACGAGCACCTCATCAAGGACCTGGAGCGCGAGCGTATCGAGTCCAGCGGTGAGACCGGCGGTAGCTACTAACCCGGTCTTCCCCCAACGCACTCGATAAGGCTTTCCAAATGTACGAATTCACAGTCGTCCTGGCGGCGCTGCTGTTCCTGATGTTCGTCGCGTACCGCGGCTTCAGCGTGATCATCTTCGCCCCTGTCGCCGCCCTCGGCGCAGTGTTGTTCACCGATTCGTCGCTCGTGCCGGCAATGTTCACCAGCGTCTTCATGGACAAGATGGCCGGCTTCATCAAGCTCTACTTCCCGGTCTTTCTGCTCGGCGCAGTGTTCGGCAAGGTGATCGAGCTGTCCGGCTTCTCGAAGTCCATCGTTTCCGCAGTGATCAAGCTTGTCGGGCGCGACCGCGCGATGTTCTCGATCGTGCTCGTCTCCGCGATCCTCACTTACGGCGGCGTGTCGGTGTTCGTCGTGGTGTTCGCGGTCTACCCGTTCGCCGCCGAAATGTTCAGGCAGAGCGGCATCCCGAAACGCCTCCTACCGGGAACGATCGCGCTCGGCGCGTTCAGCTTCACGATGGATGCATTGCCGGGCTCGCCGCAGATCCAGAACATCATCCCCTCGGCCTTCTTCAACACCAATGCCTGGGCCGCCCCCTGGCTCGGCGTCGTCGGCTCGGTCTTCATCCTGCTGGTCGGATTGACCTATCTGACTTGGCGGCGCAAACAGGCGGCAGCGAGAAACGAAGGCTACGGCGAGGGTCACCTCAACGAACCCGAGCCGTTCGGCGGCGAGATTCTGCCCAACCCATTGATCGCGATCCTGCCGCTGCTCGCAGTGGGGGTGTTGAACCGCGTTTTCGGCGTGTGGATTCCGCAGCTGTACGGCGGCACCCATGAAATAACGGTGGCCGGGGGCGGAAAACCGATCGTCACCGAGGTCTCCAAGGTCGCTGCGATCTGGGCCGTGGAAGCGGCGCTGCTGGTGGGCATCCTCACCGTGCTGGTGTTCGCGTTCAAGACGGTGAGCGCGAAGTTCGCCGAAGGCACCAAGGCGGCGGTGTCGGGTACGCTGCTGGCATCGGTGAACACGGCTTCGGAATATGGTTTCGGCGCGGTCATCGCCATCCTTCCAGGCTTTCTGATCGTCGCCGATGCGCTGAAGGCCATCCCCAACCCGCTGCTCAACGAGGCGATCACGGTCACCACGCTGGCCGGCATCACCGGCTCGGCCACGGGCGGCATGAGCATCGCGCTGGCGGCGATGGCGGAGCAGTTCATCGCCGCGGCCAACGTCAGCGGCATCCCGATGGAAGTCCTGCATCGCGTCGCCTCGATGGCCAGCGGCGGCATGGACACCCTGCCCCACAACGGCGCGATCATCACCCTACTGGCGGTCACCGGCCTCACCCACCGACAGGCCTACGGCGACATCTTCGCCATTACCTGCATCAAAAGTGTGGCGGTGTTCGTGGTCATCGCGTTCTATTATTTGACGGGTCTGTACTGAGGAGCGCCCGCAGGAAACGGCTTTGCCTCGTGCTGCGCGGCCGATGCGCTCGCTCGGAACATCCTCTAGGGTCCGCGCCCCTTGCCCAGGAACTGCCGCGCGAACTCGTCGCGAGGGAGCGGGCGGCCGAAGAAATACCCCTGGCCCTGGTCGCAGCCGTGTGCCTTCAGGTACGCGAACGCGTCGCCGCTTTCGATGCCTTCGGCGACGACTTCCAGCCCCAGCGTGCGGCCGAGCGCGATGACAGCCTCGACAACCGCGCGGCTCGTCGGATCCTGGCGGATGCCCTCCACGAACGAACGGTCGATCTTGAGCTTGTCGAGCGGCAGCGAACCGAGATGGGCCAGGCTCGAGCAGCCGGTGCCGAAGCCGTCGAGCACGACCTTGACGCCGAGCGCCCTGACTGAGGCGAGGATTCCGGCGGCATCGTCGGCGTTGTCCATCACCGCGCTTTCGGTGATCTCGAGCAGCAAGGATGCCGGATTCATGCCGCCCTCGCGCAGGATGTCCGCGAGGCGCTGCACGAAGCGCCGCTGCCGGAACTGGACCGGCGACACGTTGATCGCGATCGGCACCGGTTCCAGCCCCTCGGCGGCCCACGCAACGTGCTGGCGGCACGCTTCAGCAGTGACCCACTCGCCGATGGCGCCGATCAGGCCCGACGATTCGGCGACGGGAATGAAGAGCCCGGGGCCGAGCGCCTCGCAGTCCTCGCCGGCAAAGCGGAGGAGCGCCTCGGCTCCCGTGACGGCACCGGTTCTCAGGTCGATCACCGGCTGGTAATGCAGCGCGAACGTGTTTTTTGCGAGCGCCTGCTTGAGCCGGCCCTCCACCGTCGTCGACATGTCGTCGCGGTGTTCGAGGTCCGGCGCATACACGCAGTAAGCGCCGCCGCTGCAGTGCTTGGCCTGGTACATCGCCAGATCGGCGGCGCGGATCAGCGCATCGACGGTCATGCCGTGCTGCGGAAACAGGCTGATGCCGATCGACGGTGAAACGGAGACTTCTGCGTCGCGGATCATGAACGGCTGCGACACGCTTTCGACGACGTACTGCGCGATGTTCATCGCTTCCTGCGTCTGCTCGAGATAGGGCAGCAGGACGATGAACTCGTCGCCGCCGAGCCGCCCGACGATATCTTCCTTGCGCACGCCCGCCTTCAGGCGGCACGCGACCTCCTGCAGCAGCCGGTCGCCGGCTTCGTGGCCGTAGAGGTCATTGACCGGCTTGAAGCGGTTCAGGTCGATGAACAGGAACGCACCCTGGCTGTGCTTGCGCCCGGCCGCCGCGAGCAGATGCTCCGCATATTCGAAGATCAGCCGGCGGTTCGGCAGCGCGGTCAGCGAGTCGTGCAGTGCTGCTTCATGGGCGCGCTGTTCCGCCTCTTTGCGGTCGGTGATGTCGATGTTCATGCCGACCCATTTCTCGACCTGGCCGTCCGCCCCGACGAGCGGCGCCGCCCTCACGTTCGCCCAGCGCCACTCGCCCAGGTGACGCAGGCGAAGTTCCGTATCGAACACACGCCGACCGGCAACCGCCACGCGCCATTCCCTTTCGACGCGGGCGCGGTCGTCGGGATGAATCGCCTGAAGCCATCCGAAACCTGCCATTTCCTCGAAAGTCTGGCCGGTGTAGGCGGACCAGGACGGCGAATGGACGACCAGGGCTCCCGCGGCATCGCCTTCCCACACCGCTTGGGCGGTTTCCTCGACGAGCACGCGGAAACGTTCCTCGCTCTGGCGTAGCCGGTCGCTCGCGAGCTGCCGCGCGAGCGCAGTCCCGGCGGCACTCGCCAGCACCTCGAGCACCGCGACCTCCTCGTCGTCTGGCCGGTGCGGCCGGAGCCAATACGCGCCGACGGCACCGGTGGGGATCGCACCGCCAACCGGAACCATCACCAGGCCGCGCTTCGATACCCCTTCGAGCACCTCCGCGGGCACGCGCTCGTCGTCGCGCACATCGACGATCACCGCTGTCCGGCAATGGCGGATTGTCCAGTCCGCCACGCGCGCGACCAGCGGATGATGGCTGCGTTCCCACACCGCCCCGTTCATCGCCCCCCTGCCGATGCAGCGGAACCGGCCATTGTCGAGCTCGACGGTGATGCCGTCCGCACCGACAAGCCTCTGCGCCGCACGCAGCAGCTCCTCCAGGAGTTCGGCGCTGCTGTCCGCGCGGGAGAGCCGCTCGAGCCCTTCGGACAGGCGGCGGAAGCGGACATGCCCGGCCAGCAGCGCCGCTTCGGTGCGCACCTCGTCGGTGATGTCGCTGAACACGACCGCTACCTGGCGCTCGTCCGGCTTGCCGTAACGGAACGCGTAGACGTCGAACCAGCGGTCGAGCATCGCGGCGCGCCGCTGAAAACGGACCGGCTCTCCGGTGAGCGCCACTTCGCCGTAGATCTGATACCAGAAGGATTCATGTTCCGGCACCAGCTCGCGCATGCGGCGCCCGACCACATCGACCAGGCCGGTGTGTTGCCCGAACGCCGGATTGACCTCGATGAAGCGATAATCGACCGCTTCTGCGCGCCCGTCGAAGATCATCTCGACGATGCAGAACCCTTCGTCGATCGATTCGAAGAGCGCCCGGTAGCGCGCCTCGCTCGCCTCCTGGCGTCGGCGCGCGAGGATCCGCGGCGTATCGTCGATCACCGTCACCAGCACGCCGCCAATGCTTCCGTCCTCGCAACGGACCGGGCTGTAGCAGTTCGTCACGTACAGCGGCCGAGCGCTGTCACCGGACGACGGATCGACGACCTGCTCTGAGAGCATCACCGCGTCGCCGTCGGCCATCACCTGCCGGCACAGCGGTTCGTGAACCTGCCACGCTGCGGTCCCGCTGTCCCTTGCGCTGCGCCCGAGCGCGTCGGGATGGCGCACGCCGAGCAGCGGCCGAAAGCCATCGTTATAGATCTGGACGAGATCACTGCCCCACAGCAGCGCCGCTGGAAAACCCGCCCCGAGGACCAGCGCGACGACCGTTTTAAGGCTCCCCGGCCACTGCGCGACGGGGCCGAGCGCTGTCCGGCCCCAGTCGATGCGGCGCACCAGCGCCCCCGTTTCGCCGCCGGGGGGGAGCCACTCCGGAAAAGGAGTGCGCCCGTCGCTGAGAGGGTCGTCCAAAATACACCTCGTCTGTGAATCCGGCGTTCGCCACCGCGGCGAGCGGACATCCGGCGCCGGACTTCCGACATCTGGCGTCCCGCCCTTCCGTGGCAGTGGGAACCCTTGATTCCGCTGGAGATATTCATCAAAGGACAGGAATCCGTTCCGCGCAACCCATGAAACTGAAACGTACCTGACGCGACTCAGTGCTGAAATACCTCGAAACAATGATTTTCATGCCCCACGGATATTCCGGAAGCAATTTCCGGCCGGCGCGGCTGCCCTCCACGGGCCGGGGAGAAGGCAGGAGTCAGGAATTCTGACTGAGCAGGTCGCGCAGCGCGCCCTGGAACAGCCGCACGACGACGCTGCGGTCGAGATCCGGGTTGCGGATGCTGCGGCTCGCGAGCCCTTCGAACATCGCAGCGAGCACTTCGATCATGCCGGCGATCGTCGCCTCGTCGTCATCATGGCCGCTCGCGCGGCGCATGTCGCGCAGCGTCAGCGCGAGGCTGTCACGGCACACGCGGTCGGCAGACCGGACGATCTCGGCGACATGCGGGTTGCGGGCCGCTTCGGCAAGGATCTCGAGATTGAGTCCCGCCGCACGCGGCTCGAGATTGCGCTCGACGCCGTCGGCGACGTGCTCGACCATCGCTTCTTTCATGTTGCACGCGGCACGCAGCGAAGCGGTCATCGCCAGGACATGTTCGAGATCCTGCGCGACGATCGCCGCGATGATCGCTTCCTTGTTTTCGAAGTAGTGATAGATATGCCCCGGACTCATGCCGGCGATTTTCGAGATCTGCGCGATGCTCGCACCGTGGAAGCCCTTGCTGCGAAAGCAGTCACCCGCGGCGGCGAGAATCTGCGCGCGGCGGACTTCGGCGCGCGGCTGGTCGGGAGGGGCGGAGTCGGGAGGCATTCGCAGGGTCTCCGGAAATATTGAAGAGGTCTTGCATCGATCTTGCACTGCGGAAAATCCTAACATAGAATGACCATTCTAGAATAAACATTCTATTTTTTGCACCCGACCCGAACGGGGCACACTTTCCAACACCGGCACCACCATTTCGAGAGGCGATTCATGGGGATCAACGGCAATCGGCTGTTCCGGCCAGTGGCCATCGCACTGGCAAGCGCCGTGCTGCTCGCCGCCTGCGGGAGCGACAAGCAACGGGGCTCGGCAGACGCCGCCGCACCCGCCGCACCTCCTGCGCCGACAGTGACCGTCGTCACCGTCCACACCGAAGCGGTGCCGCTTGTCGTCGAGCTGCCGGGGCGTACGGCGCCTTACCTGATCGCCGAAGTGCGGCCGCAAGTCACCGGCATCGTCAAGCAGCGCCCATTCACCGAAGGCAGCGACGTCAAGGCGGGTCAGGTGCTGTACCAGATCGACCCGGCGACCTATCAGGCCGCCTACGACAGCGCCAAGGCGAACCTCGCACGCGCCGAGGCGAATGTTTACGCCGCGCGCCTCAAGGCCGACCGCTATGCCGACCTGGTCAAGATCAACGCCGTGAGCAAGCAGGCCTTTGACGACGCGACGGCCGAACTACAGCAGGGCCAGGCTGAAGTCGCGGCCGCGAAGGCGGCGATCGAGAAGGCAAAAATCGACCTCGCCTTCACCCGCGTCACGTCGCCGATCGCCGGGCGCATCGGCCGTTCAGCGGTCACGCCGGGCGCACTGGTGACGGCGAACCAGAGTGAGGCCCTCGCCACCGTGCAGCAGCTCGACCCGATCTACGTCGACGTCACCCAGTCGAGCAGCGAGCTGCTCCGCATGAAGCGCGATCTGGCCGAAGGAAGGCTGCAACGGGCGAGTGGCGACACCGTGCCGGTGCGCCTGGTGCTGGAAGACGGCAGCGTCTTCGGCGCCGAAGGCAGGCTCGCGTTTTCCGAGGTGTCCGTCGATCCCGGCACCGGCAGCGTGACGCTGCGCGCGGTGTTCCCGAATCCGCGCGCCGAACTGCTGCCCGGGATGTATGTGCGGGCGCGGCTCTCGCAGGGCATCAAGAGCGACGCCGCGCTCGTGCCGCATGCTGCGCTCAGCCACGATCCGCGCGGCAACGCCCAGGTCATGGTCGTCGGTGGCGAAGGCAAGGTCGAGGCGCGCCGCGTCACCGCCGAACAGTCGCTCGGCGACAAATGGGTCGTGACCGCCGGCCTCGCCGACGGCGACCGGGTGATCGTCGAAGGCCTGCAGCGCGTGCGCCCCGGCGCGCAGGTGCAGGTGACCGAAGCCGGTGCCGCCCCTGCCGCCGCAGCGGCCGCTCCCCCTGCCGCCGCGCAGAAGAACTGAGGACGCGACGATGGCACGCTTCTTCATCGACCGACCGATTTTCGCGTGGGTCATCGCGATCGTCATCATGCTCGCCGGTGCGCTGTCGATCCTGACGCTGCCGGTGTCGCAATACCCGTCGATCGCCCCTCCGACAGTCGTCATCAACGCCAGTTATCCCGGCGCCTCGGCGAAAGCGGTGGAGGATTCGGTCACCCAGATCATCGAGCAGAAGATGACCGGCCTCGACGGGCTGCTGTACATGGCATCGGCGTCGGACTCCTTCGGCCGGGCCACAGTGACGCTGACGTTCGACGCCGGCATCAATCCCGATATCGCGCAGGTGCAGGTGCAGAACAAGCTGCAACTGGCCTTGCCGCTGCTGCCGCAGGCGGTGCAGCAGCAGGGCGTGCAGGTGGCGAAATCGTCACGCAACTTCCTGATGGTGATCGGCTTCGTGTCGCAGGACGGTAGTCTCAAGCAGGTCGACCTGGCGGACTTCCTCGTCTCGTCGGTACAGGACCCGCTGTCGCGCGTGACCGGCGTCGGCGAAGTGCAGGTGTTCGGCTCGCAGTACGCAATGCGGGTGTGGCTCGACCCGGCGAAGCTGATGAAGTTCGGGCTCACGCCAGGCGACGTCCAGGTCGCGATCCGCACGCAGAACAACGAGGTTTCGGCCGGCCAGCTCGGCGGCACGCCGGCGGTGGAGGGACAGGGTTTCACCGCGTCGATCACGGCGCAGAGCCGGCTGGAGACGGTCGGGCAGTTCGAGGACATCCTGCTGCGCAGTTCCGCGCAAGGCGGCGAAGTGCGCCTCGAGGACGTCGCGCGCATCGAGATCGGCGCCGAGAACTACGGTACCGTCGGCCGCTACAACGGCCAGCCCGCCGCCGCGATCGGCATCAAGCTCGCCGCCGGCGCGAACGCGCTCGATACCGCGGCTGCGGTGCGCGCGCGGCTCGACCAGCTCGTGCCGTACTTTCCCGCCGGCGTGAAAGTGGTGGTGCCTTACGACACCACGCCTTTCGTCGCGATCTCGATCCAGGGCGTCGTCAAGACGCTGCTCGAAGCGATCGCCCTGGTGTTCCTCGTGA
This sequence comes from Aromatoleum buckelii, assembly GCF_012910785.2. Taxonomy (GTDB): domain Bacteria; phylum Pseudomonadota; class Gammaproteobacteria; order Burkholderiales; family Rhodocyclaceae; genus Aromatoleum; species Aromatoleum buckelii. The sequence continues at coordinate 186,500 of NZ_WTVH02000010.1, read as the reverse complement.
TGTACCTGTTCCTGCAGAACATCCGCGCGACGCTGATCCCGACGATCGCCGTGCCGGTGGTGCTGCTCGGCACTTTCGGCGTGATGGCGGCGTTCGGCTTCACGATCAATACGCTGACGATGTTCGGCCTGGTGCTCGCGATCGGCCTGCTCGTCGATGACGCGATCGTCGTCGTCGAGAACGTCGAGCGCGTCATGAGCGAAGAGGGCTTGCCGCCGAAGGAGGCGACGAAGCGCTCGATGGACCAGATCACCGGCGCGCTGGTGGGCATCGGCCTCGTGCTGTCGGCGGTGTTCATCCCGATGGCGTTCTTCGGCGGCTCGACCGGCGTCATCTACCGGCAGTTCTCGATCACCGTCGCCGCGGCGATGGCGCTGTCGGTGCTGGTCGCGATCATCTTCACGCCGGCGCTGTGCGCGACGATGCTCAAGCCGGTCGAGAAAGGCCACGAACACGGCGAAGGCGGCTGGTTCTCGGGTTTCTTCCACTGGTTCAACGGGATGTTCGCGCGCAACACGCGGCGCTACGAGTCGACTGTCGGGCGCATTCTGCACCGCAGCCTGCGCTTCCTCGCGATCTATCTGGCGATCATTGCCGTGCTCGCGCTGCTGTTCCTGCGCATGCCGACCTCGTTCCTGCCCGAAGAAGACCAGGGCGTGATGTTCAGCCAGGTCACGCTGCCGGCCGGCGCGACCCAGGATCGCACGCTGGCGGTGCTGAAGAAGGTCGAGGACCATTTCCTCGAGAACGAAAAGGACACGGTGCGCTCGATCTTCACCGTGGCCGGTTTCAGCTTCGGCGGCAGCGGCCAGAACATGGGCATCGCGTTCATCAACCTGCAAGACTGGGACGAGCGCGGTGAGCCGGGAATGGACGTCAAGTCCGTTGCCGGGCGCGCGATGGCCGCATTCGCGCAGATCCGCGAAGCGATGGTGTTCGCGTTCGTGCCGCCGGCCGTGCTCGAGCTCGGCACCGCGAGCGGTTTCAACGTCATGCTGCAGGATCGCTCCGGCCTCGGCCACGACGCGCTGATCGCCGCACGGAACCAGTTCCTCGGGCTCGCGGCGCAGGACAAGCGGCTCGTCGGGGTGCGGCCGAACGGCCAGGACGACATGGCCGAGTTCCAGATCGATATCGACCATGCAAAAGCCGGCGCGCTCGGCGTCTCGATCGCGGACATCAACGAGACGCTGTCGACCGCGTGGGGCGGCACCTACGTGAACGATTTCCTCGATCGCGGCCGCATCAAGAAAGTGTATCTGCAGGCCGACGCCGACGCGCGCATGAGCCCGGAGGACCTGTCGAAGTGGTACGTGCGCAACCGTCAGGGCGAGATGGTGCCGCTGTCGGCGTTCTCGACCGCGCACTGGGAATACGGTTCGCCGCGCCTGGAACGCTACAACGGCCAGCCGTCGGTCGAACTCCTCGGCCAGGCGGCGCCCGGGTTGTCGTCGGGCGACGCGATGGCCGCGGTCGAGGAGATCATCGCGAAGCTGCCTGCCGGCATCGGCTACGAATGGACCGGCACTTCATACGAGGAGCGCCGTTCCGGGGCGCAGGCGCCGGCGCTGTATGCGCTGTCACTGCTGGTCGTGTTCCTGTGCCTCGCCGCGCTGTACGAAAGCTGGTCGGTGCCGTTCGCGGTGATGCTGGTGGTGCCACTCGGCGTGCTCGGAGCGCTGTTGGCGGCGACCGGGCGAGGCCTGTCGAACGACGTCTATTTCCAGGTCGGCCTGCTCGCGACGATCGGCCTGTCGGCGAAGAACGCGATCCTGATCGTCGAGTTCGCGAAAGCGCAGATGGAGCAGGAAGGCAAGGAACTCGTCGCCGCGACGCTCGAAGCGGTGCGCATGCGGCTGCGCCCGATCCTGATGACTTCGCTCGCGTTCGGCCTCGGCGTGCTGCCGCTCGCGATCTCGAGCGGCGCCGGCTCCGGCAGCCAGAACGCGATCGGCACCGGCGTGCTCGGCGGCACGATCGCGGCGACCGTGCTCGGCATCTTCTTCATTCCGCTGTTCTACGTCGTGATCATGCGCATCTTCCGGAAAAAGCCGGCTCCGCCCGCAACCATCGCACCTGTCGCCGAGGAAGCCAAGTGATGACCCGACTGCGTATCCTGGCCGCCGCACTCGCCGCCACTGTCGCGAGCGCATGCTCGACGCTCGCGCCGGACTACCAGCGGCCGCCAGCGCCGGTTCCGGCGTCTTTCCCGCAGGCGCCGGAAACGGTTTCGGCAAGTGCTGTCGCGGCCGACGCCCTGCCGTGGCGCGATTTCTTCGCCGCCCCCGGCCTGCGCGAGCTGATCGCGCTGGCGCTCGACAACAACCGCGACCTGCGCGTGGCGGCCCTCAACATCGAGCGCGCCCGCGCGCAGTACCGCATCCAGCGCGCGGACCTGTTCCCGGCGATCGGCGCGAGCGGTGGCCAGAACGCGCAGCGCCTGCCGGCGGACCTCGTGCGCGGCAGCAGCGGCGGCAACGGCAACGGCGATGCGACGATCAGTCGGCAGTACAGCGCGACGATCGGCTTTTCGGTGTGGGAGCTGGATTTCTTCGGCCGCCTGCGCAGCCTCAACGAGCAGGCGCTGGAACTGTACCTCGGCACCGAGGAGGCGCGCCGCAGCGCGCAGATCAGCCTCGTCGCCGAAGTCGCGAACGCGTGGCTGACGCTCGCCGCCGACCGCGAACGCCTCGCGCTCGCGCGCAATACGTACCGGACGCGACAGGAGTCGTACGAGCTGACGCGGCGCAGCTTCGAGGCCGGCGCGGTGTCGGCGCTCGACCTGCGGCAGGCCGAGACGCTGCAGGAAGACGCGCGCGCCGACGCCGCCCGTTTCGCCGCGCTCGTCGCGCAGGACGAGAACGCGCTCGCGCTGCTCGCCGGCGCGCGCGTTCCGCCCGAGCTGCTGCCGCCGCAGCTCGCCGACACGATGATGACTGCAGTCGCCGAGTTGCCGGCCGGCGTGCCGTCCGAAGTCCTCGTGCGCCGCCCCGACATCCTCGAGGCGGAGCGCCAGCTGCGCGCGGCCAATGCCAATATCGGCGCAGCGCGCGCCGCGTTCTTCCCGTCGATCACGCTGACCGCGGTGGCCGGCAGCGCGAGCAGCACGCTCGACGGCCTGTTCTCGAGCGGCTCCGGCACGTGGAGCTTCGTACCGCAGATCCGCATCCCGATTTTCGAGGCCGGCCGCCTGCGCGCGAACCTCGACGTCGCCGAGATCCAGCGCGACATCAACGTCGCGCAGTACGAAAGGGCGATCCAGGGCGCGTTCCGCGAAGTCGCCGACGCACTGGCCGAGCGCGCGACCCTCGCCGAGCAGCTCGATGCGCGCCGCCGCCTCGTCGAAGCGACCGCCGAGAGTTTCCGGCTGTCCGAGGCGCGCTACAAAGGCGGCGTCGACAGCTACCTCGGCCTGCTCGATGCGCAACGCACGCTGTACGGCGCCCAGCTCCAGCTGATCGCCGTGCGCGAGTCCGACGCGGCGAACCGCATCGCGCTGTACAAGGCGCTCGGCGGCGGCTGGCAGTGAGGTTTTAGCGGCCGGGGACGGCGCGGCACCGACGTGGTGGCGCCCCTCGTGGCAACTTCCTGGCACGCGCCCCAGCCGGCGCGCATGGAATTGTCCGTCTGCCACGCGGTCGAAGCGCGACCGGGGAGGCGCACAGCAGCACGCGCAGCCCCGCGGGTCACGGTCCACTGGAGGGCGTCATCATGCGCATTCGATATCCCGGCCTCCTCGTCGCGTTCCTCGCCGCGCTCGCGGCGGCCGGCCCGGCGCTCGCGCACCACGGCTGGAACTGGGCCGAGCCCGACAACTCGGAGCTCACCGGGGTCGTGAAATCGGTGCGGCTCGGCAATCCGCACGGGCGCGTGACGCTCGATGTCGGCGGCGAGCAATGGGTCGCCGAAGTCGGCCAGCCGTGGCGCAACTCGCGCGCCGGACTGCGGGACGAGATGCTCGTCGAAGGTGTGCGAGTGACGATCTCGGGTCATCGCTCGGCGCGCCCCGGCGAGAAACTCATCAAGGCCGAGCGCGTGATCATCGGCGACACGACATACGACCTGTACCCTGACCGCGACTAGGGGCGCGAATGTTCGGCGAACTGCTCGCCGCGATCGATGCCTCGGCGCTGTCGGTCCATCTGCGGCATTCGATCTGGCTCTACCCGGTCGTTAGCGCCGCCCACATCCTCGGCATCGCGCTACTGGTCGGGGCGATCGTACCGATGGACGCGCGGCTGATCGGCGTGTGGCCGTCGCTGCCGGTGGCGCTGTTCGCACGCACGATCCTCCCGTTCGCGGCCAGCGGCTGCATCCTGGCGATCGGCACCGGCATGCTGCTGTTCATCGTGCAGCCCGCCGATTACGCCGCGCTGCCGGTGTTCTGGACCAAAATGGCGCTGGTGCTGGCGGGCGTCGCCAATGCACTCGTACTGCGGCGCAGCACGGCGTGGCGGCGCGGGATCGCGGAGACGACCGGCACGACGCAGGCGCTGCGGCTTTCCGGCAGCCTGTCGCTCGCGATCTGGCTCACGACGCTGTTTCTCGGCAGGCTCCTCGGTTTCCTGTGACGGACGGCGGCGTGCTAGCGCACCCTCGTGCCCTGCCAGCCGCCCCGGTTATCACAACGGCGTTCAGTCTTCGAGGAGGCTGCGCAGCATCCACGCGGTCTTTTCGTGGACTTCGAGGCGCTGCGTCAGCAGATCAGCGGTCGGCTGGTCGTTCGCGTCATCGACGACCGGGAACAGGCTGCGCGCGGTGCGCGCGGTCGCTTCCTGCGCGGCGACGAGGCTGCGGACCATGTCGAACGCTTTCGGCACCCCTTCGATTTCCTTGATCGACGCGCGCTCGACGAATTCCCGGTAGGTCCCAGGCGCGGGAAACCCGAGCGCGCGGATGCGCTCGGCGATCAGGTCGAGCGCCGTCCATTGCTCGGTGTATTGCTGCATGAACATCACGTGCAGCGTGTTGAACATGGGCCCGGTGACGTTCCAGTGGAAATTGTGCGTCATCAGGTAGAGCGTGTAGCTGTCGGCGAGCAGCGCCGACAGACCGTCCGCGATCTTCGCGCGATCATCCTCGCTGATTCCGATGTCGATCCGTGCCACCCCTCTTCCGAGCTTCTCCAGCTTGTCCTGTTTTTCCTGCTTGTCCTGCTTCTTCGATGCCATGCTGTTCTCCTTGTTGAAAGCAAACGAAACCGGGTGCATTGCACCTGCAGGACTATATACGGGATGCGGCGGCAGGGCACAGGACAAGGGCATTGCCGCGATGCGCGCAGCGAATGACGGCATGCCGTAGGGTTGCGGGTTCAGTGGTCGAGGAGCTGCAGCCCCGGCGGCAGCGCTTCGCCGAATGCACGCCATTTCTCGGCTTCCTCGAGCACGACGACTTCGCGCACCATCGCGGTCCAGCTCGGCGGTGCGTTGATCGCCGCGAGGCGCCGCGCCACTTCGTCACGCAGCTCGGCCGGCAGGTCGCGCGAGCGGTCGCCGGTCATGCGGGCGATCTGGGCTGCGGCGAACGCGGCCGGCTCGATGCGCTTCCAGTCGAGTGCGAGGATCGCGTCGAGCCAGCGCGTCGCCACGTCGGCCGGCACGACGTTGTGCGCGCTGCCGTACAGCGGCTCGCGCGCGCCGATGCGCCCGACCGCCCACCACGCGTTGTGCTTTTCCGCGGGTCTCTGCAGCCGCTCGATCAGCCATTCGCCGATCTCGATGCGATGTTCGACTTCGACCCGCTCGAGCGATGCGGCCAGCCGCACGAGATCCTCGAGGCTGCCGCGCGTCCCGAGCGGCTGGCGCGCGCGTCGCGCGGCGTCGTCGGCTTCGAGCTGTTCGCCCGCCGCCTGCAGCACGAGCAGCTGTTCGGCCGCACCCAGTCCGCCCGCCGCGCGCCGCCACAGCGTCCACCATTCCGACCAGTTCTGCCGCTCCCGCACGTACTGGATGCCCTGCCCGAACAGCGTCCACAGCTGCTCGACGCGCCAGTCGTCGAGCGGATAGCCGAGCCCGGGGCGCAGGCAGTAGCCGGCGAGGTTCAGCCACAGGCGTTCGTGCTCGGCCGAGCGGCGCCGGCGGCGCACACGCTCCCACAGCACGTCGAACAATGCGCGCAGCAGCGGCACGTCCCAGCTTTCGCGCTTGCCGAGCAAGTGGTCGAGCTGGCCGCGCAGCTGACGCACTTCCTTGCCGCTGAGGTCGTGCGAGCGCGAGCCGAAGACGCGGTCGACCGCTTCGACCGCGTCGGCGAAGCGCGGCGGCAGCGCCGCAACCGTCTCCGCCTGCGCCGCGCCGTCGCCGCGCAGCTGGAACGCCAGCAGCCAGCGGCGCGCGGGCTCGGCGATGCTGACGCAATGCATGTCGAGCGTGCCGACTTCGGTCATCGCGGCGACGATCCGCACCGGCACGTCGACCACAGCGCTGCCCGCCGACGGGATGACGGTCGCGATCGGCGGCAGGCGCACGAAGTCGTCGCCGACGAGGTCGACGAGGTCGCCGGCCCGATGCGGCGTGTCGGCAGCCGACGACACGAGGTGGAACTGCACCGGCTGGCCGAGCTTCAGCGCGAAGCTGCGCTCGGGCAGATGGACTTCGACGGCCTCTTCGGTGCCGCGCGGCAACACGCACACGCCGCGCCGCGACGGCCCCTCGCCGTCGATGACGAGGAAGTAGCTGCGCGGCGAACCGCCGCCGATGCGCGGCCCCTTCCCTGCGCGCACCAGCGCGTACGCGACGGCGCCGCGCGCGACCGCGACGTCCGGGTCGTCGTTGTGCAACAGGCGCAGCGCTTGGCCGCGCCAGCCGCCGAGCACGTGCTGCAGCCGTTCGCTGAGCGCATGCGAGCGGAACACACCGCCATTGAGCAGCACGGTGTCGGGCACCGGCAGCTCGGGCGCTTCGGGCGCATCCGCGCCGAGCGCTTCGCGCGACGCGGCCGCGTGCCGATCGAGAAACGCCGCGAGGTGGCGCGTAATCGCGGGATCGGCCGGATACGGCAGGCCGAATTCGACGATGCCGGCACGCCGCCGGGCCGGGCGCTGATCGGCACCGGCTCGAGGCAGGAAGCCGTCGACGATCAGGTGCTCGACTTCGTCGCGTGCGAGCTCGACCGAGCGCGCGCCGCCGACGAGCCGGCTGCCGGCCCCGAGCAGCGTCACCGTCGTGCGCTCGGGCGCGGCCGGGCCGAGCAGTTGCTCCTTCGCACCGCGGCAGCGCTGCAGGAGCTGCGAAAAGCGCGCCGCGGTGAGCTTGCTCTCGGCCGCGCCGAGGCGCGCTTCGACGACGTGCGCGAGCGCGAGATCCATGTTGTCGCCACCGAGCATCAGGTGGTCGCCGACGCCGATGCGGGTCAAGCGTGGTTCGCCGTCCTCGACGGCGACGCGGATCAGCGTGAAGTCGGTCGTGCCGCCGCCGACGTCGCAGACGAGGATCAGCCGCGTCGCCTCCAGTTCGGCGGCGAGGCTCGCGCGGTGGCGGAACAGCCAGTCGTAGCACGCCGCCTGCGGCTCCTCGAGGAGGCGCAGCGCCGGCAGCTGCGCGAGCCGTGCCGCTTCGAGCGTCAGCGCCCGCGCCCCTTCGTCGAACGACGCGGGCACGGTGAGCACGACCTGCTGTCGCTCCAGCGGCGCGTCCGGGAAGCACGCGTTCCACGCCGCACGCACGTGCGCGAGGTAGCTCGCGCTCGCCGCGACCGGCGACACTTTCGCGACGTCGTCGCCGGCGCCCCACGGCAGGATCGGCGCGCCGCGATCGACGCCGGCGTGCGACAGCCAGCTTTTCGCGCTCGCGACGAGCCGTCCCGGCACCTGCGCGCCGAGTTCGCGCGCGAGAGTGCCGACGACGACCGGCTCGACGCCGGCGACATCACTCACCGCCCACGGCAGCTGCAGGTCATCCGGGCTCAGCTCGCCCGGCGCCGGATGGTAGCGCAGCGACGACAGCAGCGGTTGCGCCGCGACTTCGCCCGGGGCGACGAGCTGATCGATCGGCAGCAGCGCGATATCGTCGTCGCCCGGCGCCGCGTACGCGACGACGGTGTTACTGGTCCCGAGGTCGATCCCGACGAGATAAGGCTTCACGGCATTCAGGACTGTCCGCCGCGCACGTCGAACGACACTTTCCAGCGCGCGCTGCCGTCCGCGGGCAGCGCTTCGAGCTCCAGCGTGCCGGCTTCGGTGACGCGCGCATGCAGCTTCACGCGCACGATCTCGCCCGCGGCGCGGCCTTCGGCCGGCAGGCTGGCCTCGATCTCCTCGAGCTCCTGCAGCTCGTCGGGCGCCCAGAAGTCGAGCAGCGTGCCGACTTCGTCCTGGCGCCGCACCGACGAACCGAAGAAGCGGAACCGTACCGGCTCGCCGACGACCAGGCCGAACTCCTGCGCCGGCAGCTGCGCTTCCGTCCCTTCCTCCATGCCGAACGGCGCCAGGCACAGCGCCTGGATCGGCGGCTCGACGCCCGGCACCGCCAGCATCGCGGACTCGACTGCGACGTAGTATGCCCGCGCAGTGCCGCCACGGATGCGCACGCCGCGCCCGCGCCGCACGTAGCCGTAATACGCGGCGCCGCGCGCGACCGCGAGATCGAGATCGGCGCGCTGCAGCACGCGAACCGGCGCGGCCCCTTCCGCTTCGAGCCAGCCGTCGAGCGTCGCCAGCACGCGGTCGGCGAGCAGCGCGGATTTGAACACGCCGCCGTTGAACAGCACCGCGGTCGGATGCAGGAAGCTCGCGTCGGTCGGATGAAGCGCGCCGAAACCTTCGAGCTCGGCGGTCGCGCCAAGCTGGCGGCCCAGAAACGCCGCGAGGTGGCGCGTGATCGCCGCGTCCTGCGCATACGGCAGGCCGAGCTGCGTGAGGCCGGCGCGGGCGCGCGCGAGCGGCCGGTCGCTGACCTGGGCAGGCGGGAAGAAGCCGTCCACGATCGTCGCGGTCAGCATCTCGCGGCCGAGTTCGGTGCGGATCGAGCCGCCGATGAGCTTCGAGCCGCGGCTCGGCACGACGATCGGCACGGCCTCGACCGTCGGGTCGCCGAGCAGCGTCTCCTTCGCGCCGCGGCACGCGTGCGCGAGCGCGCGCATCTGCCACGCATCGAGCTGCGTGCCCGCTGCCGCGAGGTTGCGCGCGACCGCGTACGCGAGCGCGAGATCCATGTTGTCGCCGCCGAGCAGGATGTGCTCGCCGACCGCGACGCGGTGCAGTTCGAGGTTGCCGTCGCGTTCGACGACGGCGATCAGCGACAGGTCGGTCGTGCCACCGCCGACATCGACGACGAGGATCACGTCGCCGGGCTTCGCCTCGTCGCGCCAGTGCCCTTCGCTCATCTGGATCCAGCTGTACAGCGCCGCCTGCGGTTCCTCGAGCAGCGTCATGTGACGGTAGCCGGCGCTGGCTGCGGCTTCGGCGGTCAGCTCTCGCGCGGCCGGGTCGAACGACGCCGGGATCGTCACCGTGATGTCCTGCTCGTCGAACGGCGCGTCGGGCTGCGCGTCGTTCCACGCGTCGCGCAGGTGCGCGAGGTAGCGGATCGACGCTTCGAGCGGCGAAATCCGCGCGACTTCGTCCGGCGCCTCGCTCGGCAGGATCGCCGCCTTGCGGTCGACGCCCGGATGGCACAGCCAGCTCTTCGCGCTCGACACGAGGCGGATCGGCGTGCCGGCGCCGCGCGAGCGCGCGAATTCGCCGACGACGTAGTCCTGCGCGCTCGCCCACGGCAGCGTCAGGTCGCCTTCGCCGAGCTCGTTCTCGTGCGGCAGGTAGAGGAAAGACGGCAGCAACGGCAGCGCCTCGACGGCGCCGGGAGCGGTCAGCTGAGGGATCTCCAGCACCTGCTGGGCGGCGTGTTCGCCGTCGCTGCCGGCAATGTCGACGTACGACAGCGCGCAGTGGGTCGTGCCGAGGTCGATGCCGATGACGAAACGCGGATCGCTCATAGCTCCACCTCCGCCTGCGCGATGATCGACGCGTCATGATGCTCGGCGAGCTTCGGCAGACGCGCATCGGTAACGCGCCAGCCGCGATGGCTGATCGTGCCGGTGAACGGCGGCTTGCCGACGACGTTGCCGGTGAGGCGGATCGCGGCGGCGTCGAATCCGTCGGCGAGCGTCACGCGACTACCTTCGGCGTCGGCGCGCACCGGCTCGATGCTGAAATGCTCGCCCAGCACTTTGCGACAGCCAGCGTGCACCAGCCGCGCCGCGCCGCCGACATCGGCGTCGGAATAGGCCGTGATGTCCTCCGCGACAAAATCGACGAGGCGCGCTTCCCGCTGCAGCATGCCGAGCAGCTGCAGCGCGGCCTCGTGCGGCACTTCGCGCAGTGGGCGAACGTCGGAGGGCGCTTCGGCGGCGGCCGGTGCCGCGAGGTCCGCCCCGGCGCGCAGGCGCATTACCTGCGCGGCGAAGTCGCGGTTGCCGATGATCGAGAAGAACGCGCCGAACGCGAGCGACAGTCGGCGCATGAAAGAGGGAGGGGTCTGATCCATGAAAAGGTCCTGTAGGTCCTGTGGTTGTCCGGCAACGGCGGGCTTGGATCGCGTCTCGGCGGCGGAACGAGCCCACGCCAGCGGCTCGTGCCCCGAGCGGCGGTAATGTCGCCCCCGCCGCGCCTTGCCTTCCCGTCCGGGAACCGTCCCGCCGGGCGCTGCAATTCAATTCGGTTGTCGCATCATTGGCCAGGCGGGCGAGCCGGCGCCAGGGATGGTGCGACGCAATATAGTCGATTCTTCGACCAGCGCCCACAATGACAGCGAGACCGGCCGGAAGCGCGCCAGCATGCGGATCGTACCATCGGGGCCGGCTCAGGGCGCCGGCCGCCGCACCACCGCCGACGCGGTTCGCGCCGATCACCGCGGGAGAACATCCTCATGCGCTACGAACTGTATTACTGGCCGTCGATCCAGGGGCGCGGCGAATTCGTTCGCCTGCTGCTCGAAGAAGCGGGTGCCGACTACGTTGACGTCGCCCGCCTGCCGGAGGAAAACGGCATGGGCCTGGCGGCGCTGCTGCGGCTGCTCGGCGGCGAATCGCTGGAACACGTGCCGTTCGCGCCGCCGTTCCTGAAAGCCGGCGACCTCGTGATCGGGCAGACCGCCAACATCCTGCTGTATCTCGGCCCGCGGCTCGGCCTCGCGCCGAAGACCGAGGCGGGGCGACACTGGGCGCACCAGCTGCAGCTGACGATCGCCGACCTCGTCGGCGAAATCCACGATACGCACCACCCGATCGCGAGCAGCCTGTATTACGAAGATCAGAAGCCCGAAGCGCTGCGCCGCGCGAAGGACTTCACGAAGAACCGGCTGCCGAAGTTCCTCGGCTATTTCGAGCAGGTCCGCGCGCAGAACAGCTTTCGCAGCGGCTACCTCGTCGGCGACACGCTGTCGTACGTCGACCTGTCGATGTTCCAGGTCGTCGCAGGCCTGCGCTACGCGTTCCCGCGCACGATGGCGCGCCTCGAACCGGGCTGCCCGGGTCTCGTCGAGCTTCACCGCCGCGTCGCCCGACGCCCGCGCCTCGCCGCGTATCTCGCGTCGGATCGCCGCCTGCCGTTCAGCGAAGAGGGCATTTTCCGCCACTACCCGGAGCTCGACCGTTAGGCCGGCCACGCCCGGTCGATCAGCGCGGCCGCGTCGGGCACCGCGAGCAGGCCGGCGACCTGCCCGGCCGGGCGGTTGAAGCGGCTGTCGATGAACGTCCCCGCGACATTCCCCGGCGCGTGCCGCAGCAGCAATCCCGCCTGCACGAGCAGGACCAGCTGCATCGCGACGCGGCGAGCGTGCCATTCGGCTTCGGCCGGCGCGCGCAGCGCATTTCCGAAGTCGCCGAGCGCCTGCACGAGCGCCGCTTCGCCGGCGAAGCCCTGCGACAGTTCCTGCAACAGCGCTTCGACTCCGTCCGGCTCGCGCGCGGCGGCGCGCAGCACGTCGAGGCACATGACGTTGCCGGAACCTTCCCAGATCGAGTTCACCGGCGCCTCGCGGTACAGGCGCGCCATCGGGCCGTCCTCGACGTAGCCATTGCCGCCCCACGCTTCCATGCATTCAGCTGTGAAGGTGATCGCGCGCTTGCAGATCCAGAACTTCGCCGCCGGCGTGACGATGCGCCGCCACGCGCGCTCCAGCGGATCGTCGTCAGCCTCGACCGCTTTCGCCAGGCGCATTGCGAGCATCGTCGCCGCTTCGCTTTCGAGCGCGAGTTCCGCGAGCACGTTGCGCATCAGCGGTTGCGCGACAAGCACGTTGCCGAACGCGGAGCGGTGGCGGGCGTGATGGATCGCTTCGACGAGCGCGCGGCGCATCAGCGCGGCGCTGCCGAGCACGCAGTCGAGCCGGGTCTGCGCCGCCATCTCCATGATCGTCGCGATGCCGCGCCCCTCGTCGCCGACCAGCGTGCCGAAAGCGTCCTCGAACTCGACTTCGGCCGACGCGTTCGAGCGGTTGCCGAGCTTGTCCTTGAGGCGCCGGATGCGCACGTTGTTGCGGCTGCCGTCGGGCAACCAGCGCGGCACGAAGAAGCACGACGGCCCCGCGCTGGCCTGCGCCAGCACCAAGTGCGCGTCGCACGTCGGGACCGAGAAAAACCACTTGTGCCCGATCAGCAGGTGGTCGCGGCTGCCGGCGGCGAGCGGGCGCGCTTCGGTCGTGTTCCCGCGCAGGTCGGAGCCGCCCTGCTTCTCGGTCATGCCCATGCCGATCATCACCGAGCGTTTGTCGGCGAGCGGCACGTCGCGCCCGTCGTAGTCGCGCGAGCGGAACTTGTCGGCGAGCGCGCCGAACAGCGCCGACTCGCGGCGCAGCACCGGGATCGACGCGAACGTCATCGTCACCGGGCACAGCGAACCCGCTTCCGCCTGGCCGTGCAGGAAGAACGACGCAGCCCGCGCGACGTGCGCGCCGGGGCGCGGCTCGAACCACGCCGAGCTGTGCACGCCGTCGGCATACAGCATCGCGAGCAGGCGCGACCACGCGGGGTGGAAATCGACGTCGTCGATACGCCGCCCACAGCGGTCGTACGCGACGAGCTCCGGCACGTGACGATCGACGAGTTCCGCGAGCCGCTGCGTGTCGGCGCTGCCCAGCACTTCGCCCTGACCGTGCAGCGCCTCGGCGTGCCACCCCGCGCCTTCGCGCACGACCGCTTCGCGCAGCGCGATGTCGGTGTCGAACAGGTTCCAGTCGCTCAGCACCGGTACCTGGTTGAAGACTTCATGAGTTCGCCACATGGGGGCCTCCCGCCGCGACGCTTTCGCCGTGCTTCAGCCTAGCAGTCCGTCGGACTACGCCACCCACGGTGGCGTAGTGTTCGCGATGCGAAACGTGAATCGGGCGTGAAGGCCGTTTTCACCGTCATTTTTGCGAGAATGCGCACGATTCCCCGCCGTTTCCTTACTGTGGACGCAATACGGCCATGCGCTTCAGATTCCACGCGAGGCAAACGAGGCTCCATTCGTTCGTCACGTTGTCGAGGCCGCGCAGCAGAAACTGCCGGAAGCCCATCACCGACTTGATGATGCCGAACACCGGCTCGACGGTTTGTTTGCGCAGGGCATAAGCCGCGCGTCCGGCACGTGTCTTCAACCGGTGCTTCATCGTCTCGACCGCCGAGGCCCCCGCGGCCAGCGGTTCGGGTTCGCTGAAACGTTCCCGCCAATCCGGATGATGCGCGTCGCGCTTGACCGCGATCAGCGGTTCGATCTTCGCGGTGACGCACGCCGTGACGTTCTTCTCGCTGTAGTAACCGGTGTCGGCGAGCCAAATCGCCGGCTGATTCAACCCCTCGGGATTGGCCTGGACCTTCGCCAGCATCGGCTCGATCTGTTCCTTGTCGTTGGTCGCCTGGGTCACGTGAGTGGCGAGGATGAGCATCGATTCGGTATCGACCACCGCCTGCGCGTTGTAGCTCTGCTCGAATCCGCCACCCGCGACCGGCATGATCCGGGACTCTTCGTCGGTCAGATTGATCTGGTCGTCGGCGCGGGGCCCGGCTTGCGGCGGTTTCGGCCCTTTGCCCTTGGACTTCTTGCCCGTTTCGGCTTCCTTCTTTGCGCGGGCGGCGAGCTTCGCCTGGTGCTCGGCCTGTTCGCGTGCGAAGCGCTCCGCGGCACGCGCTTCGATCTTCGCTTTCGCTTCCGCGATCGCCGCCAGCCGGTCTTCCCGGCGGCGGATTTCCTCGGGCAGCTTCACCCCGTCCGGCAGCGAGGATTGATCGGCCGCCTCGGCCAGCTTCATGAGCTCCTGCACCTCGGCCTTGAGCTGCGCCTCGATCGTCCGTGCGTGCCCATAGGAGAGCGCACTGTGCCGGCTCGCGTTGGCGTGGATCTTGGTCCCGTCCAGACTCACCGTGCCAAAGCGCGAGAGCTGGTTCTCGCGCGCCACCTGCAGCACCTGGACAAAGGCCGCTTCGAACTCCCCGCCGAAGCGCTTCCTGAAATTGGCCAGCGTGTCGTGATCCGGATGCCGATTGCAGGCGATGAACCGGAAGGCGAGCGAGTCATACGTCGCCCGCTCGATCTTGCGGCTCGAGAAGGTCCCGGTAGCGTAGCCGTAGATCAGCAGCGCGAGCAGCGTTGCCGGATGATAGGCGTCGCTGCCTCGTCCCGCGTATGCCCGCTCGATCGCCGACAGATCCAGCTGCTCGACGACGTCCACCACGTACCGCGCCAGATGCGCTTCCGGCAACCACTCCTGCACCGAGGGCGGCAGCAGAAAGTCAGTGTCCCGGTCTATCGGGTGGAAAGCCATTTCCGCAAATCCCGTCAGTTCGCCTGGCTATGATTATCGCCTATCCCGCTCAAAGTCCGACACGCTGCTAGAACGCGGCCGCAGCGCATGTCCACCTGCGCATGGCCGCCCGCTTCATGGCGTGTGATGCGGCGGAGTCCACGTTCGTGTTTCTCGACCGAGGTCCTGAAGGCGGCGCGGAGAGCTTTTTGCTTCGGCTGCTGGCGCGAGGTTCTTGTTGCCACCTCTCGGGCGGGCAGGCCGACGCAAATCATCAAATACGGGGAGCGAGCATGGCGGATATCTACGATGCCTTGGTGATCGGCGGCGGGCCGGGCGGCCTGACCGGAGCGCTCTACCTGGCGCGCTTTCGCCGCCGCGTCCGGGTCGTCGATGACGGTTGCAGCCGGGCTACGCGTATCCCCCGCTCCCACAACATGCCAGGCTATCCGCACGGCGTTCCCGGCAGCAAGCTGGTGGCGGCCATCCGCAAACAGGCCGAATCTTATGGCGCGGAACTTTCCGTCGGCCGCGTCGAGAGGTTGGAGCGGGTGGCGCCGGGCTTCGCCGCCGTTCTGGCGGATGGCACCCGCCTGTCGGCCCGTACCGTCCTGCTGGCGACGGGCGTCTCCGACGTCGAACCGGATCTCCCGCACCTGGTCGAAGCGGTACGTACCGGCGCACTGCGCTATTGCCCGGTCTGCGACGGCTACGAAATCATCGACAAAGCGGTCGGCGTACTCGCCGCCAGCGAAGCCGGCATCCGCGAAGCGCTTTATCTGCGCAATTTCACCGCCCGCCTGCACGTTTTCCGGGTATCGCACGACTTCCGCATCGAAGAGCATTCCGACCGCCTGGCCGAAGCCGGCATCTGGTGGGCTCCCGAGCCTGTCGACAGCCTGCGCCTATGGGACGCAGAAGTCCGCATACGTCACGGCGCGGCCGAAACCAGCTGCGACTCGGTGTATAGCGCGTTGGGTACGCGCATCCACGCGGAACTTTCGATGGGCGCCGACACCGATGAAGCCGGTTATCTCCTCACCGACCGCCACCAGAAAACCAGTATCGACGGTCTTTATGCCGCGGGCGACGTCGCACAGGGTCTGAACCAGATCAGCGTCGCCGCCGGCGGCGCCGCGATCGCCGCTGCCGCGATCCACCTCGCGCTGGCACCCGGGTGGCGCAAATGAAACTTTTGCATTTCCCGCGACTTATTTCTGAACGAATTTTTCCGTCGCAGGAGACGGGGAATAGGCTCGCTAACCACGGGGAGTGCCAAGGCGGCGCCACAGGTCGCGCACGACGCCGACGAACGCGGCGGTCCAGGCGGCGAGCGCGGCATACAGGAAGATCGGCGGCACGAAGCCGAGGAAATCGAACGCCAGCGCGCCCGCCATCTGCTGCGTGCTCGCAGCGTACATGCCGAGCGGGAAGACCGCGCCCCAGTACAGCGGGTCGTACTTCAGCGGGAAGCGTTTATAGACATGTCGCCACAGCCCGAGGATCAGCAGCATCGGGATCCACCACGTGCCCGTCGCCCAGTAAAACACCGTGAACCCTTTGAGGAACGGCAGCAGCGAACGCAGGAAAGGCGCGTCGGGAGCGTTCACGATCAGCAGCGAGCCGGCCAGCGTCGAGATCGCCATCGCGCCCATGTTGATCCAGTACGGCGGCGCGAGGTCGCCGGGGGAGAACAGGAAGAACGTGTAGCGGTAGAAGATCAGCGACATCATCCAGATGTAGAGCATGCCGCCCCACAGCCACATCGACAGCGCGAGGAAGTTCAGCTCCAGCCGGTAAGGCTGCTCGAGGTGGTTCGCGAGCAGCGCGCCGAGCACTGCGATCGACTGCGTCGCGACCACCGCGAGCAGCCAGCCGCCGCTGATGCCGCGGTCGAGCGTCGGCTTCTGCTCCTTGACGGTGAAAGCCGTGAAGATCGTGTAGGTCAGCCCGATCCACAGCGCGATCGCGACGAACCACAGCGCGAGCCCGGCCGCTTCGCTGTCCGCGAGGATCAGGAACTGGCTGCCGAGGATGCCGGACGCGGCGACCGCGGTGAAGAAGCCGGGCCCGCGCAGGTGATCGACCATGTCGCCGAAGAAGCGCTGCGGAAAGCGGATCATGCGCAGCACGAACAGCGCCGCGATGACTCCATAGATGCCGACGTTGAGGACGAACAGCGCGTGCGCGAGGCGCGGCAGCGCGAGGAGATGCGCGCCCAGCGAGATGATCCCGGTCGCCATGACCATGCCGAAGTACGCCGGAGACATGCCTTCGAGATCCTGCAGGAGGCGTGCGCCGGCAAGCGTGCGTGCTGCCGGAGCGGCGGTCATTCTGCGCACCCCTGCGGCGGGTGCGCGTACCACCTGCCCGGTTCGCCTTCGTACAGCGTGACACTCGACCAGAAGTTCCAGCTGAAGCCGATGTCCTGCCGGTCGCCGGTGGACAGCGCATGGGCGAAGAACCAGCCGTCGGCGGTGGCGCGGCCGGCAATCACGTGCCCGCCCGGCGAGGCCGTTGCCTGCGCGCAGCTCATGCCGGAACCGCCGCGCGCGACGACTTCGACCGCGCGGCTCGCCGACGCCGTGTTGCCGGCGCTGTCGGTCGCGCTATAGGTGCACGCGTAGCGGCCCGGCCGGGCCGTATCGACGCTGCTGCAATCGGCGCTGACCGCGAGTTCGCCGTCCTCGGGGTCGGCGACGCTCGCACCCGGATCGACGAACGTCTGCCCCTCTTCGAGGCGCAGCGGGTTCGCGCCGGCGATCGTGATGCGCGGGCCGCCGGGTTGGGCGGCGCCCGCGCGCGGATGGCGCTCGAAGAAATTCCACGCGATGTCCGGAAAGCTGGGCCCGTGCCGGATCGACCATTTGCCGTCCCGCCCCTGCTCGCCGCCGATCCAGTAGTGGCCATGGTCGGTGTCGGACGGGTTCGGCGTCGCCTGCGGACCGTCGTAGAACACCGTCTCGACGATCGAGCGGCTCGCGGTGGCGCCGTTCGTCGTGAAGACGGAATGCCGGCAGCCGTAGTCGTCGTCGCCGAACACCGGCGTGCACGGCATCTGGCGCGCCATCGCCGTCGCCGGCGTATCGTGTCCGGCCGAGCCGAACACCGTCAACTGCGCGTCGCGCAGCGCGCGACCGGCTGGCTGGACGACCGTGCAGTCGGCGTTGTTCTGCACCACCAGCAGCGGGATCGGGTAAGGGTCATCGATTTCGGCCTGCATGTCGGCGACGACGCGGCTCACCGGATGGAACGTCGCCCGCCCCGGGCACTGCCCCGACAGCGACACCGACGCCGAGTCCTCGCCATACGGAATGCCGGCCACGCTCGCCGCGGCCGCCCAATACTCGTTGTGCGCGACCGCCGCGACCACTGTCATCGCCCCGCCCGACGACAGGCCGGTGATGTAGCGTCGCGCCGGGTCGATGTCGAAATTGCCCTCGACTTCGCGCGCGATGCGATGCAGATCTTCCGGCTCGCCGCGCCCTTCGTGCTGGTGCGCGTCGAACCAGAACCCCCAGCAGTTGCTGTTGCGCAGCCCGTCGTAGCTGGTGATGCGCGGCGCGACGAGGATGAAGCCGTAGCGTTCGGCTGCGGCGGCGAGCCCCCAGTCGCGCAGCACGTCTTCCTCGGTCTGCTGGCAGCCGTGCAGCGCCATGACCAGCGGCGCCGGCCCGCTCAGACCGTCCGGGACATAGACTTTGTACTGCCGGTCGCGCGAGCCGGAATAGTCCTGCGCGCGGAACGTGAAAGCTTCGGTCGTGCCGGCGATCGCCGCCGTGCCACCCACAACCAGCAGCACCGCAGCCAGCGCATTTCGCCACACCCGTTTTACGCGCATCGACACACCTCCCTGAGGCTCGCCGCGGAAGATCCGCGGGCAGTTCGTCATCTCGCGCGTCCCGCCGGGCCGTGCCCCAGACTCCGACGCGCCGGCCACTGCGCTCCCGGCCTGCGCTTTCACTGTAACCCAACGTGCGTATTGACACAGTTTTGCGTCGCTTTTGACCCATCGCACACCGGTATCGTGGTGCTCAACGTGGTGCACGCGGCGAGGAAGTTTCCTCACTGATTACGCCGGGCCACCTCGAACTCGCCATGGGCACCTCTTGCACCGCTCGTGGAGATGCGTATAGTGATGCACAATGGCATCTTTAATGATGATGGTGCGCGGATGAGAACGACTGTTACGATCGATGATGACCTGTACGAAAAGGCCCTGGAAGTTGCCGACCCGGCCATGGACCGGGCCGATCTCTTCCGCGAGGCGATGAAAACTTTCGTTCGGGTACAAGCCGCCAAGCGTCTTGCTGCGCTGGGTGGCACCGTGCCGGAGATGCAGGATGTGCCGCGACGGCGCGGCGAGACCTCGCAATGAAAGGCGTCCTGGTCGACACCTCGGTATGGGTTGACCACTTCCGACAACGCAATGATGTCCTGGTGGACTTGCTCGATCGGGACCTGGCGCTCACGCATCCAATGGTCCTGGTCGAACTGGCGTGCGGAACACCCCCTGCACCGCGGGCTCGAACACTCGGCGACATAGGACTGCTTCAACAGACGCAACAGGCGAGTTTGCGCGAGGTGATGGACTTCATTGAACGCGAAAAACTCCATGGGCTTGGGTGCGGGCTGGTTGAAACGGTTTTGTTGGCGTCAACGCTGATCACACCGGGCGCAGAGCTGTGGACGCTGGACAAGCGCCTGGCCACGCTGTCAGAACGGTTCGGCGTGATGCACCAACCGATCTCACGCTAGAAGCGGCCGGCAATCAGATCAATCGTGGCACTCAGACGGCTCCACGTCGCCAGCGGCAGGAAAAGCGTCAACGGCGAGTCGGGCAGAGCGATGAAGCCGTGATAGCAGATAGAAGGCCGCTGCCGCTTCATCCTTCGCATCGACCATCAAAGCATAAGCGGCAATCTCGGAGTTGACCGCACGGTCGAGCGCATCGGCCAGCAGCGCACCGCCTAAACCCTGGCCCTTGAAAGCCTGATCGACGGCCAAGCGGCCCATGCGAACCGCTGGCACAGTCGGATAGCGCGGCAGCTTCTTGCCGGTGCTGGCCGGAAGATCGGTCAGCAACAGGCTTGCCGACGCCAGGGTGTAGTAGCCCGCGATGCGACTGCCGTCCCCCAAGGCCACGAAGCAGGCCGCCACGCGGCGGCGAATGTCTTGGGTAACCTGCTCCCGCAAGTAGCGATCTAGCGAGCCAGCACCGCAGTTGAATGCGGCGCGGTCATGCTCGGCACCAAGCGGCGCAAGCAGGAACGGTGCGCTGCTCATTCAGCACGCAGGAGCTTGCGGCGACGCGCGAAAGCGCGCTCCAGGGCTGGTGCCGGTTGCGGCGGCGACAGCAGCGCCTGGGCAAAGCACTCCTGATCGGCGAGCGACAGACGGATGACTTCAGCCTGCTCGATAGCGCGCTGTGCGGCTTCCTGCACGGCAGCGATGACAAAATCAGTCATGGTGCGCCCTTGAAGTTCAGCGGCGCGCTTGAGCATCGAATGCAGATCCGTGCTGATCCGGGCTTCGAGACGGGCGGTGGAAATGGCTGCAGGCATAGTATTGTCCTCCTGACGCAAGGATACGGCAAACTGCCGTACGTTGCCACGCCCCTCTCATACGATTTTTAGAAGTTTGGTCACCTGCCCCTGCTTCATGCTTCCCCAGAGCCGACGCCTCACGCCCCCGCGAACGCGGCCGGACGGCCGAAGTGGAAGCCCTGGTAGAAATCGAAGCCGAGCGCGCGGCAGCGGCGGGCGCGTTCGGTGGTGTCGACTTTCTCAGCCAGGAGCCGCGCCGGGTAGAGCCGCAGGCGGCGCACCAGCCGTTCGAGCGCGTCGGCATCGAGCTGCAGCACGTCGATCTTGACGATGTCAACGAGCGCGAGGAGCGGTTCACAGGCGGGCGTGATCGCGCAGAAGTCGTCGAGCGCGAGGCGGTAGCCGAGGTGCTTGAGTTCGGCGCAGCGGTGAACGATCGCCTCGTCGACTTCGATCGTTTCGAGCAGTTCGAGGACGACATCCTCTTTCGGCAGGCGTTCGACGCCGCGGCCGAGCAGGGTTTCGGCATCGAGGTTGACGAACGCGGCGCAGCCTCCCATGACGCTGTGGACGCCGAGCCGGCCGAAAACACGGGCGATCACCTGCGCGGTCGCGCGCGCGCCGTCGCTGACTCTCGCTTCGCCCGATCCATCGTCGCGGAACAGCAGTTCATAGGCGATCACATTGCGCTCCTTGTTCAGGATCGGCTGACGCGCGACGAACACTTCGTTCTGGTTGCCCATGATTGCCTCCATTGCCGTGATTCCCGGCGGCATGCGTTGCCTCGACCGCCCTGCCCGGCGCTTTCCGGACCATGACTGCATTCTTCTCCACTGCGGCTGAACGACTCATGAAGACGGCATTCACAACGCGTTCACCCGGAAAAATCTCTCCTTCTCTCGGGAACGACTGTTGCAGCGGAGCTCATCCGGGCTTCATTTGTCGTATGTCCACAGGCGTCTGATCACGCCACATTGTCATTGTTTCAATCGGGATGCCTGGCGCCGGAAATTTTGGTGCGCGTCCCGTCCTACAACCTGTCCTGCAATCGTCGTGCCCTGCCGGGCGGGCGGCGGATCGGACAGGCTGGCAGCGCAGGACTGCCCGTAATGGAGATGCGAGATGGAAAAATCCAAGGCGGAAAAATCCGGGGCGGAAGAACACGACGGGGGAAAACCCGCGGCGATTCCCGTTTCACTGATATTGAGTGGCGGCCTGGCGCTCGGCGCCTACGAGGCCGGTGTTCTCGAAGCGTTCGACGAGTCGGGGCTGCTCGAAACGGTGGCCGTCGCGGGGTCGTCGATCGGCGCACTCAACGGGGCACTCTTCGTTGGCAATCCGCCGGACAGACGGAGCGCGCAGCTGCGGGCGTTCTGGTCGCGCATCACGTCGAACGTGCTGCCGGGAAAATGGCTTCAGCCGAACGGCGTCGCCGACCAGCGCCTGTTCCGACATGCGAGGAACTGGATCAATACGCTCGGCGCGCACGTCGCGGGCGTTCCGAACCTGTTCCGCCTGCGCACTTTCCTCGACGCAGGGCCGAGCGAAGTCCCGAGTTTCTATGACTCCTCGCGAACGAGGGTGACGCTCGCCGAAATGGTCGATTTCAACCTGCTCAACGCCGGGCCGATGCGCTATTGCGCCGTCGCCACCGACGTCGAAACAAGTGCTGCGGTGCCGTTCGACACTTTGGAAGGGACGCGGATCACGATCGATCACCTGCTCGCCAGCTCGTCGCTGCTACCGTCGTTTCCGCCGGTGCGCATCGGCACGCGCCTGCTCGCCGATGGCGGCCTGTCCGCGAACTCGCCTCTCGAACCTTTTCTTGCGTCCGACCGCGTCGGCGAACTGCCTTCGCTGTGCATCCTCATCGACCTGTTCTCGACCGAAGCGAAGCCTCCGCGCACGCTCGAAGCGGCGATGGAGCGCGGGACCGACATCAAATACGCTGCCCAGACGCGCCTGAGGCTGGAAGCGATCCAGCGGGAACGCCGCCTCGAAGCCGCACTGAAGTCCGGCGAGGCGGGCGACCGGGGAACGGACCTCGTCCACCTCTGCTACCGGCCGCTCCCGCATGACGCGGGCTCGGAAAAGCAGTACGACTTCTCGAGCGAGACGCTCGCGGACCGATGGCAATACGGGCGGGCCGACGCACTGCTCGCCCTCGAGCGGATCAGCGCGCTGGCGAAGGAAACGGTCCAGGGACCGGGGCTGCGCGTTTATCGCGTCGGCGCGTGGACGGCGCCGTAGCGGGGAGCGTCGGCGCCGCGGCAGGCGGAAGGGTGTCCGGCTGCTACGGCGCGGCTTTCGCGATCGACGCGATCGTGTCGTCGATGAGCCGGCGCGCGATGCTGAAAGGATGGGGCAGGCGCGGCAGGTGGTCGATGCCGAACCAGGCCGCGGCTTCGATTTCGCCGGGCTGCGGGACGATCTCGCCGCTGACGTAGTCGGCGACGAAGGCGATCATTAGCGAGTGGGGAAAAGGCCACGGCTGGCTGTCGAAATAGCGCAGATTCGTGATCTCGACGCCGACCTCTTCGCGCACTTCGCGCTGCAGCGTCTGTTCGAGCGTTTCGCCAGGCTCGACGAAACCGGCGAGCGCGCTGTACATGCCTTCCGGGAAATGCGGCGAGCGCGCGAGCAGCAGCTCGGGCCCGCGCCGCACCAGCCCCATCACCGCCGGCGACAGGCGCGGATAGCCCGCAAGTTGGCAGTTCGGGCACACGCGCGCCCGCTCCCCGTGCTTCAGCGCGGTAGGCGAACCGCAGCGGCCGCAATAGCGGTGCGTGTCGTCCCACTCGACGACCTGGATCGCGCGACCGGCGATCGTCAGCACCGTTTCGTCTAGCCGCCCGAAAAGCCTTCGCAAGCCCTGCCATTGGGCATGTTCCGGCAGTTGCGGCGGCGCTTCGGCCGCTGCCGTGAAACAGCTCCGCTCGCCGAGCCGGCCGAGATAGTGGCGGCAGCGCGTCGCGGCGACGCCCAGTTCCTCGAGCTCGCGGCGGCACGGCACCCGCGCCGTCGTGCCTTCGCCGATCACGAGCAGGCTGCCCGCGTTGAACACGAACCACAGGTCGCTGTCGCTCGTCTGTGAAGGTTCGGTGATTCCCGGCACAAAAGTGTCCATGCGCATTCGCTGATTCCCGCTGTTCATCGTCGCTCGGCAACAGTCTCCACGCTTTGCGCGGCGGCTGGAAGTGCCGGCGCGTCTCGTTCAGCACGCGGTGCGCGGAGTTCCGCGTTCGACGCGTGCCAAGTGCGCGGACCCGCGCCTTACGCCACGAGCAAAAGACCGGCCCGCAGGCATGGCCGAAGGCCGCAGCATCATCGCCCGAAAGGCTGCGCGGGCGCGCGCGGCAGAAGCATGCCGAACGTCGTGACGCCATCGGCCGACTCGGCAGTCATCGTTCCGCCGTGCGCCTCGACGATCGCGCGGGTGATCGCGAGCCCGAGCCCCGCCCCTTCGCCGTGGCGCTGCCGGTCCGGGCTGGCCCGATGGAAGCGCTCGAAGACCCGCGACAGCTGGTCGGGCGAAATCGTGTCGCCGTGATTTCGCACGCGCAGCGCGACTTGCGGGCCTTCGTCCGCGATCGTGATCTCGATCGTTCCGTCCGCCGGCGTGTGACGGATCGCATTCGACAGCAGGTTCGAGATCGCGCGGCGCAGCATCAGCCCGTCGCCGCGCACACGCGCGTTCCCGCCCACGTCCATTTTCACGCCGCGCTCCTCCGCCAGCGCTTCGTAGAACTCGACGAGAGCCCGCGCCTCGGCGGCGAGCTCGACGGTTTCGTCGGGATGCGGCAGGCGGCCGTTCTCCGCTTTCGCGATGAACAGCATGTCGCCGACCATGCGCGCGATGCGCTCGTATTCCTCGAGGTTCGACGCCAGCACGTCGCGATATTCCTCGGCGCTGCGCGGGTGCGACAGGCACACCGCGGTCTGCGTCATCAGGTTCGATACCGGCGTGCGCAGCTCGTGCGCGATGTCGGCGGAAAAATCGGAAAGACGCTGGAACGCGGACTCGAGACGGTCGAGCATGCCGTTGAGCGCTTCGACGAGCTCATGCACTTCGGCCGGCGCATCGGTGTCGTCGAGACGTTCGCCGAGCCGCGCGGCCGACAATGCGCCGGCAGTCGCAGTCACGCGGCGCAACGGCGCGAGGCCGTGATGCGCGGCCCACCAGCCGAGCATCGCCGCGACCGCCGCGGCGACCGAGATGCCGAGCCACAACCCGCGCCGCGTCGCATCGAGGAATTGCGCGTGGTGCGTGATGTCGAGCCCGACCAGCGCGGTGACACGGCTCGCGTCGCCCGCCCCGGACGGCAGCGTGAACGTCCTTTCCCTGCCGACGTAATCGCGCCCGTCCTTTTCCCAGCTCGCGATGCCCTCCGGCAGGCGCTGCCCCGCGAGCTGCGACGCATTGAAGAGGCTTGGATGGACGGCGTAGATGACGCTGCCTTCGGCGTCGCGCAGCAGGACG
Organism: Aromatoleum buckelii; assembly: GCF_012910785.2. GTDB lineage: Bacteria > Pseudomonadota > Gammaproteobacteria > Burkholderiales > Rhodocyclaceae > Aromatoleum > Aromatoleum buckelii. Next base: position 161,760 of record NZ_WTVH02000010.1, on the reverse strand, counting down.
CCGACCATGTCATGGCCGACGAACGCGTCATCGAGGCGCTGCCCGAGCGTGTCGCGCGCTTCGGGCGTCGCCGACGTCAGCAGGTGGTTTTCGATCAGCGCGAACTTGCCCAGGAGCTCGTGGTTGTCGAGCTCGACGAAATGCGCTTCGACCGCCCGCCCGAGGACCACGCCGACGACGATCAACAGGCTCGCGGTCATCGCCGCGAACAGCAGCGCGAGGCGCGCGGTCAGCGACAGCGGACGCTTCACCGCGGCTGCGGCGCTTCGAGCACGTAGCCCATGCCGCGCACCGTGCGGATCAGTTTCGGCTCGAACGGGTCGTCGACTTTCGCGCGCAGCCGCCGCACCGCGACTTCGATGACGTTGGTGTCGCTATCGAAGTTCATGTCCCACACCTGCGACGCGATCAGCGAGCGCGGCAGCACTTCGCCCTGGCGGCGCAGCAGCAGTTCGAGCAGCGCGAACTCCTTCGACGTCAGGTCGATCTTCACGCCGGCGCGCGTCACCCGCCGGCGCAGCAGGTCGAGCTCGAGGTCGCCCGCGCTGTAGATCTCCGGCTCCTTCGCCTTGCCGCGGCGCAGCAGCGTGCGCACGCGCGCGAGCAGCTCGGAAAACGCGAACGGCTTGACGAGGTAGTCGTCGGCGCCGAGCTCGAGTCCCCGAACGCGATCCTCGACCTGGTCGCGCGCGGTCAGGAACAGCACCGGCATGTCGCGCCCGCTGCGCCGCACCGTCTGCAGCACGCCCCAACCGTCGAGCGACGGCAGCATCACGTCGAGCACCATCAGGTCGTAGTCGCCGTCGAGCGCGAGATGCAGGCCGTCGAGCCCGTCGCGTGCGAGATCGACGACGAAGCCCGCTTCGGCGAGCCCCTGGCGCAGGTAATCCCCGGTTTTCGGCTCGTCCTCGACGATCAGGATTTTCATTGCTCGTATCCCCCGCGGCTATCCGCGAGCGCATTCTGCCCCGGCACAGGCCGACACGAGCGGAGATTACAAAGATGTAATCGCCATGTCAGCATCCCGACTGCTGCCGGCGCGACGAACGCGACCCGCGCCAAGGCGGCGTCGCCGCACTTTGCAGTCCCCGTCAGGGCGTGTCTCGTGCCCAGGCGTCCGCCGCGCGCCAACGAGGCGCGAGGCACGCCCTGACGGGGGCGGGCAGAAACCGACGATGCCGAATGGGGAAGGAACCGTCGCTACTCGATGATCCCCAGCAGCCGCGCCCGATCCACCGCGTGCCGGCGGTTCGCGGCGTTGAGCTTGGCGAGGAGGTTCTTCATGTGCCACTTGATCGTCTCGGCGCCGACATCGAGCATTTTTGCGATTTCCTTGTTCGAGCGGCCGAGCGACAGCGCGCCAAGGATTTCCATCTCGCGCGCGGAGAGCTGCGCCGGGCGGCTCTTCGGGTCCGCGGTCTTCTGCCCGCTCGCTTCCGGCACCCAGCCGAAGCGGCAGCGTTCGGCGGCGCGCTCGACGAACGCCGGCGTGATGCCGGCGCCTTTCGCGAGGCCGGAGCGGTCGAGCTCCGGCAGGCATTCGAGCGCCGCCGGCCAGTCGTCGGCGATGACGCGCACGAGACGGAAGGATTCGGCGAGGCTCAGCGCTTCGGCGAGCAGCCGCGCCGAGGCATCGTCGCCCGACCCTTCGCAGCACGCGGCGAGCAGCTTGACGGTGAGCTGGTCGCGCCCGCGGCGCAGCCGAGCGGCGATTCCGCCCGCGTGCTCCAGCGCGAGCGCCGCCCCCTCATCGTTGAAATCGAGCAGTGCGACGCGCGCGGCGGCGATCTCGCGGATCAGGCGCAGTTCCGCCTCCAGCCCCTGGTCCGGCCGGTCCGCGCCGGCGATGATCTCGTCGATCGCACCCAGCAGCATGCGGCACGACACGACCCGGTTGCGGAGGGCGTGCTGGCGGACCTGCTCGCCGAGGCTCGCGACGACGAGGCGCGGCTGGTGGCGCAGTTCGCCGATCGCTGCGAGGCTGTTCAGCGCGTCGAACGCCTTTCCCTCGCGCCCTTTCTGGTTCTCATAGCGCGCGAGCGTCAGGTACGCGAGCATCACCGCGTCCGGCAGCGCCGCCTGCTCGATGAGATCGAGGCGGTTCGCGAGCAGCGCGCGCGCTTCGTCTTCGGCGCCGAGCTCCCAGCACGCTGCCGCAAGCCCCGCCGCCTGCATCGCCGCCGGCAGCGAGCGCCAGCCAGTGCTCGCCTCGGCGCGCTCGAGCGCAGCGCGGAAAATGCCCTCCGCTTCGCTCGCCTGACCTTCGATCAGGTAGCTCAGGCCGACCGCGAACGCGCCGTACATCGCGTCGTAGAAGTTGCGCACGCCGCGTCCGCGGCCGTCGGAAATCTGCTGGTAATAGCGCGCGCGGTCGGGGAAGCCGGTATGGATCGCGACGAACGACAGCGTATTGCAGTACAGCGGCCCGAGCTCCGGGTCGTAGCTCTCGATGCAGCCGCGCGCGCGCGTGTAGTCGTCGCAGTGGATCGCGACCGCCGAGCGCACGATGTTCGCCTGCAGCGCGATCTCGGGCGTGACCCCGGGGCGCGCGAGGATCACGTCGGTCAGGCGCTCGGCATCCTGCGGGCGGTAGCACAGCGCGCACGCCCACGCGGCCGTCAGCTGAATGCCTTCGCGGCGCGTGATTTCCTCGGGCGGCAGGCGGTCGAGCCACGCCAGGACTTCGACGATGCGGCCCTGCACGCCGAGGTGGCGCAGGCGCTTCTCGATCCAGTCCATCGCCTGCGTGCGCATGCCGGCGACGAACGCGTGGTCGGCCGCCTGCTCGAGCATGTTGTGCGCGGCGAACCACTCGGCCGCCGTCGCGTGCAGCACGCGCAGCTCGTCGGCCGGCAGCGCGTCGAGGAGGCTGTGCAGGTACTCGATGAACAGCGGGTGCATGCGGTAGTTGTCGCCGTCGCCGCCGACCGACGTCACGAGTCCGGTGTTCTGCTCGAGCCGCGACAGGATTTCACCGCTCTCGGCGACGCCGCTCAGCGCCGTGCACAGCTCGGGGTGCTGCGTCTTCAGGATCGACGCGCGCACGAGCATCGCGACGGCGTCCGGCTCGAGGCTTTCGAGCACGAACTGCGAGAAATAGCGCGCGATGTCGCCGGTCGCGCCCGAAAGCCCCGCGACCGTGCCCGCGACGTCGCTTTTTCGCGCCATCGCGGCGGTGACGATCTGCAACGCCATCGGCCACCCTTCGGTGCGCTCGTGCAGCCGCGCGCAGGTCTCGATGTCGATGTCTTCGCCGAGGCGCCGGCGCAGGAAACCGATCGTGTCGTCGAGGCGCAGGCGCAGGTCCTCGGTGACGAATTGGGTGTACAGGCCGTGGGCGTTCAGTTCCTCGACCGGGAACGGCGGGTCGGCGCGCGAAGTGGCGACGACATGGAAATTCGGCGGCGCATTGCGGATCAGGTAATAGACGAACTCGACCGCGTGCTCGTCGGACAGCTGGTGCAGGTCATCGATGAGGACGTAGGTCGGGCGCGCGAGTTCGTGGATCTGCACGAGGACTTCGCTCGCGATCCACAGGTCGGCGCCCGACTGGCCGAGCTGGTCGAACGAGCGCGCCGGGACGTCGAGCCCGACTGCGACGCGGATCGACGCGACGAGCGCCGGGATGAACGTCGCGCTGTCGTCGCTCGCGTCGACCGTCAGCCACGCGACGGCCGCGCCGGTCGCGAGCAGCTCGCGGCGCCACTGCACGAGGAGCGACGTCTTGCCGAAGCCTGCCAGCGACGTGACGACGACCAGCGGCTGCTCGGCCGTCTCGCGCAGGCGCTCGAGCAGGCGCGCCGGCGCGAGCGCCTGCTTCGCCGAATGCGGCGGCATCGTCTTGAGGGCAAAACGATACGGGATTGCCTCGGTGGTCTTGTTCCTCATGCAGCGTCCGTGCGTCGATGATGCGGGAACGCCACGATACCAGCGGTTTCATCCGCGCCGAAGCCTTACGCGTCGGCGGGCGGCTTCGCTCCCGGCACGGTTGGCGACTCTTCGGTGGCGGCGCTTTTCGCCCAGAACGCCTGCAGCGCCCGGTCGAACTCGGCAATCGCTTCGGCGGGAACCTGGCTGCCGCATTCGTAGCACGTGCCGTGCATGCGATCGAACCAGCGGCAGCCGCACTGCTCGCACGCGAGTTCCGGAGCGCCGGACGGGTTGTGGAAGATCATCGGCACGCTCCCAGGAAAGCCAGGCCGAGCGTATCGAGGAACTCCTCGTAGCCCGCGTCCTGCAGTTCGAACTTCGTGCGCAGCACGAAGAACATGATGTTGCCCTGGCGGATCAGGCGCTTGATCGACGACAGCGTGTCGCCGTCGAGCGATGCGTGCATCACCGCGAGCGCGACGTCGTCGGCGACGAACAGCAGGTCGACGCGCGCGTCCTGGAAGCCCGGGTACGGCTCGACGCTCGCGACCATGCCGCTGCCGTCGGCCATCCAGCGCATCATCTCGACGTCGCTGCCGCTTTCGACGAGCCCGGCGACGTGCTTGCCCGGCTGGATGCCGGAGCCCGTGCGCGGCACGAAGCCGACCGCCGAGCCCGGGATCATCTCGGTGAAAAGTTCGCAATGCCGGTCGAGCATCGCTTGCCACACGGGCGGTTCGACAAACACGCGCGACGCGGTCGCCGGCGGTGCCTCCAGTTCAATCTGCATCTGAACCTCCATGCCTCATCGGGCCAATTCCCTTCATCACCCTTTCCCCTCGCTCGAACAGCCGTCGCGGCAGTAGCGCGCGAGGCCGGCGCGAATCTCCGGCGGGATCGGGACCGATTTCATCGTTTCCAGGCAGCACATCACGAGTGTCTGCCGGGCTTTCAGCCGTATTTCGTCGCCAACGCGCCCCTGCACTTCGAGGTCGATCGCGCTGTTGCCGATCTTCGTCACCGTCAGCCCGAGCACCAGCCGGTCGCCGAGACGGCTCGGGCGGGAAAACGTGCAGTCCATCCTGGCGGTCGGGGTTCCCATCTTGCGCACCGTCACGAGTTCAGCGGAATCGACGCCGAGCCCGTCGGTGAACCAGTCCTCGACGAGGCCGTTGAGGAGGACGAAATACTGCGGATAGAACACGATGCCGGCTGGATCGCAGTGCGCGAACCGGATCAGCTCCTCGCGCTCGAACATCGCCGCTGCGGCGCAGGGTTCGAGCGATGGCTGCGCGTCCCGCTTCGGTGCCGCGACGGGCGTCACTGCCGACACGAACGGCAGGAAACCGAGCAGCGTCTTCCACACCGACGTCATTACTGCCGCTGCCGATTTGGCGCCGGCGTCCGCAAAACGCTCTCCGCCCCGCACGTTGCGCGCCGCCCCTTCGGGCACGACCCCTGTCGCCATCGCGTTGCCCAAAGCTGTCATGGTCTTCCTCCTTGCACGAGCCGCCGGGAGACCGGGGCTGCTGAACATGGAGTGAATATAACGACGCACCGTCCCCGCCACCCCCCCCACCCGGGAGGGGTGAAGGAAAGCGCTTACCTGCAGCAGATGCGGGCCTGATCGGCAAGCGTCTTTTCGGCGACGCCGACAAGCTTGTTTTCGCGCCCCTCGACTTTGCGCAGGTCGATGTCCTGCATCGGGCTGCGCGCCTCGCCCCCTTTCAAGGGCGCGGCCGCTTCAATTCCACAGCATTTCCGCGAGTGCTTCGGGCAGCACCGGCTTGCTGAACAGATAGCCCTGCCAGGCCTCGCACCCCTCCTGCGCGAGGAAGTCTCGCTGCGCCGGCGTCTCGACTCCTTCCGCGGTGCAGCCGAGCCTGAGACTCGACGCCAGCCCGAGGATCGCGCGGGTCACCGCCTCCGCATCGGCATCGCCGGGCAGATCGCTGATGAACGACTTGTCGATCTTCAGGTGCTGGAGCGGGAACTGCCGCAGGTGACTGAGCGATGAATAGCCGGTGCCGAAATCGTCCAGCGACACACGCACGCCGAGGCGGGCCAGTCTCGATAGCGTCTCTTGCGCTTTTTCCGGATCGCCCATCACCATGCTCTCGGTGATTTCCAGCTCCAGCATGGTCGGCTCGAGACCGGTCTCTTCGATCAACGCGGCGATCCGGTCCGCCAGTTTCTTCTGGTTGAATTGGCGCGGCGACAGATTGACGCTGATGAACCCCGGTCTGCCGTAGCGCGCTTGCCACTGGGCCATCTGCCGGCACGCGGTCTTCAGCACCCATTCGCCGATCGGTTCGATCATTCCGGTTTCTTCCGCGAGTCCGATGAACCGCGTCGGCAGGATCAGTCCGTGCTCCGGACTCTGCCAGCGCACCAGCGCCTCGGCACCGACCACCGTCCCGCTTTGCATGCAGATGCGCGGCTGGTAGTTGAGCACCAGCTCGTCGCGCTCGACCGCGCCGCGCAGACTGTTCGTCAGGAAGAGCCGCTCCCTGGCCTGCTGGCTCATGCCGCCCGAGAAGAAACTATAGGCGTTCTTTCCCTGGCCCTTGGCAATGTACATCGCCTGATCGGCGTGGCGTCGCAGCATGTCGGCGGACTTGCCGTCGAGCGGATAGCAGGCGATGCCGATGCTGGCCGACAGGCGCAGCCGCTGGCCGGCCAGATTGAACGGTTCGGCGAGCAACTCCACCATGTTCTGGGCCATCCAGCCTGCCTCGTCGACGTCGTGCAGCTCGTCGAGCAGCACCATGAACTCGTCGCCCCCGAGTCGCGCGACGGTGTCGGACTTGCGCAGGCAACAGCTCAGTCGCTGCGCCACCCCCTGCAGCACCTGGTCGCCGACCTCGTGGCCGAGCGCATCGTTGATCGGCTTGAAGTGATCGAGGTCGATGCACAGCACTGCAAAGCGCGAATTGTGTCGTTGTGCCCGCACCACCATATCCTGCAGCCGTTCCTGGAAAAGGGCGCGATTGGGCAGACCGGTGAGGCTGTCGTGATGCGCCAGGTAGTGCAGCCGCTCCTCGACGGCGCGATTCAACGAAATGTCGGAGAAGACGGCGACGTAGTGGCGCCCGCCGCTATCGGCCACCACGCTCAGGCTGGCCCAGGCGAGATACACCTCGCCACTCCTGCGCCGGGCCGAGATCTCGCCCTGCCACGCGCCGGTGCTGCGCAGCGCGGCGCGTTGCGCCTCGAGCTGCTCGGGCCGCGGCGTTTCGGCGTACAGCATGTCGTACTTTCGTCCGATCACTTCCTCGGCCGGATAGCCGGTGATCGCCGTAAACGCGCGGTTGACGGAGAGGATCCGGCCGCCCTGCGAAATCATGACCCCTTCGCCGGCGCTTTCCAGTGCGCGCGCCGCGAGGCGCAGCTCTTCCTCGGTGCGCCGGCTCCTGGTGATGTCGAGGTGGACGCCTCTGAGCTTGCGCTGCCCGCCGCTTTCCTCGGCCAGCGACAGGCGGCACAGGATCCAGCGATCGCTGCCGTTCTTGTGCCGCAAGCGGAATTCCAGCTCTCGCGCGGGTGAAGGGGCCTCGATGTACTGGTCCATCGCGTCGATGACGCTCTGGCGTTCCTCGGGATGCAAGAGACGGATAAAGTCCGAAAATTCGCCGTTCAGCTCATCCTCGGCATAGCCGATATGTTGTTTACATTGGACCGACACATGCATCCGGTCGGTCTCCAGATCCCGCTCCCAGAAACCGAGCTGCGCGATTTCGGCCGACGCCTGCAACTGCGCCTGGGTTTGCTGCAACTGACGTTCGGCGCTTCGTTTCTCCGTCACATCCATCAGCGTCACGGCACAGCCGAGGGACCGGCCTTTTCCGTCGTTCACCCGATTGGCACTGACCAGCACATCGATCGCGTCCCCGCGGGCGTTGCTCAATGCCGCCTCGAGGCCCCGGACGGTTTCCCCTGCCCGAACCGCACGCAATGAAAAGCCCCTGTCCCGCCCGCTGGAGGCGAGCGGAAACGCTTCGTCGAAAGGCAGGTACAAAGGGTTGCGACCGGCGAGGCGATAAGCCTGCGTGTTGGCCCGGACGACCCGCCCGTCCGCGTCGCACATGATGGTTGCTTCGGCGGCCTGCTCGAGGATCGACGCGGCCAGCCGCTGCGACGCGAGGAAAGCTTCGGTGTGCTTCTGCTCGGTAAGGTCGGTGAGCACGACGCACAGCAGCGGGATGCCGTCGATGCAGGCTTTGCTGACTGACGCGTAGACCGGGATGGTGTCGTCCCGCGCGGTGGCGAGCCTGATTTCGTCCTTCGATTTTTCGGCGGCCCCTTTCTCGAGCAGCGCCTCCATCACCATCCGGTCGCGCGGGTCGACGTACGCGTGTATCGGCGAGCCGACAATTCGTGCCGTCGGCAGGCCGATGATTTCGCCGAAGCTGCCGTTGCAATAGAGAATCGTGCCGTCGAGCGCGACGGTCGCCGCACCCTCGTTCATCTCCTCGACCAGCACTCGATAGCTGTCCTCGGCGCCGGAGAGGATAAAGATGCTGTCCCCCACCTCCTCGTTGACGACCAGGGCATCGACGCTCCTGCTCCGGATCGCCTCGAGCGTCTCTTCCAGCTCGGCCAGGCGCCCCTGGAGAGCGGCAATCATGGCGGCGGGATCGGGGGCTTTTGAAGTCGTCACGTGGGTAGAGGTGGGCGTTTGCCTGGTGCGAGAGCTTAGTGTAGTTTCGCGCCGGGAAACAATTTTCGTTTTTCGTGGAGCCCAGCTCCATACGAAGTAGTATCTGTAAAAGATGCAAGAAAAAGACGACATTCAGCAGGAAATCACGTCCAGCATGCGCAATTATTCCGATATCGATCCGGCTCCCCTGGAAAAAGCCCCGACCGGAATCGACGGCTTCGACGACATCACCAGAGGGGGGTTGCCACGCGGCCGGCCGACCCTTGTTTGCGGATCGGCGGGCTGCGGCAAGACGCTGTTCGGCATGGAATTCCTCGCACGCGGCGCGGCGGAATTCGACGAACCGGGGGTATTCGTCGCGTTCGAAGAAACACCGGACGAACTGATCCGAAACGCGGCCTCGGTCGGCTTCGACCTCGCGGCGCTGAGCGCCCAGGGCAAGCTCGCGATCGAGCATATCTACCTCGAGCGCAGCGAGATCGAGGAAACCGGCGAATATGATCTCGAGGCGCTGTTCATCCGGCTCGGCTACGCCGTTGACCAGGTCGGCGCCAAGCGCATCGTGCTCGATACCCTCGAAGCCCTGTTCGCCGCGCTGCCGAACGAGTTCATCCTGCGCGCCGAACTGCGGCGCCTGTTTCGCTGGCTGAAGCAAAGAGGCCTCACTGCGGTCATCACCGGCGAGCGCGGCGCGGGCACGCTGACGCGCCACGGGCTCGAGGAATATGTCTCCGACTGCGTGATCCTGCTCGACGTGCGAATGGCCGAGCAGGTCGCGACGCGGCGCCTGCGCATCGTCAAGTACCGCGGCTCGAGCCACGGCTCCAACGAATATCCGTTCCTGATCGATCGCGGCTTCACGGTGCTGCCGATCACCTCGGTCGGACTCGAGCACGAAGCGTCGGACGAACGCATCTCCACCGGCATCGCCCAGCTCGACGCGATGCTCGAGGGCAAAGGCCTCTACCGCGGCAGCAGCGTGCTGCTGTCGGGCACAGCGGGCTCGGGAAAATCGAGCATCGCGGCGCATTTCGCGCAGGCCTCGTGCGCGCGCGGCGAGCGTTGCCTGTACTTCGCGTTCGAGGAGTCGCAACAGCAGATCCTGCGCAACATGCGTTCGATCGGGGTCGACCTCGCCGCGTGCCTCGAGGGTGGCCTGCTGGCCTTTCACAATGCGCGCCCGACGCAGCTCGGGCTCGAGATGCATCTCGCGCTGATGTACAAAACCATCCGGACGTTCAGGCCGCGCATGGTGATCGTCGACCCGATCTCGAACTTCATGTCGCTCGGCACCCAGATCGAAGTCAGGGCGATGTTCACCCGCCTGGTCGATTATCTGAAGACGGAAGGGATCACCGCGGTCTTCACGAGCCTGACGAGCGGGAGCGCGATCGACAATCTGGAGCGCACCGAGACCGAAATTTCGTCGATCATCGATGCCTGGCTGCTGCTACGGGACATCGAGACGGACGGTGAGCGCAACCGCGCAATGTATATCCTCAAGTCCCGCGGCATGGCTCATTCGAACCAGATCAGGGAATTCGTTCTCTCCGAGCGGGGCATCGACCTGATCGAGGTCTACACCGGGCCCGAAGGCGTGCTTACCGGCTCGGCCCGCCTCGCGCGCGAAGCGCAGACCCGCGAGGCGCAGCTCGACCGCACCGCGCAGCTGGAGCTCACGCGCGTCAGGCTGGAGCACAAGCGACACGCGATCGAAGCGCAGGTGGCAGCACTGCATGCGGAACTGGCCGCAGAAGCGGCCGCCTTCGACACGGCGCTTAAGGCCGAACAGGGGCGAGACGCGCGCTTTTCCGAGGACCGCGACCGGATGGCGACACAGCGCAAGAAAGGGCCTTTCGCCGCCCGGCAAGGGAAGGGGGAATGATGCCCGGCACCGCTGACGAGGGGTTCTACGAACTGCGGCTGTATGTGGCCGGGCAGACGCCCAAGTCGGTCGCAGCGTTTGCAAACCTGAAAAGAATCTGCGAGGAACATCTCGAGGGACGCTACCAGATCGAAATCATCGACCTGCTCGAGCGTCCCCAGCTCGCCAAGGGGGACGAGATCATCGCGATCCCGACGCTCGTGCGGCGCCTGCCCGAGCCGATCAAGAAGATCATCGGCGATCTGTCGAACACGGAAAAAGTGCTGGTCGGATTGCAGTTGAAGCCCCACCATTGAGCGCTTCGACTGCGCCGCGCGGCTTGCCCATGCCAGAGCAGTACATCCTGAAGCTCTACGTCACCGGCACGACGCCGAATTCGCTGCGTTCGATCGCGAATATCAAGGCGATCTGCGAAGCATATCTGGAAGGTCGCTATCAGCTCGAGGTCCACGATCTGTATCAGGAGCCCGAGCTGATCCGCCGGCATCACCTGATCGCGGCGCCGACGCTGATCAAGGAGCATCCGCTCCCGTACCGGAAGCTGATCGGCGACATGTCCGACACGGATCGGGTACTCGCCGGCCTCGGCCTCTAGCGGCCGGCACTCGCCCGACGCCGGTTCGATCTTTCCCGACGCCGCGCTGCAAGCGGACGAAACGAGGCGCGGGACGCCGCCCTTTGCCGGCGCCCCGTTCTGCCCCCTCCCGCCCGCTTACATCTTGCAGCCGCGGGCCGGATCGGCGAGCGCTTTCTCGGCGACGTCGACGAGCTTGTTGTCGCGCCCTTCGACCTTGCGCAGATAGATGTCCTGCACCGGGTTGTGCGCCTTCGACATCGTGAAGGCGCCGCGCGGACTGTCGATCTTCGCCGACTCCATCGCCTTGATCATCGCCGTCTGGTCGAGCTTGCTGCCCTTTACCCCTTCCAGGCCGGAGCGCAGCAATTGGGCCGCGTCGTAGCCCTGCACCGCGTAGACGTCGGGCTGCATCTTGTAGGCGTTCTCGTACGCACTGCGGAAGCTCTTGTCCTTCTCGTTCGTCAGCCCGTCGGCGTAGTGCAGCGTCGTCAGCAGGCTCTCGCCGGAGCCGCCCATCGCGTCGAGCGTGCCGTCGGTGAGGAAGCCCGAACCATACAGTGGAATACTCTTCTTCAGCCCGGCAGCGTCGTAGTCCTTGACGAACTTCGCCGCACCGCCGCCGGCGAAGAACACGAACACCGCATCCGGCTTGAGATTCGCGATCTCGGTCAGGAAAGGCTGGAACTCGACGTTCGGGAACGGCAGGTAGAGTTCCTTCGCGACCTTGCCGCCGGCCTTCTCGAACGCTTCCTTGAAACCGGCGACGGCCTGCTCGCCGGCAGCGTATTTCCACGTCAGCGTCACCGCGTTCTTGTGGCCGCGTTCGGCTGCGACATTGCCCATTGCATAGGCCGGCTGCCAGTTCGTGAACGACGAACGGAAGATGTTCGGTGCGCACAGCGGGCCGGTCAGCTCGTCGGCACCGGCGTTCGGGATGATCAGCAAGGTCTTGGTGTCGCGCGCGACTTTCGCCATCGCCAGCGCGACGCCCGAATGCACCGTGCCGACGAGGACGTCGACCTGGTCGCGCTTGATCAGCTTGCTCGCGTTCTCGGTCGCTTTCGACGGATCCGATTCGTCGTCGACGACGAAATACTCGACTTCACGCCCACCGAGCGTGCCGCCCTGCTCGGCGACGTGCTGCTTGAAGCCGTTCGTGATCGCGTTGCCCAACGCCGCATAGGTGCCGGTGTAAGGCAGCATCAGGCCCACTTTGACTTTCTCCGCGGCCTGTGCGGCGCCGAGCGGAACCAGGACGCCGATCGCCACTGCCAGCACCGCACGACACGCTTTCTCTTGTTGTTTCTTGCGCATCCTCATCTCCTCCCGTCGTTCCATGGATTGGCGGCAATTGCGGCGGCCGCTCGGCGCCGTCGTGCGCCCCCCGCTGTCGCTGTTCCGTTCAGGGGGCGGGATTGCGCAGCCGGAACCGCTGCAGCTTACCGGTTTCAGTGCGCGGCAGCTGGTCGAGGAACTCGACCGCACGCGGATATTTGTACGGCGCGATCGTGCGCTTGACGTAGTCCTGCAGTTCCCGGACGAGCGCAGCACCTGCTTCGTGGCCGGGTCTGATGACCACATAGGCTTTGACGATCTGCCCGCGCTCGGCATCCGGCACGCCGATCACCGCGCACTCGGCGACGGCCGGATGCTGCAGCAGCGCGTCTTCCACTTCCGGGGATCCGATGTTGTAGCCGGCCGACACGATCATGTCGTCGACGCGCGACTGGAAATGGAAGTACCCGTCGGCATCCATGATGTAGGCATCGCTGGTGTAGTTCCAGCCGTCCCTGACGTAGTCGGCCTGCCGCGGATCGTCGAGGTAGCGGCAGCCGGTCGGCCCTTTCACCGCGAGACGGCCGAGCGTGCCGGGCGGCACTTCCCGCCCGGCCTCATCGACGATGCGGGCACGGTAGCCGGGCACCACGGTGCCGGTGGCGCCGGGTCGCGCATGGGCTTCGTCGGCCGAGATGAAGATGTGGAACATCTCGGTCGCGCCGATGCCGTCGATCAGCTCGATGCCGGTGGCGTCTTTCCACAGCGCGCGTGTCGCCGCGGGCAGCACTTCACCGGCGGACACGCATTTCCTCAGCGGCCCGCCGTGCGGCGCGCCGAGCCGCCGCTCGCGGGCGCCATCGGCCATCGCGCGATACGACGTCGGTGCGGTGAAGAGAACCGTCGCGCCGAACTCGCCGATCGCATCGAGCAGCTGCGGCGGCGACGCCTGCTCGAGCAGGACGGTCGAGGCGCCGACACTCATCGGGAACAACACCAGGCCGCCCAGCGCAAAGGTGAACGCCAGCGGCGGACTGCCCATGAACACGTCGTCGGCCTGCGCTTTCAGCACGTGTTCGGGCCAGCACGCGCAGCTGGCGAGCAGGTCACGATGAAAATGCATCGTCGCTTTCGGCTGACCGGTCGTGCCCGACGTGAAGGCAAAAAGACAGGTGTCGTCGGCCGCAGTGGCGACGTTGTCGAACTGCCCGGAATGGTGCGCCATGTCCGCTTCGAGGCCGGTGCCGGACGGGCCGTTGAAAAAGCGCAGCTGCGCGAGCGTCGGATGCGCGCGCGCAGCGTCTTCGAGTTCGGCGCGCAGCGCGTACTCGCACAGCGCATGGGTGACACGGGCCTTGTCGATGACTTGGCCGAGCTCCTTCGCCCGCAGCAGCGGCATCGTCGTCACCGCGATGGCGCCGACTTTCATGACCGCGAACCAGCACGCGACCATCATCGGGTTGTTCGGCCCGCGCAGCAGCACCCGGTTGCCGGGGACGACGCCGAGGTCACGAACCAGCACATGCGCGATGCGGTTCGCGTGCCGTTGCAGATCGGCATAAGTCCAGTCGCTGCCGCCGGGCGCGCGCAGGCAGGTCCGATCCCCTTGGCCCCGCTCGATCCAGCGGTCCAGCAACTCGGTCGCGCAGTTCAGAAGCGGCGGGAACTGCAGCGATGGAAGGTCGAACAGGAATTCGGGCTGCTGCGCGACCGGGGGCAGATTGTCGCGCGCGAACGTATCAACGTGAGCCGTCATGTCATCTCCTCGCATCAGTCGACGGGTGGCGGAAGCCGTCGGACAAGGCGCAAAACGTCGCCGTGCACTCCCCGCCTCCGCTCGCGAAAGGAGCGGGGCGGGCGAAACATCCGGGCCTGGTCTTACGGCGTCTTCGTGAAGTCCGGCTTGCGCTTTTCCTGGAACGCGGTGATGCCTTCGCGCGCGGCGTGGGTGCAGGCGCTCTCGCCGAACGCGCGATAGCCGACTTCCAGCGCCTCGTCGAGCGTGCGGGCGGACGCCGCTTCGTGGATCGCGGATTCCATCAGGCGGATGACTTCGGCGCTCAGGACCTGCCCGTTCGCGGCTTTCGGTTCGATGCGGTCGAGCGGCGCGATGTCGATCGCCCCGTTCGGAATCCCCGCCACCTTGCCGGACAGCGCACGGACCCGCGCGACCGCGGCGCGCACCAGCCCCGGATAGTCGTCGGCGAGCTCGTCGATAACGCCGAGTTCGAGCGCACGCCCGGCCTTGAGGCGCTCGGCGCGGCGCAGCATGCCGTTGAACTCGCGCGACGCCTGCGGCCAGCGCCGGTACGGCACGACCATCGCGCCGATGCCGTGCACGATGCCGAGCGTGACTTCGGGCAGCTGCATCCACGCGTCCTTCAGCGCGACGATGCCGTGGCAGCGGATCGCCAGTTCGAAGCCGCCGCCGAGCACCATGCCGTTCAAGGCCGCGACGACCGGCTTCTTCATGCTGTCCAGATACACGAGGAGGCGCGAGCAGTCGCGCGCGTACTGCGCGGCGCCCGCCGCGTCGCCCAGCAGGCGCGGGAAGCGGCCGATGTCGGCGCCGGCGCAGAACGCGCGGTTGCCGTAGCCGGTGATGACGAAACCGGTGACTTCGGCGTCGTGTTCGTGCCGGCGGATCACCGACAGGATCTCGTCCGTCATCTCGTCGTGCAGCGCGTTCATCGCTTCGGGGCGGCGCAGCGTGATGACCTTGACGCCGTCGACATCATCGACGAGCACGTGTCGCAGGAAATCCTGGTACGCGGCAAACGAGCGTCGCGGCTCGGGCATTCCCGGTCGCTCCGCGCAGAAGCGTTCGACGATGCGGCCGGTCGTGTCATCTCCGAGGTCGCGCATCAGATCGAGCGGTCCCTTGCGGAATCCGAGCGCTTGGCGGCAGCCGAAATCCAGATCCGCCGGTTCGCCGATGTTGCGATCGAGGATGTCCGCGCTCTGTGAGAACAGCACGCCGAGCAGGCGCTCGCGCACGGCCTCGGCCGTTTCGGGCGACACCGGCACCGACTTGCCGGGGGCGACCGTGAGCCAGCGATCGACCGAGCGGAAGACCGGCGCGGGCCGGTAGTGCGGGCCTTCGATCTCGGCCTGCAGCGTGTTCGTCTCGGTGATGATCGGGTTGCCGTTCGCGAGGTTCAGCACGAAGAACGGGCCGGCATGGACGAACTCGGCCGCGACGGTGTCGATTTCGGCCGCAGTCGCGCGCTCGAGCAGCAGCGCCGACTCGTTGCACCAGTTGTCGAAAATCCGGTCGAGCATGAAGCACGCGACGTCGTCGGTGACGAGCGGCACTTTGCCGGTGCTGCAGAACAGCCAGCGCAGGTACTCGACGACTGCCGGGTCGGTTTTCTCCCAGCGCACGACTTCGACGACCGGGTTCTTCCACGCCGGGGCGAAGAAGTGCGTCACGGTGGCGCGGTCGGGGTGGCGCAGCTCGGCGAAAATCTGCGCGGCCGGCAGCGAACTGGTGTTCGACGTGATCAGCGCGTCGGGTCGCACGACCGCTTCGACGTCGGCGAAAATCCTGCGCTTCAGCGCGATGTTCTCGGTCGCCGCCTCGAGCACCCAGTCGGCGTCGGCGATGTCGCCGTAGTCGAGCGTGCCGGAGAGGTTCGCGGTCACCGCTCGGGCTTCGGCTTCGCTCATCTTGCCCTTCGCGACCGCTTTGGCCGCGTAGTCGTGGAAGCGCTGCAGCGCGCGGTCGAGCGCCGCCTGCGAGACATCGACGAGCGTGAGCTTCAGCTCCGGCAGCGCGCTCTTGAGGTAATAGCCGATATCCGGCCCGATCGTGCCGGCCCCGATGACGGCGACCGCGCGCGGCATGGGGCGGGACGAGCCCGCGAGCAAGGGATTGGCGAACGGGAGTGCCATGCGTGGGTTCCTTTGGTGTCGAGTGGGTCCGTGACCGGATCGCGGCGATGAGAGGCCGCCCGGTTTTTTATGTATACAGTATCCCGTACTCTTCCGCGAAAACGCAACTTCAATGTATCGTGGCGATCGCCCTGCAACGGCCTCCGCTCGCGCGCGGCTGCGGGGCCGGTCGAAACGGCTACGCGTCGTGCGGCCGCGGGGCCCGCTCGACGCCGTGGCGCAGCATGTCGACCATCGCGTCGGCGATCTCCTTCGGCGAGCGCCGGCCTTCGCGATACCAGATGTACACCCAGTTCATGGCGCTGAGCAGCAGCAGGCGCAGCAGCGTGCGGTCGGTGCCGGGCGCGAGCGGCAGCGCGTCGATGAGTTCGCGGTAGATGTTTTCATACGCTTCGCGCACCGGGCGGATTTTCGCGAACAACCCGTGGTGGCGGATCATCGCGAGATTGTGGCCGGTCACGCGGTCGACCGGAGAGCCGGTCGCGATGCCGCCGACATGGACTTCGCAGGCCCGCATGAGGCGTTCCCACGGATCGCGGGTTTCACCGATCGCGGCCGTGACCGCTGCCGTCAGGCGCCGGAAGCCTTCGCCGTGCACCGCCAGGTAGAGCTCGTCCTTCGATGCGAAATAGTGATAGACCGAGCCGGGCAAGAGCCCGACCTTGCGCGCGATGTCGCGGATCGAGCTGCGGTCGTAGCCCTGCTCCGCGAACAGCTCGGCAGCCGCGTTGAGGATCACCTGGCGGCGGTCGATCGGCTCTTCGACGGCATCTGCGGCCGCTCCGGGCGAGGCGCTGCGGACGAGCCGTGCGGTGAGCGCGCCGCGCTCGAGCAGCCCGCGCTGCGTGTCGGTGAGGGCCGCCAGTCCTTCGCGCGAACTGCCGGCAAGCGCCCGCAGGCGCTTGACCGCGGTCTCCAGGCCATGCTTCTGCCAGATGTAGCGCACGCCGGACGGCGAGATTGGCAGCCCGGCCTGGCGCAGCCGCTCTGCCACCGCGGCTTGGCCGAGCGCCGGCTCATCGCGCGACAGCCGCAGGATTTCGGCTTCGACCGCGGAAGGCTGGGCAGTGCTGTGTTCGGAAACGGTCGGGGGCTGAGTCATCGAAACCGGGGCATGGGAGGTCGGATGGGGACAGGATCATAACGAGCGCCGCGGCCCGATGCAGCAAATCGCGCAGCAGTTCCTATGTAACGCTGTCGGGAGCCGTGCCGAACCGCTACCCGCTTCCGCCTTCGCCACGATTGCAGTGTCGGATGTTCGTCCGTCTCCTCGCCTTTACATGCAAAAAAATACTGTATACAGTATTCATTCATCGGCCTTCGGCCCCGCATTTGCCCCTGCAAGGTTCTGCTCATGGTTCCGTCACTCAAACCTGTCGAACGTCCGCTTGCCCTCGGCGAGCAGGTGTATCACAAACTGCGCTCGCATCTGCGCAACGGCATGATCGTCGCCGGCCAGCCGCTGCAGGAAGTCCAGCTCGCCGAGCAGCTCGGCGTGTCGCGCACCCCGGTGCGCGAAGCGTTGCGGCGCCTGTCGAGCGAAGGCCTGCTGGTCTCCGACGGGCGCAGTTTCGTCGTCCCGGCGCTGACGCTCGACGACGTCAACGACATCTACGAGATCCGCTTTCTCGTCGAAACGGCGGCGATCCGCCGCATCGCCGCTTTCACGCAATCGCCGGCGATGCGCCGCTCGATCGACGACGCGCTCGCCGCGGCGGTGCGCGCGCACGAGGCGAACGACGCCGACGCTTTTCGCGAAGCCAACATCAGCTTTCGCGCCGCGTGGCTCGCGCTGGTGCCCAATCCGCGCCTCGTGCGCATCGTCGAACAGTACGCGGACCACATGCAGCGCATCCGCACGCTGACGCTCGGCGACGCGCAGATCCGCACGATCGTGCTGCGCGGGCTCGGCCGCATCGCCGCAGCGCTCGCCGCCGGCGATGGCGATGCCGCGGCAGCGGCGATGCACGAGCATCTGTCGGAAGCCAAGCACGCGTTCATCGTCGCGGTCGGCCTCGACGACAGCGCGGCCGGATAGCCGTCTCGCGCCTCGGCCCCACAGCATCCCGCCCCGACACGTCATACCTCCCCGCGAACAACCACGGAGACCGGAACGAATGAAGAGCATCCGCATCATCGGCACCGCAAAGGCGGTCCTGTCGTGAGCTACAAGGCCGAAATTCCGTACGGCGCTTACTGGAGCACGCCGTTCGCGCGCTGGCAGGGAAGCTTCGCAAATCTCCACAGCGTCCGCTTCGCAGCGCACGTCGCGCGCGAGGAGCTGGGCCGGCGCGCAATCGATCCCGCGCTGTTCGACTACGGCGTGCTCGGCTTCTCGGTGCCGCAACAGCACGCGTTCTACGGCCTGCCGTGGCTGACCGGCATGATCGGTGCAACGCGCGCCGGCGGCCCGACGATGATGCAGGCGTGTGCGACCGGAGTGCGCACGCTGCTCGCGGCGGCGCAGGAAATCGAATCGGACATGGCGAGCGTCGCGCTCGCGATCAACTGCGACCGCACGTCGAACGGACCGCACCTCTATTACCCGAATCCGCGCGCTCCCGGCGGCACCGGCAGCGCCGAAAACTGGGTCATGGACAACTTCGGCTGCGACCCGCTCGGCGGCCATTCGATGCTCGCCACCGCCGAGAACGTCGCGTCGAAACACAACGTCACGACCGCACAGCAACACGAACTGGTGTTGCGGCGCGAGCAGCAGTACGGCGACGCGCTGCGCGACGATTCGGCGTTCCTCAGGCGCTTCATGACGCTGCCTTTCGCGGTGCCGAGCGCGGACTTCCGCAAGACGGCCGCGACGCTCGACGGCGACGAAGGCACGTCCCGGTCGACGGCCGAGGGGCTCGCGAAGCTGCGGCCCGTCATCGACGGCGGCAGCGTGACGTTCGGCGCGCAGACGCACCCGGCCGACGGCAACGCCGCGATCGTCGTCACGACGCCGGACAAGGCGCGCGAGCTATCGGCGGACCCGAAGATCGCAGTCCGCCTGCACGGCTTCGGCCTCGCCCGGACGGAGCTTGCGTACATGCCCGAAGCGATGATCCCGGCCGCGCGCCGCGCGCTCGACCAGGCCGGACGCAGCATCGCCGACCTCGCCGCGATCAAGACGCACAACCCGTTCGCGGTGAACGACATCGTCTTCGCCCGCGAGACCGGCGCCGACCTCGCTTTGATGAACAACTACGGCTGCTCGCTCGTGTGGGGCCACCCGCAGGCGCCGATGGGCACGCGCGCGATCATCGAGCTGATCGAGGAGCTCGCGCTGCGCGGCGGCGGCTTCGGCCTCTTCACCGGCTGCGCGGCCGGCGACACGGCGATGGCGGTGGTGATCGAAGTATGTGACGCATAGGCAACGCAAGCTGCACGAGCTCCCCCGACGGGGAGCGACGAGAGGCGCAAAAGCGCCCGGACAGACGTACCCCGACCAGAGTGAAAGCGTGTTTATAGAGGCGCAAAAAGCGCCCGTGACGAGACAACTGGAGGAGGAGTGGGCATGGAGCTGTCCGAATGGATAGACCGCCACGCCGGGCTCGTGCCCGGCAAGACGGCAATCCGGTTCCCGGAGCGCGACCTGTCGTACGCGCAGCTGGCCGCGCTGGTCGAGCGGCTCGCGTCGGCGCTCAACGCGTCCGGCGTGAGGCATCGCAGCTGCGTCGCATATCTCGGCTACAACAGCCCGGAGATGCTCGCGACGCTGTTCGCCTGTGCGCGGCTCGGCGCGCTGTTCATGCCGCTGAACTGGCGCCTGGCCGGGCCGGAGCACCGGCAATTGCTCGCGGACTGTCCGCCGTCGGTGCTGCTCGTCGAGCCGCGCTTCGTCGCGCAGATCGACGCGTTCCGCGACGCGCTGGCGGACGTGACGCTGGTCGCGTTCGATGCGCCGCCGCAAGGCTGGATTTCGTACGACGCGCTGCTCGAGCGCAGCGGTGACGCAGTGGCGCGCGACCCGGAAGTCGGGCCGCAGACCCCGCTGCTGATCTGCTACACGTCGGGCACGACCGGCAAGCCGAAAGGGGCGCTGCTGTCGCAGGGCGCGCTGGGGTGGAACGCCGCGAACAGCATCGACCTGCACGAGCTGAGCACCGACGACCGCATCCTGACGACGCTGCCGCTGTTTCACGTCGGCGGGCTCAACAACCAGACGACTCCGGCGTTCTCCGTTGGCGCCACCGTCGTGCTGCATCCGAAGTTCGACGCCGACGCGACTTTCGACGCGATCGAGCAGGAACGCATCACGCTAACCGTGCTCGTGCCGGCGCAACTCGAAATGATGATCGCCCGCCCGCGCTGGGAGAGTGCCGACCTGTCGAGCCTGCGCATGATCACGACCGGCTCGACGATCGTCCCCGAGCGACTGATCCGCGAAGTGCACCGGCGCGGCGTGCCGCTCGTACAGATCTACGGCTCGACCGAGACTTGCCCGATCGCCGCGTACGTCAAGCCCGCAGACGCGCAACGCAAGGCCGGTTCGGCCGGTCGTGCGGCGCCGCACTGCAGCCTGCGCGTCGTCGGCGATGACGGGCGCGACGTGAAGCCGGGCGCGACCGGCGAAATCCTCGTGCGCGGCCCGAACGTCATGAGCGCGTACTGGAACGACCCGCAGGCGACTGCCGCAGTGCTCCAGGACGGGTGGTTTCGTACCGGGGACATGGGCCACCAGGACAGCGAAGGCTTTCTCTGGGTCGACGGGCGCAAGAAGGAAATGATCATCTCCGGCGGGGAGAACATCTATCCCGCCGAGATCGAGAACCTGCTCGGCGAATCGCCCAACATCGCCGAAGTAGCGGTCGTCGGCCGGCCCGACGAGCGCTGGGGCGAAGTCGTCGTCGCCGTCGTCGTGCCGCTCGAAGGCCGCACGCTCGACACGGGGCACGTGCTGCAGCTGCTGGAAGGCCGCATCGCCCGCTACAAGCTGCCGAAAGAGGTGGTGTTCCTCGACGAACTGCCGCGCACCGCGCTCGGCAAGGTCAGGAAGGATGACGTGCGCCGGCTGGTCGCACGGAAAACGTTCATGGAGCAGACCTGATGACACTGAAGATCGGAATCGACGTCGGCGGCACTTTCACCGATTTCGTCGTCACGCGCGACGGCGCCGAGCCAGCCATATTCAAGTCGCTGTCGACGCCGGCCGACCCGTCGATCGCGGTCGTGAATGGCCTCGCCGACATCGCCGCAAGCATGGACCCGCCGCTGTCGCTCGAAGCTTTCGCGCCGCTGATCGACACGATCGTGCATGGCACGACGGTGACGACGAACGCGACGCTGACCGGCAACGGCGCGAAATGCGGCCTCCTGACGACCGAAGGCGTGCGCGACGCGCTCGAGATGCGCCGCGGCGTGCGCGAAGAGCAGTACAACAACCGCTACACGAACGTGAAGCCGCTCGTCCCGCGTTATCTGCGCGCCGGCATTCCGGGACGGCTCGACCGCGACGGCCAACAGACCACGGCCCTCGACCTCGATGCAGTCGCGCAGGCGATCGAACTGTTCCGCCGCGAAGGCGTCGAGGCGGTGTCGATCTGCTTCATGAATTCGTTCGCGAACCCGGCGCACGAACAGGCCGCAGCCGAGCTCGTGCGCCGCGAACTGCCCGACGCGTACCTGTCGGTGTCGACCGACTTGCTGCCGTCGATCCGCTTCTACGAGCGCGTCAGCACGACCGCGCTCAATTCCTACGTCGGCCCGAAGCTCAACCACTACCTCGACCAGCTCGTCGGCCGGCTCGAGGGCATCGGCTTCGACGGCCTGCTGTTGATCATGCAGTCGAACGGCGGCGTGATCTCGCCGCAGCTCGCGCGCGAAAAAGCGGCGCTGACGCTGCTGTCGGGCCCGGCCGGCGGACCCGGCGCAGGTCTTTTCTACGTCCGCACGCACGGCCAGGACCGCTGCATCATCACCGACATGGGCGGCACGAGCTTCGAAGCGTCGGTCGCGGTCGGCTCGCCGATGATCAAGAACGACGGCGAAATCGCACGTCACAAGATCGCGCTGCCGATGCTCGACATCCACACGATCGGCGCCGGCGGCGGCTCGATCGGCTGGCTCGACGAAGGCGGCCTGCTGCGCATGGGGCCGCAGAGCGCCGGCGCCGATCCGGGACCGGCGTGCTACGGCAAAGGCGGAAAGCTGCCCGCGACGACCGACGCGAACGTCGTGCTCGGCTACCTCGACCCGGAATTCTTTGCCGGCGGAAAAATGAAGCTCGACGTCGAGGCCGCGCGCGCCGCGATCGAGGAGCACATCGCGACGCCGATGGGGCTCACGGTCGAGGAAGCTGCGGCGGGCATGTACCGCGTCGCGTGCAACAACATGGCGCAGGGCGTGCGCGAAGTGACGATCAAGCGGGGCTTCGACCCGCGCGAGTTCCCGTTCATCCCGGCCGGCGGCGCCGGCCCGATCCACTCGTGCCTGATCTGCGACGAACTCGAGATTCCGCTGCAGATCGTGCCGCGCGAGTCGTCCGTGCTGTGCGCGTTCGGCATGCTGATGAGCGAGTTGAAGCACGATTTCGTGCGCACGTTCGTGTCGCGCCTCGACGCGCTCGACTGGCCGAAACTCGGCGCCATCATCGACGAGATGGCGCTCGACGGCGCCGGCCAGCTCACCGAAGAGCGCATTCCGGACGCACGCCGCCGCTTCGACGTCAAGCTCGACTGCCGCTACGTGAAGCAGTACCACGAAGTGTCGTTCATCGTGCCGCACCGGCTGATCCAGGCGGGCGACGCGGCGGCGATCGCGGCGGCGTTCCACGCCGAGCACAACCGGCTGTACGGCTACTCGCTCGAACAGGAGGCAACGCCGGTCGAAGTCATCAACGTGCGCGTGCAGGCGATCGGCGTCACCGACAAGCCGGTCGCGCGCGAGGAACCGTGGGCGGGCGACGACGCGGCGCACGCGCTGAAAGGCCGGCGCGCCGTGTATATCCCCGAGACGAAGACGTTCCGCGACGTGCCGGTCTATGACGGTCACCGCATGCGCCACGGCAACCGCATCATTGGGCCGGCGATGATCGAGCAGGAGACCACTGCGATCTTCGTCAGCGCGGCATACGACTGCGTCGTCGACGCGCTCGGCTCGTTCGCGCTGTTCCGGAAAGGCCGCGAGGATCTCGTGAAGTCGTGCATCAAGGACAAGAAGGAGGCTCTGGCATGAGCGCCGTGACTATCGATCCGATCCTGCTCTCCGTCTATGCGCGGACGTTCCGCTCGATCACCGACGAGATGAGCATCTCGATGGAGCAGACGACACGCTCGCCGATCCTGTGCGAAGCGAAAGACTACGTCACCGGGCTGTACGACGGCGACGGCAACATGCTCGAACAGACCGAGAACCTGCCGATCCTCGCGTTCTCGCTCGCGCCGGTGTGCAAGTACATCAAGGAATATTTCGGCGACGAGATCTACCCCGGCGACGTGATTTTCCACAACGACGTGTTCAGCCTCGGCAACCAGAACAACGACGTCGCGGTGTTCAAGCCGGTGTTCTTCGAAGGCCGGCTCGTCGCCTGGACTGCGGTCAAAGGCCACCAGGCCGACATCGGCGGCAACGTCGCCGGCGGCTACAACCCGAACGCGGTCGAAGTGTGGCAGGAGGCGCTGCGCATCCCGCCGGTGAAAGTCGTCGAGAAAGGCAAGCTGCGCAAGGACGTCTGGAACCTGATTTTCGCCAACGTGCGGCTCGACATTGTGCAGCACGACATGAAAGCCGAGATGGGCGCCTGCACGGTCGGCGAGCGGCGGCTGCTCGAGCTGCTCGCCAAGTACGGCGTGCCGAGCTACGAAGCGCACAAAGAGGCGCTGTTCGACGCGACGCGCAAGATGATGGAAGCCGAGATCGCGAAGATCCCGAACGGCAGCTATTCGGGTGAAGGCAAAGTGTTCTACGACGGCCGCCACGTCGGCTCCGAATTCACGATCCGCGTCGACATCGAGGTCAAGGACAAGTCGATCCGCTTCGACTATTCGCGCACCGACCCGCAGACCAACGGCTTCGTCAACGGCACGTTCACGTCGAGCGCGTCGGCGACGATCCTCACCTTGCTGCAGATGGTGAACCCGGACATCCCGCACAACGAAGGCATGGTGCAGCCGATCGAGATCGTTATCCCGGAAGGCACGATCCTGAACGCTGCGTATCCGAAAGCGACGACGTTCGGCAACCACCTGTGCCCGCCGAACGCCGATGCGATCCAGCGCGCGCTGGCGCCGGTGATGCCCGAGCGCGTCACCGCCGGCTGGAACAACCTGCTCGCGAGCCTGACGACCGGCATCGACCCGCGCAACGGCGAGAAATACGTCGATATCGGTTTCATGGGCCTCAAGGGCGGCTCCGGCGCGATGCTCGGCACCGACGGCTACGACCACATCGGCATGATCGACGCGTCCGGCGGCGTGCTCGACCAGGACTACGAGATGTTCGAGCAGCAGACGCCGCACCGCCTGATCCGCCACGAACTGCTGACGGACTCGGCCGGCGCCGGCGAATGGCGCGGCGGGCTCGGCGTCGAGACGATCTTCGAGATCGGGTCGGAGAACACGCAGCTCGTGACGTTCGGCGACGGCGACTTCGAGCCGGCGTTCGGGCTCTTCGGCGGTGGCGAAGGCGGGCTCAACTTCATCCGCCTGAACTACCCGGACGGCACGACCGTCGTGCCGAAAAACAAGGACCTCATCACCGGCGTGCCGAAAGGCACGATCTACCACCAGGTCGCGAGCGGCGGCGGCGGCTACGGCGACCCGAAGCGCAGGAGCCGCAAGCTGCTCGCCGAGGAGATCCGCAACGGCGTGATCTCGGCAGAAGCTGCGCGCGAGAAGTACGGCTTCGATCCCGGGCAGGTGGCCTGATGGACTTCGATCTCACCGACGAACAACGCGCGATCCAGGACACGTTCGCGCGCTTCAGCGACGAGCGCATCGCGCCGCAGGCGGCCGCGCTCGACGAGGCGGGGGCGTTCCCGCGGGCGCTTTTCCGCGAGCTCGCCGAGCTCGGCTTTTTCGGCATGCGCTATCCCGAGTCGGTCGGCGGCTCGGGGCTCGCGCTGAGCGAGTTCTGCCTCGCGCTGTCCGAAGTCGCGCGTGGCTCGATGTCGCTCGCCGGCGCGGTCGCGATGCAGTCGCTGATGGGGACGAAGTTCCTGCACGCGCTGGGCAACGCCGACATCGTCGAGCGCCTCTTCAAGCCGGCACTGGCCGGCAACAAGATCGGCGCGATCTGCATGACCGAGCCGAACGCAGGCTCCGACCTCGAATCGATCGCGACGACCGCGACCAAAGTGGACGGCGGCTATCTCATCAACGGCCAGAAGACGTGGATCACGTCGGCTCCTGTCGCGGACTTCTTCACCGTGTTCGCGCGCGCCGGCGACGAGAAGAAGCTGACGATTTTCCTCGTCGAGAAGGACTTCCCGGGGATCACCATCGGGCGCGAAATCCACAAGATGGGCGTGTGGGCGCTGCCGACGTCCGAAGTCGCGTTCGACGGCTGTTTCGTGCCGGACAGCCACCGCCTGTCGAAAGAGGAAGGCGACGGCGAAGGGCATCTGAAGAAGACGCTCGCCGAGATCCGCATCATCACCGGCGCGATGGCGCTCGGCGTCGCGCGCGCGGCGCTCTTGGCTGCAGTGCGCTATGCCGGCGAGCGGAAACAGTTCGGCAAGCCGATCAACCGCTTCCAGGCGATCCAGCTCAAGCTCGCCGACATGGCGACCGGGCTCGAAGCCGCGACCGCCCTTGTCCACCGCGCCGCGTGGCTGTGCGACATGAAGCGCCCGCATCACAAGGAAGCCGCGATGGCGAAGCTGTTCGCGACCGAAACGGCCGCAAGCATCTGCGACGACGCGGCGCGCGTGCTCGCGTCGTACGGCTACGCGATGGAATACCCGGTGCAGCGGTATCTGCGCGACGTGCGCTTCACGCTGATCGGCGGCGGCACCAGTGAAATCCTGAAACTCGTCATTGCGAAGGAAGTGAGCTCATGAACGACACAGGACAGCAACGCAGGATCAAGGTCCTGCTCGCGAAGCCCGGCCTCGACGGCCACGACCAGGGCGCGAAGATCGTCGCCCGCGCGATGATGGACGCGGGCTTTGAAGTGATTTACACGGGCCTGCGGCAGACGCCCGAGCAGGTCGGGCGAATCGCACTCGAGGAGGACGTCGACGTCATCGCGCTCTCCAGCATGGCGGGCTCGCACCTGCCGTTCTGCCGCAAGCTGAAACCGCTGCTCGAAGAGAACGGTCTGCACGACAAGCTGTGGCTGATCGGCGGCAACCTGCCGGCGCAGGACCATGACGCGCTGCGCGAACTCGGCTTCAAGGGCATTTTCCCGACCGGCTCGAAGCTCGACGCGATCGTCGCTTATATCCGTGAGAACGTCCGGGAGCACGTCGCATGAACGATCGCGCGCAATCGACGCTGAAAATCATCACGAACGAATCAGGGCTCGAAGTCAAGCCGCTCTACACCGCGGCGGACGTCGAGGAGAGCGGCGGCACGACGATGCTCGGCGAGCCGGGCGAATACCCTTTCACGCGCGGCATCCACCGCGAGATGTACCGCAAGCAGCCCTGGACGATGCGCCAGTACGCCGGCTTCGGCAATCCGCATGACACGAACCAGCGCTTCAAGTACCTGATCGCGAACGGCCAGACCGGCCTGAACGTCGCGTTCGACCTGCCGACGCAGATCGGCCTCGACTCGGACGACCCGCTCGCCGCCGGCGAAATCGGCCGCGTCGGCATGTCGATCGACACGCTGCGCGACTTCGAGGTCGCGTTCGACGGCATCGACCTCGACAAGATCACCGTGTCGATGACGATCAACGGCGCCGCGGCGATCGCGATCGCGATGTACCTCGCGATGGCCGAGAAACGCGGCTACGACGTGAAGAAGCTGCGCGGCACCGCGCAGAACGACATCCTCAAGGAGTTCATCGGCCGCGGTACGTGGATCTTCCCGGTCGAGCCGTCGATCAAGCTCGTCGGCGACACGATCGAGTACTGCGCCGAGCACGCACCGAAGTACAGCCCGGTGTCGGTGTGCGGCTACCACATCCGCGAGTCCGGCGCGACGCCGGCGCAGGAGATGGCCTACGCGTTCTGCATCGCGAAGGCCTACGCCGACGAAGTCATCGCGCGCGGCCTGGCGGTCGACGAGTTCGCCGGGCGGCTGTCGTACAACTTCAACATCTTCGGCAACCTGTTCGAGCAGGTGTGCAAGTTCCGCGCGGGCCGCAGCCTGTGGGCGAAGATCATGAAGGAGGAGTACAAGGCCGAAAAACCCGGCTCGATGTGGCTGCGCATGATCGCGGCAGGCGGCGGCGGCGGGCTCACGTTCGAGCAGCCGGAACTCAATATCGTGCGCGGCGCATACTACGCGCTGATCAGCGCCTTGTCGGGCACGCAGACGATGGCGCTGTGCTCGTACGACGAGGCCTACACGATCCCGACCGAGTATTCGGCACGCATCTCGCTGCGCACGATGCAGATCCTCATCGAGGAGATGGGGATGACCGAGACGGTCGACCCGCTCGGTGGCTCGTACTACGTCGAGACGATGACGAACCGCATGCGTGACAAGATGGAGGAGATCATCGCCGAGACCGACGCGCAGGGCGGCATCGTCAAGCTCGTGTCCGAAGGGATCATCCAGGCGAAAGTCTCGGCGCAGGCGTACCAGATGCAACGCGACATCGAGTCCGGCAAGTTCCCGAAAGTCGGCGTCAACCGCTACCGCAACGAGCACGAGGACGAGCATCCGGTCGAGTTCCACCCGTACAACGAGGACGACGCGCGCGTGCAGGTGGACGGGCTGAACAAGGTGCGCGCCGAGCGCGACAGCGCGCACGTCGCGCGCACGCTCGCCGCCGTCAGCGAAGCCGCCCGTGCCGGCGCCAACGTCATGCCGGCGATCGTCGAGGCGGTCAAGGCCTACGCCAGCGTCGGCGAAATCACGAAGGAACTGGTGAAGGTCTACGGCCGTTACCAGGAACCGATCCGCTTCTGAGAGCACCGAGGAAGTCGAGGAAAGAAATGAGCGAAACCATTGAAGCTATCACGACCTACCTGGCGCCCCGGCGCCTCGACGAGGCGTTGCAGGCCATGGCGGACGGCGAGGCGACGGTATTGTGCGGCGGCACGGATCTCGCGCCGCAGACCGAATCCGGCGCGCGCCAGTACAAGGCGCGGCTGCTCAACATCAACCGCGTCGAGGGGCTGGGCGGCATCGCGGCCGACGGCGGCGAGATCCGCATCGGCGCGACGACGACCGTGGCCGAGATCCGCCGCAGCGCCGCGCTGGCCAAGATCGCGCCGGTGCTGGTCGAGGCGGCCGAGCATTTTGCCAGTGAACAGATACGCAACGCGGCCTCGCTGGGCGGCAACCTGTGCAACGCCTCACCGGCCGGCGACATGAGCCCGCCGCTGCTGGTGCTGGGCGCGGCGGTCGAACTCGCGTGCTGGCGCGACGGCGCCGCGCACACGCGCCGGGTGCCGCTGGAGCAGTTCTTCGTCGGCCCGGGCAAGACCGTCAAGCTGGCGCAGGAGCTGCTGACCGCGGTCGTGTTCGCGCGGCCCGCACCCGGCTTCGTCGCCCGCTTCCGCAAATCCGGCCCGCGCCCGGCGCTCGAAATCTCCACCGTTTCGGTGGCCCTCGGCGCGCGCGTCGCCGACGGCAGGCTGGGTGACGTGCGCGTCGCGATGGGGTCGGTGGCGCCGACGCCGTTGCGCGCCCGCCATGTCGAAGCCGCGCTCGAAGGCCGGCCGCTCGACGCGGCGACCGTCGCGGCGGCGGTCGCCGCGGCGGCCGAGGATGCCAAACCCATCGATGACGTGCGTGCCAGCGCCTGGTACCGCAGTCATCTCGTGAAAGTGTTCGTTGAAGAGGTACTCGATGATGTCCGTGGAAACTGAAATCCGCTTCTCGCTCAATGGCCGCCCGGTCAGCCTGAAGGTGCCGGCCACGATGAAGACGCTGGCGATGCTGCGCGACAGGCTCGGCATGACGGGCACCAAGTACGCCTGCGGCGAAGGCGAGTGCGGCGCCTGTACGATCGAGATCGACGGCAAGACCGTCAACAGTTGCCTGATGTACGCCGTCGATTGTGACGGACGCGAGGTCGTGACCATCGAGGGGCTGCGCACGCCCGAGGGCCTGCACCCGGTGCAGCAGGCCTTCGTCGACCACGGCGCGGTGCAGTGCGGCTTCTGCATGCCGGGCATGATCATGCAGTCGCGCAACCTGCTCGCCAACAACCCGGAGCTGACACGGGAACAGGCGCAACGGGGCCTCGAAGGCAATCTGTGCCGCTGCACCGGTTACACCAAGGTGCTGGATGCGGTCGACGCCGTCGCCGCAACGAACACGTGCGGCGGCAGGGCCAACCCGTAACCCGGATCGGAGTCAAATCATGGAAAAGACCGCCAACGCTACACCCACGGCGAAGCAGACCTTGATCGGCACGCGCGTCAAGAAGCCCGACGCCCCCGACAAGGCCACCGGCAAGACGCGCTACATCAACGACATGGTGCTGCCGCAGATGCTGATCGGCAAGGTGCTGTTCGCCGGTCGGCCGCACGCGAAGATCGTCCGCATCGACACGTCCGCCGCGGAGCAGCTGCCCGGCGTCCACGCCGTGCTCACCGGCAAGGACGCCACCGGCCTCAAGTTCGGCTTCGTGCGCGACAACGTCGCCCTCAAGGACAAGGTGCGCTGCGAGCATGACGAGATCGCCGCCGTCGCCGCCGAGAGCGAGGACATCGCGCGCCAGGCCGTCGCGCTCATCGAGGTCGAGTACGAGGACCTGCCGGGCGTGTTCACGCCCGAGGACGGCGCCCGCGAAGACGCGCCGCTGATCCACGACAACTTCCCCGGCAACAAGAGCCTCGCCTTCGATTTCCAGCACGGCGACGTCGCCGCGGCCGAGGCGGCGTCCGACTTCGTCGTCGACAACGTCTTCCGCCCGCACCACGTCACCCACTGCTGCATGGGCACCTCTTGCGCCATCGCCGACTTCGACCACAACGGCAAGCTGACGATCTGGACGCAGACCCAGTACCCGTACAACTACAAGATGGACCTGGCGCCGGCGCTCGGCCTCCACCCCGGCGACATCCGCGTCATCCAGCCGCCGATCGGCGGCGCCTTCGGCTCCAAGCTCGACGTCTATCCCTACGAGCCCATCGCCGCCCTGCTGGCCCGGAAGACCGGCCGCCCGGTCAAGGTGATCTACTCGCGCGAGGAGGAGTTCAAGGCCTCGCCGACGCGCCAGCCGGCGATCATCCACATGCGCACCGGCTGCACGCGCGACGGCACGCTGACCTTCCGCAGCGCCGACGTGCTGCTCGACAACGGCGCCTACACTTCCTGGGGCCCGACCATTCCGGTCATCATGATGCGCACCGTCTCGGGCCACTACCGCGTGCCGGCGGTCGACTTCAAGGCCCAGGCGATCTACACCAACAACCCCTACGCCGGCTCCTTCCGCGGCTACGGGAACGTGCAGTGCACCTACGCCACCGCCCAGCAGATGGACATGCTCGCCGACATGGTGGACATGGACCCGCTCGCGTTCCACCTCAAGAATTCGCAGAAGTCCGGCGAGATCACGCCGCAGAAATCCTTCCTCAGGGAATGCGCCCTCGTCGAATGCCTCGAGACCGCGGCCCAGGCCAGCGACTACAGCCGCAAGCGCAAGGAATACGCGGCGCAGCAGGACGCGCCCGGCCGCTACAAGAAGGGCATCGGCCTCGCCTCGTCGATTCACAACGCGGGCGGCGCCAAGATCCACAAGTCGGACGGTATCGGCACCATCCTCAAGATGGACGACTACGCCCGCGTCACGGTCATCACCGGCGCCTCGGAAATCGGCCAGGGCATCGACGCGGTCATCACCCTGATCGTCTCCGAGGAGCTCGGCGTGCCGCTCGAGCACGTGACCCTCGTCAACAACGACTCTGACATCGCACCCTGGGACGTCGGCGTGCACGCCTCGCGCACCACCTTCATCGCCGGCAACGGCACGCGCCGCGCGGCGCGCAAGGCCAAGGCCCAGATCCTCGCGGCCGCCGAGAAAGTGCTCGGCGAGCCGGCGGAGACGCTGGAGCTGCGCGGCGGCTCGGTCGTGCGCGACCAGTGCGGCACCCCGATCATCAAGCTCGACCGCCTGTTGCGCCAGATGCACTTCCAGGCCGAGCCGGAGCTGGTGATGGTCACCGACTACTACGAGCCGAAGAGCGAGCCCGAGGGCGCCCAGCACATGTCCGACCACTCGGCCGCCTATTCCCACGCTGTGCATATCGCCGAGATCACCGTGGACACGCTGACCGGCGAGATCAAGGTGGACAAGGTCACTGTCGCCCAGGACGTCGGCCGCATCATCAACCGCATGGGCCTTGAGGGGCAAGTCGAGGGCGGGCTGGCCATCGGCCTCGGCTACGCGCTGAGCGAGAACATGCTGCTCGACCACGGCCTGCTGAAGAACGCCTCCTTCCGCGACTACAAGCTCATCACCGCGCCGGAGATGCCGCCGCTCGACCTGCACTTCATCGAGAGCGACTGCGCCGAAGGCCCGTATGGCGCCAAGGGCATCTCCGAGCTGCCGACCATCGTGATCGCGCCGGCCATCGCCAACGCGCTCTACAACGCGACCGGCGTGCGCATCTTCAACCCGCCGATGTCGCCGGAAACGGTCGCCCGCGCCATCCACGAGCGACGGATGCAGACAGCGCCCGGCAAGGCAACCACGCCCTCGGAAGCGCTGGCGGTGTGAACGCGCATGAAGCTGAAGTACTACGCCTGGCTGCGCGACAGCCTGGGCCGCGAGTCGGAAGAGATCGTGCTGCCACCCGAGATCAAAACCGTGGGCATGCTGCTCGACTGGCTGCCGAGCCAGGGCGAACGCTACAAGCGCGCCTTCGAGTACATCGACGTAGTGCTGGTCTCGGTCAATTCGCATTATGCCGATCGCAACCATCCGGTGCGTGACGAGGACGAAGTCATTTTGGCCCCCCCGATCGCGGGGGGGTGAGGAGAAGCTCTTGATATTCCAGATCTTGCCTGCCGAAAGCACCCGCCGGAGTGCCGCATGAGGCGCCGTACCGTCCTGTCGATGGAGCAAGCGCTGTCGATGCCGTACGCGACGCTGCGCTTCGCCCAGCTCGGCTGGCGCGTCATCCGCATCGAATCGACGCCCTCCCGTGGCGGCCTGCCCGGCGACCCGAACCGCTACATCGGCGCGAACGTCGTCGATGACGACCGGCGCACGTATTTCATCGCGCCGAACGTCGGCAAAGAGGCGATCGCGATCAACCTGAAGGAGCCCGACGGGCAGCTCCTGCTGCGTCGCCTCCTCGTCGAGCTCGACGTCGACGTGTTCTGCTGCAACACCGTGCCGCGCCGCTACGAGCAGCTCGGCATCGACTACGAAACGCTGAGCCGCACGAAGCCCGACCTGATCTGGGCGGGCATCTCGGCGATGGGCCCGGACTACCCGGACGCGCCGGGCTACGACCCGGTGCTGCAGGCGATGGCAGGCTACATGGAGCTCACCGGCGACGCCGACGGCCCGCCGACGCTCGCCGGCGTGCCGATCGTCGACCTCAAGGCGGGCGACGAAGTGTTTGCCAACGTCATGCTCGCGCTGCTCGAACGCGCCGAGACGGGCAAAGGCAGCCGCATCGACGTGTCGATGCTGCAGGCCGCGGCGTCGTGGCTCATCACGACGCTGCCGCTGCTCGACTTCGACTGCCAGCCGGCGGAGATCACGCGCTGCGGCAACGCACACCGCAAGTTCATCCCGACCAACGTCTACCCGACCGCGGACGGCTTCATCTACATGGCGATCGGCAGCGATGTGCAGTGGCGCCGGCTCACCGAGATCCCGAAGTTCGCCTCGCTCGCCGCCGGCATCCGGGCGACGAACGAAGGGCGCCACAAGGAGCGCGACGCGATTCATCGCGACATGGCCGCAGTGACGGCGCGCTTTGCGACAGCTGAGATCGCCGCGGATTTTCGCGACGCGACGATCCCGCACGCGCCGATCCACGACATTCCCGCGGTACGCGACATGGAAGCCGTGCGCCGCCGTCTGACGACGACGCGCACCCCCGACGGCCGGCTCGTGCACATGCAGCCGATGGCCGTCGACGTCGCCGGCGCGAGCGGCGAACTGGCGTTTCCGGCGAAGTACGGAGAGGACACCTGCGCGGTGCTGCGCGAAGCGGGCTACGCGGACGAGGCGATCGCGCAGCTGCGCGAACGGGGCATCGTCGCCGGCTGAGCGTGCCGCAACGGCACCGAACGAAAGGCGGCTCGACTGCAGCGTGTCGGGCCGGCGCGGGCGCTGCACCGGGAGAAGCAGCCCGCGCCGCATTTCCATGCCTCCCGGAAAGCATTTTCGAGTGACAGCGAGGTAGGCCTTTCGAATTCTGAATTCTTCACGCGCAGCAGCAATCCGGTCTTTTTGGTCCACACCGCAGGAGACAAGAAAACATGAAAATGAAAACGATGCTGATGGTCCTGTCAGGGCTGTTCCTGACAGCCTCCCTGCCGTCCCACGCGCAGGTCAGAATCGGCGTGGTTTCGTCCGCGACCGGCCCGACGGCGCTGGTCGGCATCCCGCAGAAGAACACGGTGGCGCTGTTGCCGGCGAAGATCGGCGACCTCACCGTCGAGTACATCGCGCTCGACGACGCGAGCGACCCGACCGCGTCGGTGACCGCGGTCAAGAAGCTGATCTCGGAGCAGAACGTCGATGCGATCATCGGACCGTCAGGCTCGCCGAACGCGATGGGCGTGATCCAGTTCATCGCCGAGGCCGGCGTGCCGCTGCTCGCGCCGGTCGGCACCGCGGCGGTCGTCACGCCGATGGACGACAAAAAGAAATGGGTGTTCAAGACCACCCAGAACGACGACATCATCGCCAAGGCGTTGATGGAGCACATGGTCAAAAGCGGCGTGAAGACGGTCGGCTTCATCGGCGTCGGCGATCCGTACGGCGAAAACTGGCACAAGGTGTTCTCCGCGCTCGCCGCCGCCAACGGCATCCAGATCATCGCGAACGAGCGCTTCCAGCGCCAGGACGCGTCGGTCACCGGCCAGAGCCTGAAGATCCTTGGCGCGAACCCCGACGCGGTGCTCGTCGCCGCGGCCGGCGGGCCGGCAGTGCTGCCGCAAACGACGCTGCGCGACCAGGGGTACACCGGGCGGATCTACCAGACCCACGGCGCCGCGCTGCCGGACTTCCTCAAGCTCGGCGGCAAGAAAGTCGAAGGCACGATCCTCGCCGCGAGCCTGATGCTGGTGCTGCCCGAGATCGCCGACAGCAACCCGTCGAAGAAAGTCGCGACCGAGTACATCGCTGCGTACGAAAAGGCGTACGGCTCGCGGCCGGCGACCTTCGGCGCCAACGTCTATGACGCCGGCCTGCTGCTGCAGCAGGCGATCCCGCTCGCCGCGAAGACTGCCAAGCCCGGCACGAAGGAGTTCCGCGCGGCGCTGCGCGACAACCTCGAGCGGACCAGCGAGCTGATCGGCACGCAGGGCGTCTACAACATGACGAAGGACGACCACAGCGGCTTCGACGAACGCGGCCGCGTGCTGATCGCGGTCAAGGACGGCGGCTGGACGCTGGCGAAGTAAGCGTCAACGGGGCCGCGCCGTCGCCGACGCGCGGCGCCCCGTTGAAACGGCAGCATCGGTGAGGAATGGCGGTTGCAAGCGCGGAGCGACACTGCGCAAAGGAAAGCCTCCCCGATGTTCGGCCAGACGGAAGAATGGGTGCGTACGGGCGTCGAGTGGCTGCGGCTTTTCGTCGAGACACTCGGCGCGCTCGTCATCGCCGTCGGCATCGCGGTCGCGCTACGAGGGCTGGTGGCTCACTGGCGCGAACGCCGCCACGACGACTTCAATGCCGTGCGCCTCGGCTTCGCACGCTATCTCGCGATGGCGCTCGAGTTTCAACTCGCGGCCGACATCCTGTCGACGGCGATCGCGCCGACCTGGGAGCAGCTCGGCAAGCTCGCCGCCGTCGCGGTGATCCGGACCGGGCTCAATCACTTCCTGATGCGGGAAATCCGCGAAGAGCGGGACGAAAAAGTCAGCGGCTCCTGATATGCCGACCTCTCGCCTACCCTCCCGGTCGCGGGCGCGCGTCGATCGACAGCGCCGGGTCACGGGCAGGGCACAACGCAAAACCGCACGGCATGGCGACTGCGCCACACGTCGATCGCTCACGGATAGCCCGCGCTGCGCGCAGCCTCGTCCCGCGTCATCGTGAGCCGCACCAGCCCCACGCCCCAGTCGATGCGATCCACCGCTTCAACGGGGATCAGGACGTGCCCGCTTCCCACCCAGTTGCGCTTGTCGACGAGCAGGTAGCTGACGCGCCAGTCCTCGTCGTCGATGAGGAAGTCTTCGACGGTGCCGATCGTGCCATCGGTCGCCTCGATGTCGTATGCGATCACTTCCGCGCCACTGCGCAGATGAGAACGTTCAGCGGCCTCGATCTCGCGTTCGGCAATCGCTTCCAGCTGGCTCACTTCGTTCCCCGGCTGCAGTTGCGCCGTTCCGAGCAGCATGCCGAACGAGCCGCCGGCCCGGCTGGGCGGGTCGTTCCAGTGAAAGTCGTCGCGATAATGGGCGGCATGCGCCATTTCGTAATGTCTCGAGATGGGGTGGCCGGTGGCGACGGGCGGGCTCTTTTCGACCTGCTCGCGCGTCAGGCTCGTCGCAATTGCCTCGCCACTCCGGGCTCCCCGGCGAAGCGCGCGCGGCGAGATCAGCACGTCGCGCTCGCGCAGCCAGTCCCCGGACCGGACGACAAAATAGCGCACACCCCATCCTTCGGCGTCGAAGTACACATCCTCGACGCAGCCGATCGTGCCGTCGACAGCATCGATCGGGTAACCCTGCAGCTTCGTCAGTCGATAGAACATCGCGGTCTCCTTCGGTCCGCCGGTTGCAGCGAAAACCGCTCCGTCCGGCGGTCACGGTGTCGTCATTCGCGGTGCCGGCTCCTTCAGCATCCTTTCGCCGCGCGCGCCGGGCCGCACCATGGTGTCCGATTGGCAAGCCCCATGCCCGATTCGAGCGGCACGCCGCTTGCATGAGCTTCGCCCCGAGCCGGGCGAGGAGACGAGACCATGACAGATTCCGATATCACGCCGACGGTGGCGCGCCGCGCCCGGCATGACTGGCGAAAGGGAACAGTGCCCGGCGCCGGGCCGGTAGCGGCGCCCCCCTTGGGCCGTCCTCCCGGCCGCCCGGCGCTCCTGGCGCTGCTGTGCTCGCTGAGCCTCGCCGCGTGCACCGAGACTGCGCGGCTGCCCCCTTCCGCGAGCCTCGGCCCCGACCCGGTGCTGCCGCCACCGGCGAAGTCGCTGATCCCGACAGTCGATATCGCGCCGGCAGTCGGCTGGCCGTCGGGTGCGCAGCCCGTCGGCGCGCCAGGAACGCGCGTCCAGGCTTTTGCCGGCGACCTCGACCACCCGCGCTGGCTGTACGTGCTGCCCAACGGCGACGTGCTGGTTGCCGAGACCAACGCGCCGCCGCGACCGAAAGACCGGCAGGGCATCAAAGGCTGGGTCATGGCGCAGGTGATGAAGCGCGCCGGCGCGGCAGTGCCGAGCGCGAACCGCATCACCCTCTTGCGCGATGCCGATGGCGATGGCGTCGCCGAAGGGCGGTTCGCGTTTCTCGAAGGGCTCAACTCGCCGTTCGGCATGACGCTCGTCGGCAGCGACCTGTATGTCGCGAACACCGACGCGCTGGTGCGCTTTCCGTACCGCGACGGCGACACGCAGATCGCCGCCGCCGGCGTCCCGGTCGTCGCGCTGCCGGGCGGACCCCGCAACCACCACTGGACGAAGAACGTCATCGCCAGCCCCCACGGCACGCGGCTCTACGTGACGGTCGGCTCGAACAGCAACGTCGCCGAGCACGGCATCGACGCCGAATCCGGCCGCGCGGCGATCTGGGAAGTCGACCCGGCGACCGGCGCGCACCGCATTTTTGCGAGCGGCCTGCGCAACCCGAACGGCCTCGACTGGGAGCCGCAGACCGGCAAGCTGTGGACGGTCGTCAACGAGCGCGACGAACTCGGCAGCGATCTCGTGCCGGACTTCCTGACGTCGGTTGCCGACGGCGGCTTCTACGGCTGGCCTTACAGCTACTTCGGCGCACACGTGGACGAGCGGGTCAAACCGGCGCGCCCCGAACTCGTCGCCCGCGCGATCAAACCGGACTACGCGCTGGTGCCGCACAGTGCGGCCCTCGGGCTCGTGTTCGGCGAAAAAAGCGCGCTGCCGCCGCCGTTCCGCGACGGCGCCTTCATCGGCCTGCACGGCTCGTGGAACCGGCGACCGCCGAGCGGCTACAAAGTGGTCTTCGTCCCGTTCTCCAATGGCGCTCCATCCGGCGAGCCGATCGACGTGCTGACCGGCTTCGTCAATGACGACGGCGAGGCGCAGGGCCGTCCGGTCGGCGTCGCGATAGACAGCCGCGGCGCGCTGCTCGTTGCGGACGACGTCGGCAATGTTGTCTGGCGCGTCTCGGCCAGCGATGCCGCAACAGGCGCAGGGACGGCCGGAAGCGGGCAGTGAAGTTCTTTCAAGGCGCTGTACTTCTTGCCGGGCGGCGGCCGGAGCAGGCCGGCCGGCCCGCGCTCCACCCCCGCAGAACGTCTACGCTTTCGCTGCCTTCTCGACCTCGGCGCGCGCAATATTCAGGCGCACTTCGCGCGTCGCCCAATCGACTTTCGCGACGGCGCTGGTCGGCAGCCGCAGGTGGTCGCTCGGCAGCCAGGTGCGCGTGTCGATGACGATGTCCGTGATGCGCCAGTCGCTGTCGTCGATGAGGAAGTCCTCGATGTGCCCGGCCGGTCCGTCGGTCGCGACGAGGCGGTAGCCGATCACCTCCTCGCTGCTGCGCAGATGCGACTCGCGCGCGCGCTGCTCGGCTTCCTTCAGCTCGCGCACGCGCTCACCGGCGGCTTCACCGCGCGGCGTCAGGGTCACCGACGGTTCGCCGCTGACCGGGTGCGGCGACGAGCCCCACAGGTAAGGCCCGTCCCAGTAGAACGGGTAGCCGTAGTAGCGCGCGTGCGCTTCCTCGAACTGCCGTGACACCGGCATGTCCTGGTCCGCCCCGGGGCTGTTGCGCACCTGCTCGCGGGTCAGCGCGACTGCGATCTCCCGGTCGCTGCCCGCGTCACGCCGGATCGAGGACGGCGAGATCAGCACTTTGCGTCCGCCGATGCCCTCGTCGCCCGCCTCGACTTCGAGGTAGCGTACGACCCAGCGCGCGTCGTCCAGATACACGTCGCGCACCGCGCCGATCCTGCCGTCCGTCGCAACGAGATGCCGATCGAACAATTCGCCCTTCGCCCTGAGAAGCATGGCTGCCTCCTTGGATTTGGTGGTCGTAGGCTGGGACGAGCAAACGGCGTTCCGTGCAGCGCGGGCGTGAGGCATCTCACGACCAGACGCCGAACAGCGTCCCGATCGTCCCGAGCACCGCGAGCCCGAGCGCGACCATCGCCCAGCGGTGGGTTGCCCACCACAGCGCCGGAGCGGACGACGTCGCGCGGTCGTCGAAGCGTCCGTGCGCGCCGCGGTCGCCGGGCAGCGGCTCGTGCAGGTTGTCGGGACGTCCGGCCGGATCGGCATGATCGGTGAGCTGCCCCTCGTAAGCCTGGAAAGCCAGGCGCCGGTCGAGAAAGCCCGGCACGAGCCGCGTGCCGAGGATCGCTTGGGCTGCCGGCAACCCGACCCACAATTCACGGCGCCGATGCGTCCCCGCCCAGTAGATGCCGCGCGCGGCGATCTCCGGCTGGAAAATCGTGCCGAGCGGCTGCGGGCGCTTGCCCATGCAGTTGCGCGCCCAGTCGAACTGGGGCGTATTGAACGCGGACAACTGCACCATCGTGACGTGGACGCGGCTCTTGTCGTGGATCAACTCGCTGCGCAGCGAATCGATGAAGCCGCGCGTCGCGCTCTTGGCGCCGCAGTAGGCCGATTGCAGCGGAATCGAGCGATACGCGAGCGCCGAGCCGACTTGCACGATCGTGCCCGAGTCGCGCGGCTTCATGTGCCTGAGCGCTGCGAGCGTGCCCCACACCGAGCCGAGGTAGGTGACGTGCGTCGAACGGGTGAAGTCTTCCGGGCGGGTGTGCAGGAAATCGCAGAAGACTGTCGCCATCGCGTTGTTCACCCACACGTCGATGCGCCCCCACTCGCGCTCGACGCGCGCCGCCGCGGCATCCACTTGCGCGTGGTCGGCGACGTCGGTCGGCACGGCGAGCGCCTCGCCGCCGGCCTCCGCAACATCGCGGCACGCACCTTCGAGGCCTTCGGGGCTGCGTGCGAGCAGCGCGACGCGCCAGCCGTGCCGCGCGAACTCCATTGCGGTTGCCCGCCCGATGCCGGCCGAGGCGCCGGTGACGACAACGACTTTCTTGTCCATTTTTTCCCCTGGCCGGAAGCAAGGGCGCGGCAGCAATCGCAATGCCCGCCGGTCCCCGCACGCACCGGGTCGCCATCGGCGACCGCTCGCCCCCCCTTCACGGGGAGTGCAGGAATCGTGGGATGTGCCAATAATTTGCTTCCGCACCGCCAAGGGAGCTCAACATGGCATTGCAGGAAGCAACGGCCGTGCAGGCCGTTTCGTTCGGCTCGCTCCGCTACCGCTATTACCATCACCTGATGAACGCCTGCGGCCTCGTCGCCGCGCTGCTGCTCGGCGCGATGGCGCTGCTGGTGTGCGCCGACGTCGTCCTGCGCAACGTC
The DNA here is from genome assembly GCF_012910785.2 of Aromatoleum buckelii. Lineage (GTDB taxonomy): Bacteria > Pseudomonadota > Gammaproteobacteria > Burkholderiales > Rhodocyclaceae > Aromatoleum > Aromatoleum buckelii. The sequence goes on along the minus strand of NZ_WTVH02000010.1, from coordinate 121,802 downwards.
GGCGGCGGTTCGATCGCGTGGAGCACCGAGATGACCGAGTACATCCTGATGGTCGCGACTTTCGTCGCGGCGCCGTGGCTGCTCTATCTCGGCGACCACATCCGCGTCGACGTCCTCGTCCGCGAGGTTTCGGCGCCGATGCGCCGGCGCCTCGAACTCGCGACGGACCTGCTGTGCTTCGTCATCTGCGCGGTGCTCGCGTGGCAGGCCCTCGCCGTCGCCCGCGACGCCGCCGCGCAAGGCAGCGTCGTGTTCAAGGTGCTGGTGATTCCCGAGTGGTGGCTGAACCTCCCGATGATCTTCGCGTGCACGCTGCTCGCGATCGAGTTCGCGCGCCGCTTCGCCCGCGCGCTGCCTGGCGCCGGAGGCGGCTGACATGGAATGGTACTGGGCACTGCTGCTGATGCTCGGCCTGATGTTCGGGCTGATGGCGGTCGGCGTTCCGGTCGCGTTCACGTTCCTCGGCGTGAACCTCGTCGGCGCGTGGATCTTTCTCGGCGGCGAGGCGGGACTCGGCCAGCTCGTGCGCAACTCGGTCGGTTCGATCACCAGCTTCTCGCTGACGCCGATCCCGCTGTTCGTGCTGATGGGCGAAGTGCTGTTCCACACCGGACTCGCGTTCCGCGCGATCGAGGCGATCGAGCGGCTGATCGCGCGCCTGCCCGGGCGCCTGTCGGTCGTGTCGGTGCTCGGCGGCACGACGTTCGCCGCGCTGTCCGGGTCGACGATCGCGAACACCGCGATGATGGGCGGCGTGATGCTGCCCGAGATGTTGAAGCGCGGCTATCACCCGACGCTGGCGATGGGCCCGATCATGGCCGTCGGCGGCATCGCGATGCTGATCCCGCCGTCGGCGCTCGCCGTGATGCTCGGCAGCCTCGCCGGCATTTCGATCGCGCAGCTGCTGATCGGGGGCATCCTGCCCGGGCTGCTGATGGCCGCCTGCTTTCTCCTCTATGTGATCATCCGCTGCCGCCTCGATCCGCAGCTCGCACCGATCGACGAAGCCGCTCCGGTCGCAGGCGCATGGGCGCGCTGGAAGCCGTTCGTGCGCGACGTGCTGCCGCTGTTCTCGATCTTCGCCGTGGTCGTCGGCAGCATGCTCGCCGGCTGGGCCTCGCCGACCGAGTCGGCCGCGATCGGCGCGGTCGCGTCGGTGATCGCGACGATCTGCTACCGCGCGCTGACGCTGCGCGCGCTGCACAAGTCGCTGGTCGAAACCGCGCGGGTGTCGGTCGTGATCCTGTTCGTGCTCGTCGCCTCCACGACGTTCGCGCAGCTGCTGAGCTTTTCCGGCGCGACCAGCGGCCTGCTCGGCGTCGTCAGCGAACTGCAGCTCTCGCCGCTGATGCTCGTGCTCGGCATGCTGCTGATCCTGCTCGTGCTTGGCTGCGTGATCGACCAGATCAGCATGATGATGATCACGCTGCCGTTCTTCATGCCGCTCGCGAACGCTGCCGGCATCGACCCGGTATGGCTCGGCGTGATGATGCTGGTGTCGATGGAACTCGGGCTGCTGACGCCGCCGTTCGGCCTCTTGCTGATGGTGATGCAGTCGGTCGCGCCGCCGCCGATCCAACTGCGCCAGATCTACGCTGCCGCGACGCCGTTCGTGCTGATCGAGGTCGCCGTGCTCGGCCTCATCGTCGCCCTGCCGTGGCTCGCAGTCGGCCTGCCGCGGCTGATGCACTGACCCGCACTTTTTCCGCCCCCCACCTCTTAGGGAGAACGACAAGATGAGTTCCAGGACCCGCAAACTCGCGATCGGCGCCCTGATCGCACTGCTCGGCAGCGGCGCGCACGCCGCGGAAATCACGCTCAAGGCGGTCAGCGCCTTCGGCCAGGACACGTTCTTCAACCAACGCTTCAAGACTTTCGTCGAGAAGGTCAACCGCGAAGGCAAGGGCCTCGTGAAGATCCAGGTCGTCGGCGGGCCCGAATCGATCCCGCCGCTCGAAGTCGGCAACGCCGTGCGCGCCGGCGTCGTCGACTTCGCCAACACCACCGGCGTGTTCCACGCGACGCTGGTGCCCGAAGCGATCGCCGGCTCGCTCGCCGAAAAACCGATCGCCGAGCTGCGCGCGAACGGCGGTCATGCGCTGCTCGACCGCATCCACCGCGAAAAAGGCAACATGGTATGGCTCGCGCGCGTCTCCGACGGGCTGCAATACCACATCTACGCGAACAAGAAAGTCAGCGGCGGCGATTTTTCGGGCTTGAAGCTGCGCAGCGTGCCCGTGTATCGCGCGTTCTTCCAGTCGCTGGGTGCTACGCCGCTGCAGGTGCCGCCGGGCGAAGTGTTCACCGCACTCGAGCGCGGCGTCGTCGACGGCTACGGCTGGCCGTCGGTCGGGATCTTCGATCTGGGCTGGCAGGAAAAGACCAAATACCGCATCGAGCCCGGCTTCTACAACGTCGAAGTCGGTTTCTACATGAACCAGAACAGCTGGAAAAAGCTCGACGACGCGCAGCGCGCGTTCCTCGAAAAACAGGTCGCCTGGGTCGAATCGCACAACGTCGACGATCTTGCCGCGGCCGACGCGGAGAAGGCGCGGCAGGCTGCGGCAAACATCGAGACCCTCCCGATTCCGGCCGAACAGGCCGCGCAGTTCCGCAGCCGGGCGTACGAGGCCGGCTGGAAAGGCATCGAGCAGGCGAGCCCGCAGCACGTCGCGAAACTTCGCGAGCTGTTCGGCAGCGGCCGCTGAAGCGGTGAACCGAGTCTCGAACCATGGCTGAGCGTTCGTTCAAGAAGGAAGTCGGGCAGCTGCGCATCCCTGCGGGCGAGGAGTTCCGCGGCGAAGGCATCCTCGCGGTGACGAAAGCGCTGCTGCAGTCGGGAGTCGGCTACGTCGCCGGCTACCAGGGTTCGCCGATCTCGCACCTGATGGACGTGCTCGCCGACGCGAAAGACATCCTCGACGAGCTCGGCGTGCATTTCGAGGCGAGCGCGTCCGAAGCGACTGCGGCAGCGACGCTCGCGGCGTCGGTGATGTACCCGATTCGCGGCGCGGTGACGTGGAAATCCACGGTCGGCACGAACGTCGCGTCCGACGCGCTGGCGAACCTCGCGTCGGGCGGCGTCACCGGCGGCACGCTCGTCATCATCGGCGAAGACTACGGCGAAGGCTCGTCGATCATGCAGGAGCGCTCGCACGCGTTCGCGATGAAGTCGCAGATGTGGCTGCTCGACCCGCGCCCGAACCTCGAATCGATCGTCAAGGCGGTCGAGGACGGCTTCGAGCTGTCGGAAGCGAGCAACACGCCGGTGATGCTCCAGATGCGCGTGCGCTCGTGCCACGTGCACGGGCGCTTCATCACGCGCGAAAACCGCCGCCCCGCTTTCACGCTCGCCGAGGCGCTGGAAAACCCGAAGCGCGATGTCGGTCGCATCGTGCTGCCGCCGGCGTCGTTCGCGCACGAGCACGAGAAAGTCCGCGAGCGCTGGCCGGCAGCAGTGAAGTTCATCCGCGAACGCAAGCTCAACGAGTTCTTCGACGGCGATTTTTCGGATATCGGCCTGATCCTGCAAGGCGGCCTCTACAACGGCGCGCTCCGCGCGCTGCAGCTCCTCGGGCTCGCCGATTCGTTCGGCAACACGCGCCTCCCGCTGTACGTCATGAACGTGACGTATCCGGTCATCGACGACGAAGTGCTCGAATTCTGCGAATCCAGGCGTGCTGTGCTGCTGCTCGAGGAAGGCCAGCCGGATTTCATCGAGCAGAACCTGCACGCGATCCTGCGCCGCGCAGGCTGTGCGACCGTGCTCGCCGGCAAGGACGTGCTGCCAATGGCCGGCGAATACACGACCGAAGTGATGCGCGACGGCATCGCAGCGTTCCTCGCCGCGCACGCGCACGCCCTGGCCCCCGCCCTGCCCGCCTCCGCCCTGCCCCCTCGGCCCCGCCGCCGGCTGCCGTGCCGCTGCGCTTTCACCCGAAAGTCACGGCGCTCGCCTCGGTCGTGCCGGCGCGCCCGGCGGGTTTTTGCACTGGCTGCCCGGAGCGCCCGATCTTCGCCGCGATGAAGCTCGTCGAGGCCGACCTCGGCGAACATCACATCTCGTGCGACATCGGCTGCCACCTGTTCTCGATCCTGCCGCCGTTCAACCTCGGTGCGACGACGATGGGCTACGGCCTCGGCGCAGCGTCGAGCGCGGCGTTCAACGTGAAGGGCGGCAGGCGCGCGATCTCGGTGATGGGCGACGGCGGCTTCTGGCACAACGGGCTCGCGTCCGGGATCGGCAACGCGGTGTTCAACAAATACGATGGCGTCATCGTCATCGTCGACAACTTCTACGCGTCGGCGACCGGCGGCCAGGACATCCTGTCGTCGCGCGCGGACAATCCCGACCGCGCGACGAACAACCCGATCGAGGCCGCGGTGCGCGGCGTCGGCGTCAAGTGGCTGCGGGTCATCGACCGCACTTACGACGTCGCACGGCTGCGCGACACGCTCGAAGAGGCGCTGACGACGCCGGAGCCCGGCCCGAAAGTCATCATCGCCCAGTCCGAATGCATGCTGAACAAGCAGCGCCGGGTGAAGCCGATCTTCAACAAAGCGGTGAAGGCCGGCGAGCGGGTCATCAAGGAGCGCTTCGGCGTCGATGCGGATGTCTGCAGCGGCGACCACGCGTGCATCCGCCTGTCGGGCTGCCCGTCGCTGACGCTCAAGGACAGCGGCGACCCCCTGAAGGAAGATCCGGTCGCGTACGTGGACGCGAGTTGCGTCGGCTGCGGCAACTGCGGCGAAGTCGCCGACGCGGCGGTACTGTGCCCGTCGTTCTACCGCGCCGACCTCCTCCACAACCCGACGCGGCGCGACCGCCTGCTCTCGCGCGTGCGGGGCGCGGTGATCGGCTTCCTGCAACGCCGTCGCGCCGCGCGTCTCGCCGGCTCCGCGCTATGAGGAAACCATGACGAAGCGCATCACATTTCATCCCGGCACGCCGATCAGGATCGCGATCCTCGCGATGGGCGGCCAGGGCGGCGGCGTGCTCGCCGACTGGATCGTCGAGATGGCCGAGCGCGCCGGCTGGTGGGCGCAGACGAGCTCGGTGCCGGGCGTCGCGCAGCGGACCGGCGCGACCGTCTATTACCTCGAGCTGCTGCCCGAGTCGGCGGCGCACGCGGCCGGCCGGCCGCCGGTGCTCGCGATGATGCCGACGCCCGGCGACGTCGATCTCGTCGTCGCCGCCGAATTGATGGAAGCCGGGCGCGCGATGCAGCGCGGGCTCGTGACGCCGGAGCGCACGACGCTGATCACCTCGACGCACCGCAGCTACGCGGTCGCCGAGAAATCCGCCCCGGGCAACGGCATCGCCGATCCGAACAAGGTCATCGACGCCGGGCGCGCGGCGGCGAAGCGGCTGCTGTGCTTCGATCTGCAGCAGATGGCCGAGCGCGCCGGCAGCGTGATCTCGGCGAGCCTGTTCGGCGCGATCGCCGGCGCCAAAGTGCTGCCGTTCGCGCGCGAAATGTTCGAGGAGACGATCCGCGATGGCGGCGTGGGCGTCGAGGCGAGCCTGCGCGCGTTCGCGCTCGGCTTCGAGGCAGCCGCGCAGGCGCCCGCGGACTTTGCGCCGATCGACACGTCACGCCCGCCCCCCGAGGTGCCGGAGCGCGCAGCCAGCCCGCACGCGCAGGCGCTGCTCGACGCCGTGAAACGCGACTTTCCGGCAGGCACGCAGCCGATGCTCGTCGCCGGCCTGCGCCGCCTGATCGACTTTCAGGACATCGCCTACGCGGCCGAATACCTGCGCACGCTGCAGACCCTGCGCGAGCTCGACGAGCGCAGCGGCGGCGGCGCGCACGACTGGGCGCTGACGCGCGCCGCAGCCCGATACGTCGCGGTCGCGATGAGCTACGACGATGTGATCCGCGTCGCCGACCTCAAGACGCGCGGCAGCCGTTTTGCGCGCGTGCGTGACGAAGTCGGCGCGAAACCCGACCAGCTCCTCTACACGACTGAATTCATGCACCCGCGCTTCGAGGAAATCTGCGGCGTGTTGCCGGCAGGCCTCGGGCGCCGGCTCGAGCGCTCCAAAGCGTTTGGCGATTTCTTCCGCCGCCATGTCGAGAAAGGCCGTCGCGTGCGCAGTGGCACGCTGACGGGGTTCCTCGCGCTGTACTGCGCGGCCGGCATGCGGCAGTTTCGCCGCGGCACGTTGCGCCATCAGGTCGAGACCGCGCACCTGCGCGACTGGCTCGCACGCGCGACCCGCATCGCCGCCGCCGACTACGCGCTTGCCGTCGAAGTGCTCGAGTGCCGCCGGCTGATCAAGGGTTACAGCGGCACGCACGACCGCGGCGACAAACGCTTCGCCCGACTGATGGAAGCCGCCGACCAGTTGCTCGGCCGGGCCGATGCCGCCGCGACGCTGCACCGGCTGCGCGACGCCGCGCTCGCCGACGAGGAAGGCCACGCACTCGACGCCCAACTCGCAGGCCTTCTCCGCGGGCCTTTCACGCCCCCGCAAGAAACCCGCCGCCCGGGTCATGTCGCGGCCTGAGGCGGAGCGGACCGGTCTCCGCGGCCGCACCCGTCATATCCGTTGCGCACGCTGCGCCGCCCGGGGGCGAATAGAATGAAGCCCCTCGATGAATTTCGCGCTCCGCCGATGTCCCCGCCGCCATTCCCGTCCCTGTCGGCCCCCGTGTGGGCGAGCGCCTTTCGGCCGTTCTACCTGCTCGGCGCGCTCTATGCGCCGCTGCTGATGGCCGTCTGGGCGGGCGCGTACCTCGGCGCGTGGGGTGTGCCGGTTTCGGCCGCGACACCGCTCGCGCTGTGGCACGGCCACGAAATGCTCTTCGGTTTCGCCGCCGCGATCATCACCGGCATCGTGCTGACCGCGTTGCCGAGCTGGGCCGGCACACCGGAAATCCGCGGCGGCCGGCTCGCGCTGCTGGTCGCGCTGTGGCTCGCCGGCCGGCTCGCGTGCTGGGCGACGCCGTGGCTGCCGCCGCTGTCGGTCACCGTCGTCGACAGCCTGCTTTTCGCCGCGCTGTTCATCATGCTCGCGCCGCAACTGTGGCGCGCGGCGAACCCGCTCTACCTGCTGCTGCTGCCGATCCTCGCCGCGTTCTTCGGCGCCAACCTCGCCTATCACGCCGGAATCGCCGCCGCCGACCCGACCCTGGCCGGCCTCGGCCTGCGCGCCGGCGTCTATGCGGTGATCGTGCTGTACGTGCTCAAAGGCGGCCTCCTCACGCCGATTTTCACCGGCAACGCGCTGCGCGAGAAAGGCCGCGGCGACCAGGCGCCGTTCCGCGCCGGGCTCGAGGCCGCGGCAGTCGTCGTCGTCGTCGTGCTCGCCGTGCTCGATCTGGCCGCGGCGCCGGCGCACTGGACCGGTGCCGCGGCCTTCGCCTGCGCGTCGATCCACGCTTGGCGTGTCGCGCGCTGGCAGGGCTGGCGCGTCGCCGACGTGCCGCTCGTCCTCGTCATGCACCTCGGCTTCGCGTGGCTGATCTTCGCGTTCGCGCTGAAAGCCGCCGCGGAACTGGCCGGCGTCGTCCCGGAAGCCGCGTGGCTGCACGCCTTCACCGTCGGCAGCCTCGGCATGATGATGGTCGGCCTGATGGTGCGCGTGAGCCTGCGCCACACCGGCCGCCCGCTCGCGCTGCCGAACGCGATGCGCGTCGCCGGCGTGCTCGTGTTCGCTGCAGCCCTGGCGCGGCTCGCCGTGACGGTCCATGACTTGGGAGCGTGGGCGGTCGCGCTCGCGGCGCTGCTATGGAGCGCCGCGTTCGTGATCTACCTCGCGCGCTTCGGCACGATCCTGGTAGGTCCGAGCGTGCCACGGGCCCGCGCAAAACGACACGTCTGAGCGACGCCGCACAAACCGCGCGTCAGTATTCGAGCATGCGAGGCAGCGTCTTGGCCTCTTCCACCCATCTTGCGACCTCGGTCTGAGCCGGCATCCGTCGAGTGAGCTTCATTTTTTCGTTTGCCGCCTGCATCGCCTCGGTGAGATTGGCGACGTTTCGTCGCGACAGCTCCGGCACGGTATCCACACCGGCCGCTTCGAGGAGCTCGGAATACTCCGATCCCACCCCTTTGATCCGGAACAGATCCGCCATGTTGGCGAATTTCAGAATCTGATCTTCAGGAATTTTCGTTTTTTCAGCCAGTTCTTTCCGCTGCTGCGGCGTACGACAATGCGCCAGTAGCGACGCCGCACTTCCGATGCCGGCGCCACGAAATTTTTCCGCTGTCACCGCGCCGATGCCTTCCACCTCTTCGATTTTTGCGTTTGGCATTTCATGCCCCCTTTGCCGATTGACTGCGCTGCCTGTCGTTGAAAACCTGTCACTGGGAGCAAGCCGGCTTTGATACCCCACTCGCCGATCGATTCGGCGGAATCGTTCTTATGTCCGCCGCCGGCTGCTTTCCCTTTTTCCGGCCGTGGGCGCGTGAATGTGGGCAGCACCTGAAGAACCTCCCGGCATCGCCTTCCTCTCCGTCCGGCACCGGAGCCGCAGCACGAGTTATGCCAATGAGCTTCAAAGGCCTGATTTTTCAGGATTCGTGGTTATCGATTCGGGGAAAATGTAACGGAGTTGTAAATTTTTACGACACGCGTTCGCTGTTGCTGCCGAAACAACCGCCGAAGTGTTCGATTCAATCGAACAGAACGTCGAAAAGTGATCGAATGCTCTCGCCAGCTTTGCCCGGAAAACCGCAACGGAATCCGCAAGAACAATATTCCGTCAATATTTTCAAATGCTTAATTGGCGCGCGCGACCTTGCGACTTATTGGCATGCGTCGTGCTGAAGTCCGATCGAGCGCAGCACCGGCTCAGTGGAAACTTCAATGACGCGGACGAGGAGAAATATCATGTCAAAGCTGACCATCAGGGACCTGCCCGTCACGCAGGGACGGAAAGGCGAGGAAGGCAAGGCGATCCGTGCGTTGTCCCGCGAGGAACGGCGCGAAATCCGGGGCGGCCGCTCCGTGGCGGTGACCGTCGATGGGACGGGCACCGGAACCGTGGACGACTTCGGAATCAACATCGCGATCTTCGAAGGTCGCATCAACGGCTCGTACATCCTGTAAGGGGCGAGCTCACAGCCGCGACAGGCGCAGGAACGCCCCTGCCGACAGGCCAACGCAGGCAGGCCGATCAGGGGAGCCGGACCTGCTCGCCGTCCGGGCGATACATCAGCAGATGGCTGACCAGCCCGCCCTGGATCGACTTGATCATGGATTCGAGCGCTTTCTGCGTCGCCTCGTCGCTCGGTTCCCGGTCTCCCTGCCCGCCCAGGCAGCCGACGAACACCATGTCCCAGGGTTTCCCCATGCGGCGCGATTCCTCGACCAGCTCGGCGAAGCTGTGGATTTCGTCGGTCTTCTTGTCCACGTACATCACCGGGGCGAGCGCGCCGCCCTGGCCGTTTTCGAAGCGGCGCTTCTCTTCCGCTGTCGCGCCTTCGGGCAGTTCCGCCCGCGCGAAAACGAACAGCAGCCGCTGCGGCTCGGGTTGCTGCCGCGCAGCCTCGAGGAGGCTTTCAAAGCCTGAAATGACCATTTTCCTGCCCTTCCTGTGATGGGAACGAAGCGCATTCTGTCACAGCGCGCCGGGCAGTTCCTTACGCGCCGCTTCCTCAGCCCGCGGCGACGGCTTTCGCGAGAGCTTCGAACGGGATCAGCACGCAGCCGTGGCGGCTGCGGTGCTGGCGCACCGGCTCGAACACCGCCAGTTCGGCCCAGCCGTCCGGCCGCTCGCCGCCAGCGAGCATCGCTGCGACTGCGGCGCGCAGCGCTTCGGAGTCGGCGGCGGACAGGCCGACGCCGTGCAGGCCGATCACCGACGCGGCGGCGCGGCACAGCAGGCAGCCTTTCACCTCGTGGGCGAGCGCGACGATGCGACCGTCGGCGACGCGGACTTCCATGCGCACGCGGTCGCCGCACACCGGGCTGTCGCGCATCGCCGCGCCCGACGGCGCGTCGAGCTTACCCGCGCCGCATGCGGCCGCCGCGAGTTCCTTGATGCGCTGGTTGTAAAGTGCCTCGATCACGTGACCGGCTCCTCGACGATGCCGCTGCCGGTCTGGGCGACCAGCGACGCTTCGGCCTGCGCGAGATCGCCGGGCCGGTCGACATCGACGAAGATCGCGTCGTCGTCGATTGCGACCCGCTTCACGCGGTCGGCGTTGTGTTCGAGGAGGCCGCGCGCGCCCTGGTCGCCGCCGAGGCTCGCCATCGCGACGAAGAACTCGCGCGGCCACAGGATCGGGTTGCCGCGGCGGCCGTCCTTCTCGGGCATGACGATCGACGGCGCTGCAGGGTCGAAGGCCGCGATGACGCGGTCGACATGTTCGGCAGTGATCCGGGGCATGTCGCCGAGCAGCACGATCACTGCGTCGATGTCGTCCGGCAGCGCCGCGAGGCCGTGGCGCAGCGAGCTCGACATGCCTTGCGCGTGGTCCGGATTATCGACGATCGTCGCCCCGCTCGCCGCGAGCGCCGTCCCGACCGCTTCGGCCTCGTGTCCGACGACGACCGTCACCGATTCGGCGCGCGACGCGCGGGCCGCATTGACGGCGCGCAGCACCATCGGCACGCCGCCGACCTCGATCAGCAGCTTGTTCGCGGCGCCCATGCGCGACGACCGCCCGGCCGCCAGCACGAGCGCGGCGACGCGCGGAGCGCCCGGCTGGCGCGGCGCTGCGGCACCTTCGCCGTTGCCGTCCTCCGCATCTTCTGCCGCATCGTCTTCCGCTTCGAGCGGACTGCGGATCAGGCCGCCGACGCCCAGGCGCATGATGTCCTCGCGCGTCGGGGCGAGCCCGGCGAGCAGCCGCTGCAGCACCCAGTCGAGTCCGTTCGTGCGCCGCGAGCGGCCGCAGCCGGGCAGGATCACGACCGACACGCTGCCGACATGGGCGAGCACGAGCATGTTGCCCGGTTCGACCGGCATGCCGAAATGGTCGATTTGTCCGCCGGCGGCCGTGACCGCTGCGGGCGCGATGTCGTTGCGGTCTTTCGCGACCGTCGCACCCGAGACGAGCACCAGCTCGCAGCCGGACGCGAGCGCCTGGCGCACCATCGCTTCGAGCGCCCCGCGCTCGTGCGCGCAGCGCAGCACCAGCGCGAGGCGGCTGCCGAGCGCGTCGAGGCGGTGGCGGGTCGCGGCGACGGTTCCGGCGAAGATGCTTTCCTTCATGCCGGGCAGCTCGCTCATGATCAGCGCGACGCGGTGCGGTTTCAACTCGGCGACGCGCAGCAGCGGGCCGGCCGAGGCGATCTCGCGGCACGCTTCGATGAGGCGCGGCGGCACTGCGAACGGGATGATCTTGACGGTCGCGACGACCTGGCCCGGGCGTGCGAGCGCGTGCTGCGGCAGCGTGCCGATCGCGACCGCCTCGTCGAGCAGGTTGAGGCGATCGATGCGCTCGACGTCCACCTGCACGATGCCGCGCAGCGAGGCGTGCAGGTTGCAGCGGCCGGTGTAGGGCCGGCGCGTTTCGGCATTCGTGTCCGGTCCGGTCAGCAGCGCCGCGATCTGCGCCGCCGCGGCGTCTTCCGCGACGTCGCCGGGCGCGAGGCGCGCGCCGAGGACCGAGTCGATGCCCGCGTCGCGCAGCCACGCGAGATCCGCTGCAGCGAGCGTGCGGCCTTTTTTCAGCGTCCTGCCGCCGGCTTTCAGGGTATGCGCGAGCATCACGCCCAAAGCGGCATCCGTGTCGAATTCACCGAAAATCATGGAGTTCTCCAGGACTGTAGCGGGTCCGTTCCGGCCGCGCTGCGCTCATCTTCCGCGATGCCTCGCCTGGACCACTTGGGCGAGGATCGCGACGGCGATCTCGGCCGGAGCGCGCCCGCCCAGGTCGAGCCCGACCGGCGCGTGAATGCGGGGAACCGCGTTTTCGAGCCCCGCTTCGGCGAGCCGCGCGACGCGCTTCGCGTGGGTTCGGGTGCTGCCGAGCGAACCGATGTAGAACGCGTCGCTCTGCAGCGCGACGATCAGCGCCGGATCGTCGAGCTTCGGGTCGTGCGACAGCGTGACGACAGCGGTCTGCGCGTCGATGCCGAACCGCTCCAGCGCCTCGTCGGGCCAGTCGGTCGTCACGCTGACGCCGGGCAGGCGCTGCGGCGTCGCAAACGCGCGCCGGGGGTCGACGACGATCACTTCGAAGCCCGCGATCGCGGCCATCGGCGCGAGCGCTTGCGCGATATGCACTGCGCCGACGATGACGAGCCGCGGCGCGCCGACGTGGCAGCGCGCGAACAGCGCGCCGTCGGCCGATGCGAGCGCGCCGCTGCGGTCGGCACGCAGGCGCTCGCGCGTCTCGGCAAGCTGCTCCGGCGTCAGCGCCAGCGCGCCGGAAAACCCCTCCTGGTTTTCGTTTGCGCTTTCCTCTTCGTGCACCAGCGCCGCTTCGCCGTCGGCGAGCCGCGTGACCACCGCGACCGGCCGCTTCGCGCGACGATCGGCGAGAAGCCGCTCGAACATCGCCGCTTTCATTCGATCCGCTCCACGAGAACCTGCACCCGGCCGCCGCACGCGAGGCCGACTTCCCACGCCTGCTCGTCGCTGACGCCGAACTCCAGCAGGCGCGGCCTGCCGTCGGCGATGACCTCCTGCGCTTCGCCGATCACCGCGCCTTCGATGCAGCCGCCGGACACCGAGCCCAGGAACGCTCCGCTCTCCTCGATCGCGAGATGGCTGCCTTCGGGGCGCGGCGACGAACCCCAGGTCCGCACCACCGTCGCGAGGGCGACACCACGGCCCGCCGCACGCCAGCGCCGCAGCTGCTCGAAAAGTTCGTCGTCGGTCGCGGGCGCCGCCGGCGTCGCGTCGCTCGCTCCCGCCGAGGACGCGACGCGCAGCCGCCGGCCGATGCCGGTGACGCCGGCGTGCGCGTCGATCCGGTCCGCGAGCTCGGCGATCCCTTCGCTACTCGTCGCGACCGTGCGCAGCACCGGCACCGTCCAGCGTTCGTCGCGCTGCAGTCCGCCGCTCGTCTGCAAGTCGAGCATCGTGCGCGCGGCGAGCGGCGAGTCGCCCTTGTTCACGACAAGGATGTCGGCGATCTCGAGAATGCCCGCCTTGATCGCCTGCACTTCGTCGCCGAGTCCCGGTGGACACACGACGACGTTGGTGTCGGCGACGCGGCTGATCTCGACTTCGGACTGCCCGACGCCGACCGTCTCGACGATGACGACATCGAAGCCCGCGGCGTCGAACACATCGACGAGCTGCGCGGTCGTGCGCGACAGGCCGCCGAGGTGGCCGCGCGACGACAGCGAACGGATGAACACCCGCTCGTCGACGCCGTGCCCGCCCATCCGCACGCGGTCGCCGAGCAGCGCACCGCCGGTGACCGGGCTCGACGGATCGACGGCGACGACCGCAATGCGCCGGCCGCGCGCGAGCAATTCACCGAGGAGCGCGTTGATCAGCGTCGATTTGCCGGCACCGGGCGCGCCGGTGATGCCGACGACGTGGGCACGGCCGCGGTGCGACGCGAGGCTCGCGAGGAGTTCGGCGGCGCCGGGCCGGCCGTTTTCGACCGCGGTCAGCGCGCGCGCCAACGCCGGACGCGAGCCGCCGATGACTGCGACCGGATCGATGTCTTCGGAAAGGCTCATGGCTGCAGTGCCGTTTGTTTGACTTCCAACCATCTTGCCCGTGTGCGCGCGCTCGCGCAACCGCGCATGCGGCGTCAGTGCCGTGGAAACACGAGCCCGAAGTCCTCGACGAAATCGGCCAGGCCGGCGTCTTCGAGGTCTTCGAGCGTCCTCAGCATGTAAGGATGCAGCTTGCCGCAGCGCACGAGCGGCGCGACCTGCGCGAGGCCGTCGGCAAGCACCGCGGCGAGCGCGTCACGGTCGGCGACGAGCAGCATCGCGACGTCCGCGTCGAAATCCCCGCGATAGCCGCGCAGCGACACATCCGCGCCGTCGGGCGTGCCGCGCCACACGAGCATGCTGCCGTGGCGCGCGGCGAAATCGTGCTTCGTCAGCACGCCGACCGCGGCGTCCGCCGCGCGCACGCCTTCGCGGTCGAGCATCGCTTTCCACGATGCGCAGTCGAGAAGTTCGTCGCTCATCGCGTCATCCCCGCAGTCTCGCGAAGTGCCGCGTTCAGGCCGGCAGCATCGCCGTGACCTCGATTTCGACTTTCGCGCCCTTCTCGACGAAGCCGGCGACCTGCAGCGCCGTCATCACCGGGAAATGCTTGCCGATCAGCTCGCGATACACTGCGCCGATTTCGGGGAGACGAGCGTTGTACTCGACGCTGTCGGCGAGATACCAGTTCATCCGCACGATATCGGTCGGACGCGCATCGGCGGAGGCGAGGATCGCGACGATGTTGCTCAAGGCCTGGCGGACCTGGGCGACGAGGTCGTCGCTGCGGAACTGCTCCTGTTCGTCCCAGCCGACCTGACCGGCGACGAACACCATGCGCCCGCTCGCGACGATCCCGTTTGAATAGCCTTTGGGGCGTGCCCATCCGGGCGGTTGCAGAAATTGCATCGGTTCGATCTCCTTGCGTTTTCGAGTGGGCAGTGCAGCCGCGCCCGCTTCCTGGGCGCGGCTGCACTGCCATTTGCGTGACGGCGCCGGCTCAGATCCGCACGCCGAGCCGGTAGCCTTCGTGGATCGCGGCGTCGAGCCCGCGCGCGATGACTGCGTCGCCGGCGCCGTGCAGCTCATCGACCATCCACTGGAATTCGTGGAACAGGTCGTGGTTCGCCTTGCGCGGCCCGGACACGACGACCGTGTCGGCTTCGACGAAAATCTCCTCGCCTTTGCCGTTCTTCACCGTCGCGCCTTCGACCGTGACTTTCGTCAGCACCGACGACGTCAGCGTGCGGATGCCGAGTTCCTCGATCCACGCCGAGTGGCGCCACTTGAACGACGGCATGACGTCGCCGGCGATGCGCTTGTCTTCCTCGACGAGGACGACTTCGTGGCCCTGCTTGCACAGCGATTCGGCCAGCGTCAGGCCGATCTTGCCGGCGCCGACCATGACGATGCGCTTGCCCGGGGTCACTTTGCCGGTCGCAACGTCGAGCGCATCGACGAGCTGCTCATGGCCTTCGATGTGACGGTAGGCTTTCATGTCGGTGCGCGAGCCGGCCGCGACGATGCACACGTCGAACTGGTGCAGGATGCTGCGCATGAACTTCGCGTTCGCCTCGGTGTTGAAGCGCACGTCGATCTCCATCTTGCGCGCCATCGTTTCGTAGTACTTGATCACCGAGATCAGGTCGTCGGGCCGCGCGAGGTCGTTCGCCGCGTAGCCGGCAAGGCTGCCGCCGATGCGGTCGCCTTTCTCGAACACGGTCACCTCGTGGCCGCGGCGCTTCGCGGTAATCGCCGCTTCCATGCCGGCCGGGCCCGCGCCGATGATCATGATCTTCTTCTTCACCGCCGCCGGCGTGACGTGGTATTCGGGCTCGACTTCATGGCCGAGCGCCGGGTTCATCGCACAGGTGTAGGGCAGGTCGCGGAACAGGCGCGACAGGCAGTTCAGCGAGCCGATGCAGCGGCGCACCTCGTCGAGCCGATCTTCGGCCGCCTTGTGCAGCAGCTCGGGGTCGGCGAGCATCGGCCGGCACACTTCCCAGTAGTCGAACACACCTTCGGCGATGCACTGGTTCGCCATCACCGGGTCGGGCAGGCGGTTGCCGAACGTGATCAAGGTGTTCGGGAAAAGTTTCTTCGCTTTCGCCGACAGGTAGTTCCAGTGCCCGGGCGCGACGTCGCGGCCGATCGACGATTCCGGCGCTTCCTGCCAGCCGACGGTCACCGAGATCATGTCGACGCCCGAATCGACCGCCTGCTGCATCAGCTCGAAGCACTCGTCCTCGCTGTTGCCGCCCCAGCGGTCCATCAGCTCGGCGCCGTTGAGCCGCACGACGAGCGGATGTTCGGGAGTCGCCTGCTTGATCGAATCAATGAGCTCGCGCATGAAGCGGCCGCGGTTCTCGATCGAGCCGCCGTATTCGTCAGTGCGCTGGTTCGTGAAGCGCGAGTTGAAGTTCGCGAGCAGATAGCCCATGAAGCTCGTCACTTCGGTGCCGTCGAAGCCGGCGCGGATCGCGCGTTTCGCGGCATCCGCGTGCTGGCCGATGATCGCGCGGATCTGCTCCTTCGTGACTTCCCGGGGCGGGCGGAAATGCGGCAGCGTCTGCGGCACGACCGACGGCTGGATGCAGTAGCCCAGATCGATGCCGCCGTAGCGCCCGGCGTGCAGGATCTGCTGGATCGCGACCGCGCCGCCGTCGTGGATGTACTGCGCGATGGTCTCGAACTGCGGCAGGAACTTGTCGTCGAACAGCGCCACCTGGCGGAAGTAGGACTTGCCTTCGCCGAGCGGGTCCGGGTACGCGCCCTGGTTCGTGATGATGCCGGCGCCGGTCGCGGCGATGACGCGCATGCGGGCGAGCTCGCGCGGAGTGATGTAGCCGTCGCGCGTGTTGTAGTTCGACACGCAGCACGCGCCGTACTTGACCATGTTCTTGGTCGGATACTTGCCGATCTGGCCGGGTTTGAACAGGTGGGGGAGCTTGAGCTCGCCGGGTCGGGTCATGCGGGTCTCCAGTGGATTTCGTTGCTCATGAACGAAGCGTTGCAGGGATATGGGTAAAAACGGGGGTAAAAACGGGTCGGCGGGCCGGAGCGGGGAGCGCGCGGGAACTACGCGACGCGCACCGCTCCATGTCGATCGCGTAGCGGCGTCACGCGGCGACGGTCGCGGTCTTTCGTCCTTTCACCGGCGGAAGGGAATCCATGAACGCCCTCAGGCTGTCGCCCTGCATCTCGTGGATGAGCGCGACGACTTCGCCCAGTGACGAGGCGCACACGCACGAACAGGCTGCGGGGAAATCGATCCCGCTGCGCGCCTGCGTCACCGGCGCGTCGGCGGCCGCGTCGTCTTGCTCGAGTTCCCGAATGAGCATCATCACATTGCCCAGTGCTGTCATGGCCTTTCCTCCTTCCAGGAATCCGCCTCGTCATCGAGGCGGCTGAACATGGATTCAATATAGCCATGCGCCGGATGCGGCACCCCCCCCATGCGGGAGGGGTTTGCGCGATGCTCAGCCGCGCGCCCTTTCGCGCGTGCGCGAAGGACATTCGCCGTACTTGTTGCGGTAGTCGGTGGCGAAATGGCCGAGGTGATGAAAGCCCCAGCGCATCGCGATATTCGTCACGGTCTTGTCGGCTGACGAGGGGCTTCGCAGTTCCTCGTGCACCCGCGCCATGCGCACCGACTTGAGGTAGGCCATTGGCGTGGTGTTGCGGAATTCGCGGAATCCGGCGAACAACGCGCTGGTGCTGACTTTCGCATGCGCGGCGAGATCGCCGATCGTCAGCTCCTGGTCCGCGTGCGCCTCGATGAACTCCTCGACGCGCCGGACGTGGCGCGGCGCGATCGACTGCGGCGGGTCGAGCAGCGCGTCGCGGTAATTGTTCGGCTGCACCATCAGCAGCGTCGTCACCAGCAGATGTTCGATCTGGGCCATCGCCAGCGACGAGCCGAGCATCGGCGCCTCGCGTTCGAGTTCCGACGCCAGATGCGACACGAGCACCTGCCAGCTCACGCCGCCCTGGCTCGACATTTCCATGCCGAGCCGGAATTCGACCGGTTCGGACAGCTCGTGCCCGAGCAGCTGCGCGCAGACGCTCTCGAGCAGCGCGCGGTCGATCCTGACCATGATCTGGTCGCAGCCGCCATTCACCGTCTGCGACAGATTCTGCGTCGGAGTTACGACCGACGCGAGCTCGGGCGTCGAGCGGATATGCTGGCTACCGCAATGGATGTCCGCGCTTCCGAGCATCGGCATCATCACCAGCACGAAATCCTTCAGGCAGCCGGCGTCGATCTCCACCGTCGGGCCGTAGCGCAGCCGGTTCAGCGACACGCCGCGAATCCGTGCGTGCTGCATACAGGCGTCGACGGCGCCGCCGCGTCCGGCGATTTTCAGTTCATGCGGGCAGAATATGTCGGCAACGCGGTCGCGCGCCTCTTCCGCATCCGTGGTCTGGAACAACGCATAGCGGGAAAGCGGATCACGCCCCCCCAGCGTCCTCACGAGCGCGTGGGTCATCCTTCACTCCTCCTCCGGACTGCATTCCCTGCCTCGTTATTTTTCGACGCATGGGAATTCCAAGCTTGCGCAAGTTGGGGCTTGCGGCTTGGCCGTCGCGCGATGTCGTCTCGTCCGGTTCCCGCCGGCGATTTCACGCGTCCAGGATCCGGCCCCATCGCGGCGGCCAGAAACTGTATACAGTACACAGGTGTCGAGAGCAAGCCTTTCGCCCGTCCGCCTCGGACGGGCGATCACCGCCGCGACCGGCCTCGTTCAGGCCGGGACGAGCGCGAGCACTCTGAGCGGGCTGCCCGAGCCGTCGACGAGCTTCAGCGGCGATGCGACGAGCACTGCGCCGGTCGGCGGCAGCTGGTCGAGATTGCACAGGCTGGCGAGTCCGAACTTGCCGTTGCCCTGCATGATGTGGTGCGTCCAGAACGGGGGATCGAACGAGTGGGCCTGGCCGGCATCGGTGCCGACGGTCTCGACGCCGACGCCCAGCACGTCGCGTTCGAGCGCGAGCAGTTCGGTCGCGCCGCGATCGAAACCCGGCGAATGCGGACCGTCTTCGCGGCAGTTCAAAAACTCCGCCGCACCGACGCGCTTCGACCAGTCGCTGCGCAGCAGCACCCATGCGTTCGGCGGAATGCGTCCGTGCCGGCTTTCCCATTCGAGCAGCGCGTCGCGCGTCAGCAGGTGATCGGCGTTCGCCGCGGCCTCGCGGCTGATGTCGATGACGCAGGCCGGGCCGACGAGGCGGCGCGCCGGGATCGTATCCACCGTTCCTTCGCTGCGGTCCTTGCCGCTGATCCAATGCACCGGCGCGTCGAAGTGCGTGCCGGTGTGCTCGCCCATGCGGATCGTCCGCCAGTACCACGCCGGCCCCTGGTCGTCATAGTGTGAGATCGTCTCGAACGTCACCGGCGGCGAATTCGAGAACGGCTCGGGCAGGCCGAGCACCGGCGTGTCCGGCCCGAGCGGCTGGGTCAGGTCGACGACCTTCACACTCCCCGCTGCGAGCGCGTCGACGAGCTGCGTCAGGACGTTTCCATTCGATGACATCTTGTTCTCCTCGGTTTCGTTATCGGGTGCCGGAACCCGGCGTTTCCCTGGGTGGCCCTATTCGTCAGCGTCTGAAACGCGGCGCCGAACCCGTCACCGGATCGTACGCGCCGGCCTTGAACATCAGCACGCGAAATGCATAGTAGCCGGCCAGCTGCGCGCCCGACACCGCGAGCATCCACGCGAACTGGCGCGGCGCAAGCGCCATCATCAGCGCCGACACGACGAAGCCGAGCCCGATGACGAGCGGGATGAACCAGCGCGCGAAGCGCCCGCGCAGCAGCAGGCCGACGGCGGCGCGGCCGGCTTCAGAACCGTAGCGCGCCCCGTGCAGCATGCTCAGCACGGTGACCAGGCCGAGGAGCATCAGCGCGATCGCCGCGGCCTGCAGCAGCCGCACCGCCTCGCCGTCGGCGGCGAGGAACGGCGTGTTGAAACCGAGCACCAGCGTCAGCAGCACGCCGTTGAGCAGCGCATAGATGAGGCTCGCGATCGGCATCAAGCCGGTGTTCCACAGCGTGATCGCCGACGAATGGGACATCGCGAAACCCTGATACACCATGATCACGAAGCACGCCAGCAGCGCCACCGCGCTCACCAGTTCCGACACCGCGCCCGGCAGGAACGGGCTCCTGACGTCGAGAAGGTGCAGCGCGCCGGCAACGGCGAACACGACGATCGCGAGCAGCCCGCGGCTGACCCACGAACTGCGCACTTTCGTCAGCGCACGCCAACCGCGCAGCGGCTGGCCCAGATGCAGCAGGTGGCCGCCGGCCTTGCCGAACAGCACCATCAGCAGGCCGACGGTCATGCCGGTGACGAAATCGAAGAACTGCGACACGAAATACAGCCCTGCCCCGGCCTCGCCGAAAAAGAACGCGGTCGCCATATGCACGCCCCACGCTTTCTGCATGCGAAAGCCGACGCGAAAATCGTCGCCCGCGATCGGGACGTTGCTCGCCATCATCGAAATTTCTCCTTCGTCGCTACCGATCAGTCGATATAGAAAACGCGCGGATTGGTGTTCTTGTCGGCCAGCGGCTGGCGCGCCCGGTGCTCCTGGATCAGCTGCCGCACGCGGCTTTGCGCATCGTCCAAGTCGCCGAAGATGCGCGCTTCGGTCGGGCACGTCGCGACGCACGCGGGCTCCTGGCCGGCATCGACGCGCTCGTGGCAGAACGTGCATTTGACGACCGTGCCGACCGTGAAGCGCGTGAGGCCCTGCTCCTCGAACGGCGTCAGCCGCCCGTTGCCGAACAGCCCCTGCTGCAGCATCTCCGGCTCGAGGCGCGTGCGCTGGTCGTATGGACACGCGACGATGCAGGAGCCGCAGCCGATGCATTTGTCGCGATCGACCATGACGATACCGTCGGCGCGGGTCCACGTCGCGCCCGTCGGACAGACCCGCTCGCACGGCGCGTCTTCGCAGTGGTTGCAGATCGTCGGAATGTAGGTCCGCGTCGCGTGCGGATACTCGCCGACCTCTTCACTCAGCGTCTTCGTGAAGAACACGCCGTTCGGCAGACTGTTCTCCTGCTTGCACGCGACCGCGCAGGCGTTGCAGCCGATGCAGCGCCGCAGGTCGAAAACCATGCCCCACTTCGCCATCAGTGCGTCCTCCGCTGCCCGAACACCGAGTTGCCCGCGGCGATCCCGGGTGGCATCGCGGCGAGCTTCGTCAGCTTCACTTTCGCGACGGTTTCCGGCTGCCCGCTGCACGCGTCGGTGTGTTTCAGATTCGCCGGCAGCAGCTCGTTGAAGTTGCCGCCGCCGTGGCGCACCCCGGTGTTCTGCGTTGCGACCCGCGAGAGCGCGTTCGACACGCACACCGCGTCCGGATGCACGCCTTCGGACAGCGCGACGCGCCCGACGATGCTGCCGTACGGCGATTCGATGCGCACGATGTCGCCGTCGCCGAGCCCCTTGGCTTTCGCCGTCGCCGCGTTCAGCAGCACCGCGGTGTGCACCGGGTCCTTGAACACGATGTCGTTTATCCACGGGTTGCCGATGCTCTCGCCGAAGTTGATCTGGATGTCCTTGAACGTGATCGCGTACAGATCGAACCCGGCCGGCTCGAGATGCACCGGGTCGAGCACCGCGGTCGGCAGCGGCTGGTAGTCGCCCCATTCCCATTCGTGGCGGATCGGCACGTCGGCCGCTTCCATCTTCGCGCGCAGTTCGTCACGCGCCCGCACGATGTCCTCGATGTAGAAGTGCAGGCGCATGCCATCCCACGGCCGGTACCATTTTTCCGGGCGGCGCGGCGTCACTGCATGGCCGTGCTCGACGTACCAGTCGAGCCCCTTGCCGTTCCACAGCAGGCCTTTGCGCTCGGCGATGTCGCGGTCGGTGTATTTGCGGTTCGGTTCGAGCAGCAGCTCCGGCTTCTGGTGGAAGCCGTTGACGAAATTCAGGATCGTGTTCCAGGTTTCGAGGATGCCGAGGCGCTCGGAGATTTCGTAAAAGATCTCCTCCTCGCTCTTCGTGTCGTACAGCGGCGGCGTCGCCGGCTGGCGCAGGCACATGCCTTCGTGGTGCGGCGGCTCGATCATCGTCATGTTCCACGACTCCATCAGGTCGTGCGCTGGCAGGATGATGTCCGCCCATTCGTTCGATTCGTTCGGCAGGATGTCGATCGCGACGATGAAGCGCATCGCGCGCATCATTTCGTACCATTTCTCGCGGCTGCCGGAGATGTTCCACAGCGGGTTCGAGTGGCACAGCAGCATCGTGTCCGGCGTGTAGTCGAGGCCGAACTTCTCCGCGTTCGCGAGCGTGTGCTGCGTGAGATGCCCGGGATCGACGCCGATCGGGAAATAGCCCATCAGGTGCGTCTCGTTCGGCGGGTACGAAAACGGCACTTCCGGGTGCAGCTGGTGCGGCGCTGTCTTCATCATGCCGTTGTCGCCCGCGACGATCTGCCCGACGCCGCCGCGGATCTCCTGCATCTGGTCGTCGAGCGTCGCGCCGACGTGACCCCCGGGCGTATCGATCGCGCCGACGAGGAAATTCACCAGCTTGAACGCCTGGTTCGCCATCGCGCTGTACTTGTGGCCCTGCGCCCCACGATAGTAGTTGTACGCGGCTGGGCGCAGCGGCAGCAGGCGCCCTTCGATCTCGATGAACGAGCCGATCTGCGCCGCTTTCGCGAACTCGCGCGCGATGCGCCGCGTCGTCGCGGCGGGGACCGTCGTTACCGCTTCCATCTGTTCCGGCGTGCATTCGGCGAGGATGTCCTTGAACTTCTGGAACGCCGGCTGGCACGTTTTGCCTTCGACCTCGAAGCTGCCTTCGAGCGCGAGTTCCTTGATGTCCAGGTCGTCCCACAGCTTCGCGCAGCCGTCGGCTGCATCCCAGACGTAGATCTTGCCGTCGGCGTTGCGGACGAAATAGCCGTCCGGGCCGACGAGATATGGCGCGTTCGTGTCCTTCACCAGGAACTTCGCGTCGTAGAGTTTTTCGCTGACGAGCACGTGACACAGGCCGAGCGCGAACTGCCGGTCGGTCGCCGGGCGGATCGGCACCCACTCGTTCGCTTTCGCCGCGCCAATCGACAGGCGCGGCTCGACGACGACGACGCGCATGTTGCGCTCGACGCGCGCTTTCGCGACGTGGTTCGCCTGCGCCGCCGTGTGCAGGTGCGACGAGAAGCCGTCGCCGCCGCCGTTGTTGATCCAGTAGTTGCAGTAATTGACGTCGTTCGCGGCGGCGAAAGCCGAATGGACGAAGCCGTTCATCGGGTGATAGCCGCCGCCGCAGAAATTGCCGACCGACGAAAAGTAGTTCGCGTTGCCGAATGCGGCCGGCCACGCCCACAGGAAAAGTTTCTGGAAGTTGTTGATCGCCGGCAGCAGCTTGCGCCGGTCCTCATCCATCGTCCGCTTCAGCTCGCGGCCGACGATGTCCAGCGCCTCGTCCCAGCCGATCGCCTCCCATTTCGGATCGACGCCCGGCCCTTTTTCCGGATTCGTGCGGCGCATCGGCGTCCTGAAGCGTGCCGGATCGTAATGGCGCAGGATCGCGGCGTTGCCTTTCGGGCACAGGCGGCCGTTGTTGCTCGGGCTGGTCGGGTTGCCCTCGACCTTGTTGACGATGCCGTCGTCGGTGATGTGGATACGGGTGTTACAGGAGTGGATGCACATCTTGCAACTCGAATTCAGCCACTTCCCCGGCTTCATCGAATTTTGCACAGGCTGCGTCGGGTTCTGCATTGCAGCTCCTCGTTGGAATTTCTCGACTGCTCACCGTGCTGAAGTTATGGGAGTCGCCGCAGTGCAGCTATCCCGTGGTTGCGGCGCCTATCCCGGAAATGCCCGTCTTTCGCAGACCGCGGAGAACGCGGCGCAAAAAATGCGGGGCTGGGCACCGGGTTTCTGTGCGCCGGAATCGCGCTTCCAGTGCCGCGCTTGCCCGCAGTTGCCGCAGTTGCCCGCAGTTGCCAATTAGTCCGCTCGCCGGCAGCATGCGGGCGGGCATCAGGACTTTCCCGCCCGCGTTCCTGTCGCCCCCTGAATCACGCCTTCCAACCGGCTGCTCCCAACCGATGAACCACCGCGAACGCCTTCTCGACCTGCAGTCGGTGCTGCTGCAACACCAATCGCTATGGCGGCCGCAGCCGTTTCACGTCCCGCGCCCCGCATGGTGCGATCAGTGGCCGGCGCTCGCCGGAGCGGTGCTCGGACTCGACGAACCCGCGCTCGAGCGATTCATCGCCGATCCCGCCGCGTGCCGCGCGTGGCTCGCGCCCCGGCTGCCGATCGTCGGCATGCTCGAAGCCTTGTGCCACATGCCGGCCCTCGCCCCCCGCGCGCTGCCGCCTGTCGACACCCGGTTCGACTGGTCGATTCCCGGACGCAAGCGCGAGCAGGTCGAAGCTTTCGCCGCGCACGGGCCGGCCGCCCATGCCCCGCTGCTGGAGTGGTGTGCCGGCAAAGGGCACTTGGGAAGGCGCCTCGCGCTGGCCGACCGGATGCCGGTCAGCTCTCTCGAGCTCGACCCGGCGCTGTGCGAAGCGGCGCAACGCCTCGCCCGGCGCGCCGGCATCGAGCAGACCGTACTGTGCGCCGACGCGCTCGCCCCCGGGTCGCGCGAGCACGTCCGCGGCCACGCCGTCGTCGCACTCCACGCGTGCGGCGAGCTGCACCGCACGCTCGTGCGCTCCGCCGCCGACGACCGCGCGCACAGCTACCGGATCGCGCCCTGCTGCTACCACCTCGGCGCCGACGACGGCTACCGTCCGTTGAGTTCGGAAGCTTCGCTGCCGCTCGACGCCGCGGCGCTGCGCCTCGCGGTGACCGAGACCGTCACCGCCCCCCGCCACGTGCGACAGCGCCTCGCCCGCGACCAGGCGTGGAAGCTCGGCTTCATTGCGCTGCGCAACGCGCTCGAAGGCGAAGCGATCCGCCCTTTCCGCCCGGTGCCGTCACCGTGGCTGTCGGGCGACTTCGCCGGCTTCTGCAAAGCCCTGGCGCAGCGCGAGCGCGTGCATCTCCCCGCGGCGATCGACTGGACGCACTGGCTCGCGAGCGGCGAGCGCCGCCGTGCCGAAGTGCGGCGCTTCGAGCTCGTTCGTCACGCGTTCCGGCGCGCGCTGGAGACCTGGCTCGTCATGGATCTCGCGCTCGGGTTCGAAGAGGCCGGGTTCGACGTCGAGGTCGGCACTTTTTGCCCCCGCGCGCTGACGCCGCGAAATCTGTTGGTGCTGGCCCGGCGGCGGAAAATTTACCATCCCCGACCCCATGCCGGGCGCCGTCAGTTTCTTCCCTGATCGCCGATTCAGCAGGCCGGGCGGATGCTCCTGGATCGCCCCCTGGGAAGCCGTTGCCCGAACTCACGGTCGCAGCCCTGATCCACCTGTTAAAATGAATGCGAATTGTTTTCATATGCGCAAAATCCCGGGAGCAAAGAATGAAGAAGCCTGTCGTCATTGCAGCGATCCTCGTTGCCATCGCGTTCGTTCCACCCGCCTTCGCATCAGGGGCGGACGAAGCGATCAGGCATTACAAAGGCAAGCCGGTAGAGACCCTGCCTGAAGCCGTAAAGACCTTTTCCGAATACAACGCCAAGCTCGAAGCCATTCTCAAGGGCAATGTGAGCGATGCGGCGATGGCCGACGTGCACGTGTTGACGTACACCCTGGAAAACGCGCTGGGGAAGATGAACGAGGAATTGACGAAGCTCGCCGAGACGCTGGAGAAGCTGCATCAGGCGTCCGAAAAACTGGATCGGGAAAGCGTCGTCCAGCATGGCGACGAATACCTTTCGGTTTCCCGGCAGGTCGTAAAGTAGCTGACCGTCAGCCTCGTCGGCCCTGCTCCAACCGTGTGTGTGGCGATGCCCGGATAGTGGATGTTTATTTCGAGGAAAAGGAATGAACAGTCTTCGATGGGCGCGCTGTGCGGCGCTCGCCTGCGTGGCACAAGCGGCAGCGGCGGCAGATCCCGCCGAGTGCCGGCACATCGACGAAGACGCCGCACGGCTGGCCTGCTACGACGAGGCGTTCCGAAGCGCGCAGACGCAGGTCGGCTCCGGGCCATACACGACGCTCGACTTTCGCGAGCTGTGGGTCAACCTCAGTGGCCACAGGGGAAAAAAAGTCGAGGTAGAAGGCGAGATTTCCACCTTGGCCGAACCCGGCCTCGTGTCTCTGGGGAAACGGTTGCCGAGCGCGAACACGATTCAGGTCAGAACCGACCAGCTCGACCGGGAGCTACGGCTGCGGATCCTCGAAGCCTGCAACCGCTCTTGCGCGGTGATCGTGAAAGGCGTCGTCTCGACGCGCGGCCAGAACCATATCCTCGCCGATGACATCGTGTTAAAGAAAGCGCTGACCCCGCAGGAGCGGCGCGAGCAAGGCCGGCAGTAGTCACTACGTAATTTGCACCGCGCTCTTCAGTTCGGGATGGCTGGTGGATATCAGGGACAGGAAATCGTGATGTCGATCTCGACCGCTACTCTCTTGGCCTGATCATACGGCCGTGCTGTCGCGCTGCATGACGGGTGCCGTCAGGATCGCGTAAAGCGGGGTGTTGATGTAGTAGTTGGTACGCCCGATTCTGCGCTTTTCGAGTAGACCGTCAGCCGCCAGCCTGTCGAGATACTTGGTAGCGGTGAGCCGCGACACCTTGAGATCGTTCTGCAGGAACTCGATCTTGGTGTACGGGTGGGTGAACAAGTTGTTGATGAGATCCTGGCTGTAGAAGCGATAGTTCGAGCGGATTCGGTGCTTTACGTCGAGCAGCGTCGTCCGGATCGCATGGATCGTGGCGATGGTCTCCGCCGCGGTTTCCTTCACGGCGGTCAACATGTACATGACCCACTCCTCCCAGCTGTCGCGATCCCGCACTTCCTGCAGCAGCCGGTAGTAGTCCGGCTTGGTGCGGACGATGTAGCGGCTCAGATAGAGCACCGGAATGTCGAGCAGTCCCTGCTTCACAAGATACAGGACGTTGACGATCCGGCCGGTGCGGCCATTGCCGTCGTAGAAAGGGTGGATGCTCTCGAACTGATGGTGGATCAGCGCCATCTTGATCAGGGGGTCGGCGTCGAACGCGGCGGCATCGTTGATGAAGCGCTCGAGGTCATCCATCAAGCCGGAAATGTGCTCGGGGTGCTGCGGCGGCGTATAGACGACTTCGCCCATGCCGTTCTTGAGCGCGGTTCCGGGCAGCTTACGGAACCCGGCATGGTTGCACTCGAGCTCGATCTGAACCTGCAGGATGTGATTGTTGGTCAGCAGGCCGGTCTCACGCACCAGTTGGTAGCCCAGCCACAATGCCTGGCGGTAGCGCAGGACTTCCTTGGTTGCCGGCGATGCGCCGTCGTCTGCCGCGGCTTCGTCCTTGAACAACTCGTCATGCGTGGTAACGATGTTTTCGATCGCGGAACTATCCTTGGCTTCCTGGATACCGAGAGTGTTGATCAGGATGCCCTGGTGCGGAATGGTCGCTGCAACGCCCTTCAGTTCGGCCAGTTGACGGCTGGCCGTGGCGAGCTTCTTGAGAATGTCTGGGGTATCGAAGCGGCTCGGGAGGAGCGTCTGAAGCGGTGCAAGATCGGTCATCATCACCGCCCCACACGCTGAACGTGTATAGAAAAAGCCGGTTTCCTATACACATTGCTCTCGACCTGTATAGAAAGGCGCCGCTCTCGATACACGTCACGCCAGAAAGCCCCATACATTCGGCCGACGGTCGGAGCATTGGCGGGGCTCATTGCACTGCCTCGCCGGCGACTGCTTCGATCATCCGCTCGAACTTCGCCTCCACCTTCCTGGCGAAGTCGTTCTGCATCTGCCACCCGTCGGCAAACTCGGCGAAAGCCCAGTAGCCGTATCTGGCGTGGGTGTTCACGCCCGGCACCCAGTAGGTGTCCATCGTGGCCTTCTTCTCCTTCGCGTCCTCGCGGCGGTAGCCCTTGATTTGGACGATGAGGTGTAGCGGATTGCTCCTCATTGGGTCGCGCCCGCCGCTGCCGTCGCCGATGAGGACGACGAAGTCCGGCAGTGACCACTAATCGTCACTTCTTCTACCAATTATGCCAATTTTCTTGTGATGAACCGAATCGACTCTCCCCTTCGGACTTGCTGCAGGAGGACGCAATCGAGATCACGACGAAAAAACAGCCGCCCAAAGGCGACCGAAGGAGCGATGCGGAGGGATCCGTCGTTCGACAACGCGGGCACAAGGCCTCGGCCACGTCATGCCGGCTTGAACTCGGCGCTGCCCGCGCGCCGGTCAGCCACCGGCACTCATGCGGCGGCACTCCTCAGCGCAGCGGCGGCAGGCCTGGGCGCACTCCTGGCAGTGGGGATTCTGATGCTTCGCACACTCGTCGCCGCAGGCTTCGCAGACAGTCGCGCACAGCTGGCAGACCTGCTTCGCAAACTCGCTGTCTCGCGCCATGCAGCCGGCCGCGAGACGACAGATCGCGGCACAGTCGATGTCGAGCGCGATGCAGCGCGCCATCATCTTGATGTCGGGCTCCTGCAGGCAGGCGGTCGAACAGTGGTCGCAAGCGTCGGCGCAGGCGTTGCAGGCTTCGACACACGACGCGTATTTCTGATGAGCCATGGGACACCTCTTCAGTGAGTGGAGACGCCGGCTGCACGGGACCCGGATCGAATGCCGCCCGCGCGAAACGGATTTGCCGGTGCGGCTGCGCGAGCAAGAACGGTTCCGCGGCAGGGCACGGGTGCAAGGCCGCGCCGTAGCCGGCATCACCGTTCAGCGCGGACTTCTTGTCCGGGCACGTCGTGGATTTGGCGGGGTGCGGCGGGCAAGTCTTGCACCGGCCGGAAAATTCTGCATTCGGGCCGACTACGGTCTTTGATTCCGCAGCGGCAGTTGTCGAGCGCAGCGGGCAGCGCGGCAACAGGCGCACGTCATGCCGTCGCGCCGGAATCGTTGCGCGTCGCCGGGCCGGTCAGCGCACGAATTGCCGCTTCAAGGCGCTGCCAGTCGTTTTCCGCCCCCGGCAGGCCGAAGCGCAAGCCCTGGCAATCGGGCGCCGCGAAATGGCGGACCAGGATGCCCTGGCGCGCCAGCGCAGCCGCGATCGATTCGGCCGCCGGAGTGGGCAGCCAGACGAACAGCGGATTCACGCGCCGCGCCCCCTGCGGGTCGAGTGGTGCGAGCAGCCGGGCGAGGCGTGCGCTCGCTTCGGCGAGCGTGCGCCGCATGACGTCCTGCCACGCGGTGTCGGCGAGCGCCCGGCGCGCCACCGTGCGTGCCGGGCCGCACAGTGGCCACGGCCCGGCCGCTTCGCGCAGCGCGGTCAGAAGGTCCGGGCGGGCGGCGACGAAGCCGACACGGGCACCGGCGAGGCCGAAGAACTTGCCCAGCGAGCGGAGGACGATCAGGTTCGGCAGGCGCGCGCCGGCCAGCGTGATCACTGAAGCCTCAGGGGTCGCGTCGATGAAAGCTTCGTCGACCACCAGATGGCCTTCGCGCGCCTGCAGGCGTTCGGCGACGTCGATCAGGACCGCCGGCGCGATACAGCCGGCGTCGGGATTGTTCGGCTGGCAAACCACGAGCGTGTCGAGCGTGTCCGCGACGGCGGGCAGCGCTGCGGCCGCAAAACGGATCACCTCGTGGCCGGCGCGCTGCCAGTGATGCGGGTGTTCGGCGTAGGTCGGCGCCAGCACGCCGACGCGGCCGCGCGGCAGCAGGAAAGGCAGGCCCTGGATCGCCTGTTGCGAGCCGGCCAGCGCGACCAGCCGCGCGGTGCCGTAGTACGCCGTGGCAGCGTCGAGCAGGCCGTCGTCGTCTTCGGGCAGACGCAGCCAGTCTTCGGCCGCAATGGCCGGCACCGGATAAGCGTGCGGACTGATGCCGGTCGACAGGTCCAGCCAGTCGGCTTCGGGGATTCCATAACGCCTGGCCGCAGCACGACGGCGCCCGCCGTGTTCAAGCATGGAACGCTCCCCCGAGCAGTGCCAGCACCAAACCGGCCGTCAGCCACAGGCCGATGCCGCGCCGAACCAGCGTCAGCGCACGACGGATGTCGGCCGCTATGGGCGCCGATCCGACGCCCAGCGTCGGGCGGGCCTCGCGCTGCCCGTGATACACCGCCGCGCCACCCAGGCTCACGCCGAGGCTGCCGGCGCCCGCGGCCATCACCGGCCCGGCGTTCGGGCTGTCCCACAGCGGTGCCTGCGCGCGCCAGCACGCCAGCGCCTGGCCCCCGCGGCCGAGCGCCGCGTAGGTGAGCGCGCAAAGGCGAGCCGGCAAGTAACCCAGCAGGTCGTCGAAACGCGCTGCCGCGCAGCCGAAGTGAAGGTAGCGTTCGTTGCGGTAGCCCCACATCGCGTCGAGCGTATTGGCGAGGCGGAAGAGCAAGGCGCCCGGGCCGCCGAGCAACGCGAACCAGAACAGCGCGCCGAACACCGCGTCGCTGCCGTTTTCCAGCGTCGATTCGACCGCGGCGCGCGCGACTGCCGTCTCGTCGAGCGCCGTGGTGTCGCGCGAGACGATGCGGCCCACGGCTTCGCGCGCGGCGGGCAGGTCGTCGGCGTCGAGCGCGTCGGCGATCGGCAGCACGTGTTCGCGCAGGCTCTGTGCACCGAGCGCAAAGTAGAGCAGGACGACATCGAGCGCGACCACCAGCCAGGCCGGCCCGATATTGCGCAGCCACAGCGCAACGCCGGCGAAAGGCAGCACGGCCAGCAGCCAGGCGGCGATGCCGGCATTTTTTTGCCGGTTGTGCCGCGTCGGGAAGCGGCGCAGCGCGGCTTCGATGCGTTGCGCCAGCCGGCCGAAACCGACCAGCGGATGAAAGCGGCGCGGTTCGCCGAGCACGCGGTCGAGGCCGACGGCGACGACGGCGCAAAGCGGCAGCTGCAGCCACTGCAGCCATTCGACCGCAGCGGTCAGCAGCTCGGCATCGCCGCGCCCGGCACCGACCAGATCGACGATCCCCGGCGTGGATATTACTGACATCATCGTTTCAGCTCATCGCCGCCGGCTCGGCCAGCAGCGCTTCGATAGAGGTGGGCAGGCCGAAGCGCGCGACAATGGCCGTCGCGCGATCTCCGGAGTAACGGTCGGGGCTGCGGCTTCAACCCGGAATTTCCGGCTCGACGAGCCGCGCCAGATGTTCGAGCGACTCCTGCCACCCGAGGTAGCAGAATTCCGGCGGAATCGCCTCCGGAATGCCTTCCTGCACGATATGCACCTCCGTACCGCAGAGCACTGCGCGCAGGGTGAGCGTCATCACCATTTCGCCGGGCAGGTTCGGGTCGTCGAACTTGTCCGTGTGGCGGATGCGCTCGTTCGGCACGAGTTCCAGATAACTGCCGCCGAAGGATTGACTGCTGCCCGAGCCGAAATTCCTGAACGTCATCCTGAAAGTGCCGCCGACCTTGGCGTCCAGATGGTCGACCTTGCAGGTGAAGCCGTTCGGCGGCAGCCATCGGGCGAGCGCTTCCGCATCGAGGAAAGCACGGTAGATCTTCTCGGGTTTTGCGCGCAGCACGCGGTGCAGGCGGACAGTACCGGCAGGCATGATCTCTCCTTTCATCGGGGTTGTATTCGGGGCTGTTGCCGCCCCTTCTCATACCTTAGTCTAACGGCCGGCAGGTCGGCACTGCCGCAACTTCTTGCCGCTCGAGCGCATATGCCCGCCGGGAAGCCCCCGACTCTGCCACGCCCTTCGGAATTTCGCGATGTTTCTGTAAGTGGACAGGTATTCAACAGAGGCGTAATCACGGCAGTCACAGCGTAACAGCCGCTTGCGGGACCCTGTTTTTACATTCCGCCGCCCGCTTTTCGGCACCGCGGCGGGACTCCCGCGGGGAATGTTTCTTGCCACCGCTCCTTCGTGAGTCCGCATCGGCCCCTCGAGGGCCGACCGGGCGAGGCCGACGCTCGCCGTCATCCGTGGCGACCGCGTCGACGGTGCCAACTTCACGAAGCCAGGGTCGTTGTTCCTGTTGTTGCAGCGACCGGCAAGGAGGATTGGAATGAGAAACCATGTGAGTCGCGTCACATCGGCCATCCGCGGGTTCAGCCTCGGGATGCTGGCGATGTATCTGTTCGATCCTGATGTCGGCAGGCGCCGGCGCGCGCTGGTCACCGACCAGTTCACGAGCACGCGCAACCGGCTGACCCACTTCGCCGACACCGCGTACCGCGACGCGGTCAACCGCAGCTACGGTGTCGCGGCGCGGCTGCGCCCCGGTACGGAGCGGCGGCAACCGATGACGGCGCATCAGATCGAAGAGCGCGTGCGGGCGCGCATCGGCAGGGTCGTGCGTAATTCACACGCGCTCAGGGTGCAGGCGCGCGACGACGGCACGGTCGTGCTGTCCGGCCCGGTACTCGCGAGCGAAGTGAACCGGCTGATGAGCGCGGTGTGGTCGGTGCGTGGCGTCACGGGCATCGAGGACCAGATGCAGGTGCACGAGCAGCCGGGGAACGTTTCCGCGCTGCAAGGGGCCCTTGCGCACGAAGGGCGCCGCGGTGCGGGAATGGCCGAGAGCTGGCCGCCCTCGATCCGGCTGCTCGCAGGGATTACGGGCGGCGCACTCACGCTGGCGGGGCTGTCGCGCAGCCGTCCGTTTGGCATGGTGCAGGCGTTGCTCGGCGGCGCGCTCGTCACACGGGCGCTAGCAAACCGCAAGCTCGGCGAAGTCGCAGGAACGTCGGGGCCGCGCAGCGTGCACATCGATAAGGAAATGTTCATCGCCGCGCCACCCGAACGCGTCTTCGACTTCTGGCAGCATCAGGAGAATTTCCCGCAGTTCATGCGCAACGTCGAGGAAGTGCGGCCGACCGGCGAAGACTGCTGGCACTGGAAAGTCGCCGGCCCGTTCGGCCCGGTCGAATGGGATGCCCGGATCACCGAGCGCGAACTGAACCGCCGCCTCGCGTGGCACACGGTCGAGGGTGCTCCGGTCGAGAGCGAAGGGCATGTCGACTTCGAACCCGCCGGCGAAGGCACGCGGCTGCGAGTGTCGATGGACTACGCGCCCGCTGCCGGGGCGATCGGTCATGCGGCAGCGCGGCTGCTCGGGCGCGATGCTAAGACCGAGATGGACGAGGACCTGATGCGCGTGAAGTCCTTCCTCGAAACCGGCGTCGCCGCCCGCGACTCGGCCGCCGGACGCGCTGCGGAACACGCACAACGCTTCCACTGAGCCGGAGCCCCGGGCCGCGTCGTCTCCGGTTTTCGGCCAGGGGAAAAACAACGGCCGCCCGCGGGCGGCCGTTCTGTGCAGCGAATGCCGAAACTAGCAAGCGCGAGCGCGTTCGCGCGCGCCGCCCAGCCCTTTCTCGTTGATCCCTTTCAACACTTTCTCGGGCGTGATCGGCGCTTCCATGAACTGGATGCCGAGCGCGTGATAGATCGCGTTCGCGACTGCCCCGACCGGGCTCACGAGACCCGACTCGCCGACGCTTTTCGCCCCGAACGGCCCGACCGGGTCGGCGTTCTCGACGAGGATCGTCTTGATCTTCGGCATGTCGCTCGGCCCGAACATCTTGTAGTCGGTGAAGCTGTTGTTGAGCATCCGACCCTGGCTGTCGTAGTACGTCTCCTCGCTCAGCACGAAGCCGAGGCCCTGCTGGATGCCGCCTTCGAGCTGCCCTTCGACTGCCGCCGGGTTGATCGCGCGGCCGATGTCGTGCGCGTTGACGAGCTCGAGCACGCGCACTTCACCGGTTTCGGTGTCGACTTCGACTTCGGCGAACGACGCGCCGAAAGGCGGCGAGTTGTGCGGCGCGAAGAAGCTCACGTAGCCCTGGATCTGCCCCGGCGCACCTTCCGGCTTGCCGGTCATCGGGTCGATGAAATGGTACACGCCGGCCCGCGTGATGCTCTCCACGTCGATCGAGCGCGCCGGGTCGCTCTTCGCGAAGATCTTCTTGTCGCGGATGTCCAACTGGTCCGCGGGAACCTGCAGCGCTTCGCTCGCGCGGGCGAAAAGTTGCCGTTTGGCGTCCTCGCATGCGGCTTTCACCGCTGCGCCGCCGACGTAGATCGTGCGGCTCGCGTGCGCGCCGATGTCGAAGCCGGCGTCCGACCCGGGATTCGCGAGCTGCACGTCACCGAACGGGAAGCCGAGTGTCTCGGCAGCGATCTGCTTCAGCGCCGTATGCGATCCCTGCCCCATGTCCGAGCACGCGAAGACCACTTCGGCAGTCGCGTCCTCGTTGATCTTGACGGTGCACACGGTATGTTCGAGCAGCATCGGCATTGCGCCGCTGGTGTGGTTCATCACCGCGCAGCCGACTCCGCGCCGCTTTGTGCCGGTCTGGTTCGCATATTTGCGCCGCTTCGCCGCCCAGTCGATCGCCGCGGCGCCGCGGTCGAGGCACTCGTCGAGCGCGCACGACGGGTAAGTCACGCCCGGGCACCAGCCGTCGTCGCCAACGCCCTTGTGCCATTTCTTGCGCCATTCGACCGGATCGGCACCGACCTGCGCGCACGCGCGGTCGATCAGCTGTTCGAGCGCGAAGTTCGTCTGCGGGTTGCCGTAGCCGCGGAACGCGCCGGTCAGGCCTTGGTTCGTGAAATACGATTCGCCCTTGTAGCGCAGCGCCGGGAACTTGTACATGCCGCCGAGCCACGCGCCGGCGGTGAAAGCGGTGCCCGACGCGTCGAGGTAATAAGCGCCCTTGTAGTTCTCGAAGCGCGCGTCGCACGCGAGCGGCGTGCCGTCCTTCCGGAGCCCGATCTTCATCCAGTACTTGCCCGGATGGCGGCTCGGCGAAATCGCCCAGTCTTCCTCGCGCAGCGTCTGCAGCTTGACCGGGTGGCCCGGCACGGCCATCGCCATTGCGCACGCCTGCGGCTCCGAAATCATCCCGAGCCGCGCGCCGAAGCCGCCGCCAATCACGGTCGCATTGATCTTGACGCGGCTCATCGGCAGCTCGAACAGCTTGGCGAGCTTCGCCTGCACGAGCTTGGGCATCTGCGACGACGTCCAGCACGTCAGCCGCCCGGCGTTGTCGAGCTTGGCGATGTACGCGTGCGGTTCCATCTGGCACTGCTTCTGCTTCGGCACGTAGAACACGTCCTCGACGACGATGTCCGCGTCCTGCATCGCGGCATCGACGTCGCCGCCGCCGAGCGCGTTGCCGGGGAACATCGCTTCAGGCAGCTGGAACGCCCGGTTGCCCGGCTTTTGCGGCGTGAACTGGACTGCGTCGGGCTGCTTCGACGCCTCGGCAGTCAGGTAGACCGGCAGCGGCTCGTATTCGACGATGACTTTCGCCGCCGCGCGCTCGGCGGCCTCTTCGGACTTCGCGATGATTCCGCAGATCGCGTCGCCCTGGTATTTGACGTGCGTCGTGAAGATGTCCTGGTCGTCGATGTCGCCGAGCATGTCGTGCAGTTGCGCGGACACCATCAGGTCCATGACGGACGAGTTGTACTTGTTCCGCGTGACGTCCGCCGGGCCGAGCACCTTGACGACGCCGGGCGATTTCGCCGCTTGCGACAGGTCGAGGCGCACGACGCGCGCGTGCGCGTGCTCCCAGCAGCGCACCACCTTGCCGTACAGCATGCCGGGGAGCTGGATGTCGGCCGCGTAGAGCGCCTGGCCGGTCGCCTTGTCCTTGACGTCGACGCGCTGTGCGCTCGTGCCGACGATGGTTTCCGCGTTCATTGCGCCACCTCCTGACAGGCCGCGTCGGCCTTGACGGTGCGCCCCGGCGCAGTGCGGGCGGCTTTCTGCACCGCCTTGACGATTTTCTCGTAGCCGGTGCAGCGGCAGATGTTGCCTTCGAGCGCGTGGCGGATTTCGTGCTCGGTCGGGTCCGGGTTCTTCGCCAGCAGGCTCGCCGTCTTCACGATCATCCCGGGCGTGCAGTAGCCGCACTGGATCGCCGCCTCGTCGTTGAACGCCTGCTGGATGTGGTTGAGCTCGCCGAAGTGCGCGAACCCGGCGGCAGTCGTGATGCGCTTGCCGTCCATCGTCGCCGCGAGCGCGAGGCACGAATTGATCGCCCGGTCGTCGACGAGCACCGTACAGGCGCCGCATTCGCCGGTGCCGCAGCCGTATTTGGTTTCGGTCATGCCGAGCTGGTCGCGCAGCACTTCGAGCAGCGTGCGATTGACGGCCACATTGAGCTTGTGTTCCTCTCCATTGATATGGAGGGTGATCGCTGCATCCTTCATTTCTGTCTCCTCGTGAAGATCGGCGCCCGCCGATTCAAGTCGGTTCGGGTCGGTTCGGTCAGGCGGCGCTGCACGCTTCCTCGATCGCGCGCTTCAGCAAAACGCCGGAAACCTGCCGGCGGTATTCGGCGGTCGAACGCTTGTCGTCGATCGGGCTGATTTCCGACGGCACGGACTCGACGAGGCGCGCGAGCAACTCCGCGGTGATCTCCCGGCCTTTGAGCAGCGCCTCGGTGTTCCTCAGGCGCAGCGGCGTCGGCGCGACGCAGCCCATCGCGAAGCGCGCCTCGACGCAGGTGTTGCCGAGCATCTCGAGCTGCACCGCGACGTTTAGCTTCGACAGGTCGTCGTTCGTGCGCGTCATGCGCTTGAAAGCGCTGCGCGCGCCGATGGCCGGCGGCGGCAGGACGAGTTCGATCGCAAGCTCGTCGGGCTCGCGCGCAGTGACGCCGTACGACAGCCAGAAGTCGTCGATATCGACTTCGCGCCGGCCGTCCGTGCGCTGCAAGATGAGCTTGCCGCCGATCGCGTAGATCGCGCAGCTGCAGTCGCCGGCGGGCGACGCGCGCAGCAGGTTGCCGAGCACGGTCGCGGTGTTGCGCACTTGGCCGGTCGCGAAGATTTCGGCGGCGTGCCACAGCGCGGGGTAATGCTGCTTCACTTCCGGCTGCGCCAGCAGGTCCGCGATCGTCGCCTTCGCGCCGATGCGCAGCCCTTTCGCCGCATCGAACACGACATATCCGAGCCCGGGGATGCCGTCGAGGCTCATGACGTATTCCGGCGACTGCGTGAACTTCATCGCGACCAGCACGTCGGTGCCGCCGGCCATCACGGTGATGCGCTGCCCGTGCGTCGCCAGCAGCTCGACCGCTTCCGCAAGGCTTTTCGGCAGCAGAAGATCGAAGTCCGGCAATATTCGACTACTCATGGAGTGACTCCTTCGCGAGACGTGAGTGGAGAAAAAGGGACGGTCGTCCCGGTTCGTCGAGTCGTGGAACCCTTGCCCCGGCATCGGACCGAATCGCCCGGACGCGCAGGGATACCGCTCCGGGAACGCCAACAGCCGATACCGGTCATGCTTTTCATCGGCGCGCGCAAGGCCCTGTTGCGGATACCGCCATTGATACCGGCGCAGCGGTTTCGTCGCTATCCGCTGCATCCATCGCCTATCCTGAAAATTCCATGAAGTTCCAGCACAGCCGAAAACGGCCCGCAATGCGAACTCGTATAGAATTTCGCGGCTCCCGCAGCACAGCCTTGCGGAAAACCCGCAGGGGTCGGGCATCCAGTTTCCTGCGCATCGTTTCAACAGCAACCCCGCTCCGGCCTGGCGTCGCTCGCAGGGCGGTCGGGGGGGAATCCAAGCATGAGTGAACAGAACCACGAGCCGGACGATCGCGGCGCGCCCGTGCTGCCCGCCGCGTTCCCGATTGTCGGCATCGGCGCTTCAGCGGGCGGCCTCGAAGCGTTCAACGAGTTCCTCGACCATCTCCCGCCGGACCTCGGCATGGCTTACGTGCTGGTCCAGCATCTCGACCCAACGCACCCCAGCATCCTCGCCACCCTGCTCGCCGGGCGCACGCGCATGCCGGTTAGCGAAGCGGGCGACGGCATGCGCGTAGAGCCGGATCACGTCTACGTGATTCCGCCGAACACCAACCTCGCGATCCTCGGCGGCGTGCTGCACCTGATGCCGCCGGCCCAGATGCGCGCCCCGCAGCTGACGGTGGACTATTTCCTGCGTTCGCTCGCGCAGGACCAGGGCAGCCGCGCGATCGGCGTCATCCTGTCGGGTGCCGCGTCGGACGGCGTGACCGGCATGAAGATGATCAAGGCCGAAGGCGGCATCACGTTCGCCGAAGACCAGCAAAGCGCCCGCTACAGCAGCATGCCGGACGCGGCGATCGCGAGCGGCTGCGTCGATTTCGTGCTGCCTCCGGGCGAAATCGCCGAAGAACTCGCGCGTCTCGGCGGCCGGGTGGCCGCGACGCCGCCGCGCGAGGCGCCGGCCGTTCCCGCCGACGACGAAGGGCACCTCGACAAGCTCTTCATCCTGCTGCGCCGGCGCACCGGCGTCGACTTCGCGCAGTACAAGCACACGACGATCCACCGCCGCATCCAGCGCCGCATGCTCGTGCACCGGCTCGACCGGCTCGCCGACTACGTCAGGCTGCTGCAGGAGCGGCCGGCCGAGATCGACACGCTCTACAACGAGATCCTGATCAACGTCACCGCGTTCTTTCGCGACCCGGCCGTGTTCGACGCGCTGGCGCGCGAAATCCTGCCGGGGATCATCGAGCGCTGCGCCAGCGGCGGCGACCCGGTGCGCATCTGGGTGCCGGGCTGCTCGACCGGCGAGGAGCCGTATTCGATCGCGATCGCGCTGCTTGAATGCATGGAGGCAGCCGACCTCCACCTGCCGATCCAGATCTTCGCGACCGACATCGACACCCACGCGATCAACACCGCGCGTGCCGGCGTGTTCCCCGACAGCATCGCCGCCGACGTGTCGCCGGCGCGGCTCGCGCGCCACTTCACGCACGACGAGCAGGGCTATCTGATCAGCAAGCAGATCCGCGACATGTGCCTGTTCGCGAAACAGAACGTCGTCAAGGACCCGCCGTTCTCGCGCCTCGACCTGATCAGCTGCCGCAACCTCCTGATCTACCTCGGTCCGGTGCTGCAGAAGAAAGTGCTGGCGCTGTTCCACTACGCGCTCAAGCCGACCGGTTTCCTGCTGCTGGGCAGCGCCGAGACCGTCGGCAAGCACGCCGACATGTACCGGACGCTCGACACGAAGCACAAGATCTACGTCAAGAAGGCGCTCGCGGCGACGCTGCAGTTCGACTTTTCCGCACCGCTGTCGGCGTCGTTCAGCCTCGCCGACCCGGTCGCGCGCGAACGGACCGCGCCGGTACTCGCCGGCCGCGACCTGTCGAAGGCCGTCGACCGGCTGCTGATGAAGAAATACTGCCCGGCCAGCGTCGTCATCAACGAGCAGATGGACATCGTGCAGTTCCGCGGCCAGACCGGCGAGTTTCTCGAGCCGGCCTCCGGCGAAGCGAGTTTCAACCTGCTGCGGATGGCGCGCGGCGCGCTCGCGATGGAGCTGCGCGAGATCGTCGGCGAAGCGCTCACGACGCGCGCCGGCGCGCGCAAGGAAGGCATCGCGCTGCGACGCGGCGCCGAGACGCTGCTCGTCGAAGTCGAAGTGTCGCCGCTCGAATCCGCCGCGCCGGGCTTCTTTCTCGTCGTTTTCCACGCAACGCGCGGCATGCCACTTGCTGCGGAGAGCGCGGGCGCGCCCGACGCGCAGCACGAGGAACGCCTGGCGCGGCTCGAACACGAGCTGTCGGCGACGCGGGAATACCTGCAGTCGGTGATCGAGCAGGACGAGACGATCAATGAGGAACTGCGCTCGGCGAACGAGGAGATCCTGTCGAGCAACGAGGAACTGCAGAGCACCAACGAAGAGCTCGAAACAGCCAAGGAAGAGCTGCAGTCGGTCAACGAGGAGCTGTCCACAGTCAATGAAGAACTGGAGACGCGCAACCGCGAGCTGTCGCAGCTCAACAACGACCTGTCGAACCTGCTCGGCAGCGTCAACGTCCCGATCGTGATCCTCGGCACCGACCTGCGCATCCGCCGTTACACGCCGCTGGCCGGGAAGGAACTGAATCTCGATGAACGAGACATCGGGCGCGCGCTCGGCGACGTCGAACTCGGCATCCGGGCGCCGGATCTGCCCAAGCTCGTCGCGCACGTCATCGACACCGTCACGCTGCAGGAGATCGAAGGCCAGGCGCGCGACGGGCGCTGGTATTCGATCCGCGTGCGGCCGTACAAGACGATCGAGAGCCGCATCGAAGGCGCGGTCGTCGCGTTCGTCGACATCGATGAAACGCGGCGCGCGCTGCGGATGGCGCAGGAAGCCCGCGACTACGCCCAAGGCATCGTCAACGCGATCCGCCACCCGTTGCTGGTGCTCGACAAGAACCTCAAGGTCGTGTCGGCGAACCCGGCGTTTCTCGACACGTTCCAGGTCTCCCCGGCGGAGACGGTCGGCAACCTCCTTTACCATCTGGGCAACGGCCAGTGGGGGATCCCACAGCTGCGCAAGGCACTCGAAGGGGTATGCACGCACGGCGAAGGGTTCGAGGATTTCGCCGTCGAGCACGATTTCGAGGCCATCGGGCCGCGAAGCCTGGGGGTGTCAGGATTTCTGTGTGTGAGGCGTGAAGAGACTGTTCCAACGGGGCCGCCTGCAGGCGGCCCCGTTGGAACAGTCGGTAGTCATTTTAGCCCCGGCCTGCTTCAAAGCGCTCGGCGTAAAGGATGGCGAACTGGTTCATCGCCTCTTTCCAGTCTTTGGCTGCCCGTCCCCAGTCGGCGGTGATGTTGCGCAGGGCGAGCCAGATCAGCTTGGTTGCCGCCTCGTCGCTCGGGAAGTGCCCCCGCGTCTTGATGATCTTGCGCAGCCGCGCGTTGATGCTCTCGATGGCATTGGTGGTGTAAATCACCCGGCGGATCGGGGACGGAAAGGCAAAGAACGGGATCACCCGATCCCACGCCCGGCGCCAGGCGGCGGCCACGGGGGGAAACTTCTCGCCCCACGGGCCTTGGGCGAATGCGTCGAGTTCGGCCAGCGCCGCTTCGGCACTCGGGGCGGTGTAGATCGGCCGGATTGCCGCCGCCAGCGCCTTGCGATCTTTCCAACTCGCGTAGTCGAGGCTGTTGCGGATCAGATGCACGATGCAGGTTTGCAGCGTGGTCGCCGGAAACACCGCCTCCAGCGCTTCGGGCATGCCCTTCAGGCCGTCGGTGACCGCAATCAGGATGTCGGTCACGCCGCGCGTCTTGAGGTCATTGAAGACCTTCATCCAGAATTTTGCGCCCTCGGTGTTCTCGATCCACAGCCCCAGGATGTCGCGTGTGCCGTCGGGCAGCACCCCGAGCGCCAGGTAGATCGCCTTGTTGCGGACCACGGCGTCCTCGCGGATCTTGACCCGAAGGGCATCGAAAAACACCACCGGGTACATCGGCTCCAACGGGCGGGATTGCCAGGCAGTGACTTCACCCATCACGGCATCGGTGACCGAGCTGATGAACTCGGGCGACACGTCGGTGCCGTATTGCTCGCCCAGAAATCCCTGGATCTCGCGGATCGTCATTCCGCGCGCATACATGGCGACGATCTTGTCGTCGAAGCCGGTAAAACGCCGCTCGTGCTTCGGGATGAGCACCGGCTCGAAACTGCCGGCGCGGTCACGCGGCACTTCGATCCGCAGCGGCCCGTCTTCGGTAAGCACCGTCTTGCCGCTCGCGCCGTTGCGGTGATTGCTGCTCTCGACCGGCTTGTCAGCGCCCGGCAGGTAGCCGAGGTGATGACTGAGTTCGGCGCCGAGTGCCCGTTCGATCAGCGCCTTCTTGAACGCCATCGCGGCCGCGTTGACCGCCTCGGCGCTCATTGGACCGCCGACGAACTGGTCAATCAGTTCTTTCGGAATGTTGGGCAGCGCCGCCGGTTGCTTCTTGCTCGTCTTGCTTGGCATACATGCTCCTTGCTGACATGTTATGCCTCACACACAAAATTTCTGACAGGCTCCGAAGCCTGCGCATCAGCGGCCGGCCGATCGATGCAGCAGCCGGCCCGCCGTTTCTCGCGCTGATGCAGATCGAGGCAGGCACCGATGACAACGGCGTCGCGCGAGACAAGGAGTAGCCATGGACGGGTATGGCGAGGATGGCAAATCCAGGGATGAACTGATCGCGCGCATCCGCGAGCTCGAAGCGCGTCTCGGCGCGCTGCGAGCTGCCCCGGACACCTCTTCCCTCGTCGAGGAGCTGCGCGTGCACCAGATCGAGCTGGAAGCGCAGAACAACGAACTCATCGAAGCGCGGCGGGCGCTCGAGGACGCCCGCGACCGCTACAGCGACCTCTACGATTTCGCCCCGGTCGGCTATATGACGCTCGACGAGCACGGCGTGATCGTCGAGATCAACCTGACCGGCGCGCGCCTCCTCGGGCAGGACCGCGCGCAGGTGATCGGCATGCCGTTGAGCGGCTGGGTGCCGAACGGCGCGACGGCGCGGCTGTTCGGTCACCTGCGCCGCGTGCTGTCCGAGCCGGGACGGGTGTTCGACCACCTGCCGCTGCGCACGTCGCCCGCTCGCGAGAGCCCGATCCGCCACGTGCGGCTCGAGAGCATCGCTTTTACGCAGTATGGCAGCGGGCGCCTGTACCGCACTGCGCTCGTCGACCTCAGCGACCGCAAGCGCGAAGAAGACCGCCTCAACCTGATCGCCCAGGTGTTCGAGCGCAGCACCGACGCGATCATGATCACCGACAGCCTCAACCGCATCGTGTCGGTCAATCGCGCCTTCACCGCAGCCACCGGCTACTCGCCCGACGAAGTGCTCGGCCGCAACCCGAAACTGCTCGCCTCGGGCCGCCATGATCGTGACTTCTACCGCGAGATGTGGAGTGCGATCGAACGCAACGGCTCGTGGAGCGGGGAAGTCAGCAACCGCCGCAAGAACGGCGAGATCTACAACGAATGGCTGACGATCCACGCGGTGCGCAACGAGGCCGGCGACATCGAGAACTGCATCGCGATCTACGCCGAGATCACCGACCAGCGGGCGGCCGCGTCGCGCATCCAGTTCCTCGCCCATTACGACCCGCTGACGCTGCTGCCGAACCGCGCGCTGCTGCAGGACCGCATGCAGCAGGCCCTCGCCCACGCCGCCCGCGAAGGGACGCGCGCGGCGGTGCTGTTCCTCGACCTCGACCGCTTCAAGACGATCAACGATTCGCTCGGCCACCTCGTCGGCGACCACCTGCTGCAGGAAGTCGCCCAGCGTCTGAAGGGCAGCGTGCGCGAGGACGACACGGTGGCACGCCGCGGCGGCGACGAATTCATCGTGATGCTGCCGCACATCGACTCGGCCGAGCAGGCGGCGCATGTCGCCGGGAAAATCATCGAGGCGATGGAACAGAGCATCCCGGTCAACGGCTACGTGCTGAACGTGTCGTTCAGCATCGGCATCAGCGTGTTTCCCGACGACGCGATGGACCCGGACACGTTGGTCCGCAACGCCGACATCGCGATGTACCGCTCGAAAGCGAGCGGGCGCAACCAGTTCCAATTCTTCACTGCCGACATGAACGCGCATGCGCTCGAGCGGCTCGCCCTCGAAAACGACTTGCGCCGGGCGATCGAACGCGACGAGTTCAGGCTCGTGTTCCAGCCGCAGTTCGATGCCAGCGGCGACATCGTCGGCGCGGAAGCGCTGCTGCGCTGGCAACACCCTCAACGCGGCCTCGTCACGCCGGCAGAGTTCATTCCGGTCGCCGAGGAAACCGGGCTGATCGTGCCGATCGGCGCTTGGGTGCTCGAACGCGCGTGCCAGCAGGTGCGTGCGTGGCGCGAGGCCGGATTGAAGAAGATCACGGTATCGGTGAACATCTCGGCGCTGCAGTTCTCGCAGAAGAACCTTCTCGAGCTGATCCGTCGGCTGCTCGCCGTGAGCCACATCGAGCCCGGCACACTGGAGCTCGAGCTGACCGAAAGCGTGCTGATGCACGATCACGTCGCGACCTCCGGCCTGATGAGCGAGCTCCAGGAAATGGGAGTGCGGATGGCGGTCGACGACTTCGGCACCGGCTACTCGTCGTTGAGCTATCTGCGCAGCTTCCCGATCAGCAAACTGAAGATCGACCAGTCCTTCGTGCGCGACCTCACTGACGGCGGCGACGCGGGCGCGATCACCGGCGCGATCATCGGGCTGGCGAAGAACCTGAACATGCGCGTGATTGCCGAAGGCGTCGAGACCGCGCAGCAGGCGAGCTTCTTGCAAGCGCAGTGCTGTGACGAATTCCAGGGGCACTTCTTCAGCAAGCCTGTATCGCCAGAGAAACTCGCCCAACTGCTGCGCGCCGGCTAGCCGGCGCCGGCACCGCCGGCCACCGCCACCGAGCCAGAGCATGTCCAGCACGAACTCTTCGCCTTTTCGCGTGATCGTCATCGGTGCTTCGGCCGGAGGGGTCGAGGCGCTGCGCAGCCTCACGGGCGCGCTGCCGGAGAATTTTCCGGCCGCCGTCTTCGTCGTCCTGCACTTGTCCCGCGACAGCCCTTCGGTGCTGCCGGACATCCTGTCGCGTGCCGGCCCGCTGCCGGCGAACCGCGCTGTCGACGGCGAGCCGATCCACTCCGGACGCATCTACGTGGCGCCACCGGATTTCCACCTGCTGGTCGAGCCGGACCAGGTGCGCATGTCGCGAGGCCCGCGC
Source organism: Aromatoleum buckelii (assembly GCF_012910785.2). Classification (GTDB taxonomy): domain Bacteria; phylum Pseudomonadota; class Gammaproteobacteria; order Burkholderiales; family Rhodocyclaceae; genus Aromatoleum; species Aromatoleum buckelii. The sequence goes on along the minus strand of NZ_WTVH02000010.1, from coordinate 77,779 downwards.
GAGAACAACGTGCGGCCGGCGATCGATCCGCTGTTCCGCAGCGCGGCGATCGCCTATGGCCCGGCAGTCATCGGCGTCGTCCTCACCGGCAACCTGTACGACGGCGCAGCCGGGCTGAGGTCGATCAAGCTGCGCGGCGGCACGACAGTTGTTCAGGATCCGCGCGACGCACTTTTCCCGTCGATGCCGCAGAGCGCGCTGCGCCAGACCGAGATCGACCATTGCGTGCCGCTGCACGAGATCCCGCGCGTGCTGGTGAGCTTGGCAAAGCCCCTGCCGGCGGCCGCCGAAGTGGGTGCGCCGACCCGGGGGCCGCAACCGGACCTGCATTCCGGGCCCTCCGCTGTTTCGAATCCGCAATCACGGCAGACGAACATGGCGAAGACGGAGAACGCAAAAACGAACATGACGACGACGGAGATCGATGCCGTCGAAGCGAAGATCGCCGAAGGCAGCGCCAACAGCGAGGAGTTGTTGCGCCGGATCGCCTCACCCGCGCCCTACGTCTGCCCCGAGTGTCACGGGGCGTTGTGGGAAATCCGCGACGACACTCTGATCCGCTTCCGCTGCCGCGTCGGCCACGCCTATACGCTCGAATCGCTGCTCACGGAACAGGACGAGGCGATCGAGGAGGCGTTGTGGGTCGCAGTGCGCGCCCTCGAGGAGCGCGCGACGCTCAACGCGCGGATGGCCGAACGCGTCGAACAGCAACAGTTCACCGGGTTCGTGCAGCACTTCCGCGACCGCGAGCGGGAATCGACACACCACGCGCAGGTGGTGCGCCGGCTGCTGCAGGGCGGCATCGACAAGCTGGCCCCCAAGTAGCACGCGCATCGAGTAGCGGCCCGGCAGACCGGGCGAACCGGCCGCATGCTGCCGGCGAGGATCATTTTTGCAGGAATATTAAATACTTGGTGCATGCTAATATTTCGTCATTCATCCAAAATTCTGGCGAGATATCGAACGACCGATGAACGGACTGCACCTGATTGCCGACCTGTACCGCTGCGGTGCCACCGCCGCCGCGCTGACCGAGCGCGAAGCGCTCGAAACCCTGTGCGTGACGCAATGCCGGGAGGCCGGGTTGACGCCGCTCGGCTCCTATTTCTATCAGTTTCGCGACGAAAGCGGAGCAGCGGCTGGCGTGACCGGGACGGTCGTGCTGGCCGAATCCCATCTCGCGATCCACACCTGGCCGGAGTCGGGCGGCGTGACGCTCGACGTATACGTCTGCAACTTTTCGCGCGACAACGGCGATCGCGCGCGCGTGGTGTATCGCGCAGTCATCGACGCGCTGCGGCCGGCGCAGATCGTCGCGCACGAAGTCGTCCGCGGCCACCTGCCGGAGAAAGCCGAAATCGGCCCGATGGCGCTCCCCGCTGTCGAAGGCGTGATTTTCGAGCAGCTCAACGACAACGCCGGCTATTTCACGCGCGGCGGAAAACTGATCGAAAAAGGCCGCTCCCGCTATCAGGACTACGAGGTCTGGGAAACCCCGCAGTTCGGCCGCCTGTTCCGGCTCGACGGCTGCTTCATGACGTCCGAGCGCGACGAGTTCCATTACCACGAGAACCTGATCCAGGTGCCGGCCATCGCGCATCCGGCGCCGGCACGGGCGCTGATCCTCGGCGGCGGCGACGGCGGCTCGGCCGAAGAGCTGCTGAAGCAGCCGACGATGGTGAAAATCGTCATCGCCGAGCTCGACGAGAAAGTGATCGAGATCGCGCGCGAGCACCTGCAAGCGGTCCACCACGGCGCCCTCGACGACCCGCGCGTCGAGCTGCGCATCGGCGACGGCTTCCGTTATGTCATGGAGCAAGCCCCGGCCGCCACCGAGCGCTTCGACCTGATCGTGCTCGACCTGACCGACCCGGTCGGTCCTGCCGAATCGCTGTATTCGGAAGACTTTTTTCGCGGTTGCCACGCGCTGCTCGCCCCGGGCGGCGCAGTCAGCCTGCACATCGGCGCCCCGGCCTTCCAGCCGGAGCGCGTGCGAGCGCTCGTCGCGCGGCTGCGCAAGGTGTTTGCGATCGTCCGCCCGTATTTCCTCTATGTCCCGCTGTACGGCACGCTGTGGGGTTTCGCGACCGCTTCCGACACCCTCGACCCGGCCGCGCTACCCGCCGCGGAAATCGACCGCCGCGTCGCCGAACGCCGCATCGGCGCGCTGCAGCACTACAACGGCGCAGTCCATTGCGCGCAGTTCGCACTGCCGAACCACCTCCGCGCGCTGCTGGGCTGATCGCTGGTAGAACGCTGTCATCGCCTCGTCGTCGCGCCGTCTGCTGAATTCGACGAACAGGTCGCGCTGCGCGGCGGCGCGCAGCCGGCAGAAAACTTACAAGTCCGTGTAACTTTTTCCTGACCGCTGCTGCCCCGTTTGCGCGGCCGGCGGTAGTGTGCTGAGAAGTGTGCAGAAGCGCCTTCGGCTGGAAGGCGCGGGTGGCCATGGCTAAGGTTGATTGTCGGATCGACCTTTAACCCCGTGGAGAGGGCAGCCATGACCACGATCAAGCGTAGTTCGAAGGGCGCGACAGTGGAAGCATTGGTGGCGTCGGATCCGGAGCTGATGAAGGCGCTGATGAAGCAGGCGCTGCAGGAGGTCCTGGAAGGCGAGATGACCGAGTTGCTGGGAGCGGCGCCGGGCGAGCGCACCGACCGCCGTCAGGGCTACCGGGCCGGCTACTACAGTCGTGGCTTGGTGACGCGCATCGGAAAACTGGAGCTGCGCGTGCCACGTGACCGTAACGGCGAGTTTTCCACCGCGCTGTTCGAGCGCTATGCGCGCAGCGAGAAGGCGCTGGTCGCGGCGCTCGCCGAGATGTACGTGCAGGGGGTGTCGACGCGCAAGGTCAAAATGATCACCGAAGAGCTGTGCGGGCACAGCTTCTCGGCCTCGGCCATCTCGGCGATCAACAAGAGCCTGGACGAGGCGCTGGCGCGCTTTGCCGCGCGGCAGCTGGACGAAGCGTACCCCTATCTGATCCTCGATGCCCGCTACGAGAAAATCCGCGAAGACGGCGTGATTCGCGCGCAAGCGGTGCTGATCGCGATCGGCATCAATTGGGAGGGGCACCGCCAGGTGCTCGCGGTCGAGCTCGCCCACCGCGAGAGCCAGAGCAGTTGGAAGGACTTTCTGCTGCGGCTCAAGGAGCGGGGCCTCGCGGGGGTCGAGTTCGTCGTCTCGGACGATCACGCAGGGCTCAAGAAGGCCATTTCCGAAGTGTTGAGCGAGGCGGTCTGGCAGCGCTGCTACGTCCACTTCCTGAGGAACGCCCTTGATTACCTGCCGCGCAAGGCTGACGACGACTGTCTGCAGGAGCTGCGCTGGATCTACGACCGGCGCGACATCCAGGAGGCCCACCGCGACCTGGCCGCGTGGATCACGAAGTGGCAGGCAAAGTATCCGAAGCTCGTCGACTGGGCCGAGTCGAACATCGGCGAGACGCTGACCTTCTACCGGCTGCCGCGCCAGCATCACAAGCACATGAAGAGCACCAACATGCTCGAACGGCTCAACGAGGAGATCAAACGACGCACCCATGTCGTGCGCATCTTCCCCAATACCGATTCGTGCCTGCGACTGATCCGCGCGCTGTGCGTCGAAACGCACGAGAGCTGGCTCGAGGACAACCGCTACCTGAACATGACCCTGCTCGCCGAGCAGAAGAAGGAGGCCCTGCGGCTGGCCGCGTGAGGCCGCCACCCGCTTTCAGCGCCGCTTCGGGCTACGCCCTGTGCGGCGCTGAAAGCGAAATGACATCAACCATGTCGTGCTCACCCAATTTGCACAACTTGACGCACACAACTCGGCCGGCCTCGTGCAGATCCTCAGCAGGTCCCCGTCGGCTGATCCTGCCTCGGCGGCGAGCGCCGACACCTTGCATCCCTGGAAGCCAACCCTTCACCCAGCGCGCGCCTCTGCTGGCCACCCGGGGCACGCCTATTGCTCAGGATGGGGAGGAAATCGATGGGCGGCCGGAGCCGTCCCTTTTCCGCCGGGGTGTCTCGAAACCCGGTTTGTTGTCGCCACCTGAGGAGACAGAACATGAAATCGCAGCGTCAGAAAGGCCAGCGTGAGCAGAGCTACGGACAGCATGACTACGAAGAAGAGGAATACGGCCAGCAGGGCGGTCGCCAGTCTCAACAAGGGATCGGCCAGCAGGGCTGGGGGCACCAGCAGCCGCAGCAAGGATTCGGCCAGCAAGGCTACGGTCAGCATCAGCAAGGCTACGGACAGCAAGGTTACGGGCAGCAGGGCTATGGCCAGCAGTATGACCAGGGTTACGGCCAGCAGGGCTACGGTCAGCAGCAGCCGCAGCAGGGCTTCGGCCAGCAGAGCTGGGGCCGACAGCATGAACAGGGGTTCGGGCAGCAAGGCTACGGCCAGCAGCACGAGCAGGGTTACGGCGGACAGCAGGGCTGGGGCCGGCAACACGAACAGGGGTTTGGCCAGCAGGGCTATGGTCAGCATCAGCCGCAGCAGGGTTTCGGCCAGCAGGGCTGGGGCCAGCAGCACGAACAGGGATTCGGCCAGCAAGGTTACGGCCAGCAGGGCTATGGTCAACAGGGCTATGGTCAACAGGGCGGCCAGCAGGGTTTCGGCCAGCATCAACCGCAGCAGGGATTCGGCCAGCGCGGATACGGCCAGCAGTCCCAACAGGGGATGGGTAGCTACGGGCAGCAAGGCAGCTACGGGCAGCAAGGCAGTTTCGGCCAGCAAAGCGGCCTTGGTCAGCAGGACTGGGGCCAGCAGCCGCAGCAGGGGATGATGGGCACGCAGACGTCGTCGCAGACGGGCCGTGGTTACGGCGCGATGCAATCCTCGTGGGGCCAGTCCGAGCTGTCGTCGCGCGGCCGCAAGGGGCCGAAGAACTACGCCCGTTCGGACGAACGCATCCGCGAGATGGTATGCGAGCGCCTCGTCGAGGAACCCGGGGTGGACGTCAGCGAAGTGAGCATCAACGTCAAGGAAGGTTGCGTGGAACTGGAAGGCACGGTGCCCAGCCGCCAGATGCGCCATCGCATCGAGGACGTCGTCGATGAGTGCTGGGGCGTGCAGGACATCGAGAACCGCATCCGCGTGCAGTCCGAATCGCAATCCGGGTCGCAGTCGCAGTCATCCTCGCAGCAGTCGTCTTCGCAGCAGTCGCAGTCCGGCCAGCAGCGGGGCGCGAGCGGCAGCGAGCACGGCCAGAGCGGCTCGTCGTCCGGCGGTGGCTCGTCGTCCGGCGGCTTCTCCGGCATGTCCGGTTCATCGAGCAGCAAGTCGGGCTCGAGCGAATCGAGCCGCGGCAAGAACAAGGAGGAGTAGGACGCATCTCTGCCGTCCGCCCGCCAGCCTAGCGGGCGGCGGCGGGGCCGGCCGCGCGATCGTGCGGCCGGCCCCGTTTAGCTTTCGCCTTCGCGTTTTTCGCTGCGCGGCGCATTGCAGGTGTTCTGCCGCAGTGCCTCCGCAGTGAGCTGGATGTTCTCCCAGTCCGGATTCGGCAGGGCACTGAAGACTTCGCGCAGCTGTTGGCTCCAGAGCTTGCGGATCAACGCGAAATAAGCGTTGTCCTCGCGGATGACGCAGTAATGGCCGACGCGCAGCGCGTCGCGCTGATAGACCAGCAAGTCGAGCGGCAACCCCACCGAGAGGTTCGAGCGGATGCTCGAATCCATCGACACGAGCGCGCATTTGACCGCTTCGTCGAGCGATGTCGTGTGCGTGATGATGCGTACGATGATCGGCTTGCCGTACTTGGATTCGCCGATCTGGAAATACGGCGTCTCCTGGGTCGCTTCGGTGAAGTTGCCGGCTGCATAGAGCTGGAACAGGCGCGGCTCCTCGCCCCGTATCTGGCCACCGAGCAGCAGCCCGGCCGAAAAATCGACGCCGAATTCCTTCAGCGATTCGGCATCACGCGCGTGGACTTCGCGCAGGCAGTCGCCGACGTGCTTGGCCGCTTCGAACATCGTCGGCACGTTGCACAGGTTCCTCCCCCCGCCCGACTCGATCCGTTCGCGCAGCGTGTTGACGACCGACTGGCTGATCGACAGGTTTCCCGCCGTCATCAGCACCAGCACCCGTTCGCCGTGGCGCTCGAAGAAATGCATCTTGCGGAAAGTGTTGATGTGATCGACGCCGGCATAGGTGCGGGAGTCGGACAGGAAGACGAGACCTGCATCCAGCCGTATGGCGACACAATATGTCATGAACCCCCCGGGTGCGAGCGAAGGAATCCCGCGGGGCTGCCCGCGGCCGCCGATGTGACGTCGGAATTCCTCCGCGTTAACGGGTTACATCGGGCACAGCACGCAAAAACTGTCCAGTTGGACCGATCCAGCCGCGTTTCGTGCCGCGCCCCGGCTCACGTTCAAAGCAAGATCGGCTCCCTGCCCGAGCGGGAAAGCTGTAGCAGGGGGCCCCAGACGGGCCGTTGTTCACTTGCCCGGCACTGCCCCCTCGCGCCGGAGATTCGTCTCGTACTGGCTGCGCGCGGACAGATACTGTTTCGGCCACGCGACGTCGTCGAAGCCGATCTTCGCCGCTTCATGCAATGTCCAGGCCGGATCGGCGAGGTGCGGGCGCGCGATCGCGCACAGATCCGCGCGGCCCGCGGCGATGATGCTGTTCGCGTGGTCGGCCTCGTAGAGCGCGCCGACGGCGACAGTCGGGATGCCGGCTTCGTTGCGGATGCGGTCGGCGAACGGCGTCTGGTACATGCGTCCATAGACCGGCCGATCGCCTTTCCATACCTGACCCGACGAGCAGTCGATGAGGTCGGCGCCGGCGTCCTTGAAGAGGCGCGCGAACTCGACCGCGTCGTCCGCAGTGTTGCCGCCGGGGAACCAGTCGTGGCACGACAGGCGCACCGACATCGGGCGGTCCTGCGGCCACACGGCACGCATCGCGCGGAACACTTCGAGCGGGAAGCGCGCGCGGTTCGCGTGTCCGCCGCCGAATTCGTCGCTGCGCCGGTTCGTCAGCGGCGACAGGAAGCTCGACAGCAGGTAGCCGTGCGCGCAGTGCAGCTCGAGGATGTCGAAGCCGGCCTCGGCGGCCATCTTCGTCGCGCGGACGAAGTCGTCGCGCACGCGCTCCATGTCGTCGCGCGTCATCTCGCGCGGCACCTGGGAATGCGGCAGGTACGGCAGCGGCGACGCGGACATCAGCGGCCAGCCGCCGCCTTCGAGCGGTTCGTCGATGCCTTCCCACGCGAGCTTCGTCGCGCCCTTGCGCCCGGCGTGACCGAGCTGCATGCCCATTTTCGCGCCCGAATTCGCGTGGACGAAATCGACGACGCGCTTCCATGCATTGACGTGCTCGGGCTTGTACATCCCGGCGCAGCCCGGCGTGATGCGCGCGTCGGGCGACACGCACGTCATCTCGGTATACAGCAGCCCCGCCCCGCCGAGCGCGCGCGCGCCAAAATGCACGAGGTGGAAGTCGGTCGCGCTGCCGTCGTCGGCCGAGTACATCGCCATCGGCGACACGACGACGCGGTTCGCAAGCGTCAGGCCGCGCAGCGTGAAGGGCGTGAACATCGGTGGCGGCGCCTCGCCGGCCTTGACCGGCAGCCCCGCGTTGTTCGCGAACCAGCGCTCGTAGCCTTCGAGCCACGCCGCGTCGCGCAGCCGCAGGTTCTCGTGCGAGATGCGCTGCGAGCGCGTCAGCATCGAGTACATGAACTGCTCCGGCTCGAGCGTGTCGCAGTAGCGCGCGCCGCAGACTTCGAACCATTCCATCGCATTCCATGCGGCGTTCTGCAGCCGCAGCACGTCGATGTTGCGCGCCGCCTGGTAGCGTTCGAGCACCGCCGGGATATGCTCCGGGGTGTCGCCTTCATCGCGGAACAGGCGCGTCAGCTCGATCGCGTCCTCGAGCGCGAGCTTCGTGCCCGAGCCGATCGCGAAATGCGCGGTATGCACCGCGTCGCCCATCAGCACGACGTGGCTGCTGCCGTTGTCGTGGTGCCACTGCTCGCACTTGACGCGCTGGAAGTTCAGCCACGCCGAGCCGCGCAGGTGGCGCGCGTTCGTCATCAGCGGGTGGCCGTCGAGATGTTTCGCGAACAGCTTCTCGCAGAACGCGATCGACTGCTCCGAATCGGTGCGGTCGAGCCCGTGGGCTTTCCAGACATGCTCTGGGCATTCGACGATGAAAGTCGTCGTCGTGTCGTCGAACTTGTAGACGTGCGCCTGAAACCAGCCGTGCTCGGTCTTCTCGAACAGGAACGTGAACGCGTCGAAGAGCTTGTTCGTGCCGAGCCAGATGTAGCGGTTCGGCCGCGTGACGATGTCCGGCTTGAACACTTCCGCGTACTTGTTGCGGATGCGCGAGTTGATGCCGTCGGACGCGATGATGAGATCGGCGTCGGGAAACTCGCTGTCCGACTCGACATCGCGGTCGAACACCAGCTCGACGCCGAGTTCCTCGCAGCGCGCCTGCAGGATGTTGAGCATCTTCTTGCGCCCGATGCCGACGAAACCGTGGCCGCCGCTGCGGATCGTGCGCCCTTTGAAATGCAGCTCGATGTCGTCCCAGTGGTTGAACGCGACCTGGATCGCGTCGGCCGTCACCGGGTCCCATTCGCGCATGTTGTCCATCGTCGCGTCCGAGAACACGACGCCCCAGCCGAACGTGTCGTACGGCCGGTTGCGCTCGATGACGGCGATCTCGTGCGCCGGGTTCAGCTTCTTCATCAGGAGCGCGAAATACAGCCCCGCGGGTCCGCCGCCGATACACACGATGCGCATGCCAGGTCTCCTTCGTTCGTTGCGCCTGCGGACGCGACGCCGGTGCCGCCCCTGCAGGGTTCGGCCGGGCCGCGCGACAGCGTCAATTTGCCGCACGACGGCAGGCGGCGCGCCCCCTTTCACGGGGGGGCGGAACGATGGGGGAATCGTGGGGAAAACCGGGGGAAAATGACGCCGATCCGCTCGACAGCGCGAGCGTCCTGTACAACAGATGCGCCGCTCACCGAAACACGCCGATCCACACCTGTCGCATATTCCTTCCCGTCCGCCGCCTGCGAGCGGGCGGGTCGCCGCCTCCCAGCCCACCCGCGGCTGACAAAAATGTAATCTTCCCGTCAGCCTCCAGTCGGTATTACGAACTCATACTTCATTCCACTCACCGAAACACAGGATCCATGATGCCCCTCACCCGCCCCCTCACCCGCCCCCTCACCCGCCCCCTCGCCACGTTCGCCCTCCTCGCCACGCTCACGAGCGCCGGTCCGGCCTTTGCCATGAGCGGGCACGGACACGATGCCGCTCACGGCGCCGCGATGCCCGTCGCCGACGCGAAAGCTTCGCTGTCGGAAGGCACCGTCAAGAAAGTCGACAAGGCCGCCGGCAAGATCACGATCAGCCACGGCCCGCTCGAGAACCTGGGCATGCCGCCGATGACGATGACCTTTCGCGCGACCGACCCGTCGATGCTCGACGCGGTCAGCGAGGGCGACAGGATCCGCTTCGCCGCGCAGCGCGTCGATGGGGTGTTCACAGTGACGCAGCTGGAGATGGTCAAATAAGGGCGAAACAGGCGTGACGCCGAGGCGCGAGCCCACCGCAGCCGGACCCCCTGCGGCTGCGGTCCGCCCGGCCCGCCGATTCGCCTTCGGGCACCTGCCCCGCCCCGGACCCTGGCCACCCCCACTTTTTCCGGACATCCGATGAAACCGCTTATCGCCGGCCTGCGTTCCCTGCGTCTGGCCGCGGGCATCGCCGTGCTCGCGGCGAGCGCTTTCGGCCACGCGCAGGACACCGCGCCGCCCGCTGCCGCTCCGCCGCCCCTCGGCGCGGACCTTCCCGGCCTGATCGAATACGCTCGCATGAACAACCCGGCTTTCGCCGTCGACCGCGCCGAAGCGGATGCTGCCCGCGAACGTGTCGAACCCGCCGGCGCGCTGCCCGACCCGAGCTTCCAGATCGAGCTGATGGACTTCACGAACCGCATGCGCGGCGGCCCGACGACGCTCGTGCCGGGCGAAGTCGGCGAAACGCGCTACCGCGTCATCCAGCCGCTGCCGGCGTGGGGCAAGCGCGAGCTCGCCGAGCGTGCGGCGGGCGCGCGCGCGGACCAGGCCGAGGCGGCCCGCGATGCGGCCTGGGCGAACATGGCTGCCGAAATCAAGGCGGCGTGGCTGCGCTATTACGCCGCCGACCGCGAAGCGGTGCTCAATCGCGACGCGCTGGCCTTGCTGCAGAGCCTCGAGGAGATCACGCTGTCGCGCTACCGCCTCGGCCTGCTGCCGCAGCAGGCGGTGCTGCGCGCGCAGCGCGAGATCACGTCGCAGCGGCTCGCGCTCGTCGGCGTCGAACAGCGCCGCCGCGGCACGGCGTCGGCACTGAACGCGCTGCTCGGCCGCGCGCCCGGCAGCGCCCTCGCCGCGCCGCAGGATCCGCCGCCGCTGCCGCAGGCGGTCGCCCTCGCGCCCCTCGTCGAACGCACGCGCACGACCCATCCGGCGATCGCTGCCGAAGCGCGCGGCCTCGACGCGGCGCGCCTCGAACGCGACCGCACGTGGCGCGACCGCTACCCGGACTTCAGCGTCGGACTGACGAACAACCGCCCGCGCGGCGGCGAACCGTCGTCGTGGGACGTGATGCTCGAAGTCATGATCCCGCTGCAGCAGTCGGCACGCCGCGCGCGCGAGCGCGAAGCCGCACTGATGGTCACTGCCGCCGACGCGCGACGCGCTGCAGCCGAATCGGCGCTCCTCGGCGAACTCGGCAGCGCGTACGCCGCGTTCACGAGCGGCCACGAGACGCTGCAGCTCCTGCGCGGCACGCTGACGCCGCAGGCCGAAGCGACGCGCGACGCGACCCGGGCGGCGTTCTCGACGGGGCGCGTCGACTTCGACACCGTGCTCGAAGCCGAGCGCCAGCTCGTCGATACGCGCATGGCGCTGCTGCAGGCCGATGTCGAGACCCGCATGGCGCTCGCCGAAATCGAAAAACTTGCAGGAGAACAGCCGTGAAGCCCGCCGTACGACTTTCCCTCGCGGCGCTCGCCGTCGCGGCTGCGCTGGGCGCCGGCTATTGGGCAGGCAGCCGCAGCGACCCCGCTGCCGCGCCCGACAGCACGACGGCCGCTGAAAACACGGCCGCAGGCGCCGGCAGCGAACGCCAGATCCTCTATTACCGCAACCCGATGGGCCTGCCCGACACGTCACCGGTGCCGAAGAAGGACTCGATGGGCATGGACTACATCCCGGTCTATGCCGACGACCAGCCCGACGACAGCGGCGCAGTCGTCGTCAGCCCGGCGCGCGTGCAGACGCTCGGCGTCAAGACCGCCGTCGCCGAGATGCGCGTCGTCGATGCCGCAGTGCGCGCGGTCGGACGCGTCGAGCTCAACGAGCGTGCGGTCGTCGACGTTGCGCCGCGCTTCGAAGGCTGGATCGAGCGCCTGCACGTCAATGCGGTCGGCGACCCGGTGCGCCGCGGCCAGCCGCTGTTCACGATCTACAGCCCCGAGCTGCAGTCGGCCAGCGAGGAACTGCGCATCGCCGAGCGGCTACAGCGCGACAGTGCCGCCACCGACCCGATTGCGTCGGAAGCGGCGCGCCGCTTGGCCGACGCGACGCGCGAGCGCCTGCAGAACTGGCAAGTCGCCGCGCCGCGCGAGGGCGAGGGCAAGATTGCGCAGCGCCAGACTTTCCATTCGCCGGCCAACGGCGTCGTGCTCGAGAAGAACGCGGTGCAGGGTGCGCGCTTCATGCCCGGCGAAGCGGTCTATCGCATCGCCGACCTGTCGAAAGTGTGGGTCATCGCCGACATCTTCGAGCGCGACCTCGCGCGCGTGAGCGTCGGCCAGCGGGCGAGCGTGACGCTCGACGCCTTCCCGGATCGCCACTTCGACTCGAAAGTCGGCTATCTCTACCCGACGCTGAACGTCGAGACGCGCAGCACGCGCATTCGTCTCGAACTCGACAACCGCGAAGGCCTGCTGCGCCCGGGCATGTTTGCGCACGTCGAGCTCGCGTCCGGCTCGCCGACGCCGCGCGTGACCGTGCCGACGTCCGCGGTCATCGACGACGGCGTGCGGCAGGTCGTGCTGATCGCGCTCGACGAAGGCCGCTTCAAGCCGCAACCGGTGCGCCTGGGCGAGCGCGGCACCGAGCACGTCGAAGTGCTCGAAGGCGTCGAGGCCGGCGACCGCGTCGTGACGTCGGCGAACTTCCTCATCGATTCCGAAAGCCAGCTGAAGGCCGCGCTGTCGAACCTGACCGACGCCGCCCCGGCAACGGCCGCAGCGCCGCAAACATACGAGGCCGAAGGAACGTTCGACGCCGTTGATCCGGCGACGAACACCGTGACGCTGACGCACGGCGACATCCCTGCGCTGCAATGGCCGGCGATGACGATGGACTTCGCGGTGGCGTCGCCCGAGCTCGTCGCCGACCTCGCGCCCGGCACGCCGGTTCGATTCGAGTTCGAACAGCGCCAACCGGGCGAATTCGTCGTCACGCGTATCGAGAAGGCATCGAAAGGCACCGCCGGGAAACCGGCAGCGGAACCGGCGGCCGCGAACGGACACGGGAGCCACTGACATGCTCGACCGCCTCATCGACTGGTCCGCGAAGAACGTCTTCCTCGTGCTGCTCGCGACGCTGTTCGTCATCGGCGGCGGGCTGTACGCGGTGAAGAACACGCCGCTCGACGCGCTGCCGGATCTGTCGGACGTGCAGGTGATCGTGTTCACCGACTTCCCCGGCCAGGCGCCGCAGGTCGTCGAGGACCAGGTGACCTACCCGCTGACGACATCGATGCTCGCCGTGCCGCGCGCGAAAGTCGTGCGCGGCTTCTCGATGTTCGGCGCGTCCTACGTCTACGTGATCTTCGAGGACGGCACCGACATCTACTGGGCGCGCTCGCGCGTGCTCGAATATTTGAGTTCGGTCGCGGGACGCCTGCCGCAGGGCGTGTCGCCGCAGATCGGGCCGGATGCGACCGGTGTCGGCTGGGTCTATCAGTACGCGGTGACCGGCAAGAACATGTCGCTCGCCGAGACGAGGAGCCTGCAGGACTGGTACATCCGCTACCAACTGACGAAAGCCGGCGGGGTGGCGGAAGTTGCGAGCGTCGGCGGCTTCGTGCGCGAATACCAGGTCACCGTGGACCCGCACCGGCTCGCGACATTCGGCCTCGCGCTCGACGACGTCAGCCGCGTGATCCGCGAGTCGAACCGCGATGTCGGCGGGCGCGTCGTCGAGATGGCCGAGAAGGAATACATGGTGCGCGGCCGCGGCTATCTGGGCGGCAGCGACGACATCGCGAACCTGGTGCTGAAAAGCGCAGGCGGCACGCCGGTGCGGGTCGCCGACATCGGCCGCGTCGAACTCGTGCCGGCCGAGCGGCGCGGGATCGCCGAATTGAACGGCGAAGGCGAAGTCGCTTCCGGCATCGTCATGGCGCGCTTCGGCCAGAACGCGCTCGACGTCATCGCGAACGTCAAGGCGAAGATCGCGGAGATCGCGCCGGGGCTGCCCGAAGGCGCCGAGATCGTGCCGGTCTACGACCGCTCGAACCTGATCGAGCGCGCGATCGCGAACCTCAAATGGACGCTGTTCGAAGAGAGCCTGATCGTCGCCGCAGTATGCGTGATCTTCCTGCTGCATGTGAGGAGCGCGCTCGTCGCGATCATCACGCTGCCGCTCGGCATCCTGATCGCGTTCATCGCGATGCGCGCCCTCGACCTCGGCTCGAACATCATGAGCCTCGGCGGCATCGCGATCGCGATCGGTGCGATGGTCGACGCCGCGATCGTGATGATCGAGAACGCGCACAAGCGCCTCGAACATCTGCCGGCGGGCGCGACGCAGGCCGAGCGCGCGCAGACGATCATCCGCGCGTGCAAGGAAGTCGGCCCGGCGCTGTTCTTTTCGCTGTTGATCATCACCGTGTCGTTCCTGCCGGTGTTCACGCTCGAAGGGCAGGAAGGACGGATGTTCTCGCCGCTCGCGTTCACGAAGACGTTCGCGATGGCGGGCGCGGCGCTGCTGTCGGTAACGCTCGTGCCGGTGCTGATGCTGTTCTTCGTGCGCGGGCGCATCCTGCCCGAGGCGAGGAACCCGGTGAACCGCTTCCTGATCTGGGCCTACCGGCCGATCATCCGCGGCGTGATGCGCCACAAGGTGCTGACGCTCGTCGCCGCGGGGGTGGTGATGGCGGTGACGGTGTTCCCGGCGCGCCAGCTCGGCTCGGAGTTCATGCCGACGCTGAACGAAGGCACGCTGTTCTACATGCCGGCGGCGCTGCCCGGCATGTCGGTGACCGAAGCCGGGCGTCTGCTCGCGACGACGAACCGCATCATCAAGACGTTTCCCGAAGTCGAATCGGTGTATGGCAAGGCCGGGCGCGCGCTGTCGGCGACCGACCCGGCGCCGCTCGAAATGTTCGAGACGGTCGTGAACCTCAAGCCGCAAGCCGACTGGCGGCCAGGCATGACAACCGACAAGCTGATCGCCGAGATGGACGCGGCGCTGAAATTCCCCGGTGTCGCGAATTCCTGGACGATGCCGATCAAGGCGCGCCTCGACATGCTCGCGACCGGCATCCGCACGCCGATCGGCGTCAAGGTGTTCGGCAACGACCTCGCGACGATCGAGCAGGTCGCGAAGGACGTCGAAGCCGCGGTGCGGAACGTGCCGGGCGCTTCCAGCGCGTACGCCGAGCGCGTCAGCGGCGGCTACTACCTCGACATCGTGCCGCGCCGCGACCAGCTCGCACGCTACGGCCTGACGGTCAATGCGTTGCAGGAAGTCGTCGCGACCGCGCTCGGCGGCGACATGGTCACGACCGCGGTCGAAGGGCTCGAACGCTACAACGTCACCGTGCGCTACCCGCGCGGCCTGCGCGACGACCCGCAGCGCATCGCGGCCGAAGTGTACGTGCCGACGGCGAGCGGCCCGATCCCGCTCGGCCAGCTCGCCGACGTTCAGCTCACGCGCGGCTCGCCCGGCATCCGCACCGAGAATGCACTGCTCGCCGCGTACGTGTACGTCGACACGCGCGGCGCCGACCTCGGCGCGTTCGTCAAACGCGCGCAGCAGGCGGTCGCCGAACAGGTCACGTTCCCGCCCGGCTATTACGCGACGTGGAGCGGCCAGTTCGAGTACATGGAGCGCGCGAAGGAGAAGATGAAAGTCGTGCTGCCGCTGACGCTCGGGCTGATCTTCGTGCTGCTGTACCTGAACTTCCGGCGTCTCACCGAGACCTTGATCGTGATGCTGTCGGTGCCGTTCGCGCTCGTCGGCGGCGTGTGGCTGATGTGGTGGCTCGGCTACCAGATGAGCGTCGCGGTCGCGGTCGGCTTTATCGCGCTCGCCGGCGTCGCGGCCGAAACCGGCGTCGTCATGCTGATCTACCTCGATCACGCGTGGGAGGCGATCCGCGCGAAACGTGCTGCCGAAGGCCGCGAGGCGTCGGTTGCCGACCTTTATGAAGCGATCATGGAAGGCGCAGTCGAGCGCGTGCGCCCGAAGATGATGACGGTCGTCGCGATCATGGCGGGCCTGCTGCCGATCATGTGGGGCACGGGCACCGGCTCCGAAGTCATGAGCCGCATCGCTGCGCCGATGGTCGGCGGCATGATCTCGTCGACGGTGCTGACGCTCGGCGTGATCCCCGCGCTGTATGCGCTGGTCAAGCAGTGGCAGCTGCGGCGGGAGCTCGAATCCGGTGCGCACACGCCGGTCGTGCCGGCACCGGCGGCGACGATTCGATGACAGAAATGTAATCAACGCGTCAGCCTTGCGTCGCGCGGCGCGGACTATGATGAATCCATCGGAGCACGGCCAGCGCATCAGGAACACGCCTCACCCTCGTGCCCCGACGCAACGTTCGAAGCTTCGTCCGACGGCCGGCACGGCCAACGAATCGGCGCCGTCTTTATTGCCTCTGCGTGCAATCCGGCGCCCGCCCGGCCACCTATTTTTCAGGAGACGCATCATGAAAAAGACGCTCACTGCCATCGCGATATCCCTGGTCGCGGCCTTTCCTGCCTTCGCGGAGGATGCGCATCACCCGGATCAGGCTTCGGCCGTCTCGGCGCAGGTACCCGCAGCGACGGTGCAGACGATGCGGGACAACACGACCAAGATGCAGTCCCAACTCGATGCCCTCGCCGCAGCCAAGAGTCCCGAAGAGCGGCAGAAACTGCTGATGGAGCACATGCAGACGATGCGCGAAAACATGATGTTGGGCCGGCAGATGGCGGCGGGTCAGATGGGCTGCCCGATGATGGGCGACCCGGCCATGATGCAAGGTATGGGAATGATGCAGGGAATGGGAATGATGGGTCCGGGCGCGGGCGCGCCGTCGGCCGAGGCGCTCGCCAAGCGCATGCATCAGATCGAGCAGCGCCTGGACAGGATGGAGAGGAGGGTGGAACAGACGCCCTGATGCACCGCGGAGAAAATCGTCATGAGTGAAATCCGTCCCGGCCCGGCGCACGATCCTCATCGCCACGGCGGTCCCGAACATGCCGCTCCCCCGCCTGCCCCGGCAACCGACCCGGTGTGCGGCATGACCGTGAAACCCGATTCGCCGCACGTCGCGACGCACGACGGGCAGACGTACCGTTTCTGCAGCGCGAAGTGCCTCGACAAGTTCCGCGCCGAGCCGACGCGCTATCTGCACCCGGCACCGGCCGAACCCGAAGCTGTCACGCCACCCGGCACCGAATACACCTGCCCGATGCACCCGGAGATCCGCCAGATCGGCCCCGGAAGCTGCCCGAAATGCGGCATGGCGCTCGAGCCGGTGCTGCCGGAGCTGGAGGAAGGCGAAAACCCCGAACTCGCGGACTTTCGCCGGCGCTTCTGGTGGACATTGCCGGCGACCGTGCTGGTGACGCTGATCGCGATGTCCGGCGGACTCTTCGACCCGCTGCTCGGCGCCGCACGCCCGTGGGTCGAGCTGCTGCTCGCGACGCCCGTCGTGCTGTGGGGCGGCTGGCCGTTTTTCGTGCGCTGGGCGCAGTCGCTCGCGAACCGCAGCCCGAACATGTGGACGCTGATCGGCACCGGCGTCGCCGCAGCCTATGGCTACAGCGTCGTCGCGACCGTCGCGCCGGGAGTCTTCCCCGAGTCCTTCCGCATCGGCGGCCACGTCGCGGTGTATTTCGAGGCCGCCGCGGTGATCGTGTCGCTGACGCTGCTCGGCCAGGTGCTCGAACTGCGCGCGCGCTCGGAGACCGGCGCGGCGATCAAGGCGCTGCTCGGCCTCGCGCCGAAGACCGCGCGCCGGCTCAACGCCGACGGCAGCGAGGAAGACATCCCGCTGACCCATGTGCACTCCGGCGACCACCTGCGCGTGCGTCCCGGCGAGAAAGTGCCGGTCGACGGCGTCGTACTCGAAGGCGACAGCGCAGTCGATGAATCGATGCTGACCGGCGAGCCGCTGCCCGTCGACAAGCGCGCCGGCGACAAGCTGATCGGCGCGACGCTGAACACCAGCGGTGCGCTCGTGATGCAGGCCGAGAAGATCGGCTCGCAGACGGTGCTCGCGCAGATCGTGCAGATGGTCGCGCAGGCGCAGCGCTCGCGTGCGCCGATGCAGCGCATGGCCGACCAGGTCGCGGGATATTTCGTCGTCACGGTCGTCGCGATCGCCGCCCTCACTTTCTTCGGCTGGGGCCTGTTCGGCCCGGAACCGTCGTGGGCCTTCGGCCTGATCAACGCGGTCGCGGTGCTGATCATCGCCTGCCCGTGCGCGCTCGGCCTCGCGACGCCAATGTCGGTGATGGTCGCGACCGGCAACGCCGCGACCCAGGGCGTGCTGTTCCGCGATGCCGCGGCGATCGAGAACCTGCGCCGGGTCGACACGCTGATCGTCGACAAGACCGGCACGCTGACCGAAGGCAAGCCGGCGTTCCACGCGACAGTCGCCGCCGCCGGCTGGACCGGGGACGAAGTGCTGCGCATCGCCGCGAGCCTCGACCAGGGCAGCGAACATCCGCTCGCGCACGCGATCGTCGACGAGGCACGGCGCCAGGGCCTGGCGCTGTCGAAACCGGACAGCTTCGAATCGTCGTCCGGCATCGGCGTGCGCGGGGTCGTCGAGGGCCGCAAGGTCGTGCTCGGCAACACCGCGCTGATGGACGACGAGGGCGTCGCCTGGCAGGACCTCGCCGAACAGGCTGAAGCGCTGCGCAGCGAAGGTGCGAGCGTGATGATGCTCGCCGTCGATGGCCGGGCGGCGGGTCTCGTCGCGGTCGCCGACCCGGTCAAGGCAACGACGCCCGAGGCGCTCGGCGAACTGCGCGCGAACGGGATCACGCGCATCGTCATGGCGACCGGCGACGGGCTGACGACCGCCCGCGCAGTCGGCAAGCGGCTGGGCATCGGGGAAGTGTTCGGCGAAGTCAAGCCGAAGGACAAGGACGACCTCGTCGCGAAGCTGCAGGGCGAAGGTCGCGTCGTCGCGATGGCCGGCGACGGCATCAACGACGCACCCGCGCTCGCACGCGCCGACGTCGGCATCGCGATGGGCACCGGCACCGACGTGGCGATGTCGAGCGCGCAGCTCACGCTGGTCAAGGGCGACCTGCGCGGCATCGCCGCCGCGCGCCGCGTGTCGGTCGCGACAGTGCGCAACATGCGCCAAAACCTCGCCTTCGCGTTCCTCTACAACGCGCTCGGCGTGCCACTCGCCGCCGGCCTGCTGTATCCCTTCACCGGCCTGCTGCTGTCGCCGCTGGTCGCCGCGCTGGCGATGAGCGCGAGCTCGGTGTCGGTGGTCACCAATGCGCTGCGGCTGCGTCGGCGAGCCGGCTGAGCCCATGAAATCGCTGGACGACAGGGAGCAGTCATCCCATCCACACGCCCGCTCCGGCTCACGGGCGAAGTGGACCTTCGCCGGCTTTCTGGCGCTGGCCGTGTTCTTGCTCTTCACTGAGCACCGCGCCCACGTGCTCGGCTTCCTCCCCTGGCTGATAGTGCTCGCGTGTCCGCTGATGCATCTGTTCATGCATGGCGGTCACGGCGGACACGATCACGGGACAAAGCCGAAAAGTGTGGAAGGAGATGAAAAATGAGCGACACGCCCGCCTACGGCCTGTGGTCGCTGGTCGTGATCAATTCGCTGTTCTTCATCGCGTTCGCGTTCAGCTTCGCCAGGCCTCACAACAAGCGCGACTGGCGCTCGTTCGGTGCCTACTCGGCTTTCATCGTCGCGCTGTTCACCGAGATGTATGGCTTCCCGCTCACGATCTACCTGCTTTCGGGCTGGCTGTCGTCGCGTTTTCCGGGGGTGGATTTCCTCGCCCATGATTCCGGGCACCTGCTCGAAACGATGTTCGGCTGGCGCTCGAATCCGCATTTCGGCCCCTTCCACCTGCTCAGCAGCGTGTTCATCGTCGGCGGATTCTGGCTGCTCGCCAAGGCCTGGCCGGTGCTCTACGCGGCCCAGCGCGAGCATCGGGTAGCCGACAGCGGTCCGTATGCCCGCATCCGACATCCCCAGTACGTCGCCTTCGTGCTCGTGATGTTCGGCTTCCTGCTGCAGTGGCCGACGCTGATCACGCTCGTGCTGTTCCCGATCCTGCTCGTCATCTATGCTCGGCTCGCGCGGCACGAGGAGAGCGACGCGGTCGCCGAATTCGGCGATGCGTACCGCCGCTACGTCGAACGCACGCCGGCGTTCATCCCCCGCCTGGGGGCGCAGCGGTCCGGAGCACCGCGGCACTGACGAAACGGGGTTTCGATCGCACGGCCATCAAGGGAGATTGCGGCCTTGAACGATTCACCCACTTCGACCACTTCAGCGGCAACCTGCAGTTGCTGTGGCGCGTTCATTGCGTCGCAGCCGCCGGAAACCGGCGATCCGCTCTGTGAGCGCTGTTTTCTCGAACCGCTCGCGGCGCAGTGTT
Organism: Aromatoleum buckelii; assembly: GCF_012910785.2. GTDB lineage: Bacteria > Pseudomonadota > Gammaproteobacteria > Burkholderiales > Rhodocyclaceae > Aromatoleum > Aromatoleum buckelii. Next base: position 57,912 of record NZ_WTVH02000010.1, on the reverse strand, counting down.
CGAGTTGCGGCGACCTGAACGCCGGCTTCGCCGAGGCGCTCGCCGAGGCGCTCGATCTGCGCGAACATGAAACCGGTCTCCACTCACGGCGCGTCGCCTGCCACACCGTCGTCCTGGCGAAACACTCCTTTCCGCACGACGAGCGGCGCCTCGCCCAGATCTACTGGGGCGCGCTGCTCCACGATATCGGGAAGATCGGCGTCCCGGACCGTATCTTGTTGAAGAACGGACCGCTCGACGACGACGAATGGGCGGTGATGCGCCGCCATCCCGACGACGGCCATCACCTCCTCAGTCACCTCGCAGGCGTGGAGGACGCTGCAGAAATCGTGCGCTGCCACGAGGAACACTTCGACGGCACAGGGTATCCGCGTGGCCTGCGTGGCGAGGCCATCCCGCTGGGAGCGCGGCTGTTTGCGGTGATCGACGCGCTCGACGCGATGACCTCGGATCGCCCCTATCGGAAGGGACTGTCGTTCGATGTCGCAAAGGCCGAGATCGTGCGCCTGCGCGGCAGCCAGTTCGACCCCGTGGCCGTCCGTCTCTTCCTCGACGAAGAGCCGGCATTGCGGCGCATGGTCGAGTTGAAGTGCAGCGAAGCGGATTTCGGCCGAGCCGACCGGCCCTCCCCGGGGCGAGCATAGCAGCGAGCACGACACGTGTCGCGAGCGCTGCGTCCCCTTCAGTTGCCGCGACGATCGTGATGCAGCGCATCGTCGAGACGCCAGACCTCGTTGCCCTTCATCATGATTTTCTGGCCATCCTTCGTCTCCATCGCATGGCCCTCCTTCATCGAGACAACCTCGCCGGCCTTGTTTTCCATGGCCATCTTGCCGTCCTTGAACACATACACCGTGGAACCGTCCTTCAGTTCGTAGGACTTGGCGACATTGACCTTGTCGGCGGCGAAAGCCGAAGTGGCGATCAGCACGGACGCGGCGGCAGCGGCGATTTTCATCAGCATGATTTACTCCTTGTGAATTGCGTTATTTCGGCTCGAACCGGACGGGTAACGCCCTGTTCGAATCAGGCACTCGCGTTCGAGCAACCCTGGACACATGCTAGGCGGACGCCACTGACCGCACGATGACTGCAGCATTACTTTTGGTTCACCTTCCGGTTATCTCCCGGACAGGCGGGCCGTGAACCCGCACGCATTCGGGAACGGCGGGACGGACCGCGGTGTCCATAAAGCGAATGCCGCAACGAGGTGTCATTGCCGCTTCTGCCGCTCGAGCAAAGACACCGATCCGCAACGACAATCCGAATATCCCGATGCAGTTGGAGTGTCAGTCAGTCTGCATCCCGCGTGCGGTGGTCTAGACTGACAGGAAACAAGGAGCTTGCGATGACCATCATCGGTCGGTTCCAGATCGACTACACACGCTTCCTCGATCCGCGGGGCGAAGCGACCCAGCCCTTGCCGGATTTCGCGCTCGATCCGGAAAAACTGATTCCCCTGTACCGCGCGATGGTCCTGACGCGCACTTTCGACACCAAGGCGATCGCGCTGCAGCGCACCGGCAAGCTCGGCACGTTCGCGTCGGCGCTCGGGCAGGAGGCGATCGGCGTCGGCGTCGCAGCGGCGATGGGCGCCGAGGACGTGCTCGTGCCCTCGTACCGCGACCACGCGGCGCAGTTGATGCGTGGCGTCACGATGGCCGAAAGCCTGCTCTACTGGGGCGGGGACGAGCGCGGCAGCGATTTCGCCGGGCCGCGCGACGATTTCCCGATCTGCGTGCCGATCGCGACGCAAGTCTGTCACGCAGCTGGCGCCGCATATGCATTCCAGTTGCGCCAGGAAGCGCGCGTCGCGGTGTGCTTTCTCGGCGACGGCGGCACGTCGAAAGGCGACTTCTACGAAGCGCTGAACTTCGGCGCGGTATGGAAAGCGCCGCTGGTCGTGGTCGTCAACAACAACCAGTGGGCGATCTCGGTTCCGCGCAGCATGCAGAGCGCCGCGCAGACGCTGGCGCAAAAGGCGATCGCGGCCGGGATCGAAGGCTGCCAAGTCGACGGCAACGACATCGTCGCCGTCCACCACGCGGCGCGGCAGGCGATCGAGAAAGCGCGCAGCGGCGGCGGCCCGAGCCTCATCGAGGCGCTCAGCTACCGCCTCGGCGACCACACCACTGCCGACGACGCGAGCCGTTACCGCGATCCGGAAGTCGTGCAGGAGCACTGGACGTTCGAACCGGTCGTGCGCCTGCGCAATTACCTCGTGCAGCTGAACGCGTGGGATCCGCAGCGGGAAGAACAACTCGTCAGGGAATGCAACGAGGCGGTCAATGCGGCGGTCGAGACTTATCTCGCGACGCCGCCACCGACGCCCGGAGCGATGTTCGATCACCTGTACCGCACGCTGCCCGCGGCGCTGCACGAACAGCGCGACATGGCGCTGCGGTTGGCACCGCAGCAGGGAGGCGGCCATGGCTGAGCTCAATCTGATCGAAGCGATCAACCATGCGCTGGCGCACGAACTGGCCCGGGACCCGGCAGTCGTGCTGCTCGGGGAAGACATCGGCATCAATGGCGGCGTCTTCCGCGCCACTGCGGGCCTGCAGCAGCGCTTCGGCGCGGCGCGCATCGTCGATACGCCGCTGGCGGAAACCGCGATCGCCGGCACTGCGATCGGCATGGCAGCGATGGGGCTGAAACCGGTCGCGGAGATCCAGTTCTCGGGCTTCATCTACCCGACGTTCGATCACGTCATCAACCACGCATCGCGCCTGCGCCACCGCACGCGCGGCAGGCTGTCGTGCCCGCTGGTGCTGCGCTCGCCGTGCGGCGCCGGCATCCACGCGCCGGAGCACCACTCGGAAAGCCCGGAAGCGCTGTTCGCGCACGTGCCCGGATTGCGCGTCGTGATCCCGTCGTCGCCGTCGCGGGCCTACGGCCTGCTGCTGGCGGCGATACGCGACCCCGATCCAGTGATTTTTCTCGAACCGACGCGGCTGTATCGCCTGTTCAAACAGGAAGTCGCCGACGACGGCGAGGCGCTGCCGCTCGACGTGTGCTTCACGCTGCGCTCGGGCAGCGACGTGACGCTGGTCAGCTGGGGCGCGATGGTGCACGAAACGCAGACCGCGGCCGACACGCTGGCGCAGCAGGGAATCATGGCCGAAGTCATCGACGTGGCGACGCTCAAGCCGCTCGACATGGGAACGATACTCGAATCGGTCGGCCGCACCGGGCGCTGCGTGATTGTCCACGAAGCTGCGCGTACGGGCGGTTTTGGCGCCGAAATCGCCGCCAATCTCGCCGAAGAGGGCCTCTACACGCTGCTCGCGCCGGTGCAGCGCGTCACCGGATACGACACGGTGGTGCCGCTGGCACGCCTCGAATACCAGTACCTGCCGAGCGTCGAACGCATCGTCGCGGCAGTCCACAAGACGCTGGAGGGCGCATGAAGATCTTCAAACTGCCCGACCTGGGCGAAGGCCTGCAGGAAGCGGAGATCGTCGAATGGCACGTCGCGGCCGGCGACGAGATCGAGGCGGACCGGCCGCTGCTGTCGGTGGAGACGGCCAAGGCGATCGTCGAGATCCCTTCGCCGCATTCGGGCCGCATCGAGAAGCTGTTCGGCCAGCCGGGACAGATCGTGCATGTCGGCGCGCCGCTGGTCGGTTTTGCCGGCACCGCCGAAGACAGCGACGCCGGCACCGTGGTCGGTGAAGTGCAGGTCGGCCACCAGCTCGCGCAGGAAGCTCCGGCACCTGTCGGCGGCGGCACGGCGGCGATCAAGGCGACGCCTGCAGTGCGCGCGCTCGCGCGCCAGCTCAACGTCGAACTCGAGATGGTCACACCGTCGGGGCCTGACGGCCTGATCACGACGGCGGACGTGCAGCGGGTCGCGAAGATCCTCGCCGACGTCGGGCCGCCGGAGATTCTGCGCGGCGTGCGGCGGGCGATGGCGCGCAACATGGCGCTCGCGCAAAGCGAAGTGGCGGGCGCGACGGTCGTCGACGACGCCGACATCGACGCGTGGCTGCCGGACAGCGACGTCACGATCCGCCTCGTGCGCGCGCTGGTCGCAGGCTGCCGGGCCGAGCCGGCGCTCAACGCGTGGTACGAGAGCCACACGATGGGGCGCCGCTTGCTCGAGAAGATCGACGTCGGCATCGCGATCGACCTCGCCGAAGGACTGTTCGTGCCGGTGTTGCGCGACGTCGCGAACCGCGACGCGAACGACCTGCGCCGCGGCCTGGACCGGATGCGCGCCGACGTCATCGCACGCAAAATCCCGGCCGACGAACTGCGCGGCAACACGATCACCCTGTCGAACTTCGGCATGATCGCCGGCAAGTACGCGGCGCCGATCGTCATGCCGCCGACCGTCGCGATTCTCGGCGCCGGCCGCGTGCACCAGCAGGTGCTCGCGATCGACGGCACCCCGGCCGTGCGCCGCGTGCTGCCGCTGAGTCTCACGTTCGACCACCGCGCCGTGACCGGCGGCGAAGCGGCGCGGTTCCTCGCCGCGGTGATCGCGGACCTCGCACTGCCGGAGTGAATCAGGACGCCGGCGCGTTGAAGGGCAGCTGGCCGCAGGCGCTGATCAGGCGGCGGGGCGTGTCCCGCACTGTCGCGCAGGTCGCTGCCCGCGACGTTCGACCCGCGCGCGGACTGACCGAAAAAGCGCAGGTCGCTGTCGAGTTCCGTTTTGGCGCATGTCGGCAACGGCCGATAATGGTCGTAGCGCCCGGCTGGCGCCGCACCCGCGCTCCATCCCCCGTTCGAGCCCCCAACCTGCCCCAGGGACAAGCATGAATTACGAGACGATCCTGTACGACATGACGGACGGCATTGCCGAGATCCGGCTGAACCGCCCGCACCGGCTCAACGCGGTGACCGCGCAGCTATATGACGAACTCAACGCGGCACTGAGCCGCGCCGAAGCCGACCCCGATGCGCGCGTCGTGCTGCTCACCGGCGAAGGCCGCGCGTTCTGCGTCGGCGCCGACCTCAAGGAACACAAGGCGGGCCGCACGCCGTTCGAGCGCCGCCAGTACCTGCAGGGCGAGCAGAAAGTGTGCAAGCGGCTGTTGCAGCTCGGCAAGCCGGTGATCGCCGCGGTCAACGGCTTCGCGCTCGGCGCCGGAGCCGAAATGGCGATCGCTTCTGACTTCGTGCTGATGGCCGAAAGCGCACAGATCGGCTTGCCGGAAATCTCGATCGGCAACTTCCTCGGCGGCGGCGTCACCTACCTGCTGCCACGCCTCGTCGGGCTGGCGAAAGCGCGCGAGCTGGTATTCCTCGGCGAGCGCATCGGCGGCGCCGAAGCGGTGCGCATCGGACTCGCGAACCGCGCCCTGCCCGACGAAGGCTTCCTCGACTCCGCGCGCGACTTCGCGCGCCGGATCGCGGGCAAGGCGCCGTTTTCGATGCAGCTCGCGAAGGAGCAACTGAACATGGCGGCCGAGCGCACGCTCGATGCCGCGCTGACTGCCGAGCTCGAAGGCATGATGTTCGTCGGCACGACGCGCGACTGGCAGGAGGGCGTGGACGCCTTCGCCGAAAAGCGCGCGCCGGTTTTCCGGGGAGAATGACATGGACCTCGCCCCGCCGTTGCCCAGAACCAGCCCCCTGCACGATTTCCTCGCCCCCGGCTCGATCGCGATCATCGGCGCTTCGACCGATCCCACCAAGCGCGGCTACAAGGCGATGGTCGGGTTGATCAAGGATGGCTACCCGGGCGCGATCTACCCGATCAACCCGAAAGTGGACAATTTGCTCGGCGTCAGGACCTATGCGACGCTCGACGACATTCCCGGCCCGGTCGACCTCGCGCTGATCTGCACGCCGGCCGCGACGGTGCCGGGCCTCGTCGCCGATTGCGGCCGCAAAGGCGTCAAGGGCGCGGCCATCCTCGCGAGCGGTTTCCGCGAGACCGGCCCGGCCGGCGCGCGGCTCGAACAGCAGGTGCTGGCCGCGGCGCGCGAAGGCGGCGTGCGCCTCATCGGGCCCAACACTTCGGGCATGTTCAACCTGCACAAGAAGGTCAATCTGCTCGCGCTGGCGAACGTCAAGCCGGGCAACATCGGCTTCATCTCGCAGTCCGGCAACATGCTGCTGTCGCTGGTGCTCGAAGCCGAGCACAACGGCCATGTCGGCTTCAGCACCTATGTCGGCCCGGGCAACCAGACCGATATCGGCTTCAACGACTATCTGCGCTACCTCGGTGAGGATCCCGACACCCGGGTCGCGACGTTCTACGTCGAAGGCTTCCGCGACGGCCAACGCTTCCTGCATAACGCGCGCGAAATCACCGCCGTCAAGCCGGTCGTCGTGTACAAATCCGGCGCGACCGAGCAGGGCAAGAAGGCGGCGAGCTCCCATACCGGCGCGCTCGCCGGCAGCTACGCGATGACGGTCGACCTGCTGCGGCAGGTCGGCGTCAGCGTCGTGCAGCATTCGAACGAGATCCTGCCGGTCGCCGAAGGGCTGGGCCTGTTGCAGCAGGCGCCGGGCAAGCGCGTGGCGGTGGTTTCGGATGGCGGTGGCCAGGCGACGATCGCCTCCGACCGCATTATCGAAGCCGGGCTGGAGCTCGCAGAACTGGGCGAGGCGACGAAAAAGCGCCTCGGCGCGATCCTGCTGCCGCAGGCTTCGCCGGTGAACCCGGTGGATGTGGCCGGCAGCAGCGACGCCAACCCTGCGCTGCTTGCCGACTGCCTGGCGATCGTCGCCGACGACGACAACGTCGACGCGGTGTTCCTCGTCGGCATGTTCGGCGGCTACCACATCCGTTTTGCCGAGGACCTGCTCGGCGGCGAAATGCGCGGCGCCGAGTCGATGATCGAGCTCGCGCGCCGGATCGACAAGCCGGTCGTCGTGTATAGCCTCTACGCGCCGGTCAAACCGCCAGCGCTGCGCCGCCTGCACGAAGCCGGCCTACCGGTGTACACGTCGATCGAATACGCGGTGCGCGTCCTCGCGGCGCTCGGCGAACGCGGCGTGTATCTCCGGGATGCCGCGAACGAGGCGCCGCTGCCGGCAATGATGCCGAACGATGCGACGCTGGGGATTTTCGCCGCCGCCCAGGCGGAGGCCCGCGACCTGTTCGAGTTCGAAGCCAAGACGCTGTTGCGGGCGCACGGCGTCGACGTGCCCGCCGAAGCGCTGGTGCGCGATCTCGACGAACTCGACGAAGTCGCCGGCCGCTTCGGCGACCGGCCGCTCGTGATGAAAGTCGTGTCGAAGGACATCCTGCACAAGTCCGACGCCGGCGGCGTCAAGCTGAATCTGCACGGCAGGGCGGCCTTGCGCGAAGCCTTCGACCAGATCATCGGCTCCTGCCATGCGTACAAACCCTCTGCCGACATCAAGGGCGTGCTGGTCACGCCGATGGCACGCAAGGGTATCGAAGTCATCATCGGCGTCAGCCGCGACCCGATCTTCGGCCCGGTGCTGATGTTCGGCCTCGGCGGCATATTCGTCGAGATCCTAGAAGACGTCGCCTTCCGCGCGATTCCACTGTCGCGTTATGCCGCGCGGTCGATGGTCGATCAGATCAGGTCGCGCCGGATCCTCGAGGGCGCGCGCGGCGACGCGCCCATCGACAAGGAAGCGCTCGTCGACCTGCTGCTGAAAGTGTCTAGCATCGTCGCCGCGTATCCGCAGCTCGCCGAGCTCGATCTCAACCCGGTGATCCTCTACGAGGACGGGTATGCGATCGTCGACGCGCGCGTGATCGTCAACCAAGCGGTGCTGAACCCGAAGGACGAGGCCTGAAGACGCTGACAATTTTCATCGAGGTGCGCCGCTGCCTCGAAACCCCGGTGCGGACGACGCTCGACGTCGAATCGCGAATCGGGCTCGGCATTGGCGCGCCAGCCCTTACACTCCCACCCTCCGGAAGGCCCCGTCACGTTGCCGGCCTGTTTGCTCCTCCGTACCGTCACGTTCGGCGCGCTGCGCCGGACAGTTTTTCTTCCGCAGGTTTTCAAAGGTTTTTCGATGCACCCCGTCCACGATGTTGATGCGCTCCTCCTGCTCGCCCTGGCCCTGTCTTCGAAACGACGGCCGGCCGAACTCGCCGAAATCATGGCCGCGGCCGATCTGATCCAAGGCTCCATCCCTTCCGAAACGAAACTGGGCGACGCCTTTCACCGCCTCTCGACACACGGCCTGATCGATGAGGTGGACGGCCGCTTCACGCTGACGCCGGACGCGCAGAAGATCATGGCCGGCCAACCGAGGAAAGCCGAAACCGCAGAACGCATCTTCAGCGTGCGGGAAAAGCTCTCGGCGTACGAGCCTGCCGGGAAACACGCTCCGATCGTGCTCACCGAGGAGCAACTGGCGCAAGCGATCCTCACGCACCGCAGCGCGGGACAAGGCGCGGGCAAGAACATGCTGGTGCCGAAACCCAAGACCGCGGACGACGACACGCAACGCCCGGCCAAGCGCCCCGGCCAATGGCGCCGTCCTTTCGCGTCGCGCAAACGCAAGGCTTGAACAGTTTCGGCGGGCAGAACCTGCAGAGAGCGCTTTGCCCGCCCGAGTCGCGTCAATGCGACTGCTGAATCCCGGCGACGACCCAACCCCGGCTGCCGTCGAAAGCTTTCGCGAGATGCCACCGTTCGTCGAACTCGACCGGCGCCGCTCCCGCTTCTTCGCGGATCAGGCCGTGGAAACGCACGCTGACGAGGTGACGCTGCGCCTCCTCGGCGTAGCCGACGACCTCGGCATGCAAGTCGACGACTTCAGTGCGCTGAACGGCGTCGCCGCGCTCCTGGATCTGCATTTGCAGCTCCGCGAACATCTCCGGCGTGACGAACTCACGAAGGTCATCGAGGTTGCGCGCGTCGTTCGCCGCCTGCAAGCGCACGAAGTTGAGCTTCGCCTGGCGCACGAACGCCTCCGCGTCGAATCCTGCGGGAAGCATGCCGACGTCGGAACGCGCAGGCGCAGCCGCAGCCGGTGACGAAGCCGGCCCCGGCATCGAGACCGTGCCGCCGCCCGCCGCCGCTCCGGCATACTGCATCGCCGGCGCTGTCGAGCGTTTGCGCATCACGAGGCGGAAGACGGCGAACGCGGCCATCGCCAGCAGCGCGATCATCAGAATGTTCGCAAGTCCCTCGCCCATGCCCAGATGCGAAGCGAGCGCCGCGAGGCCGAGGCCTGCGGCGAGGCCGGCCAGCGGACCCATCCAGCTGCTCTTCTTTGCGGCCTGCCCCGCCGTCGCGGCCGCATTCGGGGTCGTGTCGGCGCCACGTGCCATCGGCGCCGTGGGAGCCTGCGTCGTCGCATCACGCTGAGTGCCGAAGGATTTTCCGCTGCCGAGACGTTTTGCCTCGGCGTCGGGCAACGCCAGGCCCATGCTCAGCACGAGGGCGAAAAAGGTGAGGAAAACGCGTTTCATGTAGCAGGAACTCCTGTCGATTGAATTCGGGAAAACTGTAGGGCGCCAACGGCCTTCGTGGCGCGTCGGTCGCGCGTCACGCGGCGTACGTGCGCCGGTATTGCCGCTCGAGCCGTCGCACCGCGCCTTTCAACGCGTCATCGATCGACTGCAACCAGTCGCGCGCGATCGCGCTGACCACGACATCCCGCGTGCCGACCACTTTCAGCCTGACCTCACAGCACTTGTCCGGGCTTCCGGCGTCCCGCTCCAGGTCGGACAGGCGCACGGTCGCATGGGGAACGAGCCATGACAGGCGGCGCAGCGCAAAACGCAGCCGGGCCTCGATCGCGTTCCTCAACCGCATGCCGGCAGCGCGGCCGGATTCGATTTGCACCTCCATCGTAATCCTCCTGGGGGGTAATGACCCGACGACAATAGTTCACATCCAACTTCCTTTGAAGCTTAATTTGGCGTAGCTTCACTTCGTAAAAAAGGAAGTCAACGATGTATCCCATCAATTTTCGACACCTCTACTATTTCTGGGTCGCCTCCAAGGAAGGCGGGATCGCGCGCGCTGCGGAGCGCCTCGACATGGCGATCCAGACCGTCAGCACGCAAGTGCGAGAGCTCGAGCATTCGCTTGGTCACACCCTTTTCCGCTCGGCGGGCCGCGGCATCGAGCTGACCGAAGCCGGCGCGACCGCCGTGCGCTACGCCGAGCAGATTTTCCAACTCGCCGAAGCGCTGCCGGCGGCGGTGCGGGAAGCGGCTGCGGAACCCGGCGTGCGGCTCAGCGTCGGCATTGCCGACAGCCTGCCGAAGCTCGCCGTGCGGCATCTGCTGCAGCCGGCGGTGCAGACTCCCGGCCTGCGGCTGCTGTGCCACGAAAGCAGCTTCGACGACCTGCTCGCCGACCTCGCGCGCCACCGGCTCGACGTCGTGCTCGCCGACCGCCCCGCGCCGACGAATCCGAACCTCAGGGTATTCAGCCATCGCCTCGGAAAAGCTTCGCTCGCATGGTATGCACCGGCGACGCTGCTCGACGGTCGCGAAGGTGACTTCCCGGCCTGTCTCGCGCATTTGCCACTGCTGCTGCCGACGACCCACTCTGCGGTCCGGGCGCGGCTCGACGACTGGCTCGCGCGCCACGCAATCCGCCCGAGAATCGTCGGGGAATTCGAGGACAGCGCGCTCCTCGCCACGTTCGGTGAAAGCGGGCTGGGCGCGTTCCCGGCACCCGAATGGTCGTTCGACGAACTGCCGCGGGCGCGCGGACTCACGCTGCTCGGGCGTTGCCCGGACGTCGTCGAACATTTCTATGCAATCCTCGCTCACCGCAAGGTCGAACATCCGGTGGTACGCAAACTGCTGCTTCCCGCCGAGCGGTCCTGACCTGCGCTCCTGAGACGTTCGCTTCCAATTCCGCTTTGATTCCCCGCTTTCGCTGTGCCAGATTGAACTTTCGCAGTTTCGCCTGCACCGGGGCGATATCACGACGCTCGCGGTCGAGGCGCTGCCGGCGAAGTGCTCGCTCGCGCTGATCGACGCCGACCTCACCGAACCGACGTACGTTGCCCTGAAGTTCCTGCGGCCACGCATGGCCACGGGCGGCGTGATTCTGATCGACGACTGCCCGCCCATATCGAGTTGGAAGGCGCGCGACGGATACATCCGGTTCTGCAACGAATAAGGGGTGGAGCAGAAATATCTTTAAGGAATGGGAATTGTCGCGGACTGAGAATCGGACAGGGATGAAGATCCATATCACCCCATCTGATGAAACACGAAGAAGGTCAGACTGCCACGGTTCGGGCACCACCGCGGCGATGCTGCTGCCGGACCGGCGAAACCGGTCCGGCGAACAGGCTGCAACAGCGGCGCTCGCCGCTACTGCCGCTTTCCCGTTCAGGTGTTGCCGCGGCTCGAACCGCCCTGTCCCTGACCAGGCTGCTTTTGGGTGCCCTGGCTTTGCTCTTCCTGCCGTTGACCACCCTGTCCGGCCTGTCCTTGGCCGGGTTGCCGCTGCGTGCCCATGCCCTGCTCGTGTTGCTGCTGCTGACCGCCCTGACCTTGGCCAGGCTGCTTCTGGGCGCCTTGGCTCTGTTCCTGCTGCTTTTGACCGCCTTGGCTGCCCTGACCTTGGCCGGGTTGCTTCTGGGTACCCTGGCTTTGCTCCTGCTGCCTTTGACCGCCCTGACCGCCTTGGCCCTGGCCGGGCTGCTGCTTCTGGATGTCCTGCTGTTGCTGCTCGCTCTGGTTCTGACCACGCTGGTTCTTCTGTTCCATGATTTTCTCCATGTACAGGGCGACGGGAGGTCGCCTGTCGAACTCGTAGCAATGCGCGGGCCTGGGGAAGCGAAGGTTTCCTCATTGCGCTGGCCCCTGGAACGTGTCGGCATCCCCGGACCTGACCTGCCGTCACGACTGCCCGGCGCGGGGCGCGAACTCCTGCCCCTTGGCCTCGAGCGAGCGGATCAGGCCGTCGATCCCGCCGAGGCGTATCTGCTGCGAGAACGTCCCGCGATAATTCGTCACGAGACTGACGCCGGTGACGACGATGTCGAAGATCTTCCATCCGTCGGCGCGCTGCTCGAGGACGTAGTCGACCGTCACCGGCTGTCCCCCCGGCTGACGGATTTCGGTCTGGACTTTGACGATCTTGTCCGACGGACTCATGCGCACCGGGCGAACCTCGACGGTCTGGTCGCGATACTGCGTCAGCGCATTCGAATAGGTCCGCACCAGCATGTTGTAGAACGCGTCCATCAGCCGCTTCTGCTGCTCGGGCGACGCGTCGCGCCAGTCGCGCCCTACTGCCAGCATCGTCATCCGCCGGAAGTTGAAATGCGGCAGCACCACGTGTTCGACGAGCCCTACGACCTCGGTCGTTTCGCCCGCGCGCAGTGACTCGTTGGTCTGGAGGATTTCCAGTACATCGCCGGAGAGCTTGTCGATCAATTGGTCGGGAGCCGGCCCGCCCGCCGAAACGCCGCTTGGCAGGAACGAGAGAACCGAGATGTACAGTGCAAAGAAAGCCGATTTCATGTTGATCACCTCATCGTGAGCAGGCCCGGGAGCAAATCGCTCGGGACATGCGGGTTAATCGGAGGGCTCGGCAACCGAGCGCTCGTCACTTGCGGATTGCGCCGCGGCAGGCACGGACGATGCCTCCTCGTCGCGCTCGAAGTCCTCGTATTCCAGCGGCGGCTTGCCGTCGTGCACCTTGGCGCGGCGCTGCTGCAGATGGAAATTGCGGGTAAAGGTGTATTTGTCCAGCGTGCCTTCGTCGAGCGTCTTCTCGAATCCGAGCAGGCGCGCGCGCTTGTCGGCAATGCGCAGCCCGACCAGCGAATTGCGCGTCGGGACGTGAGCGATCCGCCACACCGGGTCGGCTGCGCCGTCGAGCGGAAGCATCGCCGCGTCGCGCAACGTGCTCGGGCCGAAAAACGGCACGACGAAATACGGGCCCTCGCCCACTCCCCAAACGGCGAGCGTCTGGCCGAAATCCTCATCGTTCTTCTGCAACTCGAGCTCGGACGCGACGTCCAGCAGTCCGAAAATTCCGAACGTCGAGTTCACGAGGAAACGCGCCCAGTCGGACAAGCCGGCGCCGACCTTGCCCTGGAGAAGGTTGTTGAAGCCGATCCAGATATCGGCGAGATTGCCGAAGAAATTGCCGACGCCGGTCTGCACGGGGGTGGGTGCGAACGTGTCGTAGACGGTCGCAAGCGGCCGGGCCACGGCCTTGTCGATTCGCTCGTTGAAGCTGAACACCACCTGGTTGTAGCGCTCGAGCGGATCCTCCGGGTCGCGCGGCACGCTCGCACATCCACCTGCGACCAGAAGCGCACAGGCGATGAGCAGCGCAAATGCCCGGGACCGCGATTGGAATGCTCTCATGCTGATCTCTTGTTGTTCCGTTCGTCACTTGAAAGGCGAAGCTGCCGAGTTTCTTACAGCCAGATACATGCCAGAACGTACAAGCCGTTGATTAGCAATATATTGCTTGGAAAAACCAGGAAATGCACGATAGTGCACGGATGAGGCGAACGTTCAGTTCTGAACGTCGAGCGTTCAGTGATGAACGTTCAGTCCTGCCCGGCGGGAGTTCGCTGAGCTGAACGGGCGTGAGTCACTGCGGCGCTCGGAAGCCCCTCGCGACCACGCAACACTCCGGGAAAACGCACAATTGACGTGAAAAATCTGCTTTGTGGCTCTGCGTCCTTACTCGTCCACGGCAGCGGCTACGTAAAAACGGCGGCCGAGCTCCTGCCCGGCCGCCGTTCGCGAAAGTCGCGCCTCGGATTCAGGAGCAAGCGGGGCGTCGATCTGCACCGGCCTGCGGTGAACCCGGAGCGCGATGTCTCCGCTTAACGAGTCGTCGTCCCGCGATCGGTCGGAGAAGTGTCCTGTCCCCGCGTCGCGTCCGGAGTCGACGGGCTGCGCATGGTGTCTCCAGCGCCCGGCGTCGTGGTTGCCGGCGAGGACGGCGTCACGCTACGTGACTTCGACTCGTCCGTTTCGAACGCCGAAAACTCGCTGATCGGGCGGTCCGTCGGTTCGAGCTCGACATACTGCTCCGATTGGTACTCGGGCTTCGCCTTCAGCTCATCCTCGGTGGCGCTGATGTGCAGCTTGCCGTCCCGGTAGCTCAGTTGATCGAGCGGCACTGCGACTTCCTTGTCGCCCATCCCCATCACGCCACCGGCAGAAATCACTACCTGAATGTTCCGCTCGTCACGGCTGCGCACCACTTCCTTCACGGATCCAATGTCTTTGCCGGTCTGGCTGACGACTTCCTTGCCTTCGAGCTCGCGCGGCGTCATGTTCTGAAGCTGGGTGGCAGCGGCGGTGCTTCCGGTTCCGGCTGCCGCGCCGGTCGTGCCCGACTGGTTCATCTGCTGCGACGTGCCCGATTCGGAGGACTTGTAACTTTTATCCCCTTCCGCCCATACGGGCGACGCGACGAATACGGCAATCGCACTGGCTATCAGCGACTTGCGATAGATCGGGTTCATGGCACTCTCCTCTGTCAAGGTTCTTGATCCGACCGGTCCACCCTGCGCAGGTTACGAAGGGCTCGGAACCGGTCCGAGGTGAGCGTTGCAAAAACCGATCCCGCCTCCGCAATGCGAAGGGAGTTTTCGGCTTCGATGCCGGATTTTCGACTTTAACGGCCGGAACTGCACCCGACCCGAGCGTCACTCCACCGTCACCGACTTCGCCAGGTTTCTCGGTTTATCGACGTCCGTGCCTTTGACGAGCGCGGCGTGGTACGACAGCAGCTGCAGCGACACGACGTGCAGTACCGGCGACAGCATGCCGTAGTGCTCGGGCATCGGCAGGATATGCACGCCTTCGGATTCGGCGATCTCGCTGCCGGCGTCGGCGAAGACGTAGAGTTCGCCGCCGCGCGCGCGGACTTCCTGCAGGTTCGACTTGAGCTTTTCGAGCAGTTCGTCGGCGGGCGCGATCGCGATGACCGGCATGTCGCGGTCGACGAGCGCGAGCGGGCCGTGCTTGAGCTCGCCGGCAGCGTAGGCTTCGGCGTGGATGTACGAGATTTCCTTGAGCTTCAGCGCGCCTTCCATCGCGATCGGCCAGTGGCGGCCGCGGCCGAGGAACAGCGCGTGGTGCTTGGCGGCGAAGCGCTGCGCCCAGGCTTCGATCTGCGGCTCGAGTTCGAGCACTTTCTGCACGGCGACCGGCAGGTGGCGCAGCGCGACGAGGTAGCGCGCCTCCTCGGCTTCGGGCAGGCGGCCGGCGAGCTTCGCGAGCGCAAGCGTCAACAGCGCGAGCGCGGCGAGCTGCGTCGTGAACGCTTTCGTCGACGCGACGCCGATCTCGGGACCGGCGCGCGTGATGAAGCGCAAGCAGGCTTCGCGCACGATCGCCGACTCCGGCACGTTGCAGATCGCCAGCGTGCGCGTCATGCCGAGGCTCTGCGCGTGCTTCAGCGCGGCGAGCGTGTCGGCCGTCTCGCCGGACTGCGAGATCACGACGACGAGCGTGTCGGGATCGGGCACCGAATCGCGGTAGCGGTATTCGCTCGCGATCTCGACGGTGCACGGCACTTTCGCGACCGATTCCAGCCAGTAGCGCGCGACGAGGCCAGCGTGGTAGCTCGTGCCGCACGCGAGCACCAGCACGCGGCGCACGCCACCGAACACGTCCGCAGCCTGGCTGCCGAACAGCTGTGGGCTGATCGAGCCGCCACCGGCGATGAGCTCGAGCGTGCTCGCGAGCGCCTGCGGCTGCTCGAAGATTTCTTTCTGCATGTAGTGGCGGTACTGGCCGAGCTCGACCGCGTCGGCCGACAGGCTCGACACGTGCACATCGCGCTCGACCGGCGTACCGTCGGGCCGGACGATGCGATAGGTATCGACGCGCAGCTCGGCGAGGTCGCCGTCTTCGAGGTAAATCACGTTGCGCGTGACCTGCAGCAGTGCCGCAGTGTCGGACGCGGCATACATGCCGTCCTCGCCGACGCCCAGCAGCAGCGGCGAGCCGCGTCGCGCGACGATCACGCGCTCGGGCTCGGCTTCGGCGATCACGCCGATCGCGTAGGCACCGACGAGCTCGTTCGTCGCGAGCCGCACCGCTTCGAAAAGGTCCGCGCCCGATTCGAGCTTGGCGTGGACCAGATGGGCAATCGCCTCGGTGTCGGTCTCGGATTCGAAACGGTAGCCGCGCGCCTCGAGCGTTTCCTTGATCGCCTCGAAGTTCTCGATGATGCCGTTATGCACGACCGCGAGCCCGCCGGAGATGTGCGGATGCGCGTTGCGCTCCGACGGCACGCCGTGCGTCGCCCAGCGCGTGTGCGCGATGCCGAGCGTGGCCCGGAGTTCCTTTGATTCGGCGAGCGCCGCGAGCTCGGCGACGCGCCCGGTCGAGCGCAGCCGCTTCAATCCGCCGGCGAGCACCGCCAGCCCGGCCGAGTCGTAGCCGCGGTACTCGAGCTTGCGCAGGCCTTCGAGGAGGACCGGGACGACGTTGCCGGTCGCAATCGCAGTGACGATGCCGCACATGATTATTCTCCCGCCTTTTTCTTTACCGGCCGCTTCCAGCCCGGAATGCTGATCTGTCTGGTGCGCGACACCGTGAGCTGGTCTTGGGGGGCGTCTTTCGTCAGCGTCGTGCCGGCCCCGAGCGTCGCGCCGCGCCCGACCCGGACCGGTGCGACGAGCTGGCTGTCGGAGCCGATGAAGACGTCGTCGCCGATCGTCGTGCGGTACTTGTTCGCGCCATCGTAGTTGCAGGTGATGGTGCCCGCGCCGACGTTCACGCGCCGACCGATGTCGGCGTCGCCGATGTAGGCGAGGTGATTGGCCTTCGAGTCGTCGGCGATCGCGCTGTTCTTGACCTCGACGAAGTTGCCCAGATGAACGCCGTCGCCGAGCGTCGTGCCCGGGCGCGTGCGGGCATACGGCCCGATGACGCAGTCGCGCCCGGTCACGGTGTCCTCGACGTGCGAGAACGGCGCGAGACGCGTGCCCGCGCCGATACGGGCGTTGCGGATCACGCAGTTCGCGCCGATGCGCACGTCGTCGGCGAGCTCGACGCGGCCTTCGAACACGCAGTTGACGTCGATTTCGACGTCGCGGCCGCACAACAGCTCGCCGCGCACGTCGATGCGCGCCGGGTCGAACAGCGTGACGCCGTCCTCCATCAGCCGCGTCGCGATGTTGCGCTGGTGGATGCGTTCGAGTTCGGCGAGTTGTGGCTTGCTGTTGACGCCGAGCGTCTCCCACGCCGCGTCAGGCTGCACGCTCGTGACTTCGACGCCTTCGGCGACCGCCATGCCGATGATGTCGGTGAGGTAGTACTCGCGCTGCGCGTTGTCGTTGCCGAGCCGCGCGAGCCAGCCGCGCAGACGCGCGACCGGGGCGACGAGGATGCCGGTGTTGACTTCGCGCACGCGGCGCTCGTCGGCGCTCGCGTCCTTTTCCTCGACGATGCGCACGACGCGGCCGGTGGCATCGCGAAGGATGCGGCCGTAGCCGGCGGGATCGGCGAGTTCGACCGTCAACAGCGCGAGGCGCTCGCCACGCGCCGCGGCTTCGAGCCGGCGCAGCGTCGGCACGCCGATCAGCGGCACGTCGCCATACAGCACCAGCGCCATGTCGCCGTCGGTCAGATGCGGCAAGGCCTGCAGCACGGCGTGGCCGGTGCCGAGCTGCGGTTCCTGCAACGCCCACTGCACCGGAGCATGCTGCAGCCGCGTCCGCACCGCTTCGCCGCCGTGGCCATGGACGACGCAGATGTGCCGCGCCTCCAGCGCTTGCGCTGCCGCAATGACATGCTCCAGCATCGGCCGGCCGGCAATCGGCTGCAGCACCTTGGGCAATGCCGACCGCATCCGTTTGCCCTGCCCTGCGGCGAGAATCACGACTTCCATGAACACTCCGGTAACCATCGAAAACCGCGCGGATTCTATCATGCAGCCCCCGTCCGGCCCGGTTACCATCTGCATCGCCGAAGCCGCCTGCGGCATTTTTGCGCATCGCACCAAAAATAATCGCGAATGCCGCATGCCGCCTGAACGTGCCCGCTAGAATCCCGCTTTTGCACCGCCAAGAGGGCAGGACCGATCATGATGCAAGTCGCCACCCAGTTCATCCAGAACCGCGTCTTCGACGAGATCCAGGTAGGCGATCGCGCGGAGCTGGTGCGGACGCTGCGCCCGGATGACATCCATCTGTTCGCGATCATGTCCGGCGATGTCAATCCGACCCACGTCGATACCGAATACGCGCGCTCGAGCCAGTTCCGCGAAGTGGTCGGCCACAGCATGTGGGGCAGCACGCTGATCTCGACCATCCTCGGCACCGAGTTTCCAGGGCCCGGCACCGTCTATGTTTCGCAGGGGCTGAATTTCTGGCGCCCGATCACGATCGGCGACACCTTGACGATCACCGTGACGTGCCGCGAGAAGTTCGAGCATAACCACCACATCGTCTTCGACTGCCTCGCGCTCAACCAGGACGGGCTGAAAGTCATCGACGGCGTCGCCGAAGTCCAGGCGCCGACCGAAAAGGTCAAGCGCCCGCGGATCTCGCTGCCGGAAGTGACGATTTCCGACCGCGAACTGCGTTATGGCCACCTGTTGTCGATCACCGCCGGCAGGGCGCCGATCCCGATCGCGGTGGCCCATCCATGCGACGCCGAGTCGCTGCGCGGACCGCTGCAGGCCGCTGCGGCCGGGCTCGTCCTCCCGGTGCTGGTCGGCCCCGAGGCGAAGATTCGCGCCGTCGCGGAACAGGAAGGGCTGGACCTGAAAGGCTTTCGCATCGTCAATGTGCCGCACAGCCACGCTGCCGCCGAAACGGCCGTCGCCCTCGCACGCGACGGCGTCGTCGAGGCGCTGATGAAAGGGTCGCTCCACACCGACGAGCTGATGAGCGCGGTACTGTCGAAAGTCGGCGGCCTGCGCACCGCGCGCCGCGTCAGCCATGTCTTCATCGCCGACGTGCCGACGTATCCGCACCCGCTCCTGATCACCGATGCGGCGATCAACATCGAGCCGACGCTCGAGGACAAGGCCGACATCGTCCAGAACGCGATCGACCTCGCGCACGTGCTCGGCCTCGTCGAGCCGAAAGTCGCGATCCTGTCGGCAGTCGAGACCGTGACCTCGAAGCTGCGTTCGACGATCGACGCCGCGGCGCTGTGCAAGATGGCCGACCGCGGCCAGATCCGGGGCGGGCTGCTCGACGGGCCGCTCGCGTTCGACAACGCGATCTCGCTCGTCGCGGCCAAGACGAAGGGCATCAACTCGCTGGTCGCCGGCAACGCCGACATCCTCGTCGTGCCGGACCTCGAATCCGGCAACATGGTCGCGAAGCAGCTCGAATACCTCGCGGACGCGCTGATGGCGGGCGTGGTGCTCGGCGCGCGCGTGCCGATCGTGCTGACGAGCCGCGCCGACACCGCCGAGACGCGCACCGCGTCATGCGCGATCGTGCAACTGATGGCGCACAAGAAGCGCGAGGCAAGACTCGCATGAAAGCGATCCTGGTCATCAACGCGGGTTCGAGCAGCGTCAAGTTCGCGCTGTACGCGACCGAACCGGAACTGGCCGCGAAGCCCGCGCTGTCGGGGCAGATCGAGGGAATCGGCGCGACGCCGATGCTGTCCGCGCAGGACGCCGCGCGCCTTCGCTACCGCGAGCCGGTGCATACCGCGGGGGGGCAGGCCGAGCAACATCGCGACGCCCTCAACCACCTGTTTTCCTGGCTCGCTGCGCACAACCCGACGCTCGACATCGTCGCAGCCGGGCATCGCATCGTGCATGGCGGCGACCTCCACAGCGCGCCGGTGCGGCTGAACGAGTTCGTGCTGGGCGACCTCGACAGCTTCGTGCCGCTCGCGCCGCTGCACCAGCCGCACAACCTGCGCGCCGTGCGCGCAGTGGCCGTGCTGCTGCCCGGCATCCCGCAGGTCGGCTGCTTCGACACCGCTTTCCATCGCACGCAACCCGCGCTCGCGCAGGCGTTCGCGCTGCCGCGCGCGATCACCGCTCGCGGCGTCAAGCGCTACGGCTTCCACGGCCTGTCGTACGACTACGTCGCCCGGCAGCTTCCCGACGTCATCGGCGCGCAGGCGAGCGGCGCGGTGCTGATCGCGCATCTGGGCAACGGCGCGTCGATGTGCGCGCTGCGCGACGGCAGGAGCATCGCCTCGACGATGGGCTTCACCGCCGTCGACGGCCTGATGATGGGCACACGCACCGGCAGCCTCGACCCGGGCGTGCTGCTGTACCTGATGGAACAGCAGCACATGGACGCAAAGGCGCTGACGAACCTGCTGTACAAGGAATCCGGGCTGCTCGGCGTATCCGGCATCAGCCAGGACATGCGCACGCTGCTGGCGTCGCCGGCGCGCGAAGCGAAAGAAGCGGTCGACCTATTCTGCTACCGCATCGCGCGCGAGATCGGCTCGCTCGCAGCGGCAGCGGGCGGGCTCGACGCGCTGGTATTCACTGGCGGCATCGGCGAACACGCCGCGCCGGTGCGCGCGCAGGTCGCCGAACTGTCGGCCTGGCTCGGCGTGAAAATCGACGCGCAGGCGAATGCCGCCGATGCCACCCGCATCGACGCCGCTGACAGCCGCGTCGCGGTCGCGGTCATACCGACGAACGAGGAGCGGATGATCGCGCGCTACACGGCCGAGTTGCTGAAGCTGTAAGCGGCGCGGGTACGTACACACAAACGACAGGGGCGACCCGCAGGCCGCCCCCTTCCAATAGTCCAGCCGCTCGCCTCAGCGCGGCAGCACGCTCTGCCCCATGAGGAACTGGTCGACTTCGCGGGCGCATTGACGACCCTCGCGGATCGCCCACACGACCAGCGACTGTCCGCGGCGCACGTCGCCCGCCGCGAACACTTTCGGCGACGTCGTCGCATAGCAACCTTCGCCGTCGGTCGTCGCCTTCGCGTTGCCGCGGCCGTCCCTGTCGACGCCGAACGCCTCGAGCAGGCTGCCGACCGGGTTCGTGAAGCCCATCGCGAAGAACACCAGATCGGCCCTGACGTCGAATTCCGAACCCGGCACTTCCGCCATCCGCCCGTCCTTCCATTCGAGGCGGACCGCCTTCAAGCCTTCGACCTTGCCGTTCGTGCCGTAGAAAGCTTTCGTCGCGACCGCGAAATCGCGCTCGCAGCCTTCCTCGTGCGACGACGAGGTGCGGAACTTGATCGGCCAGTACGGCCACGTCAACGCCTTGTTTTCCTGCTCAGGCGGCATCGGCATCAGTTCGAACTGCGTCACGCTCGCCGCGCCGTGGCGGTTCGACGTGCCGACGCAGTCCGAGCCGGTGTCGCCGCCGCCGATGACCACGACGTGCTTGCCGGTCGCCGAGATCGGGTTCGGCGCGCCGCCGGCGACCGCCTTGTTCTGCGGAATCAGGAATTCCAGCGCGAAATGCACCCCGTCGAGCTCGCGCCCAGGGACCGGCAGGTCGCGCGGCACTTCCGAGCCGGCGGCGAGGATCACGGCGTCGAACTCCTCCGTGATCGCCTCGGCACTGACGACTTCCTTCGCGTCATTCGCGATACCGGCGGGCAGGTCCGCCGAGCCGACGACGACGCCGGTGCGGAAAGCCACGCCTTCGGCCTGCATCTGCTCGATGCGGCGGTCGATCAGCGACTTCTCCATCTTGAAGTCGGGGATGCCGTAGCGCAGCAGGCCGCCGATGCGGTCGCTCTTCTCGAACACCGTCACGTCGTGCCCGGCGCGCGCGAGCTGCTGCGCGGCGGCGAGGCCGGCCGGGCCCGAGCCGACGACCGCGATCTTCCGGCCGGTCTTCGACTTCGGCGGGCGCGGCTGCACCCAGCCCTCTTCCCACGCCTTGTCGATGATCGCGTGCTCGATCGACTTGATGCCGACCGGGTCGGCGTTGATGTTCAGCGTGCAGGCGGCTTCGCACGGCGCCGGGCAGATGCGCCCGGTGAATTCCGGGAAGTTGTTCGTCGAGTGCAGCACCTCGATCGCCTGACGCCACTGGTTGCGATAAACGAGATCGTTCCAGTCCGGAATGATGTTGTTCACCGGGCAGCCGGTGTTGCAGAACGGGATGCCGCAATCCATGCAGCGCGCGCCCTGCACCGCCGCCTCTTCGTCGGTCAGGCGCAGGACGAACTCCTTGTACTTCTTCACCCGCTCCGCAACCGGCTCGTAGGCCTCGGAAAGACGCTGGTACTCCAGAAATCCGGTGGGCTTCCCCATTTTTTATGCGGCCTCCAGTTGCTTCTGCTTCTGCGCGGCCATTTCGGCCAGCGCCCGACGATATTCGTGCGGCATCACCTTGACGAACTTGCAGCGCCAGGTGGTCCAGTTTTCGATGATCTCGCGCGCATGCGCGCTGCCCGTGTAGCGCACGTGACGCTCGATCAGGCCTTTCAGGATCAGCTCGTCGCCCATCTCGAGATGGTTGATGTCGACCCGGCCGTGCGACTCGAGGTCGTCGCCGGATTCGGAGCCCTTGCGCGCTTCGATTTCTTCCGGCACCGGCTCCAGCGCGACCTGCGCCATGTTGCAGCGCTGCTCGAAAGTGCCATCGGCATCGAGCACATATGCGACGCCGCCCGACATGCCGGCAGCGAAGTTGCGCCCGGTGGGCCCGAGCACGACGACCGTGCCACCCGTCATGTATTCACAGCCATGGTCGCCGACACCTTCGACGACTGCGGTCGCGCCCGAGTTGCGCACTGCGAAGCGTTCGCCGCCGACGCCGGAGAAATACGCTTCGCCTTCGATCGCGCCGTACAGCACCGTGTTGCCGATGATGATGTTCTCGGTCGAAGCGCCGCGGAACGACGCCTGCGGGCGCACGATGACGCGACCGCCCGACAGCCCCTTGCCGACGTAGTCGTTGCCTTCGCCGACGAGTTCGAGCGTCACGCCGCGCGCAAGGAAAGCGGCGAAGCTCTGGCCTGCCGTACCGCTCAGCGTGATATGCACGGTGTCGTCCGGCAGGCCGGCGTGGCCGTATTTCGCCGCGACGCGGCCCGACAGCATCGCGCCGACAGTGCGGTTGATGTTGCGCACCGGCAGCTCGATCCGCACTTTCTCGCCACGCTCGAGCGCCGGCCGCGCGAGCTCGACGAGATGGTTGTCGAGCGCCTTCTCCAGGCCGTGATCCTGCGCCTCGACGTGGCGGCGCGACACGCTCGCCGGCACGTCTGGACGATGGAAGATGCGGCTGTAGTCGAGCCCGCGCGCTTTCCAGTGCTCGATGCCTTGCTTCATGTCGAGCAGGTCGACGCGGCCGATCAGCTCGTCGAACCTGCGCACCCCGAGCTCGGCCATCAGCTCGCGCACTTCCTCCGCGACGAAGAAGAAGTAATTGACGACGTGCTCGGGCTGGCCGGTGAAGCGCTTGCGCAGTTCCGGGTCCTGCGTCGCGACGCCGACGGGGCAGGTGTTCAGGTGGCACTTGCGCATCATGATGCAGCCTTCGACGACCAGCGGCGCGGTCGCAAAACCGAACTCGTCGGCGCCGAGCAACGCGCCTACGACGACATCGCGACCGGTCTTCATCTGGCCGTCGACCTGCACGCGGATGCGGCTTCTGAGGCGGTTCAGCACGAGCGTCTGCTGCGTCTCGGCCAGACCGAGTTCCCACGGCGAGCCGGCATGCTTGATCGAACTCCACGGAGAGGCGCCGGTGCCGCCGTCGTGGCCGGCGATCACGACATGGTCGGCTTTCGCCTTCGCGACGCCGGCAGCGACGGTGCCGACGCCGATTTCGGACACCAGCTTGACCGAGATCGCCGCGGCCGGATTGGCATTCTTCAGGTCGTGGATCAGCTGCGCGAGATCCTCGATCGAGTAGATGTCATGGTGCGGCGGCGGCGAGATCAGGCCGACGCCCGGCACAGAATGGCGCAGAAAGCCGATGTACTCGCTGACCTTGTGGCCGGGCAGCTGGCCGCCTTCGCCGGGCTTCGCGCCCTGCGCCATCTTGATCTGGATCTGGTCGGCGTTGACGAGGTATTCGGCCGTGACGCCGAAGCGGCCGGAGGCGACCTGCTTGATCGACGAGCGCAGGCTGTCGCCCGGATGCAGCTCGAGGTCGCGCGCGACGCGATGCTCGCCGATCAGCTGCGACATGCGCATCGCCTGCGTGACCGGCTTGAAGCGCATCGGGTCCTCGCCGCCTTCGCCGGTGTTCGACTTGCCGCCGATGCGGTTCATCGCGACTGCCAGCGTCGTGTGCGCCTCGGTCGAAATCGAGCCGAGCGACATCGCGCCGGTCGCGAAACGCTTGACGATCTCCTTCGCCGGCTCGACCTCGTCGAGCGGCACCGGAGCCGCCGCGGGCTTGATCTCGAACAGGCCGCGCAGCGTCATGTGGCGCCGTGTCTGGTCGTTGATCAGCTGCGCGTATTCCTTGTAAGTGTCGGACTTGCCGGAACGCGTCGCGTGCTGCAGCTTCGCGATCGCGTCGGGCGTCCACATGTGGTCGTCGCCGCGCACGCGGTAGGCGTAATCGCCGCCGGCGTCGAGCATGTCGACGAGCACCGGGTCATCGCCGAAAGCCCTTTTGTGCAGGCGCAGCGCCTCTTCCATGACCTCGAACACGCCGATGCCTTCGACCTGGCTCTTCGTGCCGGTGAAGTACTTGTCGCACAGCGCCTGCTGCAGGCCGACCGCCTCGAAGATCTGCGCGCCGGTGTAGGACATGTAGGTCGAGATGCCCATCTTCGACATCACTTTCATCAGGCCCTTGCCGATCGCCTTGACGAAATGCTTGATCGCCTTCTCGCCAGCGTCCGCGTCGCCACCGGCAAGCTGCTGCAGCGTCTCCAGCGCGAGATACGGATGCACCGCTTCGGCCCCGTAACCGGCGAGCACGGCGAAGTGATGGACTTCGCGCGCGGTGCCGGTCTCGACGACGAGGCCGGCGCGCGTGCGCAGGCCTTTCGTCACCAGATGCTGGTGGATCGCGGACGTCGCGAGCAGCGCGGGGATCGCTGCGGTCTGCGCGTCGACCTTGCGGTCGGACACGATGAGGATGTTGAAGCCTTGCAGCACCGCGTCTTCAGCTTCGGCGCACAGCGTCGCGAGCCGCGCCTCGACGCCTTCCTTGCCCCACTCGACCGGGTAACACACGTCGAGCTCGGTCGAGCGGAAGCGGCTGTCGGCGTACGCGGCGATGTTGCGGATCTTCGCCATGTCGGCGAAGTCGAGCACCGGCTGCGTGACTTCGAGGCGGTACGGTGGGTTGATCTCGTTGATCTCGAGCAGGTTCGGCCGCGGCCCAATGAACGACACGAGCGACATCACGAGCTGCTCGCGGATCGGATCGATCGGCGGGTTCGTGACCTGCGCGAAGAGCTGGCGGAAGTAGCTGTAGAGGGTCTTTTCCTTCGCCGACAGCACTGCGAGCGGCGAATCGTTGCCCATCGAGCCCGTCGCCTCTTCGCCGGTCTTGCCCATCGGCTCGAGGATGAACTTGATGTCTTCTTGGGTGTAGCCGAACGCCTGCTGGCGGTCGAGCACCGACGCGGGGCACTGCGGCGCGCCGGCATCGGCAGGCGCCTGCAGCTCGTCGAACTTGATGTTGATGCGCTGGATCCACTCGCGATAGGGCTTCGCCGTCGCCAGCGACTCCTTGAGCTCGCGGTCGTCGATGATGCGCCCCTGCTCGAGGTCGATCATGAACATCTTGCCCGGCTGCAGGCGCCATTTCTTGACGATCTTGCTGTCCGGGATCGGCAGCACGCCGGATTCGGACGCCATGACGACGAAGTCGTCGTCGGTGACGAGATAGCGCGCCGGACGCAGGCCGTTGCGATCGAGCGTGGCGCCGATCTGGCGGCCGTCGGTGAAAGCGACTGCGGCGGGGCCGTCCCACGGCTCCATCATCGCCGCGTGGTATTCGTAGAACGCGCGACGGCGCTCGTCCATCAGCGTATGCGACTCCCACGCTTCGGGGATCATCATCATCATCGCGTGCGCGAGCGAGTAGCCGCCCATGACGAGGAGTTCCAATGCGTTGTCGAACGACGCCGAGTCGGACTGACCCGGGTAGATCAGCGGCCAGATCTTCTCGAGATCGGCGCCGAGCAGCGGCGACGAGACGCCTTTCTCGCGCGCGCGCATCCAGTTGTAGTTGCCGCGCAGCGTGTTGATTTCGCCGTTGTGCGCGATGTAGCGGAACGGATGCGCGAGGTTCCACTTCGGGAACGTGTTCGTCGAGAAGCGCTGGTGCACCAGCGCCAGCGCGGAGACGGCGCGCGGATGGGCCAGGTCGTCGTAGTATTCGCCGACCTGGGTCGCGAGCAGCAGACCCTTGTAGTTGATCGTTCGCGCCGACATCGAGACGACGTAGAACTCCTTGCCGTGCTTGAGGTGCAGCGCATTGACCGCGTTCGCGGCGCGGCGGCGGATGACGTAGAGCTTGCGTTCGAGCGCGTCGGTGACCGTGACATCCGGGCCGCGGCCGATGAAGACCTGGCGCATCACCGGCTCCTTGGCCTTCACGGTCGGCGACATCGGCATGTCACGATTGACCGGCACGTCGCGCCAGCCGAGGACGACCTGGCCTTCGGCACGCACCGCGCGGCGGATCTCTTCCTCGCACGCCAGGCGCGACGCCTGCTCTTTCGGCAGGAACACCATGCCGATGCCGTACTCGCCGGCGGGCGGCAGCGTCACGCCCTGCTTCGCCATATCCTCGCGGTACAGCACATCGGGGATCTGGATGAGGATGCCGGCGCCGTCGCCCTGCAGTTCGTCGGCGCCCACCGCGCCCCGGTGATCGAGATTCTTGAGGATCTCGAGCCCTTGCGTGATGATTTCGTGGCTCTTGCTGCCCTTGATGTGGGCAATGAAACCCACGCCGCAGGCGTCATGTTCATTGGCCGGGTCGTACAGACCCTGCTTTTGGGGGAGATCCATCTCGTTGTTCCTCGACACGACATATTTGCCGGACAAAACCGGCGTTCATCGGGCGACGGGGCGCCGCATGCAAAAAACGCACCAAAATTGTGCAGACGTCAAAAAAAGCCGGGTGCACTCGCACACCGGCTCTGTTCAGCCCGTGCGCACGCACACGGCCGCTACGTACCATTCAGCGGGCTAAAGAATATACCTGCCTGAAACTCGTGATTCAAGAGTTTTTTGCGCTGCGGTAAGACTATGATGATTCAATGAATTTCGCCCACCGCGAAGAGCCGGCGATGCTCCTTGATCGCATAGCGATCCGTCATGCCGGCGATGTAGTCCGCGATCGCGCGCGGCTGGTCGGCGTGGGCGCGGAGCTGGTACTGCGGCGGCAGCAGCCGGACGTCGCTCATGAAGGCGTCGAACAGGTCGCGCACGATGCGCCGCGCCTTGTCGGTCATCCGCAGCACCTGGTAGTGCAGATAGAGCTTTTCGCGGAGAAAGGACTTCAGTTCCCGAAGCTGCGGCAACAGCGCGTCGGAGTACGCGACGAGAGCCGGCGCCCGGTGCACGTCGGTAAGGGTGACGATGCCGGCGGCAGCGATGTTCGAACGCGTCCTGTCGATCAGGTCGAGCGCCATCGCGTTGATCATGCGGCGGATCGTCTCGTGGATCAGCTTGCGCCCGGCGAGCCCCGGCCACTGCGCTTCGACTTCCCGCCGGCGGGTCGCGAAGATCGCGACCGCGTCAAGGTCGGCGAGCGAGATCAAACCCGAACGCAGACCGTCATCGACGTCGTGGTTGTTGTACGCGATTTCGTCGGCGAGGTTCGCGAGCTGCGCTTCGAGCGAAGGCTGGGTGCCTTCGATGAAGCGCTGCCCGAGCTCGCCGAGCTGCGCGGCATGGGTCCGTAAACAGTGCTTGAGGATGCCTTCGCGCGTTTCGTGGGTCAGGTTGAGCCCATCGAACGCCGCATAGTGCTCCTCGAGCACGTCGACGGTGCGCAGCGACTGGAGATTGTGCTCGAACCCGCCGTATGCCTTCATGCACGCGTTGAGCGCGTCCTGCCCGGCGTGGCCGAAAGGGGTATGTCCGAGGTCGTGCGCGAGGGCGATGGCTTCGGCGAGATCCTCGTTGAGCGCCAGCACGCGCGCGATGGTGCGCGTGATCTGCGCGACTTCGATGCTGTGCGTGAGCCGCGTGCGAAAAAGGTCGCCCTCGTGATTGACGAACACCTGCGTCTTGTATTCCAGCCGGCGAAAAGCCGTGCAGTGAACGATGCGGTCGCGGTCGCGCTGGAACTCGCTGCGTATGCCGGGCGACGGCTCCGCGTGGACGCGTCCGCGCGAATTGCCCTCGCTGACGGCATAGGGCGCGAGCGCGATCACCCGCAGCGCGCCTCGATCGACGCGCCGATCAGGTCCGGCGCCGCGCCTGCATGAAGCACCGCCTTGCCGATCGAGCGCAGCAGGACCAGGCGCAGGCGCCCCTCCTCGACTTTCTTGTCGTTCGCCATCAGCTCGAGATAGGTCGCGACCGGCAGCGGCGGCCCGAGCACTGGCAGCCCGGCGCGCACGTGCAGCGCTTCGATGCGCGCGACCTCGGCAGCGGTCAGCCAGCCCAGCCTGCGCGACAGCTCCGCAGCCATCATCGTGCCGGCGGCGACGGCTTCGCCATGCAGCCAGTTGCCGTACCCCATGCCGGTCTCGATCGCATGGCCGAACGTGTGGCCGAGGTTCAGCAGCGCGCGCTCGCCCTGTTCGGTTTCGTCCGCCGCGACGACTTCGGCCTTGTTCGCGCACGAACGCTCGATCGCGAACGCGAGCGCTTCGGGTTCGCGCGCGAGCACGCGCTCGATGTGCGCTTCGAGCCAGTCGAACAGTGCCGGGTCGCGGATCAGCCCGTACTTGATCACTTCGGCGAGGCCGGCTTTCAGCTCGCGGTCCGGCAGCGTGTCGAGCGTCGCGGTGTCCGCAAGCACGACGCGGGGCTGATAGAACGCCCCGATCATGTTCTTGCCGAGCGGATGGTTGATCGCGGTCTTGCCGCCGACCGACGAATCGACCTGCGACAGCAGCGTCGTCGGGACCTGGATGAACGGCATGCCGCGCTGGTAGGTCGCCGCGGCGAATCCGGCCATGTCGCCGACGACGCCCCCGCCGAGCGCGATCAGCGTCGTCGAGCGTTCGCAGCGCGTCGCCAGCAGCATGTCGAAGACGAGATTGAGCGTCTGCCAGTTCTTGTGCGATTCGCCATCGGGAAGGGTGACGACGTCCACCCTGACACCGTCCGCCTCGAGCGCGCGCTGCAGCCGCGCCAGGTAAAGCGGACCGACGACGTCGTTCGTGACGATCGCGACCCGCGCAGTCCTGAGGAAAGGCCGGATCAGGCCGGCGTCGTCGAGCACGCCCGGTCCGATATGGATCGGGTAGGCCCGATCACCGAGGGCGACGTTCAGTGTTCGCATGTTTTCTTGTGGAAATTCTGGATCGCTTTCTCGACCTGCCTGACCATTCCGCCCGGGTTGCCGCGCCCGCCATCGACGATGATGTCGGCGACTTCACGATACAGCGGATCCCGTTCGCGATACAGGCTCTCGATGCGCTCGCGCGGATTCGACACCTGCAGCAGCGGCCGGTTGCGGTCGTTGCGTGTGCGCTCCCACAGCACCTGCGTCGGCACGTTCAGGTATACGACGATGCCGCGCGCCGCCAGAACGGCCCGGTTCGCCGGATCGAGCACGACTCCGCCGCCGGTCGCCAGGACCAGTCCCGTCTCATGGGTGAGCTCGTCGAGGAGCTGACTCTCGCGACGCCGGAAACCCGCTTCTCCCTCGATTTCGAAGATGGTCGGGATCTTCACGCCGGTGCGAGCCTCGATTTCGTGGTCGCAGTCCACAAAGCGCATCTGATGCCGCCTCGCATACTCGCGTCCCACGGTGGTCTTTCCGGCACCCATCATGCCCACGAGAACGACTAACACCAAACCAGCATCCGGTACGTTGCGGGATCGGGCCCGCGCCCAGTGACGAGCACGCGAGCCTAACGCAGCGTCAGTGAGTCCGCAACTATCCGCGGCGTGATGAAGATCAGCAGCTCGGAGCGGTTCGAGATCTTCGTCGTGTTGCGAAACAGCGCGCCGACGACCGGGACTTCGCCGAGCAGCGGGATGCGCGCCACCGAATCGGCTTCCTCTTCCTCATAAATGCCGCCGATGACGACCGTTCCGCCATTTTCGACGAGCACTTCGCTCTGGATGTTTTTTGTATTTACGGACGGAACCGTGAACCGGGGGTCGAATACCGGCCGGTCCTTGTGGACTTGCACGAAGAGCTGGACGCGCCCATCCGGTGTTATCTGCGGCTTCACTTTCAGCGACAGCACGGCTTTCTTGAACGACACGCTCGTCGCACCGGAGCTCGTCGACTCCTGATAGGGGATCTCGGTACCCTGCTCGATCGAGGCTTCGACCTGGTTCGCGGTCAACACGCGCGGGCTCGAAATGACCCTGCCGCGCCCGTCCGACTCGAGGGCCGACAGCTCCAGGTTCAGGAAACGGGTCGCAGCGTTGTTCCACAGCACTGCGGACAGCACACCCGACCCGGCGGGCGCAGGGAGGTTCACGTTCAGTCCCCCCGGGACGTTCGTCACCGTGCCTGCGACCACCTGGCCGGCATTCGCAGCCGTGCCTTCGAGACCGCCGCCGACCGTCGCCCGCCTGATCGGCCGGCCGTTCGCGTCGAAGCCGACGGTCCTGCCGCCGACGCCGCCGACGCCGAGGCGCACGCCGAGGTCGCGTGAAAAGTCCTTGTTCGCCTCGACGATCCGCGCTTCGATCATGACCTGGCGCGGCAGCAGGTCGATTTCTGCGACGAGCCGCCGGATCGCATCGAGGCGCGAAACGACATCGGTGACGAAGATCTTGTTGCTGCGCTCGTCCATCACGACGCTGCCGCGCTTCGACAGCATCGTCTGGTCCTTGCTCTTCAGGAACTCGAAAATCTCCTTCGCCTTGTGGTAATTGATCTGGAAGCTCTCGGTCTGGACCGGTTCGAGGTCGCCGATCTGGGCCTGCGCTTCGAGCTGCAGCTTCTCGCGCATCGCGAGCTCTTCGCTCGGCGCGATCCAGATCACGTTGCCCGTCTTGCGCATGTCCAGGCCCTTCGCCTGCAGGATGATGTCGAGCGCCTGGTCCCACGGCACGTCCTTCAGACGCAGCGTGAGATTGCCCTGGACGGAGTCGCTGGTAATGATGTTGAAGTTCGTGAAGTCCGCGATGACCTGCAGCACCGACCGGACGTCGATGTTCTGGAAATTCAGTGACAGCTTCTCGCCGCTGTACTGGCCGCGTCCGCCCTGGACCAGCTTGTTCGGGTCCTCGACGACGCGCCGCACTTCGAGGACGAACTGGTTGTCGCTCTGGTACGCGTTGTGCTCCCACAAGCCGGTCGGCGCGACCAGCAGCCTGACGTTGTCGCCTTGCGGTTGGGCGGTCATCGACGTGACCGGAGTGGCGAAGTCGGTGACGTCCGAACGCCGGCGCAGATGTTCGGGCAACGACGCCCCGAGGAACTCGACGACGAGATTTTCGCCTTGCCGGCGGATGTCGATGCCGGTGTCCGGACTCGACAGCTGCACGACGATGCGCGCTTCGCCGTCCTTGCCGCGGCGGAAAGTGATATCCCGGATGCTCCGGGTTTCAGCTGCGGCATCGTGCGCTTTCGGCGCCGCGAAGTTCGCCAGCGCCTGCGACACTGGCGTCGAGGCCACGGCATCGGGCGTGATCGGCGAAAGCGTGATGATGACGTCGCGCCCCTCGACGCGCGCCTCGTACGGCGTCGCCCGAGTCAGGTTGAGCACGAGCCGCGTGCGGTCGCCCGCCTGGACGATGTTCGCGCTGCGCAGGTCCCCCTGGCCGATGTCCTGCTGCGTGCGCCCGAGTCCGTTCACGGTGCCAGGGAAGTCGAACGCGATGCGGGGCGGGGTCGCTACGCTGAAACTCGGCGGCAGGCTCGCAGGCGCTTCCTTGAGCGTGAGCCGGACATAGACGCTTCCGCCCTGCTGGGAAACCTCCATGCCCTCGATCCGGTTCGACATCTCGGCCACGGCTGCCGGTGCCTGGGCGAGCGCCATCGGGACGGCCACCAGCAGCGCCAGCACTGCGTAAAACAGCGCCATCATGCTCTTGCGTTTCATCGTTTCGCCTCCTGGCGCTCCTGCAACAGCAACTTGCTGGTGCGTTCCACCCAGTCGCCATCCAAGTCTTCAACGAGTTCTTTGAGGGTGAGGTCGGCGTCGGAAATGCCGCTCACCACACCGAAGTTCTGCCCCAGGTAGTTGCCGACCCTGACCTGATAGAGGCTCTTGTCTACCCGTACCAGCGCGTGCACCCGCTCGCCCTGCCTCATCACGCCGACGAGCTCGAGCGACTCGAGCGGAAACGCCTCCAGCGGCTCGCGGCGGCGGTTCAGGTCCGGTCCGCTGCCGGGCCCGCTTTTCGTTTCGGGCTCGAGCCGTTCCGGGGCGAACGGCGGTGTCCTGTCGGCCACCGCATACTCGACGACGGGAAAAGGCCTGACTTCGGGAAGCGGCTTGACCGCGCCGCGCATCCCTTTTTCCTGCTCCGTCATCCAGCTCCGGATGTCTTCCTGGTCGCTCGAACAGGCTGCGAGTGCCGTCACGCAGGCGAGAATCAGAAGGCGCTTCATAGGCTTCTCACTTGCGTCCCTTGGCGCTCTCGGCGGCCTTGGCCTGCTGCCGCTGCCGGGCGAGTTCCTCCTCGTCCAGGTAGCGGTAGGTCGTCGCCCGGGCGTCGAGCTTGAGCGTTCCGTCCTTCTGCCCCTCGATCGCGATGTTGTTCAGCGTCACGATGCGAGGCATGCTCGCGACGTCCTCGGCGAACGTCCCCAGGTCGTGATAGGCGCCGACGATGCGCACTTCGATCGGCATCTCGGCGTAGAAGTCCTTGACCACTTCGGCGCCGGGCTTGAACAGCTCGAACTGCAGCCCGCGGCCAAGCCCGGCCTGATTGATGTCGGACAGCAGTGAGTCCATTTCCGCGCGGTTCGGCAGCTGCTTGAGGAGCGCGCCGAACTGGCGATCGGTTTCCTCGAGCTGAAGCTTGTAGGCGTCGAGATTGACGGCCAGCTTCTTCTTCGAGACCCAGCTCTGCCGCAGCTCGGCCTCCTCGGCCTCACGCGTCTCGAGCAGCGCGGCCTGGTCGCGCCAGTCGAACCACCAGGCTGCCGCGATCGTTGCGACCAGCAGCGCGACGAAGACCGCGATGCGTGGCGCGAGCGGCCAGGCACCCGGATCGTTCGGGTCGAGCCCGCGGAAGTCCTGGGACAGGCGTTCGAAGTCGATTTGCCGCAGGCTGTCGAGTTTCACGGCTTCGCCTTCTTGTCTTCTTCGGCCGGCGGGCTTTCGATGCCGATGTCGAGCGCGAACTCGCTGACGCGCCGATTGTTCAGCGTGGCCGATTTCACTTCGACCAGCCCCGGCTGCTCGAGGAACGGCGAGCCGTCGAGATTGCGCATCAGGTGCGAGACACGCGAGTTCGACTGTGCATACCCGAGCAGCCCGATCTTCGGCCCGTTCTGCTTGATCGATTTCAGATACACGCCCTCCGGCATGTGCACGGCGAGTTCGTTCAGCAGGTGCACGGACTGCGCGCGCGTGCCCTGCAGCGACTCGATTACCTGCTTGCGCGCGACGAGCGCGTCGATCTGCTCGCGCAGGCGCTTGATCTCGGCGATTTCGGCGTCGAGTTTCTTGATTTCCGCGCTGAAGAAAGCGTTCCTTTGCTCCTGGCGCTCGACGCGATCGACCATCACGGCATGTACCAGCAGGCCGATTGCCAGGCCTGCGCTGACCATCAGCGCGGAGAAGACGTAGAACTGCTGGCGCCGCTCGCGGCGCTTCGACTCGCGGTGCGGCAGCAGATTGATTCGAATCATGGATCGAATCTCCGAAGCGCCAGCCCGCATGCGACCATCAGCGACGGGGCATCGGCAAGCAGGTTCCTGGCCCTTACGCGCGGCGACAGCGCCATGGCGGCGAAGGGGTTGGCGACGGTGGTGTCGACCTGCGTTCTGCTGCTCACGACTTCCGGCAGCCCCGCAATGGCGGCACAACCGCCCGCCAGCACGATCTTGTCGACCTGGTTGTACTGGGTCGAGGTGAAGAAGAATTGCAGCGCGCGCGAGACTTCGAGCGCGAGGCTGTCCATGAACGGGCGCAGCAGGTCGCGCTCGTAATCTTCCGGCAGCCCGCCGGCGCGCTTCGCGGCTTCGGCGTCCTCCGGGCTCATGCCGTACTGCCGGGCGATTTCCTGCGTGAGCTGGTTGCCGCCGAACGCCTGCTCGCGGAAATAGATCTGCTGGCCATTGCGCAGCACCGTGACACCCATGACGTTGGCGCCGATGTCGACGACCGCGACGATCAGGTTCACCGCGCCTCCGGGCAGCTGTCGGGCGACGAGATCGAAAGCCGCTTCGGCGGCGAAGGAGTCGACGTCCACCACGACCGCCTTGAGGCCCGACGCCTCGACCACCGCGACGCGATCCTCGACTTTTTCCTTGCGCGACGCGGCGATCAGCACCTCGACTTCGTCCGGACTGCCGGGCGACGGGCCGACCGTCTGGAAATCGAGATTGACTTCGTCGAGCGCGAAAGGAATGTACTGGTTCGCCTCCGACTCGACGTGGATCTCCATTTCCTGGTCTCGCAGTCCGGCCGGCAGAATCATTTTCTTCGTGATCACCGCGGACGCGGGCAGCGCAACCGCGACCTGCTTGATGCCGGAGCCCATGCGCCGCAGCGCACGCCGGATCGACTCGCTGACGCCTTCGATGCTGTTGATGTTGCCGTCGACGACCGCGTCGCGGGGCAGCGACTCGATCGCGTAGCGCTCGATCCGGTAGCCTTCCTTCTCGCCCCCCGACAGCTCGACCATCTTCACTGATGAAGATGAGATATCGAGCCCAGCCAACTGGCGCACCTTAGGACGAAACAGGGATAGGTCGATCACAAGGGAAAAGCCTTGAATTTCTTTACGTTACGCACGATCGTCGAACAGATTCCGGGATGCTAGCAACAAGGATGGGAGGTGTAAAGAAGTGTAACCCGGAATGGGCGAAAGGGCGGCCGGAACCGGCGCGCGAGCGGGCGATCGTATAATCGCTTCCCCACACCCTAATCTGGACTTTCGATGCGTTGGGTTTTCTATCCCGTTGCTGCGCTGATCGTTTTGGTCGTTCTCGGCGTCGCAACCCTGGGAGCGATGTCTGCACTGGCCTGGCCGAACCTTCCGTCGCTGCGGGCGCTGACCGATTACCGCCCCAAAATCCCGCTCAGAGTATATACGGCGGACGGCCACCTCCTCGGCGAATTCGGCGAGGAACGGCGTGCGGTCGTGCGCATCGACGCCGTCCCGATGCAACTCAAGCAGGCGATCCTCGCGGCGGAGGACGAGCGCTTCTACGAGCATCCGGGGATTGACGTGATCGGCATCGGTCGGGCAGCGCTGGCGAACGTGGTGTCCGGCGGGCGCGGCCAGGGCGCTTCGACGATCACGATGCAGGTCGCGCGCAATTTCTTCCTTTCGCGCGAAAAGACCTACAACCGCAAGCTGTATGAAATCCTGCTCGCGCTGAAGATCGAACGCAGCCTGACCAAGGACCAGATTCTCGAGCTGTACATCAACCAGATCTACCTCGGACAGCGGGCCTACGGCTTCTCGACCGCGTCCAGGACGTACTTCGGCAAGTCGCTGCAGGAGCTGACGCTTCCCGAGTCGGCGATGCTCGCCGGACTGCCGAAAGCCCCTTCCGCGTACAACCCGATCGCGAACCTGCGCCGCGCCACGCTGCGCCAGCAGTATGTGCTGCGCCGCATGGTCGAAGCCGGCTACATCGACAACGAAACCTACGAAAAAGCCCGCGATACTCCGCTGCAGATCACGACTGCGCGCTCGACGACGAATCCGATGCGCGGCGATTACGTCGCGGAGATGGCCCGGCAGATCGCCGTCGAGCAGTTCGGCGATGAGGCCTACCATGCCGGCATCCGCATCATCACTACCGTGATGCACGAGGATCAGGCCGCGGCCCAGCGCGCAGTGCGACAGGGCGTGCTCGATTACGACCGGCGTCGTGGCTACCGCGGCCCTGAAGGCTTCGTCGATCTAAGTGGCGTCGCAGCCGACGACGAGGAGCGCCTCGACGAGTTGCTGTCGGAGTTCGAGGAGTACGACGACCTGCTCCCGGCGCTGGTTCTCGAGGCTTCGCCGAAGCGCGTTCGCGTCTATCGCCACGGCGAAACGATCACGATCAGCGGCAGCGGACTGAGTTTCGCGGCGCCGATGCTCAACCAGCGCGCACCGCAGAGTCGGCGGATCCGCCCGGGGGCGGTCGTGCGCGTCCGCGACAACGGCGAGAAAGGCTGGGAAATCCTGCAGGTACCCGAAGTCCAGGCGGCGCTGGTGTCACTCGACGCGAACACCGGCGCGGTTCGGGCGCTGATCGGCGGCTTCGACTTCGGTCACAGCAAGTTCAATCACGTGACGCAGGCCTTGCGCCAGCCGGGCTCGAGCTTCAAGCCGTTCATCTATTCGGCCGCGCTCGAACGGGGTTTTTCGCCGAGCAGCGTCGAAGACGACGCGCCGCTCTTCTTCCCCGCCGGCGTCACCGGCAGCAAGGACTGGGAACCGCGGAACTACGACGGCAAATACAACGGGCCGATGACGTTGCGCGACGGCCTGGCGCGCTCGAAGAACATGATCTCGATCCGCGTGCTGCAGTCGATCACGCCGCACTATGCACAGGACTACATCACGCGCTTCGGCTTCGACGCACAGCGCCATCCGCCGTACCTGACCATGGCCTTGGGGGCAGGCAGCGTGACGCCCTGGGAAATGGCGGGAGCGTATGCCGTGTTCGCCAATGGCGGCTACCGCATCGATCCGTACATCGTGAAGGAGATCATCGACGGCGACGGCCGCGTGGTGGCGAAAGTCGATCCTCCGATCGCCGGCGAAAGCGCCCCGCGCGTCATCGACCCGCGCAACGCGTGGCTGATGAATTCGATGCTGCAGGACGTGATCCGGCGCGGCACCGGCACCCGCGCCCTGGTGCTCAAGCGCGGCGATCTCGCTGGCAAAACCGGCACCACGAACGACTACGTCGATGCGTGGTTCACCGGCTACAACCCGGATCTCGTCGCCGTGAGTTGGATGGGCTACGATCAGCCGCGCAATCTCGGCCGTGGCGAAACCGGCGGTTCGGCAGCGCTGCCGATATGGGTGAACTACATGCGCACGGCGCTCAAGGGCGTCCCGGAGAAGGCCCTCGCGCGGCCCGACGGACTGCTCGCGATCCACTTGGCCGGCAGCGGCCGCGAAGAGTACATCTATCGCGAGAACCTGCCCCCGCAGCCCCTGGAGGTTCCGACGCTGCCGGTCGGCCTCTTCCCGCCGGCCGAAGCGCCCGACGAAGCGGTGCCGGTGGCGCCGATGCAAACTCCGTACAACGCTCCCGCCCCGGTCGTCGAACGCACGCCGACGCCTGTAAACCCTTAAGCAGCGGCGTCTTTTCAGTCGGCCGAAAGGCTGACAGCAACGCCGGACTGCTGCCGCACCAGGTCGGACAGCATCGCGTACAGTTCCGCCCCGTCGCGCGTCGCCAGCCAGCGACCGCTGTCGGGGCGGAAGTGGAAGCCTCCCGATTTCGCCGCGACCCAGATCTCGCGCGCCGCCGTGTGGCGGTTGATGATCATCTTCGTGCCGTTCTCGAATTCGATCTCAAGCACGCCGCCAGGCTTCGGTTCGATGTCGATGTCGGCGCCGCAGTTGTCGAGGGCGGCTTCGATGCGTGCGAGTTCCGCATCGGCAAGGGCGTTGAATGCGGACTCTTCCATGATCTCTCCTTCTGTTAGGATTCCCGTTTTTCCAATCGGCGACACCATGCGAGCGACTCTCATTGCGGCCGTGCTGGGCAGCACGCTGTTCCTGTCCGGATGCGGCATCAAGGGGCCGCTGTACCTGCCCGAAATTCCGGTCGCCCCGCCGCAGCCGGCGCCCGCAGTCGACGCCGATCATAGCAAAGCCCCTTCCGCCCCGGCCGACTCGAAATGAATTCCGACTTTCCGATCCCCACGCTGCGCCCCGGCTCCGCCGGGCTGCAGATCGAAGACGTTCCGCTCACGGCGATCGCCGAACGCTTCGGCACACCGACCTACGTTTATTCGCGCCAGGCGCTCGAGCAGGCTTTCGACGCGTACCGTCGCGCGCTCGCCGGACGTCGTGCATTGGTGTGCTACGCCGTCAAGGCGAACTCCAACCTCGGCGTGCTCGCAGTGTTCGCGAAACTCGGCGCCGGGTTCGACATCGTTTCGGGCGGGGAGTTGTCGCGCGTGCTGGCGGCGGGCGGCGACCCGCGCAAAGTGGTGTTTTCCGGCGTCGGCAAAAGCGGGGCCGAGATGCGCCAAGCGCTCGCAGCCGGCATCCGCTGCTTCAACGTCGAATCCGAGGCCGAGCTGGAGCGGCTCGACATGCTCGCCGGCGAGCTCGGAGTGCGGGCACCGATCGCGCTGCGCGTGAACCCGGACGTCGACCCCAAGACCCACCCCTACATTTCCACCGGGCTGAAGAACAACAAGTTCGGCGTCGCGTTCGACACCGCGCTCGCGTTGTACCGCCGTGCCGCGGGAATGGCGAATGTGCGCATCAGCGGCATCGCCTGCCACATCGGGTCGCAGCTGCTCGATTCCGCGCCGATCGCCGAAGCGGCCGAAAAAGTGCTCGGACTCGTCGATGAGCTCGCAGCGGAAGGGATCCATCTCGACCACATCGATCTCGGCGGCGGCCTCGGCATTCGTTACCGCGACGAGGCGCCTCCGTCGGTCGCCGCGTATCTCGCCCCGCTGCTGCGCCTGCTCGACCGTCGCAGTGAGGAAATCTGCTTCGAGCCGGGCCGCTCGCTGATCGGCAATGCGGGGCTGCTGCTGACTCGCGTCGAATACCTGAAGCCGGGTGCGGAGCGGAATTTCGCGATCGTCGACGCAGCAATGAACGACCTCGCGCGCCCGGCCCTGTACG
The DNA here is from genome assembly GCF_012910785.2 of Aromatoleum buckelii. Classification (GTDB taxonomy): domain Bacteria; phylum Pseudomonadota; class Gammaproteobacteria; order Burkholderiales; family Rhodocyclaceae; genus Aromatoleum; species Aromatoleum buckelii. The sequence continues at coordinate 19,082 of NZ_WTVH02000010.1, read as the reverse complement.
ACGCCTATCACGAAGCGGTCGCGGTGGCCCCGCGCGACGTGCCGGAATGCAGTTACGAGATCGTCGGGCCGATCTGCGAGAGCGGCGACTTCCTCGCGCACGACCGCCCGCTGGCGGTCGCGGCCGGCGACCTGGTCGCGCTGCTGTCGGCCGGCGCGTATGGCATGGCGATGAGCTCGAACTACAACACGCGCCCGCGCGCCGCCGAAGTCATCGTCGACGGCGCCCGCACGCACCTCGTGCGACAGCGCGAAACAGTGGCGGCGCTCTACGCGCTGGAGTCGCCGCTACCCTGAAAGCGGGCCGCGCCCCGACTCTTCGATCAGCGCGCGGCCGAAGGCTTTCCAGGCCGGCCCGCCATGCGTGTGCAGGCCCGTTTCGGCACTCTCGGTCATCGTGCGCAACATCAGCACCGCAAACGCGAACAGCTCGCCCCGCGCCTTGAGCTGCGGGTCCGGATCGTGCAACAGCGCGTTGGTGTGCTCGGGGCCGCCTTCGAGCGCCTCGCGCGCGAGCCGGCGCATCGCTGCCGCGTCCGCCCAGTCGAGCCCGAGGAGGATGCCGCGTTTCAGGATCTCGCGCTCGAGCTCGATCGCATCGCGCTCGAAGTGCTCGAAGCCGCTCATCGCGCCGCCCTCCCGCTGACGCTTCCGTCACCGCGCGCACTTCCCCGCCGCTCACTGTCCCGCGAGATCATCGAGGCAGCGCGCGAGCGCATCGTCCCATCGCGGCATGACGATGCCGAACCGCGCCTGCAGTTTGCTCGCGGTGAGGCGTGAATTCACCGGCCGCGCCGCCGGCATCGGATACGCGGATGACGGAATCGGCGTCACCGCGGCGACTTTCAGGCCGACGCCGGGCAGCTGCGCTCGTGCGCCGGCGAAAATCGCCTCGGCAAAACCGTGCCAGCTGGTTTCCCCGCGGGACGCGAGGTTGAACACGCCCGACGAGAAGCTGTGCTGTTGCCGCTCCGCCTGCGCCCGGGCGACCGCGAGCGCCGTCGCATCGGCAATGTTGCGCGCCCAGGTCGGAGCGCCGATCTGATCCGCGACGACCCGCAGAGTGTCACGCTCGGCGCCCAGGCGCAGCATCGTGCGCACGAAATTGCCGCCGCGCGCCGCGAACACCCAGGTCGTGCGGAAAATCAGGTGATCACAGCCGCTGTCGCGAATCGCCACTTCGCCGGCGAGCTTGCTTCGGCCGTAGGCGTTGATCGGCGCGACCGGATCGTCCTCGTCGTACGGCGCGGACTTCGTGCCGTCGAACACGTAGTCGGTCGAATAATGCACGAGCAGCGCGCCGTTGCGCTTCGCGATGCGCGCGAGCTCGCCCGGCGCGATCCCGTTGATCACCGTCGCCGCGGCTTCGTCGGTTTCGGCGCGGTCGACGGCCGTGTAGGCCGCGGCGTTGACAATGACGTCCGGCTTGATCTCTTCCATCAGCGAGGCGAGCGCAGCCGGCCGGGACAGGTCGCAGCGGCTGCGGTCGAGCGCTATCACGTCGCCGAGCGGCATCAGGCTGCGCGCGAGCTCCCAGCCGACCTGGCCGTTCGCGCCGGTCACCAGCAGCTTCATTCGAACACCTCGCACGTGGCGAGCAGCTTGCCTTCGCGGTCCTTCCCCGACAGCAGCGGCGGGACGTCGAGCGGCCACTCGATGCCGACCGCCGGGTCGTTCCACGCCAGGCAGCGCTCGTGCTCCGGCGCGTAGTAATCCGTGGTTTTGTAGAGGAAATCGGCCGATTCCGACAGCACGACGAAGCCGTGCGCGAAACCGGGTGGAATCCACAGCTGGCGGTGGTTGTCTTCGGACAGCTCGACGCCTGCCCAGCGGCCGAAGGTTGGCGACGCCCGGCGCAGGTCGACGGCGACGTCGAACACCGCGCCGCGCACGACTCGCACGAGCTTGCCCTGCGGTTGGCGGATCTGGTAGTGCAGGCCGCGCAGCACGCCGCGTGCCGAGCGCGAGTGGTTGTCCTGCACGAAAGTCTCGTCGAGGCCGGTCGCGTCGCGGAAAGCCCGCGCGTTGAAACTCTCGAAGAAGAAGCCGCGCGCATCGCCGAACACTTTCGGCTCCATCAGCAGCACGTCGGGAATCGAAGTCGGAGTTGCCTTCATCAGAACACCCGCTCGTCGAGGAGTCGCTGCAGATAGTGGCCGTAGCCGTTCTTCGCCAGCGGCCGGGCGAGCCCCTGCAGCTGGTCGGCGTCGATCCAGCCCGCGCGCCATGCGATTTCCTCCGGACACGCGATCTTCAGCCCCTGGCGCTTCTCGATCGTCTGGATGAAGAGGCTCGCGTCGAGCAGGCTTTCGTGCGTGCCGGTGTCGAGCCACGCATGGCCCCGCCCCATGACTTCGACGTCGAGCGCGCCGGCCGCGAGATACTCGCGATTGACGTCGGTGATCTCGAGTTCGCCGCGCGCGCTCGGCCTAAGCGAGCGCGCGATGTCGACGACGCGCTCGTCGTAGAAGTACAGGCCGGTCACCGCGTAACGGCTCTTCGGCCGCGCCGGCTTCTCCTCCAGGCTCACCGCCCGGCCATCGGCATCGAATTCGACGACGCCGTAGCGCTCCGGATCGTGCACTGGATACGCGAACACGGTCGCACCCTGCGCCCGCTGGCCCGCTTGCCGCAGCGAGTCGGAGAACTCATGGCCATAGAACAGGTTGTCGCCGAGCACCAGCGCCGAGCGGCCGCCGGCGAGGAACTCCTCGCCGATCAGAAAGGCCTGCGCGAGCCCGTCCGGGCTCGGCTGCACCGCATACCGCAGGCTCAGCCCCCAGCGCTTGCCGTCGCCGAGCAGCTGCTCGAAACGCGGCGTGTCCTGCGGCGTCGAGATGATCAGGATGTCGCGGATGCCGGCCAGCATCAGTGTGCTGAGCGGGTAATAGATCATCGGCTTGTCATAGACCGGGAGCAGCTGCTTGGATACCGCCAGGGTGGCCGGATGCAGCCGGGTGCCGGAACCGCCGGCGAGGATGATGCCTTTGCGTGCGCTCATCGCGTCAAGTCCTTCCTATCGTTGGCCATAGTTGCGGTCGACCCACTCGCGGTACGCGCCGCTCTGCACGTGCGCGACCCAGTCCTGATGGTCGAGGTACCACGCGATGGTCTTGCGGATTCCCGATTCGAACGTCTCGACGGGCCGCCAGCCGAGTTCGCGCTCGATCTTGCGCGCGTCGATCGCGTAGCGCCGGTCGTGTCCGGGCCGGTCGGCGACATAGGTGATCAGACGCGCATGCGGGCCGGCGGGGTCGGGCCGCAGCTCGTCGAGCAGCGTGCACACCGTATGCACGATGTCGAGATTGGGCTTCTCGTTCCAGCCGCCGACGTTGTAAGTCTCGCCTGCGCGCCCGCGCGCGAGCACTTCGCGGATCGCCGCGCAATGGTCGCCGACGTACAGCCAGTCGCGCACGTTCTGCCCGTCGCCATAGACCGGCAACGGCTTGCCGGCGAGCGCGTTGGCGATCATCAGCGGGATCAGCTTCTCGGGGAACTGGTACGGGCCGTAGTTGTTCGAGCAGTTCGTCGTCACCACCGGCAGGCCGTAGGTGTGGTGCCAGGCGCGCACGAGGTGGTCGGATGCGGCCTTGCTCGCGGAATACGGACTGTTCGGCTCGAAGCCTTTCGTCTCGGTGAACGCCGGGTCGGTGGGGCCGAGCGAGCCGTACACTTCATCGGTCGACACGTGCAGGAAACGGAATCCCGCTTTCGCGTCGCTGTCGAGCCCCAACCAGTACGCGCGCGCCGCTTCGAGCAGCGTGAACGTGCCTTCGACGTTGGTGCGCACGAACGCGGCCGGCCCGTGGATCGAGCGGTCGACGTGGCTCTCGGCGGCGAAATGCACGATCGCGCGCGGGTGATGTTCGGCCAGCAGGCGGTCGAGCAGCGCGCGATCGCAGATGTCGCCGTGGACGAACACGTGGCGCGCGTCGCCTGCCAGCGAAGCGAGGTTCTCGCGGTTGCCGGCGTAGGTCAGCGCATCGAGATTGACGACCGGTTCGTCGGTCTGGCCCAGCCAGTCGAGCACGAAGTTGGCACCGATGAAGCCGGCGCCGCCGGTTACCAGGATCATGGAACTCCCCTATGGACGGAATCGCCGTCCGCGCGGCCAGCGTAGAATGTCGGGCCCGCGAACGATCAGGAGGCCGAATTGTATCCTGCCGACAAGCGGCACGCGCCGCGCCGGCCGTCAAAGCACCGCAATCCGACGTTTTATTGATGACAATCGCATTGTTGCGCACGCTTTGCGCGATGTTCCTCGCCGGCTGGCTCGCCACCGCCCACCCTTCCCCCGCTTCCGCGCTGCCGGAGCCGGTCGCGCAGGCCCTCGCGGCCGCGCACATTCCACAATCGGCCGTTGCGCTGTGGGTGCAGGCCGTCGACAGCGGCGAGCCGCAACTGCGCGTGAACGCCGAGCGGGCGATGAATCCGGCGTCCGTGATGAAGCTCGTCACCGCGTTCGCCGCGCTCGAGCGCTTCGGCCCTGCGCACGTGTGGACGACTCGCGTCGCGGCCACCGGGACGATCCGCGCCGGCGTGCTCGAAGGCGACCTTTACCTGATCGGCGGCGCGGACCCGCTGCTGAGCGCCGAGCGGCTGTGGACGCTGCTGCGCAAGGTCCGCGCGCTCGGCATCGAGACGATCCGCGGCGACCTCGTGCTCGACGGCTCGGCGCTGAGGTTGCCGCAGCACGACCCGGCAGCGTTCGACGATCGCGCGCTGCGCCCATACAACAGCGGTGCGCACGGCCTGCTGGTGAACTTCAACACGCTGCAGCTGACGCTGCTGCCCGCGGGCACGCCGGGCGAGCCGGTCACGGTCGCGGCCAGTCCGCCGCTGAAAGGGCTCGAACTCGACAACCGCATCGTGATCACAACGGGCGAGTGCGGCGTGTGGCACCGCGACCTCGACGCGGCGCTCGAAGCCGCGCCCGGTGGTCCGCGCCTGGTGCTGCTCGGCAGCCTGTCGGCGAGCTGCGGCCAGCGCGACTGGGCGACGGCGCCGCTGCCGCCGGAACGCTTCGGCGTCGCCGCCGTCGCCGCGCTGTGGGCGGAACTCGGCGGCAAGGTCGAAGGCGTCGCGCGGCCGGGCACAGCGCCCGTCGAGGCCACATTGCTGCTGACCGGCAGCTCGCCGCCGCTCGCGGACGTCGTGCGCGAGATGAACAAATGGTCGAGCAACGTCATCGCGCGCGAGCTGATCGCGACTCTCGGCGCGACCGACGCGGCATCGCCCGACATGGTCGCCGGCGGCGCGGCGCTCACGTGGGCGCTGCTCGACGCCGCGGGCATCAGCACGGCCGGGCTGCTCGTCGAGAACGGCTCCGGCCTGTCGCGCAGCGAAAGCGTCAGCGCCCGCACCCTCGGTGAAATGCTGCTCGCCGCATGGCGCCGGCCGTACATGCCGGAATTCATCGCCGCGCTGCCGGTCGCCGGCCTCGACGGCACCGCGCGCGGCCGGCTCCACGACAGCCCGGCACGCGGCCACGCGCATATCAAGACCGGCTCGATCAACGGCGTGCGCGCGATGGCCGGCTACGTGCTCGACCGAAACGGGCGCCGCCATGTCGTTGCGATGCTGGTCAACGATGCCGCGGCAGGCAGCAGCCACGCGGCGCAGGACGCGCTGCTCGAATGGGTGTGGGACGCGCGCTGAGCCTCGCCTTCCTGCCGCCGCCTCGTGCTGTCACCCCGGCGGCATCGGCATCATGCCGCGATGCAGGAGGCTCCACCACCCGCGCGCCACGCGATAGACGACCCACAGCCCGGCGAGGGCGACGAGCGCCAGCGCGAGCGGGATGCCGATGATCGTAAAGGCCAGCAGCAGGCCCGCGACGATCCACAGCGCCGCGAACCAGAACGTGCGGATCTGCCAGCGGAAATGGCTTTCCAGCCACGTGCCGCGGACTGCGCCGCGCTTGAGATAGTTCAGCACCACGGCGACGATCGACGGCACGCTGGCAACGAAGCTGCCGATGATCGTCGCGCTGCCGACCACGCCCGTGACCACCGCGAACGCGTGCAGCGCGTAGATCAGGTGCGTCAGCGTGACGAGGTTGCCGAGATCGACAGTGCGGACGGGGCCGCCGTCAGGGGAATACTGGCTCATGCGGAACTCCTTTGCTGTTGAAGCGCATCGAGGATGCGACTGCCGGCGGCGCGCTCCGTTCGCGCAGCCCCCCGATTTGTCCCCGCTACAGGCCGAGCTCGTCCCACATCGCGTCGACGCGCGCCTTCACCGCGTCGTCCATGACAATCGGCCGACCCCATTCGCGTGTCGTCTCGCCCGGCCACTTGTTCGTCGCGTCCAGCCCCATCTTGCTGCCGAGGCTCGCGACCGGGCTCGCGAAGTCGAGGTAGTCGATCGGCGTGTTGTCGACGAGCACCGTGTCGCGCGTCGCGTCGACCCGCGTCGTCAGCGCCCAGATCACTTCCTTCCAGTCGCGGATCGCGACGTCGTCATCGACGACGATGATGAACTTCGTATACATGAACTGGCGCAGGAAGCTCCAGATGCCGAACATCACGCGCTTCGCGTGGCCCGGGTACTGCTTCCGGATACTGACCACCGCAAGCCGGTACGAACAGCCTTCCGGCGGCAGATAGAAATCGACGATCTCCGGATACTGCCGCTGCAACAGCGGGACGAACACTTCGTTCAGCGCGAGGCCGAGCATCGCCGGCTCGTCGGGCGGCTTGCCAGTGTAGGTCGAATGGTAGATCGGGTTGCGGCGCATCGTGATGCGTTCGATCGTGAACACCGGGAACTCGGAGACCTCGTTGTAATAGCCGGTGTGGTCGCCGTACGGCCCTTCAGCCGCAGTGTCGCCCGGGTGGATCACGCCTTCGAGCACGATCTCGGCCGACGCCGGCACCTGCAGGTCGGAGCCTATGCACTTGACCAGTTCGGTCTTCGCGCCGCGCAACAGCCCGGCGAACTGGTATTCCGACAGCGAATCCGGCACCGGCGTCACCGCGCCGAGGATCGTCGCCGGGTCGCAACCGAGCACGACCGCGACCGGGAACGCTTCGCCCGGATGCGCCTGCTGATGGTCGCGAAAATCCAGCGCGCCGCCGCGATGCGCGAGCCAGCGCATGATCACCCGATCGCGGCCCAGCACCTGCTGGCGGTAGATGCCGAGGTTCTGCCGCTTCTTGCCCGGCCCGCGCGTCACGACGAGCCCCCACGTGATCAGCGGCGCGACGTCACCCGGCCAGCAATGCTGGATCGGCAGTCGCGCCAGATCGACGTCCGCGCCCTCCCACACCACTTCCTGGCACGGTGCCGAACGCACTTCCTTCGGCGCCATGTTCAGCACCTGGCGGAACACCGGCAGCTTCTCCCACGCGTCCTTGAACCCTTTCGGCGGCTCGGGCTCCTTGAGGAACGCGAGCAGCCTGCCGACTTCGCGCAGTGGCGTCTGCCAGTCGCCGTCCGCGAGCTCCTCGCCCATGCCGAGCGCGACGCGTTGCGGCGTGCCGAACAGATTCGCGAGCACCGGCATCGCCTGCGCGACCCCGCGCGTCACCGGCTGCTCGAACAGCAGCGCCGGCCCGCCGGCACGCAACACTCGGTCGGCGATCTCGGTCATCTCGAGATGCGTGTCGACGGCAACGGTGATGCGTTTCAGCTCGCCGCGCTCTTCGAGCTGGGCGATGAAGTCGCGGAGGTCGTGGTATTTCAATGGAAAACTCCCTGCCTGCAGTCCGGCCTGCGTAGCTTGCACCGAATGCCCCTCGATCGCGGAATCTGCGGGATGCATTTCGGCCATGCGGTAACAGGCGGTCAAATCCGCTTCACCCGTTCCGGGTATTGCGCGACTTTCTCGTCAGCCGTCAGCAACGTGAAACCCTCGACAATGGCCTGGGCCACCAGCAGACGATCGAAAGGATCCTTGTGGATCGGCGGCAGACGCTCGATGCCGAGCGCGTGCTCGCCGGAAATGACCAGCTCACGATAGCCGTTGTCGAGCAAGCCTTTGCGCAGCCGGAACGGGTCGACGCGAAAATCCTCGCGCCCGAGGCCGCACTTGATCGCGATTTCCCACAAGCTCGCGGCGCTGAACCACAGCGCATTGCGCGGATCGTCGATCAACTCGCACGCCTTGCGCGAAAGCCGGTCCGACGCACCGGCAGCCCACAGCAGGACGTGGGTGTCCAGCAGCAGATTCATGCGCCGCCGCCGAAAAGAGCTTCGATCTCGGCGCTACCCATCGTGTCGAAATCCGCAGGCACGTCGATCTCGCCCGCTAGGAAACCGCGCCGCCGCATCGCCGAAGCCTCCGGCGCATCGATCGCTATCACCCGCACCAGCGGCTTGCCGGCCCGCGCGATAACGAACGGCTCGCCGTTCGCGGCCTGCTCGACGAGGCGCGACAGATGGGTTTTTGCTTCGTGAATATTGACGGTGCGCATGGGGGGAACTCATCTTGACCAACTTCAGTTAGTTTAACCCTGCGTATCCGCTCGCCTCAACTTTCCTGCAACGAATCCGGAAGCTTCTGCCGGAATTCTCCCCCGTTGGACCCTCGTAAAAAGACCCCGGCCTTTCGCAAGGCACCGGGGTCTCCCACATCATCTCAAGGCCTTCCGCGTCTGCGAATACCTTTGCAAACGCACTAATTCCCGGTTTCCGTCTGAGTGGTTTCCGGAAGCTGCGCGACGGTAATCACGAAGTTCTGCCGAACAACCGTGCCCTTCCCATCAGTAACCGTAACCACAATGTTGTGTGGGCCCGCGGCCGACGTTGCGGGGATACCTGAAATCACACCTGAATTGTTATCAATCGAGAAGGTGGAAGCGGTGGGTTCCATCGTCCACTTGTAGGGCGGCGTTCCCCCCTCTGCGACGACTGCAGCCCGATAAGGCAGACTTACTTGTGCGGACGGTAACGCTGACGTCTCGATCGCGAGGAGACCGGTGGCGGGTGCGATCGTCATCGCAAACTCCTTCGTCACCGACTGAACCACCGTGCTGGAATCGGAGACTCTCAACGCGAAACGGAACGTCCCATTCACGACCGGTGTGCCGGTAACAACCCCGTCCGTCGATACTGTCAGCCCGCCCGGAGGAACACTGCCCGGCACGAACTCCCATTGATAGGGCGGGACGCCGCCCGTCGCGGAGAGAATCGTTGCATACGGACGTCCTTCGACCGCGGCGGGAAGACCCGTCGGCGTCGCGATTCCGAGCGCTTCTTGGCCGACGGAAATCACAACAGGAACGGAAAAGCGATTGCGAACTGCCTCGGCAATCCCGTTATCGACGTTGTTGTCGAAACGGTCGGCCACAACTTCGATCAGCAAAGTGCCGGTGGCACTTCCGCTGACGACGGCAAAATCAGCCTGTCCGTTCGTCGTACGGGCTAGGACCCACTTGCGGCTGCCACCATCGGTCGGCGAACGCAGCAAGGCGTCGTCGTCTACGGTCACAGTCGTGTCATTGACGATGATGGCGTAAAGGTTGCGCACTCCGGCAGCGGGGTCTGCAACGCGCTGGCCGGCCTCGTCGAGAACTTGCGCCTGAACCTGCAGTTGCGTCGCGCCGTTCGTGTTCTGCGCGAAGAGGAATCCGGGGGCGCTCCGGTTGATGCGGACCTGCGACGCCTTGCCGGTTGCTTGGCCGACGTTGATCTGCAGCTGCGTCGTCACTTCCTTGTTGCTTTGCGGGTCGGTGACTGCGCAGGTGATCGTCGCCGTGCCCGCGGTGTTGCCCGCGTGGAAATGGAAGCTCGCCGCGCCGGCGTTCGAGCCGAGCGTCACCGAGCGGAACGCGGTCGGAACCTTGATCGTCGTGCCACCGACGTCGACTTCGGTCTCGTGATCGGGATCCCCATCGAGGTAGTACAGAGCACCCTGCTCGAGGCCCTGCGGCACGACGTTGCAGGAGAAGATGTTTTCGCCACCTGGAATCGGGTCGTTCGTGCCACCCCGGCGTGCCGACACGTACAGGGTCGTTGTATAAGGCGCGTCCACACCGATGGCCGGTCCGACGCCGGCGATGTTCAGCGGCAGCGAAGTATGGTCGGCGCGCAGCGAGATCTGATATTCGTTAGTCGGGGTGACGTTGCCCGAACCACCGCCCCCGCCTCCACCACCCCCGCCACCACACGCAACCAGCAGCGATGCCGTGACGCCGAGCGCCAAGCCCCTGAATATCCCTTTTGCCATTGAACGCACTGAACCCCCTTCGAGAAATTGCCCGCAGCCGACCTGTAACAAATCGTGAATCGGCCGAAATTGGACCGCATATTACCCACATTTGCAACCGCGATGGCGGCTGCATCAAGGCATGCGCGGGGGATGCGGAACGGACCGGGAGGTTCAGCGGTGGCGGTTGATGGCGTCGCGTGTGTCGAGGGCAGCGCGGCGGGCGGCGGCGGCGAAGTCGTGGTCCGCGCCGGCGTACAGGATCGCGCGCGACGAGTTGATCATCAGCCCGGTGCCGTCCGCGCTGCGGCCCGCCTCGACGGTCGCGGCGATGTCGCCGCCTTGCGCGCCGATACCGGGCACGAGCAGCGGCAGGTCGCCGACGAGCTCGCGCACGCGCGCGATCTCGTTCGGGAAAGTCGCGCCGACGACCAGGCTGCAATTGCCGCTCGCATTCCACTCGTCGGCAACGAGGCGGGCGACGCGCTCGAAGAGGCGCTCGCCGCCGCCGACGTCGAGGAACTGCAGGTCGCTGCCGCCGGGGTTCGACGTGCGGCACAGCAGGATCACGCCCTTATCGGCGTATTCCAGATAGGGTTCGACCGAGTCGCGACCCATGTACGGATTGACCGTGATCGCGTCGGCGCCGAAGCGCTCGAACGCCTCGACGGCATACTGGCCGGCGGTGCTGCCGATGTCGCCGCGCTTCGCGTCGAGGATCACCGGGGTGCCGGGATGGCGCGCGTGGATGTGCGCGATCAGCGCTTCGAGCTGATCCTCGGCGCGCTGCGCGGCGAAGTACGCGATCTGCGGCTTGAAGCAGCAGACCAGATCGGCCGTCGCGTCGACGATCTCGCTGCAGAAACGGAATATGGCGTCCGGCTGGCCGTGCAGGTGCGCGGGGAAGCGCGCCGGATCGGGATCGAGGCCGACGCACAGCAGACTGTTGCGCGCGCGCCAGGCGGCCCGGAGGGCGGTCATGAAATGCATGGAAGCGTCCAGAATGGTCCGGGCCGAATGATAAGCCGGCGAGCGCCTCGCGCGCACCGCCGGCTCATCGTTGCGCTGCGCCGCGAAAGACGTTGGGTGCTGCGCAACACGGCGCCGTCTGGGGCCCGGCCCAACCCGATCAGGTTTCGATCTTCAGGATTTTCTTCGCTTTCTCGAGCGAGTCGAGCGCTTCCTGGTGCTTGCCGGCCTTGTGCAGCGTTTCGCCTTCGGCGCGCAGCTGCTTCACTTCGGTCATCTGTTCGGCAGTGAGCGCCGGCGGTTTCGCCAGTGCTTCGTCGATCTTTTTCATCTCGACGGGACAGTGGAACGCGAACGCGCCGCCGGACAGCGCCATCGCCAGCAGGCCCGCAATCAGGCTCTTCTTCATCATGGTCTCCTTGGGGATCCGCGCGGTTTTCCGCGCCGTCGTTCGACCGTGTGATCGCGGTCGGTTAACCCTAGATCAGGCCGCGGGAAACGCAACGTAGTCGATGACGAGCGCGACGAACAGCACCGCGCCGACCCAGTTGTTGTGCAGGAACGCCCTGAAGCAGCGCGCCCGGTCACGATCGCGGATCAGCGTGTAGTGGTAGATCGCGATCCCCGCTGCGACCGCAATTCCGCCGAAGAACCACGGCCCGCGTCCCGCGGCGACGCCGACGGCGGCGATCAGGCCGAACGCAACCGCATAGCACAGCATCACCGCGGCGACGTCGAAGCGGCCGAACGTGATCGCGGAAGTCTTGATGCCGATCTTCAGGTCATCGGGACGATCGACCATCGCGTATTCGGTGTCGTACGCGACCGCCCAGAAGATGTTCGCGAGGAGCAGCAGCCACGCGATCGCCGGCACTTCGCCCTGCAGCGCGGCGAACCCCATCGGGATGCCGAAACCGAACGCGATGCCCAGGTAGGCTTGCGGGATCGCGAGGAAACGCTTCGTGTAGGGGTAGCTCACGGCGAGAAACAGCGCCGGCAGCGACAACCACCGCACCAGCGGGTCGAGCGGCAGGATCAGCACGAACGACACCAGCGACAGCCCGGCGGCGAGCAGCAGCGCCTCGCGAATCGTCACCGCGCCGGTCGCCAGCGGCCGCGTCCGCGTGCGCTCGACGTGGCCGTCGAAGTCGCGGTCGGCGTAGTCGTTGATGACGCAGCCCGCCGATCGCATCAGCGCCGTGCCGAGAACGAAGATCGCGACCACGTGCAGCGGCGGAACCCCGTCGGCGGCGAGCCACAACGCCCACAGCGTCGGCCACATCAGCAGCAGGATGCCGATCGGCTTGTCGAGACGCATCAGCCGCAGGTACAGCGGCAGTCGGCCGGACAGCGTGGCGGGAGCAATCATCATGTCGGCAACTCCAGAATCGTGGGCAGGAACACTTCGCTGACCAGCAACGCGCGGCCGCGCAGGCCGAACAGCGACCGGCGCGCCCACAGCCCAGGGGGCGGGCGGTGCGGCGCGACCGCGGCCGAAGCGCGATGATAGCGCGCGTCCCGGCGGTCGAGACAGGTGCAGGCCAACGGCTTGCGGCAGATGCGCGGATCGGCGAACAGCGCGGCGCCGAGCGGGCGTGAGCCGAGCCCGTGGAACAGGATCCACGCTCCGCGCACGTTGTGCCGCGGCAGGATGCTGCGCGCGAACACCACCGGGATGCCGTCGGCGACGAGCAGCACTTCGCGCAGCCACGTAAGTTCGCCGCGGCGCAGCCCGAGCAGCGCAGCCTCGTCCGGGTGCGGGACGGCGAGGCGCTGGGCGAGCACGTCAACTGAAAACAGGCTGCAGCGGCTGCGGATGCGCGCGGTCAGCGAACCCGGATCGGTGAGCCAGGGGCGCAGCTGCGGGAGCACCCTGGCGCGCGGCGGGCGTTTGATCCAGGTTTCGGAGCGAGGTCGGATGCGCATGTAAAAGGACGGCGGCAGGACGCCGTGGTGGCGCCCGCATGATACCGGGAATGGCAGGCCGTCCCAATCGCGAGACCTCGCAGACCGGGCGGGGCAACCAGGCGAGGCGGTGAGCTGACCTCAGGCCCGCAGCAGCCCTTCGCGGCCGCCGAGCCAGCGCTCCATCAGGCTTGCCGCAGTCTGCGGCGCTTCGTCGAGCAGCCGTTCGGCGAGCGTGCGCGCCGCTTCGAGCAGATCGGCGTCGCGTTCAAGGTCGGCGTAGCGCAGCAGCGGCGTACCGCTCTGGCGCGCGCCGACGAATTCGCCGGGGCCGCGGATGTGCAGGTCCTCGCGGGCGATCGCGAAACCGTCGCTGTGTTCGTAGATCACTTTCAGGCGCGCGCGGCCGTTTTCCGACAGCGGCTGCGTGAACAGCAGGATGCATACGGAGTCGGCCGTGCCTCGCCCGACGCGGCCGCGCAGCTGGTGCAGCTGCGCGAGGCCGAAGCGCTCGGCGTGCTCGATGACCATCAGGCTCGCGTTCGGCACATCGACGCCGACTTCGATAACTGTCGTCGCGACCAGCAGATGCAGCTCGCCTGCGGTGAACGCAGCCATCGTCGCCGATTTTTCTTCGCTCTTGAGGCGTCCATGGACGAGGCCGATCCTGAGCTCCGGCAGCGCGGCGGTGAGCGTCTCGAACGTCTCGAGCGCGGTCTTCAGCTGCAGCGCCTCCGATTCCTCGATCAGCGGGCACACCCAGTATGCCTGGCGGCCGGCCAGACACGCGTCGCGCACGCGCGCGACGACTTGGTCGCGGCGCAGGTCGGAGACGAGCTTGGTGAGGATCGGAGTTCGCCCCGGCGGCAGTTCATCGAGCACGGTGACGTCCAGATCGGCGTAGTAGCTCATCGCCAGCGTGCGCGGAATCGGCGTTGCCGACATCATCAGCATGTGCGGATGGCTGCCGTCCGCCCCCTTGTCGCGCAGCGCGAGACGCTGGCGTACGCCGAAGCGGTGCTGCTCGTCGACGATCGCGAGGCCCAGCCGCGGCAGCAGCACAGGGTCCTCGATCAGCGCGTGCGTGCCGACCGCGAGCAGCACTTCGCCGCTCGCGAGGCGCGCGAGCTCGGCGTCGCGTTCGCGCTTTTTGCGGCTGCCTGACAGCCACGCGATGTCGACGCCGAGCGGCTCGAGCCACGCCGCGAGCTTTTTCCAGTGCTGTTCCGCAAGGATCTCGGTCGGCGCCATCAGCACTGCCTGGAACCCGTTCTCGGCCGCCTGCAGCATCGCCAGCGCGGCGACGATCGTCTTGCCGCTGCCGACGTCGCCCTGCAGCAGGCGCTGCATCGGGTGTGGCATGGCCAGATCGTGCGCGATCGCGGCGACCGCACGAGCCTGCGCGCAGGTAAGACGGAACGGCAGTTGCGCGAGCAGCGCATTGCACAGGCCCCCGCTGGGTTGCAGGGCCGGCGCGCGATGCGTACGACGAGCGTTGTACGCGCGCCGCAGCGACAGCTGCTGGACCAGCAGTTCCTCGAACTTGATGCGCCGCCAGGCCGGGTGGGCGCGGTCTTCGAGCGCGGCCGCGTCGACGTCCGGCGGCGGGTGGTGCAGCGTGTGCACCGCATCGGCGAAATTCGGCACCCCGAGCCCGGCGAGCACCGCGTCGGGCAGGTATTCGTCGAGCGGCACGGCGTGCAGCGCGCGGGCGATGAGCTTGCGCAGCGCCGACTGCGCGAGCCCGGCGGTGGTCGGGTAAATCGGTGTCAGCGCCTGCGGTAGCGGCTCGTCGTCAGCGACGGCATGCACGCGCGGGTGCACCATCTCGTCGCCGAAAAAGCCGCCGCGCACTTCGCCGAAAAGCCGCACGCGGCGGCCGGCGGCGAGCTGCTTTTGCTGCGACGGGTAAAAATTGAGCCAGCGCGCAACGAGCATCCCGGATGCATCACGAACGCGGGCGACGAGTTGCCGGCGCGGCCGCAGCACGATCTCGCTCGACACGACCTCGCCTTCGATCTGCACTGCGGTGCCGCCTCGCGCCGCAGCGATCGGCGTCACCCGGGTCTCGTCCTCGTAGCGCAGCGGCAGGTGCAGCACCAGATCCTGCGGCCGGCGCAGATCCAGTCTCGCGAGCCGACTGGCCAGTTGCGGGCCGACACCGGCCCATCCAGCCAGCGCCGGTCGCGTTGCAGCATCAGGAGGCGACGGACTTTCGCGGATCAGCCAAGCACCAGTATCGCGTCAGCCTCGACGAGCGCGCCTTTCGGCAATTCCTTTACGCCGACCGCGGCCCGCGCCGGGTACGGTTCGGCGAAGTAGCGCGCCATCACTTCGTTCACCTTGGCGAAGTTCGCGAGGTCGGTGAGGTAGATCGTCAGCCGCGTCGCGTCGGCGAGCGAACCGCCGGCCGCTTCGGCGACCGCCTTGAGGTTCTCGAACACACGCACGGTCTGCGCTTCGAACCCCTCGGCCATCTGCATTGTTGCCGGATCGAGGCCGATCTGGCCGGAGCAGTAGACGGTGTTGCCGGTTCGTACGGCCTGCGAATAGGTGCCGATCGCGGCGGGAGCGTTGGGGGTCGAAACGATGCTGCGGCTCATGGGCGGTATCCTCGAGGGGTGGGTGCCGGGCGACTCACAATGAGGCGATTGTAAGCCAGGTCGGCTGGAGGCTACATCACGAGCGGTTTCACGGTCCCTTCCGCTCGTTGCCCTTTTCACCCTTTTCACCTTTTTCGCCCTGCGCGAGGGCTCGCACGAGTGCCGCTTCGGCAACCGTGATGCCGCAGCGTTCGGCGATCGCCTCGACGTCGAGTCCGCGTCGCGCAAACACCAGCGCCTCGTCGTACTCAGGCGAGCCGCCCGCTTTGGCGACGCCGCCGTGGAACTGCTCGTGCTGCGCCTGCAGCCGGGCAGTCAGGCTGGCGACCTCGCGGCGCTGCTCGGCGAGTTCCGCGCGCAACTCGGCGACGTCCCGGCGCAACTGCTGCACCTCCAGCTCGACCTGGAAACCGTCGTGCCGCGCCGACGGCTGCGGCCGCTCGACGAAGGCCTTTTCGCCCGACGCGCCGTCGCCTGAAGCCGGACGGCGCGAGCGGTTCCGCCGCGCCTGGTACAGGCGGATCGCGACGTAGACGGCTGGCAGTGCGGCGGCGAGCCCCAGGATTTCGTTGGTATCCATCCCGGACTACCTCGCCGCCCGTGCGGACGGCCGCCGATACTGCGGCACGGCGTGACGCCGTTGGGAGCATGACGCGTGGATTGTCGCGGATAATGCGGACCTCGTCCCCCTGAAACAACGCACCTGCCGACTCATATGACTTTCGACCTCGCTCTGATGCTGCTCTTCTGGCTGAAGAAACTCGTTTCGGCCTTCCTGCTGCCGCCGCTCGCCCCGCTGCTGCTCATCGCGCTCGGCCTGCTGCTCGTCCAGCGCTGGCGCCGCACCGGCCTGGCGCTCGCGTGGACGGGGCTCGTCGCAGCGCTGCTGCTCGTCTGGCCCGCCACCGTCGGCTGGATGCTCGCCGGGCTGGAGACCGATCCGCCCCTGACGGCGACCTCCGCCCGCCCCGCCGAGGCGATCGTCATCGTCGGCGGCGGCAAGCGGCGCCACGCACCCGAATACGGCGGCGAAACCGTGAACCGGCTGACGCTCGAACGGCTGCGCTACGGCGCACGCCTCGCGCACGGACTGCGCCTGCCGGTGCTCGTCAGCGGCGGAGCGCCGACCGGCGAGCGCCCGGAAGGCGAGCTGATGAAAGCCGCGCTCGAAACGGACTTCGGCATTATCCCGCGCTGGGTCGAGGCCAGCTCGCTCGACACCGGGCAGAACGCGGAATTTTCCGCGCCGCTGCTCAAAGCGGCCGGCGTGCGCCGTGTGCTGCTCGTCACGCACGCTGCGCACATGCGGCGCGCCCGGGCCGAGTTCGAGGCTCGCGGCATCGAGGTGATCGCCGCGCCGACCGCCTGGCTCGGCAGGCACGACGCGAACGACCAGGTGCTGACCGCGCTGCCGAGCGCGACCTCGGCTTATGCCGGCTGGTACGCCGCGCACGAATGGCTGGGGCTGCTCGCGCTGCGCCTGTCGCGCTGAACGCCACGGCGAGGATTGTGGCGTTCCCGCGCCAACTTCCGCAAATCCGATCCCGCGAAGGCGGCTGCGAGCCGGGCCTGGAGGTCGCGAATCCGCAGCGCGCGTCGGTGATGTTCTGTCCGCGAGCGTTGTCGTCAGGCCGCCCTGCCCCGCGCGAGCGCGCTCGCGATCTCTGCGACATGGCGGCCCTGGAACTTCGCCATCTCGATTTCGACCGGGCTCGGCATGCGGCTGCCGTCGCCACCGGCGATCGTCGCGGCCCCATACGGCGAGCCGCCGAGGATCTCGTCCATCCCCATCTGCCGCTTCTCGCTGTAAGGCAGGCCGACGAGGACCATGCCCTGGTGCAGCAGCGTGATGTGCGTCGACAGGATCGTGCTCTCCTGCCCGCCATGCTGCGTCGCGCTGCTGGTGAACACGCTGCCCACCTTGCCGATCAGGCTCCCCTTCATCCATAACCCGCCCGTCTGATCGAGGAAATTGCGCATCTGCGCGCACATGTTGCCGAAGCGCGTCGGCGTGCTGAAGATGATCGCGTCGGCTTCGGGGAGCTGCTCGGTCTTCGCCACCGGCACGTGCGCGAACGCCTGCTGCGCCGCTTTCGCCCCGGATTTCTCGAGCACTTCGTCGGGCACCAGTTCGGGAACGCGGAACAGGCCGACTTCGGCCCCGGCAACGCTTCGCGCGCCTTCCGCGACCGCTTCCGCCATGCGGAAGATGTGACCGTACATGCTGTAGAAAATGATCTGGACTTTCATGTCGCAGCGCTCCGTCATGGGAAAGGCAGGATGGCAGGGCACTCCTGCCGTTAGGCCAGCGTAGTCAACGGATCCGCCACGTTCAACTGCTGCAACGACGGGACTGCGTGCCGCCGCGGTTCGAGTCTGCGGATCGCATGAACCACACGCGGCCGGCATGGGTCTTCTATGGGAACCGCCAAGGACGCGCGAACGAAGCTCCCGCGCTGGGGGCAGTGGCGTCCCGCCCCTACCGCCCTATCGCCGCATCCTTATCTCACGTCGAGGAGAGCAGATGAACCCGAATGCATCGACATCCCCGCAGGACCCGCTGTCCATCGAAACCGTCGTCGTGCCGCAGGCGAGCGATCTGGGCGGCGGCTTCAAGGTGATGCGCGCGCTGCCGTCGGTGCGGCGGCGCATGGTCGGGCCTTTCGTCTTTCTCGACCAGATGGGCCCGGTGGAGCTTGCCGGGGGCAGCGGTCTCGACGTCCGGCCGCATCCGCACATCGGCCTCGCGACGGTGACTTATCTCTTCGACGGCGAGATCCTGCACCGCGACAGCCTGGGCAATGTGCAGCCGATCCGGCCGGGCGAGCTGAACTGGATGACTGCGGGACGCGGCATCGTGCATTCGGAGCGCACGCCGCCCGAACTGCGCCCGTCCGGCTCGCGCCTCGCCGGGCTGCAGGCATGGGTCGCGTTGCCGGCGCGCGACGAGGACAGCGAACCCGCGTTCGCGCACCACGGTGCGGCGGAACTGCCGGTCATCGACGCGCCGGGCCTGAGCGTCCGGCTGATCGCCGGCGAAGCTTTCGGCACGCGCTCTCCGGTCGCGACGCACTCGCCGCTGTTCTACGCCGACGTCACGCTCGCCCCGCCAGCGCGCCTGCAGGTGCCGATCGAGCACGTCGAGCGCGCCGCCTATATCGTCGCGGGTTCCGTCGTCATCGACGGCGTGACGCATTCGGCAGGCCAGTTGCTGGTCCTGCGGCGCGGCGCCAAAGTCGTCATCACCGCCTTGTCGGCGACGCGCCTGATGCTGCTCGGTGGCGAGCCGCCCGACGGCCCGCGCCACGTCTGGTGGAACTTCGTGTCGAGTTCGCGCGAGCGCATCGAGCAGGCGAAAGCCGACTGGCGCGCCGGCCGCTTCGCGCCGGTGCCGGGCGAGACCGAATTCATCCCGCTGCCGGACAATCGCCCGCCCCTGGTGCGCTATCCCTGATC
>NZ_WTVH02000001.1 GCF_012910785.2 Aromatoleum buckelii | reverse complement strand
GACAGACTTTCGAGGGGCTGGTTCGCCCCCAGACCTGCCGGATGCTGTACTTCAGCATCTCGGCCAATGCTGACGGCCAGCCTGCGCGGAATGAGCGGCAACAGTGTTGCGGAAAGCTCCCGCACCGCCTTCAGCGTTCTCGAACGGCCGGTCCGCGGTTATCCAAAAGCTTAGCGCCTCCATCCAGCCTGGTCCGCGAGTGATCGTCATCCCAACTGCTACCATGGCGACCTCACACAGGATGCGCACCCCATGTACGACGAACCTGACCTGATCCACTCCCCGCTGCAACGGCATTACACCGTCGGTACTCATACGGTCGAGATCTGCATCTACCGAATGCCGCATACCGCGTGGACACTGGAGGTCGTCGACGAACATGGCAACTCCACCGTTTGGGACGATCAGTTCGGAACTGATCAAGCCGCACTTGATGAAGTCATGCGAACCATTCGTGAGGACGGAATCGAGTCGCTGATTGGCGAACCTAGCCAGGCGGCAGGAAGCTCAGGCATGGGGAGCAACCCGCTACGACTTGCAACCCCTTTGTCGGACGGGGAGCTGGAAGAACTGGATGCCTTCTTGCTGTCTGATGCCACATCGGATGAAACGATGTTGCTCGATCACCTGGACGGCTATCTCACGGCAATCATCGTCGGTCCGACCAGCTTGAACATGAGTCAGTGGTACTCGGGCATATGGGGGAAGCGTGCAGAAGACGCGCCCCACTTCGAGACCATGGACGAGGCGCAGCGAGTCATGCAGATGATCATGCGTCACTACAATGGCATCATCTGGAGCCTTGAGTATGATGCGGACTCCCACGAACCGATCTTCGACATCTTCATTCCTGAAGACAAGTCCAAGGAATTCATCGATGCCGAGATGTGGGCCGCCGGTTTCATGGACGGGGTCGCGCTTTGTCGCGCCGATTGGCAGCCGCTATTTGATGATCCGCGGGGATATGAGTGGCTCAACCCGATTCGTCTGCTAGGCGGTGACGATCTCAGCGAGAACGAGCTGGCGCTCGCGGACAAACCGGCGCAGCGTGAGGATCTCGCCAAGCATATACAAGCATCCGTTGCGTCCATTTACCGTTTCTGGTTGCCTTATCGGCGGGCGATATATGAGCTCCAACAGGCCGGAACCGTCACACGCGAGCACCCGAAGGTTGGCCGTAACGACCCCTGTCCTTGCGGAAGCGGGAAGAAGTTCAAGAAGTGCTGTGGAGCAGCCTCGACACTTCATTGAATATTATGCTTTTGGCGTGACCTGCCGTTCGTCTGCCGCGCCCGATCACACGGCAATGGGCCGGTTACCTGGCGTTCAGCATTGCGCGGCCACGAACAGCAGAATTCCTATACAGCGAACGCGAACTGCCGACCCATTGTCGTCATCGAGGCTGGCGCGAAGTTGTCGTTCAACGTTCCGTACAGGGGCGCGCCGCTTGCGGCGCGTCCCCTGCAAGCGATGGTTGGGCGGCATGCTCGCTAAGCACAGATTGCGGCAGCATTATGGCTGAAGTAGGCGGAGCGCTTCATTCTCACCGAGCGAACCCTGCATAGAACTCATATACGGCAACCGTTCCTCTCCCCAGCATTCGTGCCTTCTGGTGCAGCCGCTCAAGCACCCCCTCGCTAACTCGCCCGTAGACTTCGATCTTCGATAGGTCGATGAGATGCGCGAATTTTCGGAACTCGCCGCTACCTACATCCATGTGGAATTCGAGCGATTCCGAGTTGGGATGAACGGCGACGACGGTCATCTGTGTTTGGGTCTCATCGAGGAAGAAGCCATACGACATTAGCTGCGGCACGTTCGCTTCCACGAACGCGGCCAAGCCTTTCATGGCCACCTTAAGTTCCTCGAGTTTCCCGTCGCGGATCGAGGAGGTGTCGATATAGACGATGGGGTGCATTCATGCTCCTTCGGCGCGCACAAGGCGCCGACGTTCGACTTGGGCGGCAGACGCAAGCAGGCGAAGCTTGCCGGCGGAAGACGTCCGTTCGATGGAAAGGTTGCGCGTCATGGGCTCGGCGCCCCCGCAGACTCAGCGCTTCGGGCTACCGAGAGGCGGACGGTTCTTGCGGTAGGAGTTCTTCAGCACGATCTTGCCGTCTCGAAAGGTGAACAGATCACAACCCTGTACTTCGACGCGAGTGCCGTCCGCCCGCGTTCCCGTGAACGTCCACTCGGACACTCCCCTGTCCGCGTGGACGAAATGGCGCGCGTTGCCCCAGTGAGCATCGGGGAAGGTTGCCCAGACTTCAGCGAAGCCAGCCCGCACTGCCTCACGGCCCGCGTAGCGGGTGCCGTAGATTTCCGGGCCTGCAGAGGCTTCGAAGACACATTCATCGCTCATGAACGACATGAGGGCCTCGGCATCATGGCGATTCCACGCCTCGGCAAAGGCTTGTAAGACCTCGATGGTGACCGCTGCCTTCACGTTCGGCATGACTTGACCTCCTTCGTCGCGCCCACCCACGATGATACTCCTGACGCCCAACGTTCGACTTGAGCGGCAGACGCAAGCAGGCGAAGCTTGCTTGTGGCGGTCCGCTCGATGGAGGGGTTGGACGTTACTCGCGCCAGCACTGGAATTTGCGCTTCGCTTGAGGCCGGGGAGGAAAGCAGACTGCGCGATAGCTCTGGACAGGCTCGGCCCCTCGCGAACACCCCCGGGGGTGGGTTTCCGACGCCGCCGACGGCTATCCACCCGCTCCAAGCAGTACCGTCGGTACGAGTGGCTGCTGCGACGGGTGAAGGCGGCGCAGTAGGTTGCGAGGGTGCCGTGGGTACCGGAGAGGATGATTGAGGCTGCGCGGTCGGCGGTTGCTGTGACGGGCCTTCGGTGTGAGAACCCGCCGCGGCCGCAGGGGACTCGGCCCCCACCTTGCGCGCACTGATCCGACACGGCGCCGCGATCTCCGGGCTGGATCAGTTCAGCGTCGAAGCCGATTTCGCGAGCGGCAACCTCGTTCGCCTGCTGCCGCAGTGGTTGCTCCCGACCGGCGGCGTGTATGCCGTGCACCCGCCCGGGCGGCGTACGCCGCGCAAGGTCAGGTCCTTCATCAAGTTCTGCCGGACGGTATGCGGCGTGAGGCGGGCCTGATTTGGCTCCCGGACCGTCGCTCGCTGTGCGGCTGTCGCGAACGACGGGTGTGTGTGTGGCGCGCGCGAGGTCGCTCCGCCAATCAGGGCGACCGGCCACTTGCCGGTCGCAGCTCATGGTCTATTTTTGGGGTACGTCATCGCGAAGGCGCCGGGACGAGCGCGCGGTGTGCCTTGGCAGGAGACCTTCATGACCGACCGCGACGTATCGAAAGGCATGCGCAGCGACGACTCCAGGGCGCAACGATCTTCTCCGGCTGGCAGGAGTCCGGTCAAACCTGCCCCTGCGTCGCGCGGCTCTGCCATCATTTCGCGCGACCGGCTGGTTGCGCTGGCCGCGCGGGTGCAAAACGTTCCCCTGCGCCACGCCCGCGCCCCGAAGGCTGTCACCACCGCCATCCACGAGTTGAATGCCATTGCGCGGCTCGCGGGCGATGTGCTGGGCGGGAGCAAGGATGCGGAACAGGCGTTGCGGGACGAGCTTGCGCGTCCTGTGCGGGGATTCCTCGGGCCGCTTTTCGCCTCGGCGACGGTCCCCGCAGGAGCCACTCCGGGTAGCACCGACGGCGCCGGTTCCGGTGCTGCGCCAAGAGGGGAAGGCGCGCTGCCGGGCGGCGGCCCGGGTGCGTCGGCCGGCGCCGCGCGCCGCTGCGGCGAGCTGCTGAGCGGCGCCCGCGACGTGCTGCAGGCGGGATTCCAGCTGGATGTGCGCGACGGGGCGAGAAAGCCGGTACACACCACGCAGGCTACGACCTATCTGCGGAACCGCATCGGGCTGGTGGCGCAGTTCGAGCGCGCCCTGTGGCAGGCGACGGGCGAGGGCGGCACGCCGCCCGGCGAGCCCGGTGGTGCGCCGAGTGGCGCGACCGGCGGAGATTTCGGCGGGTTCGGCGACCCAAGCGATCCGAGCGGCGGCTTCGGCGGCCCCTCGGAGCCCATCCTGCCCTCGGACGACGGCGGCCTGCCGCCCCCCGATATCCCGACGCCGCCCGTCTCGGGTGGCCCCGCTGAGCTGGAGCCGGGATGGTGCGAGAACTTGGCCGACCTGTGCGCCACACTCTACGAGGAAGCGGTGGCGGGCGTGCTGGGCGACCCCTATCTCGATCTGCTGGCCTCGGTCGAACCCGACTGCGTGTGCCATGACTACGATCCGAACCGGATCTTCATCGGACGCCCGGCAGCGGGGCGCGAATTTCCGGTGCCGCTGCCGGGCGAGGTGCGCCTGATCTTCCGCGGCCAGGACATCACTGCCGCGGTGGTCGGTGTGACCGCGCAGGAGCTCCGATTCCGTATTCCTGCCAACTCGCGCACCGGCAACGTTTTCCTGCGTGGGCCCTTCGCCACCGGCGGACGCGGCGCGGGCGGTAACCTGGAGCGGCTGTGCGGTTTCGATTTTCCCGATTTCCCGGGCGGCTCGGTGACCCCTGATACGCCCGTGCTGATCAACGTCATCCAGCCGCCGGTGATTGCCTCATTCACGGCAGATGGCGACCCTGGACCGGTGGTGGTGGCCGAGCCCTGCCGGCTGATCAACCTGTGCTGGGAGGTGCGACTGGACGACCCGATGCCCAGCGCGTCGCTTCCGGCTTGCGCGCGCATCGAGGTCGTGATCCGTAATGCCGCAGGCGACATCGTACGGCAGGACGGCGCGCAGGGTTGCGTGGCGCTCGATGCCGCGAGCGAAGAGACGTTTACGCTGGAAGCGCGCAGTCTTGCCGGTGCCCAAGCGTGCGGCCAGGCGGGCCCCTTGGCGCTGACCATTCAGCGCGTGGCGCGCCTCGATCTCATCCGCGACGTGCCGGCCGGCGACGAGCTGGTCGCAGGCAGCAACGGCCGCTTCGTGGTCGAGCTCTCCTGTCCTGCACCAGCCGGCGGGATCGAGGTAAGGCTGCTGTCGAGCCGCCCGGAGGCGCTGCAGGTGGCCGCCGCCGTCACGATCGCTCCGGGGCAGACGCGCATGCCGGTCGACTTTGCCACCGACGCGACGGCGCGCGGCCCGGTCGAGGTGCGCGCGATGGCCTCGGGCCATCTAGAAGGGCGGCTTTTCTTCGTGTTCTTCCAGTCGCCGGCCGAGCACTGCCAGGCCCTCGAGAACATGTCGGGCGCGTGGGCACGGGGCGACCAGCCGTGGAGCAACTGGGGCATCGTCGACTCCGACGAGACCTTCCTCGGCTTTCTGCCGGCCCCCACGCAGTATCGCCCGACGACGCAGTACGAACTCGCCAGCGCCATCCGCGACGCCGAGGCGCAGGGCAAGAGCGTGCGCGCGCTGGGCAGCGGCTGGGGCTTCTCGGAGACCGTGCTGCCGCAAGACACTCCGATGCAAGGCGCGATCCAGGCCGTGGCCGGACCGCTGCGACGGCTGGGGCTCGCCGGCGCGCTCAACGAGGCGCAGCTCCACAGCTTCGCGCGCAATTTCGAGGGCAATTTCGGTCACGCAGTCGAGACGACGACGCTCGACCGCAGCCTGCAGCCGCTTCTCTCCGCGGTGCTCGCCGACGGCCAGGACCCGGCCGGTTTCTTCTTCGTCGAAGCCGGCATGACCATCAACTTTCTCAACACCCTCCTCGACGAGCAGAGCCCTCGCCGCGCGCTGCGGACGATGGGCGGTTCGTCGGGCCAGACCATCGCCGGCGCCTTCTCGACCGGGACGCACGGCGGCGACTTCGATCGTCCGCCGCTCGCCGACGCGGTCCGCGCCATCTATCTGGTCGGCGCCGGCGGCGTGCATCACTGGATCGAACCGGCCGCGCACCTCACCGACCCGGCCCGCCTGCGGCGGGTCTACCCATGCCTTGCGGATACCATTCACTACGACGATGACATGTTCCGCGCGACCCTCGTGTCGATGGGGGCGATGGGCGTGATCTACGCGGTGATCCTCGAGGTCGTGCCGCAGTATTCGCTGCTGCAATGGAACAGGTGGTCGACTTGGGAGGCCTTCAATGCGGAAGCGTCGCCCAACGCGTTTGCCGACTTCTTCAACGGGACGTGGACCGGCATGCGCGACTTTCTGCGCGCCAATCCGAACCTGGGAAACCCCCCCAATCGCTTCGCCCAGGTGGTGGTGAATCCGATCCGCAATGCGGACGGCAGCCACAACTGCTACGCCAGCAACCGCGCCGAAGTGCCGCTCCAGGGCAAGCAGGGCGTGACACCGCTCGCCAACTCCACCGACGTCAGCGCCGACGATATCCGCAACGCGATCACCAACAGTCCTGAATTCGGCCATCACGAGGCGCTCAACTTCCACTTTCACGGCCCTTCGAGCGAAGGCAGCGTGCTCGACCAGCTGCATGCGTTGCTGGTTTTCTGCAAGGAGAACAATTACCCGTGGGCGGTGCGCGCCGTCACCGACCTGGTGATGCGCAAGACCTTTCCGCTGCCCGGCAACCCCGCGGATCCGACCATCGACGTGGGCTACAAGGTGATGGCCGGGGGCAGCACCGAGCGCGCGTTTCCGACGCTGGGCGGCACTTCGGTGGAAGCCGCCTTCAGCTTCTTCCCGCAGGTGCCGAGCCTCGACCAGCCCGGGCTGATGGTCGTGGTGCCCGATGCGGTTTCCTTTGTCGACACCGTGCTCGACGCCTTCGACCAGGGTGTCGCCAGCGACAGCAAGATGTTCCCCGCCGGCTGGCTCTCGCTGCGGGTCACCGGACGCACCAGCGCGTGGCTGGGCATGGAGCGCTTCGATCCGAGCGGCATGGTCGAGGTGTCGCTGATCGGCCGTCCCGACGGGCATGGGCTTGTGCGCCTGGTCGAGCAACTCACGCGCACCGAAGGCGGTGCGCTACATTGGGGGCAGAGCAACGGCATGCTGCGCTTCATCGATCTCGAGAGCACCTACGGCAATCCGCGCATCGACGCGTGGAAAGCTGTTCAGCGCGCGTTGGGGGGCGGAACCTTTACCAACATCTTCATGCGGCGCTGCGGTCTGGCGTGATGGTTCGATACGCCACGCCGCGCGCACGCCTTACACCACACGAACGCCGGGACGTACGCGATCGCAAGGCCTGTATTTTTCCGCCAGGCCGCCCCGGCCCGTCGCCCGAGTGTCGAGGGGCAGGAGTTTTTGGGTGAGTTGGTCGCTCGTAGTCCTGCGGAAATATTCTGCTGCCGCGGTTTCGCCGCCGCTCAGGATGCCTTTCGCATCCTGCATGCTCAGGTTCTCGATGGCAGGCGCGAGCAACGGTATTGCCTTGGTCCCAGCCTGTTTGGTCGCGCGGGTCATGGCACTGACCATTTCAAGCGTCCTGCGGACGCCACCCTGTCCCGTGCGCGGCAATAGCCACTACTGGGTGAAATCTCGACCGTCTCCTTCTGGCCGTTATGAACAACTATTCATAACGGCCATCAGCAGGCGTTCGTTCATTTCTGAAACCGGTTATCTGACTGCCGGCTCCCCTTTGGTAGCTACCGCTCGCTCGCGCCACCGAGGAGACATCAGCCTTACCTTGCGAAGCAGATCTCACCGGCCGTCACTTGTTTCGCACCTGTCCGAGAGAGTGCACAATCTCATCAGCACCTATCGGTTCCGAACCGGTCGTTTGCAATCGCCTGCCGGACCGAATTCAGCCCTGCGGAGGACTGGATGGCTCGAAGTAAGGGAATATTCCGCCCACCCCCGGGCCCAAGAGCAGCGGATGTCTTTACGGATCGCGAGGACTCGCGCAACGTGCTGCGTGCGTTCTTCATCGAACTGCTGGCGCGCCCGTTCATCCTGTCTAAGCCGATCAAGGTGTTCTATGGGGTCGGGGGAGCAGGCAAGACCGCTCTGCGAGAAAAATCGATCAACGATTTCCGAGCGGAGATGCAGGATCAAGGAGGCCCTCCGCTCGCCTTTGCGCAAGTCGATCTCGATTCCGACACGTTCACCCCCGAGTACCCGATCTTCGATTTCTTCTCTCGACACCTGCGGACCGCGCTGAAACATGCGGGCTGTTCGCTTCCTCTGTTCGACATCTACTGCCTTGCCTGGAAGGCGCGAATGGCAGAGTCCGCTGCCTTCAGCCGCGATGAAATCGAGGAATTTCTTGGAGCGCCCGAGAAGGTTTCTGAAGTCGTCGGATCGATTTGGGCCCAATTCACGGATCTTG
Organism: Aromatoleum buckelii; assembly: GCF_012910785.2. Classification (GTDB taxonomy): domain Bacteria; phylum Pseudomonadota; class Gammaproteobacteria; order Burkholderiales; family Rhodocyclaceae; genus Aromatoleum; species Aromatoleum buckelii. The sequence goes on along the minus strand of NZ_WTVH02000001.1, from coordinate 326,135 downwards.
CCACGTCGATCAAAGGGGTCAATCTGGCGCTCAAGGCTGCAATCGCGTTCCGAGACTCCCGGCGCGCGAAGCGCTATGCCGAGCGTTTTCCCAATCTCGAGCTTGCAGAACTCGCGAGCGCAGACTTCGAGAAGCATGCCCATGATGTCCTTGCCGGGGACCTCCTGGATTTCCTCGAGGCGCAGGGCGAGCGCAACAGTCATCCCTACGCTTTGTGCATTGCCGTCGATGGTTTCGAACGGATTCAGTCCACCACCAACGCCCGCAATTCGCAATGGGCGCTGCAAGCACTGTGCGACCGCCTGGCGACGCACGAACCGCAGCCTCGTTGCGGTTTCGTCTTTTTCGGCCGCAACAGGGTTCTGTGGCGAATCCTTTACGACCACCGGGACGATGCACCGGAGGAAACCTGGGACGCCCTGATTGAACAGCACTGCGTCGGCGGCTTGAGCTTGGAAGACGCACGCCTTTTTCTGGGCCAGGTGATGGACTGGTACACGGCGCACGCGACCGACTCTGTATGCGGGCAGATTCTTCAAATCATGGTCACAAACGGCGATGCGATTCTCGACGCCGCCGAGGAGAGCCCTGCGGAATCGACCGAACGCAGTTTTCACCCTTTCGCACTGGATCTGGCGATCAAACAGATCGGCACGCACCGTGACCACTTCGATTCGCGTGTGCATCTGGGCCATGGGCACAAGGATCTGCAGGAGCGCTTCCTGCGCTACATGCCTGCGTCCCAACTCAGTGCATTGCAATCTCTGGCGCTTGCGCTGGAGTTTGACGAGGGGGTATTTCAGGTGCTGGTCAGCCGGCATGTGATCAAGGGCATCCAGATTCAGGACTTTCACGACCTTGTCGGGCCGGACAACTCCCACGTTCTGCCCATCGGGCAAACCTACCGATTTCACAGCAAGATGCAGGAGGCCTTGCTCTCAAACCTGAAGGACCAACAAAACGGTCCGAAGAAGGCGGAGACGGTGATCAACGTACTCGTCGCGCACTATTCCGAGTTGCTGGCGCAAGGCGTTCGCCAACATGCGACGGGTGCCCTGCTAGCGGCTTTCACGCGAGCCTCCGACATCCTGTTGAGCCACGCCCAAACCGGATTGCTCGATGCCGAGGTATTCCGCTCGGCATTCTTCACCCTGGAAGACTCGCTCCCCATTGGACTCCTTGCGAGTGCCCGCAAGACAGCCTGGATTCGCGCAAGCGCGATACTGGCTGAGCGGCTTGATGCGGACAGCCCTTACGCCTTGGAGGCTCGTGCCAACATCGCTGCCTGGACCGGCCAAGCCGGCGACCCGGGCGCGGCGCTGGCCCTGTTCAAAGCCCTGCTGCCGGAACAGCAGCGTGTGCTGCGCCCCGACGATCCGGACACACTAAGGGCTCGCGGCCATATCGCTGCCTGGACGGGCCAGGCCGGCGACGCGGGCGCCGCGCTGGCCCTGTACAAGGGCCTGCTACCCGATCAGCAGCGTGTACTGGGCCCCGACCATCAGGACACGCTGACGACCCGCGGCAACATCGCGGCCTGGACGGGCCAAATCGGCGAGCCGGGCGCGGCGCTGGCCCTGTCCAAGACCCTGTTACCCGACCAGCAGCGTGTGCTGGGCCCCGACCATCCGAACACGCTGGCGACGCGTGGCAACATCGCTGCATGGACCGGCGCGGCTGGCGACGCGGACGCGGCGCTGGCCCTGTACAAGGCCCTGCTACCTGACCGGCAGCGTATGCTGAGCCCCGACCATCCGGATACGCTGGCGGGCCGCGGCCATATCGCTCACTGGACCGGACGGGCCGGCGACGCGGGTGCGGCGCTGGCCCTGTACAAGGCCCTGCTACCCGATCAGCAGCGTGTGCTGGGCCCCGACCACCCGGACACGCTGAGGACGCGCGGCAACATCGCTGCCTGGACCGGCCAGGCCGGTGACGTGGGCGCGGCGCTGGCGCTGTACAAGGCCCTGTTACCTGATCAGCAGCGTGTGCTGGGGCCCGACCATCCGGACGTGCTGACAACCCGCGGCAACATCGCTGCCTGGACCGGCCACGCCGGTGACGCGGGCGGGGCGCTGGCCCTGTCCAAGGCCCTGTTACCTGACCAGCAACGTGTGCTGGGCCCCGACCATCCGGACACGCTGACAACCCGCGGCAACATCGCTGCCTGGACCGGCCAGGCCGGTGACGCGGGCGCGGCGCTGGCCCTGTATAAGGCCCTGTTACCTGACCAGCAGCGTGTGCTGGACCTCGACCATCCGGACACGCAGGGGACTCGTGCCAACATCGCTGCCTGGACCGGCCATGCCGGCGACGCGTGCGCGGCGCTGGCCCTGTACAAGGCCCTGTTACCTGACCAGCAGCGGGTGCTGGGCCCCGACCATCCAGACACACTGAGGACCCGTGCCAACATCGCTGCCTGGACTGGCCAGGCCGGCGACGCGAGTGCAGCGCTGGCCCTGTCCATGACCCTGCTCCCTGACCAGCAGCGCGTGCTGGGCCCCGACCATCCGAACACGCTGACGAGCCGCGGCAACATCGCTCACTGGACCGGCCAGGCCGGCGACGCGGGCGCGGCGCTGGCCCTGTCCAAGGCCCTGCTAACTGACCAGCAGCGCGTGCTGGGCCCCGACCATCCGGAGACGCTCGGCACGCAAGATTGGATAGTCCATTTCGAGACGCAAAAGCGTTAAGACGGCGTGCCCGCGCAAGGTACTTGGCGAGGGTGCTTTACCGCCGCAAAACAGTCTCTGCCCCTGCGGGTCGGGAAAGCGATACAAACACTGCCATGGCAAGCTCGAGTAGGCGGTTCTTGCGGTATTGCGAGCGCTCGTTGCCGTCGCCAATGACCGTTTCGGCCAGCCCGTTGCATGCTCTTTCTGCCACCGCTGGTCCGTGGCCGGTCGGTCGAGGCAATTCGCAAATGGTCGCAATGAGGTTCAGGTGAAAGGCCAGTCAGACCGACGCTCTGCAGTCTGGTCTTCGCTTGCGGGCGGCAGGTCCACCCTGAAACCCGCCGTTTAGCCTTCGATGATTCGACTGGACCCAATGCAGACCTTAGTATCGCGCGGGATTGAAGATCAGCTTTCAGCAGCAACCGGTCGATTGTGGCGAGGAGCTACCGCCGAATCGCAGCCGGCCCGAGCGCTCACTGCGTGATCTGCGACGGTTGCGCAGCGTGCAGACCTACAGGTGGAAATCGCCCGCAGCTTCCGGTTGATAAAGCACTTTCCCAATCCGGATATGGCAGGTTCGGTTCGGAATCCGCCAGCTAAATGCATCGCCCTCCTTGTAGCCCAAGATCGCGGTGCCGATGCCGGAGCAAACCGATAGTTTTCCGGCGCGATCGTCCGCCTCCTCGGGGTAAACCAGCGCGACTTCCACTTCCTCGTCGTTCACCTGCAGCAAGGCCCGGGAGTTCATCGTGACAACATCCTCGGCCACTTTCCTGGGATCGACGACGATGGCTCGCTCGATCTCATGCTCGAGCTCGAAAATATCGGAGCCCTGTTCGAGGTCGATCAGACTCCTGAGCCGTGCCTTGTCGATCTCGGTGATGTAGATGTCGGCGGTGTGAACCGCAGGGCGTTCGCGCAAGAGCCGGAGATAGCGCCCCGAGCTCATGACCAGGGACTTCCTCGCCGGCGTTTCGCTTTCCGGCAAAAAGCCGCTACGCAGGAAAGCGTTCAGCGATCGCACGTTCTCCGGGTGGATTTTGGCGATGAGCTTCTCCGCGCGCATCTCGAAGAAGGCGAGCTTCATGCCTTCGCGGATGGCGCTGGCGCCGAACTTGCGACCCCAGTTGTCGCGGTCGCCGATGACCAGGACCATCTCGCAGTCCGGGCCCATCTTGACGAGACGCACGAAGCCCACTGGCACGTCGTGCTGATCATAGGCCATGAAGAACCGGCCGCCCTGGTTGAACAGATGGGTCAGGATGGGCAACTGGACCCGACCGATGACCTGCTCGATCGACCGGGAGACGTGGCGCGAATCGCTCAGAAAGCGGGTGACATCCTCGTCCTCCAGCCAGTCCATCAGCGTCAGCGCGTTTGCCCGGGTGATCTCGGGACACAGGGAAACGAAAGGTGTGTTCATTTTTAGAGACTCCTGCAGGGGTATGGGGAAGACAAGGACAAGCCGCGATGCTCAGGACGTGACCGGTGCATGCCAATGGCCGCTGAACAGCCGCTTCGGCAATTCCCGTGCGCGCACCCAGGCGCTGGCTTCCCATACCGCCACCGGCACGCTGAGGCCGGCGTAGATGCCGTAGCCTTCTCCGGCCTGGATGATTTCCTCTGCCGCCAGGCTCTCGCCCGCCTTGATTGCCCCGCCAGCGACGATGGATTTGCCGGAGACGATCCCCCAGGACGCTTCCAGATGCTCGCTGACATCGATACCCTGATTCACCTCGATGCCCTGCGCCGACCAGACGCTGCCACCGACCTTCAGAGCGCCCCGGACGCGGAGATTGCTCTGGCACTTCAGGGCGGCGCCCACCGCGACGTCACCGCCCACCGTCGTCTGGCCGCCAATCGTGCAATCCGTACCCACCTCGACATCCCAGCCGACGCGCAGGTCGCCGCCGCAGTCCAAGCGCTCCTCCACCAGCAGGTTCCAGTCGGCACGAACATCCCCCTCCACTTGCAGGCAGCCCAGCGAGCGGACATTTCCGGCCGCCCACAGGTCTTCACCAACCTGCAGGCTGCGACCGACCCGAATGCCGGACTCGGCTCGCAAGCCGCCCCCGATGCGCAGCACGGTGTCCACATCGATCGGGCCACGAACAAGCAGACTGCCGGCGAACACGACAGCGTCCGCTTCCAGCGCATCGACTTCAAGCACCGCCTTGGTCGGCCCGAACTGATCCATCAGCCAACAGGCATCAGAAATCCGCCCGGCTGCCACGAGCGCGTCGAGCAGGGGCTGGTAGTCGGAGCCTTCCTGAAAATGGCGCATGAACCAGCGGAAACCATCGGCACAGGGATTTTTCTGCCGGACAAATTGACGCGAGATATCCATCGCTCTCACTCCTTATCCGACCGCTTGATCACGGGGGGAGGCGGCATCGTCCGGCAATTGGACTACCGGGAAGATCAGTGCGGCACACACTAATTGCTGCAGCAATGCGCCGTGTCGGGCAGCAGGCGCCGGGTGGTTGAGGTTGCAGGCTCCCGGTGGCGGCCAGATGCTGTGGTTATGGACGTTCATAAAACTCCTGGATGGCAAGTGTTATCCCGCACCAGATGGGGCGGAAAAGGAATCGCGCTGCAGCCGCTGGCAATCGCTGAAGGATCAGGCGAATGGACGCGGCGTGCGGCACAAGCACGATGACGATGTGAAGCAGGGAAAAATGGCGAGTCCTGAAAGCGCGGCACCGACAACGGTCAGCCGCCAGCTCGCTTCAGTTGAGCCCGGCGATAGTTTTGTTGCGCTATTGGGGGAAAAGCGTATCGCCGGGCCTAGGAATCTGCGGCAATCGAGCAGACTCCTGGGCGTTCCGCGTGAAGCGACGCGGCACCACCACCCATCTTCGCGGCAGCACAGGGCGCGAAGACGATTGGGGCGGAGAGGGGGAACAGAGCCATGGGAGGACTATAGTTCGTCTCCAGAAACAGTGTCAAACCGACCCGCTGGGCCTGCCGAGGAATCCTCTGTTGGTTGACCAACGAATCTCATCACATCTAACCACGCCGTAGTCGTCCCAAGTGGCAGACGGCAGCTGACGTTCGTCGCAGAGCTGGCGCCAAGGACTGCTGACCGGCAGTTACCGCCACTCATGTGGCGCCGGTTGGGCGCCTCGAAAAACCTCGACTCGCCCGCCCTTGGTAAAATTACAGCGTCCTCAATCTCGCCATAGCCGACATCGATGAAACCGCGCAGCGCCATCAAGACCGACCTGTTCGCCGATGAACATCACCGCAAGAAGATCGACTCGCTGGTCGAGATCGAGTCGCACATCGACTTTGCGGCGCTGGCGGCCGAGGTTGACGCGAAAGCGCCGCGCCCGGGGAGTGCGCAGGGCGGGCGTCCGCCGTACCCGACCGAGACGATGGTGCGGATTCTGGTGTTGAAGCGCCTGTACAACCTCTCGGACGAGCAAATGGAGTACCAGTTGCTCGACCGCATGAGCTACAAGCGCTTCTGCGGGCTGTCGAACGCGACGAATGTTCCGGACCGCACCACGGTGTGGACCTTCGAGAATCGGATCGGCGAAGCGGGGGCGAAGGCCCTGTTTGACGGGGTCTCGGCGCAGCTGCTCAAGAAGGGTTTTATCGCGCGCGGCGGTCAGATCATCGACGCCACCTTGGTGCCGGCGCCCAAGCAGCACAACCGCCGGGGCGAGAAGGAACTGATCGAGCAAGGCGCAATGCCCGCCTCGTGGCGCCCGGCGAAGCGGCGCCAGAAGGATCTGGATGCGACCTGGACCAAGAAGCACGGCAAGAGCCACTTCGGCTACAAGCTGTCGATCAACGCAGACAAGAAGTACAAGATCATCCGCCGGATCGAGACCGATACTGCCAGCACGCACGACAGCCAGCACTTTGACAACGTCTTCGACACGAGCAACACGAGCCGCGACGTCTATGCCGATCGGGGCTACCCGTCCGAGCAGCGTGAAGCCAGGCTAAAGGAGAACGGCTTTCGCAACCAGATCCAGCGGAAGGGCAAGCGCAACAAGCCGCTGTCCGAGTGCCAGCAGCGACGCAACACACGCATCGCCAAGACGCGTGCGCGCGGGTCGAGCACGTGTTCGGGGCCATCGAGCAGATGGGCGGCAAGCTGCTGCGCACCATCGGTGAGAAGCGGGCGAACTTTGCGATGACGATGATGGCTGCCTGCTACAACCTGAAGCGGCTGGTGTATTTCAGGAAGGCCGGAATCAAGGCCTTCTGACGCCCGAAATGGGTCGAATCGCCGATGCCCGAGGCGATTCGAGGCAAAAACTGAGCGACACCGCGGGAAGAAGCGGTGATTTGCCGAAGGAACTGAACCGAATTCGGTCGCGGTCATCGTTGCGCGGCGGGATTTACTGAAAGCCTCGGGTTATTCGAGGTGCCCGGTTGTATGTCCGCAATGGCCGAGATGCACGTGTAGGCCGTCTGGCAGGTATCGGGGTGGAGCAGCAGTTCCAATGCTGTTCACAGGAAATACCGAATCTCGGCTTGTGGCCGGATGTTCGCTTTCGCGCGTCGTCGCCGTAAACGCCCGATCGCCAGCGATGCGACCTCCCCAACGTCTGGTCTTGACAGTACCCACGACCAAGAATTTACGACCAAGTGCTGCCGTTCTCTTATTCCAGCAAACGGCGATGCAAACGACCGCTGCACTTCGTAACCTGCCAGAAACGCAACTCACACAACTCGGCCTGAACGGCCGTTGGGTCGCCGCGCCCAATCAGGCATCAATGCGCCGGTTACCTGCCGCTCCGCCGTTCGTCACCGCGAACGACAGCTTTCCTATCCGGCGAATGCGACCTTCCGGTCGAGGCTGTGTGGAAACGCAATCGCAATGAACGCAGGCAGGTAGAGTTCAGTCGAGTTCGATAGGCGCGCGTTTTTCCGGCCGAAGGGGCGTGATCAGTGTCTACAGGGCGTCCGCAGGGCAATTCGGGCAGGGAATTGGGTCGGCTCTACATCAAGCTGCGGCCCACCGCAGCACATTCATTGCGCCTTTGGGGCCGTACAGGCTGATGATCCGGCGTAGGTTGTACGCCATCACATGCAAGCTCATCTCCGTCTGCACCCGTGGTCGGGTTTTCGTGAGGAAGTGCGTGGCACCCATCCAGGACTTCAGCGTCCCGAACACATGCTCAACCGTGCTGCGCCGCTGTCGCATCTTGCCGGGGCAGGCATCCAGCCGACGCTGCATGGACTCCAATACGGCCTCATGCTCCCAGCGCCGAACTCGGCGCTCTTTCTCCGCGGTCGTGCACCGCGCCTTGATGGGGCATTGCCTGCATGCACTCAGGTTGTAATAGGTGTGGATGACCAACCCCTGCTCGACAGACTGATGATGGCGTGGCAATAGCTGACCGCTGGGGCAGCGGTACGCATCCTGATCGGGTTGATAGACGAAGTCACGCTTGTCGAACAGGCCACGCGCCTTGTTGTCGCTGGTCATCGTCATGGGCACGAAGGGCGTAATGCCTGACTGCTCGCAGGCCAGAATTTCCGGCCCCTTGTAGTAGCCACGATCGGCAAGCACCTCCAGGGTTTCTTCATCTATCGCCACCTTGGCCTGCATGGCCATCGAGGCGAGTTGCGTACGATCATGGCCGAGATTCACGACATCGTGCGCGACGATCAGGTGATGCTCGGAATCGACCGCGACCTGCACGTTGTAACCGACCATCCCGGTGCCACGACCGCTGGTCGCCATGGAGCGCGCGTCCGGATCGGTCAGCGAGACCTGCTCATCGGGGGCCTGGCGCAGGCGCTCGCCCATCTCCTGCAGGTAACGCATCTGCTTTCTGAGCCGGACGAGTTTCTCTTTCAGGTTCTTCGTCTTGGCTTCCGTCTCCGCAGGCTGCGTGCGATCGGCGGTATCCAAGGCGTGCAGGTAGCGCTCGATGCTTTCCTCGATCTGCTTGATGCGCTGCTCCAGTTTGTGCGGCGTGAAGTTCTTATCCCGGTTGTTCACGGCCTTGAACTTGCTGCCATCGATGGCCACCACCGCATGGCTGAACAGGTCCAGCTCGCGGCACAACGCGATGAACTGCTTGCAGGCGTTGCGAATGCCGATGCCATTGTCTCGACGGAAATCGGCAATGGTCTTGAAGTCGGGCGCCAAGTGCCCCGTGAGCCACATGACTTCAACGTTGCGCTGGGCCTCCCGCTCAAGTCGGCGGCTGGACTGAACCCGATTCAGATAGCCGTAGATGTACAGCTTGAGCAACAAGCCCGGGTGGTAGCCCGGCCGTCCCGTGACGGCAGGCTGTGCAGACGCGAACCCCAGACCCGGCAAATCCAGTTCATCGACAAACAGGTCGATCACCCGCACCGGATTGTCTTCACCAATGAAGTCATCCAGTGATTCGGGCATCAACACCATCTGCGCCCGACTCTTCCCTTCGATGTATCGCTTCATCGCCCACCTCAAACCATGCTTTATGCATAGACAGAACCCTGGCGGGATGGTTCACGGTGTTTTCACACAGCCTCGACCGAGGCTGTGTGGAAACGCAATCGCAATGAACGCAGGCAGGTAGAGTTCAGTCGAGTTCGATAGGCGCGCGTTTTTCCGGCCGAAGGGGCGTGATCAGTGTCTACAGGGCGTCCGCAGGGCAATTCGGGCAGGGAATTGGGTCGGCTCTACATCAAGCTGCGGCCCACCGCAGCACATTCATTGCGCCTTTGGGGCCGTACAGGCTGATGATCCGGCGTAGGTTGTACGCCATCACATGCAAGCTCATCTCCGTCTGCACCCGTGGTCGGGTTTTCGTGAGGAAGTGCGTGGCACCCATCCAGGACTTCAGCGTCCCGAACACATGCTCAACCGTGCTGCGCCGCTGTCGCATCTTGCCGGGGCAGGCATCCAGCCGACGCTGCATGGACTCCAATACGGCCTCATGCTCCCAGCGCCGAACTCGGCGCTCTTTCTCCGCGGTCGTGCACCGCGCCTTGATGGGGCATTGCCTGCATGCACCCAGGTTGTAATAGGTGTGGATGACCAACCCCTGCTCGACAGACTGATGATGGCGTGGCAATAGCTGACCGCTGGGGCAGCGGTACGCATCCTGATCGGGTTGATAGACGAAGTCACGCTTGTCGAACAGGCCACGCGCCTTGTTGTCGCTGGTCATCGTCATGGGCACGAAGGGCGTAATGCCTGACTGCTCGCAGGCCAGAATTTCCGGCCCCTTGTAGTAGCCACGATCGGCAAGCACCTCCAGGGTTTCTTCATCTATCGCCACCTTGGCCTGCATGGCCATCGAGGCGAGTTGCGTACGATCATGGCCGAGATTCACGACATCGTGCGCGACGATCAGGTGATGCTCGGAATCGACCGCGACCTGCACGTTGTAACCGACCATCCCGGTGCCACGACCGCTGGTCGCCATGGAGCGCGCGTCCGGATCGGTCAGCGAGACCTGCTCATCGGGGGCCTGGCGCAGGCGCTCGCCCATCTCCTGCAGGTAACGCATCTGCTTTCTGAGCCGGACGAGTTTCTCTTTCAGGTTCTTCGTCTTGGCTTCCGTCTCCGCAGGCTGCGTGCGATCGGCGGTATCCAAGGCGTGCAGGTAGCGCTCGATGCTTTCCTCGATCTGCTTGATGCGCTGCTCCAGTTTGTGCGGCGTGAAGTTCTTATCCCGGTTGTTCACGGCCTTGAACTTGCTGCCATCGATGGCCACCACCGCATGGCTGAACAGGTCCAGCTCGCGGCACAACGCGATGAACTGCTTGCAGGCGTTGCGAATGCCGATGCCATTGTCTCGACGGAAATCGGCAATGGTCTTGAAGTCGGGCGTCAAGTGCCCCGTGAGCCACATGACTTCAACGTTGCGCTGGGCCTCCCGCTCAAGTCGGCGGCTGGACTGAACCCGATTCAGATAGCCGTAGATGTAAAGCTTGAGCAGCAAGCCAGGGTGGTAGCCCGGCCGTCCCGTGACGGCAGGCTGCGCAGACGCGAACCCCAGACCCGGCAAATCCAGTTCATCGACAAACAGGTCGATCACCCGCACCGGATTGTCTTCACCAATGAAGTCATCCAGTGATTCGGGCATCAACACCATCTGCGCCCGACTCTTCCCTTCGATGTATCGCTTCATCGCCCACCTCAAACCATGCTTTATGCATAGACAGAACACTGGCGGGATGGTTCACGGTGTTTTCACACAGCCTCGACCCAAAGCGGAAGTCGCACTTGCCCGAAAGCTGCCGTTGAGCGCTGCTGGCGGTGAGCAGCGCCGTCACGACGTCCGCTCCATTGTTTGGCGCATGACCTCCTCTCAAACCGGCTTGATGTTCTGGTTCATCCGGAAGAGGTTCGTCGGATCGTACTTCTTCTTGAGCTCCACCAGACGGTCGTACGTCGCACCGTAGGCGAACGCGATACGGTCTGTTTCGTCCTGAGTGAGGAAGTTGATGTACGCCCCGCCGCTGGCGAAGGGCTGTGATTTGGCGAAGAATTCGCGTGCCCAGCCGATGCAGCGTTCGTCCTCGGCGGCCGACTCCCAGCGGGCGTGCACGTTCATCACGTAGTTGGCGTCTCGACCCGAGTAGGCCATCGCCTCGGGCGCTACGCGCGCCGTCTGGCCGCCGATCGTGGCGACGAAGATCTCGCACTGTGGCGACGGCAGCCGGCCTGCGTATTCGATGATCGCGTCGATCGCGCCCGCGCTGAGCTGCGAGAAGTTATGCGACTTCCAGTAGTTGCGCGCACCGCGCGTCAACAGTGGATCGAAAGCCTGCTGCCAGGCGGTGTACGGCTGCACGCCGATGTGCTCGCCGAGCGTCGTGCCGAACCCGCGCAGCGGCTCGATCAGCTTCTCGCCCTCGACCGGGTCACCCGCATAGCATAGTGCGAGCACGACGATCTCTTTCCCGTGGACGTCTTCGGGCAGGAAGGGCAGCGGGGGCGCCTTGCGGGTGACCATCCAGACAGCGAGGTCGTCCGGCATCGTTTCCGTGAAGCGGGCGAACTGCGTAAGCACTGACTTCGCCTGGTCGAACGGGAATACGATGAGCCCGCTCAGCACGTCCGGCCCGACGGGATGGAGCTGGAACTCGAAGCTCGTGACAATACCGAAGTTCCCACCGCCACCGCGCAGCCCCCAGAAGAGGTCTTCGTTTTCCGTTTCGCTGGCGTGCACCGGGTTGCCATCGGCCGTGACGACGTCGGCGGAGAGCAGGTTGTCGACGGTCATGCCGTGCTTTCTGCTCAGCCAGCCGAAGCCGCCGCCGAGCGTCAGGCCGGCGACGCCGGTGGTCGAGTTGATGCCCAGCGGCGTCGCGAGGCCGTGCGCCTGCGCGGCAGCGTCGAAGTCGGCGAGGGTGCAGCCCGGCTCGACGCTCGCCCGACGGGCGTTCCGGTCGACCTGGACCTTCTTCATCAGCGAGAGGTCGATCATGAGACCGTCGTCGCAGACGGCGTTGCCGGCGATGTTGTGCCCGCCCCCTCGGATTGAGACGAGCAGGTTGTGTTTGCGCGCGAGCCTGACGGCCTGAACGACATCTTCAGGCGATACGCAGCGGGCTATCAGCCCGGGCCTTCGGTCCATCATCGCGTTCCATATCTGGCGTACCTCATCGTAGCGCGCGTCGTCAGGGAGAAGCACCTCCCCCTGGAAGTGCGCTTTGAAGTCCTCGATCTCCGTTTTTTGTAACCGATCCATGTCTTCCTCCGTTTCGCATAACGTGTTATGGCATTCAATTGCGATGCACATACCCGCCCATGAAATGTCGCACTAACCGCTTGTGACCTGCATGAACTAGCCGCTAGCTCATTTCTGTTCAGCGTAGACGTCCGCGATTGGCAAGCAAGGTGCTGCCCCCCAGCCTTCCCATGGCGTTACTCCTTGCATCCCGCTGGCCCGACCGGCGGCATGGGCAGATCGGCCAAGAGCCTCACGGGGGCCTCGTCAATGCTTGGTGATGACGACTTCGGCGTACTCGGCCGGCACGACAAGGGAAGCAGGTCCCGCCACGTTCAGGCGTTCCAGCAGTGCCGTAATGTCGGCCTCGAGCTTTGCCTGGCCTGCTTGATCGAGCGCTGCGAACGCCTTGTGCGTCGGCCCGTAGTAGTCGCGAAAGACCTGAATCCAGTGCGCCGCCGATGCGTAGCGGAAATTGAAGTGCTTGCGCTCGCAGCAGATTTCCACCGCCTGCGTACCGAACAATTCGGCCATATGCGGCTCGGTCCCCCACAACGCGGGAGAGCTCAGGCCCGCCGGCGGCGGGAGATGCGCGCCGATTACCTTGAACAACTGCCCGATGAACCCTTCCGGCGTCCAGTTCGCCAGGCCGATGCGGCCGCCGGGGCGAACGACACGCAGCATCTCGTTGGCCGTGCGGGCATGGCGCGGCGCGAACATCGCGCCGAAGGTCGACAGCACGACATCGAAGCTGGCATCGGCAAACGGCAGATCCTCGATATCCGCGACCCGGTAGGTCACGATGAGCCCCTCCGCCTTCGCGCGCGTGGCCCCTTTCGCCAGCAGTTCCGGCACGTAGTCGGTCGAGGTGACGTGCGCAAAGCGGCGCGCCGCCGCGAGTGTCGCGTTGCCATTGCCGGCAGCCACATCGAGGACGTGCTCGCCGGCCCTGACATCGACAGCTTCCGCGAGCGACTCGCCGACGATCTGCAGGGTGACGCCGATCACGGCAAAGTCGCCGCTCGCCCAGGTGGCCTGCTGCTTCGCCTTGATCGCGGCAAAGTCGGGTTGGGCGGGTGATGGGGCGGCAGTTGCAGTTTGCATCGGCATGGTTTCAACGATGGACATGATCTTCTCCAGAGTGAATCGACAGAGGCTTCGCTGGCCGATTGCGTCGGCGACGCGGCCGGTCGCGACCTCGCGGTTATGGCTTCGAGACGTAGAAGTAGTAGGTCGCGCTGTAGGGAATCCTCGATACTTGTCCCGCCTGCGCTTCGCCGCAGGTTTCGGCCGGTGAATTGCCGCCAGCGGTGTGCGCGCGCTGGATGCTGGTCGTCCGACTGAAGACGCCGCTTCCCGTCGTGGATTTGGCCTCCAGCAGCAGCCATGGAATGGCGCTGGAGTCCGGAGCGTTGTCCCGAGCCTTCACCGCGGCGGTCACTTTGCTTCCGTCATCGGATTCCCAGGTCGGGCCGGCATAGTGTTTGCCGATCCGGCGACCGGGCCTGTCGAACAGGTCGGCCTCCGGCGCCTTGAACGTCCACTCGAATCGCGTCGGCTCATCCGCGCGGGCTTTGCACTCGTAGATCTGCACCCCCTTCGCGGCAAGCTCGAGCGCCAGCATTTCGGTCGCCGGCGGACGAAGACTTTCGGGGATGGCGGGAAGCGTGCCGGCCTGGGACGTTGTGGAGCCCAGGACAAGCCCCGCAAGGGACAACCTCATTACCGTTCGGTCTTTCATCTCAGGATCCTGTCGATACGAAGGGTTGGAAGACGGGGCCGGCGATGCGCGCAAGCAGAAAGAGGCAATTGCCGGCCGCGAGCCCGGATTCGCAGCTCGCCGTCATTGCATGATCGGTGCGAGCGCCGTGCCGATGCGGTTGAACTGCGGCGCCGTGATCATGCCGCCCAGGATCTTCTGGAAGCGCTCGTCCGCGACGCCCGAAACGATGTACTGCCAGCGATAGGCCTGCAGCATCGTCTCGTGCAGTTGCTGCACCTGCGCATCGTCGAAGGTCCGGTCGCACACGCGCAGGAAATACTCGGTGTCGGCCTTCGCCTGCATCTGCAGGATGCCGTCGACCGCAGTGACCAGGTCGATGAGATCGGCGACGGCCGCATCGCGCTCTTCCGGCGTCAACTTGGCGTTCTCGCGCCGCCATTCGAGTTCGTCGAGAATCGCGTGCTGCGACTCCTCCTTCCAATGGAACAGGAAAACGTCCTTCCAAAGCTCGGACAGCGCGAGGTCCGGCTCGATGCTCTGGCGGTAGTGCGCCTGGGTGAAGAGCTCGATGTGGCAAGTTAATCCAAGCACTGCCCAGGTCGACTTGCTGAGCACGGCGGTCGCGACGTCGTTTGGCTTCGGCAGGAAGGTGTACCCGGGAGGCATGTCCGCGGCGATCATCGCCTCGATGCGGCGGAACAGTTCCTGATGCTTCAGTTCCTCATCGGTGAAGCGCACGAGCGCCTCGAGCGCGGTCTGGTCGCCGAGCGAATGCTCGCGGCTGATCTCGAGCATCTTGGCGCCGATGTAGCGTTCGACGAGCCCGAAAAGGTTGGCGTACGTACGCCCCTGGATCTGGCTCACCAGCCGTCTTTCGTCGGCATCGAGGAAAGACAGACGCTCGATCTTCGACAGTCCGTCGGGCAGGAACTTCTTCGAGAGGTCGAATTTGCGGCCGCGAATCACGTCGCGATCGATGTCCCAGCGGATGCGCTTCGATGCTTCGATGCACTTGGCGTAGCGATCGCTGCTGGCTGTGTGCTGCATGGCCTCCATGGTCTTCTCCTTGAGTTGCGTGGGCTCACCCTCCGATCGGCCTCCCGGGAACCGCGGGCGATGTCGCGGTGGATCGGCTGGCGTCTGGATTGAGGGCCAGTCTATTGAGCCGCCATGGCAGGCGAACTTCAGCGCGAGGCCGTTCTTGTTTCGTTTGTTTCAGGCCTTCGTTCCACCGCGCGTGCGTCCCGTCCAAGGGGCAATGAGTGATTGCATGTGCTAGCTTGGGGAATAAGGCCCGTGCAGCAGGCAGCCTCGAAACCGATCGTTGCCGTACCCGCAAGGCCAAAGGAGAGGGCGTGCTTCCATGAGCCCCAAAGCCACCATCCTGATCGTCGACGATGAGCCGGGCGTGCGCGAGGTGCTGGAGGAATACTTCGTCGCGCAGGGCTACGCGGCCCTGTGCGCGGCTAACGCCGGCGATGCGCGCGAGATCGCCGCCGGGAGTCCGGTTGACGTGGCGCTCGTAGACATCTCCATGCCCGGCGAGGATGGCCTGAGCCTGACGCGGCACCTGCGCGAGCACTACGCACGGATCGCGATCGTGATGCTGACTTCTGCCGGTACGGTCGTGGACCGCATCGTCGGGCTGGAGATGGGCGCAGACGACTACGTATCCAAGCCCTTCGACCCGCGCGAACTCCTCGCCCGCGTCAAGAGCGTGCTGCGCCGCACGTCGCTCGCCGCATGTGCCGATCTTGGCGCCGCCAGGGTTCGCGTCGGGCGGTGCGTGTTCGACCTCGGCGCACATCGGCTGACCGACGAGGCGGCCAATGACGTGCCGATGTCGCCGCTGGAGTTCGATCTGCTGAAGGCGCTGGTGGAAAACCCCAACCGGGCGCTGTCTCGCGAACGCATCCTGAATCTGAGCCAGCAGCGCGACATGGACCCGTTCGACCGCAGCGTCGACCTGCGCGTCATGCGCCTGCGCAAGAAGATCGAGCCCGACCCCGAGCATCCCCGGTTCATCAGGACCGTGCGCAATGCCGGTTATGTGTTCGTCCCGAGCGGAGAGTGAGGGCCAAGTGAAAACGTCGCTTTGGATGAGGAAACATTGGGCCGCTCTCGCGTGCGTCGCGCTCTTGCTCCCGCTTGCCGGGTGCGTGCGCGAACCGGAATCGGCGCTACGCATCGGCACCAACGTGTGGATCGGGAGCGAACCGCTCTATCTGGCGCGGGAGCTGGGTCACCTGGATCCCGATATCGTGCAACTCGTCGAATATCCGTCGGCGAGCGAAGTGCTGCGGGCGTTTCGCAACGAGGCCATCGACGGCATGGTGATCAGCCTCGACGAGCTTTTCGGGCTTGCCGTGGATGGGCTGCAACCCCGGATCATCCTGGTCGTGGACGTGTCTCATGGTGCAGATGTCGTCGTGGGCCGCCCCGGCATGCGCTCGATGACGGACCTCAAGGGCAAGCCGGTCGCGGTCGAAAGCGGTGCGCTGGGTGCCTACGTCTTGAGCCGGGCCCTGGCGCTCAACGGAATGCGGGCGAGCGACGTCAATGTCGTGCACCTCGAGTCGAACGAGCAACCCAGTGCTTTCGTGAAGGGCCAAGTGGATGGGGCCGTCACGTTCGACCCGTACCGCACGCAGTTGCTGCGCGCCGGCGCGACGACGCTGTTCGACAGCACGCAAATTCCCGGAGAGATCGTCGATCTCGTCGCGGTGCGAGCGACCGTACTCGAAAAACAGCCCAACGCCGTTCAGGCCCTGCTGACGGGCTGGTTCAGCGCGCTCGATTATCTGAAGCGCGAGCCCAGGGATGCGGCGCACCGCATGGGCATACGCCAGCAGACGACCGGCGAGCAGTTCCTCGACGCGCTGAAAGGTCTCCACATCCCGTCGCGCGAGGAAAACCTCAGGATGCTCGGCGGCCCGACACCCGAGCTTGCGGTCAGCGGGCGCCGACTCATGGCGTTGATGCAGGAAGAGAAGTTGCTGCGCGCTCCGATTGAAATCAATGAAGTGCTTGCACCGGGCCCGCTGGCGAGCTCGCCGCCGTGAGGATTCGCCTTCCGGCCTCGCTCAGGCTTACGGTCCCGCTCATCCTGCTGGTGTTTGCCGCGACGTTGAGTGCCT
Organism: Aromatoleum buckelii; assembly: GCF_012910785.2. Classification (GTDB taxonomy): domain Bacteria; phylum Pseudomonadota; class Gammaproteobacteria; order Burkholderiales; family Rhodocyclaceae; genus Aromatoleum; species Aromatoleum buckelii. The sequence continues at coordinate 308,959 of NZ_WTVH02000001.1, read as the reverse complement.
TCAATTTCGTCTACCACGTGCCGCGTGCCGAACTGGCGGCGGAGGAAGAGAGCCGCAAACGCCTCGCTCAGGAGATGTCGCGGCTGCAAAGCACGCTGGAGTACATGCTGCTCAAGGGCGACGAAGTGACCGCGCAACGCGAGATTGCGGTGCTCGCACACAACCACGACTACATCGTCGTCGTCCTCACGGATGACCGGCAATCGGTCATCGCGGCGACGCGTCGGGCGTGGCTGGGTCAGCCGGTCACCGACGTGCTGCCTCAGTTCGATCTCGAGCAGGCGGCCGGGGCGATTCGCGAACGCCGCGCGAGGGTCACCCACGATGACGCAGACAACGCATTGCTCGCCTACGCCGGAATCCTGATGGGAAGCGAGCGCGAAGAACTTCGTCCCTCGAGGGCCGGCAGCCTGTTCCTCGCCTACGATCTCAAGCGGTCCACAGCGGAGGCGCGCGCCCGGGTGCTACAGCAGTCGATCTACTGGGCCGGATGGGTGATCGCGCTTGCCCTGGCGATGTGGCTGGCGTTCCATTTCCTCCTGACGCGGCGCACGGCGCGATTGGTAGGCGCTGCCGAGCAACTCGCGGCCGGAAATCTCGCCGCCCGCAGCAAACTGCGTGGGCGCGACGAGCTCGGCCGGCTGAGTCGAGCTTTTGACGCGATGGCGGACGACGTGGCCGAGACGCAAACCCGCTTGCGTCAGGATATTGCCGAACGCGCCCGCGTGCAGCAGGCACTGGAGAATAGCGAAGAGCAGTATCGATCCATGTTCAATGCGTCGATTGACGGGCTGGCGCTGTGGAATGCCGCGGGGGAAATGGTCGATGCCAACCCGGCACTATGGAAGATCTACGGCTTCAGCGAAGCGGAGCACCGGGCTTCGCCGCTGAGCAAATTCGTCGGCCCGTCCTACCATCCGGATCTGCTGCGTTCGATTGCTGCGGGCGAGTCGTTGCACGTGCAGCTCACCGATTTGCGCAAGGACGGCTCCCCGATCGAAGTCGAGGTTCACGGCATCCCGATGCAGTATCAGGGAAAGCCGCATGTGCTGATGATCACGCGCGATATCACCGAAAAGAAGCGCTCCGAAGAGGAGCTGGCGCGCCATCGCGAAAGCCTGCATCAACGCGAGAAACTGGCTGCGCTCGGTTCGCTGCTCGCCGGCGTCGCTCACGAACTCAACAACCCGCTTTCCGTGGTCGTGGCGCGGGCGGTCATGCTGGAGGAACAAGGGGATTCGACGACCCAGGCCGCTGCAGCAAAAATCCGTACTGCCGCGGAGCGATGCGCGCGCATCGTGCGAACCTTCCTCGCTATGGCTCGGCAGCAACAACCCGAGCGCGTTCCGGTGGCGATCAACGAGGTCGTGTCGGCAGCGCTAGACATCACCGGCTACGCTGTTCGTACCAGTGGAATCGACGTGTCGCTCGATCTTGCCGACAATCTCCCGGCCGTGTCCGCCGACACCGACCAGCTCCACCAGGTGTTCCTCAACTTGATCATCAATGCGCAGCAAGCTCTGCAAGATCAGCCGGGGCCGCGCCGAATTCGCTTGACCAGCCGTTACGACCCGGCCAGCGACGTGATCCGCATCATCGTCGCCGACAACGGACCGGGCATTCCGGCGGGTCTTCGTGCACGGGTCTTCGAGCCTTATTTCACCACCAAGCCGGTGGGCGTCGGCACCGGCGTCGGGCTGGCGGTGAGTCTCGGCATCGTCGAAGCCCATGGCGGCACGCTTACCGTCGATTGTCCGGTCGAAGGCGGTGCCGAGTTCGCGATCACGCTGCCCGTGGGCAATGCCGACGCAGGGGGTACCGCTGCCCCGCCGCCTGTGAAGAAGAGCCCGAGCGCGCGCGCGATACTCGTCGTCGACGACGAAGCGGAAATTCGCGAAACACTGGCCGAGATTCTGACCGACGCGAGGCATCGGGTCGTCACCGCCAGTTCCGGGCGAGAAGCGTTGGAGCGCATGGCCGCCGAGCGCTACGACGTGATCCTCACGGACATCCGCATGCCCGATCTCGACGGGCGCGCCCTGTATCAGGAGGTCGAGCGACGCTGGCCCGAGCAGGCCGGGCGCGTGGTCTTCGTGACCGGGGATACCTTGACCGATGCCTTGCGCGAGTTTGCCGCCGCGAGCGGCCGTCCGGTGATCGAAAAACCCTTCCTGCCAGGCGATCTGCGTGGGGTCGTTGCCGCAATTGCCGGCCCTCCGTGAGCCAGCCTCGTCCGCTGCAGCGGGTCGACTGCGTAGGGCAGCCGGGGGTTGAAGTGCGTGACGATCGTCGTCCAGCCAGGCTGAGCTTTTAGCCAGCCGACGACCGGCTCCCGACAACAAGCTCAATCTCGAGTTGGCGCGCGACGGCTCAGGCACGCGCGTGTCGGGCCATTACTGCGTCACGACCGACGATCCGGCAGGGTGGCAGGATCTGCCACCCCAGGTTCTTTCGAGTCTCAACAACACATTCTGACCCGGGAGACTCCCGATGTTCGAAGATGAACGTCCCTGCCCGTACTGTCGCGGCGCCCGCGAAAACAAGACGAACATCGAGCGGCCTTGCCGGGTCTGCGGCGGCTGCGCGCGTGAGCAGGGCTCACACGACGACGTTTGCCGGGCGTGCAACGGCCGGGGGATGGAGTCGACGTGGGAGGACCAGCCCTGCTCCGCGTGCCACGGCCGGGGCTACCTGTGAACGTGCTTCGCCCCACACTTAGGCAGTGCCGTCCCGGCCTGCAGCCGCGCCGCAGGCAAGGGTTGCGCACACCTTATCCACAGAGCTGTCCCAGGCTAGCTGTGGATAAGTCTGCTCAAATCGCGGTGCATGCCTGATCTGCTGGCGGCGGACTTCCGCAAGCTAGCCGTTGATGGCCGCTGTCATAGGGGTTCCGATGAGAACGACGGCGGCGCTAGGGCGGCCATCCCTGCCTGCCCTACCGGTAAAGCGCGGACATCGTCTACATCACCGTGGCCCGGCGCATGGCATACGTTTCGCGCCCATCCGGCAATCGTCCAGCCACTCATCGGCAATAAGGCCCTCCGGATCGAGGGGTGCCCTGGTTCCGACAACTGAGCGCCCCGCCCTTCGTCCCCGACCCGGACTGCGCAGTCGGTTGGCAACTTCACAAGAGTAGCTGACGTTCGCCAACCTACTGCCCTCGTCGCATCGCCGGCTTGAACTGCCGGTCAGCATACCGTTCGGCGGCTTGCCAACGTCAAGTTTACGGTGCCCCCTCAGAATCACACTTCCGGCCAAAAGCCGCCACCGAGGGCCAGCGCTCGTTAGCGGTCATCCGGCATGGGCCCGCGGTATGCTGCGCACGCGACCCGGATGAATATCGCGGGGCTGATCCTCAAGGAAGCCTCCGACCTCGGATCGTCCACCTAATCGATTCACGCTCTCACGTTGGTCTCAATTTGCGCCTGCCTTGTCTCACCACGAGACGCAGGATCTTCGCGACCTAATTCGGAAGAGTGCTCAGTCGTTTGTTCTTAAAGGAATATCGCGTGCCAGGGCGGAATCAATTAGTTGGCGCGCCCCTTGCATAACGGAGCTAGGACCAAGAAGCCCGGTTCCGTAACGACAACACGAAAAGTGAGGAGACATCAGCCACTCGCTACAACGAATTGAAGGCCCTGCAGAACGGTAAATCATGGGGCGGCCTGCTCCACTTCGACAGGGAGGAGCCTTCTGGTAACCGTCAAGCAAACCAGAAACGGAACGGAACAGCCGCTCTGCCAAGTTGCGTTCGCGCGTCCTGAGGCTACCGATTGGCGCACGGTAGCGACATTATTGTTGTGCGGCGAATCCCCGAAAGGAAATAAAGGATACGAGCCCCCATCGGCGGGCTAAGGAGACAAAACGTGCTGAAGATAACCATGGCCAACACCCTTCGTCGCTCACTTTGCGTAACAGCTGCAATCGTAGTTTGCGCATCAGGGAGTTTGATCACGCCGCCCCGTGCGGTAGCGAGCGAACCGCTGGAAGCCACCCCTCATACCGTATCGGTCAATAGCAAGACACTCAGTCAGCTTCCGTTTTCTGATCGTTCGGACTACGAAGACGCCGCCCGCGGGAGAATCGCCGGCCTGCCCCAGAGCGAGGTGAAGACCGCCGATGGAAGAAGGGCTTGGAACCCCGGTGCCTTCGGCTTTATCGAATCGCCGGATTCGCCTCCCACCGTAAATCCCAGCCTTTGGCGGCAGTCCCAACTGAACGGCATCACGGGCCTGTTCAAGGTCGCCGACAGGATCTATCAGGTCCGCGGCGCGGACCTGGCGAACGTGTCGATCATCGAAGGCGATACGGGAATCATCGTGATCGACGCCCTCATGTCCGAGGAAACCGCGAAGAACGCGCTGAAGCTATATTTCGAGCACCGTCCGCAGAAGCCGATCGTCGGCTTCATCTACAGTCATAACCACGTGGATCACTTCGGAGGCGCCAGAGGCGTTGTCGACCGGGCCTCGGTCGCAGGGGGGCAGACCCAGGTCATCGCCCCGAAGGGGTTCATGGAGACCCTGGTTGCCGAGAACGTCATTGCCGGCCCCGCAATGAACCGACGAATTCAGTACCAGTTCGGTACGGCCGTACCGGTCGGTGCCAAGGGCCGCGTAGACGGGGGCTTGGGCCAGACGATTTCCACCGGAACCGTGACGGTCGTGCCGCCCACGATCGAGATCAGCGAACGGCGACAGAAGATCACTGTTGACGGCATCGAAATCGAATTCCTGCTGACGCTCCATGCGGAGGCGCCGTCGGAAATGGTCATGTACTTTCCGCAGTTCAAGGCTCTCAACACCGCGGAAATCGTGACGCCGCTGCTCCATAACCTCTACGCGATCCGGGGGGCATCGGTGCGCAGCGGCGCGGAATGGTCCCGCTATATCGCTGAGATGATGCACGAATTCCCTCAAGCAGAACTCGTATTCGCCCAGCACCATTGGCCGAAATGGGGCACGGAAAAGGTGAAGAGCTACCTCTCCCAGCAAAGAGACCTGTACAAGTTCATCCACGACCAGTCCGTGCGACTGATGAACAAGGGCTACACGCCGAACGAGATCTCGGCGCAATTGGAACTGCCGCCCACGTTAGCCCAAAGCTGGTGGACCCGCGGCTATTACGGAACCGTGAGCCACAATGCAAAGGCGCAGTATCAACTCTATCTCGGGTGGTACGACGGCAATCCCGCGAGCCTGAATCCGCTGCCTCCGGCGGAAAGCGCCGCGAAGTTCGTAGCCTACATGGGGGGCGAGGGCAATGTGATCGCCCAGGCCAAGAAGGACCTCGAAGCGGGCAATTACCGTTGGGTTGCAGAGGTGACGAAGCACGTCGTGTTCGCCAACCCGGACAATCGCGAAGCTCGCGAACTGCAGGCCCGAGCATTCGAGCAACTCGGCTATCAGAGCGAATCGGCGATCTGGCGCAATGCATACCTTCAGGGCGCATACGAGTTGCGCAACGGCGTGAAGGCCGGTTCCGGAGCCAGGATCGTCAGCCCGGACCTCATTGCCGCGATGCCGACATCCCTCTACTTCGACTATCTCGGCGTCAATCTCGACCCGAGCCGAGCCGACAAGGAAAAGATGGTGCTGCAGTGGAAATTCGAGGACAGCGGGGAGTCGTACGTGGTCAACGTCGAAAACGCCACGCTCACTTACCTTCCCGGCGGTTCTCAGGGTACGCCCGACGCTACCGTCGCGCTCAATCGCGGCGTGCTGGACGACCTGATGATGCGCAAGACGACCTTCGACGAAGCCCTTCGCTCGGCACGCATCAAGGTCACAGGCAATGAAGGGAAGTTTGTCGCCTTCACCAAGCTTTTCGATACCGGCACCCCGGGCTTCGACATGATCGAGCCTTAACCACCGGGCGCGGCAGGCGAGCTCGACGCCTACCGCTCCAAGCGACACATTACAAAAGCAAGTCGTGGCAGCGCCCGCGTCGCTTCGGCGCCGGACCAAGCCCAACAACGACAGGAGACGAAGATGTCAGACCTTAACCGCAAGGTCCACGAAGCGCTCGCGCAGATCGGGCGAATGACCCGCCGCGACTTCATCCGTTTCGGCGCCGCAGTGACGAGCGCAGCCACGCTCGGCAGCCTGGGCGTAGCGAACGCCGCCCTCGCCGCCCTGCCCGAGGGCGTGCACGTCATGACCGAGTCCGAGCATGCGGTGTTCGCCCGGCTGCTCGCGGTGATGCTGCCCACCGAAGGAAGCCGGCTGGTGCCCACCACCCAGGTGCCAGTGATGCAGACACTGGACGCGGCGCTGCTGGCCACCATGCCGCCCCACCTCCTGGAAGGCCTCAAGGGGGGTGTGAAGTATTTCGATGAGGGCCCCATTCCACGCTACGGCAAGCGCTTCACCGAACTCGACGACGCCGCCGCGGCGCGCTTCTGCGACGAGTGGGCGAACGCGCCGGAGGCGCCGCACCGCGCACTGGCGATGGGGCTGAAGAAGCTGGTGGGCCTGGCCTACTGGGCCAATCCCCCAACCTGGGTGCCCCTCGGCTACGACGGCCCGGTCACCAGGAAGTGGGGCCTGAAGTCCCTCGGCAACGCTCCAATGCCCAAGTGATCCCCGGGAGAGAACGCACATGACCCAGAAAATGATCGCGCAGGTCCCACGCCACGGCCTCAAGCTCACCCAAGCGGCCGACGTCAAGCAGCCTAGCATCCACCTGGCGGCCGACGCGGTGATCGTCGGCTCGGGCGCGGGCGGCGCCATCGCCGCCTACGAACTCGCCGCCAAGGGCAAGACGGTGGTGGTGCTCGAAGCCGGCCCCTACGTGCCCTCGGAGAAATTCACCGAAATGCTGGCCATCGCCATGGGCACGCTGTACCAGGACCACGGGGGCCAGTCCAACACCGAAGGCGACATCAGCATCCTTCAGGGTGCCTGCGTCGGCGGCTCCACGGTGGTAAACGCCGCACTCTGTTTCCGTACGCCGGACTACTACCTCCAGCAGTGGGCGCAGGAGTTCGGGCTCACCAATCTCACTCCAGAAGTGATGGCGCCCTATTTCGACAAGGTCGAGGCCAATCTGCATATTCGCCAGAATGCCCCCCACGAAACCAGCCCCGGCGCCGAGCTGATCAATGCGGGGCTGAAAAAGCTCGGCATCCCACCCGGCATCGCCAAGCGCAACATCAAGGAATGCGGTCTCACCGGCTTCTGCTTCGCGGGTTGCGTGTCGGATCGCAAGCAGTCGATGCTGGTGACCTACCTCCCTTGGGCGGTCGCAAAGGGGGCCCAGCTTTTTGCCGATACCCGTGTCACCAAAGTGCTGGCGGACGAGGGGAATGCCCGGGGCGTGGAGGCCGAAGTCGTCGACCCGGCGACCGGGCGCAAGAAGGCGGATCTGCGCATCGATGCCCCCATCGTGGTGCTCGCCGCCGGGCCGGTACAGACCCCGCTGCTGCTGTTGAAGAGCGGGCTCGCGAACAGCAGCGGCCAGGTCGGCAAGAATTTCGCCTGCCACCCGACGATGTCGCTCACCGCCGAGTTCGACAAGCCGGTGGACGACTTCCACGGCGCCACCCATTCGCTCTACGTCGACAAATACACGCTGCCGGAAGAAGGCGGCTACCTGCTGCTGAACGCGGTGCAGGATCCGGTGGAGGCGAGCTTCCAGGTCGAGCCCGGCACCGGTAAGCCCTATGTCTCGTACATGAGCCGCTACCGCAATACCATCCGCCTGATCACCCTGATCCATGACAAGAATGTCGGCGAGGTGGGCTGGACGGACGGCGCGAAGGCCATCCGGTACACGGTCGACGACGCCGACTTCGAATCGATGAAGGCCGGCCTCAAGACCAACGCCCGGGTGCTGTTCGCCGCCGGCGCGAAGCGCATCCACTTGCCGACCTCGCACGCGCTGGCCATCGAGGGCCCAGCCGAGATCCACCGGGTGATAGACGGGCTGAGAAACGAGCCCTCACGCTATCGCTACACCTCGTTTCATCCGCAGGGCACCTGCCGCATGGGCGCCGATCCGGCGCGGACGGTGGTGAACCCGAAGGGCGAAACCCACGACGTGCGCAGGCTCTACGTCGTAGACGCCAGCCTGTTGCCAACGTCCATCGGCTACAACCCTTCGGAAACGGTGTATGCGCTCGCGCACTACATCGCCGACCAGATCAATGCTCCGCAAGCCTGAGCCAGCGAGGACAAACGACCATGAACCAGGACACTTCCCCCCGCTGGCAGCAGCGCATCTTCTTCGGCGAATGGGCAGCCGGACGCGGCGACGCAGTGCCGGTCATCGAACCCGCTACCGGCGACACCCTGACAATGCTCGCCACTGCCAGTGCCGAGGACGTCGCCCAAGCGGCCCGCCTCGCAACCGAGGCCCAGTCCGCCTGGGCCGCACTGCCCTTTGACCGCCGCGCCGCCGTGCTGCGCAAGGTCGCCCAGTTGCTGGAAGCGCGCGCCGGCGAGATCAACCAGTGGAACATCCGCGAATGCGGGTCGATTCCGCCCAAGGCCGAATGGGAACTGGCCGCCACCGTCGAGCAGGCCCACATGGCGGCGGCGATGCCCATGCAGGCGATCGGCGAGATCTTCCCCTCCTCCATGCCCGGCCGGCGCAACTACTGGCAGCGGGTGCCGATCGGCGTGGTCGGCGTCATCGCGCCGTGGAACTTCCCCATCCTGCTCGGCCTGCGCTCGGTGCTGCCGGCCCTCGCCATGGGCAATGCAGTCATTCTCAAGCCCGACGTGCAGAGCGCGATCTGCGGCGGCCTGCTGCTCGCCGAGCTGTTCGAGGACGCCGGACTGCCCAAGGGCGTGCTCCACGTGCTGCCCGGCGGCCCCGCCACCGGCGACGCCCTGGTGCGCCATCCGGCGGTGAAAATGATCTCCTTCACCGGCTCCACTGCCGTCGGCCGCCAGATCGGCGAGACCTGCGGGCGCATGCTGAAGAAGGTGGCGCTGGAGCTCGGCGGCAACAACGCCATGGTGATCCTCGACGACGCCGACCTCGAATCCGCCGCCTCCTGCGCCGCCTGGGGCGCCTTCCTCCACCAGGGCCAGATCTGCATGCAGGCCGGCCGCCACATCGTCCACCGCAAGATTGCCGGACGCTACGCGGACCTGCTGGCCGCGCGCGCGGAAGCGCTGGTGGTCGGCAACCCCGCTACCGGCCCGGTTCACCTCGGCCCGCTCATCAACGACCGCCAGGCAACGCGTGTCGCCGAGGTGGTGGAGCGCTCGGTGGCACAGGGCGCCCGCGTCCTCGCCGGCGGCAAGCGCGACGGCCGCTTCTACCCGGCCACCGTGCTCGCCGACGTGACCCCAGAGATGCCCGCATGGGACGAAGAGATCTTCGGGCCGGTTGCGCCGATCACGGTGTTCGACACGGACGAAGAGGCGGTGGCGCTGGTCAACAGCTCCGACTACGGCTTGTCCGCCGCGGTGCATAGCGCGTCGATATCACGCGCGCTGGCGCTGGCGGCCCGGCTCAAGGCCGGCATGGTCCACATCAACGACCAGACCGTGAACAATGAATTCCAGGTGCCTTTCGGCGGCATGGGCATATCGGGCAACGGCAGCCGCTTCGGTGGCCCGGCCAGCTTCGAGGAATTCTGCCAGACCCAGTGGGTTAGCGTCATGGATCGCGGGATCCAGTATCCCTTCTGACACGGCGCCCTGCAGCCGCATCTTCGGTCGCAGGCGGGCGGGCGTTGGTGCGGTGCACCATCACGGACGGTACCATGACATGGCTTATCCGCGTATAAATAGGGCTTTGGTAATAGCGGCCGACGCCTCGCCGCCGCCCGGCGGCGAGGCGTCGGCCCCTCAGCTGCCCGCTATGAACGCCACACCGATTCCGTCCCTGGAAAGCGCCGTCGCTGCCCGACGGGCCTATTTCGAGCACGGCCTCAGCCCGAGCGATCTGATCGACGATGCGATCTTCCGCTCATGGACGCGCTGTACGGCGGCCGACCGCAGGGAGCGCGAAGCAGTCGAGTTCCAGCCAGTTGGCCACGCGCAGCTGCGCCAGTTGCGCGATCGCAGCAACGACTTGCTTCGCGCTGCGCGCGAACCGCTGGAGCGGCTGGCGCGCGCTGTTTCCGGCGCAGGCTATGCGGTACTGATGACGGACCACCGGGGGTACGCCCTGTCCGTGGCGGGAGCCATTGACCAACGTCCGCACCCGATGCGGCTCGCCTTCCGGCCAGGGGTCGATCTTTCCGAGTATGCGATCGGCACGTCGGCGATGTCGTGCGCATTGACCGAGCGCCGCCCGGTACGGGTGTTCGGGCCCGAGCACTTCTTCTCGGCCATCCGCGGCTTCCACTGCGCGGCCGCGCCGATCATCGCGCCCGACGGCACCCTCGCCGGCGTGATCGATATCACCCGCGATTCGCCGCTGGCCGATCCCGGTGCGCTCGCGCTGGTTCACCAGTCCGCGCAAGCCATCGAACGCGAGCTCTTCCGCGCCCTGCCCGCCGCACTCACCCTCGCGCTCGGCTGGCATCCGGCGCCGACGGTGGGGGAACTGACGCTATTGGTCGCCTTCGGCGCCGAGGGCGAACTTCTCGCAGTCAACGAGCCCGCACGGCGCTTCATCGGTGCCGACGCCCTGTCCGCCGCGAGCCGTTTCGAGGATCTGGTCGACGGCCGTTTCGGCGACTGTGCGGCGGCCTTTCTCCGTGGCGCCGAGGCGCTGCCGCTACGGCTGCGCTCCGGCCTGCAGCTCTACGCCACGCTCGCCGATCCGCCCGCACGCCCCACCCCGGTGACCCGGCCGACTTCGCACGCGGCTCCAGTTACCGGCTCACTGGAGTTCGGCGACCCGGCGATCAGCGTCCGGCTCGACGCCGGCTGTCGCGCACTCGCCAACGGCCTGCCGCTGCTTGTGCTGGGCGAAACCGGCAGCGGAAAGGAAATGGTGGCGCAAACCCTGCATGCCCGTAGTCGCTATGGCGACGGTCCGCTTGTGGCGCTCAACTGTGCGGCCATCCCGGAAACTCTGATCGAAAGCGAGCTTTTCGGCCACGTCGAGGGCGCTTACACCGGCGCCCGGCGCGGTGGCATGCCCGGCAAGATCGAGCAGGCCGACGGGGGGACGCTCTTTCTTGACGAGATCGGCGACATGCCGCTGCACCTGCAGGCGCGGTTGCTGCGTGTACTGGAAACACGTGAGGTTAGTCGACTTGGCAGCGTGACCAACCGCAAAGTGGATTGCCAACTGATTTGTGCCACTCATCAGGACATCCCACGCGCAGTCCGGGAAGGTCGCTTCCGCGCCGATCTCTATTACCGCATCAACGGATTCTCCTTGCGGTTGCCACCGTTGCGTGAGCGGAGCGACTTACGGGCACTGATACACGCCCTACTAACGGGTATTGGCAACGGCTCTAGGCAGTTGTCGAGTGACTCCATGCAACTGCTACTGTCCCATCCCTGGTTCGGCAACACGCGCGAACTGAAACACGCGCTTTGCTATGCCGATGCAATGGCCGACCCTGACGACGCACTGTTGCCGGCGCACTTCCCCGAATTCTCAGCGCCCGACGCTTTGCCAGGCTGCAGTCCCATGGGTGGGTTGCTGCTAACACTCGAGGAGGACGCCATCACCCGCAGCTTGCAGGCCACCAATGGAGACGTCCGCATGGCCGCCAAGATGCTGGGCATCAGTCGCGCCACGCTCTACCGCAGGCTGCGCAAACGGGCCACAACTGAGGCCGTGTCGCGATCAGTTCAGTGACAGCGCCGCCGGAACCGACGCGGGGGATAGGAGTGATTCGCTCGCGCATCGCTTTCGCAAGCCCCCCCAAGGACAGCTTTGGGTCGCTATGCAGAGGTCTACATAGCGACCCTTACCTGTCCGTCGCGGTTTTCCGAAGCAGCCATTCCGCAAAACAGTGCCGGTGCCAGCTTCAGACGTTGCAGGAGCCGCAGCACGCCCTCGTCGAAAAAGATCGAAATGAGGACGACATGCTACGAGTGCTCGCTCACGGATCGAGCAGAATCCACCAATCAGCCCATCGCCCGCGGCACATCCTGCTCAGTGGTCGTTTATTATTGGTCGAATTTGCCCATTCATGGAGGTTTGTGACGCTTGCTTGATCGCGATTGGAAGCCGGGAAGACATGCGTGGTGCATCAATTGAGAGCTCTTCTGGTTCACGACTTTGCACCGAGCACTAGGCACAATACCTGTGCAATCGCTTCTCAAACAGGAGTAACCCTGACATGAACTTCCGTATCACGATCAATGCGCTGGGTTCCGCCGCACTGCTTGCGTGGGCCGCTCCCTCCTTGGCGGATGGGCCCGGCGACAAGATCACGCCCAACTTCGAGCAAGGTATTCCCAACATCCCTGGCAAGTCGCTGGTGGCTGTGGAGGTTGATTACCCACCGGGCGGGACATCACTTCCGCACGTTCACGCCAAGTCCGCATTCATCTACGCCTATGTCGTGTCCGGCTCGATCGAGTCGAAGGTCAACAACGGCGAGAGCCGTATCTACAAGGCTGGGCAGAGTTGGTCGGAGCCGCCGGGCGCCAGTCATCCAGTGAGCCGCAACGCGAGCAAAACCGAACCCGCAAAGCTGCTTGCAATCTTTGTAGTGGATACCGACGACAAAGAACTGACAACGTTCAAGTACTAACTTTTCAATAAGTAGTGTCACTATAGAGCGTATTGACACTCTGGTTGCCGGAAGAATGACTTCACGAGCTCGGGGAGTTTCTGAATGCTGCGCAGGGCCCCGAGTGCGAGGCGCTTCATGTCCTCCTTGCTCTCGACCCCCTGGCGCGAAACCTTGCGCTTCACATGCGCCCAGACCGTTTCGTCCGGGTTCAGGTGCGGCGAATACGGCGGCAGGTAGAACAGCTTCAGCCGGCCGCCGAGGCTGTCGACATAGGTCTTGATCAACTTTGCCTTGTGGATCGGATGACCATCGACGATGACGAACACCGGCTTCTGAGCGCCGATCATCAAGCGCTTGAGGAACTCCAGAAAGACCTTCGCACCGACCGAGCCTTCATGCAGCATGAACCGAAACTCGCCCTGCGCGCTCACCGCCGAGATCATGTTCAGCGAAAAGCGCCGGCCGGTGGCCGTCACCACCGGCGTCTGGCCCTGCGGCGCCCAGGGGGTGCCGGTATGGTAGTCGGAACGGATGCCCGACTCGTCGGCAAAGTAGATCGTTGCGCCCGTCGCACGCGCTTCGGCGCGAATGGCGGGATAGGTCTCGGTCTCCCAGGTCCGCACCAGCACGGGATCCTGCTGCCAGGCCTGATAGAGCGGTTTCTGGGCGCTGAAGCCCAGGATCTTCATGAGCCGGTGGACCGAGGAAACCGACAGTTCCTTCTTGAGCTGACGATTGATCAGGTGACGGATCAGCGTCAGCGTCCACAGCCCGAACTCGAACTTGAACTGCTGCGGGGTGTGGTCGCGGACCGCGCGGGCGAGCCAGGCCATCTCCTCGGCGCTGAGCCTGGGCGGACGTCCCGGGATCGGCTTGGCGAGCAGGGCGTTCTGGCCGCCGTTGGCGAAGTCGGCCAGCCAGCGGAAGACGCTGCGAGGATTCACGCCGAACGAGGCGGCGACGCTCTGCACGGTCTGCCCCTCACGCACCGCTTTGATGGCCTGCTGCCGCATCACCTGCAAGGTGTGATGATCGTGGGCGCGGCCGTCGGAAGTTCGCTTGCATTTCATGCCGCATATTATCGCCTATATGGCATTACTTTCGGGAAAGTTAGTAACCAACTTGATCAGGTGGTCCCAGGTCTTGGGCGCCGCCGGCATAGTGAAATTGTGGGCCGAGGTCGAGCCCTGAGCCCACACCCGACCGGTGCCGTGATCGCCGACAGCAGGGGGAACCCGAACTCGCTGCTCTTCGCCTTGTCGCCGCGAGGGCTGGATTCGAAGAACGGTAGTCTGGTCGCACTCACTGCGAATCCTTTCTGAAACGATCGAGCGACGCCGTCCTTACAGCGCTGGCGGCGTGCGCGACGCAATCATGAGGCGATTCCAGGTGTTGATCTCACCAATGCACAGCGTGAGGTTGGCAATCTCCTCGGGGCTGAACTCGGCCTTCACTTGTTCATAGACCGTATCCGGCACCTCCTGTCCGGCAAGTGCTGTCACCGCATCGGCCCAAGCCAGTGCCGCCCGCTCGCGAACACTGAAGACCGGCGATTCCTTCCAGGTGGCGACAAGATTGATCTGATGTTCGGTGATGCCGTACTTTCGCGCGAGCGGAATATGCATGGCGACGCAGAAGCCGCAACCGTTCGTCTGCGACACGCGTAGGCGCACCAGTTCGAGCAGGCCGAGATCGAGACCGGCGCCCTGCACGTAGGTGTGCAGCGCGTACATGGTTTTATAGCCCTCGGGGATAAGTTTGGTGATGTCGAATCGCTGTTCCATGTGTTCAACCTGTAATTGAAGCGACGCGAACTGCCGTCGTCGGGTAGAAAAAATTCGAATCCTTTTCAGGACTTGGCTGCAAACACCGCTTCTGGTGTGCGACGGAAGCTGATCGCGAGGCGGTTGTAGGCGTTCATCAAGCCGATGGCCATCGTCAGGTCGGCCAGTTCCTTCTCGTTGAAGATGCGCCTGGCGGCTTCGAACTCGGCATCCGGAACGCCGGTCTGCGCCACCCGGGTCACCGTTTCCGCCCACGCCAGGGCTGCCCGTTCGCGATCGCTGAACAGTTCCCCGGCCTCCTGCCACACCTGCACGAGCGCCAACTTCTCGACCTTCACCCCTTTCTTGACGAGGTCGCGAGTGTGCATGTCCAGGCAATAGGCACATCCATTGATCTGGCTCACGCGCAGATAGACCAGGTCGACCAGCACGTCATCGAGCCCGGATTGCATGACGTAGCCGTAGACGCTGCCGAAGGCTTTCACGCCAGCGGGCGAGGTTCGCGTGTAATCCAGTCTTTCACTCATTTCAAAAAACCTATTTCTCAGGAGCACAGGATCGTGTGGACAGGAGTATGTAGTCGCCGAGGTTCATTAAAAAGAACCAAAAAAGTATATTCAGGATGTACCATGTAGCATGGCGAAGATCCTCGATCTCAAGCTCGATCGAACGGCCGCGGCCTCCCTGGCCGAACAGATCCGCATCGGCGTCACGGCAGCGATCGACAGCGGAGTGCTCGCGCCCGGAGCACGACTGCCCTCGTGGCTGGATCTCGCCGCACAACTGGGTGTCGCACGCGGCACCGTCAAGACGGCTTACGAGCGATTGGCGGATAAGCAGCTCATCGTCTCGTCGCGTTCCGGCGGCACTCGGGTGGCGGACCGTCCGGCGAAGCGCGCAGCGCCGGACTCGTCCAGGACGGCGGATGCGTTGCCGCAGCTGTACCAGGACTTCCTTAGCGGAACATCCGTGTTCCAAAACGGCGTGCCCGCCTCGGACAGCTTTCCGGTCGCGCTCTTCGCCCGATTGCGCGCCCAGGCCGCCCGTGCCGAAGTCGCCGCTCCGCTCATTTATCCGGACCCGCGCGGCGAGCCTGAGCTCAGACGCGAGATTGCGGCGCATCTGGCACTTTCGCGGGGTATCGAATGCCGTCCGTCCCAGATCTTCATCACGGCGGGTTTTTCCGGCGCACTCGGCGTCGCGCTCAGGGTCCTCCAGCCGGAAGGGCGATCCGCCTGGGTGGAGAATCCCGGTTTTCCTCCCAGCCGCAAAGCGCTTGAAATCGCTCGGCTCGCCCCGGTCCCGATCCCCGTTGACGATGAGGGGATCGACGTTGCTTACGGCATGCAGCATGCGCCCGATGCTGCCTTGGCACTGGTGACGCCAGGCCAACAGGCTCCAAGCGGAGTTCCTCTGTCGCTCGCTCGGCGTGTGCAACTAATCGAATGGGCGACGCGCGCCGACGCGTGGATCATCGAGGACGACTATCTCGGTGAGCTCCAGCTGAAGCGCCGGGCGGCCCCCGCGCTGGCATCACTGGACAGCAGCGGACGTGTGGTCCACATCGGCTCGTTCAGCAAGACGATCAGTCCCACGCTGCGGCTCGGCTTCGTCGTCGTGCCTCCTGCGCTGGGTCCGCGGTTTGCCGAAGCGGCCCTGTGTCTCGCTCCCGCTCCCGGTCCCGCGGTGCAGTGGGCAACGGCGGAGTTCATGCGCGACGGGCACTACATGCGGCATCTGCGTCGCATGAAGCGCGTATATGCCGGTCGCAGCAATGCGCTCCTTGCAATGGTGCAGTCCATGGGATATCTCGCCCGTCCGGCAGGCCTCGGCGTACTGCTATGGCTACCCGAAGGGGCGCGCGACAGCGTTATCGCCCGAGAAGCACTGGCCTTCGGGTTGGCGCCGTCTCCACTGTCTGCGTGGTTCAGTCCCGCCGGAATTCAACGCCCGGGGCTTCTTCTCGGTGTTGCCACCACACCCGAAGCTCATCTCCCCGCCGCCTGCGATCGTCTACGTCAACTCATCCAGACGTTCTCCTGACGCAACGTCGTGTTGCCGTGGATGCGAGTGGGGGCGATCCATCGCGGCGGCGCGGCGGCAGAAATGAGCGCAAGGGACGCTCGCGGGGCGCTTCACGCTCGGGCGGCCGGTTTTCGTCGCGCCATGCAATGGATCAATCGCGCTCGCCTTCTTCGTCCTCCCAGGCATAGCGGCGGCGAGGCGGGATATCGAGACGCCGCAACGCTATCGCTGACAGCGCGCCGATCAGGCCACCTGCCAGGTGAGTTTCCCACGACAGCCCCTGCTGAATTGGTAGGACTCCCCAGGCCAGACTGCCGTAGAGAAAGTACACGAGCAGGGACGCGGCGATCGCGCGCCGATCGCGCCGAATCACGCCGGCCAGGAAAATGTGGGCAACCAGGCCGTAGACCACCCCGCTCGCACCGACGTGGACCGATGCGCGGCCGAGCAGCCACACTGCGGCGCCGGGGCCGAGGAAGATCGCCGGGAGTGCCCGGACGGCCGAGCCCGGATAGAGGTGCAGCATCGCCGTAAGCAACACCAGCAGCGGCGCCGTGTTGGCGATCAGGTGGCCGAAGCTGCCGTGCAGCAGCGGCGCCAGTACGATGCCGGGCAGTCCGCTCAACTCGCGGGGGCGCACGCCGAACCGCTCGAGGCCCAGGTCGAGCGCCGTGTTCACCGCCTGGACCAGCCACAGGAAAGCGACCAGGCAGAGCGCGATCCTGAACGCAAGGCGGAAGCTCGCGCGGGCGCGCTCGGAACTCGTGTACGCCGGGTCGGGAATGTCTACGTCCATCGTCCTTGCCGCATCGGCCGACTTCGGCCCGCTATGTGCGCGTCTTGCTTCATTCTAGGCTCGCTCGCGACTTGGGTGGGCCGCGTAGCCGGCCAGTGCGGCCGAGGGCGCCCCGACCTATGATTCTCAGGAAACGTCGGGGCGCGGCCGATGCCCTGAAGCCGGGGATGCGAACCGCTACCAGCAAGGAGACGATATGTCCGGCCCATCCGTCCAGCCCCGATCGGTGAACGTTCGCGCAACGTGACCGAAGGCGTGATGCGCGCGCCCAATCGATCGATGTACTACGCGATGGGCTATCGGGAGACGGATTTCGGCAAGCCGATGGTCGGCGTGGCGAGCGCACATTCGACAATCACGCCCTGCAACAGCCGGCTGCAACCGCTGGCCGATACCGTGGTCGCGGCCTTGAAGGAGGCCGGTGCCAATCCGCTGTACGCGAAGGCCATCTCGGAATCCTCAGGGGCAATCTATCGCCGGAAGGCTGCGTGGCGAAGATTTCGGGAAGAACCCCGCCATCACCGGCCCGGCGCGCGTCTTCGACTCCGAGGACGGCGCGATGAGGGCGATCATGGCGCCCCAAGTTCTCGGGAGGCACCTGGGGCATGGTCGTCGGCCACGTTTCCCCCGAAGCGTTTGTCGGTGGCCCGATTGCGCTGGTCCGCGACGGAGACTCGGTCACGATCGACGCGCACCGGCAGCTCGTCGAGCTGAATGTCGGTGATGAAGAGCTCGCGCGGCGAGCCGCCAACTGGACGCCGCCGTCCCCGCGCTACACCCGCGGCGTGCTGGCGAAGTTTGCAAAACTCGCCAGTTCCGCGAGCAAGGGTGCGGGTACCGATCTGGACTTGTAGGTGTCGACGCGGGAGACCCGGCCGGAGGCCGCGGGATCGGGGCTGGCAAAGCCCAACTTGCGCAGATCGCGAGAAGCCGCAACAGGCGTTCTCACGCCGGTCGGTGACAGGCGGTCTCGAATTGTTGCCGCCGGGAATCTAACGCCGGAGCGCGCTTCCATCAGCCACACAGTCTCGGTGCCGGGCCGAGTCCTGTCCAGGACTGCCCGGTACAGCAACCGTCACCGACGGGATGCCCGCGCCGGTGCTGCTTGGCGAATCGCCTTTTGGTGGCGCCACCCCAGTGGCACCGGCGATTTGTTCTGGTAACCCGGGCATCGACCGCCGTCTGCGTGGAACGCATGGAGGGGATAGGGATGACCGACCACATGCCTGATGACCTGTCTGCCACTGGCAGGGACCTGAGGGCCTACACCGACGAGCTGCGTCCCCGGCACGGCGTCGTGCGCAACGTCCATGGCGAGTGGGTGTTGCTGAGACACGAACTGGTCGTGCAGGCTGCGCTGAGCGATGACCGGTTTTCCAGCGCGGTGTCGAGCCATCTCCACGTCCCGAACGGCATGGACTCGGCCGAGCACACGGCATACCGGGAGGCCCTGGACGGCTTCCTCACCCCGGAGGCGCTCGCGCCCTTCCGTGAGCGATTCCGTCGGGTGGCGACCGGCTTGGTCGCGTCGCTGCCCAGGGGCGTTGCCGTCGACGCCGTGTCCCAAGTGGGCGTCCGGCTTGCGGTCCGGGCGCAAAGCGCGTGGCTGGGCTGGCCGGCCGATCTCGAAGATCACCTCGTGGACTGGGTTGCCGAGAACCATGCCGCGACGCGCTCGGGCGATCGGTCGTGGACGCAGCGGGTGGCGGAGTCGTTCGACGACCTGATCCGCTCCGTGCTCGAGCCGCGCCGCGGCACTGCGCGCGAGGACGGCGCGGACGATGTCACCGCCGGGCTCATGCGGACCGAAGTGAACGGCCGGCCGCTGACCGACGCGGAGATCGTGTCGGTTCTGCGTAACTGGACGGGTGGGGACCTGGGCTCCATCGCACAGTGTATCGGCGTGCTGGTCCATTACTTGGCGACGCACCCAGCTGTGCAGGATCATCTGCGCTCGGGCGTACCTGACGCCGAGATCGATGCCATCATCGATGAGATCCTTCGGATCGACGACCCGTTCGTGTCCAATCGCCGCGTGACGACGTGCCCTGTCACGATCGGTGGCGCGGAACTGCCGCAAGGCGCACGCGTGAAACTGAACTGGACGTCCGCGAACCGGGACGAGGTGGTCTTCGGCGACCCGGACGCCATGGATCCGGAGCGCAACGCCGACCGAAACCTGGTGTACGGCATCGGAAGGCACGCGTGCCCCGGACGCTTGCTGGCGACGCTGGAAATGCGCATCGCGATGCAAGAACTCCTCGCCGCGACGTCGTCGATTGCACTCGACTCGCAGCGGCCAGCCGAGCGGGCCGTGTCTCCAGTTGGCGGCTGGGCCATGGTACCGATCGTGCTGGCGTAACCCCGTTCGCCTTGGCGCATGAGTTGGATGCTGGCACGTGCCACCTACCATTAACTCGACGCCCGCAGATGCTGTTGCCGTGGGATTTCAGGTTGGACCAACGACCAGACTGAAACGGACCGCCTGTGGAATGTGACTGTAGGAAATGACGGACAGGAAAGCGCATGCGGCGAGTGCAAAGACAAGTGGGGACTGTTGTGGCAAATCAGGCCACGCGCCCTGACAGCCGCTATCACCGATCCTGATTTAGCTGCGGCTCAGCGCGTTCGAAGCCATGATGGGGATGAGAAAGATTGATATCGCTGCGATCGAGCCCGCTCGGCGCGGCTGACGCCGATGCCGTGCCAGCGACGAACGGCAGGTCGCGGTGCTCGCCGAGCGAGAAATTCCGCCTGCTGCCGGCCGGTCACCTTCTCTCGACAACGGACTTTCGAATGGCTGTTCCGCTCCGAAACCTGCCGAATGACGGAATTCAGCATCTCGGCCTGAACGGTCGTTGGGGCTCCGTGTCCCCAATGACCGCAACGCATCCGTCAGCAGGCGTAGGGCCTGGAAGTCGGCCTCAAAAGATCCCCATCGCCAGACCGGCTGCCATCGCGGCTCCGAGCTCTCCGCAGCGTCGAAGATCCTCCATGGCGATTTGCTTGGGCCGAAGGATCGCCTCGGTAGTTTGGGCATGCGTGCAGACGATCAGTGGGGGTGCGATCCGTCTCAGCCGCCAACCGGTGGCGATGCGATCAATCTGTCGGGCCGCGTTGGCGCCGTCGCTGCCTGCGCAGACAAGGGTCGCATAAGGACGCCCATTGATACAGTCCAGCACAGGGTAGTAACTACGATCGAAGAAGTCCTTCATCTGCCCGGAGATGGCAGCCAAGTTCTCAGGGGTTGCAAAGATGTACCCATCCGCATCCAGGACATCCTGAGGGCCGGCCTCCCGGGCATGGAAGAGCTGCACTGCCACCGTTCCATCCGCAGAGGCACCGGCCGCCGCGGAGCGTGCCATCTGCATCGTACCCCCGGTCATGGTGTGGTAGACGATTAACAGCGTTCTCATTAAGAGAGCCTACACCGGAACCACCCTTGCGCTCGGCACTATCCGCGTCATTTTCGCTTGCCTGCAATAAGTTGGTGATACCTCAAGCGATGGGTGAGGTGAGCGACGAATCGTCGTATCAGCATCTAGTCGGCGTAACACCGTCAGCTTCCCAGCACGATGGGCGAACCGGGGCTATCGGCCCAGTGCTGCCGTTCTGTTCTTCCAGCAAGCGGCGATGCAAACGACCGCTGCACTTCGTAACCTGCCCGAAACGCAACTCACACAACTCAGCCGTGGCGGACGGCCAGCCTGCGCCGATTGAGCGGCGGCAGTGTTGCGGAAATCCGTCGCACCGCGCTCAGCACCGTCGAACGGCGGGTCTCTGGTTCATCGAACGGGTCTTATCGACCCAAACTTGCCGGTCGAGCTTTGTCGAAGCGGCCATTCGCTCCAACAACCGACGCGACGGATGCGGCCGTTCGATACGCCGAAGCGTCTTTGGCTACCTGGGCGCAGGTTTGAGGGCGAACCGGTCAGTAAGGGTAGGAAGGCGCTGGTCGGTCACCGGCCACAACCAGACTGTCACTTTTTCAAAAAATCTGACGTACAAGGGTCCGCTCCGCTCAGAAAGCCGCCTGATCGTCGATACGGCATTGCGGCCCAAGCTGACCTTGAACCGGGCGCCTCGAAAAACCTCGACTCGCCCACCCTTGGTAAAATTACAGCGTCCTCAATCTCGCCACAGCCGACATCGATGAAACCGCGCAGCGCCATCAAGACCGACCTGTTTGCCTTTGATGCCCACTGCAAGAAGATCGACACGCTGGGTGACCCGCTGGTCGAGATCGAATCGCATATCGATTTTCCCGCGCTGGCGGCCGAGGTCGATATGATTGCGCCGCGACTCGTGAGTGCGCAGGGCGGGCGCCCGCCATACCCGACCGAGACGATGGTGCGCATCCTGGTGTTGAAGCGTCTGTACAACCTGTCCGATGAGCAGATGGAGTACCAGTTGCTCGACCGCATGAGCTACAAGCGCTTCTGCGGACTGGCGAATGCGACGAACGTTCCGGATCGCACCACGGTGTGGACCTTCGAGAACCGGATTGGTGAAGCGGGGGCGAAGGCCTTGTTCGACGGGGTCTCGACGCAGCTGCTCAAGAAGGGGTTCATCGCGCGCGGCGGTCAGATCATCGACGCGACGCTGGTGCCGGCGCCCAAGCAGCACAACCGCCGCGGCGAGAAGGAACTGATCGAGCAAGGCGCAATGCCCGCCTCGTGGCGCCCGGCGAAGCGGCGCCAGAAGGATACTGAGGCGACCTGGACCAGGAAGCACGGCAAGAGCTACTTCGGCTACAAGCTGTCGATCAACATCGACAAGAAGTACAAGATCATCCGCCGAATCGAGACCGATACTGCCAGCACGCACGACAGCCAGCACTTTGACAACGTCTTCGACACGCGCAACACGAGCCGCGATGTCTATGCCGATCGGGGCTACCCGTCCGAGCAGCGTGAAGCCAGGCTCAAGGAGAACGGCTTTCGCAACCAGATCCAGCGGAAGGGCAAGCGCAACAAGCCGCTGTCCGAGTGCCAGCAGCGACGCAACAAACGCATCGCCAAGACGCGTGCGCGGGTCGAGCACGTGTTCGGGGCCATCGAGCAGATGGGCGGCAAGCTGCTGCGCACCATCGGTCAGGCGCGGGCGAACTTTGCGATGACGATGATGGCTGCCTGCTACAACCTGAAGCGGCTGGTCTATTTCAGGAAGGCCGGAATCGAGGCCTTCTGACGCCCGAAATGGGCCGCATCGCCGATGTCCGAGGCGATTCGAGGCAAAAACTGAGCGACACCGCGGGAAGAAGCGGTGATTTGCCGAAGGAACTGAACCGAATTCGGTCGCGGTCATCGTGTCGCACCGGGGTTCATTGAAAACCTCGGGTTATTCGAGGTGCCCAACCTTTGGTTTTGCTCGGTCGGCTATTTATCGGTTAACTACTCTTATGCATAAAACGCGTCGAATGTCAGCTTCTCAATCCTGCAAACACTGTGCGTTACTATTAAATTGCGATGTCATTCAGACCCTGCCAAACTACCGCCACTCCAAAGAATAGGGGGCTCCGTGACTTACATTCTGATAGTTCTGACGGTACTCATAGGCTTTGCGGCGGCGTGGGTCGTGTTTCGGGAAAAGCCCGCGCAAACGGAGCCGGTATCGGCAAGTAGCACGCCTGGCGAAACATCGAAGAACTACGCACTTTTCCTCGATCTCGAAACGACAGGCCTGGATCCTGAGAACGACAGGATTACGGAAATTTGCTTGTTTCGTGCAGCTTTTGGGGAAACCGTCCACGACGGACTGGGTACCTTGATTAATCCTGGTCGGCCAATTCCCCGACGGGTTGTCGAGTTGACGGGGATTACCGACGAAATGGTGACCGACAAACCGGGAGAGGAAATCCTTCACAAATTTTTTGACTACATCGGCGCCGATCCGGTACATGCTTACAACGCCGATTTCGACATGGGCTTTCTGCGAGCGGCCGCAAAGCGTCTGGGGCGATCTTTTAACAATGAATCCCGTTGTGTGCTTGAACTGCTACGCGAGAAGCATCCGAATTTGCGCTCGTATAAGCTGGGGGATGCCTGCACCGCGCTCGGCATCCATCCCGAGGGCAAAGCGCATAGGGCGCAAGGAGACGCAATCCGGGCGATTGCTCTATGGGATGCTATAAGAACAAAAAAGCAGCCTGATGCCACGTATCTGCGTCATTCCTATGTCGACAACGATGACGATGACGAGGAATGCGAAGTTTACGGCCATTTCAACATGGCCGGAGAGTGCTTTTACGTGCGGACTGTGCGCGGAGGGCAATCAACAATCCCCGACAAGGATCCGATCTGGGCATTTTACACTGAGCAAATGGTTGCTGGTAAATACGATATTCGCCTGCTGGATAACGGACTTACATATGAAAAAGCACTAGCTGTCAAAGACAAATTGCTAAAAACTCACGCAAAAACGGTACTCAATCGCGCTAACCCATGGCGGAAATACAACGCAAAGGCGCAGGAGAGATATCAATCGCTAAAAGGCCAAATTGATACCCTGATTAATTCCGGGAAGCTCGTCGAAAAAACTAATCCAGATGATGCGTTGGACGCCTACCGACGGGCGATCAAGCTGGGGGAAGAGCAGTTGGATCTGTTACTGGAAGACAGTTTGCTTGGAGAGGTTGATCGAGCTTACGGAAAGATTCATCGATGTAATTCGCTATTGAAAGCGGTGGATCGGATAACGATGGTTTTATGCCGGAACAAACTACACGTCGAAGCGGCTGCCACGGCTGATGATCTATTTAATCGTTATCCAGGCACAAATTCGCTCCCCGGGGCGGAGAAAATCCGTGACCGTATTTCAAAGAGGTTGGGAAAGGGTAGCTCGCGGCAACAGCACCCGGATACATGCTAACGGCGATAACTGTTAATCGAGGATTGCGTTTTTAGCAGACCTTCGATGTCTGCGTCGACCATATGTAGCAGCAAGAGTGGGCGGGCTGCTTACCTTATTCGTTAGGCGCTTAGCAACATGCGTGAGTTTAAGACCGAGACATGAACGAAGAAAGATTAAGCTACGTTTACAGCTTTAAGTGCGGAGATGACATTAAGCATTTGGAAAAGCTGTCAGATCAAGTGCAAAGTAATATAGAGCGTTACATAGTTCAAGTTATCTCCGAATCCTTTGTTAAACCGGGAGACGAGGATTATATAACCGCTCGGTTATTGGCTCAAAAAGGAATGCACCGCGCATTTTTCTGGGCAGCCTCGCAAGCAGTGGAAAAATACCTAAAGGCTTTTTTGTTGATGAGAGGGGCTTCGGTCAACGAAATACGTTTCCAAGGGCATCCGATAGGCGACTTATTTCATGAAGCGTGCTCGGTAGATGAAGAGCTAGCCTCTGTCGATACGAATCCACATTCAAGAATTAAGTTTCATCCGAATGTCGCTGACTCTTTTGATGAAATCTCAGTAGCTAGACTCATAAATGATCTTGAAGCGCAAGGAAGTCCAGACAACCGTTACAACTCATTCGGTGTTAGCTTTAGCTCGGGCTATTTGTTTGCGCTTGATAGCTTTGCTTTTGGTCTTAGGCAGCTAATTGGTGTGCCTCCCATACAGGAAACGCTTAGGAAATTGGATCAAAGCCTAGTTGAGACATTCTATTTCTACAATCCATGGTTCGCGCAAAGCGACACCGGTCTTGCTGAAATTCCTAATGAGAATTTTAAACTGAGGTTATCTGACTCCGTCACGACCTTGGAACAGCTTATCAGCACACACTCGCCATATGGTTCTAGATATGCGCTTCAATGGCTTGACAAGAAAATGAAACTACCAGGAAAGGTGAAGCGATATTTGAGGGGGGTTTAATGTACTATTCGCGTAATGCGCTTAATAATCAGCTACAACGGAGCAAATTCCGCTGTGTTTCATTTGCCCGCTGATTCGGGCGTTGAGCGGTAGTTTTCCTCAAAGCTCAACGGCCGCATTGGGTTAGGCCAGGCATTCAGATGTCCGATTTGGAGCGGAAATGGCTGGCCGCTTATGGCCGAGCTGAGGCCCCGGGAAGGCGATGGCCAACCTCTGGAGCGCTCAGAAAGCTGCCCGTCGTACGCCAAAAGTCGCGTACGCAGGGCAACGGCGGCTTGCGGGTGCGCTGTCCCACTCAACGTCAGCTTTGGGGAAAACGGCCATTGGCCGTTTGTGGCCGGTAGCGAGCCCTCAAGATCTCGCCGGTGAGCAGCCGGTACTGCTTGAAGGGCTGTGATCGCGCTGCCACCTCGAATCGGATGCCGCTCAGGGTGATCGCTGGGCGGCCGGTGCAGGCCAGCGGACTTGGTGGATGCAACACCTAGCGGCCTGTCGGACTACGCCACCGACGGTAGCGAAGTCCGACAGGGTGCTAGGGACCCAAGGCGCTATCAGCACGTAGCCGCGCAACCGCAAGATCGACGAAGCTGCGCACCTTCGCCGAGCCATGGCGCCCCTCCCGATGGACCACATGTACCGGCAGATCGGGCGCCTCGCAGTCGGTGAGGACGGCCCGCAATTCTCCCGAAGCGAGTTCTGGCGCGATCTGGTAGGACAACAGGCGCGTCAATCCGTAACCTCGCCGGGCGGCCTCGAGGGCGGCGTCGTTGGTATTCACGATGATGCGCGGTTGCACGCGCACGGTCCGTTTCTCGCTGGCCGACTGAAAGACCCAGTCGTTTGTCGGGGAGACCCCGCTCGCGGCAACGAGACGATGCCTCGCCAAATCTTCCGGCCTTTCGGGCACGCCGTGCTCGTGGAAGTATGCCGGGGCGCCCACAACGACCCGGTGCACCTGTCCGACACGGATCGCGCGCAGCGACGAATCGGGCAGTTGGCCGATGCGGATGCCGACGTCGATGCCCTCCTCCACGAGGTTCACGAGCCGGTCGACGAATAGCGCGGACACCGACGTCTGCTCGAAGGCCGACTGATATTCCGCAATGACCGGCATCACATACAACTTGCCGAAAAGCACAGGGGCGGTGACAGCCAAGTGACCGCGCGGCGCGGCGTTAACACCCGCGGCCGCGACATCGGCCTCGTCCAGTTCCATCATGATGCGGCAGGCATCCTCAAGGTAGCGCGCGCCGGCTTCCGTCACCCGCACGACACGCGTGGTGCGGGTGAGCAAGCGCACCCCAAGGCGCTCTTCGAGAGCGACGACGGCGCGCGTGACAGCGGGCGGCGAAAGCCGCAGGCGACGGGCCGCTCCAGCGAAGCTCTCCGCTTCGGCCACGGCGACGAAGACGTTCATCAGGTGAAAGCGGTCCATCAG
This sequence comes from Aromatoleum buckelii, assembly GCF_012910785.2. Classification (GTDB taxonomy): domain Bacteria; phylum Pseudomonadota; class Gammaproteobacteria; order Burkholderiales; family Rhodocyclaceae; genus Aromatoleum; species Aromatoleum buckelii. Next base: position 282,483 of record NZ_WTVH02000001.1, on the reverse strand, counting down.
TATTACGCCGTACGGAATAATGAATTTCATTCTACGGCTATTCTTGCCTGAAATCGCCTTTGGCAAAGTGGTGAGCGTCGACGGTGCTCCGACACCCAAATCCGCTCATCACGCAAAGGAGAAACATCATGGCCCGCATCAACGTCGTCACGCACGAGACTGCCAATGCCGAACAGAAGGCGCTTTTCGACGTCATCCAGTCCAAACTCGGCATCGTTCCGAACTTCCTCAAGGTGTTCGCGAATTCGCCGGAGGCCCTCAAGGCCTTCCTTGGCCTGCACGGCATCGCCAACACGGGCAGTCTCGATGCGCTGACGCGGGAGCGCATCGCGCTCGCCCTGGCACAGCACAACGCCTGCCAGTACTGCCTGTCGGCCCACACCGCGATCGGTCGCAAGGCGGGGCTCGACAATGCCGAGATCGAAGCCAACCGGGCGGGCGGCAGCCACGATGCCAAGGCCGCCGCGGCCGTCAGGTTTGCCCGCGCCCTCGTCGCTCACTCCGGCGAGGTCACCTCCGCCGAGCTGGCCGACGTGCGCAACGCCGGCTATGGCGATGCGGAGATCGTCGAGATCATCACTCACGTCGGCATGAACATTCTCACCAACATCCTCGGCAAGGCCAGCCGCGTCGACATCGATTTTCCGCAGGTCGAACTGAGGCCCGCCGCTTGAGATCGACGCGAGCGCGGAAGGCCTTCCCCTTCCGCGCTACTTCCAGGAGAACTCAATGGCCAACGCATTCATGGAGATTGCCTTCACCCCGAACGTTCGGGCGCTGCAGGCACGCATGGGGAGCCGCGACGCGTATGCCCGTGGCGATGAGGACGTTGTAAAAGAGCCCGTGCTCGGTCCATACGAGATTCCCTTCATCGAAGCACGCGACAGCTTCTACCTGGGGACGGTGAGCGAGACCGGATGGCCGTATGTCCAGCACCGCGGCGGGCCGACGGGTTTCCTCAAAGTACTCGACTCGCGCACGATCGGCTTCGCGGATTTCAGCGGAAACCGACAGTACGTCTCGACCGGCAATCTGGCCGGCGACAACCGCGTCAGCCTGTTCCTGATGGACTATCCGCGCCAGACGCGCCTGAAAATCCTGGGGCGGGCACGGGTCGTCGACGAGGACAGCGAATCGGAATTGATGGCACGCCTCGACAACCCGCATTACCGCGCGCGAGTCGAGCGCGGGATCGTTATCCGCATCGAGGGTTTCGACTGGAACTGCCCGAAGTACATCACCCCTCGGTATACGGAAGAGGAAGTCGCGCAGCGAATCCGGGATGCTGTCGAGGCCCACGCGGGAACCGTGTCGCAGGGAAGCCCGGGATCCGATGAGCCGCTCGGCAGCGGGGAACTTGCGCTTGCGGTCACCGGCGTCCGGCAACTGACCTTGCGCGTAAGAGCCTACGAGTTGCGTGCAGAAGGTGCGGGCCTCTTGCCGCCGGCGGAGGCGGGGTCACACCTCGAAGTGCCGGTACGGCTTGCGGACGGATCCGTCGTCACGCGGCAGTATTCGCTTGCCGCAGACCCCGCAAGCTGCGATGCCTATGAAATCGCGGTGCTCCGCGAAAGCGAGGGACGCGGAGGATCGCTTGCGATCCATGAAACGTGGCAGATCGGTACGCGGCTGCGTGTGTCGCGGCCGATCAACCACTTTCCGCTACACGCCGACTCACGGCCGGCGGTGCTGATTGCAGGCGGCATCGGGATCACTGCGATCAAGGCCATGGCGGAAGCGCTGCGACGGCGGAACTCCAGGTTCGAACTGCATTACACCGGGCGAACTCCTGCCGATATGGCCTATCACCGGCAGCTCGCTCGGGAGCTGCCGGCAAGCTATTTCACCTATTCCAGTCGTGTTCCGGGTGAAGAGCGTCTCGACGTCTCGAAGGTGCTCCCAGGCCCGTGCGCGGATGCGGTGTTCTACGTCTGCGGACCCGCCGCCTTAATCGAGGCCGTGCGCAGCGAGGCCCGACGACTCGGCATTGCGCCGGAGCGGGTGCAGTCCGAATCGTTCACCTGACTGTCGAGAAACTCGCAACCACGCCTCGATGAGAGGGCTTCGACTTGGACGATTGGGAGTCCTTCCTACTCACAGCCCTCGGCACGACACCGCACTTCGGACATGGACCCCTTGACGGCCCGCACCGCCAGCCTGGTGACCGCGACGCCGCCGATGAGGACCAGATCGGTCGGCAACGCCGATGGCCACAGTGCAGGAATTGCGGGGAGCAGCAAAGTATCGTTGCCCTCGGATCAGCGCGACACCACTCCCCCTCAGCGCACCGCCAACAGCCGAGCGCAAGCACACGGAGGCTGGTGCGGTGCGCATGTGAAAGGAATTGCGCTGCCGTGCGGAAAGCAGCATGCCTGTGGGCATCCTCAAGGTCGACCGCACCTTCGTCACCGAGCTCGCCGATACCGGCCCGGACCCCGCTATCGTCCGCGGCATCATCGCCCTCGCTCACCAACTGGAACTCGAAGTCATTGTCGAAGGCGTAGAGACAGCGATCCAGTACGATTTAGTTCGCAAAATGGGCTGCGACGTCGTGCAGGGCTACCGGCCCGGCAGGGCGATCTCCCCGCTAACGGCCACAGCACCACTCCGGTCAGAGATTTTCTCGCCGACTGGCCCGCAGCGGGCAGCGAATCGCATCTCTGGGGTTCCGCCCATTGCCAACGATCATGCATCTTTGGTCCGCCGTCGGCCGCCTAAGGGAGCCGCCGTTTGCCACGTTGGGGTGAATTCCGGCTTATCGGCCAATGCCGCCGGCCGCCTCGCGCCGTATGAGCGGCGGCCGTGAAGCGTACAGCTGCCGCATACTCTCCACCCTGGGGCGTCCAGGCGCTCGGTTGCCCACCACCGTACGAAACGCATGAGCTGGGCCCTCGGCCCGGGGCCAGCGCCCTCATCTATGCTGATGTCGTGACCGCGTGCGCCAGCTCGCGTAGCAGCGAACTACCGTCGCCGCGCCAAGCGCTACCGTGCATACACGCCAGCGTCTTCGGCTCCTCGCTAGCCAGCCGGTTCAACGTGGCGCTGGTGCTCGGCGCATGGGCGAAGTAGTCCATCGGCCGCCGGAATGCTTCACTTGGGGCCAGGATGTCGGCTTCCGTCAGTGCCGCCTCGCCGCTGCCCGGCTGTGTGAACAGGTCGCCACAGAAGAAGGTGCGGGTGGACTCCTCCATCATCAGTCCGCATTCCCAAGCGTGTGGCACGTGCGGCGTGTCGAACCAGCGCATCGCATGGCGGCCGAGCACGAGCAGCTCGCCGTCGGCCATCGCCCGCGGTGCACGGTCCGCCAGGTCGTTCATCGAGACCATGGCGGCGATCTGCCCGCACAGAGGCACGGCCCGCGGGGCGATCGCGAGGAATTCGTTCATCGAGCCGCATTCGTCGGCTTCCACATGTGACAGGCCGACGTAGCGCAGCCGCTCGAGCGGGAGCACGTGCCCGATCGCCTCGCTTACCACAGGGAACAGCTTGCGCGGTCCCGTGTGGAAGAGCAGCGGGTCCTCATCCACCACCAGATACTGGTTGAAGCTGAACCGCGCTCCATCCGGCAATCGGATCGGGGTGTTGATGCGGTAGATGCCCTCGGCGATCTCGTGGACGTTCGTGCCTGACTGGGAGTTGGTGATCATGGACGCCTCCTGTGAAAAGACTGCAGGATGTGTCGCCACCCGGCAGATCGTTACAAGCTTTTTCGCGCGACACGGGGGCTATACTGCTCCGCCATGGACCCGGAAGACGTCGGCAAGGAAGACATCGAAGCGCAGCTGGCCCGCCGCATCGCCGGGGCCCCAGCGGGCGAGGCCCTGGACGCGGAAGCCCGCCTGTACCGCCTGCTGGCACCGCGTGCCCGTCGTTATGGCCTGCGCCATCTGCGCGACGAGCATGCCGCTTCCGACCTGATGCAGCATGTGATGACGCTGACCATTGAACAGTTGCGAAGCGGCGCGTTGCGCGAGCCGGGACGCGTCGTGTCGTTCGTGCTCGGCGCGTGCCGCATGACCGTACTGGAGATGCGCCGTGGCTGGCGGCGCCGCGAGGCCTTGCTCGAGCGCTATGGCGATACGCTCTCCATCGCCGACATCACCGCGCCGCAGCGGCTCGACCATGAACGCGTGGCCGACTGCCTGCAACGTCTGCCGGAGCGAGAGCGCTCTGTGCTCGTGATGAGTTTCTACGAAGATCGACCTTCGGAAGACGTGGCGTCCATGCTCGGCCTGAGTCCCGGGAACGTGCGCGTGATCCGCCACCGGGGCATCGGGAGGCTGCGCACTTGCATTGAATCCGGAGGGAAGCGGCCATGACGAAGACATCCGCCCGCGATCACCCCGACTTCGGCGATCTGCTTGACTACTGGTTGGGGGACAGCGACGAGACGACCACCGATGCCCTCGACGAGCATCTGTTCGGCTGCGAGGCCTGCGGCGCGCAACTCGACCGCATCGCCGCCCTGACTCGCGGTGTGCGCGAGGCGTTCGATGCCGGACGCCTGAGCGTCGTCGTGACCCCGCGCTTTGTCGCCCGGCTGGCCGAACAGGGGCGGCGGATGCGCGAGTACCGGGTGCCACTCAATGGAAGCGTCAACTGTTCGGTGGGTACGGACGACGAGGTGGTCGTCGGCCGGTTGCAGGTGCCGCTGGAGGGCGTGCAACGGCTGGATATTACCGCCGACGCCTCGCTGGGCGGGGACACCGAATGGCTGCGCGACATCCCTTTCGATGCCGCCAGCGGGGAGGTGGTGCTCCTGTCCAAGCTCGCCGAACTGCGCGAGATGCCAGCCCATGAAATGCGCGTACGCGTGCTGGCGGTTGAAGACCAAGGCTCACGCGAGATCGGGCACTTCACCTTTCGGCATACGCCATCAGCAGCACCTTAAGTTGGCGTAAGTCAGCTGCTAGTCACGATGTGGATAATTGGTGTGGCGTGGCGGCCTATCGTCACGACGATCACGCGGCGGTTCTCAGCAGCGGCCAGCAGCGGATCGCCTTCAACAGCTGCCGCAACCGGCATTGTCCGAAGTACCAAGCGCTCACGCGCGCGGAGCGGCTCGAGAATCGGCGTGCCGAGCTCCTCCCGGTCGAGTACTTCCATGTCGTCTTCACCTCGCCGCAGCAATGCCGGGTCTGCTTTGTTACCTGCCGTTAAACCCATAATGGTGGCAATGGCTGGGTCGGAAGCACCCAGTCACCGTCACTCGACACCCGCCATTCTTGATCGCAGCTTCCCGCCGCACGACCGGCAGGTTTAGCGGGAAGGGCGCTTCCCAGGCAACAGTTCAAACCCCAGGTGCTGCGTCAACGCGTCGTACGAGATGGGCCTGCCCAGGCGAGCTTCATCAGTGTTGGGCAGCCAGTGCGCCCACGCGCGGTTCTTGGTAGCGTCATACACGAGCTTGTACACATGGGTTGGTACCGCGACGGGACTGGAGCCAATGGTGGCTCGGTGCCCTTGCCATGCGGGGCCTGTAAACACGTGAACGGTCGAGCCGCTGCGCTTCACGTAGGCCCGGGTATCCCGCTCGACTTTGGCCCAAGTCCGCCTGTTGTTGTTCGGCGCCTGGGGAACCACGTTCGCCAACGAAAAACTCTGCGCCATCGCTTGAGCGGTTGGCATGTCAGCTGCCGGCGCCATGTGACCACGGTCGAAGCCCGACCGGTGGTAATCGTCGAGGTGCGCGCGCTCTAATCTGGGCAGGCGGGCGTCGGCGAAGAACCGATTGGTCCGTTCCTCGTCGTCCGCGTCGGTCAAGCTTGCGCGGGTGAGCTTCTCAACCACGAACAGCGGCGTGCGGGTTTTGCCCGAATGCAGAAGTGCGAACGCGTCGTAGCACAGTTCGCGCAGCTTCCAATCCGCGGACCGCTTGATGACCGGAGGGGGGCCCGGGAAAGCGTCCGGGCAACTGCGAAAGCCGTTGCCTGCGGCATAGTTAGTGGTTGTTAGCAGCAGGGCGGCTAGGGCAACGACGGAACGCGTTCGCATACGTTTTCGTGGGTCAGTCTTGGGCGGGGGGCGCCACCATAACCCACTGGACGACCGCAGCGTCGACGAGAGGTGCCGCCTACAAACGGGCTAAGTGTTCTGCGGCATCGCGATCTGAGTGTACCCCAGGAGAATTCAACTTGAAGACGTCATGATGATGGGGTACCTTGGCTGCGCTATTGGCGTGATCGAGCCCCCTGCGGAGATATAAATGCGCGCGTTGATTCTGGCTCTTCTAATGGCACTCGTCAGTCTCGCAAGCCATGCGGAAGAAGGCTCTTGCAGTGCTCGATCTGCCGAGAAGAAGCTGTCAGGCGCCGCCAAAGCGAGCTTCATGAAGAAGTGTTCGCGGGACGCACAAGCGGCTTGCGAAGTCGCGGCGACCGAGAAGAAACTCGCGGGCGCTGCACGTGCCAGCTTCACCAAGAAGTGCGCGCGCGATGCCGTCGGGAACTGAGCTGCCTTGAGCCAACTTACGGCAGGTAGCCGAAGCCCCTCGGCTGATCGTTCGTGCGGGGAGCTTTTTTGGCAGCCAGCTTCTGCGGTCGCCTTTCAGGTTGCTTTTCCGGCCGTTTAGGCATCTCCCGAAGTTCTGCGACTGTCACGGTCGTCTGCGCGTCGGAACCGTAGGCCACCTGAAGCAGGATCTTCACTGGATTCGGGATAGTGCGCCCGGATTCATAGCGAGATGCCCCGGATTGCGTGATGCCGAGCCGCATCCAGAATTCACTCTGGTTCAGGCCGAGCATCTTGCGTCGAGCGACAACGTCGGCGTTTGTCTGGAACCAAAAATTGCTGGTCTTCGCAGGTGGCATGTGACGGTCCTCACTGGTCGATGTCGAATCGTCGGATATTCTATCGGCATTTCATGCGTCGTTGCGACATCGACGATCTCCCGTGGCTCTTTTCGTGCAAACGATCGGAGCTGCTCAGGCCGGCGAGCCTCGCGGTGTTCGCGGACTGATTGGGCGAGACGCTCGCCCGGCCGATGCGGGGGACTGCCATGCGGGCCGGCAGATCGCAGCGGTGCGTCCCGATCCGCCATGACGGCAGGATTCAGAAGATGTGTTCCAACTATCGACCTGCTCGGAGTGCCGAGCTTGCGCACTTTGGCCCTCGCAGCGTTTTGCAGCAAGCCAAGAAGCTCTAGCAAAATGAAGTCTATGCCTTCTGCAAGTGTTGCCAGCAGAAGATGCAGCAGGCGATCTCGAAGGCTTCGTAGCCAATGACGGGGATGCGCTCGAAGCGGATGCGAAGTCCGCGAAAGGGGTGCAGCGAGCCGAGCGTATGCTCGACGAGCAGCAGCCTTTACCGAGGCCTCCGGTGCTGCTCCCCGTTTCGGGCAAGCTGGGTTTCCATTGGCACGGGCGCCAGTTGATCTCGGGCTAGACGCGACTGCCGCTGCCTGCGTACCATGCATGGGGTAGTTTGAACGCGATCAGCGGCGCCGCACCTCCTCACACTGGGCTTGCGAGCCGTGATTCGGGTCGCAATTGTCCGGCGGCAAAGGGCTGCTGCCGACGCGAGCGATACAGGGCGTAGAGCGTTTGCGCGCCGACATCAGTGATGCAGGTCTAAATTCACCCCGATCAAGCGGGGTCCAGCGAAGAGGAACACGAGAGATGGCAGAGCGCGTGGCCGTATTGGCCGTCGACGATCGGCCGGTAAACCTGTCCGCCATCGAGGCGCTTCTCAACGACCAGGAGGTCGATGTGGTGAAGGCGCTGTCGGGAAACGACGCGCTGCGCCACACGCTCACGCGAGAATTCGCGCTCGTGCTCCTCGACGTGCAGATGCCCGGCATGGACGGCTTCGAGACGGCCGAACTGATGCGCGCCAATCCGAAGACGCGCCATCTGCCGATCATTTTTGTCACGGCCGGCATTTCCAACAGGGGTATGCAGTTCAAGGGCTACGAGCTCGGCGCGGTCGACTACCTGATCAAACCCTTCGAGCCGCACGTGCTGCGCGGCAAGGTCATGGTCTTCTGTGACCTCTTCCGCCAACGCCGCGAACTCGAAGCGGCGAAAGCGCTGCTGGAGGCGAGGATCGAAGAGCGGGTCGAGCAGTTGCGGGAAAGCGAGGAGCGCTTCCGCCTGCTCGCTACCCACGCGCCGGTCGGCATCTATCAGCTCGACCGCGACGGTAATTGCTTGTCCGCGAATCCCCGTTGGTACGAGCTCTGCGGCCTCGCGCCGGAAGCTGCTGCGGGCCAAGGGTGGCGGGTCACGCTCCATCCCGACGATCAGCTGCTGGTCGACGCGGCAACTCGGAACGCCTTCGAGCACGATACCGGATATGCGCTCGAATACCGCATCGTGAGCGGAAGCGGGCCTACGCGGACCGTCCTTGCCCGGGCCGAAATGATCCGGGATCACAACCGCCGGCCGCGGCACCTTTTCGGGACGCTACTCGACATCACGGAGCAAAAGACAGTCGAAAACGAACTGGTGCTGGCCAAGGCTGAGGCCGAGCGGGCGAACGAAGCCAAGTCGCGCTTTCTGGCCGCCGCGAGCCACGACCTGCGTCAGCCCTTGGCGGCTATGACGTTGTACCTCGACGTTCTGCGACAGGAAGTGCCGGCGAGCAGCCAGAAGCTCGTCGGGAATCTGCGCCAGTGCGTCAGCAGCTTGAGCAAGCTGCTGACTGACCTGCTGGACATGAGCAAACTCGAAGCTGGCGTCGTGACGCCCACGATCTCGGATTTTCCGATCAACGACATCCTTGCGAGCGTGCTCGCAGTTCATGCGCCGGAAGCACGCCTTAAGGGCCTGTGGCTGACCTATGTATCGACGCGCCTCACGGCCCGCACCGACGCCGTCCTGTTCCAGCGCATGCTCGGCAACCTGATCGCCAACGCGGTCCGCTACACCGAGCACGGCCGAATTCTGGTCGGCTGCCGGCGCCGAGGTGGCAAGGCGTGGGTCGAGGTCTGGGATACCGGGGTCGGTATTCCGGAAAACAAAATGAGCGAGATTTTCGAGGAGTTCAAGCAGTTGGGCGACGGTGCCCGCACCCGCGGTAGCGGCCTCGGACTTGCGATCGTTGCCAAAACCGCCGCGCTGCTTGGTTTGCAGATTCGGGTCGGATCGCGACTTGGACGCGGCTCCATGTTCGCGCTCGAATTGCCGCTCGGCAAAGCGCCCCGCCAACTGCCGCAGCAGCCGGGGCCGCAGCGCCGTTCGCTACGCATTGCGCTCGTTGAGGATAACCCCGCCGTTCTGGACGCCGTGAAGTGCGCGCTGGAGTCCGTCGGACACGAGGTCATCGCGGCACAAAGCCGCCACGAAATGCTCGAGGCGCTCGGCGAGCGCCGCCCGGACGCCGTGGTGTCGGACTATCGGCTCATGGATGGCGAAACGGGCCTCGACGTCATCGAGTCGGTGTGGGAACTGCACGACAGTATGATCCCGGCCCTCGTTTTGACCGGGGAAACCGCTCCCAGCTTCATCCGCAATATGGCAGATCGTGCGATCGCGGTGCAGCACAAGCCATTGGATCTCGAGGCGTTGCAGGTCTGTCTGGCCAATTTGGTCGCCGCTGTCTCCGGAATCGATCCGTTGACGGGTGTCCGGAACCTCCGGCGCATCGAGTACGCTTCGCGCCATGCCATTCGCACCGGAGCCCGGCGTGACCAAGCGCCGTCGCTGATCTTGTTTGACATCGATTGCTTCCAAGATTTCGCCGGCGAGTTTGGTTCCCAGCGCGGGGACGATGTTCTGCGCGAGATTGCGCGACGAGCGGGCGCCACCCTGCGCGAGGGCGACGAACTGGGGCGCAAGGGGGGCGCAGCGTTCCTCGTACTTGCCCAAAATACTTCCCCCGCGGCCGGCGAGACGCTCGCCGAGAGTCTGCGCCGCGCCATCGAGGCCGAGCCCTGTCCGACCGTCGGCAAGGTCACCGCGAGCTTTGGCGTAGCCGAACACCTAGCCGGCGAGCCGTTCGAGGAATGGCTGGCACGTGCCGATGACGCCGTACGCCTCGCGAAGAACGCCGGCGGTAACTGCGTACGCCTGCATCCGGCTAACCTCTTGTGGAAGCCGCGGCGACCGGTCGACGGGCAGTTCGTCCAGCTCGTCTGGCATGAACACTACTGCTGCGGGGAGCCGACACTCGACGCCCAGCACCGAGCTCTGGTCGAACAGGCTAATGCGCTGCTGACGGACCTTATGGGGGGAAGGTGCCCGACGCCCGAACTCGTGCTGGCGGCGCGGCGCGTTTTGAGCGAGGTGGCGCAGCATTGTCGCGACGAAGAACAGATTCTCGAAGCGGCCGCTTATCCCGACCTCGACTGCCACCGGGCCGAACACGCCGCCCTGCTGCGCAGAGCAGAGAATTTCCTGGCACGCCTCGGCAATGGCGCGCAGAACGTAGCCGGGCTGCTCGAGTTCATCGCCTACGAATTCGTCGCGTTGCATATGCTCGGCACCGACCGGGAGTACGCAACTCACCTCGGAGCGTTAAATTCAATGGCAAGCAGTTCGCCCGGTTAGAACCTCCAGCATCAAGAATCGGGCGGCCGAAGCGGAAGCGACGGTCGACGAGATGTTCGGCCGGATGAGCAACCTGGAAGTGCGCGAGATGAACAAGGCGCTGGACGAGGATCCGGGGATCGGTGCGGGGCGTTATCAGACGATGCGCGAGCACCGGCTGGCCGAGGAAATTCTGGCCGAGAGGCTGAAGTTTCCACGGAGCCGCACGACGACCGCGACTTGAGGCCTTCATCCTGGCGCAATATCAATTTACCCGCCCAGGGGTTCAGCGGGCTCATCGCTCGCGCATTGATCGAGTGGAAAGGTTATGGTGAGACAGCGATAGCCGCACCCGGCATCTCGGCTGGGCCCACGCCGCTTTCGTCCAGCGCAGCCGAAGAATCGGGCCGTCGGGACAGTCAAGCGGGAGCCAGCCTCGTCGCCCGGCTGCAGCTCGTCGCGAAGAAGATGCGAAATGGGGAGCTCTGCGTCCTGGCGACGCTTGCGGATCTTTCTGATGGTACAGACGCAGCAGTAGCCGATTACGGCAAGTAGGGCCAGCACAGCCGCGACCTGTTCCATGACGTCCTCCGTGCTCGGGCGCCGACGCGCCCACGAGTGCTGCATGAACCAACCAAGCGAGTGTGGCGATCGTTTCGCACTTTGGTTCGCACCGAAGTTCGCACTTCAGGTTCGCGCCCGATTCGCGCGCGTGTCTACCCTTTCCCTGCCTGGGCCCTGAGCGACTCGTAGAGCTTCCCGGGCCCCAGCAGAATCGACTTGAGGTCGGCGCGGATCTTCTCGGACTCCAGCGCCTGCTTGCTCATCGACGTGAAGGCCGACAGCGCCTCCATCACGGCGTCCAGGATTCGGTTGTCGAGGTCGGGCGAGTTGCTAAACTGCTCCTTGAGGCCAGCCGATTCACTGGCGAAGCGTCGGGCCAGACAGCGCAGCGCATGGAGGAGTATTCCCCTCGGAGCACGATCCTGGAGACGTGGCACCGACGCCATCCCTGCCGTGAGGCTTGGCGATTCGATGCCGAACAGGTGAATCAAGCCTGGCACGTGGTGCCGGCTCGGCCCATCCAGGCGGAAGTCCGCTTCCGGCATGCACGACCCTGCGATCTTCGGGCGCACCCCGGCATATCCCGGCACGAGCCGTCCGTCTTCGAATGCCGGCCACCAGCTGCGGATCGCGGCGTAAAAACGCTGCGCCCGTACGGGATCGACGTCGTAGGCGGGCGCGTCGATCCATTCGACGTCCGGTCCGAACTACGCCTGCCCGCCCAGATCGAGCGTCAGATGCACCCCAAGCCCGCCGGGCTCGGGGATCGGAATGTCCACTCAGCACCGGACTACCGAATGCGAACATTGCGCCGTCGCGTTCGGCGTCGCCGAGCAGCGCAAGCATCAGCGCGTGGCTGTCCACAATGCCCGTCGAAGGCGACAGCAGCGCCGCGTGGACGTCCAGCGCCGGTTCAAGCGCGGCAACTGCCGCTCGATCGAGCTCGCGCAGGTCGCCCACGCCGTCGGCTTCGGCGCGCGCCGCGACGACGAGCATGTCGCAGCGCGCATGGGGATCATCCGCTCCTGGCAGAACGCGTAGAGCATTTCGCGCCCCTCGACGCATAACCGCGCCTTGAGCGAGCCGGGCGCATAGTAAAGACCAGCGTGGATCACTTCGCTCTTGCGCGAGCTCACGCCAGTTCCGAAAGTGCGTTCTCGCTCGGTTGTCCGGATTTTGCAGAGGTATTCAGCGAGATAACGCGTTCGCCCCCTCTGCGGCCTGGAACCGGTCGTCGCACCGGGCCGCAAAAGTGAGCACCGGCTGAGCTTCGGCCGCCCCGCCTCGCGTGGACAATCGGCTGTTCGAACCGGACCGGACTTGTCCTAGTCCGCCCTCGCGCCATTGGCTCGAAACTGCAGGAGACCGCCCGGCGGCGCGCGGACAAATTTGCCCGGTGCTGCGCCCCCTCGGCTTGAAATTCCGCCTTCCGTCACGTCTCGCGCTGGCATGCGCTATGCAACAGCAGGTTCGGTGGGTGCTGTTCGTGCAAACCCTTCTCGAGCGCCGAATAAATGTACACAAGCCTTGCCGCAACCAGCGAAACGCTGCGCCAATTATTGTTGGATTCGATGACGACCGATGTCGGACCAAGCGGGCTGGCAACGTTCTTCACCGGAACGACGACGGTTTCGCTTGAAACCCCGCAGGAAATGGTGGCTGCCGGGCGCCAGGGGCTGTCGGTCTGGCTCTACCGGATCGCCCGCGACGAATTCCGGCTCAACGAGCCGCCGAGCGTGCGCACCCTGCCGGGCGGCGCCACCGAACTCGTGCCGCCGCCGCTGCCGGTCCGTCTGCATTACCTGCTTACGCCGCTCGCCCCCGGGATCCCGGACACCGAGCAGCGCATCCTCGGCCGCGCACTGCAGCTCTTCCACACGCATCCGGTGGTCGCCGGCGCCTTGCTGCGCGCCGAGTTCGCCGGCACCGATGCCGAAATCCACATCCACCTCGAGGCCCTGAACATTGAGGAAATAACGCGAGTCTGGGAGGCACTTGAAGGCTCCTACCAGCTCGCGGTCTCGTACGAAGTGACGCTGGCCAATATCGATAGCGGCGCCGACCCGCTCACCGCGCCGCTCGTCGAGTCGGTGCGGAGCGACGAGGCGGTGATCGTCGGGAGCGAAAGCTGATGGCGCGTCGCGAGGTCGTCCACGACTCGATCCGCTATACCATCGCCGACGGTGATCCGCCGCCCGCTGACCTTTCAATCTGGGCAGTGCTGCGCACGCGCGTCATCGACGAGCTGACGCTGGCGCCGCCGGCCAACCGGATCCGGCTGACGACGAATCTGCGCCGCGCCACGGTACGGATCGCCGAAGGCGGCTATTGCGGACTCGTCGCGCGGCCACGCGACGTCTCGGCGGCGCTCGTGATGCCGGGCGCACTGAGCGCGAGCGTCGAGGCTGCAGGCTACCTGCCGCGTGACCTGACGCCGGCGATCGACGCCGCCCGCCGCGCGCTGAACGCCCCTGCGAACCCCGGTGCCGCCAGCCTCGACGTGCTGCCGCCGGACACCGTACCGCCGCTGCAGTTTCGACCTGGGCGCGGGGTGCTGCTAGAGCGCACGGCCTCGATCGAAGCCGAGCAGTTCACGAACGTCGTTTCCCCGCCGCCGGCACCGGCGACGGTGCCGATCGCCGACGGCCCGCAAGTCCTCCGTCCGTCCGGTACGCGCGTCAGCGGGGTGCCGCTTGCACTGCCCACGCAGCCGCTGCACCGTGCAGCGCCGCTCGCGCTGCGCGTTCTGATGCGCCGGCGCAGCAGCCCGACAAGCATGGTGGCGGCGACCGGTGCCGAGATCGGCATCGCCGGAATTTGGTTGGCATACCCGGACACGCAGACTTCGCCTCCGGTTGCCGGCGATTTCTGCGCGGTCGAGCCCGGCTTGCGGTTTGCGCACCCTGTCGGCGCCCCGATCCACCGCTGCACACTCACCGCGTCGGGTGCGCCGCGCCACCTGCATGAGCTCGCGCCGCGCGGCGCGACATCGATCACGGTGGCGCCGAACGCCGGGCTCAATCCGGCCGGGGGCGACTTGCTGCGCCTCGGCGATCCCCTGCTGCCCGAGGTCGAGATCGTCGTCAGCGCCGGCTTCGGCCCGGTCGCCGACCCGAACGCCGCGGTGACGATCCGCCTCACCGCGCCCACGGCGGCGATTCATCGCGTGACCGAGCCGGTGAGCGACCTCGCCGTCAGCGCCGCAACCCCCGGCGGCAACGTCAGCCGCGAGGCGCTGCCCGGTGACGCAGTCGTCTTCGCCGCCGGAATCGGCGCGCTTCCGACCTCGAGCGTGATCGCCATCGAGCACCTGACCCCCCACGCCGCGTATTACACCGCGACGCAGTACCCGGCGTGGGACGGCGTCAATTTCACACACCAGACGGTGCTCGACGCGAACGGGCGGACGGTGTGGCCGCCTCTTGCGCGCATCGCCCAACTGCGACTGTTCGCGCGCCGCCCGCCGCACCCGGACCAGCAGCTCGACTTCGCGCTCGAGCAGATGGCCGACAACCTGGTTTCGATCGTGTTCAGCTGAAGGAGAACCTCGATGCCCGAATACCTGTCCCCCGCGGTCTATGTCGAGGAAGTCGACACGGGCAGCAAGCCGATCGAGGGCGTGTCGACCAGCACCGCCGGCATGATCGGCGTGGCCGAGCGCGGCCCGGCGCACGTGCCGATTCTCGTCACCAGCTACGGCGAGTACCAGCGCTGGTTCGGACAGGGCCTCAATGCCGCGGTGTACGGCGAACACCGTTTCCTGCCGCACGGCGTCGAGGGTTTCTTCATCAACGGCGGCAAGCGCGTCTATGTCACGCGCGTGCTCGAGATCGACCAGGCCTTGCCGGCGAATCGTCAGCTCGTCGCGCCCGACCTCGCTGCACCGTTGTCGGCGCGGCTGATCGTGCCGTCCGCGCCGACAGAGACGACGATCACGATCGACGCCGACCCGGGGTTTCTCGTCGGCAATACGCTCCAGCTCGGCGAGGGCATCAGCGCCGAATTCGATGATGTCGCCGCCCCCGCGGTCGCCGCGAATACCGTGACGCTGCATCTGCCCCTGTCGTTCGACCACGCCAGCCCGCAGGCTGTCGACCAGCTGCCGATCACCGACGCCGCGCCACCGGCGTCGCATTCGTCGTCGCTGGCTTCCCCCACCGCGATCGGCGCGACCTCGGTGCTGCTCGGCGCCGGGGCGTTCGCGCCGGCGATCACCGCCGGCGACGTCTTCCGCATCGACACCGGCGACCTTGAGGAACTGGTCGTCGCCGCCGGGCCAGTCGCCGGCAACCGGCTGAACCTGCGCGCCCCGCTCTTGCTCGCGCACGCTGCGGCGGCGCAGCTGCGCCGGCAGGCGATCGGCGCCGTCGCCGCCGCCCGCCAAGTGGCGCCCGGGGCGGGAGTCGCGCCGGGCAGCGCGGTCGTGCTCGTCAACAGCAACGCCGGGCTGACGACCCCCGGCGACGGCGTGCGATTCGCGCATCCCGACCCGGCTCGGGTCGAGTACCGCCGCATCGGCGCGCTGACGCGGCTGACCTTGTCGCAGCCGGCGTACGCCGACTATCCGGTGGGCACGCGCGTTTCGGAGGTCACGCTCGGCGCCGCGTCCGCAGCGACGACGCTCGGCGCGAACGCGGCCCCTGGGGCGACGACGATCGCCGTGCTCGACCGAACGACGATGAATGTCGGTGACATGCTGGAGATCGGCACGCTCGGGGACACCGAGTTCGTCGAGATCGTCGCGCTGCCGGCGCGTCTGCCAGCACCCGATGCCGGCAACGTGGTGCTGCGCGCGCCACTACGCGTGCAGCACCTGAGCGGCGCCAGCGTCGCACGACGTGCTCCGCCGACCGCGGCGACCCTCAACACCGTCGTCGCGCTGGCGGCCGCGGTCGGCTCGCCCGACGTCGTCGTCGCCCTGGGCGGCTATGCTGCCAGTGATGCGTTGCGCATCGAACCGCTGGCCGGCGGGCCGTTCTATCACGTCGTTGCCGGTGCGCCGGCGGCCGTGACCCCGCAGACGCTGACGCTCGTCAATCCTCTGACGCAGCCGCACGGCGCAGGGGCGCTCGTCGCCCGCCGCAACCCGATGATCCTCGTGCGGGCGCTCGACGCCGGCGCGTGGGGCAACCGCCTGCGCGTCGCGATGGAGGCGATGAACCCGCCGCAGGACGCGCCGCTGCTGACGACGCGCGTGCGCCAAGTGCTGCCCGGCAACCGCCTGCGCCTGAACTCGGCGGCCGGCGTCGAGACCGGCAGCGAGCTGCTGGTCACCGATTCGACGAACACGACGACGCCGCTGAAGGTGCTGTCGATCGACCGCCAGAACGACTTCCTCATCACGCTCGAAGCATCGACGCCGCTGCCGGGCATCGTGGTCGCCGGCGACGCGGTGAGGAGCCGCGAGTACCGTCTGGTCGTCGAGCTGCTGCGCCAGCCTGACGCGGCGTATCCGGCGCGCGACACGACCGCGATCGACCGCGAAGTCTTCGCCGGCCTGTCGCTCGACCCACGGCATTCGCGCTACTTCCAGCGCGTCGTCGGGACGACGTGGAACATGACGACGACGGCCACCACCTTCGACGACGCGGGCCGGCCGCTGCGCCGCGCCGACCGCCGCTCCGAAGGCGAGTCGGACTACATTCGCGTCCTCGATGTGGCGCCGTCGACGGGCGTGCGCCCCGGACCGGTCGCCACTTACGACGTCCGCCCGGGCGTACCGCCGCGGCTCGTGCTGCTGCCGCTCGGCAACGGCACGGACATGGTGCCGGGCATCACCGACGCGACGTACATCGGCACGGACAGCGTCGACCCCGAGCAGCGCACGGGGCTCTTCACGCTGCGCAACGTCGAGGAGATCAGCATCGTCGCGGCGCCGGGCCGCACCAACGTGCAGATGCAAAGCGCGCTGATCAACCACTGCGAGCTGATGCGCTACCGCTTCGTCGCGCTCGATGGTGCGCCGCCGCCGGCCGATTCGATGAGCGACATCCAGGCCCAGCGGCAGCAGTTCGACACCAAGTATGCGGCGCTGTACCACCCCTGGCTGCTGATCCCCGACCCGTACCCGACCAACCTCGCGGCGGTCGCCGACTACCCGATACCGCCCAGCGGTCACGTGCTGGGCATCTTTGCGCGCACCGACATCGAGCGCGGCGTGCACAAGGCGCCGGCGAACGAAGTCGTGCGCGGCGTCGTCGGGCTGCAGCGGCTGCTCAACAAGGAGCAGCACGACATCCTCAACCCCTACCCGGTCAATATCAACGTCATCCGCGATTTCCGCCCCAACAACCGCGGCATCCGCGTCTATGGCGGACGCGTGATCACCAGCGATTCCGACTGGAAGTATGTCAATGTCAGAAGACTGCTGATCTTCATCGAGGCGTCGATCGACCGCGGGCTGCAGTGGGTCGTCTTCGAGCCCAACGCCGAGCCGTTGTGGGCGCGCGTGCGCCGCGCGATCAGCAACTTCCTGACGCTGGTGTGGCGCAACGGCGGCCTCGAAGGGACGAAGGTCGAGGAGGCCTACTTCGTCAAGTGCGACCGCACGACGATGACGCAGACCGACATCGACCAAGGCCGGCTGATCGTCCTGGTCGGCGTCGCGCCGGTGAAGCCGGCCGAGTTCGTCATCGTCCGCATCGGATTGTGGACGGCGCACGCCGAAGACTAGGAGAAACGACATGCCAGCGACCGACCAGCGCAACGACCCCGTCCGCGGCTACAACTTCTCGCTTGAGATCGACAACGTCTCGCGCGGCGCCTTCTCCGAGGTCGGCGGGCTGACTGCCGACGGCGACAGCGTCGACTACCGCGAGGGCACCGACCTGCAGTCGAACGTGCGCAAGCTGATGGGCCTCAGGAAATACACCAACATCACCCTCAAGCGTGGCTACACGCAGGACAAGGAACTGTGGCAGTGGTACGTGAACATCATGAACGGCGTCCCCGACCGGCGCAACGTGACGATCGTGCTGATGAACGAGGCGCGTCAGCCGGTGCTGCGCTGGCACGCTGAGAACGCGTGGATCAACAAGATCGAAGGCCCGGCGCTGAAAGCGTCGTCGAACGACGTGGCAATGGAGTCGCTCGAGCTCGTGCATGAAGGGCTGACGCTCGAGATGTGATCCGGGTCGCGACCATGCGCATCTACGAAACTCCCGGCGTCCATTACGAGCGGGCCGACGCTTCCGGCGGCGGCATCGCGGCGCTGCGCACCGACATCGCCGGCTTCGTCGGCCTCACCCGGCGCGGGCCGCCTGGGATCGCGGTGCCGGTGGAGTCGGCACGCCAGTTCGAGGCGTGGTTCGGCGAGCCGATCGACAACGGCTACCTCGCCTACTCGGCTCGCGCGTTCTTCGAGAACGGCGGGCGACGCATGTGGGCGGTACGCGTGGCGTCGGACGCGGCGTCGACCGCAGGGCTCACGCTCGAGGACGCGGCCGGGCCAGCGTGGCGCATCGACGCGTCGAGTCCCGGCGTGTGGGGCAACGCGCTGGCACTGCGCGTCACCGAGCAGCGCCGGGCGCAGACGCGCGCGATCGTCGACGCAGTCGATCTCGCCCGCGTGCACGTCGCCGACAGCGCCGGCTTCGCCGCGGCTTCGCTCGTCGAATGCCGCGCCGGGGCGCTCGTCGAGACGGCGCGCGTCGCGGCCGTCGAGGCCGCGTCCCATACCCTCGTGCTGGGCGCGCCGCTGGCGCTTCTGCCGGCCAACGCGGCGCTGCGCGTCGAGACGATCACTTATGCGCTGGAGGTTTTCGATGGCGGCCGCCTGGTCGCGCTCCATGACGGCCTGTCGCTGATTCCCGAGGCCGGCCGCTACGGGCCGCTGGTGCTGAAGCAGCCGTGGCAGACGCCGGATACGCGCCGCCCCGACGAGAACGGCTCGCGTGCCCCGCAAGCCGATCTCGCGCTCGACTACTTCCGCGTCGCACGCAACCGCGGCGCCGTCGCACCGCCGGTGGTCGTGATCCGCGAGCTGCGCAGCCAGCCGCGCCGCGACGCGCTGCGCCCGCTCGTCAGCGTCGGCGGCGCCGCGCCGGCCGCGCCGATGCCGCTGCGCGGCGGTGCCGATGGTCTGGCTGCGCTGGTCGCCGACGACTTCATCGGGGCGGTCGCACCGCCGGGAACCGACACCGAGAGCGCTGCCGCGATGCGCCGCGGCCTCGCCTGTCTCGAAGCGGTCGATGAAATCGCGCTGGTCGCCGTGCCCGACATCCACATCCAGCCGCGCCCGCCGCATGGCACGCTGCCGCCGCCCGAATGCGTCGTCGACCGCTGCATCCCGGTGTCGCCGCCGGCGGCGAGCCCGCTGCCGCCGCCAGTCGGCGACAGGCCGCCGCGCTTCCCGCTCGCCGACATCTACCGCGTGCAGGCGGCGATGGTCGGGCACTGCGAGAAGAAGCGCGACCGCCTCGCGCTGCTCGACGCGCCGTTCGACGCGTGCGCGAAACTGAGCTACTCGGTCAATGAGCTGCGTGCCTGGCGCAGCCGCTTCGAGACGAAGTTCGCGGCGCTCTACGCACCGTGGCTCGCGGTCGTCGACCCGCTGCGCTCGCGCGGCGCCCGCGCGCTGACGCGGGCGATTCCGCCCAGCGGCCACGTCGCCGGGCAATGCGCGGCGATCGATCTGCGGGCGGGGGTGCATGTCGCGCCGGCGAACGTCGCGCTGCAATGGGTGCAGGACACGACCCTCGCGTTCGACGAGGAACGGCACGGGGTTTTGAACACGCTCGGCCTCAACGTCGTGCGCGCGCTCCCGGGGCGCGGCGTGCGCGTGCTCGGCGCGCGCGCGCTGTCGTCAGACAGCGATTGGCGCTTCATCAACGTGCGCCGCCTCATGTCGATGATCGAGAAGGCGATCGACGTCTCGATCCAGTGGGCCGTGTTCGAGCCGAACGACTGGCGCACACGCGCCAAGCTGACGCTGGTCCTCAGCTCGTTTCTGCGCGAGCTGTGGGCGCACGGCGCGCTCGTCGGCAGCTCGGCCGACGAAGCGTATTTCGTGCGCTGCGACGAGACGAACAATCCGCCCGCCGCCAGGGACCGCGGCGAGTTGCTGATCGAGGTCGGCGTCGCCGCGACCGTGCCGTTCGAGTTCATCGTGTTGCGCATCGGGCGCGACGCGAGCGGCTTCGCGGTCAGCGGCGAAGGCTTTGCCGCGACGGAGGGCGCATGAACCGGTATCCCGTCCCCCCGCCGACCGTCCACTTGTAACGGAGCAACAGAGCAATGGCCCTCCTCGCCCCTACTGCGCTGCGCGCCGATCCGGTGCTCAACCACAACTTCGTCGTCAGCCTGCTCGACACCAGCAGCGTGCTGGCGACGATCGGTTCGGCAGCGCTGTCCGCGGCGCTCGACGTCGCCGTCGGCGGCTTCTCCGAGTGCTCGGGGATCGAAATGACGATGAAGCCCGAGCCGTACAAGGAAGGCGGCGCCAACGGCTTCACGCGCCAGTTCCCGAACCGCGTCGAATGGTCGGCGATCACGCTGAAGAAGGGTATCGGCTCGGGCAACACGCTGTGGGACTGGCACTACGGCTTCGTCATCGGCAAGGGCAAGCGCCGCGACGGGCTGATCGTGCTGCTGAGCGACCTGCACGTGCCGAACAACGTCTGGTTCTTCCGCCGCGGCCTGCCGAGTAAGTACTCGGGTCCGCAGATGAACGCGATGCAGAACAGCGTCGCGATCGAGTCGATCGAGATCACGCACGAAGGAATCTTCCAGCTGCCCTTCGTCGGCGCGGCAACCGCGCTCGCCTCGGCGGTCGCCGGCGGCGGCTTCGGCGCGAGCATCGCGGCGGCCGGCAGCACGCCGGGCGCGATCGGCAACCTGCTGTGAGGCGATGACCATGGCAGCCCCGCAAATCCGGATTCGCGAAGTGACGGGAACGATGCGGGTCGTCGACAGCGAGTCGCTGCTGACGCCATCGATCCTCGAGCGCATCGTCGCTGCGGTGATGGCGGCGATGGAGAGCGAGCAGCGCGACCGCGAGGCGCACCGGCGCGACACGCATATCGGCGGCGGCTGCAACGCCTGCGAGGAGAAGCACAAATGAACGAGCCGGCGAAAGCGATCTTCCGCGTCTACTGGTTCGGCCTCGACCAGCCGCAGGACATCCCCGTGCAGTACAACCCGACCGAGTATTCGTTCGACAAGTCGGCGCAGATCGGCGAGGTGCAGATCCCCGGCCTCGACGCGCCGCTGCAGCAGTTCGTCCGTGGCAACGCCGAGAAGCTCACGCTCGAGCTGTTCTTCGACACCACGGAGCTGGGCATGGGGGCGGGCGCGACGAGCGTGACGACCGAGACCGACAAGATCTACCAGCTGATCAAGATCGAGCCGAAGCGGCACGCGCCGCCCATCGTCGAGTTCATCTGGAGCCACGAGATGGCCGGCACGCACATCGGCGGCGCGCCGGGAAGCGTCGCCGCGGCGCTGACGCAGACGGTCAGCGGCGCGGCGCAAGCCGCAGGGGCCGCCGTGGGCGCGGCGGTGCAGGCCGCCGGCAGCACTGGAGCAGCGGCGCAGTCGGTCGTCGGGCCGCCGCTCGGCAGCCAGCGGCGCAACGGCTTTCGCTGCATCATCGAAAGCATCAAGCAGAAATTCACGCTGTTCTCGCCGGAAGGCATTCCGCTGCGCGCGACGCTGACGGTCAGCCTGCGCGAGTACAAGCGCCTGCGCGACCAGCTGCTCGAACTGCACCTGAGCTCGCCCGACCGCACGCACGTCCATCCCCTGCAGCAGGGCGAAGTGCTGGCGAGCGTCGCCAACCGCTACTACGACCGGCCATCCGAATGGCGGCCCATCGCCGAGAACAACGGCATCGACGACCCGCGTCGGCTGACGCCCGGCGTCTTCCTGACGATTCCGCCCCTGACCTAGGACAACGACATGCCTGCGACGACGCTGCAGGACGCCTCCGCGACTTTCGAGGACTTCTACGTCCCGCGCTTCGAGATCCACGTCGGCGGCAAATCGCTGCCGCCGGCGGTGCTGCGCGACGTCATCCAGGTCAGCTACAACGACTCGACGACCGAGATCGACAGCTTCGACATCACCGTCAACAACTGGGACGACATGACGAAGAATTTCAAGTACGTCGGCAGCGAAAAGCAGGCGAAGCTCACCGGGGCGAGCCCGGATGAACAGGTCCAGCGCCTGTTCGAGCCGTGCCTCGCCGACTTCGAGCTGAAGCTCGGCTACGGCTCGAACCTGCTGAGCATCGTCAAGGGCACATCGACCAGCCTCGAACCCAGCTTTCCCGCGGGGGGCGCCTCGACGCTCACGGTGCGCGCGCTCAACGTGCTGTTCAAGCTGCGCACGAAGCAGTACCGCGACCACTGGGAGAACAGGAAGATCAGCGACGTCGCCGAGGACATCGGCCGGCGCACCGACAACGGCAAGAAGCGCTTTCCGCTGCCGATCCGCACCGACGCGCAGGCCAAGCGGCGCGAGCCGAAGCTCGATTACATCGCGCAGGACAACCAGTACGACATCGACTTCCTGTTGCTCGAGGCGAGGAAAGTCGGCTACGTCGTCTACGTCGACCTCGAGCCGCAGGGCAAGGGCAAGCCGCCGCGCGAAGTGCTGCACTTCGGGCCGTCGAACGCGAAGAACCCGAAGGTGCCGGACGTCACCTACGAACTGAAGTGGGGCATCTCGCTGATCGACTTCACCCCCAAGCTATCGACGGCGAACCAGGTGAAGTCGATCGAAGTGCGCAGCTGGAACCGGCAGACGAACAAGTCGGTGCGCAAGAAGGCCGACCTGAAGCACCCCGACCTGCGCGTCAACGCCGATCTCATCCACCTGCTCGATCCGCCCGGCTGCACGCCGCGCGAGGAGGTCGTCGTCAACGAGCCGCAGTACACGCCGGAGCAGGCCGACCACCGCGCCGCCGCGCTGCTGTCGGAGCGCCTCAAGCAGATGGTCGAGGCGACCGGGACGACGGTCGGGCTGCCCGACCTGCGCGCCGGCCAGCGCGTGCGCATCCGCGGCCTGGGCGCACGCTTCTCGGGCGTCTATTTCGTCACGAAGACGACGCACACGATCAACGACAGCGGCTACCTGACCAAATTCACTGCGCGCCGCGAGAACAACGACGAGGGGGCGGTATGACGCAACGGACGGAGTGGGCGGCAGGCCAAGGGAGGCGTTCATGACTACGGGAACCGGTGTCGTCACCGCCTTCGTCGAGGAAATCGATGCCAAGCAGGGGCGCGTCAAAGTCAGGTACAAGAGCATCGAGGACAACCTGAAGTCGCCGTGGGCGTATATCGCCGCGCCGATGTCGGGCAAGGGGCGCGGCGCGCTGTTCATGCCGGAGAAGGGCGACGAGGTGCTCGTCTGCTTCGGCGAAGGAAGATTCGGCTTCCCGTACATCGTCGGCTTCCTGTGGAACGGCGAACACGTGTCCCCGGAGACCGAAGCGCACATGCGCGTCATCGTCACGCCCGGCGGGCACCAGCTGCGCTTCGAGGACAAGAAGGACGACACGCGGGTCATCCTGAAATCGAACGGCAAGCATTCGCTGACATTCGAGGACAGGGCGAGCGGGCCGCAGGTGATGATCAAGAGCAACGGCGGGCGCGAAGTGCTGCTCGACGACATGCAGGGACTCGGCAAGGTGCGCATCAAGTCGGGCAGCAACGAAGTCCTCATGGACGACAACCCGGCGGCGACGAAGGTCGAGCTCAGGGCCGGCTCCGGCGTGGGGGTGACGATCACGATGAACGCGACGCCGCAGCCGTCGCTGTCGATTTCCGTCGGCGCCGGCAACACGATCGACGTCAGCGCCGCGGGCGTCACGGTGAACGCCGCCGGCGCGCTGTCGATAACGACCGCGGGCGCGGCCAACGTGACGGTCGGCGCCGCGGCGAACATCACCGTCGGCGGGGCGGCCACGATCACCGCGGGCGGCGCGGTGGCGCTCACCGCGGGCGGTGCGGCAAGCATCACTGCGACCGCCTTGTCGGTCACCAGCGGCGTCGCGACGTTCTCCGGCGTCGTGCAGGCCTCCGCCGTCGTCACCGGCGCGGTCGTCAGCCCGCTGTACACGCCGGGACTCGGCAACCTGATCTAGGGGCGACGCAATGTTCCCGCTCTCGATCCCCGTGCCGCAATTACCGCTCGATCCGCCCGACGCGCCGCCGACGATCGAGAGGGTCGTCAACGTGTGCCTTGCGCCGCTCGCCTTCGCCGACGGCACCGCGCTCGCCGGCGACGCGATCGACAGGATCGGCGTGCATCTGTACCGCGCCGCCGCCGGCGCGGACGAGATCTGGAACGACGCCGAGCAACGCTGGGGGCCGGCGCCGCTCGACCTCGACGCGCTCGCGCCGCTGCCGCCGCTGCCGCTGGTGTTCAAGGCCGGCGCGGCGCTGCCATGGCAGGGCATCCTCGTCGCGGCAGGAGCGAAGGACAGGAACGGCGCGCCGAAGATCGCCAAGGCGACCGGCGGCAATCCGCGTTACCGGCTGCGCGCGTTCGTCGAGGCGCACCGCGATGGCGGCGTTTATCGGGGCCTGAGCGACCCCTCCGCCGACCTCGTCTTCGCCAGCCTCGCCGACACCCAACGCTTCGCCGTGAGCCTGGACACCGGCGACGCGCAGACCTGCGAGCGCGCGCGCCTGCTGCTCAAGGATTCCGCGCTCGCGGCAGCGGGCTTCGTCGAGATCCGTGCCAACAGCGGCCGCGAGGTCGAGATCGCGAGTTGCGCGCCCGACGGCGCGGTGCGCGCGCGCATCGTGCTGCTCGACAACGGCGACATCCGGCTGCAGCCAGCCCCCGGGCGCAGCATCGTGCTCGCCGGCCCGCTCGATGCCGAAATCATCCGCTACCAGCCGCAGGGCGGCGGGCCGAAACAGGAGCTGTGATGGACGGCGAACGCAGCACGAATCGCGAATTCCTCGGCGTCGGCTGGCGCTTCCCGCTGCAGGTGACGCCAAGCGGCCGGATCGCGCAGGCGCGCTACGAGCAGCGCATCGAGGAAGCCATCGTCATCGTCCTGTCCACGGTTCCGGGCGAGCTGCCGATGTTGCCGGAATTCGGCTGCGGCATCCACAACACGCTGTTCGCGCCCAACGACTCGCGCACGGTGGCGCTCGTCGTGCATGACGTGCGCCAGGCACTGACGCGCTACGAGCCGCGCATCGACGTGCTCGACGTGCATGCCGAAACCACCCTCGACGCGCCGAACTTGCTGCTCATCCGCATCAACTACCGCGTGCGCGAGACGAACTCGATCGGCAACCTGGTCTATCCGTTCTACATCCGGGAGTCGAGATAAATGCCGCTGAAGGACGCCCTGCCCGTCATCGACGACCGCCGCTACAGCGACATCGTCGCGGAGATCCGCTCGCGCATCGCGCGCTACACGCCGGAGTGGAAGCCCGAGTGGAACGACGTCAACGACAACGACCCGGGCATGATCCTCGCGCACGTCTTCGCCTGGCTGTCGGAGATGCTGCTCTTTCGCATGGCACGCGTGCCGCAGCTCAACTATGTGAAGTTCCTCGAGCTGATCGGTATCGAGCTGATGCCGGCGCTGCCGGCGCGCGCGGACGTCAGCTTCGCCGTCGACGAGGCGTGGCCGCTGCCGACCGTCATCGTGCCGGCGCGCACGCAGGTCAGTGCGCCGTCCGACGAGGGTCCGCCGATCGTGTTCGAGACCGAGCGGCCGCTGACCGCGGTCGCATGCAGGCTGCTCGCCGTGCAGGCGTACGACGGCGCCGTCTACCACGACGTCAGCGCGGCGAACTCCAGCGTCTCGCCAACGCCGCTCCGGCCGAACCCGACCGGCTTCGCGCCGTTCGGCGACGCGCCGCGCGACGATGCGGCGCTCGTCCTCGGCTTCGGGTTCCCGCCGACCTACCCCACGCCGGATCAGTTTCCGACGCTCAGCCTCGACCTCGCTTTCTGGGCCTTCGAGCAGCCGACGCAATCCCTGACCGTACAATGCGCACGGCCGACGCGTGCGTTCGCCGCGGCGAAGCTCGAGTGGGAAGGCTGGGACGGCGCCGAATGGGTGCGCGTCGATGCGCTCAACGACGAGACGCTCGCCTTCACGCGCACCGGCCACATCATGCTGCGCATCGACAGCAAGCTCAATCTGGCGCGAAGTTTCCTCGGCGAGTACGACGCCATCGACCCCGTCACCAAGCAGCCGCGCGAGCCGCTGTTCTGGCTGCGTGCGCGCCTGTCCCGCAACCAGTACGAACGCGCGCCGCGTCTCGCCGCCGTGCGCACGAACACGGTGCCGGCGCTGCAGGCGCAGACGGTGCAGCGCGAGATCCTCGGCGGCACGACGGGCGCGCGCAACCAGACTTTCCAGCTTGAAAACACGCCGATCGTGCACGGCAGCCTCGTCATCGAGATCGACGAAGGCATCGCCGACGACGCGGCCGCGGCGCCCGGCGCCTCTGCACGCCGCTGGGCGATCGCCGAGGACCTGTTCGGCGCCGGCCCGACCGACGAAGTGCTGGCGGTGAATTGGACCAGCGGCGAGGTGCGCGCCGGCGACGGCGAGCACGGCCAGATTCCGGTCGCCAACGCCGACAACCCGGATACCAACGTCGTCGCCGTCGAATACCGCTTTGGCGGCGGCAAGCGCGGCAACGTCGCCGCCGGCACGATCGCGACGCTCTTGTCGCCGATCGACGGCCTCGACGGCGGAAAGACCACGAACGTCTTCGCCGCCTACGGCGGGCGCGAGGAGGAGCGCTTCGAGGAGGCGCAGGTGCGCGCACGTCGCGCCCTGCGCGCGCGAGAACGCGCCGTGAGCGTCGACGACTTCGAGCTGCTCGCGCAGCAGGCCGGCAACGTCAAGCGCGCCAAGGCGTTGCCTCTTACGCATCCGCGCTTTCCCGGCGTCGCCGTTCCCGGCGCGGTGACGGTGATCGTCGTCCCCGACGCAGCGGGGCCGAATCCGCTGCCGAGCGACGGACTGCTGCGCACCGTCTGCGCGTACCTCGATGCGCGGCGGCTGTTGACGACGGAACTGTTCGTCGTCGCGCCGCGCTATGTCGCGGTCGAAATCGACGCCCAGGTGGTCGTCGAGGACAACGCCGATCCGGCCGTCGTGAAGCAGAACGTCGAGAAGGCGCTGGCGACGTATCTGCATCCGTTGCTCGGCGGCGACGACGGGTCGGGGTGGCCTTTCGGCGGCGCGTTGCGCTATTCGAAGATCGTGCAGCAGGTGTTTGCCGTCGTCGGCGTCGACAGCGTGCCGCGGCTGGTGCTGACGGTCGAGGGGGACGAGCAACCGGAGTGCCGCGACGTGGCGATCTCGCCTTTCGCGCCGAATGCGCTGGTGAGAGTCGCGGCGTTGCGAGTGGAGGTGCTGACGGCGTTCGAGTTCGAAGGAGCGGGCGGATGAGCACCGACGTCTCGCGCCTGCCCCCCGTGCCGGCCCCGCCGCACGACCCCTACTCCCTGCTCCTCGCCGGCCGGCTCGGCCCGCGCCCTGCGATCGGCTGGCGTCTGCGCCGAGCGGAGCGCGTCGACATCGACGGCGGCACGCGCGCCCTCGTCCTCGCTCCCGCTCCCGCCACTGCGCGCTGGCTGAGCGAACCCGACGGCAGCTTCGGCGGGCTCAAGCCGCCACCGAATGTCGTGCAGACACCGAGCGGCGACATCCTTCTGCTCGAACCGACGACCGGCGCGCTCACGCGCTTTGACCCGTGCTGCTGCCGTTTCAAGCCGCTGCCGTGCACGACGCAGACCGCCGCCGACCCCACCGGCTGCCTCGACCGCGGCGCGGCGGGCATCACCGCGGCGCTGCCGGTCCCGCTCACCCGCCTGCTCGATGCGCAGGCGATCGCCGTGTGCGCGGGCGAACTGTTCATCGCCGACCGCGGACATGGCCGCGTCGTCCGCGTCAGCCTCGCGGGCCTCGTCCCGCGCGGCGCGCTGCGCCTGCCGCCGAGCCAGCAGGCGGCGCTGCCCAGCCCGCCGTGGCACCCGACCGGCCTCGCCGTCGACGGCCATGGCATTCTTTACGTATCCGATCCCCGGAACGGCCGCATCGACCGCTTCGGTCCGCGCGGCCAGTGGCTCGGCGCCGTGAAGGCGGGCCTCGGCGTCACGCATCTCGCGGTCGACTGCCGCGACCGGCTCCACGCGGTCGTGTTCGAGACGAAGTTCGTCGCGACGGCGGTCGGTGCAACGCGCGTCGCGCTGCAGGTCGATGCGCTCTCGGCAGGCTTCCACTGGCACACGCTGAAGCTCGGCGCGCCGCTCCCCGCTGCGCGCTTCTCGATCGCGATCGATGCCGGCGACGAGCCCTGGACGCTCGTCGAACTCAACGATGCCGCGAATCCGCGCTGGACGCCGTGGCTCGCGGGTACCGACCTGCCGCGGCTGGTCGATCCGCTGCCGTTCTCGGGCGTCGTCGGCCGCTACCTGCGCCTGAGGCTCGCGCCCGAGCCCGGCCATGCGGCGACCCCGGCGTTCGACGTGATCGCCGCCGGCGCGCGCGTGGTCCGCATCGCCGGCGACAGCGTGGAGATCGTTCCGGGAGCGCGCGCCGACCTCGTCGAAGGTTTCCCGCCGAGCCCGATCCACGTCGATGCGCGCGGTCACCTGCACCTGTGCGGTGTCTGCGGCCCCGACGTCTTCGATCGCTACGGACGCCCTGTGCCGCCCGAGGAGCGCCTGAACGGCGAGCGCCACGAGCGCACCGGCCATTACTTTTCGCACGCTCTCGACGCCGGCATCGACGGCTGCCAATGGCATCGCATCGAGCTCTCGGGCGCCCTTCCCGCCGGCGCCTCGATCGAGGTGCGCACGACGACTGCGGCAATCGAACTGTCGCCGGCGGAGGTCGATTCGCTGGCCGAATCCGCGTGGGCGACCCGCCTCGTCTCGACGTCGATGACGCCGCCCGACAAGGCGATTCCGTCGGCCTGCACGTGGGACTGCCTGATCACGAGCCCGCCTGGCCGCTTCCTGTGGATCGACCTCAAGCTCGCCGGCGACGGCCGCGTCACGCCGTGCATCGGCTCCGCGCTGGTCGAGTACCCGCGCATCACCCTGCGCCGTTACCTGCCCGGCGTCTTCGGCTTCGACCCGGTCGGTGCCGACTTCACCGACCGGCTGACGGCGATCTTCGACGCGACGCTGCGCTCGATCGAAGGACGCGTCGACCGCGAGGCGATGCTGTTCGACCCGCTGTCGGCGCCCGCCGACGCGCTGCCCGGGCGGCTCGATTTCCTGTCGTGGATCGCCGACTGGATCGGCGTGACGCTGTCACGCGACTGGCCCCTCGAACGCCGTCGTCGTTTCGTCAAGCAGGCGGCGAAGCTCTACTGCCAGCGCGGCACGCCCGACGGTCTGCGCAGCCAGCTCCTGCTGCTGCTCGGCTTCGATCGCACCTACGCCGAGCACTGCCTCGCCGAGCGCCCGCAGACGCGCTGCCTGCCGCTGCCGAGAAACTGCGGCCCGTGCCCGCCGTGCACGCCGGCCGAGCCACCGCCGCTGATCCTCGAGCACTTCAAGCTGCGGCGCTGGCTCTATGCATGCCATGGCCGCCTCGGCGACGACTCCGTGCTGTGGGGGAAGCGCATCGTCGGCCGCTCGCAGCTCTCCGGCAGCGCGACCTCGCAAAACCCTGAGCGCGGCAACGCGCAGGTGGGCGTCACGCGCCTCGACAGCGTTCCCGACCCGCTGCGCGACCCCTTCCACGTCACCGCGCACAAGTTCAGCGTCTTCGTCCCCGCGCGCATCCGCGACTCGGCGAGCGAGAAGCGCGCGCTCGACGACCTGCTCGCGCGCGAAGCGCCGGCGCACACCGCGGTCGACGTGCGTTACGTCGAGCCGCGCTTTCGCGTCGGCGTGCAGGCGATGGTCGGGCTCGACGCGGTCATCGCGCGCACGCCCTGCGGCGTACGCCTCGACGAGGCACGGCTGCGCCAGGGCACCGTCCTGTCGAGTGCCCCGTCGGCGCCGGCCGGCAGCACGCGCCCACCCTCGCTCGAAGTCGGCCGCGCACGGGTCGGCACGTCGTCCCGGTTGGCATAGGAACTCTCAGAAGAGGACCCGACCATGGCTCACCACGAACACCAGCATTCGGAACCGGATAGCTGCCCGCAGTGCGAGTTCGAGCCGTTCGTGCGCAACCATTTCTTCACCGGGAAGATGATGGGCGCCGGCGAATTCGTCACCGAATCGCACTACCACGCCGAGAAGATGCGCCACCATAACGTGCGCCTGCACGGCTGGGGCGTTGTCTGCGGTCTCGCGGTACGCCAGCACCCGTCACCCGAATGCCGCAAACGCTACGTCGTCGTCGATCCCGGAACGGCCGTCGACTGCTGTGGCCGCGAAATCCTCCTGCCGCAACGCGAGATCGTCGACATCGCGCAGCACCCCGCGGTGCAGAAGATTGCCCACGACGGCCAGCTGCATACGTTGCAGCTGGCGATCTGTTATCGCGATTGCCCGACCGAGGAAGTGCCGGTGCTGTACGACGAGTGCGGGTGCGACGACACCCAGTGCGCGCCGAATCGCATCCTCGAGTCGTTCGCGTTCGACGTGCTGGTCGATCCGCCGGTGTCCGGCGAAATCGGCAACGCCGCGGCACTCGCCGCCTTCGTCGCCACCGATCTGCACGGCGCCGTAGGCGCCATCGGCGCGACGGCCGCCGGCAAAGTCGCGGTCATCGATCCGGGCAACG
This sequence comes from Aromatoleum buckelii, assembly GCF_012910785.2. Taxonomy (GTDB): domain Bacteria; phylum Pseudomonadota; class Gammaproteobacteria; order Burkholderiales; family Rhodocyclaceae; genus Aromatoleum; species Aromatoleum buckelii. The sequence goes on along the minus strand of NZ_WTVH02000001.1, from coordinate 251,775 downwards.
CCACCCGCGCCTTCGTGCTCGATCCCTTGCACCGGAGCATGATCAGCGTGACGCTGCCGGCCGCCGCCAAGGCGATGGCGCTTGCCCCGGACGGCGGGCGCTTTTTCGTCGTGACCGCGCCGCACGCCGGAACGGAATGCGAAGTCCATGTCTACGCCGTCGCAGACGGGGCGGAGGTGGCGACCGTCGTCGCCGGCGCGGTGCGCAAAATCCCGGGATCGACGGCAGCGAGCGTGGTGTTCGCCGCTTCGACGTCGGCGGCGGCAAGCGCCCTGCTCGTCCTCGAGCAGGGCAGTGGCAAGCTGTTCCGTTTCGCCGCCGATCCGACGCACGGCGTGACCGATGCCGACGACGGCGCGCCGATCGCCACGCCGGCCGGCAGCGGCACGCTCGCCGCGAACGGCGACGGCACGTTCGCCTACCTCGTCGATACGACCGGAAAAGTGCAGGTCGTCAATCTGACGACGCCCGGCGTCGTCCCGCTCGGCGGGTTGCCGGCAAGCGCCAAACCTGTCGCACTGGTGCCGTTCGTGCTCGGCCTGACGCCGATGATCGGCATCGCCAGCGGCAGCGAAAAGCGCGTCCATGTCATCGCCGTGGCCGCCGGCACCCTCGAAGCCACGATCGACGTCGCACACACGCCGCGCTTCCTCGCCGCCACCGGCACCGCCGCAGCGCCCTGGCTCACGGTCTATGAGGAGGACACCGGCCACGCCTGGGTGCAGTCGATTGACCTCGCACCGCTGTCGACCGGCAACGCGCCGCTGGTTGCGGCGCCGCGCGCACTCAGGCCCGGCGTTCGCCACATCGTGCTGATCCTCGCCAACGGGCAACTCGCCTCGCTCGACGTCACCGCGCTCGCCGACAGCGACTGCGCGGATCACCTCGTGCACCAGATCGACGGCTGCGCGGGCTGCGACATTGCCGATTGCGTCGTCCTCGCGACCGTCGCCAACTACATCCCCGGCATGACGATGCTCGACCTGCCGGCGGCGGCCGACGACATCGCGCAGGGCATCGCACGCATCGACAACCGCGCCGGCCGCCGGCTGCTGGCGACGACGGCGACGCTGCAGGCGTGGCTGGAATGCCTGCAGATGAAGGGCGGCGTACCCGGCCCTCCCGGACCACCGGGACAGAACGGCGCAGACGGCCAGGACGGCGCAGACGGCCAGGATGGGCAGGATGGCAGTCCGGGCGTCCTCGACGTCGTGCTGGAGGTCGGCGACTGCTCGACCCCGCCTGCGCTGACGCTCGCCAACCAGGTGCTGACGCTGACGCTGCCCCGGTGCTGCGACGGCGACCTGGTGCATGTGTGCCGCATCAACTGGAAACACGCCGACGTCGTCGCCGAGCAGGACATCGCGTTCATCGAGATCGCCTTCGACGGCGACCTCGAACCGGCCGACCTGAAGCAGAAAATGCTCGAGCAGGCTTTCATCGTCGAGACGATCCACGGCGACCCCGACGAGCGCGAGCGGCAGCTCGACTGCTGGTGCCAGCTGCGGGGCAAGTACGAGCGGCTGCGCCTCGACAAGCCCTGCGAAGAGGGGGGCGAAATCGTCAACGGCGTGCCCAACGCGCTGCGCTTCCACCCCGAGCCGCCGCTCGTGCCCGGCAACACCTACCGCGTGCGCCTGCACGGCGACCTCGTCCGCGACGCCAAGGGGCAGCGCGCCATCGACGCCAACCACCTGCCGCCATGGGTGTCCGGCGGCCGCAGGAGCGGCGACTGCATCGAGGGCGGCACCTTCCTCAGCTGGTTCGCGGTCGCCAGGCGCGGCTAGTTCCCATTTTCGCCCGGAGATTCCGTCATGTCGCACGACTTCATGTACGACGCCACGCAACGCCTCGACACGGTCAACCCGTGGGCGCCGGCACGCCAGCGGCCCGACCCCTGCGCGGAGGACTGCACGCCGCGGTGTCCGGCATGCGGCGGACTCAAGTGCCTGTGCCGCCCGCGTTTCTTTCCCGGACAGCTGCTGACGGACGACGACCTCAATCGGCTCGAGCAGTACGTCATCGACAAGAACCGCCTGCACAACCGCTACCTGCATGGGTGGGGCGTGGCCTGCGGCCTCGAAGTCGGCTGCGACCCCTGCGCGCCCGGGCACGTCATCGTCCGCACCGGTTACGCGGTCTCGCCATGCGGCGACGACATCGTCGTCTGCGCGGACCAGTCGGTCGACCTCTGCGCGCTGATCAACACGTGTGCGCCGCGCCAGCCGGTGTGCGACCCGCCGTACGACACGCCGCCGCAGGACTGCAGCGGCAAGGCGCGCGACTGGGTGCTGGCGATCTGCTACGACGAGCGGCCGGTGCGCGGCATGACCGCGCAACTCGGGATGGGCGACACCCCTTGCGGCACGCGCTGCGCTTGCGGCGGTTCGACGAGCTGCGGCTGCGCCAGCTGCAGCGGCGCAGCGCCGGGCAGGAGCGGCGACTGCAGCTGCGGCCTGAATGGGGAGACGGCCCCGCCGCGGCGCAAAGACTACGCGCCGCAATGCGAACCGACGCAGGTCTGCGAAGGCTACCGCTTCGTCGCCTACCCGGCGCCGAAGCCGGCGAAGCTTCCGGACCCGGCCGGCGAGCGTTCCGGCGACCTGATCTGGGCGTGGCTGTACGCGAACCGCGCGCGCTTCGGCCCGCTGCTCGAACGGCTGCTGTGCTGCGTCACGCGTGCGATGGAGCTGCGCGCGGCGATCCGCGAAGGCAAGGCGCTCGACGTCACCGCCTCGCTGTCGGTCTATACCGACTACGCAGCCGCGCTGCAGGAGTTTGCCGCCGACTTTTCCCTGCACCGCTGCGCCTTCGTTTCCCGCGTGCAGCGCCAGTACGACGACGCGCGCGAGTTCGTTCGCCGCGTCGGCGAACCTCGCGTTCTCACCAGGGACCAGGTACGCCAGCTCAAGGGCAACGTCGCCGCGCTCGACATGACCTGGCTCGACATCATCTCCGAGTGCTTCTGCTCGGCGCTGCTGCCGGCGTGCCCGCCGCCGTCGCCGGACAACTGTGTTCCGCTCGCGGTCGTCACCGTCGGCGGCGACACCTGCCGCGTGGTCGAGATCTGCAATTGGGAAGCACGCAAGATCCTCGTCACGTGGCGCACGATCATGTACTGGCTGTCGTGGCTGCCGTGGGGGCTGCTGCGCAAGTGGATTTCCGACCTGTGCTGCGGCGACGAGCGCGAGCGAAGCGTCTACCGGCTGCTGATGCTGATGATCGGCGTCGCCTTTTCGGGCCAGCAGGGCGGGGCCGCGAGCACGCCGGGAATCGCCAGGGCGGCGGCGAGGCGCCCGCCGACGACCCCGTCCCCGGAAACGGGCGGGGACCCGCTCGCCGACGCGCTCGCCGCCGACCACCTGCTGAGCTTCATGCTCAAGGACTATGAAGCGCTGCGCAGCGAAGGCGCCGCGTCGAAGCACCACCCGCTGTGGGCGGCGCTGCTCGCGCGCGCTTCCGACGCCTCCGCGCTGGCCCCGCTGGCCGCAGCAGGGCCGGCCGCGGACGTCAACGACATCTCGCGCAAGGTCGCCGACCTCGAGCGCCTCGTCGCCGCGCAGCAGAAGCAGATCGACAAGCTGAACAAGCGGCAGTAGGAGAGGCACATGCGACCGATCCGTGCTCGTCGTTCCGCGAACGAAGGTCATCCCGGCGCAGCGCCGGGGGGCGCCTGGGCACGCACGACGCGGAAAGTGCCACGCCTGCCTCGCCTGTCGCATTCCCCCCGAGCCACTCGCTAGGAGCACGCCATGGGCGCCCAGGACCAACGACCGCGCTTCTTCGAAGGCCAATATCTCAGCGCCGACGACCTGACGGCGATCGTCGATGCGCAGCGCATCGGCGACGCGCGGCACGTGCTGGGCGCGCACACCTGGGGAATCGCCGTCGGTCTGACCTTGAGCGAGCGCGCCGCGCCCGGCGCGCCGAACCGTGTCGACGTGACGCTGCTGCCCGGCTTCGGCTGGGACGGCTTCGGACGGCCGCTCGCCGTAGCGCGGCCGACGCGACTGCCGGAAACGCTCTTCGCCCAGATCCCGTTCAGTCCGGCGCTCGACGATCCGAACACCGGCACCGGGCGACTCGTGCCGGTGTGGATCGCTTACGACGAGATCGCGACCGGCAACCCGCAGCCCGGTTTCGAGACCTGCGCGACCGACGACCAGACGGCGCGCATCGGCGAGAGCTTCCGCTTCGTCGTCGGCCAGCAGCCGCCCGCCGCGCAGCGCTCGCCGGTGACGATCGGTACGGCCAGCGTGGATGCGCTCGACGCGCTGACGCAGTTCGACGCAGCGGCGCCCAAACTGTGGGACACCTCGGTGCCGCACCAGACTTTCCCTGCGGGCAAGCCGCCGCGCTGGCTCGTGCCGCTCGGTTTCGTGCGCTGGATTGCACGCGACAACGCGCTCGGCTACTTCGCCAAACGCGACCTCGTCGCGACCGACGAAGTGGACGGGCGCATCGCCGCGTTGCGCCGTTACGCCGGCGTCGTCGCCGAGCGCATCGAGGCGGCCGCCCGCGTGATCGTGCTGCACGCGCGTGGCGAGGACCCGACGGCGCTACACCGCTACGTGCGGCTGCTCGCGGACCCCGCCAAGGTGGCTGCATTGCAAGACGACCTGGTATGGGTCGAAGGCAACCTGCGCATCGGCGGCGACGCCAAGATCAACGGCGGCAAGCTGCACTTGCGCGACGGCGACGGCGAGGAGCGCAAGACGCCGCTGTATCTCGCCCGCTTCGGCGACGATCTCGGCGGCGACGGCAAGCGCGAGTTGCGCGTCGCCATCGGCGATACGAGCCAAACCGACAACAGGCTGTTCGTCGGGCCGGTCGAAGCGGGGGGGACGATCGCGCCCCGCCTCGTCGTCGTCAGCGGCGCCGCCGGCAACACCGCCGAGGGGCGCGTCGGCGTCAACACCGCTACGCCCGCCGCGGCGCTCGAAGTCAAGGGGGACTGGGCCGGAAACGAAGACGGCGCACTGCGCCTGTCGGGCGCGCAACCGACACTGCGCTTCGACGGGGGCGTCGGCGGCGAGACGTGGATCGCGCAGCTCACGAACTCGCCGGCGGGCTCGCTGCGCCTCGCGCACCGCACCGGACCCGGCACCTGGCGCGGCGTCGTCTTCGTCACGCCGAACCACCGCGTCGGCGTCGGCGCCGACGTGCCGCGCAATCCGCTCGCAGTGCGCGGCCAGACCTCTGCGTCGCCGGACTTCGACGAGCTGATCAGCCTCGAGGACGCCGGCGGCGCCAGCAAGTGGCACTTCAACCTGCACCGGGATCCGGCCGGCAAGGCGCTCAACGTCGCCGAAACCGGCGTCGCCGACGGTCGCCTCTATCTGCAGGCTGGCGGCAACGTGGGTATCGGCACGCTGCTGCCGGCAGCGAAGCTGCACGTGCAGGGCGACCGCGTGCGCGTCGAGAACGTCACCGGTGCACCCGGGTCGCGCGTGCTCGAGCTGCGCACCGACGGCAGCGCCGTCGACGTGCAGTCGACGACCAGCCACCTGTATCTGCGCAGCACGCACCCGGGCGGCCCCGCCGACCGCCACATCGTCATGAACCCTAGCCCCGGCGGGGAACCCGACGGTCTCGTCGGCATCGGCCTCGTGCCGCACGTGCAGAAGCTCGAAGTCAAGGGCAACATCCTCTTCGGCGCCGTGCCCAACCTCTTCGCCGTGGGCGCCAACGCGGCGACGCGCATGATCTTCGGCCGGATCGAGGCGGACGGCAGCTTCACCGGCAGCGGCTTCGTCGCGGTCAGGAACGGAGCAGGCTCCGGCAACTACTCGGTGAGCTTCGCGCCCCTCTTTTCCGGCGCGCCGATCGTCGTCGCCACGCCGATCGACTCGCTGAACGACGACAATGTCCTGACGCTGTCGGGGGTCACGTCTGCCGGCTTCGTCGTGCGTGTGCGCGACGTCGTCGGCGGTGGGGCACCGTCGCCCCAAGACACCGCGTTCAGCTTCATCGCGATCGGCACGTCGTGAAACCATGCCCGCCACCTGCACCATTGACCGCCTGCACCTTTCCGTCGTCGCCACGGCCGCGCCGGATCGCGCCGACGCGCTGCTCGCCCGCCTGCGCGACGTGGCGGGGCGGCGGCTCGCCGAGGCGATCGCGGTCGGCCTCGAGGGGGCCGACGACGACAGCCTCGTCTTCATCGAGCGTCTGAGCTTCGACTGCGCGCTGAACGCTGCGTGGGACGACGATCGGATGGCACACGTCTTCGCCCGCGACTTCATGCGCGCGCTGACCGTGCACGGCGACGGCGGGAGCGTACACCGCTTCGCCGACCGCGCCGAGTTCGTCGCCAGCTTCGTCATCGCGCTCGCCGATGGCGAGGCCGACCGGCGCTGGTGGTTCGACGAGTTCGAGGGGCTGCGCCTGTTGCCGCTGTCGTCGGCGCTACGCACGGTGCTCGGCGACGAAGGGGCGACCGGACGCGCGGCGCTCGCGCGCCTGACTGACGACGCCGCGCGCCGCGTGTTGCAGGCGCTGACTCCGGCCGATGGACAGCGGCTGCTGTCCGCGCTGACCGGCGACGGCCCCGCGCCCTCGCTCGCCGCGCTGCGCGAAGCGCTCGCCTCGCCGCTCGTCGAGCACTTCGCCGGCGCTCGGCATCGCCTGCTCGCGGCGCTGACGACGCTCGCGCGCAACGTTCCGGAAGCGGCCGGAGGCGCTGCCGTGAACGCTCTGCATGCGCTCGAAACGTTGCGAGCCAGTGCCCGCGCCGGCGCGCTGGCGTCGATCCTGGCAGCCGCTTCGTCGCCGCGCGTCGCGCTGCTGCGCTGCTGCGCGGCCGTCGGCATCGGTCCGGAGACAGCCGCGGCATGGAGCGATGCCGAAGTCGACGAACTGCTCGACGAGCTGAACAAGGCCCGGCAGGGCACGGTGAACGCCGCGGCCCCCGACGCCGTTCGCGAACGCAGCGCGTGGGGCGGCATCTGGCTGCTCTTCGCGCTGCTCGGGCGGCTCGGCTGGTGGCAGCGCTGGCACGCCCTCGAGCCCTGCGGCGCCGCACAAGGTCTCGTGCTCGCGGTCGCGGCGCGGGCGCTGCTGGGCGATGCGCATGCCCTCATCACCGAAGATCCGCTGCTGCGCCGCGCTCTCGGCCACGCCCCTCGACCGCCAACGGCGTCGCTGCGGCAGGTACTGGCGCTGCCGATCGTCCCGCTGCAATCGCGTACGTTCGCCACGACGATGCTCGGCGCCGGACGCCGCCGGCGCGTCGCGCTGATCGAGGCGGACCGCGGCAGCGTCGTCGGCCTCTACCGGCCCCCGCGCGCGGCCTCCGCGGTGGCTGCCGCACTGCCGGCCGGTGCCGTGCTCGTCTCGGCGAACGTGCCTTCGTCCGGAGCGCCGGACGACGTCGCCGCCGCGGTCGCCTGGTGGGACGCCCACGACCCGGTTTCGGCGCACGGCGAGCTCGACAACGTCCTCGCCGTCGTCGCGCTGAACCTGCTGCGCGAATTCGCCTCGCGCCTTCCGGGCTGCCGTGAATCGAGCCCGGCGTACCTGCGCAGCCAATGCCTGTCGATGAGCGCAAGCGTCGCGCTGGACAGCGCCGGCATCACGGTGCGCTTGGGGCGCGCCCCGCTCGACGTGCTGCTGACGCTCGTCGGCGTCAATCGCGGCACGATAGTGTTCCCGGACGGACGCGCGCTGCGGATCGAGGCCGAGCGGTGAAGGCGGCGCGATGCAGCGAGCGACAACCCTCACGATGACTCCGCCATGATCGCCGACTCCCTCGCCGCGCTCGCTCCCGAGCTCGCCCGCCTCGACACCCGCATCGCGCGCGCGATCGAGCGCCTGCGGGCGCGCTACGAGCTGTCGCTCGACGAATTCCGCGGCCTCTACATCAGCGACGAGCAGGTCGACGACCTGTTGCGCTCGGTAGCCTCCCACCCCGACGAGCCGGCCGACGCGATCGCGCAGCAACGCGCCGCGGCGCCGCTGTCGCCCTGGTCGCACGTCGCCGCGGCGCTCGCGCTGAGCGACGACGAGCGGGACCTGCTGCTCGTGTGCCTCGCGCCCGAGCTCGACGGCAAGTACGAAACCCTGTACGCCTATCTCAACAACGACGTGACGCGGCGGCTGCCGACCGCCGAACTCGCGGCGCGGCTCCTGGCCGCCGACGCGGCGCACGCCGTCGCGCTGAAAGGTCTGCTGGCGCCCGAGGCGCCGCTGCTCGCCTGCGGCGCCGTCGAAGTCGTCTCCGGCCAGCACGACCTCGCGCGCGCGCGGCGCGGACTGCGCGTCGCACCGGCGCTCGTAGGCTGGCTGCAGGGCCTGCCGTGGATCGACGAACGCCTGAGCGGCGTCGTCCGGGCGCGCGACTCCGACGCCGTCCGGGCGATCGAGCTGCCCGCAGCGCTGGCGCACGTGCCGCGCCTGCTCGACGACGGTATGCCCCTGCCGCTGCTCGTCGTCACCGCTCCCGGCGCCGGCGACGCGGCCCTGGCGGCGCAGGCCGTTTTCGCGCGTGCCGCCTGCCCGGCGCTCGTCCTCGACCTCGCCGCGCTCGCCGCCGCGCCGTCGCCCGCCGACGCCGTCGCGGCGGCCGGGTTGATGCAAAAAGTGCTCGGCGTCGCCATCGTCGCGTCGCCGCTCGACGCGCTGACGGACCCCGACGGCCGCAACGTCGAGACCGTCGCGGCCCCTTTGCGGCGGCTGGCGGCGCGATCGCCCACGCTGATGCTCGCGGCGTCCGAAGGAAGCCGCTGGCGCCCGCTCCTGGCCGAAACGCCCGCGCTCGAAATCCGGCTCCCCGAACCGGACGCGTCCGCCCGCCGCCGTCTGTGGCGCAGCGCCCTCGGCGCGCACGGCGACGCGGCCCCCGTCGACGCGCTCGCCGACCGCTTCGTCCTCGGTGCCGAGCGCATTCACGAGGCTGCCGCCACGGCGGCGCACGCTGCGTTGCTCACGGGCGAGCCGGCGGCGTCGCCGCGGCAACTGTTCGCCGCGGCGCGCGCCGCTTCGGGCGACGCCGGCGCCGGCACGACGAGCACGGTATCCACGCCGTTCGCCTGGGGCGACCTGATGGTGCCAAGCGACGTCCGCGCCCGCCTGCACGACCTCGTCAGCGCCATCGAGCTGCGCTGCCGCGTCCTCGACGACTGGGGCTTCGCCGCGCGCCTCGGCGCCGCCCGCGGCGTCAAGGCGCTGTTCGCCGGGCCGTCCGGCACCGGCAAGACGATGGCCGCGGGCATCATTGCGCGCACGCTCGAGCTCGAACTGCAGCGCATCGAGCTCGCGCAGGTCACGTCGAAATACATCGGCGAGACCGAGAAGAACCTCGACCGCGCGTTCGCCGCGGCGCGCCGCGCCAACGCCGTGCTGTTCATCGACGAGGCCGACGCGCTGCTCGGCAAGCGCTCCGAGGTCAAGGATGCGCACGACCGCTACGCCAACATCGAAACCGCCTACCTGCTGCAGAAGATGGAGGACCACGACGGCATCGTCATCCTCGCGACCAACCTCGCGAAGAACATCGACGAAGCCTTTTCGCGCCGCATGCAGTTCGTCGTCGAGTTCCCGATGCCCGACGCGGCGAGCCGCGAAGCGCTGTGGCGGCGCATGATCCCGCCGCAGGCGCCGCTCGCCGCCGACGTCGACTTCGCCTTCCTCGCCCGCCAGTTCGCGCTCGCCGGCGGCGACATCCGCAACATCGTCCTCGACGCGGCCTACCAGGCGGCGCGCGCCGCCGGCGCCATCGGCATGACCGACCTGCTGCGCGCGGTCGCTCGGCAGAACACCAAGCGCGGCCGGGTATCTACGGTCGCCGAGTTCCGCGAGTACTTCTCGCTGCTCGCCGAAACCGCGAGCGCCGATGGACGCGCCGATCGCCGTCCTGCCGGAGAACCGACCCGATGAAGGCGCGGGACTTCGAACCCGTCCCGGCCCGCCGCCGACCGGCGCGCACCGCGCGGCCGCACCCCGGCACGCACGGCGCCGCGCTGCCGGCTGCAGAAACGCCTCGGCCCGCCGGCAACCAAGACGTCCTCCACCAGCTCGGCATTCGCGCCCGGCTCACGGTCAGTGAGCCGGGCGACGCCGACGAGCGCGAGGCGGACCACCAGGCCGACGCGTTCGTCACCAGTCGCCCCCTCGCCCGCCCCTGCTCCGGCTGCGCGCCCGACAGTCCCACTCTGTCGCGGAAGGCCGACGACTCTCCCGCACCGCCCCCCGTCACGACGCGTGCGGTCGCCGGCGTGGCCGGCAGCCGCGGCGAGGTGATGGCGCCCGCCGTGCGGCGTCCCTTCGAGCGCTTCTTCGCCACCGACCTGGGCCACGTCCGCGTGCACGACAACCACGCCGCGGCGCATGCGGCCCGCGCACTCGGTGCCCGGGCCTTCACGCGCGGCGCCGACATCTATTTCGGCGTCGGCCGCTTCGCGCCCGCTTCGGAGGAGGGCCGCCACCTGCTCGCGCACGAACTCGCCCATACCCTCCAATCGGGTCCCGACCGTGTCCGCCGCCAGACCGAGCACTGCAAGGAGGCGCTGCCGGAAAGCCCGCCGGCGCCCACGTGCCGGCCCTCGCCCGGCGTCGCCGACGGCGGCGTCACCAAGCCCGTCGTGGAGGCCGTCGGACGCGGCGACGTCCACGCGGTGACCGGCAGGCTCGACACGCGCACGATTCCCGAGCTCAAGGCGATCCGCACCGCGGTCCATGACGAGAACAAGGTGCTCCTCGAACGCTGGCTGATTGCGCCGGTGCGGGCGGCGGCGTGGAAGAGCGCGGCCGCGACGGCGCTGCCGCTGCTCGGTCCGCTGGTGCCGGGCGCCGGCCTCGCGGCGCCGCTGCTCGCCGGCTCGCTGCGCACCAGCGGTCGCGCCGCGGCGGCCACCGCCAACAAGGGCCTGAGCCTGCTGTGGCCCGCGATCCCGCTGCTCGAGCGCCTCGCGTTGTACGACGAGGGCTACCGGGTCGTCGAGCAGGCGCAGATCGAGGTCATCTGCTCGACGCCGATGGCCGAGCGGCGCGAAGCGCTGTGCGACGTCGCGCGCCTCGACGCCGTCTACAAGAAGATGGAAGCGTCCGAGGAATACGAGGCGCGGCTCCTGATCAAGCCGGAGGATCGCTACGAGGCGGTCGACCAGTTCGTGCTGCGCGCGCAGGGCATCGTCAGCGACGACGAAGACCCGCTCTTCACCGCGCTGCTGCAGCTGTCGCCGGCCGACCGCAAGCGCCTGTGGAAAGCGCGCGAGCAGAAGCTGCGCGCGCTCGTCATGGACGACTTCTTCGCCGACCTGCGCCTGCAGCGGCTGCAGGAGCTGGTCCAAGGCGGCGAAGTGCAGGCGCTGATCGCTCGCCTGCAGCTCGCGACCGAACGGCGCAAGGACGACCCGGCCGGCGTGCAGGCGGTCGTCGACCGCGTCGTCGCGCTGTTCCGCGAGCGCCGCACGCTGCAGCTCAAGCTCAAGTCGCCCGGTCTGTCCGCCGACGAACGCAAGAAGGCCGAGGCGCGCATCGAGGAACTCAAGGAGCTCGACAAGCTGCTCGACTTCCAGCGCAGCGAGACCGGCGTGCTGCCGCCGAACACCTTCATGGCGATGCTCGCCGAGGCCCGCGGCGCCGAAGGCTTCGGTGCCGACGTCGCACGATTCGGCGAGTTCGTCGAGGCGAAGGACGCCGAGAAATTCGCCATCGACGCGGCCCGCCAGCGCATCCTCCTGTCCGCCGGAGACGCCGATGCGATCGCGCTGATCATCAAGACGTTGCATGCGCCGCCGGTCGATCTCGCACCCGGGACGGAAGCGCGCGAGCGCGAACACCGCCAGCACCTCGCGAACATCGCGTTCCGGCAGAAAGTGCTCGACAACGGTCCGGTGCAGGGAGTGATCGCCGGCCTGAAAGGCAGCGAGCAGAGGCGAGTGAAGGATGCGATCGCGGCCGACCGCTACGACGAAGTCTATGCGCAGGCGCATGCCGCCCTCAACGCCGCGCGCTGGGGCGAGTTCTTCCAGGTCGTCTTCAAGATCGCGCAGAACCCGGCGTGGAAGAAGAAGTTCGAAGAGGAAGCGACCCAGCACGTCGGCGCCGCGAGCGTGTTCGCACGCGCCGATGCCGCCGGCGAGCCCGGCAAGGTCATGCGCGAAATCCTCGCCGACCCGCGCCGGCTGCCGCTCGCCAAGATCCTCGCCTACAGCGGCAACGTCGAGCTGATCCGCGACGCGTTCGCCGACATCGGCGAGGAGCAGCGCGCGCAGCTGCAGCTCGGCTACTTCCTGACGAAGCAGCCGCCGGCCGGGGCCTTGACTAAAGCGCAGGACGACGCGCTGCAGGCCTACCGCAAGCTCGAAAGCGAAGTGCGCGCCTCGCAGACGACCGCCGGCATCTTCAGCCGCAGCGGTTTCACGGCCGTGCTCATCGCGGTGCTCGGCTCGGAGCCGACCGCCGCCGAACTGGCCAGCGACGAAGGGCGCTACCAGGCCGCGGCGATCATGTACGAGCAGCAGCTCGCGCGGCTCGCGCTCGGTCGCGGCGTCGTCCAGCACTTCACCGAAACCGACGAGACGATGGACGCTGCCGCGCGCGAGTTCGAGGCGCTATGGCTGCGCGTGCGCGACCGCAAGAAGCTGTCGATGATCGACTACTCGACGCTGGTCGCGCTGCATCAGCGCTTCGAGTCGCGCACGCAGGAGTTCGTCGATACCGGCAACATGATCGGCGAGATGGCCGGAATGGTGGCGGCCACGGTGGCCGGCATCGTCGTTGTCGCCGCCACCGGCGGCGCCGCGACGCCCGCGGTCATCGCCCTCGCCGCGGCGGCCGGCGCCGGCAGCCGCGTCGTCACGCGCGAGATGTTCGGCGGCGAATACTACAAGGCCCTCAGCGACGAAGGCGCCCGCGATGCGCTGCTCGGCGCGGTGGATGCGGCGCTGGCGGTCGTCGGCGGCCAGCTCGCGTCGCGCGGCACCGAGCTGCTGGGTTTTGGCGGCCGCGCGCTGACCAGCAACGCGGCCCGCCTGGCCGGCGAAGTCACCGAACAGGCGACGCAGAAATTCGCCCGTAAAGTGGCCGCGAGCGCCGTCGAGGGCGCGCTCGACGGCGCGTTCTCCGGCAGCATCAGCGAAGCGTTCGGCGCGATGACCGACGCCCGCACGTGGCGGCGCGGCATCGCCAACGGCCTGGCGCAGGTCGGTCAGGCGGCGCTCGTCGGCGGGCTCGCCGGCCTCGGCGGCGGCGCGGTCGCCGGCGCCGCGCTGGCCACGCTCGGGCACGGCACCTCGTGGCTGCGTAACGCCGTCGCGATGCAGGGGCTGGAAAGCACGCTCAGGCAGGCGGGGGTCGAGCCGACGCTGAAAGCCGCGCGCGAAGCGGCGCTGCGCGGCGACCTGAAGGCGATGAACGAACTCGTCGACAAGCTCGAAGCGCATCTGACGCAGGATCAGGCGCGCGTGCTGCGCGAACAGCTCTATGCCGATTTCCGCAGCGCCGCGCGCCACCCGCCCGGGACAGTGGTCGGCAAGGAGCGGGAAGCGGTCCTTGCGAAGACCGCCGGCAAGTCCGACGGCAAGACCTTGACCGCGGCGGAGCGACAGGCCGAGATCGACGTCGTCGCCGCCAGCCAGCCGCAGCCCAGCACCGTCGCCGGCTACGTCGACGAGGTCGATCTGGGCAATCAGCACGTCTGGCGCCGACGTCCCGACGGCACGTGGTGCCGGTTCAGCGTCAAGACCCTGTGCGGAACCACCATTCCGGGCGCCAAGCCGCCGAGTCCCGAGCAGCTGCAGAAACTGCAGAAGCTCGAGTCGGCGCAGGCGCGCGTCGCCGAAGCGCAGGAGAAAGTGGGCTTCATCCGGCAGGAATACGATCTCCTGCGCAAGCTGGAAACGCAGCAGCCGCCAATGCGCGTCGGTGCCCTCAGCCCGTCCGAGCGCGAAACGCTGGCGGCCGTCTTCGGCGAGCGCGACCCGGCCAGCCTGACGCTCGCCGACGTTCAGGCCGCGCGCGCCGATCGCGCGCGCGAGCTGGCGAAGACGACTCAGATCGAGATCCCGAACCTGCTCAAGGCGGCGGAAAAGGCGCGCCGCGAAACCGCGGAAGGCGTCTACAAGCAGCTGCGCGCCCGCTCGCCGGGAGACGTGCGCGATCAGATCATCGCCCGCGCCCGGAACGCCGAAGGCAAGACGATCGACGAGATCAGCCATGCGCCCCTCGCCACGTCGAACATGTGGGTCGATCACGTGGTCCCGCTGCGCGAAATGATCGACATGGACGGCTTCCTCCTGCTCCTCCCCGACGAGCAGCTCAAGCTCGCCAACGAACTCACCAATCTGAAAGCGATGAAGGCGGCGGCCAACCAATCGCGCAACGCCCGTCCGTTCGCCGCCTGGCCGCAAGGCCTCGAGCACTACACCAAGGAGCAACTGGCAGCGATGGCGCAGGCCGAGGCCAAACTGCGCGAGACGCTGCAGGCGAGGATCAACGAAATGCTGGCGCGGCGAGGGGTCAGCCGATGACGACGACCACGCTCTCGCGCACCATCGGCGGCCGCCACGTCGCGCTCGCCTGCGCGCCGTCCCGCCAGCCGCTCGCCGAAGACTTTCTCGCGATACTCACCCGCATCGCCCGCGACGACCCGCTGCACGCAGGCATGAAGGTCCGCTTCGGCTGGTCGATCCTGACCCTGCGCGACGACGGCGGCGCCCTCGTCGTCAGCGAGCCGGACTTCGCCGGCGATCCACTGCGCGACCAGCATCCAGGCGTCGACACGACGCTCGACGTGCTCGCGCAGCAGGCGGCGCTCGTGCGCCGCGTCGGCGCAACACCGCTGGACGCGGGCTTCGAGCAGTTCGTCGTCGTCGCCCGCGGGGCGCTCGAATCGCGCACGCTGCAGCTCTTCCGTTCGCCCCCCCAGCGCGATGACGACAGCGGCTGGACGATCTCGTCGCCGGAGCAGCCGGGATCCGCGCATGACGCGGACGCGTTCGACGCGCAGCGCGTCTTCACCCTCCTGCGCCAGCGGCCCGTCGTGTTGTCCGCACTCGCGCTGCCGCCCGGGTTCGCGGTGATCATCGACGGCGACGCGATCTCGGCGGTGTTCGATGCGGACGGACGCAAGCGGCTGTGACCGCCGAGGCGCCACGAGACCAGGATGACGCGCCTGTCCCGCTTCGCCCCGCTCCGTCGGCCTTCTCCCGCACCTCGTCCGGCGTTCTCTGCCCCACCGGCCCCCGAACGGCGGGGCGCCGACAACTTGGCGACCCAGCAGGCCGCGCGCGCGAGACCGCCGCCCCGGCGCAGCACGGCCGCCGAAAGCGCCGCCGAGGAAGCGGCAGCACGCGAAGCCGGCCAGCGCGCCGCGCAAGGCGACCATCCTGACGTTCCCCCAGGCGTCCGCCTGCACACCGACGCCGCCGCCGCCCAGCGCGCGCAAGCCGTGCAAGCACGCGCCTTCACCTGCGGCGACGACGTCTACTTCGCCGCCGGCCGCTTCGCTCCCGCAACGCCGGCCGGCCGCGCGCTGCTCGCGCACGAACTGCACCACGTGCGACGCCAGCGCGAGACCGGCGACAAGCACATCGCCCGCGACCCGGACGTGCCGCCCGACCCGCAGCAGCAGAAGGAGCGGCGCTACGCCGAATGGGTCCGTTACGCGCTGGTGGGGGCGCTCGCCGACCAGCGCCTGACGACCGCCGAATTCGTCGCCGAACTCGTCAAGCACGCGACGCTGCACATCGGCGACGCCAGCGAACTGGCGACTTTCCAAGCACGCGCCGCCGTGCTGCCGCAGGTCACCAGCCCGCCGTGGGATCTCGTCAACGCGCCGCGGCTGGTCGTCGCCGTATCCGGCCTGCCGAGCGAGCTCGAATCCGGCGTGCCCTCGGTCGGCACCGAGTCCTTCCTCGGCGGCTGGACGCTGGCCGTCGCGCGCTACCTCGCCGCCCCCGACGACCTGCAGGCGCAGGAACGCTTCTCGGAGCTGGTCGATGCGCTTGCCGGCATTGCGGTGCGCTTCGGCTCGGTCGCGTCGCTGTTGTGGTTCGAGCTGCACGACACGCTGATGCACCTGGTCGAGCTGCGCCAGCGCCTCGCCGACCTGCACGACGACCCCGGCGTGACGCCTGCCGCCAATCTCGCCAAGCGACGCACGATCGGCGACGAGATCAACCGCACGGCGCGGCACGCGCTGCTCCTCGACCAGGCGATGAAGGACCCGGCGCTCGTCGGAACCCCGCTCGACCCGTCGTCGTCGACGCCGCTCGAACGGCAGCTCGGCCCGCTCTCCGGGCGCCTCGCCCAGATGCGCGAGACCGAGAAAGGCGAAGCCGCCACCCAGCAGGCGCTCGGCGCCAAGCCCGAACTCCTCGCCACGGCCATGCCGGGCGGAATGGGCGTCGAGGTCGCCCCGGAGGAAGCTTTCCCGCGCACCGCCGACGAAGCCGCCGAGAAATGGTCGGTGGCGCTCGCCAACCGCGCCGACGAAGTCTTCAAAGACCTCGAAACCACACGCAGCAAGATCGTCCCGGCAACGCCGCCGCAAACGCTCGACGACTTCGTCAAGGTCTTCGACAGCTGGTTCACCTTCCTGCCTTCGCGCGCGATCGCCGCCGATCCGGCCATCGCCGACGCCATGCGCGGCTGGCGCAACGCCTCGCAGGGCCTGATGCAGCTCGGCTTCGAAGGCTGGATGGCGAACCAGCTGCTGAAGCCGGTCGGCTACTCCAACTACGCGATGCTGGCGCTGCCGACGCTCTGGGGGCCGCTCGGCGCGCCGCGCCTGCGCGACCTGACCGGCGCCGGCCTCATGCCCGACTACGAATTCGTGCACGAGTTCGTACCTGAATACGGCGCCATCGAAACCCACGCGGAGGACCGCCAGATCGCGCTCGAACAGGGTATCGGCGTGTCCGGCGCGGCCTTTCGCGCGTTGTGGGCGATGCAGCACGCCGGCGTGCCGGTGCTGCCCGCTGCGCGCGCGATGCAGCTCGCGCCCCCGGCCGCGACCTACCTCTTCCTGCGCGACCCGACGGCCGCCGAGGGCTGGCACTACCTCGTCTATTACCAGAGCATTCTCGACGACAGCTACAAGGTCGCCGAGCAGAAGACGATGGCCGCCCCGCTGGCCGAGTACGGGGCCACCTCGGCGCAGGCCGGCGCGCTGCTCGCCCAGACGCACCACCCGAAATCGGCGGGCGGCGCCCCGCTCGGCGAAAAGGCGATCCGCGAGCACGGCATCGAAGGCGCCGAAGGCCGCAGCCAGGCGCGCTACGGCCTCACCGCGGCGCCGACCAACGTCACCGTCGACACCGCCCGCGCGCGCATCGAAGAACTTCGCAAGCGCTTCGACAGCAGCCAGCTGTCGGCCGGGCACATCATCGCGTCGCTCGAACGCTCGATGAGCGAAGGGCTCGCGCGCAACGATTCGGCCGTATTCCGCGTCGGCGCGACGCTCTACGTCGCCTACCGCGAGCACGACCTCAAGGACGTCGTCCTGCAGTATTTCGCCCCCAAGGTGCTCGCCGAAGCGGTCGCGCAGGCGGTGGCCATCTCCCTGCTGCTCGAAGCGCTCGCCCAGCTCGGACCGATCGGCCGGCTCCTCTCCGGCATCATCGGCAAGATCATGGCGAAAAGCGGCGGCTCGCCGCTCGGCACCGTGCTCGCGCTGGTGAGCTGGATCTTCGACGCGATGCATGTCAACCACTTCGCCGGCGCGCGCGCGCAGGCCTACTTCGCCGTCGACGTCGTCGACGCGCTGGCTGCGTTCGTCCAGGACAAGGTCGTCGGCGGCCTCGCCAAGAACGTGCGCAAATGGGGCAGCCCCGCGCGCTGGGCGCCGAAGACGACGCGCGAAGTCAGCGAAGCCGTCAAGGCATGGCTCGAACCCAGCCAGCTGCCGATCGTGCATGCCGAAGTCAAGGCCGCGC
This sequence comes from Aromatoleum buckelii, assembly GCF_012910785.2. Classification (GTDB taxonomy): domain Bacteria; phylum Pseudomonadota; class Gammaproteobacteria; order Burkholderiales; family Rhodocyclaceae; genus Aromatoleum; species Aromatoleum buckelii. Next base: position 233,896 of record NZ_WTVH02000001.1, on the reverse strand, counting down.
GCGAGCAGCTGGAAAAGTCCAAGGGTGCGCACGACCCGCAGGTGCAGGCGCTCAAGGCGCTGGAAGCCGACCTCGGCGCCCCGCCGCCGGGAGAACCGCATCCGGCGCCAGTGCCGGTCGAGAAGCCGACGCTCGCCACGCGCCTCGCCGCGGCGACGGAAACCGCGAAACAGGCCGGGCTGCCCGAAGCTGACGTCAAGCGCATGGCCGACCAGGCCCGCACTCAGCACCACGCCGACCTCAAATCCGCGGTCGAAGCCGGCATGGGGCCACTGAAGGCAGGCGACACCGCGCCCCCGGTGGAAATCGTCAGCGCCGACAAGATCGGCCCGGCCGGCAGCAAGCGCACCGCCAAGGTCGTCGTCGAGAACGGCAAGGTCACCAAGATCCTCGTCTCCGAAGACGCCTCCCCCGCCGCCGTGTACGAGGAAGGCGTGCACGCCGCGCAGTCGCTCGACCCGCGCATGAAGAAGCTCTTCGCCCAGCTCGACCCCGGCAAACCGTGGGCCGAGCTGACCCCCAGGGAAAAGCTCGCGGCGACCAAAGCCGCGATCCAGATCGAGATCGACGCCAAGAAGCGCATCGCCGAACGGCTGCAACAGTCAAACGATCCGCTCTCCGAAGACGAGTTGATCCGCGCCTACGAGGACATCAGCAACCTGCGCGCGAAGCAGCTCGAACTCGCGCAGATCAGACCGTGGAAACTCGGCAAAGCCAACCTGCCGGACATCCTCAGCGAGCCGGCGACCCTGTACGCGAAGAAGACGATCGACGGCTTCAGCATCGACACGGCCTGGAGTCAGGGAACGCTGAGCGAATTCAACTCGGCGTTCGAGAAAGCGCACCCGGCCGCGAACCTGACGAAGGCCGAGATCGGTGCCATGTACACCAAAGCCAAGCGCGCGGACAACCCCAACCGCGTGCCCCGGACCGTCGAAAAGTACGACGAGCCAGCAAAGCCCGGCAAGACCGAGGAGCTATCGTTCAGGACCACCGGCAAGCGCGCTGAAGGCGATCTCCTGCTGACGCCGCGCCAGCGCGCGACGATCGACAAGCTGATCGCCGCGCGCGACCGCGCCCGCCGCGAGCGCACCAATGCGCTGGCGAAAAACAACGACGCCGCCGCGAAGCGTTGGGACCAGGCGGTGCGCGACGCCAGCCAGAAGCTCGGCGAGCAGGCCGCCGATGCCTGGGCGAAACAGCGCGCCTGGGCAGCCGACGCGCGGCCGACCCGGGTCTACGGCGGCGAAGGCTCGCGCGCGGGCGACTTCGACCGCGTCGACAAATGGACCGACGCGAACGGCAAGGTCCATTACCTCGTCATCGAAGCCAAGGGCGGCACGAGCCCCTTGGGCGGCAAGTGGTATAACGGCAAGTACGTGCAGCAGGGAAGCCTGGATTACTTCAACGCGATCCTCGACGACATGAGCCGGCCCACGTCGTCGAAGGAATCGAGGCAGGCGGCGAAGGAGCTGCGCGCGGCGCTGACCACCGGCAAGGATCTGAGCGGCAAAGCCGCGGAAATCCATTACGAGAAGGTACAGATCCCGTTCGACATCGTCGCTGCCCCGCGCACCGTCCTCGGCGAGAAAAGCGTCGCCACCGGAATCGAAGTCACCCCCTTCGATCTCAAATAGGCCGCGGCCCGTTCCCGGCCTCCCCTACCGCTCAGCCAGGCACACCGGACACGTTCTGGCGATCAGCGGATAAGGATGGGCGCAATACGGGCAGTCGTCGCGGTCCAGCCCCAGCCATTCGTCGAAGCCGAAACGCAACTCGTCGTCAGCGGCGACGTGGCCGCACGCGTGGCACGCGTGCTCGCCGTCTCCGGCCGGTGTCGCGCACCTTGCACAGGCGACGACTTCCGGCGGCTCGAGGCCGAGCAGCGCCTCGGGCAGATAGGGCGAGGCGACCGGCACGTCGAAACCCAGCGCCTTCGACCAGGCGACGAGACCGACCCCCTCCTCAGACAGATGCTGCACGCCCTCCATCCCCTTCGCCCGGCCGCGCGAAAAATGGTCGCGCCGCAGTTCGAGCAGCTTGACCAGCGCCGCGGTGAAACGCCCTTCGTCATGGTCGATGAGCGGCGTCAGGCATTCGAACACGGGAACGAGGATGTCGAGCAGCCAGTCCCGATCGGTGCGCTGCACACGCTCCGGGTCAGCCAGTGCCAAGGCCTCGATGAGCCGCTCCCCGGTGGCCGCGGCGCGTGTCATCGCGCCCTGCAGCGCCTGCACCAGCGGGCGGTCGAAAGCCTCGTCCGCGGCGAGCAGCGCCGCCGGCACCTGGGTCAGCAAGGCCAGCGAACACGCATCCCGGCTCGCCCACGCCAGCCAGAAGCCGGTGAGCCAGCTCGAAGCCTGCAAGGACTCCCGCCGGACTTCATCGCTCAGCGTACGGTCGATGTCGAGCAGGCGCCACTGTGCACGCTCAGGGCGACGCGCGAACGTGAACAACGCGGCCGTCGCGCGCGCGATGAAGCCGCACCACTCGGGGAGTTCCGGCGAATCGGGCGACAGGCGGGCGATGACATCGACCGATCGCCGCGCATCCGTCAGCGCCGAATGCAGCAGGCGCACCGACAACGCCGCGTCGAGGTAGCGGCGCTTATGCTCCAGGAGTTCGCGTTCATCGTCGAGCGTGGCGCTCAGTTGCGCGAGATTCACGTCGTGGGCGGTGACGAGTTCCATGATGGTCGACCTGTCTGCAAACGTTGGGGACGCGCTAACCGTCGTGCCGTTCCGGGACGCGGTAGCGTTCGGCATCGATGCCGTGCTTGCGGATGAGCTGCCAGAAGGCGCGTCGATCTTTTCCGGCCGCTTCGGCTGCGTGCGTGATGTTCCCATCGCACATCAGCAGCAGCCTCTCGATATACGAGCGCTCGAAAGCTTTCACGGCATGGTCCTTGGCTGCACGGAAGTTCTGGCACCGCGGCGCTTCGACCGCCGGCAGCTCGAGATCGACCGCGTCGATGAATTCCCCGCGGCAAAACAGTACGGCGCGCTGGATGGCATGCTCGAGTTCGCGCACGTTGCCCGGCCACCGGTATTCGGCCAGGCGGGCCAAGGCCGCCCGCGTCAGGCCGCGCACGGGACACCCTGATTCGGTGGCAAAGCGGCAGACGAAATGATCGATCAGTGGCATCAGATCTTCGCGACGTTCGCGCAAAGGCGGCAAATGCAGCGAAAGTACGTTTAGCCGATGGTAGAGGTCGCGACGCAGCCGTCCTGCCTCGACCAGCGCACTGGGATCGCTGTTGGTGGCGGCGACCACGCGCACGTTGGCCCGGCGGGGCCGCGCGTCGCCGACCAACCGGTACTCCTTCTCCTGCAGGAATCGCAACAGCTTTGCCTGCGCCGCCTGCGGCAGACTATCGATCTCGTCGAGAAAGACGGTGCCTCCTTCGGCTTCGCCGATCAGACCGACGCGCGCCTCGTTCGCACTCGTATAGGCTCCGCGCGCATGTCCAAACAACTCGGATTCCACCAGATCGGCCGGCAACGCTCCGCAATTCACCGCCACCCAAGGTCGCGCTGCTCGTCCGCTGAGTTCATGGATTGCCCGCGCGCACAACTCCTTACCGGTACCTGTCTCGCCAAGAATCAGCACTCCGGCATCACATCCGGCGATCACGGGGATGCGCTCGATCTGGGTCAGGAACGTCGGGTCCGACCCGATCAGACGCAACAGCAAGGGATGACAACAGCTTCGCGCGCAGTCCGATCCGGGGCGCGAACGAGGCGTCCTGCACAACCGCCAAAGACGCAGCTGCAACTCCTCCTGATCGCAATCACTGGCAACGAAATCCCGCGCGCCGAGTTGCAGCAACGAGCGAATCGCAGCCGCCCGCAACCTGCGACTCAAGATGATGACGGGTGTATTGCCGGGCAAGCTCGCTCCGAGCCAGCGCCTCGCCCCCGCCACGTTATTGTTCGCAACCAGCATCAGGATAGCGTCGAAAGGCGCCGCCGGATGCCGGTGCAACGAGTCCGCAACGCGCTCGTCATCGACCTCCAACAAAGCGTGCACCGCCATCCCATCCCGGGACGGGTAGCGTGCGATCCATTCGACAACGGACCCGGCGGCGGACGGCGGAGCCACTACCGCACACTGAATCTCAAGCTTCGTATCCATGGCCGGCGGTAATCAAGGTGGTTGCGTCCTACCGAATGGAGCCGGATGATCCGCTACGACACGGGGTTTCGATGGCCATGCGGATCGAGCGCGGCCCTTCGATCGTTGTTCGAGCAATCTGAAGTAAGAACCGGGCAGATTAAGCGTCCACGGTCACGGCGACGACACGGCACGCGGCGGCGGCCCTGCCCGTTGCGCACTGACTACCCATACTGGGTCGGTATAGCACACGGTTTTCTCCTTGCAAGGCCATGCTCGTCGATCGTTCTGCATCCGCCGCTGCCCGCGCTATTCACATTGTCTTGACCACCATGTTGTCTTGACCACTGCGGCCATGACACAGCCCGGGCAAGGCGGCAATCGAATCCACCCGTTCGCCCTGAGCCCTTCGGTTTCGCTCAGGACAGGCTGGTCGAAGGGCGCAAGGCTTCGGCCAGCTCAGCCCAACCGGTGTTGGGGTACCGGATTAATAAGTCGCATCGCCCACAGTGGAGTGCCGTACTTCGTAGTCCCTCCGCAGGGCGTAGAGTTCTTCCTTGCTTCGAGCGAGGTGCCTGGCGATCTGTTCGATGACATCCGGATGCCGGTAGTAGACGGTGTGGATCAGATTGGGATCCGCTGCCAACGCGCCGATCCTGTCGCGCCATTGGTCGAGCCGCCAGAAGTCGGTGTCCGACTGTTGCTGCATCCATTGAAATTCAGCGAGCAGCGAGTGCGAACGCGCAGCGACGGCTGCATCTTCCGCCCCTTTGGCAAGCTCTTCGTAGAGGAACTCTCCTCGAGCAAAATTCCTGTCGGGACACCGGAGGATCGTTACGTCGCCCAGCGGATGAGGCGACCCGGTCACTCCGAGCGCCAATTCCTGCAACGTCCTCCATGCATGCCTGCGCGCATAGTCACTGAGCAGGCGTCTGGCCAAGCTGTAAGCGAAGAAAAATACGGCTTCGGTAAGTCGCCAAGGCGCCGCGACGGCAAAGAACATCGGCCCCGGAGCGATGAGTGCAATGAGCGTCACACCGATGAAGAGGCACGAGACGATGAACGGAATTGAGCGCGATATGTCCAGGCTTGCCAGCAACGGCACCATGACGAGTCCCGCCCCGACGATACCCGCAATTGCAAGGCCCAACCGCCGCCCGTCCCACGGATAGCGCTGGACGTCTTTCTCCCTTGCCTGCCTGACGACAATCTCGAACCATTGCCTGCCGGAGTTTTTCGCGCCGGGCACTTCCGGCCAGGCTTCGGCTGCCCGAACGCCGGCGAGGAACCCGTAGGCTTCGTCGCGCTCGCTGTTGATGAAAAGGAGACGGGGCGGATACGACATCACCATTTCGCGGATCGCCTGGAATCCTGTCAGGAGAGGGGCTGCCTCCGCCGCAACGTACCGCGTGCCCCAGTAGAGCGCTCCCAGGACGGCCACTGCTCCGATCGCCGCCATCCAAAACCGGGTACTCTCGTAGATCAGCGAACCCAGTTCGAACCCGCTCAGGTGAACAAGATAATTGGCCGCGAGCACCCAGAGCAGAAGAGAGACGACAGCCGCCGCGACGATGCGAAGGAGACTCGGCTCTCTACCTGGAATACTGCGACGCATGCCGTAGAAGTGAACCATTGGCGATGTGCTGATGCGAAGGCGCTCCACCAGCTTGGACCACATCTTCGGCGGCGATGCGAAGTGCAGGATCGGCGTGCCGAGGAGCACGCAGTTCCCCGTCAAACCGCCAATTCTGTTCGGGTTGTCGAGGTCGAACGCCTCGAGCACGGCATTGCCGCCATGGCTGTGCGCGACGAGCTTCCATTTCCATCCCCGGTCGATCAGATAGTCGAGTTCATCGAGCAACTGCTGGGCGGCGGCTGACCGATCGGTCCACGAATTGCGGCCACTCCAGGAAAAGTGGGGAGTAGCGCGTCCGGCACGCCGCCTGAGCTCTTCGCCACATTCCTCGAGATGCGCCCAGCAGCGAGCCTGAGAGCCGTGGGCGCCAAGGCGCTCGTCGAGTTGGCGACAGAATGCGCTTCCCGGCTCGTACCACCCGGGCTTTCCCTCGACCGGCGCGGCGAAAGTGCCGTGAACGATGATTACAGTTTCTTTGGTCGCCATGAGATTACCGTGACAGCGAGGGATTGCACCTCTCACGCGTGAATGTCGCGGCGGACGTCTTCGATGTATTTCCATGCAGGGGGCAGCGCATGTGGACGGCTGCACGTCGGCAGGCACTTTTCTCGATGTAGACGCCGGGAGCGCGGAACTCGGCCATGCCACCTCTCCTGCAAAGCTGCCTCGGGTGCCGCCGCTCGACAGGCCGTCCGCCCCGCGGAACCGCCAGCAGGGCGAGGACCGGTTGCGCTGAACACGATATTCCCGAAGAGACGGAGAAGCAATCCTCCCCCAACGGACCGTGTTTCGGGCCGTGGACGCTCCCGCCTCAAGCGGCAGCGGCCTACTTGCTGAACTGTTGAGCAAACACGGCCGGCGCCGGATAGCCCAGGCGCGAGTGGCGCCGTTGGCGGAAGATTTCCACGTATTCGCGAATTGCGGCTCGCGCGGGCACCCGCCCCGCGACAATTTCGCCGCCGTGACTCAGTTCGACAGCGTGCCCTTGGGCACAGCCCGCAAACCTTAAGCGTTTCAGCCCCTTGTCAATAGTGCCCCCACGGTGGCCACACCTGCTGCGCTATAGGCTTTGACGCCGAGTGCACCGAAGAACACCGCGGCTCGCGCACGATCCAAGCTTCGACTGGTTTCCGCGATGGACGGATGCACATGACGAACGATGCGACCCTCGAATCCGCGCGTGAACGCTACGCCCGTCGCGCCTGGGCCGACGCCTTTCGCCGATTCACGCTCGCGGATCGGGAGCGGGCGCTCGAGGTGAAAGATCTCGAGCGACTTGCGGTGACGGCGTATCTCGTCGGGGATGACGATGTGTATTTCGCCGCACTCGAGCGCGCCTATCATGCCTGCGTAGAGGCTGACGAAGCGGCGCGTGCCGCGCGCTGCGGCTTCTGGCTAGGTCTCCATCTCATGCTGAAGGGCGAAGCGGGTCACGCCACGGGATGGTTCGCGCGCGCTCATCGTCTGCTCGAGCATGCAGAAGGCGAGCGCGTGGAGCACGGCTATCTGTTGCTCCCCGTCGCGGAGCAGCAAATCGCGACGGCGGCATACGCGACGGCGGAAAGCACTGCGGCGCATGCCGCCGCGATCGGCGAGCGCTTTCGCGACGCGGACCTCGTCGCCTGCGCACGGCACGTGCAGGGCCGCGCGCTGCTCCTCAACCGGCAGGTGCGGCGCGGGCTCGCGCTTCTCGACGAAGCGATGGTCGCGGTCGCCGCGCGGGAGCTCTCGCCCATCATGACGGGCCTCATCTATTGCAGCGTGATCGACGCATGCCAGCAAATGTACGCCGTGGACCGCGCACGCGAATGGACCAGCGCGCTCGCGCGCTGGTGCGACGAGCAGCCCGAGATGATCGCGTTCACGGGGGTATGCCGCGTACATCGCGCCGAGATCATGCGCCTGCACGGTGCATGGAGCGATGCTCTCGATGAGGCGCGCCAGGCGTGCGAGCGCTGCCGGCAGACCAACCGCCAGGCCGCAGCGGCCGCACTGTACGAAGAAGCCGAGGTGCACCGATTGCGCGGCGAGTTCACCGCGGCCGAGGCTGCGTATCGGAACGCGAGTTTATGGGGGCTCGAGCCGCAGCCGGGGCTTGCGCTGCTGCGGCTCGCGCAAGGACGCACGGATGCGGCGGCGGCTGCGATCCGACGCGCGCTCGTCGCGAGCGCGGGCGACGAAGTGCAGCGCTCGCGCCTCCTGCCGGCATACGTGGAGATCATGCTCGCCGTCGGCGACACGGTCGAAGCGCGCCGTGCCTGCGGAGAGCTCGAAGCCCTCGCCGGCCGCTTCGAGGCCGACGTCGTGCGTGGGCTCGCAGCGCAGGCGCGCGGCGAGGTCGAGCTGGCCGAAGGCGATGCGCAGTCCGCACTCGCGTCTCTGCGCGACGCGGCGCACGCGTGGGAACGGATCGACGCGCCGTATCTCACCGCACGCGTGCGCATGCTGCAGGGACTCGCCTGCCGCGCGCTCGGCGACGAAGACGGTGCCGCGCTGGAGCTGGAGGCGGCGTACGCGAGCTTTCAGGCGCTGGGCGCAGCACCCGATCTCGCCGGCATCGACGCGCTCGCGCGCTATGCGCCGCACGCGCCTCAGCTCACGCCGCGAGAGCTGCAAGTCCTGCGGCTCGTGAGCGCGGGCAAGAGCAACAAGGCGATCGCCGCCGAGCTTTCGCTGAGCGAAAAAACGGTGGATCGGCACCTGAACAACATTTTCATGAAGCTCGACGTCTCCTCGCGCACAGCGGCGACCGCGTACGCGTACCGCCACCGTCTGTTCACCCCGGTCTGATGTTCTGATTGAGGCGGAAGAAATTAGTTGGATCGTACTTCTTCTTGATCACCGCAAGTCGCTCGTGGTTGGGACCATAGGAAGCCACGATTCTCGCTTCGCCCTCGTCACCCAGATAGTTGACGTACGCGCCGCTTTCCAGAAAAGGCTCCACAGTCCGGTAGCAGCGGCGGGCCCAGTCCATATTGGCTTCGGATTCGGCAGGATCCTCCCACATCCGCAGGACGAGCAGACTGTGCTGCGCCTTCCTGTGCCTGAAAGCACTCTCCTCAGCAGCGACGCGGCTCACCGCTCCGCCCAGATGCTCGATCGCGATGGCGGCGAAGAAACCCGGCGCCGTGCTCGCAAAGAACTCCACCATCGCGTCGACCGCGTCCTCGCCGAGCGCACGGACGAATGCAGCCTTCCAGTAGTGCAGCCGGCCCGGCTGGAACACCTCGGTGAGAAGATTCTGGACTTTCGTGTACGGAACCGTCGCGACCGTGTCGACCAGCGGACACCCACATAAACGTATGGGTTCCAACACCTTCTCGCCCTCCTCGGGCGCACCGCAGTAACAAACGCTGATATCGAGTGCCGGGCCCTCGGGTCCCGCGATCAGCGTCGCATCCGCTCGAACCTCGTCCGGAGCTGCCGTGGACCAGTCGCGGTAGAAACGCAGCACCCTCTGCGCCTGCTCCAGTGGAAAGACGATCTCCCCTCCCAGCACGGGACCTACCGCGTGGAGCCGGTATTCAAACGATGTAACCACGCCGAAATTGCCCCCGCCGCCGCGGAGAGCCCAGAAAAGATCCTCGTGTTCGGCGGGACCTGCGTGAAGCAACCGCCCGTCCGCGCTCACCACGTCCGCAGACAGCAGGTTGTCGCAGGCGAGGCCGTACCTTCGATTGAGAAAGCCGATGCCGCCGCCCAAAGTGAGCCCTGCGATGCCCGTGCTTGGCACGATGCCGCCCGTAGTGGCGAGGCCGAACGCCTGGGTTTCGTGGTCGAAGATGCCCCAGGTCGCCCCGCCTTCGGCCCGAGCCGTCCGCTTCCCAGGGTCGACATGAACGCTCTTCATCGCGGACAGGTCGATCACCACACCATCGTCGCACACGGCGTTACCCGTCACCCCATGGCCGCCGCCGCGAACGGCCGTGCGCATGTCGTTCTCGCGAGCGAAATTGACAGCCGCGATCACATCCGCGACGCCGGCGCAGCGCACGATCAGCGCGGGTCGCCTATCGATCAATCCGTTGAAAACCCTGCGCGCCTGGTCGTACCGCGGGTCACCTGGTTGAATCAGTTCCCCGCGCAGGCACGCCTTGAACGTTCCGAGACTTGATTCGCTGAACATGGCTTTGTCCTTTCCATAGCTTCCTTAGGACAATCCTGGCCGGATTCTGAGTCACGCGCTTCGGGGAAACCACCCAACCCGCGGTGCCAGGCGCGTGGGTACTTTCCCCCACGCAGCTGGCCGACTCGGAGGTTCGGTCGAGGCGGCGGCGTTTCGCGTCCGCTACCATGGCGAGAGATGAATGTCGTGACGGGACTCGGCGTCGGCACCTACTTCGAACACTGGGGCAACTTGGCGATCTTCTAAAAGGCCTGGACTGCTGCCGGTTTCACAGACAGCTTGTTAAGGAGGGAAGATGAAACCGGAGGTGGTTGATGAGCACAAGACGGCAGTTCAGTCGGGAATTCAGGATTGAAGCGGTAAAGCTGGTCAGGGAGCGCAGCGTGTCGGTTGCGCAGGCGGCTCGTGATGGGGATGTTCACGAGAACGTGTTGCGCAAGGGGGTGCGCGAGAGCGCGGCCGATCCGCGGCATGCGTTCCCGGGCGCAGGCGTAATGAAGCCTGAAGAGGCCGAGATTGCGCGCCTGCGCAAGGAAGTCGCCAAGCTCGAGATGGAGCGCGACATCCTGAAAAAAGCCGCGGCCTACTTTGCCAAGGCGTCGAGGTGACGTTCGGCTTCGTGGCGAAGCACCGAGGGGCCTGGCCGGTTCTGATGATGTGTGAGGCGCCCGGTGTGTCTCGAAGCGGGTTCTATGGCTGGTTGAGCAGGCCGCGCAGCCAGCGCAGCCGCGATGACGATGTGCTGAGCAATCAGATCCGCAAGAGCGTTCTCGGCAGCGACCGGACGTACGGCGCCCGACGCGTCTGGCACGAGGTGTTGGCGCTGGGACAAAGCTGTGGCCCGGACATTGAACAACAGGCCACGTAAAACGTTGGACTGGAAGACACCGGCTGAAGCGCTCAATGACCACCTAAGATCTGCCGCATAGCCCGATGTTGCGACGACCGGTTGAATCCACCCAATACACCAGCGAGCATTTCCAGGCGCTGCTCAAGGAACAGGGCGTCACTTGCAGCATGAATCGCGCCGGCGAGGTCTGGGACAACTCGGCAATGGAGAGCTTCTTCAGTTCGCTCAAGACCGAGCGCACGTCACGAAAGGTCTATCGGACCCGCGAGCAAGCTCGCTCAGACGTCTTCGATTACAGGGAGTGTTTTTACAATCCGACGCGACGTCACTCGACCTTGGGTTATGTGAGTCCGAGGGGGTTCGAGGCCGCGCGGAACGCGCAGGTGGGTGTCTACGGAACCGGCACCAGCCCAGACCTCCCGTTTTAGCCGCTAAAAGCTACCGAGAGCGCCCTCGACCGAGCTGGACTGTTTCGGCGGACATGCTGGCCTTGCCTTGCGCGTCGTAGCTGATACTCCTGGCGCTCCCAATTTCCGGTGTTTTATCGAAATCTAAGCGATCGTGCATGACGTAGTTCTTGCCGATTTGCTGATATACGCGTTCCTTGTCGGCATGAACGATTACGCCGCTGTGGGTGGCGGCCTTATCTGCTCGGCTAGCAAGATACAAATTGTATATACCGGGCTTCAAAGCCCCGGCCTTATCGACCTTGTCGGTGTACCACTGACCTTCTCGCTCGTTCTGGACGATCCGCGAACCATTCATCACAAGAAGTCTTTGTTTCACTAAGAGTCCCCTTTGAGTTAGGTCGACAATTCTATGATTTTTGACATTCTCCCCCACCTCTCGCGAACGCTCGCCGGCCTTGAGGCCGGAAAGGAGGGGGAGGATGTCAAGGGCAGGCGTTTGAATTGACTGACAGGCGGAGCTAGCCCGCCTTGCATCCCAGCCGCGTCCCTCCGGTCAGCCCTCGATCAGCGCAACGAGTTTCACCTGGATCAAGTCGGCCTCGAACTCCATTCCGTCATCCTCATACTTCAACCAGGCCCAGCCCTCGGCCGGCGGGCGCTTATTGAGGATCAGCCGGGCAGGGCGGCCATCGTGCTCGACTTGGATGATCGCCTTCTTGAGCTTGTCCAAGTCGGCCTCCTTCTTCTCCTTATTGGAATCCGACCCGTCCGACCCTTGCTCGCCTTCCTCAGCAGCGGCGTCAGGCTTGCTGTCCATGGCGTCGGCCGTATTCCGATTAGGCTCGTCCTCGTCACCATGCCGGCGCTTGTCCTCCAGGAACTCGCGCAGCAGCTTGACCGATCCCCGCGTCAGCTCCTGGCTGTCGTCGGCCAACCAGACGCCAACCTCTTCCGGGTTCTTCTTGAACGCCGTCACCAGTTCGTTGACCACGGTCACGTCGTTGACCCGACCGGTGTTGAACGCCTTGGCGATCGGGTCGGGTAGATCGAGCAGCGTCACGTGCTGGGTCACGAACGCCGGAGACTTGCCGATCTCGCGGGCGATCTCGCTCTTCTTTTTGCCGGTCGCCAGCTCGCGGCCAATGAAATCCGCGATCTCGCGCGGGGTGAGCTCGTTGCGTTGGAGGTTCTCGATGACCTGGTCGGCGTGGTTGTAATCGTTGTCGATAAAGGCCGGAATGGTCGCTCTCTCGGCCCACTGAGATCCACGGTAGCGGCGGGCGCCGTGGTTGATAATGTAGCGCCCTTCAGCCTCCGGGTTCTCGCGCACAGAAATCGGCGACTTCACGCCCCGGTCTTTGATCGTCTGCCCAATCTCCGCGATGCTTTCGCGCGAGAAGCCGGGGTTGTCTGCGGTGCGGGGCTGATCTGGATCTTCATCGATCAGCTCCAAGGGCAATTCCAAGGGGCCAGCGCCGCGCGCAAAGGGCTCGGGCTCGTTCAGGAGGCCCGACAGGTCGCCAATGCTATCCAGGCCCAGCCCGGACGCATGGGGCTGCTCGACGACCTTCTTCCTGGCGTTCTTAACGGCGGTCATTACGCAATCTCCATCTTCGTGAATACATAGTCGGCCACGTCGCGGACTTCCTTCGCCGCCTTGCGCGCTGCGGTTTTCTTGATCTTCCAGACAGGCACGCCGCTCGCGAGAGCATCGGCGATGCTGCTGCGAAGGCCGACGCTGGCCGGAATCATCAGTTGCGGATACGCCTTGTGCAGCTCGTCCAAGTGCCGCAAGTGCCGGGGGTTCCGGGCGTCCACCTTGCTCGGCATCATCCCGAGGAATTTCAGCTTGGTATTGACCTTGCGGACGTTCGCAATGGTCGTGACCATCCTCTTGATGCCCTGAATGCTGTATGCCTCCAGCTCGATGGGCGACAGCACGTAGTCAGCCGCGAACAGTGCCGCCGCCATTCCGACGCCAAGGGAAGGGGCGGTATCCACCAGCACCACGTCAAAGCCGCAATCGGCAAGGGCCGCCACGTTGGCCTTGAAGCTCGCGCTCGCCTCGGACACCCCGCGCTTCTCCATGTCCGCCAAGCGGGCATCGGACGCAATCAAGTGAATAGCTGGCCCGTCCACGCGGCAAGTGAACCACTGTCGCAAGCCATCGGCGTCTAGGTCGAACATCTGGCTCGCCAGATAGCCACTTTGATGCCGCTGCAAGGTGAAGGACGCATTGGCTTGGGTGTCCAGATCGATCACGGCAACCCGCAAGCCGCGCTCGAGGAAATCGAAGGCGACATGCACGACCGTCGAAGTCTTCCCGACGCCGCCCTTTTGGTTTGCCGTGACCATCGTTTTCATGTTTTGGGTTCCTGTTTTTTCTTGGCGTCCTCGGCCCACTTCTTCACGATGAACGCCTGGTGTTCGGGTAGTACTGCCGTGACTCGCTCAAATCCATCCGGTATTGCCTTGGTTATGTGCGCCCCCCACACTCGTTCCACCGCTTGCCAGACTGCTCCCTTGGTCACGCCCAAGGCTGTCACGTACCCGGCCTGTTTCTTTCCCTCGACCAGCACACCCCACGCGATTTCGCGGGTCTGCTTCCCGATTTCGAGGCCCTTAATGGCCTCTAGAAACTGCGCTTCGGTTAACCTCTTCTTCATGATGATGGACTGCTCATAACACTCCGCCCTGATGATTGAAATCAGCGGCGCCAACCGCTAATCATGCGTAACAGTTTAGCTATACTTTCTCAGCATGTCAATATTTTAGCGGCTAAAATTCCTCCTCAAGCGCTCCGTCAGAGCAGTCGTTTCCGCCCTAACGCGACCCCAGTGAACTTTCTGTCAACCCCTCCCCTACAGACCGTCCGCATACCGATTGTGCCGTTGATCATGCGTTCATCGTTACACCTGGCGTGATCGGTTCTCGACTGCGGGCCTTTGGACAAGGGCAGAACAGACTGTCTTTCCCAATCGGGCTTGTTCGGCGCCGTGCGCCGGGGCCTGCGACTACCCGCTCCGGCTGGTCTCAATGATTCGTCGATGCGGCCGAGGCATGGAGATCAGTCGCGCCACCCATCGTCAGCCAGAGGTTAGCCAGGCCCTCAATCGGTCGGTCTGACCTGGTCCCTGCGCTTCTCGGGTGCGTTTAATTCCTCTTGCGAACATGCGGTTGGCCTGCGAACTGTCGTCATGACTTTTGATTTGTTCGCCGAACCCACGGGCTCGGGGTCAGTCGCTGGCCCAGGCTGACCTGCCGCGCTATTTTCAGCGCTCGGCAGGAGATCATCGAGTACATCGAAATCTTCTACAACCGTCAGCGAAAGCAGGCCTGATTGGGCTACCTGTCACCTGCATCCTTCCGGCAGCAGTACTACACACAGATGATGGCTTGAACGCTTGGGCTCCACGCTTGCCGACCCACCTCAGTCGAGGATCAGGAGACTCATGGCGCGTCTCCGCGGGCTCTGGGCGGCGCGGTCGGTGATGCGACATGCTTCTCTCGATGCCGTTGTACCTTGGCCAAGATCTTCTTCACTGCGGCCAGCTCCTCCTGGGCGACCTCCGCGCGTCCCTGCCAACGTGCTGCCTCATCCCGGGCCGTGTAGGCCTGCTTCCGATAAGACTCCGCCGCCACTTTCTGTCCCTCGAGCTGCTCCCGCAGAGGCTCCGCCTGCAGCTTATGCGCCTGGCGCAGGTCGTCGGTCTGCTGCATGAAGTGCCTGCGGTCGGCCTCGGCCTGGCTATGCACCTGGGTAAGTTCTGCCCCATGGCGCTCTCGCTCCTGGCGCATGGACTCATCGTGTTGATGCCGTACAGCCTGGAGCACCTCGTCGTGGCGGGTGCGCTCGGACTCGAGTGTCGTCATCGCCCTTGCCAGGTCTTCCCGCAATGCCGTTATCTGATGATCGCGGGCGGCGAGGGCGGCCTGCTGCTCCCGAAGGCGTGTCTCCAGTTCAACCAAGCTGTGTTCTCTAGCCTGTAGCGTTGCCTTGGCCTCCTTAAGTTCTCCATTCAGGAGGAGGTTCTCGCGTTCGACCGCTGCCACCTTCTCATCTGCAGCTTCGAGTCGCACCTGCCACTCAGCCTCATTCATTGCCAGGTCGCCGAGCTTCCGCTGGTAGCTTTCCTCGGCCCGGGCCAGGGCCAGCTTCCAGACGGCTTCCACCAGGTTGTCAGATGCGGCTACCAGTTCTTCTGGAAGGGCGGTGTTTTCGCGCTTTGCCGTGATGGTCGCGGCGGTCTCCTGGCGCCAGCGCCGGATCATGTCGCTGACTACCTGCTGCCCACCCCGATTGCCGATGGCGGAATAGACCTTTGCAAAAGACACGGTTTCGCCCGCTCGGAACAGTTCCGTGCACGCCTTCTCAACCTGGTCGTACTGGACTTCAGTGATGCGGACCATTCTCGGTTTCCTGTTCGATCTGTACTTCAAGTTCCTGGGCAGTCTCAATATCCCCCCTCTCACGGTACGCCGCGGCCCACTGCAACTTCTGCGCACGGGTGGGTCTTGAATCTTGCCGGGAGCGCGTCGCCTCCGGGCTCTGAACGTCAAGCTGAAGGGCGTGCCTCTGCTTCAGCAGCCGGTCCATCTCGTCCTGGCCAAGGAAGGCGTCGGCAGCGGTTGCGGGCAAGCAGTCAAAGCGCGGGCGAATACGCGCTGCATACGGGACATCGCCAGCAGACTCCACGTACTCCGCCAACTCCTGACTAGGCCCCGCGTAGTGCGCCACGAGCAACGACGCCAAGTCCGGAAGATTGAGCTTGTAGGCCTCCAGCGCAATGCTGGCCAGCACCGAGGCATACCCATTGGCAAAGACCCCTGCAGCTTCGGCCCTGGCCCGGGTCTGCCGTTCGTCTCGCGCCGGGCGCCTCGGCTGTCGTTGCGGCACGCCTCTCACCCGGACAAACACCGGGGCGACGAACAGCGGTGCGTACTTGCGTTCCAACAACAGCGTAATGCGCTGACAACCATGCTCTTGCGGATCCCCGGGCCCTTCAGCAGAAGGCTGCGGGCCAAGAACTCGATGTCTTCTCTTGCAACCTGGGGCCAGTGCACGGGTTTCAGTACGTTGATGAGGGCGCGCAGGCTCCTTCAGGCGCTCGCCGGCATGTAGCAACAAGGCCTCGAGGTCGTCACCGGCCCCCTTCGGGCCGCTGTCATGGAATAGCGGGAGCATGTTGGCTCCAATACGATGGGGACGTGGCAAATATACGCGTATGCGTGCTGATACGCACGTATAACGTTCTATATAAGTCTTTTTGTTTCTATTTCTGGTCTTTATTCCCATTATGACCAGTTTCTTTTACCCTACGTTGGCGAACTCAAAACACCCTTCGAATAGCCCAAATGTTCCACGGAGAAATCAAGCTGATCGGCGCATGAAAGCCGCGCCGTTGCTGGACTCTGAGCCTTCCAGGTCGAATTGTTTTTTCTTTCTTCGTTGTTCCACGCGCCCCCTGAAAAGGAGTTCGCATGCCCGCAACAGACGACAACCAGAAATTAGTAACTGATCGTCGGCCAACCGTTCATCGCCGGCGTCACCAGCTGGCCCGACGACCGTTTCGAGTACCGAATCTTCGGCGGCACTCATCTGCTGCAGATCTGCCTGGCTAACCTAGGGTGCTGAGTTAGAAATTCGCAGACAAAACGGTTCAATGTTGGCGAGAATTTCGTCGGCTGATTTGGTCCATGCGAATGGTCTTGGATCTTCGTTGTAGCGTGTGAGGTAATCGCGGATGGCCTGCTCGAGCTGGCGAGTGGAGCGGTGCGTACCGCGGCGGCTCTGTTTCTCGGTGAGGGCGGCAAACCAGCGCTCGATCTGGTTGATCCACGAGGCCGAGGTCCAGGTGAAATGGACGTGGAAGCGCGGATGACGGACAAACCAGTTCCTGATCTTGGGCGTCTTGTGCGTGCCGTAGTTGTCCATCACCAGAGGGATGTCGAGGTCGGCCGGGACGTTGGCTTCGATGGTGCGCAGAAACGTCAGAAACTCGCCGCTGCGGTGGCATCGGTGCAACTCCCCGATGACTTCTCCCGTGGCGATATCGAGCGCAGCGAACAATGTCGTCGTGCCGTGGCGCATGTAGTCATGCGTGCGACATTCGGGAAGCCCCGGCGCCAGCGGCAGGATCGGCTGGGTGCGGTCGAGCGCCTGGATCGGGCTCTTCTCATCGACGCACTACACCATCGTTTTGACCGGGGGATCCAGATACAGCCCGTCGATGTCGCGGACTTTGTCGACAAACAGTGGATTGGTCGAGAGCTTGAACGTTTCCTGCCGGTGCGGTTGCAGACCGAAGGCGCGCCAGATGCGGCTGACGGCGGTTTGCCACAGCCCGCTCTCGCGCGCCATGCTGCCACGCTTCGAGCTGCTCACGCTCGCCGTCGTTCAGCACGATCTATGCCTTCGGTCTGCCCATCACTTTCTCCCGCCGCCAATCTTATGGCATGAGAGACAAGCCGATGAGCCATTTATTCATGCAATTTACAACTCACCACGCTAGCTGAACAGATACAGCAGCCCGACGACGAGCGCCGCATAGAAGGCGAACTTAATCAGGACGCCAAGCACCTTCATCGCAAGGCCGAGCACCACGAGGGCGACATACACTGCAACCCCTCCGGCCGCGCCCCACAGCGCGCCTTTCACGCCCCAGGCAAACAGCACCGAGTCGGTCACGATGTTCAACCCGAAGACGGCGTATGCGACCATCAACAGCGCGCCCAGGACGGCGCAACCCTTGACGCAACCGGCGAGGCTCGGCGCTCCACCGCTGCCAGCGGCGGCGACGGCCGAAGGACCATAGGAGGCGGACCCTGGCGCAGGGCGCGTCTGCGATGCGGCGTACTTCAGCTGCTTCTCGAGGTGCTCCTGGCCTTCGCGCTCGGACTGTCGCCGCGCCGCTTCCTCGGCGCGCCGCTCCTCCTCGAGTCGCGCCCAGCGCCCCATCTTCGCTTCATAGGTGTGCTGCGCGCCGGTGGAGAAATACCCTTTGTTGAACTCGTCGCTCATCGCACACCTCCGCGCCGCGCGAGGGCGGCGGTCCTTCCTCAGACTCCTACTATAGAAGGGCGCGGGGCGCTTGCAACGACGCTTTTGGCGATCAGTCCTCCGCCACGACGAAACCCGCGCGCGCGGCCGCCTCGAGCAACATTTTCCAGCCCGCGGGCGTCTCGAAGCTCGTTTGCCGGTCGATGCCGAGCTCGCCGTCACGAACCCGATCGCCGAAAAACAGCACGCAATCGCTCTCGTCATGCTGGCGCGAGCGCCAGACAAGGCCGTCGATGTCGGCGAACGCGGCGTGCAGGGCTTCGCCCCAGCGCGCAGTGCGCCCGTAATGGCTCGGACCGGGCTCGAGGAGCTGCGCGCGCAGCAGCGCGAGCTGTCGCAGGTTGTCGCCGCCCAGGCGCAGCAGCCGCAACGGACGGCGCGGGACGAGTAGCGCGTAGGCATGGCGCAGCACGCGCTTTTTCGGCACCGCTGCGCGGCCCGGATAGCCCGCTGAAGGCTCGAGCCGAAAAAGCGTCTCGCACAGGGCGCCGACGAGCGTCGAGCCGCCGTAGAGCGTCGGTATCGACGCGCCGCCGAGGCGGGCGATCGGATGGAAGCGCCCCTTGCCTTTGCCGGGATTGAAGCTGCTCGCCCCGTGCTCGAGCTCGTGAATGTGGTACAGCGCCCGCCCGCGCAGCCAGAATTCCGGCTCGAGCGGAAGAGTTCGAAGCGCAGCCGCGTCGGGCGGCAGCGGGACGAGCTCAGCCATGGAACATGTCGTGTTCCTCGCGCGCCGCGGCAGCGACCCGATCACGTTTGGCGGGCCAAACGTCAAGCGGTGCGGCCCCGTCGAGCCAGTCGTTGGGAGTGATGAACCAGATCCCGAGCGACCACCCTTCGTAATCGGGGGCGAGGGCCTCGATGATTGAGCGCACCTCCGAATAAGGCCGGCTGGTGCCCGGGTCGAACTGGAAGGCCGGGAACAGCATAGCCTTGTCTCGTACGCCGAAAACCCGCTTTTCGGCGGACCAGCGCGAGGTGAGGGCGTGCCGGTTCTCGGCCGAGGACTTGGCGAACTCGGCGACTTTGGCGGCGCTCCACAGCTGCGTACGCTGGGCGAACTGCTCCCGCAGGACGAGGTTTGCGTCCAGGTGCGCTGCGAGCGCGGGCGAACGCTGCAACAGCGCCTCGGTGCGCTCCTTCAGGAGCGATTGCAGGCCGGGGTCGCGTGCGCCGCCGGGTGCTTGGCGATCGGCAGCTGCGTCGCCGGCCGGCGCCACGTAGTTCCTATTCTCGAACCCACGAACGACGATCCGTAGATCCTGCGTAAAGACGACCCGGCGCTTGCGAGGGCCGGCGGGCGACAGCGGCCGGTAGCGAGACTGAGCAACCAGTCGGCCGAGCTTGGGTTCGTTGGGCATGCGCCGCTCCGGTTGGTATATGAGTTCAATTATAGCAACCCGCCGCTAACGACGCTCACTTTCAGGAGGAGCGAAGGGACGAAAGTGGCGGGCGGCCGGGACTTGAGGTAGCCTGACGAAAATGGACACTCCCGGTTGGTAGACTTGCCGAACGGGAGCAGCAGATGCAAAGAAAAATGTCAGCATTACACGCCGGAGTTTCCGCCGGGGGGCGGTCGGTCGCGGAACTGGAGGCCGAAAACGCCCGGTTGCGCAAAGAGTTGGCGGAAGCCCGGATCGAGCGCGACGTAATAAAAAAGGCCGCCGCGTACTTTGCCAGGGAGTCGCTGCCCGGTACGCGTTCATGAAGCACTGGCGACTCCGCTTTCCAGTCAAGGTCATGAGCCGCGTGTTCGACGTCTCACGCAGCGGCTTTTACGCGTGGTTGAAACGGCCGCCGTCGTGCAAGCGCCAGTCGGACGAGCGGCTGAAAGTGGCGATCAAGGCCGCCCACCAGCGCAGCCGCGAGACTTACGGCGTACGTCGTCTGCAGCCGGAGCTGGCCGCGGGCGGCTTTGCTGCCGGCCGCGACCGCATCGCCCGCCTGTGGCGCGAGCTGGGCCTTCGCTGCCGACAAAAGCGCAAATTCAAGGCGACGACGAACTCGAATCACAGCTTGCCGGTGGCAGAGAACGTGCTCGGACAGACCTCTGCCCCGAGCGCACCGAATCAGGGGTGGGTCACCGATCTGACGTACCTCCCGACAGGCGAAGGCTGCCTGTACCCTGCCCTACCTCGCATGGACGCTCTCTATTGACCCTGCGGCCACAGAGCAAGCGGGCCCGTGGGCGACGCGATGCGTGCGTTCCCGGCTACCATTTAACGCCATGCCCGACTTTCCGGTAATTGCCACCCCACCCCTCTCCCCTGCCCTGCCTGTTCAACCAGGAAAGCTGGTTGTGGGCGCGAACGCCGGCACTCGGACGCTTACCCGGGCCGAGACGGACATAGAGGCCGTGAGCGGCTGGCTCGCAAAGTACGTCGACAACCGGAACACTTTAGAGGCCTACAAACGGGATGCCGAGCGCCTCCTCACGTGGGGCGGAACAAGAGGGAAGGGGCTCGCGGATCTGATGGTGGAAGACCTGACCGACTACGGGCTGTTTCTCCGCGACCCTCAGCCCATCGAGGACTGGTGCTTGGTCAAAGTGCCCCGCTACCTCGAGGACGGCACCGACAACCCGGAATGGCGGTCGGTGCAACGCCCCCCCCGCTTCCTGGCGGATGGCTCACCGAACCCGGAATGGCGGCCCTTCGTCGGCGCCCTCTCCTCGTCCGCCGCGGGTCAGTCCCTCACTGTGCTGTTCGGGATGTTCGAGCATCTCTGCGGCGTCGGCTACCTGGCCGGCAACCCGCTCCGTGCCGCTCGGAAGAAAGGCTACAAGCCGCGGCGGACGACGGTCGACCGCTATCTCGAGCAGGATCTCTGGCAGCTCGTGCTCTCTCATCTGGAGACGTGGCCACGTGAGACCGCCCGCGACGAAGCGCACTATCAGCGCACACGGTTCCTGGCGGGTTTCCTCAAACTGACCGCGCTTCGTCGCTTCGAGATGGCGAAAGCGACCACGGCGGACGTCACGCGCATCGAAGGGCGCTGGTGGCTCAAAGTTGTCGGGAAAGGCAGCGTCGACCAGCCCATTCCACTCACGCGCGAGGCAATGCGACTTCTCGGAGCGTACCGGGCATCGTCGGGGCGCCCTCCCTCCCTCCCCCAACGTTGTCGAGCCGCTTCTGATGGACATCACCGGCACTGGCCGCGCGGTCAGCGTGAAAACCATCCACGCGATCCTGAAGAATCTGTTTCTGTCGGCCGTTCACGCCTGCACGGATCCTTATCACGCCGAGAAGTTGAAGGCCGCGAGCGCACACTGGTTGCGGCACACCGCCGCGACTCATTTGCTCCAGGACGGGGCCAGCTTGCTTCACACCCGGGATGCCCTCAGACATGCCTCCGTGCAGACAACCGAGATCTACATCTCAACGAATCAACACGCCTTCCACGAGGACATGGAAGCCCGGCAGCGTCTCACAAATACCGACCATCTCGCTGCAGACAACGAAACGAAGTTCCCTACAACCAACGCGAACGTCGCCTCCAAACGGGCAGATCTCGACTGAAGGGAATCCGGTATGCGCAGCTCACCTCTCATTGAAGCCGAAATCGAGCAAACCGCGTTGCGGCTTTTCGCAAGAGGCGGGAACTTGGCGCCGACCACCATGGAGGCTGCGCCCCGTCGTGCGGAACTGATTCTGGAACAGCAGTATTAGGCTGTCGCAGTCATCGAGACCTATGGGCGAGCATGGGCACCAAGCTCCTTCAGCCCAAGCCCCCCGTCCCTTTGCGGCAACAAAGCATCGAAATGGCCAATCAGCTGACCGACTCCGGGGCTGGCTCGCTCAGCGCGCTATCCGCCCTGGCCGTTGCAGTCTGCCGCTACAACCAGAAGGCGCCGCCCCAATCCTGGTGTTTCAACATAACGCGCCGGCGGGACCGCTCTATGCTAAGGCAGCTCTGGGCGGCGATAGCGGGATGACGGCGAAGCTTCGATCCCGCGTGACCCCTGTCGAGCGCGAAGTGATCCCGGCACAGTTTTGGCGGTAGCTGAAAAACCGCTCGACGTCGGATCCAGCGGACCCGCCTGCCACCGAACCCCGAGCGAACCGTCGCGCTTCGTGCCCTTCATCGCTAAGCTTTGCCCTTTTCCGCTGCAAAGCTTGGCGTGATAATGCAGCCTGCGTAATCAACCAAGGCCTTCCATGGCTACCCCCACTTCTGAACAGCTTGCCACGCTCAAACGCCTCTGGACTGTCGCCAACGGTCACTCCGGCCAGTGCAAGTACATCGCTGAGTTCCTTCTTGGCCTGTATAACGGCATCCGCTTTCCCGTCGACTTAACCGGTTTCCGGGCGCTCGATCAAGCAATCTTCCGAGACTGTCTCACCGTCCTCGAAATGGATAGCCAGCCGCAGCAAGAGGTTCACCTGCTACTGGGGTGCTTGAATGGCGAATTCGAAAAACTCGCCGAAGATTGGCGCATTCCCGACCGCTCCGTATAGTAGCCACCTCCTCATTGCACAGAGGTCCGACGATGATGTTCATCGCAGCGAAGATCAACAATGTTGACATGATTCGACTCCGAGACCGTGTGCTGACCGCGCCGGTCCTCCGTGGTGCGCCCGGGGACTTTCCCTGGGACAGATTCGAGGCCGCCGCGCTCGAAGCCGGCGTTTCGAAGGATCTCGCGAATCTTGGTCGCGCGATTTTCCGGGAAGCTTTTCAGCATGACTGGCGCGACGAGCTCAAAGTCGAATGCGGTTGGTTGGACGGCGGGCAACGGCTGGTCTACCAAGCCTTCGCGTTTCCACAAGACTGCACCGCGCGTTGGCAGCATCTGCTCGAAACCGACGGGGTCCCGGACGACGTCGAGGTCCCGCCCGTCACAATCGACCCGTATGACCTGGCTGACGGCCTCGACGCTGTAGGGATCAAGACGAACTTCATACGGTAAGCCCATCGGCGCGACCCACCCCCGTTTTAACCACCCTACCCCTACCATTTTTGCTAGTGCAGTGCATCATTTTTACTAAGTAACTGATTATTGGCGTTATTGCAGGTTGATAAGCACCGAGAGAGTCAATCCGCTGCGAACTCTGGCTCATAGCAAACTTCGTGGTCCGGGCGACGCAGTACGATGTCGCCCTCCTCCCACGACTCGACCAGCCGCGCGTTGACCGGCAGTGTCCGACGAACGTTCTGGTCGTCTAGACATTCGACGTACCCACCATCGCCCATGCGCCTAAGCACGCCGATCAGCTTGCCTCGTCGGGTGACAACCTGCATGCCGTCTCCCCGCTCGAGGAACATCGGCAGCTTCGTGTTGAGCCGCTCGAGGACCACTTTCGACGCGCTATCTCTGTCCTCGAACCGGTCTTGGATCTCGAGCAGGCGGGCAAAGTCCTTCCGCTGCCGAACAAGCGTAGCCAGATACGCGAAAGCGGCTTTTGCGTTGAATTGCTGGATGCGATGCCACACCAGGGCGACGACTGCTCCGAGCTTGCCGCCGTTGCCATGCTCACGGGCCAGCTTCATGAGCGCGCAGATACGGCTTCGAGAAAGGCCGAGCGATATGAGTCGGACCAGCTCTGCCGGCAGCCGGGTTTTCTTGTCGATCCGATTTTCTCGAGACCCCCCTGCCCTCTCCTGGTCGGTCTCGCATGGCGCCTCGGGTGGGGGCTGTCCTTTCGAAGAAAGTTGTTGATTAGGGGAAAGTTCAATCTCTTGTAAACGGTCTCTCACGGTGAGAGACGGCCCCTGTGGAAAACTGCACTCCGGCTGGCCAGCGACCTCTTCCTTGGTAGCCAGGTGTTCCTGGTAGACGCCCTTGCTGGCCTGTGCTTGTCCAGCCAGGCCGAGCAGCTGCAATGCCTTCTCGGTGAGCCAAATGCGGCTTACCGAATACTGGCCGAAGGCTTCCCTCGCCCGTCTGCGGCCTTGCTCGCGCGTGATGTACCCCCTCGTTACAAGCTCCGCGAGACCGCGGTAAAGAGTGGGGTGGCTGCCGAGGAGCGACTCGGCGCAGATGCTGTCTCGACTGGCGAAGACTGGCTCAGTGGGGCGCTTCACGTCGAAGAAGGCCAAAATGCCGTAGAGGGCCTGACGGGCCGTTCTGGCCAGGTCGAGGCAGTTTCGCCGGTTGAGCGCTTCTGCCCGGGCACGGATGAGCGGCGCCGGCAGAAAGCGGGCCTTGGGCCCAGAAGGGGAGGGGAGGGGGGCGTTGAGTTGAACAACCCCCTCGCAAGCCAGTGAAATTGGCACGATAGTCCTTTTTGAGCAAAAAGGACCCCTTTCGGTATTGACACCAACTCGCCGCTCATTAAACTACGGACATGCAACTGTCGCGTAACCGGTTCCCGCCGGTGAGCGTTAAGTCAGGGTTCAATCCCTAGCAGAGGCCAACTTTCCAGAGTTGGCCTTTGTCTTTTCAGGGGTCAGTTGATCTCAGCGTTGTCGCTAGTCGATTCCTCTTACGTTGTCCAAACGACAGCCGTCAGTCTCGTGTTCCCGCACGAGACGAATGCCGCCCCCAAATGCTCAGAAAGCTGCCCTGTGGACGATGGGCAGCTTTCTGAACATTCGGAAGGGTAGAGGAGGGCCGTACGTCCAAAGCAGTCATCTGGCACCTCCCTTTCGCTTCATTTTAGGTTAAGTCCTTGTTTTTCGGTATTATTGCAGGTTGATAATCACTTTTTGTTGCCTTTGGCGGCGCTGGCCCGCTCTTTGATAAGCTCAGTAATGAGCGCGAAAGTCGCCTCTGCTTCTTCAGCCGAAGCGAACGAGAGGCGGACGGTCTTGTCGCTGCGAAGCGCTTCGCAATACTTCGTCTTGCCCTGACGAAAGGTGACTGGTTCCGGGCGAGTCGGGCGCTTCAAGGTGTCACTCGCTTTTGCTTGCTGCACCGCAGCAATTTGGGAAAGCTCCGACGTTACGATCTTCTGAACGGCCTCAATGACCTTAGCTGCTTTGCCCTGTTTGGTGAGTTGAGCAAGCTGCTGCACGGCCTTGGCACCGAAGAGGGCAGGGGCGTCGGCGATGCATGCCAAGGCCTCCTCGGGCAGCTCGTCAAACGCCATGAGGGAGCTGATGTACGGCTGGCTGACCCCGGCTTCGGCAGCCACCTGCGCTTGCCTCAGCTTCTTCTTCTCCATCCGCCCTTTGAAGCCGAGATACTTCTCGTAGTCCGTGAGGCTCGGGGCGAGGAGGTTGGAGTAGAACGCCGTCCGGTCGGTCTCGTCGTCGTCGAGGTCGAGAATGTTGATGTCGATCTCGTCCCGGCCAAGCTCGCGGAAGAGGCTTACGCGGTTGTTGCCGGCGATGATCTCGTAGCCGCCCTCAGGTCGCAGTCGTACAGTGACCGGGTTCGCCAACGGGTTGTGTCGCAGGTTTTCGCGCAACTCCGCATATTGCTGGGCGGTGAGTTTGCGGCGTCGCCCCGGAATCTCGTGGAGCTCGTCGAGTTTGGCCGTCTGGCGTGGCTGGCTTTCAAGCGCAGTCGCCAGCGCTGCTTCCGCTTCGGCAAGCTTGCGATGAGCCTCTGCCAGCGCCTCCTTGGAGCCATGCTCCGCCTTGAGCTTGGCCAGCTCTGCTTCCGCCGCTTCGGCACGTGCCATGGCGTCCGCCAGTTGGCCGGAGAAAATTGCCAGCTGTCCGGGAGCCGTACGAGCTTCATCTGGCTTCTCTGGAAGCCTTTTCGCCACACCGCCGCTGGCCGTTCGCGCTTGCATGGCGGCCAAGAGGTCGGTGTTCTTCGACTTCATATCCTTCGCGCCGGCCATATCAAGCCCCCTCGTACCAAGCTTTCACGATCTTGTTGTCAATGATTTCGACGACCTGGTCGTAAGCGTCACGAATACGGCTGTAGGTTTTGGCGCCGCCTTCCCACTTGCTGACGTCGTAGACGGTGCCGAAGCCGGTCGCGGTGGTGCCGATGACGCTCGAGAAGGGTATCTCGACGGGCAGGACCTTAGCGGTGTAGGTCGAAACGATCCACTCGCGGACCACGGAGGCCGACGCCTCCTGTGCATTCACCGCGCTCAAGAGGATGTTCACGAAGTCGAACTCTTTGACGAAGTTCCGCTTCTCGAACGAGCTCGCCAGGTCGGAGAACAGCGACCAGTATTGAGCAGCTGACGCGAAGTCCAAGCTCTTGGGCGGCAGCGGCATCAGCATCCCGTCCGCGCCCATCAGGGCGTTGATGGTAAGGTACGAGAGAGAAGGCGGCGTGTCTAGCACGATAATGTCATAGTCCGCCGCCAAGTCTTGGAGGGCAGGGGCCAGGATGTTCCAGAATTCAAAGCCGGGCTTCTCGGCCACTTTGTGAGGGATGACGAACTCGGCCGAGAAGAGGGTAGGGGCACCGGGAATCAGATCCAGCCCGTCCCAGTATGTGGGTTGGATTGCGTATCGGAGATCCTTCTGGTCCCCGAAAATAAGGGGCATCACCGTCGCGTCGCTGTCGACTTCGGCAGAGGGCAGCAGCCCGCACAGAGAAGAGAGCGATGCCTGCGGATCCAGGTCGACGATGAGCACTTTCCGGCCGCGCAGAGTCAGGCCTTGAGCCAACGACATCGCGGTCGTCGTCTTGGTCGAGCCCCCTTTGAAATTGCTGACGACTACGATGCGGCCGCGTTTTCCCTCGGGGCGTTTCTTGATCTTGCTCTCGGCCTGGACCCATTGCCGGGTCTCAGCCAAGGTGAAGACCCGCCCACGGCCCGCGCCTTGCGCGACCCCGGGTGGCAGGTCACCCTTGCCGATGAGATAATTGATGCGCGCCCGGTCGATGCCGCAGAGCGTCGCCAGCTGAGTGGTTGTGTATTCAGGTGGGTTTTTGCGTGGGTGCGGCTTGAGCATGCTGTCGCGCACCAATGCCAACATGTCGTCTGCGATACTCGCGAGTTCGATGAGTTGAGCTGGGCCGACCTTCGCTTCGATGGGCTTCAGCTTGAGATCAGATTCGGGTGTCGTCAGTGCCATGGCAAGCCTTCTTTGTTTTAGGATCGCGCCTCTTGCACTGAGGCGACGATTAAGCTTCCATTCGACGCTCGTGGTGCAAAATAACTCCGAAGCGGAGAATACGCGGTGATGCAGCGGGGCGCAAGTCCACCTCGCATATTCACGCCTACCGCAGACTCCTAAAGAATCAGTCGGTTACCCCGGTTACCTGAAATGGAGGGTGAAGGCGTCTAGCTTCTAGCGTCATTTGCAATTAACCGACCGAGTGTCTTTGCTTTGTATGCTCCTGGGAATGCTGGGTTTGACTATTTGGAGATGCACGTAGGTCGCGGAGGGGTGGAAGTGTGGGTAAAGAACCGTACGACGGTTAATTGCATTTATGGAGAATGAAATTCTAATCCCGGAAGTTGCGGGTAGGGCCGCAGCAAACATGCCAACGCAAGTCAGGCGACGCGAGGCGGTGATCAGAGTTAAACACTGGCTGAAAAATAGCCTTAGAGGCAAGGGTGGTCGCGTTCCTATAATGAGCTCGCCACAGCCGATCTTATCGATGATCAGGAGCCGCAGCGTGGTAAAGGGCTTGAGCTTCTCGCCGAGCCGCCCTTCGTTGTGCGCCTTGGTCAGCGTGGCAATGAGGTTCGCTGCGGTACCGAACAGCAGCACCCGGTAGCCGGTCCCCGCTGACCATGCCATCATGGACGCATTCACATTCGGGCGCCTGGATCCCTTGGTAGAGCACGAGTCTCCGCCGGTGGACCCCAAACGAAAACGGAGCCCTCTGGCTCCGTCGTCAATGAATTCCGCAACCACGTCAGGCAGCCGCTTTGGTCCTGTCCAGAGCATACTGCCTCGTCTGGTACGGCATCAGCTCGCCCAAGCGGCTGGTGAGGTCCATCGAGGCGCCCCAAGCCACCGCCAAAGGATCCTTGCAACCGGCGGCCTCAGCTTTGGGTACAGGTGAGGAGGGCTGGAACTGGCGGATAGCCGAAAGCAGCCGTAGCTTTCGCTCCTTCGGCAGTACGTTGAAGCGGGCCAGCCGATCGACCAGGTAGCCGGCATCTGGCCGGAGGTTGGCGGGCACGTCAGCCAGGTTGGGAACCTCGCCGGCGTACCAGAGACGTTCAGCGACCTCGCGCAGCAGCTCAGGATCGACACGCGCGAAACCCTGGCGCACTACGTCGCCAAGCATTCGCTCTAGTGCCGCTCCTCGAGCCAACCGTTTCACGAAGACCTCCTCTCGTCAACTTTTCTTCTAACATGGGCCAAATTCGGGGTCAAGTCAGGCCCCACGTAATATTTGGCTGCCTCCAGCGCCAATTGTTCAAACCGTTCCCAGGAGGCCTCCGGCAGGGCGAGGAGGGTGCGGATGTCCTCCAGATCCACGTCACCTAGGCGGCCGAGCTTGGACAGGGCAATGTCCTCGATGCTCGGCAGCATCACGACTACGGGTGACTCGCGGGTGCCCTCGAGGGGCACGGCGCGGTCCTGGTAGTCCATGTGGAGCGGGCCCAGGGTCGGGTTGAAGGTCGGGTCGTAGGCCAGCTGCGACGGCCCCTCCTCCGGATCGTCGTAATCCACTGGGGGCAGGTCAGCCAGGATGAGCATCAGTTCGCTCTTGAGCGGCTGCGGATACGCGAACTCGGCGTCGACGTCCGTACTGGCCCGGGAGTGGGCGTGGAGATGGACCGCGCAGCCCCCGAAGACGTATGCGTGGACGGTACCGGGCGGCACTTGGCGCCGAGCGAGTTCCTCGCCCAGGTTGCTGAAGAGCTGCAGGATCGCGTCCGTCATCGGGGGGTTCATGATGCCTCCCAGAATGCTGCCTGCAATTGTATCGGGATAGCGTGGAAGGCCCGACTCAAGTTTCGCAGCCGAAGCACAGCAGAGGAGGCAGCCGCAGTCATGCGTCGCCTCCGATTCTCCTGGTAAGGCGGGCGTAGGCCGACACCCATGTCACTAGGTCGATCCCGTCAGGTTTGTCTGATTTGCCAGACAAGCCTGACTTGCTAGCAATTCACTTCGAAGCGTTGCCATCCCCAAGGTTAAGCGGGCGCACCCGGCAGCCCAGGGACGCATGGTGCTCCCCAGTGTCCTCCTCGAGGCATTCGTAGTCGGTCTGGGCGGCGTGAACGTCATCAGGATGCTAACGATCCCGTGGAAGGTCTGGGAACGGAGGATGATTGAGGGGCCGAGGGCAGGGCAGTGTTGTTTCAAGAAGGCCATGATGAGGTCCTTGTAGGGTGGATGAAGACCTCAGGCTGTTGTCACGACTGGCGGGAGGCAAGCAGGCGAAGAAACCCGGCGCTGGGCGGGGTGGGCTGCTACCGGTTTCACAGACACCTTGTTAAGGAGGGAAGATGAAACCGGAGATGGTTGATGAGCACAAGACGGCAGTTCAGTCGGGAATTCAGGATTGAAGCGGTAAAGCTGGTCAGGGAGCGCAGCGTGTCGGTTGCGCAGGCGGCTCGTGATCTGGATGTTCACGAGAACGTGTTGCGCAAGGGGGGCGCGAGAGCGCGGCCGATCCGCAGCTGCGTTTCCGGGCCCAAGCGTGATGAAGCGTGAAGAGGCCGAGATTGCGCGCCTGCACAAGGAAGTCGCCAAGCTCAAGATGGAGCGCGACATCCTGAAAAAAGCCGCGGCCTACTTTGCCAAGGAATCGATGTGAA
The DNA here is from genome assembly GCF_012910785.2 of Aromatoleum buckelii. Classification (GTDB taxonomy): domain Bacteria; phylum Pseudomonadota; class Gammaproteobacteria; order Burkholderiales; family Rhodocyclaceae; genus Aromatoleum; species Aromatoleum buckelii. The sequence continues at coordinate 204,122 of NZ_WTVH02000001.1, read as the reverse complement.
GTTCGGCTTCGTGGCGAAGCACCGAGGGGCCGGGCCGGTTCTGATGAGGTGTGAGGCGCTCGGTGTGTCTCCTAGCGGCAATGAGAGCTTGAAGCAGGCCTTTTTACGGCCTCAATGACGCCGCCTCGCCGTCATCGAATAACTGAATTGCCAAGAATCTCGCCGAAGCGGACGACGGGTAGCGCATCCTGAGCCTTTTTTAAACAGCCTCGGCCAGTTGCAGCTAGATGGAGGTCGGCGCCCTCCAGCCAGCGGACGTTTGCAAGGGCACATGGAGTGCTACGGTGCTGCCTCACGGAAAGATGCCGGGTAGTGTGCTGAGAAGTGTGCAGAAGCGCCTTCGGCTGGAAGGCGCGGGTGGCCATGGCTAAGGTTGATTGTCGGATCGACCTTTAACCCCGTGGAGAGGGCAGCCATGACCACGATCAAGCGTAGTTCGAAGGGCGCGACAGTGGAAGCATTGGTGGCGTCGGATCCGGAGCTGATGAAGGCGCTGATGAAGCAGGCGCTGCAGGAGGTCCTGGAAGGCGAGATGACCGAGTTGCTGGGAGCGGCGCCGGGCGAGCGCACCGACCGCCGTCAGGGCTACCGGGCCGGCTACTACAGTCGTGGCTTGGTGACGCGCATCGGAAAACTGGAGCTGCGCGTGCCACGTGACCGTAACGGCGAGTTTTCCACCGCGCTGTTCGAGCGCTATGCGCGCAGCGAGAAGGCGCTGGTCGCGGCGCTCGCCGAGATGTACGTGCAGGGGGTGTCGACGCGCAAGGTCAAAATGATCACCGAAGAGCTGTGCGGGCACAGCTTCTCGGCCTCGGCCATCTCGGCGATCAACAAGAGCCTGGACGAGGCGCTGGCGCGCTTTGCCGCGCGGCAGCTGGACGAAGCGTACCCCTATCTGATCCTCGATGCCCGCTACGAGAAAATCCGCGAAGACGGCGTGATTCGCGCGCAAGCGGTGCTGATCGCGATCGGCATCAATTGGGAGGGGCACCGCCAGGTGCTCGCGGTCGAGCTCGCCCACCGCGAGAGCCAGAGCAGTTGGAAGGACTTTCTGCTGCGGCTCAAGGAGCGGGGCCTCGCGGGGGTCGAGTTCGTCGTCTCGGACGATCACGCAGGGCTCAAGAAGGCCATTTCCGAAGTGTTGAGCGAGGCGGTCTGGCAGCGCTGCTACGTCCACTTCCTGAGGAACGCCCTTGATTACCTGCCGCGCAAGGCTGACGACGACTGTCTGCAGGAGCTGCGCTGGATCTACGACCGGCGCGACATCCAGGAGGCCCACCGCGACCTGGCCGCGTGGATCACGAAGTGGCAGGCAAAGTATCCGAAGCTCGTCGACTGGGCCGAGTCGAACATCGGCGAGACGCTGACCTTCTACCGGCTGCCGCGCCAGCATCACAAGCACATGAAGAGCACCAACATGCTCGAACGGCTCAACGAGGAGATCAAACGACGCACCCATGTCGTGCGCATCTTCCCCAATACCGATTCGTGCCTGCGACTGATCCGCGCGCTGTGCGTCGAAACGCACGAGAGCTGGCTCGAGGACAACCGCTACCTGAACATGACCCTGCTCGCCGAGCAGAAGAAGGAGGCCCTGCGGCTGGCCGCGTGAGGCCGCCACCCGCTTTCAGCGCCGCTTCGGGCTACGCCCTGTGCGGCGCTGAAAGCGAAATGACATCAACCATGTCGTGCTCACCCAATTTGCACAACTTGACGCACACAACTAGATGCCGGCGCACGCCGTGGGCAATGATCTGCCGCCCTGTTATAGCAAGACCTGAGTCCCCAGTTCGACCACCTGATTCGCTGGCAGACGGAAATAGGTTGCCGCGCCCTCCGCCTGCCGGGTCATCCACGAAAACAGCACGCAGCGCCAGCGAGGGAGCGCACCAGGGCCATCGCCGATCACCGAGCGCGCGACGAAATAGGTCGTCATCATCGGCTCGAATGTGAGGCCGAACCTGGTGACTCCCTCCAGCGCCATCGGCAGGTCCGGCTCCTCACGAAAACCGAAATGCACATCGAGTTGATAGGTCTCGGGCGCGAGCCGGGTCAGACGCAGACGATCGGCGTTGGCGACGTAAGGGATCTCCTCGTTTATGACATGCAGGAACACTGTCTGCTCGTGCATAACCTTGTAATGCTTTAGGTTGTGGAACAGCGCGCTGGGAACGACGCTCGTGTCGGAGGTCAAGTAGACGGCAGTCCCCGCCACTCGCGGCACATCCGGGTGCGGTCCGCAGAGGAAGCCCTCCATCGGCACGTCGATCTTCCGCCGCTGCTCGGCAACCAGCTGGCTGCCTTCCTTCCAACTGGTGAGGGCGACGAAGATGAGCGCGCCAAGCAGCATCGGGAACCAGCCGCCGGCGGCGATCTTGGTGAGATTCGAGCTGAAGAAGACGCACTCCAGCAGCGCGAATAGTCCCAGGCAGGCCACGATCGGCAGTCGGAAGCGAGCGGCGGCGGCGAGCGTGACGAAGATCGTGAGCACGGTGGTTATGATCATCGTGCCTGAGACGGCGATGCCATAGGCGGCCGCTAGCGCGGCCGACGACCCGAACTCCAGCACCAGCAGGACCACCGACAGCAGCATCAGCCAGTTGACGCTGGGGATGTAGATCTGACCGCGTTCGCTGTCGGAGGTGTGCAGAATGCGCACGCGCGGCAGGTAACCGAGGCGCGAGGCCTGCAGGGTCATCGAGTACGCGCCGGAAATCGTTGCCTGCGAGGCGATCACGGTCGCAGCGGTCGCGAGGCCGATGAGCGGAAAGACGAACCAGTCCGGCGCGAGCAGGTAGAACGGATTTTCGGCCGCAGTCGGGTCGCGCAGCACGAGTGCCCCTTGGCCGAAGTAATTGATCAGCAGCGCCGGGCAGACTAGCCCGTACCAGGCAACGCGCACTGCTCTCGCACCGAAGTGGCCCATATCGGCGTACAGCGCCTCGCCCCCGGTTAACGCCAGGAATACCGCTGACAGCAGCAGGAAGGCCGCGTGCGGATGGTCCAGTGCGAAGCTCACCGCGTGGCGGGGGTCGATCGCTGCGAGCACGTGCGGCGTCTGGATGATCGATTGCAGGCCCAATACGGCAAGCGTCGCGAACCAGATCAGCGTTACGGGTCCGAAGAGCGTGCCGACCCGGCTCGTGCCGTGCTTCTGGATCAAGAACAGGGTGACGAGAATTCCGATCGTGATCGGCACGATCAACCGTTCGAACTGTGGTGCGGCGACCGCGAGGCCTTCCACCGCCGAGAGTACCGAGATCGCTGGGGTGATGATCGCATCGCCGTAGAACAACGCGGCGGCGAAGACGCCGGCCCCGATCACCAGCGTCGCGAGCCGCGGCGCGTGCGACGCGGTGCGATGGGCGAGCGCGGTCAGCGCCAGCACGCCGCCCTCGCCGTCGTTGTCGTATTTCAGAACGATCCAGACGTACTTGAGAGAGATGATCAGCATCATCGCCCAGAAGAAGGCGGAAAGCGCCGCCAGCACGTTGGCCTCGCTGACGGCCAGCGCGTGCGAGCCGTGAAATGCCTCCTTGAACGCATACAGCGGGCTGGTACCGATATCGCCATAGACGATGCCGAGCGCCGCGAGCGCAAGCCCGCCCAGACTGCTGTGCGAACGATCCGGTGTTACAGACATGCTGAATCCTCGAAAAAGGCGAGCCGGAGCGGCGGTCACCCCTGAAAGCGATAGCCGACGCCGATTTCGGTGCGCAGATGCGCCGGTTGCGTTGGGTCCGCCTCCAGCTTTTGCCGCAGATGACCGACGTAGATGCGCAGATAGTGGGTGCTGTCCACGTAGGTCGGCCCCCAGACCTCGCGCAGCAGATGGCGGTGGGTCAGGACTTTGCCGGCGTTGGCGAGCAGGACGACGAGCAGGCGATACTCGCGGGCGGTGAGGTGCACCGGCTCCCCGGCGCGCGTTACCGTGCGGTGGGCGAGATCAACCTCAACGTCGCCGAAACGCACGAGCGCCTCGCCCGCGTCCTTGCCGCCGTCGGCGCGTCGCAGCAGTGCCCGCACGCGGGCGAGCAATTCGCCGACCGAGAACGGCTTGGTCAAGTAGTCGTCGGCGCCCGCATCGAGCGCCGTGATCTTGTCCGCCTCGTCGGAGCGCGCCGAAAGGATCAGCACTGGCATCCGCGACCAGTCGCGCACCGACCGCACGAACTGCGCGCCGTCTCCGTCGGGCAGGCCCAGATCGAGGATCACCAGGTCGGGCTTGCCCAAGGCGGCGTCGGTGAGCGCCTGCTCGACCGTCCCGGCCTCGAACACCCGATAGGCGGCGCGCTCGAGCGTCTGCCGGATGAATCGGCGAATTTGCAGTTCGTCCTCAACGACGAGGATCCTGGTCCGAAGCTCGGTCACGACCCGACTCCGGCCGCGTCGGTAAGCTCCGGCTCGATGCGCGGCGGCTCGCCGGCCGACGGCAGCGTGAAGCGGACGCAGGCGCCGCCGTCGGCCAGATTCGACGCGCTGATTCTCCCACCGTGCGCTTCGACGACCGCGCGGCAGATTGCCAGCCCTAGGCCGACGCCGGCGATTGCCGACTCCGCGACGCCCCGCTCGAAGAGCTCGAAGAGGCGCGGCAGGCTCGCCGGCGGAAAGCCTGGACCGCAGTCTCGAACCTCGACGACCAGCCCTTCGGCCTCGCCTGCGACGACGACCGCGATCGGCGCGCCGGCCGGCGAATACTTCGCCGCATTCTCAATCAGATTGAAGAAGACGCGCTCCATTAGCACGGCGTCGACGGCAACGAGCGGCAGGTCCGGTGCCAGCGTGACCTTCACGGGATGCTCACGCAGCGCATTGTCGAGCATCTGGATGCTGGCGCCGATCACCTCGTCGATCGCTTGCCATTCCTTGCGCAGGCGCACTTGCCCGGCCTGCAGCCGCGCCATGTCGAGAAGTTTCTCCACCATCTGGTTCAGGCGGCCCGCCTGATCTCGAATCGCCCGGGCGGCATCGCGCTCTTCATCGGTCACGTGGCCGCCGGCGAGCGTCAGCGAATCGGCCTGCCCGAACAGCACCGTGAGCGGCGTCCGGATGTCGTGCGAAATCGACGACAGGATCGAACTTCGCAATCGCTCCGCTTCGGTCTCGAGTCGGCTCGCCTCCGCAATGTCGACAAAGCGCAGGCGTTCGAGGGCGATCGCGGTCAGCGACGCGATGCCCTCGAGCATCGGCCGCAGAGCGGGCCGGCCGCCGGCACCCGCCCTGACAAACAGGACCCCGTGCCGCCGCATCGCGCCGCCAAGCGGAAACATCATATCCAATCCATTTGGGTTGGCGATGCAGCAGGACCTGTCCGCGACGTCGCTCTGGAATACTGCCCGGATCGCGATCGACTCATCCAGTCCGAGCGGCACTCCGGGGGGCGGAAACTCGTGCAGTGCCTGCGCCGTATCGGTCAGGAAAAACCGGGCGTCGCCGTCGGCCTGTTCGCGCACGAAGGCGCCCACTCGCTCCACGACCTGCTCGATGCTCATTGCCCCGGCCAAGGCCTTGGCGAGCGCATAAAGGGCGTGCGAGCGGCGTTCGCGCGCCAGGGCTTCGCGCGCGCTCGCTTGCAGCCTAGTCGTGAGGTGGCTGGTGATCAACGACACGGCCAGCATGACGGCGAACGTGACGAGATACTGCACGTCGCTGACGAGGAACGAGAGGTGGGGCGTGACGAAAAAGAAGTCGAACGCCGCAACACTGACGAAACTGGCGAGGATGGCCTCCGACCGTCCAAGCGTCGCCGCGATGAAGACGACTATCACCAACAGCAGCATCGCAATGTTGGTCAGCTCCAGCAGATCGCGCAGCGGCAGACAGATCGCCACTGCAAGGCCGCAGACGGCAAGCGCGAGCAGATGGCTTGTGATCGGTGGCAGACGCTTCCTCTCGTCGTTTTGCATGTTCGGCCTTTGAATCCTCGCCTGCAGGTGACGGGGCACTTGTTACGACGGGTTGGAGGTCGGAGTTGCTCACCGAGTTAATTGTGCTGCGGCGCAAATAAAAACGGTGTAAACGAGCGAGAAACGTTTGCGGCGGGGGTCCCTATGGTGGGCCAGTAGGTGGCACAGTTCGACAAGGGCAGAGACCGACGCCCTTGGATCGCCAAGAGCCATGCCCGCACAAGCGGCAGCGTCCAGCATCCATGCGGGCATTACGACGACTACGCCAAAGGAAGCTTCGACGTGAACGACTTCACCACCCGCCCGCTGCTCGCTGTACTGTCGTCGAAGGCGACGGCCATACAGTGGGTGCCAGCGATAAAAGACCTCAACTTCCTGCCCGACAGGTGCAGAATGACCCCGTGATTGCCCTCGGTCGATCCAATTGGCTATTTGCCGGCAGTCTGCGCGCAGGGCAACGGGCTGCCGCCGTCATGAGCCTCATCCATTCGGCGCGGCTCAACGGGCACGACCCTTACGCGTACCTCAAGGACGTGCTCACGCGGTTGCCGACGACGCCGGCCAGCCGCATTCGCGAACTGTTGCCGCATCGCTGGCAACCTGCAGCGTAAGCGGGCTGCTACTTGGTACCAACGATGCGGATCATCGAACCCGTGCGCGCGTCAAAGATGCCCACGTCGATCACAACGCCGGGGCGCCGAGCGTCGTAGACCGCCACTTCGACCTCTTTGGGTTGAGGCCCGGGCGAGATCAGCCAACCACCCGGTTCAACCCGACCGCGCGCTTCACTGCACTTGAACGGCGGCGGCTGATGACCTGCCGGCCTGTCCGGATACCAGACACGGCACTCGCCCGGAGGCGGTAGGTGACCGTCCGGAATGCGGGTGTAGCCGTGCTGATGGAAGTACGAGGAACTCCCCTCATGGCGCTTGCGCTCCTCGTCTCGTTGCTTCCCCTTGCCTGACTCGTCCTTGCCTTCGTCCGCGAAGGCTCCGGTGGCGAGCGCCATCAACCCTACCAGTGCCATCACTGCTGCGCGCTTGATCATTTGGGCCTCCCTATGAGTGAGCGTCCTTATACAACGTAGCACCGCGACCTTACGGCGACACGACAGTGCAAGATGGTACAACTGCCGGTTACTGGACTTCTCGCCACCGCCGACGACCGAAGGCGAACGGCCCGTTCCCGCCGTCAAGATGAGTTCCCCGGTCGCTTACGACGCAGGCCCGGTTTCTGTGCGTCGAATGCGGCTTCGAGGAGAACGCCGATGTGGTCGGCGCGATCAATGTTTTAAGGGCGGGACACGCCCGGTTAGCTTGTGCAGATACTTCGCCTGAAGTCGGGGCGTCAGGCCAAGAACCCACCGAAGCGACTAAACAGTTCAGCGTATAGCACCGTAGGAATCCCCCTCCTTTCCGGCCTCAAGAGCTAAAGTCAATTCTGGTGTATGGACCCGTCCGGCATGGCTGATCAGGCGGCGAGCCGCTGCTGTTCGTGCTCTTCGTCTTTCACGGGTTCGCCGTCCTTGAAGACGACGCCGCCCATCAGTTCGGCAATGCGCTCAACGCCGCGAATCCGCCGCCAGGATTTCTCGGCTTCCTGCACGAGCTTGAAGGCGAGACCGAGGAAGCTCGAGCGCGACACGCAGTTCTTCGTGCGGGTAGTGCGGTGACGCACGGTGGCGAAAGTCGACTCGATCGGGTTGGTCGTGCGCAGGTGAATCCAGTGCTCGGCCGGGAAGTCGTAGAAGGCGAGCAGCGCGTCGCGATCCCTGACGAGCTTGTCGGCCGCCTTCGGGTACTTCGCCTGGTAGCTCTCGACGAAGCGCTCGAAGGCGCTCACGGCCGCGGCGCGCGTCGGGGCCATCCAGATCTCGTGGAGCTGCGCCTTCGCCTTGGCCTGCAGGCTCTTGGGCAGCGCGTTGAGCACGTTGGCGCTCTTGTGCACCCAGCAGCGCTGCCGGCGGGTTTCGGGGTAGAGCTCGTCGAGCGCCCCCCAGAAGCCCAGCGCCCCGTCGCCTACTGCCAGGCGCGGACCGACTTCGAGGCCACGAGCCTTGAGGTCGCGCAGCAACTCGAGCCAGGACGCCTTCGATTCGCGGTGCCCGTCGCCGATCGTGACCAGTTCCTTGGTGCCGTCGAGCCGCACGCCGATGACGACCAGCAGACACTGGCGGGCATCGTCCTCGCCGCGCAGGCTGGTGTGCACGCCGTCGGCCCACCAATAGACGTAGCGGCTGCCGGACAAATCCCGCTTCATCCAGCCGGCGTAGTCGCTCGCCCACTCGGCCTTCAGGCGGCTCACCACGTTGGGGGAGAGGCCCTTGGCCTCATCGCCGAGCAGCACGGTGAGCGCCTCGCGCATGTCGCCCGTCGAGATGCCCTTCAGGTACAGCCACGGCAACGCCGCCGACACCCGCGCCGAGCGGCGAACATACGGCGGCACCAAGGCGGAATTGAACTTCACCCCAGCGCCCGAGCGGTCACGCACCTTGGGTACCCGCACCTCGACGTTGCCGACCGCCGTGAGCACCTCGCGTGCCGGCAGGTAGCCATTTCTGACCACCGCTCGGCTCCCGCCCAGCATCCGCACGTTCTCGTACTCGGCCAACAACTGCTGCACCTCCACTTCAATCGCCCGCTCGATGAGATCCCGCGCGCCGCGCCGGATCAGCTCCTCCAGCGACAGCCCCACTTCCGATTGCTCAACCGACTGCTCACTCGTATCCTTCTTCAAGGCGCGCCTCCGTGGTTGCTGAAAATTTGGTCTCGACAACTCAATTCTCAGCAGAGGCACGCCGCCTCATCAAGCCCTTCTATCAGGATCTGGTCATACACCAGTCTTGACTATATCTCCGGCCTCAAGGCCGGCGAGCGTTAGCGAGAGGTGGGGGAGGATGTCAACGTGGCCTGTCCGCAGCCTCAGCCAGTGAAGTTCCCGTCTTCCACGATGAAGCGGAATAGGTAATCGTGGAAGCTCTGTGCTGCCGGCGACAGCGAGCGGCCGTCTCGGGTGAACACGTAGAAGCGGCGCGTGACCTCTGGCCCGATTAGCGGCCGCATCTCGAGGCGGTACAGGCGCACCAGCGAAGCCGCGTAGGGAATGCAGATGGTCACGCCGAGGCCGGCGGCTACCATGCTGAGTGCAGTGGACATGAAAGTAACGGTTGTCGTGGGCTCGAAATCGAGTTCGCGCATCGCGCTATGCAGGTCCAGCGACAGGCGCTCGGTAAACGGGCCGCGTAAAGTAATCAGCGGATGGTTTACCAGATCCGCCCAGTGCAGCATTTGCAGCGCCGCCAGCGCATGGCCGGGCGGGAACACTGCGTGGAAGGGCAACTCGAACAACAGCGTGGCATCGATATCCGAGTTCGGATCGCGCTCCGGTCCTACGCCGACGTCCACCTCGCCCGAAAACACGCGGGAGGTCACGCTTTCCACTGCGCAGTCGATCAAGCGGATGTCCACGTCAGGATGGTCAGCGCGATAAGCCGCGATTACCTCTGGTAGCAGCGTGCATGCCATCAGTTGCGGTGCCGCTACGCGTACCACCCCCTTCTTCAGCGCTTTCAGGTTTGCGACCTCATCGAGCACGCCGTCAAGGTCGGTGAGGATCTTGTCGATCAGCGGATGGATTTCGCCCCCGACTTCGGAGAGTTGGATGCGCCGCGTGCTGCGGTCAAAAAGGCGCACGCCGAGCGACTGCTCCAGTTCCTTGATCAGGCCGCTGAGTGCCGATTGCGTCACGAACAAGCTTTCGGCCGCGAGGGTGAAGCTGCCGGTGCGGGCCACCGCGATGAAGGCGCGCAGTTGGCGCAGGGTGATATTCATTAGCTGGACAGATAAATTGATCTGAAAAATCTGTTGGAATGATAAGACGCTTTCCAATTTAATGTCGTCAGGGCGGCGATAAGCGCAGCGCACCGAGCGCTGGTCTGTGAGACGACTACAGAGGAGCAAGGAGACAGAAATGACCCCGATCGTTAAGAGGATTCACCACGTTGCTTATCGCTGCAAGGATGCACTGGAGACAGCGCGTTGGTACGAGAAACACGTGGGCATGAAGCTGGTGCTGTCGATTGCCGAGGATGCGGTGCCCTCTACCGGCGAGGCCGACCCCTACATGCACATTTTCATGGATGCCGGCATGGGCAACGTGCTGGCCTTCTTCGAGTTACCCACCCGCAAACCGTTGGGCCGTGACGAGAATACGCCGTCCTGGACCCAGCACCTCGCGCTCGAGGTCGATTCGATGGAGACGCTGCTCGCCGCGAAGGCACGTCTCGAGTCCGCGGGCATCGAAGTCGTCGGACCCACCGACCACGCGCTCTTCCAGTCGATCTACTTTTTCGACCCCAACGGCCATCGGCTGGAACTTGCCTGCAACACCGCACTGCCCGGCATGCTGGAGGCGCTCGACAAGGTCAAGTGGGACATGCTCGAAGAATGGGCGCAGACGAAGAAGGCTCCCAAGCATGCGGCCTGGATGCACGACGGCAGCCACAAGGAGATCTTCAAGTGAAGCTCGCCACCCTCAAGCAGGGCGGACGTGACGGAACCTTGGTCGTCGTCAGCCGCGACCTCGCCCGTTGTCGCGCCGTGCCAGCCGTCGCTCGCACGCTGCAGGCGGCACTCGACGACTGGACGGCCTGCGAGTCGCAGTTGCGCGAGGTCTATGAGGCACTGAACAGCGACGCGGAAGAATGGCAGCCCTTCGATGAAGCCGCGTGCCACTCGCCTCTGCCGCGCGCCTACCAGTGGGCTGACGGTTCGGCCTACATCAATCACGTTGAGCTCGTGCGCAAGGCGCGCAACGCCGAAGTGCCGTCCTCGTTCTACACCGACCCACTGATGTACCAGGGCGGTTCGGATAGCTTCATCGGCCCGCGGGACGCGGTGGTGGCCGACGAAGCCTGGGGTATCGACTTCGAGGCCGAGGCCACCGTGGTGACGGGCGACGTGCCTAGGGGCGCCACCCCCGCCGAGGCGGCAAAGGCGATTCGGCTGGTTATGCTGGTCAACGACGTGTCGCTGCGCAACCTGATCCCGAACGAGCTTGCCAAGGGCTTCGGCTTCTTCCAAAGCAAGCCTGCTTCGGCGTTCAGTCCGGTGGCCGTCACACCGGATGAACTCGGCGAGGCGTGGCACGACGCTAAAGTGCATCTGCCGCTGGTGGTACACCTGAACGGCAAGCTGTTCGGCCGCCCGGAGGTCGGGGTGGACGTGACCTTCGATTTCGGCCAGCTCATCGCCCACGTGGCGAAAACGCGCGAACTCGAGGCGGGCTCGATCATCGGCTCGGGCACGGTGTCGAACAAGCAGGACGACTTGTGGGGCTCATCGATCGAGCATGGCGGCGTGGGCTATTGCTGCCTGGCCGAAGTGCGGACCTACGAAACCATCGAGCAGGGCGAGCCGGCGACGCCCTTCATGCGCGACGGCGACGTGGTCCGCATCGAGATGTTCGACCGTGCAGGTCGAAATATCTTCGGTACGATCGAGAATCGGGTGGCGACGCTCAAGGGCTGAGATGATGAAGCTCTACACCTACTTCCGCAGTTCCGCCGCTTACCGCGTACGGATCGCCCTCAATCTAAAGGGGCTGGATTACGACGCCGTACCCATTCATCTAGTGCGCGACGGCGGAGAGCACCGTACCCCGGCCTATCTGGACTTGAACCCTGCGGGACTTGTGCCGGTCCTGGAAGACGGGGGGCACGTGCTGACTCAGTCGCTCGCGATCATCGAGTATCTCGACGAGACGCGGCCGCAGTTGCCCCTGTTGCCAGCGGTGGCGCTGGACCGTGCGCGTGTGCGCGCGATCGCCCAGTCGATCGCATGCGACATTCATCCGGTGAACAACCTGCGCGTGCTGCAGTATCTCGGTCGCGAGTTTGGCCTGACGGACAAGCAGCGGAGCGCTTGGTACCGACACTGGGTCGAGACCGGTCTGGCCGCCGTCGAGGCGATGCTTGCGAACGATGACCGCACCGGACGCTACTGTCATGGGGATGCGCCGACTCTGGCCGACTGCTGCCTGGTGCCTCAGGTGTTCAATGCACGGCGCTTTGACTGCGATCTGTCGGCGATGCCCACCGTGCTGCGGATCAGTGAGCAGTGCGCGATGCTGGAAGCGTTTCGCCAAGCTGCGCCCGAGTGCCAGCAGGATGCCGACTAGACCCGTCCCACGCTTTCCCACTTCCCGGCGAACCGTAGCCCGGGCTCGCCTCGCGGGCGGCTGCCTCATGAGAGAGTCGCAAAAATGAAGACCGACCAGATCCTGTGGAGACCTTCGCCCGAGCGCATTGCCTCGGCCAACGTCACCGCCTTTCGTCTCGCCGTCGCGTTGCGCTGGGGCGTGAACCTGCCCGATTACGCCGCGCTCTACGCCTGGTCAGTCGCGCAGCCCGAGCAGTTCTGGGAGAGTGTTTGGGATGATGGCAAAGTGATTGGGACCCGCGGCGAACGGGTGTTGGTCGATGGCGACAAGATGCCCGGCGCGAAGTGGTTCCCGGACGCGAGGCTCAACTTCGCGCAGAACCTGCTGCGCTCACGCGACGCGCACGATGCCTTGGTGTTCTGGGGCGAGGACCACGTCAAAAACCGCGTGAGCCACGGCGAGCTGTACCGCGTCGTGGCGCACTTTGCTGCGGCGCTGCGCGAACAGGGCGTGGTGGCCGGCGACCGCGTTGCCGCCTACATGCCAAACATGCCCGAGACGCTCATCGCGATGCTGGCCGCGGCGAGCATTGGCGCAATCTTCACGTCCGCCTCGCCCGACTTTGGGGTGCAGGGGGTGCTCGACCGCTTCGGCCAGAGTGCCCCCAAAGTCCTGATCGCGTGCGACGGCTACTTCTACGGCGGCAAGACCATCGACTGCCTGGACAAGCTCGGCGACATCGCGCGCCAACTGCCCTCGCTCGCCCGCGTGGTGGTGGTGCCGTATGTGCACGTGGCTCATGACCTGTCAGCAATCCCGCATGCGCGCATGCTGGCCGACTTCGTCGCTCCCCACCGCCACGTCACCGAGATCGAGTTCGAGGCGCTGCCTTTCGACCATCCGCTCTACATCATGTACTCCTCGGGCACCACCGGCGTGCCGAAGTGCATCGTGCACTGCGCCGGCGGTGCGCTGCTCCAGCACCTCAAGGAGCATCGCCTGCATAGTGATGTCAAGCCGGGCGACCGGGTGTTCTACTTCACCACCTGCGGCTGGATGATGTGGAACTGGCTGATGTCGGGCTTGGCCGCGGGGGCTACGCTGCTGCTCTATGACGGCTCACCCTTTGCCAGCGACAACCGTATCCTGTTCGACTACGCCGACGCCGAAGGCATGACCCATTTCGGCACTTCGGCCAAGTACATCGACGCCGCGGCCAAGTTCGGCCTCAAGCCGCGCGAAACCCACAGCCTTGCCACGGTGCGCACGCTCATGAGCACTGGCAGTCCGCTCGTGCCCGAAGGCTTCGACTACGTCTATCGCGAGATCAAGGCCGACCTGCAGCTGTCGTCGATCTCCGGCGGCACCGACATCATTTCCTGCTTCGTGCTCGGCAGCCCGGTGCTGCCGGTGTGGCGCGGCGAGATCCAGTGTCGCGGGCTGGGCATGGCGGTGGATGTCTGGGACGATGACGGCCGACCGGTGCGCGGCGAGAAGGGCGAGCTGGTGTGTTCGAAACCCTTCCCGGTGATGCCGCTCGGTTTCTGGGGCGACGATGACGGCAGCAAGTACCACGCCGCCTACTTCGACCGCTTCCCCAACGTGTGGTGTCACGGCGACTTCTGCGAGATAACCGCCCACGACGGCCTGATCATTTACGGCCGCTCCGACGCCACGCTCAATCCGGGCGGCGTGCGCATCGGTACTGCGGAGATCTACCGGCAGGTCGAGACGCTTCACGAAGTAGTCGAGGCACTGGTCATCGGCCAGGATTGGCCGCCGCAGGATCCAAACGACGTGCGTGTAGTGCTGTTCGTGAAACTGCGTGAGGGGCTGACGCTCGACGACGATCTGGTCAAGCGCATTCGTCAGGCCATCCGTGACAACACGACGCCGCGCCATGTTCCCGCCAAGGTGCTCCAGGTGGCGGACATTCCGCGCACGAAGAGCGGAAAGATCGTGGAACTGGCGGTGCGCCACGTGGTGCACGATCGTCCCGTCAAGAACCAGGAGGCGCTGGACAATCCTGAGGCGCTGGCATATTTCCGCGGCCGGACCGAGTTGAGATCCTGAGAGATCCGAGTGGATTCGGAACGCTTCGGGATCCACAAGTTCGGTGTCAGTAAAGAAACACAGGAGGAGATATCGTGATGATCAAGAACTCGTCTCAACCGCAGTCATCCCAAGGCGGATGCCCCGTCCATCATTCCGGGGGTAGTTGTCCAGCGTCCGAGCTGGCCGCCGCCTTCGACCCCTTCGAGGGGCCGTACCAGGTCGATCCAGCCGAGGCGTTGCGCTGGTCACGTGACCAGCTGCCGGTTTTCTACAGTCCCAAGCTCGGTTACTGGATCGTCAGTCGCTATCACGACATAAAGGCCGTATTCCGCGACAACGTTCTGTACTCGCCGCGCAACGCGCTGGAAAAGATCACTCCAGCCACGCCGGAGGCGATGAAAGTGCTCGAAAGCTACGGCTATGCGATGAACCGTACGCTGGTCAACGAAGACGAGCCCGCCCACATGGAGCGCCGCCGAGCGTTGCTGGAGCACTTCATGCCCGAGAACCTCGAAGCCAAGCAGGAGATGATCCGGCGCCTGACGCGGGAGAAAATCGATGGCTTCATCGATCGCGGTCGCGTCGATCTCGTGGAAGACATGCTGTACGAGGTTCCACTGACGATCGCGCTGCACTTTCTCGGCGTGCCTGAGGACGAGATCACGCGGCTACGCAGCTTCGCCGTGGCGCATGCGGTGAACACGTGGGGCCGCCCCACGCCGGACCAGCAGATAGAGGTCGCGCATGCAGTGGGGCGTTTCTGGCAATACGCCGGCGAGGTGATCGAAAAGATGCGTGCCGACCCCGACGGCCAGGGCTGGATGCACTACACCCTCCGCAAGAACGCAGAGATCCCGGAGGTGGTCACCGACAGCTATGTCCACTCGATGATGATGGCGATCATCGTCGCCGCGCACGAGACCACCTCGCTGGCCTCGACCAACATGTTCAAGACGCTGCTGACCCATCGTGAGGCCTGGGGGGACGTCTGCGCCGATCCATCGCTGATTCCCAATGCGGTCGAAGAGTGCCTGCGCTATGCGGGTGCAGTGGTGGCATGGCGACGCGAGACGACGGCTCCCACCCGACTGGGCGGTGTGGATCTGCCTGAAGGCGCCAAATTGCTGATCGTGCAGGCTTCGGGCAACCAGGACGAACGTCATTTCGAAGACGGCGACAAGTTCGACATCTACCGCGACAACGCGGTCGATCATCTGACTTTCGGCTACGGAAGCCACCAATGCATGGGCAAGAACATCGGTCGTATGGAGATGCGCATCTTTCTCGAGGAGGTGACTCGCCGCTTGCCGCACCTGCGGCTGGCCGAACAGGAATTCACTTACCTGCCGAATACATCGTTCCGCGGCCCGAACGACCTTTGGGTGGAATGGGATCCCGAGCAGAACCCGGAGCGCGCCAATCCGGCACTGCGGCAAGGGAGCGTTCATTTCCCGGTAGGGGCGCCGTCGCGCAAGGATATCGCTCGCAAAGTCCGGGTAACGCAAGTCCGGCACGAAGCGGAAGATATCCTCGGCCTGACACTGGAGGATGCCAAGGGTCGGCCGCTGCCGCGCTGGAGTGCCGGCGCGCATGTCGAACTGTGCGTGGGCGAGTACGAGCGCAAGTATTCTCTGTGCGGTCGCCCCGAAGGGGCGGGATACGAAGGGGCGATCCTGCGCGAGGAGGGCGGTCGCGGCGGTTCGCGTCATATCCACGAGGTCGTGCGCGAGGGGATGGAGCTGAAACTGCGCGGCCCCAGCAATCTGTTCCGTCTGGATGAAGAGGCCTCCTGCTACGTGCTGGTCGCCGGCGGCATCGGCATCACGCCAATTTTGGCGATGGCGGACCGGCTGAAGGCGCTGGGGCGCGAGTATGTCGTCCATTATGCCGGCCGCTCGCGTGCGTCGATGGCCTTCGTACCGAGATTGCAGGCGGATCACGCCGGTCGTATCCAGCTCTATGCCAAGGACGAAGGGCAGCGCGCCGATCTGGCAGCGATCGTCGCGGCGCTGCCCGAAGGAGGGCAGATTTATGCCTGCGGGCCGGCGCGGATGATCACCGCACTGGAGGACCTGACGGCTGGCCTGCCGGAGAACACACTGCATTTCGAACATTTCTCGCCCCATCATGCCGGGCTGGACCCCACTAGGGAAAGTGCTTTCGAGGCTGAGTTGAAGGATTCGGGACTGACCCTGTCGGTGGCCGCAAACGCTACGCTGCTCGATGCGATCCGTGCGGTTGGCATCGACATCGCTAGCGATTGTTGTGAGGGATTGTGTGGAAGCTGCGAAGTGGAAGTGCTGGAAGGCGAGATCGATCACCGCGACCTCGTGCTGACCCGTGCAGAACGGGCCGAGAACCGGCGCATGATGGCCTGCTGTTCCCGTGCCAAGAATGGCGGGCGGATCAAGCTCGCGCTGTGAGCGCCGAAGTTAAGGCAAACATAAGTTCAAACGAAGGAGACAAAATGAAGTCCACCCGCAATTTGCTGGTCGGTGCTGCGCTCTCGGCGGCGATAGCCCTGGGCGTCGCGAACGACGCCGAAGCTCGAACCAAGCTAAAACTCAGCCACTATCTGCCATCGGTACATGGCATCCATACCGATTTCATTGTGCCGTGGACCGAGCAGGTCTCTCAGTGTAGCGGCGGTGAGGTCGAGTTCGAGGTCTTCCCGGCCGGTACGCAGTTGGGGAACGTGGCGCGGCAGCAGGAGCAAGTCGTGGCCGGCGTGGTCGATATCGCCCACGGCCTTCATGGTATTCCACGCGGCCGCTTTCCGCGCACCTCACTGATCGACATGCCCTTCCTGACCGATGACGCGGGTGCGGCAACCCACGCGTTGTGGCAACTGCTGCCCGACGTCTTGGCCGAAGAGTACAAGGGCCTGAAGGTGCTGGCCCTGCATGCGCACAACGGCGGACTGCTACACACCAGCCAGAAGAAGGTCGAGACCATGGAGGACATGAAGGGTTTGCGCCTCCGTACCCCGAGCCCGGCGGTATCCGACATGTTGTCCTTCCTCGGCGCTACGCCGCAAGGCCTGCCGCCCGGCGAGGTGTACGAAAATCTTCAGCGGGGCGTCCTCGACGGCACTGTGTTCCCGTGGGATCCAGTCAAGTCTTTCGGTCTCAACGAGGTGCTCAACTACCATCTCGAACTCGGTGCCTATACGGTGTCGTTCTTCTTCGTGATGAACGAGCGCTCCTATGCCCGGCTGAGCCCCAAGGCGCGCGCCTGCATCGATCAGTACTCCGGGGACGCCCTGATTCCGAAGTTCGGCGATTGGTGGGACGCCTGGGACAAGCCGGGCCGCGAGCAAGCGATCGCCGCCGGTCACGTGATCACGAAGTTATCCGATGCCGAGCGTGAGCGCTGGCGCGAGGCGCTGCAGCCCATGATCAATGCCTACATTCAGAAGGTGAAGAGCGAAGGCGTGGCCAATGCCGAAGAGATCTACCGCCTGATGCAAAAGAAGATCGCTGAGTTCAAGACGGCGAGATAGCAAGGATCTGTTAGTCCTGACCCAGATCGGCCCTTGTGGCAGCAGCGCCAGAGCCGGTCACTCATCCACGACAGGAGTAAACCCAATGAGCCGAGTGCATAGTCTCGCACGCTCCCTCGTGTCGGCCCTAGCCGCGTTGGGCGTCGCCGCATACGGCGGCGCAGCGTTAGTGACGGTGGCCGACGTGATTGGACGGACCGTAGACATGCCCGTGCAAGGGGTGGTCGATCTGGTTCAGTTGTTCGTTGTCACCGGCGCCTGGCTGGTGATGCCGTATGCGTTCATGACGGGCGCCCATGTCGGCGTCGACTTCGTGATCAATTCACTGCCGAAGGCGTTGAGGGTTCCGCTGCAGCTTTTTGCTGCAGCGGTCGCGTTGGTACTGGTAGGGTTGATGCTTTGGTACGGCTTCGAAACTTTCGAGGTTCGCTCGATGTTCGGCGACCGCTCACAGCAGCTTGGCATTCCGGTGGCGTGGTATTGGTATCCCCTGCTCATCGGGCTGACCGTGTCGCTGCTCGGGGTGGTCCTGGAAACGGCCGCAACATGGCAGCGGGTGTCGCGCCATGAGTGACGCGTTTCTCGGCCTCATCGGCTTCGTCGCTGCGCTCGGATTGATTGCGCTCGGCATGCCGGTTGCCGTCGCCATGGGCACCATCGGGGTGATCGGCTATTGGTGGCTGAATGGCTGGGTGGGCACCGCCTACATCCTCGGCTCCAGCCCCTTCGAGTCGATCTTTCCCTATTCCTTCAGCGTGATCCCTCTGTTTGTGATGATGGGGGTCTTTGCCTCCCATGCGGGCTTGTCACGCTCCCTGTTCAACGCCATCAACAGCTTCATCGGCCATCGTCGCGGCGGTCTCGCGGTGACGACGATTGGTGCCTGTGCCTTCTTCGGGGCGATCTGCGGCAGCTCACTCGCTACGGTGGCCACCATCGGTCGGGTCGCATTACCCGAAATGAAGCGCGCCGGTTACGACGACTCCCTATCCACAGCCACCGTTGCTGCGGGCGGCACGCTGGGCGTGCTGATTCCGCCGTCTGTATTGTTGGTGATCTACGGTTTGCTGACGCAGAGTTCGATAGGACAGTTGTTCATCGCCGCGCTGATCCCGGGTCTGCTCGGTACCGCACTGTATGCACTGGCGATCGTCGGGCGGGTGCGGCTGAACCCCGCGCTCGCGCCGCTTGCCTCGCGAATGGATTGGACCACCCGTATCCGCTATCTCGGGCAGATTTGGCCGGTGGTGGTGCTCTTTACGATGGTGATCGGTGGCATCTATGTGGGTTGGTTCACCCCGACAGAAGCCGCTGCGGTGGGGGCTGTCGGCGCCTTCCTTTTGGCGCTGGCATCAGGCAAGCTGACCCAGCGGGCGCTGCGCGAGTCGATCGTTGAGACTGCCGCGCTGACCGGGATGATCTACTTCATCCTGATCGGTGCCGCGCTGTTCAATTTCTTCCTCGAAAACAC
This sequence comes from Aromatoleum buckelii, assembly GCF_012910785.2. Classification (GTDB taxonomy): domain Bacteria; phylum Pseudomonadota; class Gammaproteobacteria; order Burkholderiales; family Rhodocyclaceae; genus Aromatoleum; species Aromatoleum buckelii. The sequence continues at coordinate 185,029 of NZ_WTVH02000001.1, read as the reverse complement.
CGGTCTGCCACAGTTTCTAATCGGCTTGATCGAAGCGTCAGGTCTCAGCCCGCTCGCCGTCATGGTGCTGATCCTGATCTTTTACGTGATCCTCGGTTGCTTCATGGACTCCATGTCCATGATCTTGTTGACGGTGCCGCTACTGGCCCCGGTCGCGCTGCAACTCGATTACAACCTGATCTGGTTTGGCATCGTCGTGGTAACCGTAGCAGAGATCGGTCTGATAACCCCGCCCATCGGCATGAACCTTTTCGTCGTCCAGGCGGCAGCGCGCGGCGTGTCGTCCTCAACCGTGGTACGTGGCATCTTGCCCTTCATTTTGGCCGACCTGCTGCGGCTGGTGCTGCTGCTCGCCTTCCCGGTCCTGGTGCTGTGGCTGCCGGGTGCTATGTTCTAAGCCAGGGTTCCTCGATGAGAGGCTTCATCCAAAGCCCGGCACCCAGCGGGCGCTGCCCTAAATCGAGGGTTAACTGCTGTAAGGAGTTCGGATCATCCACCCCACACCGCTGCGTGCGGATGAAACGAGGCCACGAGGAATAAAGGAGTTGCAAATGACTGCAATGGTCAAGAGGATTCATCACGTTGCCTATCGCTGCAAGGATGCTCTGGCCTGCAACACCGCCCTGCCCGGCATGCTGGAGACGTTCGACAAGGTCAAGTGAGACATGCTCGAAGAATGGGCGCAGACCAATAAGGCCCCGAAGCATGCCGCCTGGATGCACGACGGCAGTTACAAGGAGATATTCAAGTGAAACTCGCCGTCTTGAAGATCGATCACAATCGATAAACGAAAGGATCCTAGCCGTGAGTGACAAAAATCATCCGGGGGCGGACGAGACCCCATTATCCGATTTCTCTAATTGCCACGCGGGTATTCTCGAGGGGCTCGAGGCTTTCGCCGAACTGCCGGCGCTTGTATCAGCGGCAGACCGTGCCCGACGGGTGGGGCAGCGGATGGTCGATTTATTCGCGACGGGGGTGATCGAACATCATGCCGAGGAGGAGGAGGAACTCTTTCCTGCCGTGGTAGCCAGTTCCGAGCCCGGAGAGGAACTCGACCGCGTCAAACAACTTGTGGATCGGCTCACACGTGAGCACCGGGAATTTGAGGCCATGTGGAAACGTCTTGCACCGGCCGTAAAGAAAGCGGCCAGGGGTCAGAGCGTGCAGCTGGATCTGGCTGAAGTGGAACGGCTGGTGCGTACTTATGCTGAACATGCCTCGTTCGAGGAGGCGGAATTCCTTCCATTGTCGGAGCGGATCTTGGGGCGCAATTCGAACCACATGGCCGCTCTTGGTTTGTCGCTGCACATGCGCCATGCGCCCTTGGCCAAGCGGAATATCTGATTGGCGCGTGCCGCTCAGAAGGAGGCGGGTGCAGCTGAGCGTTGAATGTCCGCAATTCTCGCGTCTTTTGGCGATCTCGACTACAACGTCGTCGAAATCGTTCTGGCAGATCAAGACGGCTGGGACAGGTACGAGGGGGCCAAGTGGCTCACCATGCGCCGATGGCTCGAAGCCAATCCCGACGACTTGGCAACAAATGTTCGAGCCAAACTGACCTCGGAATCCGAACGCTACGCCGCGTTCACCCGTGAATTCCTGGGCTGGGGCGTGTTCGCGCTGATGGCGCGGGAGTTTTTTCGACCCTATGAGGGCGGCATCAGTGTCGGAGGTGGTGCGGGCGGCACGGCGGGCTTCGATCATTCTGCGGGCCGTTTTGGAGCAAGACGTACAGCCGCTTCGGGTCGGCAGTTCGCGTTCGCTGTATAGGAATTCTGCTGTTCGTGGCCGCGCAATGCTGAACGCCAGCTAACCGGCGCATTGCCGTGTGATCGGGCGCGGCAGACGAACCGCAGGTCACGCCAAAAGCATAATATTCAATGAAGTGTCGAGGCTGCTCCACAGCACTTCTTGAACTTCTTCCCGCTTCCGCAAGGACAGGGGTCGTTACGGCCAACCTTAGGGTGCTCGCGTGTGACGGTTCCGGCCTGTTGGAGCTCATATATCGCCCGCCGATAAGGCAACCAGAAACGGTAAATGGACGCAACGGATGCTTGTATATGCTTGGCGAGATCCTCACGCTGCGCCGGTTTGTCCGCCAGCGCCAGCTCGTTCTCGCTGAGATCGTCACCGCCTAGCAGACGAATCGGGTTGAGCCACTCATATCCCCGCGGATCATCAAATAGCGGCTGCCAATCGGCGCGACAAAGCGCGATCCCGTCCATGAAACCGGCGGCCCACATCTCGGCATCGATGAATTCCTTGGACTTGTCTTCAGGAATGAAAATGTCGAAGATCGGTTCGTGGGAGTCCGCATCATGCTCGAGACTCCAGATGATGCCGTTGTAGTGACGCATGATCATCTGCATGATTCGCTGCGCCTCGTCCATGGTATCGAAGTGGGGCGCGTCTTCTTCACGCTTTCCCCATATGCCCGAGTACCACTGACTCATGTTCAAGCTGGTCGGGCCGACGATGATTGCCGTGAGATAGCCGTCCAGGTGATCCAGCAACATCGTTTCATCCGATGTGGCATCAGACAGCAAGAAGGCATCCAGTTCTTCCAGCTCCCCGTCCGACAAAGGGGTTGCAAGTCGTAGCGGGTTGCTCCCCATGCCTGAGCTTCCTGCCGCCTGGCTAGGTTCGCCAATCAGCGACTCGATTCCGTCCTCACGAATGGTTCGCATGACTTCATCAAGTGCGGCTTGATCAGTTCCGAACTGATCGTCCCAAACGGTGGAGTTGCCATGTTCGTCGACGACCTCCAGTGTCCACGCGGTATGCGGCATTCGGTAGATGCAGATCTCGACCGTATGAGTACCGACGGTGTAATGCCGTTGCAGCGGGGAGTGGATCAGGTCAGGTTCGTCGTACATGGGGTGCGCATCCTGTGTGAGGTCGCCATGGTAGCAGTTGGGATGACGATCACTCGCGGACCAGGCTGGATGGAGGCGCTAAGCTTTTGGATAACCGCGGACCGACCGTTGGACGACGCTGAGGGCCGTGCGGCAGCTTTCCGCAACCTTGCTGCCGCTCATTCGGCGCAGATCGGCCGGCAGCTGCGGCCAAATTCCACGCGTAGGCTGTTCGACAGATTTCTGAGCGAAGCCACCTCTCCAACGCCTCCTCTGCCAAAAAAACGCCCGGTAGCAGTTGGCCGACATTACCCTTCCGTCATCGCTACCGCAAGGGACCGCTCGTTGCATCAAAGGCTCGCGGCGAACGGCCTTGCCACCGTTAGATCTCGATCTGCTCGGTGATCTCCACAGCATCTCGACCTCGATGCGCGAGAGCGTGGATTTCAAACCATTTCGTTGAATTCATAAAGTTACTTATTTACTCATGCAAAATGTATTCATGCCGGAGCTTTCCGCGCATTCTTGGTAACGGTAGAAAAGCGATTGTCGGGCACGGATTGCCGACATTGCGCCAATTTGCGATCTACGGCACGCAAAATTGGCGCTGAGCAGCGCGAGGCTGGATGAGCACCTCGTGAAACAGGAAAGCTTCGCGGAGGTGCTCGCGCAGACGATCGTCGTCCCACGGCTTGTGGAGTGTCTTGTAAATGGCACCCGCACTGACCGCTTCGGTCATCGACTCGAGCTCGGTAAAGCCGCTGAGCACGAGGCGGACCGTATTGGGATGCAGTTCCTTGACCTGCCGCAGGAACTCGATGCCGGCCATTTCCGGCATTCGTTGGTCGGCTACAACAACCTGCACAGAATTCGTGGCCAGCAATTCGAGGCCGCGGTTCCCACTGTCCGTGCTCAAGATGTGGTAACCCTCCTCGCGCAACCCGCGGCGCACGGCCGCGATGACATCTAGTTCGTCGACGACGAGGAGCAGGGTGGGGCGGCCGTCTGGCGCCCCCCCGTCCCGGCTAGAGCTTTCGCCGTCACCATCAACTCGCTAAACGATTCGGCGGGCATCGGCTTGGCGAAGTAGTATCCCTGCATTTCGTCGCAGTCGTGCTGGCGCAGGTAGCCGAGCTGCGCCTCGGTTTCGACCCCTTCGGCGACGACTTTCAGCTGCAAGCGGTGGGCGAGGTCGATGATTGAAACGGCGATTACGGCCGCCTGTGGTTCGGTGACGATGTTGCGGACGAACGACTGGTCGATCTTGAGGGTATCGATCGGGAAGCGGCTCAGGTAGGCAAAGCTCGAATAACCGGTGCCAAAGTCGTCGAGCGACAGCTGGACGCCGATGCGCTTGAGGGCGGTGAGGACGGCGATGGTTTGCTCCGGATCGTCCATGAGCATGCTCTCGGTCAGCTCGAGCTCGAGGGCGCCGGCCGGAACGTCATGACGCGCAAGTGCCTGCGCGACGACGATCGGCAGGTCGCCCGAATGGAACTGCCGCCCGGAGACGTTGACAGCGAGCCGCAGGTGAGACCACCCGGCGTCATGCCAGCTGCGCAACTGGCGGCACGCGGCCTCAATGACCCAGGCGCCCATCGGTACAATCAGGCCGGTCTTTTCGGCGAGCGGAATGAAGCGCGCCGGCGACTCCAGGCCCCGGCCCTCGCGGGGCCAACGGATCAGCGCCTCGGCACCGGTCACCAGGCCGGTGCGCAGGTCGACCTTGGGCTGGAAATGCAGGACGAATTCTTCGCGCTCCACCGCCCGCCGCAGCGACGCTTCGAGCTCGAGCTGGGCAACGGCGTGTACGTTCATGTCGGCCGTGTAGAAGCAGAAGCGGTTGCGACCGCGATCCTTCGCCTGGTACATGGCGGCATCGGCATCGCGCAGCAGTTCGGCGGCCGTTGCCCCGTCCTTGGGGAATACGCTGATGCCGATGCTCGCGCCGATATAGACCTCGCTGCCGCAAGCCAGCTGGAACGGCGTCGCCAACGCCGCCAGCAGGTCGCGCGCGACTACCGCCACCGCGTCCGGACCGTCGATCGGCGCGAGCACCAGCAGGAACTCGTCGCCGCCGAGGCGGCCCAGAGTATCCTCGTGGCGCACCCGCGCCCGTAGGCGCTCGGCGACCTGGACCAGCAACTCGTCGCCGACCAGATGCCCGAGGCTGTCATTGACCTTCTTGAAGCCATCGAGATCGAGGAACAGCACCGCAGCCCGCTGGCGGTGCCGTTCGGTGCGCTCGAGCGCGTGGGCCAGCCGGGATTGCAGCAACAGGCGATTGGGCAGGTCGGTGAGCGGGTCGTAATGCGCGAGATGCGCCAGCTGTTCCTCGCTGCGCCGGATCTGGCTGATGTCGCTGAAGACGGCGACATAATGGGTCGGCGTGCCGCGCTCGTCGCGGACGGTCGTGATCGTTGACCACGCCGGATACACCTCGCCGTTCTTGCGGCGGTTCCAGATCTCGCCCTGCCACTGGTCGGTCTGCAGCAGGCTCGCCCACAGCGCCTGATAGAACTCCGGTCCGTGCCGGTCCGACTTCTGAAGGCTGGGCTTGTGGCCCATGGCGTCGGCCTCAGGGTAGCCCGTGATGTCGGTAAAGGCCTTATTCACGGCCAGGATCCGGGCGCCGAGATCGGTGATCACGACCGCGTCCCGGGTGTTCTCGAACACCGTGGCGGCCTGGCGAGTGTGCGCCTCGGCCTGCCGGCGCGCGGTGATGTCCTGTATGACGGCGACGACCGCATCGATGCCACCGTCGGGACGCCGCGCCACGCGGAGGTTGACTTCGGACAGACCGCATTGGCCATCCTTGCGCACGTAAATGCTTTCGGCGCGCAGACCGTCGATCTCGCCGGACGTCAGACGCTTCGACCCGGCGGCGAGCGCATCGCGTTCGTCGGGAGGGACAACGTCGGCCCAGGCCATGTCGAGCAACTCGTCGCGCCGATAGCCGAGCATCTCGCAGTAATAGTCGTTGACGTAGAGAAACCGGTTGGTTTCTGGCGCACTCAACGCCATGCCCATGAACGGGAGGTCGTAGAACAGCTTGAGCAGTTTGTCATTCTCGGCCCTCTGGGCAATCAAATGGAGACGGTTGGCTCGGTGCTGCTGGCGCCACAACATCGTCACCACTACCGCGACGGTTGCCACCGCCACCAGCGCCAGGAGACTAACCCAACGGATCAACTCGCGCAGCGGCGCGAGTACCTCGTCGTGGTCGAGTTTAGTCACGAGTCGCCAGGGCGTGCCTTCGATCGGCTGTATGGCGGCAAGGACGGGCACGTTGCGGTAGTCGACGCCGTCCCGGATCGTCGCCGCGCTCGGGTCGAGGACGGCCGCGGCCGCAGGCAGTTTGGGGTGCGCTTCGATCGGCAGGCGGAACGCCAGTCGCGTCTCCTGGCGATGGCGCAGTTCGGTTAAAAACAGGACGTCGTTTCCCTCCCGGCGGACGAGTAGTGTTTCGCCGCTCGGGCTCGGTGTGGGCCAAGTCTGGATCAACGGCAAGAGGAACTGCTCGACCGGGGCGCGGAGAACCACTCCGCCCACGGCTCGCGGTGCGCCGGCGTCCCGGAGCACGAGCGGAATGACGAGGTCGAAACGGGCATGGCCAGCAGTGTCCTGATACAAGTCGCTGGTCTGCACCTCTTCGCTGCGCAGGGCTGCCGACAGCAGCGTTTGATGCAGCGGTTCCAAGGGATCGGGCGAAGCTTCGACCAGCAGGCGCCGTCCATCGGCGCCAAGCAATTCGACTTCATAGTGGTGCACGTGCTCCAGAGATCGCACCACGCGCAAAACGTCTTTTCGGGCCTCGGCATTGCCGTTTCGGCTCCACTCGTCGACGCTATCGACAAAGCCGACGCTCGCGACGAGGGTGTCGGCATCCGCCCGCCATTCATCGAGCCAGGACTGAATCTGACCGGTCTTGAGATCGCCAATAGCGCGCAGGTCGCTCAGTGCAGCCGCCTCGAGTCGGGGGGCCTGAAGATCGACGATGCTCAAGCCGACCAGTGGAATGAAGACGGCCAGCCCGAAAAACAGGCTGACCACGCTGCGCTGCCCGCTGGGCACCGCCTGGCTCGCGGAATCGTGGACCCGCCAGCCCTTCAGCAGCAGGTAGAGCAGTGCCGTCGTAATTGTGACGTACGCTATGCCCTTCACGGTACCGATTGTCGCGACCAGCGCCGGGTCGCCGACAAACAGGTTCAGCACCTGGTCCGAGGCGAAGATCCAGAGCGAGGCCAGCGTACCGTAGAGAGCAGCGGCGGCGCACGCAGCCGGGTGCCTGAGCCGATCAGTGACTGCCTGAGGAAGTAACATAGGAATTTGCCGCTCGGAGTCACGTCCGACCGGCCGTGTCAGAATCAGATAGTTTGCGCGGCGCATGCGCTCCTCCGTGTCCTGCCACGGCTGTCGTTGCAGCGCCCAGAACGAGATATACCAAAGGTCAGGTGTTCCTATACAGGAAATTGTTCTCGGAATAGGCACACGTATTCTTCTAGCCCCCGTTTACGGCGCCCTTGCTGAGGCTGTTGGCGGGCCTCGGTGCCGGCTCCAGCCACCCCGTACAAGAAGGAAACACTGTTTTGAGGAGCAGGGTTTCATCTAGCTGATGCGGGTCTGCTGCCAAGGGCGCGGGCGATGGCCGAACCGATCGGGACCTGGGTGCGCCGCGCGAGCAGCCAGGCGTGCAGGCGCTCGAGAACGAGACATGCCCGCACGAGGCGAATCACCGGCTCTGACGTAGGCGCGAGCGTGACCGGCACAAAGCATGCCCTCGCTACGTCACTGACCGTGACCGCCTCGGAGCCCCGGCGACTCGGTGGCTCGACGCCGCGCTCGCGCATCCAGCGGCGCACCTGGTTCGCGTTCAGGCCGTTGGCCAGCGTGACACCCGCCCCCGACACCCCAGACTCGCTGCAGCCCGAGACGCCCGATTGCTTGAATAGTTCGCTGTGCGTACGCCGGCTTCGACGGGGGATGACCACGTCCATAATGTCCACCCATCGAAGGTTGATGGACATGATCTTCAGCAGACTACCGAGCCATGAACAGGTGAGTTTGCCGGGTGCTTACAAACAAATCATGTTTGACGGGCGCGAAACCGATTTGAAGCGTGTGTCAGGGGAGACCGTCCCGTTTCGACGGCTTCATCGCTCCCCATCGTGCCTTCCCTGCACGTTGCGTCCTCGTTTTCGCTCCCTGACGCCCCATCACGACGCATCCCTACAATAACCTGCGCGAAGCGGAACAACCTCACTGCGAAGGACTCGGGCCTACCAGAGGAGTAGGGTACAACCATTGCAAGCCGGGAATTCGGCGTATCGAAGGGCTCGCTCTTCGAGGACGGAAAACAGTCGTCCCGCCTAATCGGCAAGCCCATGCCTTCGATAGCGGTGGTCGAAGCGCTGAAAACCGGGGGCAGCTGATTCTTTCGATTACGCCACCGCTCGCTTCGGAGGAAACGAATATGGCCAGTTACAAAGTGGGGTATTTCGTCGGCAGCCTGTCCTCGACTTCGATCAACCGCCGGCTTGCAAAAGCACTGATACGGTTGGCACCTCCCGACCTTCAACTCGTCGAGATCCCGATCAGGGATCTGCCGCTGTACAGCCAAGACTATGACGCCGACTATCCTCCGGTTGCACGGACGTTCAAGGAGGCTATCGCCGACTGCGACGCCCTGCTGTTCGTCACGCCTGAGTTCAATCGTTCGATACCCGGCGGCTTGAAAAACGCAATCGACTGGGCCAGCCGTCCCTGGGGTCAGAACTCTTTTGCGCGCAAGCCCTCCGGTGTGATCGGCGCTTCCCCCGGTGCAATCGGCACCGCAGTGGCCCAGAGCCAATTGCGTAGCGTGCTGTGCTTTTGCAACTCACCCCTGATGAATACCGTCGAGGCATACATCCACTTCAAGGAGGGACTGATTACGGCCGAGGGCGAGATCACCGACGAGAGTACAAGGAATTTCCTGCGCAACTATATGACCGAGTTGCACGCCTTTATCGTGCGCGTCCTGACCGTGCTGCCCCGCACGGCCTGAGCCGCACGACCAGCGCGATCGTAATCGACGCTTGCTTGCAGCCTGCGCCGTCCTGCTGTGGTGCTGAGGTTCATCGGCACCGTGATGGCGGCAGGCTGAACGGGAGCCCGATGATAGACCGGCCCGATCTCGATCTCGGATTTCAGCACCTTGAAGCTGCACTCCATGTCGAGGAGTACGGTTGTAGCGCGCGACGACGACGTCGGGTGCGAATTCTTCCGCATTGGTCCCGAGCAGGAGCTCGCCGTCGCTGAGTTCGGCGAGCCCGCGGGGCGTCTCGGCGATCTCGTAGCTCACGAGCTCGACCTTGAGATCGATGCCGATGATCCTTGACAGATCCCCGCCTCCCACACAGCGGGGTAGGAACGTGCCTTGGCCTCGCGCGATGAGACCCCATGTCGAGGGCGCGTCCTCAGCGGTTGCTTTCACGCCCGGTCGTACTTCCCGTGAGATTCAGGTCTGTGGGGGGCGGTCAAGAATTGACCAAGCGTACCGAAGGGGACTTGAGCAAATCTCACCCGCACCGTCCGCACCCGACAACGGCATCAATGTGCCAGAGTGACAGTGTCGCCAACCACTCTAATCGGAAGGAGTGTCCCTCCCATTGCTTACGCTCCCGCGCCTCGACCCTGACCAATAGGGCTCGCTGGGTTAGCATGGAATGCCTGGACCATCCAACCGGAGCTAAGGGATATGAAGATTCAAGCCGCAGTAACCCATGCTAAGGGCGAAGACTTCACTATCGAGAAAGTCACCCTCGCGGCGCCCAAGTCGAATGAAGTGCTAGTCAGGATCGTTGCAACCGGCGTGTGTCATACTGACGCAGTAGCGCGCGACCTGGGTATTTCGCCCTATCCCATCGTGCTGGGGCACGAGGGTTCGGGTATCGTCGAGCAGATCGGTGAGAACGTCACCAGCTTGGAGGTGGGCGACCATGTGGTGCTGTCCTTCGCCCATTGTGGCCAGTGCGAAAACTGCCTGACCGGGCACCCGACCGTGTGCGCACGGTTCAATGAGCTCAACTTCGGCGGGCGGATGGAAGATGGCACCTGCCGCCTGCATCAGGGTGATACCGAGCTGGCCACCTTCTTTGGCCAGTCCTCCTTCGGCACGCACGTCGTGGCCCATGAACGCAACGTCGTGAAGGTCGACAAGGACGTGGATCTGGCGCTGCTCGGGCCGCTCGGCTGCGGTATCCAGACCGGTGCTGGCACTGTGCTCAACCGCCTGAAGCCCAAGTTCGGCACCTCCATTGCGGTCTACGGCTGTGGGGCGGTGGGGCTGAGCGCAATCATGGCGGCGAAGATTGCCGGCTGCCAGCAAATCTTTGCCATCGATGTGCATGAAAGCCGTTTGCAACTGGCCGGGGAACTGGGCGCGACCCATGCCCTGAATGGCAAGGAAGTGGATGTCGTCAAGGAGATCAAGGAAGCCTCTAGGGGCGGCACCCACTATGCGGTGGAAAGTACGGGCGTGCCACCGGTGGTGCGCCAATGCCTGCACGCGCTGCGCCCCCTCGGGCAGGCGGCCATCGTCGGGGTGACGCCGGAGATGAATATCGACGTGCACAACGATCTGATGGCCGAAGGCAAGAGCATGATTGGGGTGATCGAAGGCGATTCGGTACCGCGAGTATTCATTCCCAAGCTGGTCGAATTCTTCAAGGCCGGAAAATTTCCTTTCGACAGGCTGGTCAAGTTCTACCGCTTCGATCAGATCAATCAGGCCTTCGACGATTCAGCCAACGGCACCGCGGTCAAGCCGGTCCTCAGGCTCGCCTGACGCGGGCGCCGGGCGCATTCCCGCCCCGTGGAACCGGCGTCGCCGCGGGGAGGTCAGGCCTTTTTATAGGTGTCCAGATTGATGCCCGAGCGGCCCGGCGCGAGAATATTGTTCGGGTCCAGCGCGCGCTTGATGGCGTGCTCCACGTCCCGCTTGACCGGGCCGTAGCTGCGCGCCACACGCTCCTGGAAGCGGGTGTTCACGCGGTACACCGCATAACCTTCCTTCTCGAACTCATCCAGCAGTTCGTTGAAGCAGGCATCGGCACGTCTGGTTTCCTCCGCATTGGTGCGATCGAAGAGGACGTCGATGACGTGGTGCATGTCGCGCGGGGCGACGATGAACTCGGCCACATAATCCAGACCATGCTTGTGCAGGATGCGCTTGGCCATCCGCGCCTGCTTCTCGCACTCGCTGCCGCGCGCCTCGCTTACCGGCGCGAACCACATCGAGCCGCCGCCCCCGCGCCAGTTGTACAGGCCGAATTCCTGCAGGTTGGGTACACCGGACATCAGCTCGGCGCGGTATTTGAACGGCTGCTTGTCACCGGCCTCTTCCTGGGTCACGATGCGGCCCTTGCCGAGCCTCTTGAAGGCATCGGTGACGATTTTCCAGTTCACATCGACCTGTTCCTGGGTGCCATACAGCGCTGCATAAAGGTTCCACGCGCCCATGCCGGTATCCTTCTGCATCTGCTTGATCACGCTGTCCGGCGTGTGGCCCGGTTCGGTGATGTAGTCGGAGCGACGCAGGTGCGCGCTGCCGGCCTCCCACAGCGTGCTGGCGATCACTACCGAGTTGGGGATGGTGCCGGACATGCGCAGCGGACGAAGCAGATCAACGATCTCGACGATATCCTCCTCGCTCTGGAAAATGACCTCGAACGGTTTGAACACCGGCGGCTTGGGCATCAGCCAGAAGCCCATCTTGGTGGTGATGCCGTAGTTGGCCTGGGTGAACATGCCATCCAGCGTCGGGCCATAGCCCCATTTGAAGATCTGCCAAGTGTTGCTGCCCTTCACCCCGCCCATACCCGTGCGGTAGACATCACCGTTGGCCAGCACCACTTCCATGCCGCACTGCATCATGAAATGCTCACCGTACGGGGTGTAACCCACGCCGCGGTCCATTGTGTTGCCGACCGGGCCGGCAATGGCCGAGGGCGCCGAGAAGGACAGCATCACCGGCAGATTGTTCTCCTCGATGTGATCGTAGAGCTGCCCATAGGTCACGCCCGGCTCGACCAGGGCATAGCACATGTCCGTGTCGATCTTGATGATCTTGTTCATCTTCTTCAGGTCAAGGATGACCTGCCCACGCTGGCTCGGCGCGGCTGAGCCGTAACCGAAGTTTCGGCCGGTGGAGATGGTCCAGATCGGAATTTTGTGTTCGTTGCAGATCCGCACCACACCCTGCACCTGCTCAACCGTGGTCGCCGTCAGAGCTGCCGAAGGCGCATGAGCGGCATTCTCGACCGACAGCATGATCTTGTTGTAGGGCAGCAGCTGATCGGCTTTGACCAGCACGCTCTCTTTACCCAGCAGGACGCGGAACTTCTCGACTGCCTTGTCGAATTCTTCCTGGACCACCCCGCGCGGCAATACAGCGTTATTCTGTTCAGGCATTGATCAGACTCCTTCAGGCCTCGATCGAAAAAGAAACGAAGCTGCCGGTAATTGGCGTGCTGGCAACGGGTGCCAATGGGGCGGTCAGCGTCGTGCGCGTGCCGAGCGAAGCCAGCAAATAACCGATACTGCTCGCCCACTGTGCCGACTGACCGGCGCTGCGTGACGGTCCGCTCATCCGGCGCGGCCCAATCGGCCCGTTCTGGCGCTCCTCATTCAGGCTGAAACCCGCTCCACAGGCCTGCAGCTGACGGCTGAACTGCTGCGAACAACCTTCAGCGCTATCGGTGTCGAGCAAATGATGGCGACTGAAAGCGGCTTCGACAGTGTGTTGCCCAAGCCACTGCATCCGTGCGCCGCCACTGCGGGCGATATCCACTAGCAGAGCTGCCGAGGCATCATCCAGCAGGCCGATGACCCGCATCGGCTGGCGACTCCGCAGCTGGCGCTCAAAATCCAGCATGAAGCCCGGATCGCAACCCACCCGCTGCACCTGCAGCCGGGGGCCACCGGCCGCCAGAGCGCCATACAGGAAAATCGACTGAGCCGCCCCCTCGTTTGCCAGCGCCAGTACCGGCCGGGCGGCTGCGGTAGCGCTCGGGGCGGCCGTGCCCGCGGCAAGCGCGCGTACCGCGCTGCCCATCGTCACACCGGCGATACTGCCCAAGGCCATACTCTTGAGCACGAAACGACGATTCACACTCATAACCGGCTCCTCAAGGCCGAGCTGCCGGAGCCGGCAGGGTCGACAGATATTCAGTCACCTGAGCAATGGATTCGTCATCAATGTAGGAGGCGGGGAAGGCTGGCATGGCGTTGAAGCCATTTCGAACGATGAATCTGACATAGTCTTCGGGCAGGTCGCGCCCGGCGATCACCGGACCTACTCCGACTTTAGGGTCATGGCAGTGGCCGCAGATTTTGTCATACAGGTTCTTGCCACTGCCCCATTGGCTGTCATCCTGCGCTAGGGTCGACGCGGCCAGCAGTGCAAAGGGCAGGACACTCGCCACTAGCACCCGTTTCGCAGCCTTGCCGCTCAAGGAATCAGACATTTTTGATTCTCCAATCGCAAGTGGACGGGCGAGCCTCTGACCGGATGCATCAGAATGGATAGCGACGCGGTGCGTGCTGCACCGTTACCCAGTGATCCGTCGTGAATTCCTCGATGGCCCAGTCACCATTGAACCGCCCCAGGCCGGAGTTTTTCACGCCACCGAAGGGGGCGTTTGGCTCGTCGTTGATCGGCATATCGTTGATATGCGTCATGCCGGCGCGGATACGCTGGGCGAACTGCATGCCACGGGAGATATCCCTCGTGAATACGGCGCTGGATAGCCCGTACTCGCTGCTGTTGGCCAACGCCAATGCATGCTCGGCGTCGCGAGCGCTCTGGATGCCGACCAGCGGACCGAAGATTTCCTCGCGGGCGATTTCCATATCGGCGCTCACGTTGCCGAATACATGCGGGGGCATGACATTGCCTTGTGGTTCGCCACCCACAAGCACCACCGCTCCTTCCTGTTGCGCCTTGCTGATTTTGGCCTTGAGGCCCGCCAGCTGTTTAGCGTTGATCACCGGGCCGACGATCGTTTCCGGTTTGCCCGGATCGCCATAGGGCAATGCCTTGACCCGCTCGACAAAGCGCCGTGTGAACTCTTCGAGCAGAGGGGCTTCAACGATGATGCGGTTGATGGCCATGCAGATTTGCCCCTGGTGGAGGAACTTGCCGACCACCGCTGCGTTCACCGCCGCATCGACATCCGCATCGGCCAGCACCACAAAGGGACTGTTGCCGCCCAGTTCCAGCGCTACGTGCTTGAGGTGCGTACCGCCGCTAGCAAGACGACCGATGTTGCGGCCGACTGGCGTGGAGCCGGTAAAGGAGATAAAGGACGGCACCGGGTGCTCGACGAAGGCATCGCCGATGTCCGAACCGGCACCCACCAGTACACTCAGCACGCCCGCCGGTAGCCCGGCTTCCTCAAAGATGCGGGCCAGCAGCAGGCCGCCGGTGATCGGCGTATCACTGGCTGGTTTGATGACCACGGCGTTGCCCAGCGCCAGCGCGGGAGCAACTGAACGGGCACTCAGGTGTAGCGGGAAGTTCCACGGACTGATCACTCCCACTACACCCAGCGGCGCGCGGTAAACGAGGCTTTCCTTGCCCGGCACATCCGAAGGCAAAATACGTCCATGAACACGGCTCGGCAGACTTGCGGACTCCACAGTGATGGCGCGGGCGGAAGCCCACTCGATTTCGGCCTTGATGTGGGTACTGCCGGATTCACGAATCACCCAGTGAATGATTTCTTCCTTGCGCTCATCGAAGATTTCGACAGCCCGACGCATTACATCACCACGCGCTGAGGGCCCCATTGCTGCCCATTCAGCTTGCGCCTTTTGCGCCGCATGATAAGCCTGGTCCAGATCCTCACAACTGGCCATAGGCAGGCTCAGCAGGGTTTCGCCGGTGAAGGGGTCGGTGACATCGAGATTGCGTTCAGCGCTTCCCGCTCGCCACTGCCCGGCGATCGGCTGCAATTCAAGGTTCTGATAGGGCGGCTTGCTCTTCATGACATCTCTCTCCTTGTATCCGCAGCCCTCCGCGGCAAACGCTGTGATCAAAGCGACTCGGCCGACTTCGGAAGGGATCGAGCACACCATTCCGGTTTCCGTCTCAAGCGTCAAGCTTTGTTTCCGCTTTGAGAATAGGCGGCGAAAGTGGCTGCCGGCAACGTACATGGCCTCCAAATTCGAACAACGCAGAAATCTGGGCCGATTCCGCATATGTGCAAGGCTGCGCCTGCAAGGCATGACATGCAGGAGGACGCTATCGACCCTTATGGAATTGCTTCCATAAGCCGGAGGATTTTGCGTCGCCTTCCGCAATCTAGCCGAATATCGCGAGAGCAGCCGCTCCAGGGCGTCGCTCAGATTGCCCATAAGGTGCCACGGGTCAGCCAGCTGGATGGCGGCGGGGGTAACACGATGGGCTGCCTCGGCATAGGCACCGGCCCGGTCCCGGGCAATGACCTGGATGCCGGGATGGTTGCGAAGCCAGGCGGCCAGCGTATCCGCTTCCCGGTTTGCGAGCAGCTCGATCGGACGTCGCGGTTCCAGATCGACGATGATGGTGCCGTCCCGGTGGCCGCGCGCCAGCGCTCAGTCACCGACGCCGATCACCGTCAGCGGCGCTGAGCCAGCATCCGTCTCTGCTCGGCGTATCCCCCGCAGCAGCGTGTCCCCGCTGGTCCGCATACCCAGCCGGGCAGGTCGCCGGGCACCGGCTAGGCCGCCTATAGTGAGCCCGATTTCGCGCCGTGCTGCCGCGAGCTGCTGGGTAGAATGCTGACGCGGCGCCGCGAGCGGGGCAATCGGCTCACCGAAGGTGCGCCGCGGACAAGCCGCGTTCCCGCATCGAAAGCACAGCACTTCGACCTCGAGCGACACCGGATGGCTCAAACAGGGACATTCGGAAAGGTGGCGCCAGTAATGGCCATGCCGTTGCGGCTTGGCCGGCCGCACTCCGGACATGAGGCACTCCGACGACGCTGCGGGCGCTCACTCTCAATCGCTGGCCAACCCCCGTCACCCGTTTCCCGACCCCGCGCAGCAGGGACGCAAGAATGTCGAGGATCATAGAGGACCCCCTTGAACCGTTCATCGGCAACGGCTCATGGCCCAGCGTCACACAACGTGTGAAAGAGCCAGTTTTGCGTATTCATATCCGCTGTAACGGTCACCGCTGATAACCTGCCATAAACGGCGCCGGAGTGGTCCAGCCCTGTCTCAGTGAGCAAGAAGAAAGCAGGGCATCAAGGAACTGGCAACGCTGTCGCCACTGCCAACGGGTCAGGCTCCAATCTCCCCATCTTCTGAGCCCCCATTTTCCGATCTAACGTAGGGAAAGTAGTCGCGGTCCTTGCTGGCAATGTGGTGCGCAACCACGTCGCGGGCGAGAAAGGTGAAGAGCGCGCCGATGTCCCCGCGGCCGCCGCTGAAGTCCTTGATCAGCACGGCCGCCTGCCTCGTCAGCGCCTCGTGTAGCTGGACGTGCGCGGCGAGATCGGGGTATCCGATGTGCTGCAGCAGCCGCTCTTCGTCGTAGAAATGCCGCACCATGTTGTCGAACAGCGCATCGATGGCCACGCGCAGCTCCTCAAAGGGCCGCTCCGCGACGATCAGCACCCACAGTGCGTTGATTTCGTCAAAGAGCCCCTGGTGCTCGGCGTCCAACTGCGGGTTGCCGCTCTCGAACGCGGGATGCCAGACGATCTGGATCAGCCCGCCATGCGCGGCGGGGCGGCCGAGGGCCGTGCGATCGGCCTCGACAAGATTGCGTCCGGCCTTCTTTGCACGGTATAGGGCGGCGTCGGCGCGGGCGATCCATTCATCGCGCGACTCAGTCTCGCCCAGCTCCGCGACGCCGAAACTCGCGGTCACGCGTCCCACGCCTTCGAAGTCGTGGGCGAAGATGGCCGCTCGCGCCCGCTCGGCCAACGCCAACGCGCTCTCGAGATCGGTGTCGGGCAGCAGGGCGAGAAATTCCTCGCCGCCCCAACGCGTAAGCGAATCGGGCTTGCGCAGCACGCCGCGCAAACACTCTGCAACGGCCTGCAGGACCTCGTCGCCCGTGCCGTGACCGAAGCGGTCGTTGATGGCCTTGAAAAAATCGACGTCAAGCAGGATTACGGCAAGCGGACGGAGATAGCGGCGCGAACGTTCGATTTCCCGCCCCACGACTTCGTGGAATCGATGTCGACTCCATGCTCCGGTCAGGGCATCCGTTCCAGCCAACTCGTCGAGCTGCTCCAGGGTCTGCAGCAGGGCTTGCTCCTTCTCGTTCAGTCGTCCCACGAGACTGTTAAATCCGAGAAGCAGATCCCCCACCTCGTCACGGCGCGTCACGGGCAGAGGGGCGAGCTCGCGTTCTCCTTCGGCCATCTCACGCAGCGCCCGGGACGCGGTCGTCAAGGGGCGCAGCAGGCGCGGCAAAAAGACCAGCATGACGAGGAGCAGGAAGATGATCGTCGCGAACGAATTGTGCCACAGCAAGCGGCGCAGCTCGGCAATCGGCTGCGACACTTCCCCCGTAGGCCGATGCGCGACGACGAGCCAGTCCGTGCCAGGCACGGGCGCGATAGCCGCGAGCGCTTCGATGCCCTGCGCGTCGATCACGATGTCGGCGCCGGGACGACCAGTCAAGGCACGTTCGAGCAGCGGGCTGCGGTCGCGATCCGGAATGGGCTGGAGCGCCATCATCGGGTCGTCCGACGCGATGAACAGTCTCCCGGCAGGGAAGATCACGAGAAATCCGCCGCTCGCGCCCAGCCGCGCCTGCTGCAGCGCCTCGAGAAAGCCGCCCACATCGGGCCGTGACTCCCCTGCCAGCACGGCTAGCACACGTCCGGCGGCGTCTCGCACGGACGCTGCGAAGACCGTCACCGGCCGGCCTTCGAAGCCATCGCGGCGAGGCGTACTGATCACCACTGCGGACGCGAGCGCGGTGCTGAACCATCCAGCTTCGGACAAGGCGGGCGTGGTGGGCAGGTGAGCGTGCTCCGCAGCCTTCGGGCTTTGGGCGAGCAGCGCGCCGTCGGGGCGCAGGACGCGTAGGCCGCGCGCAAACAGTGGGTTCAGACGTTCGCGCTCGCCGAGCCAGGCGGCAAGTTGCTCGGGCTGTTGCAGCAGCGCAGGCGGAAGCGTACCCGCCAATTCGCCGACGAGGTCGCTGCGTCTTTGCAGGCTCCGTCCGATATCTCCTGCGACATACGCCGCGATCGACAGCTGTGCTTCCGCCACGACTTCGTGCACGCGGTCCCGCACCGCCGGTAGCATGACGAACAAACGCACCAGCACACCGAGGACGATGAGCGCGACGCCGAGTGCGATCAGGCGGAATTTTATGGTGCGGAAGGGCGACATAGGTAAAGGAACGACGAAAACTGGGTCCAGTGTATCGGTCTTTTTCGCGCAGCTCTCGTGACCGGTTCCGCGGCGGTCCCAATACTCCGTTCGGATTAATCGCTCCGCGGGCGCGAGGACCCAATCTGCGATGGCCGCATCCTGCTTCTGCCGGTCGGCGCTGTCCCTCTCGAGTAAATAGCGCTCGATGAAGCGAGCCCTGCGCAAGCGGCGTTCTTTTTGTGCGACTTCCCTGCGCGGAGACAACGGAGCGTGTCAGGGTGCTATTTACCGCGGCAAACGCTTGTCGAAGCTGCGGCACGGCCTGTTCCCACGGGGTTCGAATGCAGCGGCAGTCGTGATCAAGCCAAGAAACCCGAGGACGAGTTGCGAATGGATTCCAGGCTCTGGCACGGCGAGAAGCTCAATGTCGCCCAAGAGCGTAGGACGAAGGCTGCCTGAGCTACTGTACCGTTGGCCTGAGCCACACTCCTTCAAAAATTGAAATCCATCGAGGATGTCGTCGCCGGGGCCGCAACAGCGCGTCAGTGCGAAAACGTGCTTGCCTGCTGGCTGCGTGAGCGCGAGGAAGGGATCCGCACCGCTGACGGACCCGTCAGAAAGCGCCTCCAGGCTCGTTCTGCCGTCGTCGCCAAAGGTGATGAAGTCCGCGCCGCCAAGCGTTCCGTCGTCGCGGAAAAAATACAGCAAGGTGTCCGGATTTCCCGCGTCAGTCCGCACATTAATCCAAAAGCGCTCACCGCCGATCTCGATATGGAAAAAGCCCACTTCCGCAGACACGACGTTGCCGCCAGCATTGAGGTTCAAGTCCAGCCGCCGCCCTCCTCGTGAAAGGCGACCACGTGGTTCGCTTCGACCCGGATCCCGATTCGCTCTGCGACGGCGTGATCGAAGTGGCTCGGCAGTAGCGATAGGACGCGCAATCCGCTGTCGAGCTCGAGGGTGTAGAGGAATTCGGCGCCGCGGAACGCTTTGGCGGCGATACGCGCTTTCATGCTGCTCGCCTCGTCGCACACGATATCGTCCAGGCGTAGCAGCACATCCACCTTGCATCCGCGCGGACAGCCCGCGATGCACTGCTCCGGGACGTTTCCATTCAGGATCCCCAACTCAATCCCCACCTGACGGGGCGCCAGCACCCGACCAGGCAACAGCACGCCTTCGCCTATGAAGTGAGCACGAAGCGGGTGGCGGGCCAGTGATACAGGTTGTACGGGGTGTCCCACTGTTCGATGTGCCCCTCGTGCATGATCCCGATCTCGTCGGCCACCGCGAAGGCTTCGCGCTGGTCGTGGGTCACGAGGATCGCTGTTGTTTGGGTCGCCTTAAGAATCTCCCGCACCTCGCGCGCAATCCGCTCGCGCAGTTCGGCATCGAGAGTCGAAAAAGGCTCGTCGACAGCAGCAGGTGAGGCCGCGGCGCCAGCGCCCTTGCGAGCGCCGCGCGCTGCTGGTGCCCCCCCGAAAGTTCATGCGGCCACGCATGTTCTCGCCCTGCAAGCCCGACCGCAGCCAGGACCTCGGCGACACGGGCTCGGCGGCGCGGAGAGTCGAGACCGCGCAGGCCGAAGGCCATGTTGTCGGCCCCGCGAAGATGAGGAAACAGGGCGTAATCCTGGAACACCATGCCGCACTGACGTTGCTCCGGTGGCACGTGGACACGACCGCCGCTCACCACTCCGCCGTTGAGCAGAATTTCACCTTCGGAGATTCGCTCGGAACCCGCTATGCAGCGCAGGACCGTAGTCTTGCCGCAACCCGACCGTCCAACCAAGCAGCCGATTTTCCCACGCTCGAGGGATAGTGAAAGCGAATCCAGCGTGCTGCGCGTACCGTAAATGTGCGACACGTTTCGGAGTTCGACGAGGCTCATTGCACCCCCGATCGGATGAAAGAGTTTGAGCGCCGCTCCCCGCCGCCGCACTCGCGATGTCCGCGATTCCGCGAACAGCCTACCACCCGAGCATCCGCAAGAAGCTGTGGCGCGGCGCCTTGTGGTCGCCCAGCTATTTCGCCGGGAGCTGTGGTGGCGTACCCACCGAGGTCATCCGCCAATACCTCGAGCAGCAGCAGACGCCACCCTGAGGCAAAGGCAAGGACGGCTACGCCGTCCGCGCTAGGGCGAGGTTTGCCGCGCAACTGATCAAATCTTCCTGACAGACGTGCGGGTCCATGAAAGCTACACTCCACCTGATCAGTAAGCGAAGTCAGAGCTGCGATGAGCGTGCGGTGATCGCGTCGCGTCGATGTGTCGACGTTTTGGCAAAACGACGCGATCGCTTCGCCGAATCCAAGCATTCGCCCACTAGCCTAGCGCTGCGGTTACTCGAGGCGGCGTCCCTGTAGGAGAAAGGCATAGCCATCAGCTGTGTATTCTTCAGGTCCGGCTTACGCGAGAATCGTGCTGTCCGTGTTGCGGTGATCTTCGCGGTGACGCTCGCCGTCATCGTCGCAGACTTCACGACGTGGATCGAACTCGACGTCGCCACGATCTACGGACTGCCTCTGGTCCTCGGCGGCGCGACACGTAGTCGGGTTCTGCTGTGGACCCTGACAGGGTTGCTTATCGCAGCGACGTTCGTTGTGTATGCACTGCAGGTCCCGGCGGGTTCATTCAGCTTGGCGGAGACCTTTTTCGTCAATCGAGTGCTCAACGCGGTTTCATTGCTGCTTCTGGCAGGACTGCTGCACCTCTGGATGAGATCCGCCGCGACCGGCGAAGCGCAAGCGGAACTCATCAAGGAGCAAAACGAGAAGTTGCAAGCTGCCAAGGCGTCGCGCCGAATGGTTGAAGTTCAGGAAGCGGAGCGACGGGCGCTGGCCAGTCAGTTGCACGACCTGGTTGGGCAGAAGCTGACTGCGCTCAGTATCAATTTGACGATTGCCAAGAGCCAGCTGTCGCCGGCTCACGCGGCGCAGACCGGAGCCCGATTGGACGATTCGCTCAAGATGGTCGAAGAGACAACCCAGAGTATTCGAGACGTCATGGCCGAACTCAGGCCCGCCGTCCTGGACGACTTCGGACTCGCACCCGTATTGCGCTGGTACGCAGAGGAGTTCACCAAGCGCACCGGGGTGGCGACCTCGGTTGTGGAAGAGGGGCGAGCTCGTCGGTTGACGCCAGCGGCCGAGCACGCGCTCTTTCGTATGGCCCAGAACGCGCTCGCGAACGTGGCCAAGCACGCGCGTGCCGACAAGGCCGTGTTGACCCTTCGAACGACGCCGCATTCGATCTGCCTGACCGTCGCCGACAACGGCGAAGGCTTTGACCCGACGGCAGTCCATCAACCGGCCCGAGACCACGGCTGGGGTTTGATGATCATGCGTGAGCGCGCAGCAGCGATCGGCGCGCACTTGAAAATCGACTCGGCGCCCGGGCATGGAACCCGAGTCATCGTGACAATAAATGGGGATACGCATGATCAGCGTTCTGCTCGCGGATGATCACGCCGTTGTGCGTGACGGCCTGCGTGCTTTGCTCGAAGCGCAGCCTGGAATCGACGTGGTCGGGGACGTCGCGAATGGACGCGAGGCGGTGCGCGAAGCGCAAAGACTGCAACCGGACGTGGCGATCATGGACATTGCGATGCCCGACATGAATGGAATCGAGGCGACGCTGCAGATGCAAGATGCTTGTCCCTCAACGCAGATCCTGATTCTGTCAATGCATTCGACGACGGAACATATTTTCCGTGCCCTCCGGGCAGGCGCGCGCGGCTACCTGCTGAAGGACTCTGCCGGAGCCGAGGTGGTCGAGGCCGTTCGAATTGTGCACGCAGGGCGGCGCTACCTCAGTCAGAAGATTGCCGCGACCGTGATTGACGACTATATCGCCGAGCGCCACCGGACGAGCCCTCTGGACAGCCTGAGCCGTCGCGAGCGGCAAATCCTGCAGCTGATCGCGGAGGGGAAAACAAGCGCCGAGGTCGGGACGATGCTTTTTCTGTCGCCGAAGACGATCGATACCTATCGCAGTCGAATGATGCACAAGCTGGGGATCGGCGATCTCCCCAAGCTGGTCAAATTCGCGATCCAGCACGGGATCACGCAACTCGACTGAGCGCGAGCGGCTCATCCAAATGGGTGGAACAACAGGAAGGATCAACGCCGTGGCAGGGAGTCTCAAGTTTCCGGTGCGGCCGGGTACGCGACGCGTCGCCTTGGTGTTGCAAGGAGGCGGCGCCCTGGGGGCGTATCAGGCGGGGGTGTTTCAGGCGCTCGACGAGCATGGATTCACGCCGGATTGGGTGGGCGGCACGTCGATCGGCGCGATCAACGGGGCGATCATCGCCGGCAACCCCCCCAACCGACGCCTCGAATGTCTGAAGCGCTTCTGGAACGCCGTACTGCACGAGGATCCGATCGATTTGCGCGGACTGCCGGACGCCGTACGCCAGACCTACAGCTGCTGGACGGCGATGGCATCCATGATCGGCGGGCGACCGCACTTCTTCTCACCCCACCCATTCCTGCCCTTCGGCGTCGGCAATGCAGGATCCGCAGACACGGCAAGCTTCTACGATACGGGTCCGCTGCGTGAATCCTTGCTGGAGAGCATCGATCTCGAGTACCTGAACAACGGATCCATACGTTTCAGCCTTGGGGCGGTGCATGTCACGAGCGGCCGACTGCGGTATTTCGACAATTCACTCCAGCGCGTCGGCATCGAGCACATCCTGGCAAGCAGCGCGCTACCCCCGGCCTTTCCTCCCGTGCTGGTCGATGGCGAGCTGTACTGGGACGGCGGGGTCTACTCGAACACACCACTCGATGTGGTGCTCGACGATTATCCACGAGTCAACACGCTGTGCTTCATGATTGACCTGTGGAGCGCGGGCGGTGACGGGCCTCATTCCATCAGCCAGACGCTGGATCGACAGAAGGACATCATGTACGCGAGCCGTTCCGACCGCAACATCGAGACCTATGAGGCGATGCACAATCTGCGCCGAGTGATCCGCGAGCTCTATGGCCAGTTGTCGGAGGCAAAGCGCAAGGACCCGAAAATGCGAAAGCTCGCGGAACGGGGGTGCCACACGACCATGGACATCGTGCATCTGGGCAACCGTGACCGGGGCTGGGAGCTCGCCAGCAAGGACATGGATTTCTCCCGCACGGCCATCGACGAGCGCTGGCAACTCGGCTACGCCGACGCGATGCGGGTGCTCGATCGGGCGGCCTGGATGGATCCGGTCGATCCGCTGGTCGGCGTGGTCGTGCACCGGATGCCGGGCCTCACTGCATGAACCATCCGTGACTCACCACCAGCGATTGTCCCGTGAGTGCATTGCTGGGGAACGCGGCGAACAGGAGCGCCACCTCGGCAACGTCTTCAACCGTCGTGAATTCGCCGTCGACCGTTTCCTTCAACATCACCTTCTTGATGACGTCATCCTCGGAAATGCCGAGTTCCTTGGCTTGTTCGGGAATTTGACGATCGACGAGCGGGGTGTGCACGAAACCGGGACAAATGACGTTCGCGCGAACTCCGTGCGCGGCGCCTTCCTTCGCGACCACCTTGGCGAGTCCGATCAACCCGTGTTTGGCGGTAACGTAAGGCGCCTTCAGTACTGACCCTTCCTTGGAGTGTACCGAGCCCATGTAGATGACACTTCCACCGCCAGCACGGTACATGTGGGGCAAGCACGCACGGGTGGTGAGAAATGCGCCATCGAGGTGAATGGCGATCAGCTTTCTCCAGTCGGCGTAGCTGAACTCCTCCACCGGGTGGACGATCTGGATGCCGGCGTTGCTGACCAGGATATCAATCCCGCCATAGGCGGCGACCACCGCTGCCACACCGTCATTGACCGCGTCTTCGCAGGTGACGTCCATCGCCACGCCGGATGCTTCCCCGCCAGCGCTCTTGATCTCCGTGGCGGCCGCCTTCGCGGCATTGAGATCGAGGTCGGCGATGGCGACCTTCGCGCCTTCACGGGCGTAGCGCTGCGCGATGGCCTTGCCGATGCCGCTTGCTGCCCCGGTGACGATCGCGACTTTGCCTTCGAGTTTCATCGGTAGTCCTTCCAGCCATGAGCATCAACGGGACGTATTGCGCGATAGACATCGTTCACGCACTTGCCTTGGCTTCCCCTTTATGCATGGCGTCGATGGCGATAACCGAGTGTGCGTACGCTGCCCCGGCACGCATCTCGGCGGCAACCCATATCGCTTCCATGAGTTCCTGCTCGGTCGCGCCTTTTTGCGTCGCAAGCTCTGTGTGACCGCGGATGCAATAGGGGCACTGCGTGACATGCGCGACCGCCACCGCGATGAGCTGCTTGGTCTTCTCCGGCAAGGCGCCATCGGCAAAGACACGCTTCCCGAATTCGCGAAACGCGCTGTGAATTTCCGGCGCGAGTTCCCTTCGCTTTTGCGCCAGCTCTTTCGTGGTATTCGGATACATCTGCTGTTCCATTTTGGACGCTCCTTTCGAGGAACTACGCTCCCCGTCCTGAGTTGCGATCGTCACGGCGGCAGCTCGATACGCAGCTTCTTCGGTGCCGCTGGCGGTATTCGGCATTCTGCACACCGCGGATCAGCGGGCATGGCGCCGAATGACTTCGGCGTTGCCTCCCTCAAGCCGACGTCACGTCATTACTTGCGCAACTGCGATTGAACGAACTGTGTCTGGGTTCGACCCGAACGACCATCAGGATTGCTTGATGATTTGTGTAGGGAGATTAGGATCATCCGATAGGCGCGTTGCAGCGATCCGTCCGGCATCAAGAAGTCTGCACGCGACGCGTCAAGATCCGCCTACATTCGCGCCTTCAAGGCCGCGCTAGTGTCGAAGCATCGTCGACACGCACAAATCGAAGCCGCGGCTCGCCAAAACGGGGGCTCCGCGCCTCGACGGCGTTTCGATCCTCATTGAACATCTTTTTTACTCGAGGAGATTCGACATGACGAGAAACGGCAGCTCCCTTTTTGTTCGGTGCCGCGGCACGGTTGCCGGTCTCGCGCTGATGCTGCCCCTGGCAATGGTTGCGCCGCCAGCCGCCGCCGCGGACATCACGACGTCGCCGCCGGCGAGCTTCAAGAAAGTCAGTTCGCTGGTCAAGCTGCCGGACTTCGTGCCGGGATTGGGAACGCTATACGTCGATCCGGCGACGTTGCCGGTCGGACCGTTTCTCGGCTACAGCCGCGAGGGCAAACTGATCAACATCACGTACATGGTTCCGCTCAAGGACATCGAGGCTCACAAGAACTTCGAGACGTTGGGCGAGGCGGCCGCAGGCATCAAGCTCAATCACACCGACATTCAGTACAACCCGGGGCATCCCGGCGTGGAAGAGCCGCACTATCACGTCGTTCAATGGCTGATCAGCCCCGCCGACGCCAAGGCGCAGACGAAGTAAACGCCGGCCGTGCAAAGATGCTTGGACAGGAAGTCCGTGTGGGTGAAGGCGGCCGTTGGACGCGCGGCTCTCCTTGCCCTGTGTTTTGCGAGTGCGGCAACGCTCGGCGACGCGACGCCCGCAATCGCCGCAACGGTGGAAATCAAGCTCGTGCAGACGCCGGCTGGCGAAACGTATTTCGATCCGGCCGGCGTTCACATCGCCCCCGGCGACACGGTGCGGTGGGTGCAGCTCAGCGGGTTTCATTCGATCGCCGCCTACCATCCGAGCAACGACAATCATGAGCTGCGGATCCCCGTGTCGGCCAAGCCGTGGGATTCCGGAGTTCTGCTCGCAGATGACCCCCAGCGTGCCGCGGCGTTCGAGCACGTATTCACCGTGCAGGGCGTCTACGACTATTTTTGCAAGCCGCATGAAATGGCCGGCATGGTCGGACGCATCGTGGTCGGCGATCCCGGCGACGGCCCGGGAACGAAGCCTTTTGCCTATGCACCGGGCGAGGGCTGGAAGCCGGTTCCGGAAGTCGCGCGCGCCGCGTTTCCCACGATCAGTGAAATCCTGGAGAAAGGGACGGGGCGCGGGGCGCGGGGCGCCGCGTTGAAATGACGTACCGATTGACAATAAAGCAGACCGAGCGGAGCGATCGGATGATCGACGCTCCGGGCGGTAGCCGGAGGTCCGTCCATGATCGAGCTTCAGCGAGTCTACGAGCATCACGACGCCCACGGAACCCGGTTCCTCGTCGAGCGGCTTTGGCCACGCGGGATCAGGAAGGAATCCCTGCAATTCAGCGACTGGCTCAAGGATGCCGCACCGAGCGATTCGCTGCGCCGCTGGTTCCGGCACGACGTGACCAAGTGGCCGGAGTTCCAGCGCCGCTACAGGATCGAGCTCGACGCCCATCCCGAGGCGTGGGCTCCGATCGTCGAGGCTGCGCGCGTAGGCGATGTCGTTCTTCTGTACAGCTCGCACGACACGGAGCACAACAACACGGTGGTATTGCGCGACTATCTCCACGAGAAGCTCGGCCACGGCGTGCAAGTGAAGGAGGATTTGCAGCATGCAGACCAACGTCAAACTGATCCGTAAAGAGACGATTGCGGACGGCACCATGGCATTTCATTTCGCCAAGCCGGAAGGATTCGAGTTCCGCGCCGGACAATTTGCCGACTACACGCTCATCGACCCGCCGGAGACGGACGGTGAAGGCAATACGCGCGGGTTTTCACTGGTGCAGGCGCCTTACGAGCCTGATCTGGTCGCAGCGACACGCATGCGCGATACCGCCTTCAAGCGAGTACTGAAGAATCTGCCGATCGGCACCGAGGTCAAGCTCGATGGGCCGTACGGTGACTTCACGCTGCACAAGACCGAATCTACCCCGGCGGTTTTCATCATCGGCGGCATCGGCGTCACCCCGGTGCGCAGCATCGTCGCGCAAGCTACTCATGACAAGACCGCACACCGGATCACCTTGCTGCACGCCAGCCGCACCCCGGCCGATCTGCCGTTCAAGAGTGACTTCGAGCAACTGGCCAGGGAGAATCCGAACTTCCGTTACGTCATGACCGTCGACTCGGGGCCCGACGGATGGCCGGGCGAGCACGGGCGCATCGATGCCGGGATGGTAAAAAAACACGTGCCGGATCTGCGCGGGGCCATCTACTACCTGTCCGGTCCGCAAGGCATGGTCAAGGCCGTGCGCGCCCTGCTGGTGGACCTCGAGGTCAATGAGGACAATATCCGCACCGAAGAGTTTACCGGTTACTGACTGCGCTCGAGGTGTTGTGAGCTCGCGCATATTCTGAAATGACTGCGCGTGTCGCGTGCCGAGCAGCCGATCGGTGGTGCCGGTTATGCGTGTGCTGCAACTGGCGCCCAGGAACGGTGCGAATGAAATACCCGGAGGGTATCGAAATGAATGGCCTGAACGTTGTAACGAGCAAGTTCCCGGTAAAAGAGGCCATCAACGCGCTATGTTCAGGAACGGGCCGGTGATGAGGCAGCAAATCGCATTTGTCGAAAAACGTGACGGGAGTTCCGCCGCCCACCAGTACGCCTTGCAGACACTGCGCGCGTATCGGAGCGCTGCGCAATTCCGGAACGACGCCAATCAGCGCCATTTTGCGCACGATCGCATCTATCGTCGATTCTTTGTCGTCGCTATTTGCGAGATCCGCGACTATTTGCAGACCGATCACGGACCGTCTGCGATTCCGACGGAGCGATGGCGGGCGTCATTACAAAATCAGCTGATCGGCGGATATTGCGGAAGCGCCTGCGTGACCTCGGCCGCTGACGTGATGACCGCGGATGTCATCTTGTTGCCGGCCAACCGGCTACCTGCCCGACGTCTTGTCGGTGATGGAGAAACGCGGATTCGTGCATATCCCCGTCATCGCCGAGGACTCGAGACCATTGGGGGTGATCAACGTGCGCTGCGATCCGACATGGTGCCCGAACAACCTACCGATCGATCCGCACCTGCTCCGGCGCCGGCGCCGGAACCCACGAACCCGTCCGGCTCCGGGCGCCGCGAGCGAGCCACGCCCGAGGGCGACGACCTCGATCCGACGCGTTACGGCGATTGGGAGAAGAACGGACGGTGCATTGATTTCTGAGCGGTCTTCGGTGCGGCCGTCGCGGCGCGCGGTTGCAGTCTGCGCGACCCGTTTGTCGTTCGCGCATCGCCGGCCGCCGATGTGGCCTTTTGCGCTGCGGCTGATATGGGGAACGTGATTCGCGAGCATTGACCAGGAGCCCGTCCATGTCCAATACCCGACCATTGTCGCCCCATCTCGTTATCTACCGCTGGCGCGTCAACATGCTGCAATCGACGCTACATCGGCTGACCGGATTGTTCCTTTGCCTCGGTGCCCTGCTGGTGACGTGGGGGCTGATCGCGGCCGCCGACGGCCGGGTCGCATGGAACGTGTTCGCTGGGTTCTGGAGCAGCGGGATCGGCCTGGTGCTGTTGTTCATCTGGACTTGGTCGCTGTTGTTCCACCTCTGCAACGGCATCCAGCACCTGCTGCGTGACACGGGGCGAAACTTCGGCCTGCCGACGCGGGACCGCACGCACGACCCGGTCTACTGGTCCACGGGATGGTTCGTGATCGCCATCAGCATCGCCTTGACGGTGCTGGTCTGGGTGCTGCTAATCGTGCGGATGCAAGGGGGCGCGGCATGAGCGCTTATCCCGGACAGGAAGGCCTGCGCGATCCGCTCAAGGTAGCGCGCGGCCTGGGGTCGGCGAAGACCGGCGTGCATCACTGGTGGCTGCAGCGGACAACCGCGGTGGCACTGGTGCCACTGTCCATCTGGTTCCTGTTCCTGGTCGGCGACCTGGTCCCTGCCGACTATCCGATGGTGCTGGCCACGATCGGGCAGCCGGTCAACGCGGTGTTCCTGATCGTGTTCGCGGTCTGCCTGATCTGGCACGGTGCACTCGGACTCCAGGTGATCGTCGAGGACTATGTGCACACCCGCTGGCTGGAACTGACATTGCAGATCGCTTTGCGCTTTGGCGCACTGCTGGGCGCACTGGCCTGTGTGATGGCCATGCTCGCGATCTGGCTCGCCGGCACCCCCCACTCCTGATCGCATTCGAAAAAGGGACACGCATGCCTGTAGAAAGCTACAAGGTCGAAACGCATCAGTACGACGTGGTGGTTGTCGGCGCCGGGGGCGCGGGCCTGCGCGCAACGATGGGGTTGGCCGCCAAGGGGCTCTCCGCTGCCTGCGTCACAAAGGTGTTTCCGACGCGCTCGCATACCGTAGCGGCACAAGGCGGGGTAGCGGCGGCGCTCGGCAACATGGGCGAGGACGACTGGCGCTACCACTTCTACGACACGGTGAAGGGCGGCGACTGGCTGGGCGACCAGGATGCCGTCGAATACATGTGCCGCGAGGCAATTCCGGCGGTCATCGAACTGGAGCGCTTCGGAGTGCCGTTCTCGCGCACGAAGGGCGGCAAGATCTATCAGCGGCCGTTCGGCGGCATGACCACGCGCTACGGCGAGGGTCTGGCGCAACGCAGCTGCGCGGCGGCCGACCGCACCGGCCACGCGATCCTGCACACCCTGTACACGCAGGCGCTGAAACACGACGCAAAGTTTTTTGTCGAATATTTCGCGACCGACCTCATCAAGGATCCGGCCAGCGGCCGCATCGTCGGCGTAATCGCGATCGATCTGAATGCAGGTGCGCTGCACCTGTTCCGCGGCCATGCGATTGTACTGGCCACCGGCGGTTACGGACGCGCCTACTTCTCGTGCACCTCGGCGCACACGTGTACCGGTGACGGCGGCGGCATGGCGCTGCGCGCCGGGTTGGCGCTGCAGGACATGGAGTTCGTGCAATTTCACCCCACCGGGATCTACGGCTCGGGTTGTCTGATCACCGAGGGTGTGCGCGGCGAAGGTGGTTATCTCACCAATTCCAACGGCGAGCGCTTCATGGAACGTTATGCGCCGCACGTCAAGGATCTGGCCTCGCGCGACGTGGTCAGCCGCGCGATCACCGTAGAGATCCGTGAGGGTCGCGGCGTCGGCGAGCACGCCGACCACGTGTATCTGAACCTCGCCCATCTCGGCCCTCAGGTGCTGCACGAACGCCTTCCGGGTATCTCCGAGACCACGCGCATTTTCGCGGGCGTCGATGTAACAAAGGATCCCATCCCGGTATTACCCACCGTCCACTACAACATGGGCGGCATCCCGACCAACCACCACGGCGAGGTGGTGCAGAAGGTCGGCGATGACCCCGACGTCGTGGTGCCCGGGCTGTTTGCGATCGGCGAGGCTGCATGCGTCTCGGTGCACGGCGCCAACCGGCTGGGGACCAACTCGCTGCTGGACATCGTGGTGTTTGGACGCGCGGCTGCCGAGCGCTGCGCCGAAGTCATCCGGCCCGATACCCCCCATCGCGACTTGCCATCCGATGCGCTGGAGCCAGCGCTGACCCGCCTCGACAAGCTGCGCCGTGCCAACGGTGGTACGCCCACCGCGCAGCTGCGCCTGAAGATGCAAAAGACCATGCAGACCGATGCCGCCGTGTTCCGCACCGCCACGACACTTGAGGAAGGCTGTACCAGGATCGACCAGGTGTACGCCGAGTTCGCCGATATCCGCGTCAGCGACCGCTCGCTGATCTGGAATACGGATCTGGTGGAATCCTTCGAACTGGCCAACCTGCTTGCCCAGGCGGTCGCGACCATGCATTCGGCCGAGCAACGCCTGGAAAGCCGCGGCGCACACGCACGCGAGGACTTTCCCGAACGCGACGACGTCAACTGGATGAAACACACGCTTGTCACGGTCGGCGACAAGGGTGAATGCAGCTTCGATTACCGACCGGTGCGCTCGAACACCATGACCGACGAAGTCGAACCGGTCCCGCCCGCGAAGCGCGTGTACTGATCCCTGCCCCCGGAGTTCGAGTAATGGCCGAATTCACGCTACCGAAGACGTCGAAAGTCCAGAAAGGCAAGCATTTCGCCGCCCAACCAGGCGGCAGGAATCTGCGCACCTTCCGAGTATATCGCTGGGATCCCGACGTCGGTGGCAATCCGTGTCTGGATACCTACGAGGTCGATGTCACGGGTTCGCCGATGGTCCTCGACGTCCTGTTAAAGATCAAGAACGAGATCGACGCCACGCTAACGCTGCGTCGCTCCTGCCGCGAAGGCGTGTGCGGATCGTGCGCGATGAACATCGATGGCGAAAACACACTCGCCTGCACCAAAGGACTGGATGAACTTCCGGACGGCGACGTCGATGTGTATCCACTGCCGCACATGCCGGTGGTCAAGGACCTGGTACCCGACCTGACGCACTTCTATGCCCAGTACGCGTCCATCAAACCTTGGATGCAGACCGAAAGTGCGGCGGGCTCGCGCGAGCGTCTGCAATCGCCTGAGGACCGCACGAAGCTCGACGGCCTGTACGAGTGCATTCTGTGCGCCTGCTGCACCGCAGCTTGCCCGAGCTCGTGGTGGAATCCGGACCGCTTCCTCGGGCCCGCGGTGCTGCTGCAGGCCTACCGCTGGGTCGTCGATTCACGCGACGAAGCCACCGGCGAGCGACTCGATTATCTCGACGATCGGTTCCGCCTGTATCGCTGCCACACCATCATGAACTGCACCAACACCTGCCCGAAGGGCCTGAATCCGGCCAAGGCGATCGCCGGAATCAAGCAGTTGCTCGTCAACCGTACAGTATGAACATCAGGCGGGGGCCGGCATGACCCCGACCCCTGTCAGGAGGAGATCGCGTCATGGCAAGCAAGAACAGCTTCGGAGCCCGTGGAACCTTGCAGGTCGGGGCGAAGGCCTACGAAATCTACCGGCTCGACGCGGTCGCTGGCGTGGGGGCCGACGTCGCAAGCCTTCCGTACGCGCTGAAGATCCTGCTCGAGAACCTGCTGCGCACTGAGAACGACGGCGATGTCACCGCGGACGACATCCGGGCCATGGCCGCGTGGGAGGCGGGCGGGAAGCCCGACCGGGAGATCGCGTTCACCCCCGCCCGCGTGATTCTGCAGGACTTCACGGGCGTGCCCGCCGTCGTCGATCTGGCTGCGATGCGGGAAGCCATGAGCTCGCTCGGCGGCGACCCGGTGTTGATCAATCCGCTTGCACCGGTCGAGCTGGTCATCGACCACTCGGTGATCGTCGATGTATTCGGCAAGCCCGAGGCATTCGAGCGCAACGTCGAGATCGAGTACCAGCGCAACCGGGAGCGGTATCAGTTCCTGCGCTGGGGGCAGGACGCCTTCAATGACTTCAAGGTCGTGCCCCCCGACACCGGCATCGTCCACCAGGTCAACCTGGAGCACCTCGCCCGTGTGGTCTTCACTCGGGAGGAGAACGGGGCCACCGTCGCCTATCCCGACACCTGCGTCGGAACCGACTCTCACACCCCGATGGTCAACGGACTCGGGGTGGTCGCGTGGGGCGTGGGCGGCATTGAGGCGGAGGCCGCGATGCTCGGCCAGCCGGTGTCGATGCTGATTCCGCAGGTGCTCGGCTTCAAGCTGACCGGCAAGCTGCCCGAAGGCTCCACCGCCACCGACCTCGTGCTCACGATTACCGAGATGCTTCGCCGCCACCGCGTGGTCGGCAAGTTCGTCGAGTTCTACGGTCCCGGTGTGAGCGCGGTCCCGCTGGCCAATCGCGCGACGATCGGCAACATGAGCCCTGAGTACGGCTCCACGATCTCGATCTTTCCGATCGACGACGAAACGCTGCGTTATCTCGAACTGACCGGGCGCTCGCCCGAGCAGATCGATCTCGTGCAGGCCTACGCCAGGGCGCAAGGGCTCTGGCACGACCCGCAGGCCGAACCGCGCTACTCGGAATCGCTCGAACTCGATCTCTCCACCGTGATTCCCTCGATCGCCGGCCCCAAGCGTCCGCAGGACCGCGTCCCCCTCTTCGAAGCGAAGGAAGCGTTCCACGGCGCTCTGGCGACATTCATCCACCAGCCGGAGCAGAAGCAGCAGGGATACGATAAGGCGGTTGCCGAGTCGTTCCCGGCTTCGGATCCCCCGGCCTACGAAGACTCGGCGGCGGCCCGCTCGCCTTCCCCGAGTGATCACCTCGCAGAGGCGCCCCCCGACGGCAGTCGCTCGCGCGAACCGGTATCAGTCACGCTGGCCGACGGCGCCGAGTGCGAGATCGATCACGGTTCGGTGGTTATCGCCGCCATCACCTCCTGCACCAACACCTCGAATCCGACAGTGATGCTTGCCGCCGCCCTGCTGGCAAAGAAGGCGATCGAGAAGGGGCTGACCCGCAAGCCGTGGGTGAAAACCAGCCTCGCGCCCGGCTCCAGGGTCGTCACGGACTACTACGAGCGCGCCGGCCTCACTCGCTACCTCGATGCGCTCGGCTTCAACCTCGTCGGCTACGGCTGCACGACCTGCATCGGCAACTCGGGACCGCTGATTCCCGAGGTGAGCGAAGCGGTCAGGCAGCACGATCTGTCCGTCGTATCGGTACTCTCCGGCAACCGCAACTTCGAGGGCCGGATCCACGCCGAAGTCAAGATGAACTACCTGATGTCGCCGCCCCTGGTGGTCGCTTACGCGCTGGCCGGGACCATGGATATCGACTTGTTCGTGGAGCCTCTCGGCAAGGGCCGCGACGGTCAGGACGTGTTCCTGAAGGACGTCTGGCCGTCGGCGAGCGAGGTCCAGGCGGTGGTCGAAACGTCCATCGTCTCGGATATGTTCAAGACCGGCTACGCCGACGTGTTCGCGGGCGACGAGCGCTGGAAGTCCCTGCCCACGCCGCACGGCGATCTTTTCGCCTGGGACCCGGCCTCGACTTACGTGCGCAAGCCGCCGTATTTCGAGAACATGCCGCGCCAGCCCATGCCCGTCGCCGACATCACTGGCGGCCGGGTGCTGGCGCTTCTGGGCGACTCGGTGACCACCGACCACATCAGCCCTGCCGGCTCCATCGCGAAGAATTCCCCGGCCGCGGCCTACCTGCGCTCGCACGGCGTGGCGCAAGACGACTTCAACTCCTACGGTTCGCGCCGGGGCAATCATGAAGTGATGATCCGCGGCACCTTCGCCAACGTGCGGCTGCGCAACCAACTCGCGCCCGGCACCGAGGGCGGCTACACACGCGACTTCACGAAGAGCGATGCGCCGGTCACCACGATCTTCGACGCCTCGCGATCCTACATCGCGGCCGGCATCCCGCTGGTCATCCTCGCCGGCAAGGAGTACGGCTCGGGATCGTCGCGTGACTGGGCCGCCAAGGGCACGTTGCTGCTGGGCGTGCACGCGGTGATCGCCGAGTCCTACGAGCGCATCCATCGCTCGAACCTGCTCGGCATGGGCGTCATGCCGCTGCAGTTCCCCGAAGGCGAGAACGCCGCGTCGCTCGGCCTGAGCGGAGAGGAACACTTCGACATTGTCGGCATCACGGCGCTTGACGAGGGCCGCACCCCGGCAACGGTGAAAGTGAAGGCCGGAGATGTCGAATTCGACGCGATCGTCCGCATCGAAACGCCCAGCGAGGCGGATTACTACCGCCACGGCGGAATCATGCAGTACGTACTGCGCAGCCTGCTGCGGTAGGGCAGGGCCGGGAAGTCTTTCCCGGCCCGGGCTGCCGTGGCTCTTCACCGCGTCGCGCATGCGATCGCGCTCTTCGGGCATGCCTGCAGTCCCTTGCAGCCATTGCCTCCTGCGCAGCGGTCGTGTCTCCCGGCCGAAGATGCAAGCAATTTAATAGGATTTGTCCTGAATAGGAGAAGTGAGGGTCATGAATACGAAGCTGGTCAGCAGCATAGGAGACGTTGCACGTTCGCGCCTGGTAATCGTCGGTGTCGATGCCTTGCTCATGGACATCGCGACGCTGCTCGCGGACACGCAGGTCAGTCTTGTCGTCGTTTGTGGTCCCGATGGGGCAATGGCGGGGGTCATCACGAAAACGAACATAGTCCGGCTGATCGGCGGATGTTGCGGCGACGCTTGCAGGACCCGGGCTGCTGACGTAATGACTCAGGAGGTCACCTCCTGCCACCCGACCGACTGCTTACCCGATGTCTTGTCGATGATGCAGCAACGCACCTCCCGGTCGTCGACGAGAATTACAAGCCGGTAGGAGTCATCAACGCCCGTGACGCACTGCGGGCGTTGATGGCCGAAGAGGAGTACGAAGGGACGCTACTCCGCGATTATGTGATGGGCATCGGCTATCACTAACCCGCAGCGCATCGATCCTTCAGCGCCCCGGGACAGAAGATTCGGGCTAGCGCAGCAGGCTCGTGTTCAGGTAATTCCTGTTCATCTGTCAAATGCTGCAGTTTCGCCGCTGGACCGATGCGGGCTGTTTCGAGGCGATGGTGAGCGAGATGCGTTCGATCATCCGAGTCGGCGTCGGACACAAGGGCCAGCCCAGTGCTGTGATCCTCGAGGGACGAACGCTGCAAAGCAGCTGCGAAAGCGGGCCGCGGGCCGGCTACAACAGCTACAAGCTGCGTCGGGGCAGCAAAGTCCATGTGGTCGTCGATACGCTGGGGCAACTCGTTGGGCTGACCGTCATGCAGGCCAGTGAGTACGAGCGCGTAGGTCAAAAGGACCTGTGCAAGGCGGTGCAGCAAGTCACGAGCGAAACGATGAAAATTGCGTGGACCGATCAGGGCTACACGGGTGACAAAACCCGGAAAGCGGCCAAGGCGGCAGGCATCGATCATCAAATCGTCAAACTTTCCGAGGCGAAGAAGGAATTTTTCTTGCTGCCCCGGCGCTGGGTGGTCGAGCGCAGTTTCGGGAGGTTGTCCCGATTCAGACGGCTGAGTCGGGATTTCGAGCGGATGCCGCACGTGTTGTCCGGATTGCATTTCGTCGTCTTCTGCATCCTCATACTGCCCAAGGTCCCGTTCTGGATGGCACTCAAAGCAAATTCATAACACGCTCTAGCTAGAACGCCGGCCAGCCCGCATTTCTCACCGCTTACGAGAGCGTGTTTTCCAGCGTGATTTGATCGGGCGGGAACGGTGTGGCTGAGGCAGAGGGTCGGGAGGGTCCATTTTTGATGCCACAAGAAAGGTTTCGAGCCGGCATCCCACAAAGAGCGCACTCAGGGTCAAGTTTTATGTCGGAAGCGTCGCGACAGCGCGGAAAAGTCGAACTGCAGCGTCACCGCGATCGCCTTCTTGACGTAGATCTTGTGCTTCGTGTCGAGCGTCCGGTACATGTCGGCGCACTTGTCGACGGTCTCGGCGCTGCCCAGGAGCAGGAAACCGGTCGGCTTGAGCGCGTAGTGGAACAGCGTCAGCACTTTCTTCTGCAGCACCGGACCGAGATAGATCAGGAGGTTGCGGCAGCTGATCAGGTCGAGGCGCGAGAACGGCGGGTCCTCGACGACGTTCTGTTTCGCGAACAGGCACATGGCGCGGATCTGCTTGCTGATCCGGTAGCCCTGCTCGTCGTGCGTGAAGTGGCGCGCGAGCCGCGCCGGCGACACGTCGGTGGCGATGCTGTCGGGGAACACGCCGGCACGCGCGGTGTTGATCGCATGGGTGTCGATGTCGGTCGCGAAGATCTGGATCGGCAGGTGGAGGTCGGCTTCCTGCATGCATTCGAGCAGCGCGATCGCGATCGAATACGGCTCCTCGCCGGTCGAGCAGCCCGGCACCCATATGCGCACCGGGTTGCCGCCGCTGGCGCAGCGCTCGATAATCCCCGGCAGGATGTCGCGCGCCAGCGCGTCGAACACAGCCGCGCCGCGAAAGAACGCGGTGACGTTGATCAGGATCTCGGTGTAGAGCGTGTCGATCTCGGCCGGCCGCTCTTGCAGCAGCCTGACGTAGTCGCCAAGTCGGTTGAGCCGGTGCACGAGCATGCGGTCTTGGATGGGGCGGTGGATCGTCGTGTGCTTGTACTGCGCGAAGTCGACGCCGGTGCGCACGTGCAGCAGGATGAAGAGCTTGTCGAGGTGCTGCGCGTCGTCGGCGGAGAAGGCAATCAGCTCACTCCTGAACTCGCCGTCCTCGCTATACCCTTGCATGGCTACTCCTGGTGGACGCGAGGCCTCCGTGCTCGGCGCTCGCCTAGATCTACATCGGTGCGAGGAAAAACGTGTTGCCGGTAAATCTTGCCATAACCTATGCCGCGAACACCTTATTTTATTTACAGGTTAAACAGTATTTACATCGCGCTGAACGGCGGTATAGTCCAATCCGCAATGCATTTCTGTATCCTCATGGTCTTATCCATTCGATACTTTTGTCATTGCATACTTCCACCATACTGCCCAGGAAATTGCCCATGAATGCTATCGCCACCCCCGAGCAGTTCGCTGCCGCCAGCCAAACCACCATTGAAGTGCTGACGACACTGGCCAACGCCGCTTTTACCCAAGTCGAGCGCCTGACTGCCCTGAACCTGAATACTGCCCGCTCGGCGGTGGAAGAAAGCGTTATCACCGCCCGGACGATGCTGGCCGTCAAGAATCCGCAGGACCTGGTCGGCCTGCAGACGACGACTCAACCCATGCTCGACAAAGCGGTCGCCTACGGTCGCAGCGTGTATGAAATCGCTGTCGACGCTCAGCAGGAATTCGCCAAGCTGTGCGAAGCGCAAGTCAATCAACGGAACAAGACCTTCACCGAGATGTTGGACAAGGCTGCCAAGTCCGCGCCCGCCGGTTCAGAAGCCATGTTTGCCGGGCTCAAATTGACCCTCGACGCTGCCCACAGCATGTACGAACACGTTAATAAGGCGACCAAGCAAGTCACCGAGATCGCTGAATCGAACTTTGCGGCCGTGACCGAAGCCGCCCTAAAGGCCACGAAAACCGCCGCCGGAGCGTCTGCGTAATCGGGGGCGGGCGGACGGACCGAGCTGAACCGGCTCGGTCAGGACACCGCCGATCGCATTGGGTTTCTACTGTGTGGGATTCTGGTGGTGAGTTGGGTGGATAATCTCGTGCGACTTCTGGTCATCAGCAATGCCGAGCCTGTCAGAAATTTTGTGTGTGAGGCATAACATGTCGGCAAGGAGCATGTATGCCAAGCAAGACAAACAAGAAGCAAGCCGCAGCGGCGCTGCCGAGCATCCCGAAAGAACTCATTGACCGGTTCGTCAGCGGTCCGCTGAGCGCCGAGGCGGTCAATGCCGCCGCGATGGCGTTCAAGAAGGCGCTGATCGAACGCACGCTGGGCGCCGAGCTCACCCATCACCTGGGTTACCCGCCCGGCGCGGACAAACCCGCCGAGCGCAGCAATCATCGCAACGACGCCACCGGCAAGACCGTGCTGACCTAAGACGGGCCGTTGCGCATCGAGGTGCCGCGCGACCGGGCCGGCAGTTTCGAGCCGCTGCTCATCCCGAAGCACGAGCGGCGCTTTACCGGGTTCGACGACAAGATCGTCGCCATGTACGCGCGCGGGATGAGGATCCGCGAGATCCAGGGCTTTCTGGCCGAGCAGTACGGCACCGAAGTCTCGCCCGAGTTCATCAGCTCGGTCACCGAGGCGGTGATGGGTGAGGTCACCGCCTGGCAGTCGCGCCCGTTGGAGCCGATGTAGCCGGTGGTGTTCTTCGACGCGCTGCGGGTCAAGATTCGCGAGGACGCTGTGGTGCGCAACAAGGCGATCTATCTGGCGCTCGGTGTACTGCCCGACGGCACGCGTGACATTCTGGGGCTTTGGATCGAGAACACCGAGGGCGCCAAGTTCTGGATGAAGGTCTTCAACGACCTCAAGACCCGGGGCGTGGCCGACATCCTGATCGCGGTCACCGACGCGGCCTGAAGGGCATGCCCGAAGCGCTCGAGGCGGTGTTTCCGGCCACTACGCTGCAAACTTGCATCGTGCATCTGATCCGCAACAGCCTCGACTTCGCGAGTTGGAAAGAGCGCAAGGCGCTCGCGGCAGCGATCCGGCCGATCTACACCGCCCCCAGTGCCGAAGCGGCGCAGGCCGAACTCGATGCGTTCGAGCAAGGCCCCTGGGGCGAGAAATTCCCGACCGTCACCGCCGCCTGGCGCCGGGCCTGGGATCGGGTGATTCCCTTCTTCGCGTTTCCCGCCCCGATCCGCCGGGTGATCTACACCACCAACGCAGACTGCTTCAACCTGTGCAAGAGCGTATAGACCCCGGATATCGAGTACGTGGCGCCGAATTCTCTGGCCAGGAATTCACGCATGTCCTTGCCGCGCCACGCGGACAGACCGGAGTCGGCCGGTGGTTCCGCATGCAATCGCTCCAGGAACGCTTTGACTTGCTCCGGTCGCAGGCGCGAAGGCTGGCCTGGCCGCGGTCGATCCGCCAATCCTTCCAGCTCTTCGTCGTTATAGCGCTTGATCCAATCCCGGATCTGCACCGCGCTCAAGCCAAAGATTCCGTCCGCCTCGAACGACATGCGCCAGGGCCCGAAACTCCTCTGCCGTCCGCGACGACCTCAACTCAAAAGCCTGCTCAACACTACTCTCCTACTGACTACCGCCGCTTACGCAGCATCACAGTTCGACAGCAGGTCACTATGTGAAGTCCGTATCAGATCCGGCTGCCCGGCGTTATTGCCGACCCGACAACAAGATTCCGTTCGGGCCAGGCTTGTCGAAGCCCCGGCAGCCTTTCTACAAGCACAAGGCGAGCGGCTGTATTTGATTGCCGGATTCGTAACGTCCGGGACTACCCCAGCCTGCGCGTCGGACAAATCTTCCCCAGCAAACCGCGCCGGTTCCACTGTCCTTCCTCGTTCACCGTCGAGCCTTCCATAGAAGGCACACCGATTGCCTGTCTTCGCCGTGATGGCCGGGCCGCTGCTCTGGCCATGAATGGACTGCAACCGAGTGAGAGGAGGCGACGATGAATACGAACAATCCGGACATCCCCGGCGCGGGCGACGCGTTTCGCATGTCGACCGGCGGCACTGCGGCAGGGCCGTCGGCCGCAGGGGCCGCGGCAGGTGTCGGCACGGCAATGGAAGTGGGCACGCCGGGTGGAGATATAGTCAAGACTGGTGTATGACCAGATCCTGATAGAAGGGCTTGATGAGGCGGCGTGCCTCTGCTGAGAATTGAGTTGTCGAGACCAAATTTTCAGCAACCACGGAGGCGCGCCTTGAAGAAGGATACGAGTGAGCAGTCGGTTGAGCAATCGGAAGTGGGGCTGTCGCTGGAGGAGCTGATCCGGCGCGGCGCGCGGGATCTCATCGAGCGGGCGATTGAAGTGGAGGTGCAGCAGTTGTTGGCCGAGTACGAGAACGTGCGGATGCTGGGCGGGAGCCGAGCGGTGGTCAGAAATGGCTACCTGCCGGCACGCGAGGTGCTCACGGCGGTCGGCAACGTCGAGGTGCGGGTACCCAAGGTGCGTGACCGCTCGGGCGCTGGGGTGAAGTTCAATTCCGCCTTGGTGCCGCCGTATGTTCGCCGCTCGGCGCGGGTGTCGGCGGCGTTGCCGTGGCTGTACCTGAAGGGCATCTCGACGGGCGACATGCGCGAGGCGCTCACCGTGCTGCTCGGCGATGAGGCCAAGGGCCTCTCCCCCAACGTGGTGAGCCGCCTGAAGGCCGAGTGGGCGAGCGACTACGCCGGCTGGATGAAGCGGGATTTGTCCGGCAGCCGCTACGTCTATTGGTGGGCCGACGGCGTGCACACCAGCCTGCGCGGCGAGGACGATGCCCGCCAGTGTCTGCTGGTCGTCATCGGCGTGCGGCTCGACGGCACCAAGGAACTGGTCACGATCGGCGACGGGCACCGCGAATCGAAGGCGTCCTGGCTCGAGTTGCTGCGCGACCTCAAGGCTCGTGGCCTCGAAGTCGGTCCGCGCCTGGCAGTAGGCGACGGGGCGCTGGGCTTCTG
Organism: Aromatoleum buckelii; assembly: GCF_012910785.2. Classification (GTDB taxonomy): domain Bacteria; phylum Pseudomonadota; class Gammaproteobacteria; order Burkholderiales; family Rhodocyclaceae; genus Aromatoleum; species Aromatoleum buckelii. The sequence goes on along the minus strand of NZ_WTVH02000001.1, from coordinate 144,099 downwards.
GGGGGCGCTCGACGAGCTCTACCCCGAAACCCGCCGGCAGCGCTGCTGGGTGCACAAGAGCGCCAACGTGCTCAACGCGCTGCCCAAGAGCCTGCAGGCCAAGGCGAAGGCGCAGCTCCACGAGATCTGGATGGCCCCGACGCGCGCCGCGGCCGTGAGCGCCTTCGAGCGCTTCGTCGAGAGCTACCAGGCGAAGTACCCGAAGGCGGCCGACAAGCTCGTCAGGGATCGCGACGCGCTGCTCGCCTTCTACGACTTCCCGGCCGAGCACTGGATTCACCTGCGCACGACCAACCCGATCGAGTCGACTTTCGCCACCGTGCGTCACCGCACTACCCGCACGAAGAACTGCGTGTCGCGCTCGAGCTTCCTCGGTCTCGCCTTCAAGCTCGTGCAGGAAGCCGAGAAATCCTGGCGGCGGATTCGCGGCGTTGAGCGCATTGCCGAACTGATGGGCGGCGTCGTCTTCAAGGACGGCGAACCCGTGAAAGACGAAGAGCACGAACAGCAGCGGCTCGCCGCCTGATCAGCCATGCCGGACGGGTCCATACACCAGAATTGACTTTAGCTCCGCCGGGTGACACGAGTGCCGGCAGGGGCAACGCTTCGGGTGACGGAGGCGACGGCGGGCGCGGCCGGTCGGAGCGGGAGATCCGGCGCGAAGCGAAACATCTCGCCGAGTCGCTGTTCGACAGCCAGAAAAGCGGCGTCGCGAAGGGCGCGGGCGGTCTCGCCCGGGCATTGCGGCGTGCCGGCGACGAGCTCGAGCAGCAGGAGCAGCAGAGCGTCGGCCACTACGTCGACTGGGCTGCGGACCGGCTGGAAGGTTTTGCGCGGTCGATGGAGCACAAGAAGGTCGACGGCCTCATCTCGGATGCGCAGGACCTCGCGCGCAGGCAGCCGGCGCTGTTTCTCGGCGGCGCGGTGGTCCTGGGGTTCGGGCTTGCGCGAATGTTGAAGAGTTCCGCGCGGCGGCCGCACGAACAGGAGCGCGCCGGCGAGCGGGATCGCGGGAGCGACTTCGAGCGCTATCAAGGGCGCGCCGGTTTCGAACAGGACGACGCAAACGTCCCCATTGCCGCGCACGCACCCGCGGCAGAACACCCGTTCGGCACAGGTCATTCGACCAATCCGCTCGATCGCACCGTCTCCGGCGCAGATCCCTCGGTCGGTACCGCCGTCACTCCGGGCGAACGGGAACCCAAGCTGCCGGCTGGAGGGCCAGTGTGATGGACATCAACAAGGAAACCCGCAGCCTGCCCGAACTCTTCACCGATCTGATGCGTGAAACCTCGACGCTCGTGCGCAAGGAGATTGATCTCGCGAAGGCGGAGATGAGCGAAAAGATTTCGCAGACGACGTCCGCGCTGACCTCGCTCGCGGTGGGCGGGGTCATCGCGTTCGCCGGCGTGCTGGTGCTGCTCGACGGCATTGCGCACGCGATCGCCGTGTTCGCCGACATCGGCCTGTGGGCCGCTGCGCTGCTCGTCGGCGTCATCGTCCTCGTCATCGGGCTGGTGATGCTGAATCGCGGCCGCCACAACCTCGACGCGCGCAACCTCGTGCCGCGGCGCACCGCGCAATCGCTGCGCAGGGACAAGGAATTCGTGAAGGAGCAGACGAGATGAACACGGACGATCCCAGGAATGCCACTTACCGGCAGCCGCAGCAGTATCTCGACGAGGGGCAGACGCGCGCGCCCGATGCGCCGATGACATCCGACCGAAGCCCGGACGAGATCGAGGCCGAGATCGCAGCGGAGCGCGCACGGATGGGCGACACGCTCGAGGCGATCCAGCGCCGGCTGTCGCCGGGGCAATTGCTCGACCAGGTGCTCGACTACACGAAGCGCGGGTCGGGCGATTACGTGGCGAATCTCGGCGCCAGCGTCAGGGACAACCCGCTGCCGGCAACACTCGTCGCGGTCGGCCTCGCGTGGCTGATGGCGTCGGGAACGGGCACGCATATGCGCAGTGCAGAGCACATCGCTCGCCCGAGGGCTGCGGACGACGAGTCCTCGACCGGACGGATCAAGGGCGCGGCCGAGCGTGCGAGTTCGGCGGTGAGCGACGTGGTCCATCGCGTCGGCGACGCCGCGCGCAGCGTCAGGGAAAGTGTCAGTGGCGCGGCTCACAGCGCGCGAGAAAGCGTCGGGCACGCACGCGAATCCGGATCGCACGCCGGCGAGCGGATGCGCGAACAGGGCCGCCACGCGCGCGATTCGGCCAAGCATTACGCGGAGCGCGCCTCCAGCGGTTGGAGCTATATGGCCACCGAGCAGCCGCTCGTGCTCGGCGCGATCGGCGTGGCAATCGGCGCCGCGCTGGGTGCGGGACTGCCGTCGACGCGGCGTGAAGACGAACTGCTCGGTGAATACCGCGATGAGCTTGTCGATCGCGCCACGGAGACCGGCAAGGAGCAACTGGAGCGTGGCAAGCGGGTCGCTACGGCCGCGGTCAGCGCCGCCGCGTCCGAGGTCGATCGCAAGGCCAGGTCAGCGGAGGCAGGCGACGACACGACCGGCGCGGGACCGGGCGGCATGGAGGCGGTCGCCAAGGCGGCTGCTGCCGCCGCGAAGGGAGAGGCCGAGCGGCAGGGGATCCTGCATATCGGTTCGGGGTCCGCGACGAAGTCGGGGACGGCCGAGAGCGCGCAGGCGACCTCGACGTCGGGCGCGAGTGGAATTGCGGGCGGTTCTTCGGCCGCGACGACCGGGTCGTCGCCGTCTGCCCACGGGACGAGTCCCGCCGGCGCGAGCGCCTCCGCCTCTGGCGCGACTCCAGCGTCCACGAAGTCGCCGGGCAGCAGGTAGCACCGCTGATCGCAAGCAAACCGGGCGGGCGCAAGAAACCGGAGTCTCCCGCGAACGATAATGTGACGCGCGACGGCGAGGTGAGGTCAAGACCCCTCGCCGTCGATTTTGCAGAAGCGTTCCGCGAATCCGGCTTATACGGACCCCCACTGACTCTCCTGCGGTCGAGCGCTGAGGCTGCACAAGCGACGATGGATGGCAGGAGAGCGCTGATGTCGCGGATGCTGGAGGTGGTGCCGACGAAGTCGGTGGAAGAGTTGCGGGCGCTGGCGCATGGGGAGCGCGACCCGCGGCGCGCCTGCACGCCGGGGCGCCGCCCTAGAGCGGATTGCCTGCCTGGCGGGGTGAAGATATCCGCGGCCGGCTGGCGGAGGAATTCGGCGTCGACTATTCGCTGTGGGGAGTGTACGCCCTGTTGCACCGGTTGGGCCTCGTGGCCGAATGGGGACCCGATCTCGGCCGATGGCCGACTGTCACCCTGACAGAAGACCCTCGGCGCCTGGGCTCATTGACCGACTATCCCTGGATACAAACCGCTCGGCAGCAACAAACTACGAAGGAAATTTAGGGGGATGCGTATTATTCCCCCGACGAGCTCCGGCGGAGGCGTCCTCCCTGATGTTGAGCTCGCCCACCCTGCAGCTCAGAGTCGCCGCTGACAGCCCGCAGGTGCCGCTGCGCAGGTGCGAGTGGGTGGTTATGCCAAGCGTCCGTTCGCCGGTCCCGAGGCCGTATTGGCCTACCTCTCCCGCCACACCCACCGGGTGGCGATCTCGAACCGCCGATTGGTGGCGATGGATGAGAATGACGTGTCCTTCCGCTGGAAGGACTACCGGGCCAAGGGGCGTACCCGCCACAAGACGATGACGCTCGCCGCCGACGAGTTCATGCGGCGCTTCCTGCTGCATGTGTTGCCAATGGGTTTCCACCGCATCCGTCATTACAGACTGCTGGCCAATGCGGGGCGACAGCAGAATCTGGCCACGGCAGGCGCCTTGCTCGATGTGCCTCGAGCCGACCGATCGACAACGAAAGCCCGGTAACGCCCCCGCCGACCTTCGTCTGTCGCTGCTGCGGCGCCGCCATGCTGGTCGTCGAGATCATGACGCGCCGACAGCCGATTCGCGCACCGCCATGATCCACAGCCAGCAGCGCTTTCGTCATACGACAGCATCGGCGCCCGAGTTCCCGGCGCCGGGAGCGGCCGGCTGTCGCTCGATGCCGTATCGCCCGCATTCACCGCTTCTGGCACGCGCGATCGTGGCGACAATGACCGCCCTCGGTGCCGATCTGTTCGTTGCCGACGGTTCGATCCGCCAATCATCGGTCATCCCGGGAACAGCGGCTGACTTCAAATCACCATAGGCCATGTCCTGCCCGAACCGCGCACCAGCGTTCCGCGGTTTCGTCCCTGGAGGTTTATTCAACGTCTGCCCGCAGGCGCTCTCGCGTCATCCAGCCGCGTCACGTGGAGGGCAGACGTCAAACAAACCTAAACCTCAGCTGCCGGCCCGCCCGCGCAGATCGAGCGGCGGCAGTGCTGAGGTGCGGATACACCCGGTGGATGCAACACATTAGAGCCTGCGCCTGCAGGCCTTCGTGCCGCGTCTGACCAAAGGGCAGGTGACGAAGTACAGCGGCCGTTGGAGATGATTGGTCGGAGACGCCTCCTCGGCCTGTCCGGACGTTCGCCAGCCCCCGGCGTCGGTCAGCAATCCGTAGGTCACCTGCCGTTCACATAAATTTCGAGCTGAGAGGCAGCTCCTTTGTCCTGGGAATGCGAGTTCCCGACCCTCAGCGGCCCTTGATACTTTTCGGGCCAGGACTTCCCCTGACGTCTATAAAGCAGACACAAGTTCAGGACAATCTGTGTCCCCGGCATCAATGCGCAATGGCCCCACGAGGCTGTAAATGCCGCGGGTGTCTGACGGCCGCTGGGGGCAACGGCGGGTATTTCGGCATGACGGTCGATGTCGGCGCCGACAGCAAGAGCGGAGTGATTCATACCGTGCGAACGAGCACTGCCAAAGTTACCGACTGCGTCGAGGCCGAGCATCTGCTTCAAGGTGAGGAGCGGCGCGTTTGCAGATTGCGGTTACGACTACCCGCAGGTGCATCAGGCGATCGATCGCTTGGGCGCGGCGCTTCATGCTCGCTTGTTCACCGATTTCTAACGGGCGACTCAAATCAAAAGCGACGGTTTGAGCAAGACAATGACGTTGAGTTGTTGGGTTTCAGTGGGTTTCGAGTGCAGCAAGAACAATCGTGCCGGCCTCTCTCCAGGATGTCGGCATGCGGAATATTCTCCGATTTGATTCCATAATACCGCGTATAAAGCTAGGAGAAACAGCATGCTAAAGCCGATTCGGCATTGCGGCTTGCGACTAGCCTTCAGTGCATTGATCCTTGCTGGAGGTCAGACTTGCTTTGCCAAGGCCTTCAACTGGGTGTACGAAGAAATTCCAGCCTCGACGGGGTCGAAGGTGTTAAAGGCGTACACCCTTGCGGCCCACGCAAGGCAACTTACCGTGCTGAGGACATCCAAGGGTCGCATCGCTGTTTTCTACCATCCGGTCGGACAAGAGCTCTGCACCAGAACATGCGACATTACCGTCGAATTCGGAAATGGTGACGATGACACTGCCAGACGCGTATACGCGGCGGATCATGTCAGCCCCAATAGCAATGACATTTATGAGTCGTATCGCATCCGAGAGGCTGACGATTTCTTTCAACGGCTGCAACAGGTGGAGAAAGTCTCCGTTGAACTCGGACCGAAATCGCCCGTCCTGTTCGAATTCGACAAATTAGACGTTAAGAGGCTTCAACCGTCCGAGTAAGTTCGGCTGTGCGTGTGCTCAGTGAAACCGCTAAGACTCGGATGCCGCTGCGGCGACAACTTGGCTGACCATCCGCCCCCCATCGCACGGGCAAAGGGTTTTCCATGGGCGGCTCGAAATGGGGGAGCCTGGGAAGCCGCCCCTTGCGAAAACGAAGCTCGTCCCTTCAGGACGCTGGCCGGACAGCGGGGCAGGCAGTGGCGGCGCCCGGGATACGCGCGAAGTAAGGCCTCGTCTCGGCCGCGACGGCTGCTTCTCGGATGCGACCAGGCACCGCTTCGTACCAGAAGCCCTGTCGGTGGAGGCCACCTGTCGCGGTCTTGTATTCACAAACGAGCAAGCGCGCCCCGTCTTTGTCCATCGCGGCGGCTTCCCTCCGGATTGCCATGCCTAGGACGGAACCCGCCGAAACGCGTTGCGCTCCGATGACCCCGAAGAGATCGATCGGTGCGAGGCGGGTCAGCGCAATACGATAGAGGGCGTCGGGCGCCTCATTTCGATCGAGCTGGATTAGAAGCGGAATTTTCGCGCGAGCGTCCGCCGGCAAGGGAGGCGTAAAGCCCGGCGCCACCGCCTGTTCGTAAGAGATTCGGGTGTAGAGGCCCTCCCGCCATTCGCGGGGACCGGCCGAGGGCGCAACAGCCGAGCCGGCATGGGAACAGTCGACTTCGATGTAGCCCCACTGCTTCGACGAGATTTCCTTCGCGCACTGCGCCTGCGTGAGGCTGAATTTCCCCCAGGCGGCCCGGTAGACGCACTGCTGGTTTCCCCCATCGCTGGCTCTCGCGTCGGTCAGGCAAGCGGTGGTCCGCGGCGCGTGGCTATCGCTCCAGGATCTGTAGTCACGATGACGTTCGGCGCAGCTGTAGAGCCCGTCGTTGCCGGGCATGTTCAACATGTACGTGCCATCCACAAACGGATTCGCCGCGAGCGCGTCGAGCACGCGCGACGGAGGCCCCATCGAGGCGAGCTCCTTGACGTAGCACGCGCACCATTCATTGGCGGTGCCCGGCTGGCTGCGCGAACAGTTGTCAAAAATGGTCTTGTACAGCTTGTCGTCGCCCGGCCGCCGCACCGGCAGCCGCCATTTAAAATTGAGTCTGGCGGGCCCTTCCTGCGAGTAGTCGCGGAGCTGGTTCACCATCCGGAGCGCCTGAGGGCTTTCGCAGCCGTAACGGGTCGCGAAAAGTTCAGCGTCGTGCTCGGCGGCAGCACCGACGGTGCTCACCAGCGATTGCGCCGCATCGCGGTTGTCGGCGGTGGTGCGATCACAGCGCTCTTGCGCTGCCGTCCGGCTCTCAACCGAGGGATCATAGTGGCACGCCCGCTGCTCATTGAACTGCATACCGGCGCCGAGGGCCAGGAGCCACAGCTCCTCCGCGCTCGACTGGCCGGCCACGAGTCGTTCCCCAAACTGAACCGTCGTCGCAAGCATGTACGACAGCATGTCCAGACTTCCGTCGGCCAGCGGGAGATTCGGGCAGCGCTTGCCCAACTGCGCGGCGAATGGCCAGAAGAATTTAAACGTTTCGAACGACCCCGGGGCAAGCTCGGAGAAACGGCCGTCGTACAGGGCGTGCACCTCCTTGCCATGACGCAGTCCCTGCACATCGACTGGCGGCGGGGACGCGGGGTCGCCCGCAGGCGCAAGCACGCGGCCATCGATTTCGAGAATCCGAGCACTTCCCGGAGAGCCGAGTTCGGTACCTGACGCGTGTGTGACGGCAAGGAATGAGACCAGAGTCAACAAGGCGGCCATCTTCATCCGGGACTCCTTGGGTTTGAACCCGTTTTTCATCATAGCTCACCGAATAAGGAGGTTCTGCTCGCGATTTTTCGGCTCCTGTGGAGGCTCGCGCCAATGAAGCGCATCGGCAAGAGCAGAGATGCTTAGTCCAGCTGCTAGCGCAAGATTTTTCCGTTTTCTGAGAGCGGCCCTCCTGGTTGAACTGTCGGCTCCGCCTCGAGACCCAGGATTGGAAAAGCGCGGTCGTCGACTGATCGCTTGACCTGCACATGACAATGAACATCGTCCACCGCCTGACCATGGCTTGGTTCCCCGCGCTCCACATCGTCCTCCGCCATCGAGAAACGAGGTGTCTGCGCTCTGTCGAGCGCAGGACGGCTTCTCGGCTCAAGTCGTCCCGGTTTCTGCCGTTACCCACATTCACAAGTGGACCTGGCTGAATGGCCTTGCCGCCCATCGTCAAGTCCGACGGTTATCGAAAACGGTTGAACGGCAGCGGTCTCGTGGCATCTGCCCTTGTCCGATCTTCTAGGCGCCAGTCCTAATGCGGATATTCTGAATGGAAGGCGCGAAAAATGCTTTTTTTGGATCGGACTAGTCTGCGCGGGCTCCTCGCCGCACTGGTCGCGCTGGCGGTCGGCCTCCTTGTGGTCGCGGGAGGCGCCTATCTCGCCGAACAACATGAACGCTGGAAGTCCGCCTCGGAGACGCGTGATTTTGTAAATGTCATGCTTCTTGCCAGCCGCTATGTGCATGAAATCCAACGCGAGCGGGGACAGAGTGCCGGGTATCTCGCCAGCGCCAGCAGCACGGGCGATGCGTTGCAGCAACAGCGCGCAAGTACCGATGCAGCTGTCTCCGCGTTCGACGAGGCCGCTCGTGCATGGCGCGGCTTCGGACGTGAGGAGCTCTCGAAAATCGTTGCATCGCTGGCGGAGTTGCGTGGTTTGCGCACACGCGTGGACGCTCGGTCAGGCCCGGTCGGGGAAGCTACTGCAGCCTACACCTTCATCATCTCAACCGGCGTAAACGCCCTCTCGGCTGCGAGCTTCAAGCTGGCGGCTGCAAGCGCCGACGAGCGGCTTATCGGAATAATTTTTTCGTACGTCGATCTCGAGTGGGCAAAGGAATTTCACGGTCGCGAGCGCGCGCAGACCAATGTCATTGTCGGAGCCGAGGCGATGAGCATTCCGCAGCGTGACCTGTTGATGGGGACGCGCGCACTCGGCCGCAATGCGCTCGACCTGGTGCGTGCGAGAACGCCTGATGTGGCAGTCGAAGTCGATCGTGCGACGGCCGCATCCTCCCAGGTGGTTATGCTCAGTCGTGACGCGGTCGCGCGGGAGGAGTTTGCGGCGGTGCCACCGACGCAGTGGTGGGGGCAAATCACGGAGTATATCGATGGACTGTGGTCTGTGATGGAAGCGCAGGCGGAGCAGATTCGCATCTCGGCAACGGAGGACGCCGTCGCCGCACGAAACAGGCTTGTCCGGGCGCTGGCGCTCGGTCTGACAGGCATTTTTCTCTTCGGCTGGTTGGCTTGGTCAGTTGCAAGTCGCCTTAATCGCGCCTTGGGCGAAATGCGCCGCGTGATCACTGACGTAGAGGGCAGTGGGGACTTCAGTAAACGCATGACGTACTCGTCGGACGACGAAGTGGGACAGGCCGCCAAGGCATTTAACAGTTTGCTCGCGCAATTCGGTGCAATCGTCCGGGAGGTTCAGCAGTCCGGTGAGGGCATCGCCGATGCCGCACGCGCCACGGCTGCATCAGGCATCCAAGTGACCAAGGGCTCATCGACACAATCCGAGGCTGCGGCCTCGGTCGCAGCGGCGGTAGAGGAGACCTCCGTAAGCATTTCGGAAACGTCACGCAACGCAACGGTCGCCGACGAAGTCGTCGAACGCGCCCGGAGCGGTATTGACCAGGCGATGGTGACGATGCGCGAAACGGTCGCTAACGTCGAGAGCGTCGCGTGTCTAATTCGGAATGCCCGCGATGATGTCAATCAACTTGACGAGGACTCGAAGAAGATCGGCGGCATCGTCCAGGTGATCAAGGAGATTGCCGATCAGACCAATCTGCTCGCATTGAATGCAGCGATCGAGGCCGCGCGCGCGGGCGAACAGGGACGCGGCTTTGCGGTAGTGGCAGACGAAGTGCGTAAGCTCGCCGAGCGCACGTCGCAGGCGACCGGAGAAATCGCCAAGCTGATCGGCGGCATCCAGAACCAGGTCAGGCACACGGTCTCGGGCATGCGGGACGCGAACGCCCAGACGGATCAAAGTCTCGAACTGGTCGAGCGTACGGCAACCACACTGCGGGCGGCCGAGGGCGAGTCGGCTAGCGCCGCGATCAACGTCCGCAGTATCGCTGACGCGGTCCGCGAGCAAGATGCTGCCGTCCATCAGGTGGCCAACAGCATCGAGAAAATCGCTCAGATGACCGAGGAGAACAGCGTGGCGGCGGAGGCGGCGGCAGAAACCGCCGCAAGGTTGGATGCGCTGTCCGGGAAGCTGCTCGACCAGGTGGCACGGTACCGAACATGAATGGCTGTCGTTATTCGCGTGTCAGCTGGATGTCGCCGCTTTATCCAAGCGGCAATGTCGCCAGGTAGCCCGAGCGGGACTGTGCTGAGAAGTGTCAAAAGCCCAAGCGGGCTCGATGATGTAGGTAAAACGCAGCTGCCCCAAGCAGTTTTATGCCTGCCTGTCTTCCGGCTTTGGCCGGCGTCCCGTTCCCGCTACACCTACGGCACGATGCCTTCGGCACCGTCGGCATGGCCGTCGCGCAATTTAGATCATCGCGGTGGAGACTTCGGAGTGACCGAGTAACCCCTGCATGGCGCGAATGTCATGGCCCTTTTGCAGCAGGGCGGTCCCAAAGGAATGTTGCAAAGTATGCAGCGGAGCCGGTCCTGCGATATCGTCACGTGCGAGAACGTGCTTGAATGCTAGCGGCAAAGCTTGCTCGTAGAGGTGGGGGCGTCACGCAATACGTGACCCAGTGCACGGTAAAGCATCTTTCGCGCCCGACCGGCGCATTCCTCTCCCCACAGATGACATAAGATTGGCAGCGAGAAATCGACGACGCGGCTTGATGGCCGCCGCCGTTCGAAAGACCATCGCTGGCCCGTACTCCGGACCACTTGGCTCACTCGACGTCACTCACGCCCTCAAGGCGGCCCCTCAGCGCTCCCCGAACCGGCAATACCTCGAATCATGCAAATGAAGCTGCGCATCCTGATCGCGGACGATCACAAGATGATCCGCGAAGCCTTACGACACCTCATCGAGGCCGTACCCGACCACGAGGTCGTCGCCCTGGCAGGCGACGGTGACGAGGTCCTGCGTCTCGCGGCCGAAAGCTCGCCCGACATCGTCTGCATGGATATCGACATGCCCGGCATGAACGGCGTCGCAGTCACGCGCCGGCTCGTCGCCGCTTCCCCCGGTATCAAGGTCATCGCGCTGTCCAGCTTCTCCGATCAGCATTACGTGCTCGACATGCTTAGCGCGGGGGCACAGGCTTACGTCACCAAAGCGGAAGCGTCGGAAGAACTGCTGCGAGCGATCCAGGCCGTGCGGCGCGGACGGGTTTATCTGTGCCCCGACGTCGGCGCGGCAGTCACGACGAACTTGACGAACCGGGGCGACGAAAGAGCTTTTCTGAACCAGCTCGCGCCGCGCGAGCGCGAAGTCCTGCAACTGGTCGCGCAAGGCTACACCTCGGTCCAGATTGCAAAGCGGTTGCATATCGCCCCGTCCACTGCCGACGCGCACCGGCGCAACATCATGCGCAAGCTCGACCTGCGCGGCATCGCCGAACTGACACGCTATGCAATCCGAAACGGCATCGCAACGGTCTGAAGGGGCCTCGCGGCCGCGCACGCTCCGTCTCTGCCGGCTACGCAAAACCGGGTAAACACCTCCCGCAGCTATGGCGATATCTCCGGGCGGTGCGTCTTCCTATGCTTTCGGTGGTGTACCCGATCGCGTCCGACGGCAGCAATCGGGAAAGGCCGAGCCGGAAGCGGCGCGCAATGAATCACGTGATTTCGGAACACTGTCAGTGAAAGCAATCAACGAAGGCCGAGAGCTGGAACGGTTTGCGCGCACCATCGGGCCAGGCGACTGGGCGATCGAAGCGACGCGGCCGATCGGGACGCTGCTCGGTTCGTGCGTCTCCGTCTGCCTGTGGGATCCGCGGGCAAAGATCGGCGGCATGAACCATTTCATGCTGCCGAGCCGCTCGCCCGGGCGGGCGACGACCGACTTCGACGTGCTGCTATGCGGTGATTTCGCGATGGAGGCGCTGATGAATGCGATGCTCGCCCGCGGCGCGCGGCGCGAGCGGCTGCAGGCCAAGGCTTTCGGCGGCGGCGCCGTGGTTGCCGCGCTGACCGAGACCGGCATTGGTGCCCGGAATGTCGAGTTCGCCCGCGAATGGCTCGCGCGCGAAGGCATCCCGCTGCTCGGCACCGATTTCCTCGGGCCATGGTCGCGCAAGATCGTGCTGAACCCGGTCACCGGCGACGCTTTCTGCCGACGCAACCAGGCGGTTCCGGCGCAGCTCGTGCAAGCCGAAGAGCGCTATGGCCAGACGCTGGCCTTGCCGCGTCAGACCGCGGTGGAACTGTTCTGAGCCCGGACCGACATGAACGCAACGATCACCGACCGGGAATTCTCGCTGTTCCAGCAGCTCGTCCACCAGCTCGCCGGCATCAGCCTGTCGCCGGCGAAGAAGATCCTGCTGGTCGGCCGCCTTTCAAAACGGCTCAGCCATTACGGCTTCGACAGCTTCACCGATTACTACCAGCTGCTCACGTCCGGGAAGCAAGCGGAAGAGGTGCAACAGTTCGTCGACCTGATGACGACCAACGAGACCTACTTCTTCCGCGAGCCACAGCACTTCGATTTCCTGCGCGACGAAATTGTGCGCGGCTGGCCGCGCGGCGCACCGTTCAGGATTTGGAGCGGGGCCTGCTCGAGCGGCGAAGAGCCCTACACGATGGCGATGGTGCTCGCCGAACATCTGTCGCACGCCCCGTGGGAAGTGTTCGCGTCCGATATCAGCCGCAGCATGCTCGCCCGCGCGGCGACCGGCATCTATCCGCTCGAGCGCACCGAAGGCATTCCGCCCGGCTTCCTGCGCAAATACTGCCTGAAGGGCGTCCGGTCGCAGCAGGGCAAGCTGCTCGTCGCACCGGTGCTGCGCGAGCGCGTACGCTTCGCGCAGCTCAACCTGACCGCCCAGATCGCCGGCGTCGGCCTGTTCGACGCGATCTTCCTGCGCAACGTGATGATCTACTTCGACGTCGAGACGAAGCGCAAGGTCGTCGAGAACATGCTGCCGAGCCTCAAGCCGGGCGGTTATTTCATCGTCGGGCACTCGGAATCGCTCACCGGCCTGACCGACCGTCTCGTCTCGCTGCGGCCAACGATCTACCGCAAAGAGACATGAGACCTCCTGCGACATGAGCACCGCGCCGATCCGCGTGATGATCGTCGACGACTCGGCCGTGGTCCGGCAGGTCGTCTCGGACGTAGTGACCCGGGCGCCGGGGATGGAAGTCATGGCGACCGCGTCCGACCCGCTGTTCGCGCTCGGCAAGCTGCGCAGCGAATGGCCGGACGTGATCGTGCTCGACATCGAGATGCCGCGCATGGACGGCCTGAGCTTCCTGCGGCGGGTGATGGCCGAGCATCCGACGCCGGTGATCATCTGCTCGTCACTGGCCGAAAGCGGCAGCGCGCCGACGATGGACGCGCTCGCCGCCGGGGCGTTCGCAGTCATCCCGAAACCGCGGGCCGGGCTGAAAGACTTCCTGCAGAGCGCTGCGGAGGACATCGTCACGACGATCCGTTCCGCGGCGCGCGCGAACCCGCGGCGGCTTCTGGCGCACGCGGCCTCTGCCCCGCCCCGGCCGAAACTCACAGCCGACGCGATCCTCACCCCCGCGCCCGCTTCGGCCGCGCTGCGCGAGACGACCGACAAGGTCCTCGCGCTCGGCACCTCGACCGGCGGCACGCAGGCGCTCGAAGCCGTCCTGACGCGCCTGCCGGTATCGGTGTCGGGAATCGTCATCGTCCAGCACATGCCCGAGCGCTTCACCGCGATGTTCGCCGAGCGGCTCGATGGCCTGTGTGCGATCCGCGTCAGGGAAGCCCGACACGGCGACCGGGTCGCGCCCGGGCTTGCACTGATCGCGCCGGGTGGACGCCACATGATGCTTCGGCGCAGCGGCGCGCAGTATCACGTCGACGTCGTCGACGGCCCACTCGTCAATCGCCACAAACCGGCGGTGGATGTGCTTTTCCGTTCGGTGGCGAAATGCGCCGGAAAGAACGCCGCAGGCGTGATCATGACCGGGATGGGCGACGACGGCGCGCGCGGCTTGCTCGAGATGCGCGAAAGCGGCGCGGCGACGATCGCCCAGGACGAGACGACGTCGGTCGTCTTCGGCATGCCAGGCGAAGCGATCCGCCTCGGCGCCGCCGAGCGCGTCCTGCCGCTGGGCCAGATTCCGGCGGCGCTGATTCAGTTCTCCGCCGCACCCCGCTAGCCGCCCGCCGCCCCGCTACCAAGAACTAGGTAAACAGGTCTCGTGGCCACCGGGATATTTGCCGGGCCTCGCGGCGCCTATTCTTTCCGGATATCAATCGGGGCTGCACCGGCAATTCCGAAGGCGGGCCGGCAGTGCAAACAGGGACTCGATAAATGAGCAAAACGATTTTTCTGGTCGACGACTCCGCGACGATTCTGATGAGCGTCTCGGCGATCCTCGGCAAGGCGGGCTACTCCGTGGAGAAGGCCGGCAGTGCCGAAGAGGCGCTGAAAAAGCTCAACGCCGGAGCCAAGGTCGATCTACTGATCACCGATCTGAACATGCCGGGCATGAACGGTATCGAGCTGATCAAGGAGGTGCGGAAACTGCCGGCCTACCGTTTCCAGCCAATTCTCTTCCTCACCACCGAATCGCAGCAGAGCCGGAAGGCGGAGGCCAAAGCGGCAGGCGCCTCGGGGTGGATCGTCAAGCCGGCGACGGCCGACGATCTGCTGAACACGATCAAACTGGTGCTGCGCTGAGGCCATGACATTCAAGGCGCGACACGACGAAGATCTGCACGTCCCGCAAAGATCGCACGCGTCGCTGATCGGTGGGGCGGCCTGTTTCCTGACGGGCGGGCTCGCGTTTGTCGTACAGCCGTGGCTGCAGGGCCTCGATGCGCTGTTGTCAGCGCGGGGCGCCGCGGCGTTGCTCGTCGTCGCCGGCGTGGCAGGCGCCGCGGCTGTCCGGTACGGGCTATCGGCAGTCCTGTCTGGGAGTCACCGGCGCTCGGGAGGACCGCTTTCCGACGAATCGGGGCGCGGCCAGGAAGAGGAAGTCTGGCGCCAGCTCGTCGTGCCGGAACTGAGGACGGTGCCCCGGTACGCTGAAGTGCTGAGCGGGCACTTGGGAAGCGCCGTCCGTCAGACCGAGGAAGCAGCCGTCGATATCGGTTCGCGCCTCGCGACGATCGACGACGTGGTTACCCGTCTCAAGCGCTTCGTCGATTCGCGCGTCGCCGAGTCCGCCTCACTGGCGAGAGAAGCCGAAAGTCAAGCGGGCAGGAATCGCGCCTTGATCGGCGAGCTTGAAACCTTCATCCACGCGAACATGGCCGAAGCCGAGCGGGACATCCTGCGCGTCACCGAAATCATCGACAAGGCGAAGAACCTCCAGATCTTCGTCGAACTGATCAGGGAGGTCGCTGGGCAGACCAATCTGCTGGCGCTCAACGCGGCGATCGAAGCGGCCCGTGCGGGCGAGGCGGGACGCGGCTTTGCCGTGGTCGCCGATGAAGTGCGCAAGCTCTCGAACGAAACCGAGGTTGCCGTGCGCAAGATCAGCGCGGGCATCGACGACATGGCGCGCACGATCGACAACCAGTTCAAGGACAAGCTGGCACGCGAACGCGCACACGAGCAGAAGGCCACCCTCGAGCTATTCACTGCCCATCTGGAAAAGTTCGGGGAACGCTACCAGGCGTTGATCCAGCGCGAGAAAGACACGCTTGACACCATTGACGACGGCAGCCGCAAGCTCGCCGAAATGTTCATCGAGGCCCTTGCCAGCGTCCAGTTCCAGGACGTCACGCGCCAGCAGATCGAGCAGGTGGTTGGCGCGCTCACGGCCCTCGGCGGGCACATGTCGGTGCTCGCGACGCTGCTCGACAGGCCTGCTGAGGCCGCCCAGCGGCCGGAAATCGATCCGCTTGCGACGCAGCTCGACCGGCTCTTCGCGAGCTACGTGATGGATCAGCAGCGCGTCAGCCATCAGGCGGCGACCGGGACCCACGCATCGGCTCCAGCGCCGAGCGCCAGCGTCGAACTTTTCTAGGACGAATCCGACATGACCCACACTCAGGCGCCGTCCGCCGGCGCAGCGGGCGCGGCTGCGCTCGCCGTCACCGACGACATGACGGTGTACAGCGCACGCGCACGCAAGGAAGAACTCCTCTCGGCGCTGGCCGCGTCGACCGAGCTGGAACTCGACCTTTCCGCGGTCACCGCGATCGACGTCGCGGGCGTCCAGCTGCTGATTCTGCTGAAACGGGAAGCCGCGGCACAGGGCAAGACGCTGCGGTTCTCAAATCACAGCCCGGCCGTCGTCGAGACCATCGATTTCTGCAACCTTGCCGGGCCGTTCGGCGACCCGATGCTGATCGCCGCGCACTCGGCGGGTTAATCGCGGACCAAGGGGGACACGCAACATGGACGAACTCACCGCGACCTTCATCGACGAGAGCCGGACTCTGCTCGCTGCGATGGAAGGGGGGCTGCTGCAGCTCGAACAGGCGGACGCCGGCGACGACAACGTCGGAGGGATCTTCCGCGCGGCGCACACGATCAAGGGCGGCGCCGGCGTCATCGAATGCCGCTTCATCGAAGCCTTCACGCACATCGTCGAAAACGTGCTGGACCGCGTGCGCGCGGGCGACATCCCGGTCAGCCCGGGTCTCGTCAGCGTCATGCTCGCATGTTGTGATCATATCGGCGCCCTCCTCGGTGTGCTCGTCGCCGGCCAGCCTGCCCCGCCGCAGGAAGTCGCGGCCGAGGGCGATGCGCTGCGGGCGCAGCTCGGCCAATGGGGTGACGACGACGGGCAGGCCGCGGATTGCGCGGACGGGAGTACGGTGCCGCTGTCCGAAGCCGTTACCGCCAGCGGCGGCGGTGTGGTGAGCAGCGACGCGTGGCACATCTCGGTGCGCTTTGGCACGGACGTGCTGCGCATGGGCATGGATCCGCTTTCGTTCCTGCGCTACCTGACGACGCTCGGCGAAATCGTGACGATCGAAACGCTCGCCGATGCCATGCCCGATGCTGCGGAAATGGATGCCGAATCGTGCTATCTCGGCTTCGAAATTCGCTTTCAGACCCGCGCCGGAAAGGCCGAGATCGAGCGCGTGTTCGATTTCTGTCGTGACGACTGCGCGCTGCACATCCTTCCGCCGCAAAGCAAGTGCAGCGACTACCTGCAGCTCATCCAGGAGCTGCCCGAAGACGCGATGCGCCTTGGCGAAATTCTCGTGCGGATCGGGGCGCTGACGCAGGCGGAGCTCGACGCGGGACTGGCCGCGCAGGCGCAGCCCACGTCGGTCGAGTTCGACGGCGACGAGAGCGGAGCGCGCGCGCCGCTCGGCGAGATCCTGGTCGGCCAGCAGGCGGTGCGCCAGGAGGTCGTCGACGCTGCGGTTCTCAAGCAGGCGACGGTCAAGGACCGGAAAATCGCCGAATCGCGCATGGTCCGCATCCAAGCCGACAAGCTCGACCAGCTGATCGACCTCGTCGGCGAGCTGGTCATCTCGGGGGCCAGCACGCATCTCTTCGCGCAGCGCAGCGGCCTGTCCGAGCTGATGGAGTCGACGTCGGTGCTGTCGCGCCTCGTCGAGAGCATTCGGGACGCCGCGCTGCAACTGCGCATGGTGCAGATCGGCGAGACCTTCAACCGCTTCAACCGCGTCGTGCGCGACGCCTCGCGCGAGCTGGGCAAGGACATCCGGCTGGCCATCACCGGGGGCGACACCGAGCTCGACAAGTCAGTGGTCGAAAAGCTCGGCGATCCGCTGATGCATCTGGTGCGAAACGCCGTCGACCACGGCATCGAACCCGCGGCAGTACGCGCTGAACGGGGCAAGCCGCACCAGGGAACGGTCCGGCTCAACGCCTATCACGATTCGGGCAGCATCGTCATCGAGGTCGGCGACGACGGCGGCGGACTGGCGATCGAAAGGATTCGCGCGAAAGCGATCGCGCGCGGCCTGATCGCGGAAGACGCAGTCATGTCCGGCGCGGAGATCAGCAACCTGATCTTCGAAGCCGGCTTCTCGACTGCGGAACAGGTCACGAACCTGTCGGGGCGCGGCGTCGGCATGGACGTCGTGCGCCGCGACATTCAGGCACTGCGCGGCACGATCGAAGTCCGTTCCACCGAAGGCGTGGGTGCGGCGTTCTGCATCCGCCTGCCGTTGACGCTGGCGATCATCGACGGCTTTCTCGTCGGGGTCGGGTCGGCCACATACGTCGTGCCGCTCGATTCGGTCGTCGAATGCATCGAGCTGCAGGAGACGACCACCGGCCGCAATTACCTCAACCTGCGCGGCGAAGTGCTGCCGTTCGTACGCCTGCGCGAAATGTTCGAGATCGGCGGCGACGTGCCGGCCCGCCAGAACGTCGTCGTCGTCCAGCACGCCGGGCAGAAGGCGGGACTCGTCGTCGATCGCCTGCTCGGGGAGTTCCAGACCGTCATCAAGCCGCTCGGCGCCCTCTTCCAGCATCTGCGCGGGATCGGCGGCTCGACGATCCTCGGCAGCGGCGAAGTGGCGCTGATTCTCGACGTACCGGCGCTGCTCGCGCTCGTCACGAGCGCCGAAGAAAAGCTCGTCTCGCCGGCGCCCTCGAGAGGCCGGCCGTCGGGTACCCCGGATTCGCAACATCTCATCCTGCAGCCTTCGGAGTAATACATGTGCAAAAACCTGAAAATCGGCGCCAAGCTCGGACTCGGTTTCGGCCTGACGCTGTTGATGCTGGTCGTGATTTCGGTGACCAGCCTCACGCGAATTAGTGCATTGAACGACAACACGGCAAAGGTGACCCACCACCTCTGGCCGTGCATCGTTCTCCTTCAGACGGGCCTCGCCGGGGTCAACGAAATCGCGCTCGCGTCGCGCAATATGGTTCTCGCACCGAACCCCGAACGGGCGCAACAGGCGAAAGCCGACATGCTCGCCGGTCGTGCCGCGATCGCCAAAGCATGGGAGGAACTCCAGCCCAGGCTGACCGTGCCCGAGGCGACAGAGATGATGCAAAGCATTCTGGCGAGCCGCAACCGCTTCATCGCTCTGCAAGACGAACTGATCGGCCTGGTCGAAAGCGGGAACCAGCAGGCCGCCGTGTCGCTTGTCAACGGCAACTACCAAGTGGTGGCCGAGGAGTATCGCAAGCAGGTCAACGACATGGTCGCGATCGCCGGAAATCTGACGACCGCCGCAGGCGAGCGGGCGGCAAGCGCCGCGGCGACCACGAAGTCGCTCATCATCGGAATGTCGATTGTGGCATTCCTGCTCTCGGCGCTGGTTGCCTACGCCGTGACCCGCACGATCACCCGACCGGTGCTGAGCGCCCTCGGCGTCGCCAACGCGATCGCCGAGGGCGATCTGTCGGCGAAGATCGAAGTCACGAGTCGTGACGAAGTCGGTCAGCTGATGGCCGCACTGCAGGCGATGACGGCAAAGCTCGCGCAGATCATCGGCGACGTGCGCGGCGCCGCCGACAACCTCTCGAACGCCTCGGGCCAGGTGTCGGCGACCGCGCAGTCGCTGTCGCAGTCGTCGTCCGAACAGGCCGCGTCGGTTGAAGAGACGACCTCCAGCATGGAGCAGATGACCGCGTCGATCGCGCAGAATACCGACAACGCGAAGCTCACCGACGGCATGGCTTCGAAGGCCGCCAAGGAAGCCGAGGAAGGCGGCGGTGCGGTCGGCCAAACGGTAGAAGCGATGAAATCGATCGCCGACAAGATCGGGATCATCGACGACATCGCCTACCAGACCAATCTGCTCGCGCTCAACGCCGCGATCGAAGCGGCCCGCGCTGGCGAACACGGCAAGGGCTTTGCGGTGGTCGCCGCCGAAGTGCGCAAGCTCGCCGAGCGCAGCCAGGTCGCCGCGCAGGAAATCGGCAACGTCGCGAAGGACTCGGTGAAACTCGCCGAACGGGCCGGCACGCTGCTGACCGAGATCGTGCCGTCGATCCGCAAGACCTCCGACCTGGTGCAGGAGATTGCCGCCGCGAGCCAGGAGCAGACCGCAGGCGTGGGCCAGATCAACGCCGCGATGGGGCAGCTGAACCAGGCGACCCAGCAGAACGCCTCCGCCTCCGAAGAGCTCGCCGCGACCGCCGAGGAAATGAACGGGCAGGCGCTGCAGTTGCAGGATCTGATGAAGTTCTTTCACCTCGAGCGAAACCCCGGGCAGACGAAAACAGTCCTGGCGCGCGCGCCGGCTGCAGGCCGAAACGGCAACGCCGCGGCAGACGACGGCCTGTCCCGCCGCCCGCCCTTCGGACCGGCGCTGCAAACCGCGGCCGCCGACTTCGAACGTTTCTGAACGGCCCTGCGCCTCCGGCCGGGCGAGCGGTCGCGTCGGCACCGGAACTCGAAACTTGGGTTCCGATGCGGATGACCGGAATCCGGCCGGTTCAACGGCGATTCCGTGGCGAGCAACAACAAGCGCAATAGCGCCTACACACACTGGAGGAGATCAAACAAATGTTCAGGAATCTGCGTCTCGGCTTGCGGCTCGGCCTCGGCTTCGGCTTCGTCCTGATTCTGCTGATCGCGATCGCGTCGCTGGGCTATCTCCGGCTGAGCGCGCTCGACGCGGAAATCGAAGACGTCGTGAGCAAAAAGTTTCCGAACGTCGTCATCGCGACCGACATCGTCGAACGGATCGCGCGCTCCGGCAACAGCTTCCGCAACGCGGTTCTGCTGACCGACCCCGCTGACATTCAGCGCGAACTCGACGACGAACTGGCGGTGGCCAAGGTCGTCCCCGGCTACCTTGCCGAGCTCGAGAAGACCCTGGTCTCGGATGAGGGCAAGCGGGTGCTCGCCGGGATCGTCGAAGCCCGGAAACCCTTCGCTGCGAACCGCGTCAAGCTGATCGAGCTGATGGGCGCAGGCCGGCACGACGAAGCACGCGCGCTGATGCTCGGCGAAATGCGCCCCGCACAGGCCGGCTACGCAGCCGCGCTCACCCGATTGGCAGCCTTCCAGTCGGATCTGATGAAGACGGCAGCGGCGGAAGCGAGCAGGAACGCCGCCAACGCGCGGCAGATGATCTTCGTGCTGGCGCTCGTCGCAGTGCTATTGGCCGTTGCCTTCGGCTGGTGGGTCACGACCAGCATCACGCGGCCGGTCGGTCAGGCGCTCGGCGTCGCGAATGCCCTCGCCGACGGCGATCTGTCGGCGAAGATCGAAGTCACGAGCCGTGACGAAGTCGGGCAGCTGATGGCCGCGCTGCAGGCGATGACGGCAAAGCTCGCGCAGATCATCGGCGACGTGCGTGGCGCCGCCGACAACCTCTCGAACGCCTCGGGCCAGGTGTCGGCGACCGCACAGTCGCTGTCGCAGTCGTCGTCCGAACAGGCCGCGTCGGTCGAAGAGACGACCTCCAGCATGGAACAGATGACCGCGTCGATCGCGCAGAATACCGACAACGCGAAGCTCACCGACGGCATGGCTTCGAAGGCCGCCAAGGAAGCCGAGGAAGGCGGCGGCGCGGTCGGCCAAACGGTCGAAGCGATGAAATCGATCGCCGACAAGATCGGCATCATCGACGACATCGCCTACCAGACCAATCTGCTCGCGCTCAACGCCGCGATCGAAGCGGCCCGCGCCGGCGAACACGGCAAGGGCTTTGCGGTGGTCGCCGCCGAAGTGCGCAAGCTCGCCGAGCGCAGCCAGGTCGCCGCGCAGGAAATCGGCAACGTCGCGAAGGACTCGGTGAAACTCGCCGAACGGGCCGGCACGCTGCTGACCGAGATCGTGCCGTCGATCCGCAAGACCTCCGACCTGGTGCAGGAGATTGCCGCCGCGAGCCAGGAGCAGACCGCAGGCGTGGGCCAGATCAACGCCGCGATGGGGCAGCTGAACCAGGCGACCCAGCAGAACGCCTCCGCCTCCGAAGAGCTCGCCGCGACCGCCGAGGAAATGAACGGGCAGGCGCTGCAGTTGCAGGATCTGATGAAGTTCTTTCACCTCGAGCGAAACCCCGGGCAGACGAAAACAGTCCTGGCGCGCGCGCCGGCTGCAGGCCGAAACGGCAACGCCGCGGCAGACGACGCCCTGTCCCGCCGCCCGCCCTTCGGACCGGCGCTGCAAACCGCGGCCGCCGACTTCGAACGTTTCTGAGGAGTCAGCATGTCATCCATACTTCAGGTCCGACAGGCCGTTCCCGCGGTTCTTGCAGGCTCTCAACCGGTCGTCCGCGATGACGCCGGCTCCCTGCAATACCTGACCTTTTCGTTGAACAGCGAGATGTTCGCCGTCGGCATTCTCAACGTGAAGGAAATCATCGAGTACGGCGGGCTCACCCAGGTTCCGATGATGCCGGCCTTCATCCGCGGCGTCATCAACCTGCGCGGGGCCGTCGTACCGGTCATCGATCTGTCTGCACGTTTCGCGAATGAGACGACCCGAATCAGCAAGCGCACCTGCATCGTTATCATGGAGGTCGTCGAAGGCGAGGTGCGCCACGACATCGGCATCATGGTGGACATGGTTTCGGAAGTACTCGAGATCCCGGCGGCGGACATCGAGCCGCCGCCGAGTTTCGGCGCCCGGATTCGCGCCGATTTCATCGATGGGATGGGAAAGGTCGCGGGAAAATTCGTGATCCTTCTAAACATCGCGAAAGTCCTGTCTACCGAGGAGATCTCCACGCTTGCCGCCGTCTATCCCGGCGACGCGCGGAACCCGCACCTCGATGGCTGATCCACCTGCGGTGATTCCAGCGGAAAATCGCGACGTGCATAGCCTCGGCGAAGTCTCGTCGTCGATACCCGCGAGCGACCTCTCTGCGACGAACTACAGCGGAGGGCCGGCGGCCAGAGCGTACCGATCGGCTTGCGCCCCTCGCGCGCCGTCTGCGGGGAAAGCCGAAATCCTGATTGTGGACGACGTAGGCGAGAACCTCACCGTGCTCGGGGCGTTGTTGCGGGGAGCTGGTTATCGCGTCAGAGCCGCGAGCACAGGGAGGATGGCGCTGCGCTACGCAGCGCAGCTTCCCTCGCCCGACCTCGTTCTCCTGGATGTGATGATGCCGGAGATGGATGGTTATGAAGTGCTGCGGCGGCTACGCGAAACGACCTCGACCCGCCACATTCCGGTGATGTTCATCACCGCACGCGACGACCGAGAGGACGAAGAGCGCGGCCTCCAGCTTGGCGCGGTGGACTACGTAACCAAGCCGATGAAGCCCGAAGTGGTCCTCGCCCGCGTCCGGAATCATCTGTTCGCGAAGCACTCGCAGGATCAGCTTCGGTGTGAGAGGGCGCGGCTTGAAGCCGAACTCACCAGACAAACGCAGGAAAACGAGCAAATCCAGGCCGCGGGTATCCGCACCTTGGCCTACCTTGCGGAAACCCGTGATCCAGATACCGCGAACCATATCCTACGAACACAGAATTACGTGCATCTGCTCGCCTTGAAGCTCTCGCGGCATCCGTCGTTCGCCGCGATGCTCGATCGCCCTTACATCGAAACACTTTCTCGCTCGGCACCTCTACACGATATCGGCAAACTCGGAATTCCCGATCACATTCTGCTCAAGCCCGGCCAACTCACGGCGGCAGAGCGGAAAATCATGCAGACGCATACGAAACTCGGCAGCGATGCGATCGACCGGGCGGGACAAGGCGCGGGAACGCCGGTGGAATTTCTCATGCTGGCGAGAGAAATCGCGCGTTGGCATCACGAACAGTGGGACGGCCACGGCTATCCCGACGGTTTGTGCGGGCACGAGATTCCGCTTTCCGCCCGCATCATGGCCGTGGCCGACGTCTTCGACGCGCTCATTTCGGCCCGGCCGTATAAGGCACCGATGCCGGCCGACGAGGTTCGCGAGATTCTCGCCGCGGCACGCGGACGCCAGTTCGATCCCGCAGTGCTGGATGTCTTCCTGGCGCATTTCGATGAATTCGTCACGATCGCTTCGAGATATCGCGACAACGACTGACGTCGATCAGCGGGGCGGTAGGAAAATGTCGGGGGTCTTCGAGTCGGGAAACCCCGGACCTCACTTGGCATGGAGTGGAGGCTGGCAACCGATTACGGCTGATGCCGCAACACGCCGTTTTCGGCAACACCGAGTTGAATCATGCTGGAACTTGCAAAAAACGCGGCGCTTCTGATCGTCCTTTGTCATTTGCACGCCATCGTCCTGGGCGCCCGATTGCGTGACGGCGTCGTCGCGCGGTTCGCGTCCGGGTTACTGGTCGGCGGGATCTGCATCGCTGGGATGCTGACCCCGTTCGAGGCGGGGCCGGGCTCGCTGCTTGATGCGAGGACGGCCGTTCTCAGCATGGCCGGGCTGTTCGGCGGGCCCCTCTTGAGCCTGACGGCCGCGAGCGCGGCCGCCGTTTTTCGCGCCTTCCTGGGGGGCGCGGGAGCGGAAGTCGGGATTCAGACGATCGTTGCAAGCACGCTGCTGGGGCTGATCTACCGCTACTTTCGGAATCGTCATCACCTAGGCATCGGCGGCGTGCAGCTGCTGTTGTTCGGCATTGTCGTCCATGGCGCCATGCTGCTGATCTGGCTCCGACTTCCCGGCGAGGTGCGCGATGACGTGTTCCGCCACGGCGCGGTCCCGTTTCTTTCAATCCTTGCTCCGGCGACAGCACTTCTTGGCATGCACCTCGTGGAGAACCTCCGACGGGCTCGCACGATTAGAGCGCTCGAAGAAAGTGAATCGCGTCTTTTGGCGACCATCAATGCGATGCCCGACCAGTTGTTCGAAGTCGGACTTCACGGCCGCATCTACGACTATCGCTCGCCCCGCTCCGGGCGGTGCCCGCCACGGAGCGAGCACTTCGTCGGCAAGCCCCTGCACGACGTGCTCCCGTACAACGCAGCCGATTCATTCGTCGCTGCACTCAACGAAGCACAGGAAAAAGGCACGTCGGTCGGAAAGCAATACGCGCTGTTGGAAGACGGCACCCAATCGTGGTTCGAGCTTTCGGTTGCCGCCAAACCGGTCCGCGCCGGAAACGAACCACGATTCATCGTCCTGGTACGCGACATCACCGATCGCCAGCAGGGAATCCTGGCGCTCGAGTCGTCGAGGGCGAGTCTCGGAGAGAACCTTTCCTACACTCAGCTGCTCCTCGACTCGGCGATGGATGCCGTCATCTCGATGGATCACCATGGCAGGGTCGTGAGTTGGAACCGTCACGCAGAGCGCATTTTCGGCTACTCGTCGCACGACGCGGTCGGACGGGAAGCGTGCGACCTGATCATCCCCGCTCGCCTGCGCGACGGACACCGTGAAGGTCTGATGCAACTTGTTGAAACCGGCACGCCGAGCGTTGTCGGCAAGCGCGGGGAATTGTTCGGCATGCGTGCCGATCGATCGGAGTTTCCAATGGAACTCACGATTTCGGCGCTGAGTCAGAAAGGATGTTATTTCTTCTGCGTCTACGCACGAGACATAACCGAGCGCAGGGAGACCGAGGCGCAATTGCAGAAATTGTCGTTAACGGTCGAACAAAGTCAGAACATCGTCATCATTACCAATCTCGATGGCGAAATCGAGTATGTCAACGAAGCGTTCGTCGCCAACTCAGGGTACCGCCGGGACGAGGTGATCGGCCGCAATCCGAGTTTTTTGAACTCGGGCAGCACGCCCCGACAGACCTTTGACGATTTCTGGGACGCGATGCGCAGGGGACAGCCCTGGAAAGGGATGTTTCATAACCGTCGCAAGGACGGCAGCGAATATGTCGAGTTCGCGATCGTCTCCCCGATTCGCGAAGCGGACGGGCGCGTGACGCACTACGTCGCAGTGAAAGAGGACGTCACCGAGAAGAAACGCATGGCCGAGGAGTTGGATCGGCATCGCAACCACCTCGAAGAACTCGTCGTAAGCCGCACTGCGGAACTGGTCGAGGCGCGCGAGGCGGCGGACGCCGCCAACCGCGCGAAAAGCACTTTCGTTGCCAACATGAGCCACGAGATCCGCACGCCGATGAACGCAATCGTTGGCCTCACCTATCTTCTGCGTCGCGCCAGTCTGACTCCACAGCAATCCGAGTTACTGAGCAAGATCGACACGGCTGCCGGGCACCTCCTGTCGATCATCGACAACGTCCTCGACATATCTAAGATCGAGGCTGGCCGACTCGAGCTGGAGAAGACGGATTTTCATCTCCCTGCTCTGCTTGGCGACGCGCGTTCGATGATTGCGAGCCAGGCACAAGCGAAAGGGCTGGCGCTTGAAGTCGAGGCATGGAACGGACCAAGCTGGCTGCGCGGAGACCCGACGCGGCTTCGCCAAGGCTTGCTTAATTATCTGGGCAATGCCGTTAAGTTCACGGACACCGGCAAGATCAGTCTTCGCGCCACCCTTCTCGAAGAGAAAGGCGACAAGGTGGAGATCGCGTTTGAAGTCGAAGACACCGGCATCGGCAGTGCACCGGAAAGAATTCCGGCGCTATTCGAGGCGTTTGAACAGGCGGATGCGTCCACGGCGCGGAAATACGGCGGCAGCGGACTCGGGCTGGCAATCACCCGGCGACTCGCCCGCCTGATGGGCGGGGATGCCGGGGCAGTGAGCGAACCGGGCCGCGGCAGCACTTTCTGGTTCACGGCGGAACTTGAGCGCGGACAACGCATCGCCCCGCCTGCGTTCACCTGCCCCGTCGAGGCCGAGGCGGAACTGCGCTGGCGCTGCGCCGGCGTGCGCGTGCTGCTCGTCGACGACGGTTCCCTCAACAGGGAGATCGCAGGCGAAATGCTGCGAGGCGCCGGACTGGATGTGGTCGCCGCGAAAAGCGGACGCGAAGCGGTGGACCGCGCCCGCGACGACGCCTACGGCCTGATCCTGATGGACATGCAGATGCCGCAGATGGACGGGCTGGAGGCGACCCGCCTCATCCGGCGCCTGCCCGGTCGGGAAGTCACCCCGATCGTCGCCGTGACCGCCAGCGCCTTCGACGAGGACCGCCAAGCCTGTCTGGACGCCGGCATGGACGACTTCATCACCAAACCCGTGACACAGGAGAGGATGTACGCAGCCTTGCTCAAATGGCTGCCACGCGAGCATCCTTCTCGCTGGTCCGCGACGACCATCGCTCCACTCGCCTGCAGCCGCACTCCGGTTGCGGACGTTCCTGGCTGGCTGACGGCAATTCCCCAGCTCGACTCGGCGGGGGGACTGGCGCTGGTTAACGGGGACCAAACGAAATATCGTCGGGTGCTGGCGCTGTTCACGGCTAGCCACGCGCGGGAGGCGGAGCGCCTTGCTGCGGCGTTCGCCTCCGGGAACCTGGAGCTTGTCCGGACCTTGGCACATGCGCTTCAGGGGGCGGCTGCAATGATCGGAGCGACCAGGGTTTCGGCAGCGGCAAGAGCGTTACATCGCGCCGTAGGACAGGGGACCGAAAATGAGGAAACGGTCGCAGCTTGTTCGGCACTGCTCGCCGAACTCACTCCGCTCCTCGACGCGCTCACGCCTTTGGTCACGGAGAGCCCGGTTTCCCGTGATTGCCCGCAACCCGCCCGCGCGGACGAGGTCTTTACCCGCCTGCGTACGCTGCTGGAAACGGGAGACATCGCAGCCAACGACCTTGCGTGGGACGAGGGGGCGCTGATACGCACCTGCCTGGGTGAAGCCGCCGGGAGACTGAAGAACCTGATCGAAGCCTACGATTACGAAGGCGCGCTGACGGTACTCGATCGCCATGCCCCACAAGTGGCCCGGAGACTCGAAGCGCTTGCATGACAAGCCCAAAGGCTCGATGTCTTTCGAGCTCGTTTGGCTGGGGAAAGCCTCTTGCTGTAGCACTATCGACAGGCGGCTGTACGACCACTTCCCCTGGAACCGGCAAAGTGAGGAGTGGGTGCCGCTGCCGACCTACTACGGCTATGACGAGAACAAGTTCATTCACCCCGCCGGATTCCCCAAGAAACGTGCCTTCGAGGCGGTCCCACTCAAGGAATATTTCATCGGTGAGTTGAATCCGCGCTTCAACCAGAACGGACGACCGAAACCCGGCAAGCAGTTGCCTCCCAAGGTGTGAGCCTCGAGCAACTGCTCCGCCACCGCCACGGGGAGGCGCTCGTCAGCGAGCGCGTGATGGTCCGCCCCCAGTCGTACCTGGCGCACTACCGCGTTTGGTTCCACCGCTCGGACTCGAACACGCTGTTGCGGGCTCAGATACCCGGCCCCATTCCCTACATGACACAGCTGACGCGTCGTGGACGCGGATCAGCTTCAAGGCTATCTCGCCGACGTCCTCAGGCTCGTGCGATTTGATGCTCCGGCCCCGGGGAATCCGCGCCCGCTTGGCCGATCGGAGGCTGAAGCGGCGTGTCGTCGGGTCCGACCGGCCGACGCAGGTAGCGGGGCCGCGCGGTCGCTCGCCACCGCCCCCGAACGTGCGGTACCCGATTCTTTCATCGATGTGCGCACGCAGATGCCAGCGATCACGCGCCGCCACCATCAGTCCAGTGGCGCACCGGCTCAGCGACCCATACGCCGTCGTCGAGTGGAAGGTCGTGGCCTGCGTAGGGGTGGATCCGCAGCGAGCAGTTCCACGCCACAGCGATCGCCTTCGAGCACTCGACGCGCACCGGCCGGTCGTTCCGGCTCGCGAGGACGAGCACCGGCGGGGCAGGGCGGTCGCGCGGCGGGCGATAGCGCGCCGCGGCGAAAAGCTGGCGCGCCGCGTTCGCGAGCGTCACCGGATGACGAACGCGCAGCGTGACCCGTTCGTCGACCAGCCGCTCATCACGCTGCCCGTCAGCCGGAGGATCATCGTCTCCCACGCGCGCGCGCCGTCGCGCAGCGCGAGTTGCAGCAGGGGCGCATAGCAGCGCGGGCGAAGGCGGCGGTAGAACGGGCCACCGTTGCGGGCACGGCGGCCGTAGCGGGGGCGGCGGCAGGGCCTCGGCCGCTGATGCCGCTTATGTCCAGCGCACGCCGCATGTCGTGCATTGGACAGCAGTGGGTCGGCTGCCGTCCGCCGGGCGTGGCAGCTGAATGGCCGGTTCCAAACGGAAGCGGCCGGACGGCCTACGGAAGCACGTCGGCCAGCTGCCGGTCAGCCTGTGCCGAATGAGCGGCAGCAGGGTTGCGGAAAGCTGCCGCACGGCTCTCAGCGTCGTCCAACGGTCGGTCCGCGGTTACCCAAGAGCTTAACGCCTCCAGCTAGCCTGGTCGGCGAGTGATCGTCATCCCTACTGCTACCATGGCGACCTCACACAGGACGCGCGCCCAATGTACGACGAACCTGACCTGATCCACTCCCCGCTGCAACGGCATTACACCGTCGGTACTCATACGGTCGAGATCTGCATCTACCGAATGCCGCATACCGCCTGGACACTGGAGGTCGTCGACGAACATGGCAACTCCACCGTTTGGGACGATCAGTTCGGAACTGATCAAGCCGCACTTGATGAAGTCATGCGAACCATTCGTGAGGACGGAATCGAGTCGCTGATTGGTGAACCTAGCCAGGCGGCAGGAAGCTCAGGCATGGGGAGCAACCCGCTACGACTTGCAACCCCTTTGTCGGACGAGGAGTTGGAAGAGCTGGATGCCTTCTTGCTGTCTGATGCCACATCGGATGAAACGATGTTGCTCGATCACCTGGACGGCTATCTCACGGCAATCATCGTCGGTCCGACCAGCTTGAACATGAGTCAGTGGTACTCGGGCATATGGGGAAAGCGTGCAGAAGACGCACCCCACTTCGAGACCATGGACGAGGCGCAGCGAATCATGCAGATGATCATGCGTCACTACAATGGCATCATCTGGAGTCTTGAGCATGATGCAAACTCCCACGAACCGCTCTTCGACATCTTCATTCCTGAAGACAAGTCCAAGGAATTCATCGATGCCGAGATGTGGGCCGCCGGTTTCATGGACGGCATCGCGCTTTGTCGCGCCGATTGGCAGCCACTGTTTGATGATCCGCGGGGATATGAGCGGCTCAACCCGATTCGTCTGCTAGGCGGTGACGATCTCAGCGAGAACGAGCTGGCGCTCGCGGACAAACCGGCGCAGCGTGAGGATCTCGCCAAGGACATACCAGCATCCGTTGCGGCTATTTACCGCTTCTGGTTGCCTTATCGACGGGCGATATATGAGCTCCAGCAGGCCAGAACCGTCACGCGCGAGCACCCGAAGGTTGGTCGTAACGATCTATGTCCTTGCGGAAGCGGGAAGAAGTTCAAGAAGTGCTGTGGAGCAGCCTCGACACTTCATTGAATCTTATGCTATCGACCTGACCTGCCGTTCGGCTGCCGCTGCGTTTGCCGGCCTGCTAGGGGATGTCGGCGCCACCTGGTCCTGAGGTCCCTCGCGCGGCAGGGGCCGTGGCGTCCTGAGCTGTAAATCAGGATGAACGATTCACTCACGGACGTGCTTCATCTTGCGTTCAACTTCGGGGCCGTACAATCCTGGCCAAATTGAAAGGAGAAATGCGCCATGAAACCCCGTCACCCCCTTGCCCACGGCGTGCTGGCTCTATCCTTGAGCCTGTTGGCGGTACTCGCCGAGGCGGACGACGATTGCGACGTTCCGATCCAGCGCTGGCAGTCGCGCGACGCGGCCTTGCGAATGGCCGCCGAACGGGGTTGGCAGGTACAGCGCCTGAAAATCGACGATGGCTGCTACGAGATTCGCGGCACCGATGCCGGAGGGCGGCGCTTCAAGGCCAAAATCAACCCCCAGACGCTGGAGCCGGTCGAGATGAAAGTCCGCGATCATGACCCTAACCGCGATCGTCATCGTGAACGCTCGCGCTCGAACGAGACCGGTGCTGCACCGCCGCCCGCGGATGCCGCCACTTCAGGCGCCAATCCCTCCATTACCCCTGGCACCGCCCCGGGCGGCCGGACCGAGTGAATTTTCCAAGGAGAACGACCATGTCAAAAGCATTGATGACCGCCCTGCTTGCCGCCACCGTGCTCACCGTCCCCGCGCTGGCTCACAGTCGCCCGCTGACGATATCGACGACGCTGAAGAACTACGGCGGCGATGGTGCCTATCTGGCGGTGTACGTCACCGACCCCAAAGGCGTTCATGTCAGGACCTTGTGGGTCTCCGGGGGCAAGACCAAGTACTACAAGCACCTGAGCGACTGGAACCGCCTGTCAGCCGGCAAGGCCCGGGCGCTGGACGGTATCACCGGGGCCAGCGTCGCGGCCGGAAGCACGCTCAAGGTCACCGCCGACGTGGCCGATACACTGCTGGACGCCGGGTACGAAATCCGTGTCGATGCGGCGGTGGAGAAGATGCGCGACAGCCCCTCGGAAATCCGGGCCCCGCTGACCACGGAGAATGCCGGCAAATCCCATGCCGGTCGCCAGTACATCCAGTCCTTCATCTACGAACTGAAATAAAGGGTCGGAGCGGTCATGTTCTGGAGAGTACTCCACCGCTGGTTGGGTCTTGGGGCGGGCGCCGTGGCGCTTGTGCTGGGCGTCACGGGCATGATCCTGGCGCTCGACCCGATCGTCGATGCCGCCAAATCGGTGCCGGCGCCGGTCAGCCTACCCGTGTCCACCTTGGTCGAGCGAGTCTCGGCCACGATCCCGGGCGCCGAGGAGATTCGCCGTCTGCCCGCGGGCGATGTCGTTGTCTACGGCTTCGATGGCGATCGCGCGCGCGCGTTCTACGTGAATCCGTCCGATGGACGTGTAATCGGGGAATACCAACCTTCGGCGGCATTGCGCTGGATCAGGAACCTGCACCGCTCCTTTCTGCTCGATGACGTCGGCCGCATTGCCGCCGCCGGTATCGCGCTTTCAATGTTGCTGATGTCGATGTCCGGGCTGGTGCTGCTGACGCGCCGCATGGGCGGCTGGCGGCACCTGGCGGGGCGGGTACGCGGCTCTCCGCTGCAGCGCATTCATGTGATCAGCGGGCGGATCCTGGTCGCGGCGCTGCTGCTGAGTTCGATCACCGCCTTGTACATGAGCGCGGCCACCTTCAGCCTAGTACCCGTGGAGCGCGAGCTCGATCCGGATGTGATGTCAAACGTGCAAGTCCAGGCCGAGTTGCCGGGACACGAGTTGCCCCTGCTGCAGAGCCTGCCAGTCGCGGAGCTGCGCAAGCTGAACTTCCCTTACCGCGACGACCCCGAAGACACTTGGAAGGTCACCACGGATCGGGGCGAGGGCTGGATCGATCGGCACACCGGCCAGACGCTGGCCTGGGAAGACGCCCCGGCGACGCAGCGCATCCACGAATGGGCGGTGCTGTTGCACACCGGCGAGGGGACGGTGGTGTGGGCGCTGGTGCTGGCGGTCCTGGGCGCCAGCATCCCGGTGTTCTGGGTGTCGGGTCTGATGCTCTGGCAGCAGGCACGCCGACAGATGCCGAGGATAGAGGACAACAGCGCGCTGCCCCAGGCCGACGTCCTGATCTTCGTCGCCAGCGAAAACGGCTCCACCTGGGGTTTTGCCCAAGCTCTGCATCGGGCCTTGGTGCGTAACGGGCACCGCGTGTACACGAGTGGTCTTGAGCATTTCCAAGCGGGCGCATCGACCCGCCACATCCTCGTGCTGGCGGCGACCTACGGCGACGGGCAGGCGCCCACCCACGCGGCGCGAGCCCTCGAGCGGATCGCCCGCCAACCGGCGGGCTCGGCGCCGGTCGCCGTGCTCGGCTTCGGCGACCGCCAGTTCACCGCCTTCTGCGCCTTTGCCGAAGCGCTCGATCAGGCGCTGCGCTCCCGCGGCTGGCCGCAATTGCTGCCGCTCGAGCGGATCCATCAACAGTCGGTCCAGCAGTTCATGCGCTGGGGCGAAGTCCTGGGGCAGGCGTTGAACGAATCCCTGACGCTGGACTACGTGCCGCAGGTGCCGCCGACCGCTTCGCTGACGCTCGTTTCCCGCCAGGAGTTCGCTGGCGAGATCGGTCAGCCGGCGACGATCCTGCGCTTCACCTGGCCTGCGCAGCACTGGCTGGATCGCCTGCGGGGGCGCGGCCTGCCGCACTTTGAGGGCGGCGACCTGGTCGGCGTTCTGCCGCCGGGTTCCAGCGTGCCACGCTATTACTCGCTGGCCTCCCGCTACCGAGACGGATTCCTGGAGATCTGCGTGCGCAGGTTGCCGGAGGGCCTGTGTTCCACGTATCTGCATGCGCTGCAACCCGGCGACACGATCCGGGCCTTCATCAAGTCCAATCCGGGGTTTGCTCTCGACGGTTCGCGTAAGCCGGTCTTGCTGGTCGGTGCGGGAACGGGTGTCGCACCGCTGGCGGGTCTCATCCGCGGCAATCGCAAGCACCAGCCGATGCATCTGTATTTCGGTATGCGCGATCCGGCCAGGGACTTCTACTTCGGCAGGGAAATTCACGATTGGCTGGCCGACCATCGGCTGTCGACCCTGAACACGGCGTTCTCGCGCACGCCCGACGGTGGAGGGTATGTGCAGGATGCGCTGCGCCGTGACGCCGCGCGAGTGCGGGATCTCGTTTCCAAGGGCGCCATCATTAGGGTCTGCGGCAGCCGGTCCATGGCGCAAGGAGTGGTTGAAACACTCAACGACATTCTGCGCAGCGTCAGCCTGAACGTTCAACAACTCAAAGCTGGGGGGCGTTATGCCGAAGACGTGTTCTAAGTCTATCCCCATCGATGCGGCACAAACTGCATCAGGTCGGCACCCACGACTGATACAGCAGCGGCTGGACATTGAAGTCGAGCGGGTTTGTTTGTAGCTTCCGGCAGCGCCGCTTGAGCA
This sequence comes from Aromatoleum buckelii, assembly GCF_012910785.2. Classification (GTDB taxonomy): domain Bacteria; phylum Pseudomonadota; class Gammaproteobacteria; order Burkholderiales; family Rhodocyclaceae; genus Aromatoleum; species Aromatoleum buckelii. The sequence continues at coordinate 110,683 of NZ_WTVH02000001.1, read as the reverse complement.
GGCGCTCGGACGGCACCTCCTTGCCGGCTGACAGCCGTGCCAGGGCCGACTCGATCTCGCGGGCCGCACTGCGTGATCTGCTTCTGGTAGAAGTCGTAGAGCGCCACGGGCTGCTTGAGCACGAAGAGATGCTCGGGCGGGTAATTGCCCACCAGTGCGGCTTCGATGGTCTCGATGCTGGAATGGCAGCGCCCATCGCGCAGCGCGGCAAGTACTTTCGGGTCGCGTTCGCCGCCTAGGATGGCCCGGATGATGCGCATCCCGGTTGCGCCGATGATGTCGCTCACCACAGGGTGCAGTTGCAGGTTCATGAAGGTGAGCGCTTTCTGCATGTGCTGGATGTACGAAGCAGCGTACCCGACAGGCCGTTCGCGCAATCGCAGATACTCGCGCAGCGCGGCGATCTCGCGCCCCGGACGGAAAGCTTGCACGCAACAGGCCGCAGGCATGCAGCCGCTGCAGCCACTGGGCATCATTCACATCGCTCTTTCGCCCGGGGACCATGCGCGCATCGCGGGCGTTGCACAGCACCGCTTCAATGCCATGGCTCTCGAGCACCTCATAGGCCGGTACTCAGTAGACACCCGTGGACTCCATCGCTACCGTCACCACGCCGATCGTTTTCAGCCAGTTCGCCATCCGCTCCAGATCTGCCGTAAAGGCCTGGAAGCTCTGCACCGGTTCATCGCTCAGATCGGGTGGCACCGCCACGACGTGGAACCGGGACCCGACGACATCACCTGGGCCCACCATCGGCTGCACAATCAGCAGACCCGCGGCGTTTTGCCGTCGCTTGGCCATGATTTCCTCCATGGTTGAGGTCGTCGATGTGCCGGACGGGGGACTCGGATTCGATCACTTTCCTAAACGGGGTCACATTCGTGCCACCACAACCTGGTCCGCAGCATTCCCTGAACCATGTTTTTTACGGACTCGCGAGCTTCCAAAAATTTGACGGTCACTGTCGGCACAAGGTCACGATGCACGCGCGGGCTGTTTCTGTCCAGAAAGGAGACGGCGCGCCGGATAGATGGTTTTTTAGCAGGCCCCGCTCCAGCTTGACCTCGGCCAGTTCCTTTCTCACGCGGGCCAGTTCCATCTCCAGATCCGTCAGCGGCTTCTGCGCCTGGCCAACCTCGTTGAGCTTGCCCGCCCGGGCCGCATTCACCCAGTTCTTCATGCTGCCAATCGGGATCGACAGCCGCCGGGCGACCTCTCTCATCGACAGACCTTCGCTCTCGACCAGCTTGACCGCCTGCTCTCGAAATTCCTGCGTAGAGACCCCGCGGGGCATCCGTTCCATCTGTGTCCTCCGTTCGGGTAATTCTAAGAAACGTCGGACTCCATTTTTTCCAGCCTACCTCACTGCGCCCCAGGGCGATCGCCTTGGGGCGCGCCAGCGAAAGGCGAAAGCGTGCCTGACGCGCCTCACCGCACTGCCCGAGTCCGTTCGTGCTTCGGCCAGACCTCGGTTCGCACCAAGACCCGTCCGTCACGCCCGTCAGGTATCAGTGGCTGAGTGGCGTGGTCTTGAGGTGAGGGTCCACAGCGGGCACGATGCTGACTCCCACCGTTAGCGGAAGACGCGGCATGGCCTGCGCGGGAAAAGTCCCGCCAAGACTTGTCAGGAAGGCGACTACATCCTTGACTTGCGCGGGGGTCACGTCCTTGTTCAGCTGTGTCTTCGCCATCACCAACACTGCTTCATCGAGCGTCTGCGCCTTGCCGTTGTGGAGATAGGGTGCCGTCAGCGCAATATTGCGCAATGTAGGCACCCGCCACAGATGTCTGTCCGACTCCTGCTTGGTGACTGCGTGGCGTCCCGTATCCAACAACAAGTCATACTGATTGTCATACTTGCTGCCGGCAAAGGTGGGAAATTTCATGAAAAACCCCTGACCGGCTTGCGACGACGGGCCGCTGAAGTTCGCGCCGGAATGACAGGCGGTGCAGCCAAGCTCTGCGAACGTTTGCATGCCGCGGGCCTGTTGTTCGGTAAGTGCCGATTTATCGCCCTTGACGTAACGATCATAAGGCGTGTCCGGAGTGATCAAAGTGCGCTCGTACGACGCGATCGCCTTCGCCAGGTTATCCATATTGATGGGGTCCGGCGAGCCAGGAAAAGCTGCTTTGAACAATGGAAGATACCCGGGAATGCTTTTCAAGCGTTCCATCACCACCTCGGCGCTGCCCATGCCCATTTCGATGGGATTGGTGATGGGTCCCTTGGCCTGCGCTTCCAGCGAGTCCGCGCGACCATCCCAAAACTGCGCCGATTGGAACGCTGCATTCCAAACGGTGGGCGCGCTGCGTCCGCCGCGGGCATCGTGCATGCCGATCGAGTTCGGCCGATTGTCATCCCCGCTCCCCATCACGTTGTGGCAGGAGTTGCACGAAAGCGTGCCGTGCTCGGACAGGCGCGGATCGAAAAACAGAATCTTGCCGAGTTCAACCTTTTGTTCGGTTTGCGGGTTGTCGGCTGGAATTGGCGGTTGTGCGGGCAGAGGCTCCCACTGCTGAGCCTCCGCGGATGCCGTTACACCGATCATCCCGACGAATAAGAGCGATTGAATGGCCTGCTTCATAGTTGATCTCCCGAAGACGCAGAGAATGCCCAGCAGTTGCATTAGTGACGAGCGATTCACACGGGCAACGACTTCAGCGGGGGCGAAAATTTGCTCTGCATACTTGAATTAAGCATATCTCGGGTGGGTTTGCCACGAATGCGTCTCCCTGCAGAAGGCATGACCGAGGAAAGCCTTCAACTTCTTAGGGGGATAGCTCAGATGTAATCGTTTGCAAAATGCGGCGGTTGATAGATGCGCAGGGCAATTCCCCATGATCGTTGCCTTGACGGTGAGGCCCGCCCTGCCCAGCACCGACGGCAGCCCTCAAGGCACGACCTTGATCGGCGTCCAGCCGGCATGATCGAAACGGCGACCGTAGCTATCCAGGGCAGCGATGATGTAACTGACGCCGTGGGTGCGCTGGTTCTCAGCCGTCTTCGCGGTGACCCGGTCGATGCCACTCGACACCTCCCCCAGAACGTCGTGCAATACGCCATCTGCCGCAGGCTCGAGTTTGCAGTTTTTCACGATGTATGCCACCTGCGTTTCGATCGCCTTGCCCAGGGCGTTGTAGCGTTCATCGCCGAATTGGTCTGCCCGAATCTGCGGGAGACTCTGTTCCACGATTGCCCGGATATTCAGCATGCCTTGCTCGAGCGCCGTGTCGGTTTGCAATTTGGCCTCGGCCTGCACGAGCGGTGCCTGAACGTTTCCAGCCACTGCTCCCGTGGTTACGCCGGCAATGCCAGTCAGCGCGAGCGCACAGGCGATAGCCAGTTTTCTTGCAGAGTTCGCTTTCATTTCCTGTCTCCTTTCTGTTGTCACTGAAGGCGGTCCCGCAATTTGGGTCAGCCTCGAAGCGGTCCGGGATGACACGGGCGAGCCGGCGGCCGCAAACCGACCCCCCATTCCTGCCTTTACAGGCGGGTTCATGAGGTTCTCAAATTGGGTGGAATCAGGTTTGAACGTTACGCTGCGCACGCTGAACGCAAAATGAACGGTGAGCACCGGTGCGTGCGCAGGTTTATGCGCCTTCGCGCGCGCTGCGGCTTGCCGCCCTCCAGCAAGCCATACGTGGAGAAATCGGCAAGAATTCAGGAGACGGTTCGATCGTGCGGCGGCTGGTGGGCTACGGCAAGCTGCGGGGACTGCAAGCGACGGAAACGCTGGCGTCCTTGTATCGGGTCTCCCGGCTGTACATCAACTACTTCCAGCCGTCATTCAAGCTGAAGTCGAAGACACGCCAGGGGGCCCGGGTAACGAAGCACTACGAGACGCCGCTGACGCCGCTCGAGCGCGTGCTGCGCTCAACATCGGTGTCGGAGGCGACCCGGCAGCGCCTGCAGGAGGAGTTTCACGCGCTCGATCCGGTCGACCTCCTGCGCCGTATGCGCGAGGCTCAGCGGCAGGTGGCCGAATGCTCGGCGACGGGCTCTGGGGTGACAGGCGTCAGGACGGACAGTGAGGTACCGATTGCGGAGTTCCTGACCAGTTTGAGTACGGCGTGGCAAGCCGGTGAGGTACGCCCGACCCATGGTCGGAAAGCTCGCGCGGTGCATGATTGGCGCTCGCGCCCGGATCCTTTCGCGCACACGTGGCCGAAAATACAGCAGTGGCTCGAAACGGAACCCGGCGGCAGCGCGCAAGATCTGCAGAAACGGCTCACCGAGATGATGCCCGAGCTCTATTCCGGCGCCCAACTGCGCACCCTGCAGCGGCGTGTTAAAGAATGGCGGGCAAATCGCGCCAGGGAACTCGTAACCCGAATACTCGGCGTCAGCCTCCACCGCAGCACAATCCCGAGGCGACGATTACGCCGGAGTAACATCCTTCCGTGAGGCAACACGACCGGAAAAACTAATTGTCGCCAGACACCCGTCACCTTGTGCTGTGGATGACATACGAGGATGTCGTTCGTGTTGCTGAACTGAAACCTCGTCGTTCGCGGATCGATCAGATGCGTGCTGAAGTAGGTGCACGGCCGGGCGAGCCGGTACATGTCACGGAGTTTCTGAAGCCGCGGCTGGAGGAAATCTGCGCGGTGCTGCCAGCGGGCCTTGGGCAGTGGATCGAGCCGATGTTGAAGAGCTCGCGCCTTGCCACTGGCATGGCCTTCCGATTGCGGACAGACGCTTTGTCCAGTTTCGCTCTCTTGGCCCTGCTGCGCTGCTAGAAACCCTTACGGCCGCGAAGCCTGCGCTCTGCCCAGGAGCAGCAGGTAATGGAGCGCTGGCTGGCGGCTGTAGAGCGAGACGCAGATCGTAGTCCATCGTTGGCGCTGGAACTCGTACGCTGCGGCCAATTGATCAAGGGCTACGGCGACACTGCCGAGCGTGGCCAGCGCAGCATGCGCTTGGTCCTCGAACTGCTGGAGCAGAACGGGGGCGACGCCGAGCGGCTGGCCGTTGTCCGTGTCGCCGCACTCACGGACTCGGAAGGTCGCGACCTTGCCCTTGCGCTGGACAAGCCCGTACCGCAACCGCGGGCGGTGCCGGTACGGATCGTCCGCGGTAATATGGCCAGGGGCTTCGTTCCCATATAATCTGTTGTGCGTCAAAATGTTTTATATAAACCTATAACTATTCACCAAAGTGAGGAGACAAGACATGAACAAGCACACATTCGTCTACGGTATCGCCATGGCGTTCGGCGTGGCTGCCGCACTACCGGCGTCGCCGCGGACAAGCAAGTGGAGCTGCGTTTCGCACACTGGTTGCCGGCGCAGCATGCGCTCGTGAAAACCGGCTTTGCGCCCTGGGCGAAATCCGTGGAAGCCGCGTCGGGCGGCAGCATCAAGGTGATGCTCTTTCCCGCCCAGCAACTCGGCAAGGCGGCGGACCACTACGACATCGCGCGCGACGGCATCGCCGACATGAGCTGGGTCAGCCCCGGCTACCAGGTCGGCCGTTTCCCGATCTTCGCCGCAAGCGAACTGCCTTTCATGGCGAGTGCGCCGGGTGCGGGGTCCGCGGCGCTCGACGCCTGGTATCGCAAGTACGCCGCCAAGGAGATGGCCGACGTCAAGCTCTGTTTCGCCCACATGCACATTGGTACGCTGCATTCCAAGGCCCCGATCACCGACCCCGATCAGATCCGCGGCATGAAGATCCGTCCGGCCAACGGCACGGTGGCGCAGATGGTGACGCTGCTCGGCGGCAGCAACGTGCAGGTGTCGGCGCCGGAGTCGCGTGACGCGCTCGACAAAGGGGTGGCCGACGCCATCACCTTCCCGTGGAATTCGCTGATTACCTTCAACGTGCACAAAGCGGCCAAATTCCACACCGACATGCGGCTTTACAACGCTTCCTTTGTGTGGGTGATGAACAAGGGCTGGTACGACCAGCTCTCGACCGCGCAGCGCAAGGTGATCGACGACCACTGCAACAACGAGTGGGCGGCCAAGGTCGGCACCGCGTGGGGCGACGAGGAGGATTCCGGCGCGGCCAAGCTTGCCGAGATGGGGGGTGGCCAGACCATCGTCAAGCTCACCCCGGCCCAACTGGACAAATGGAAGAAGGCAGTGATGCCGGTGTACGACATGTGGGCCAAGGCGACGCCTGCTGGAAGCGCCGATCCGGTCGAAGTGCTCGACGAATATCGGCGGGAGCTGAACGCCCGTAATGCCGCATACTGAGCCGAGGCAGCCATGAAAGCGCTGCTCGCGACGACTGAAACGGTGGCTGCGGTCTTCCTGCTGCTGATCGCGCTACTCACCACCACCAACGTGCTCAGCCGGGAACTGCTGGGCGTGACGATCCCCGACTGGTTCGACGGTTCCCAGCTGTTGCTGGGCATCGCGCTGTTCTGGGGGATGGCGATCCCCAGCTACCGCGGCGGGCACATCTGTGTCGATATCCTCTGGGAGCACCTAGGGCCCGCTAACCGGCGCCGGCTGGACGTTCTCGCCGCTGCGGTCTGTGCGGCGTTCCTGCTACCGCTGGCATGGATGGTATGGGTCAAGGTCGGCGGCGTTGGTACGCAGTCGACCTCGGACCTGCGTCTTCCGCTGCTGGGCCCCTATGCGATCGCCGCCGCTGGCATAAGCTGCGGCGCCCTGCTGGCCTGTGCACGTCTTGTCGAATTGCTGATGAATCACGTTCGTCGCGAGGAGGAACAGCATGGATCGTGATCTCGTCGCCCTCGGGGGGTTCGTTCTGATGTTCGTGCTGATGGTGCTGCGCATCCCCGTCGGCATTGCGATGGGCGTGGTCGGCGTACTCGGCTTTGGCGTCCTGTCTGGCGTGGGGCCGGCACTCAACCTGCTCGCCAACGTGCCGCTGTCCGTCGTGACGGACTACAACCTGTCGGTGATTCCGATGTTCATCCTGATGGGCGCATTTGCGTCGAGTTCGGGCATGAGCCAGGAACTGTTTCATTCTGGCGGAATGTGGTTCGGACACCGCCGCGGCGGCTTGGCGTACACGTCCATTGCCGCTTGCGGCGGGTTCGCGGCGATCAACGGCTCGTCGGTGGCGACCGCCGCGACCATGACTCAGGTTGCTTTGCCCGAGATGCGCAAGGCCGGTTATGCACCAGGCTTCGCTGCAGGACTCATCGCTGCCGGGGGCACATTGGGCATCATGATTCCGCCTTCGGTCATCTTCGTACTGTATGGGATCATGACCGATACCGACATTACGCAGCTCTTCGCGGCCGGGGTCGTGCCAGGCTTGCTGGGCGTCCTCTTCTACTTCCTTCTGGTGCAATACCTCGGTTGGCGCAGTCCGGCCAGCATGCCGGTCGGTGAGCGTCATGGCTGGGGCGAGCGCGTGGGCACTTCAGTCGGCCTGTGGCCCGTGATCCTGCTCTTCGTGTTGGTGCTTGGCGGCATCTACGCGGGCTACTTCACGGTGCAGGAAGGGGCAGGCGTGGGCGCGATGGGCACGTTGGCAATCGGGCTGGCGCGGCGGCGGCTCGGCTGGAGGACGATTCGGCAGTCCCTGATTGATTCGCAACGGATCTCGTCATCGATCATGTTCATCGTCGTCGGCGCCTTCCTGTTCGGCTACTTCCTCACCGTTACGCAGTTCACTCAGAACGCCGTAAAGTTTCTGGTCAATCCGCCGATTGGCGCTTACGGAGTGCTCGCGGTCGTGCTGATCGGCTATTTTCTGCTCGGTGCGGTGATGGATGAACTGGCCATGATCCTGCTCACGGTCCCTATCGTGTTTCCGGCGATGATCGAGCTCGGCTTCGACCCGGTGTGGTTCGGCGTGATCACGGTGATGGCCGTGACCTTCGGGATGATCTGTCCGCCCGTGGGGATCAACGTCTTTGTCATCAATTCGATCGCGCGCGACATTCCGCTGGGCAAGGTTTATTCGGGAGTGATGCCGTTCGCGGCGGTCGATGTGGCAAGGCTGGCCATCCTGTGTGCGTTCCCGGTGCTGTCGCTGTGGCTGCCGCATTTGATTGCATGAGGAGTCCCGCCGGAGCCGTCCGGCGGATCATCCGTCGACTCGGGAAAGCAGATGAAGCTGAATGTTGAAAATCACCGTCGCGCAGCTCGGCGGGCGCTGCCCCGTTTCGCCTTTGATTACGTGGACGGCGCGGCTGAGCGCAACGACTGCCTGCGCCGCAATGCCGACGATCTGTCCCGTCTTGCGCTGCTCCCACGAGTTCTGCGCGACACGGCGACACTCGATACGCGCATCGAAGTCTTCGGCGAGATCTGGCGCCGGCCTTTCGGCATCGCGCCGATGGGGTTAAACGGGCTCACCCGCCCGGGCGGCGACTGCATGCTCGCGCGTGCGGCGGCTGAGGCGGGCGTTCCTTTCGTGCTCTCGACCGCATCGAATGAGCGATTGGAGAAGGTTGCCGAGCCGCAGCGCGCGTTGAACTGGATGCAGCTCTATGTCATGCGCGAACGCAGTATCGCCGAACAGATGGTACGCAGGGCTAAGGCGAGCGGTTATGGCGCCCTGGTGCTCACGGTTGATGTGCCGGTCAGCGGGTACCGCGAGCGCGACGTGCGCAACGGTTTCCAGCTGCCGTTCCGACCGACTCCGGCCACGCTCGCGGACTTGGCCATGCACCCGCGGTGGTTGTGGCGCTTCTTGCGCAGCGGCATGCCGGCTTTCGTCAATCTCGCCGAGCGCGAAGGCGAAGATTCGCTGGCGCTGCAGGCGGCGCTCCTGAGCCGCGAGATGGACCGCAGCCTGTCGTGGGACTGTCTCGGCTGGCTGCGCCGGCTGTGGGACGGCCCGGTGGTGCTGAAGGGCATCTTGCATCCCGAGGATGCGCGAGAAGCGGTCGCACGCGGTATCGACGGAGTGATCGTTTCCAACCATGGCGGCCGACAGCTCGACGGAGCAGCATCGACAATTGGCGCCGTGACACGCGTGCTCGATGCGGTGGAAGGACGCATTCCGGTTTTCGTCGACAGCGGTTTTCGCAGCGGCCTCGATGTCGCGAAGGCCCTTGCGATGGGGGCACGAGCCGTCTTTCTCGGACGCCCATTGTTGTATGGATTGGCCAATGATGGCGAAGCGGGCGCAAGCACCATACTGAGACTGATCGGCACGGAGCTGGAGCGGGCGATGATTCTGTCGGGCGCGAGCCGGGTTGAGGGGCTGGATCGGGGGTGCTTGGTTCGGGTTGATGACTATTGGTGTAACGCGGGATTGTCGCATCCGAACGGAGCAAAGGAGACATGATGATGGAATTTGCGTCACTTCAAGGAGCGGCCAGGGTGGAGCGAGTCGTCGCGTGCACTGATCCACGGGGATATGAGTGGCCCGACCCGATTCGTCTGCTAGGCGGTGACGATCTCAGTGAGAACGAGCTGGCGCTGGTGGACAAACCGGCGCACCGTGAGGATCTCGCCAAGCATATATAAGCATCCGCGAGTCGATCCATACGGCCAGCAGAACCGCTATGCGGCATACTGACACCGTGGGTAAAGTCTTCATGAGTACAGCTATACTTATGCAGTCAGTCAAAGACTTTTAGCGGCTAAAATTAAGAATACGCAGATAAGAGGCCGGAAGCCCTTGTACAACTACATTTTTTTCACGAATATGCTGCGCGTCCTTGACGAACTGCACATGACTAAACAGGAGCTGGCGGATAAGTCGGGCGTGTCCATTTCTTTCCTCTCTGATATCACCACAGGCAAGGGCAACCCTTCATTGAAGGTGATGGAGGACATTGCCAAGGCGCTGCAAACGCCACTTCCCCTGCTGTTGGAGTCGACAGACTTGGACCCGGCTTCCCTGGAAGCCCTGGCCGGTGAAAAGATGCCCAGCAGTCTCCCACCAGGCTATGTGCGGGTAGCGGTGGTACTACCGGAGCATCAAGCGTTCATCGTGAAGAAGTGGGCCGAAACAGCCCGGAAGAAGCTTACGAAGGTGTAACACCAGGAAGGCAAGGCAGCACGAAAGCCAGAAAACGGCATTTTAGCGGCTAAAGCACGCTGGGCGCTCAACCTCCAACCCCACGTCCACAGCCCATCCGGCAGAAATACGCCGCGGCGCCCGCTCGGGTGCTTTGTCGGATTCTACCCTCGTTTTGCCGTAACCATGTCGCGTAAGCTGACAGAGACGATTTCGTCAAATCGTTTCAATTCGTTTCCCTTTCGCAATAAATAAAATTCGATATATCGTCCAGTGCTAGGATTCAGAGAAATGACATTCTAGGCAGGCGGAAACGATGATCGAGCACGGCGAGGCGATCAGCATAAAGGAACGTGCGAAGCGCAAGCTCGAGCGAGATATGGGGCCGGAGCTCCTTGCCGCGCTGAGCGACCCCAAGACCGTCGAAATCATGCTCAATGCCGACGGCAAACTGTGGCAGGAAAAATTGGGTGAGCCGATGCAGTGCATCGGCTCAATGCGGGTGGCGCAGGCGCAGGCGATCATCGAGACCATCGCCGGCTACCACGGCAAGGAAGTCACGCGCCAGAAGCCGATCCTCGAAGGCGAATTGCCCCTCGACGGCTCACGCTTCGCTGGCCAGATCCCTCCAGTAGTCCCGGCGCCGATCTTTGCCATTCGTAAGAAGGCGGTCGCCATCTTCACCCTCGATCAGTACGTCGAAAGCGGCGTGATGACCCCTGGGCAGCGCGACGTGTTGATTGAGGCCGTCCGCGCGCATCGCAACGTCCTCGTGATCGGCGGGACCGGCAGCGGCAAGACCACCTTGGTGAACGCCCTCATCAACCAAATGGTGATCAATGACCCAACAGAGCGGGTTTTCATCATCGAGGACACCGGAGAAATCCAGTGCGCGGCCGAGAACTACGTCCAGTACCACACCAGCCTCGACGTGAGCATGACGGCGCTGCTCAAAACCACCCTGCGTATGCGCCCCGACCGAATCCTGGTCGGAGAGGTACGCGGTCCCGAAGCCCTTGATCTCTTGATGGCCTGGAACACCGGTCATGAAGGAGGTGCCGCCACCCTTCACGCCAACAACGCGAAAGCCGGCCTTGATCGGCTCGCAATGCTCATCAGCATGCATTCCGACTCTCCCAAGCCCATCGAACCGCTCATCGGCCAAGCGGTTCATGTGGTCGTCCACATCGCCCGATCCGAAGGCGGGCGCCGCGTCCAGGAAATTATCGAGGTATCGGGTTTCGACCACGGTCGCTACATCACCAAAGCGCTTTAAAGGAGTAACCCCCATGCAATTCGCAGTGCCCTCGTTTCGCCTCGATCGTAACGCCGTCTTCTATCTCGGTCTGCTCGCTCTTCTGGCCTTCTTCCTGCTGGCGCCGCATTCGGCCTTCGCATCAGAAGGAACGGGCGGTTCGCTCCCGTATGAGAGCTGGCTGACCAACCTGCGCAACTCCGTCACCGGTCCGGTCGCGTTCACGCTGGCCCTCATCGGCATCGTCGTTGCTGGCGGCATCCTGATCTTCGGCGGAGAACTCAACGGCTTCTTCCGCACGTTGATCTTCATCGTCCTGGTCATGGCCCTTTTGGTCGGCGCGCAAAACATGATGAGCACCTTCTTCGGCCGTGGCGCGGAAATCGCGGCTGTGTCCGATGACGCGATCCAGCACGCCAAGCTGACCGCCTCGGTGGTCCTCCCCAGGCAGGCTGGATAAACATGGCCCTGCGCACCATCCCCATTCGTAGGGCCGGCAACCGAGAAAACCTGTTCATGGGCGGGGATCGTGAGCTGGTGATGTTCTCGGGGCTGCTGGCCGGGGCACTGATTTTCAGCGCCCAAGAAGTCAGGGCAACGGTGTTCGGGATCGCCTTGTGGTTCGGCGCGCTCTTCGTCTTGCGCCTCATGGCGAAGGGCGATCCGAAGATGCGCCACATCTACCTGCGGCACCGCCGCTACAAGGCGTATTACCCCCCGCGCTCGACGCCCTTCCGGGAAAACACGACAAGCCAAGGGAAGCAATACAAATGATCGAGGCAATTGCAATCACCATTGCTGGCGTCGGGACCGTCTTGTTGCTCATCCTGTTTGCCCGCATCCGCCAGGTCGATGCTGAATTGCAGCTCAAGAAGCATCGTTCCAAAGACGCGGGCCTGGCCGACTTGCTCAACTACGCTTCTTTGGTCGATGACGGCGTGATCGTGGGCAAGAACGGCTCCTTTATGGCTGCGTGGCTGTACCGGGGGGATGACAACGCCAGCAGCACCGATGAGCAGCGCGAAATGGTGTCCTTCCGGCTCAACCAGGCTCTGGCCGGCCTCGGTTCCGGCTGGATGGTGCACGTCGACGCGGTGCGCCGGCCAGCGCCTAACTATTCGGCAAAGGGGAGCTCGCATTTCCGGGATGCCGTTTCGGCGGCGATAGACAACGAACGGCGCCGGCTGTTCGAGGGCTTGGGCACAATGTACGAGGGGTACTTCGTACTGACGCTGACCTGGTTCCCGCCGCTCCTCGCGCAACGCAAGTTCGTCGAACTGATGTTTGACGATGACGCCATCGCTCCCGATCGCCAGACCCGGACGATGGGGCTCATCGAGCAGTTCAAGCGCGAACTCACTGCCATCGAAAACCGCCTGTCTTCGGCCGTCAAATTAATGCGGATGCGCGGCCAGAAGGTAGTCAACGAAGACGGCTCCACCGTCACGCATGACGACTTCCTGAGCTGGTTGCAGTTTTGCCTCACCGGCCGGCATCACCCAGTCCTGCTGCCCAGCAATCCGGTGTACCTGGATGCTGTGATCGGCGGTCAAGAGCTGTGGGGCGGAGTGGTGCCCAGGATCGGCCGCAACTTCGTCCAGGTCGTTGCCATCGAGGGCTTTCCCCTGGAGTCCACCCCCGGGCTCTTGACCGCCTTGGGCGAGCTGCCGTGCGAATACCGTTGGTCGAGCCGGTTCATCTTCATGGACCCGCACGAGGCCGTGAAGCACCTGGACAAGTTCCGTAAAAAGTGGCGACAGAAGGTACGCGGGTTCTTCGATCAGGTCTTCAACACCCATACCGGCCCGGTCGATCAAGACGCCCTGTCGATGGTGGGCGACGCCGAAGCGGCGATTGCCGAAGTCAATAGCGATCTGGTCGCGGTCGGCTATTTCACGGGCGTGGTGATTCTGATGGACGAGAATCGGGACAAGCTCGAGGAATCGGCCCGACTGGTCGAGAAGTCCATCAATCGCCTAGGCTTCGCAGCGCGCATCGAGACCATCAACACCCTCGATGCCTTTCTCGGCAGCCTCCCCGGTCACGGGGTCGAGAACGTGCGCCGACCCCTCATCAACACGATGAACCTGGCTGATCTGCTCCCGACCTCATCCATTTGGACCGGCCACGCCGACGCGCCGTGCCCGCTCTATCCGCCGCTGTCGCCGGCCCTGATGCATTGCGTTACCCATGGGGCTACACCGTTCCGCCTCAACCTGCATGTGCGCGACCTCGGCCACACATTCATGTTCGGCCCGACCGGCGCCGGCAAGTCCACGCACCTGGCGCTGATCGCCGCCCAGCTCCGGCGCTACCCCGGCATGACCCTCTACGCCTTCGACAAAGGCATGTCCCTGTACCCGCTGACCAAGGCGGTCGGCGGGCTGCACTTCTCAGTCGCGGCCGACGATGACCGCTTGGCCTTCTGCCCGCTCCAGTTCCTCGATTCCAAGGGCGATCGTGCCTGGGCGATGGAGTGGATCGACACCATCCTGGCATTGAACGGGGTTGAAACCACGCCCGCCCAGCGCAACGAAATCGGTCACGCGATCATGAGCATGCATCGCAGCGGCGCACGCACGCTCTCGGAGCTCTCGGTGACGATCCAAGACGAAGCGATCCGCGAGGCGATCAGGCAGTACACGGTGGACGGCACGATGGGACACCTGCTGGACGCCGAAGAGGATGGCTTGTCGCTCGCCGACTTCACCACGTTTGAAATCGAGGAACTGATGGACCTCGGCGAAAAGTACGCGCTCCCGGTCCTGCTGTACCTGTTCCGCCGCATCGAGCGCAGCCTGAAAGGCCAGCCGGCCGTCATCATCCTGGATGAAGCGTGGTTGATGCTCGGTCACCCGGCATTCCGCGCCAAGATCCGCGAATGGCTCAAGGTGCTGCGTAAGGCCAACTGTCTCGTGCTGATGGCGACACAGAGCCTTTCCGACGTGGCGAACAGCGGCATCCTCGACGTGATCGTGGAATCCACCGCGACCAAGATCTTCCTGCCCAACGTCTATGCCCGCGACCAGGACACGGCGGCTCTGTACCGCCGCATGGGCCTCAACACGCGCCAGATCGAAATCCTGGCGACCGCCATTCCGAAACGACAGTACTACTACGTTTCCGAGAGTGGTCGCCGCCTCTATGACCTCGCTCTGGGACCGTTCGCCCTGGCCTTCGTCGGTTCCTCCGACAAGGAATCGGTTACCAGCATCAAGAGCCTTGAAGCCAAGTTCGGCGATCAATGGGTGCATGAGTGGCTGGCGGGGAAGGGCCTGAACCTCAATGACTATCTGGAGGCCGCATGAGCATCGCTGACACGATGAAGGGCTTGATCTTCAAGAAGAAGGCCGAGCTGAACGGCGATCCTCTCGATCCGCGCAACGCCGGCGCCCCGATGGTCGGCGGCCGCCGTGAGGGGGAGGTCGAGAACCCCTACCTGGCCGCTCGCCGCACCTGGAACGATCACGTCGGGTCGATCGTATCCCAGCGCCAGACTTGGCAGGTCATCGGCATCCTGTCGCTGCTCATCGCCCTGGCCGGCGTCGGCGGCGTGATCCACATCGGGAGCCAGTCGAAGTTCATCCCCTATGTGGTGGAAGTCGACAAGCTCGGCCAGACGGTGGCTGCCGGCCCGGTCACCGCAGCGGCTAAAGCCGATCCACGTGTCGTCCACGCGTCGGTGGCCGAGTTCATTGGAGACGCCAGGATCGTGACTCCCGACGTGGCCTTGCAGCGCAAGGCCGTGTTCCGAGTGTACGCGAAGCTCTCTCCGAACGATCCCGCGACCGCGAAGATGAACGAGTGGCTGAACGGCCACCCCCAGGCCAGCCCGTTCAAGCGGGCGGAAAAGGAAATGGTCAACGTCGAAATCAAGACCGTCCTCCAGCAGTCACCTGACACTTGGCAAGTGGATTGGGTGGAAACCAGCCGCGACCGGCAAGGCGCCGTCAAGGGCCAGCCCGTCACGATGCGCGCCCTGGTCACGGTGTACACGGCCGAAGTCTCTAGCCAAACGACAGACGAGCAGTTGCGGAACAACCCCATGAGCGTATTCGTCCGCGACTTTTCTTGGTCACGCATTCTCTGATTTAGGGGTTATCCAAGATGAAAAAACATCTTTCTGCGGTGATCCTGGGCGTCGCGCTGACCGCACCCGTCGTGGCGTCACCGGACGATGACTTGGCCGACAAGTATTTCTCCGGGAAGAACCCCCAGCTGACCGCGCAAGAGCGGGAGGCGTTGAGAATCGCCAAGAAGTGGGGGGCGAACTCGGCGACCGGCATCAAACCGGTGGCCGGCGCTAACGGCGCCGTGCGCTTCATCTACGGCGCACAACAACCCAGCATCGTGTGCGCAGTACTCCAGGTCTGCGACGTAGCTTTGCAGCCCGGCGAACAGGTGAACTCGATCCACCTGGGCGATACCGCCCGCTGGACGGTCGAGCCGGCGATCACGGGCAGCGGCGCCGCCGAAACCCAGCACCTCATCATCAAGCCGATGGATGTCGGGTTGGAAACCAGCCTGATCGTGACGACGAACCGTCGCACCTATCACCTCAAGCTGCGCTCGCATCGCACCGAGTACATGCCGCAAGTGGCCTTCACCTACCCCGAGGACGCCCTTGCCAAGTGGGATGCGATTCGCACCCGCGAAGTGCGCGAGCGCGAAGAGCAAACGATGCCGCAGACCGGCGAATACCTCGGTGATTTGTCGTTCGACTATGACGTATCCGGCGCCACGCGCTGGAAGCCGGTGCGCGTCTACAACGATGGCCGCAAGACCATCATCGAAATGCCATTGACGATGGAACAGACCGAGGCGCCGACCCTGCTGGTCGTGCGCAAGGATGGCGGGCTCTTCACCGACGACGAAACCGTGCTGGTCAATTACCGCGTCCAGGGCGACCGCTACATCGTGGACACGATCTTCGACCAGGCGATCCTGATTGCCGGCGTCGGTAGCAGCCAAGACCGCGTGACCATCACCAGGACCGGGAAATGACCATGAAGAGATTTGCCCTTGTCGCGCTGGTTGCATTCGCCCTGGGCGGATGCGCAACGACAACCCCTTACGGCAATTTCATTCAGCCCTCGGTTACGGCTGACCAGCAACAGCTCGCCGGGGATGCCGCGAAGCAGCTCGTTGCGCTGTGGCCGCCGGCCAAGACGCAGTTCGAACTGCAGCAGCCCACGCCGGACGAGTTCGGCGCAGCACTGGTCAGCAATCTCCGGGCGGCCGGCTATGCCGTCCTGGAGTACGCCCTGGAGAGAACCTCCAGCGCCGACAATGCCGCGCCAGACCAGACAGCCGGCGAGCCGCTTGCGGTCGCACCACCGACCACGGCCGCACTGGCGCTGCGGTACGTCCTGGATCATGACGCCGGCAGCGGGCTTTATCGCCTCACGCTGCTGGTCGGCTCGCAGTCCATCACACGCCCCTACCTCGAACAGAACCGCACGTTGATTCCGGCCGGGTATTGGGCACGCAAGGAGTGACGCTGATGAGCGAAACAGCCGATCAAATGGCACCGGAGGCCTCGCCCGGCCAAGTGTCGAAGAAGTCAGGCGTGCGTCGGGTCAACAATCTGCCCATGTACCTGCTGGGAGGGGTGATGGTTGCTTTTCTGGTGGTCATGATGCTGGTGGCAGCAGACCGCGCCGCCAAGCAGAACGCACCGGCAACCGGTACCGCCGAAAAAGCCGGCAACACGTCGATGTTCGCCAAGGAGATTGCCGGCGAGCAGACGGGCGGGATGATTCAGCCGGCGTCGCAACTGGTCCCGCCGGAGATCGACGCGGCCCCAGCCAGCGAGCCGCTATTGATCGCCCGCCCCGAAAACCTGGACGTCCCACCGAGCCCGCCGGCTGCGAGCGGACGGCTACAGCAGCCCGAGCGCGACGACGAGGCCGACCGCATTCGTATGGCGAAGCTCCAACGGCTCGAGGAAGCGGCCAAGGCGCGAAGCGGGGTGCAGATGGTGGCCCCGCGTAGCGCTGCCTCCGCGCCCGGGGGTGCAGCCGGCATGCCGCAATCGCGCGAAGAAATGCTGGCACGGCTTGCCGGCGTGCGACAGCAGGCGGACGGCGCGCGCAGCGAAGATCCGACTGCCGCGTATCAAGCGCGCCTGGCACAAATTCGCAGCAACCTCAACACCGGGGCGACCAACCCGGCGGCCGGCGGCAGCGATGCGTCGCAACCGGTCCGGACTTCGACAGGTGGTCGCAACAACATCGCGCAATTCGGGAAAGCAGGGCAGGGGGACCGCTGGGCGATGGACTCTCAGCCCGAGGCGCCCCACACGCCGTTCGAGCTGCGGGCCGGGTTCGTCGTGCCCGCCACACTCATTTCCGGGATCAACTCAGACCTGCCGGGCCAGATCATGGCCCAAGTCGTGCAGCATGTTTACGACACCCCGACCGGGCGGCACCTGCTGATCCCGCAAGGCTCGCGCCTGGTCGGGACGTACTCCAGCGATGTTGCCCACGGTCAGGCACGCGTGCTGGTGGCGTGGCAGCGCATTGTCTTCCCCGACGGAAAGGCGATGGATATCGGCGCGATGCCGGGCGCCGACAGCGCCGGCTATGCCGGCTTCAACGACCAGGTGAACAACCACTACTTCCGCACGTTCGCGTCGGCTTTCCTCATGTCGGCCGTAACGGCCGGCTTCACCTTGAGCCAGGACAACGGCAACAGCACCGGTGACTCGCAGCGCGCGAGCGATGCCTTGAGCGAAGCCCTCGGGCAACAGCTCGGCCAAGTCACGGCACAGATGATCGCCAAGAACCTGAACATCGCACCAACGCTGGAAATCCGCCCGGGCTACCGCTTTAACGTCATCGTCACCAGGGACATGACTTTTTCAAAGCCGTACCGATCGTTCGATTACTGACGCGAAGGAGAAGCACCTATGAAGATGAAGTTTTTAGCCGCTAAAGCCACCCTGGTCGTTGCTCTGTCCGCAGGCCCGCTCGCGGCGCACGCCGGGATTCCGGTCATCGACGCCGCGAACCTCTCGCAAACCATCATGACGGCAATCGAGAGCGTTGCCCAGACGCTCAAGCAGATCGAGCAGTATCAAACGCAACTACAGCAGTACGAGAACCAGATTCAAAACACGATGGCACCAGCCGCCTACATTTGGGATCGCGCGCAATCGACCATCAACGGCCTGATGACCGCCGTCGACACGCTGAACTACTACAAGACACAGCTCGGCAGCGTCGATGCCTACTTGGGCAAATTCCAGGACGTCGCCTATTACCGGGGCTCCCCGTGCTTCTCCGGCGCTGGGTGCAGCGATACGGAGCGGACGGCCATGAACGAGAACCGACGCCTGGCCTCCGAATCGCAGAAAAAGGCCAACGACGCGCTTTTCCGTGGCCTCGACAGGCAACAGGAAGCCCTCAAGGCCGACGCCCGCACGCTGGAACAACTGCAATCCAGCGCTCAAGGCGCCAGCGGCCAGATGCAAGCGCTCGGTTATGCCAACCAGCTCGCCAGCCAGCAAGCCCATCAGCTCTTGCAGATACGGGGGCTGTTGATCGCCCAGCAGAACGCAATTGCGACCCGCATGCAGGCCGAGGCCGACCGGGAGGCACAGACTATCGCAGCGGATGAACAATTCCGTCGTGGCAGTTATCGGGCCAGCTCCGGGCAGACCTGGTAAAGGAGCATAGGTGGATGAATCGCAATTTGACCCTGACAGCGGCCGCCCTTGTGGGGGCCCTCGTGACTGGCTGCGCGCCGGATGCCTCGGAAGAACCGAAGAAGGAGGAAATGCCGGTGGTTAACGATGAGAACTGCAAGCTGGAGAACATCAAGAAGATCCAGGACGAGAAAGCACGGCAGGCGTTTGCCGATGCCTGCGCTCGTCGTGGCGACTTCAAGTCTAGCTCCGGAAAGACCTATTGAGGGAATGACCATGAGACTGCCAGTCACCTCCAAAGCCCTTCCTCTGCTATTGCCGCTGTGGCTGGCACTCTTTGCGCTGGATGCTCATGCCGCCATCGACAACGCGGACGTGCTCGATAACGTACTGACGCGCTACCAGACAGCCGCGAGCGGCTGGGCTGCCACCATCATCAATTCCGCGTCATGGTTGTTCTGGCTGTTAGTCGTGATCTCGATGGTTTGGACGTTCGGCATGATGGCGTTGCGCAAGGCCGACATTGGGGAGTTCTTCGCGGAGTTCGTCCGCTTCACGATCTTCACCGGCTTCTTCTGGTGGCTCTTGACCAACGGCCCGAACTTCGCCAAATCGATCATGGATAGCTTGCGGCAGATCGGCGGCAATGCAACTGGACTCAGCATCGGCCTTTCCCCATCCGGGATCGTAGATGTAGGGTTTGAGATCTTCGACAAGGTAATCGACCAATCGTCGCTGTGGTCGCCAGTGAATAGCGCCGTAGGGATCAGCATCGCCGCAGCCATCTTGGTGATCCTCGCTCTAGTCGGCGTCAACATGCTGCTACTGCTGGTCTCCGGCTGGATTCTGGCGTATGCGGGAATCTTCTTCCTAGGCTTCGGCGGCTCCCGGTGGACCTCCGACATGGCGATCAACTACTACAAGACCGTCCTCGGCGTGGCGGCTCAACTGCTCGCGATGGTGCTGATCGTCGGCATCGGTAAAACCTTCCTCGATGACTACTACGGAAGGATGAGCGAAAGCATGACCATCAAGGAAATGGGGGTCATGTTGATTGTTTCCGTAATCCTGCTATCGCTGGTCAACAAGCTCCCAAGCCTCGTATCCGGAATCATCACTGGCGCCAGTGTCGGGCACGCCGGCATTGGCAGCTTCGGAGCTGGCGCTGCGGTCGGCGCCGCGGGCATGGCGGCAGCAGCAGCGGCGACGGGAGGCGCGATGTTGGCTGCAGGTGCCGCGAACGCGGCCGGTGGTGCACAAGCCGTGATGGCGGCCTTCTCCAAGGCCAGCGAGAACGTCCAATCCGGCTCTGACGCGCTCACCAGCATGTGGGGTGGCGGTGGCGGTGGCGTGGGAGGGGCGGAGGCGGAGGTAAGGGTGAGGAAAGCACCGGCAGCACGCCATTCGCCCAAGCGGCCGGCTTCGCATCATCCGGCAGCGTTCAAGCCCTAGGAGGCAACTCGGGAGTGAAGGCCGAGGGGCAGGGTGGGGACGCCAAGGGCAAAGAAGAAGGGAAGTTCGATCAGGAGCAAGGCAAGGCTAGCGAATCCAAGGCCAACGCAGGAACGGGCGGCGCCGGAAAGGCAGAAGGAGGGCCGCAGCGAAGCTCCGGAGGCTTGAGGCCCTCGGCCGGGAAAGCGGGGTTGTTCGCCGCCGATGCAGCCGCGAACTTGGCGAAAGGCACGGCACAGGTAGCAAAGGAAAAGATGGCTGGCATCAGGGATGCCGCGATGGATCGCATCGCCGAAACCACGGGGGGCAAGATCGCCGCCGCCATCCAGGCCGGGAGTGCGAAAGATGAGGCAGGGAGCGCCATCGAATCGATGCCGACGTTCGGGGGAAACAATCTCGCGGGTGCCAGCACCAGCGATGCCGACGTGGCGGCAGAAGTCGCTGCGTTTGCGAACCGAGGCACCAAATTCGCATGAGCAAGGAGAATCGAAGAATGAAGAAGAACCTGTTTGGGATGGCCGCCGTGGTGGCCATGGGCGCAGGGGCCGGCTCGGTCAGTGCCCAAGACGCAGACGTGCTTTCCGGCGATACCCGCCTTGCCTGCGAGGCCATTCTGTGCCTCTCCACCGGGCAGCGGCCGAGCGAGTGCACTCCCTCCTTGGATCACTATTTCCGTATCAAGAAAAAGAAACTGTCGGACACGCTCGAGGCGAGGCTCGGCTTCTTGAACAAGTGCCCGGTCGCCAACCAAACGCCGCAAATGTCGACCCTGGTACGAGCGATCTCGCGCAGCGCCGGCCGATGCGATGCGGCCTCGCTGAACAGCGCGCTGCAGATGTCGACCAGCGGCGACGGCGGCGAGATCTATATCGGCAACAGGATGCCCGACTACTGCGTGATTTACACAGACCACGCCTACACCGACTTCAGCCAGACCAAGCCCATCTATGTCGGGCTGCCGGAGAACGGCGGATATTGGGTTGAAGCGAAGGATTACGAACGTGCCCTGACGGAATATAACGCCCGTCCGGAAGCGGAGCACCGGAACTATTGGTGGGGAGGCACCTAATGGTGCTGCCGTTCGTTGCGGATCTACCCCCGCTGGAGCAAGAGCGCATCGTGTGCTCAGTCTCATCTGCCGTGAAGTATGAAGTGCCCGCCAACATCGTCTTGGCAGTCGCCGAGAAAGAGGGCGGCAAACCGGGCCAGTGGGTTCGCAACACGAACGGCACCCATGACGTAGGCCCGATGCAGTTCAATACCGCGTACCTGCGCGAACTGGAGCGGTACGGCATCACGGCGAACGATGTAGCGGCCGCCGGCTGCTACTCGTTCGATCTGGCCGCCTGGCGGCTGCGGATGCACCTGCACAACGACAAGGGTGACATCTGGACGCGAGCCGCGAACTACCATTCGCGCACACCGCAGTTCAATGCGATCTATCGCGCCGACCTGATGGAGAAGGCGGGGAAATGGGCGGATTGGTTGGAAGCCCGGTTTGTCACCCTCGACGTAACGAAAGAGGGCGTAGCAGCGCCTTCGACACCAACGATGCAGGCGCCGGTCGCTGCGGCCGCGGCGACTCAAGCCGCGCAACCGACCCTGCCACGATCCACGCGCCCATGTGCGTATTTGCCGCGCCAGATCACTTTCACCAGCGCGGCGAACGAATGACGCCGCTGCAACTCTCGGACTGGATCGCCAAATCGCAAGGCAAGTATCGGAGGCTCGTCGACTGTGTCGAGGCGAACATCGGCGAGACTCTCCGCTTCTACCGCTGTCCCGCGTCCACCGCAAGCATTGGGAGAGCACGAACATGCTCGAGCGGCCCAATGAGGAGATCAAGCGACGAACGCACGTCGTGCGCATCTTCCCGAACGTCGAATCCTGCCTGCGCCTCATTCGCGCGCTGTGCGTCGAGACCCACGAGGAGCCGCTCGAGGACAGCCGTTACCTGATCGTGGCTGCGGCAGCAGCGCATGCTCGCAGCTGCCGCACGACGCTCAACACCGTAGACCGGCGGGTCTTCGGTTCATCGAACTGGTGGTATTAAACACTGCCGTCATTCATCGCCTTCGAGGTTCAACGACAGGTTTCCGACTCGAGCAGGCGATCCGAGGGGGCGCCCACAGACAGCAGCTCGGCCTTATGGAAATCTTTCCATAAGCCCGATTATGCAAAGCCCTCGATTATGGAAAGTAGTCGGCGTGGTTGAAGCGAAGAGGCAGGCTGGAAGGGGCCCGCCGGATTTGGAGACGGCCACGGGGTCGACATAATTTCCGCGGTTTCCTGAAGTGGTAGTTCCACTTCAGGAGGCCGTTATGAACCACATTCCCTTGCATGAGGCTGTGCCGAGCGCGCAGCCATCGACCGCGACCCCGGATCATGCCGCCGAGGAATTGCGTCGCTACGACGTGTATTTGTGCGATGTACGCGGACTGGCGGTGGGGACCCGCCGCAATTGTGGCCGCGTCGTCGGACGTCTCTTGCGACAGAAATTTGTAGGGCAGCCGATCGACATTTCCAGGCTGCGCCCAGACGACGTGCGTCGGTTCCTTGCCAAGGAACTGAATCCGCAGCAGTCGCATTCCTACGCATCTCAAGTGACATCGGCGCTGCGGAGTTACTTCCGCTACCGGACGACCTGCGGCGATCAGGTCGGCAAGCTGATGGCGGTCATCTCGACGCCTGTCCACTGGAAACTGGCGTCCTTGCCACGAGCACTCAAGCCGGATGAAGTTTGCCGGCTGCTGACCGCATTTGCCGCCGTCCATCGCTGGCCGAAACGGGGTTATGCGATCGTCCGTTGCGCGCTGGACCTGGGGCTGCGTTCCTGCGAGATCGCCCATCTCATGATCGGCGACATCGACTGGCGCACCGGCACCGTGACCCTGCGGGGCACGAAGTCGCGCCGGCAAGACATCCTGCCCTTGCCGATGGAGACCGGACAGGCGCTGGCGGACTATCTGCAGCATGAACGCCCCGCCAGCAGCCATCCCGCGGTCTTCGTCCGACGCTCGGGTTCGTGCGACCGGCCCATCACGTCGGCCGCCGTTCAGAACGTGATCAAGCGTGCCTGTCGACGAATCGGCCTGCCGTCCTGTGGCGCGCATGCGTTGCGCCACACGCTGGCCTGCCGATTGGTTGAGAACGGCAGCTCCCTCAAGGAGGTTGCCGATGTCCTGCGCCACCGGTCGCTGAACTCCACCCTGATCTACGCCAAGCTCGACACGCCAAAGCTGTTCACCGTGCCACTGCCTTGGCCCGGGAGCCAATCGTGAGCGCGCGCGCCAGCTTGCAGACGAGGATTGACGACTATCTCGCCGAACGCCGGCGCCTCGGGTTCCAGTTGCGATCACGGGGTACGTTTCTGGCCGGGTTTGCGCGCTTCGTTGCCACTCGGCGTCACCATGGTCCGCTGACTGCCGCGCTCATGATCGACTGGGTGCGCCAAGGCAAAGGGGGCAAAGGATCACCGTGGACTTGGTCATGCCGTCTGGCCAGGCTGCTGCACTTCATCCGTTACCTGAAGCAGTTCGAGCCGGCCACCGAGATTCCGGACGCATCGACCTTCGGCCCCGAGCCCGGGCGCGTGGCGCCCCACATCTATCGCGATGAGGAGATCGTCGAACTGCTGGCGGCCGCCCGCAGGCTCGGACCTTGCGGCAGCTTGCGTCCGGTCACCTTCGAGACCCTGTTCGGCCTGATGGCCTCGACCGGGCTGCGCGTTTCCGAAGCGATTCACTTGCGCGATGCCGATGTCGATCTCAAGCACGGCATGCTGACCGTCCGGCAGACGAAGTTTGCCAAGTCGCGCCAGTTGCCCCTGCATCCGAGCACCGTCGAGGCACTGGCACGCTACCGACGTCAGCGCGTGCGGCAGGTTCCGATCACCGCCGAGGCGCCGTTCTTCATCGGCAGCCGTGGCCGGCGATTGGGGCAACCACTTGGGGATCGGCAGGTTCATCGCGTCTTCAATGCCTTGCGCGACAGCCTTGCTTGGGTGAATCGCGGCGCACACGACGCCCCGCGGCTGCACGACCTGCGCCACACCTTCGCTGTCCGTCGTGTGATGCTCTGGCATGCCGAAGGCACCGATGTCGATCAGATGATGCTCGCGCTCTCGACCTACATGGGGCATGCCGAGATCTTCTACACGTACTGGTATCTGACGGCCGTACCCGAGCTGATGGCGCTCGCCGGCAGCAAGTTCGAGCAGTTCGCCGATTTCCCGGGAGTCGGCGATGAGTAGGAGCCAGCCATCCGCAGCGCCACCGTCATTTGCCGCCCTTGTCCAAACCTACTTCGCCGAACATCTGACGCAGCAGCGCGCCCTCAGCCCGCGGACCATCTCGGCCTACCGCGATGCCTTCATGTTGTTTCTGGCGTTTGCGCAGTCCCGGCTGGGCAAGTCTCCGACGGCGATGGCGCTGGCCGACATCACGCCGGATCTGATCGTGACCTTCCTGGATCATCTGGAGCACGAGCGGAACAACTCGGTTCGCAGCCGTAACGCGCGCCTGGCCGCCCTGCGATCGTTCCTGAAGTTTGCCGCCCACCGGGATGTTTCATCGCTGCAGGTGATCGAGCGCGCGCTGGGCGTGCCCGTGAAACGCTTCGAGCGTCCGATGTTCGGCTTCCTGTCCCGCAAGGAAATGCTTGCAGTGATCGGCACGCCCGATGACACATGGCTGAGCCGCCGAGACCACGTGCTGATCCTGATGCTCTACAACACAGGGGCACGCGTCTCGGAGATGCTCCACGTCCAGGTTGGCGATGTCGTGCTCGACGAGGGCGCCGCCTGCGTCCATCTGCATGGCAAGGGGCGCAAGCAACGCAGCGTTCCGCTGTGGCGCTCGACGGTCAAGGCGATCCGGGCCTGGTTGCGGCTGAATCCGCAATTCCAGGCCACGTCGGCGCTACTGCCGAACCGCAACGGGCATGCGATGACGCGCGTCAATGTCGCTCAACGCCTCGCGCTCGCAGTCCAAGCTGCGGCCGCAACTCACCCCGATTTGGCCGGTCGGCGCATCTCGCCCCACACCATTCGCCACACCACCGCAATGCACCTCCTGCAGGCCGGCGTCGATGTCAGCGTGATCGCGCTTTGGCTCGGTCACGAGAGTCCTGTCACCACGCACCATTACGTTGAGGCCGACTTGGCGATGAAGGAACGCGCCCTGGCGCGACTGCAGGAACCGGAGGCCAAGATCCAGCGCTATCGGGCGCCCGACTCACTGATCGACTTCCTTCGAGCACTGTAATTATGCAAACCTCGCGTCGCACGCCTTCCGCTGCCTGTCGGCGGTTGGCGTGTCCGACGGCTCGCTACTTTCCATAATCGTGGACTTTGCATAATCGGCCTGACCTGCCGTTGGCCTTGTGTTCGGTATCGGGCGGCAATGAGCGGGATACCCGTCGCTCAGCCGCCGCCCATGGTCAATGACCGCTTGCCCGCCCGATGAACTCGAACTTCCGACCCGTTGCTGCCGTTGAGCTTTTAGGGAAGCTGTCATTCAACGTTTGACATGAGAGGCGGCGCCCGGCTTGCCGGGTGACGTCCTCTCGCTGGGAGGGTTAGACGGCATTCAGCGCAGACGCTGGGAGACTGCGAGTAGCCGCTGAATGAAATCGGCCTCTTCCGATTTTTCACGCATAGACAGATAGATTGCGTGCAGTGGAATTCCGAATCTGTCTTTGAACTTGGACTCAAGCACACGGCGGTCAACTGCGGCTGTCAAAGCCTGTCCTTCCGGATAGATCACCAATAGATCCACATCAGCCGCGCCCTCGGGAGTGTTCAAGAAAGACCCGTATACGTAGAGTTGGAGAGCTAGGTCTGCGTGGCAGTGAAATAGAAGCCAATCGAAGACTTCAGATGTCCGCGTTGAGTTCATCGAGTCGATGACCAAAAGCCCCGAACTTGTGTACTTCCATGCCGAGGCGCTGTGCTTCGCGAAAGGCGCCTTGCCCGATGTTGTCCCAGTCGTTGTAGACAACGACCTTTGCGCTTGGCGCTTCAGCAGCTTCTCGAATCTCAGCTTCGCCAATGATGTAGTCGCTAGACATGTAAACCACAAAGGACCTGAGACTTGCGAGTCTTACGGTCGCCTTCTTGTCGCCATGCATATCGAAGGATTCGATGCGCTTCTTGTTCTTGTAGCGCATGAGAGAGTGAAACAGTGCCATTGATCCCTCGCTATAGAGATTGACGATGGTTCTCCGCAAGACCCGCGCGCAGCCCAGACCTGCCAGCCTTCACCGCCGAGCTAAAGTCAATTCTGGTGTATGGACCCGTCCGGCATGGCTGATCAGGCGGCGAGCCGCTGCTGTTCGTGCTCTTCGTCTTTCACGGGTTCGCCGTCCTTGAAGACGACGCCGCCCATCAGTTCGGCAATGCGCTCAACGCCGCGAATCCGCCGCCAGGATTTCTCGGCTTCCTGCACGAGCTTGAAGGCGAGACCGAGGAAGCTCGAGCGCGACACGCAGTTCTTCGTGCGGGTAGTGCGGTGACGCACGGTGGCGAAAGTCGACTCGATCGGGTTGGTCGTGCGCAGGTGAATCCAGTGCTCGGCCGGGAAGTCGTAGAAGGCGAGCAGCGCGTCGCGATCCCTGACGAGCTTGTCGGCCGCCTTCGGGTACTTCGCCTGGTAGCTCTCGACGAAGCGCTCGAAGGCGCTCACGGCCGCGGCGCGCGTCGGGGCCATCCAGATCTCGTGGAGCTGCGCCTTCGCCTTGGCCTGCAGGCTCTTGGGCAGCGCGTTGAGCACGTTGGCGCTCTTGTGCACCCAGCAGCGCTGCCGGCGGGTTTCGGGGTAGAGCTCGTCGAGCGCCCCCCAGAAGCCCAGCGCCCCGTCGCCTACTGCCAGGCGCGGACCGACTTCGAGGCCACGAGCCTTGAGGTCGCGCAGCAACTCGAGCCAGGACGCCTTCGATTCGCGGTGCCCGTCGCCGATCGTGACCAGTTCCTTGGTGCCGTCGAGCCGCACGCCGATGACGACCAGCAGACACTGGCGGGCATCGTCCTCGCCGCGCAGGCTGGTGTGCACGCCGTCGGCCCACCAATAGACGTAGCGGCTGCCGGACAAATCCCGCTTCATCCAGCCGGCGTAGTCGCTCGCCCACTCGGCCTTCAGGCGGCTCACCACGTTGGGGGAGAGGCCCTTGGCCTCATCGCCGAGCAGCACGGTGAGCGCCTCGCGCATGTCGCCCGTCGAGATGCCCTTCAGGTACAGCCACGGCAACGCCGCCGACACCCGCGCCGAGCGGCGAACATACGGCGGCACCAAGGCGGAATTGAACTTCACCCCAGCGCCCGAGCGGTCACGCACCTTGGGTACCCGCACCTCGACGTTGCCGACCGCCGTGAGCACCTCGCGTGCCGGCAGGTAGCCATTTCTGACCACCGCTCGGCTCCCGCCCAGCATCCGCACGTTCTCGTACTCGGCCAACAACTGCTGCACCTCCACTTCAATCGCCCGCTCGATGAGATCCCGCGCGCCGCGCCGGATCAGCTCCTCCAGCGACAGCCCCACTTCCGATTGCTCAACCGACTGCTCACTCGTATCCTTCTTCAAGGCGCGCCTCCGTGGTTGCTGAAAATTTGGTCTCGACAACTCAATTCTCAGCAGAGGCACGCCGCCTCATCAAGCCCTTCTATCAGGATCTGGTCATACACCAGTCTTGACTATATCTCTTCACCGCCTCAAAGAAATCTTTTGGAAATGGGAACAGCCGGTACGCCTCGTAGGCACTCTGCTTAAAAACTTGGTACGCATGAGCATGCGTTAGGAATTCAAGATAGATTGCCTCATCATCGGACTCGGCGAGATAGTGCAGATTTGCCTGAATGATTTCGCATATCCGGTTGTTGTTGGGAACGACAACTTCGTTGGAGAGCTTCTGCCAGACCTCTGCGGTCTCCTCGTCATTGAACTTCTGCTCTCCTCGCGCGGGCGACGTTGGGCCGATTCTCTCGAAGATCGATTTGTTGGCCGCGAGAAGCGTGTAGACGGGGTCGTAAAAGCTGGTCAGCTGCTTCAGCCGGTACTCGCGGGCTTCCTTACTGAGGTTTGTGGAATCCGTTAGGCGCGCTGCCAACTTTGCTTGAGAACGCGAGGCGGCAACTGAGATGATGACGCTCACTATGGAGACGAGCGCAGCAAGGCTGGCGGCAATGAGCGTAGCCCACCCTTTGTCAAGAGAGGCAAGGATTGAGGTGAGTGAGGTCGGCATTGATGACGTCTAACTTTGTTTTCTGGCGACAGTTCAGCCGCATAACATCGGAATGCCGGATAGCATGTCCTGCAAGTTACTGTTTAGATATAGGAACCACGCGTAAGGCAAGATAACAAGACAGGAATGGCAGGAGCCAAGAGCTTAGTAGGCTCATGCGGCCCAGCTGGCGCATGGGCAGAGAGCATACCGCCGCGCCCGGATGACCGCTATCCGGATTGGGTGGCTAGGGACGGCTCATGGCCGGCAGCACGAGTTGGCGGCTCTCCCTGTAAGCGGTCGGCCGCTCGGCGGTGAACAATCAGATTCCGATCGACAGCAAAGGAGAATGGAATGGACGCCTCCCGCCTCGTGAGCGCTGAAACCGAGTTACCCACCGCGCCGGTCGCCTTCGGTGATAGAGGGACCTGCGGCGCCCGGCGCCGTGGATAACTCTGCGCCGGTAGTCGAATGAGAGGCGGACCCTCACGGGCCGACGGCATCGAAGTGCCCAAGGTGGAAGATACGAAGATCTTCACAGGCAAACCGGAGGGTCCGAAATGAATGCTAGCAAAAGCGTGGTCGGCATCGACATTGCCAAGCGGGTGTTCCAGTTGCACTGGATCGACGTGGAAACGGGAGAGATCGTGAGTTTGCCGCTCAAGCGCGAGAAGTTTCTCGAGCACTTTGCCAACCGGCAGCCGTGCCTGATCGGCATGGAGGCCTGCGGTGGGGCGCAGCACTGGGCGCGCAAGCTCACGGCGCTAGGGCACCAGGTCAAGCTTCTTCCTGGCAAGGCGGTCAAGCCGTTCGTGACGGGCAACAAGAACGACCGCCACGATGCACGGGCGATCTGGACGGCGGTGCAGCAGCCGCACATCAAGGCCGTCGCCATCAAGACCGAGGAACAGCAAGCGGTCCTGGCGCTGCACCGCATGCGCAGCCAACTGGTCAAGTTTCGCACCGCCCAGATCAACGGCCTGCGTGGATTGCTGACCGAATACGGCGAAGTCATGCCGCAAGGAAAAGCTGCCGTCAGGCAGGGCGTCACGCAAGCCGTGGCACGACTGTCCGATCGCCTACCGGCAATCGTCATCGACACCCTGCGCGAGCAGTGGGCGCGCATCGAGAAGATGGATGCCGAGATCGCCACGATCGAGCGGCGTATCAAAGACTGGCTCAAGCAGGACGATGCCTGCAAACGGCTTGCCGAAATTCCAGGCGTCGGCCCCCTGACCGCTACGGCTGCGATCGCCATCATGGGCGATGCCAGGGCGTTCAAGTCCGGGCGGGAATTTGCCGCCTTTGCCGGCTTGGTGCCACGACAGACGGGCACGGGCGGGCGTATCAAGCTCTTGGGCATCAGCAAGCGGGGCGACACCTATCTGCGCACGCTGCTCATCCACGGCGCTCGGGCAGTGCTCACGACAGCGAAGGATCCGGGCGCTTGGGCAGATGAATTACGCCAACGGCGACCGCTCAACGTAGCGATCGTGGCCTTGGCCAACAAGATGGCGCGCACGATCTGGGCGATGCTCGCTCACGAGCGGACGTACCAAAAGGGATTCGTCAGTCAGCCGGCATAGGCGACTGACGGGGGTATCAACCACTTTGATAAGGAGTGGCCGCCGTAAAGGTTGCGCAAGGTCGATTACCGTGTGATGGCAAACAGGTCAGACCGTGACCCGCCAAGCCTGAATGGCAGACAGGACTTCGAGTCCTCCAGGAGAATGAGGCGCGGGTCAGCGGATTCCATCAGGGCCAGCAGGCAAACCAGTCTGCACCATAGGCCGGATATAGAACTGCAGCCGATCTGTTCCAACACATCAAAACCGACTTTGGCAAACGGGAGGCGTCCATATAGTCTGACATGGAATCCTACGAGCGTCGGGAGCCCTGGAACAAGGGAAAGCTGGTGGGTCAGAAGGCGCCGCTCAAGCCCAAGGACATCTGGGCGATCCGCATCCACCTACAGAACGCGCATCAAGTGCGGGATCTGGCGCTGTTCAACCTCGCCATCGACAGCAAACTACGCGGATGTGACCTCGTCGCCCTGCGCGTTCGTGACGTGACGCATGGCAACCAAGTGCTGTCCCGCACGGCGGTCGTCCAGAAAAAGACGCAGCGGCCGGTCCAGTTCGAACTGACTGAGCCGACGCGAGCTGCAGTGGCGACATGGATCGAGAGGGCAAAGCTAAAGCCGGAGGACTTCCTCTTTCCCAGCAGGCTGCACCGTTCGCCGCACGTCTCCACCCGCCAGTATGCGAGGATCGTCGAACAATGGGTGACAGCGGCCGGCCTGGATCCATCCGCCTACGGCACGCATTCCATGCGACGGACGAAGGCGACCCTGATCTACAAGCGGACGAAGAACTTGCGGGCGGTTCAACTCCTACTGGGTCATTCCAAGCTGGCGTCCACAGTCCGATATCTTGGCATCGAGGTCGACGATGCCCTGGAGATCTCTGAGCAGATCGAAATCTGACCGTGGTTCGGCTGCTCGCCGAAAACCACTGAAGCGACGAGCGGCCGCTAACCGCCGGGAGGGTAGGATCGGCCAACGTCAGCCAGTCGCCCATCAGGCATAGCCGCCATTCAACCGGCGGCTCCACTCTGAAACCTATCGGGTAGCCGACTAAAATTCACCGGCCGACGCCGCGACTTGGCTATTACGCATCATCTAGCAGGTATTTCACCCCAGATGGACACTCGGGGCTACCTGGAAAGGTCCATGCGACTCACATTGATGTTCGCACGGTCGAATGAACCTCATTCAATCTTCATGCCATAATGAAGCGATGGAAAGAGTATTTTGGGGGAGGCAGAGGCGTGTACGAGCTGATCAAGCAGCAGATTGATTCGTCGGAATATTTTCGGCAGAGGTTTTCTAACGACGGCCAACGGTTCGTCGCTTGGTATCTGCGAAACATCCTTTTTCGCGACATGAACGAGACTCGCGACGATATCACCGATGGCGGAAACGATAAACAGATTGACGCCATCGTTATTGACGATGACAGATCGCTCGTTCACATTGTCCAAGGAAAGTTCATCCAGGGCGGCGTAGTGGACGCCGAACCGTTGCGCGAAGTCTTGTCGGCTTGGCTGCAGATCAAGGACTTGGCTCGCCTGCAAAACGTCGCTAATGCAAAGCTGCAAAGGAAACTCGCAGAACTCGCCGCGGCGCTGGATGAGGACTACGAGGTTTCCTTCGAGCTCATTACTACCGGAGTCCTTACGGACGCGGCCAAGCATGACTTGGAAGCGTTTCAACAGGAGCTTGCTCGACTCAGCGAAAAAGACGACTTTGACGCAACAATTCATGTCATCGACCCCGACGAGTTGCGGCGACGCTACGAGTACGCGGTCGAGACGGATAACCCGAGCCTCAACTACGATTTGCAGCTTAAGGGCAGCAAATTCATGTTCCACGAGGTCGCTGGGACACCTGTGGTGATCGCTGCGCTGCCACTAAGTGAGTGCGTCAAACTCCCAGGGATTAAGGACGGTACGTTATTTCAGAAGAATGTTCGTCAGAGCTTGGGATCGAGTAACGCGGTCAACAAGGGGATTCGAAGCACAATCCTCGGCGACAAACGCTCGGACTTCTTCTTCTTCCATAACGGAGTCACGGCGCTCTGCAACAAACTGACGTTGGAGGGGGAAACTCTTAGCCTCAAAGGGTTGAGCGTCGTCAATGGATGTCAATCGCTCAACACGATTTTGTCGTGTAGTGAAACGGTTAAGAAGGTCGATGACGCATTCATTCTTTTCCGTTTCTATGAAATCCCGCAACGTGAGCGCGCGGATAAGATTTCGATTTTCACCAACTCTCAGAGTGCGGTGAAGGCGAGAGATCTCCGTAGCAACGATAAGCGGGTGTTGTCGATCAAGAAGGCGTACGAGCTACGTTACCCGAACGGATATTTCAGTACAAAGCGAGGGGAGACTGCGCCGGCAGAGAAAGACCCCGCCTATGTCGTCGACCTCTCTGGATTCGCCAAGAACTTGGTCGCCTGGCACACGCAACGCCCCAACCTCTCATATGGGGAAACGAAGATTTTTGATAAGTACTTCGAGACCCTGTTTAAGAACAAGGACTACCAGCCAGAGAACGTTTTTTCCCTCAGCAGCTGGATGAGCAAGGTGCTCGAAAACTGGGTTACCACCAACCCCCTGAACTTCAATGAGACGTTGCTGGCGATGAAGGCGTACGCACCGTACCATCATCTCTACGCGATAGGTATGTGCTTCTCGATTGCCAACAATCAGTCTGAGCGCGTGCCGAGTCCGAGCAGGTCCTACCAAGCTGCAGCTAAAGCAGGGATGATCGACGAGATTGTGAGGGTTGCGGGCACGAGTCTAAACATGGCTCTCGAAGCGGCCGCGAACGAACCACAACCGGCCAACCGCGTTTTTAGCCCGCAGAACTGGGTTAAGACAAAGGGATGCCTTGCTGGGATCAACGGCGCCATTCGAAACTACTTCAACATGTTGCCCATGATGCCGGGCGGAGCTGAGATCAAGAACAAGCTCAGTGAAGCGACGGCGCTAAAGGT
Organism: Aromatoleum buckelii; assembly: GCF_012910785.2. Lineage (GTDB taxonomy): Bacteria > Pseudomonadota > Gammaproteobacteria > Burkholderiales > Rhodocyclaceae > Aromatoleum > Aromatoleum buckelii. The sequence goes on along the minus strand of NZ_WTVH02000001.1, from coordinate 77,654 downwards.
GGAGGACTTCGAATACCGCTGGTCTGCCGATTGACGGCGAGGGATACCCTACTTCAAGCCCAAAGCCATAACCTACGTCGCCGTTGATTAATTTGTTCATGGCTTGGGGCTCCTTTGGCTCAGTTGCATGCCACGCGTAGGTCGCCTGGCTGTTCTTGGAGCGAACTAGCCGTCCGAATGGCGGCTGTGTCGAATCGACGACCGGCTGGTCGCACTCCGCGTTCGGTCTGCAGTCGGGTCCGGCTGTAGCCCGACGTGACAAGCGGTCAATGAGCTCCCTCAGCAGCTGACCGGCAAGTGACCGTCGCATTGCCGCCCGACACGGACCATCAGGCCAACGGCCGGTCAGGCCGATGACTTGTCTGACTCCGAAGACAGGCAGCCGACCGGTCCAGGATCGGTTACCCGCCATTCGCGTTGGCCGAAATTTCTCAGCCGCTATGTCTCTTGATGGCCGAAATGCATCGGTGAGCCGCCGTAGGTCTGGAAGTTGGCCTCAGCGACCGCTTGGCCCGCCTGGCTACAGCCGGACTCGACCCAATGGCGTCATTGACGTTAAAGGAAAGCTGACGTTCAACGTCACGATGAGGGGCGGGGGCAACGGCCGGGCCGCCTTGTCGTTGGGCCTCGTCTCAACCAAGGTGTTAGCGACGCCCCGAAGTGGCTCACAAGGATTTTTCAATTGCCGCAACGATCTTGACATGCCCCGGCTGCTGCGAATTGCAAACTTTGAGACTGCTGTGCCACGAGTCTATTACCCGCTCCCTTCTGGACAGAATCTATAGCGAGTATCGAAGTCTATCCTGATGCGCGTCAAGAATGGCTATGAGCGACGGGGCGCCATCATTACAACACTGCTTGTCATTGAAATACGTTAGGCAGGAACTCAGTTGTGCCGACTATCGTCCTCGGACGAGTGAGCCAAATCCAAGACAGCTTTGAAGAAGTTAGCATCGCCAACTCGACATGAACTGCCTTCGTACTCTTGAACCATCGGAACCATCGTTTTCACGAAGAAGCTGGTTATGAATGGACTGTAAGTTTGCATGTAGTCTATTGAATCCAGAAACGCCTGCTTTTGAAAGTCCACCGTCTGGCCGGTTTGCAACTGAAGTGATTTAAACACAGCAAAGACATGATCGTAGATCTCTCTTTTTACGATGCCTTGCAGGTACATTCCCGCGACTGCCGCCCGTCTCGCATAACCATAAGCCATCTGAACTTCGGGCGTGCTCTGCATGATCTCCTCGCACGACTTGCCAAGATCATCGTTGATATCCCAGAACAAATACCCGCTCTTTGTCTGTTTTGGTACGACATCAATCAACTTTGGAGCATCTTTTCGTCGAAGTCGCTTGAAAAAGCCAACTTGGTTAAGCGCCTCTACCTCAGCCATTATCTGGCTAAACGGAGTAGACGGTCGTATGGTGAACCACCAAGTTCCGCGATCGCTAAAGCCCGTCTCGGCACCTTCAAATAAATAGTCGTCCTGAAAGGGGTTTTCGCCTTTTCTCCAAGGGGCAAGCGGAAGAACCTCGCCCTGCTCGGGAATCTCTACGAGACCCTGATATGTATCGTTCTGGTAGAGAACCCGAAGAGTGTGAAACGTCTCTGAGTCAACTACAGTGAATCCTGTCTTGGTGGCGTTGTAATTTTTTGTCATGCTTTCCCGTAAAAGTATTATGTTATTTCTTTGAGAGTTTTCTTCGACTGAGGAAAGCGCCGCTATGAGTGTGGAACAACATACGTATCCGGAGGCTTGGTAAAAAATCCTCGCTGTTGGGGGGGCGTATGCAGAGGCACACGAACCTGGCGCTTCGCATCAACAGAGGAATCTGAGGCTGAGTTGGCTATTTTGCGTCGGCTAACGAATTGATTTCGCCGGCGGCCGAAGCCCTTCCGGTGTAGCGAGAGGTTAGTCATTATTGGGATCGATTCCAGCACTGCCGATGAAGTAGAAGTCGCGATCAGCGCATATTCGCTCGAGTTGTCTCATGTTGGCCGGCTCAAGTCGATATAAAGACATACCGTTGAACGAGTCGCCGCGCTGACCTGAATAGCGTGATTTCCGATCTAACGCGATTGCCTTGAAGTAAAACGTTCCGTTATGGCCTGCATCTACCATATATGCCCTGCCATTTTCTGAACGACGTAGTTCAAGGCTCATAGTTTGCCGATCTTGTCTCGCTAGAAACTTAAAGTTCGGCCCGAGCATTCCTCGTCGGTTAATAGCCTCTACAACGAAAAGTCCTGGTGAATAGTAGTTTTCGGGCAGCTCATTTGCGAAAAGAAATAGCTCAGGGTCGTGGGGGCTACGGCAAAGATAGAAGACAGAACGCATCAAACCTTCTTCCGATTGACAGCTGAGCCGTTTAGAAGAGACTCGGCCTTCTCACTTTCAAACTTGTATTGCTCGGCGTCGACTCGAGTTGTACCGACAATCGGCGACGACACGACGTTTCCTTTGAACGTGTGGGTGCGCGTCGCTCCCGCACTCTTGATCTCGTCTCTGTGTTTCAATGCATCGAGACGTGAAAGCAATAGTGGTTCCAAATCAAAAAAATTTCCATCGTCGATCTCAACATGGACCACGGCTCCATTAAGACCATGTCGATTTGCGGCCCAAGACTTTGCTACCCAGAGATATTCCCCTGTGTAGAAGCCCATGCCGAGCTCTCCGCCACCGACTCGGATATCGACCTTTCCATCAACTAGGTCGTCGGCGGTTGCGTCGATCGTGCCGTGATAGCAGTCAATAGGCATATGTGGAATAGCGAACCTTGTCTTTGGAGGCAGTACTGAAGCATAACATTCGGTCTGCTGCATAGCATCGAGCCCGTCCGGAAGTCACAACCAGCTTGCCTGCGTGTAACGAACGGGGAATCCTGTAGCTACTTGAATTCATAACACCCTATGAATTGCGGCACCCAACGGCTCCGTCATTAGCATGACAGCTTAATGACAGAATAAACCTATGTCCACCGGGTACGAACGCACACCGCTTTCGTCCGTCTTGTCGCCGGCGCCCGATGCTGCCTACGAGAGCCGCACACCCCACCTGGGCTCCGACGGGCCGCTTTCCTTCAGTACGCACGAAAGTCCGCTCATGGCCGGGACTTCGCCTTCAGCCTGTAACAAGACCCCCCCCCCGACGTCCCCAACTTCGTTCAAACCGCAGCTCTGACCTTCGCCGACGGGTCGGGCTCGACCCAAAGCCGACCTAGGCTCCGAGTCAGAGCTGACGCCCGAGGCGCAAAGCCGTCTGCGACATCATCGAGCTACAGTAGAGTAGCTACGTCACCAACTATTGAATGGCAGAGGCGAGGTCTTCACCTCAACTTCACTGAGCCCGAAGGAGGCCAGTAACATCTTTACGGATGATTCACAGCGCCTCTGGTTCGGATTTGGGCCAATGATGACTTCGCGTAAAGCGGATTCTGCAGGTTCAGAAAGGACTTCTAACTCGACGTATGGAGCCAAGTAGGACGAAGCAGTGCGAAATTTAGTGGGCTCTTCCGGATGTCTGGCTACGATGCGCCACTCTGCCTCCTCATGAAAGCCTTGGTTCTTAAAAAGCGGCGCAATCTCGGTGATTTCGGCGCAGAGCCGCTCTATAGCGGCGTCAGCCTGGGGTTTTTCTGACCCTTCTGATGTCCGGAGCCGATAGTTGATCTCCGCGTCCACCTTGCTCTTTGAGTCAAGATTTTCAAAGTCGCATCTAGTCAAGCGAGGCTTTGGAAATCCTTCAAAGCACTTGCTCACAAGATCCTCAACCTGCTGAATCTGTTCCCTGTGCTCATAAATACACTGTTCCAGCCTGTACCCTTTGCCTTGGCAGAAAGTCCTTAGCTGATCAACATCGAACCCCAAGCAAAGGCCAGCGCCGGCCGGGCAGTAGCCGCGCCATTGACTAAGAAGGTCGGCCTTCTCGCTAAAGGAGGCAACGTAAAGTTCATCAGCGGAGACTGCTTCAAGGCCGTGACGGACTGCCCATCCAAACGCTGCGAGATAATCATCCTCCATGAAGATGCCGCCAGCCAGCTGCTTCGCAAACGATAAGCCGTGGAAGAACTCGCTCGCGTCGTTCAAATAGGACGCGTGTGTCGCCCAGATGCGGCGACTGCTTAGGATTCCAAGGATGCCGTTTAGGCTCGTGTAGTGGTAGAGGAAATTCATTGTGTGTAGATCAATTGAACATCGCGGTTAGCTTCATGCCAAGGCTCAGCGCTGCGCCTTACTAATTCAAAGTCGTTCTGTCGCCAAAATTCGCGGCCACGAAAGTGCTGAAGCGGCACGCGCCGCCAAGCTTTTCCTACCCAGAAGTCCACGCTGCTTCTGTGCGGTTTCAGGCCGTGCACCGGCACTGCGGTAGATATCGGCGAGACCGACCGGCTCTGGCCACGCGCTCGGCAGCACACGACCCTTGGCGGTCAGTCGGTAAAGCTCGAAGCAGACGCTCAACGACGGCCTTCAGCCGACGGCAAAAGGCGCAGCATTTTGGCGGTCGGCTGCAAGCACTGGATGGGCAGGATTGCGCAGATCATCAGAACGGGATGTCTTGCTCTGATCTTGAATCTGCAGCCCTGCTTGAGGCCACATCAGAAAGCAGCCGTTCTACCTGCTTCGGCGAAAGACGGCGTTTTCGCCGCGGCGGCAGAGCTGACGGATATAGATACGGGGAGAGCACTTTCATTAACGGTCCGCGAAGGGCTTCAACATCCAGAGCAAGCTCTGCACACGAAGAGTTATAGGGTTTGCCTCTAGTCACCGGCTCTGATTCAACTGCGAACTCGTAGAGCACGCCGAACATTGAGTCAAGAACCGCCTGAACTTCGTTACCAAAGAGAAAAGGCGCCTCTCCCACTGACGACGCCCACGAGAAGACATCTTCGGTCGTTAAGGAATCGCCAACTCTCACACGATCAAGGACCCTCATCGCAACCTTGAATATCGCCAGCCGACGGTCGTACAAGACCATTGCTCTCTCGTCTCTCTGAATCCGGTACTGTTGATACGCGATATAGGTCGTCGTAATGGCGACGACGGGAGTGAGCAGCGCTTGCATTAGTTCAATCATGGCAGGCTGACATCCAAGCACAACGCCTGTGTTCAGCGGCACTTGAGACGATGCCTGCTTTTGCGATAGCAAAAGTGGGCGGCGGGTCAAGTGTCCGCTGCAACACGTTGTTGGACGACAATTCCACGGTTACCAATCCATGTTCGCCGAGCGATCCCATTCGCCCACAAGGTGCTCCGCCAAACTTTCCATTTCTTCGCATGATTGCATGGCCCTGGCGTACGTGCCGTCGGCAGCCATCGTCATAATGACCGGCAGGCTGGTTCGCTGAAGGTAAATTCTTGCAGGCTCGCGCTCGTCCGCCCATAGAAATTCCATGAAGCTCAATATGGTCTTTATAGCTTCGGGATCTTCCACTGTTAAAGGTCCGGTGAGAGCGAACTTTTGCGTTCCGCGCATGTGCGGCAACAGTACCGGAGCCGCTCCCGCTCCAGAGTGAAAGGTAAATGCCTCACCTTGTTTCCCAAACGAACCATGAGCAACGAAGTTCCTGTGCTGTCTCCTGATTTCGGTCAGATCATCATAGAAGCGCTTCGCCGTCGAATCCTTTAAATCAAAGACCGCCTTGAACTTAGTAGCCCAATCTGCGCCAGCAAGTGATGCGACTTCATTTCCCGTGGCAATTTTCCCCTGAAGTATGGCGAGATGAATGAATACGTGTTCAGTGAAGCTGAAGAACGCATCGATTACCGCACCGGCCAGCCAAGTAGCTCTTTCCGTTAGCATGTAGGGCTCGGAAGAGAAGGTATTACACCCTGACATCCACTCTTCGGGTGAAAGGTCTTTCCTCCGACCTTCCTCGCTGCGAATTGAATCGACAACGCTCTTATACTCGCTCAGGAAATATTTAAATCGCTCGCCAAGTTCATTTGTGTGGTTCTTGACGTTGAGCTTTGACTCGGCAACTGCCGTTTCGGCGCGCCATTCAAAATAGGGGCGCGCCACCTTGACTGCCTTGTGAATTCGTACCGCAACCTCTGCCGCGGCCTTTTCATGCGCCGCAGGGTCTTCGACAAAGATTCCAAGTCCGAACTTTCGGTGCTCAATGAGAAAAGCCTTGCCGTTGTAGTCAATCGGCACAGACCAGGCCAGCTTCTCGAACCGCCCCAGGTTTCTGAACTCCAGCAGATCAACCAGCAAAAAGTACACCAGATAGTACGGAGGCAGCCCTCGTCCTGCGTCTGTGCGCTGTGATGAAAAAAGCAGGTTTTTCGGAGCGGCAGTCGTTTCGCCGGCAGGACGGATTGGCTGAAGCGCCCTTTTCGCGGCAACCCTAACGCCTTCGAGATGTTCTGGGAGGTTCAAGCTCTTGTCGTCCAACGCCTGAATTAAGCCGAACCGCGAAGCGGCTTCGGCTTGAATGAATTGTTAGCTGCGTGCCGGATTGATGGCAAACAGCAGTTGAGACACCTCGCTGTGCAAGAACTCCTTGTCCTTAATGCCGAGCGACTTGCGAATATCCATGCAGAAGCGTGTGAAAGCCAGAATCTCTTGCTCTGTCTCCAGTGTGGCACCCGCTGTCCAGAATGTGGCGAGCCGCCTAACCACGTGCTCCTCACCGAAGATGCAGATGCGGGCTTTTGTGTGAGTTAACCGAGCGAGCTGATCAAGTTCTCTCTGTTTGTTGCCCATGCGCTGAGCAGTGACAACTTCTGAGACGGCCTCGAGGAAGTCGATGTAGGCGGCATTGCGCGACTCCAAGAGGTGTTTCTCTTGATGTGACTGGCGGGCGAAATGGTTTTGCAGAAGCGCGCCGACCACTACGCCAAGGATAGACAGCAGTGCTGTTATTGCAGTTGCCACGTTGCTCCCCTTAGCAGCTAACTTTTGTTATCGGGAGACGGTTCTGCGCCATAACTCCGGCGGCTGCCTTTTAACTCGGCGTCCGAATGGAGTTGAAGTGCGCTTGCCGCCTGGGTTTCGTGGTCGGTTCATTATGTTCATGTCCCCCTAAATTTCGGCGAAAAGCAGCACCTCGGAATCTAGGTAGGTAGCATACACGCAGAGGGGTCCATTGGCTGCTTTTGGGGTGGCTCATCGAGTGACCGGTTGTGGCCGATCCTACCCTCCCGCCAGTGCGCCTGTTAGCGGCCGCTCGTCGCTTCAGTGGTTTTCGGCGAGCGGCCGAACCGCGCTCAGATCTCGATCTGCTCAGAGATCTCCAAAGCATCATCGACCTCAATGCCGAGATATCGGACCGTCGACTCCAGCCTATGTACTGCGGGACATAGGCTGGACTATCTCCCGCGCCGGACTATGTCCCGAAGCACGTGCAAACACCAATTGCCGGGCATCCACATGCACTTCGCGGGACATAGGTCGTTGCGCTATAAGCCCTTTAGGAATGCGAGTAGCGGATCATTGGGCCGGTACCGCCCGGGTTTGCCCTCTGGTGGTGTCGTCTTGTCGAGAACGGCCTGCTTCATCGCCAAATCGGCATCCAGATAGATCTGCGTCGTCTCGATCGACTCATGCCCGAGCCACATCGCGATCGTCGATTGCTCAACGCCCTCTTGCAGCAAGTCCATGGCAGTCGTGTGACGCAACACGTGTGGGCTCACACGTTTGAGGTTCAGTGACGAGCACTTCGCAGCGGCCGTTTTGACGTGTTTGTTGAGCAGGTAGTGCACGCCGTGAGAACTCAGATTGCCGCCACGTGCGTTGGGGAACAGAGGCTGGTCTTCGGTCAGCAGCGGCTCTCGTGCCCACGCGGCCAGTACAGCGCGCGTATTCTTGCTAAGTGGCGTGCACCGCTCCTTGCGTCCCTTGCCGATAACCCGAACGTGGGCGCCAACGCCGAGGTGCAGATCTTTATGCTGTAGGCTTGTCAGCTCCGACAGCCTCAACCCGGTCTGCACAGCCAGCAGCAGCAATGCGTGATCACGGCGACCCGACCAGCTTCGCTGATCTGGCGCGGCCAGCAGCGCGTCGACCTCCTGTCGGCTGAGGAATGGCACCAGTGCGCGCGTAAACCGCTTGGCCGGAATCGCCAGAACGCGCTGGATCTGCGCCGAGTGCGTCGGTGCCTCGAAGGCCGCAAAGCGGAAGAACGAGTGCACAGCCGTCAAGCGTAGGTTGCGCGTGCGGGCAGTGATGCCGCGTGCCTGCTCCATCTCATCAAGGAACGCCATAACCAGTGGGGCGTCAATGTCGTCCAGCGTCAGTGCCGAGGGCGCCTTGTGCAGGCGCTTCTGCACGAATTGCAGCAGCATCTTGAAGGTGTCCCGGTACGAGGCAATCGTGTGTGCGCTGGCCCGGCGCTGCTGCATCAGGCGCTGGGTGAAGAACCGCTCAAGGAGAACACCGAAGTTGGGTTGGCCACTCATGACGATTCTCCCCAGCGCCGCTCCAACCGGGCCATCGCTTGGGCCATCAACTCGGGATTGGCACTCAGGTACCAGTAGGTGCCGGATACGCAGACGTGCCCGAGGTAGGTCGACAGCAGCGGCATCTCGCGCCCAGGATCCTTGTCAGCCTGGTACCAACGCGTCAGCGTCTGAACGGCAAAGCAATGCCTGAAGTCGTGCAATCGCGGCCCCTTGCTCGCACCAACTGCGCGCAGGCCCGTGCTGCGAGACAGCGTGTAGAAGGTTCGATGGACATGGCCGCTGTCGAGCCGATTGCCTCGGCGCGTGACGAACAGATAGGTGGAGACCGGGTGGTGGAAGAACTGCGCGCGTCGCTCGATGTAATCGGCCAAGATCGCGTTGGTAGACGGATGAATCGGCACCAACCGCCACTGGCCGAACTTTGCGCCACGAATCGTTAGGACTGCCTGCTTGAGGTCGACGTCGGCAAGTTTGAGATTCAGCGCTTCGGACAGGCGCATACCCGTCACACTGAGCAGGCCGATCAGCCCGTGGAAAACCCATGGCCGCAGCGATGTCGACGGCCAGGCCACAGGAAGTTCCAACGCCGCATCCAACAGCCGCCTGATCTCATCCTCGGTGTACAGGTGTGGTCTGGCGCGCGTGGAGTGGTGTGGCAATAGGCCGAGCGGAGGTATCTCCGTGCGGCTGTCGGTGGCGCTGCGATGGCGGGCGAAGCCGCGCACGAAGCAAAGCCGTCGGGCCCACTCGGCGGGTTGTACCGATGCACATTGAGCCCACTCAACCGCTAGTCGGACGCTGATGTGCTCGGCGTACTGCTCTTCCATGAAGCTGACGAACCGCGGCAACAACAGCCCTTCGCAGTGCATCTTGTAGCCCAGACCCCGGCGCAGATCGATATATTCCTGCAAGGCTTCGCGCAAGGTGTTCATTGTGCACTTCCTGGCCAGGCCATGATCACGGTCCGCAGGGCGTCCAGATCCACCTTGGCGTAGATGCTGGTGGTCTGCGGGCTGCGGTGGCGCAGCACTTGGCCGATCTCGGGCAGCGAGGCGCCTTGCCGCAGCATGTGAGCGGCCAATGCATGTCGAAATTGATGCGAGCCACGATGTGGTGCATCGACCTTCGCCCGCTCAAGTGCGGAGCGCACGATCGAGCCCACGCCGTCCGATCCATCCAGCAGACCGCGGATCGGCGCCATGGAGCGAAGGAAGAGGTGCCGGTCCTCACAGGTCGGCCGGCCGTGCTGCAGATATGCGGCAATGGCACTGCCAACATCGGCGGGCAGTGGCAGTAGGCCCTGCCGCCCACCCTTGCCGTGAATGCGCAGTTGCGCCAGGTCCCAGTTGATGTCGTCCAGAGTCAGTCTGATGATCTCGCAAGCGCGTAGCCCGAGGCGCGCCAGAAGTAGCAGCACCGCACGATCACGTAGTCCAATCGCCGTCAATTGGTTGCAGCTGTCGATGGCACGCTGTGCGTGCTCGGCAGCGATTGCCTTCGGAATCGGCGGCGTAGTCGTCCAAGTAGCGACGGACGGTACGCTGGCGGCGAGACCGGCTGGGACATCGCCACGGAACGCGCAGAAGCGCAGGAAAGACCGCACTCCCTTAGCAACACCCTTCACAGCCGGAGGTGCCATGCGCTTCGACTCTTGTCGAATAAACTCGATAGAGTCGCTCGGGCGAAGATCATGCAGGCGGACATCGACTTGCCCGAAGCGCCAGACCAGAAACTGCCGGGCCAACCTGGTGTAGGTGTCAACGGTGGCCACCGCCAGTCCTTGGTTGCGTTGTAGGTGTTGCGCGAAGTCGGTGACGACGCGGTCGGCAGCCGTCGTACATGAAGCGGCGGAAGCGCAGAGCCCTCGCTCGCGTAGAAAGAGCAGCAGCAGTGTCAGCGCTTGTCGCTCCTGTCGGCGCGTCTCAGGGCGTCGTGAGCGGCGCCGAGCCCGACTGCGCTGGAATCGTTCGATGTCGTCGTCAGTCAGCGCCTCAACGTCTATGCCGCGTCCCTCGCACCATCGGGAAAAGGCCAATGCGTGCCTCGCTACGATGCAGGCGTAGCCAGCACAGTATTGCTGGCTGCCCAGCCAGGTGACGAATGAGCCGAGGTGCTCAGCAGACGTGCCACCGATCGCGCGAACCCGCGCATCGGCTATCTCATAGGAATGCTCCAAGATGATCTCCTCGCGGGCGGAATTGCCCGACAAAGAGGAAGACAATGTCCCGCGGAATCGTCGCCTGACCCTGGCAGATCAGGGCGTTAAGAAGGGACGATACATAGTCCGGCGCGGGAGATAGTCGAGCTTGGAATGGCCCAGCAGGAGTTGAACGGCCCGTAGGTTCTTCGTCCGCTTGTAGATCAGCGTCGCCTTCGTCCGCCGCATCGAATGAGTGCCGTAGGCGGATGGATCCAGCCCCGCCGCGGTCACCCATTGTTCGACGATCCTCGCGTACTGCCGTGTGAATACGTGCGGCGAGCGGTGCAGCCGACTTGGAAAGAGGAAGTCCTCCGGCTTCAGCTTTGCCTTCTCGATCCATGTCGCCACCGTGGTTCGCGTCGGCTCGGTCAGTTCGAACTGGACCGGCCGTTGCGTCTTTCTCTGGACGACCGCGGTGCGGGACAGCACTTGGCTGCCGTGGGTCACGTCACGAACGCGCAGGGCGACGAGGTCGCAGCCGCGCAGCTTGCTGTCGATGGCCAGATTGAACAGTGCCAGATCCCGCACTTGGTGGCCGTTCTGAAGGTGGATGCGGATCGCCCAGATGTCCTTAGGCTTGAGGGGCGCCTTCTGACCGACCAGCTTTCCCTTGTTCCAGGGTTCCCGATGCTCGTAGGATTCCATCATGGACTCCATTGCTGTTGATCGGAACCTGATTGTCGCCGGTCGGCAGCGCCTATTGCTCCCGGCCATTCCACGAGAGATTCGAGGCTGATGAACTACTCCGAAATCCTAATGCAACTGAAGGCTGCCTCCGCCTTCGACTTGTATCGGCTGCGCGCGGCGATCGATCGCACGCTCGACGAGCCGAATTGGATGTTTGCAGTCCAGTCGCGCCTGCGCGTCGGGCAGACCGTCGAGTACTTCGACCCGCAGACCAACGCTTCACATACCGGGCAGTTGCTGGAATTGCGGCGCAAGCAGGCGGTCGTGCTCGACAAGACGACCGGCCAGCGGTGGCTGATCTCCTATGCCGCTATCAATCTCGATGGGGCTGACGTCGACATTCGGGAACGGTCACGACAAGGACTCGGCCGCAACGAGGTCGCCGTCGGTGATCGGGTCGGTTTCGTCGCCCGCGACGACAAGGAGCGATGCGGCCGCATCATCCCCCTCAATGATAAGACCGTGACCCTGGAGTGCGATCAGCAGCAATGGCGAGTCTCGTACAGCCTACTTCATCGAGTGGTCGACTTGGATGCGAAGGTCGTCGAGGGAGTAGAGATACTCGGCCCGCCGGGGGGACGCACGGTATCGGGTAAGCGTTGAGGGACATCCGATTCGACGTGGCAGCGCGATCGCAGCCCTTCCAGACCCAACGGCAGCTTCCCCGCAGGGGCGTGTGGGCGCGCTGCCGGCCATGAGCGGTCCGTCGCTGTTACACTTCATCTGTTCGACATAGAAGTTTGCAGGTCCATCGAAGCTACTGTAATCCTCTGCCGAGTTTCGCGGTTGATTTAGGGCCATGTATAAATTGATATGCAAAAAAATGTTATATAAACAGGGTAATATCGACATATGATTTTCTGAGTTATAACGCACCCACCACTGATGAATCCGCACCTCCGCGGAAGAAAACACGTTAGCTCTATAAAGAATAAGGAACCAGCATCCATGTCTGTGGATTGGGCTGAAAGGCAAAGGCACACAAACCGCTTGGTTAGAGCTCTGGCTAATTACTTGTTCTCACAAAAAGCAGTCACTGCGCGGCAAATCTATGGGCTGTCGAAGCTGGCCTGGATTACCAATAGTTACGAAGGGGAATCCGCTGCATATATTGCAAGTACCAAAATCCCCGCATTAGGTGATGTGATAGGAGCGGACTTTTCAAATAGCTCTTTAAAGCAAGTGGCAGAAGTAATTTCAAGGCAATATGGAGATGCCTCCTTAGTCGACTTGGTTGTAGGTCATTCCGGGTTTACCAATTTCTACAAGGCCTATAGGAATAGTGTTTTACTGTGGATTGAAGCAAATATTGTTAAGTTAGTCCCTCTCTATAGGGCGGCCCACGCTGCTAATAGCGAAGAAGAAAGATTAAAAATTGTAAAATCAATGGCCGGATTGCCAGGCATACCCAAGGCGAATCACCCAGAGCAGTTGATGAAGCCAGAGTACTTTCTAACGCCCGCGTTCTTTATGCTTGATCCGGAAATCCGTTTCCCGCTAATTAACGGTAATGAGGGGGTTCAAAATCTACTCAATACACTCGAAGTCGCAGATTCTGGACTCGTGACGCAATACAGAGCGATGGTGGCACTATATGGGCAAGGAGGGATCGTAGATGCTGCTGACCTCGACCAAGTTGGTAGAGATCTTCCAGACTTTTTAAATACAAACAAGCGCAATGCTACCAAAAAGCTTCTTGAGCACAAGGGCACAGAATCTGATGGCGAGCTTCCGTTAAAAGATGAAGCTGATGTCGAGGCAATAAAGAAAGCAGGAACGATAACTCAGAGACGCGTACATAATCAGCTCACGAACAAGCTAAGAGTCTTGTTGACGAAATTCACTCTCCTTGAGGGGAGGAGTGAATCATGCATGTTTGACGTCCTCGTAAAGAACTATGATAGCGATAACAATGACTTGTTAATAGAGGTCAAAAGCTCCGTCGAATCAGCGCATGTAAGGATGGCTATCGGTCAACTGTTCGACTATTGGTACAAGTTAAAGGGCGACGAAGAACCCTACTTAGCCGTCCTGCTCCCGGAACGTCCCACGAAGGAAATGTCAATCTTTTTGGAATGGTTGGGTGTCGGGTTGATGTGGTTTCAAAATGAGCGGCTATGTACCACAAACAAATGGCTTAATCCTATAGCATGTTTGAGCTAACAATCGCATGCATTCGGACAACAAAAAAAGCCGCTCGTCCCTCGCTCTGCTTTTTGTTGCCGGTGATGCGGAACGTTGAGCGGCAGCTTACTTTCATAGTCACTGGCGCCTTTGGGTTGCGGATTCAACCGGTGGATGCAACACACTAGAGCCTGCGCGAGCAGGGGGAGTGTTGCAGATGAAGCAGAGACCCCGGATCTACTACACCGAGAGCCAGAAGGCGTTGATGTGGGAGCGTTGGAGGCAGGGTGATTCGCTCCAACAGATCGCGCAGCTCTTTGATCGAGGGCATTCGTCCGTCCAAGGGGTCTTGGCTGCGAGCGGCGGGATACAGCCGGCGCCAAGGTGCCGATCGCGTTTGGCGCTGACGCTTGCCGAACGCGAAGAGATCTCGCGGGGACTGGTTGCGGGGTGTTCGATCCGCTCGATCGCAACACGCCTGCGACGTGCCCCATCGACCGTCAGCCGCGAAATCAATCGCAATGACGACCAAGGGCGCTATCGGGCTAACTTGGCCGACCAAGCGGCGTGGGAGCGGGCGCGTCGTCCGAAGACCTGTAGACTCGTCGAGAACCGGACGCTGGCGCATGTTGTAACCAGCAAACTTCAGTTGCAGTGGTCGCCGGAGCAGATCGCCGGATGGCTGAAGCGTGTTTACCCGGGTAACGAGGACTACCAGGTGTCGCACGAGACCATCTATCGCAGCCTCTTCATTCAGGCGCGCGGGGCGCTGAAGAAGGAGTTGCTCGAGCACTTGCGTCGCACGCGCGCCATGCGCCGTTTGCGCCACCACACGCAGAAGACCGACAACCACGGGAAAATTCTTGACGCGGTGTCGATCAGCGAGCGACCCGCCACCGCCGAAGACCGGGCAGTGCCGGGACACTGGGAGGGTGACCTGCTGTGCGGCAGTGGCAACAGCCAGATTGCCACGCTCGTGGAGCGCCAGTCCCGTTACGTGATGCTGGTGAAGGTTGTCCGCAAGGACACGGAAACGGTCGTCAAAGCGTTGATCAAGCACGCCCGCAAATTGCCCCACGAGCTCTACCAATCACTGACGTGGGATCGGGGCAAGGAGATGGCCGATCACAAGCACTTCACGGTGGCAACCACCATCCAGGTCTATTTCTGCGACCCGCGCAATCCGTGGCAACGTGGAACGAATGAGAACACCAATGGACTATTGCGACAGTATTTCCCGAAGGGAACCGATCTATCTGGCTACTCGCAGGCCAAACTGAATGCCGTAGCGAGGCGATTGAACGAGCGACCACGGAAGACTCTCAATTACCAGACACCAGCGGAACGGTTTCACCGAGCTGTTGCATCCAACGGTTGAATCCGCAGTCGAAAGTTCGAGTTCATCGGTCGGGCAAGCGGTCATTGACCATGGGCGGGCGTGAGCGACGGGAATCCGGCGCATTGCCGCCCGATTCCGACCACGAGGCCAACGGCGGGTCAGGCCGAGGGGCCGCCTGTCAATTGCCGCTCTGGGTGACAGCTATGCTCAGGGACCTGCCATCGGACCATCCGAACGTCGAATGACAGCAGGGGGTCGCGAGGGTGAGTTCGCACTTCCGCAGAGGTGCCGTTGGGGCGCCCCCTGTGAAGGTAACACCTGACAGCCATCGCTGATCGGTTTGAGGGGCGGCTTCGCCCCCTTTTTCCTTATATTTTGAGAATGATAAAGGACGTTATCATTCATGAAACAGGGGATAAAGGGACGAGAAGGGAGGCGACGATGCCAGCCGAGATGGCAGGTTCAACGAGGCCGCGGGCGCATTGTGGCTAAAGTACCGCGCAACCTGTTCCTTGCCTACAATACCAATATTTGGTATATATAAATATTGGAAAGGAGAGCCCCGCCATGGCAAAGAACACCAGCGTGACGCTCGGCGAGCATTTCGAAGGCTTCATTACCAGCCAGATTGCCCAAGGCCGCTACGGTTCGGCAAGCGAAGTCATCCGCGCATCCTTGCGTCTGCTCGAAGAACATGAGCAGAAGGTGGAAGCCTTGCGCCGCGCCCTGATCGAGGGCGAGGAAAGCGGCGAGGACTCGCCCCTCGATTTGCAGGAGATCAAACGGGCCGCGCGGCGGCAAGCCGGTCTGGATGCGTAGGATCGTCAAACGCCCTCTCGCCAGACAGGACCTGATCGGAATCTGGCGCTACACCTACGAGGAATGGGGCGAGCAACACGCCGACAGATACCTGGACGAGCTCGAAGCCGGCATCGCCCGGTTGCAGGATTATCCCGGGCTCGGTCGCGTGCGGGATGAGGTCAGGCAAGGCTATCGCTCACTCTTCGATCATGGCCAACGATTCGACGACAAGGTGGACGGTGACGGTTTCCAGGGAAACCGATTTCGCACTGCGCGCTTTTCTGGAGGCTCAGGGGATGCGCAAGGGCGACATCTCCCGCTTCATCGAGGACGCCGTGCACTGGCGGATGTTTGATCAGAACGTGCAGGCCATCAAGGCGCGCAACGCCGATATCCCCACCGATGAACTGCAGGCGGCCATAGACGAGGCCTGCGCCGCCGCGCGCGCGGATCGTTTCTGTGCGCGAATTCACGGTCCCGAAAGGAATGGCACGTGATGACTGATGGCGGCAGACGGTCGGTAGACAAAAACGCGGAGCATGAGCCGGGTGAACCCGAGGCCCTCCGTGCGGGTATCAGCCAAGAGATGACGGCCCTGACGGCGGGCCCGATCACCGATTTTGACATAGACAGGATCGTCAAACGTGGGAGAGTGCTCCTTACGGAAAGAGGAGGCTTCGACGCATGAGCGAAGGTCTGGACCAGCCGGCAGGGACGGCGAAGCTGCCTGCTCGGCAAGCGGCAGGAGGATTGGTCCTCCCCGCCCTGTTCTGTCCAAATGAGTCGGCCAGCCGGCGCTTCATTGAATTCTTCACCGCCAACATCCGTAACCCCAACACGCGCCGCGCCTATGGGCGGGCCGTGGTCGGGTTCGCCGCCTGGTGCGAGCAGGAAGCCCAGATCACAGTGCTGCGCGACATTGAGCCGGTGCATGTCGCCGCCTATGTCGAGACGCTGCAGACGCGCCTGTCGGCCCCCTCGGTCAAGCAGCACCTGGCCGCCATCCGCATGTTGTTCGACTGGCTGGTGGTCGGCCAGGTCGTCGCGATCAATCCGGCGAGCGCTGTGCGCGGCCCGAAGCACTCCGTCAAAAAAGGCAAGACGCCGGTGCTCGCCGCCGACGAGGCGCGCGCTCTGCTCGACGCGATCGATGTCAGCACCGCCGTAGGCCTGCGCGATCGCGCCCTCATCGGCCTGATGGTCTACACCTTCGCCCGTATCGGCGCGGCGCTCAAGATGCGGATCGAGGATGTCTATGTGCAGGGCCGGCGCAGCTGGGTGCGGCTGCACGAGAAAGGCGGCAAGCGGCACGAGATGCCCTGTCATCACAATCTCGAGGAGTATCTGCACGCCTATATTGAGGGCGCGCAACTCGCCGGTGCGGGCAAGGCCTTCCTCTTCCGCACCGCCATCGGCCACACCGGCAGACTCTCCGAGCGCCCGATGTCCCAGGCCGACGCCTACCGGATGATCGGCCGCCGCGCGGCGGACGCCGGCATCCTCACCCGCATCGGCAATCACTCCTTCCGCGCCACGGGCATCACCGAATACCTGCGCAACGGCGGCAAGCTCGAGATCGCGCAACAGATGGCCAACCACGAGAGCGCCCGCACTACCGGCCTTTACGACCGCCGCAATGACCAGCTCACCCTTGATGAGGTCGAGCGGATCGTGGTCTAAATCTTCGCGGCGCAACTCCTATGCCATAATTATTTACATGCTAAAGCACTACATGGCACATCGAATAGCCCGAAGTTTTCAGCAAATCCAGCGAAATAATGCGGAACTGCGGGTGGTGTTCGGTCCGCTCTCTAAGCGTTTTGCGGGCATACAAGTGACCAGAGGCGGCCTCGTCCAGCGGGAGCAACTAGGCGGCACCAAGCTCGCCAGCGCCGACAACAGCCAGACGGATCCGCCCTTCTTGAACCACAGCCAGGGCAGGTAGCAGCGGACGATTCCGGCGATCGCGGTGACGAAATAGCGCAGCAAGGTCCTCACGTTCTTTGCGCAGACCGCCTTGGCGGAAAGAACGCGGCAGACCAAACCGGCTGGCGGGAGCAATAATCCACAGGAACCCCAGCACTTATCCACAAAAAATGGGGGTAACTTTCCATCCCCGAATACCGCGCCTACAAAACCGGCACGATCCTCGCGATCGTCGAGCACATCCACGAACAGGTGAATCGCGCGCACTGGCCGATATGGACCGTGGCATGGACGCTGGCCGCCATACCTTCGTGCTCGACATCCCGCCCGGCTTCGAGCGCGACGTGCTCGCCGGCCGCAGCCCGGCAGCGCAGCTCAATGTCGACGCCACACCCGCCAGAGCCAGGCGCAGACCGGCGCCGCGCTGATCCGCGAACGTGAGCACGGCACGATCGAACACCTGCTGGTGATGCCGGTCACGCCGCTCGAGATCATGCTGTCGAAGATCTGGTCGATGGGCGTGGTGGTGCTCGTGGCGTTATCCTTCTCACTGCAGGTGATGGTCAAGGGTTTCCTCGGCATCAGCGTGGCCGGCTCCACCACCGCGCAAGCGGCCCCGTACTTGAGGATGTCCATCACCAGTTCACGGTCGTCCGCGTAGGGCACCTTCAGCTCGTAGCGTCCATCCTCGAGCAGGCGCCCCTGCTGGCTCGGGTGCCAGCGCTCGGCCAGGATCATGCTGTGCGCCTGGTCGGACCGGCTCGTGGAAGCCTTCCGCATCGGCGAATCCGCCCGCGCCGACCTCGCCGTGATGCCCCCCTACGTCGCCGGCCTGATCCACAATACTCTCGCCTACGAAGCGATCACGCTGGGCCGCGACGTCGCGGCCATGCAGGAGATCGCTGCGGCGAAGCGCCTGCTCGAACCCATCGGCGCCGTCCATGCCCCCAACTACACCGTCACCTTCGAAGGCGCCATCGCCCTGCTGCAGGGCGAGGCGAAAGCCGCACGGGCGCGCTTCGAAGGCACGCTCGAGGCGATCATTGCCGGGGGCCACCGCTACACCACGTCAAGCGCGATCGTCGCCGCCCACCTCGCCGAGGCACTCTACGAACTCAGCGACATCGACGCCGCCGAAACGCTGCTCATCGATTATTTGCCAGTCATACACGACGGCTGCCTGCCCGACCACATCATCGTCGCGTATCGAGTGCTGGCGCGTATCCAGGCTCAGCGTGGACAATATGCGAAAGCCCTGGTGACCCTCGACACGCTGCAGGACGAGGCCATGCGCCTGAGCCCCAAGGAAGTTGACATCCTCCCCCGCCTGAAGGCGGGGGATTCCTACGGCGCTCAGGCGCGGCATTGAGCCGCCCCTGAGTCGCTTCGGCGGGTTCCTGCTGCTGGCGGCCTTACCTCACCGCTCACTTCACAGGCGCAACGGGCGTGCCCCGCCCTGAGAACGTTGATCGCGCCGACCACATCGGCGTTCTCCTCGAAGCCGCATTCGACGCACCGAAACCGCGCCTGCGTCGGGCGATTGTCCGCCGACACATGCCCGCACGGACAAGTGCGACTGGTGTTGCGGGGCGGCACGGCGATGAGGTGTCCGCCGTTCCACGCCAGCTTGTAGTCCAGTTGTCGTCGGAACTCGGCCCAGCCTTGATCGAGGATGGTTTTGTTCAGGCCGGATTTGGCCCGAACCTGTTTTCCCGGTTGCTCGCTACTGCCTGCCGCCGACCGGGACATGTTCCGTACCTGCAAGTCCTCGATGCACACCATCGCGTGGTTTTGGCTGATCGTGGTCGTGGCTTTGTGCAGGTAGTCGCGGCGGGCATTGCCGATGCGGGAATGGATGCGCTGGACGCGGGCTTGCGCCTTCTTCCAGTTGTTGCTGAACTTGGTCTTGCGGCTCATCGCTTGGCTAGCACGGCGCAGCGCGGCCTCATGCCGCTTGAAGCTGTTGAGCGGCGCGTAGAACGTGCCGTCCGAGAGCGTGGCAAAGCGCGCCACGCCCATGTCGATGCCGACCGCGCCGCCGTGCGGAAGGGGCTGCTCGAGCTCGCGTTCGGTCTGAATACTGACGAACCATTTGCCGCAGGACTGGCTGAGGGTGACGTTTTTCACCGTGCCCAGCACGTCACGGCTGTGGCGGAGCCGCAGCCAGCCCAGCTTCGGCAGGAACAGGCGGAAATTGGCCTGATCGAGCTTGATCTGTTTCGGGTCGGGATAGCGAAAGCGGTCCTGCTGCCCCTTCTTCTTGAAACGCGGGAAATCCGCCCGCTTGGCGAAGAAGTTGGCGTAGGCGCGCTCCAGGTCCTTGAGCATCTGTTGCAGCGGGTGCGTCGGCGCATCCTTGAGCCAAGGCGTCTCGGCACTGTTGCGCCATTCGGTGAGCAGCTTGCACAGCCCGGCGTAGCCGAGCTTCTTCTCGCCTTGCGCGTGGCGCGTCTTCTGCAACGCCAGCGCCTTGTTGAACACGAACCGGCACGAGCCCGCGAAGCGGCGCATCTGGCGCTGCTGGCCGCCGTCCGGCATGAGTTCGTATTTGAAGGCTTGGAGGCGTTGCATGTGGATAATATAGTTTGGTCTATGAGCAACGACAACGATGTTCGGCACGGAAGACATTGCGTCTTCCTGATGCATGTGCACTTGGTCTTCGTAACCAAATATCGCCGCGAAGTGTTCACCCACGAGATCCTCGATGACCTCTGCGCCATCTTCGCCAGCGTTTGCGCCGACTTCGAGGCGGAACTGGTGGAGTTCGACGGCGAGGACGATCACGTCCACCTGCGGGTGAACTACCCGCCGAAGGTGGCCGTCTCGGCGCTGGTGAACAGCCTGAAAGGCGTCTCTAGCCGGATGATCCGCAAGAAGAACCACCCGAGCCTCCGCAAGAAGCTGTGGCGCGGTGCGCTGTGGTCGCCGTCCTACTTCGCCGGAAGCTGCGGCGGCGCACCCATGGAGATCATCCGCCACTACATCGAACAGCAGCAAACGCCGTACTGACCGCCCAAAGGACGCCTAGGGCGTCCGCGCTATCCTTCCCCGCCCTGAAGGGCGAGGCTTGCCGCGCACCGGGTCAGGCGTCGAGCCGTGCAGCCCCCGCCAGCCGCGGACTTCCGTCTTCATGCACTTCCTGATTGGGCCCGATGAGGAAGGATCGGTCGAACCGCCGCGAGTCGCTCCGGACCCGTGGCGCGCCGCGAACCGCGGCCGGCAATCTGGCAGTCGTAAGGGCCAGAAGCGTTACTTGGCGCGAAAGCGGCCATCAAGTGGCACGACTGCTTATTTGCGCGCCACATAAAATGGCGCGATACTGTCTGTCGCGCCACATAAAAGCGATTTCATGCCAAAAAAAATCCTCGACGAGGAGCTCCAACCCATCCTCGAGCTGATCGCCCGGCATCCGGGCGGAATCGGCATCGACGGGCTGCTCAAGGAGATCGGCCCGGCCTTGCCGCGCCGCACCCTGCAACGCCGTCTGGCCAGCCTGGTTGCGCAACAACGTGTGCGAACCGAAGGCGAGGGGCGCGCCCTCAAGTATCGATTCCCGGAAACCGTCGGCTCATCGGACGTCGAATTGCCTAACCTTCAGGCCTCCGGAACAGGTGAAACGTACGTACCTCTGTCCACCGAGGGGACAGCAATCAAGGCCTACGTTCGCCAGCCGCGCCAGCAACGCAAACCCGTCGGCTACCAGATTGGCTTTCTGGAGCAATACCACCCCAACCGGACAGCCTATCTGCCTGCCGACTTACGCGCCCAACTGCACAGCATGGGGCGCTCGCCCGCCGAGCAAGCGACCGCGGGCACCTTCGCGCGGGACATTCTCAACCGCCTGCTCATCGACCTCTCCTGGGCTTCCTCGCGCCTCGAAGGCAACACCTACAGCCGGCTCGATACCGAGCGCCTGATCGAATTCGGCGAGGCTGCCGAAGGCAAGGATGCACTGGAAACCCAGATGATCCTGAACCACAAGGCGGCCATCGAATACCTGATCCGCGACGTCGAACGCGCCGGCCTGTCAGCGGAAACCGTCATCGCCCTGCACGCCTTCCTGTCCGACGGTCTGATGCCCGATCCGCTCACGTGCGGCCGCCTGCGTGCGCGCTCGGTCGAAATCGGCGGCAGCGTCTATTTGCCGATCGCCCTGCCTCAGCGGCTGGAGGAGTTGTTCGGCATCGTGCTGCGCATCGCCGCCGAGATCGACGATCCCTTCGAGCAGGCCTTCTTCCTGATGGTGCATCTGCCCTATCTGCAACCGTTCGAGGACGTGAATAAGCGCGTCTCGCGGCTGGCTGCCAACATCCCGCTGATCCGGCACAACCTCTGCCCGCTGTCCTTCATCGACGTGCCGCAGCAGGCCTATGTCGACGCAATGCTCGGCGTGTATGAATTGAATGACGTCGCCCTGCTGCGCGATGTCTTCGTCTGGGCCTACGAACGCTCCTGTCAGCAATACGTCGCCGTGCAGCAGCAGCTCGTCCCGCCCGACACCTTCCGCCTGCGCTACCGCAACGAACTGGCCGAAACCGTCGCCGCCATCGTGCGCGGCGGGCAGCGCGCTGACGAAGCGGCGATCCACGCCGTCATGCCGGCCACGGTGGGCAAAGACGACCGGCCGCGTTTCGTCGCCCTGACGTTGGCCGAGTTCAACACGATTCACCCCGGCAACGCGATTCGCTTCGGGTTGAGGCCGCTGGAGTTTTCGGCGTGGCTAGAGCAGCATGGCGCTTCGTGAAGCCACATAAATCTCACGCAGGATTTCAGGCCTGTCGCCAGGCAGCGATGCAGGAGCGGCGCGGCAGCGGTCAACCCGGCTTCCCGCTTCGGGGCCGCGCCCCCCATGCCTGGGTGGACTTGTCGCCGCCCGCCAGCACGATCACCACTTCCAGGCCGCGCTGCGTGAAATACACGGGTTAGCCTGGCCCATAATGGATTCACATCTCCGAGACCCCCTCTCCCACCGATTCACAGTCGCCAAAGTTGCCCAACTCTGCCCGGCGGATTCGCAACTTAATGCGTGCTGCCGCCTGCGG
This sequence comes from Aromatoleum buckelii, assembly GCF_012910785.2. Lineage (GTDB taxonomy): Bacteria > Pseudomonadota > Gammaproteobacteria > Burkholderiales > Rhodocyclaceae > Aromatoleum > Aromatoleum buckelii. The sequence goes on along the minus strand of NZ_WTVH02000001.1, from coordinate 55,129 downwards.
GTCCCGGAGATCGGCAAACCAGGCGTCGAAAGATTCGGTGGTGAGCATGGTCTTCATGCTATCAAGGCGACTACCCCCTACGTGCAAGAGGAACTGCAAGCACGGGAAGAGGGCCGGCAGGGTGCGGATTCCGACCCAACGTGACCGGTGAATCCGAAATAGTGTGACCGGTGATTCCGCGGGTCGTGACCGCGGATTCCGATTTGATCGTGACCGATTTCGGCCAGTTGTCGGAATGGGCGGTCACGATGTCGGAATCAATGGTCACGATCAAATCGGAACGGGTTTGTGAGGCCAAGCGTGGCAACGTCGTTTGTCAGGCCGGCTACCCTCGCGTGCTTTGCGCGGAGACGGGATGCCGGCGGAGCGGATTGCCATGCACAAGATCAGGGAGCTGTTACGGCTCAAATACGACTGCGCGCTGTCGCACGAGCGCATTGCCCGCGCGCTGTCGATTTCAAAGGGGGTGGTCGCCAAGTATGTGAAGGCGGCCGAGGAGTGCGGCCGGCCATGGGCCGAATTGTCCGCGGCCGACGAGGCGCAGCTGCGCGGGTGGCTCGGAGGGACGATGCGCCCGCGCGGGGCGACGGCGGGCTACGTGCCGCCGGATCTGGCGGCGGTGCATCAGGGGCTCAAGCGAAAGAACGTCACGCTGGCGTTGCTGTGGGAAGAGTACGTGCAGACGGCCGACGGGCCGAGCTATCAGTACTCGCGCTTTTGCGACCTGTACCGCGCGTTCGCCCGCACGCTCAAGCGCTCGATGCGCCAAGTGCACCGCGCCGGCGAGAAACTCTTCATCGATTACGCGGGCCACACGGTGCCGATCGTCGACGCCGACACGGGCGAGATTTCGCGCGCGCAGATCTTCGTCGCGGTGCTCGGCGCCTCGAGCTATACGTTCGCCTGCGCCACGGCGACGCAGTCGCAGGCCGACTGGCTGGGCTCGCTCGCCCGGGCGCTGGCCTTCATCGGCGGCGTGCCCGAGCTCGTCGTGCCCGACAATACGCGCTCGCTCATCGGTCAAGCCGACCGGTATGAGCCGCAACTGCAGCGCACCACCGCCGAGTTCGCCGCGCACTACGGCGTGGCGATCCTGCCCGCGCGCCCTTACAAGCCGCAGGACAAAGCCAAGGTCGAAGTCGGCGTGCAGATCGTGCAGCGCTGGATTCTGGCGCGGCTGCGTCACCGGCGCTTTTTCTCGCTGGGGGAGTTGAACGAGGCGATCGCCGCGTTACTCGAGCCGCTGAACACGCGTGCCTTCCGGCGCCTGCCAGGCTCGCGCCACGAAGCGTTCGAGACGCTCGATCGGCCGGCGCTGCGCCCGTTGCCCGCCACCGCGTTCCAGTTCGCCCAGTGGAAACGGGCCAAGCCCAACATCGACTACCACGTCGAGTTCGACGGGCATTACTACAGCGTGCCGTATGCGCTCGCCGGCCAACCGGTGGAGTTGCGCCTCACCGCGAGCAGCATCGAATGCTTTGCCGCAGGCCGTCGCGTTGCGGTGCATGCGAGAAGCCACCGGCACGGGGCTTTCACCACGCTCACCGAACACATGCCCGCATCGCATCAGGCGCACCGCCAGTGGTCCCCGGGCAAACTCATCGGCTGGGGCGCCACGGTCGGACCTCACACCGAGCAGGTGGTCAGCCACCAACTCGAACGCATGCCGCACCCCGAGCAGGGCTACCGGGCATGCCTCGGGCTGATGCGCCTCGGTCGTCAATACGGCAACGAACGCCTCGAAGCCGCGGCGACCCGCGCCGTCACCCTCGGGGCGATGCGTTACCGCAACGTCGCCTCGATCCTCAAGAGCGGGCTCGACCGCGCGCCGCTGCCCGCATCCACTGCGCAGCAAAGCGAGCTTGCGCTACCGGCCGCTCACGAGAACCTGCGCGGTGCGCGCTACTACCACTGATTCCACCCACCGGAGAACATCGATGCTGATGCAACACAGCCTGCAACAACTGCGCACCCTGCGCCTGGAAGGCATGGCCCGCGCCTTCGAGGAGCAGCTCACCCAGCCCGCCATCACCGCGCTCAGCTTCGAGGAGCGTTTCGCCCAGCTCATCGATCGCGAGATTCTGCTGCGCGACGGCAAACGCATCGAGCGGCTGCTCAAGGCCGCCCGCATCAAAGCCGCTGCCGCGTGCCTGGAGGACGTCGACTACCGCGCCGGGCGCGGCCTCGAGCGCAGCCAGATCGCCGCGCTCGGCACCGGTCAATGGATTCGTCACCACCAGAACTGCCTCATCACGGGCCCCACCGGCAGCGGCAAGACGTGGCTCGCCTGCGCGCTCGCCAACGCGGCGTGCCGGCAGGGCCTCGCGGCCTACTACGTGCGTCTGCCGCGGCTCTTCGAGGAGCTGCGCATCGCGCATGCCGACGGCAGCTTCAGCCGACGCCTCATGCAGCTCGCGCGCATGGATCTCATCGTCATCGACGATTGGGGCCTGGCCGCGCCGTCGGCTCAGGAGCGAAGCGACCTGCTGGAGCTGCTCGACGACCGGGTCGGCACGCGTTCGACCGTGATCACCAGCCAGCTGCCGATCGAGCACTGGCACACCTACTTGGGCGACCCGACCTTCGCCGATGCCATTCTCGATCGCGTCGTGCACGCCGCGCACAAGCTCGCCCTCAAGGGCGAGTCGATGAGAAGAAAGGAAAAGGCATGAGGCCGTGCGCGCGAGACGCCTTACCCACAGGCGCCCGCCCGCCAGCGTATGAGGCGCGCTGGCGGGCGCCTGTGGATAAGCCTGCATCAGCCCTCGAATCGAGCATCATCGTGACCGACGCGGTTAGAATCTGAACACCACGCTTCGCGCGCAGACCCCACCGGTCACGTTCGTCGGTGCAGGCGGTCACGTTCGTCGGAATGCGCAGCAGGGGAAGTGATGGCCGCTAGCTCCTACTGCAAGAGGCGAGGTATCTAGCTCCTCGCGGCCTCGGCCTTCGCGGTTCGAGGAAGCAGCAATATCAGGCGCTGCCCGGCTCGCGCAACATGGGCGCGAGCCGGAACGATCAGACGTCCAAGGATTAGCTGCTGGTGGGCTGGCAGGCCGTCTATGACTCGGTGCGCAATGGTGGCTATTTCGGCCTCTTCAGATCGGTTGGAAGCCATGAACCTGGCCGTGCCAAGCGAAAAAACCGCCCCAGGGTGAGGCGGTTTAGCGGGGAGCTACAACTAGTTGACATCCTCCCCCGCCTGAAGGCGGGGGATTCCTACGGCGCTCAGGCGCGGCATTGAGCCGCCCCTGAGTCGCTTCGGCGGGTTCCTGCTGCTGGCGGCCTTACCTCACCGCTCACTTCACAGGCGCAACGGGCGTGCCCCGCCCTGAGAACGTTGATCGCGCCGACCACATCGGCGTTCTCCTCGAAGCCGCATTCGACGCACCGAAACCGCGCCTGCGTCGGGCGATTGTCCGCCGACACATGCCCGCACGGACAAGTGCGACTGGTGTTGCGGGGCGGCACGGCGATGAGGTGTCCGCCGTTCCACGCCAGCTTGTAGTCCAGTTGTCGTCGGAACTCGGCCCAGCCTTGATCGAGGATGGTTTTGTTCAGGCCGGATTTGGCCCGAACCTGTTTTCCCGGTTGCTCGCTACTGCCTGCCGCCGACCGGGACATGTTCCGTACCTGCAAGTCCTCGATGCACACCATCGCGTGGTTTTGGCTGATCGTGGTCGTGGCTTTGTGCAGGTAGTCGCGGCGGGCATTGCCGATGCGGGAATGGATGCGCTGGACGCGGGCTTGCGCCTTCTTCCAGTTGTTGCTGAACTTGGTCTTGCGGCTCATCGCTTGGCTAGCACGGCGCAGCGCGGCCTCATGCCGCTTGAAGCTGTTGAGCGGCGCGTAGAACGTGCCGTCCGAGAGCGTGGCAAAGCGCGCCACGCCCATGTCGATGCCGACCGCGCCGCCGTGCGGAAGGGGCTGCTCGAGCTCGCGTTCGGTCTGAATACTGACGAACCATTTGCCGCAGGACTGGCTGAGGGTGACGTTTTTCACCGTGCCCAGCACGTCACGGCTGTGGCGGAGCCGCAGCCAGCCCAGCTTCGGCAGGAACAGGCGGAAATTGGCCTGATCGAGCTTGATCTGTTTCGGGTCGGGATAGCGAAAGCGGTCCTGCTGCCCCTTCTTCTTGAAACGCGGGAAATCCGCCCGCTTGGCGAAGAAGTTGGCGTAGGCGCGCTCCAGGTCCTTGAGCATCTGTTGCAGCGGGTGCGTCGGCGCATCCTTGAGCCAAGGCGTCTCGGCACTGTTGCGCCATTCGGTGAGCAGCTTGCACAGCCCGGCGTAGCCGAGCTTCTTCTCGCCTTGCGCGTGGCGCGTCTTCTGCAACGCCAGCGCCTTGTTGAACACGAACCGGCACGAGCCCGCGAAGCGGCGCATCTGGCGCTGCTGGCCGCCGTCCGGCATGAGTTCGTATTTGAAGGCTTGGAGGCGTTGCATGTGGATAATATAGTTTGGTCTATGAGCAACGACAACGATGTTCGGCACGGAAGACATTGCGTCTTCCTGATGCATGTGCACTTGGTCTTCGTAACCAAATATCGCCGCGAAGTGTTCACCCACGAGATCCTCGATGACCTCTGCGCCATCTTCGCCAGCGTTTGCGCCGACTTCGAGGCGGAACTGGTGGAGTTCGACGGCGAGGACGATCACGTCCACCTGCGGGTGAACTACCCGCCGAAGGTGGCCGTCTCGGCGCTGGTGAACAGCCTGAAAGGCGTCTCTAGCCGGATGATCCGCAAGAAGAACCACCCGAGCCTCCGCAAGAAGCTGTGGCGCGGTGCGCTGTGGTCGCCGTCCTACTTCGCCGGAAGCTGCGGCGGCGCACCCATGGAGATCATCCGCCACTACATCGAACAGCAGCAAACGCCGTACTGACCGCCCAAAGGACGCCTAGGGCGTCCGCGCTATCCTTCCCCGCCCTGAAGGGCGAGGCTTGCCGCGCACCGGGTCAGGCGATCCGTGCCGCGCGCCTCGGCTGCTGTTCCTGGATCTGTTTCTTCTCCTGTCCCTGGGTGCGCTCGCGCTTCTCTTCGATCTCGCGGATCACGCGGCCGACCCCTGCCTTTAGCTGGCGTTCAACTCCTTCTCGACCCAGCTCGCTCTTCGTAGCCAGGTCGTTGAAGTCGGTGCGCCCCTTCATCTGATCGAGGGCCGCCAGTTGCTTGTCACTTAGCTGGGCGCGTTTCAGCTCCGCCGTCTGCTGCTCGGTGAGCGTCGCCCCCTCGGGGTCCTGCTGCGCGTCTTCCAGGGCTTTCGTGGCTCGCAGGTGCTCCCGGTAAGTCCGCGGGGTAACGGGTTCCAGGTTAGCCGGATAGGCGTTCTCGCCCGGCGCGAAGATCGGGAAGATAGCTTTCCCGCCCACGGCTTTCGCGGCCTCCTGGGCCTTCACGCGGCCAGAATTGACGCCCTGCGTCAGCTCCAATTGCCGGTCGTCGTCGCCCAAGATGATGACCGGCTTGTCGGGGAACTTCTCGTGCAGAGCGTGGGCCACGGCGGGCAGGTTCCCGGAGTCGAACGCGGCGACGGTGGCGAAACCCAGCGCCTCGGCGTTGGTGGCTGCCGTCGCGTAGCCCTCTGAAATGACAAGCGCCGGGGCCGTGGCTAGCGCGTCCATGCCGCCGACAGGATGGAAGCAGCCTTCCTTTTTGCTGTCTTTCGCGAAGCGTTTGGTGCCGTCCTCCTGGATGTACTGCATCGTCCACTGCTTGCCATCGACGTCGAAAGCCGGAATGTAGGTCTTCTGCCCTTCCTTGTCGGTAAACGCACCCGCATGGGCTTGGATGCCCTTGTCGCGCATGTACGGTGTCAGCTCGGCAACCGGCGCCAAATCGGCCATTTGCTTGCCGACGCGCTGGGCGCTCGCTTCATGCAGGCGGTCTTGCTCTTCGGCACGTGCCGCCAGCTTGCTCGCGGCCTCGGCCGCCAACTTCGCCTTCTCCTGGGGATCGAGGGAATAGCCTTTCGACTTCCATTTCATCTCGATGCCGGTGCGGTTGTTCTTGATATAGCCGGCCGGGTGGCCGTCCAGGTGGCCGACGTAGAAACCAGCCTGTTCGCCCTTCTTGTCGCCCTCGACGCCGATCCGGTGTTTCTTGCCGTCCATGATGGGGTGCTCGTCGGTCACGTTGCAGCCCATCGAACGCAAGGCATCGGCGAACTCTTCACGCGGGTTCATCGCCGGGGCTTGCTGCGCCGGCACGTTGTCGGGCAACCAGCGTTGCAGCTTCTCCATGTCGGCCTTCGGTCCGGCATACCAGGACTTTGCGACCTTGTCCCAAGCTGCGCCGGCGGCCTTCGCCGCGCTGCGCTCGCCATACGGAACGGCCAGATAGACGCGCTCCTGGGCGGCCTTCTGACCGGCGCCGTAGTCTAGGGCGGGCATGTCGGCTGTGCGGGCCTGGGCGGGCTGCTGGGCGGTGCCTTGCGTCCATTTGGCGAAGGGGGTCGCATCGGCGCCCGGCGGGACATACCAAGACTGTTCCTTGCGGTCCCAGCGCGCCCCGAGGGCCTTGGCGTCGTCCTTCTCCTTGTATGGGACATTAAGGTAGGTCCGTTCGTCCGGGGCGGAGCGATCCGCCGTCTGCTTCTGCTGCTCTTCCAACTCGGCAATGCGCTTCTGCATGTCAGCGTCGTTGAGCATGACATTCATTTCCGCCGACTTTCGCGCCTCTTTAGCCGCTGAAATGACCTCGTCCGTGCTGGTGGGATCACGGCGAACGCGGTCCTCATGAGCGCGGGCAAGGATCGCGCTGCGCTCATGCTCGTTATCGGTCGAATTGGCGCCAACCACGGCCAAACGGGACGCCAGATGCTCGGCCTGCTGGGCGTTCTCGAAGTCGTGCACGAACTCATAGCGCCCATCTTCGCGCTGGGCGTACACGCTCCAGAACTGCGGTTCCACGCCAAGATCCGCGGCCGCCGCGACGTGGGTTTCCCCGTCGACCTGGTACTCGGCGCTGGCCTGCACCTGGACGTTGCCGTTCCAGTCGTGCGGCAAGGTCGCCTCGAAGGCTTCATTGGCCGCTGCATCGAACGCCGCCACATCGCCGACCTTCCGCGCCTCGGCAACCTTCGCCTCCTCCCGGAGCTGTTCCAGCGGCTCGATGGCCGCCTGGATCTTCGCCTCCAAGGCATCAACGGCTTCGGGCAGCTCATGCCGCGTCCAGAACTCGTTTTGGAAACTGAGGGGCTGAATCTGATCGAGTAGATCGAGGGCCTTGTCGATCTGCTCCAGCCGCGCGGTATCGAGGACACCGGGCAAGGTGCCGCGCTCCAAGTGTCCCAGCATCCAAGCTTCGGCCTTCACCGCCTTCGCGGCCCGGTCGGTAGCGTCATCGGGTCCGGCTTGCATACTGACCTCCTGTGTCGGAATGGCCTGCTGCGCCTCGTCACGCTCGGCCACGGTTTGCCTGGCTAGGGTCATCGCTTCGCGCCACTGAGATGCGGCAATCGTGTACATCTCCTTGGCCTCCCGCACGGCAGGATCGGCATGGTGAAGCGGATAGCGCCGCTCGCTGGCATCCTTCTCGCCATAGACACGCACAAGCTCGGCTTGGAAAGCTTGGTCTGCAAGTTTCATGGCCTCGTGCTGGGTGACGGTCAGCTCGGCTACGGTCGGCTGCGGCTGCGCTTCCTGCTCCTGTGCCTCGCCCTGCTCCTGTACCTGCTTCTGCTCGAAGGCCATCACATAGTTTTTGATCTTCTCGGCCTCGGCCGCCGCCCGGAAGATCTCCAGCGAGTCATCCTCCAGGGCCTTGATCCACGAAGCGACATACGCGACGTGCTGTCCGGGATCGTGGCCAATGCCCAGTTCGTCGCCGATGATCATCGACGCGATTTCCGCCCGCAGTTCTTCCTTGGCGTACCCCTCGCTGCCGAACGGGTGCACCAGGTCGCGGTCAAGCCGGGACTCGTGCCCGGTCCAGTGCCCGAGCTCGTGCAGCGCCGTCGCATAGTAGCTGTCGGCGGTCGGGAATCGGCCCCTGTCAGGAAGGTGGATGCTGTCGGTCGCCGGCCGATAGAAGGCGCGATTGTTCTCGCCGTGGCGGATGACGGCACCCGAGGCTTTCACGATGTGCTCGGCCCGCTCGACAGCATCCCACGTCTGTTCCTTGCGCTCGATGGGCGGAAGACCCTCGATCTGTTCCGCATTGAACACGGTGGCGAAGAACACGCGTGGCCGCTCCAGCATCACGGTTTGCTTGACCGGCTTGCCGTCGCCATCCAGGACGGGCTTGCCGTGCTCGTCCCGCTTCTCCTGCTCTTCGCTGAACTTCCAGTATTGAACGGGGGTGCCCTTCTCACCCTTGCGGACCTGGGCGCCGGCCGCCGTCGCCTGCTTGTAGGTCATCCAGCGGTTATCCGTGCGCCGCTGGCTCATCAGATAGATCGCGTTGATGCCCTTGTACCGCTTGCCAGTCGTTGGATTGACCGGCAGGAAGCCGCCAGGCTCTCCAGGCTCCCAAGGCCGTTGCCACGGCGCCGTGCCTGCCCTGAGCTGTTCAATCAGGTTCTCCGCGACCGTTTCATGGAACGGTTTCTTGGCCTCTGCCATGGCCTTAACCCTCCTGCCGCTCGGTCGGAACGGTCGCGTCCACCAGATCGACATCGCTGTCGACCGCGTCTTGTTCACTCAAGGCGTCTTCCGCGAAGGCGCCCACGCGCTCGGCCTCATCCGGATCGAACTCGGCCTGGTAACCGGGCGTCTGGGCGTCGATCAACTTCTCGCGGATCGCATCCGTCGCATTCGTCACGTCATCGAGGATCGCGGCTTCAGGATTGGTGATCTGCTCGGTCATGGTCATTGCTCCTGTTCGTGAGTGTTGTTGCGGCCGGTGCTGTAGTCGGGTCGGCCCTTGAGCTTCGGGTTCTTGCTCTCGGGATAGCTCTGCTTGCAAGTCGGGAAGTTGCTGCACGCCCACCAGAAGACGTCGGCCTTCTTCGTCGGCCGGCGAATCAGCCCATGCCCGCACGCCATGCACTTGTAGAGGGTGGAAATCGGCAAGACTTCACGGCCGCCGGCAATGGCGACGGCGCCATCGTTGGCCTTCGCCACCTGGTCACGGATGAACGTCTCTTGCTTGGCAATGAAGACGGCCAACTCGGCCGTGCCCTGCTCGATGCCTTTCAACATGCGTTCGTAAAGGGCGGTCAGCACGGGGCTTTTCACGACTTCGGGCAGGGCGTCGATCATGCTGCGCCCCAATGTCGTGCCGATAATCTGCTTGCCCTTGGTTTCCAGGAACCCGCGGCGTTTCAGCTCGGAAATGATGGATGCGCGGGTGGCAGAAGTGCCGATACCGTCCCCCTCGCGCAGCATCTTCTTGTGCTCCGGCTCGGGCACAAACTTATGGATGTTCTCCATCGCACGGATCAGCGTGCCCTCGGTGAAGCGGGCCGGTGGCTTCGTCTTGGCGTCCTTCCGGGTGGCCTGCTTGCAGGTCACGCCATCGCCCGTCTGCATAGCCGGAAGGCGTTGATTCCCGCCTTCGTCCGCGTCCTTCTCCGTGTCCTGCTCGTCGACTTCCTGGTAGACGTCGCGCCAGCCGTTGCGCGTAACAACCTCGCCGGTCGCAACGAAGGTTTCCTCCTCGACCTCCACGCCAACCGTGGTGCTCATGTACTCATGGACGCAGTAGAACTGCGCCAGGTACGCCCGCACGATCAGGTCATAGATGTTGTGCTCCTTCTCGCTCAGGCCCGCCTTGCTGCCCTTGTGCACGGTCGGGATGATTCCGTGATGCGCGGTGATCTTCGAGTCGTCCCACGTCTTGGACTTCAGGCGCGGATTGGCGCAGGCCACCAGGCCGGCCAGCTCCGGGTTGACGTGCTGAATCGCCTTAAGAACGCGGGGCGAATCGGCATGCTGAGACTCGGGCAGGTAGGCGCAATCGGTGCGCGGATAGGAAGTCAGCTTGTGGGTTTCATAGAGCGCCTGGCAGGCGTTCAGCACGTCCTCGGCGCTGTACCCGAACTTGTTGGACGCAAGCAATATGATGTCGGACAGGGCAAACGCGAGCGGCTGGTTCTGCTTCTTGGCCTCCTGCTTGTATTCGGCGACGGTGCCGGGCTTGCCCGTGACCTTCGCCACCAGCGCGTCCGCCACGGCGGTATCGACAAGGCGCCCCTCGGCATCGAGGCCCGCCTGATCGACCTTCGCTCGCCAAGAGGCGAGGAAGGCACCGCCCGGATGCTGAATCGCTGCGCGGATGGTGTGATACGGGACCGGCTTGAACGCCTCGATTTCCCTGTCTCGCGCGACAACGAGCGCGAGCGTCGGGGTCTGCACACGGCCGACCGTGAGCAGTACCCGCGAACCACCGCGCTGTGCGCGCAGGGTATAGGCGCGACTGAGATTCATGCCGATCAGCCAGTCGGCCCGCTGCCGTGCCCGCGCGGCATCGGCCCAGCCGTGATAGGTGCCGTTGTCCTTGAGGGCGGCAAGGCCACGCTTCACGGAAACGGAATCCTGCGCGGACACCCAAAATCGCCGCGCGGGCTTGTTGCAGCGAAAGTGCTTCAGGACCTCATCGACCAGCAATTGACCCTCGCGGTCGGGGTCGGCGGCGTTGACGATTTCCGCCGCCTCCTTGACCAGTTTGCCGATCACGGCGAGCTGCTGCTTGACATCGTCCTTCGCCTTGAGCATCCAGTCGGTCGGAATGATGGGTAGCTCATCGATCCGCCAGACTTTCTTGCCGCTGTCGTTGCGGGGTACGTCGTCGGGGGTGTACTCGTCGGGTTCGGCCTGTTCGAGCATGTGTCCGAAGCACCAGGTCACGGTATCGGTGCCGCACTCGATGAAGCCGTCGCCTTTTCCGCTCTGGCCCAGCTCGCTTGCGATGGCCTTTGCGACGGATGGCTTTTCCGCGATGAACAATCGCATCGTTCTTTCCTCCCTTACCAGGTGATGACCGGGGAAACGACTGTCACGATTTGGGAACGATTGATGGGGCCGAAGTAGCGGCCATCGAACGATGTGCCACTCATGTCGGACATGAGCAGTAGTTCGGCGGCGCCGAGGATGTAGCGGGTGGCATGGAACCGTGGCAGTGGTCGGCCGCCAGCATCGACAGCTTTGGGAGCACTGAAAGGCAGCAGCACGCCGTTCACGCGCACACCATCGGCGGATACGGCAACGTCATCGCCTTTAGCGGCTAAAACGCGCTTCATCAGATAGCCGTAACCGCCGGCGCAGAAGCCGGCGCCAATGTAACCGCGTTCCCGTGCCTCGTTGAAGACTTGGAGTTGCGGTGGGCAGAAGAGGACATAAGCCCCCTTCTCCACCGCTAGGCTTGGGCTCGTCCAGTACAGGCCGACCGGAATGCTCCTGGTGGTATTGATGCGTGCGCCGACCGAATACGCGAGGGCGGCGCCGGTGAGCCCCGCCGCGCCTGCCAAGGCCACCCCGACGCTGATCTTCTTGAAGAGCTGCTTCATATCGTGATCCGCTCCCCAGCTTCCGCGAACTGGACCAGGCGATCACTGACCTTGGGCGCGGGCACCGCAGCGCGCGCCAGGAAGATCGGATCTTTGAAGTAAAGCGGCTGCTTGCCGTAAATCGCGGGATAGCCGGCCACGTACACCACCATGTCGCCAGGCTCTTCGATGTTGCCGTCTGCGTTCTTCCGAGGACCAGGCATCCGCAAGCACTCATCCGGTGTCAGCAAGGGGCGCTGCACTTCTTGGAACGTGCGGGAAACCTGCCCGAGCATCGCCGCCGTGCGGCGGCCGCTGGTCGTGATCTGCTCCTTGACTACGGTGGTCTGTCCGGTCAGCCGAGACAGGTGTTCGGCAGTCTCCACGCGGTTCGGGGGATAGGCGTTCTGCACATGGCAGTTGGAGGTGATGGTTTCATCTGGCCCGTACCCCGTTTCACGGCTCTTGAGTTGGTTGATGTCCTGGCAGATCAGGTAGCACTTGATGCCGTAGCCCGCCACGAAGGCCAGTGACTCTTGCAGGATCTGCAACTTCCCAAGGCTGGGAAACTCATCGAGCATCATGAGGAGCCGGTGCTTGTAATGCGCCACCGGCCGCCCGTTGTCGAAGTCCATCTTGTCCGCGAGCAGACGGACAATCATGTTCACCATGACGCGGACCAGGGGCCGCAGCCGATCCTTGTCAATGGGCTGCGTGACGATATAGAGCGTTACGGGTTCATCTGAATGCATCAGGTCGCGGATGCAGAATTCGGAGCGACTCACGTTGCGGGCCACGACTGGATCGCGGTACAGGGCCAGGAAGGACTTGGCCGTGGACAGCACCGATCCCGCTTCTTCCTCCGGCCGATCCATCATGTCGCGGGCGGCGGAACCAATGGCATGATGGTTCTGCCCGGCGACGTGCCCATAGGTCGCCATCTCCATCCAAAGCTCGCCGATATCGCGGTCCGGACTGGCCAGCATCGCATCAACCGATGGGAGCGTGGCCGTCGTGTCGTCGTCCTTCGCCTTGTAGAGCGCGTGCAGGATCACGCCGACCAAGAGTGCGAATGCCGTTTTCTGCCAATGCGAACCCAGGCCCTTCCCGTCCGGATCGACAATCAGGGTCGCCAGGTTCTGAACATCGCCAACCTCGTGTTCAGTACCCATCCGGATTTCGTCCAGCGGATTCCAGCACACGCTACCGTTCGCAGTAGCCGGCTCGAACCGCAGCACCTTGTTCTTGGCGTGCTTCTTCCTCCACCCGGCAGTCATTGCCCACAGCTCGCCTTTCAGGTCGGTGACAAGGGCGCTGTCACCCCATGACAACAACGTCGGAACAACCAAGCCGACACCTTTGCCCGAGCGGGTAGGGGCATAGGTCAAGATGTGCTCCGGGCCGTTATGGCGCAGATAATGAAATTCCCCCTCCTTGTCCTCCCAGCCGCCGACATAGACGCCCGTCGACGGAGCCGCGTCCTTGCCCGTGACAACATCCAAGAGGCGGCGAGGCCGGGGCAGTAGCCCGGCGGTCTGGATGTCTTTCTTCCCGGCCCAGCGCGCGGAGCCGTGCAGGTACTCGTTCGCCTTCGACGAGTTCGAGGACACGACTTTCGCCACCGCCACGCCCAGCAGCCCGACCGTTGAAATCATCATGCCGATACTGCCCGCCTGCATGATTTCGTTCGGATAGTGTGAATACCACTTCGAAGCCCACTCGAGGATCGACCACGGCGCATAGACGTGGTTGAAATGGACGCCGAGGTTCGCCTGGTAATCGAAGGTGTGGGCGAAAAATTGGGTAGCAGACTGCAATCCGGCCCCAAGCGACACCGCCCCGAGCACGGGCAACAACTTGCCGCCCGCGCCTTTCTTGGTGCGGACTTGAGGCCCGACCGCATTGTCCATCTTGATCTTCATCGACTCCTTCCCTTCGACGTTTGGATCGAACCCCGAGGCGTGACGGTGACTGGATCGCCGACCGCTACACGGGACAAGCGCCGGGCCGTGGCGTGGTCGATGGGCAGAACCATGACAACGTCAGCATCGTCTCGCCTGAGAAGAGCCAACGTCCGACCTTCGAAATGACGAAGACCAGCAAATAAAAAACCACGGGCATTCTCATTATATAAACTATTTTTCGATATATCGAAATATTTTAGGCGCTTATCTTCGCGCTCGGCGAGATATTCTTCCGCTGCAGCCTGTTGCGCGGGCTTCAGTCGTCCTACCCCAACAGCGTCCCGTCGCAATGCGTGATCTGATTGGGCGCGTTGCTGCTCCACGTGACGAGGAACATCACGCGGCAATAGCACTTCACTTCCGCCGGCGATGCGAACCACACCGAGTTCGGACATTCCTCGCAAGCGGTGCTGGCTTTGGGGCGGCGGGACTCGCCCAATGCGCCCAACGTTGGGCTTGCGGCCGACATGGGCGGGGGGGTCCATGCCGGCCCCGCCTCTGTCGTCGCTGCCTCCTCGGCCGGCTCCGGCGCCGGTTCGGGCAAGGTTGTCGTCGGCAGCGGCGCTTGATCCAGCGCCGCCAAGGCGGCGTCGATCAGTTCGTCCTCGCTCGGTTCGTGCTGCTCGCTCATGTGCTTTCTCCGTGCTCAAAAGCTGTTGCCGCCGCAATTCCAAAGCGGGATCGGCAAACGTGATAGGCAGCTGGGAATCGACGGCAGTCCTGATGATTCGAGCCTTGAAGTCGGGGGTGCCGTTGACGGTAATCTGACTGCCATACCGCTCCATCGCTAGGCGCAGGGCGGCTTGCACGCCTTCGCGCGTGGCTTCGCGGGAGACCTGAAGCTTGTCACCATCGTCGCGCACGGCCGACTGGCCGATGCGGAAGATGATCGTGCCCTTCTTGGTGATGTTGTCCTGAACGTGGGCACGCTCGGACTTCGTTGCACCCTGTCCGGCGACGGTGTTGCCCTTGAGGCCTTGGGCCGCGGCACGGCCCCGCAGGGCGGCTAGCGCGTCTGCATTGCCCTGTAGGGCCTCCTGCTTCAACCAGTCAGCCCACGCCCGCCGCTGGAAGCCTTGGTAGAGCTTTTCCCGCTCATTCGCATACTCCTTATGGATCTGGGCCAGTTGATCGCGCAGGGCGGATCCGGCCTGCGAATAGAGCGCTTTCTTGCCAACGCCCTTGCTATCGACAACCTTGATAGTTGCGCGCCAGAGCCGGTTGGCCCGCTTCGCACCCTCGACAGCACGATCCTTGCGGCGCCGTGCTTTCGCCAGCGAATCGGTGCGTGCCGCTGTGAGGGTCTGCTGCTCGTCCTTGTACCGGGCATAGAGCTCGACCGTATTGACGCGCAGGCCGATGGGGGATTTTTCGTATTGCCGCCGGATCTTCGGTTCCGCAAGCCGATCCGGCGACGGCTCGAAGGGACCAAGCCGCGCCTCAAGACCGGGCTTGGAAAGCTCGCGGGCGATGGTGCTGGCTTTGACCCGCGTGCCGTCTGCCGCCTCCACAACCAAGCCATTGCCGCGCTCGCGCAGCTCAAGCCCGTTTTTCCTCATGACTTGGTGCAATTCGGCCCAAGATTGCGCCCCGCGCATTTCCTCCAAGCATTCCCGCCGTACCCAGCCGACGAGGCTTTCGACCCCCGCATGACGCTCCATGTCCGCTGCGCGCCCCTCAGCCACGGATCGCCGCGATTGGTGGTTGTCCCGCTCCAGCCCGCAATCCCGCTCGAGTACGGCGCACAGTTCCGCGAGCCTGCGATAGGACTGGAACGGCTCATGCATCGTGTGCCGCTCCGGGTGGATCTTGTTGATGGCGATGTGAAGATGAAGATTGTCGGTGTCATGGTGTACCGCGCTGACACGCTGGTGCTCGCCGTAACCGAGGCCGGCACAGATACGTTCCTCAATCACTTTCAACGTATCGGCACTCGGGTGCTCACCGGGCCGAAAGCTGACCAGCAGGTGATAGGTCTTGTCGCCGGCAGCACGGGTGTTCTGCCGCTGCGTAGCAAGCACTTCCCCGATGACCGCCTGCAGGGTGCCGGCCTCGCAGTGCGTAGCTGTGACCCGCCCGAGGCGTTCCGTTTTACCTTGCTCATCGGTGATGTACTCCACCAGTTCGGCGAAGTCGCTCTTGGCAAGGGAGCCCATTGGGACGTGCTTTGCGATCACGCGCGAGCCCCCGGCGTTTTAGCCGCTAAAAGGATCATCGCTCGGCCCTCGACATGACGACGGCCATCATGACCTGCCCCATCTCGTCCTGTGTCGCGTCGATCCGGGACAGGACCGCGCGAATAGTCGCCTCGCCAAACTGGGCGGTGCGCTCGTCGTCGGTGAGCCAAAGCTTCAGCAGCCCGCCGAGCCGGCCAAGATCGCCGTTGATCCGCGCGAGTTCGCGCACCTGCTCGCAATCGACCACACCCCCGAAGCGGTAGCCCTGCCCGACTTCGCGCAGAAAACGGGCGACGCTCATCCCGGCCCGCTGGGCCTGATCTTCGATCAGCTGCTTCTCTTCTGCGAACACAGGCACCCGTAGGTGGTGCTTGCGCTTCCCGGCGGTTGGCCTTGCGGTTTTCCCCATCGTCCAAGGCTCGCTTGTCATGTCGGCGGTAGCCGGCCCAGCCTCGCAGAGCAGGATGCCCGTTGAGCGCCCCCGGCGCGAATAAGGGATAGCGAAGGTAGATAACCGGCTCCGCTGGTTAGCTAACTTCGCCCATCCTGCCCGCCTTTCGGCGTTCATTACCCCAGGGAAAGTCTACGCCATCACTTTTGATTTATCCGCAGCGAGGCGCAAAACAAGTGTAAATATTTTAATGGATATAGCGAAATTTAGTGAACGCTCCCATAATCCCTGTGTCGTAAGGATATGGACCCGATGTAGTTGCACCTTTTCGCGGTCTTGTTACACGCGGCGTAGCGCAAGAATTGAAGCGACGGGACCTATGGAACGAGCACGATGGCGAAGAGCTACACCGAAGAACTTGCCGGGTGGGTGAGCAAACGCACGACACAAAGGCTGCGCCAGGACAAAAACATCGTTGCGTTCTTGGCCGTGAAGGGCGACGTGAAGGCGGCGCTCGATGCAGGCTACTCGATGAAAACCATCTGGGAGCACCTGCACGAAACGAAGCGCATCGAGTATCGCTATGAGACTTTCACGCTGCACGTGAAGCGGCACATCCGGACCAAGCCTCGAGCCGAACACCGGGTCGAGCAGCAGCTACCGCAGGAGCAGAGCAAGCCACAAGCTCTGGCGGCCACAACGCGGCCAGACCAGGCGCAAAGCGAACCCCGAAAGACCCCGCCGCCCTCCGTGGGGGGCTTCACATTCACCGCAACACCGAAGAAAGAGGACTTGTTCTAATGGCCAAGATCCACATGGTTCTGCAAGGGAAAGGCGGCGTCGGCAAATCGATGATCGCGGCTGTTATTGCGCAGTACAAGGCAGGGAAGGGACAAAAGCCGATCTGCATTGACACCGATCCGGTCAACGCGACGTTCGAGGGATACAAGGCCCTCGACGTGCGGCGCCTCAACATCATGGACGGCGATGAGATCAACACCAGGAACTTCGATACCCTGGTCGAGCAGATCGCCACGGCCGAGGTCGACGTCATCATCGACAACGGTGCCAGCTCGTTCGTGCCGCTCTCGCACTACCTCATCAGCAACCAAGTGCCGGCGCTACTCCGGAACATGGGACATGAGCTTGTGGTGCACACCGTCATTACGGGTGGGCAGGCTCTCCAAGATACAGTGAGCGGTTTTGCCCAGCTGGCCGGCCAATTCCCCGCCGAATGCCTGTTCGTCGCCTGGCTGAACTCCTATTGGGGCGCCATCGAGCACGAGGGCAAGGGGTTCGAGCAGATGAAGGCGTACACCACGAACAAGGCCCGCGTGTCGGCCATCATCCAGATTCCGCCGCTCAAGGAAGAAACTTACGGCAGGGACTTTACGGAAATGCTCCAAGCTCGCCTTACCTTCGATGAGGCCTTGGCGATGAGCTCTCTCACGATCATGACGCGGCAGCGGCTCAAGATCGTGAAAGGCCAGCTCTTCGCCCAGCTCGAGAATACGGCGGTGCTGTGATGTCGGACAAGATCGAGTCCATCATCAAGGAGATCGCGGCGAAACACGGCATCGCCGTTGGCCGCGATGATCCGATCCTGGTCCTGCAAACGATCAATGAGCGACTGATGCAGGACAGCGCGGTCGCTCAGCAGGAAACGCTGGACCGCTTCAAGGAAGAACTGGAATCCATCGCACAGCGGTGGGGCGAGGACGCCAAGAGCAAGGCGGAACGGACGTTGAACGCGGCGCTGACAGCGAGTAAGGAAACCATGATGAAAGGGATGCAGGAGGGCACGAAAGCGGCCGCCGAATCGGCACGCTGCGAGGTGGAGGCGGCCGTCGGGCGGCTCGCCGGCTCAGTGCGGGCCAGCCAGCGGATCGCGATCATGAACATGATCGCGGGCGCCCTGGCTGTCTTTGCAGCAGCCATGGCGCTGCTCTCGACGTTATGAAGCCGGCGGATAGGGAGATCCAGACGGGTTTTTTATGGCTCAGGTTGACGCTTTGACACTAAATCCGTCTTGGGTATCTCGGGTCGGGCGCCGGGCGATGACGTCATGGGCGGCGGCCGGGGCCAGTGTCGTCGTGGCCGACTCAGGGAGCCAGGCGCCTAAGAACCTGTTCAAAGTCTCTGGAGTAATGAGAACGTTGAGGGATGAGGAAGAGCTATCCGAGCGCCATCAGCCGCGAACAGTTCGAGATCATCCGTCCGCTGCTGGAGAGTGCGCGCAGGAAGACCTGTCCGAGGCGCGTGGACCTGTACGAAGTGTTCTGCGCGGTGTTGTATCTGCTCAGGAGTGGCTGCCAGGGGCGCATGCTGCCCGACGGGTTTCCCAAATGGCGCCCGGTGCACGCGTACTTTGCCATCTGGAGCGAGCCGCGCGAGGGTGGGAGCCTGCTGGAGCAGGCTTTAAAAAATCAGGTTGGCGCAGCCCGGCAGAGACTGGAGCGCAACGCCTGCAGCACGGTCGTGATCGTGGACGCGCAAAGCGTGAAGAACACGGATACGGCGGTCCAGAAGGGCTATGACGCGGGCAAGAAGGTGTCAGGGATCGAGCGCCACATTGCGGTCGACACCCAAGGCTTGCCGTATGCGAGGGCGGTGAGCACGGCTGAGGTGACGGACCGCAAGGGGGGGCTGCAGGCGGCTGCGTCGTTGCAAGCCTGGGCTCGAGCGGGTGCAACGCGTGCTGTGCGACAGCGGCTATAGGGGCCAGCCCTTCGCGCAGGGCGTGACGGTGCAGATCGCCAAGCGCCGCGAACCACCGCGTTCAAGGTGATGCCCAAGCGCTGGATCGTCGAGCGCAGCTTTGCCTGGCTGGAAAAAAACAGGGGACTATGGGAGAAGTGCGAGCGGCTGCTCAACACCAGCTTGCAGTTCATCCACCTCGCATTCCTGGCCCTTTTGCTCAATAGACTTTGAACAGGTTCTCAGGAATTCTTCCATTTTCCTGAAAACAGCTGCTGGCCAGGTGCATCGCATTTCTCCCGTGTTGCGAAATTCGAATCGACGATTTATACCTGCCTTCCCTGGCCTTCAGGGGGCACACATCCCTTCACTCCCCTCGCAGCCAGCGGCGCAGCAATTTCGTGATAACCGGCATCACAACGTACGTCAGCAGGACCACCGCGATCGGAATCAGCACCATCGTAGCCATATACACCGGCAGCCCTTCGAGCACGGGTCGCAAGATCATCAGCAGGGGCGTGATCGTCAGATACACGCCCAGTCCGCTGGCGATCATCATCTTGTGGCGGGGCGGTGGAATCATCGGCTGGGGCGAGCCGGCGTTTGCCGGCAACTGAAACCATGTTTCCAAACCGACGGCCTGCTCGATCAGCACCGGTGCGCTCTCCACTGATTCGAGTTGCCTCACCAGTTCCAGCCGTTGCGCCGAGTCCTCCCATCGCCGCAGGCTTGCGAAGCTATCGAAACTCATGATGATTCGGTATGCACGTTCCCCGGTCCCGGTGGGTTTGAGGATAGTGGCACCCAAGTTTCCCGGGAATTGGCGCGCCGCCCGAACGCCTCCACCGATGAGGACTTCCCACTCCGTCTCCCGCCCAAGTTTCGGCACCCGCGTAACCATCAGGGTTACAGGATCCTTGAGTACCTGCTCTTCAGCAATCAATCACGCTCCCTCCTCTGCTGCTGAGTTTCGTCCGTCAAGGCGTCGATGTTCCGTGACGGTCGTCCACCCCTGAACTGACACGTATCGCCATCCATGCTCCGAATACTGCGGCAATTCCCCCAGCTACCTGCACCTGAGGCGAGGGAGTCAACAGGCCGAGTCCCGCGACCAGGAAACACAAGCGCTGCACAATGCCGAGCGGCCGTTTCCAGAAACCTTCGGCCGCCAGACACAGGCAGGCGACGGCAAGGATCACCGCCAGACAGGCAAATGCAATCTGCAGCGGCGCTCCCGAGAGCAGAATGCCGTTGTTATACACGAAGGCAAACGGAACCACGAACGCGATCATCGCCATTCTCACCGCCGCCAGGCCGACGGCAAGAGGGTTGGCGAGCGCGATCGGGGCAGCGGCAAACGCGGCAACGGCGATCGGCGGTGTCATCGCCGACAGGCTAGCGTAATAGACAAGAAACAGATGCGCAGCGATCAGCGAAACGCCGAGCTTCGTGAGCGCCGGCGCGACCAGCACCGCGGCGAGGATGTACACGCTGGGGGTCGGCATCCCCATGCCCAGCACCAGTGTGATGACTGCGGCGACCACCAGCGACAAAAACAGATCCGTGCCGGCAAGGAGGAAGATGAGTTCGGTCACCTTTGCGCCGAGTCCGGTCATCGACAGCCCGCCGACGACCAGCCCCGCGGCGGCACAGGCGGCCACGACCGGCACAACTCGCAGAGTCGCTTCCGCGAGAATCTCATAGAACCCCTTGAAACTGAGACGGGTCTCGCGCTTGTACATGGCCACCGCGATCACTGCGAGGGTGCCGAATGCGGCGACGAAATTGGGGGAATAGCCAATCAGCAGCGCCACCACCAGAGCGATCAACGGGACCAGGAACATCCCTCCTCGTCGCATCGTGTCGCCGAAGGCTGGCACTTTGTCGAGACCGGCGATTCCCAGTTTGAGGGAGTTGAGGTGCACCTGCAGATAGACGCAGAAATAGTAGAGGAATGCCGGCAGGATCCCTGCAAGTGCGATATCCGTATATCGGATACCGGTGAACTCGGCCATGATGAAAGCAGCCGAACCCATCACAGGAGGCAGGATGCTGCCGCCCGTGGATGCGGCAACTTCGATTCCGCCGGCAAGGGCGCCCGAGTAGCCGAGCTTTTTCATCATCGGAATAGTGATCGACCCGGTCGTGACCACGTCAGCCGTGGGGCTTCCGGAAATGGTCCCGTAGAGTCCGGACGAAACCACCGCGATTTTCGCGGGACCGCCGGGGCTCTTGCCGCTCACGGCGGAAGCGGCATCGAAGAAGAAATCGCCGCCTCCCGTACGCGACAGAAAGGTTCCGAACAGGCCGAACAGAAAGACATAGGTCAAAGCGACTCTGATCGGCGCACCAAAGATGCCGTCGGTCGTGAACGCGAGGATATCGAGAAAGTGGAGGTAGTCGATCGAACCGTGGCCAAGCACTCCGGGCAATCGGTCGCCCCACAGATTGTAGCCAAGAAACACCAGCACGATCGTCGTCAGCCCCGGGCCGACCGTGCGTCGTGTCGCTTCGAGAGTGATGAGCAGCAGCCCGCTTCCGCAAATAATGTCCCACAAAGTCAGCTCGTCGAGGAGCGTGATCCGGGTCACGATGCGCTCGTTGTGAAACCAGAAATACGCGGAAATTCCCATGCTCGCCGCTGCGAATAGCAGGTCGCATAGCGGAACCCGCTCCCGGCTCGAGGCTGCGGTCGCCCCGGTTGTCAGAAAGACCAATGCCAGCATCAGACCGAGGAATACGATCGTCATCGCATAGATCTGGACAATCTGGATGGTCGTCACCCAGACGATGCCCAGCGCGACCAGCGCAGCAAAGGGTTTGAGAAGTTTGCCGGCCCAGCTGGCGGGATCTCGGCGCGCACCGGTTGTGAAAAACTTGCTAAAGAAATCGAGGCTCATACTGGACATGCTCGGCTCTCCCCAATGCAAGGAGCGTCTGCAGACCATTCGTGCAGAATGGACCTCCGGTCGCGCGTCGAAGATGAACGAACGCGCGAGATCTATAAACCGGAGCTGCAGGCAGGGACGATCAGACAGACCTATTCGGGTCCGCCCAAGAGCAATCAATGACCTTGCCGCAATTCATCTCGACAAGGACCGGAGCGCGGTGGAATTTATCCGCCGCCGCTCTGATTGGTCATATCTATTTCAGTAGTCCAGCTTCACGGTAGTAAGCTTCGGCCCCCTTGTGGTAGGGGACAGTTTTCTGGCTCGTGAGGAACTCTGGAGTTATGGCTTTCAGGCTGCCATGCGCTCCCTGAAGTTTTCCAATGTGCTTGTGCAAGGCTTCCGCCAGATCATGGGCGACCTTGTCGTCCATCTTGTCATTCACTACCAATATCGCGCTGAGTGCAAGGGTCGCGACATCGGTGGGTTGCCAGGAATAGCTTCCCGCCTTCACGACAAACGGGGCGACACTCAGCTCCTGGGAGATTTTTTTGATGACGCTGTCCGACACTGGGAGCAGAACGAGGTCGACCGCGTCGCCGGCCTGGACGATGAAACTTGTTCGCACGAATACTCCGTTTGTGAACATATCGATCCGCTTGTCCTTCATCAGATCGCCCTGTTCGTCCGATGCGGCATAGATGACATCGCCGCCCCATTTCTTGATATCGTCCAGGCTCACGCCGATCGCCCTGAACATCTCGACTGCGACATATTCGGTGATATTGCCCCGCTTGTTGAAAGCAATCCTGATCGGCGGTTTCTTCACCGCAATATCGTCAAAAGTTCGGATCCCGTGCTCCTCCGCAAATGCCTTCGTGATGACCATCTGCATTGGCGCCCAGTCATACAGCATCGCGATCGCACGCAAATTGGTGATAGGTTTCCTGAAAGGTTTGGCGCCGAGGGTGGCAATATGCAGTTCGGCGTCGTGCGCGATTCCCAATTCAACTTTTCCCTGATCGAGGAGGGCAATATTAGCGAGTCCTCCACCCGACGTCTGATAAGTGATCGTCGATCCAGGAAAGGCGTCTTTCACGGCTCCGTCTATACCTACGCCGATCATCGTCCACAACCCGCTGGGGCTCGCCCCCGAAAGGGTCATCTTGTAGGATTCCGCCGCTGCACCGAGGCTGAAGAATGCAATGGCAAGTCCACAAACGATGTTTCGTAACATGGTGTCTCCTCCTTAGTAATGATTACCAACAACGTCGGAGTGAGGTCCTGGCCAAGGACTTATAATTTGTTTTCCTACAAGCAGTTCGGCTTCTTATGTTCAGATTATCATTGCAGTTTCCCTGCAACAAGGACGCGCGGCTCGTCCGATCCAAGTAAACGTCCACCACTCGGACGCTCGATCCCTTAGGGAAATTTTCATCTCGACTCGACGCTTGATCAGCGAAAGTGAGGCGCGAGCGCTGGAGATTCGGCCCTTTCGGGAATCATGACCGCGGACGTGGTGATCGGCGCGCAACGAGCAGAGCGTCACTGGAACGCTCCTTCGATCTGATATTCCGCATACTCGACGTCGGTCATGGCGAGAAATTCCCGGAATACGAGTTCGTTGTCCTGGCCGAGGCACGGCGCTGCAGCCATGACATCGCCGGGCGTGACCGAAAGATCGAATGCCGAGAAATAACACGCGACATCCCCGATTTCGCCGTGCAGACGACGGCGCCAGATCCGGCGATACGCGAGTTGCGGATCCCGGAACAGGTCAGCAATCGTGTTGACCGGATAGGCGTGAACCTGCGCTGCCTGGAGCCGAACGGCAGCCTCATCGGCATCCTGCGTGACTAGATACGATGAAATGATTGCATCGAGCTCCGCAATATTTGCCTTACGCGCCGCCAGCGTCGCGAAACGTGGATTGCCCGGCAAATCGGGGCGCATCAATGCCACGGCGAGGCGCGCGAACTCCTCGTCGGACCAGCACGAAAGCGCGAGCCAGGTGCCGCCGCCGCACTGATAAGCGTCATGTGGTGCTGCGCCGGGGTCGGTGTTGTTCGCCCGTTCCGCCACGCGGCCGTTGGTGTGGTAATCGAGCAGCGCGCCGGCGACAAACATCAGCCCGCTTTCGTACTGCGCCAGATCGATCCACGCGCCTTGGCCTATCCTTCGCTGACGGTCGAGTGCCGCGAGGACCGCGCTGGCGCCGAGCGTCGAAGCGATGAAGTCAATATACGGCCCGTACAGCAGCATCGGTGGGCCGTTGGGATCACCGGTCAAGCCGCAAAAGCCGGCAAGCGCCGACAGCTGCGAGCCGAAGCCGGGCGTCTGCGCGCGCGGACCGGTTTGCCCCATGTTGCAGCTCGAGATCATGACGACGCCCGGATTCAGCTCGCGTGCCGTCTCGTAGCCAAGGCCGAGGCGCGACATGACGTCGGGGCGCATGTTCTCGATGACGACGTCGGCCCACGTGATCAGTCGCTGCGCCACCTCGACTCCGGCGGGAGTCTTGAGGTCCAGCGTAACGTCAAATTTAGAGTCATTGAAGATCGCGAAGCATCCGCTCCGATCGGGTCCGGGGCGGCCATCCTTGTACGGCGGGTACTCGTTGCGGAACCCGTCGGGACGCTGACGGGATTCTACGTGCACGACCGTTGCGCCGAAGGTCGCGAGCATCTTGCCGATATGTGGCCCCGCGGCATACGCGCCGAATTCCGCCACTTTCACGCCCGACAGGGCTTGAGAGATCGCGCTCATACGAATTGCCCCTCCTCGGCCGTATCGACAGCTCGGCGGGCAGCGGCGAGGCCGAGTTCGGCCAGCAATGCGCCGAGATCGATTTCCGCGCCCGCCTCATGGCGAAGCGGCGCACGTAGCTGGTCGATAATCGCAAAACTGCCGCAATGCCGCTGCGACTCCCCGTTCGGCGTCTTCATGTCGTGCCAGAATTCCCGGGCCGCCAGTTGCGGGTCGTCGGCAATGTCATGCATCGTCGACACCGGGTAGCCGAGCATCTCGCGGCGACTCGCCTGATCGAGGAATTCCCGCTTTGTGAGTCCGAGAAAGAATGCGGCGATCGGCCGCTCCAGCCCGTCGACCTCTTCCTGCGTCGCAAGCCTCGGGTCAAATCGTTTCCAGTCGATTTGCGCGAGATCCCCGAGTTCGGCGCCGCGCTCGCGCATCCACGCGATCAGTTGCGCATTCGTGCGGCGCCCTGCGGGGCCGCCGTAGAGGACGAAGTTCAGATAGCCGTCCGCACAGGGCCAGAACGCGCGATAACGTGCACCCTTGATCGAGCGCCCGGTGACATAGGCTCCGGCGCGTGTCGGAACGGTGCCTTCCATGTCCCAGAAGGCCGGCGCGTGCGACAGGGCAAGGATTACCGCGGCCTGCGCCGATACGTCCACGTGCTGCCCCTCACCTGAGGCAGTGCGATGGAGGAGCGCGGTCAGCGCGCCGACGGCCGCCTGCGCCCCCGCCCAGCAGTACGACTGTGGCACGGTCACGCGCTTGGGCGCATCGTCGGGCTCGCCCGCAAGCGACATCGCGCCGCCGGCGGCCATTAACTCGAGGTCAGACGCGAGCCAGTCGGAGCGCGGACCGGTCGAGCCGAACGGCGTGACCGATACGTGGATCAGTCGTCGGTTGAGGTTGCGCAGCCGGGTCGGATCCAAGCACCGGGCGCGCTCGCCCGGCGTTGCCGATTCGATCAGGATATCGATGCCGCCTATCAGCCGATCGAAGCCCAACCGGCCTTCAGGCGTTTCGAGATCGAGACGCAACAGCCGCTTGTTGACGTTGTAGGCCTGCCAGTCCGGGCTGTCGAGGGTGGCCCCCCGCGCCTCAACCTTGATCACGTCGGCCCCGAGATCGGCGAGCAACCGACCGGCGAGCCAGCCGGTGCGGTTGCTCAGATCCAGGACCCGGTATGCGTTAAGCATCACGGACTCCTTTGTGTTGGCAGCAGCGGTCAGCGTCCCGTGCGTGCCAGGGACAGCACCCAGCCTTCCATGCGCGAGCGCATCTTCTTGATGTCGCCCTCGCCGAAGAAGGCTTCCGGCTTGACCAGATCGACGCCGTACACCGGGCGGTGGAAGTCGCTCTCGTAGCCGAACGGCACGGTCGCGTCGATCCCCATGCCGCCTTCGAACTGGGTGTTCGAGGCGGTCCATTGCTTGTCGCCCGAGGTCATGCGCTCGGCCGGCATGAAGGTCTGGCCTCGCCCGCCGGGGATCGGGTTGAGGATGTCGGTGCGCGGATTCACGCGAGTGGTCAGACACCACATGATGTCGTCCATCGAGTAGATGTCGACGTCTTCGCTCACCGCGATCGCCAGGCGCATCCCTTGCGAGCACGACAGGATCGCGGAGAGGAAATTGCGCTGCCAGCCTTCCTCGATCTGGTTGCGCTTCTTGACCTGGATGATGCAGCCGCCCCAGTCGGTCATGCAGTACGGGATATGCACGTTCTGCACGATGCCGGGCTGCAGCCGCTCGCACAGCGCGAAGATCGCCGACTCGCGCACCGAGGTGTCGATGTTGGCGTCGTCGGCCGTATGCACGCCGAGCGGGAAGATGATCGGCTTGCTCTCGCGCCGGCGCATCGTGATCGCGGTGACGTGGAACGTCGGCGCCTTGTACGCTTTGCCCATGTAGCCCGCCCACTCCGGGTGGAAGTGAAAGCGCCCCTGGACGTCGGCCGCTTCCGACTCGGCCGTCTCGTAGCGCTTGTCGCGCGGGTGCAGATAGCCTTCGAGTACGTACTCGGCGTCGGCGAGCGTGTAGGCGTCGATCGTGCGGCACTTGACGAGGCGCACCGGCGAGCCCTGGATCGCGCCGGCGATGCCGATCTCGTCGCAGCCCTTGGGCAGGATCGCGTAGTCGAAGCCCGAGCCGGCAACGAAGGTGCACGACGGGGGCACGCCGAAGCACATCGTCAGCGGGATCGGCTCGTCGTCCTTGTAGTGCTCGGTCATCACCTGCCACATGTGTGATCCGGGCGAGATCTGGAACGTGCCGACGTTGCCCCAGCGGAAGTTCATGCGGTTGTAGCCGATGTGGCTGCCGCCGTCGAAGTACGGGCCGACGACGCACGAGATGCCTGAGCCGATCGTCAGCTCGGTCTCAAGCGGCGTGTGGCGGATCGCGGTCAGCCACTTGTTGACGTCGAGGTCATCGGTGATGACCTCTTCCTGCACCGGCGCCTCGTCCTGGCCGATGATGATCGGCGCGAGCGGATGGTCGATCGCACGCGCGACCTTCTTGACCCGGTCGAGCGAGTTCTCCCAGCCGAAGAGGCCTTCGACGACACGGATGTCGCCAAAGAGGTTCGTGATCGCGCGGGCATGGGGCATGCCTTTGACGTTGTTGAAGAGCATCGGCAGGCTGCCGTCGAAGATCTTCTGCAGACCGGTGATCTCGAGGTCAGGATTGACTTCCTTGTCGGTCTCGACCAGGTAGCCTTGGGTGCGGAACCACTCGAGCGCTTCACGCAGGTCCTTGACCCCGGCCCGCAGGGCCACCGCATCGATTTCTTTCGTTGCCAGATCGTTCATCGTGTTGCCTCCAGGTTGCTTTACTCGGGAATTTCTGGGGTATGTGCGATTACTTCTGCGGCTGGAGATTGGCAACCTTGCGGTTGCGCATCTCCCCCTCCCAGCGCCGCGCGAACTCGGCCGGCAGGCCGAATTGATCGAGAATCCGGGCAACGACGTGATCCACGATGTCCTCGACCGTCTGCGGGTGGTTATAGAACGCCGGCATCGGCGGCATGATCGTCACGCCCATCTTCGAGAGCTTGAGCATGTTCTCGAGATGGATGTCGGAGAGCGGCATCTCGCGCGTCACGAGCACCAGGCGACGCCGCTCCTTGAGGATCACGTCGGCCGCCCGATGCACCAGGTGGTCGCCCGTGCCGTGGGCGATCGCCGCGAGGCTCCTCATCGAGCACGGCGCGATCACCATCCCTTCGGTCACGAACGAGCCCGACGAGATCGACGCGCCCATGTTGCCTTCGACGTGATCGACCGCGGCGAGCGCCCGCACCTGCTTGGCCGTGTAGGACGTCTCGTGCTCGATCGTCTGGATCGCCCACTTGCTCAGCACCAGGTGCGTCTCCACGTCGGTGCCCTGCAGCGCCTCGAGCAACCGAACCCCGAACACCACCCCCGTCGCCCCAGTGATCCCCACTATCAGTCTTTTCATATGCCCCTCGCTCAAGGAATCAGTACAACTCCAGATGATTGTTGATAGTCCGTTATATGGACATTTATGCTAGAGATTTCGCCCCTCAAATAACGTTGCTGCGCCTCACTTGCTGATTACTCTAATTACCACTTGCAAGACAGGCAATCCATCTAGCCGAATTACTATTTCAATATATGGACTATTGTTTTTGCTCGAATGCCACCTTGCAACCGATCAAAGAGCGAGTGAAGGCGAACCAGGAGTACCGGGGGGATACATGCGGGGGCTTGATCGAGCTTCGTGACCCCGCCCTGATGGAACCAGCGATCAGCCCCGAAAATCGCGTTAGTCAGCTATTGCCACATGATGAACGCGGTGCCGAGCGCCCCGAGCCCGGCGGCGCACAGCACCGGTGCCGTCAGCCCATCTTTGGAACGGAAGAGCGTCACCGACAGCAGGATCGTGACGAAGGTTTCCATGGAGGTGATCAGCGCCACGCGGGAGACCGTGCTGTAGCTAATCGCGGCAAAAAAGAAGATCTGCCCCAGGGAACTCAGCACGCCGGCCGCGACGATCCAGGGGTCAAAGCTCGTGAATGTGTTACGGATCGCCTGTCGGTAACTACCGAGAAAGGCCCCCGCCAGCATGAAGACGAGCGAGCCAACGACGGCACCGATCAGCGTCCCGAGCGTCGGATCGGGAAGCAGCATCAGGCCCTGCTTGCGTGCAACGTAACCCACTGCATAGGCGAGCGCCGACACCGGGCCATAGACGTAGCCCACGTTGACCCATGTGCCCAGATATTCACGCCCGGAGCTGTCAATGACCACGCCCGAGCTTTGCCTGGAGGTCTGTAGCGACTGCTTTACCAGCACGCAGAAACTGGAAAAAATCAGCAGCATGCCCGCGATCAGCGCTGCGTCCATCGGTTCCCCGAGCACCAGCACGCCAAGCAGCACCGAAAACACAGGATTGAGCCGTTTGACCGCGGAGGCGCGCACGGCGCCCAGATGCTGCACGGAGGCGAACACGAACACCCGACCGATGAACATCGTCAGCACGCCGGCTCCCGCGAACCACGCGAGTGCCGGCGCGTCGACGCGTGGCAGCGCATTTCCCCAGGTCAAGTAGATCCACGCCGCGAACGCCATCGTGCTGGTGATCAGGATGGAAAGAAAGGCGCCGTTGTCCTGTGAACCCCGCTCCACGGCGCGTCCGATTGCTACGTTCGATGACGCAAAAAAAGTCATCGATAACACGGCCAGCCACTCACCCACAACGACTTACTCCCCGATCGGTCGGAGCAGGAATCCTGAGTCCTCCTCGAATTTCGTCCGGATTCGGTGGACAGCCGTGACCTGACGAAGGTGAATCACTGGCGCGCCAGCGTCGAAAATTAAAGGCCCCGTGCCGAAGGGCCCACTGCCGCCCGCCGTGCTCCCCTACCGTACGATGCATGCCACGCCGGCTCAAAAACTGTGACTTATGCCCAAGGCCGCCTGCGTAATGTCAGCGCCCGTATCGGCACTCCCGTTCTCCATATTATTGAAGCGGGCCGACCGACCATTGGTGAGTCTGGTAGCCATCGCAAACAAGGAGGTTCTCTTGGAGAGGCTGTAGCTCCCCCCGAGCGACCACATGTCACCGTCCAGTCCGCTCGTCGAGCAGGCGGCACCGCCGACGAGCGAACAACTGTCAGCTGAGGCGCGCGCATAGGAGATCGCGGCAAGCCAGTTGCCGAAACGATGGTCAAAGCCGAGTGACCACGCGTTCTGCTTGTACTCCTTAAAGCGGTTCGGCAGGCCGTCCGTTTCCTTGTACTTCAGCATCGCGTAATTCCCTTCGATCCGGCTATTGCCGAATTTGTACCGGAGCGTCGCACGCGTCCCCGTGTCCTTCGAATTCGCGTCCGGGGCCGCTGTGAAGTTCGACAAAGCTGCAGGAGCATTGCGGGAACCACCGAAATAGTCTGTATGGATTTCGTGCGCCACCGCGACGTAGAGGCCGCCACGGCCGAAAATTACGCCGTACGACTGCAGATGCGGGTCGCGCTCATCGGTCTTTCCTTCGTCGGTCGCGTATTGCGCGTGCACTTGGAAACCAGCGAATTTTGGAGACTCGTACAGGATGGTGTTGGGTGGCCGCAAATGGAAGCTGCCGGGTTTGCTGATACCGAACGCGGGCTTGGAAAGGATATTGCTGTTGGAGACGAAGTTCCCGCTACTGATGCCGAGGAAGTTCATTCCGTCGCCCAGCGATTTGTAAACACTGTCGTGAATGCCCAGCTTTACCAGGCCGAAGTCGCCGGAGAGACCGACAAAGCTGTTACGAGCGGAGGACAAGCCGGTATTGCTATCGATCGAAACGCGCTGCTCAATCTGAAAATGCGCCTTGTAACCGTTACCGAGATCCTCCGAGCCGCGAAAACCTAATCTGGAGTTGGAAGCATTGATCTCAGTATGGCTGGCGATATTGTTACCCCCGGGCGCGCCAGTGAGTGTGCTGACGGGCGCCCCGGGGCGAGTCGCACCGGTCGTTTTTGCCTGCCCGATCTGCGGATAGAGCTTGCCGTAGATCACCACGTTCGATGAATCCGCTTGCGCAACCAGCGGCACCATCAGTCCTCCAGTTACTACTATCACATAAAGTCTCTTCTTCCTCACGGCGATTTCTCCCTGGAAATTAGGACCTACTCCTCCTGATCGACTGAATGCTCCGGCGTCCTCTTTGAAGCCATTCCGAACCCGAGGCGCCGTTTTTCTCTCTGTTACGGACAAAAAATTGCCCCGAGAGCAGGCAAACCTGCTCGCGTTTTCATGTGGATTTTTGTGGTTTCCTGCGAAAACAGTCCGCTTGCGTCGGTTTGCGCAGCGGCAGTCTCAATCGGTTCGCGCCACTTTTGTCCCCTTGCGAACCGGACCGTCTAGTTTTCCTAGTAGCGGCGGCTCCCCAGCTTTTACCAGGTGGACCGTTGCCTTAATTAATCTGGAATCGGGGGAGCTGTAACTCGCGAACTCGTTTTCTAAAGTCACTGGCCCTGCCCGCGCCGCCCGGAGGATCCTCAATTACGCGTGGCGGCCGGGCGAGCACAACTTCAGCTAAGCAAATAACCGAATTTCTCGCGAGCCTCGCACAAGTCCTTCGGACTCAACCGATTGACCAGTGGGAAGCGATCGCGCCAGTGGAACGGACGGCACGCGTCGATGATCGCGCGCGAGTTCGTGTAATTACCCTTTTCACGATCCTCGGGGGTGAGGCGCGGATCGAGTGGCGTGCTCCACGAGTTCGTGATGATGTCGATCGACGTCGCCGGATCGGAGCGCGTCACCACTGCCCACATCACCTCCTCCAGGTTGGACGCGTCGACGTCGTCGTCGACCACCACTACGTACTTACCCGCGTACGCTCCGACGTGGCACTGGCTGGCAATATGGCCGACCTGCTTGACGTGGCCTGGATAGCGTTGCTTGATCGCCACTGCAAGGAGCATGCGGGCGCCGCCGCACTCGTGAGCCCACGCAGCCGTGATGTCGGGCACACCGGCTTTCTCGATTTCCTGCTTCAGCAGCGCCGAGCGTGTCACCGCACGGTAGCGCGCCATTTCGTCCGGCGGGCACAGCGGGGGGCAACCGAGGATGATCGGGTTGTTGCGATGGTAGATCGCCTTGATCTCGAGAACGGGCTCCTCGCGCACGTCGCTCGCGTAGTAGCCGGTCCACTCGCCGAACGGACCTTCCTTCTTGCGTCGTGTCGGATGCACGTAGCCCTCGATGACGAGTTCGGCGTTGGCCGGAATCGGGATGCCGGTGACCTTGCCGCGCACCATCTTCTGCGCCTTGCCACGCATCGCTCCAACCATGTCGAATTCGCACACGCCGTATGGCACTTCGCTGCACGCCATCAGGAACGTCAGCGGATCGCCGCCGACGACGATCGCTGTCGGCATCGGCTCACCGCGCGCCTCGTACTTGTCGCGGTGGATACGACCATGCTTGCCCGGGGAAATGTAGAAACCGACGGTCTTCTTGTCGTGGATCATGACGCGATAAGTGCCCGCGTTGAGCCATTTCTCGTCGGGATCCATCGTGATGTTGTAGCTGCCGGTGCCGATGTAGCGGCCCCCGTCATGCTCGTGCCACTGCGGCGTCGGAAACTTCGTAATGTCGATGTCGTCGCCCATCAGCACATTTTCGAAGATCGGACCATATTCGCCGATCTCGTGCGGGAGCGGCTCCATGTCGCGCAGGCTGTTCTCGAGGAAGGCCTGCGACAGCTCCAGCCGGGACAGATCCGTTGGAAAACCGAGGGTCATGTTCTTGCGGCTTCCGCCGAAGAAGTTGACGAGCACGCGGTGGCCCTTCTCGCATCCGGGCACGTCGTCGAAAATTACACAGGGGGCCGCATCCGAATGCATCGCGAGGTCGGCTGCCATGCCGATCTCCTTTTGCCATGTCGCGCCCTTGATCACATGCACTTCACCCAGTTTCTCAGCTTCGACAATCCACTCGCGCAGATCCTCGTAGGCAATCTGGCAACGCTGTTCGAGGTCCCGTCGCCCTACGCCTTCCTGGACGCCTCCGACCGCTCTGTTCAAAGCGTTATCATTCACTTGGTCTTCTCCTGCGTTGAAGCCGCGCCGAATCCCGGCCCGACAATTTGAAAGGATTGGTTAGTGAGCCGTCTTCCATGGCACAAGCCAGCGTTCGAGCTCGGTAAGCGCGAGCGAGAACAGGAAACCGAGCAGCGCAATGACGATGAGGCCGACATACATCGTTTCCACCGACAGGATTTCCCACGCGTTCCAGATCATGTGCCCGAGGCCGCTGTTGGCGCCGACCATCTCGGCGATCGTGATCAGGATCAGGCCCAGGCCGACCCCGAGCTTGATGCCGGTCATGATCAGCGGCATCGCCCCCGGTAATGCGATCGTGCGGAACACCTGCCAGCGGCTCGCCTTGAAGTTGTGGCCGACATCCAGATAGATCTTGTTGATCTCCATGACACCGGCCATCGAGTTGATCAGCACCGGATAGAACACCCCGGTCGCGACCATGACGATTTTCGACGCCTCGCCGAGGCCGAAGATCAGCAGGATCAACGGCAGGATCGCGCTCTTCGGGATTGGGTAGGTCGCCGCGACCAGCGGATCGAATACCGCGCGGATTGGCCGATACAGTCCCATGACAATGCCGAGCAGCAGCGCCGGGATGCCGCCGAGCAGCATCCCCCAGAACAGCCTCGTCAGGCTTGCCGCGGTATCAGTCCACAGGGACCCCGACACGACCAATGCAACGAGCTTCACGGCCACCTGCGACGGCGCGGGAAAAAAGCGCGCGTCGATTGCGCCGGACTGCACGCACAGCTCCCACAACACGATCAGCGCCAGCGGCGATACGAGGCCGATCAATCGGTCTCGATTCCTTGCTGATCGCACTTTCGTACGTGTCTCGGCAACGCGCGCCTTCTTTGCGATGCTCATGACCTTACCCCCTCCTCATCCTGGGCGCGGGCACGGCGGACCTCGTCGCGCAGCTCGTCCCAGATGTTGTAGACGAGCGCGCCGTATTCGGGCCGGGCGCGAAGCTCGAGAACATGCCGGGGGCGTTCGAACGGCACGTTCACGACCATCTTCACCTTGCCCGGATGGGCGCTCATCACGAGAATGCGATCGCCAAGCGTGACTGCTTCATCAACGCTGTGCGTAATGAACAGCACCGTCTTGCGGGTCTCGTCCCAGATGCGCAGCAGCTCCTCCTGCAGAAGGAGCTTGTTCTGCTCATCGAGCGCCGAAAACGGCTCGTCCATCAGCAGAATTTCGGGATCGTTGGCGAATGCCCGTGCGATCGAGACGCGCTGACGCATGCCCCCCGACAGCTGGTGCGGAAACGCGTCGGCGAAACGCGACAGCCCGATTCGCGAAAGGTAGTGACCGACCGTCTCCTTGATTTCGGTCTTCGGCCGGCCGCGCATCACGAGTCCGTAGGCCGCGTTCTGCCACACCGTCATCCACGGGAACAGTGAGTCGCCTTGGAACACCATCGAGTTCTCGGGTCGCCCGCTGCCGGAATGCGCAATCTCAACGCTGCCGCTCGACTCGCTCTCGAGCCCGCCGAGAATCCGCAGCAGCGTCGTCTTGCCGCAGCCGCTCGGGCCGACAATCATGAAGAAGCAGCCCTCGGGAATGTCGAGGGACACCGCGTCGAGAGCGGCGAAGCGCCCGCGACGCGTCTCGAAGCTCTTGCCGAGGTTGCGGATGCGGATTTTCGGTGGGGTCTGCGCACTCGCCACACAGGCCGCCTGCGCAAGGACGTCCTGGATCGAATCGTCGCTCACTGGAGGCTCCTTTTCGCTTCATACGTGCCGAGATCCTTGAGTGCTGCCTCGACAAACGTGTGGTCGACCGCCTGCTCCACAGCGACATTGCCCTGGATCAGCCCCTCGTCCTTGAAGAACTGCAGATCGTTGCGCAAGCTTGGCTCGTGGACCTTGCCGTTCGGATTGCACCCGTTCGCGCTGAGGAGGCGGTAGGTCGCCGGATCCTTGAGCGCCGTACTCGCTGTCAGGATGGCAATGATGTCGTCGCTGCTCGGCCCGGCGAGCCTTCCGTCCTTCAACGCATCGTTGTAGTCGCGCACGCCGCGCAGGTAAGCACGCATGAATTTGCGAGCCACTTCCGGCTTCTCGCGTGCGAACGGGCCGGAATAGAGCACGACCGCGAGCTGATGATCCGGATACGCCTCGTCGTCGCCGAGCACCTTCACGGCCGCGCCGCTCTGGATTGCCCGGGTTGCGGACGGCTCGGTCGTCAGTGCCGCGTCAACCGCCGCGTTCTGCAGCGCCATCACGTGCTGAGGAAAACCCATGTAGACGCGCTCCACGTCGGCCGTCTTCAGGTCCGCCTTCTTCAGCATCTCGTTGAGAGTGGATGTCGATGCGCTGCCGGGAGCGCTACCGGCGATCTTCATGCCCTTTAGATCCTTCAGCTCCTTGAATCGCCCGCTATCGACCAGATCCTTGCGCACCAGCAACGGCTGATAGCCGTATCCCGGTGGCGTCGAGCCCTTGTCGGCAACTATCTTGATGCTGATGCCGCGAGCGATTGCGTTGTAGAGCCCCGCGGACGGCGAGCCGCCGCCGACGTCAAGGTGACCGGCGCCGAGTGGAGCAATCATCTTCGCCGCCGAGTCGAACGGAGTGAATACGACTTCCAGCCCCTCCTCGCGGAAATAACCTTTCTTGTCAGCGATGAGAAAACCGGCGTCGCTACTGGAATTGACAATACCGACGCGAACTTCGGTCGAGTCGGTGGCGACGCAGTTGAGCGCCCACACCGCAAGACAGGTTGCCGATAAAAATCTCAGACATGCTGTTTTCATCGATTACTCCTCCTTTGTCGTTCCTCGACGTTGCAACTCTGCACAAGCGATGTCCGAGCGCGACGTCTTCTTTCTGCGAACCCACACGCGGGCGAAACAACGCCTTCACCGAAACATCCGGCATTCGCCCGAACCGTATTGCGATACTCCCTTCGCCGCGCATGACATGCTGAAAGAATCTATTGTTGTAGTTGTGGCACTCCTGTTCTTCACCTTAATCCAGCCGGAAAGGCTGATATCGGGCGGGAGTTGGGCGCAGGTTAAGTCTTCCCGTCCTCCGCTCACTGGTTTCACCTGCGACTGGCCGTGCCGGGGCGGCACGAGTTGCGCGGCAGTTCCGGCGGCAGGACTGATCTCCCGCCGGCGCTCCTGTCTGACACTCCTGGGTTGATTGCAGCGACCGCTGCCGAGAATCACGCCCTTTCAACAGTTGCGGAGATCGGCGAGCAACCGACCGGCGAGCCAGCCGGTGCGGTTGCTCAGATCCAGGACCCGGTATGCGTTAAGCATCACGGACTCCTTTGTGTTGGCAGCAGCGGTCAGCGTCCCGTGCGTGCCAGGGACAGCACCCAGCCTTCCATGCGCGAGCGCATCTTCTTGATGTCGCCCTCGCCGAAGAAGGCTTCCGGCTTGACCAGATCGACGCCGTACACCGGGCGGTGGAAGTCGCTCTCGTAGCCGAACGGCACGGTCGCGTCGATCCCCATGCCGCCTTCGAACTGGGTGTTCGAGGCGGTCCATTGCTTGTCGCCCGAGGTCATGCGCTCGGCCGGCATGAAGGTCTGGCCTCGCCCGCCGGGGATCGGGTTGAGGATGTCGGTGCGCGGATTCACGCGAGTGGTCAGACACCACATGATGTCGTCCATCGAGTAGATGTCGACGTCTTCGCTCACCGCGATCGCCAGGCGCATCCCTTGCGAGCACGACAGGATCGCGGAGAGGAAATTGCGCTGCCAGCCTTCCTCGATCTGGTTGCGCTTCTTGACCTGGATGATGCAGCCGCCCCAGTCGGTCATGCAGTACGGGATATGCACGTTCTGCACGATGCCGGGCTGCAGCCGCTCGCACAGCGCGAAGATCGCCGACTCGCGCACCGAGGTGTCGATGTTGGCGTCGTCGGCCGTATGCACGCCGAGCGGGAAGATGATCGGCTTGCTCTCGCGCCGGCGCATCGTGATCGCGGTGACGTGGAACGTCGGCGCCTTGTACGCTTTGCCCATGTAGCCCGCCCACTCCGGGTGGAAGTGAAAGCGCCCCTGGACGTCGGCCGCTTCCGACTCGGCCGTCTCGTAGCGCTTGTCGCGCGGGTGCAGATAGCCTTCGAGTACGTACTCGGCGTCGGCGAGCGTGTAGGCGTCGATCGTGCGGCACTTGACGAGGCGCACCGGCGAGCCCTGGATCGCGCCGGCGATGCCGATCTCGTCGCAGCCCTTGGGCAGGATCGCGTAGTCGAAGCCCGAGCCGGCAACGAAGGTGCACGACGGGGGCACGCCGAAGCACATCGTCAGCGGGATCGGCTCGTCGTCCTTGTAGTGCTCGGTCATCACCTGCCACATGTGTGATCCGGGCGAGATCTGGAACGTGCCGACGTTGCCCCAGCGGAAGTTCATGCGGTTGTAGCCGATGTGGCTGCCGCCGTCGAAGTACGGGCCGACGACGCACGAGATGCCTGAGCCGATCGTCAGCTCGGTCTCAAGCGGCGTGTGGCGGATCGCGGTCAGCCACTTGTTGACGTCGAGGTCATCGGTGATGACCTCTTCCTGCACCGGCGCCTCGTCCTGGCCGATGATGATCGGCGCGAGCGGATGGTCGATCGCACGCGCGACCTTCTTGACCCGGTCGAGCGAGTTCTCCCAGCCGAAGAGGCCTTCGACGACACGGATGTCGCCAAAGAGGTTCGTGATCGCGCGGGCATGGGGCATGCCTTTGACGTTGTTGAAGAGCATCGGCAGGCTGCCGTCGAAGATCTTCTGCAGACCGGTGATCTCGAGGTCAGGATTGACTTCCTTGTCGGTCTCGACCAGGTAGCCTTGGGTGCGGAACCACTCGAGCGCTTCACGCAGGTCCTTGACCCCGGCCCGCAGGGCCACCGCATCGATTTCTTTCGTTGCCAGATCGTTCATCGTGTTGCCTCCAGGTTGCTTTACTCGGGAATTTCTGGGGTATGTGCGATTACTTCTGCGGCTGGAGATTGGCAACCTTGCGGTTGCGCATCTCCCCCTCCCAGCGCCGCGCGAACTCGGCCGGCAGGCCGAATTGATCGAGAATCCGGGCAACGACGTGATCCACGATGTCCTCGACCGTCTGCGGGTGGTTATAGAACGCCGGCATCGGCGGCATGATCGTCACGCCCATCTTCGAGAGCTTGAGCATGTTCTCGAGATGGATGTCGGAGAGCGGCATCTCGCGCGTCACGAGCACCAGGCGACGCCGCTCCTTGAGGATCACGTCGGCCGCCCGATGCACCAGGTGGTCGCCCGTGCCGTGGGCGATCGCCGCGAGGCTCCTCATCGAGCACGGCGCGATCACCATCCCTTCGGTCACGAACGAGCCCGACGAGATCGACGCGCCCATGTTGCCTTCGACGTGATCGACCGCGGCGAGCGCCCGCACCTGCTTGGCCGTGTAGGACGTCTCGTGCTCGATCGTCTGGATCGCCCACTTGCTCAGCACCAGGTGCGTCTCCACGTCGGTGCCCTGCAGCGCCTCGAGCAACCGAACCCCGAACACCACCCCCGTCGCCCCAGTGATCCCCACTATCAGTCTTTTCATATGCCCCTCGCTCAAGGAATCAGTACAACTCCAGATGACCGCTGATAGTCCATAATACGGACCTTTTTAACAATCTGGCTCTGCACTTAATTCGTGATAACTGTGGCCTTGAAGCAACTTTAGAGAGGAATACCGCAGCAGACAATCCATATTTCGGACTTTTTATTCCATATTTTGGACTGCTGTTATCGGACGCCTTGCAGGGGAAATGAGAGGCGGAGTTGAATTGCGCAGGTTCTGCGAAGGAACCTGCCGCAGTCGGCCGGCCGGATTACGAGGCCGGCCCGTTGGGCGACCCACCTCCCTGCACAAACAGGGAACGCAAGCGCATTCAACGTCGGCAAGACTATCGACGGACGCGAAAATGATGGGCGAATGGATTCTCGGGTGTCGCCAGGACACCCGGGAATCCGGTTGCTTACGTGTGTAGAGCGTGCCTCAAGGGCGGGCCGTGTCGCTTACGGCAGCCTCGAGATTGATGATTTCGGCCCGAATCAGCGCAACCAGCTCCTTCTGGCGCTCGTCGGTCATGCGGCTGGAGATCGCGCCGATGCTGATCGCAAGGAAAGGCTCTCCCGAGCGGGAGCGGATCGGCAACCCGACCGAAGTGGCGCCGGGCGTTATACGGGCGTCGTTAAGCGCGTAACCCAGCTCCCTGCACCGCTTCAGCAAACGCATCAGCGCGGGGACCGTGAGGTTGTTGTACGCCCCCAACCTGAGAGCGTTGGCGGAAACGACGTCGTCAATGGCCTGATCCGGCAAGGACATCAGCAGCGCCAGGCCGCCCGCCCCCACCCCCAGAGGGCGTCGAGTGCCGACATCGAGAGTGAGCGTGCGGATCGGAAAGGAACCTTCGGCGCGATCTATGCATACCGTATCAAACCCGCTTCGTATCGTGAGGAATACTGTGTCGCCGGTCTTTTCGGCGAGCCTTGCGAGGACCGGCCGACAAACATCGCGCAGATTGAAACTCGATGAGGCAGCAAGTCCAAGCTCGAAAACCAGATGCCCGAGAAAATAGCGGCGCGTCTGCGCATCCTGCTTGACCAGGCCTTCGGCAATCAGGCATTTCAATATCCGGTGGGCAGTCGGCCGCTCAAGCCTCGAATGCGACGAGATGTCAACCAGACGTAATCCCGTGCCATTGCGGGAAGCGAGGATCCGCAAGACGTGCGCGGCGCGCTGGATGCTTTGGGTCCCCGTGCCAGGGCCATTGCTGTCGCTCATCGGGAAGTTCCCTTTCATAATTCCACATTTTGGAATTTTATCGGTCACTTCCGCCTTGTCAACGCTGACTTCGAGACATAGATTTGTTGATATGCAGCGTTCTATTGCCAGTATCACTGCCAAAAATCAGTTCATATTCCGGACTGTTGCATTAGGCACGGAGTCTGATGGTGGCGCCTCGAATTCCGGTGATGCCGGATTCCCGGTAGGCACTGCATTTCTCTATCCTGTATGCAGGAGGCCAAATGGAAGATCAAGTGATTCTGGTGGACGAGCATGACAATAAGGTCGGCTTCGCAGGCAAGATGGCGGCCCACCAACGCGGTGCGCTGCACCGCGCCATCTCGATATTCGTGTTCGATTCCCATGGCCGGCTGATGCTGCAACGGCGCGCGGCAGCCAAATATCATTCGGGCGGACTGTGGAGCAATACCTGCTGCAGCCATCCCCGCCCGAACGAGGAGAGCGCCGATGCCGCGCGTCGTCGCTTGCGGGAGGAAATGGGCGTCGATTGCGAACTGAAGAAGGCGTTCAGCTTTGTATACAGGACAAAGTTCGGCAGCGGTCTCATCGAACACGAATTTGATCACGTGTTCTTCGGCAACCATGACGATCGTCCGGTATTGAATCCGGACGAGGCCGACGACTGGAAGTGGGTGGACTTGACGGAATTGACGGTCGACGTCCGCAAGCGCCCCGAAACGTACAGTTTCTGGCTGGCGGCCTGCCTCGATCGTGTCATCAGCTGTCGGTCCTTGAACCGAGCCGGGGCGGCAGCACAGAAAATTGGATCAACAAGCACTTTGATGGCATGAGTGCTGCCCAGGATAAAGCTTAAGGGCGCCTCGAAAAACCTCGACTCGCCCACCCTTGGTAAAATTACAGCGTCCTCAATCTCGCCACAGCCGACATCGATGAAACCGCGCAGCGCCATCAAGACCGACCTGTTTGCCTTTGATGCCCACTGCAAGAAGATCGACACGCTGGGTGACCCGCTGGTCGAGATCGAATCGCATATCGATTTTCCCGCGCTGGCGGCCGAGGTCGATATGATTGCGCCGCGACTCGTGAGTGCGCAGGGCGGGCGCCCGCCATACCCGACCGAGACGATGGTGCGCATCCTGGTGTTGAAGCGTCTGTACAACCTGTCCGATGAGCAGATGGAGTACCAGTTGCTCGACCGCATGAGCTACAAGCGCTTCTGCGGACTGGCGAATGCGACGAACGTTCCGGATCGCACCACGGTGTGGACCTTCGAGAACCGGATTGGTGAAGCGGGGGCGAAGGCCTTGTTCGACGGGGTCTCGACGCAGCTGCTCAAGAAGGGGTTCATCGCGCGCGGCGGTCAGATCATCGACGCGACGCTGGTGCCGGCGCCCAAGCAGCACAACCGCCGCGGCGAGAAGGAACTGATCGAGCAAGGCGCAATGCCCGCCTCGTGGCGCCCGGCGAAGCGGCGCCAGAAGGATACTGAGGCGACCTGGACCAGGAAGCACGGCAAGAGCTACTTCGGCTACAAGCTGTCGATCAACATCGACAAGAAGTACAAGATCATCCGCCGAATCGAGACCGATACTGCCAGCACGCACGACAGCCAGCACTTTGACAACGTCTTCGACACGCGCAACACGAGCCGCGATGTCTATGCCGATCGGGGCTACCCGTCCGAGCAGCGTGAAGCCAGGCTCAAGGAGAACGGCTTTCGCAACCAGATCCAGCGGAAGGGCAAGCGCAACAAGCCGCTGTCCGAGTGCCAGCAGCGACGCAACAAACGCATCGCCAAGACGCGTGCGCGGGTCGAGCACGTGTTCGGGGCCATCGAGCAGATGGGCGGCAAGCTGCTGCGCACCATCGGTCAGGCGCGGGCGAACTTTGCGATGACGATGATGGCTGCCTGCTACAACCTGAAGCGGCTGGTCTATTTCAGGAAGGCCGGAATCGAGGCCTTCTGACGCCCGAAATGGGCCGCATCGCCGATGTCCGAGGCGATTCGAGGCAAAAACTGAGCGACACCGCGGGAAGAAGCGGTGATTTGCCGAAGGAACTGAACCGAATTCGGTCGCGGTCATCGTGTCGCACCGGGGTTCATTGAAAACCTCGGGTTATTCGAGGTGCCCTTAAGTCCAACCGTGTCGCCGGGGCGGGGACGCCACTAGACGTCCGAATCGGGCGCGGCATCGGCCCGAGAGGCACCGTACGTCGCCGAGAACCTGTTCAAAGTCTATTGAGCAAAAGGGCCAGGAATGCGAGGTGGATGAACTGCAAGCTGGTGTTGAGCAGCCGCTCGCAGTTCTTCCATAGTCGCCTGTTTTCTTCCAGCCAGGCAAAGCTGCGCTCGACGATCCAGCGCTTGGGCATCACCTTGAACGCGGTGGTTCGCGGCGCTTGGCGATCTGCACCGTCACGCCCTGCGCGAAGGGCTGGCCCCTATAGCCGCTGTCGCACAGCACGCTTTGCACCCGCTCGAGCCCAGGCTTGCAACAACGCAGCCGCCTGGAGCGCCCCCTTGCGGTCCGTCACCTCAGCCGTGCTCACCGCCCTCGCATACGGCAAGCCTTGGGTGTCGACCGTAATGTGGCGCTCGATCCCCGACACCTTCTTGCCGCGTCATAGCCCTTCTGGGCCGCCGTATCCAGTCGCCAACCTGATTTTTTAAAGCCTGCTCCAGCAGGCTCCCACCCTTGCACGGCTCGCTCCAGATGGCAAAGTACGCGTGCATTGGGCGCCATTTGGGAAACCCTTCGGGCAGCATGCGCCCCTGGCAGCCACTCCTGAGCAGGTACAACACCGCGCAGAACACTTCGTACAGGTCCAGGCGCCTCGGACAGGTCTTCCTGGGCGCACTCTCCAGCGGCGGACGGATGATCTCGAATTGTTCGCGACTGATGTCGCTCGGATAGCTCTTCCTCATCCCTCAACGTTCTCATTACTCCAGAGACTTTGAACAGGTTCTTAGGGCTCAAGCGCCCTGCCCTCGGGTACGAACCACTTGCACGCCCCGCGGTTCCCAGCGCGACCCGAGCGCCTTGACGGCGTCCTTGTCCCGGTAAGCGACTGTCAGACAGGTGTCAGGCAACCGTTTCTCCTCCGCTTCATAATTTCTCGTGAGGGCTAAGGACGTTAGCCCGGCCACCCCTGCCGCCTGATCGCGATCAGCGCATCGTGGAGGAAGGACAAAACTGTCATCGCCTCCTCCGAAGAGCGATCCGTGTCCACGCCCTCCCGTGCATGCCTTGCGGTTAGCCCTGTAAAGGAAGGTATGGCTACCGTCCAA
The DNA here is from genome assembly GCF_012910785.2 of Aromatoleum buckelii. Classification (GTDB taxonomy): domain Bacteria; phylum Pseudomonadota; class Gammaproteobacteria; order Burkholderiales; family Rhodocyclaceae; genus Aromatoleum; species Aromatoleum buckelii. The sequence continues at coordinate 12,742 of NZ_WTVH02000001.1, read as the reverse complement.
CCGTCTCAACCGGCACGCCTGCCGCGTTCGTCACTCTGGCCGCCGGAGCATTTCAGCCAGCGTGACCAAACGTGATTGAACTGCCTCGCGTCAAGGTGACCCGGGACGTCTTCGACGGTATGCTATCAGGATGAAAATGCCCGCCTGCCCATTCTGCACCCTGCCCCCCGAGCGCATCGAGTTCTCCAACATGCACGGGGTGGTGATCCGCGATGGCTATCCCGTTTCCCCCGGCCACACCCTCGTAATCCCGCGCCGGCACATCGCCTCCTACTTCGATCTCGAAGGCGTGGAGCGGGACGCCCTGCTTGCCTTGCTCGACGAGGCGAAGCGCCGCCTGGACAAGGCGCTGCATCCCGACGGCTACAACATCGGAATCAACGACGGGGCGGCGGCGGGCCAGACCATCCCGCATCTGCACATCCATCTCATCCCGCGCTATCACGCGGACCGGAACGACCCGCGCGGAGGCGTGCGCTGGGTCATCCCCGACAAGGCCGACTACTGGACACCCCGATGAGCGTGCCTTGCGCCGAGGCGCAGATCCGGTTTCTGCAGCAGATCCAGCGCCTCTTTGGCGAAGGGGAGTTTTCCGCCACCTACAAGTTCGCGCTGCTCCTGTCCTTGGCCGAGCTCGCGGTCGAATGGGGCGACGACAGCGGCGCGGCGCTCGAACTGCCGCTCACGGCCGTGGCCGAGAAGTTCGCCGAGCTCTACTGGCGGCAGCTGGCCGTCTACAGCTCGGGGCAGGCAGGCGCGCAGGCCGCGGTGCTACACCAGAACCATGGCGCCCAAGCCGCCATCGTCCAGCACCTCGCGCCGATCCACCGTGAGGTCCAGGGCCAGTATGGTGCCGCCCGACAACACCCGGAGTGGGAGGGGATGCTACGCACGGTGGCAAACATTGTGCGCGCCATGCCGCTGCGCCATCTGCAGATGCTCGGCGGCACGCTCGAGCCTTTTCTCTACGATTACCCGTGTCCACGAGGACTCGTCCGCCTCAAGCCCGGTGTCGCCTTCAACCTACGGCGCTACCACGTACTCATCCAGCAACTAGCCCGGGCGGGCTGGGTCGAGCACGTGCGAGGCAACCGGCTCAACGCGCCCATGTTGGGCTGGCGGGACGATCTCGAGACGTTCATGTTCGGTGCCCCCCGCGCGCCGCTTGCCGAGGTGGCCCGCGTGCTCGGGCCGCTGCAGTCGCATCGCTGTTTCTACTGCCGTGAGCGGATCACGAGCCAGGCCGAAGTCGATCACTTCATTCCGTGGTCGCGCTACCCACGGGACACGGCCCACAATTTCGTGCTGGCTCACCATGGCTGCAACAACGACAAGCGCCAGATGCTCGCGGCAGGCCGCCACCTGGAAGCCTGGATGGAGCGCTTCGGGCGCTACGGCAACGAGATCGGGCAGGCCTTGTCCGACAAAGGGTTCGTGGTCGATCCGCAGTGCTCGATCCGGGTCGCGCGCTGGGCTTACGAGGAAGCCTTTCGCATGGGCGCTTCAGCCTGGAAGGAAAAAGGCATGACGGAGCTGCTCAGGCCGTCGAGCCTCGCGGTGTTCGCGGACTGATTGGGCGAGACGCTCGCCCGGCCCCTCCGGGGCCGTGCCATGCGGGCCGGCGGATCGCAGCGGTGCGTCCCGATCCGCCATGATGGGAGGATTCCGAACATGTGTTCCAACTATCGACCTGCTCGGCGTGCGGAGCTTGCGCATTTTGGCGTCGCACCGCCTGAACTCCCGCTGGAGGACAAGGACGCCTATCCGGGCAGTGCCGCGCCGATGATCTATCAGCCGCCCGAAGGCGGCGGCTGGTCGTGCGTGGCCGGCACCTTCGGACTGCTGCCCATCTGGGCCAAGGAGCGGGCCTTGGCCAAGCGCACCTATAACGCCCGGGTGGAGACGGTCGCCGAGAAACCCTCGTTCCGAAGCGCCTGGCACAAGCGCCAGGTGTGCATCGTTCCGGCCGCGGCGATCTACGAGCCGTGCTACGAGACCGGCAAGGCCGTCTGGTGGCGCATTGCCCGGGCCGATGGCGCCCCCATGGCGATTGCGGGGTTGTGGGAGCGCAAATCGTGGGAGGCAGGCGTGCCGAGTTGGTCCTTCACGCTGCTCACGGTGAATGCCGAGACGCATCCGCTCATGCGCCGCTTTCACAAACCGGATGACGAGAAGCGCACGGTGGTGGTGCTCGATGGCGACGCCCCCGAGGCGTGGCTCGCGGCCGAAAGTAAGGCCGATCTGCGGGCGCTGCTTAGGCCGTGCGCGGAGACGCTTCTGGTTGCCGCCCCGGGCAGGCTCTAGCGTAGGGAGAAGCGAGTCGGAGGGTCACCGATCCGGTCTCGCAGCAAATTCAGGCGACATCAGGCTGCTGCCGCGCGAGCTTTTGCGCCGCCACTGCCAGCGCATCGAGCGAGCCGCCGTTCGCAAGCCACGCTTCGACCCAGTGGGGTTTTCGCCCACGTCCGGACCAAGCCAGTTCCCGGTTGTTCGGGTGGCGGAACTTCACCGGCAGGGGCGCCTTGGCGGGTGCAGCCGTCTTCGATCTAGCTTTCCGGGGTGTTGCGACCACGGGGCTTGCCATCACCTCGTCGAGCGACAGGCCGTGCTCGCGGACGAGCTTCTGCAGTTTGCGAAGGACGACGGCCTTGCTTGCGGACTGGCGCTTTCCGATTTCCTTGTCGATACGCCCGCTCAACTGCTTGAGCTGGGGGAGCGTGAGCTGGTCGAGATTCATGACGTATTTGCAATGACTTCGTGATGAGGGCATGAGCGACGCATCATGCCACGGCAGGCGGCATCCAGATACGTGCGAGTAGTACGAAAGTAATAATTCGTCCCGCCCTAGGTTCGGCGCTTGCCGGACTGTCGTCGCACGTCCCACCACAGCAATGCCCGCACGACGCTTCCCATGGCCATGGTCAGATCGTTTGCACGAAAAGAGCCAGGGGAGATCGTCGATGTCGCAACGACGCATCAAATGCCGATAGAATATCCGACGATTCGACATCCACCAGCTAGGACCGCCACATGCCGCCTGCGAAGACCAGCAATTTTTGGTTCCAGACAAACGCCGACGTTGTCGCTCGACGCAAAATGCTCGGCCTGAACCAGAGTGAATTCTGGATGCGCCTCGGCATCACGCAGTCAGGGGCATCTCGCTATGAATCCGGGCGCACTATCCCGAATCCGGTGAAGATCCTGCTTCAGGTGGCATACGGTTCCGACGCGCAGATGATCGTGACAGTCGCAGAACTGCGGGAGATGCCTAAACAGCCGGAAAAGCAACCTGAAAGGCGACCGCAGAAGCTGGCTGCCAAAAAAGCTCCCCGCACGAACGATCAGCCGAGGGGCTTCGGCTACCTGCCGTAAGTTGGCTCAAGGCAGCTCAGTTCCCGACGGCATCGCGCGCGCACTTCTTGGTGAAGCTGGCACGTGCAGCGCCCGCGAGTTTCTTCTCGGTCGCCGCGACTTCGCAAGCCGCTTGTGCGTCCCGCGAACACTTCTTCATGAAGCTCGCTTTGGCGGCGCCTGACAGCTTCTTCTCGGCAGATCGAGCACTGCAAGAGCCTTCTTCCGCATGGCTTGCGAGACTGACGAGTGCCATTAGAAGAGCCAGAATCAACGCGCGCATTTATATCTCCGCAGGGGGCTCGATCACGCCAATAGCGCAGCCAAGGTACCCCATCATCATGACGTCTTCAAGTTGAATTCTCCTGGGGTACACTCAGATCGCGATGCCGCAGAACACTTAGCCCGTTTGTAGGCGGCACCTCTCGTCGACGCTGCGGTCGTCCAGTGGGTTATGGTGGCGCCCCCCGCCCAAGACTGACCCACGAAAACGTATGCGAACGCGTTCCGTCGTTGCCCTAGCCGCCCTGCTGCTAACAACCACTAACTATGCCGCAGGCAACGGCTTTCGCAGTTGCCCGGACGCTTTCCCGGGCCCCCCTCCGGTCATCAAGCGGTCCGCGGATTGGAAGCTGCGCGAACTGTGCTACGACGCGTTCGCACTTCTGCATTCGGGCAAAACCCGCACGCCGCTGTTCGTGGTGGAGAAGCTCACCCGCGCAAGCTTGACCGACGCGGACGACGAGGAACGGACCAATCGGTTCTTCGCCGACGCCCGCCTGCCCAGATTAGAGCGCGCGCACCTCGACGATTACCACCGGTCGGGCTTCGACCGTGGTCACATGGCGCCGGCAGCTGACATGCCAACCGCTCAAGCGATGGCGCAGAGTTTTTCGTTGGCGAACGTGGTTCCCCAGGCGCCGAACAACAACAGGCGGACTTGGGCCAAAGTCGAGCGGGATACCCGGGCCTACGTGAAGCGCAGCGGCTCGACCGTTCACGTGTTTACAGGCCCGGCATGGCAAGGGCACCAAGCCACCATTGGCTCCAGTCCCGTCGCGGTACCGACCCATGTGTACAAGCTCGTGTATGACGCTACCAAGAACCGTGCGTGGGCGCACTGGCTGCCCAACACTGATGAAGCTCGCTTGGGCAGGCCCATCTCATACGACGCGTTGACGCAGCACCTGGGGTTTGAACTGTTGCCGGGGAAGCGCCCTTCCCCCTAAACCCGGTGGTCGTGCGGCGGGAAGCTACGATCAGGAATGGCGGCCGTCGAGTAATGGTGACGGAGTGCTTCCGAACCTGACCTGCCTGATGATGTTTGCACGGTCGAAGTCGGCTTTCGGATCATCAATCTGCCGGACGCCTGCAGGCTGACCACCTCATCCTCTGCCGATGCTGTCGATCAGCGCTCCCCGGTCGAATGCCCTGGATGCGCCCACTTTCCGACACCGGCTACGTACCGACTTGCAGCATTTCAAGCAACGCTCTCAGTTGCCCGCTTGGATCGCCTGACCACACCAGGTGCGTTCGGTTAGTCCGGATCGCCTTCGGCAGAGCGTGTCGCTGGACGGATGTGCCGATGACTGCATGGTCGAGGACGCTCGTCGGCATGATGGCAACACCCGTTCCGGCTGACACACAGGCCACGATGGCGTGGTAGGAGCCGAGGTCGAGGAATCGACTCGGCGTGACGCCCGCTGCAGAGAACCAGTCGACCAGCAGACGCCGGTATGAGCAGCCATGCGGGAAGGCCACGACGGATTTGTCGGCGAGATCCTGTGGGCTGCTGATGGTAGGACTGCCTTGTGCCGTGATGAGGACCAGCTCTTCCTCGAAAGCGACGACCGAAGAGAGGCTAGCCCGTTCGAATGGCTCGGATACGAAGGCTGCCTCGATCTGGTGATTGTCGAGCTGGCGAAGCAGTGCCCCGGTCGTTCCAGTCTGAAGTTCCACGTGTGTCTCGGGGCGCGCCGCGTGGCAACGCGAGAGGATGACGGGCAGCCGCACGCTGGCAGCACTCTCCAGTGCACCCAGGCGCAGGGAGCCACGTATCACCCCATGGCAGAGTTCCTGCTCGGCCTCGTCGGCCAGTCTCAACAGACGCTCAGCGTGCCTGAGCAATAGACGACCTGCATCGGTCAGCACCACGTTCCGCCCCTGTCGGCGGAAAAGTTGCGTACCCAGTCGCGCCTCGAACTGCTTGAGGCGGGTCGTGACGTTCGAGGGCACCCGATTGAGCTGCGCTGCCGCACGCAGCACGCCGCCCTCGAGGGCTACACAGCGGAAGATGTGCAGATCTTCGAGGTTGATTATTCTCATAACGTGAACGTTTGTTTCGTTAAATTCACTTTTCGATTCTAGCCCACGGGAGTCTAATCTCGCCATGAATACACGCTCTTCATCATCGATCCAGGCTGGATCGGTCGTCTTGATCGGCCTCGTCGCACTGGCCATTGCAATGGGTATCGGTCGGTTCGCGTTCACGCCGATGATGCCGCTGATGGTGCGGGATGGCAGCCTGGACGCTGTGACGGGGACGGAATGGGCGACCGCGAACTACGTCGGTTACCTCCTCGGCGCAATCAGCGCGTCGTGGTTTGCGCGCAGTCCTCGGCATGGCCTGCAGATTGGGCTGGTCGGTGTTGCCGCGACGACCCTCGCGATGGCTTGGGGCAACGTTGCGTTGCCGTGGCTGGGCATGATCCTCCGGGGTAGCGCAGGCATCTTCAGCGCCTGGGTGCTGGTATGCGCCAGTAGCTGGTGCCTGCCCGAGCTGGCGCGTCGCAACTCGACGTCGCTGGGGGATGGATCTACACGGGGTGGGGCTGGGGATCGCGGTAACCGGCGTCATGACGTGGCTGGGCGGTACCCAAGCAGCCGGGGTGCTGTGGGTGGAGCTCGGGTTACTGGCCATTGCCGGAGGGCTCTACGTCATGTGGCATCTGCCGAGGCATTCCGCCGCGTCGGCGCCTTCCGCCATCGCTGTCGTCCGAAAGCGCCCTGCGCCGTCGGTCGGAAGCGGAAATCTTGGTGTGGTGCTCTGCTACAGCGCGTTCGGCTTCGGCTACATCGTTCCCGCGACCTTCCTGCCCACGATGGCGCGGCAACTGGTGTCCGATCCGCTCGTGTTCGGGCTCACCTGGCCCATCTTCGGTACGGCGGCGGCACTCTCGGTAGCCTTTGCCGCGCACAGGCTGCATGGCTGGTCGCGCAGAAAGGTCTGGGCGATCGCACAGGGCGTGATGGCGGTGGGCACCCTGCTACCGCTGCTGCAGCCCGCCTTGTGGGTGCTGGCGGCCTCTGCGGTTCTGGTGGGCGGCACCTTCATGGTCACCACCATGGCGGGTCTTCAACTGGCGCGTGAACGCATGCCCGCGAACCCGACGCCGCTGCTGGCCCGCATGACCGCCGGCTTTGCAGCGGGACAAATCGCCGGCCCGCTGCTCGTGCGCCTGATCGGTGACACGCGCGTTGCCGGATGGGACGCGCTGAGCCTGGCTAGCGCAGCAGCCAGCCTGCTGCTGGCAACCACCTCCATCTGGCTCTGGCGTGATGGCATTGCGTCGGCGCCGAAGCAGCAATCAACGTGAAGGGACATGGAGCATGTCGTTACAAGAACTTCTTGGCATCGAACTTCCGATCATCCAGGCGCCGATGGCCGGCGTGCAGGACAGTGCGCTGACGATTGCCGTCTCGAATGCCGGCGGCCTGGGCTCCCTCCCCTGTGCGATGCTCTCCAAGGACATCTTGCGCAAGGAACTCGATACCCTGCGCGCACGGACGACTCGCCCGTTCAACCTCAACTTCTTCAGCTATCGCCCTCCCGAGCCTGACGAGATCAAGACCCGAGCGTGGCGCGCCCTGTTTGCAGGCTACTACGCCGAGTTCGGGATGGACCCCGCCGACGTTCCAGCCGGTCCTGCGCGGATGCCGTTCAACCACGAGATGGCGGACCTTGTTTGCGCCTACCGGCCGGCCGTGGTGAGCTTCCATTTCGGACTGCCCGCTCCGGAATTGCTGACCCGGGTTCGCGCGGTCGGGGCCAAGATTCTGTCCTCGGCAACGACCGTTGAAGAGGCGCTTTGGCTGGAAGCACAGGGTGTCGATGCGATCATCGCGCAAGGTGCCGAGGCAGGCGGGCACCGTGGAATGTTTCTCACGGAAGACGTCGATACCCAGGTAGGCACCTTCGCGCTGGTGCCACAGATTGTTCGTGCAGTCCGGCTCCCGGTCATCGCCGCGGGGGGCATTGCCGACGCGCGAGGCGTCCGGGCGGCGATGGACTTGGGTGCGGCTGGCGCGCAGGTGGGTACGGCTTACATGCTGTGTCCGGAGGCGACAACCAGCGCGATTCATCGCGCTGCGCTGAAGAGCGACTCGGCCCGCGTCACCGCGCTGACAAACGTCTTCACCGGCAGGCCTGCGCGGGGCATCGTAAATCGCCTGATACGAGAGCTCGGTCCGATGAACCCGCAGGCGCCGCAATTCCCAATGGCAGCATCGGCATCGGTTCCGTTGCGGTCGAAAGCGGAAAGCTGGGGGAGCGGTGATTTCTCTCCCCTGTGGGCCGGCCAGAATGTTTCGGGTTGCAAAGAGACAGCCGCCGGCGAGTTGACCCGAGCGCTGGCGCTTCTGGCGTGACCCGCGCTCGCGGGGAGGCGGAAGTTTCCTTGCATATGGCTTGCAGCCACCGCGTTCCGGCCGCAATACCCTGAGGAATTATCGACCCTCGTGTGCGAGTTTCAACCTTGCAGGGCGGCGGAAATGTCGGTGAGGCTTGCGGGCTTTCGCAGGTAACCGTCGAAATCAATCTGGACGCGTCGCTTGGTTGCATCGTCATCGTGACCCGAGAAAGCGATCAAGCGCAGGCTGGCTCCATACGCGTCCCGCAACCTTCGCGCGAGCTCGAAGCCGTCCATGCCCGGCATGGTCAGGTCCACGATGGCCGCCTCTGCCGCGAAGGACAGACCGAGCGCTTGAGTCCCCTCATAAGCGACCTTGACGTCATGGCCAGATTGCGTCAGCAGGGCCGCCAAGGCGTCCGCTCCGTCTACGTCGTCATCGATCACGAGGATACGCATTGCCGCTCCTGGGGAGTAAACTGGCCTCCCTCTGTACAGGCAAGGCACGTACCTGCCATCGTCGACGCCGGCCACTGATTTCGTTCACGCAGAAGGCGAGTGCTTTGGCGAGGTTTGCAGCGTGAAACTTTCGACCTTCATCCTGGATAACATCGAGCCCATCTTGAAGCAATGGGAGGAGTTCGCACGCTCGTTGCAACCGGGGCGGCTCATGACAGTGACGGCCCTTCGCGATGACGCAGAGCGGATGCTCCAATTCATTGCGGCAGACATCGAAACGCCTCAATCGCGGGCGCAGCAGCGGCAAAAGTCGATCGGTCGGGGACTGCAACTTGCTGACCGAGCCGACAGCGCGGCACACGACCACGGCAAGGCGCGTGCCGTTGATCACTTTACGTTTTCGGAAATGGTTTCCGAGTACCGCGCGCTGCGCGCTGCGGTCACACGCATGTGGCTCGACTCGGCCGGCGTCGACGCCGAGAGCGTCGCCCAGCTCGTGCGCTTCAACGAAGCGGTAGACCAGGTTCTCGCCGAGTCAGTGGTCCGCTTTGCGACGACGCTCGAAAGGGAGTCGGACCTGTTTACCGCGTCGATCGGCCACGATTTGCGTAACCCCCTGAACTCGATCGTGTCCTCGTCGGAAATGCTGGCGCAGTCGACTTTATTGCCCGACCCCGAGCGCGCCGCGGCAAAACGGATCGCCAACTCAGCGTTGCGCATGGCGGGCATGCTCGCCGAGCTACAGGATTTTTCGCGCAGTCGCCTCCACGGACTGATCCATCTGTCGCTCGAGCACGCCGACGTGGCGCAGATTTGCAAAGATGTTATGGCCGAGATTGCTGCGACCCATCCGACGTATTCGCTGGGGTTCGTCGAATCGGGCGATACCGCCGCCATCGTGGATCGTAAGCGTATCGGTCAGCTGATTTCGAACCTCGTCGGAAATGCCGTGCAGCACGGAACTCCATCTGGCACGATCTGCGTGAGCGCACAGGGGGGCGAGCAGCATGTGCGCATCGAGGTCCATAACGAGGGTCCCAAGATTGATCCGGCCCGTCTTAAGGACATCTTCGAACCGTTGCATCGTGCCCCATCCGAGGCGCCAAGGGCACCGGGAAGTCTGGGCCTCGGGCTTTACATTGTCCGCCGAATAGCGGTGGCGCACGGCGGGACCGTCAGCGTCACGTCGACTGAAACGGACGGGACAACTTTCGTCGTCGTGATTCCGCGGACGCCGAAGAATTGATGAGTGCGGTGAAGTCGAAGGCGTCGTGGCTTCAACACCGTCGACGGCCATCCAACGGCATTTACTAACCTTCTCGTAAATATTGTCTCCTGGCATGACAATATTTACGAGAAGGTTAGGGGCTGTTCATTTGCTGATTTGTGTTTACATCCTGATCTTTGAAGGGAGATCAGGATGCTTCGGATGGTGCTGACGGATGAGCAGTGGCAAGCAATCGAAGAGCGGTTGCCGGGCAAATCAGGCGACCGGGGGGCACAGCCAAAGACAATCGGCTGTTCGTCGAGGCGGTGTTGCGGTTGGCGCGCACGGGCAGCCCGTGGCGCGATCTGCCCCCCGGAGTTCGGCAACTGGCATTCGACATACATGCGCTTCGCGCGCTGGCGCGATGCGGGCGTGTGGGACCGGATCGCCTTTGCCTTGGCCGGTGAGCGCGATCTGGGGCAGGTGTTCATCGATTCGACTATCGTTCGTGCCCACCGGCACGCCTCGGGCACCCAAAAAAAGTAGGACCGCTGGCGCTGGGTCGCTCCCGTGGAGGGCTGACGAGCAAGCTTCACTTTGCCGTCGATGCGCTTGGCAAACCTCTGGGCATGATTCTGACTGCCGGTCAGATTGCCGACATCGAATGTGCGCACGACCTCATCACCGGTATCGCCTGTGTCAGTCTCGTGGCCGACAAGGGCTACGATGCTAATGCCCTGATTCACAGCATCCATACTGCAGGGGCGAAAGCAGTCATTCCACCTCGCTACGACCGCAGCGCTTACCGTGCGCGCAACCTGATCGAGCGCTTCTTCAATCGCATCCAGCATTTTCGACATATCGCCACCCGCCACGACAAGCTCGCAGCGACCTACATGGCCTTCGTGCGCGTCGTGTGTGCTGTGATTTCATATCGCTATATGTGAACAGTACCTAGTAGTTTCTCAATCTCGCCCATGGCCGCACCCAGCCCATCTTCCTTTTCCATCTGCTCGCCAAGCTGCGCTGCCCGCTTCTGGACCCCCTTGCCTTCAACAAAGCCTATCGCCTTCCCCAACAGCCCGGCCTCCAGCTTCGCCGCATCGAGTGCTGGCGGCGCGACGCCCAGACGATTCAGGCGTTCGGCCCAGAAGGCTTGATCCCCGGCAAATGGAATGACGACCGAGGGCTTGCCAGCGCGGGTGGCGGAATGGGTCGTACCGGAGCCACCATGATGGATGACGGCGCTAGTGCGCGGGAGCAGCCAATCGTGCGGAGTGGTACCGATGCGCAGGATGTTGTCAGGCAGCGCGATGTTGTCCATGCCGCTCCAGCCCGGGTAGAAAAGTGCGCGGCGACCGGCCAACGCAGTCACCAGCGTTTTTGCCATGTGTGGCCCATCTATCCCGGCCATGCTGCCGAAGCCGACATAGACTGGCGGCGGGCCGGCGTGGAGAAAGTCGGCAAGTTCCGGTGGTGGCGTGAAGTCGGCGATCGACGTCTGCCATTGGCCGCACAGACGCGCGTGGGCCGGCCAATCCCCAGGCTGTGGCAGGATCGTCGGTGAAATGCCGTAGAGCATCGGATGTTCAATCGGCAGATCTCGACGTGGCGGTAGCCCAAGCACCCTCTGGCGCGCTTCATTCAGGGTTTTTCTGAAGGCAAGCCATAACAATTGGTTCGTTACCCGGAGGCTGGCATGGTTGAGCCAGCGCGGCACCAGACCTGCGGGCAGGAAGGGTGAAGGAAACTCGCGCGAAGGCGTGAGCGGAATCATTCCACTGCCGATGACCGGGATGCTCAGGCGTTCGGCCACCGATAGACCGATGAAGCCCGCCAAGCCGGACGTGAGGATGGCGTCGCAGCCTTCGGCAGCCGCCAAGGTTTGAACCGTCCAAGCGCGGGTGTTGGCGTTGGTCAATTCCACCAGTGCCTTGGCCGTGCCTTTTGGTCCGTGGCGGCTCCATTCGGAGAACAACTGGCGGACGTCGCCGGGCAGCGCCGAGTTGGCCAGGCCGAGTTCTTTGGCCGAGCCGAGGGCGCGCGCATCGCCGAGCAGATGGACAGCGTGGCCGCTCCTGCGCAGCGCGTGGCCAACAGCGACGAGCGGCCGGGTGTCGCCTTCGGTCCCGTACGTGAGGATCAGCAGTTTCATGGAAACGCCCTAAAAGTATACGTCGTATACTTTAACATTCTCTATACTCCCCGGCGATGACCTCCCCGATCGACTTGGAAAACCAATCCGACGCGCTCGCCGGTGGCCTGCGACCGCTGAAGAAGGCGCGCCTGATGGAACGCATTGCCGCTGCTGCGGGGGAATTATTTCAAGCCGCTGGTTACATGACCGTGACGATGGAGCAGATTGCCGCCGCCGCCGAGGTCTCCAAGCGCACGTTGTACAAGTATTTCCCGGCCAAGGAGGCGGTGCTGGCGCATCTGCTGGAAGGCGAACTGGCGCGAGACCTCGCTCGCCTCGATTTCCGCTTTGATTTGAACGCCTCTTTCCGCGCCAACGTCTCCGCACTACTGGCGGAGTCGGCTGCGTGGTGCGAGCGTCATCCCGACTATCTGCTGCCCTATATCCGCTACAAGTTCGCCAGCTTCGAGCCGAATGCCGAAACCGCCGACAGCGGTGACATGGTGCAGATGTGGACGCTGCTGATCGCTGCGGCCCAGCAGCGCGGCGAACTCGATGCGACACGCCCGGCCGAACAACTGGCGACCTATTTCCACTACCTGTACTTCGGCGCGCTGATGCGCTGGATCACGAATCGGCGGCTCGACCTGAAGCAGGAGTTCGCGACAGTGGTATCGCTGTTCGTCGAGGGTGCCTGCGCTGCAGGGCGACAGTAGTAGTCCCCGAAAAGCTGCGGAATTCACATTATGAGCATATCAAAGCGGCAATTCGGGGGCTAACGTGATCCCCGTCCTTTATGGCAACTTTTAAAGGTTATCGATCACCGCACGGGTGATGCGGGCCCAGTCCGTCGGAGGCGGACAGAGCGGCCGTTCGAACGAATTTGGGTACTGGCTGCCGCGTCCAGTGCCGGCCGAACGCCAAGTCCCGGCCACAGCCGTTCGGTCATCTTCTCTCGAC